>NZ_JAHUWQ010000010.1:0-929 GCF_019218915.1 Achromobacter sp. ACM05
CCCAGCGTGTCGTTGGTCAGAACGTTGCCCGTGATCGGGGTGGCGGTGTCTTCGGTGACCGAGGCCGAATCGTTCTTGGCGATCGGCGCGGTGTCGATGATCTGGATGATCAGATCATTGCTCGTCGACTTGCCAGCCAGGTCGGTGACCTTGACCGTGAAGTTGTCGCGAACCGAGTCATCGCCCGCCGAGTGGTTATCGGCGCCGCCCGTTTCCTTGTACGAGTAGGAAATGACGCCGGTCGCAGCGTTGTAGCCCGTGACAGTCAGGATGCCCTTGTCGGTCGTGATGACGACGGGGTTGGCGGCAGAGGCGCCAGTCACATCGCGGCCAGCCACGGTGACGGCGGTGATGCCAGCTTCCGCCGACACGCCAACCGAACCGGTGACCGTCGCGCCGGAAGCTTCCACCACGCTGTTGTGCGCGCTGGTGACGTTGCCGTCGGAGTCAACCGGGGTGACGACCGGAGGACCGTCGGTCTGGCCATTGATGGTGATCGTCAGAACAGCTTCGCTCTTGTCGCCGTCCGCGTCGGTGATGGTGTAGCGGATGGTTTCGGTGAGCGTCTGGCCGTTGTTCAGCGCTTGAACTGCGGGCAGGCCGTTGTTCAGTTGGTACGACCACGTGCCGTTGCCGTTGTCGACCAGCTTGCCGTACTTGGCATCCGTCGTCGTGATGGCCACGGTGGTGCTGTCAGCACCCAGCGTGTCGTTGGTCAGAACGTTGCCCGTGATCGGGGTGGCGGTGTCTTCGGTGACCGAGGCCGAATCGTTCTTGGCGATCGGCGCGGTGTCGATGATCTGGATGATCAGATCATTGCTCGTCGACTTGCCAGCCAGGTCGGTGACCTTGACCGTGAAGTTGTCGCGAACCGAGTCATCGCCCGCCGAGTGGTTATCGGCGCCGCCCGTTTCCTTGTACGAGTAGGA
>NZ_JAHUWQ010000012.1:0-612 GCF_019218915.1 Achromobacter sp. ACM05
TTACGCCTGACGACCATAGCAAGGTGGTACCACTCCTTCCCATCCCGAACAGGACAGTGAAACGCCTTTGCGCCGATGATAGTGGACGGACGTCTGTGAAAGTAGGTCATCGTCAGGCTTTTATTGCGCAAACCCCCACAGGTAAGCCTGTGGGGGTTTGTTTTTAGTGAGAACCTATGTTCCATGTCTGCTGAAACGGAGATCCTCCAGCTCGGCGACATTGCAGGACAGAGTGCAAGTCAGGCAGAAGCCGGTTGCATTCACTGCAAAAATGGTGATATAGTTTCGGGCTTGGCTGTTACCGAAAAATCTAGGGTTTGCCCTGACGTTTCGATAGCTGCTAGGGCAGGGCAAAAGTCCTGGCGAGACCTGAAGAGGTCGCCGCAAGAAAGCAAAGCAAAATGCGAAGCTGGCTTGACAAGCGATAAAAACTTCTTCATAATCTCGTTTCTCTGCTGCAACGACAGCGACGACGCGAAAGCGAGGTTGGCCGAAGTTGAAGGCAGAAACCAGTAGTACAGAATTTAGCAGTACCGCTCTTTAACAATTAAACAACCGATAAGTGTGGGCGCTTGATGCGAGTGCAGCGGTTTGGGTTTCGGCCTGGATCGC
>NZ_JAHUWQ010000013.1:0-501 GCF_019218915.1 Achromobacter sp. ACM05
CTTATACCCCGGGCGTGGCAGGCGTGTGCGAGTCGATCGCGGCCGATCCACTGCAGGCGCACCGCTTCACGAGCCGCGGCAATCTGGTGGGTGTGATCACGAACGGCACCGCGGTGCTCGGTCTGGGCAACATCGGCCCGCTCGCATCGAAGCCGGTCATGGAAGGCAAGGCCGTCCTGTTCAAGAAGTTCGCCGGAATCGACGTCTTCGACATCGAGATCAACGAGACCGATCCGGACAAGCTGGTCGACATCATCGCCGGCCTCGAACCCACGTTCGGCGGCATCAATCTCGAGGACATCAAGGCGCCGGAGTGCTTCACGGTCGAGCAGAAGCTGCGCGAACGCATGAAGATTCCCGTCTTCCATGACGATCAGCACGGCACCGCCATCACCGTATCGGCCGCTTTCATCAACGGGCTGAAGGTCGTCGGGAAGTCGATTTCGGAGGTGAAGGTCGTGACGTCGGGGGCCGGTGCGGCCGCGCTGGCTTGTCTGGACC
>NZ_JAHUWQ010000014.1:0-445 GCF_019218915.1 Achromobacter sp. ACM05
GTGACACGCTGCGCGAACATGCGGCGCTGGAAATGGCCGCCGGCCAGGACTGGGTGCTGGAGAACACCGGCAGCGATGTGGCGGAGCTGCTGATGCTGCAAGGCCGGCCGATTGCCGAACCCGTGGTGCAGTACGGACCGTTCGTGATGAACACGCAGCAGGAAATCATGCAGACCATGATGGACTACCGCCGCACCCAGTTTGGCGGCTGGCCCTGGGACAGCCAGGATCCGGTGCATGGCCCGGAGATCCGCCGCTTCGCCCGCCACCCGGGCCAGCAGGTGGAAGAGCGGCCCACGGCCTGATGCCCGGCGGCTGCGGGTGAGACTGCACAGGCCTGCCTGGCCCACGCCGGGCAGGAGCCTGTGGGTTGCTGGCGGCGCAAAAGCGCCTTGCATAGCGCAGGGAATCGCCGGATTTGTTACTTGATTGTTACGCGTTGATG
>NZ_JAHUWQ010000015.1:0-440 GCF_019218915.1 Achromobacter sp. ACM05
TGATCAGATCATTGCTCGTCGACTTGCCAGCCAGGTCGGTGACCTTGACCGTGAAGTTGTCGCGAACCGAGTCATCGCCCGCCGAGTGGTTATCGGCGCCGCCCGTTTCCTTGTACGAGTAGGAGATGACACCGGTCGCAGCGTTGTAGCCGGTGACGGTCAGGATGCCCTTGTCGGTCGTGATGACGACCGGGTTGGCGGCAGAGGCGCCAGCCACATCGCGGCCAGCCACGGTGACGGCGGTGATGCCAGCTTCCGCCGACACGCCAACCGAACCCGTGACGGTTGCACCGGAGGCTTCCACCACACTGTTGTGCGCGCTGGTGACGTTGCCGTCGCTATCAACCGGGGTGACGACCGGAGGACCGTCGGTTTGGCCGTTGATCGTGATGGTCAGCACCGCTTCGCTCTTGTCGCCGTCCGCGTCGGTGATGGTGTAG
>NZ_JAHUWQ010000016.1:0-426 GCF_019218915.1 Achromobacter sp. ACM05
GGATGATCAGATCATTGCTCGTCGACTTGCCAGCCAGGTCGGTGACCTTGACCGTGAAGTTGTCGCGAACCGAGTCATCGCCCGCCGAGTGGTTATCGGCGCCGCCCGTTTCCTTGTACGAGTAGGAAATGACGCCGGTCGCAGCGTTGTAGCCCGTGACAGTCAGGATGCCCTTGTCGGTGGTGATGACGACCGGGTTGGCGGCAGAGGCGCCAGTCACATCGCGGCCAGCCACGGTGACGGCGGTTATGCCAGCTTCCGCCGACACGCCAACCGAACCCGTGACGGTTGCACCGGAGGCTTCCACCACGCTGTTGTGCGCGCTGGTGACGTTGCCGTCAGAGTCCACCGGGGTGACGACCGGAGGACCGTCGGTTTGGCCGTTGATCGTGATGGTCAGCACCGCTTCGCTCTTGTCGCCGTCCG
>NZ_JAHUWQ010000017.1:0-415 GCF_019218915.1 Achromobacter sp. ACM05
CTCAGCTGGGAGAGCGCCTGCTTTGCAAGCAGGATGTCATCGGTTCGATCCCGTTCACCTCCACCATTGATTCTCATTGATCGCCGGTGGCGATGTAGAGGCCAACTCATAGTGTCGTAGCTCACGACGTTATGAGTTGGGTTTTACCCAACAGCTATATTTGTTCTTTAACAATCTGGAAGAAGCACAACGAAAATGTGTTCATCAAGTAATCAGCTTTGCTGATGAAGATGGGCACGGGTTGTGATTGCATTATTTTTTGTTCCAAGTTCTCAAGACTGAGGTGATAAACCTCAGACTGCTTTGAAACTTATGAACGGCACAAACGCTAATACTCAGGTCCTATAGCCTACAGCGTTATAGGATCAAGCGACTAAGTGCATATGGTGGATGCCTTGGCGATCACAGGCGATGA
>NZ_JAHUWQ010000018.1:0-360 GCF_019218915.1 Achromobacter sp. ACM05
GAACCGAGTCATCGCCCGCCGAGTGGTTATCGGCGCCGCCCGTTTCCTTGTACGAGTAGGAGATGACACCGGTCGCAGCGTTGTAGCCGGTGACGGTCAGGATGCCCTTGTCGGTCGTGATGACGACGGGGTTGGCGGCAGAGGCGCCAGTCACATCGCGGCCAGCCACGGTGACGGCGGTGATGCCGGCTTCGGCGGACACGCCAACCGAACCGGTGACCGTCGCGCCGGAAGCTTCCACCACGCTGTTGTGCGCGCTGGTGACGTTGCCGTCAGAGTCCACCGGGGTGACGACCGGAGGACCGTCGGTTTGGCCGTTGATCGTGATGGTCAGCACCGCTTCGCTCTTGTCGCCGTCCG
>NZ_JAHUWQ010000019.1:0-342 GCF_019218915.1 Achromobacter sp. ACM05
CTCAGCTGGGAGAGCGCCTGCTTTGCAAGCAGGATGTCATCGGTTCGATCCCGTTCACCTCCACCATTGATTCTCATTGATCGCCGGTGGCGATGTAGAGGCCAACTCATAGTGTCGTAGCTCACGATGTTATGAGTTGGGTTTTACCCAACAGCTATATTTGTTCTTTAACAATCTGGAAGAAGCACAACGAAAATGTGTTCATCAAGTAATCGGCGTTGCTGATGAAGATGGGCACGGGTTGTGATTGCATTATTTTTTGTTCCAAGTTCTCAAGACTGGGGTGATAAGCCTCAGACTGCTTTGAAACTTATGAACGGCACAAACGCTAATACTCAGGTC
>NZ_JAHUWQ010000001.1:0-2382737 GCF_019218915.1 Achromobacter sp. ACM05
ACTCGCCACCAGACCGAAGTCCGTGCTGCCGTTCGACTTGCATGTGTAAGGCATCCCGCTAGCGTTCAATCTGAGCCAGGATCAAACTCTTCAGTTTAATCTCTGTATTTGTTTCGTATTCTTGGTCCGGATAAATCCAAACCAGGTCATACGTCGCTACTCAAAGGAAGTGAGGTATGTTCTTAAACTTGACGTCTAAGGTACTTCACTTCTAGTGAGCACTTGATTTCTTGTGCTTGCGATTCAGGCCGAAACCCAAACCGCTGCACTCGCATCAAGCGCCCACACTTATCGGTTGTTTAATTGTTAAAGAGCGGCACTGCTAAATTCTGTACTGCTAAATTCTGTACTACTTAACTTCAAAATCGAGGCGCTGATTTCTCAGCGCTTAGCGACTATCGAAACGTCAGGGTAAACCCTAATTTTTCGGCAACCGCCAAGCCCTCTACTATAACACAGCTTTTGCAGATTGTGCAACTGGCTTCTGCCTGATTTGCACCGCATCTTGCAACCCCGCTCAACTTTCAAGCGGCTTCGGGAAACCCGAAGGCTGGTTACCGCACAGGTGGCTGAAACATCGATTCGGGTAAACCCTGATTCGTCATCACCAGCCAAGCCCAAGACTATAGCACAATTTTTGCAGATCTTGCAACTGGCTTCTGCCTGATTTGCGCCGATCTTTGCAATAACCGCTTGGCCTCATTTCTGACTGCCTTTGCGGCAGGCCGGGGAAACCCACAAACCTGTTGCACCTGCTTGGCTTCGCTGTTCAAAACTATTGGAGCAGCGAAGGAGCGAGACTATAGCACAGAAATTTGGCGTGTGCGATCAGCATGACACCCATTTTGCAGAAATGTGATTCTTTTTGGGGACGCAGTCGCGGGCACGCCGCTGAGCCGGCATTCTTCGATACCTATCTATATATAGCGTGCGGGCTCGCCTCCATATATATAGAAGGCACGGGGATGGCTTCGACGGCGGCAGCCGCCCCGCTCATTGAGTCTATATACGAAGCTCCGTCGTTTCCTTGATCTGCTGGAGCGCGAAGAAGGAACGCATGTCCACCACCGCCGGGTGGCGCATGAGGGTGTCCATGGCGAAGCGCGAGAAGTGCGCCAGATCGGCGACCTGGATGCGAAGCAGATAGTCCATGTCGCCGGACATGGCGTAGCACTCGACGACTTCCGGCCAGAGCTGGACGTCGCGTGCGAAGTCGCTCATGGGTGCGTGACTGGATCCGCTGTGCTTGTTCAGGCGGATATTGACGTACGCGAGCAGCCCGAGGCCCACCTTGGCCGCGTCGATGAGCGCCACGTATTTCTTGATGAAGCCCTGCTCTTCAAGACGCCGCACTCGGCGCAGGCAGGGGCTGGGCGACAGCGAAACGCGGTCCGCCAACTCCTGATTGCTGAGGCGTCCGTCGCGCTGCAGTTCAGCCAGAATCCTTAGATCTGTCCTGTCTAGCTCAATTCCGGACATCTTCAACCCCTCCGATTCGAAAATGAGCAATATTATTGCTCAAGTCACCGCCTTTCGCGCCATCTTTGCAATTGTCTGCCCAGTCTTCGTACCTACAATCTGCGTCTAGACTTGAAGAACAAGTCGTCCTCACAAAACATGCAAGGGAGCAGACTTATGAGCAGCGCTTTCCAACCCTGGGACAACCCGATGGGCACCGCCGGGTTCGAGTTCATTGAATATGCCGCGCCGGACCCCGCCGCGCTGCGCAAGGTGTTTGAGTTGCTGGGCTTCAAGGCCATTGCCAAGCATCGCCACAAGGATGTGACGCTGTACCGCCAAGGCGGCGTGAACTTCCTGATCAACGCCGAGCCCGATTCCTTCGCTCAACGATTTGCTCGCCTGCATGGCCCGTCGATCTGTGCGATTGGCTTTCGGGTGCAGGACGCCAACGCCGCCTACAAGCGTGCGCTGGAACTTGGCGCGTGGGGCTTTGATTCCCATAGCGGGCCGATGGAACTGAACATTCCTGCCATCAAGGGCATTGGCGATTCGCTGATCTATCTGGTGGACCGCTGGGCCGGCAAGGAAGGCCACGGCGGCATTGGCGACATCAGCATCTACGACGTGGACTTCATTCCGCTGGATCCGGCCAATGCGCAGACCGACGTCAACTGGCGCGGCGCGGGCCTGACGCTGGTCGACCACCTGACGCACAACGTGCACAAGGGCCGCATGGCCGAATGGTCGGAGTTCTACGAGCGCCTGTTCAACTTCCGCGAGGTGCGCTACTTCGACATCGAAGGCAAGGTGACGGGCGTGAAGTCCAAGGCGATGACGTCGCCTTGCGGCAATATCCGCATTCCCATCAACGAGGAAGGCACCGACGAGAAAGGCCAGATTCAGGAATACCTGGATCTGTACCGCGGCGAAGGCATCCAGCACATCGCCATGGCGACCGATGACATCTATGCGACGGTAGAAGCGCTGCGCGAGACGGGCGTCGTGTTTCTGGACACGCCGGAGACCTACTACGAACTGCTGGATCGCCGCATGCCGAACCACGGCGAAGACGTGGATCGCCTGCAGAAGAACCGGATCCTGCTGGATGGCGCGCCGGACGGCGGACTGCTGCTGCAGATCTTCACCGAAAACCAGATCGGTCCGATCTTCTTTGAGATCATCCAGCGCAAGGGCAACGACGGCTTCGGTGAGGGCAACTTCAAAGCCCTGTTCGAATCCATCGAGCTGGACCAGATGCGCCGTGGCGTTGTGAAGACCGTGGAATAAGGCTTGCAGACGGGCGCCAGGCGTGCGTCTACCAAGCTTGCCCAAAACCCCGCTGCGAAGCGGGGTTTTTCTTTGGGCGATCGTCAATCTGACTCGCGACGCATCGGGAAAAGCACGCGTGGAAAAAAGCCCCACATGCGAGAAGGCCCCGCTTTGATCGGCGGAACGCTTTCCGCCGTACGGGGCCTTCAGTCACGCGAAACGATTGCCGCCGCTCAGCGCTTCAGGCGATCCTGGAATTGCTTACGGAATTTGGCGACCTTGGGCGCAATCACAAACTGGCAATAGCCTTGCTCGGGATGCAAGGCGAAATAATTGCTGTGATAGTCCTCGGCCTGCCAGAAATGCGCCGGCGCCAGCAGCTTGGTCACGATGGGCGCATCGTAGACTTTCTGCGCCTCGACCTCGGCGATGACGGCTTCGGCCTGAGCGCGCTGCGACTCGTTCTGCCAGAAGATGGCGGACTCGTACTGCGGGCCGATATCGTTGCCCTGGCGACCCGGGGTGGTGGGATCGTGGGTGGCGAAAAAGACGCGCAGCAGATCGCTGTAAGAGAGTTCGGCCGGATCGAATTCGATGCGCGCGACTTCGATGTGGCCGGTGTCCTTGCCGCAGACCTGTTCGTAGCTGGGATTGTCGACGTGTCCGCCCGCGTAGCCCGGCAAGACGCTCTTGACCCCGCGCAGATCGACAAACACTGCTTCGACGCACCAGAAGCAACCGCCGCCAAGTACGGCGACTTCATTGCCCGGTGATGGTTGTTCTGCCATGACGATTCCTTTGCTGTAGACGGCCGCTGCGCGCGGCCGGCGCCCCCGGCTTGGTGCCGGGGCATAAGAATAAGGCTACTGCTTTGCCGGCGCCAGCGACAAGATCCATTCGGCCAAAGCACGGGCGTCTTCAGGCGTGACGTGGGTCTGGGCGGGCATGGGCACCGCGCCCCAGGCGCCGCGGCCACCGCCGCGGATCTTGCCCGCCAGGTAATCCACCATGGCGTCGCCCTGCCCCGCGTATCGTTCCGCCACGCTCTTCAAGGGCGGCCCGACCCGTTTGGCTTCCACCTGATGACAGGCCATGCAGGCCTTGCTCTTGGCCAGATCCAGGCCAGTGGTTTGCGCATGCACCGCGCCAGCGCCCAGGGCGCCGGCCGCGGCCAACAACAGACTAATCTTCAAACGCATCGGTTACTGCCCCACGGCTGGCGGTGCTGGCGAGCTTGCCGAACTTGGCAAGCACACCGCGTGTATAACGCGGCTTGGGCTGGACCCAGGCCTGGCGACGAGACGCCATCTCTTCGTCTCTGATGTTGAGCTGCAGCAGCAGCTTGTGGGCATCGATGGTAACCGAATCGCCTTCCTGGATGAGGGCGATGGGACCGCCCACGTACGCTTCGGGCGCGACGTGGCCCACCACCATGCCCCAGGTGCCGCCGGAAAAACGGCCGTCTGTGATGAGACCCACGGTTTCGCCCAGCCCCTGCCCCACAAGCGCGGACGTGGGCGCCAGCATCTCACGCATGCCCGGACCGCCCTTCGGGCCTTCGTAGCGGATGACGACGACGTCGCCGTCGCGGATCTGCTGCGCCATGATGGCCGTCATCGCGTCGTCTTCGGAATCGAACACGCGTGCGGGTCCCGTGATGACGGGGTTCTTCAGCCCAGTGATCTTTGCGACGCAGCCTTCCGGCGAGAGATTTCCCTTCAGGATAGCGAGGTGCCCCTGCGGATAGAGCGCGCGATCGATCGGCATGATGACGTCCTGATCCGCGCGCGGCACGTCGGGTACGTCGACCAACGTTTCCGCGATGGTCTTGCCCGTGATGGTGATGCAATCGCCATGCAGCAGGCCCGCGTTGAGCAGAAGCTTCATGACTTGCGGAATGCCGCCGGCACGATGCAGGTCGGTAGCCACGTACTTGCCGGACGGCTTCAGGTCGCACAGCACGGGCACGCGCCGGCGGATGCGTTCAAAGTCGTCGATGGTCCACGGCACTTCAGCGGCGTGCGCGATGGCCAGGAAATGCAGCACCGCGTTGGTGGAGCCGCCCGTGGCCATGATGACGGACACCGCGTTCTCGATGGCTTCGCGCGTGATGATGTCGCGCGGGCGCAGATTGCGCTTGACCGCGTCGACCAGCACACGCGCGGACTCGGCGGCCGATGTGACCTTTTCCTCGTCTTCGTTGGCCATCGTGCTGGAATACGGCAGGCTCATGCCCATGGCTTCGAATGCCGAGCTCATCGTATTGGCGGTGTACATGCCGCCACAGGAGCCCGAGCCGGGAATCGCGCATTTCTCGATCTGCTTGAAATCTTCTTCGGGCATGCGGCCCATGGTGTATTCGCCAACGGCCTCGAACACGGACACGATGGTGAGATCGTTGCCCTTGTAGCGGCCTGGCTTGATGGTGCCGCCGTAAACATAGATGCCCGGCACGTTGGTGCGCGCCAAGGCGATCATGCCGCCGGGCATGTTCTTGTCGCATCCGCCGATGACGACGACGCCGTCCATCCACTGGCCTTGCGCGGCGGTTTCGATGCAGTCGGCGATGACCTCGCGCGACACCAGCGAGTACTTCATGCCTTCGGTGCCCATGGACATGCCATCGGAAATGGTGGGCGTGCCGAACACCTGCGGATTGGCGCGTGACGCGCGGATCGCGTCGATGGCGGCGTCGGCCAGCCGTTGCAGGCCGCTATTACAGGGCGTGATCGTCGAATGGCCGTTGGCCACGCCGATCATGGGGTTCTGGAAATCTGCTTCTTTGTAGCCCAGCGCGTAGTACATGGCGCGATTGGGTGCGCGCGCGACGCCTTCGGTAATGTGGCGGGAACGTTCGTTGTGCGGCATGGTCAGTGTCTCCTGTCGGCCGTCGGGGCGCGGACATGGCGAACGCACCCGGGGAAGCTGGCTCGCTTGGCATGCGAATCTTCAGTGCTCGCCGGTTATTATCATTCAACTTTATTGTGTCGGGCAGAACATGCTGGAATATCCAAAAATCGACCCCATCGCCCTGCAGATCGGGCCGCTCGCCATTCATTGGTATGGGCTGATGTACCTGGCGGGCTTCGCGCTCGTGTATTTGCTGGGCCGGCATCGCATCAAGAGCGGGCACACCACATCGCTGAACGTGCGGGACCTGGAAGACCTGATCTTCTATAGCGTGCTGGGCGTGGTGCTGGGGGGAAGGCTGGGATATGTGCTGTTCTACAAGCCAGGCTATTACCTTTCGCATCCGCTGGAAGTGCTGTACCTGTGGCAGGGCGGCATGTCTTTCCACGGCGGCCTGATCGGCGTGATCCTGGTGATGCTGCTGTTTGCGCGCAAGAAGGGCCTGCCGTTCTTTGCAATCAGCGATTTCATCGCGCCGTTGATTCCGCTGGGCCTGGGTTTCGGCCGGCTGGGCAACTTCATCAATGGCGAGTTGTGGGGCCGTCCCACCGATGTGCCGTGGGCGATGGTGTTTCCCGACAGCGGCGACGGCCTGCCCCGCCATCCCTCGCAACTCTATGAGCTGGGCCTGGAAGGCATCGTGCTGTTCGCGCTGCTGTGGTGGTTTTCGAGCAAGCCGCGCCCGCTGGGACAGGTGAGCGGATTGTTCCTGATGGGTTATGGAACGTTCCGCTTCCTGGTGGAGTTCACCCGCGAGCCCGACAACTTCCTGGGTCTGCTCGCGGGTGGATTGAGCATGGGACAGTGGCTGTCCCTGCCGATGGTCGCCTTGGGCGCCATCATGTTCAGCCTTACTGCAAAACGATCGTCCCGTTGACGGCGATGCTGACCGTCACGTTCCCTGCTTCAAGGGGAACGCTGACGTCGGCGCTGCTGAAGGAACCGCCCTTCGCCATGGCCGCGCCCATCATGCGCGGCATTGGCGCGGGAGCCCCGGAGCCGCCGAGATCCAGCTTGGACAGGCGGTAGCCGGAGAAACCGAACGCGTTGGCCGCGGCCAATGCGCGGTCTTTGAAGGCCTGCGCCGCTTCTTTGAGAAGCTTGCGCTCTTCGGCTTCACGCGCGGCATCCGACAGCGAGAAGCTGATGTTGGAAATGGCGGTCTTGTCGGAAAGCTTGGACGCCAGGGCCGCGGCAGCCGCGAAGTCCTTGGATTCCAGCACGATCTCGCCCTGGCCGCGCCACGAGGCGATCTTTCCCTTGTTGTTCATGTTGGGCCAGACGTTGAAGTTGCTGGTGCGCACTTCCACGTCCTTGGTGTCGCGCGCGCGCTTGACCACGTCTTCCAGCGCAGCGGTCAGCTTCTGGCCGGCGGTCGGCTGATCCGGCGCTTCGACTTCGGCGGACAGGGCGATGCGGACGGTGTCCTGCTTGACCTCGGACGACGCCATCGCTTGCAAGGTCAGCTCCGGCGAACGGTTCGCGGCGGACTCGGCAGCGGCCGCCGGTGCGGGCGCCTGAGCCTGAGCAAAAACGGGTTGGGCCACAGCGATGGCGGCCACGGCTGCGCACGCCGCACCAAGCCTGGTGAGCGAAAAAACGGGATGTTTGAACATGGACTGGTCCTATGTGGGAGGACGAAGGGGAATTGCCGAGAGGCACCCGACGCGGACCTGCTCCATGGCAGGTCCGCTGGGATAGATGCCCCGCCTGTGCCGTCAAGGCCGGCATCTCGAACCCTGAGGTTCAAGGTGGTCGCGTTCCGAAGAGCATCGGGTTCGTCTGCAAGAGACAATCACTCCAGCTCTGCACTCCCGCAACCAATATGCCAAAAAGACATAGGTTCAGAGAATGTATGGCCTAGTCACGAACACGGCAGGGACAAACTTGAAAATCTTGAATGCAGCTTATGAACGTTAGAGCAGTTTTTCCTGACCCGACAAGGCGTCATCGAGTACTGCGTTCATGTCCTCAATTCTACGCTTGAAGTCGCCGACCGCCAAACCGCCCAGCGGACCGTCCGGCGCTTTCATTGCAAGCAGCTCGCCAGCGATCTGCAATGCAGCCATCACAGCGATGCGTTCGTTGCTGGAAACCTTGCCCGTGCCCTGGATGCGCAGCATGAGCTGATCGACATGGCGCACGGCAGCCAGCAACGTGGGCTTTTCTTCGGCGGAGCACGCAAGTGAATACTCACGGCCGAGGATCGATACGTCTACACGTTCCATTTAGTGTTGCTCTCCGGACGGCGCACCCGGCAAGCGGGCCAGGACGGCGTCGATGCGCTCGCGGGCCGAAGCGGCGGCCACACGCAAGCGCTGTAGTTCTGTGTCGCGCGATTGCAGGTTGCCCTGCAGTTCGCTTTCGCGGGCGGCGAAGCGCGATTCGAGCGCTTGGCGTTCGGCGGTTTCGCGAGCGAGTTGCTCGCGCAGCGCGGCTTCTGCCCGCTTGGCGTCCTCGAGCATGGCCGAGACGGCGCCGTCGTTATCTTGAAGCTTGCTTTGCAGCGTGACGACCTCGGCCTCGCGATCAGCAGCGCGCTGCTTGAGCACACGCTGCTCGGCTTCGAAGTCGTTCAGGCGGAGACGCAACGCGTCACGCTCGGCGTGGAGTTGGCGGGTGCGTTGCACCAGTTGCCCGATTCGGGCGGCGAGTTGGTCTAGATCTTGCAGCATGGGCGCTATCGTAAACCATCCTGGGTTGGACCGGGCCTCTTCACGCAAGGTGAGAAACCCGGCAATATTCAGTAGGAAATACGGTTGGGTTTTGGCGCGCGAAGGTTACCGGCTCTTGCCTGCCAAGAAAAGTCCCCATCCGTCGAAATTGCCGCATCCGGCCGATCCGGCTTTCGTGAATCTTTCTATAAACTTTCACTTAGCTTTCAAAAAGCCCTCAAACTTCTGACCGCGTTACAAACGGGGATCGGGAGTTCCCCAATTCTAGGGAAAACCCCAGCCTTTCACAGACCTTACAGGGTTTGCAGCGTGGCGGGCGTCCATTACCATTCGGCCTTTCAAGAAACCACGACGTCGCTTTCAGAATAATTAATGGCACCCCGAAGTGCCTTTTTTGTGCCTGTCACTCGCCTTTCGGCGAGCGTCCATCCGGCTACAAACCTCTTTTATCTACATGCTGTAAACAGGAGCCAACCAATCATGCAGCTACGCAATCGACAGGATTTCTGGTCGGGGGTGATGTTCATCGCTCTCGGACTGGGATTCGCCTGGCAGGCCAGCAGCTACCAAATGGGTACTGCTGCCCGAATGGGCCCAGGGTACTTTCCTTTCTGGCTAGGCATTGTTCTCGCATTGCTTGGCGCCATCGTGCTGCTTGGCTCGCTGTCCAAGAAAGCCCATGAAACTCACGTCGACAAGTTCGACTGGCGCATCGTCTTCCTGGTGGTGGGCTCCGTCGTGCTGTATGGCGTGATCCTCAAGCTGCTGGGCGTGTACATCTCGGTGTTCGTGCTGGTGGTCGTCAGCAGTCTTGCCAGCCATGAATTCAACCTCAAGGTCGCCGTTGCCAACGGCATCTTCCTGGTGGTGTTCACGTACCTGGCATTCATCAAGGGGCTGGGGCTGATTTTCCCGCTGTGGCCGTCGTTTCTGGGCATGAACTGAGGAGCAACCGGTCATGGAATTGTTTGACAACCTGATGATGGGTTTCTCGGTGGCGTTCACGCCCGAGAACCTGCTTTACGCACTGCTGGGCTGCATTCTGGGGACGCTGATCGGCGTGCTGCCGGGCATCGGCCCCGTTCCGACCATCGCAATGCTGCTGCCGATCACGTACGTGCTGCCCCCGGTGGCCGGCCTGATCATGCTGGCGGGTATTTACTACGGCGCCCAGTACGGCGGCTCCACGACGGCGATTCTTGTGGCGTTGCCAGGAGAAACGTCCGCGGTGGTGACCGTGCTGGACGGTCACCAGATGGCCCGCAACGGCCGGGCGGGCGCCGCGCTGGCAATTGCCGCGCTGGGTTCGTTCTTTGCCGGTTGCGTTGCCACGCTGCTGCTGGCTGCCTTTGCGCCTCCCCTGGCTGAAGTCGCGTTCAAGTTCGGTCCTGCCGAATACTTCTCGCTGATGTGCCTGGGCCTGGTCGGCGCCGTGGTGCTGGCCTCGGGCTCGCTGCCCAAGGCAATCGCGATGATCATCCTGGGCCTGCTGCTCGGCATGGTCGGTACCGACGTCAACTCGGGTGTTGCCCGCTTCGACTTCGGCGTGCCGGAACTGCAAGACGGCATCGACTTCGCCATCGTGGCCATGGGCGTGTTCGGCTTTGCCGAAATCATGACCAACCTCGAGCAGAAGGAAAACCGCGTCGACATCACCGACAAGATCGGCACGCTGTATCCGAACAAGCAGGAATTCAAGGAAGCCGCTCCCGCCGTGCTGCGTGGCACGGCGCTGGGTTCGGCCCTGGGTATCCTGCCGGGTGGTGGCGCGGTGTTGTCCTCGTTCGCGTCCTACACGCTGGAAAAGAAGATCTCGAAGAATCCGCAACGCTTCGGCAAGGGCCACCCGGCCGGCCTGGCAGGTCCGGAATCGGCGAACAACGCTGCAGCTCAGACCTCGTTCATTCCGCTGCTGACGCTTGGTATCCCCGGCAACGCCGTGATGGCGCTGATGGTGGGCGCCATGACGATCCACAACATTCAGCCCGGCCCGCAAGTCATGACGAGCCACCCGGAGCTGTTCTGGGGCCTGATCGCCTCGATGTGGATCGGCAACCTGATGCTGGTGGTGCTGAACCTGCCGCTGATCGGCCTGTGGGTCAAGCTGCTCAAGGTGCCGTACCGCATCCTGTTCCCGGCGATTCTGGTGTTCTGCACGATCGGTGTGTATTCACTTAACTACAACCCGTTCGACATCTTCACCACGGCCATGTTCGGCATCATCGGGTATGTGTGGTCGAAGCTGAAGTGCGAAGGCGCCCCGCTGCTGCTGGGCCTGGTGCTGGGTCCCATGATGGAAGAAAACTTCCGCCGTGCCCTGCTGCTGTCGCGCGGCGACTTCTCCACCTTCGTGACGCGTCCGCTGTCGGCTACCCTGCTGGCCGTCGCCGTGTTCCTGGTGATCCTGGTGGCCCTGCCGGCCATCCGCAAGAAGCGCGAAGAAACCTTCGTCGAAGAAGATTAAGGCACAGCCGCCGCCCTGCCGCGGCGCTGACCTTCAAAACCCCGGGCCCGTCCCGGGGTTTTTCATTTGGGCGCGCCTGCGCCATCCGGCTGAAGACTACTGAAAATTACCTACAGCAACAAATCGTACATAGCCGATTTCATCTACGTTAAGCTACGGGTTTACCCCACGCGATGATTCGACATGAATTTCGACTGGAAGAATCCGTATACGAGTACCCGCACGCCCGTCTTTGCCCGCAACGTCGTCGCCACCTCCCAGCCACTGGCTGCGCAGGCCGGCCTGCGCATCCTGGCGCAAGGCGGCAATGCCGTGGACGCGGCCATTGCCGCGGCGGCAACCCTGGCGATGGTCGAACCCGTCAGCAACGGTTTGGGTTCGGATTGCTTTGCCATCATCTGGGACGGCGCCAAGCTGCATGGACTTAACGCTTCCGGACCGGCGCCTGCCGCCTGGAACGTGGACTACTTCCGGCGCAAGCATCAGGGCGCGGTGCCGGCGAGGGGTTGGGACAGCGTGACCGTCCCGGGTTGCGTGGCCGGCTGGGCGGCGTTGCACGAAAAGCTGGGCCGCCTGTCTTTCGCCGACATCCTGGCGCCCGCCATCGAATACGCCGAACGCGGCTTTGCGATCACACCGATGGTGCATCAGAAGTGGACCGCGCAGGCTGACGTGCTGCAACCGCAGCCCGGCTTTGCCGACCACTTCCTGCCGCGCGGCCGTGCGCCGCACATCGGCGAACATTTCGTGCTGCAAGGCGCGGCATCGACGCTCAAGCGCATTGCTGCAACCAGCGGGCGCGACTTCTACGAAGGCGAGACCGCTCACAAGCTGGTGGCACACGCGCAAGCGCACGACGCGGCCCTGACGCTGAAAGATCTGAGCGACTACACCCCAGAGTGGGTCACGCCGATCAGCCAGGCGTACCGCGGCCATACGCTGCATCAGATTCCGCCCAACGGCCAGGGCATCGCGGCGCTGATTGCGCTGGGCATCCTGCAGAACTTCGATCTGGCGGCGCGTCCGATCGATCATCCTGAGACGCAGCATCTGCTGATCGAAGCGATGAAGCTGGCGTTTGCCGACGTCTATGCGCACGTGGCCGACGAGCGCCACATGCGGGTCGCCCCCGAAGAGATGCTGCGGGCCGACTACCTGGCCGAGCGCGCGCGACTGATCGATCCGCGACACGCGCAGACTTTCGCGACCGGCCACGCGCCGCAAGGCGGCACGGTCTACCTGACCGCCGCCGACCGCAACGGCATGATGGTCAGCTTCATCCAATCGAACTACATGGGATTCGGATCCGGCGTCGTGGTGCCGGGCACGGGCGTCAGCCTGCAGAACCGTGGCCATTGCTTCAGCGCCGATCCCGAACACGCCAACGTGGTCGCGGGCGGCAAGCGGCCGTTCCACACGATCATTCCGGGCTTTCTGATGCGTGATGGCGCGCCGGTGATGAGCTTTGGCGTCATGGGCGGCAACATGCAGCCGCAGGGCCAGATGCAGGCGCTGGTGCGCATGCTGGACTACCGCCAGCAGCCGCAGGCCGCGTGCGATGCGCCGCGCTGGAAGTGGAACCAGGGCCTGGAGGTGGACCTGGAGCCGACGGTGTCCCCTGCCCTTGCGCAGGGGCTGCGCGAGCGCGGCCATGTGCTGCAGGGCATGGACGATCCGTACATGGACTTTGGATCGGGGCAATTCATCTGGCGGCTGGGCGACCCGGCCGTGGACGGCTACGTCAGCGCCAGCGATAGCCGCAGAGATGGACTCGCCGCCGGCTTTTGATTGCGTTAAGGTTAGTGTCCTGAAACAGACCTACCCTTATTCAGCGGAGTCCATTGCATGGCAACGATCGGTACCAAGAGCTACGACGCAGCCGTAGCCCAGAAAGTCGCTTTCCTCGGATTGGGCGTGATGGGCTTGCCCATGGCCGGTCACCTGGCCCGCGCCGGGCATGACGTCACTGTCTACAACCGGACACCCGCGAAGGCACAGGCCTGGGTCGCCGAGTTTGGCGGCCATAGCGCGGCCACCCCGCGCGAAGCCGTTGCCGGCGCGCAGATCGTCTTTGCCTGCGTGGGCAATGACGACGACCTGCGCAGCGTCGTGCTGGGTCCTGACGGCGCGTTCGCCGGCATGGCGCCGGGCGCCGTGTTCGTCGACCACACCACGGCTTCCGCCGACGTGGCGCGCGAACTGCACGCGAAAGCCAAGGAGCTGGGCCTGAACTTCGTGGACGCCCCCGTCTCGGGCGGTCAGGCAGGCGCCGTCAACGGCGTGCTGACAGTCATGTGCGGCGGCGAGCAGGCGGTGTTTGACGCCATCCAGCCCGTCGCGCAGTGCTTTGGCCGCGCGGTCACGCTGGTCGGCCCCCCGGGCGCCGGCCAGCTTGCCAAGATGGTCAACCAGATCTGCATCGCCGGCATTGTGCAGGGCCTGTCGGAAGCGATCGCATTCGGCCAGGCGGCCGAGCTGGACATGAAGCAGGTGCTGGACGTGATCAGCAAGGGCGCGGCGCAGAGCTGGCAGATGGAGAACCGCGGCGGCACCATGGTCGACGACAAGTTCGACTTCGGTTTCGCGGTGGACTGGATGCGCAAGGATCTGGGCCTGGTGCTGGCGGAGGCGCGCAACAACGGCGCGCGCCTGCCGTTGACCGCGCTGGTGGATCAGTTCTACGGCGACGTCCAGAAACTGGGCGGCGGACGCTGGGACACGTCCAGCCTCATCAAGCGTCTGCGCGACTAAGCCAGCCGTCCTGGCCCAATGCAAAAGGCGAGCCTTCCGGCTCGCCTTTTTGTTTGATCCGGCAGCGCCGCCGGGTCAGGCGGCGAGCGAGGCTTCGCTGGCAGCCGGCAGCAGCGCGTCGATGCGTTGCTTGGCCAGGGCCAGTCCTTCCAGCGCGGCCACTTCGCCCATGGCCATGCCTTCCGCGGCGATGAAGGTGACTTCGGTCATTCCCAGGAACGCCAGCATCTGGCGCAGGTAAGGCGTCATCGTGTCGGACGGCGTGCCTTCCGCCTTGCCACCGCGCGCGGTCAGCACGAGCACCTGTTTACCCTTGACGAGCCCCTCGGGCACGCCTTCCGACGTATAACGGAACGTGACGCCGGCGCGCGCCAGGTGATCCAGGTAGGACTTGAACTGCGCCGGCAGGTTGAAGTTGTACACGGGCACGGCGAAGACGATGCGATCGGCTTCCATCACTTCGGCGACTAGCGAGTCGCTCAGTTCGACCAGACGCTGTTGCTCGACCGAGCGCGATTCAGCGGGCGTGAACAGGGCGCCAGCGGTGTTGCCGTCGAAATAAGGAATGGGTTGCGCGCCGATGTCGCGAACCTTGATGGCCGAGGCCGGGTTCGACGCCTTGATGCGGGCGATCAGGTGATCGGCCAATTGCTTGCTGTTGGAACGTTCGCCGAGAATCGAGGAAAGGATGACCAGGGTTTTCATTGCAGATATCTCCAGTGGGCCCGCCCGGGGTGGACGGTCTGGATCTGTCAGCGCCGCACCCGTCAGGATGATCGGGCGGGGCCTTGCCGCTTGGGCGGCGTTGGCAGATCCGTTGTGCATGGCGACACTGTAGTAGGACCGATTGAATACATAAATACGGGTATGATGAACTGTTCGTTCCAAACATAGAACAATCATGCAAGATCTCAATGACCTCTACTACTTCTCGCAAGTCGTCGAGCAAGGAGGCTTCAGCGCCGCAGCGCGCGCGCTGGACATTCCGAAATCCCGTCTATCCCGCCGTATCTCCCACCTGGAAGAAAGCCTGGGGGTGCGTCTTCTACAGCGCACCACCCGCCGGCTTCGGCTGACGTCCGCCGGCGAGCGCTATCTGCATTACTGCCGGGAGATGGCCGCATCGGCGCGCGCGGCGGACGACGCGATGCGGCAGTTGCAGGCGGAGCCGACCGGGCCGGTGATCGTGAGCTGCCCCGTGTCGATCGCGCAGGACGTGCTGGCCCCGCTGCTGCCGGAATTCCTGGATGCATGGCCCGCGATCTCGGTGCAATTGCTGGTGACCAACCGGCGGGTGGACCTGATCCGCGAAGGCGTGGACCTGGCGCTGCGGGTGCGCACGAAGCTCGACACAGACGCGGAACTGGTTGTCCGGCACCTGGGCACGGCGCGCGGCACGCTGGTGGCCAGTCCGGGATATCTGCAGCGCCACGGCGCGCCGGATACGCCGCAGGACCTGGCGTCGCACGTGACGCTGAGCTTCAGCGATCCGCAAAACGAAGTGCGATGGCCGCTGCGCAATGACAAGGGCGAGGAGGTGCAGATCGAACTGAAGCCGCAACTGTCGTGCAACGACTTCATCGTGCTGACGGAAGCGGCCGTGCGCGGACGCGGCATCGCGTTGCTGCCGTCGATCGCCACGCAGGAGGAACTGCGCCGCGGGCAGTTGGTGCCGGTGCTGCCGCAATGGCAATCGCCCGAGGGCATCGTGCACTGCATCTATCCGTCACGGCGGGGCATGATGCCCGCCGTTCGGACGCTGCTGGATTTCCTGTCGCAGCGCCTGCCCTCGATGTACGAGCGGCTGGAGAAAGCCGTGACGCCCGCGCCTCAGTAGCCGCGCGAGCGCTCCACGACGCCGGTGATGGATTCGCCGCGCATCAGTTGCGCGACCTTACCCGCGATCTGTTCGATGCTTTCGTCGCGCAGCGTGCGCGCGGCGATATGTGGCGTGACATGGACGCGCGGGTCGTGCCAGAACGGGTGGTCTTTCGGCAGCGGTTCGGTGCGGAAGACGTCGAGCGTGGCGCCCGCGATTTCGCCCTCTTCGAGCATCTGCACCAGATCGTCTTCGACCAGATGCTCGCCGCGTCCCACGTTGACCAGATGCGCGTCAGGCAGCAGCTGCGACAGCGTTTCGCGGTTGAGGATGCCTTGCGTGTCGGGCGTCAGCGGCAGCACGTTGACCAGAAAACGCGTGCGGCCCAAGAAGGCCGGCAAGGCGGCCTCGCCAGCGAAGGATTCAACACCCGGGATCTCGCGCGGCGAGCGCGACCAGCCGGCCACGGGATAGCCGAATTCGGCCAGGGTTTGCGCAACGCGCGCACCGACCTGCCCCAACCCGAGAACGCCCACGGGCCAGTCCGCCTGCCGGGTGCCCTCGCGGGTGTCCCAATGCTGGCGTGCCTGCGCCTGGTCGAAGGCTTCGAAATCGCGCGAGACGCGCAGCAGCGCATACAGCGCGTATTCGGCCATCTGCACGGCCATGCCGGCGTCTTCGAGACGCACGATGCGAACGTGGGCCGGGATCTCCGGCATCTTGAGCAAGGCATCGACGCCCGCGCCCAGATTGAAGAGGGTTTGCAAACCGGTTTCGTGCTGGAAGAGCTGGGCCGGCGGACGCCAGACCAGCGCGACCTCGGCACCAGACGGCGGGCCGTCGGGATTCCAAACCGAAATACGGCAACCGGGCATGGCGGCCTCGAGGCGAGGCACCCAGGCGTCAGGATCGTGATGGGGACAAGCAAAGAGAATGTGCATGGTGGCAGTGCGCGGGCGATGAAAACCCCAAGCATGAGGGATGCCGCCGTACAAATCAAACGGCCCGGCAAAAGCCGGGCCGCGTGTGCCAGAAGCAAGCCGAGGGATCAGGCCGTCTGCGGCAGCTGAGGCTTGTTCTTGCCCTTGTTGCGACGCAGGAAGGCCCATACCTGCAGCGCGATCAGCAAGGCGCTGGCGCCGATGAACCATGCGCTGATCGGACGTTCGACGAACACCGCCAGGTCACCGCGCGACAGCAGCAGCGCGCGGCGGAAATTCTCTTCGACCATGGGGCCGAGCACGAAGCCCAGAAGGATGGGCGCCACCGAGAACTCCAGCGTCATCAGGACCGCGCCAATCACGCCGAATGCCAGCACTTCCCAGATCTGGAAGAGACTGTTCTGCGTGCTGTACACGCCCACCGCGATGAAGAACAACGCCGAGGGAAAGAGGTAGCGGTACGGCACCTGCAGCAGCTTGACCCACACGCCGATGAGCGGCACGTTCAGCACCATGAGCAGCACGTTGCCGACCCAGAAGCTGGCGATGAGGCCCCAGAAGATGTCCGGATGCTCGGTGATGAGCTGCGGGCCGGGCTGGATGCCCTGGATCAGCAGCGCGCCCAGGATCAGCGCCATCACGGCGTCGCCCGGAATGCCCAGGCTCATCGTCGGGATGAAGTCGACCTGCGTCTTCGAATGGGACGATGCTTCGGGCGATGCCACGCCGGCGATCATGCCGGTGCCGAACTTCTCGGGCGTCTTGGAGACCTTGCGTTCCAGCGCGTAGGCGACGAAGGTGGTGATGGTCGGGCCGGTGCCGGGCATGGCGCCGAACAGCGTGCCGACGGCCGTGCCGCGCACCATGGGCCAGAAGGCGGTCTTCAGCTCCTGCTTGCTGGGCCGCATGTCGCGCAGTCGCAGCTTGGCGCCGCTGCCGATGATGGTCATGCGGTTCACGCTCATCAGGAAGTCGGCAACGCCGAACAGCCCCATCGAGATCGCGACCAGTTCAAGGCCGTCGGACAGGTCGAGCAGGCCGAACGAAAACCGGATCGTGCCGGTGTTCACGTCGGTGCCGACCACGCCGCACATCAGGCCGAACAGCGTCATCGCCACGCCTTTAAGCGGCGAGCCACGCGACATGGTGGCGCCCGCCAAGAGGCCCAGCAGCATGATCGAGAAGATCTCGGTCGGGCCGAACTTGAACGCGACTTCCACCAGCAGCGGCGAGGCAAAGATCATGACGATGATACCGACCGATGCCGCGAAGAACGAGCAGATCATCGTGATGCCGAGCGCTGTCCCGCCCTTGCCCTGCTTGGTCAATGGATAACCATCAAGACACGTGACCGCGTGCGGCGGGTGCGAAGGCAGGTTGAGCAGGATGGCGCCGATGGCGCCGCCGTACTGCGAGCCGTAGAAAATGCCGGCCAGCATCAGGATGGCGGGCACGGGCTGCATGACGTAGGTCAGCGGCAGGAGGATGGAGATCGCGGACAGCGCGCCCATGCCGGGCAGCACACCGATGAGGTTGCCCACCAGCACGCCGAAGAACGACCACATCAGGTTGTGCCATTGGAACGCGACGCCGAAGCCGTACCAAAGGTCTACCAAAGCTTGAGAAATCATGGCGCATCAACCCCAGCGGAACAGCGGAAGCTGCAGTTGCAGCGCCCACCAGAAAACGACGACCGCGATCGCGGACATGGCGATCGACAGCAGGATGGCCTGTTTGATCGTGTTCTTGCGGTCGCCCAACGCCGAGATGAAAACGATGGCGAACGTGGCGGGCAGCAGGCCGCCGTAATGGCCCAGCAGCAGGAAAGCCAGGATGCCGAGCAGGATGCAGACGCTGCCGCGGATGTCCGGCATGCCGGTGGGATGGCCTTCGGCGGGCGCCGGGGCCGAGGGTTCGGCCGAGCGCGCCGACATCGCGATCAGCAGGCCGGTGAGCGCCAGCAGGCCGCCGAGCGCCGCGGGGAAGAATCCCGGACCCATGTGGCTGAGCGAGCCGATGTGGTAGTCGGTGCCGCCATAGATCGCGGCCATGCCGATAAGGACCATCAGCGCGCCGCCGTAATAGTCCTTTCTGTTGATTGTCTTTTTCACTTCCGTCCTCCTTCCTTGTGCCGGACAGCGCCGGCCTTTCATGCGCTGCACGAAGCGGACAGCGCCCGGCCCCTGACGACAGGCCGGATCGCAGATTACGGAAGGAAGCTGCTAATCCGCTTTCTATGCGCTGTCGCATTCCTGAATCCGGGGGTTATCCCTGATCGGCATGCGCAAAGGCGCGAAAAAAGCGGGTAGTGGGGAAGCGGACCTTGATGGATTGAGCGTCGAGGAAGGCGCTGGGGAGCGCCGCCTTATTGATCGCCCGGTTATTGACCGCCCGGTTATTGATCGCCCTTGAGCTGGACCTCGGCGGGCCGCGGATACTGCGACACGGTGGGCGCCAGCGGCAGCCACAGCACCGACGCGAGGCCGACGCCGCCCTGGTCGTTGGGCTCGCCATCGCGCAGTTCGATGTCACCCTCGTTGCGCCGGGCGTAGGCGCGCGCGATGCCCAGGCCCAGGCCGGAACCGGAAGAGGTCACCGGCTTGTCCGTACCCACGCGCTCGAACCGTGTGAAGGCGCGCGTGCGCATGACGGGATCAAGGCCCGGCCCATTGTCGGACACGGCGACCTCGACCCTGTTGTCGACACGGCAGACGGAGACCGTGATTTGAGCGCCGACCGGCGCGTAATGGATCGCGTTGTGCACGAGATTGGACAAGGCTTCGTGCAGCTCGGCCTCGTTGCCGGACACCGGCACCGGCGTCTCCTGGCCGTCTTCGGCATCGGCCTGCACCCAGCCCAGATCCTGCTGTTTTTCATGCGCGAGCGGCAGGTACTGCAGGACGACTTCGCGCGAGACCGCGTTCATGTCGAGCAACTGGCGCGGGGTCTGGCCGGCCTGGTTTGCGTGCGCCAGCGACAAAAGCTGTTCAGTCAGCCGGCGCGTGCGCCCGAGCTGGTCGACGATGGCGCGAAGTCCCTCGCGCACGCGCGCGGGATCGCGTTCGCGCAGCGTGTATTGCGCCTGCGTCAGCATGATGGCGAGCGGCGTGCGCAATTGATGCGAGGCGTCGGCAAGAAAGTTCGATTGCTCGTCCAGCACCCGCCGGTAGCGGGCGATGTGGTGATTGACGGCTTCGACGAGCGGAGCGACTTCGCTGGGCACGCGCGAGGCGTCCAGCGGCGTCAGGTCGTCCGGCCGGCGTCCGCGGATGTCGGCCTGCAGCCGGCGCAGCGGCTTCAAGGCCCACGACACGCCCCACCAGACCAGCAGCACGACCAGCGCCAGCATGCGTGAATCGCGCAGGATCTCCTGGCGCCGCGCATTGTTCTCGGCCTCGATGCGCTTGCCGGTGCTTTCGGCCACGACCACCAGCACCTGGCGATGCTGGCCCTGGTAATAGAGATCGCGCACCACGGAAACGACCCGCACGGGATCGTTGCGGTACACGCTGTCGTAGAAGATGGGTTGGCCGTTGGACCGGGGCCAGGACGGCGGGCGCGGCATCTCCGGCATGCCCAGCAGCGTCTTGCCCTGCGTCTGGGGCACGGGCGCCCCGTCGGGCAAGGGCGGATCGATTTCCTCGATGCGGAAATACTTGCGCAGGCCCGCCCGCGATTCGAGCATGACCTGCGCGTAGAGCGGCGTGGCAACCTGCAGGTTGCCGTCCGGCGTGAATTCCAGGCTGCTTTCAAGCACCCGCGCGGGTTCCACCAGCGCGCTGTCGTAGGCTTCGTTGGTGATCTCGGCCAGGGTGCGGTAGTCGTTCAGGCTGTCGATGACCAGCAGCACCACCACGCCGGGCAGCAGCAGGATGATGAGAAGCGCGCGGATGCCGACGCGCGGCAGTCCGGGAATCCGCAGGCTCACTTAGGGTTCCGCGGACTCGCTGGCGACGCTTTCCAGCATGTAGCCCAGCCCGCGCACGGTCACGATGCGCACGTCGCTGCCGGCCAGCTTCTTGCGCAGGCGGTGCAGCACGACCTCGATGGCGTCCGGATTGGCTTCGCTGTCGTGCGTGAAGACCTTGCCGAACAATTGCGACTTGTCCACCGGGTAGCCGCTGCGCGTCAGCAGCGCCGCCAGAGCGGCGTGTTCGCGCGGCGTCAGGAACAGCAGCGATCCGTCCAGCGTGAACGCACGGCTTTCGCTGTCGTAGGACAGCGAGCCGCACTGCAGGCGCGGATGCTGGCGGCCGCGGCTGCGGCGCACGAGCGCGGTCAAGCGCGCTTCGAGTTCTTCGAGGGCGAAGGGCTTGGTCAGGAAGTCGTCGGCGCCCAGGTTCAGACCGCGCACACGGTCCTGCAGCGCACCTTGCGCGGTCAGGAGCAGGACGGGCGTGCGGTCGTCACGGTTGCGCATTTCCCGGAGGACGACCAGACCATGCTTGTCGGGCAGGCGCAAGTCCATGACGATGGCATCGTATTCGGTGCCCGCCATGAAGGCTTCGGCCGTGCGCGCGTCCGCCGCGTGATCGGGCACAAACCCGCTCTGGGCGAGCGCGCGCATCAGCCAGGACGCCATGTCCCGTTCGTCTTCAACCAACAATATGCGCATGACCGTCCGTTCCTTCGGGCAAATTCTCTGCAGCCCGCTGACCATGCACCCGTTGGCGCAGGTAGCGGGTTTCGTGATGGCGCCGAAAGAGGATAGCCGACAACTCGTTCAACGCCTGGGTATAGACGTCTCGCTTGAACTCGATGACGGCATCCAGCGGAACCCAGTACTGGCTCCAGCGCCAGGCGTCGAATTCCGGATGCTGCGTCGCGCGCAAGCAAACATCACTGTCACGTCCCACCAGGCGCAACAAGAACCAAATCTGTTTTTGTCCTTTATAGTGGCCACGCCACTCACGCCGGACAAAGTGATCGGGCACGTTATAACGTAACCAATCGCGTGTACGCCCCAAAATACGGACATGCTCGGGCTTCAGGCCCACCTCTTCATGGAGTTCGCGATACATGGCCTGCACCGGGCTTTCGCCATACTTGATGCCGCCCTGGGGGAACTGCCACGCATGTTCCCTGATACGCTTGCCCCAAAAGACCTCGTTTCTAGTGTTGACGAGAATGATGCCGACATTGGGGCGGTAGCCTTCGCGGTCAAGCATGGGCCACCCCCACCGAATTCAATACAATTACGGTCGATTATACGTATCTGCTGCCACCTTTAAACATGCGCGCATCCAACTACCACATCAACACCCTCAAAGAAGCCCCGTCCGAAGCGGAAGTCGCCAGCCACCAGCTGATGACCCGCGCCGGCATGATCCGCAAGCTCGCGGGCGGCATCTACACCTACATGCCGCTGGGCCTGAAGGTCATCCGCAAGGTCGAGGCGATCATCCGCGAAGAAATGAACGCGGCGGGCGCCATCGAGCTGCTGATGCCCGTGGTGCAGCCGGCCGAACTCTGGCAGGAATCCGGCCGCTGGGAGCAGTACGGCGCCGAACTGCTGCGCATCAAGGATCGGCACCAGCGCGATTTCGTGCTGCAGCCGACGTCCGAGGAAGTCATCACGGACATCGCGCGCAATGAAATCCACAGCTACCGCCAGTTGCCGCTGAACTTCTATCACATTCAGACCAAGTTCCGTGACGAGCGCCGTCCGCGCTTCGGCCTGATGCGCGGCCGCGAGTTCACGATGAAGGACGCGTATTCCTTCGACCGTGACGAAGCCGGCGCCCAGAAGAGCTACGACACCATGTTCGCCGCCTACATGCGCATCTTCGGCCGCCTGGGCCTGGAGTTCCGCGCGGTAGCGGCCGATACGGGTTCCATCGGCGGCACGCGCAGCCATGAGTTCCAGGTGATCGCCGACACGGGCGAAGACCTGCTGGTCTACAACGCGGACTCGGACTACGCCGCCAACATCGAGCTGGCCGAGGCGCCCAGCCTGTACGCCACCCGTGCCGCTGCCGCCCAGACGATGCAAGACGTCGCGACGCCGGGCGCCGCCAAGTGCGAGGACGTGGCCAAGCTGCTGGACATTCCGCTGGAGCGCACGATCAAGTCGATCGTCCTGGCCACCGACGGCGAAAAGGGCAAGGTCGACATCTGGCTGCTGCTGCTGCGCGGCGACCACGAACTGAATGAAATCAAGGCGGGCAAGCTGCCGGGCCTGTCGGGCTTCCGCTTTGCCACCGAAACCGAGATCGTCGAATACTTTGGCTGCAAGCCCGGCTACCTGGGCCCGGTCAAGACGGTCAAGCCGGTCCACGTCATCGCCGACCGCACCGTGGCCAACATGGCCGATTTCGTGTGCGGCGCCAACCGCGAAGATTTCCACACCCAGGGCGTGAACTGGGGCCGCGACCTGCCCGAGCCCGAACTCGTGGCCGACCTGCGCAACGTGGTCGCCGGCGACCCCTCGCCCGACGGCAAGGGCACGCTGTCGATCCAGCGCGGCATCGAAGTGGGCCACGTCTTCTACCTGGGCAAGAAGTACTCCGAAGCCCTGAAGGCCACCTTCCTGGACGAAACCGGCAAGCCCGCCGTCCTGGAAATGGGTTGCTACGGGATCGGCGTGACCCGCATCGTGGGCGCCGCCATCGAGCAGAACCACGACGCGCGCGGCATCATCTGGCCCCGAGCGCTCGCGCCGTTCGAGGTCGTGATCTGCCCGGTGGGCTGGGGCAAAAGTGAAACGGTGCGTGACACCGCGCAAAAGCTCTATGAATCCCTGCTGGCGCGCGGCGTTGATGTCGTGTTGGACGACCGCGATGCCCGCCCCGGCGTCATGTTTGCCGAGTGGGAACTGATCGGTGCGCCGCTGCGTGTAACAGTTGGAGAACGCGGCCTGAACGATGGTGTGGTGGAATTGCAGGCCCGCCGGGAAACCGAAGCGGCCAAGATTCCGGTAGAGTCCGCGCTTGAAGCCGTGCTGACCAAGCTCGACACGCTCTAACCTTGTAGCCACTACGGACTTTCCGCGTCCCGACCCGCATATCATCTGTTGAGTACCGTGACCGACCCGAAGTCCGCCGAATCCACCCTGCAAGTCCGCGTCTACTACGAAGACACGGATGCCGGCGGGGTGGTTTTCTACGCCAACTACTTGAAATTCCTGGAGCGGGCCCGCACCGAATGGCTGCGGGACCTTGGCGTCAACCAGTCCGGACTGGCCGCCAGCGAGCAACGGCTGTTCGTTGTCCGCGCCCTGGACATGTCCTACCGCAAACCGGCCAGACTGGACGATTTGCTTACCATACGCAGCCGAGTCACCAAACTGGGCCGCGCTTCGATACACTTCGCGCAGCGCGCGGAGCGCAACGGGGAACTGCTTGCCGAAGGCAACATCCAAGTCTGTTGCGTCGATGCCGTTCACATGCGGCCGGCGGAGTTGCCGGCTGACATTCGCGCAAAACTGGAATTCATTCAGGAATAACCATGCAAGTCACCAACGACATGTCGTTGCTTTCGCTGATTTCGCACGCCAGCGTGCCGGTCCAGCTCATCATGCTGATGCTGTTGGGCATCTCGATCATGTCCTGGACCTACATCTTCGCCAAGCGCATGGCCATCAAGCGGGCCCATGACCAGACGCGCCGCTTCGAAGACGACTTCTGGTCGGGCGGCGACCTGTCGATGCTGCAGCAGGCCGTGGCCTCGCGCCGCGACGAGCAAGGCGCCCTCGCCCGCATCTTCGATGCCGGCATGACCGAATTCCTGAAGGCCCGCCGCGGCAACGCCAGCGGCGATGCCACGGCCGTGCTGGACGGCCCGCGCCGCGCCATGCGCGCTGCCTACCAGCGCGAAATGGACTCGCTGGAATCCCACCTCAACTTCCTGGCGTCCGCCGGTTCGGTGTCCCCGTACATCGGCCTGTTGGGCACGGTCTGGGGCATC
Organism: Achromobacter sp. ACM05; assembly: GCF_019218915.1. Classification (NCBI taxonomy): domain Bacteria; kingdom Pseudomonadati; phylum Pseudomonadota; class Betaproteobacteria; order Burkholderiales; family Alcaligenaceae; genus Achromobacter; species Achromobacter sp. ACM05. The sequence continues at coordinate 24,196 of NZ_JAHUWQ010000001.1, forward strand.
ATGCACGCCTTCATCGGCCTGTCGAACATGCAGCAGGCCACGCTGGCCTCGGTGGCCCCCGGCATTGCCGAGGCGCTGATCGCCACCGCGATCGGCCTGTTCGCCGCCATCCCGGCCGTGGTTGCCTACAACCGCTTCACGAATGACATCGACCGCATCTCGATCCGCTTCGACAGCTTCGTCGATGAATTCCTGAACATTCTGCAACGGCAGGTGCGCTAATGCCCTCGGTAAGCTCGCGCGGCAGGTCCGGCCGCCGCATGAAGGCCGACATCAACGTGGTGCCGTACATCGACGTGATGCTGGTGCTGCTGGTCATCTTCATGGTGACCGCGCCCCTGATCACGCCCGGACTGATCCAGCTGCCGTCGGTGGGCGCCGCCTCCGACGTGCCGGTCAAGCCCCTGGAAGTCCAGATTTCGGAAGACGGCAAGATCGCGCTGCGCATGCGCGAAGCCGGCGCCACCATGCAGGACATCGCGCGCCCCGAACTGGTCGCGCAGGTGCGTTCGCGCATTACCGCGGAAACGCCGGTGGTGATCGCCGCCGACGGCAAGGTGCCCTACGAGACGGTCGTGAAGGTCATGGACGAGCTGCGCACCAACGGCATCACCCGCCTGGGCCTGCTGGTGGACCAGTCCGGCGCCGCCTCCCAGCCCGTCCCCGCCAAGAAACGCTAACGCGCCGCCCTCCGCCGGCCTGGCCGGCATGCACCGCACATGACGCCACCCATAATTCGACACCGCAGCGGCCCGCCGGCCACCCCGCCCAACAACGACAACCGGAATTCGCTGATTCTGGCTGTGGCGGTGCACCTGCTGCTGCTGGTTGCCCTGATCTTTGGCGTGAACTGGCATACCGAGAACCCTGGCCCCGTCCAGGTGCAGCTCTGGGCAGACGGCAATTCGCCCGTCTCGCCGCCGCCCACGCCCCAGCCCGAACCGCCCAAGCCGCAACCCAAGCCCCAGCCCGAGCCGGAGCCGGAAAAGACGCCTGAGCCGCCTCCTCCGCCGCCCCCGCCGCCGCCTCCCGAGCCCGAACCGCAAGTTCAGGCCAAGACCGAGGAAGTCGATCCCGAGATCGCCATCCAGGAAGCCAAGAAAAAGCGCGAGCAGGAAGAGAAAGCACGCGAAGCCGCCGAGGCCGCCAAGGAAAAGGCGCGTCTCGAGGAAGAGCGCAAGCAGGCCGAACTGAAGGAAAAGAAGCGCCTGGAACAGGAACGCCAGGCCGCCGAAAAGGCGGCTGCCGAAAAGGCCGCGGCTGAAAAGGCTGCCGCCCAGAAGGCGGCTGCGGAGAAAGCTGCCGCCGAGAAGGCCGCCGCTGAAAAGGCCGCAGCCGAGAAGGCCGCTGCTGAAAAGGCGACTGCCGAGAAGAAGGCCAAGGAAGAAGCCGCCAAGAAGGCGGCTGCTGAAAAGGCTGCCGCGGAAAAGGCCGCTGCCGAAAAGGCTGCGGCTGAAAAAGCTGCCGCCGAAAAGGCGGCTGCCGAGAAGGCTGCCGCCGCCAAGAAGGCCGCCGCCGACAAGGCGCTGAAGGACGCGTTCCGCAACGACGCCCTGGGCGCCGCCGGCATTCCGGGCGGCACCGCCGAGCGCAATCAGGCGGGCGGCGGACGCGACAGCGGCTACGGCGCCAAGGTCCGCGCCTGCGTGCAACCCGGGGTGGCGTATCCGCCCCCGCCCCGCAGCGGCTCGGGAAATCCGACCGCCCAATACCGGGTACAGTTAGGTTCTGACGGGAAGGTGAATGGCGTTACGTTGACCAGTTCTTCTGGCAACTCCGGCTTCGACCGCGCGGTCGAGACGGGCATCCGCCGTTGCAACCCGTTCCCGAAGCCCTCGACGGGCCGCTACGAACCCATTATTGACGTTGTCTACAGAATGTATGACTGACAGGAGATTGACGAACATGACTCCCGCTTATAGTCGACGAGTACCCACTCTCGCGCTCTGGAGAGCGTATGGAATCGGACTGCTGATGGTGGCGCTTGCCTGCCTGATGGCCGTGAAGCCCGCCCACGCACAATTGCGTGTCGATATCTCCGGCACCGGCGCCACGCAATACCCCGTGGCTATCGCCGACTTCGCCGTTGACGATACCCACGGCCGCGCGCTGGCCGAAGTCATCCGCGCCGACCTTACCCGCACCGGCCAGTTCCGCCTGATCAACGCGGCCGGCTCCGGCCTGAACGTCGATTCCCCGATCGCCCACGACGACTGGCGCGGCAAGGGCGCCGATTTCATCGCCTACGGCAGCATTACCCGCGGCGCCGATGGCCGCTACGACGTGCGCTATCGCCTGGCCGACACGGTCAAGAAGTCGCAGCTGGACGGCGTGGCCTTCTCGGGCACCGAACAGGAACTGCGCCGCGTGGCCCACCAGATCGCCGACCGCATCTACGAAAAGATCACCGGCGTTCGCGGCGTGTTCTCGACCCGTATCGCTTACGTGCTGAAGAAGGGTTCCACGTACGAACTGCAGGTGGCTGACGCCGACGGCCAGAATCCGCAGGTTGCCCTGCGCTCGCGCGAGCCGATCATTTCGCCGTCCTGGTCGCCCGATGGCGCCAAGCTCGCCTACGTGAGCTTCGAGTCCGGCAAACCCGTCGTCTACGTGCACACGCTGGCCACCAGCGCCCGCGCACCGGTCGCCAACTTCAAGGGCAACAACAGCGCCCCCGGTTGGTCGCCTGATGGCAGCAAGCTGGCTGTCGCCCTGACGCGTGACGGTTTGTCGCAAATTTACGTCGTTAATGCGGCCGATGGCTCGAATCCGAGCCGAGTTACGCGTTCTCCCGGGATTGACACCGAGCCGAGCTTTACGCCCGACGGCGCTTCCATTATCTTTACGAGTGACCGCAGCGGCGGGCCGCAAATCTATCAGACCGGCTCGACAGGCGGCGAAGCACGCCGTCTCACGTTTAATGGTGGTTACAACATCTCACCCCGAATTTCCCCCGATGGATCGACGCTGCTGTACGTTGCAAGACGAGACGGCGCGTTTCGAATCGCATCTCTGAACTTGTCCACTGGTGCCGAAGCCTTGCTGACTGATGGTCGTGACGATCAGTCGCCCAGCTTTGCGCCCAACGGAATGCAAGTGCTCTACGCCGCCATCCAAAATGGCCGTAGCGTGCTGGCAGGTGTGTCAAGCGATGGACGCGTGCGACAAACGCTTTCGGTACTGAACGGGGAAATACGTGAACCGACTTGGGGCCCATTCATTACCCGATAACACGTGTGACTCTCTTTGCAAAGGAACTATCATGAAGTCGCGCATTGCCAAAAGCCTAACCATCGCCGCTCTGGCTGCCGCCCTGGCAGCTTGCAGCTCCGTCCCTCTCGACGATAAAGCGGGTCAGGGTGGAGGCGCTGGCCAAGGATCTTCGGCCTCTGGCCAAATCCTTGATCCTTTCAACCCCCAAAGCATCCTGGCGCAACAGCGCTCGGTGTACTTTGATTTCGACAGCTACACCGTGTCGGACCAATACCGTGGCCTGGTCGAAACCCATGCCAAGTATCTGGCTTCGCACCAACAGCAAAAGATCAAGATCGAAGGCAACACCGACGAACGCGGCGGTGCTGAGTACAACCTGGCCCTCGGCCAGCGTCGTGCCGACGCCGTGCGTCGCATGATGACCCTGCTGGGCGTCAGCGACAACCAGATCGAAACCATCAGCTTCGGCAAGGAAAAGCCGCGCTCGACGGGTACGACTGAAGCCGACTTTGCTGAAAACCGCCGCGCCGATATCAACTATCTGCGCTAAGATTTTCGCTTAGTCTGGAGCCCTACCTCGCGTCGGGACGGCCAGCCGGCCGTCCCGACGTTTGTTTTTATACCCGGGAATATTCATGCGCGATTACGTTCTGTCCCTGCGTCCCCTGATTGTGGCCACTGGCCTGGCGCTTGCCGCCCTCACGGCCCCCGCTCACGCTTTTTCCGACGATGAAGCCCGCAAGGCCATCCTGGATTTGCGCCAGCAGGTGCAGCAGCAGAACGAGCAAAGCCAACGCGCCAAGCTGCAACTGGCCGACCAGATCCAGTCGTTGCAGCAGGAAATCGCCCAACTGCGCGACCAGCTTGAACTGGTATCGCGCCAGCAACCGAGCGCCAAGCCGGGCACCGCCCCGGGCAGCGCCAATCCGCCGGGAGCCTCCGCCGGCGATCCCCAGGAACAGACCGCCTATGACGGCGCGATGGACCTGTTCCGCAAGGGCCAATACAAGGAAGCGGCCGAATCGCTGGCCGCCTTCACCGCGCTTTATCCCAACAGCCAGCTCGCGCCCAGCGCCCAGTTCTACCAGGGCAGCAGCCGCTATGCGCTGAAGGACTTCAAGGGCACCATCGAGCAACTGAACGCCATGGTCCAGAAGTCGCCGGATAACGCCCGTGCGCCCGACGCGCTGCTGATCATCGCCGGCAGCCAGATCGAACTGAACAACCGCGCCGGCGCCAAGACCACCTTGCAGCGCATTGTTCGCGACTACCCGACCACGCCGGCCGCCACCACGGCCAAGAGCCGGCTGCAACTGCTGCAGTAATGCGGCACGCCGCAAGCGCGGCAGGCGCTTACCGCCACATTCTTCGCCGCCGGGCGGGGCTCATCGCCCTGCTGCTGGCGGCGATTCTATTTGCGCTGCTGATCGACTTCACCGTGGGCCCGTCCGGCCTGCCCTGGCGCGCGCTCTGGCAGACGCTGGCCGCGCCGGGCGACGCCGACCCGACCTATCGCGTGATCGTCTGGGACATCCGCCTGCCGTCCGCGCTGATGGCCGCGCTGGTGGGCATGGCGCTCGGCTTGGCCGGCGCCGAGATGCAGACCATTCTGAACAACCCGCTCGCCAGCCCGTTCACCCTGGGCGTGTCGTCGGCGGCCGCCTTTGGGGCGTCGCTGGCGATCGTGCTTCAGTTCGGATTGCCCGGCATTCCGGCCGGCTGGCTGATTGCCGCCAACGCCTTTCTGTTTGCCCTGCTGGCCGCGCTGCTGCTCGATGCCGTGGCCCGCTGGGGCGGCATGAACACCTCTGGCGTCGTCCTGTTCGGCATCGCCATGGTGTTTACCTTCAATGCGCTGGTGTCGCTGGTGCAGTTCACGGCCAGCGCCGAAGCCTTGCAGAACCTGGTGTTCTGGACGATGGGCAGTCTGGCGCGTTCAAGCTGGACGACCGTGGGCGTGCTGGCGCTGGCGTTTGCGGTGGCGCTGCCGCTGGCCATGCGGCAATCGTGGAAGCTGACCGCGTTGCGGCTGGGCGAGGATCGCGCCGCGAGCTTCGGCGTGGACGTGCGCCGCGTGCGCGTGTCGGCATTGGCGCGCGTGAGCCTGCTGTCCGCGCTGGCCGTGGCATTCGTGGGAACCATCGGTTTCATCGGGCTGGTCGCGCCGCACATTGCGCGGCGGCTGTTCGGCGAAGACCACCGCTTTTATCTGCCGGGCAGCGCGCTGGTGGGCGCCGTGATCCTGTCGCTGGCGTCCATTGCCTCCAAGAATCTGATGCCCGGCGTGGTGGTGCCCGTGGGGATCGTGACCGCGTTGGTCGGCATCCCCTTCTTCGTGTCCGTCGTGCTGCGCCGCCAATTGCCATGACAACACCGGCACACACGACCCAATCTTCCGGACTGACGGTGCAAGCGCTGACGGTGGGCTACGGGCGCGAAGACGTCCTGCACGACCTGTCGATCCCCCCGCTGGCGCCGGGCAAGGTGACGGCGCTGCTGGGACCCAACGGCAGCGGCAAGTCGACGTTGCTCAAGGCTCTGGCGGGTCTGGTGCGGCCCCGGACGGGCAACGCGGGGCTGGACGGGCTGGACCTGACCCGGCTGGACCACGGCGAGCGCGCGCGCCACGTGGTGTATCTGCCGCAGAGCCTGCCCGCGGCGGTTCACCTGCGCGTGTTCGAATCGGTACTGGTCGCGGCGCGCGCCAGCGACGCCGCGGCGGGGCCCGTTGATCTACAGGCCATCGACCAACTGCTGGCGCGGCTGGGCATTGCGCATCTGGCGCTGCACTATCTGGACGCCCTTTCCGGCGGACAAAAGCAACTGGTGGGCCTGGCGCAGGCGTTGATCCGCCATCCGCGCGTGCTGCTGCTGGACGAGCCGCTATCGGCCCTCGATTTGAACTATCAGTTCCACGTCATGCGGCTGCTGCGGCAAGAGACGCGAGAGCATGGCTTGATCAGCCTGATCGTCTTGCACGACTTGAACGTGGCCCTGCAGCACGCGGATCAGGCAGTGATGATTCACGAGGGGCGTCTGCACGCCGCGGGAGCGCCGGCGGACGTCATCACGCCGGATTCGCTGGCCGCCGTTTATGGCGTGCAGGCGCGCGTGGAATCGTGCTCGCAGGGGCGGCGGCAGGTGCTGATCGACGGGCTTCAGGCGCACCCCGGCTGACCGGGGCGGGCCGCAGCGCAGTGCCGCAGCGCAGGCCGGGGTCTCCGGCCCCGTGCTCGAATCCGAATCCCAGACCCAAAGATCAAACCGGGGCCTTCAGGCTCGCAGCGCCACGTCCGCAACCGGCGCGCCGGTCATGTCCGCCAGCTGAGCGGGCGTCAGGTTGAACACGGTGTGCGGGTGGCCGGCGGCGGCCCACAGGCTTTCGTAATTGAAGAGATCCGCGTCCAGCAGCATCACGGGCTTGACCGCGTGGCCGATGGGGCAGACGCCGCCGATGGCGTAGCCGGTCATGTCGCGCACAAAACGCGCATCGGCCTTGGCCAGCGGGCCGACCTGCGCCGCGACCTTGGCTTCGTCCACGCGATTGGCGCCGCTGGCGATGACGAGCACCGGTGCGTCGTCGGTGGCGCGGCGAAAGATGATGGACTTGGCGATCTGGGCGACTTCGCAGCCCAGGCCCGCAGCCGCTTCCGCCGAGGTCTTGCCCGACTGGGGCAGCACCACCACGGGTTTGTCGTGCCCCATGTCCACCAGCAGGCGCGCAACGCGCTGGGCGGATTCCGGCAAGGCGGCGATGGATTCTGGCGACATCGTTGAAAACTCCGTTCAAGAAACAGGCGCGCGGGCGGACTCCCGCCGGCGCGCCGCAGACGAGTGTATCAGCGTCCGGCACGCCCGCTGCGACGCGATGCCGGGCTAGAATGCGTGCCTGGCTTCACCTCCCGATCCACATGCGTTCCGAACCCGTTCTGCCCCTGCAAACCGCGTCCATCGGCGGTTACGCCATGTCCTACACCGAGTACGGCAGCGGCACGCCGCTGGTGCTGGTGCATGGCTCGCTGTCCGACGCCCGCTACTGGAAGTCGCAAATGGCGCCGCTGGGGCGTTCTTTCCGGGTGCTGGCCGTGTGCCTGCGCCGGTATTGGCCGGAGACCTGGGACGGCGAAGGCGGTGGATTTTCGGTCGAGCAGCATGCCAGCGACGTGCTGGAATTCATCGACACGGTGGCCGGCGGCCCGGCCCATCTGGTAGGCCATTCGCGCGGCGGGCGCGTCGCGCTGGAAGCCGCCCTGCGCCAGCCCGACTCGCTGCGCAGTCTTACTCTTGCGGACCCCGGCCTGTCGCTGCCGGGCTGCAAGGATGAACGCGGCGGCTTTCGCCAGCGCGCCCTGACGCTCATCCGGCAGGGCGACGTCGAAGAAGGGCTGGCCCTGTTCGTGGACACCGTGACCGGACCCGACACGTGGCAGCGCATGGTGCCGTGGTTCAAGGAGATGGTGCGCGACAACGTGGGCACGCTTTTCGCGCAAGTGGACGAGCAGCCCGACGCCTTGACGCCCGCGCAGATCGGCAGCCTGACCATGCCGGTGCTGCTGATCGGCGGCGCGCTCAGTCCGGCGCCCTATCCGGCCGTGCTGGATGCGCTGGCGCAGTGGCTGCCGCAAGCCCAGCGCCTGGATATCGTGGGCTCATCGCACGGCATGAACCTGGGCAATCCGCGGGCCTTCAATGGCGCCATTCAGGAATTCCTCGGCGGATAACGGACGCACCCTTCAGGGTTCGACAGACGGCGTGTGCTTCAAGCGGCGCAGCACAAAGGTGGAGCGGCTGTGCCGCACACCGCGCAGCTTGTACAGGCGCTTGCGCAGGAATTCCTCGTAGCCCTCCGTGCCCGCCACGGCGACCTTGATGAGGTAGTCGTATTCGCCCGTCACCAGGAACGCCTCGACCACTTCGGGCAGGCGGCTGATCTCTTCGCCAAAGCGCGCCAGCGTGTCGTCGTCGTGGTGCTCCAGCGTGACTTCGATCATTACCGTGTCCGGCAGCCCGAGCGCCTTCTGGTTCAGCAAGGCCGCATAGCCTTCGATCACGCCCGCCTCTTCCAAAGCCTTGACCCGGTTCCAGCACGGCGTCGGCGACAGGCCGACCATGTCGGCCAGCTTCAGATTGGTCAGCCGACCGTCCGCGCGCAGCGCGCGGAGGATCTTGCGGTCGGTTTCATCGAGTTTGGGCAATGTGGGCATCGTGGGCGATATATGAAGACAGAATCCCTGCGAAGGCGGATTTTACAGAAAGAAGATTCTTCAGATTGCCGCAAACAGGCGGGAATCAGGAAACCTATTTTGCGCGTGGGCACGTAGACTTTCCCCAAGGCGCGCACCCATCCCGCACGCCCCGATTCGGCGCTTTCGCTGCGGCACAACCCGGCGGGTGCGCCGGCAGTTCCCACGCAGCAAGCCCGCGCGCCGATCCGCGCGGCCGGAAATCATGCCCAACATAGCAGCACCCGCAAAACCCGGTCTCGGCCTGTCCGGCGCCGTCATGCTCTTCAGCGCTCCGGCGCTATTCGCTTCAAACATGGTCGCAGCCCGCTGGGCGCACGACGCCAACCTTCCCCCCGTTTTCCTCGCGTTCGGCCGCTGGCTGATTGCCCTTCTGATCCTCTTGCCGTTCGCCCTCCCCGCGCTGCGCACGCATCGCCGGGCGCTGTGGCGCGGCTTGCCGGCGCTGTTGCCCTTGGCCGTGCTGGGCATGGGCGTGGCGGTGGCGCCGCAGTACATCGGCGCGCAGACCACCAGCGCCACCAATATCGCGCTGATCTTTTCGTGCAGCCCGCTGCTGGTGACGCTGCTGGAAGCCGTGATCTGGCGCAAGCCGCTGTCCGCGCCGCGCGCGGCCGGCCTTGCGCTGGCGCTGGGCGGTGTGCTGGTGGTGCTGACACGCGGTGACGCCAATGTGCTGGCCCGGTTGGCGTTCGGACAAGGCGACTTGTGGGTGCTGCTGGCGGCCACCGGGTGGGCGTTCTACACGGTGCTGCAAAAGCGTCTGACCCTGCCGGCGGTGCCCGACAGCGCGCGGCTGGCGACCATGATGCTGGGTGGCGCGCTGGCGCTGGCGCCGTTCGCGGGCATTGAAGCGGCCGCCGGCATGGCGCCTGCCTGGACGGACCCGCGCCTGGCGGCGGTGCTGCTGTTTCTGGCGGTGGTGCCTAGCCTGGGCGCCTATTACGTGTACGGCCGGCTAATCAGCGTGGCCGGCCCCGCGACCGCGGGCCTGTCGATGTTTCTGGTGCCCGTCTACGCCGCGCTGCTGGCCTGGCCGCTACTGGGCGAGGCGCCGCAGCTCTTTCATGCATACGGCTTTGCGATGATCCTGCTGGGCGTGAAGCTGGCCGCGTCGCGGCTGCGCCCGGCGACGGCCGCAGCCGCCGCCTGAAACGCTATTGCCTGAAACGCTGCGGCCGGAAAACCAGCCGCAGGGAAGTCAGCGGCCCGCGCCCTGCGCCGCCATGATTTCCTGCGCCACCTGGCGCGGCGCTTCGGCGTAGTGCTTAAACTCCATCGTGTACGTCGCGCGGCCCTGCGTCAGCGACCGCAGCGACGTCGAATAGCCGAACATCTCGGCCAGCGGCACTTCGGCGCGCACGACCTTGCCGCCGCCGCCCGCGATGTCTTCCATGCCCTGCACCATGCCCCGGCGCGACGACAGGTCACCCATGACATTGCCGGTGAAGTCCTCGGGCGTCTCGACCTCGACCTGCATCATGGGTTCCAGCAGCACCGGATCGGCGCGCCGCATGCCTTCCTTGAATGCCATCGAACCGGCCATCTTGAAGGCGTTTTCGTTCGAGTCGACGTCGTGGTACGAGCCGAAGAACAGCGTCGCCTTCACGTCCACAACCGGGTACCCTGCCAGCACGCCGGCGTTGAGCGCTTCGCGGATGCCCTTGTCCACTGCCGGAATGAACTCGCGCGGCACGACGCCGCCCTTGATGGCGTCGACGAACTCGTAGCCCTTGCCCGCTTCCTGCGGTTCAAGCTTGAGCACCACGTGGCCATATTGCCCGCGGCCGCCCGATTGCTTGACGAACTTGCCCTCGACCTCGTTGCAGGCCTTGCGGATGGTCTCGCGGTACGCCACCTGCGGCTTGCCCACCGTGGCTTCCACGTTGAATTCACGCTTCATGCGGTCGACCAGGATCTCCAGGTGTAGCTCGCCCATGCCGGAGATGATGGTCTGCCCGGACTCTTCGTCGGTGCGCACGCGGAACGACGGGTCTTCCTGCGCCAGACGGCCCAGCGCGATGCCCATCTTTTCCTGGTCGGCCTTGGTCTTGGGTTCCACGGCCTGCGAGATGACGGGCTCGGGAAAGACCATGCGTTCAAGGATGATGATGTGCGACGGATCGGTCAGCGTGTCGCCGGTGGTGACGTCCTTGATGCCCACGGCCGCGGCGATGTCGCCCGCGTAGACTTCGGTGATCTCGCGGCGCTCGTTGGCATGCATCTGCAGGATGCGGCCCAGGCGTTCCTTCTTTTCCTTGATCGGGTTGTAGACCGAGTCGCCGGATTTCACCACGCCGGAATACACGCGGAAGAACACGAGCTGCCCCACGAACGGATCGGTCATGATCTTGAAGGCAAGCGCGGAGAACGGCTCGTTGTCGGTCGGGTGGCGCTCGATTTCGTTGTCGCGCTGGTCGTGGCCCTTGATGGCGGGCACGTCCACCGGCGACGGCATGTAGTCGATGACTGCATCCAGCATCGCCTGCACGCCCTTGTTCTTGAACGCGCTGCCGCACAGCATCGGCACGATCTCGTTGGCGATCGTGCGGGCGCGCAGGCCTTCCTTGATTTCCGCTTCGGTCAGGGCTTCGCCGGACAGGTATTTTTCAAGCAGGGTTTCATTGGCCTCGGCGGCCTTTTCCACCATCTTGTCGTGCCACTTCTGCGCCTCGTCCTGCATGGCTGCGGGGATATCCACGTACTGAAATTTCACGCCCTGGCTGGCGTCGTCCCAGATGATGCCTTTCATCTTGACGAGGTCGATCACGCCTTCGAAGTGGTCTTCGGCGCCGATCGGCAGCTGGATGGGCACGGCGTCGCCCTTCAGGCGCTCGGCGATCTGGCGCTGCACGCGCAGGAAGTCCGCGCCGACGCGGTCCATCTTGTTGACGAAGGCCAGGCGCGGCACCCGGTACTTGTTGGCCTGGCGCCAGACGGTCTCGGACTGCGGCTGCACGCCGCCCACGGCGTCATAGACCATGACGGCGCCGTCGAGCACGCGCATGGAACGTTCGACTTCGATGGTGAAGTCGACGTGGCCCGGCGTGTCGATGATGTTGATGCGGTGTTCGGGGTAGTTGCCCGCCATGCCTTTCCAGAAGGCGGTGGTGGCGGCCGACGTGATGGTGATGCCGCGTTCCTGCTCTTGTTCCATCCAGTCCATCACCGCGGCGCCGTCATGGACTTCGCCGATCTTGTGGGTGATGCCGGTATAGAAGAGGATGCGCTCGGTGGTCGTCGTTTTGCCTGCATCAATATGGGCGCTGATGCCGATATTGCGATAAAGCTCGATGCGCGTCTTGCGGGTCATGGCCTCTTCCTACGGTTGGATGAAGATGCGTAAATATTACGCGCCGTGCGGCAAGATACAAGCCTGAAACGGGCTTCTGAAGGGTCTTTGCGAAGGCAATGAGTTTGGCCCCGCCATACCAACGTATAAGCGCATGCGCGGCGCATAAAAAAGCCCCTCCGACGGAGGGGCCGTGGCGCATGCGGCGGCGCGCAGCGCGCACCACTTTGGCGCGCAATTACTTCTTGTCTTCCTTGACGCGATACACCAGCACGGCGGTGGTGGCCAGCGACAGCACCTTGGCGGTGACGCTGCCCAGCAGCAGGCGCGACAGGCCGCTGCGGCCGTGGCTGCCGATGAAGATCAGGTCGCAGCCGGCGTCGGTGGCGGCCTGAACGATGCCGTCGGCGACGTTGAAGTTGGACACCGCGCGCGCATCGGCTTTGACGCCGGCAGTGTCGGCGCGGTCGATGATCTGCTTGAGGTACTTGTCGGCTTGCTCGGCGGAGGCCTTTTCGTAGTCTTCGTCGGTGATGGCATAGGCTGCGGCCATGCCGTCAAAACCGATGGTGGCCGCGAACGGCTGCGTCACGTAGAGGGCGACGACTTCGGCGCCAACCGAGCGCGCGAAGCAGATACCTGCGTTGGCGGCTTGCGCCGAGAGCGGAGAACCGTCGGTGGGAATCAGGATCTTCTTGAACATCTTGCCTGCTCCTGTTTTAAAGGAATCTTTATGCTACCGGAAAGCCGCCGGGTCCACATCCGTCGAACCGGCGGCCTTGACGAGGGTCAAGGCCGGGTTTATCCCAACTGCTGGGCAGCCGCGAACAGGTTCGTGCAGCGGGTGCCGGTGCGGCAGTATGCCAGGACCGGGCCCGGCAGGGTGCGCAGCAGTTCCGCAAAGCGCGCGACGTCGGCGGCCGTCATGGCGCTTCCCACGACGGGCTGGTATTCGATCTGCAGACCGGCTTCCTGCGCGGCGCGCGACACGTCGGCGGCGGTGGGCTGGTCAGGACCGCCCTCGAAATCGGGGCGGTTGATGATGACGCTCTTGTAGCCGGCGGCGGCCACGTCGGCCATGTCGTCGGGACCCAGTTGCGGGGCGACGGCAAAGTTCTGGGTGAGAGGCTTGATGGGTGCGGACATGACGGTTCCTTCGGTGACTGGCGATGTTGCTCGGAATTATTGATTGTAGGACCCGTTCTGCGCGAAAAGTTTTTCCAGTTCGGCCCAGATTCCCCGGTGGTCGGCAACGGATACCGAAAAGCGCAGCATGGTGGACGGCGCCTGCGTCGGCGAAAACAACGTGCCGGGCGCCAGCAGCAGGCCGCGGTCAGCGGCTTCGCGCGCCAGCACCTCGGAATCGCGCCCGCAATCGGCCCAGACGAACATGCCCCCGTGCGGCTCGTGCGGGATGGTCAGGCCCAGTTTCAGCAGCCCTTTCATGCACCGCTGGCGCGCGTCATCGACCCGGTGCCGCACGCGCTCGATATGCCGCCGGTACTGCCCTTCCATGAGGACGCGGTGCACGACGCGCTCGCCGAGTTCGGGCGAGGTCAGACCCGCCAGCATTTTCAGGTCGGCCAGCTTCTGCAGCAGTTCGGAATTGGCGGCCAAATAGCCGACACGAAGACTGGCCGCCAGCATCTTGGAATAGCCGCCCACGTAGATGACGCGGTTAAGCCGGTCCAGCGCGGCGAGCTTGATGGCGCCCCCCGGATGCAGCTCGCCGTAGGTGTCGTCTTCGACCACCATGAAATCGTGGCGCTCGGCGATGCGCAGAATGCCGTAGGCCGCTCCCGCGGACAGGGTGTGGCCGGTGGGATTGTGGACCGAGCCATTGATGATGAAGAGCTTGGGCTTGTGCTGCGCGGCCAGTTGCTCGAGCAGGTCGAGATCGGGGCCGTCCGGGCCGCGCGGCACGCCGATCAGGCGGGCGCCAAAGGCCGCCAGCCGGCCGAAGATCACGAACCAGGCCGGGTCCTCGACCAGGACGGTATCGCCCGGCTTGACCAGATGGCGCGCGATGAGGTCCAGCCCGTGGGTGACGCCGTTGGTCGTGAGCAGGTTTAGCTCGGGATGGGCGGGCACGCCCTCGTTCTGCAGGACTGCGGCAATCTGCTGGCGCAGCGGCGCGAAGCCCTGGGGGCTGCCGTAGCTGACGAGGTTGGCGCGCACCGAGCGGCCCACGGCGCGCACGGCCCCCGCCACCATGTCGGGATCCAGCCAGTCTGCGGGCAGCAGGCCCGCGCCGCCCGGCATGCCCGGCGCGGTCGATTCCCGGAACATGCTGCGCAGCAGCCACGCGATGTCGACTCGCGCGGGCGGCGCGAGCGTGCTGGGCGCGGCCGCGGCCACTGCCGTCAGCGGGCCGCTGCGCGCCTTGACGAAAAACCCCGCGCCCCGGCGCGACTGCACCAGCCCGCGCGCCACGAGGCGGTCGTAGGCTTCGACCACGGTGAAACGGCTGACGCCCGACTGTTCGGCCATTTTGCGGATGGACGGCAGGCGCGTGCCGGGCCGCAGGCCTTGCTCGTCAATGCGGCGGGCCAGGCCGTCGGCCAATTGCGCCACCAGCGTGGCATCGGCCTGGCGCACGGGCTGCCAAGGCGGGGAAGATGAGGGGGAGTGAGCAACTGTCATGGAGATTTGACCAGGCCAGTGATTAAAGTGACTGCGAAGGTGTACCGGTACTGTACTGACGGCTGTGCGTAGAGTGACAGCAATGCCGCAAACCTGCAACCGCAGGCGCTGCGGCCATGTCACTTTTTACGGTGCCGTCATGTCCCGTCCCGCGCTTTATCCCACGCCTTCGGCCGCCTCCGCCGCCTCGACTTCCCTCTGGGAGGGATACGGCTATGGTTTCCTGGGCGTGCTGGTGTTTTCGCTGACCCTGCCAATGACCCGCGTCGCGGTGGCCGAGTTGTCGCCCTTGCTGGTCGGATTGGGCCGTGCGCTCATCGCCGCCCTGCCTGCCATCGCCCTGCTGTGGCTCACGCGAAGCCGCCGGCCCAACCGGCAGGAATGGCCGGGCGTGATTCTGGCGGCGCTGGGCATCGTCGTGGGTTGGCCGCTGGCCTCGTCGATGGCGATGCAGACGGTGCCCTCGTCGCAGGGCGCTGTCTTCAACGGCCTGCTGCCGCTATCCACCGCCGCGTTTGCCGCCCTGCGCAGCGGCGAGCGTCCGTCAGCCGCCTTCTGGGGCTGGGCCGTCGCCGGCGCCGCGCTGGTCACCGCCTATGCGCTGCGCCAGGGCGAAGGCACGCTGACGGCCGGCTACCTGTGGCTGCTGGTGGCGGTGGTGCTGGGCGGAATGGGGTACGCGGAGGGTGCGCGGGCCTCGCGCACGCTGGGCGGTTGGCGCACAATATGTTGGGCGCTGACCATCAGCGCACCGGTGGTTGCCCTGCCCGTCGGCTGGATGGCGGCGCAGCAGCCCCACTGGCCCAGTTCCGATGTGGTTGCCGCCTTCGCCTACCTGGCTTTCGGCTCAATGTTCCTGGGATTTTTCGCCTGGTATCGCGGCTTGGCCGCCGGCGGAATTGCCCGGGTCGGACAAGTGCAATTGCTGCAACCCTTCCTTACCGTCGTGGCCGCTGCTTTGCTGTTTGGCGAAACCGTGGAGGCGACGACGTTCGTGTTTGCCGCCGCCGTGATCGCCGTTATTGCCGGCGGACGCCGCGCCATCGTAAGGACCCCGACATGAACCTGTTTCCCGCCAATTGGGCCGACGTCCCGCTGGCCTCGCTTTCCCTCCTGGGTCCGCTGGCGCTGTTTGCTCTGGTCAGCTCGATCACGCCCGGCCCCAACAACGTGATGCTGGCGTCGTCGGGCTTGAACTTCGGATTCCGGCGCAGCGTGCCGCACCTGCTGGGCGTGAATCTGGGCTTCACGCTGATGATTTTTCTGGTCGGTGTGGGCCTGGGCTCGGTGTTTCAGCAGACGCCTGTCCTCTACACCATCCTGAAGTATGCCGGCGCGGCCTATCTGCTTTACCTCGCGTGGAAGATCGCCACCTCGGGTCCGCTGGACGAGGGCGAGGCGCGCGGCAAACCGTTCACGTTCCTGCAGGCCGCCGCCTTCCAGTGGGTCAATCCCAAGGCCTGGGTGATGGCGGTGGGCGTGGTGGCTACCTATACGCCGCAAAACGGATTCTTTGCCAATCTGGTGATCGCGACGCTGGTCTGCGGCATCGTCAACCTGCCCAGCATCGGCATCTGGGTGACGTTCGGTACAGCCCTGCGCCGCGTCCTGCACCGGCCCGCCGCGATCCGCGCCTTCAATGTGGGCATGGCTCTTCTGCTCGTCGCCTCGCTGTATCCGGTCGCGCTGGAACTGCTGCACTGAACAGCGGCTCAGGCCAGCAATCCCACCACGACGGCCGGCGTGACCAGCACGTTGAACAGGCCAGCCATCACCATCACCAGGCCCGCGACCGCGCCTTCTTCGGCGGCAAGCTCGCGGGCCTTGGCCGTGCCGGCGCCATGTGCGCCCATGCCAAACAGCGCGCCGCGCGCCAGCGCCGAGCGCAGCGGCAGCCAGCGGCACATGAGCTGGCCGATGGCAGCGCCGAAGACGCCCGTGACGATGACGAAGACCGCCGTCAGGTCAGGCACCCCGCCCACGTGGGAAGACACCGCGATCGCGAACGGCGTGGCGACCGAGCGCGGCAGCAGGCTGAGCCGCAGGTCCGGCGGCAAGTCCAGCAGGCTGCCCAGAAACCACGCGCTGATGCCCGCGATGCCGCTGCCCACGGCCACGCCCGCGGCCAATACCGGCCAGTACCGCCGGATCAGCGCCCGCTGCTCGTAAAGCGGCAGCGCGAACGCCACGATGACCGGGCCCAGCATGGCCATCAGCCAGTGCGAGCCGGACATGTAGTCGCGATAGCCGGTATGCAGCAGGATGGCCAGCGTCAGCAGAAGCGCGGGCGCGACGACCAGGGTGGATGTCCACCAATAGGCGAAGCGGCGGTAGAACAGGCGCGCGCAGACATACGCGGCGACGGTGGCCGCCGGCCAGAACAGCAGGTTGAATTCAGGCCGCACGGCGGTTCATCCAGCGATAGCAAAGATCGATCGTCAGCGCCGTGCCGGCCATGACAAGCGCCGTGCCGAGCAGGATCACGGCGAGCAGCTTCACGCCGAGCAGGCCGAGAAACTCGCGATGGTCCAGCAACGACATCACCGCCGGCACGAAGAACAGCAGCATTTCCCCCAGCAGCCAGCTCGCCCCGCGCTGCACGTTGCGCACGCGCAACCGCCGCGTCGCCAGCAGGACCAGCACCAGCGCCATTCCGATAACGCCGCCCGGCACCGGCAGCCCTGAGGCCTGCGCCATCGCCTGGCCCAGCACGGAAAAAAGGACGATCAATGCAATCTGCAGCAAACGGCTGCGGCGCAGCGCGCTGCGGATGAGGACGGAATAGCGAAAGCGGGGCATGAGACGAAGATCCAGCGGCAAGCCCTTGTTTTACGCTTCGTGGGCGCATAGATAAAATGAATTCGATGAATCCCATTTATTCCAAACTGGCATAGCGATGGAACTGCGAACGTTGCGCGCGTTGGTGGAGGTCGTCAGGCAAGGCGGTTTCTCCCAGGCGGCCAAAGTGATCCACGCGACCCAACCCACGATCAGCAAGGCCGTTCGGCAGTTGGAGGACGAGCTGGGCATGCTCTTGCTGGACCGGCAGGCGCAGCCGCTGCGGCTGACGGCCGCGGGCGAGATCGTGTATCGGCGCGCCCTGAACATGCTGGCCGAACGCGACGATCTGAACGCCGAGCTGGATGACCTGAAGGGCCTGAAACGGGGTGTGCTGCGCCTGGGCCTGCCGCCGCTGGGCAGCAGTTCGCTGTTTGCGCCGATGTTCGCGCGCTTTCGCAGCCGCTATCCGCGCATCGAGATCAGCCTGGTCGAACACGGCAGCCGCCGGCTTGAAGAAATGGTGATGGCCGGTGAAATCGAACTGGCGGGATCGCTCAAGCCCGTGCCGGACCACTTCGAATGGCAGCCCGTCGCACGCGAACCGCTGGTGGCGCTGATGCCCGCCGATCACCCACAGGCCCGCGCCGAGTCGGTGGGGCTGCACGACCTGCGCGACTCGCCCTTCGTGCTGTTCGAAACAGGGTTTGCCCTGAACCGCATCATCCACGACGCGTGCCAACGGGCGGGGTTCGTCCCGACCATCGCCGCGCGCAGCGGTCAGATCGATTTCATCGTGGCGCTGGTGGCGGCGGGGCTGGGCGTGGCGTTTCTGCCGCGCATGAAGGCCAACGAGGAACTGCATGCGAGCGTGGCTCGCGTGCCTTTGCGTGATTCGGGGACGGACTGGGAGATGGTCCTGGTGTGGCGCCGTGGCGGTTATCTGTCGTATGCCGCGCAGGCATGGCTGGCGTTGACGCGCGAGGTCCACCCGGGCGCCGCCTGATGGCGGGCCGCGCCCGGACCGGCAAACATCGGGACAAACTTCCGGCGCCCGCGCCGGAGTATGCTGATGCCGGAACCCGGCCCGACTTGCCGGGTCAGATCATTCATGCCCGCCCTGCCCCGACTCTCAGCCCGCCGCCTGTTTGCCGCCGCCGTGCTTGCCGCCGCCGGCGTGGTCGGCTGCTCTCAACTGGATTCCTGGCAGCGCCAGACCATTTTTTCGCCACAGTCCGAGCCGCAATCCTGGTGGCGGGACCCTGCCGCGGGAACGCAGGTCTACGACCTGACGCTCGACAACGGCGACAAGATCCGCGCCTGGTATCTGGCCAGCCCCAAAAAAGGCGCCCCCACCGTGCTGTATCTGCACGGCGCGCGCTGGAACCTGAATGGCAGCGCGTTCCGCATCGACGGCTGGAGCCGTATGGGGTATTCCATACTGGCGATCGATTACCGCGGCTTCGGTGCGTCCACGCCGCGTCTGCCCTCCGAAGACAGCGCGCTAGAGGACGCCATGGCGGGCCTGAAGGAACTGGCGCGCCTGCAGCCCGATCCGGCGCGCCGCTTTGTGTACGGCCATAGCCTGGGCGGCGCAATCGCCATCGATCTGGCCTCACGTCCCGAGCAACCGGACTTCGCGGGCCTGATCGTGGAATCCAGCTTCACCAGCATCGGCGCCATGCTGGCCACGCTGCGCTGGGGCAACGTGCCCGGCGCCAGCCTGCTCGTCACGCAGCCGTTCGCATCCGTGGACAAGCTGGCCCAGCTGCACACGCCCATGCTGTTCATGCACGGCACGGCCGACCGCGTGGTGCCTCATACCATGAGCGACGAACTCTTTGCCGCTGCCCGCAACGTGGCGCCCGAATTGAAGCGGCTGGTGAAAATAGAAGGCGCCTCGCATTCGGGCGCCTTCCGCAGCGGCACACAGTATGAGACCGCTGTCAGAACCTTCATGCAGGACGCGAGCCAGGCATACGAGCGCAAGAAGGGTTGACGAGGCGTCAGACGCCGGCGGCAGCGGCGCCGCTGCGGCGGGACAGCCACGCGATCACGCGGGGACGGCTGCGGTCGTACGCCAGGTTGTAGAAGAACGCGTAGGGCAGATAGAACAGCACCAGCGCGATGTCCAGCACGAAGGCTTCCCACAGGCTGATGTTGAGCCACCAGGCCGCCAGCGGAATCACGATCAGGATCAGGCCGAACTCGAAGCCGAACGCGTGCAGTACGCGGATGCGGAACGTACGGGTCCAGCCGAAGCGGTTTTCGACACGGTCGAAGCCAGCGTTGTAGATCATGTTCCAGACCAGCGCGATCCAGGCGATGACCGCGGTCAGCACGCCCATTTCGAACAGCGACTTGCCCATGGCCCACGCGGCCACGGGCGCACACAGGCCGATGGCGATAATTTCGAACAAGAAGGCGTGGATGAAACGTTCTTTTAGGGTTTTCTTGGCTTGGGTCATGACCCACCTGCGGTCGATTGCTGAAGAGTGACCGCATTGTCCGCGACATTTCCGGTACGAAAAAGATAATATCCATCGGAAAAACCGATACACCTACCGCCGGGCTACTTATGCGCCACTCACTCGAATCCCTCGCCGCCTTCGCCCAGGTCGCCTCTGAAGGCTCGTTCTCGGCTGCGGCCCGCAAGCTGGGCAAGAGCCAGTCCACCATCAGCGAGACCATCGCCAATCTCGAGGTGGACCTGAACGTCGCGCTGTTCGACCGCAGTCAGCGCCAGCCTTCCCTGACCGCCGCCGGCAAGGTGCTGCTGGGGCAGGCCTTGCAGGTGCTGGCCGCCAACGATCGCCTGAACCGCAGCGCCAGCCAATTATCCGAAGGCCTGGAACCCCGGCTCACGGTCGTGCTATCCGACACGTTCCAGTCGCGCACGTTCGAGGCCATGCTGAGCCAGATCGACGCGCGCTATCCGGCGCTGCGCTTCGAATGCCTGATCGCGGAATACGAGGACGTGGTGGCGCTGGTGCAGCAGGGCCGCGCGCACGTCGGGCTGATGGCGGCGCAGGAAAGCTATCCGCCGGACGTCGCCCACGCGTGCCTGGCGGAACGCTCCGAAATCGTCCTGTGCGTGGGGCGCTCGCATCCGCTGGCCAGTTTGCCGTCGGTCACGTCCGATCAGCTGAAGACCGAACGCGAGCTGCGACTGAGCACCTACGAACTGGACGACAAGGAGGCCACGCCGGCCCATTCGACGTGGTCGGCGCCGGGCTATCTGATGCTGCTGGAAATGGCCAGCCTGGGCTTCGGCTGGACCGAACTGCCGCGCTGGATGATCCAGCGCTTCGGCCGCGACCAGCTCGTGGAATTGAAGGTGCCGGGTTGGCCGCGCCACATCCATGTCGACGCGGTCTGGTCCACCCGCCGCGCGCTGGGACCAGCGGGCGCCTGGCTGCTGGAAAGCCTTACGCAGGGATAGCGCGCGCCGCCACGGGCAACAAGGGCTCCGCGTGCGTCAATGCCAGGCGCGTGATGCTGACGCCATTGGCGCGCAGCCATTCACCCAGCTTCGGATCGGCCAGCACGTCGAATTCGGCGCGCCGCTGGCGAGCCATGGCGCTGCCCCGCTCGCTGCCCAGTGCCGGATGACACATGACGAGATCGCCTTCGCGCGCGTTGAACAGCCAGGTTTGCAAGAAGTGCGCGTAGCGGCGCTTGCCGCCGTCGAACGCATAGACGCCCAGCAGCCGCCTGTTGGTCCGCAAGCCGCTTGAACGGGCCTCGCGCGCCAGCGCCGACGCCCCCAACGCGCCGATCACGCGCGCCTTCACCGACTCCTTCAGCGGCATCCCGCACTGCATGCCGGGCGCGGTCTGGCGCAGCCAGGGCGCCTGCGCGCCCGCCTGCGTGCCATAACGTCGCGCCATTAATGCCAGCAAGCGCTGGCGGATGCCGGGCAGCTGATGCACATGCTGGTGTCCATCCACATAGTCCGGCGCCCGGCCGAACGCCGCCTCGAACGCATCGAACTGCCGGACAAGCTGCGCCTCGACCCACGCCGCGTCGAGCAGGCCGGCGTAGGCCTTGAGGATCAGCGCGCCCAACGCGGGCATCGGTTCGGCGCCCGCGCTCAACGTTTCCGACAGATTCAGGTGCAGGCCGATGTCCACATCCAACGCGGCGAGCCGCGGCGCGTTGGCCGCGAAGGTGGGTCCCAGCGTCAGGCAACTGACCGCACTGACGCGCCCCATGCCGGCCAGCGCAATCATGCCCTCGTCGACATCCGCATTCATGCCAAAATCATCACCGCACACCACGACGCGTTTGCTCATCGCCGCCTCTCCGTCTTTCTGTCCGCCACATCCCACATGCGCGCCCTCATCCGGCAAATCAGCCTTTTCATCGCCGTCGGTTGCGCCGCCGCGGCAACGCATTGGGCCGTTGCCGTGGGCTGCGTCGAAGCGTTCGGCGCCCCCCCGCTGGCGGCCAACCTGATCGGCTGGATGGTCGCCTTCGTGGTGTCCTTCAGCGGCCATTACCGGCTCACGTTCCGACATTCGCCCATCCCCTGGACCGTAGCGGCCCGTCGTTTCTTTTTCATTTCAGCGATCGGCTTCTTGATCAATGAAACGGCCTACGCCTGGCTGTTGCAGGCCACCGACGTGCCGTACGACACGCTGCTGGCGCTGATTCTGATCGGCCTGGCGTTCGCGACATTCATCGCTAGCCGGCTGTGGGCGTTCCGGCACAAAGCCGGTTCTTAAGCGCCGCGTCCGCCTGCAGTAACCACATTGCATGCCGGGCACTGGCGACGGCAGGCTTCACGCCTTGCAGCGGCGTGTAGACCGCGCCGTCGCCATGATTGCCCCACACCCAGAACCGCGAGCCCTCGGGCGCCGCGCACAAACGGGCATTGAACTGGGCCGCGCTGACCAGCACCTGCGCCCCGGTGACCGGATCGAACCTGGCGGCGTCGTACAGTTCCTTGCGCCAGTTGTCGCGCACCGGCACTTCGGGATTGAGCCAGTCGTCCACGACCCACGTGGGCCGTGGCGCACGCGCGTACAGCGCCAGATCGAAGGGGTAGGCGTGCAGCGAGACAAAGGTGTCGTCCGGCCGCGCCTCCTGCCGCACCAGCGTGGCCAGCGGCGCGGCGCTGCCTCGGGCATTGAACGCCGCAACACCCACCGCGATGACGCAGATTCCCGCCGCGACGGCGGCGCTGATGCGCACCAGCCGCGGCGTCATCACGCCGGTCTGGCCGCGCCATGCCGACAGGATGACCTCGGCCAGCAGAAAGGCCAGCGGCGCCAACGCCGGCAACACATAGCCGACCAGCTTGGAATGCGGCAATGAAAAGAACACCACCACCACGGCGAACCACACCGCCGCCAGGCGCCGCAGGCTGCGCGCGGGACCGGGTGCCCAGTAGGCGCGGCGCAGGATGCCGCCGCCCCACAATGACCACGGCAGGCTCAGGCCAGCCAGCACCGGCAGGTAGAACCAGAACGGCTGGGCGTTGTTGAAGCCGCTGGCGGCGAAGCGCTGGAAATGCTGATAGACGAAGAAATAGTCGTAGAAGCCGGGATACCGCACCTGCATCAGCACGAACCACGGCGCGGCGACGGCCACGAACACCAGCAGCGCCGGCGGCCAGAGCAGCGCCGCCAGCCCGCGCCACCGCCGTTCCCAGACCAGCCAGAGCAGCAGGATGGCGCCCGGCAGCACCAACCCGATCAGCCCTTTGGCCAGCACGGCCAGCGCGGCCAGCGCCGCGGCAGCGACGGACATCCCGCGCGCCCCTTCACCGCGTTCTACGCGCAGCGCGGTTTCAGCGGCGGCCAGGACGCACAGCGTGATGAGGCCCGCAACCAGCATATCCAGGTTGGCAAACTGCGCGCCCCCATAGAAGAACGGCATGGTGCAAAGCGCCAGCACGGTCAGCGTGGCGGCAAACGCATCGCGATGACGCCGCACGAAAACGTACAACCCGGCGGCGGCGCCCCAGGCGGCCAGCCAAGACGGCACGCGCGCCGCCCACGGATGCACGCCGAACATCGAGAACGACAGCTCGGTCAGCCAGTAGTACAGCGGCGGCTTGTGGAAGTAAGGCATGCCGTCCAGCAGCGGCACGGCGTGTGAGCCGCTGCGCAGCATGTCCCAGGCCACGCCGGCATAGCGCCCTTCATCGGGCAAGGTCAGCGGCCGCATCCACGCCAGCCAGGCCAGCCAGATGCCGACGGCCAGCAAGAACCGTCCTGCCGGCGGGGTCCATTCGGAGCGCGCCGGTGTGCTGTAGTCCGCCATCATCAGCCCTGCGCCTTGCCAGCGGGTCGGCCGCGGCTGCGCCGCACGACGAACAGCGGACGGCCCTTCACCTCGTCGAAGATGCGGGCCACGTATTCGCCCACCACGCCCAACGAAATCAGATTGACGCCCGCAAAGAACAGCACCGCGGTGACGATGGTCGTCCACCCGGAGACAGCGTTGCCGGACATCAGGTAATCGCCCACGAGAAAGGCCGCATAGGCCAGCGCCAGCACGGCAAACGCCACGCCCACCAGGCTGACCATGCGCAGCGGCCACGTCGTGAATGCCGTCAGGCCGTCAAGCGCCAGGCGAAAAAGGCGCAGCCCGCTATAGGTGCTGGTCCCGTGCATGCGCTCGTCCGGCGTGTAGGGCACGGCCTCGCCCTTGAAGCCGACCCAGGCATACAGGCCCTTCATGAAGCGGGTGCGCTCGGGCAGCGCGATCAGCGCATCGACCACGCTGCGGTCCATCAGCCGGAAGTCGCCGGCGTGCGCTGGCACCTGCACGCCGCGTGCGTTGCTGAGCAACTGATAGAACCAGCGCGCGCCCGAGCGCTTGAGCCAGGATTCGTCGGCGCGGTCGCGCCGCACGGCGTACACCATCTCGGCCCCCGCGGCCCATCGCGCCAACATCAGCTCGATCAACGCGGGCGGATGCTGCAGGTCGGCGTCCAGGCAGATGACCACGTTGCCGCTGGCGGCTTCCAGACCTGCGCTCAGCGCCGCCTCCTTGCCGAAATTGCGGGACAACTGCACGTGGCGAAAGCCTTCGTGCTCGGTCCATTCGGCCATCAGCGCGTCCGTGCCGTCGGTGCTTCCGTCGTCGGCCACGATGATCTCCCAGCTGGTGCACAGCGCGGAAAGGCGGTTGCGCAGTAGCGGCAGCAGCACGCGCAGGTTCTCGCACTCGTTCAGGCACGGAATCACGCAGGTGACGCGGATGTCATACGGCACGTCGGCGGCCTGCGGCGGCCACACGGACCTGAGCGGCAGGGATTTTGCCAGCACCTGCGGCGCTGGCGGGTCGGACCGGAACTGGATGTGCATGGGGTTCTGCAATGATGGAATGCGGGACACGATGCGGTGCAGTATGCGCAGGGGCTCGTCGAATTTTCATGAAATGCCGGCCCGCACCTGGCCGCTAGAATGGCGGGCATCTCCAGTCTTCGGGTTGTCATGCAATACCAAGTCCGTCCCATGCGGGCCAGCGATGTGGACGCCATCCTGCAGGCCCAGGCCCTTGCCTATCCTCAGTTCCTGCTGGAAGGCGCCGGCTTCTTCCTGAACCGTCTCGCGCTTGCGCCGCAATATTGCTGGGTTGCCCAGCCCGGCACGCCAATGTCTTCGGGCGGGTTGCTGGGCTACCTGATTTCCTACCCGTGGGACGCGGGCCTGCCCCCCGCCCTGGACGTGCCGCTAGCCGCGCTGCCGGCGCGGGCCGATCACTGGTTTCTGCATGACTGCGCGGTCGTGCCGGCGGCGCAAGGCACGGGCGTGGGTCAGGCGCTGGTGGGCGCCGCCGCCGCAAGCGCCATGGACAACGGCCTGACGCGCGCCAGCCTGGTGTCCCTGGCATCGGCGGCCGGCTATTGGTTGCGTCATGGCTACGCGCCGTTCGCGCCGCAAACGCCGGGTATCGCAGAAAAACTGGCGGGCTACGGCGAGGGCGCCAGTTACATGTCCCGCGCCTTTCCCTTCCCCGCCGCACGCCCGTTGCGCGCCTGACGGCGTCCCCCACCCCGTGTACAGGTGCACTGGCCTGGACGTAAGATAGCTTCGCAGTCCGCGAACGATGCGGCGGAAGATGGCCTGAACAGCGGGCTTGAACATCGGGTTTGAACAGCTAGTCTTGCTGCGCCCCGGCGGGGCGCGAAGGTTCATATGATCTCCCTTTCGCCCGTCCAATCCCTCCTCGCCTGCTGCCTCGTGCTCGTCATCGGACGGGTCATGACCACGCGCATCGGCGTCCTGGCGCGCTACAGCATTCCGGACCCCATCGTAGGCGGCCTGCTGTTCGCCGTATTGGCCTATCTGTTGTCCACCTGGGGCGGCGTCGCCGTCTCGCTGGAGACCAGCATCAAGCCCACGCTGCTGCTGCTGTTCTTCGGCTGCATCGGGCTTACCGCCAACCTCAAGCTGCTGGCGCGCGGCGGGCCCCGTCTCATCGCCTTTCTCCTCGCGTTGATTCCGTTTCTGGTCCTGCAGAACGCCGTGGGGCTGGGCATGGCATGGCTGCTGGACATGCATCCGCTCATGGGTCTGCTGGGCGGCACGATCACGCTGGTGGGCGGTCACGGCACCGGCGCGGCCTACGCGACGCGCTTTGCCGACTTCAACAACATCCAGGACGTCATGCCGCTGGCCATGACGGCGGCGACGCTGGGACTGGTGCTGGGCGGCGTGGTGGGCGGCCCCGTGGCGGAATGGATCATGCGCCGCCACAAAGTGTCGGGCAGCCTGGACCACACCGCGGCCGAAGGCCACCAGGCCGCCGACCTGAATGAAACGCATCAGCCGCCCACCCCGGGTACCTTCATCCTGTCCATGACCGCCGCGTTCGTCTGCCTGGTCGTCGGCGGCATGCTGGCAGCGCTGGTGGAAGATGCCCCGGTCAGCCTGCCCAACTTCCTGTGGTGCCTTGCGACCGGGGTACTCATCCGCAATGCAGGGCCGCTGGTGGGCATCCGGCTCGACGATCGCGCCACCGACATCATCGGCACGATCTCGCTATCGCTGTTTCTGGGCATGACGATGATGACGCTGGACCTGTCCAGCGTCGCGCGTCTGGCCGGCCCGCTGGCGCTGATGCTGGCGGTGCAGACGCTGGTCTGCGCGCTGTATGCCGCCTGGGTGGTGTTCCGGCTGCTCAAGCGCGACTACGAGGCCGCCATCATGTCCGCGGCATTCTGCGGCTTCGCGCTGGGCGCCACCGCCACCGCCATCGCCAACATGCAGGCGCTCACGCGCCGCCACGGTCCGGCGCCGGAAGCCTTCATCGTGGTCCCCGTCACCGGCGCCTTCCTGGTGGACATCCTGAACGTGATCGTCCTGAGTTCGCTGATTTCCTTGCCGTTCGTGGGAGGGATGTAGCCATGTTCAAAAGACTCTTGATGGTCCTGCTGTGCGCGGTGCTGGCCGCGTGCGGCCGCGCGCCCGACGCGGACGCCCTGCGCGTGGACGTCACGCGCAGCCTGGATGCGACCTATGGGCAGGACCTGTTCCGCATCGCGGATCTCAAGCGCATGGGGTCGGCCACGGACAGCACCGCCCCGGCGGGCGAAACCCGGCGCGTCGTGTACTACGACATCGACCTGGAACTGACCCGCGACATTTCGCTGGGCGCATGGGATCAGCCCGGCGCGGCGTCGCTGGTGACGTTGCTGGGCGCCGGTCCGCGCAGCATCAGCGGCGTGAAGTCCGGCGGCAACAAGGCCGGCGATCGCATCATTGCCCACGCCAGCGCCATCTACCGCGAAGCGGACGGCGCGTGGAAGCTGGTGACGCCCGCAGGCTTCAAGGCGGCCGAGGCGCCGTCACTGGATACCGGGGCGCCGCCGCCCGTCACGCGCCAGCTGCTGGACACGCTCGACCAGATCACCCACTCGGTAACCTACAGCGCGTCCAGCACGGCCCAGCATGTGGTCCAGCAGGAGCTGGAACGCTCGGTCGCGCGCATCAATGGCCGGCTTTCCCGGCTCCAGCAGGGTTATCCGTTGGCCGGCGGTCCGGACCGCGGCGAGTACCTGGCCTTTTCGCGCGCCCTGAGCGACGTGGCGCGCGCGCGCCAGATCCGGGTGTCGCCGCTCATCACCGGAGGCGGCGCCGACAACATCGCATTGCTGCGCAGCGGCGACGCCGTCGTCGGCCTGGCGCAGGCCGATACCGCGCAGATGGCCTACGAGGGCACGGGTCCCTTCGCGGGTCAGGGGCCGTTTCCCGGCCTGCGTGCGCTGGGCAGCCTGTATCCGGAGATGGTCCACATCGTCGTGCGCGACGATCCCGCTCTGCGTGGCGTGCGAGATCTGAAGGGCAAGACGATCGCATTGGGTCCCGAAGGGTCAGCCGTGCGCGCTACCCTGCAAACTGTGCTGGCAGCGCATGGCCTGCAGGCCGGGCGCGATTACCAAGTGTCCGACACCCCGTTTGTTGCCGCCCTGCCGCTGCTGCGATCCGGGGCGGTCGACGCCGCCGCCCAGGTGATCGGCGTGCCGGCCACGCCGCTGCGCGACGCGCTGATTCCCGCGCAGCTCAAGCTGCTGCCGCTCGATGCCGAGGCGATCAAAACCCTCACGGCCGGCGACAGCGTGCTGATGCCGCTGGACATCGCGGCCGGCACGTATCCCAATCAGCAGGAACGCATCCCCACGGTGGGCGTGGCGGCGCTGATGCTGACCACCACCGACCTCACGCGCGACGAAGCGCTTGTGGTCGTGCGCGCGGTCTACCAGGCCGGCCAGGACCTGCTGGCGGCCGGTTCGACGCAGGGCTCGCAGGTATCGGCGGCCACCGCCCGGCTCGGCCTGAGCGTGCCGCTGCACGACGGCGCCGAGGAAGGTATCGCCCAACTGGAGCACGGCAAACCGCGCTGACGCGCGTTGCGTCTATGATGGCGCTCCCTATCAGGAATTCCGATGAACAAATTCGATCTTCAAAAGAACCAGGCCCTCAAGCTGGCCGGCCAACTCAAGCAATCGGCGACGCCCGACCGTTTTGGCGCCTCGTCCCAAGTGCCCGACCGCCGCGAGCAGCGCAAGCTGGATCAGGCCGCCGGTCTGGTGCCCTTCCCGCTGAAGCTGTCGCAGACGCAGGCCGACAAGCTGCGCGCCGCCGCCGCCGAACGCGGCGTGTCGACCAACGACCTCGTGGCCGAGGCGCTTGAGAAAGCGCTGAGCAAGTAAGCGCAATGCACATCTGGGTCGACGCGGACGCCTGCCCCGCCGTCATCAAGGACATCCTGTTCCGCGCCGCGCAGCGCTGGCAGGTGCCCCTGACGCTGGTGGCCAACCAGGCGCTCTACACGCCGCCGTCGCCGCTGATCCGGGCCGTGCAGGTGCCACGCGGCTTTGACGTGGCCGACGCGCATATCGTGGAGCGGGCGGAAAAAGGCGACCTGGTCATCACCGGCGACATTCCGCTGGCTGCGCAGGTGCTGGAAAAAGGCGCGATGGCGCTCAATCCCCGCGGCGAACGCTATTCGCCGGAAACCATCCGCGAACGGCTGGTGATGCGGGACATGATGGAAGAACTGCGCGCCAGCGGCGTGGACACGGGCGGCCCGTCGTCGTTCAGCCAGTCCGACCGCAAGGCGTTCGCGAACCAGCTCGACACGCTGCTCGCGCGGGTGGCCCGCCAGCAGGCGCAGAAAAGCTGAAAACCGCCGGCAGGGCCCGCGGTCAGTTATCAGCGGTCAGTAAAAGGTGATGTATGCCTTGTAGATGATCGCGCCGATCGCGGTGACAAGGCCCAGGCCCATCAGGGTCATGCCGAGATTGCGGTCACGAAACCCGAAGCCGATCAACATGAGCGCCACGCCGGTGCAAATGATGATGAGCATGGTGTTGGTATGCGGACCCATGGCCTTCTCCTGTTTTGCTCGGCAGTCATTCGCCGTTTTATCGATGATAGACAGGCGTGGAACAGGCTTGGCGCAACCGAAAGCTGGCCGATTGCGACAGATCAGAAGAAGATTAATGAATCGAAAACAAAAAAGCCAACCGATGAAGGTTGGCTTTTTGCTTGAGCATTACTGCCCGAAATACTGACTGCCCGAAGAACAAAACCGATATCGCTAATTACTGCTGCATTACTGCTACGACATGGGCGTTGTCTTTTGGGGCTCTTCAAAGGCTGTGAAGCCCTAGAAGGTCTTTGGTGGGTAGTACTGGGTTCGAACCAGTGACCCCTGCCGTGTGAAGGCAGTGCTCTACCACTGAGCTAACCACCCCGAAAGAGGCGAAATAATAGCACGAATTTTTGAACGTGTGCAAGTCGCCTCGGGAAAACTTTCAGGCGGACGCCGCCATAGGCGCATCGAGCTTGCGCCAGATGCTCTCGCCGCCCACGCTCTTGTCCAGCGCAGCCACGTAAGCTTCGTGCTCGGCCAGCTCTTCGGCGTTGGCGTACAGCACCGGCAGCCCCGATGCGTCGAACTTGGCCAGCACCAGGCCATCGCTGCCGGTGCCCGCATTGTCGTCCACGTCGATCAACAGCGCGTCCTGGCCGCGCGTCATCGCCAGCCAGACTTCGGCCAGAAGCTGCGAGTCGAGCAATGCGCCGTGCAGCGTACGGTGCGCGTTCGAGATGCCGAAGCGGTCGCACAGCGCGTCCAGCGAGTTGCGCTTGCCGGGGAACAGCGACCGGGCATGCAGCAGCGAGTCGGTGACGGTCTCGCAGAACTCGGTGATGGGACCGCGGCCGGTCTTGGCAAGCTCGGCGTTGAAGAACTTCACGTCGAACGCGGCGTTGTGCGCGATCAGCTCGGCGCCCTGGATGAACTTGACGAATTCGTCCGCGACCTCGGAAAAGCGCGGCTTGTCCGACAGGAACTCGGTGGTCAGCCCGTGCACCGCGAGTGCCTCGGGATCGCTGTCGCGGTCCGGATTCAGATAGATGTGCAGATTGTTGCCCGTGGCCATCCGGTTGACGAGCTCCACGCAGCCGATTTCGACGATGCGATGACCCTGTGCAGGGTCCAGTCCGGTGGTTTCAGTGTCAAAGATGATCTGGCGCATAACGATTCCGACCCGTCGATTCCGACGGGTCTATTCCGAAGGGTTTATTCCGATGCTTGAGGCTGCGAGGCTGGCGGCGTGTGCGATTGATGCGCTTCGCTGCCGGACTCGCCTGCCTTCTTGCGTGCGGTGGCAATCAGCGTGTAGGCCACCGGCACGACGAACAAGGTCAGTAGTGTACCCAGCAACAGCCCGCCGACCAGAACCCAGCCGATCTGCTGCCGCGATTCCGCGCCCGCGCCCGTGGACAGCGCCAGGGGGACGGTACCCAGCACCATGGCGCCCGTCGTCATCAAAATGGGCCGCAGGCGCAGCACGCTGGCTTCGACCACGGCCTCGAACAGCTCCCTGCCCTCGTCGCGCAACTGATTCGTGAATTCCACGATCAGGATGCCGTGCTTGGTGATCAGGCCGACCAATGTAATAAGCCCGATCTGGCTGTAGATGGACAGCGTGCCGCCCGTCAGCCACAGCGCCAGCAATGCGCCCGTCATGGACAGCGGTACCGACAGCATGATGATGAACGGATTGCGCCAGCTTTCGAACTGCGCGGCCAGCACCAGATAAATGAACGCCAGCGCCATCGCGAACACCAGATAGATGCTGCCCGACGAATCGCGGAACTCGCGCGACTGGCCGTCCAGGTCCGTGATGATCGTGTTCGGCAGGACCTCGCGCGCCACCTGGTGCATGTGTTCCAGCACTTCGCCCAGCGCATAGCCGGGCGCGACAGCCGCGTCGATCTTCACGGCGCGCAGGCGGTTGAAGTGGTTGAGCGACTGCGGCGACACGCCTTCGTGCACGCCCAGCAGGTTGTCCAACTGGACCATGCTGCCGTCGCGCGCGCGCACATAGATGCCTGAAATGTCGGTGGGATTGGCGCGGTCGCGCGGCGTGACCTGCACGATCACGTCGTACTGCTCGCCTTCGTCCTTGTAGCGGGTGACCTGGCGGCCGCCCAGCATCGATTCCAGCGTGCGGCCCACGACGTCCACGTTGGCGCCCACGTCGGCCATCTTGTCTCGGTCCACACGCACGCGAAGCTCCGGGGTGTTCAGGCGCAGATCGGTGTCCAGGTTCAGCAGGCCGGGATACTTGCGCAGCTCGGTCAGGAAAATCTGGGTCAGCCGCGACAGCTCTTCGTACGAGGCCTGGCTCATGATGATGAACTCCACCGGTTTGGATCGGGCCGACTGGCCCAGCGATGGCGGATTGGTGGGAAAGGCGCGCACGCCCGGCAGCGACGCGAACTGCGGCTGCAACTGCTGCGTGATGGTCTGCTGCTTGCGCTCGCGTTCTTCCCAGGGCTTCAAGCGCAGGATCGCCGTGCCGTCCGTGACCGTGGGAAAGCCCACCGTGACCTGGCTGCCGCTGGCTTCCGGAATGTCGGCATAGAACTTCTCGATGCCCAGCATGCTGTCCAGCGTGTAGTTCAGGGTCGCGCCCTCGGGCGCGTTCACGATGCCGAACACCACGCCGCGGTCCTCGACCGGCGCCAGCTCGCTCTTGACCACCTTGAACAGCACGCCGCTGCCCGCGGCCACGGCCAGGCCGATCACCACGACGATCCAACGATGCCGCAGCGACGCGCCCAGCATGCGGCGATAGCCGTTGCTCATGCCGTTCAGCCAGCCTTCGATCAGGTTGTACCAGCGGCTATGGCTGGTCTCGTGCCGCAACAGCACGGAACACATCATGGGCGTGAGCGTCAGCGCCACGAAGCCCGACACCAGCACCGCGCCGGCCAGCGCCAGCGCAAATTCAATGAACAGCCGGCCGGTACGCCCCGTGGCGAACGCCAGCGGCGCATACACGGTGACCAGCGTCATGGTCATGGCGACCACCGCAAAGCCGATTTCCTTGGAGCCGCGCAGCGCCGCTTCCTTGCGTGGCATCCCGTCCTCGATGTGGCGGTAGATGTTCTCCAGGACCACGATCGCGTCGTCCACCACCAGGCCGATCGCCAGCACCATGGCCAGCAGGGTCAGCGTGTTGATGGAAAAGCCGAACAGGTACATCAGCGCACACGCGCCCACCAGCGACACCGGGATGGTGACGATGGGAATGATGCTGGCGCGCAGGTTGCGCAGGAAGAAGAAGATCACCAGCACCACCAGCACGATGGCCTCGATGATGGTGTGGAACACGGAATCGATCGACCGCTCGATGAACACGGACGAGTCGTACGCGATATTCAGCTTCATGCCGGCCGGCAGGGTCTCGTTCAACCGGGCGACTTCCTGGCGCGCCGCCTTGGACAGTTCCAGCGGGTTGGCGGTGGACTGCCGCGTGACGCCGATGTTGATGGCGGGCTTGCCATTGAAGCGGGACAGGATGCGGTCATTGGCTGCCGCGATCTCGACCTTGGCCACGTCTCGCATCCGCACCGGATAGCCCTTCACGTTGGCGACGATCACGTCTTCAAACT
The DNA here is from genome assembly GCF_019218915.1 of Achromobacter sp. ACM05. NCBI lineage: Bacteria > Pseudomonadati > Pseudomonadota > Betaproteobacteria > Burkholderiales > Alcaligenaceae > Achromobacter > Achromobacter sp. ACM05. The sequence goes on from NZ_JAHUWQ010000001.1 coordinate 56,796, forward strand.
GGGCCGGCGTCTGCAGGTCGGTCGCGGACACCACCGAGAATTCCCGCGCGCGCGATTCAATGCGCCCCGCCGGAATTTCCACGTTCTGGCTGCGCAGCGCGGCCTCGACGTCCTGCACCGTCAGGCCGTACGCGGCCAGCTTGTCGCGGTCGACGTAGATGCGCATGGACGGCAGCCGCTCGCCAAAGACGCGCACCTCGGCCGCCCCCGGCAGCACCGACAGACGGGTCTTGATATAGCGGTTGATGTAGTCGGACGTCTGGATGGCCGAGAACGATCCGGATTCCACCGCGATGTAGATGATGGGCTGGGAATCCGCCTCGACCTTGCCGATGATGGGCTCGTCGATCTCATCCGGCAGAAAGCGCCGCGCGCGCGAAACCTTGTCGCGGACTTCGGCCGCCGCGGCGTCCGGGTCGCGCGTCAGGTTGAACTTGATGTTGATCTGGCTGCGCTCTGACCGGCTGCGCGAGGTCATCACGTTGACGCCTTCGATGCCGGCCAGCTGGTCTTCCAGCGGCTTGGTCACCTGCGATTCGATCACCTCGGGTGAGGCGCCCTTGTACGTGGTGTCGACCGACACGATGGGTTCGTCGATCTTGGGGTATTCGCGCACCGTCAGGCGCGAATACGAGATCAGGCCGATCAGCACGATGATCAGCGACAGGACCGACGCGAACACCGGGCGCTTGATACAGGTTTCCGAGATACGCATGGCGCTATCGCTGAAAGGGTAAGGGGCCGGCTATTGGCCGTTGCCCACGATGGTCACGGGCGCGCCATCGGTCACGCGCTGCAGGCCCGAGACCACCAGCTGGTCGTTCAGGGCGACGCCGGTCAGGATCTCGACACGGCCCTCGCGGCGCTCACCGATGGTCACTTCGCGCCGATGCGCCACGCCGTTCTCGACCCGGTAAACGTACTGCGTTTCGCCCGACGGCGATAGCGCGGCCTCGGGCGCGACCAGCGCCTTGTCCTCGTTGAACAGCAGTTGCACCCGCGCGAACATGCCGGGGCGCAGCACACCGTCCTGGTTGGCCACGGTGGCGCGCAGCAGGATCGACCGGCCGCCCGCGTCGACCAGCGGGCTGACCGCGTAGACGAGTCCCCGGCGCTCCTGGCCGGGCAAGGCGTCCAGGCGCAGCGTCAGTTGCTGGCCGACCCGCACCTTGCTCAAGTACATCTCGGGCACGCGGAAATCCACTTTGAGCGGATCGATCGCCTCGAGCGGCGCCAGGTCCTGCCCCTGATTCACGTAGTCGCCCACCGACACGCTGCGCAGGCCGACGATGCCCGCGAACGGCGCGGTAATCGTCATCTTGTCGAGCCGCGCCTGGGCCAGCGCCACGGCGGCCTCTTGCACCTTCAGCGTGCTGGCCGACTCGTCGCGCGCCTGCTGGCTGACGAAACCCTTGCCCTGCAGCTCGACGGCGCGGCGGTAATGGCTTTGCGCCAGCGTAAGGTTCGCGCGCGCCTGCGCAAGTTCAGCGCGCGGCACCGAATCGTCCAGGCGGATGAGCAACTGACCCTGCTTGACGGGCTGGCCTTCCTTGAAATCAATGGCCTGGATGCGCCCGGCCACTTCGGGGCGCAGGACGACGGACTCATCGGAACGCAGGCTGCCCACTGCGGACAGGCCGCGTGCAAAGGGGATTTCCTGGACGGCGGCCACGGCCACGCGGGACGGCGCGGCGGGCGCGGCTTGAGATTTGGTGGTGACCGGGGCGGGAGCGGCGGACGGCGCCAGCCAGCGCGGCACAAACACGCCGAGCGCGGCCCCCGCGGCCAACCCTGCCGCGACGGCGGCCAGCAGTACAGCTTTTTTCATGCGCGAAAGTGGCGGTGTTGCGGCGCGGACCGGGCATGCCCCACTCGGACGTCGCCGCAGGAACTGGAGGAAGGGAAGGCACTTTAGCACCCGGATTTACATACTGGAACAATCCTGAAGCGCGATGAAAGAACTAAATCTGCCCTAGTGGGCCGATTTGAGGGTATTTCCGGATGCCGGCGGGGCAGCCGATTCCGGTCAGGCGCGGCGCGCGACGTCGACGCCCATGTTGGCAAGTTGGTCGGCGCGCTCGTTGCCGGGGTCGCCCGCGTGACCGCGAACCCAGCGCCACGACACCGTGTGCCGCTGCACCTGCTCATCCAGCGCCTGCCAGAGCTCGGCATTCTTGACCGGCTTTTTCTCGGCGGTGATCCAGCCGCGCCGTTTCCAGTTGGCCAGCCACTCGGTCATGCCCTTCATGACGTATTGCGAGTCGGTGTGGATGGTGACGACGCACGGACGCTTGAGGGCGCGCAGGCCTTCAATGACCGCCAGCAGTTCCATCCGGTTGTTGGTGGTCTGGAGTTCGCCGCCATGCAGCGTCTTTTCGTGCGCGCCGGCGCGCATCAACACGCCCCAGCCGCCGGGACCCGGATTGCCCTTGCAGGCGCCGTCGGTCCACATTTCCACTTTCTGATCGTTCGCTTTGTTGTCCTGCATGGTGCTGCGTGCGTGTCCTTGTTCTTGCAATGTGAGGCCGGCCCGGCCGTTCAGGAGGGGTCGAAGCCGTCGTCCGCCTGGCGGTTGACCACCACCGACGCCGCGCGTGCGCGCTTGGGTTTGGTCTTCCAGGCAGGCCCGATGATACGCATGCCGGTCACGCGCTTGACCGCCGAGACCATGTAGACCGCCCCGCCCAGGCTCCACCAGCGGGCGCCGGCGGATTCCAGGAAGCCCCAGCGCTGCAGCCATTTTTCGCTGCGGCAGGCCGGCGCGTAGCAGCCGAACTGGCTTTCATCGACCTCCAGCGACAGCAGCTTGAACCAGTCCTTGAGCCGCACCAGCGACACCTGGGACGACGGCGGCTGCGGCAGCCAGGGCTCCATGCCGGGCATGCGGGTGCGCGCGCCCCACATGCTCCAGGGATTGAACCCCGAAATGACCACCCGCCCCTCGGGCACCAGCACGCGCTCGACTTCGCGCAGCACGTTGTGGGGATCGGGCGTGAGTTCGAAGGTGTGCGGCAGGATCAGGAGATCGACGCTTTGCGATTCGAACGGCAGGGCCTCGGGCTCTGCGACGACCACGCGCGACTGCCAGCCGGGCATATTTTCCGGCGCAGGGGTCTCGGTGCCCACATAGCCCTTGAACGGCATCCGGTTCGCCCGCAACAGGTTCAGGTCGGCAAGGCCGACCTGCCAGGCGTAATATCCGAAGACATCCGCGACGGCCGCGTCGAACTGGGCCCGTTCCCAGGCCAGCACGTACTGGCCCGGCGGCGTCTGGAACCATTCGGCCAGTTCTACAATCGGCGGAGTTTCTTCTGCCACGTTTTTTCCTTCGAATCCCATGCAAGCCTTGACCGCCCCCGCAGGCGGCCGCGAACGCAACGCCGCGGTCTTGCCTTTGCCAGCCTTTTCCGACAACTACATCTGGGCAATCGTCCAGGACGGCCTGGCGGCTGTCGTGGACCCCGGCGAAACCGGCCCCGTGTTGCAGTTCCTGGATCAGCATGGCTTGAAGCTGCGCGCCATTCTACTCACGCACCACCATAGCGACCATGTGGGCGGCGTGCTCGAATTGTCCCGCATCGAGGGCATCACCGTATATGGTCCGGCGCGCGAAAAGCTGCCGCGCTGCGACGTCCGTCTGGCCGAAGGCGACCGCGTGACGCTGCCGGAACTGGACCTGGACCTGACTGTGCTTGACGTCCCGGGCCACACCGCCGGGCACATCGCCTATGCCGGCCGCGCGGCCGGCGTCGAGCACGCGCTGTTCTGTGGCGACACGCTTTTCGCGGGGGGCTGTGGCCGGCTTTTCGAAGGCACCCCAGCGCAAATGTTTGATTCCTTGGAAAAATTTTCCGCTTTACCGCCGGATACAAAAGTTTTTTGCGCACACGAGTACACTCTAGCGAACCTTCGCTGGGCATCGGCCGTCGAACCGGCCAACCGCGACCTGCAAACGTGGCAACTGCGGGCCCAGCAATTACGCGCTGATGGTCACCCCACGCTTCCTTCGACCATCGGCCAGGAACGCGCGACCAATCCGTTCTTGCGCACGCAGCAGCCCGACGTCGTCCAGGCCGCCGCAAGCTGGGCCGGACGCCACCAGCAAACGCCGGTAGAGGTTTTTGCCTCCCTTCGTGAATGGAAGAACGATTTCAAGTGACCACCTGATGAATCTATCCCGACTCCTTCTGCCGCTCATGCTGGCAGTCCTCGCCGGTTGCGCAGGAACCAAAGCCCCCGATAGCAAGAACCTCACCACCAATTCCCAAGGCCGATACATCGCCCGGGACACTTCCCGCACGATCGACCTGACCAACCCGCCGGCCGACGCCTGGGACCGCATCCGCCGCGGTTTCGCGATCCCCAACCTGAATACCGACCTCTCCAAGCAGTGGACCGACTACTACGCGTCCCACCCCGAGGCCGTGCAGCGCATGGCGGAACGCGCAGGCAAATACCTGTATTTCATCGTCGACGAGATCAACCGCCGCGGTCTGCCGACCGAGCTGGCGCTGCTGCCCTTCGTGGAAAGCGCGTACAACCCGACGGCGCTGTCCCGCGCGCAGGCTTCGGGCCTGTGGCAGTTCGTGCCGGCCACGGGCCAGCATTTCAACCTGAAGCAGGACTGGTGGCGCGACGAGCGCCGCGATCCCATCGCCTCGACCAACGCGGCCCTGGACTACCTGGAAAAGCTGTTTGAAATGCAGGGCGACTGGTACCTCGCCCTGGCCTCGTACAACTGGGGCGAAGGCTCGGTGCAGCGCGCCATGGCCAAGAACGAGGCCGCCGGCCAGAACACCGACTACCTGTCGCTGAACATGCCGGACGAGACCCGCAACTACGTGCCCAAGCTGCAGGCCATCAAGAACATCATTGCGGATCCGCAGCGCTATGCCGTGGCCCTGCCGCCCGTGGGCAACACGCCGTACTTCGTGACGGTGCAGAAGAACAGCGACATCGACCTTGAAATCGCCGCCAAGCTGGCCGAAATGCCGCTGGACGAATTCAAGGCCCTGAACCCGTCCTTCAACCGCCCGGTCATCCGCGGCGACCATGGCCCCACCCTGCTGCTGCCGGCCGACCGCGTCGAAATCTTCAACGCCAACCTCACCAACTACAAGGGCGACCTGTCCGCCTGGAAGGTCTACCACTCCCGGCGCGGCGAGTCCTACGCGGCCATCGCCAAGCGCTTTGGCGTGTCCGAGGCTTCTCTGCGCGAGACCAACGACATCAGCCGCCGCCAGAAATCCGCGAACGGCCAGGCGCTGCTGGTGCCGGGCGACCCCGGCACGGGCGGCGTGCAGATCGCATCGCTGGCCCCGCCGGTCGGCGCGCTGGACGCGGCGCCGCAGGACAACAAGGCCGCCGCCCCGCGTGGCCGCACCACGCAGGCACCCGCCGCCCGCGTTTCCAGCGCCCGCCCCAACGTCCGCAGCCACAAGGTCCGCCAGGGCGACACCCTGTTCTCGCTGGCCAAGCAATACGGCACCACGGTCGACGCGCTGCGTGCGCTCAACAACATCAAGGGCAGTGCCCTGAAGATCGGCACGCAGCTTCGCGTGCCGGGCACAAACGCGCGCGGGTAACCCCCGCCACAATCGCCGCACACTCGGCGCGACACGCCGGCGCGACACCCCGGCGCGGCACCCCGCAAGGGGGCCGCGCCGTCTCGCCCGCTGGACCGCCAAATTCCCTAAAATAGGCGGCCTCCAGAAGGGAAAAATTTCAAGGACACATCTATGGGCTTTCTCGCCGGCAAGCGCATCCTGGTCACCGGGGTGCTTTCCAACCGTTCCATCGCCTACGGCATCGCGCGCGCCTGTCATCAGCAAGGCGCCGAACTGGCGTTCACCTACGTGGGCGACCGCTTCAAGGACCGCGTCAGCGAATTCGCCGCCGAGTTCGGCAGCAACATCGTGCTGCCCTGCGACGTGGCCGAAGACAGCCAGATCGACGGCGCCTTCGCCGAACTGGGCAAGCACTGGGACGGCCTGGACGGCCTGGTCCACTCCATTGGCTTCGCCCCGCGTGAAGCCATTGCCGGCAACTTCCTGGACGGCCTGTCGCGCGAAGGCTTTCGCATCGCCCACGACATCTCGGCCTACAGCTTTGCCGCCATGGCCAAGGCCGCGCTGCCCCTGATGGAAGGCCGCAACGGTTCCGTACTGACGCTGACGTACCTGGGCGCCGAGCGCGTGGTTCCCAACTACAACACGATGGGTCTGGCCAAGGCGTCGCTTGAAGCCAGCGTGCGCTACCTGGCCACGGCGCTGGGCCCGCGCGGCATCCGTGCCAACGGCATCTCCGCCGGCCCGATCAAGACCCTGGCCGCCAGCGGCATCAAGGACTTCTCGGCCATCCTGAAGTTCGTGGAAAACCAGTCCCCCCTGCGCCGCAACATCACCATCGAAGACGTCGGCAACGTCGCGGCCTTCATGCTGTCGGACCTGGCTGCCGGCGTGACCGGCGAGATCACCCACGTGGACGGCGGCTTCTCGACCATCGTTCCGGGCATGGAAGAGTAAGACCTGTTTGGGACGGGGCCTGGCGCCCCGCATTGCCGAACGGGGCCGGTTTCTCCGGCCCCTTCTCAGATTTCCGGTTTCTCAGTCCGGCCGCACGATCAGCGTGGACACCTGCACGTCCACCGCCGTCATCAGCTTGTGGATCGGGCACTTCTCGGCCACGGCCAGCAATTCGTCGATCTGCGCATCGGACAACTCGCCATGCAGCGTCAGCTTGGCGGTCAGACGGTAGATGCCACGGCGTTCCTCGCTGGCATCGCGCACCACTTCCACCCCCACCGATTCCAGCGGCAGGCCCTTGCGCTGCGCGTAGACCATCAGCGTCATCGCCTTGCAGCCGCCCAGCGCGGTATCGAAGTAATCATGCGGATCCGGCCCCTCGCCTTGCGGCTTGGGCATGTCCAGCGGCAGGTCGTGGCCTTCGGCCGTTGCGGTGAATTGCAGGGACTGGGGCGCATTCTGGCGCACGCGGATGCTCATGGATCGGTTCTCCTGTGTTGGGACTACCAGGGACAGCCCTGGATGATCTGGCTGCGCCTGCATGGGGCGGCCGGTCGGCCGGCGACAAGGACGGTTGTAGCACTTGCCGCAGCCTTCCGGGGCCGGATCAACCGCCTGACGGTTAGCTGAACTTCCTGCGACGGCCACGGTCCGATATCCCTGACCGACCGTTTTACAGGAGGCCGCATGAGCGCCCGGCAATTACTTGATCAACTGTTGCAGTCCGGACAAGGGCTGCTTTCCGACACCACAAACCGCGTGCAGAACGCCACCGGCGGCAAGGGATCGTCCCTGCTTTCCGGCTTGGGCGGCGGCGCCCTGGGCGCAGGCGCCCTCGGCCTCTTGATGGGCAGCAAGAAGGCCCGCAAGATCGGCGGCAAGGTCGCCATGTACGGCGGCATGGCCGCGCTGGGCGCATTGGCCTATCGCGCCTACGGCGACTGGCAGCGCAAGCAGGCGGGCGCGCCCACTGCCCCGCCCCAGACGCTGGACCGCCTGCCCGCCCCCGAGGCCGAACAGCACAGCAACGCCGTCCTCACCGCCATGATCGGCGCGGCCAAGGCCGACGGCCATATCGGCCCCGAGGAAAAAACCCTGCTGGAAACGGAACTGGCCAAGCTGTCATCCGACGCCCAGGACCGCCGCTGGCTGGAAGCCGAGCTGTCCCGCCCGCTGGATCCCAGCGTGATCGCCCAGTCAGCCAAGACGCCCGAAATGGCGGCGGAAATGTACCTGGCCAGCCTGCTCGTCGTGGACGAGGAAAGCTACATGGAGCGCGCGTACCTGGATGAGCTGGCGCGTCAGCTCAAGCTGGAACCGGGCCTGAAGGAGCAATTGGAGCAGCACGCCAAAGCGGCTGTCTGATAACAGCGGCTGACGCTGCAACCGTAGTTCCAGCCCCCTCCGCGGCCGATTCCGCGCATCACGCGCCGGATCGGCCGCTTTGCCGTTCAATCCGCCCGCAATCCAATCGCCTCGGTCAGCGCCGTATAGCGGTCGATGTCCGCGCCGATCATCTGCTGAAATTCTTGCGGCGAGCTGCTGGCAGGCGTAAAGCCCTGCTCACGCAGTGCGGCCTGCACATCCGGCCGCCGCACGATCTTCCCCACCGCCGCATTCAGCTTGTCGACCACTGCGGGCGGCGTCGCCGCCGGGGTCAACAGCCCGTGCCACTGATCCAGCGCATAGCCTGACACGCCCTGCTCGGCCACCGTCGGCACGGTGGGCATGAGCGGTGACCGCGCGGGCGACGTCACGGCCAGCGCGCGCAGCTTGCCCGCGGCGATCAACGGCGCCGCGCTGGAAGCCGTCACTAACCCCACGCCCACCTGCCCCGCCATCACGTCGGTCAGCGCCGGGCCGCATCCCTTGTACGGCACCTGCTGCATCACCGCGCCCGTCTTGCGCGACAGCATCTCGCCCGCCAGATGCTGCGGTGTGCCGTTGCCGCACGTCGCAAACGCCAGCGGCTTGTCCGGCACGGCGGCCACGATCACGTCATCAAGATTGCGCAAAGGGGACGCCGCCGGCACGACAAACACCGAGGGCACGAAAGCCACATTGATGACCGCCGCAAAATCCCGCTTCGGCGAGAAGCCCAGATTGCGATAGACGCCCGGGTTGATCGCAAACGAGCTGTTCACCATCAGCAGCGTGTAGCCGTCCGGCGGCGACTCGGCCACGATCCGGGCACCGATGTTGCCGCTGGCGCCCGGCCGGTTCTCCACCACCACCGGCTGCCCCAACGACTCCTGCAGACTGGCGCCGATGCGGCGTGCAAGCAGATCGGTCCCGCCGCCGGGCGGAAACGTCACGACGATCGTGATGGGATGCGACGGATACGACGCATCGCCCGGCGCCTCGCCCGAGGGCGGATTACCGCAGGCCGTCAGCGACAGAGCAACAAACGTAAGAGACGAAAGCAGCAGGCGTTTCATGTTCGGGACCAATGAAAAGTCAGGCGTCCAGACCAATGTCCAGCACCTTGGCGCTGTGCGTCAGCCACCCCACGGCGATCTGGTCCACGCCGGTAGCGGCCACGGCCGCCGCGGTTTCGGGCGTGATCCGGCCCGAGGCTTCCGTAATCGCCCGGCCCCGCGCCATCGCGACGGCGCGACGCAGGTCATCCAGGCTCATGTTGTCCAGCAGCACCACGTCCACGCCCAGCGACAGCGCCACTTCAAGCTGCTCCAGCGTGTCCACTTCCAGCTCGATCTTCACCATGTGGCCCACGCCGGCGCGCGCCCGTTCGACGGCGGTCGCCACGCTGCCGGCCAGCGCAATGTGGTTGTCCTTGATGAGCACCGCGTCGTCCAGCCCATGACGGTGATTGCTGCCGCCGCCCACGCGCACCGCGTACTTCTGCACCGCCCGCAGCCCCGGCATGGTCTTGCGCGTGCACGTGACACGCGCGCCGAAATCCGAGATGGCCCGGGCGATCGACGCCGTGGCTGTCGCCACGCCGCTCAGGTGACACAGAAAATTGAGCGCCACCCGCTCCGCGCTAAGCATCGCGCGCGCATTGCCCTGAATGCGCGCGATTTCCATCCCGGGCTCGAGATCGCTGCCATCGCGGCGCGACACCGTAAATGCTAGGTTTGGGTCCATCGTGCGGAACGCCAGCCGGGCCAGATCCAATCCCGCCAACACGCCCTCCTGCCGCGCCACGAGCCGCGTTTCGGCCGTGGCATCGGCCGGCACGATGGCGTCGGTCGTCAGGTCGCCAGCGCGGCCCAGGTCCTCCAGCAACGCCGCCCGCACGAGCGGCTCCAGCATGACGTCCGGCAGCGGCGGAACGGGAAGGCGATCGGCTGCGAGGGGCTTTGCGGCTTTAATGCTCATTTTGAGTATTTGTAGGGTAAAAAAAGGCGCGCAAGAATTGCGCACCACTTATGCTAATTATGAGTATAAGCCTTGTCAAGCATCAAACGATGCGCGACACCGGCAGCTTGCTGCCTGCAATGGCCCGCTCCAACAGCACGTCGCGCCGGAACCGGAACAGTTTGGCGGGCCGGCCGGCGGTGCCGGTCGCCATGGCGCCGGTCTCTTCGACCAGATCCTGCTGTTCGATGAAGCGGCGGAAGTTCTGCTTGTGCAACCCACGCCCCGCCAGCGCCTCGACCGCCATCTGCAGCTGCAACAGCGTGAACTCGTCCGGCATCAGTTCAAACACCACCGGGCGGTACTTGATCTTGGCGCGCAGCCTCGCAATGCCGGTGGCCAGGATGCGCCGGTGGTCGTGGCGCATCGGCTGTCCGGGCACCACCGCGGTTTCGCCGGTGCGCCGCACCGCCTCGGGCACCAGCCCGGCTTCGAACAACAGTTCGTAGCGCTGCAGCACCATGTCCTCATTCCACGCCGCGCCATCCAGTCCAAAGGTGATCGCCGCGCGCTGCTGGCGGCGCGCGCGGACCGATGCGTCCGCGCTGCCTTCGCACCACGCGGTGAGCCGCGGCACGATCACCTCCTCGACGAGCGCCGGCGTGCCCGCGCGGCGGTCTTCCCACGGAAAGTAGCGATACCAGTCCTGCCAGCCGACTTGCGCAACGCCCGTCTCGCCCGCTTCGCGCGTGAGGCCCAGGTAGCTGACCGAGATGACCCGCCCGCCGGACTCATCCGAGCGATCGCCGTCCGCAAAGGTATACAGCTGCTCGACATACCCCAACGGATGATGCGTCTGCGCCTCGACCCAATCTCGCAGGCCGGCCTGCAGCGACCGGTGCGACAACTCGAACGGCCCGGCCGGCAACGCCCTGGCATCGTCCGTCGTCAGCACCCGCGGCTCGCCGTTGGTCACCGCAACCAGCACGGCAACGAGTTCAGCATGGACGGAGCGTTCGACGGATTCGGTCAAGGTGGGCGTGGGGATATCGAGAATGGGCGGTCGGCAGAAAATGGCGGCGCGAAACTCGAGATTATAAGGACGCAGTGTGGCAAGTTTTGATGGCCTCGTCCTGCAACAGCCCCTTGCAATCGTGACATCCAGAACGCTGCCTCACCGGGATGGGGGTTCTAAGATGGACCAATGTCCAGGCGCGTCGCCATCCTGGCCTCGCGCGCAGTCGGAGCAATCGCCATGCTGAAAACCACCCCCGATCCCACCACTGCGTCCAAGGGTGCGGACGAACAAAAGCCCCCGACAGACCCGCGCAAGGGCACCGAGACCCTGCCCATGCCGGATGAAAGCAACGTCGTCGCAGGCATGCCGCGGCGTGGCCGCGCCATTGCGGAACCCGGGGAGCCGGGTGTCATCACGCCGGAAGACGACGTGCTGGATACGTCGTACGACACACCCAAGACGTGACGCGCACGGTGTTCCGCGCATAGGTATCGCCGGCGCAAAGCCGGCGATACCCTCAGTCCAGCTTCACCTTCGCACCCTCGATCACAGGCTTCCACTTCTGGTAGTCCTGCTTGATGGTCTCCGCGAACTGTTCCGGCGTCGTGGGCATGGCCTGCGCGCCCTGAGCCGCCAGGGCCTCCTGCATCGCCGGCAATGCCAGCACCTTGTTGAGCTCCGTGTTCAGCGTCTGGATGATGGGCTTGGGCGTCTTGGCGGGCGCCAGCAAGCCATACCAGACCCGTACGTCAAAGCCGGGATAACCCAGTTCCGCCACGGTCGGCACGTCGGGCAGCGCCGGGCTGCGCTGCGGCGAGGTGACGGCCAGCGCGACCGCGCTTCCGGCTTTGAGCTGCGGCGCCGCCGACGGGATGGACGTGAAGATCACCGGCACCTGCCCGCCCAGCAGATCCGCCATGGCGGGCCCCGACCCCTTGTACGGCACGTGGACCAGCTTGACGTCCGCGCGCTGCTGGAGCAGTTCGGCAGCCAGGTGCGTGATGGTGCCGGCGCCCGGCGACCCGTAGTTGACGGCCCCCGGCGCCTTGCGGGCCGCTTCGATCAGCGCCTGCAAGGTCTGGTAGGGACTGGATTTGCCCGCCACGATGACCAGGGGTGCTTCGCCCACGATGCCAATCGGCGCAAAGTCCTTGATCGGGTCGTAGGAAAGCTTGCTGTAGATGGAAGGCGCCACCGCCAGGTTGTCGACCTGCCCCATGACGATTTCATAGCCGTCCGGCTTGGCGCGCGCGGCCGCGCCGATGCCGATGGTGCCTCCGGCGCCCGGCCGGTTCTCGGCCACCACGTTCCATTTGGTCGTCTCGCCCAGCTTGGCGCTCACCGTGCGGGACAGGAAGTCCGTGCCGCCGCCCGGCGTGAACGGCACGATGATGCGGATGGGTTGATTCGGGTAGGACTCCTGGGCATGGGCGCCTGCCGCGACGCCCAGCACGCAAGCTGAAAGCAGAAGGTTGCGTAGCATGTCGTTTGTCTCCGTCGTTATTGCTTTATGGGCAGGCTGTGTCGCCTTGGTGGTCCTGCCGCGGCGTGTTCAGATGACGCCGCGTTCCTGCAAACCGCGGATGTCGTCCTGCGCGAATCCGAATCGCAGCAGCACATCGCGAGTATCCGCGCCCAGCGCGGGCGCGGCTTGCACGGGCCGGGCTTCGGCCTGCGCAAACTTGATCGGGAAGCCCAGCATCCGCACATCGCCATGGTCGCCATGCGGCACGTCGATGGCCATGCGCTGGTCCTGCACCTGAGGATCCTCGAACACTTCCTGAAGGTTCAGCACCTGACCGCACGGCACGCCAAACCGGTTCAGGCGTTCGATCCAGTGGGCGCTGGTGTGCTGGCGCGTGCGCGTCTGGATGGCCTCGGTGATGGCGCCACGATTGCGCATGCGATCGGCGTTCGTCGCAAAACGGGGATCGGCGCGCAACTCCGATAGCTCCAACGCGTCCAGCAGCTTGTGATAGACGACGTCGTTGCTGGGCGCGATTGCGACCTGCCCGTCGGCCGTCTCGAACAGCCCGTAGGGCGACGCGATGCCGTGATCGTTGCCCGTGCGCGCCGGCAGCCGGCCGTCGGCAAAATAGTTCGACGCCTGAAAGCTCAAGAGGCCGATCATGCTGCCCAGGAGGCTCACGCTGACGCTGTCCCCCTGGCCGGTGCGCTCGCGGCGCAGCAATGCCGCCACGATGCCGAGCGCGCCATTCATGCCGGCCACCAGATCGCTGATGGGGGGGCCCGCGCGCATGGGCGGCTGACTTTCCGCGCCATTCAGGCTCATGAACCCGCTCATCGCCTGCGCGATGAAATCGAACGCCGGCCGGTCACGATAGGGCCCGGTCGTACCAAAGCCGTTGATGCTGCAATGAATGATGTCGGGCTTGAGCGCCTTGAGCGCCTCGTCGCCCAGCCCCATCTTCTGCATTACGCCGGGACGGTAGTTCTCGACGATGACGTCGCATTCGGCGATCAGGCGCCGCAGCACGGCCTTGCCTTCCTCGCTGTAAAGGTCGAGCGTGACGGATTTCTTGTTGCGGTTGTAGTTGGCGAAGTACCAGCTCAGGCCGTCGCGTATCACGCCCTGGGCGCGCACCGGGTCGCCTTCGCCCGGCGTCTCGATCTTGATGACCTCTGCGCCCATGTCGGCAAGCAGAGAGGTGCAGAACGGACCCGAGATGATGCGGGTCAGGTCCAGAATGCGGAATCCGGATAAAGGCATGGGTTCTTTTGAATCCAGGGTTGCGGAAATCAGCCAACGGCGGCCACGGCGCCGTCGTAATCGTGCAAGGCAAGACGCGGCCCGGCCTTCATCACCTGCCCTGACAACGGGCGCTTCATCACCTGCTCAAGATGCCGCGACGCCTGGATCAGCGCCGCCAGGTCGATGCCCGTCTCGATGTCCATCTCGTGCAGCAGGTTGACCGTGTCCTCGGTGCAGACATTTCCCGTCGCCCCGGGCGCGAACGGACAGCCGCCCAAGCCGCCCAGCGACGATTCAAAGGACGTGATGCCGGCGTGCAGCCCCTCGACCACATTCACCAGCCCGAGGCCGCGCGTGTTGTGAAAGTGCAGCGAAAAATCCATGGCCGGAAACGCGGCGCGCAGCGCGTCCACCGTCTTGCGCACGAGCCGCGGCGTCGCCATGCCCGTCGTGTCGCCGAGCGTGACGGCGTCGAAATCCAGACGGGCAAACTCGGCCACGATGGTCTTCAACGTGGCGATATCGACATCGCCTTCAAACGGACAACCGAAGGCGACCGCGATGGCGCCCTTGCGCCGCATGGGATGCTCCTGCAACAGCGCCGCCACATCCTCGATGTCGCGCAGCGATTGCTCCACGGACCGGTTCAGGTTCTTTCTGTTGTGGCTTTCGCTGGCCGACAGGAACACCACGACTTCATCGGCACGCGATGCCAGCGCACGTTCAACGCCGCGCGGGTTCGGCGCCAGCGCGCTCAACACGACGCCCGGCCGCTTGTCCGCCAGCGCCAGCAACTCTGCGGCGTCGCGCATCTGCGGCACCGCCCGGGGCGACACGAACGAGGTTGCCTCGATGTGCCGCACGCCGGCGGCAATCAGTTCATTCAGGATGGCAGCCTTGGTCTCGGTGGGCACGAACTCGGGCTCGCTTTGCAGTCCGTCCCGCAGTCCCACCTCCACGATCTGCACTCGGCTTGGAAGGCTCACGTCTCTCTCTCCTCGCGCCCGCGCGGCGGGCGGTCCATGGGCTTGATGAGCTATCTTCCGAGGTCCGCCGGCGTGGCACAAATCGCGATTCTTCAGCGGGGCATCGCCATTCGCGATGGCTGAGCGCGGCGGCGCCTGCGTTGGCCGTCCGGATTTTGCTACGCAACATCCGTGTCCCAATCCAGAAAGACCTGCCTCAATTGCCGGAGGCGGCGGCCTCTTGCAGCAGGTGCTCCATCAGCAACCGGGCAGCGCCGGACAGGGGCTCATTGCTGCGCACGCACAACTTGAGCTGGCGACGCGCCCACGCGTCCGTCAAAGGGATAATCCGTAGATCGCCGCAATCGAAGAGGGACAGCGCCTCCACGGGCACGATGCCAATGCCCAGCTCGCAGCGCACCATCGACACCAGCGCATCGTATGACGTGACCTGGAACCGCAGCCGCACCGTCCGATTGATGGCTGCCGCCTCGCGCGTGAAAAGGTAGTTCGCCGCGCTGCCCCGGTGCATGCCGACGTGGTCGTATTCCAGCGTGTCGGCAAACGCCACGCGCTCCCGCGCAGCCAGCGGATGAGACCGGTTGGCCAGCAGCGTCATCACATCGCGCCGGTACGGAAAACTCTGCAGCCCGCTGTCGTCGTCGGTCTGGGTATAGATACCGATATCGCTCATGTTCTGCTGCACCGCTCGCGTCACCGCGGAACTGACGTTCTCCTCCAGATCGATCTGCACGCCGGGGTGCAGCGTCAGAAAGCGCCGCAGATCCTGCGGCAGGAACTGCGTGATGGAAGACAGGTTGGCCGCGATGCGCACATGCCCGCGCACGCCCGATGAAAAATCGCGGATCTCGTCCGTGAGGCCGCGCGCCTGATGCAGCAGCGCCCGCGCATGCCGCGCCAACGCATGGCCCGCGCCCGTCGCCGCCACCCCTCGAGCATGCCGCGTGATCAGCACCACATCCAGGATGCGCTCCAGCTCAGACAGCCGCTTGCTCAGCGCCGAGGGCGCAATGTGCTCACGCGCGGCGGCCGCGGCAATGCTGCCCTCTTCAACCACGGCCACAAAGACCTGCAGGCTGTAGAGATCCAGGCGAGGCGCGGATGATCGGATCGGCAGGTCGAAAGTCATGGCACGAGCGTACCGTAACGATTCGCGGAAATGCAAAAGGCCCCGATCTCTGGGAGATCGGGGCCTTTTTTGGCTTGGCCGCTTTTTAGGGGCTTGGCGGCCTTGCCAGTATTCCTGGCGGACAGAGGGGGATTCGAACCCCCGATACGCTTTTGACGTATACACGCTTTCCAGGCGTGCGCCTTCAACCACTCGGCCACCTGTCCTACTGCACTTCCAGGGGCCTTTCGGTGCTGATGAAAGACGCTGCTGAAAATGCGAATCCGCGATTCTAGCAGAATCGGCAACAGCACAGCAAGCGGGCAAACAAAAAGGGACGCACTACGCGCGTCCCTTCCCCTGCCGGCGTCATTACTTCGACGCGGGCGGGTCCTGCTCCCGGTAGGAGCTGATCGTGCCGTCCGGTTCGGTTTCTTCCAGCCGGACGCGGAATCCCCACAGACGTGCCAGATGCTTCATGACCTGTTCGGCATCTTCGCCGGCCAGCGGTCGGCCGCGGCTCTTCAAGTGGCGCAGCACCAGCGAGCGGTCGGTGTCGCGGTTGAAGCGGACGACCTGGATGTCGGGCACCAGGTTGTCGCGGTTGTGCTGCGCGGCGAGCAGGCGCCGGATGTCGCGGTAGCCCTCGTCGTCGTGGATCGCGGCCACTTCCAGTTTGGGGTTGGCCTGGTGGTCCGAGATCGCGAAGAAGCGGAATTCGCGGATCAGGCGCGGGGACAGATACTGCGAGATGTAGGACTCGTCCTTGAAATTACGCATGGCGAAGTCCAACGTCTTCAACCAGTCGCCGCCCGCGATGTCGGGGAACCAGCGGCGGTCTTCGGGCGTGGGCGCTTCGCAGATGCGGCGGATGTCCGACATCATTGCAAAGCCCAGCGCGTACGGGTTGATGCCGCCATAGCCGCGCTCGTCAAAGCCGCGCTGGCTGACGACGTTGGTGTGGCTTTGCAGGAACTCCATCATGAAGCCGTCGTTCACCAGACCCTTCTCGTGCAGACGGTTCAGGATCGTGTAGTGCCAGAACGTGGCCCACCCTTCGTTCATGACCTTGGTCTGGGTCTGCGGATAGAAATATTGCGCGACCTTGCGGACGATGCGCACCAGCTCCTTCTGCCACGGGGCCAGCTTGGGCGAGTACTTCTCGATGAAGTACAGCAGGTTTTCCTCGGGCTCGGGCGGAAACACGGACGCCGCGACGCGCGTGTCCTTGTCCGCTTCGATGCGCGGCAGCGTGCGCCACAGGTCGTTGTACTGCAGGCGCGCGTGTTCCTCGCGCTCGGCCTGGCGGGTGGCCTCTTCCTTGAAGGAGACCGGCGTCGGGCGCTTGTAGCGGTCGACGCCGTGATGCGACAGCGCATGGCACGAGTCCAGCAGCGACTCCACGGCGTCGATGCCGTAGCGGTCTTCGCACGCCATCACGTACTTGCGCGCGAACACCAGGTAGTCCAGCACGCCGTCGGCGTCTGTCCATTGCCGGAAGAGATAGTTGCCCTTGAAGAAGGAATTGTGCCCGTAGCAGGCATGCGCGATCACCAGCGCCTGCATCGGCATGGAATTCTCTTCCATGAGGTAAGAAATGCACGGGTTGGAATTGATGACGATTTCGTACGCCAGCCCCTGCATGCCGCGGCGGTAGTACTGCTCGTTGCGGATGAATTCCTTGCCGTACGACCAATGCGGGTAGCCAATGGGCAAGCCCGCCGACGCGTACGCGTCCAGCATCTGTTCCGAGGTGATGACCTCGATCTGGTTCGGATACGTGTCCAAGCCGTATTCGCGCGCAATCTGCGAGATCGCGTCGTCATAGGTCTGGATCAGTTCGAACGTCCATTCGGAACCCTGCGAGATCGGCCGGATTCCACCGTCCGATCCCGGCTCCACGAGCGCACCCATGTTGGCGTTCATGCGGTCTCCTTCTTGAACAGGTCGTGGAACACGGGAAAGATTTCCCCGCGGTCGCAAATGCGCCGCATGACGAAGTGCGGTTCCAGTTTCTGTTCATACTCGGCCCACAGACTGCTCTTGCGGGCTTCCTGCGAGTCGGGGATTTCGATGTAGGCAAAGTAGCGCGACGAAGGCAGCAGATGCTCGGCCAGGAATCGCGCGCTCTTGCCCGCATCGGCGCCAAACGAGTCGCCGTCGCTGGCCTGCGCCGCGTAGACGTTCCACGCGGACGGCGGATAGCGCTTTTCCAGGATCTCGCGCATCAGCTCCAATGCCGACAACACGATCGTGCCGCCGCTCTTGGGGTCGTAGAAGAACGTGTGCTCGTCCACTTCCTCCGCGTTGTCGGTGTGGCGGATGAACACCAGATCGACGTGCTCGTACTTGCGCGACAGAAACAGGTAGAGCAGCGTGAAGAAGCGTTTGGCCAGATCCTTCTTGCCCTCGTCCATGGAACCGGACACGTCCATCAGGCAGAACATGACGGCGCGCGCCATGGGGATGGCGACCGACACGCGGTTGCGATAGCGCAGGTCCAGGTCGTCCAGGAACGGCACGCGCGCCAGACGCTCGCGGCAATCCTCGACCTCCTGTTCCAGCTCGCGGATTCGAGCCTGCGACACACCCGCAGCCTTGGCCTCTTCCAGCGCGTCCTCGGCATCGCGCAGGTCGGCGCGCGCCTTCACGCCCAGCGACACCCGACGCGCCAGCGATGACTTCAGCGTGCGGCTGATGCTCAGCGTGCTGGGCGAGCCGGTGGTGGTGTAGCCGGCGCGCTGCCACTTCTTCTGGCTGACTTCGCCAAGCTGGTTGCGCGCCAGGTGCGGCAGTTCCAGATCCTCGAAAAACAGGTTCAGGAATTCAGCACGCGACAGGCTGAAGGTGAACTGGTCCACCGACTCACCTTCACCCGGCTCGGAGCCGCCCTCGCCCTGCCCACCCTGCGGCCGGTCGAAGGTGTCGCCCTTGGCGAATTCGCGGTTGCCCGGATGCACCATTTCGCGGTCGCCGCCCGCGCCGTGCCGGAATGTCGGCTCGGAAATATCGCGGGCGGGCAGATTGATCTCACCGCCTTGATCCATGTCCTGGATCGAGCGGTCACGGATCATCCCGTGTACCGCCTTGCGGATCTGATCCTTGTAACGCCGCAGAAAGCGTTCCCGGTTAACGGCGCTCTTGTTGCGACCGTTAAGACGGCGATCGATCAGTGAATTCATGATTCACCTCGCTCAGGAAGACTTCCTCACACGGAGATACCACTCGCACAGCAGCCTGACCTGCTTTTCCGTGTAGCCCTTCTCCACCATCCGGTCGACGAAGCTCTGGTGTTTCGTCTTGTCCTCGGCCGAGGCCTTGGCGTTGAACGAAATCACCGGCAGCAGGTCTTCCGTATTCGAGAACATCTTCTTCTCGATCACTTCGCGCAGCTTTTCATAGCTGGTCCAGTTCGGATTGCGGCCGCTGTTGTTGGCGCGCGCCCGCAGCACGAAGTTCACGATCTCGTTACGGAAGTCCTTCGGATTGGCAATGCCTGCGGGCTTCTCGATCTTTTCCAGTTCATCGTTCAGCGCGCTGCGGTCGAAGCTTTCGCCGGTTTCAGGGTCGCGGAACTCCTCGTCCTGGATCCAGCAGTCGGCAAACGTGACGTAGCGGTCGAAGATGTTCTGGCCGTATTCGGAGTAGGACTCCAGGTAAGCGGTCTGAATCTCCTTGCCGATGAACTCCGCGTAACGCGGCGCCAGGAAGCCCTTGATGAACTCCAGATAGCGCCGGCGGATTTCGTCGGGATAGTCTTCACGGCCGATGCGCTGCTCCAACACGTACATCAGGTGCACCGGATTGGCGGCCACTTCGGTCTGATCGTAGTTGAAGACGCTGGACAGGATCTTGTACGCGAAACGCGTGGAGACGCCGGTCATGCCTTCATCCGTGCCCGCGTAGTCCTTGTATTCCTGCAGCGCCTTGGCTTTGGGATCGACGTCCTTCAGGCTTTCGCCGTCGTAGACCCGCAGCTTGGAATAGATGCTGGAATTCTCGGGTTCCTTCAGGCGTGTCAGCACCGAGAACTGCGCCATCATGTCCAGCGTTCCGGGCGCGCACGGGGCTTCGGACAGCGAGCTGTGATGCAGCAGTTTTTCGTAGATGCGGACCTCTTCGGACACCTGCAAGCAGTAAGGCACCTTGACGATATAGATACGGTCAAGGAACGCCTCGTTGTGTTTGTTGTTGCGGAAGGTCTGCCATTCCGATTCGTTCGAGTGGGCCAGGATCGTGCCGTTGAACGGAATGGCCGAGAAGCCTTCCGTGCCCTTGAAGTTACCTTCCTGGGTAGCCGTCAACAGCGGATGCAGCATCTTGATCGGGGCCTTGAACATTTCCACGAACTCGAGCAGACCCTGGTTCGCCAGGCACAAGCCACCGGAATAGCTGTACGCGTCCGGGTCGTCCTGCGAATGGCGGTCGAGCTTGCGGATATCAACCTTGCCCACCAGCGACGAAATGTCCTGGTTGTTTTCGTCGCCCGGTTCGGTCTTGGCGATGGCGATCTGCCGCAACACCGACGGATTCAAACGCACCACACGGAACTTCGAGATGTCGCCGTCGAACTCCTTCAGGCGCTTGACTGCCCACGGCGACATGATGCCGGTCAGGTAGCGCTTCGGGATGCCGTATTCCTTTTCGAGCGTGTCGCCGAATCGCTCCGGATGGAACAGCCCGAGCGGCGATTCGTTCACCGGCGATCCCTTCAACGCGTAGATGGGAAAACTTTCCATCAGCGCCTTGAGCCGTTCCGCGATGGACGACTTGCCGCCGCCCACCGGTCCCAGCAGATAGAGGATTTGCTTACGCTCTTCCAGTCCCTGCGCGGCGTGTTTGAAGAACGCGACGATCTGTCCGATCACGTCCTCCATGCCGTAGAACTCCTGGAACGCGGGATAGCGCCGGATGGTCCGGTTGGAAAACAAACGGGAAAGACGTGGGTCGTTGCGCGTATCCACGATTTCAGGTTCACCGATCGCGGCAAGCATGCGCTCAGCGGGGCTGGCGTAGGCCATGGGATCGCGCTTGGCGAGGCTCAGATACTCCTCGAGCGAGAGCTCTGATTCCTGCTCTCTTGCATACTGCGACTTGAAGCCTTCGACGATGTTTTGCACGGAAACCTCCTACATACAACACGCGAAAAATTCAATACGTCCCTACATGCCCATTGTGCATCAGCGCCTGCGAATTACTAAACAACTTCGCTGTTGGCGTTTTCGGCAAGTTGTTATGTTGCTTTCGCCACACATCAACCATAAGCACGATCGGACCCTTTGTGTTTAGGCTGCACCCCTTTCGCACTAGTTCCGTCAGGGATTGCAACTAACGTGAGCAAGTTAACTCGTCGTCTCGAGCATAGACCCGCATATAGCGTGCCTGACGCAACCGCACATGAAATGGTCGGCAACGAAACGACGGAATGAGCGATATCCGATGGATTCTTGTTGGCCCGGGATAAACCCGGAGCGTTCGCCATGCGATCGCAGCGAACGGGCTGAACGGCGCTGGGCGACTTCGTTCAGTGGCGTGCCGGTCGGTGTTGAACTGCGCCGATTCGCGGCACGGGAATCCGTGGTGACGAGGGCGCGCAGCGGCTGTGCGGGTGGTCCGTGAGCGCGTAGCGCCAAGTCATGCTGCTTATGCTAAGCCCGTGACTCTTTTGTGGCAATTCATTTTGCGCGAATATTTGCTCGCGTAATCACCCGAAACGCCTTCGTGCGCGGTGTGGTGCGCGCCCATCGCGCATGCCGATCCTCACGCATCGATAGGGTGCATCGTGCAGACGCAAGCTGTGCGCGGCTTTCAAACGATTGGCAGCCGAACGCGCGGAGTGCTAACAGCAAATCCGTTACGACAACGTGGGCAACGCGACGCTTTCCATCAATTGCCGCCACGTGCCTGCCACGCGCGCGCGCACAGACAGATCGGCGCCCACGCGCGCGATATCGGTAAATTCGTAGCGCCGCGCGGCGTCCAGGTGTTCGAGCATCGGCAAGCGCACCATGCCCGCCGCGTCGCCCAGCAGCACCGGCGCCAGATACAACAACAGTTCGTCGACGCAGCCGGCCGACACCAGCGCACCGCTCAGGCCCGCGCCTGCCTCGACGTGAACCTCGTTGAACTGCTGCTCGCCCATCCAGCGCATCATGGCAGGCAGATCGACGCGGCCAGGTTCCGTGCCCGGCAAGCACACCACGCGCGCATTCTTGTCCGCCAGGCGCGCTGCCTTCGCGGCATCTTCGCGCGCGGTGAACACGATGACCTCTGCGCCATCGAACAGCCGCGCGGTCTCCGGGATCTGGAATTGGCCGTCCACGACGGCCTTGCGCGGCTGGCGCGGCGTATCGACGTCGCGCACGTTCAGCTGCGGATCGTCCTTGAGCACGGTGCCCATGCCGGTCAGCACGACGCAGCTGCGCGCCCGCCAGCGGTGTCCGTCGGCCCGCGCTTCCGGTCCGGTGATCCATTGCGACATGCCGTTATGGAGCGCACTGCGGCCGTCCAGCGACGCCGCCATCTTCATCCACACCCACGGCAGGCCGCGGCTCATACGCGAAATGAAGCCGGCGTTCACCGCCAGCGCTTCTTCGCGGCAGACGCCGGTCGTCACCGCGATGCCCGCTTCGCGCAGCCGCGCCAGCCCCTGCCCGTTGACGAGCGGATTAGGATCACCCATGGCGACCACCACGCGCGCCGGCCGCGCCGCCAGCACCGCATCGACGCATGGCGGCGTGCGGCCAAAGTGGCTGCACGGTTCCAGCGTGACGTAAAGCGTGGAACCGGCGACCGTCTCGCCGCGCGCTTGCGCATCGCGCAGCGCGCAGATTTCCGCGTGCGGGCCGCCCGGCGGCTGCGTCGCGCCTTCGCCCAGCACGCGGCCGTCACGCACGATCACGCAGCCGACCCGAGGGTTGGGCGCGGTGGTGAACATGACGGTGTGCGCCAGCGCCAGGGCGCGTCGCATCCAGAAGAGATCGTCGGAGTCGCGGGTAATGTCCATGCCGAGGATTGTATGTCCGACGCGCACGAATCTGCCGCGCGGTCCGGGCGCTTTCCGGCAGCCACCCCGCCATGTCCGTTTTGGGCCGCCGGTCGTCTTGGAACGCGCTCGCGGATCCGGCCAATCGGGAGTAAAAATGGCGTCACCCTCACGAAGCCATGGCCAGGAGGCCCGGAAATGAAACAGGCACTTATCGTCATCGACGTCCAGGAATCATTTCGCCAACGTCCGTTTTGGGACGAATCGGAGTATCCGGCGTTCATTTCGCAGATCCAGCCGCTGATCGACGCCGCCGCCGCGAAGGACATGCCGGTCCTGCAGGTATTCCACACCAGCCCCGCCGACGACCCCGCCAATCCGTTTTCGCTCGCCTCCGGCCACGTCAGGACGCTCAAGGAATTGCGAATTTCGCCCACGGCGGTATTTCATAAGACAGTGCATTCGTCGCTGTACGCCAAGGACGAGCATGGCGCCTCGTTGCACGATTGGCTGCTCAAACACGGCGTCGAAGGCATCATCGTGGCCGGCATCCGTACGGAGCAGTGCTGCGAAACGACGTCGCGCCATGCCAGCGACGCCGGCTTCAAGGTGGTGTTTCCCACCGACGCCACGCTGACCTTTGCCATGCAAAGCCCGTCCGGCAGGAACTACACGCCGGCCGAGATCCGCGACCGGACCGAGCTGGTCCTGCAGGGCCGCTTTGCCCGCATCGTGCGCGCGGCTGACGCGCTGGCCGCGTAGCGTCCGGTTGGAGGCGCAGATGATCCCGGTGTATTTCGTGGTGCCGCGGGGCATCGTCCTGCTGGACCTCGCGGGTCCGGCGGAAGCCTTCCGCGTGGCCAACAAGCTGTGTCCGGGCACGTTCACGCAGCATTTCTGCGGCCCTTCCCGCGACGTCGAAAGCGGCATTCCGGGCCTGCATTTGGCGCACGTGCAACCGCTGCCGGCGGCCGTGCCCCGCAATGCGCTGGTCATCATCTCGGGCGTGGTGGGCAAACACACGCGCCTGGAAGACGACGATGCGCGCGCCATCGTCGACTGGCTGGCGGTTCGCCACCCGGCCGACGGCTTCACGTTGATGACGGTCTGCGCGGGCGCCCTGTTCGCGGCCGCGGCCGGCCTGACGCGGCAGCGCGAGTGCACCACGCATCACATCTGTCTGGAACAGCTTGCCGCGCTGGATCCCACTGCCCGCGTGCTGGACAACCGCATCTTCGTCGAGGACGGCAACCTGGTCAGCAGCGCGGGCATCACGGCCGGGATTGATCTGGCATTGCACATGGTGTCGCGCCATTGCGGCCCGCGCGCGGCCAGCGAGGCGGCGCGCGACATGGTCGTCTACCAGCGCCGGGCGGGCTCGGATTCCGCGTTGTCGCCCTGGCTGGACCATCGCAGCCATATGCACCCGGGCGTGCACCGGGTCCAGGATGCCGTCATCCGCGATCCGGCCGCGCCCTGGTCGGCCCAGTCGCTGGCGGATCAGGCGCACACCAGCGCCCGCCATCTGACGCGCCTCTTTCGTGAACACGCCGGCTGCACGCCGATGGACTACCTGTATCAGATCCGCGTGGCGCTGGCGCGCGACTTGTTGCGCGACACCCGGCTGGACCTGGAGCGCGTGGCGGAAAAGTCCGGATTCGGGTCGGCGCAACACATGCGCCGCGTATGGCGCAAGTTTCAGCCCCTGACGCCAAGCCTGATGCGGGGGGAGTTCACGCCTGGAGATGCCCTGCGCGGGACGCCAATGCAATGAACGGCGCCCCAGGCGCCGTTCATGATCGGTCAGGCCGCGCCGTGCGGCGCTAGTCCTTGCGCAGCTTGCCGGGCAGCAGCGGCCCCTGCATCTCGCGGATCGCCTCGACGAACTCGCCGATGTCCTCGAAGCTCTTGTAGACCGAGGCAAAGCGCACGTAGGCCACTTTGTCGAGCTTGCGCAGTTCGTTCATGACCAGTTCGCCGATGTGTTCGGACGGCACTTCGCGCTGGCCACTGGCCAGCAGTTGTTCCTCGATGCGCGCGACGGCCGCATCCACGTCCTCCGTGCTGACGGGGCGCTTGCGCAGGGCCAGGCTCAGGCTGGCGCGCAGCTTGACCGGATCGTATTCGCTGCGGCTGCCATTGCGCTTGACGATCGAAGGCATGGCGAGCTCCACCCGTTCATAGGTGGTGAACCGCTTGTCACAGGACAGGCAACGGCGGCGACGGCGAATGGCGTCGCCCTCTTCGGAGACCCGGCTGTCGACGACCTGCGTTTCGGCATTGCCGCAAAATGGACACCGCATGTGTGATCCCTAAAGGCGCTGAAGGCAAAAATTGAGCATATTGTAACGACGGCATGATGCAAAGCGGCATTAGGGACGAATCCGACGCCGCCGAGACATCGGCGCATCGTGCGGCAGATGCCAACGCCTGCCCGCCATAAAGATCAAGGGACGGCACCTTGCGGCGCCGTCCCTTGGTATGACTCTGCCCGGAAGCGGCCAGGCCGCGTCCGGGGCACCTGCTTACTTCTTGCCGTACACCGGCAGACGCGAGGTCAGTTCATTGACCTTGGCGCGCACGGCGGCGATGTTCGCTTCGTCGCGCGGGTTGTCCAGCACGTCGGCGATCAGGTTGGCGGTCAGCTCGGCGTCGGCTTCGGTGAAACCGCGGGTGGTCATGGCCGGCGTGCCCAGGCGGATGCCGCTGGTAAGGAAGGGCTTTTCCGGGTCGTTCGGGATGGCGTTCTTGTTGACCGTGATGTGGGCCTGGCCCAGCACCGCTTCGGCTTCCTTGCCCGTGATGCCCTTGGAACGCAGGTCCACCAGCATGACGTGGCTTTCGGTACGGCCCGAGACAATGCGCAGGCCACGCTTGACCAGCGTGTCGGCCAGCACCTTGGCGTTCTTGACCACTTGCTGCGCGTAGTCCTTGAATGAGGGTTCCAGCGCTTCCTTGAAGGCCACGGCCTTGCCGGCGATGACGTGCATCAGCGGACCGCCCTGGATGCCGGGGAAGATTGCCGAGTTGATGATCTTCTCGTGCTCGGCCTTCATCATGATGACGCCGCCGCGCGGGCCGCGCAGCGACTTGTGCGTGGTCGAGGTGACGAAGTCGGCGTGCGGAACCGGGTTGGGGTAGGCGCCGCCGGCGACCAGACCCGCGTAGTGGGCGATGTCGACCATGAACAGCGCGCCGTTTTCACGGGCGATGCGGGCCATACGTTCGAAGTCGATATGCAGGGCATAGGCCGATGCGCCCGCCACGATCAGCTTGGGCTTGTGTTCCTTGGCCAGCTGTTCGACCTGCTCGTAGTTCAGGACTTCGTT
Organism: Achromobacter sp. ACM05; assembly: GCF_019218915.1. NCBI lineage: Bacteria > Pseudomonadati > Pseudomonadota > Betaproteobacteria > Burkholderiales > Alcaligenaceae > Achromobacter > Achromobacter sp. ACM05. Next base: position 82,780 of record NZ_JAHUWQ010000001.1, read on the forward strand.
TTCATCCAGGCCGTACGAGATGAAGTTGTACAGCTTGCCCGACGCGTTGACCGACGCGCCGTGCGTCAGGTGACCGCCTTCGGCCAGGCTCATGCCCAGCACGGTGTCGCCCGGCTTGAGCACGGCCATGTACACGCCCTGGTTCGCCTGCGAGCCGGAGTTGGGCTGCACGTTGGCGGCCTCGGCGCCGAAGATCTGCTTCAGGCGGTCGATGGCCAGTTGCTCGACCACGTCCACATATTCGCAACCACCGTAGTAGCGCTTGCCCGGGTAGCCTTCGGCGTACTTGTTCGTGAGCTGCGTGCCTTGCGCTTCCATGACGGCCGGGCTGGCGTAGTTCTCCGAAGCGATCAGCTCGATGTGCTGCTCTTGGCGCTGATCTTCCTTCTGGATGGCGGCCCAAACGTCCGGGTCAGCCTTGGACAAGGTGAGGTTGCGGTCAAACATGACGGGGGTTTCCTGAGGCGGTAAAAGGAAAAAACGAGAGAGAAGAAAACGGCGTCGGGCGGGTAAACCCGCAGAATGCTGAGTAGTTTACCCCGTCATGCGGGATCATTTGCGCTCAAAACGGCCTGAACCGGCCCAATTTCCGGCGGACGGGCGCGAAAACCACGGCATCGCCGCGGGCCGGGAAACGGCTCTCATGACGACTTGAGAAAGATTCATGCAAAGGGCGCGGGCAATAAAAAGGGCCGCGCTTGGCGGCCCTGCGTACATGGCGGTGTCGATCAGGCCGACGTGGCCCCGATTTGCTTGGGCGCCAGCGCCGGATTGAGCGTATAGGTGCCGGTCAGCGACGCTTGCGCGAGCACATGCTTCTGAATGGCCCGCAGCGCGTCTTCGCCGGTGAAAGAGCCCTGCAGGTTCAGGCTGGGCACGTCCAGGGCGTACAGCGTAAAGATGTAGCGATGGACCAGGGCATCGTTCCAGGGCGGGCACGGACCGTCGTAGCCGAAGTACTCGCCGCTCATGTCGTGGTCATTGGCGAACCACGACGAATAGGAATTGATGCCTTGGCGCGCGTCCATGGGGGCCAACGGGCCGCCCTTGCCGCGCGGCGTGATGCCGTTGGAAAACGCCCCTTCGTCGATCTCGCGCAGGTCGGCCGGCAGATCGACCAACACCCAATGGAAGAAATCCACGCGGGCGAGGTCGGCGGGCACTTCGCGGCCTTCCTGGTTGACATCGTCAGGACGCGAGGGCACATCGGGATCGTGGCAGATCAGTGCAAACGACTGCGTGCCCGCGGGGACGTCGTCCCAGGAGAATTGCGGGTTGCAGTTGTCTGCCAGCGCGACGTGCGATTGCGCATCGATCTTGCCGAAAGCATAGCGTTCGGGAATCGACTCGTGATCGGAAAAAGACAAACTCGAAAGTTCCATGTCGTGCTCCTTTAAATGCCGCAAAGGCGCCAGGCGTTTGTATGTACCCTGAGCGTATCAAAACTTCGCATTTACGGGTTCAAGTTAACACGCGCAAACTTGCGCTTGCCCACCTGAACGACGTAAGTCCCGGCCGGCAATTGCAACGATTTGTCTTCCACGCGATCGCCGTTGACGCGCACGCCGCCTTGCTCGACGTTGCGCTGCGCTTCCGAGCCGGAAGCGACCAGCCCCGCTTCACGCAACAGCTTCAGGATGCCCACCGGCGCGCCGCCGATATTGACTTCGGGCATGTCGTCAGGGATGGCGCCGTCGCGGAACCGTGCCTCAAACGAGGCCAGCGCGTCGTCCGCCGCCTTGGCCGAATGGAAGCGCGCGATGATTTCCTGGGCCAGCATGACCTTGGCGTCGCGCGGATTGCGGCCGCCGTCGATCTCCTGCTTGAGCGACGCGATGTCCTCCAGCGAGCGGAAGGACAGCAACTCGAAGTAGCGCCACATCAGCGTGTCGGAAATCGACATAAGCTTGCCGAACATGGAATCGGGCGACTCCGAAATGCCGATGTAGTTGCCCTTGGACTTGGACATCTTCTCTACGCCGTCCGTCCCGACCAGGAGCGGCATCGTCAGGATGCACTGCGGCTCCTGTCCATATTCCTTTTGCAGCTCGCGTCCCACCAGCAGGTTGAACTTCTGATCGGTGCCCCCCAGCTCCAGATCGGACTTCAGCGCGACCGAGTCGTAACCCTGCATCAGCGGATACAGGAATTCATGCACCGAGATGGGGATGCCGCCCTTGAAGCGCTTGGTGAAGTCTTCGCGCTCCATCATGCGGGCGACCGTGTAGCGCGACGCCAGCTGGATCATGCCGCGCGCGCCCAGGGGATCGCACCATTCGGAGTTGTAGCGGATCTCGGTGCGGGCCGGATCCAGCACCAGGCTGGCCTGGGCGTAATAGGTCTTGGCGTTGACCTCGATCTGCTCGCGCGTCAGCGGCGGGCGCGTGCTGTTGCGGCCGCTGGGGTCGCCGATGGTCGAGGTGAAATCGCCGATCAGGAAGATGACGTTGTGCCCCAGGTCCTGCAACTGGCGCATCTTGTTCAGCACCACCGTATGACCCAGGTGAATGTCCGGCGCGGTCGGATCCAGGCCGAGCTTGATGCGCAGCGGCACGCCGGTGGCGCGGCTCTTGGCCAGCTTGCGGGCGAATTCGGACTCGACCAGCAGTTCATCGCAGCCGCGCTTGGCTATACGCAGATCCGCTTCGACTTCGGGGGTGATGGGGGCTTCGGTGGGTGACATGACAGGGGGCCCAAGGCGGCTTCAGCCGACAAAAAGGTGTAAAAAGTGACGAAAACTATCGTAAATTCTAGCCGAATCGGCTAGGATACCGGCCTAATCATACGCAACTGCCATATGTACGCAGGTGCGTTCGCTCTACCATCCCTTGTTCACAGATGCGCCCCCGCGCCAGCCCTTGCCCCGGAAACGTGGCGCGCGAGGGCCGTTCGTGTACCGCACCCTGCGAGTTCAAGCCACCTGAGAGGGTATTTTCACGATGACTCGTGGCCTCCACGAACTGGCGAGTGGCCTCAAGCGCAAAGTCGCTGCCGTATTTGCGCCCGTTGAGCCCAAGCCCCATCGCTCGGGACTTTTCCGCCGCACGCTTCTCGTCACCGCAATTGGTCTGTTCGCAGGCGCCGCCGCTCTCGGCATGGTGCAGCAACCCGACCGCACCGAACTCCCCCCCTCGCGCGTCATCCAGAGCATTCTGCCGCTGACCGCCGAGCAAGTCGAAGTCAGCACCCCCAGCGCCGCCCCCTACATCAGCGAAACCCGGATCCGTCCGGGCGACACGCTGTCGGCAGTGCTGCAGCGCCTGGAACTCGACGCGCCCAACCTGCAATCCTTCCTGACGCACGACGCCAGCGCCCGCAGCATCTACAAGCTGTATCCCGGCCGCTCGGTGCAGGCCGCCACGGACGAACAGGGCAATCTGGTCTGGCTGCGCTACATCCACACTCCCGGCAATGAAACCGACGGCCAGGTCGTGACGCGCATGCTGCACGTCGCCCCGTCCGGCGACAGCTACAAGGCCGAGGAAGTCACCGAAAGCACCGAACGCCAGACCCGCGTCGCCGTCGGCACCATCAAGTCCTCGCTCTTCGGTGCCACGGACTCCGCCGGCATCCCGGACTCGGTCACCATGCAAATGGCCGACATCCTCAGCGCCAAGATCGACTTCCTGCGCGACCTGCGCCAAGGCGATCAATTCCGCGTGGTCTACGAAGTGCGTTCGCATGACGGCCGCTACGCTGGCGCCGGCCGCGTGCTGGCCCTGGAATTCATCAACGGCGGCAAGACCTTCAACGCCGTCTGGTTCAGCCCCGACGAAAAGTCCGGCTCCTATTACGACTTCGACGGCACCAGCCTGCGCGGCGCGTTCCTGCGCACCGCCCTGAAGTTCAGCCGCATCAGCTCGACGTTCGGCATGCGCATGCATCCCATCCACAAGACCTGGACGGGACACAAGGGCGTCGACTACGCCGCGCCGTCGGGCACGCCGATCCACTCCACCGCGGACGGCACGGTCGAATTCTCGGGCTGGCAGAACGGCTACGGCAACGTGGTCATCGTCAAGCACCACGGCAAGTATTCGACGCTGTACGCGCACCAGAGCCGCATCGCCGAAGGCGTCACCAAGGGCTCCAAGGTCTCGCAAGGCCAACTGCTGGGCTATGTCGGTTCCACCGGCTGGGCCACCGGCCCCCACCTGCACTACGAATTCCGCGTCGACAACCAGCCCATCGACCCGCTGTCGGTGGACCTGCCCGTGGCGCGCGCCCTCGAACCCGCGGAAGTCCGCGCGTTCAACCAGGCGGTTGGACCCTACAAGCAGCAGATCCAGTTGCTGACGCAATTCCAGCAGACGCTGCCTGACGCGCTGACCAACGTGGCCAGCCGCTAAGGCAGGTCCGCACTAAACAGGCCCGCGCGCAGCGGGTGCGGCGGCGGGGCGGCAAGCCCCAGCCGCCTTTTTTATTTGGAGGCGCCCGTGAATGCCACCCTGCCCTTGCAGCAAGACCGCCGCCCGCTCTACATCGGCCTGATGTCGGGCACCAGCGTCGATGGCGTCGACGGCGTGCTGGCCCGCCTCGAAGACGGACAACCGCCGCAGGTGCTGGCCAATGCCAGCCTGCCCATGCCGGAGAATCTGCGCCGGGAGTTGCTGGCACTGAACGTTTCGGGAGGCGACGAGCTCGCCCGCGCCGCGCTCGCGGCCAATGCACTGGCGCGCGTGTATGCCCAGGCCGTGGCAAAGCTGCTTGCGGATGCCGGCGTGGCCGCAGCCGACGTCAGCGCCATTGGGGCACACGGCCAGACCGTGCGGCACCGACCTGACCTGGGCTACACCCTGCAGCTCAACGCGCCTGCCCTGCTGGCGGAACAGACCGGCATTTCGGTGATCGCCGACTTCCGTACGCGCGACGTCGCCGCTGGCGGCCAGGGCGCGCCGCTGGTGCCGCCGTTTCACGCCGCCATCTTCGGTGCCAGCCACGGCCGCGCCGTGCTGAACCTGGGCGGCATTGCCAATGTGACACTGCTTGAGCCGGGGCAGCCAGCGCGCGGCTTTGACACCGGCCCAGCCAACGTGTTGCTGGACGGCTGGTGCCAGCGCCATCTGGGCCGACCTTACGACGCCGGCGGCCGCTGGGCCGCGACGGGACAGGTGCTGGCGCCCCTGCTCGAACAACTGATCGGCAGCGAGCCGTGGTTCGGTTTGCCGCCCCCCAAATCCACGGGCCGCGACCTGTTCAACATGCAGTGGCTGGACACCCGACTGGCGGAGTTCGACGGTGCCGCGCCCGCCCCTCAAGATGTGCAGGCGACGCTGCAGCGGCTGACCGCCAGGACGGTCGCCGACGCGATCGATCGGGCCGCGGCGGGGACGCAGGAGGTCTTTGTGTGCGGCGGCGGGGCGCACAACGCCGGCCTGATGCAGGAACTGGCGTATTGCCTGCAACGCCCCGTTCGTCCCACCGATGCGCTAGGCGTGCCCGCGCAGCAGGTGGAGGCCTTGGCATTTGCGTGGCTGGCGCATGCGTTCATAAAGGGCAAGCCAGCCGGCCTGCCCAGCGTGACCGGCGCACGCGGCCCGAGGATACTTGGAGCGCTGTATCCGGCTTGAGCTCCGCATCAGGCTCGGGCGGCGGTCTGGGTTTGGCGCTTGGCGCGCGGCGGGGACGCGCCGCATCGCGCGTAGAATCCCCGCTACGCGCCAAGCGCCGCCCCAATGCAAAAAGCCCTTCGGAAAACCGAAGGGCTTTTTCCTTTCCGGTCTTGGCGATTACACCGAGAACGAGGAGCCGCAGCCGCAGGTGGTGCTGGCGTTGGGATTGCGGATGACGAACTGCGCGCCTTCCAGGTCTTCCTTGTAGTCGATCTCGGCGCCGACCAGGTACTGGAAGCTCATCGGGTCGACGAGCAATTGCACGCCGTCCTTGTCCAGCACGGTGTCGTCTTCGTTGACGACTTCGTCAAACGTGAAACCGTACTGGAAGCCGGAACAGCCGCCGCCCTGGACGAATACGCGCAGCTTCAGTTCGGGGTTGCCTTCTTCGGCCAACAGGTCTTTCACTTTGGCGGCAGCCGAGTCGGTGAACACCAGGGGAACAGGCGGGGGGGCCTGAAGGTCGACGGTTTCGGTCACTGCATTCATGGTTCACTCCTGGCCGAATCGGCCATATTTCAGTGAGCGGCGTCGCCGCTCGTATGGTGTCACTATAGCGCAGGGCTTGACCAGACTCAAAGTTCCAGTTTGACACTGCGCGATGCGCGGACGGTTTCACCCTCGAGGACGCTAACGGTCACACTTTCGGGGACAAATCCCTCGGGCACGGCCAGGATGCCCTGGCTGCGCTGGTATTGGTCGAACTGCAGGGCAAGCGAGGCGGCGGCCAGGTTTTCGCCCGTGGCCGTGACGGGACCGGTTTCGGCCTTGACCTGCATGGGCGCGAGGTCGACGGTGACGGTTTCGCCCTTGAGCACGCCTGTGGCCTGAAAGCGCAGGGCGCCCGCGAAGGGCGTGCCGCCATTGCGGCCGCTGCGCATCAGCAGCACCTTGTAGCGCAGACCGCCGCCTTCGCGGTCGATCTGAACGCCCCGGATGTCCACAGACCCCTCAGGACCGGGCGGCAGCAGTTGCTCATAGAACGCGAGCTGGTCGCGTACGCGGCCGACTTCGGCTTGCGCGGCGTGGAGCTGGGTTTCGAGTTCCTGGCGGGCGGATCGTTCGATGACCAGTTCGCCGTCGGCGGTATCGAGTTGGCCGCGGATGTAGCGCAGCTGCGTGGCCTGCTGGCGCATGGCCTCGTCCTGGGCTTCGGCCTGCTGGACGCTGATGACCACGGCGTCCTGCGGACGGTAGAGGTGCCGCGCGTGAAAGAACCCGGCGGCGCCACCCGCAAGCACGCCCAGCAGCAGCATCGCGCAGAGACGCACGATGGCGCCATAACGGGCGCGAGGCGGGGAACTGACTGACGGATCTGCAGGCATAAAGAGCAATATTGGCGGCCCGCCGAGCGGGCCGCCCTGGCCTTACGGCAGGATGGCGACCTGGTCGAGGCCGACCGTTTCGGGGATGCCGAACATGAGGTTCATGTTCTGCACCGCCTGGCCGGCGGCGCCCTTGACCAGATTGTCCTGCACGACCATGACGATCAGCAGGTCGCCGTTATCCGGGCGGCTGAGCGCGATGCGCAGGTTGTTGGAACCGCGCACCGAACGCGTTTCGGGATGGCTGCCGGCAGGCATGACGTCCACGAAGGGCTCGTCGGCATAGCGCTGCTCGAACAGCGCCTGGAAGTCGGTGTCGCGCGCTTCGGGCTTGATGCGGGCATAGATGGTGGAGAACATGCCGCGGATCATCGGCACCAGATGCGGCACGAACGTCAGGCCCACCTTGCCGCCGGCCAGCTTTTCGAGCTGGGCGGAGATCTCGGGGTGGTGACGATGGCCGGCCACGCCGTAGGCCTTGAAGTTGTCGGAGGCTTCGGAGAACAGCGAGCCCACTTCTGCCTTGCGGCCCGCGCCGGACACGCCCGACTTGCAGTCGGCGATCAGGGTTTGCGTATCGACCAGCGCCTTGCCGCCTTCAAGCAGCGGCGCCAGGCCCAGCAACACCGTGGTCGGGTAGCAGCCGGGGTTGCCGATGACGCGCGCCTTGGAGATGGCTTCGCGGTTCAGTTCGACCAGGCCGTATTGCGATTCGGCCAGGATGTCCGGGCAGGTATGGGGAATCTTGTACCAGCGTTCGAACGTGGGAATGTCCTGCAGGCGGAAGTCGGCGGCCAGGTCGATGACGCGGGTGCCGGCAGCGATGAGCTCTTGCGCCTGCGCCATGGCCACGCCGTGCGGCGTGGCAAAGAAGACGACGTCGCAGTCGGTCAGCGAGGCCTTTTCCGGGGCCGAGAAGGCAAGCTTCACACGGCCGCGCAGGTTGGGATACATGTCGGCGACGGGCAGGCCGTCTTCCTTGCGGGACGTGATGGCAGTCAGTTCCACGTTGGGATGCTGCGACAGCAAGCGCAGCAGTTCGACGCCGGTATATCCGGTGCCGCCGACGATACCAACCTTGATGCGGGTGTTCGATGCTTGGGCCATGATGGATGCTCTTCGGAGAACGAATGACGATTGTATCGCTCGGGAAACGACGGATTGCACCGGCGTGCCGGATTTGGCACTGCAAACCTTTTTTCCGACCGGGCGGGTGGCGCGGAGTTCCGCGCGGGGCCGGCGATGACGCATTGCCGGCCCAAAAACAAAAAGCCCGCCGAAGCGGGCTTTTTGCAGGGCATTAACGCTTGCTGAACTGCTTGCGACGACGCGCCTTGCGGAAGCCGACCTTCTTACGTTCGACTTCACGGGCATCGCGCGTGACGAAGCCAGCTTGCGACAGCGAGGGCTTCAGCGTGGCGTCGTAATCGATCAGGGCACGCGTGATGCCGTGACGGATTGCGCCGGCTTGGCCGGTTTCGCCGCCGCCGTGCACGTTGACCTTGATGTCAAACGATTCCAGGTGGCCGGTCAGTTCCAGCGGCTGGCGCACGACCATACGGCCGGTTTCACGAGCGAAGAACTCGTCGACGGGCTTGCCGTTGACGACGATCTTGCCAGTGCCCTTCTTGATGAAAACGCGAGCCACCGAAGTTTTGCGACGGCCGGTTCCGTAATTCCAGTTACCGATCATGGCGTTTCCTTAGAGATCCAGCGTCTTGGGCTGCTGGGCGGTATGCGGGTGCTCGGCACCGGCATAGACCTTAAGCTTCTTGATCATGGCGTAGCCCAGAGGACCCTTGGGCAGCATGCCCTTGACGGCCTTCTGAATGGCACGGCCGGGAAAACGCTCTTGCATTTTCTCGAAGTTCGTTTCACGGATACCGCCCGGGTACGTCGTGTGGCGGAAGTACTTCTTGTCCTTCGCCTTGGCACCGGTAACAACGATATCGGACGCGTTGATGATGACGATGTAGTCACCGGTATCAACGTGAGGCGTGAATTCAGGTTTGTGCTTGCCACGCAGACGACGTGCGACTTCGCTGGCCACACGACCGAGGACTTTGCCCTTGGCGTCGATCACAAACCAGTCACGTTGGACTTCATGCGGCTTGGCCACAAAGGTCTTCATGATGGTTCCTAAGAATAAAAATTTGCTCTGGCCGGAACATCCCGCCAGTGTTCTTTCCCAAACTAGGCCGCGTATTGCAGCGCTTTGGCTACACGCCTTGGCCACAACCTACAGCCCTTAATCGCCCCCCGCCTAAGCGTTATGAATCCGCCCGTGCAAAGGTCAAAATGAGGGAAAGCCTGAAATTCTAACACGGTTGCTCAAAAAATGGGCAAGCGGAAAGAATTCGAGTGACTTGCGGCTGGCCGCCACCAGACGGCAGCCGCAATTTGGATAAGGGGACAAATGATGCCCCCTGCCCCGTCAGGCGCCCAGGTAGGCTTCCAGCACGCGGGGATGGCCCAGCAGTTCGCGGCCGGTGCCCTTCAGCGCCAACGCGCCGTTTTCAAGCACATAGCCGTGTTGCGCGATCTTCAAGGCCTGGCGCACGTTTTGCTCAACGAGGAACAGCGTGAGGCCGTCGGCGTTGATGGCGCGCAGTGAACGGAAGATTTCCTGGACCACGATCGGCGCCAGGCCCATCGACGGTTCGTCCAGCAGCAACAGGCGCGGCTTGGCCATCAAGGCGCGGCCGATGGCCAGCATCTGCTGTTCGCCGCCGGACAGGTTGCCGGCCATGCCATTGATCCGTTCCTTCAGGCGCGGGAACAGGTTGAAGACGTATTCCAGATCGGTGGCGACGTTCTTCAGGCCACGGCGATAGGCGCCGAGTTCCAGGTTTTCCAGCACCGTCATGGTGGTGAGGATGGCCCGGCCTTCCGGCACCTGCACGATGCCGCGCGCGACCAGCTGGTTCGGCGCGAGGTTGGTGACGTCTTCGCCCTCGAAGAGGATGCGGCCGCGCGCTTTGGGCAGGAGGCCCGACAGCGCCAGCAGCGTGGTCGACTTGCCGGCGCCGTTGGCGCCGACCAGGGCGGTGATTTCGTTGGCGTTCAGGTCCAGGTCGATGCCGCGCACGGCTTCGATGTGGCCGTAGTTGACCTCGAGTCCGCGGACTTCCAGCATGGCGCTCATTTGGCGGCCTCCGCTTGTTCGGTGTCTTCGTCGTCTTCGCGGCCCAGGTAGGCCTCGATGACCTGCTCGTTGTTGCGGATTTCCTCGGGACCGCCGCAGGCGATGATCTTGCCGAAGTTCAGCACCGCAATGCGTTCGCACAAGCCCATGACGAAGCGCATGTCGTGCTCGATCATGAGGATGGTGTAGCCGCGGTCGCGGATCGCCAGGATCTCGCGCATCAGTTCGGCGCGTTCGCCGGTGTTCATGCCGGCGACGGGCTCGTCCAGCAGCAGCAGCTTGGGCTCGGTGGCCAGTGCGCGCGCCAGCTCCAGGCGGCGCTGTTCGCCGTAGGACAGGTTGTCCGCCAGATCGTTGGCCTTGTGATCCAGGCGCATCCACGTCAGCAGTTCATGTGCGCGTTCGCGGGCGCGCTGCTCGTGCTCTCGGTAGCCGGGCAGGCCCAGCAGCAGGCTGGGGAAACCGTAGTTCATGTGGCGATAGGCGCCCACGACGACGTTCTCCAGCAGCGTCATTTCCTTGAACAGACGGATGTTCTGGAACGTGCGGGCGATGCCCATGCGCGTGATGCTGTGCGGCTTCTTGCGCAGGACGCTTTCGCCCTGGAACGTGATGGTGCCGCCGCTGGGCGGCAGCAGGCCGGTGATGAGGTTGAAGACCGTGGTCTTGCCGGCGCCGTTCGGGCCGATCAGGCCGAAGATGGCGCCTTCGGGCACGGACAGGCTGACGTCATGCAGCACATGCAGGCCGCCAAAGCTCTTGGAGACGGAGGACAGCTCAAGCATGACGCTTCCCTCCCTGGCGGCTTTGACGCATCCAGCGCTTGAAGCGCGCCGGATCCCAGATGCCTTGCGGCAGGAACAACACAATCACCACCAGGATCACTCCATTCGCGATCAGGCGCAGATCCGCAAATCCGCGCAGCAATTCAGGCAGCACCGTAATGATGAAGCTGCCGATCACGGGACCGGCCAGGCCGCCGATGCCGCCCAGGATCGCCATCGTCAGGATTTCGACGCCACGGTCGAAGCCGTATTCGTTGGGACCGATGAAGAACGTCAGGTGCGCGTTCAACGCGCCAGCCAGGCCGGCGATCATGGCGCCGGCAACAAAGGCCAGCATCTTGTTCGAACGCACGTTGATGCCCATCAGGCCCGCCGCCGTCTCGTCGCCACGGATGGCGTCGAAGGAGCGGCCGATCTTGGAAGCACGCACGCGCCACAGCACGAACAGCACGATGATGACGGCCAACAGGACGTGCCACCACTGCGTGAGTTGCGGGATGCCGTTCAGGCCCAGCGCGCCGCCGGTGAGGGACTCGGTGTTCAGGATGGTCACGCGGACCACTTCACCGAATCCCAGCGTGGCCATCGCCAGGTAGACCCCGGACAGCCGCAACGTCGGCAGGCCGATCAGGGCCGCCACCAGCGCGGGCGCGGCCATGCCGCCAGCCAGCGCCACCGTGAACGGAGCGTCGTAATTCATGGTGAGCAGCGCGGCGGTGTAAGCCCCGATGCCCATGAAGGCGGCGTTGGCCATGGCCAGCATGCCGCAGGCCAGCGTCAGCCAGATGGAGAGGGCCAGGAGTGCATTGGTGCCAAGCGTCAGCACCAGGTTGCCGTAGATGGCCCAGAAATTTTCGAATCCGCTCATACCTTAAGCCTTGCGTTGAACCACTTTGCCGAACAGACCTTGCGGGCGGACCAGCAGGATCAGGAACAGCAGGCCGAAAGCCACCGCGTCGCGCATGGTGGAGCCGATGTAAGCCACGGACAGCACCTCGGCGAAGCCCAGGAAGAGACCGCCCAGCATGGCGCCGCGAATGTCTCCCATGCCGCCCAGGATGATGACCGCGATGCCCTTGTGCAGCATCGGCTGGCCCATCAGCGGGAACAGCGCGTTCGAGTACAGCCCGATCAGCACGCCGGCCACGCCGCCCAGAGCGGCCGCGGCGAACGAGGTGGTGATGAACAGCTTTTCGACGTTGATGCCCAGCAGCCAGGCGGCCTTGGGCGATTCGGCAATGGCGCGCAGCGCGCGGCCGAACTGCGTGCGGCGCATCACGTACATCAGCACGGCCATCAGCGCGAACGACAGGAAGATGATGCCCAGTTCGATGACGGTCAGGTGCAGGCCGGCGACTTCGATGACTTCCTCGGGCACGGTGCCGTGCGGGAAGCGCAGGTTGCTGGCGCCAAAGATGCTTTGGGCGCCGTTGTTCAGGATGATGCCGACACCGATGGTGGCGATCATGGGAATCAGGTGGGGTGCGTTGCGCTTGCGCAGCGGCTTGAGGACCAGGTAGTCGATGATGACCCCGGTGAAGCCGGCGACGAAGAACGCGACCATCAGCGCGGCCCACAAGGGCAGGCTGAACTGCTGGACCACGACAAGTGCTGCGTAGGCGCCAACCATGAAGACGGCGCCATGCGCCAGGTTGATCACCCCGAGCACGCCGAAGATCAGCGTGAAGCCCAGCGCGAACAGTGCATACACACAGCCCAGCGACAAGGCATTGACGAATTGTTGTTCGAACATGATGGGACTTTCCAGATCTGAGAGGGCCACCTCGCTGTGCCCACAGCGAGGTCTTTTCTGCTTCCGGGGAAGCTTTCTACTTGGGACGGCCCTGCGATAAAAAGCGCCTTGCAGACGGCCGGCAAGCCATCCGCAAGGCGCATCCCCCCGCGCGGGGATGCGTACTGCTTACTTCTCGATGACGTACTTGCCGTCCTTGGTCACGCTGACGATCGGCGCTTGGTCGGCGTCGTAACCGGCCGGCTTGCCGGCGCGGTCGGTGGCCTGGCGGAACTTGAACGGGCCGGTGGCGCCGGTCCAGGTCACGGACGGCAGGGCATCGCGCAGAGCAGCGCGATCCTTGGCCAGTTCGCCGGTGATCTTGGTGTTCTTCAGGGCCTGGGCAACGATGTACATGGCGTCATACGACTGCGCCGCGAACTGGTCGGGGGCATTCGTGAACTTGGCCTTGTAGGCGTCGATGAACTTGACGTTCTCGGGGGCCTTGTTCTCGATCGACCACGGGCTGCCGATCCAGAGATTGTTCGACGCGCCGCCGGGGGCCAGGTCGAAAATCTTGACCGAGTTCATGCCGTTGCCGCCGATGACCGGCACGTTCAGGCCGAGTTGGCGGGCCTGGACCATGATCGGGGCGCCTTCGGCCAGCAGTGCGGACAGCACAATGGCGTCGGGGTTGGTGCCCTTGATCTTGGTGAGCTGGGCCTTGAAGTCCACGTCGCCCTTGGCGAACGTTTCGGTCGTGGTGACCGGGATCTTCTGGTCTTCCAGGGCCTTCTTGAAGTTGTCGTAGCCGCTCTTGGTGAAGACGTCGTCGTTGCCGTAGAGCACCGCCACGTTCTTCAGGCCGGTCTTGGCCTTGACGGTGGAGATGGTGGCGGGCAGCACGTCGGCTTCGGTGACCGAGTTGCGGAACACGTAGTTGCCGATGGAGGTGATGCCGTCAGCGGTGTTGGAGGTGCCGAAAGCGACCGTCTTGGCGGCCTGGGCGACCGGGTCGGCGGCCTGGGCGGAGTTCGACAGGGTGGGACCGAAGACCATCAGGACGTTGTCCTTGAAGATCAGCTTCTTGAAGACGTTGATGGCTTCTTCTTTCTTGCCTTGTTCGTCTTCGATTACCAGGACGATCTTGTTGCCGTTGATGCCGCCTGCGGCATTGATTTCATCGGCAGCGAGCTGGAAACCGTTGCGGATCGACACGCCGTACTGGGCGGCGCCGCCGGACAGGGCTTCAGCCACGCCCAGCTTGATGTCGGCAGCGTTGGCGGCCGGGACGATACCGGCGGCGATCAGCGCGGCCAGCAGCTTTTTGGTCTTGGATTGCATGGTTGTTACCACCTTAAAGTCTGTCTCGGAATATTGGTAATCCGGGCTGATGTAATCCTGCCGGATTGACGTCGATGCCGCCTAAAGGCCGCATGTATGCGCGTCAAGACCCGGGATATTACTCCTTTGTATCAGGCCGAAACTCGAATGCCGTTCAACAAAAGCCTCAAAACCGCCCATTTTTTTGTAAAAAACGTGTGGTTACTAGCACAAACCCTCAAATTCACCGAATGCCATTCGGCACCGGCTTCCTCCTAACTCCTGGCCGACAGCGCCACGCCCAGGTACTGGCCGAACGCGCCTTCGGTCAGGCGAAACCACGGCATCTCGCTGTCGCGAAAGCCCATGTAACTATCATGCAATGCCTTGAATCTGGGGTCTTTGGCGCTCAAGTCCTTGTAGACCTGCTGCGATGCTTCAAACGCGGCGTCCATGATTGACCGGGGGAATGCGCGCACTTGCGCGCCATTCGCGGTCAATTGCGCCAGCGCCTGGGGATTGAGGGCATCGAACCGCGCCGTTGCCGAGGTGTGCGCAGCCAGCGCGGCGGACTGCACGACGGCCTGGTAGTGCTTGGGCAACTGGTTCCAGACCTCGTCGTTGATATAGAGCGACAGCTGTTCGCCGCCTGCCCACCAACCAGGTGCGTAGTAATACTTAGCTACTTTATTCAGTCCAAGCTTGGCATCTTCATACGCGCCCGCCCCCGCCACTGCCTGCAGGCCCTCTTTTTCGAAAAGCTCGGCCAGCTTGGCCAGATCGGCCTGCTGGGGGACAACGCCCAGACGGGACAGCACGTCGCCGGCCAAGCCGCCGACTCGCATCTTCAGGTCTTTCAGGTCGCCGGTGCGCTTGATTTCCTTGACGTACCAGCCGCCCATCTGGGCGCCGGTGTTGCCCAGCGGAAAGTTGATGATCTTTTCGGGCTTGAAGAGTTCGCGCGTCAGGCGCAGGCCCTCGCCTTCGCTCATCCAGGCGTTCATCTGGCGCGCATTCAGGCCGAACGGCACGGCCGCGTCGAAGCTGAACGCGGGATTCTTGGCGTAGTAGAGGCGCGAGCAGACGTGGCCGCACTCCACCTTTTTGGTGGACACGGCTTCCATGAGGTCAGCGGCGGCAACGACTTCGCCGTCGGGGAAGTGGCGGATGTTGAACTTGCCGCCGGTGGATTCGGCAACGAACTTGCAGAAGTTTTCGGCGGCGCCGACGCGCAGGTCCAGGGCGCTGGGAAAGCCTGAAGACAGGCGCCAGCTGACCGAGGGCATGTCCTGGGCGAACGCGGGCGCACTGACGGCGGCGCCAGCGACGGCGCCCAGGCTGGCGCGCTTCAGGAATGAACGTCGTTGCATCACTTTGCTCCTATACGGCAACACCCGGGACTTTGAGCAATACCCGCCGGATATTACACGGTGGCAATGGCCGGAACGGCTAGAGGAAATCCCGAGCGTAAAGGGGTTGCAATGCGCGGGATTGCAATGCGGGGGGATTGCCAAGCGGACAAATGCAGGAACCCGGCGGCGCATTGCGCGCCGCCGGCTCGCGGGGTCAGATCCCGGCGATTGCCATCTGCTCGATGAGGATCGAGCCGGTGGTCTTTGTGCCGCGCGAGATCGTGTCGGCGCCGATCGCGACGATCTGCTTGAACATGTCGGCCAGGTTGCCGGCAATGGTGACTTCCTGCACCGCATGCTGGATCTGGCCGTTTTCGACCCAATAGCCGAAGGCGCCGCGCGAGTAGTCGCCCGTCACGTAGTTGACGCCCTGCCCGATCAGTTCGGTGACGAGAAAGCCCGTGCCGAGCTTCTTGAGCATGGCTTCGAAATCGTCGCCGCGGCGGGTCTGCGTGGAGCTGAACACCAGGTTGTGCGAGCCGCCGGCGTTGCCGGTGGTGGTCATGCCCAGCTTGCGGGCGGTGTAGGACGACAGGAAATAGCCTTCCAGCACCCCGCCCGACACCACGTTGCGGCGGCGCGTGCGCACGCCTTCGTCGTCGAAAGGCGAGCTGCCCATGGCGCCGCGGATGTGCGGATCTTCGACCAGATTGATGTGCTTGGGAAAGAGCGGCTTGCCCAGCGAATCCACCAGAAAACTGGCCTTGCGGTACAGCGCGCCGCCGTTGACGGCCTGCGTCAGCGCGCCGACCAGGCCAAGCGCCAGCGGCGCCTCGAACAGGACCGGAAACTTGCCGGTGCGCACGCGGCGTGCCGACAGGCGCGACAGCGTACGTTCGGCGGCGTAGCGGCCGATGGCTTCGGGCGAAGCCATCTTGGCCGGATCGCGCTCGGACGTGTACCAGTAGTCGCGCTGCATGCCGTTGCCGCGGCCGGCGATGGGCGCAACCGACAGGCTGTGGCGCGAATACGGATAGCCGCCCAGGAAGCCGCGCGTGTTGCCCATCACGAACTGGCCTTCGTACGTGCCAACCGTGGCGCCATCGGTGTTGGTGATGCGGGGATCGACCTCGCGTGCGGCGCGCTCGGCGCGCAGCGCCAGTTCGGCCGCTTCCTCGGTGGAAACGGTCCAGGCGCGGTGCAGGTCCAGATCGGGAAATTCGGTGGCCAGCTGGTCGGCGTCGGGCAGGCCGGCGGCCGGGTCGGCGGCGGTATGGCGGGCGATGTGCCAGGCGGCTTCGACCGTCTGGCGCAGGGCGGCCTCGGAGAAGTCGGACGTCGACGCGGAGCCGCGGCTTTGGCCGGCGTAGACCGTCAGGTCCAGCGCCCGGTCGCGCGTCTGCTCAACGGTTTCGATGTCGTTCTTGCGGACCGAGACGGACAGTCCCAGGCTTTCGGAGACTTCCGCGGCGGCGTCGGAAGCGCCGATCTGGCGCGCGTAGGCCAGGGTTTGTTCGACAAGTTCGGAAAAACGCGCGTGATTCGCCGCCAGCGGCAAGGATGAGGAGGTTTTAACCATTGCAGTCCAATTTGCAGAGACGGTTATCATAGCCAAGTCTGTCATTGCGCAGTTTTCCATGAATTCCCATCCCCAAGAAGATTCCGTCGACGACGGTTACGACGAGAACGGCTACGACCGTCCCAGCAAGTCCCAGGTCAAGCGTGAGATGCACGCCCTGTTGGACCTGGGCAAGCAATTGATCGCGCTGTCGCCCGAACGTCTGAAGCAACTGCCGCTCGAAGAACGGCTGTACGAGGCCATCCGCATGGCCCAGCGCACCACCGGCCGCGAGGGTTTGCGGCG
This sequence comes from Achromobacter sp. ACM05, assembly GCF_019218915.1. Taxonomy (NCBI): domain Bacteria; kingdom Pseudomonadati; phylum Pseudomonadota; class Betaproteobacteria; order Burkholderiales; family Alcaligenaceae; genus Achromobacter; species Achromobacter sp. ACM05. The sequence goes on from NZ_JAHUWQ010000001.1 coordinate 99,918, forward strand.
TCAGGTCCACTTCGTGGGCAAGCTGATGCGCGACGCGCCGGCTGACGTCATCCGCAAGCAGCTCGACGTCTGGGAGAACGGCTCCCGCGAGGAAACGGCCGCCATGCACCGCCTTGAAGGGCTGCGTGACCGCCTGCTCGACGACGACGACGCCCTGACCCGCCTCCTGACCAACAACCCGCAGGCCGACGTGCAGCAATTGCGCACGCTGATCCGCGCCGCGCGCAAGGAAAAGCTGGCCAACGCATCGCTGTTGCAGGGCCAGGAGCCGCAGAAGAAGCACTATCGCGCGCTGTTCCAGGCGCTCAAGACCCTTACCCTCTGATATCCCCAACAGCCCGTCCATGACCGCACCCGACCTGCTCGACTGCATCGAGATCGAAACCGCTCCCAACCCCACGCACGCCGTGATCTGGCTGCACGGCCTGGGCGCCGACGGCAACGATTTCGCGCCCATCGTGCCGGAGCTGCGCCTGCCCGCCGGGCGTGGCGTGCGCTTCGTGTTTCCGAATGCGCCGGTTCAACGGGTCACCATCAACAACGGCATGTCGATGCGTTCCTGGTACGACATCCTGGTGATGGATCTGGTGCGCGTGGAAGATGGCCGCGGCATCCGCGCCTCTGAAGCCGCCATCCACCAATTGATCGCGCGTGAAAACGCACGTGGCATCCCGACGTCGAACATCGTGCTGGCCGGGTTCTCGCAAGGCAGCGCGATGACCCTGCACACGGGTCTGCGCCTGAAGGAGAAGCTGGCCGGCATGATGGCGCTCTCTGGCTATCTGCCGCTGCTGGACACCGCAGAAGCTGAGCGTCAGCCTGCCAACAATGCCACGCCTATCTTCATGGCGCATGGCCAATACGATCCGGTGGTGTCGCTGGCGCGCGCCGAAGCGTCGTTGGCGGAGTTGAAGCGCCTGGGTTACGACGTACGCTGGCACACGTACCCAATGCCGCACTCGGTCTGCGCCGAGGAAGTGGCGGACATTTCGGACTTCCTGAACGAAGTGCTGGTCTAGCGCAGCACGGGCCAGGAACGAAAACGGGCGGCGTGCAAGACGCGGCTCGTGTTCCTGGCTGATGGGCGCGCCGGCATTGCGCGCCTACGATGGGATGAGCCCTGCCCCGTCACGATTCAAATCTGAAGCGGCTCAAAATCTTATTTTGTATACCAACTGGTATTCCAGCCTTGCATTGTCCCGGCTCGGAGGGCTTGCGTCCATAGAGAAAAACGCCAATCTCAAAACGCTTGTCGCCTCCTTATCTTGAATATAGTATTCGATCCAAGCCTTACCGGCCCGGGCCTTCTCCGTTCGGGCTTCCCTGTTGTTGCAGTCGATCCATCCCATTGGCCGTGTTGCGCCGATCCGTCGGCGCATTCAAGACGCAGGAGAAAGTCCCGTGAAGACCTTGCCCTTGCCCCGCCTGGCAGGCGCGGCGCTGCTCGCGCTGCTTGCCCCTCTGGCCGCTCAGGCCGAAGCCCTGAACCCTCCCGTAAAGGTGCGCTACGAAGAAGTGGTGCGATCGATCCTTTACGTGCCGAAGTATGTCGCGCTATCGCAGGGCTATTTCAAGGACGCCGGCCTGGACGTGTCCATGAAAACCTCGCAAGGCACCGACAAGGGCATGACCGCCCTGCTGTCGGGCAGCGCGGACATCGTGCTGATCGGGCCCGAGGCGTCCATCTACGTGCAGAACAGCGAATCACCGGTCAAGCCCAAGATATTTGCCGGCCTGACCGCCACGGACGGCTTTTTCCTGCTGTCGCGCAAGCCGGTCGACAAGTTCGACTGGTCCATGCTCAAGGGCAAGGAAGTGATCGGCTTTCGCCCGGGATCGAATCCCATCGTGTTTCTGGAGACCGCGCTGCGCAAGCATGGCCTTGATCCCCAAAAGGACGTGAAGCTGCTCAACAACATCGGCATCCCCGCGCGCGCTGGCGCCTGGATGGCGGGCCAGGGCGAATACGGCATCTTCCTGGAGCCGGAGGCCGGCGAGCTGGTGCGCAATGGCAAGGGGCACATCGTCGCATCCGTGGGACATGAAGTGGGCCAGGTGGACTACACGGTCTTCACCGCCACCGACAAATACATCCGCGACAACCCCAAGGTCATCCAGGCCTGGACCGACGTGGTCGCGCGCGCCGAGAAATACGTGAAGGACACGCCGGCCGCCACGCTGGCCCCGCAGATCATGACCTTCTTTCCCGGCATGGACCAGGCCGCGGTGACCGAGGCGATCGAACGCTACAAGCAATATCAGATCTGGAAGACCACGCCGCTGGTGACCGCGCAGGCGATGACGCAACTGCAGGACATGCTGGTGGCCAGCGCCGTGATGAAGGACACCGCCCGCGTCAAGTACGAGGACGTGGTGATCGCCGACTTTGCCAAAAAGGCGCAATGATGGGCGCCGCCATCCATAACCTGAAACCGGCGCCCGCCACGGCCAAGATCGAACTGCGCGAGGTCTGTCTTTCGTACTTCACGCCGGAAGGCGAGACCGAGGCGTTGTCGAACGTGTCGTTCAGTCTGGCGCCGGGCGAGTTCGTCAGCCTGATCGGGCAAAGCGGCTGTGGCAAGAGCACGCTGCTGTCGTTGATCGCGGGTTTGATTCCGCCGACCTCGGGCGCGGTGCTGGTCGACGGGCAGGCGGTGACCAAGCCGAATGCCCGCATCGGCTACATGCTGCAGCAGGACTATCTGTTCGAGTGGCGCACCATCCTGGACAACGTGATGCTGGGCGCCGAGATCCAGGGGCGGCGCGACGCGCGCAGCGAGGCGCGCGCCGTGCACCTGCTTGAAAAATGCGGCCTGGGCGCGTTTTTGTCGCACACGCCGCGGCAGCTGTCCGGCGGCATGCGTCAACGCGCGGCGCTGGCGCGCACGCTGGTCACCGAGCCCGACGTGATCCTGCTGGACGAGCCGTTTTCGGCATTGGATTCGCAGACGCGGCTGGCGATTTCCGACGAAGTCGTGGACATCCTGCGGCGCGAAGGCAAGACGGTGGTGCTGGTGACGCACGACATCGGCGAGGCCATCGCCATGACCGACCGCGTGATCGTGCTGTCGCGCCGGCCGGGACGTTTAAAGAGCCAGTACCGCATTCATTACGGCGACGGCCAGGTCCGACCCACGCCATTCCAGGCGCGCTCGCGGCCTGAGTTCAACACCTACTTCAAACAGCTCTGGGACGAGCTGGATGTTCACGTGGAGGGCTGACCCATGAACGCGCCGATTGCCAATACCGTTCCGCTGCGCGCCGTGCCCGGGCCCAGCGAGAAATACCTGAACTACCTGCGCCGCGACCGCGCGCGCCGCCGCAACATCCGCGTGGCCCAGGCGCTGCTGCTGGTGGTCTTTCTATGCGCGTGGGAAATCCTGCCGCGCATGCACATCGTCAATCCGCTGCTCACCAGCTATCCCAGCGCGCTGTGGCCCACGTTCCTGGAACTGTGGAATCACGGCAGCCTGGGCAAGCACATCATGACGACGCTGTCGGCCACGCTGGTCGGCTTTGTGCTCAGCATGGGCATCGGGATCGTGGTGGCGGCCGCGCTGTGGTGGTCCGACTTTCTGTACAAGGTGCTGGACCCCTTCCTGGTGGTGGCCAACGCCATGCCCAAGATCGCATTCGTGCCGATCTTCTATCTGTGGCTGGGTTCCGATTACGCGGTCTACGGCATGGCGGTGGCCATTGCGGTGTTCGTGACCATCATGGTCGTGTACGCGGGATTCCGCGGTATCGACCTGAACAAGGTGAAGCTTGCCCACACTTTTGGCGCCAGCCGTTGGCAGGTGCTGACCAAGGTCGTGCTGCCGGGCAGCGTGCCCACGTTGATCGCGGCCGTGAAGATGAACATCGGCCTGGCGCTGGTGGGCGTGATCGTAGGCGAGTTCCAGTCGGCGGATTCGGGCCTGGGCTTTCTCATCATGAACGGCAGCCAGGTGTTCAAGCTGAACATCGTCATGACCGCCATCGTGATGTTGGCGCTGATTTCCAGCGTCATGTATCTCATCATTTACCGCGTCGAGTCCGCCGTGGCGCGGCGTTACGGCTAAGGAGGCAGCATGGAATTCCCCCAGTGGGTGAAGGATCGCGTCGTGGCCCGTCAGGGCTGCCTGCATCCCTATGACGAACTGCCGGCCGCGCGCACCGCGGTGGTGGTGATCGACATGCAGCAGTATTTCCTGATGCCGGGTTATCAGGGCGAATGCGCCCCCGCGCGCGAGATCATCGACCCCATCAACCGCCTGTGCGGCGCCGTGCGCGATGCAGGCGGGGTCGTGGTGTGGGTTCAGACGGCGTCGGACAACGCGGACGTGTTCTGGTCGCATCATCATGGCGTGATGCTCACGCCCGAACGCAGCGCCCGCCGCCTGGAGACCCTGCGGCGCGATTCGCCGGGCTTTGCGCTGCATCCGGACCTGCACGCGCAGGCCACGGACCCGCGCGTGGTCAAGCGCTTTTACAGCGCCATGGCGCCGGGTTCGTCGGAATTGGAACCCCTGCTGCGCGGGCTGGGCGTGGATACGCTGCTGATCGCCGGGACGGTCACCAACGTGTGCTGCGAATCCACCGCGCGCGACGCAATGATGCGGGACTTCCGGACCATCATGATCGACGACGCGCTGGCCGCGGTGACGCCGGCCGAGCACGAAAACGCGCTTCACGGCTGGATGCTGTTTTTCGGCGACGTGCTGTCGGTGGACGAAGCGGCCGCGCGGCTCAAACCCGCGCAGCCGTCGCGCCGGACCGCCTGAAGCGATCCGGCGCGACGGGTGACGGGTCCAGACCCGGGCCCAGCCCAAGGTCCAGACCCAGATCCTGAATCAGACTCAGCCCAGGTCCAGCCAGACCCGGCGCATCGTCGGGTCCTCGGGATCGCGATCGTTCGTGAAGCCCAGGCTGGTCATCAGCGCCAGCATGGGCCGGTTCGTCGACAGCACCAGGCCGTCGATGTATTCCAGGCCCTGCTCGCGCGCGGCGTCGATCAGCGCCGTCATGAGCTGACGTCCCAACCCGCGCCGTTGCCAGTCGTCGCCGATCACCAGCGCGTATTCCGCGCCCCGGCCGTCGGGATTGCGCAGGTAGTGGGCAAAGCCCACCAGCACCTCGCGCGGATGGCCGCGATTGGCGGGATTGGGCACCTGCGTCGCCGCCACCAGGGCGAGTTCGCGGTGATAGTCCACCTGCGTGTAGCGCGACACCATGCGCGGCGTGAGTTCGCGCATCATCGACACGAACCGCATGTAGCGCGACCGCTCCGACAGGCCGCGAATGAATTCCTGCAGCGCCTCGCCGTCTTCCGGGCGGATCGGGCGCAGCACCCACGGGATGCCGTCATCGAACCGGCGCACCTGCACCAGCCGAGCCGGATACGGGTGGATCGCCATGTGCGGGTAGCCCGTGGTCTGCGGCGAAGCGCAGCCCGGCGTATCGGTCAGCGTCATGCGCAGGCCGCCGGCGCGCAAATGGGTTTCGCCAGCGTAGAGCGGATCGATGTCCAGGGATTCGATGTCGGGCAGTTCCGACACCAGCTCGGACACCAGCACCAAGGTTTGCTGCAGCGCCTCGGCGGCCAGGTGGCCGACCCGGGGGGCCAGCACGCGCCGCCACAGCCTGCTGCGCTCGATGAGTTGGCGCGCCAGATAGCCGTTCAGCGGCGGCAAGTCCATGCCGCGCTCGGCCAGCGACAGCACCGCGTCCGGCCCGCCCGCGCCAAAGCGGATGACAGGGCCGAATTGCGGATCGCGACGCACGCGGATCGCCATGGGCCGTGATTCGGCTTCGGCTGCCGTAGCCGACGCGGCCGCGTCGGACAGCGGCACATAGAACAGCGACAGCAATGTGCGGATTTCGGCCGTATTCAGTTCGCGCCGGCAATCGGCGCGCACGCGCGCAACGATTTCGCGCGCCGCCGCCAGGTCCGGCACGTGGCTGGCAGGTTCGGGCGGCTGCGTCTGCAACAGCAACTGCTGGTTGTAGTGGTGCGACGCCAGCACGCCGAACGCGTCCGCGGCCGACTCGGGCGTGCGGAACGCCGACGTGCCCGCATCGTCCAGCATGCGCCGCAACGGCCGCATGCCGGCATCGCCCATGAAGCAGGTCACCACGGGTTTCTTGGCGGACGGCGCGATCTGCGCCAGTTCGCGCGCCACTGCGGGCATGTCGGCCAAGGCGTCGGGCGCCAGCAGCACCAGCACACCGTCCACGCCGGTGTCGTCCAGGACGGCCTCGAGCATGGCGCGGATGCGCTCGGGCGTCATCGGCAGATAGGTGATGACGGGGTTGGCGGTGCCGGCGTCGGGCTCCAGCATCTCGGCCAGCGCGCGCTGCGTGGCGGGCGCCAGGTCGGCGCGCAGGACGGCGGCGTCGGGGCCGATCAGATCCATGGCGAGCTGCGGGGGTCCGCTGCCGTTGGAGATGAGCGCCACCCTGCGGCCCTTGGGGCGGCGCGTGTAGCCCAGCACCTTCACGGCCGAGAAGAGCTGCACGAAGTAGCGCACACGCACCGCGCCAGCCCGGCGCAGCGCCGCATCGAAAACGGCGTCGCTGCTGTCGGCATCGGAGCGGCCGGCCTTGAGCACGATGACCGGCTTGATGCTGGCCGCGGCCCGCAGTGTGCTCATGAACTCGCGGGCGGGCCCGACGTCTTCCAGGTAGAGGACGATGCTGTCCGTGCGCGGATCGCTGGCCAGGTAGTCCAGCAGCTTGGGCAGGCCCACCACAGCCTCGTCGCCCAGCGACACGGCGGTGGAAAAGCCGATGTGCACGTCCTCGGCCCAGTCCATGACGGCGGCCATGATGGAGCGCGACTGCGCCACCAGCGCCACGCGGCCGCTGCGCGCCAGCACCGGGTGCTGGCTGAAGTTCAGGCCCGCGTGCGGCCGCTGCGCGCCGAAGGAGCGCGGCCCCAGCAGTTCGCAGTGGTTTTCCTCGGCCCAGGCCCGGCACAACGCCAGCGTGCCGCGCGGGTACGGGTCGGGCAGTTCGTGCGGCAGCAGGATCACGGCGCGGGGCAACAACGGCGCCAGGCGGCGCAGCGTTTCGGGCAGCACGGCAGGCGACACGCAAACCAGGGCCAGATCAGGCCGGTCGCCCTGGGCCAGGCCTTCAAGCCTGTCCGGCAGGTCGGGGGCTGCACCGGGTTCGACGGTGACAACCGTGGTCTTTGTCTTCAGGGAGGGAGACAGGGAACTTGCCGCGGGCAGCGGCCGATCGGCCACGATCACCAGCGAGGCGGGTTCGAACATCGGCGCAAGAGCGTGTCTCAACATGGGGAGGTCGGGCCAGGGCCTGTTCACACTAATCTAAAATAGCGTTCATCGTATCAAGACAAGCCCGCTGTCCGCTTGATGAGGACACTGCCCGACGCCGCTTTGTGGCGCCGCAGCCGCTAACACTGCCACCTATGACTTCCAACGCCACTACACCCATTCGCACCCGCTTTGCGCCTTCGCCCACCGGTTTCCTGCATCTGGGCGGCGCGCGCACCGCGCTGTTCTCCTGGGCCTTCGCGCGCCACCACAAGGGCACCTTCGTGCTGCGCATCGAGGACACGGACGTCGAGCGGTCCACGCCGGAAGCGGTGCAGGCCATCCTGGACAGCATGGAATGGCTGGGCATGCAGCCGGACGAAGGCCCCTTCTACCAAATGCAGCGCATGGACCGGTACCGCGAAGTCGTGGCCCAGATGCTGGCCGCCGGCACCGCCTATCACTGCTACAGCTCGCCCGAAGAAGTCGAAGCGATGCGCGAGGCTGCCCGCGCCCGCGGCGACAAGCCGCGCTACGACGGCACCTGGCGCCCGGAACCCGGCAAGATGCTGCCCGCCATCCCCGAAGGCCGCAAGCCGGTGGTGCGCTTCAAGAATCCCCAGGACGGCGCCACGTCCTGGAACGACATGGTCAAGGGCACGATCAGCTTCGACAACACCGAGCTCGACGACCTGATCATCGCGCGTCCGGACGGCACGCCCACCTATAACTTCTGCGTCGTGGTCGACGACTGGGACATGGGCATCACGCACGTGCTGCGCGGCGATGACCACGTCAACAACACGCCCCGCCAGATCAACATCCTGCGCGCGCTTGGCGCCACCCTGCCGGAATACGGCCACGTGCCGATGATCCTGGGCCCGGACGGCGAAAAGCTGTCCAAGCGCCACGGCGCGGTCAACGTCATGGAGTACGACAACGAGGGCTATCTGCCCGAAGCCATGATCAACTACCTGGCCCGTCTGGGCTGGAGCCACGGCGACGACGAGCTCTTCTCGCGCGACCAGCTCGTGTCGTGGTTCGACACCAAGCATCTGTCCAAGTCCGCGTCGCAGTGGGATCCCAAGAAGCTGAACTGGGTCAATGCCCACTACATCAAGCAGATGGACAACGCCGAACTGGCCGAACGCGTCGCCACGCGCGTGGCGACGCGCGGCGGTTATCCCGAGCAGATCGACCTGCCGGGCGTCATGGGCCTCCTGAAGGACCGCGCCGAAACGCTGGAGCAACTGGCCGATGGCGCCATGCTGTTCTGCGGCGAATTCAAGGGCGCGCCGGCGGAGCTGGCCGAACAGCACCTGACCGCGCCGGCCCGCGAGGCGCTGGCCGATTTCGCGCAGCGCGCGCAGGATGCGGAGTGGACGCGCGAAGCGCTGTCCGCGCTGATCAAGGGCGTGCTGGCCGACCGCGGGCTGAGGATGCCGCAACTGGCCATCCCGCTGCGCGTGGCGGTCACCGGTCAGACGCAGACGCCTGCGGTGGATGCGGTGCTGGCACTGCTGGGCAAGGAAACCGTGCTCAAGCGGCTGTCGGCGATTTGAATCCGGGTGTCAGACACTCTCCGAAAGCCTACTGCCCAGGTGTCTGACACCCTTGAGAGATAACGCCACAAACCCGCGACGGTCTCGGCAGGGTGTCTGACACCTGCATAATCCAAGGATGCCTGACACCCCCATAAACAAAGGGCCTTTTCATCCAACGATGAACAAGGCCCTTTCTGTTTTCAATCTGGCGTGACGCCAACGCCCTCACCCCTGCTGCATCCCCGCCCTCGCCTTGAGCGCCCGGGCAAAGAACGCCCCCAGCAGCGGCAGCAGCACGGCCGAGCCGCCGAATAGCGCGCCCGGCCCGATCTCGTCCACCACCGCCCCCGCCAGCGCCACGCCGGCCGCCTGCCCCATGAACAGGCACGACGCGAACCACGCGACCGCCGTGCCACGCGCCGACGGCACCATCTGTGTTGCGTTCGTCTGCAGCGTCGCGTGCAGCAGGTAGTACCCAAAACCCGCCAGGACGCTTGCCAGCAGGCTCCACATCCACACCGGCCCCAACAGGTATGACAGGAACGCCACGCCCAGCACCAGTCCGCCCGCGACAGCCAGGCCGCGCTCGCCGAGCCGCTTGAGGATGCGCCCCGCGACGACTGTATAGATCAGCCCGCCCACCGCGTACACGGCCACCAGCGCGCCCGCGGCCGTCAGCGAGATATCGAAACGCTCATGCAGGTACGACGGCGCAAAGGCCAGTGCGCCGAACACCAGCAAGCCTTCGATGAACACCGTCGCCAGCACCACGCGCGCCCACCGCGTGCCGAGCACCAGCCGCGCCTGCGCGATAAAACCTTGCCGTGGCGCACCGGGATCGACCTGCGCAAATCCGGCCGCGCGCTGGCGACGCACTTCCAGATGCAGCAGCACGCCCACGATCAGATAGCCCGCCACGAGCGCGGCAAAGGCCCAGCGCCAGCCGACGGTATCGGCGAACAGGCCGCCCGCAAGCTGGCCGGCGGACATGCCAAGGATGGTGCCGGTCAGAAAGCGCGCCAGCGTCGCCTGCCGGCGTTCATAGGGGACGTTGTCGCCGATCCAGGCCATGGACAGCGGCACGATGCCCGCGCCCGCGGCGCCCGACAAGGCGCGGCAGAACACCAGCATATCGAGCGATCCGGCCATGACGGCGCCGGCGCTGCCCAGCGCACACGCCACGGTGGCGACGCTGACCACGCGGTATTTGCCGTAACGGTCGCCCACCGGACCGAAGAACATCTGCAGCACGCCATACGCCACGGCAAACGCCGTGACCGCGCGCGCGGCCTGGCCGGTGGTGGTGCCGAATTCCGCCGCCAGTTGCGGCAGCATGGGATCACAGATTCGGAAAGCGCTGGCGCTGACGAAGGCGGCCAGCGCCAGCAGCGCGATCGCGCGTGCTTCGGAGGACAGGGCGGGCATGGATAACCGGCGGCGGGGCGAAAGTCGAAGCCCGCACCTTACCGCAGCCCGGCCCGCTTGGCGAAACCGCCGGGCGAAGTGTCCGCCCGGCGCAACGCTCAGTAGGCGAGGCGATAGCCCGCCGGCATGCGGCGCGCCGTGAGCAGCATGCCGCCGCTCTTGAGTTCACGCAGCGACAGCTTGGATTGCTCGACCTTTTCGACGCGGTAGCGGTTCAGATAGATCGGATCGGTGGGGTCCACCGGCTCGCCGGCCGACTTGGTGGTGCGCATCGTGTAGACGCCGTTCTCCACGCTCCAGCAGCCCGTCTCACGCAGCGCGGGACGCGTCTTGCGGCCGATCTTGAGCAGGGATTCGTAGGACATCGTGCCGTCGGCCGACAGCACGATCAGCGCTTGCATGTCGCCGGCCACGTCGCGCGGACGCGAATTGGACAACCAGGTGCCGACCATCGGGTCACCAGCCTTGGCGGGCGTGCAAGCCACCGGCTTGGGCGGATCCGCAGGCTGGGCCTCGGTGATGGCGGCGGGCTTCCTGGCGGCGCAACCGGCCAGGATCACGAGGGCGCAGGCAACGCCTGCCGTACGCAAAAACACACTGCTCATGACTTCCTCAAGACGTCCGCCGACGCGCCGCGCCGATCACACCGGCACGTCCCAGGCGCAGCGGACTTCACGCACTCTAAATAGGCGCCAGGGAAGAATCAACGAGGATCCGCGCCGTGTGCAAATGCGCAACAGTGCGGCCGCGAGCGCGCCCGGAATCCGCGCGGAAACCGCAAAAATGCGTTGGTTTCAAGCGACAGAGCCTCTCTATATATAGAGCGCCCCGAAACGGCTACAGCGGCAGCCGCTGTTCGTGCTTGATCTCGCGCAGCGCCACGATGGTGCGTGTCTGCCGGATGCCCGGCATGTTGAAGAGGAACCGGTGCAAGAAGCGGTCATAGGCTTCGGGGCTTTCCACCAGGATTTTCAACAGGAAGTCCGAATCCCCGGTGACCGCATAGCACTCCAGGATTTCCGGCGCATCGCGCACCGACCGCTCGAAGTGTTCAACGGTGTTGGCCGAGTGCCGCTCCAGGCTGATCTGCGCAAACATGCAGCCCAGCCCCACCTTGCTGCGGTCGACCTGGGCGCTGTAGCCCTGGATCACCCCGCTCGCCTCCATTGCCTTCACCCGCCGCCACACCGGCGCGGCGGACAACCCCACCTTCTCGGAAAGCTGCTGCGCCGAGGCCCGGCCGTCTTCCTGCAGGGCCTTGAGGATGCCGATATCGGTCTTGTCCATTCGTTTGTCTCCTGATTTTTTTGGAATACGAAATGTTCATTGCGAATTATAGGGATAGCACGATCCAAAAACGCAATAAACCTGATCCCTCGCGAACCTATCATGGTGCCAAATACGAGGAGCATTGACTATGGACGGTACCCCCGCCGCCGCACCCGAGCTGGACCTTGAGTATCAGCTCGCCGACAACCTGACGCGCGAGTCCGGCCGCATCTTCCTGACCGGCACGCAGGCCCTGGTGCGCATGATGCTGACGCAGCGCCGGGTGGACCGCGAGCGCGGCCTGAACACGGCCGGTTTCGTGTCGGGGTACCGCGGATCGCCGCTGGGCGGCGTGGACATGGCCATGTGGAAGGCGCAGAAGGCGCTGGACGCCAACCAGATCACCTTCCTGCCGGGCATCAACGAAGACATGGCCGCCACCGCGGTGATGGGGACGCAGCAGGCCGGCGTGCGCGACGACCGCAATGTCGATGGCGTGTTTGCCATGTGGTACGGCAAAGGCCCGGGCGTGGATCGCGCTGGCGACGCGCTGCATCACGGCAATGCCGCGGGCGCCTCGCGCAACGGCGGCGTGCTCGTGGTGGTGGGCGACGACCACACCGCCGTATCGTCCTCGATCCCGCACGCCAGCGAGGCCTCGCTCATCGGCTGGCAGATGCCCATCGTGCATCCGACGTCCATCGACGAATACGAGACCTTCGCGCTGTGGGGCTGGGCGCTGTCGCGTTATGCCGGCACCTGGGTTGCCTTCAAGGCGGTGTCCGAGACCATCGAAAGCGGCCACTCCTTCACCCCTGCCCCGATCCAGACTTACGACATGCCCGCGGATCCGGACATGCCGTCCGGATCGCTTGAGTATTCGGCGCGCGACTTTCTGTCCCTGGCGGTCGAGACGCGCATGAACCAGCGCATGAAGGCGGTGGCTGCCTTCGCGCGCCGCCACAGCCTGGACAAGCTGACCTGTCCGGCGCCCAAGGCAACGGTGGGCATCGTCACCGTGGGCAAGGCGCACCTGGACACCATGGAAGCGCTGGCGCGACTGGGCGTGGATACGGTGACGGCGAACGCGCCCGTACGCATCTACAAGCCGGGTCTCACCTGGCCGATGGACGAGGGCCGTCTGCTCGAATTCGCGCGCGGCCTGTCGCACATCCTGGTCGTCGAAGAAAAAGGCGCGGTGGTCGAAAGCCAGATCAAGGACATGCTGTTCAACCTGCCCGAGCGCCCCACGGTCGTGGGCAAGAAGGGTCTGGACGGCGAGCCGATGGTGACGTCGGCCGGCCAATTGCGCCCGTCGCTGCTGGCCGCGCCGCTGGCCGGCTGGCTGTCGCGCGCCGCAGGACTTCCGGTGAACCGCGACCTGTCGGCATTCGAATGCCAGGCTCCGCTGTCCAACGACGCGGACGGGATGCGCCGCCGCCCTTACTTCTGCTCGGGCTGTCCGCACAGCACGTCGACCAAGGTGCCCGAGGGCAGCCAGGCGCTGTCCGGCGTGGGCTGCCACTACATGGCTGCATGGATGGACCGCGACACGGGTGGCCTGACGCAGATGGGCGGCGAAGGCGTCGACTGGATCGGCCTGTCGCGCTACACGAAGATGCCGCACATCTTCCAGAACATGGGCGAAGGCACGTACTACCACTCGGGTTACCTGGCCATCCGCCAGGCCGTCGCGGCGCGCGCCAACATCACCTACAAGATCCTGTTCAACGATGCCGTGGCGATGACGGGCGGGCAGCCGGTCGATGGCCCCATCTCTGTCCCGCAGATCTGCCAGCAGTTGCGCGGCGAGAACGTGGCGCGCATCGTGGTCACCACGGACGAGCCCGAAAAGTACCAGGGCGTGGACCTGGGCCCGGGCATCAAGGTCCACCACCGCCGCGAGCTGGACGCGCTGCAGCGCGAGCTGCGCGAAATCCCCGGCGTGACCGTGCTGATCCATGACCAGACCTGCGCCGCCGAAAAGCGCCGCCGCCGCAAGAAGAACCAGTTCCCGGATCCGGCGCGCCGCATGCTGATCAACAGCGCGGTGTGCGAAGGCTGCGGCGACTGCGGCGTGAAGTCGAACTGCCTGTCGGTCGTTCCGCTGGAAACGCCTTATGGCCGCAAGCGTGCGATCGATCAATCCAGCTGCAACAAGGACTATTCCTGCGCGGAGGGCTTCTGCCCCAGCTTCGTGTCCGTGATGGGCGGCAAGCCCAGAAAGAGCGCGGCGCCGAAGGCCGACCAGGAACGCCTGCAAGGCCTGATCGCCGGCCTGCCGCTGCCCGACATCCACGCGCTGGAGCATCCCTATCGCCTGCTGGTCGCCGGCATGGGCGGCACGGGCGTCATCACCATCGGCGCCATCGTGTCGATGGCCGCGCACCTGGAAGGACTGTCCGCGGCGGTGCTGGACCTGACCGGGCTGGCGCAGAAAGGCGGCACCGTCGTCAGCCACATCCGTCTTGCACCCGCCGGCGCAACCGCCGGCCCCGTGCGCCTGGACTGGCAGCAGGCCGACGCGGCCATCCTGTGCGATCCGGTCGCCGCCGTCGCGCCCGATTCGCTGGGCGCCCTGCGCCGCGGCCACACCAAGGTCACGGTGAACACCTACGTGGCGCCGGTCTCCGACTTCACGCGCAATCCCGACGCCGCGATGCGCCCCGAAGCGCTGCTCGCCAAGATCCGTCACGCGGCCGGCGACACGCACACCGCGGCGATCGACGCGCACGAAGCGGCCCTCGCGCTCTTCGGCGACAGCATCCTGTCGAACATGTTCATGCTGGGCTATGCCTGGCAACGCGGCGGCGTGCCGCTGTCGCAGGCCGCCATCTACCGCGCGATCGAACTGAACGGCGTGGCGGTCGCGGCCAATCGCGCCGCCTTCGACAACGGCCGGCTCGCAGCGCATCAACCTGACGCGCTGCAAGGCGCCTTGCGTCCCCGGGCCCAGGTCGTGCAGCTTCACGTGCCCGAAACGTTCGAACGTGCCGTGGCGCGCCGGGTCGAAGACCTGACGGCTTATCAGGACGCCGCGTATGCCCGCACCTATCAGCAGGTCGTCGACGCCGTCGCGGCACGCGAGCGGGAGCTGGCGCCGGACGCCAAGTCGACGCGCCTGGCGATGGCGGTGGCGCGCGGCCTGTACAAGCTCATGGCCTACAAGGACGAATACGAAGTGGCGCGCCTCTATACCGGCGACGCGTTCAAGGCGCAGCTGGAGGGTCAGTTCGAAGGCGAGTACAGCCTGCGCTTTCACATGGCCCCGCCGATCTTCGCGCGCAAGGATCCGCGCACCGGCGTGCCGCGCAAGATGACGCTGGGTCCGCGCACGATGTCGGCACTGAAATTGCTGACGCGTCTGAAGGGCCTGCGCGGCACGTGGTTCGATCCGTTCGGCCACACGGCCGAGCGCAAGATGGAACGGGCGCTGGTGAAGGAGTACCGCCAGACCATAGACCAGCTCGTTGCAGGGTTGACCTCGGACAACCTCGCGCAAGCGGCTACAATCGCCGCCCTGGCAGAAAACATTCGCGGTTTCGGCCACGTGAAGGCCGCGAATGTCGACAAGTATCGGACCGATCTGGCCCGACTCATGCAGAGCTATACAGCACCGGCCTCACACGCCGTCCCCTTGCGGAAAACCGCATAAACAGCCGGTCTGAGTGGTCACTGACCTGGGCGCGCCTTACGGGGCGCGCCTAGTGCATTTGGTTACAATCTTTTGTGGGATTCGTCTTATCTTCTTCTTGTCCCTGTAAACCTCGATCACTAGAATTAGTGGCCAACGAGGGGTGCTACACTACATCTTGTGGTCGCCCAAGCGCGGATTCCCGCCGGCCACGCCTTACGGACTAGCCCGTCCGGACGTTGCGACCCCCATTACAAGATCCAATTTTGACCCGACATGACGCCGTCATGCCGTTATCTACGCGCTTTTACGCACAGGAGCTTCCATGCAGACTACGATCGCCTCTGTGACCCGGCCTTCGGCCGTGCCGCCCTCCCAAACCGACTCCCCCGCCGACGCCAATAGCGGCAAATGGGCCAGCTACAACATCATCCGCCGCAATGGCTCGGTGGTTGGCTTTGAGCCCAGCAAGATTGCCATCGCCATGACCAAGGCCTTCCTGGCCGTCAATGGCGGCCAAGGCGCCGCATCCGCCCGTGTGCGCGAACTCGTCGAAACGCTGACCGGCCAAGCCGTCAACGCGCTGGTTCGCAACCGCCCCAACGGCGGCACCTTCCATATTGAAGACATCCAGGACCAGGTCGAACTGGCGCTGATGCGCTCTGGCGAGCATGACGTCGCGCGCGCCTATGTCCTGTACCGCGAAAAGCGCACGCAGGAACGCGCCGCTGCTGCTGCCGCCGAAGGCCAGCAGAAGGCCGCCGCCGCGCCGCAGGAACACGTGCTGAACGTCACCGACGGCGGCGTGCGCCGTCCGCTGGACGTCGCCGAACTGCGCGCGACCATCGTCGCCGCCGGCGAAGGCCTGTCTGAATTCATCGACGCCGAAGCCATCCTGAAGGAAACGGTCAAGAACCTGTACGACGGCATCCCCGTCGACGAAGTCTTCAAGTCCGCCATCCTGTCCGCGCGCGCGCTGGTCGAAAAGGATCCGGCCTACAGCCAGGTCACCGCCCGTCTGCTGCTGCACACGATCCGCAAGGAAGTGCTGGGCGAGGAAGTCTCGCAAGACGGCATGGGCGCGCGTTACGCCGAATACTTCCCCACGTTCATTGCCCGCGGCATCGAAGGCGGCCTGTTGTCGCCCGAACTGGCCAACTATGACCTGACCAAGCTGGGCAAGGCGCTGAACGCCAAGCGCGACCTGCAGTTCGGCTACCTCGGCCTGCAGACCCTGTACGACCGCTACTTCCTGCACATCCGCGGCACCCGCATCGAACTGCCGCAGGTCTTCTTCATGCGCGTGGCCATGGGCCTGGCGCTGCGCGAGACCGACCGCGAAACGCGCGCCATCGAGTTCTACGAGATCCTGTCCTCGTTCGACTTCATGAGCTCCACGCCCACGCTGTTCAACTCGGGCACGCTGCACTCGCAGCTGTCGTCGTGCTACCTGACCACCGTCTCGGACGACCTGGAAGGCATCTACGACGCCATCAAGGAAAACGCGCTGCTGGCCAAGTACGCCGGCGGCCTGGGCAACGACTGGACCCCGGTCCGCGCGCTGCGCAGCCACATCAAGGGCACCAACGGCGAAAGCCAGGGCGTCGTGCCGTTCCTGAAGGTCGTCAACGACACGGCCGTCGCCGTGAACCAGGGTGGCAAGCGCAAGGGTGCGGTCTGCACGTACCTCGAGTCGTGGCACCTGGACATCGAAGAATTCCTGGAACTGCGCAAGAACACCGGCGACGAACGCCGCCGCACGCACGACATGAACACGGCGAACTGGATTCCCGACCTGTTCATGAAGCGCGTCATGGAAGGCGGTGAGTGGACGCTGTTCTCGCCGTCCGACTGCCCCGACCTGCACGACAAGTATGGCCGCGCGTTCGAAGAAGCCTACGTGGGCTACGAAGCCCGCGTCGCCAGCGGCGAACTGAAGCTGTTCAAGAAGATGCCGGCGCTGACGCTGTGGCGCAAGATGCTGTCGATGCTGTTCGAAACCGGCCACCCGTGGATCACGTTCAAGGATCCGTGCAACATCCGTTCGCCGCAGCAGCACGTGGGCGTCGTCCACAGCTCGAACCTGTGCACCGAGATCACGCTGAACACCAACGAATCCGAAATCGCGGTTTGCAATCTGGGTTCCGTGAACCTGGTCGCACACATGAAGCCGGCTGCCGGCGGCGGTTTCGAACTGGACCACGACAAGATCAAGCGCACGGTCAGCATCGCGATGCGCATGCTCGACAACGTGATCGACATCAACTACTACGCCGTCGACAAGGCCCGCAATTCCAACGCGCGCCATCGTCCGGTGGGCATGGGCATCATGGGCTTCCAGGATTGCCTGCAGATGATGCGCGTGCCGTACGCATCGCAAGCCGCTGTTGAATTCGCGGACCGTTCGATGGAAGCGGTGTGCTATCACGCGTACTTCGCGTCGAGCCTGCTCGCTGAAGAACGCGGTCGCTATCAATCGTATGAAGGCTCGCTGTGGTCGCGTGGCATCTTGCCGCAAGACACGTTGAAGATGCTGCGTGATGAACGTGGTGGTCACGTTGAGGTTGATGAATCGAGCACGCTCGATTGGGATACGTTGCGCACGCGCATCAAAGAACACGGCATGCGCAACTCCAATTGCATCGCAATCGCCCCAACCGCCACTATTTCCAATATCATTGGCGTATCTGCGTGCATCGAACCCACTTTCCAGAACTTGTACGTCAAATCGAATCTCTCCGGCGAGTTCACGGTCGTTAACGATTACCTCGTGCGTGACCTGAAGAAACTCGGTCTCTGGGACGAAGTCATGGTCGCCGACCTCAAGTACTTCGACGGCAGCCTGTCCCGCATCGATCGCGTTCCGTCCGAACTCCGCGAACTCTACGCCACCGCGTTCGAAGTCGAACCGAGCTGGCTGGTTGAATGCGCGTCGCGCCGTCAGAAGTGGATCGATCAAGCCCAGTCGCTGAACATCTACATGGCTGGCGCATCGGGCAAGAAACTGGACGACACCTACAAGCTGGCATGGACGCGTGGCCTGAAGACCACGTACTACCTGCGCACCCTTGGCGCCACCAGCGCCGAGAAGTCCACCGGACGCGGCGGCGAACTGAACGCCGTCAGCGCAGGCAATCCGTCCACTGCTTCCGCCGTTGCCGCAGCACCTGTTTTGCCGGAACCCGAAGTTCTCGGGGCGGTTTGCACCATGCGGCCGGGCGACCCCGGCTTCGAAGAGTGCGAAGCCTGCCAATAACCGCCTCCGGAGAATGAATCATGATTAATTGGGACGACGACACCACCGCCACGCAACCTGCACAACCTGCCGCGCCCGCGGCGGGCGGTCAGGCTGCCCCGGAAGTCCGGGCGGCGACGGGTGTTTTCGGCGACACCGCCATGCCCACGCCGGCCGCGCCTGAACACGCTGCCGGCCTGGCCGCCAGCGGCTCGGCCACCTCGCAGCGCGTGAAGGTTGCCGACAAGCGCATCATCAATGGCCAGACCGACGTCAACCAGCTTGTGCCTTTCAAGTACAAGTGGGCGTGGGAAAAGTACCTGGCCACTTGCGCCAACCATTGGATGCCGCAAGAGATCAACATGTCGCGCGACATCGCCCTCTGGAAGAACCCGAACGGGCTCACCGAGGACGAGCGCCGCATCGTCAAGCGCAACCTCGGCTTCTTCGTGACCGCCGACTCGCTGGCCGCCAACAACATCGTGCTGGGCACCTACCGCCACATCACGGCTCCCGAATGCCGCCAGTTCCTGCTGCGCCAGGCCTTCGAAGAAGCCATCCACACGCACGCCTATCAATACATCGTCGAAAGCCTGGATCTGGACGAAGCCGAGATCTTCAACGCTTATAACGAAGTGCCGTCCATCCGGGCAAAAGACGAGTTCCTGATCCCGTTCATCGACGCGATCGCTGATCCCAACTTCAAGACGGGCACGCCCGAAGCCGACCAGACGCTGCTGAAGTCTCTGATCGTTTTCGCTTGCCTCATGGAAGGCCTGTTCTTCTACGTTGGCTTCACGCAGATCCTGGCGCTTGGCCGCCAGAACAAGATGACCGGCGCTGCCGAGCAGTACATGTACATCCTTCGCGATGAATCCATGCACTGCAACTTCGGCATCGATCTGATCAACACCGTCAAACTGGAAAATCCGCATCTCTGGACGCCGGAATTCCGCGAAGAAATTCGAGAACTCTTCCGCAAAGCGGTCGAACTCGAATACGCTTACGCCGAAGACACGATGCCGCGCGGCGTGTTGGGCTTGAACGCACCCATGTTCAAATCCTACCTGCGCTTCATCGCCAACCGTCGTTGCCAGCAGATCGGTATCGAACCTCTGTACCCCCAGGAAGAAAATCCCTTCCCGTGGATGGCGGAAATGATCGACCTTAAAAAGGAACGCAACTTTTTTGAAACTCGCGTGATCGAATACCAAACCGGTGGCACGCTGAGCTGGGAGTAACGCAGTACGCCATCGAGCCCGGCGCGGGCACGCCCTCTTCTCGTTGATGGGCGTCGCGTTCGCGACAGGCTTGATGGCAATCTCCTTGGTCAGGGTGTCTTCGAACACGTAGAACAAGCGGTCGGCGGCCTGTGGACAGGCTGCCTGCCGGCGCCATTTGAAATGGCTCGCGCCAAAGGAGCGGGGGCCATATCAAATGGCTGTGCCGAATTCATTAGCGCAAACCGTAGTAGCTGTTGCTCGCACAGAACAGCGGCATGCGCCGATGAATAGCCCGGGCACGGTCCGCCAATTGGCGGGTCGGGGCACGGGTTTAAGTTCTGGGACCCCTGAACCTAAGGAGCATGACCATGGCAACAGCCAAGAAAGCCGTCAAGAAAGCAGCGGTGAAAAAACCCGCCGCCAAGAAGGCAGCAGCAAAGAAGGCCGCTCCGGCCAAGAAAGCTGCCGTCAAGAAAGTCGCAGTGAAGAAAGTCGCAGCCGCCAAGAAGCCGGCCGTGAAGAAGGTTGCCGCCAAGAAGGCGCCGGCCGCCAAGAAGGCCGTTGCCAAGAAGGCAGTCGCCAAGAAGGCCGTAGCAAAGAAGGCTCCGGCCGCCAAGAAGGCCGTTGCCAAGAAGGCAGTTGCCAAGAAAGCCGTCGCAAAGAAGGCCGTAGCCAAGAAGGCTGTCGCCAAGAAGGCGGTTGCCAAGAAAGCTGTAGCCAAGAAGGCCCCGGCCGCCAAGAAAGCGGTTGCCAAGAAGGCTGTCGCCAAGAAGGCCCCGGCCGCCAAGAAAGCCGTAGCCAAGAAGGCTGCTGCCAAGAAGGCCCCGGCCGCCAAGAAAGCGGTTGCCAAGAAGGCCGTAGCCAAGAAGGCCCCGGCTGCCAAGAAGGCTCCCGCTGCCAAGAAGGCTCCCGCTTCCAAGCCGGCTGTCGCCGCAAAGAAGCCCGCCGCCGCCAAGAAGCCCGCTGCGAAGAAAGCCGCTCCGAAGAAGCCCGCAACGCCGCCCACCACGGCTGCTGCCCCGGGCGCGAAGACCGCGCTGAACCCCGCCGCGTCGTGGCCGTTCCCGACGGGTGGCCGTCCCTAATCCGGACGCGCCGAAGCGTTAGCTTCATCAGAGCCGCCTGGTATTTACCGGGCGGCTTTTTTGTCGTCCCCGCGTCAATGCCATGCAAATGGCTGCCCCTTTGCACTAGGCCTGAAGCACTAGGACCGTACGCAATTTTTACGTCTGGCCGTGCGACAATTGACTCCTCTTTTTTGGGGTGATCGCGTCCATGCTCGGTGAAATCTTCCGCTTCCTTCTCGAAATCGTGTTCACGCTGTTTGGCGCGGCACTGATTGCACGCGCCTGGATGCACGCGATACGGCTGCATCCCTTCAACCCGCTGGCGCGCGCGATCTACGGCGCCACCAACTGGCTCGTGATGCCGCTGCGCAAGATCATTCCCGCGGGCAACAAGATCGACTGGACCAGCCTCGTGTGCGCATGGCTGTCGGCGCTGGTCTATCTGGTGCTGCTGTGGCTGGTGGCCATCGGCGCGCTGATTCCCGCCGCACTGCTGCCCGCCGCCATGGGTTCGGCGCTCATCATGACCGCGAAATGGGCGCTGAATCTGGTGGTCTGGTTGACGCTGATCCAAGCCGTGCTGTCGTGGGTCAACCCGATGGCGCCCATGATGCCGCTGCTGCAGTCGCTGACCGCGCCGTTGCTCGATCCCATCCGCCGCATCCTGCCGCGCACCTCGATCGACTTCTCGCCGCTGATCCTGCTGGTGGCCGCGCAGATCCTCTTGATGGTCCTGGCTCGCCTGAGCTACGGCATGATGGGCGTGTAATCGCCCGCCGCACCATTGCTTTGCACAGCGCCCCCATCAGCGGGGCGCTGGTCCATCCGGCCGGCGGCGTCTTGCGCTAGACCGGAATGGCGCTGTAGATCTCGATCAGCTTCTTGCGATCGATCTTGTGGTTGTTCGACATCGGCAGCGCCGGGCAGGCAACCAGCTCTGACGGCACCATGTACGGCGGCAGGCGCTCGGCCAGCCGCTCCTTCCAGCCGGACAAGGTCTCCGGCGCAAGCAGCGACGCCTCCTGTCCCGCACCGTCCAGCCCAGTCACGAAGCCGATCAACCGCACCGCGGTGCCGTCGGGACGGCGCAGCACCGCGCAGGCGCTCCCTTCCACCCCCGGCAGGCCGTGCAAAGCCTCGTCGATCTCGGCCAGCTCGATGCGATAGCCGTTCAGCTTGATCTGATCGTCCATCCGGCCGCGGCAAAACAGCAGCCCGCCCTCTTCCATCAGACCCAGGTCGCCCGTGCGGAACGCGCGGCGGCCATCGTCATAGGTGTAGAGCTTGGCCGCGTTCAGGTCGGCGCGGTTCAGGTAGCCGCGCATGACGTGGTCTCCCACGATGCAGATCTCGCCCTCGTCCACGAGCAGCACGCTGTCGGGCTTGGCGTGTCCGACCGGCAACGGATCGTGTGCCGCCAGCACCGCATCGGTAACTTCGATCCAGGTGGTGGCCACCGTGGCTTCGGTCGGGCCGTAGGTGTTCAGGATGGATGCGTCGGGAAAACGCTGGCGCAACTTCTTGGCCAGCGCCGCCGGCAGCGGCTCGCCGCAGAAGAGGAACGTGCGCAGCGTCGGCAGCGTGACGGGCGAGAAGTCGCGGTTGGCCAATTGCTGGTGGGCGAACGACGGCGTGGACACCCACACCGTGATGCCGTGGCCGGCCAGCCGTTCCATCCACGGGCCGGGCGCGGCGATCTGTTCGCGCGCGTTGAGCACGCAGCTGCCGCCGGACGCCAGCGTGGCGAAGACCTCGTACATGGACAGGTCGAAACTGAACGGCGCCTGGTTCATGAAGACGGGCGCCTCGCCCAGGCCAAAGCTGCCGAGCATCCAGTCGCCGAGCAGGCCGACGCTTTCGCGGCCGATTTGCACGCCCTTCGGATCGCCCGTGCTGCCCGACGTGAACATCAGGTAGGCCAGGCCACGCTCTTGCAGCACTTCGCCCTCGCCCGCCGTGAAGGTGCCGGCCGCGGCATCGAAGACGGCGGCGGCGCGCACGATCTCGACGATGCGGCGCAGACGCTCAGCAGGGTAGATGGTGTCCACCGGAACGAACGGCGCGCCGATGAGCAGCGCGCCGACCATCGCGACGAAGAACGCGGCTTCCTTGTGACCGTAGATGGCCACCGGCACGTCGGGCGCCACGCCGTGCTGGCGGGCGGCGTCGGCCCAGGCCTCGGCCTCAGTGCGCAACTGCGCCCAGGTCAGGCTGCGGTCGGCGGCGGCAACGGCCAGCGCGTCGGGCGCGCGGCCGTCGTCGGCGAACTGGAAGGACTTCAAGTCGAAACGCATGCCGAAGCTCCCGGCGTCAGATGGGACTGCGGCCGCTGAACACGTACAGCGCCAGCGCGGCCAGAATCAGGGTGAGCACGCGCCCCAGAAAGCGCATGACGGGCTTGGCCAGCAGCGCCTGCAGACCGGGCCGCGTGCGCGCGGCGTTGATCAGCAGGTTGTGGCCCACTGAATACGCGCCGAACATCAGGCCGCTGACGATGTAGTGCAGCGACAGGCCGTTCCACACGCCCATCGCCAGCAGCGTCGCGAAGATGCCGATGTTCTGCGCCGCAAGCCGGTGGCGGCCGAAGAAGCTGGTCTTGCTCAATGCCTTGTAGATCGGCATGAACACGACATCGCGCAGCCATTCGGACAGGCTGATGTGCCAGCGACGCCAGAAATCCTGCGGATTCAGCGTGGCCAGCGGGTTGCGGAAGTTGATCGGCAGCGTGAAGCCGAACAGCATGCCGATGCCGATCGCCATGGTCGAGTAGCCGGCAAAATCGAAGAACAGGTAGGCGCTGTAGAGCGAGGCATTCAGCGCCACGCCGGTGAACGAATAGTCGTGCGCGTCCAGCGTGGCCAGCCCGTAACGCCAGATGAGCTCGGCAAGGCCAAACTTCTGGATCACGCCCACCATGATGAGTTCCAGCCCGGTCAGCCAGGTGTTCAGGTTGACACCTTCATAGCCGCGCTTCAGATCGGCCTGGAAGGCGCGCCAGCGGTACATGGGACCGGCCAGCAGCGTCAGCGGGAAGAACAGGTAGATGAAGTAATCCAGCGGCGAGACACGCTCGTTGCGCGGCGCGAACAGCAGCACGTCGATGGCGCGGAAGGTGGCGAAGGACAACCCGAGCATGGCGCCCAGGTGCGATACGCCGGTCTTGACCAACAGCAACGGCGTCATCGTGATGATCACCGCCAGCCAGGTCGGGATGTAGTTGCGGCGCATGGCCCACAGCGCGGCGCCGGAGATGGCGAAGAGCGCGATGGGCTGGTACGGCCGCGCCCAGAACACCGCCATCCAGACGCCCAGGCAGATGACGCCGATGATGTGGCGATAGCCGATGCGCAGCGGCATGCCGGACGATCGGTAGGCGACCAGGCCGAGGCCGCCGAACAGGGCGCCGCCGAAGAAGCTCAAGCTTGCGAAGAGTTCCATGGTGCGCTCAGAACTGCTGGTATTGGAATTCGACCTTGATCGGTCCGCCGCTGCCCGTCGTGGGCTGCGCCTGCAGCACGAACACGAGGATCACGCCCACGTACAGGCACAGGTGCCAGAAGAAGCGGCGCGCCCAGGCCACGCCCGCATTACGGGCTTCGTCTTTACGAAAGAGTTTCATCGGGAAAAATACTCCGCAATGCCTTGATCGGCCATGGCCCAGCCAAGTTCGGCCAGGTGCATGTCATCGCGCAGCATGCCCGGCTCGAAAGGAATGCTGTAAAGATCCAGGCACCCCATTTGGTACCGCGTGCACATGCCGGTGATGGCGGCCACCACGGGGTCGAACCGTTCGACGTCCAGGATGAGCTTGGGGTTGAACGGCTGGATGACGAAGTACGCCTTGACCTTGCGCTTTTGCAGCAGCGCCATCACACGTGAGAGGTCGCCCAGCTCGGTACGGGTGATGGGATCGACGTCTGCGAATTCATTGCGCGCGGGCGAGTACAGCGGCGCGAGGTACTGCTGGTAGTAGTCGTCGCGCACATCGTAGGGGTTGTTGCCGCCCAGGTTGTGTTCGACGACGCGCGCTTCGTGCGTGATCCGCGACCACTGCCCGGCATTCAGGCGGGCGGACATCGGCCAGGACACGTAGCGGTGCGCGGGCACGGACAGCTTGGTGCGCGGCTTGTCAGGGGCCGGCTCCTGGCGGGCATGCCACCACAGCGCCAGCTTGTCTTTCAGCTCGGACACCTGACCATTGGCGATGAGCCACAGCAACCCCCAGTTCGCGTTGTCGCTGATCCAGTTCTGCATCTGCTCGCGCGTACTGGGCTGGTCCCACAACCGGTCCCAGACCGGTCCCGTGACGTGCTCGGCAAACGCGCTGCGCGGCAGCTGCCCGCCCGACGCGAACCAGGCCGGCGACAGCATGATGACCAGGCGCGTGTTGGGCGTGAGCGAGTCAGATACCGATTCCAGCACGCTGACGATGCCATACGACTGGAACATCGCGTGGCCGTACGCGAGCGTCGGCACCTTCAGCTCTTCGGGAAAGAAGCGGTAGGGAACGAAGCGCAGGTCGTGGCTGGACAGCTCGGAAGAGCCCAGCACCACCAGGGTGCCGTCGCTGAGCGCGTTGCCCAGACGGTTCAGGTTGACGTGCTGGGTGCCCCAGTCCGGCCCGAGGTTGGGCAGGTAGTTGCTCTTGTCGGCCGCGATGGCCGAGGGCGATGACGACGGATTGACGACGCGGCTGAGCAGATCGTCCGCCCCGCAATACGCCCCTACCGCCAACGCCACCGCCGTCGCTGCCGCCGCGACGTGCGACAGGAACCGGGTATTACGAAGTATGGGCAGCGACATAGCCGGCAAGCACGCGGACCGACTGAAGGTGCTCTGCGATTTCGGGAGCCGGGATACTGCAGCCGTACTCGGACTCGACCGCCAGCGTGATGTCCACGGCGGCGAGCGAATCGACCAGGCCGGTGGCAATCAGTTGCGTGTCGGGGGTGACTTTCTTCATGACGATCGACTCGACGATCTCGCCGATCTTGGTGTGGAGTTCTTGCTCGGTATGCATAGGTATTGCAGCGTAACGTTGCCTGTTCGGCAAACCATCCCCCGCCCCGGGATTCAGGCGACGAGGATACAGAAAACAGCTGAAACCAAACTGAAAAATTCCAGCCAGCAAGCGGGGCTTCCGGAAGCACGTGGTTACATTAAATCCGGACTGCCGCGCCGTCGCAATCATTGCACTTCGGCCGTCGAATCGCCATGAAACTTATGGAGGAAATGGCGAGAAAACGCTTGGAAAGGTAACGTTCGCGGGTAAATCCCGGGGGACTGCGTTGCGGGCGAGCGACAAAAAAGCCCGCTTGCGCGGGCTTTTTGATTGCGGGCTGGGCCGATTACATCGGCGTGACGCGGGTCGGACCGGCGCCGCTGATCACCTGGACGCGCTGGCCCACGCTGATGGGCACGTCGGCTTCCTGGGCGACCACGCGGGTCTCGCCGTTATCCAGTCGCACCGTGATCTCCAGGCCGGAGTTCTTCTGTGCGCGGTTTTCGACGGCGTTGCCCGCCAGCGCGCCAAGGATGACGCCGCCGACCGTGGCGATGGTGCGGCCCGTGCCGCCACCGATCGCATTGCCAGCCACGCCGCCCAACGCACCGCCGGCCACCATGCCGACGCCGCTGGACTTGTCGTTCTGGATGACGATCGGACGCACGCCGGTGACCGTTCCGTTACGGACAATCTGTTCGCGCTGCGCTTGATCGTAGCTGTACACGCCGCTGGAGGCGCTGGGGTTTGCGCAACCGCCAAGCACTGCCATCGACGTCACCACAGCCGCGACAGCCAGCCAACGGCCGGTACGCGGCGTCACCAGGGAAAAAGACTTTATATGATTCATTTGGACTCCTCATTCGGGCACGACCGACGGTGACTGATGATACTCCGCCCGCAACGCCCGGCAAGCGCACCCGCAACAGACTGAAACGCTCCGCCAGAAGCTGCAAACTCAGGCGCGAAACAACGGGCTACAGCCCGTTGCCATTGAATATGCGCTGACGTTCGACCTGTGTGCGAGGTGTCGGTTCCCGGGGAGTCCTGGCCGATCAGGCAGGCAGATGGATGCCGTAGGTGGCGTGCAGCACGGCGTCGATCTCGGCACGCGTCGGCACATGGTTCTGCGGGCCGCGCGAAGCGATCTTGATGGCGCCCATGACATTGCCCAGGCGGCAGCTGTCTTCCCAGCTCCAGCCGCTGGTCAGGCCGTACAGCAGACCACCGCGCTGCGCGTCGCCGCAGCCGGTGGGATCCACCACCTGCGAGGCGCGCACGGGTTCGATCTGGATGGTCTTGCCTTCGGTGTGCAGGGTGGCGCCTTCGGCGCCACGCGTCACGACCACCGCTTGCAGCGTGCGCGCAATGTCCGCGACGCTGCGGCCGGTGCGCTGCTCGACCACGCCGGCTTCGTAGTCGTTGACCGTGAGGGCCTGCGCCAGCTTGAGCATGCGCTCGAGGTCGGCGCCGTCAAACAGCGGCATTGCCTGGCCCAGGTCGAAGATGAAGGGGATGCCGCGCTTGTGCAGGCGTTCGGCGTGGGCAAACATGCCTTCTTTCGCGTCCGGCGCAACGATCGCCCAGGCGGCGTCGGCGTCGCTCAGGTCGTTTTGCGCGGCAAACGACATGGCGCCCGGGTGGAAGGCGGTGATCTGGTTGTCGTCCAGGTCGGTCGTGATGAAGCACTGTGCGGTGAACGTGTCGGGAATGACCTTGACGCGGCTGACGTCGATGCCCAGGCCCGACAGCCGCTGCATGTATTCGCCGGCGTCTTCACCGATGGTGGCCACCGGCACCGGCGCGCCGCCCAGCAGGTTTATGTTGTAGGCGATGTTGCCCGAGCAGCCGCCAAATTCCTTGCGCATGCTGGGCACCAGGAACGACACGCTCAGCGACTGGATGCGGTCGGCAAGAATGTGTTCCTTGAAGCGGCCTTCGAACACCGCAATGGTGTCGAACGCCATCGAACCGCAGACCAGAACAGGGGTTGCCATGCTTGTCATCCTTTACGGGAAAAACTTGTCGAGTTGGTAGCCATTGACCTGAACGCCGGTCACTTCAATGGGGACTGAAATCTTCAATGCACCCTGGGGACCGAACGGTCCCTTCAACTGTTCGGGCGTGAGGTAATTCTCGGGCATCAGCACCTTGCGCACGACCACCGTGTCGGACAGGTCGTTCAGTTCAAGCACCAGTGCCGGCCAATGCTGCGGCTTGTCGTAGCGGTTGTGCAGCATCACGGTCAGCACCAGGCGGGTGCGGCCGTCATCGATGGCGGCGGCGCCCTTGGGCGGCTGCAACGACGACGATGAAATGCTGATGAGATCGCGGCGGCGCGCGTAGCCGACCGTGCAGTCCAGCGGCTTGCAGGCGGCCTCCAGGACCGGTCGCAGCGCCGGCACGGAATTGGCGATATCGGTGCGGTATGCGTAGAGCAGTTGCAGGGCAAGCACGATCAGGCCGATGAGGCAGGCGTAGGCCCACAGCTTGCGCACCAGGCCGCTACGCTCGATCCGGTCCTGGTCCAGGAACTCGGGCGGCGCACGGCCCACGTCGGTGGCGCTGGAATAACGCGTGCGCGTGTCGCCCAGCACCGGTTCGTGGGCGGCGTGATCGAGGTCGTCTTCGTCCTCGTATTCGTCGTCGCGCTCGATGTCGCGGACATCGTCGCGATGCTGGTCGCGAAAGTCGTCGGCGATGTCGTGACGAGGATCTTGGCGGGGGCCTTGACGCGGGTCGTGGCGAACATCAAGGCGCGGATCACTGCGCGGCTGCCCGGCGCGCCAGTCCAGCGTTGGCTCGCCGGACCGGCTGGCGACGATGGGTTCGTTGCGAAACACGGGGGGCCGCGGCGCGGGCGCGGTGCGGGGCGGCTCCGGCTCGCGCAGGAATGGTTCGCCGTCATCGTCGAGATACTCGTCGTCGGCGGGGTCATCCGGCATGGCCGCTTCCGGCTCGGGGCGCTTGCGGATGTCGTCGCGGCCGCGCAGCACGGCGGGCGGAATCGAAGGCGCGGGCGGAATCGAAGGCGCGGGCGGAATCGAAGGCGCGGGCGGCGCCTCGGGCTCGTCTTCCCAGGGCAGAATCACGCGCGGCTCAGCTGGCACGGCGGGCGTTGCGCGGGGCGGCACGATGGCGGGCGGCGGCACATGCGGCGGCACATGCGGCGGAACCGCCGCCGGACGCACCGGGGTGAAGGCAGGTGCAGGCGCCGGGGCCGGTGTCGACACCGGCGTAAAGGCCGGTTCCGGAAACGGTGCGGCGGGCGGATGCGGCTCGGGCGCGGCTAGCACGGGCGCGGCCACGGCCGCGGCGGACGATGGCAGCGGCGCTGCGGCCGGCGGGGTGATCGCGACAGGCGCACCCGGCGCGGACACCAGGCACGCACGGCCATCGAAAACGGTCGAGCAGGCGCCGCAACGCACCAGGCCATTGCGGACCCGAAGCTGATCAGGCACCACCTTGAACGAGGTGCCGCACTGCGGGCAGCGGGTGGTCAGAGCCATGAGGCGTGCTCCTGCTGCCGGGACTCAGGGCTTCTTGCCGTGCAGGCAGACCCAGCCGTCGCGCGCACGCCAGACCGACATGGCCAGCCAGGGCGCATAGGCGGCCGCGACCTCCTCGGCCTGGCGTTCCAGGACGCCCGACAGCACCAGGTGGCCACCCGCGGCAACGCGGCCAGCCAGCATGGGGGCCAGCACCTTCAGGGGGTTGGACAGAATGTTGGCGACCACGACTTCGAACGTGCCGTCCGCCAGTCCGTCGGGCAGCATGGCCTGCAGCTCGACCTTGTTGACCTCTGCGTTGAACACCGTGCTCTGCACCGCCTGCGCGTCGATATCGACCGCCTGCGTGGGGCCGGCGCCCAGCTTGCGCGCCGCGATGGCCAGGATGCCGGATCCGCAGCCGTAGTCCAGCAGGGTCGCGCCGGCGGGAAGCTCGGCTTCGAGCCACGCCAGGCACAGGTGTGTCGTCGGGTGGCTGCCGGTGCCGAACGCCAGGCCCGGGTCCAGTTCGATATGAATGGCGCCGTCCTGGTCGGGCAAGGCCGTGTCCAGGCCGGGCACATCGGGATTGTCGCGGTGCCAGCTGGGCACGATCCAGAGACGTTCGGCGATGTGGATCGGGCCGAACTGCGATTGCGTCAGGCGCACCCAGTCGGCGTCCGGCACGTCGCGCAGGCTCCAGCCGTCGAACACCGATGCATCGAGCTCCCCGGTTTGGGCGGCTTCTTCCATGATCTGCGCGGGATCGGCGCCGTCGGGCAGCAAGGCGACGACGAGATTGCGGTCCCATGCCTGGACGTCGGGCTCGGTGCCCGGCTCGCCGAACAACGGCCGCTCGACTTCGGTGCCGAAGTCGGCATCTTCGACGGAGACCGACAGCACGCCGGCTTCGAGCAAGGCGTCCGACAGGGCTTCGGCCTGCGTCTCCGAGCAATGGAGCACGAGTTCACGCATGATTTTTCTCTTCCATCTGGTCAACGGGCCGCGGCATCCGCCGCGGCCCGATCAACCTTAAAACATCAACAAGGTAAAACGCAAAAGGGGCCGTGAGGCCCCAGAGTCGGTCAGGGACGCTGCGCCAACTTGTGTTCCAGATAGTGGATGCTGGTGCCGCCTTCGATGAAGCGGGCGTCCTGCAGCATTTCGCGGTGCAGCGGGATGTTGGTGGAAATGCCTTCCACCACCATTTCCGACAGCGCGATGCGCATGCGCGCCAGCGCCTGGTCACGCGTGTCGCCGTACGTGATGACCTTGGCGATCATCGAATCGTAGTTGGGCGGCACGAAGTAGCCATTGAACGCGTGCGAGTCGATACGCACGCCAGGACCGCCAGGCGTATGCCAGTTCGTGATGCGGCCCGGGCTGGGCACGAAACGGAACGGATCTTCGGCGTTGATGCGGCATTCGATCGCATGGCCGCTGAACGTGATGTCACGCTGACGCAGCGTGAACTTCTCGCCGGCGGCGATCAGGATCTGCTGCTGCACCAGATCGACGCCGGTGATCAGCTCGGTGACCGGGTGTTCGACCTGGATGCGGGTGTTCATTTCGATGAAATAGAACTCGCCGTTTTCGTACAGGAACTCGAACGTGCCGGCGCCGCGATAGCCCATCTTGCGGCAGGCGTCGGCACAGCGGTCGCCAATGCGCTCGATCAGGCGGCGGGCGATGCCGGGCGCCGGCGCTTCCTCGATGACCTTCTGGTGGCGGCGCTGCATGGAGCAATCGCGCTCGCCCAGCCAGACCGCGTTGCGGCCGCCGTCGGCCAGCACCTGGATTTCGATATGGCGCGGGTTCTCGAGGAACTTCTCCATATAGACTTCCGGGTTGTTGAACGCGGCGCCTGCTTCGGAACGCGTCATCGTGACGGCATTGAGCAGCGCGGCCTCGGTGTACACCACGCGCATGCCGCGGCCACCACCGCCGCCTGCTGCCTTGATGATGACCGGATAGCCGACTTCGCGCGCCGTGCGCAGGATTTCCTGCGGATCGTCGGGCAACGCGCCTTCCGAGCCCGGCACCACCGGCACGCCGGCTTCGATCATGGCGCGCTTGGCGCTGACCTTGTCGCCCATCAGGCGGATCGTGTCCGGGCGGGGGCCGATGAACACGAAACCGCTCTTCTCGACGCGATCGGCGAAGTCGGCATTTTCGGACAAGAACCCGTAACCCGGGTGGATTGCCTCGGAATCCGTAACTTCGGCGGCCGAGATGATGGCCGGCATGTTCAGGTAGCTTTCACGCGACGGCGCGGGCCCGATGCACACGGATTCATCGGCAAGGCGCACGTACTTGGCTTCGCGGTCGGCCTCGGAGTGCACGACGACGGTCTTGATGCCCAGCTCGCGGCAGGCGCGCTGAATGCGCAGGGCGATTTCGCCCCGATTGGCGATCAGGATTTTTTCGAACATGTTCAGCTATCAGCCAATGACGAACAGGGGTTGACCGTACTCGACGGGCTCACCGTTTTCGACCAGGATTTCTTTGATGACGCCGGCCTTGTCGGCTTCGATTTCATTGAGCAGCTTCATGGCTTCAATGATGCACAGCGGGTCGCCTTCCTTGACGGTGGCGCCCACGTCGATGAACGGGGCGGCGCCCGGGTTCGGCGAACGGTAGAACGTGCCGACCATCGGGGCCTTCACGACGTGGCCTTGAATGACCGGGGCAGCGGGCGCGGCCGGCGCAGCGGCGGGCGCGGCGGCGGCGGCGACGGGCGCGGCGGGCACGCCGGCTTCGGGCTGGTGGTAGGCCACCGGCTGCAGCGTCTGCGAGAACTTGACGATTCTGACCTTGCCTTCGCCTTCGGTGATTTCCAGCTCGGCGATGCCCGATTCAGCCACCAGGTCGATCAGGGTTTTGAGTTTTCGAAGATCCATAGAAGCTGCTTCCCGAGATAGTGTCGGCGTCGTCCCAGCGTCGGGGTTCGCGCCGTATAAGATGTAAAAGCGTTGAATTGATGCGAGATCAGTGCCGCACTGCGTAACGCAGCGCGGCCTCGTAGCCGTCCGCGCCCAGGCCGCTGATCAGGCCCTGCGCCAAGTCGGACAGATAAGAGTGATGCCTGAACGGCTCTCGCTTATACAGATTGGACAAATGTACTTCAATAAATGGGATCGCGACCCCGGCCAGCGCGTCGCGAATCGCGACACTGGTGTGCGTGTATGCCGCTGCGTTGATGATGATGAAGTCCGTGCCGTCCTGCCGTGCCGCCTGAATGCGGTCAACCAGCGCACCTTCGTGATTGCTTTGCCACGCAGTCAGCGTGGCGCCCAATTCGCCCGCAAGCAGCTCGAGACGCTCATTGATCTGGGCCAGAGTAAGACTGCCGTAGATATGAGGTTCCCGGGTGCCGAGCAGGTTCAGGTTCGGGCCATGCAATACCAGTATGTTTTGCGCCATGCGCGTGCCAAATTGTGGATTGCCAATTGTTGGCAAAACAGCCGATAAACCAGCTTTTTACGCCAATTCCTACTATTTGTCCAACAGACTTACGCCTTCAAACCCGAAAGGGTGCGATCCAGATCGTCGGGCTGGACTTCACCCAATATCTTCCGGTTAATGCTGCCATCTGCGTTGAAAACGATAGTAAAAGGCAGGCCACCGCTAGGATTACCCAGCTTTCGCAGCGTATCGATGGCGCCGGCGCCGATCACCCACAGCGGGTATGAAACCTGTACTTTCTCGACAAACTTCTGCATGTTGGCGGCAGAATCAACGCCGATGCCAACAAAGCGTACTTGCGGGTATTTTTTCTGCAAAGCGTCGAGCGCGGGCATCTCTTTGACGCACGGCGCGCACCAGGTTGCCCAGAAATTGACCACGATGGGCTGGCCCTTCCAGCCGGCCAGCGAATGCGAGGCGCCGTTCAGATCCGGAAGCTGCATCTGCATGAGCCCCGCGACCGGATCGCCCGCGTCAGCCGGCGCGGCATCGTTCTTGGGCTTGCGGCCCATCAGCGTATAGCCGCCTGCGACAGTCGCGGCCACCGCCACGGCGGCGGAAAGAAGTAGGCGTCGATTCATGGCGCGATGATAACCGTTGCGGCCGTTTTACGCCGCAGGCGCGAGGCGCCGGCTTGTCGGGCCGCTATATATACAATGCGGGGCAGGAGATTTATCAATGCACCTGCACATTCTTGGCATCTGCGGCACCTTCATGGGCGGACTGGCGCTGATCGCGCGCGCCGCCGGCCATAAAGTCACGGGTTGCGACGCCGGCGTGTACCCGCCGATGAGCACCCAGCTTTCCGAACAGGGTATCGAACTGATCGAAGGCTTTGGCGCGGAGCAACTGGCGCTCAAGCCTGACCTGTACGTGATCGGCAACGTGGTCAGCCGCGGCAACCCGCTGATGGAAGCCATTCTGGAATCCGGGGCGCGCTATGTGTCCGGGCCGCAATGGCTGGGCGACAACATCCTGCCGGGCGCGCACGTGTTGGCGGTGGCCGGCACGCACGGCAAGACCACCACAAGCTCGATGCTGGCGTGGGTGCTGGAAGCCGCAGGCATGGCCCCGAACTTCCTGATCGGCGGCGTGGCGCAGGACCTGCACGTATCTGCCCGCTACGACCCGGCGCGCCGCCCCTTCGTCATCGAAGCGGACGAATACGACACGGCGTTCTTCGACAAGCGCTCCAAATTCGTTCACTACCGCCCGCGCACCGCCATCCTGAACAACCTGGAATACGATCACGCCGACATCTTCCCGGATCTGGCGGCGATCGAAACGCAGTTCCACCATCTGGTTCGCACGATCCCCGGCTCGGGCCGTATCGTCCGACCGACGCAATCGGATGCGCTGGACCGCGTGATTGCACGGGGATGCTGGTCGGATACCGTCACGTTCGGCCCGGATGGGCAGTGGCAGGCGTCGCCACCGGACGCTGACGGCGCGTTCGAGGTCACGCGCGCCGGCGTCCACGCCGGCACCGTCCGCTGGTCGCTGACCGGCGAGCACAACCGCATGAACGCGCTGGCTGCCCTGGCTGCCGCCGAGCACGTCGGCGTGCCCGCCGAACAGGGCATCGATGCCCTCACCCGCTTCGGCGGCGTCAAGCGCCGGATGGAATTGCGCGGCACGGTCAATGGCATCAAGGTCTACGACGACTTCGCTCACCATCCCACCGCCATCGCCACCACGCTGGAAGGTCTGCGCCGTCAGGTTGGATCGGCGCGAATCCTGGCCGTGCTGGAGCCGCGCTCCAACACCATGAAGCTGGGCACCATGGCCGCCAGGCTGCCCGAGGCGCTGGCCGACGCTGACCTGGTGTTCTGCTTTGGCGCCAGCGAGGGCAAGCATGCGCTGGGCTGGAACCCGGCTGAAGTGCTGGCGCCCCTGGGCGGGCGGGCTTCCAGCTACGATGACATCGGCGCGCTCGTCGACGCCGTTGCTGGCGCCGCCCGGCCGGGCGACCAGGTGCTGGTGATGAGCAATGGCGGTTTCGGCGGCATCCATGGCAAGCTGCTGGATGCGCTGCAGGCGCGGGGCTGATTCCGCCCGCTTGGCCGAACCCGGCAAAGCGCGCCCTGCCGGACATGCCGGGCTGGCCCTGCCAGACCCGCATGTCCGGAATTCAAGCCCTCAGCCGGCCGCCTCCCGCAACGCACACGGAAACAGCAAGCAATGATCCTCTATCTACACGGTTTCCGATCGTCGCCCGATTCTTTCAAGGCCCGCCTGATGGCGGACGCCATGGCCGCGCGCGGCCTGACCGATGCGTGGGCCTGCCCGCAACTGCCCGCCAGCCCGCGCCAAGCCATCGACCTGGCGCTGGGCATGGCGCGCGACCGGCTGGCGGACGCCGATTCGCCGCGCGAACTGACTGTCATCGGCTCGTCGCTGGGCGGTTTCTACGCCACCTGGATCGCCGAGCAGCTGGGCTGCAAGGCCGTGTTGCTGAATCCCGCCGTCCACGCCGCGCGCGACCTTGCCACCCAGGTCGGCGAGCACCACATGTATCATTCCGGCGCGCCGTTCGTTTTTTTGCCCGAATATGTGGACGAACTGGCCGCCATCCATGCGCCGCGCATCACGCAGCCCGACCGGTATTTCCTGGTGGCCGCGACCGGCGACGAAGTGCTGGATTGGCGCGAGATGCGCGACCGATACGCCGGCTGCCGCCAGCGCATCGTGCAAGGCAGCGACCACGGCCTGTCCGATTTCGCGGATTGGATGCCGGAAGTGCTTGAATTCTCCCTAGGCGGCAAGCCGGTACGCACCTGATAATCAATATCGACTTTCAACACCCACAAAGCTGCGCAAGGCGGCGCGAGGCCGCCGCCCAGGACGATCCCCACCATGTATGTGTTTTACGAAGATGACGGCAGCTTCAAGGCCGGCAATATCCTGTCCGAGACCGACGCCAGCCTGCAGGTGGAGTCGGAGTCGGGCAAGCGCAGCAAAATCAAGCGCGCCAATACCCTGTTCAACTTCGCCTCGCCGGATCCGGCAGCCCTGATGACCCAGGCGGCCGCCACGGCCGAGACGCTGGATCTGCAATTCCTGTGGGAATGCGCGCCGCAAGAGGAATTCGACTCGCCCGCCCTGGCCGCCGACTACTTCGGCCACGCCCCCACGCCCGTCGAGCAGGCCGCGCTGCTGATGCGCCTGCACGGCGCGCCGGCGTACTTCCACCGCCGCGGCAAGGGCCGCTACCGCCCCGCCCCGCCGGACATCCTGGCCGCCGCGCTCGCCGCGCTGGAAAAGAAGCAGCGCCAGGCCGAACAGCAGCAGGAATGGGTCGACGAAATGGCCGCGGGCCGCCTGCCCGAACCCATCGCCCAGGCCGCCGAATCGCTCCTGATCCGTCCAGACAAGAATTCGCAGCAATGGAAGGCCCTGGACGCCGCGTGCGCCAAGCTGGGCAAGACGCCTGACCGCCTGCTGCTAGAACTGGGCGCCTGGCCGCACGCGCTCGCGCTGCACAAGCGCCGCTTCCTGGCCGTCAACTTCCCGCGCGGCCTGGCCTTTCCCGACGTGGAACTGCCGCCCATCGACCGCGAACTGCCGCTGGCCGACGCCGAAATCTATTCCGTGGACGATGTCACCACCACGGAAATCGACGACGCGCTCTCCGTCTCCACGCTGCCCGACGGCCGCGTGCGCGTCGGCGTCCACGTCGCCGCGCCCGGCCTGTCCGTCACCCGCGACAGCGAACTGGACAAGCTGGCCCGCGCCCGCCTGTCCACCGTCTACATGCCCGGCGACAAGATCCCGATGCAGCCGGACAGCGTCATCCAGGCGTTCTCCCTGGACGCCGGCCGCGAAGTGCCCGCGCTATCGCTGTACGTCACCGCCAATCCCGAAACCGGCGAAGTCATCGAATCGGAAACCCGCCTGGAACGCATCGTCGTGCGCGAAAACCTGCGCCACAACATGCTGGACAGCCAGGTCACCGAGGCAAGCCTGTCCGATCCGGACGCCGACCTCCCCTACGGCCACTGGCTGCGCCCGCTCTGGAAGCTGGCGCAGGCCCTGTCCGCGCAACGCGAAAACGTGCGCGGCAAGCCGGAAAACAATTCCCGGGTGGAGTACAGCTTCTACCTGGACGGCAACCCCGACGATCCCGACACGCCCGTGCGCCTGGTCCCGCGCCAGCGCAACGCGCCGCTGGATCGCATGGTGGCCGAATACATGATCCTGGCCAACAACCTGTGGGGCGGCCTCTTGAACCAGCACGGCGTGCCGGGCATCTACCGCTCGCAGCAAGCTGGCCGCGTGCGCATGAGCACGCAGGCGCTGCCGCACGAGGCCATCGGCGTTCCCCAATACGCGTGGAGCACGTCGCCGCTGCGCCGCTACGTCGACCTGGTCAACCAATGGCAACTGATCGCCGCGGTGGAACACGGCGTCTCGGCCCGCCTGATCGCCCCCTTCAAGCCGCGCGACGCAGACCTGTTCGCCATCATCGGCGCCTTTGACGCGCAATACGCGGCCTGGGCGGAATTCCAGAGCGCAATGGAACGCTACTGGTGCCTGCGCTGGCTGAAGCAGAACGGCGTGACGCGGACGGTGGCGCATGTGCTCCGGGACGATCTGGTGCGGTTTGCGAATGCGCCGTTGGTGACTCGGGTGGGGGGGATGCCGGAGTTTGAGCGCGGGACTGCGGTTGAGGTGGATATTCTGGGGATGGATGAGTTGTCTCTGGAGTTGGATTGTCGGTTTGTGGGCGAAGTTAAGGGGGAGGCTGCGGCTTCGTAGGTCGCATTCTTCCGATCTTCGTCGGTCGCGTTCATCGATCTTCGTAGGTCGCCCGACGCCGCGGTCCCCGTGGGCACGATCGCCCACGATTGCGGTCCGGAGCCTTCGCTCCGGACTGCCCCGTCGTCATCTTCGTCCGCCTTCGGCTCCCTTCAGATTCCCTCGGGCGCATCGACGGCGCTCGCGCCCACGGGGACCGCGACGCCGTGCTACGAGGGTCTTTGGTTTGCGCGCTACAAGACCTGTGGTCAGGGCAGGAAATCTGCGGGGCCGCCGGGTTGCTGCCGCCCGGACGGCGGCAACCCGGCATCGGGTCGTGGGGCGTCGTGGC
This sequence comes from Achromobacter sp. ACM05, assembly GCF_019218915.1. Taxonomy (NCBI): domain Bacteria; kingdom Pseudomonadati; phylum Pseudomonadota; class Betaproteobacteria; order Burkholderiales; family Alcaligenaceae; genus Achromobacter; species Achromobacter sp. ACM05. The sequence goes on from NZ_JAHUWQ010000001.1 coordinate 137,618, forward strand.
GTGTGCGCTGCGCGCTGGCGGGGATTGGTTTGCTAATGGTTCGCCTCACGGGGGGTGGGGCGGTGATGGGCGGCGCGGCGACGATCCGCCACAACTTGCCGACCCGTACGCGCCGCCCATCGGGCACCTGAGTTCAAGTGACGATTAGCAGCGAGCCGCGCTCGCACGACGGTGTCAGACACCCGCAAAAAACGAGCGCTTTCGCCAAGATGGGTGTCTGACACCCTGGAAGCACCCTTCAGGCCTGTAGCCCGTCTATGCGGGTGTCTGACACCCAAGCGCCGCCTACTCGCGAAGCGTCATCACCACTACGCAAGACGCCGCGTAAGTCTCCGGAGGCCGCCCGCGCGGCCGAACGGAGACGGGCATCGCAAGATGCTTCTGGCCCGAAATGCTCTGCACAAAAATGCCAAGAAAACTGACCGCCCCAGCGACTAGAAGACTTGAATTGCCAGAGTCCGGTGCGGTGGCGTCCCGGGGTGCGCGGGGCGTCGATAAGCCCGAGGGAATCTGAAGGGAAGGCCGTAGGCCTGGACGAAGATGACGACGGGGAAGTCCGGAGCGAAGGCTCCGGACCGCAATCGTGGCCCCGCGCGCCCCGGGACGCCACCGTGCCGGACGTCTTAAGAACCGAAGTCGCCGCAGCACTGAACGCCTAAAGAACCAAAGCCGCCAAAATTCAAGAACCAGCACGCGCCCAACTCGCAAAACCCCAAACCCGAATCCCAACGCAACGCTAACGATCTCCCCGTTAAACTCCCAACAAAAAAGCAAACGGAGGAGAAGACATCATGCGCATTCTGCTGGTCGAGGACAATCTCGATCTTGGCGATGCCGTTGAGAGCAAACTGCGTTCGGCAGGTCATAGCGTGCAGTGGGTGCATGACGGCGTGCAGGCGTCTCGATGGGCACTGGACGAGACCTGGGACGCGCTCGTGCTGGACATCAACTTGCCCGGCAAGGATGGCTTCACGCTCATCCGTGAATTGCGTGCCGCCGGGCTCGACGCGCCCGTGCTCGTCATGACCGCGCGCGCCGAGATCGAGGACAAGATCGACATGCTGGATCTTGGCGCCGATGATTACCTCGTCAAACCCTTTGACCTGCGCGAACTCGAAGCACGGCTGCGTGCCCTGTTGCGGCGGCCTGCGGGGCAGACCACCAGTGTTGCGCATTTCGGGAATCTCAGTCTGGACCTGGCAAACAGGCATGTCGAACTGGCCGGCGCCCCGCTCGAACTCGGCCGGCGTGAATTCCGGTTGCTTGAGATTCTGGTCGGAAAGCTGGGTCAGACCGTCGCCAAAGAACGCCTCATGAATCAGATCTTCGACCTGGACGACGGCTCGCTCAATGCGCTTGAGTTGCTGATCTCGCGGCTGAGAAAGAAACTGGCCGGCGCGTCCGTGGACATCGTCACCGTGCGGGGCGTCGGGTATCAGGCCCGCAGCCATGAAAATCCCTGAAAGCTTCTCCATCCGGCAACGCGTCTTCACGCTGGGCGCCGTGTTGCTTGCGTGCGCGCTCATCGGGCTGGTGTTCTTCCTGCGCGGCTACGCCCAGCGTGCTGCGGAACAGGCGTTTGATCGCTTGCTCGCCGCCTCCGCGTTGACCATCGCCGGATCGGTTCAGATCGAAGACAACGAAGTCACCGTCGAGCCGCCAGTCTCGTCGCTTGCCATGCTGTCCGGCGGCGAGCGCGTGTTCTATGAGGCGCGCACCTCCAACGGCAGGCTCATCACCGGGTACGGCGACCTTGCGCCCGGCCTGCCGCTCGCGCAGTCCGCCACGCCCGTCTTCACATACTTGCGGTATCACGACGAACCCATCCGCGTTGCGACCGTCGGCCGCCTCGTGTCCGCCAGCCAGCACGCCGGCTGGGTCACCTTGCGCGTCGCCGAGACGTTGGGGTCGCGCGAGGCGCTGGCCGGTGAAATTCTGCAGCGCAGCGTGTTGCCGCTGCTTGCCGTATCGCTGGTCGCGCTCGGCCTCTTGTGGTTTGGCGTCCAGCGCGCCTTTGCGCCGCTTGCCGTCGTCGAACGCGAATTGCGGCGTCGGGCGCCCGATGATCTGGAGCCGCTGTCCAAGCCCGTGCCGCGCGAGGTGCGGCGGCTCATCGAAGCGCTCAATGGCTTCATGCAGCGCCTGTCCGGCGCCATGGACAGCCTCAACACCCTGGTGGCCGACGCCGCGCATCAGGTTCGCACACCGCTGGCGTCGCTGCGCGCGCAGGCCGAGGTCGCCCTGGACGAGACCGATCCGCAGCGATTGCACGCGCGGCTTGAACGCATTCATCTGAACGCCACCCACGCCAGCCAGCTCATCAACCAGTTGCTCATGGACGCCACCATCACTCACCGGATGGGCAAGGGCGCCCGCGCGCTTGTCGGCGTGGCGGAGACTGTCAACGAAACGCGCCGGCGCATTGGACCTCTGGATGCGCAGCGGCTGCGCATCGCCATTGCGCCTGAAGTGCGCCGCGCGCGCATCGCAGGGGATCGTGTCGCGTTGCGCGAAATGCTGCGCAACCTGGTGGACAACGCCTTGCGTTACGCGCCGGATGGGCCCGTTGAGATCCAGGCCATGCCGGTTGCCGGCTATCGTGTCGCGCTGACCGTCTCGGATCGCGGGCCTGGGGTGGCCGACGATGAGAAGGAAACCGTACAGCAGCGGTTTTCGCGCGGCCGTGCGGGGGAATCGCTGCCCGGGTCCGGATTGGGACTGGCCATCGTGCGGTCCGTGGCCGTCGCGCATGGCGGCTCGTTGTGGCTGCTCGACCGGCCCGGCGGCGGCCTGACGGCTCGCGTCGTGCTGCCCTTGGCGCGCGGCGGCGCCGGGCGCGCGCTGACCACAGCCGCAGCGGCGTTCTGCACCGCATGCCTGCTGCTCGCTGCGCCGTCCGCTGAGGTCCGCGCGGCAGGCGCGGCTGAGCCGGCGCGGGTCACGTCAGATCCGGTTGCCGCTCCCGCCGCTGCCAAAACTGCCGACACCCTCCGCCCCTCGCAAATCCCAGAAATCATCACCCGCTACCCCGCCCCCCAGCCCTCCTCCCGCGTCCTCACCATCGCCGGTCCAACCGACACGCCCGTCGTCGCACCGCTCATCCAAGGCTTTCAGTCCCACCGCCCCGACGTCAGCGTCGTCTACCGCGAAATGGGCAGCCGCGAGCTCTACGAGGCCGCCATCGAAGGGCGTTTGCAGGACGTGGACGTGCTGATGAGTTCGGCATCCGACCTGCAGATCCGGCTGGCCAACGACGGGTACGCGCAAAGCTATGCCTCGCCCTACGCCGCGCGGCTGCCGTCCTGGGCCATCTGGCGGCACGAGGTCTACGGGTTCACGTTCGAGCCCGCCGTCATCGTCTACAACCCCAAGCGGTTTGCCGAGGCGGCCGTGCCGCGATCGCGCCAGGACTTGCTGCGCCTGCTGGAACAGGACCCCCTGCGCCTGCGCGGACGCATCGGCACCTACGACATTGCCGCCAGCAGCCTGGGCTATCTGCTGGCCGAACAGGACGAACTGGTCTCGTCCAACTTCTGGGGGCTGGCCAACGCCATGGGCCAGGCCGGCGTGCGGCTGGCCGCCACCAGCGCCGAGATCCTGGACGCCATCGAGCGCGACGAACTGGACATCGGCTACAACATCCTCGGCTCGTACGCTCTGTCGCGGCAGGCCGCGGGCCGGCCCATCGGCGTGGTGTTTCCGCAGGACTACGTGCTCGTGCTGGCGCGCTCGGTGCTGATCGCGCGCACCGCCCCCAATCCCGATCTGGGACGTGCCCTGGTCGACTGGCTGCTGTCGCCCGCCGGCCAGCAGGTCGCATCCAGCCATGCCGCGCTCGGCTCCATCATGGAAGACACGCCGGGGCGCTGGACCTCCGAAGCGGTGCTCGCGCGGTCGCAGGGCATCGTGCAGCCGGTGGTGTTGAGTCCGGCGTTGCTGGTGGGACTGGATCAGCGGCGGCATTCGCGCTTCGTGCAGAACTGGATACGGCTCGTCACCGATACGCCGCAGCGGCCGTAATAGAGACGTGGGCCCGCCACGAACATAAAAAACGTGGGCGGACCACGGGCACGCCCAAGACCGCCCCCGCCGCCATGCCCAGGGATTTCCCCTAGACGCTGCCTGCCGCCATGACAGGACGACGACAGACGCGCACTCCTAAGATGGCTGCACGCGGGCCCCAGAGTCCGCAACAAGCCAAATCAATCGGAGACATCCCCCATGCTTGCCAAGTCCAAACTGGCGGCCGCCTGCGCCGCCGCATTCGCCATCGCCTCCGGCAGCGCCTTTGCGCAGGCAGTGCCCGCAGGCTACCCGGCCGACTACCAGAAGATCCTGGACGGCGCCAAGAAGGAAGGCAAGGTCGTCATCTATTCGACCACCGACACCAAGGCCGCCGGCCCCATCATCAAGGGCTTCGAAGCCATGTATCCGGGCGTCAAGGTCGAATACAACGACATGAACAGCACCGAGCTCTACAACCGCTACATCAGCGAACAGGCGGCGGGCGGCGGCAGCGGCGACATCGTCTGGAGCTCGTCGATGGACTCGGCCCTGAAGCTGGCCACCGATTACGCGCTGAAGTACCAGTCACCCGAGGCAGGCAAGCTGCCGGCGTGGGCCAACTGGAAGGATTCGGCCTACGGCACCACCTACGAGCCTGCCGTCTTCATCTATAACAAGCGCCTCATTCCCGCCAATGAAGTGCCCACGACGCACGGCGCGCTGGCCAAGCTGATCGCCAGCCAGCCCGACAAGTTCAAGAACAAGGTCACCACCTACGACATCGAGAAGTCCGCCGTCGGCTTCATGCTGGCCGTGCAGGACAAGGCCAACGATCCCAAGTATTTCGACACCCTCAAGGACATCGCCAAGGGCGGCCTGATCGTGCAATCGTCCACCGGCACGATGATGGAACGCGTGTCCTCGGGCGAAAACCTGATCGGCTACAACATCCTGGGCTCCTACGCCGAAACGCGCGCCAAGAACGATCCGTCGCTGGGCGTGGCCTATCCCACGGACTACGCGCTGGTGCTGTCGCGCGTCGCGTTCATCAGCAAGAAGGCCAAGAACCGCAACGCCGCCAAGCTGTGGATGGACTACCTGCTGTCGCAGAAGGGCCAGGAGATCATGGCCAATCAGGCTGACCTGGCGTCCGTGCGCGATGACATCGAAGGCGACAACGACGTGGACGGCATGACCAAGAAGCTGGGCGCCTCGCTCAAGCCGATTCCGGTCAACGAAACGCTGCTGGACTACCTGGAGCAGAACAAGCGCCTGGAATTCATCAAGCAATGGCGGGCGGCAGCGGGCAAATGATGCCCGGGCTCCGGGCGGTCACGCGGCCCGGAGCCGCCGCCAACGCAGCGGACGGCGCGCCGTCCGCCTGACCCTGCCCCGGGGCCATCGCCCCGGCGGCGCGGCCACCGCGTCATTTCCGACCACAGGATTTCCCATGCAGTCATTGCGCAGAAAATGGCAGTCCCTGCCACGCGGCGTGGTGGTGCTGATCACGGCGCTCGCCATCTACGTGCCGCTGTCGTTCATCATCATCCAGAGTTTTCTCTCGGCGCCCTTCTTTGCCCCGTCCAAGAGCTGGAGCCTGGACGCCTTCCGCTTCATCTTCGCGGATCCCGATTTCTACAAGGCGCTACGTAGCGGCTTCATCCTGGCATTCGGTCTGGCCGCCATCGCCATTCCGCTGGGTGGCATGCTGGCGTTCCTGATGATCCGCACCGACCTGCCCGGCCGCCGCTGGATCGAGCCGCTGATCCTGGTGCCGGTGTTCGTGTCTCCCATGGTGCTGGGCTTCGGCTACGTCGTCGCGGCCGGTCCGGTCGGCTTCTTCTCGACCTGGGTGCAGAACATTCTTGGCTTCGTGCCCTGGAACGTCTATTCGCTGACCAGCATCGTCATCATCGCCGGCCTCACGCACGTGCCGCACGCCTACCTGTACATCTCGTCGGCGCTGCGCAGCATGGGGTCCGACGTGGAGGAAGCCGCCCGCGTGGCCGGCGCGTCGCCGCTGCGCGTGATGGTGTCGGTCAGCCTGCCCATGGTGCGGCCAGCCATGCTGTACGCCACCGTGCTGCTCTTCTTCCTGGGCCTGGAAGTGTTCGGTCTGGTGCTGGTGCTGGGGGACCCGGAAGGCAATCTCGTGCTGGCTACGTACCTGTACAAGCTCACCAACAAGCTGGGCATCCCGTCCTATCACCTGATGGCCGCCGTGGCCGTGGTGCTGATCTGCATGACCATTCCGCTGGTGATGCTGCAGCGCCGCCTGATGCGCACCGCCAACCGCTTCGTCACCGTCAAGGGCAAGGCCTCGCGCGCGCGTCCGCTGCCGCTGGGCAAGTGGCGCTGGGTCGCGGGCGCGGTGGTGGCGTTCTGGCTCTTCGTCACGATCATCGTGCCGCTGACCGGCGTGCTGCTGCGCGCGTTCGTGTCCAACTGGGGCCTGGGCGTCTCGCTCTTTGACGTGCTGTCGCTCGACGCCTTCCGCACCGTGTTTTCGCAGCCCAACCTGATGCGCGCCATCGTCAACTCGGTCGCCATTGGCGTCTTCGGCGGCGCGCTGGCGGTGATGTGCTACATGTTCGTGGGCCTGGCCATGCACCGCAAGCCGGACAACGTCACGCGCTTCATGGACTACAGCGTGCTGGTGCCGCGCGCCGTGCCGGGCCTCCTGGCCGGTCTGGCGTTTTTGTGGGTGTTCCTGTTCGTGCCGATGTGGCTGGACAACGCGCTGGACGTGGACGAGAACGGCTGGCTGTCGGCCCTGCCCTTCGCGGAATGGCTGCGCGAGAACTTCGTCGAATGGCTGCGTGCCCTGCGCAGCACCATCTTCAGCGTGTGGCTCGCCTACACCGTCGTGTGGATGGCCTACGGCCTGCGCCTGATTTCCTCGACCCTGCTGCAAGTGGGGCCCGAACTGGAAGAAGCCGCCCGCACCGCAGGCGCGCGCCGCGGTCAGGTCACCCGTCACGTCACGGTGCCGCTGGCCAAGTACGGCCTGATCGGCTCGTGGCTGCTGATGTTCCTGATCTTCGAGCGCGAATACTCCACCGGCGTCTATCTGCTGTCGCCCGGCACCGAGACCATCGGGTCCATGCTGGTGTCGCTGTGGGCGTCCGGCGCCATCGACATCGTGGCCGCGCTTTCCTTCATCAATATCGTTCTGGTCGTGATCGGCCTGGGCATCGCCCTGCGATTCGGAGTCAAACTTCATGATTGAGCTTTCTGTAGAAGACCTGCACCTGGACTACGGTGACAACCCGGTGCTCAAGGGCGTGTCGATGCAGCTGCGCCAGGGCGAAGTGGTGTCGCTGCTGGGCCCGTCGGGCAGCGGCAAGACCACCCTGCTACGCGCCGTGGCCGGCCTGGAAGGCCCCAAGCGCGGGCGCATCACCATCGGCGAGAACGTCGTCTACGACGGCGCGGCCCGCGCCGAGATCCCGGCCGAAGAGCGCAACCTGGGACTGGTGTTCCAGTCGTACGCGCTGTGGCCGCATAAAACGGTATTCGAGAACGTCGCCTATCCGCTCAAGCTGCGCAAGACGCCGGGCGCCGAGGTGCGCGAACGCGTGCAGGCCGTGCTGGACCAGCTTGGACTGGGCAAGCTTGGCCAGCGCCACCCGCACGCGCTGTCCGGGGGCCAGCAGCAGCGCGTGGCCATCGGCCGGGCGCTGGTCTACAGCCCGCCCGTCATCCTGCTGGACGAGCCGCTGTCCAACCTGGACGCCAAGCTGCGCGAAGAGGCGCGCGCGTTCCTGCGCGAACTCATCATCCGCCTGGGCCTGTCCGCGCTGATGGTGACGCACGACCAAAGCGAAGCCATGGCGATCTCCGACCGCATCCTGCTGCTGAACAACGGCAAGATCGAGCAACAGGGCACGCCGCAGGAGATGTACGGATCGCCATCCACCCTGTTCACAGCCGAATTCATGGGCAGCAACAACCGGCTGGACGGCAAGGTCACCGAGCTGCGCGACGGCCAGGCCCGGATCGAGGGCGCCGGCTGGTCGCTATGGGGCAAGGCCGGCGCGGGTGTCGCCGCGGGCCAGGACGCCACCGCCGTCATCCGCGTGGAGCAGGTCCGTCTGGCCGATGACCCGCACGGCAACCACGTCGACATGCCGCTTCTGACCAGCATGTATCTGGGCGACCGCTGGGAGTACCTGTTCCGCACGCCGGACGCCGATCCGGCCCGCAGCCTCGCCTTGCGCGCCTACGGTCCCGAAGGCCGCGAGCCGGGCCCCTGCCGCCTCGCGCTGCCCGCCGACAAGGTCTGGATCTTCCCCCGGGCGTCCGCCTGACGGGGTCTAGGCCGTCCGTCCGAGGGTGAATACCGCCTTCGGACGGACCGCGCGGCGGGTGCGGACTCGCCTTACAATGCGCTGGTGCAACGCGCTGATTCCCCCTCCATGCTGAGCCGTTACCTCTGGTGGCTGGGCGCCCCCGCCCAGCACTACCTGCGTATCGGCATCGCGATATCGCTGTTGGTGCACGCCGGCGCGCTGGCGTGGCGTTTCAGCGCGCCCACGCAGACGCGCCCGCCCGTGACCAGCCTGGAAGTCGTGCTGCTCAATGCCCGCAGCGAGACCCCGCCGGAAACCCCGCGCACCGTCGCGCAGAACCAGATGACGGGCGGCGGCAACGCCGACCGCGGCGTGTCCACCACGCCCCTTCCCCAGACCGGCAGCTCGGCCGAGACCATCGTCCTGGAAGCCATGCGCCAGCGCCAGGTGCAACTGGAGGCCGAACAGGCCCGCCTCATGACCCAGCTGCGCTCGCCGCACAACGCCGGCCCCGAGCGCCAGGCCGTCAACCCATGGCCCGACGGCGCCGACGTCGGCCAGGACGCCCAGGACCAGGCCAGCGTCATCCAGAACGCCCAGGTGGCGGCGCTGGCGGCGCGGGTCCAGCAGTACAGCGCCGAGCCGCGCAAACAGTTCATCGCCCCCTCTGCCGAGGCGTCCCGCTACGCCGGCTACCTGGACGCCTGGCGCACCCGGATCGAAACGGTCGGCACCCAGCATTACCCAGACGAGGCGCGCGGCCGCATTTACGGATCGCTGCGCATCACCGTGTCGGTGCGCGCCGATGGGAGCATCGCCGAGGTCGAGATCGACCAGCCCTCGCCGCACGCGGTCCTGAACCAGGCGGCGCGCCGCATCGTCCAGCTGGCCGCGCCCTTTCCCCCCTTTCCTCCCGATATCGCCCGCGATACGGACGTGCTGGTCATCACCCGCACCTGGCATTTCGTCAACGACACTCTGGAAACACAGGCCCCATGACCGAGGCGATTCCTCAAGCCCGCTACGCCGTCATCGGCAATCCCATCGCGCATAGCCGCTCGCCTCAGATCCACGCCATGTTTTCGCAGCAGACCGGCAAGCCGTTGCGCTACGAGCGCCTGCTTGCCCCGGTGGACGGCTTTGCCGACGCCGTCGCCGCCTTCGTGGCGGACGGCGGCCTGGGCCTGAATGTCACGGTGCCGTTCAAGCTGGACGCCTATGCGCTGGCGGCGGACCATCTGTCGAATCGCGCGCGGCTGGCGGGCGCGGTCAACACCCTGTCGTGGCGCGATGGCGTCTGGCACGGCTGCAACACCGACGGCGTGGGCCTGGTCAACGACCTGCTGCGCCTGGGCGTACGCCTGCCGGGCGCCGCCGTGCTGCTGGTCGGCGCCGGCGGCGCGGCGCGCGGCGTGCTGCAACCCCTGGCCGAGGCCGGCTGCCCGCGCATCCACATCGTGAACCGCACCGCCGCCCGCGCCGAGGAACTGGCCGCCGCGTGGGCCGCGAGCGGCGTGTCGCCGCAAACCCAGGTGACCGCGGGCGCACTGGCCACCGCCGCCGTGCCCGGCGGCTGGAACCTGGTCATCAACGCCACCGCCAGCGGCCTGCAAAACGCCGCGCCCGACCTCCCGCCCGGCCTGTACGCCGACGGCTCCGCCGCCTACGACATGATGTACGGCGCGCAGCCCACCGCGTTCATGCGGCAGGCCCAGACTGACGGCGCCGCCCTGACGGCCGACGGGCTGGGCATGCTGGTCGGCCAGGCCGCCGAAAGCTTCTTCATCTGGCACGGCGTACGCCCCGATGCCGCGCCCGTCCTGGCAGCGCTGCGCGAGGCGCTGGCCGCCGGAAGCTGAACGGCATGGCGACGCGCACGGGCCGCAGCGGCGGCCGCAATTGGTTCCGGATCACCACCGGCTTGGTGATGGCGCTGGTGTGCGCGATCCTGCTGTACCAATTCTGGCTGTTCGCCCAGGTGGTCTGGTACAACTACCGCGACCCGGGCAGCAGCGCGATGATGCGCGAAGAGCTATCGCGCCTGCGCAAGGAAGACCCCGGCATCGAACTGAAATACGAATGGGTGCCGTATGACAAGATCAACCGGTCGCTCAAGCGCGCGGTGATCGCGTCCGAGGACTCCAATTTCACGGGTCACGATGGGGTCGAATGGGACGCCATCCGCAAGGCCTGGGAATACAACCAGAAACAGGAAGAGGCCGGACGCTCCAAGATGCGCGGCGGCTCCACCATCACCCAGCAACTGGCCAAGAACCTGTTCCTGTCAGGTTCTCGCAGCTACCTGCGCAAGGGCCAGGAACTGGTCCTGGCTTACATGATCGAACACGTCATGAGCAAGGAACGGATTCTGGAGCTCTACCTGAACGTCGCCGAGTGGGGCGTGGGCGTGTTCGGCGCCCAGGCCGCCGCCAAGCATTATTTCAATACCACCGCCGCCAACCTGGGCAACAGCCAGTCGGCCCGGCTGGCGGCCATGCTGCCCAACCCGCGCTTCTATGACAGTCATCGCAAGTCCAACTATCTGAATTCCCGGGTCGGCGTGCTGACGCGCCGGATGCAGATGGTCGACATCCCCTGAAAGGGGAACTGGACAAATCAGTCCTGCCGGCCGTCTTCCCGCTGCGGGATTTGTTAAGCTTTCACGTTTACGCGCTCCACTCCTTTTTCCTTCATGCGTACTGCACGTCGCTACCTGGCCCGAGAGGTCTATCGCTCTTGCGCAGTGGTCCTTCTGGCCCTGCTCGGCCTTTTCACGTTCTTCGCACTGGTGGACGACCTGGACAACGTGGGCGACAAGTTCTCCATGATGGCCCTGCTGTACATGCAGGCGCTGGCGATCCCCACCCGTCTCTATGACCTGCTGCCCATCGGGCTCCTGATCGGGGCCATCCTGGCGCTGGCGGGCCTGGCCCAGCGCAACGAACTCGTCATCCTGCGGGTCTCCGGGGTCAGCGGCATGAAACTGCTGCGGATGCTCTGGATCGTCACGATCCCCCTGATGATCGGCGCGGGCCTGCTGTCCGAGTACGTGACGCCCTGGGCCGAGGTCAAGACCGGCGAAGCCAACCTGATGTTCCGCGGCAAGGCCGGCGGCGACCGCCTCAAGAGCGGCTACTGGTTCAAGGAACCCACCGTCAATGGCGGCACCCGCATCATCAACATCGCCGAACTGAAGGGCGACGGCCAAGTGGCCGGCGTGACCCTCTACGAATTCAAGAAAGACCTGACGCTGTCCGCGCTGTCCACCGCCCCCACGGGCTCGTTCACGCGCGGCGACCTGGTGCTCAAGGACGTCTCCGAAACCCGCCTGGACGCCGAAGCCGCCGAGGCGCTCGCCAACGCCCGCCCGCCCAAGAACCCGCCGGCCACCGTCATCAAGCTGCCCGAACGCTCCATCGACACCACCCTCAGCGCCGAACGTCTGCTGGCGCGCGTGCTGACGCCAGAACGCATGTCGATCGTCACGCTGCTCGACTACGTGGAATACCTGCGGGACAACCAGCTTCAATACGACCGCCAGGTCGTGGCCCTGTGGCGCAAACTGGCCTACCCCTTCACCCTGCTGGTAATGATCACCATCGCCGCCCCCATCGGCCTCATGCAAACCCGCCGCGGCGGCGTCGGCGCCAAGGTCTTCGTGGGCATCCTGCTGGGCGTGGGCTTCTTCATGCTGAACCAGCTTGCGCTGAACGTCGGCATGCTGGGCAAGTGGCCGCCCTGGCTGACCGCCCTGGGCCCGAACCTCGGCGCCATGGCGCTGGCGCTGGGCGCCATGAGCTACATGGAATACCGCCACACCATCACCCGTCTCGTCCAACAACGTTGGCCCTGGAGCAAGAGTCCCGCATGAACGGCAGTATCTGGATGATCGGCGACGTGCAGGGCTGCTGCTCGCCGCTGGATCGCTTGCTGTCCCACCCCGACCTGGTTGGCGACCCCAAGTCGCGCTTCTGGTTCGCTGGCGACCTCGTCAACCGCGGCCCGCAGTCGCTCGAAACCCTGCGCCGCATCATCGACCTCGGTGATCGCGCGACGGTCGTCCTCGGCAACCACGACCTGCACCTGCTGGCCGCGGCCGCGGGCGTGCGCAAACCGTCCAAATCGGACACGCTGGAATCCATCCTGCGTGCGCCGGACGCCACTGACCTGCTCAACTGGCTGCGTTTCCGGCCGCTGGCGCATTTCGAGCAGAACCATCTGCTGGTCCATGCTGGCACGCTGGCCAAGTGGGACGTGGCCAAGACGCTGGCCCTGGCCGGCGAAGTCCAGGACGCCCTGCGCGGCCCGAACTGGCAGAAGGCGCTTCAAAAAATGTACGGCAACGAGCCGGCCACCTGGAAGGAAGACCACAAGGGCGGCAAGCGGATGCGGGTGATCATCAACGCGCTGACGCGGATCCGCTTGTGCACGCCGAACGGGCACATGGAGTTTGCAACGAAGGTGACGCCGGGGGCTTGGCCGCCGGGGCTGGTGCCTTGGTTCGATGTGCCTAATCGGGCGACGCGTAATGTCACGACGGTGTTTGGACATTGGTCGACGCTGGGGTTGTTGCAGCGGCCGGACGTGATCTGCCTGGATACGGGATGTGTTTGGGGCGGGTCGTTGACTGCGTTGCGGTTGCAGGATCGGAAGCTCGTGCAGGTTAAGTGTTCGCAGTTTCAGGATCCTTTGGCGGAGTGAAGCGTCGGGGTTCTGCTTTGGCAGCTTCGTCGGGCGTTTTCTTTAGGTCTTCGTAGGTCGCTTTCTTTCGTTCTTCGTAGGTCGCCCGACGCCGCGGTCCCCGTGGGCACGATCGCCCACGATTGCGGTCCGCAGCCTTCGCTCCGGACTGCCCCGTCGTCATCTTCGTCCGCCTTCGGCTCCCTTCAGATTCCCTCGGGCGCATCGACGGCGCTCGCGCCCACGGGGACCGCGACGCCGTGCTGCCAGGGTCTTTGGTATGTCGCGCTACAAGACCTGTGGTCAGGGCAGGAGATCTGCGGGGCCGCCGGATTGCTGCCGCCCGGGCGGCGGCAACCCGGCATCGGGTCTGTGGGACGTCGTAGCGGGGTGCGCTTCGCGCTGGCGGGGATTGGTTTGCTAATGGTCCGCCGTCACGGTGGGTGGGGCGGTGATGGGCGGCGCCGCGACGATTCGCCACAACCTGCCGACCTGTTCGCGCCGCCCATCGGGCACTTGAGTTCAAGTGACGATAAGCGGCGACCCGTGCTCGCACGAAGGAATGAGACACCCGGCAAAAACTAGCGCCTTTGCCAAGACGGGTGTCTGACACCCTCTGCTGGTGTCTGCCGCCCGAACCAGTCTTACAAGTCCGCGGGTGTCGGGCACCTGGACAAGCTAGCGCCTTCGTCAAGGGATGAGAGTCTGAAACCTGGGAGCACACTTCGAGCCTGTAGCCAGTCTTCGCGGGTGTCAAAAACCCAAGCGTTACCTACTCGCGAAGCGTCATCACCACTACGCAAGACGCCGCGTAAGTCTCCGGAGGCCGCCCGCGCGGCCGAACGGAGACGGGCATCGCAAGATGCTTCTGGCCCGAAATGCTCTGCACAAAAATGCCAAGAAAACTGACCGCCCCAGCGACTAGAAGACTTGAATTGCCAGAGTCCGGTGCGGTGGCGTCCCGGGGTGCGCGGGGCGTCGATAAGCCCGAGGGAATCTGAAGGGAGCCGAAGGCGGACGAAGATGACGAAGGGGAAGTCCGGAGCGAAGGCTCCGGACCGCAATCGTGGCCCCGCGCGCCCCGGGACGCCACCGTGCCGGACGTCTTAAGAACCGAAGTCGCCGCAGCACTGAACGCCTAAAGAACCGAATCCGTCACCGCACCGAACGCCTTAAACCCGAAGCACGTTTCCGCGCAGGACACGTCAAGAACCAAACCCGCATCAACAGCAAGCAGCGTACAAAGACCTACGGTGCTAATTCACACCCAGCCAGAAATCACGTAAATCAGAGCACCCGAGCAATCGCATCCCGAGCCTGATGCGACAGTTCCAACCGCGTCGGCAGACTCCCGTCCGGATGACGCGCAGCCAGCGGCGGCAGAAATACCACTTCGACGGATAAACCCGTCACGCCCAGCACCCGCCAAAGGTTACCCACCAAAGACTCCTCCCCCACAAACGCCGCATATCCGCTGCGCTTGCCGTGCTGCATGAACCGCAGCGCCACGGGTTGGATTTCAACCGCCGCCGCGCGGGCGGGTTCGAAGAGGCTGGCGTGGAAAGGGAGGAGCTCGAAGCCTTCGGTCGTCGTGCCTTCCGGAAACAGGCCGACCGCGTCGCCCTGTTTGAAGCGCGCCTGCATCGAATCGCCCATCGCGTGCACCGCGTGGCGCTGGCCGCGTTCAATGAACAGCGTGCCTGCGCCGGCGACCAGCCAGCCGATCACCGGCCAAGCGCGGATCTCGCTCTTTGCCACGAAAGACGTCGCGCGGGCCGAGTTCAGGACGAAGATGTCGACCCACGACACGTGGTTGGCCACCAGCAGCACCGGTCCTTCCAGGCGTGGTTCGCCCTTGAGGATGACCTTGATGCCACAGGCTGCCATCAGCCAGCGCGACCACCGGCGGTTCAGCCGGGCGCGGGCTGCGGGGCGCATCAGGGGGTAGGCTAGGCCCACGCTCAGCAGGCCGAAAATGATCAGGGGCAGGACAAGGCTCAGCCGTAGGACAAAGCGCAGCAGCTTCAAACTGGAGTCTCCCAGGCCGGTTGACCACCGACCACGGTGGCTCGTACTCGACCGGGCAGCATCATACCTGCGAAAGGTGTCTGGGCGCTGCGGCTTTGCAGTGCTGCCGGCATCACCATCCATTCGGTGTCCAGGTCCGCCAGACACAGGTCTGCCGGCGCGTCCACGCCCAGATTGCCGCATGGACCCACGTGCGGCGCGACGGCGGACAGCACGGTGGCCGGGCCCGACGTCACGCGTGCCAACGCGTCGCCGACTGAACGGCGGCTGTCGCGCGCCCACTTCAGAGCCAGCGACAGCAGCAGTTCAAGACCGGTTGCGCCCGGTGTGGCGGCCGCGAACGGGGCGGCCTTGCCTCGTGCGTCCACCGGCGTGTGATCCGAGCACAGCGCGTCGATCACGCCCTCCGCCAGCGCCGACTGAAGCGCGTCGCGGTCACGCTGGCCGCGCAGCGGCGGCGACAGGCGGTGATTCGTGTCGAAGAAGCCGATGTCCACGTCCGTCAGCAGCAGGTTGTTCATGGACACATCCGCCGTGACCGGCAGGCCTTCCCGGCGGGCCGCGCGCAACAGTTCCACGCCGGCCGCTGTCGACAGGCGCGACAGGTGCACGCGCGCGCCGGTCGCGCGCTGCAATTCGAAGATCGTCTGCAGCGCCACCGTCTCTGCCTGCGCCGGCATGCCTTCAAGGCCCAGGCGTTCCGCGTACGCGCCGCTGGCGGCCGAGGCGCCGCGTGCAAGCCAGGGGTCTTGCGCACGCAGCCATAGCGTCTGGCCCAGACCGCTTGCGTAACGCATCGCGCCCCAAAGCACCCGCGTGTCCGCCACGAGCGACTCGCCCTGTGCGAACGCGATGCTGCCTGCCCGCGCCAGCAGCGCCATCTCGGTCAGTGTTTCGCCGGCCAGGCCCACGGTCATCGCGCCCAGCGGGTGAACTGCGCACTGCCCCGCCTGCGTGTGGCGCAGCAGCGCCTCGAGCTTGGTCGGTTCGTCCGGCGGATTATCGGCATCGGGCGGCAGCACCAGGCGCGTCACGCCACCGGCCAAGGCAGCGCGCAGTTCGCCGGGCGCAAATCCCGCGTTGCCCGGCTGCGTCACGCGCGCCGACAGATCGATCAGGCCCGGCAACACGGCCAGGCCCGTTGCATCAATACGCCGATCCGCCTGGAAGGCGTCGGGCGCCGCGCCAACCGCGACGATGCGGCCCGCGGCAATGTAGAGATCGTGCTGACCATCCACGCCGTTTGCGGGATCGATCAGCCGGCCGTTGGCTATGTGCAGTCTCATGGCGCCGCTCCGGCCAGCACGCGCAGCACCGCCGTGCGCAGGGGTTGTTCAAGCGCCGCGACGCGCGCTTCGGTGGGTTCGAGGGCGGCGGCGATGTCGCCATCCACTTCCACGCCCGGCACCAGCCCGCCCGCGGGCAGCAGCAGCACATCCGGCTTGGCAAACGCCAGCGCCGCGAGCGTGATGCCGTGGGTGCAGGCGTATTCGCGCGCCGACGGAAGCTGCGCGCCGCTGATTTCTTCGACATTCAGCGGCAGCGCGATCACCACGTCCGCATCGCTCAGGCTTTCCTGCAGCGTTGCGCACGCGCGCACACCCAGTTGGGCCAGGCCGTCAGGCAGCAGCGTGCGCGGCGCGGCGACCCGCACTTCGGGCACGCCCAGTGTGGTCAGCAGATGGATGACGGAACGCGCCACACCGGAATGGCGGATGTCGCCCACCAGCGTCACGACGAGGCTGGTGAGGTCAGGTTTGATCTCGATGATGGCCTGTACCAGCGCCAATGCGGCTACGGGATCGGCATGCCGTCCGTCGCCCGCATTGAGCACGTGCAAACCGGGCGCGGCATGGGCCGCGGCGCAATGGGCCGCGCCGCTCTGGCCGTGGCGCAGGATCAGCACGCCAGGCGCCAACGCAGCGGCCGTTTCCGCAAGCGCCTCAATGGCTTGCGCTTCCAGCGGCACCGGCAGCATCGACAGGCTGGCCGTGGCAGCGGCGTAGGCGTCGCAGGCTGCAGTGTCCGTGTCGGGCAGACACAGAAATACCGGCATTTCCGGCGCGATGGACGGCGGCGAATCGTCGGACGCCGACGGCGCGCGCGCCATCTCGAGCAGGCGCTCGACGTGCCGGCGCGGCAGCCCTTCGGTAGTCAGCAGATGCGTGAGTTCGCCGCGGCGGTCGAGTTGCGGATTGAGCATGGGCAAGACAGGCCGCGGCCGTCAGACCGCGGGCAAGGCGTCCAGATAGCGTTGCAGGATAACCGCCGCCGCCATCGCGTCGTCCGCGGCATGTGTGCCGAGCAGGCGTTGCGCCTCCATGCTGGAGCCGCGTTCGTCCACCAGTTCCACGGCGATGCCGAAACGGCCATTCAGTTGGTTGGCAAAGCGGCGGCAGCGTGCCGTGGCGGGTTGTTCGCCGCCTTCGGCGTCCAGCGCCAGACCGACGACGACGCGGTGCGGCTGCCATTCCTGCAGCAGTGCCGCGATGCGGCCGAAGCGCGCGTCGCGGACTTCACTGAAGATGATTTCGAGCGGACGCGCCTGCCGCGTCAGCGTATTGCCGATGGCAATGCCGATCTTCTTTTCGCCGAAATCGAAGGCGAGCAGGGTTTCTTCAGGCATGGCCAGCGTCGCCCGCCAGCATGACCGGGTCGATGCCCAGCAGCTTGAGCGCGGCGGGGTAGCGTTCCTCGGGCGGCACGTCGAAGATGATGTGCGCGTCCGCGCTCACGCTCAGCCAGGCGTTCTGGCCCATTTCGCTTTCGAGCTGGCCTGCGCCCCAGCCGGCGTAGCCCAGCGTGACCAGCATGCGTGCCGGCCCGTTGCCATCGGCCACCGCCTGCAACACATCGCGCGAGGTGGTCAGCGCCATGTCGCCCAGCTTGATGCTGGAACTGTAGTCGCCGGCGGGCGCGTGCAGCACAAAGCCGCGATCCGTCTGGACCGGTCCGCCAAAGAAGACGAACGTGTCCTTGACGGGTCCGATCTCGAGCGTCAGGTCGATGCGTTCGAACAGCGTGCCCAGCGTGAGATCGGTGGGACGGTTGATGACCAGTCCCAGCGCGCCGCGGTCAGTGTGCTCGCACACGTAGATGACGGAACCCGCCAGGCTTCCTTCGACCATGCCCGGCATGGCGATCAGGAACTGGTTGGCGAAGTTGGCCGCCTCGGTGCTGGCGTTTTCGTGGTGTTTTTCCGTCATGGCAACCCCTTCATGGGTAGTCTGAGAAAACCGTTGGGAGTGATTGCGCAGACGCAAACGTCATGCCTGGCGGCAGTCCGGCGGTTACGAAGAATGGGGTATGCCCCATCTTACGAGCCCTGGCGGAAGTTGTCGGCGTGACGGTTTCAGATTTCCATCAGTTCGAAGTCCTCTTTGCGGGCGCCGCATTCGGGACAGACCCAGTTTGGCGGCACGTCTTCCCAGCGGGTGCCGGGTGCAATGCCTTCGTCGGGCAGGCCGGCCTCTTCGTCATAGACCCAGCCGCAAATCAGACACATCCAAGTACGCATAGTTCTCTCTTACATCAAAACCCCACCGGCGTCCCCGCGGTGGGGCAAAGGTGAGGGGCTTCCATTAGAATGGGGACAATCTTACCGAAACCCAATAGGGGTTCCCCTGATTCATGCCAAATGAGCCGGGGCGCCCTCAATCAAGCACTGTCACGTGGCCCCCGTTACTCCCCCTCTCGTTTTGGTCTTCGGCCCGCTCGATCCCTCGGGATCAGACGGTTTGCCCGCGGATGCCGTCACCTGCGCCCGTCTGGGCTGTCATGGCCTGGCGGCCGTAACCGCGCTGACCGTGCAGGACACCGCCGGCATCGAAGAAATCCACCCCGTTTCCCCCGATCTGCTGGACGACCAGGCGCGTTGCCTGCTCGAAGACATGTCGGTTCAGGCCATCAAGGTGGGCGGACTATACACCGCGGAAACGGCAAGCGTGGCGGCGCAGGTTGCCGCCGACTACAGCCAGGTCCCGCTGGTGCTGCACCTGGGCCAGCGCGCGCAGGTGCCCGCCAATGCCGCCGACGAGGACGAAGCCGACGACCTGCTGGCCGCGACCCTCGAACTGGTGCTGCCGCAGACCGACCTGCTGGTCATTGAACACCTGCGCCTCGCCCAGTGGCACGCCGACGGCGACATCGATATCGGGGACGCACCTACGCCCATGCACGCCCTCGTGGCGGCCGGCGCGGCGTGGGTCCTGGTGCTGGGCAGCCCCCAACGCCCCGGCCACTTCGCCAACGTACTGCTCGGACCCGGCGGCCAGACCCATACGTGGCCCTGGCAGGCGCCCCCGGACCGCAACGGCGATGCCGGCGGCCTGGCCGCCACCGCAATCACCGCCATGCTGGCGCAGGGCCTGGAAATGCCGGAGGCCGTGCGCCAGGGTCTGGTCCACGCCGACGCCGCCGTGGCCGCCAGCTTCCTGCCGGGCATGGGCCGGCGCATTCCCAATCGGATCCTGCCCCAATGAAATCGCTGCGTTTTCCCACCGGCCTGTATGGCGTGACGCCTGAATGGGACGACACCGACCGCCTGCTGAAGGCCGTGCGTGACGCGGCCGCGGGCGGCATGCGTTCGCTGCAGTTGCGCCGCAAGAACGTGCCTGACGCCGTGCGCGCCGCGCAGGCCCGCGCCCTGGCGCCGCTGTGCCGCGAACTGGGTGTGGTGTTTCTCATCAATGACGACTGGCGCCTGGCGCTGGACGTCGGCGCAGACGGCGCGCACGTGGGGCGCGACGACGAAAGCCTGGCGCACATCCGCCGCGAAGCCGGCCCCGATTTGATCCTGGGCGGCTCCAGCTACGACGACCTGACGCGGGCACGTGAATTGCTCGACGCGGGCGCAGACTACATCGCGTTCGGCGCCATGTTCGCGTCCACCGTCAAACCCGACACGGTGCGCGCGCCGCTGTCCGTCCTGACCGAAGCCCGCCGCCTTGCCGACGAGCGCGACGCGCCCCGGCCCGCGGTGGTCGCCATCGGGGGCATCACGCCCGCCAATGCGCCGCTCGTGGCCCAGGCCGGCGCCGACGCCATCGCCGTCATCACGGCGCTGTTCGAGGCGCCCAGCGTCCGGGCCGCCGCCGTGGCCTGCTCCGCGCCCTATTCCGCCAACTCCTACCGTAAGCCTTGATCGCCATGTCCAGTAACGCTCAGCTCTTCGACCGCGCCTGCCGCAGCATTCCCGGTGGCGTCAACTCGCCCGTTCGCGCTTTCCGCTCTGTGGGCGGCACGCCGCGCTTTATCAAGCGCGCGCAAGGCCCGTACGTGTGGGATGCGGAAGACAAGCAGTACATCGACTACGTCGGTTCGTGGGGCCCGGCCATTCTGGGCCACTCGCACCCGGAAGTGGTGCGCGCGGTTCAGGAAGCGGCCGTCAACGGCCTGTCGTTCGGCGCGCCGACTGAAGCGGAAATCGAGCTGGCCGAAGTGCTGATCTCGCGCCTGCCGTCGCTGGAGCAGGTGCGACTGGTCAGCTCGGGCACCGAAGCCACCATGACGGCGATCCGCCTGGCGCGCGGCGCCACCGGCCGCGCCAAGATCGTGAAGTTCGAGGGCTGCTATCACGGCCATTCGGACAGCCTGCTGGTCAAGGCCGGATCGGGGCTGCTGACCTTCGGCAATCCCAGCTCGGCAGGCGTGCCGCCTGAGTTCGTGTCGCACACGCTGACCCTGGAATACAACAATCTGGATGCCGTGCGCGAAGCCTTTGCGCAGCACGGCGCCGACATCGCCTGC
The DNA here is from genome assembly GCF_019218915.1 of Achromobacter sp. ACM05. Classification (NCBI taxonomy): domain Bacteria; kingdom Pseudomonadati; phylum Pseudomonadota; class Betaproteobacteria; order Burkholderiales; family Alcaligenaceae; genus Achromobacter; species Achromobacter sp. ACM05. Next base: position 158,371 of record NZ_JAHUWQ010000001.1, read on the forward strand.
ATCATCGTGGAGCCGGTCGCCGGCAACATGAACCTCATCAAGCCGGCGCCCGGCTTCCTGGAAGGTCTGCGCGAGGTCTGCACGCAGCACGGCGCGCTGCTGATTTTCGACGAAGTCATGACGGGCTTTCGCGTGGGACCGCAAGGCGTGCAGGGCCTGACGGGCGTCAAGCCCGACATCACCACGCTGGCCAAGGTGATCGGCGGCGGCATGCCGGTGGGCGCCTTCGGCGGCAGCGCCGAAGTCATGAAGCACATCGCCCCGCTGGGCGGCGTCTACCAGGCCGGCACGCTGTCCGGCAATCCGGTGGCCGTGGCAGCGGGTCTGGCCACGCTGCGACTGATCGGCGCGCCGGGCTTCTACGAGAATCTGTCGGCGCAGACCGCCAAGCTGGCGCAAGGCTTGCAGGAACGCGCGCGCAAGGCCGGCCTGCCCTTCTCGGCGGACTCGGTGGGCGGCATGTTCGGCATCTACTTCAGCGACAGCATCCCGGCCTCGTTCGCGCAGGTCTCGGCCTGCGACACGGCGGCATTCAACCGCTTCTTCCATGCCATGCTGGACAACGGCGTGCACTTCGCGCCGTCCGCCTTCGAAGCGGGCTTCGTGTCGGCCACGCACGACGACACCGTCATCCAGGCCACGCTGGATATCGCGGACAAGGTCTTCGCAGGGCTTTAAGCGGTTGACCGAGCGGGCTTCGCGCCCGCTTGCTTCACGGCGCCTTGTACTGCTCGTACAGCGCCGTCACATTCTTCACATAGGCCTGGGTTTCCGCGTACGGCGGCACTGCATCGTACTTGCGCACCGCGCCCTCGCCCGCGTTGTACGCGGCCAGCGCAAGATCCAGGCGGCCCGGATACCGGTCGATCAGCCGGCGCAGGTGGCGCGATCCGGCCTGCACATTGGTCGCCGGATCCACCAGCGCGCGTTCCACGTCATCCACCGACAGCAACGGCGCCGCCGTGGCCGGCATCAATTGCATCAGGCCCAGCGCGCCCTTGGGCGAGCGGGCATCGCTGCGAAAGCCCGATTCAATGGCGATGACGGCCGTCAGCAACGCCTGGTCGACTCCCGAATCCAATGCAGCGCGGGCGATCAGGTTGTCGTGCTTGGTCGTGGGTTTGACGGTGCTCCAGCGCAACGCCGGTTCGGCGGGCGCGCGTGTCACGCGGCGGGCGCCGTCACCGGCTTCCGGCTCACAGGTCAGGCACAATTTCTCGGCGCCGCCGCGGAGCGCGGTTCTTGCTTGCGCGCGCTTGTAGTATTTACCGGTGCCGGTTGGCACCTTCATCGTGCGCCAGACGCCGAACGGATCCTTGTAGCGGTAGGTGTCGGCGGCCTGCACGGGCGCGGCGGCCGCCAGCGCCAGAGCACCCGTCGCCAGCGCCGCCATCCCGCCGGCGCGCGCCAGGATGGCGCGCGTGGCCGAAAGAATGGAGGAAGGTGGTTGGGACATGGGACGGGGCTCCGGCGGCGTCCTGAGACGCGTTGGCGAGCCCTTATGCTGCTTGCGCCATCCCGGTCCTGTCTTTCCTGCCGATGATCTAGATCGCGATGGCGCGCACGTTTCCCAGGGAAAATCGGGGACGCGACTAGGCCATGCGGCCGATAAATTTTGGCTGTTACCGCCGGTAAAGATCGTGCCGGCAAAGAATATGACGTAATATTTCGTTCAATTACCAAATGATTGAACCGGCCGCTCGTGCCGGAATCGGAGAGAGGGTGAAATGGGCGCAGAAAACTTGCTCCAGTTGATACTGGATGCCGACACCAACGTCCTGACGGCGGTGTATACGCCGCCACCTCGTCCCGAATCCGCCGTCGCGGACGGCGCACCCGGCACAGCGAAAGCGGAAGGCGGCGACCCTGCCGATGCACCGGCCGGTTCACCGTCCGCCTCCCAGACCGATGCCCAGACCGCCGACGAGGATGCCGACGTTGCGGTTGCCGACGAAGCCGACGCCCCGCCGGTCAACACCGACCTTCCGACGTGGGACGTGCTGGTCGCTGCCGCGGCCGCGCAAGGCTGGGGCCCCGATGCGCTGGACAACCACGCCATCGTCGCCTTCATCGACCTGTGCCGCACGGCCGCCGAGCCCGTCCAGAGCCCCGTCGGCAAGGTCGTGGACGGCAGCTTCGACATCGAGCTGAACGCCACCCTCATGGCGGCAACGCTGACGCTGCACCCGCCCAAGGGCGGCAAGCCCATCACGCTGGACGCGGTGCGCCAGGCCCTGGCGGATCAGGGCATCGTGCATGGCGTGCTGGACGGCGCGCTGGCCGAGGCCGTGGCGTTGGGACGCGCCGAGACCATCCTGGCCGCGCAGGGCACGCCGCCCACGCGCGGCACGCCCACCCGCTTTGAAAGCCTGCTGGACCGCCTGAAGCCTCGCGCCGAGGACATCGACGAATTGGCCCAGGTGGATTACCGCGATCTCGGCAGCCTGCTGCTTGTGTCGCCCGGCACGCCGCTCATGCGCCGCTTTCCGCCGCTGCCTGGCGTGGACGGCACCAACGTGCTGGGCGAGGCCGTGCTGCCCGACGAGTTGCCGGACACCCCGTTTTCCAAGGAACTGTCCGGCGTCGAGATCGATCCGGAAGATCCGCTGCTGCTTCGCGCGGCCATTTCCGGCACGCCGACGCTCATCACCCACGGCGTGCAGGTCAACCCCATGGTGGAGGTGGACGCCGTCAACCTGTCCACCGGCAACATCAACTTCGAAGGCTCCCTGCAGGTGCGCGGCGACATCGCCGCCACCATGGAAGTGCGCGTGACCGGTGACGTGGTCGTCAACGGCACCATCGAAGCCGCGCTGGTCGAGGCCGGCGGCAGCGTCACCGTCAAGGGCGGCATCATCGGCATGGCCGAAACCGTGCACGACGCCTCGGGAACGCCGCGCACCGCGCACATCGTCTGCGGCGGCACGCTGCGGGCCAAGTTTATCGAGAACGCCGTCATCAGCGCGGGCCAGGACATCGACGTCGAACGTGAAATCCGCCAGTGCAGCATCGCCGCCGGCGGCAGCGTGAACGTCGGCCCGCCCAACACGCAGCAAAGCGCCATCACGGGCGGCGAGACCCGCGCGCTGCTGGCGGTGCGCGCCGGCACCATCGGCTCGCCCGCAGGCATTCCGACGCTGGTGCAGGCAGGCCTGGACCCGCACGCAGACATCAAACGCTCGGCGCTCACGCGCAAGCGCCTGAAGATGAACGAGGAAAAGGCCAAGCTGGAACAACTGCTGATGTTCCTGCAGGCGAACCCGCAACGGGCCACGGGCGACGTGGTCGAACGCGCGCGCAACACGCACACCAAGCTCATCGGCGACCTGGCCGGGCTGGAAACCGAGGAAGCGCAACTGGCCCGCGACCTGCTGCCCCAGCAGAACGCCACCATCGCCGCCACGCGGCGGTTCTGTAGCGGCACCAAGATTCAGCTGGGCAACAAGATGCAGGAGTTCCTGGAAGACCAGGTGGGCGGCAAGGCTGGCCTGGAAGAAGGCGAGATCGTGATTCGCTGATGGGCGCGCGAGGGCGTTGGCGGCCGCGCAGCCCTCGTGCGGAACGGACATAGCACCCAATCGGGGGGCTGCCCCCCCCCTGCGGCTTCCCCTCCGACCGGCTTAGGACTAAGTCGGGTGTCTGACACCCTCTCAGGCGGCCCTCTCAGGCGCCCCTCTCAGGCGCCGTCGTCCGGCATCAATTCCTTGAACCACACGCGCGGCGAGATGCCGCGGTCCGGGCCCAGGATCGAGAAGCCGCCGTCCACGGGAATGTCGACGCCCGTCATCCACGATGCCGCGTCGGAGCACGCAAAACACACAGCAGCCGCGATCTCCTCGCCGGAACCCACGCGGCCCAGCGGATGAAAATGCGCGCCCACCGCATCGGCTGCCTGGCGCGATCCGCCCGACAGCTGTTCCACCGACGGCGACCAAGTCCACGCCGGCGACACGGCCAGCACACGCACACCGGCCGGCGCCAATTCCACCGCGAAATTCTTCGTGATCTGCAGCAGCGCCGCCTTGGACGCCGGATACAGCGCGCGTCCGGCCGCGCCGAACTTGCCGCCCGTGCTGCCCAGATTCACGACAACACCGCCGCGGGGCAGATGCGCAGCCGCCAGCTGCGTGAAGATCGCCGCCGACACGAGGTTCGTGTCCAGCGTCCGATGCCATTCCTCCCGCGACGATGCCAGCCCGCGGTCCGCGTACTGGCAGGCGTTGTTGACCAGGAAATCCAGCCGGCCAAAGCGCGCCAGCGCGGCGTCGATGCAGGCCTGGATCTGGGCGTCCTCACCGATATCGGTTTCGCAGAACAGCGCGCGTTCGCCCAACGCCTTGGCCAGCGCCTCGCCTGCCTCGGCGTTGCGGCCGACCAGCACGACATTGGCGCCCGCCTCCGCCAGGCCGCGCGCGATATCCGCGCCCAGGCCTTGCGTACTGCCGGTCACGATGGCGGTCTTGCCCGCCAGGCCGGGAAAGCCTGAAAAATCCATGTGTATTCCTTGTCAGTTTGGCGCGGCGGCCCAGCGTACCGCGTCGTGCACCGAGCCCGTCTGCGCGATCAGCCGCATGCTGGCCAGCGACGCCTCGTGCACCGCCGGATCGGCCGATGCGCAGGCATCTTCGGCCACCATCACCGAGAAGCCGATATCCGCGGCATGGCGCACCGTGCCCTCAACCACCGAATGCGTCGCCACGCCCGCCACTACCAGCCGCCGCGCGCCCAGCAGCCGTAGGGTTTCCTCAAGCGGCGTGCCGTAGAACGCGCTGATGCGCGTGTGCTTGACGACGAACTCGCGCGCGCTGCCCGCCAGCGGATGCAGGCCATCGTAGAACGCGCTGCCCCACTGCCCTTCCGGCACCGCGCCGATCGTGGCCACGTTGCGGAAGATCTCGCAATTGGGCAGCAGGTCTGCGTAGTCAGGACGAAACGCGATGCGCACGTGCACGATGGGCAGCGCGTGCGACCGCGCGCCCTCGAGCAATGCCGCAGCGTTGTCCAGCAGGCGCTGGCGCGCTCCGCTGTCGGCATCCAGCCCGACGCGGATCTTGCCATCCGGATGCAGCACATCGTTCTGATAGTGCAACGCCAGCACCGCCACGTCCGCGTTCATCACACAAACACCTCGAACGCGTCGTGCGCATCGTCGCAGTTCACGAGGTCCACGCGCTTCATCCGGATGCGCCAGCCACCGCCCTCGGCGGCCAGCTTGTGCGTATAACGGCCTGCAAGCTGGCGCGGCTGCCGCTTGCGCCATTCGGTCATCTGAAAGACCGAGTGCACCACCAGGTTGCCGGCCGCATCCACACCCTCGACCTGCACGCCGCCCACCAGCCGCACACTGCGCGTCGGCGGTTGCTGCGACCAGTTGCGCGGATGCTCCAGGCGCCGGATGCGCACGTCGCGCAGCATGCGGTCTTCCCAGAAGATCGAGATGAAGTCGTACGGACTTTCCTGGCCATGCTTGCGCGGCATCCAGTACATGCCGTCCTCGGTCCACAACGCCTGCCACTCGTCATAGCGCCGTTCGTCCAGCAACCGCGCCTCGCGGTACAGGAACTGCGCGATGCGATGGTAGGCGTCGGCGGGCACGTCGGCCGGCGCAAGATTCGCGGTGCCGACGTCGAAATCCAGATCTAGCAGCATGCGCCGTCTCCCTTGGCCGTGGCGTCCGCGCTGGTCCCGGCGCCCGCCTCCATGTAAGCCTTCCACGCGCGGAACTGATTGCGCATGGGCAATTCGCTGGTGCCGTTCACGGACACCATGCCGTCGGGCTCGACGCGGTCCGTGCCGTGATAGCGGTGCATGCTGACCCAGTCGCCGCCCCGCGTCGCGTTGCCTTCCTGGCAGCGGTTGTAGAGCTCGATGTCGTCCGGCATCACGTTGGACGACGGCGAATTGATGACGTTGGCGTACAGCATCGCGCGCTTGAACACGCCCTCCGGCGCGCCCTTGCAGCGAAACGTCTGGATCTCGATCAAGGTGCGATCCACCGCCACCGGACGGATCACGCGGAACTGCTGGAACACCGTGTGAGGCGAGCCGCTGCCGTAGATCACCGTGTTGTGGCGGTTCATCCCCAGGATCTCGCGAGCGCGTTGCTCGCCATAAGCGCCGGTCAGCGACTCGAAGTGCGCGCGCGACACCGGATCGCGTTCGGCAGCGCCCGGATTGAAGATGCCTTCCATGTAGCCGTGGCCGTTGTCGTAGGCGCGCAGCTCCAGCTTCTCCCAGAACTCGTAGGGCTCGCCGTTGCCGTCCATGATGTGCAGCTCGAGCGGCATCTCGCCCATTTCCTTGGCCTCGTCGCGCGCCGCGGCATACGACGATTCATGCGTCACGCGCGCGTGCATCGTGTCGTGCAGGTTCTCGTAGAACACCTTCCAGTTCGACCGCTGCATCACGCGGAAGATGCCGCCCGCGACTTCCACCTCGCCCACCGGCGAACGGTCGCACAGGTTGTCGATGGACGAGCGCACGCCGCCTAGAAAATCCACAAGCGGCTGCCCTTCAGCGGATTGGCTCGCGAACACGAAGCCGCGGTAGCTTTCGACGCGCGGCAGCCGCCGCATCGAGAAGGACGGATCCGTGGGATCGTACGACGTGCCTTCCAGCCCTTGCTTGAGCGGCACCCCCAGATGGCTGCCGTCCAGCTTGAACGTCCACGCGTGGTACGGGCAACGGAAAAACTTGCCCGCACAGCCTTCGCCGTCGGCCACCACCTTCGCGCCCTTGTGCGGGCAGCGGTTGTACAGCACGTGCACGCGCCCATCGGCCGCGCGCACCATCAGCACGTCCTGATCGCCCAGGCGCGTCGTGTGATAGTCGCCCGTCTTGGGCACCTGGCTTTCGTGGCCCACGTAGATCCACGCGCGGCCGTAGATGCGCTGCATCTCAAGGTCGAAGATCGCCGGATCGGTGTACAGGGCCCGGTGCACGCTGTCGCCGCGCACCAGCCCCGCCAGTTGTTCGTCGGTATATGGCATGTCGTCTCCCTACTTGTTCGCGCTGTCTTTCCAGCGCGCCATCAGCGTGTTGGAAGGCAGGGTTTCGTCCAGCAGCTTGGCCGCCGTCTCGCGGCCAGCGGTGGGCAGGCCGGCCGGATCCAGCAGGCCCACCTGCACCAGCACGCTCGCCTGATCCCAATAGATGTGCTCGTGATAAAGCTTGTCGCCGCGGAACTTCACGATGGCCACCAGCGGGATCTCCACATATTTGCCCGTCGGCGCGACGCCGGGCAGCATCCAGTCGATCTCGGTCGTGTGGGTAAAGCAGAACAGCAGTTCGTCCACGATCTGCGTCGCGCCCACCGTGCGCGACAGCGGCACCAGCCGCGTGTCCGGCGGGTTGCTGTTCACGAAATGATGCTGATAGAAGCGCGACAGCTCCTTGTAGCCCACGCCGCCCGTCATCGTCGGGATGTGGTTGACGTAGGGCTCGGCCACCATCGTCGCCATCGTCGCCGCCACGTCGCGCGTGCCGAATTCATATTCGCAGTGCTTGTCCCACAGATACGAGTAGTCGAACTCCGGCCCGATCGTGCGCTGCAGCGCCGCCATGCTGCGTTGGTGCGCCATCAACGCCGACGGCTTGTCGTAGTGATCGCCGCCCGTGCGTGCAAACGCATGGTCCACGCCGGGATACACGTACAGCTCCACGCCCGGCTTGCCGCCCAGCGCTTCCAGGATGCGCTTGCGAGCCTCGGGCGGACAGAACCCATCCTGCTCGGCAATGTGCAGCACCAGGCGGCCACGCAGATTGCCGGCTTCCTCAAGGCTGTCCTCGATGCCCACGCCGTAATATCCCACCGCCACATCCGCGTCCGTGCGGCACGCCGCCAGATAAGCCAGCTTGCCGCCCAGGCAATAGCCCAGCACGCCAGCGCCGCCTTCCTGTTCGGGCAGCTCGCGCAGCACCGCCAGCGTCGACGCAATGTCCTTGATGCCCAGATCCACGTCAAAGCCCTTGTACAGCTCGAACGCGCGCGGCATGTCCGCCGGCCCGTCCGTCAGCTGGATGCCCGGCTGCTGACGCCAGAACAGATCCGGCACCAGCACCACATAGCCTTCCTCGGCCAGCAGTTGCGCGCTGCGCCGCATGAAATCGTTGACGCCAAAGATCTCCTGGCACAACACCAGACCCGGGCCGCGGCCCGAGGCCGGGACCGCCAGATAGGCGCCGAAGGACTTGCCATCGTGCGAGGCGATCGTCACCTCGCGCGTCGTAATGCGTTCAGTCATGCGTATCTCCTGTATTGCAAAGCTGCGGCGGCCTACTTCATCTGGCACGCGGCGGCGAAGGGATCCTGGTATTGCGTCAGCACCGTGCCCGACAGCTTGTTCGACAGCTTGCCGCTGGCGTCCGCCTCGACCACGCGCAGGTAATAGTTCTGCACCGGGTACTGATTGCGGTTGAACTTGAAATCGCCACGCACCGACTTGAAGTCCGCACGCCGCAACGCCGGACGCAGCGCCTCGGCATCCAGCTTGCCGCCCGTCTGGCGCACCGCGCTGTCCAGCAGCATCGCCGCGTCATAACCCTGCGACGCATACAGCGACGGGCTGCGGTTGTAGGTCTTCTTGAAATCCTCGACGAACTTGCGGTTGGCCGGGTTGTCGAGTTCGGCCGCCCATTGCGCCGTATTGCGCAGGCCCTTGATCGGCGCGCCCACTGCCGCGATCGTGTCTTCATCCCCGGAAAATCCCGGCGCCAGCAGCGCGATGTCCTTCGACAGCCCCGCGCCGTTGAACTGCTTGATGAAATTCACGCCCATGCCGCCCGGCAAAAAGAAAAACACCGCATCCGGCTTGCTGGCGCGCAGCTGCGTGATCTCCACGCCATAGTCCAGCTGGCCGAGCTGCGTGTAGATCTCCTCGGCCACGCCACCCTTGTACAGACGCTTGAAGCCGTTCAGCGACTCGCGCCCGCCCGGGTAATCCGGCGCGATCAACGCCACGCGCTTGTACCCCTGATCGGCCGCGTACTTGCCCATCGCCGCCGGAATGTCCTCGTTCTGCCAGGCCACCGCAAAGAAATTCGGATTACAGCCCGCGCCCGCATAGTTTTCCGGGCCCGTATTGGTGCTGAGATAAATCGTGTCCGACTGCAGAATCGCCGGCATCACAGGCAGCAGCACATTCGAAAACACGATGCCCGTCATCACGTTCACGCGATCACGCTTAAGAAGACGTTCCACCGCCTGACGCCCGGTATCCGCCTTCTGCTGGTCATCGGCCACCACCACTTCCGCCGCCAATCCGCCCAGCTTGCCGCCCGTATGCTGCAGCGCCAGATTGAAGCCGTCCCGGATTTCATTGCCCAGCGCCGCGCCCGGCCCCGACAGCGTCGTCAGCAGCCCCACCTTCACCTTGTCGGCCGCCGACGCCACACCCGGCGCGCCCACCGCAGCGCCCATGCAAACCAATGCTGCCAGCGCGCGCCGGCTCCATCCATTTCGATTCATGTGCCACCCCGTATTCGCCGCCAGCCACGCTGGCGGAAAGCTGACAGAACCCGTCTGCCGTCGGTACACGCATGCCGCCGATCCAAGTCGCCCAGCTTACGCGCCGCGGCGCCTCCATTCCAACAGGCCCGCCCACCGTGCACGCGCCTCCCGGCAAGATTAGGCCCGCGCCCACCCCCGCTCTATCCGAATTCCGCCAGGCTTATCCGGGATTCACTTAATTCCCAATGACGCGCGATTCCATTACGCTGCCCGCAGATACGGGATCGGTCCCGTCCCGGAGGCTTCCATGCACGGCTGGTCCCGACTAGAGCTGGCGCCCTTGCTGAAACGGCGCGTCTTCAGCTCCACGCAACAGGATGAGACCCGCGCCCGCGTGTCCGAAGCCCTCAAGGACCACCGCCTCACCTGGAAAGGCGGCCGCGTCGACGCCGAACTGAACCGCGGCCGATTCGGCTCGCTGACGGTCTGTACGTTGCGCTACGGCGCCGAAGTCCACATCGAACCCGACCGCCTCCAGGACTTCATGCTGGTGCAGGTCCCCCTACGCGGCCGCGCCCGCATCGAATGCGGCGACGAAGGCGTCAACGCCGACCCCGACTGCGCCGCCGTCATCGCCCCCAACCGCCGCCTGCGGCTGCACTGGGAAGCCGGCTGCGAACAACTGCTGCTAAAGATCCCAAGAGGCAAACTGGAAGCCATGGGCCAACGCGCCTTCGGCGAAGCCGCCACCCGCCCCCTGGACTTCAGCCCCGCCCTGCGCCTGGACACCCCCATCGGCGCCGCCTGGCGCAGCATGATGGGCAGCCTGATCCACTTGCTGCCCACCTTGGATGACGGCGCCCGCCGCCCGCCCGCGGCGTGGCTGGAGCACCTGGAAGACACGCTGGTTTTGCATTTGCTCTACAACCAGCCCAATACTTGGCAAAACCACGCGGGCCAACCCAACACGGTCCCGCGCCGCCTGAGCGTCGCCGAGGCCTTCATGCGAGAACGCCTGGGGGCTCCTCTGACGCTGAACACCATCGCGCGCCACGCTGGTGCCAGTGCCACCGCGCTGACCCGGCTTTTTCAGGAACACCGGAATACGACGCCGATGAATGCGCTACGCGCGTTTCGGCTGGACGCGGCGAGGAGCCGGCTGAAGGCGCAGCCGGATGCGAGCGTCACGGAGGTGGCGCTGAGCGTGGGGTTTGGGCATCTGGGGAGATTCTCGGAGTATTACCGGGAACGGTTCGGGGAACTGCCGAAAGAGACGCGACGCGCGGGCAGCTGATCCCGGACTGCGGTGTATGACACCGGAATCTGTCTTAAGCGCTTATGGAGGTGTCTGACACCGGAATCTGTCCTACGTGCCTGCGATAGGCGTCCGACACCGGAATCAGCCCTAGGCGCGCCGCAAGCGCGCAGCGCAGGCCCGTGGACGCGAGACGCTGCGTAAGCCCCACCAGGCCGCCCGCGCGGCCGACGTGGGGCGGGCACCGCAAGACGCTTCATGCCCGAGCAACCGCAGCCAAGAACCTCAAGAACTCAATCCCCCCCGCCGCCCGACAAGCTGAAACCTCCCGAGCCCGGCGTGGCGGCGGTCTGGGGCGCGCGGGGCGTGTAGATGCGCCCGAGGGAATCTGAAGGCAGTCGCCGAAGGCGACAACGAAGATGACGAAGGGGCAGTCCGGAGCGAAGGCTCCGGACCGCAATCGTAGCCCCGCGCGCCCCAGACCGACGACGCGCCGGGCGTCTTAAAAACCGCGACCGACGCACCATCGGCCAGTGTCAGACCTCGAGCTAACAGCCCAACGCACTGCGCACGGTGTCAGACACCCGGCGAATACCGCCGCGCAATGACAACTTTCTCATGCGGGTGTCAGACACCTGACTTCAGCGGCATGCTCACAAGAAAATCCGCCCCACAAGCACCGAAGGCCCGCCGCCCTCGCCCCCCGGTGCCGGCCGGGAAGCAAATGCGGCGAACCTTCGATACACCGTCAAACCGAATAAACCCCTACTGCGCAGGCACCACCGCAGTCACTTCAATTTCAACCTTCGCGCGATCCTCCACCAGAGCGGCAACCTCCACCGCCGTCATCGCCGGAAAATGCCGGCCAATCAACTCACGGTAGTGTTTACCAATGCCCGGATACGCCGCAACGTACTCCTTCCTGTCCGTCACATACCAAGTCATCCGCACGATATGCTCAGGCTTCGCCCCACCCTCGGCAAGAATCTGCACGATGTTCAGCAGCGCTTGACGCACCTGGTCCGCAAAGTCATCAGACTCGAACTGCTGCTGCCCGTTCCATCCCACCTGTCCGCCCACAAACACGATCTTGCTGCCCACCTGCATCTCGGTCAGCACACCATTCGAATAGCCCCGGGGCGCCATCCAATCCGGCGGTTGCAGAATCTTCATAACGTCTCATCCTATTGATCAAATAAACAAACCACAGGGTGGCGCCCGCTTATGCCGCGGTTGCCAGAAAATGCTGCATGCGTTCCCGCAGATCCGCAGGCAGCGGCATCGACTTCATCGTCCGCAGATCCACCGTCACGATCGTCAGCGTCGCCGACAGCCGCAACTGCCCGTCCGGCCCTTCAAACCGCACCAGCGCCTTGAACGATGCACCGCCAATGCGCTGCACCGACAGCGTCTGCCGCAGTTTCTCGTGCCACCGGCTCGGCGCGCTGAAATCGCACGTCACCGACGCCATCGGCGTACCGATGTGCCGCTCCACATGCAGCGCATGAAACGGCAACCCCATTCCCTTGTCGAACCACTCCTCGACGAAATCATTGATCATCTCGAAATAGCGCGGATAGAACACGATCCCCGCCGGGTCGCAATGGCGGAATCGGACTTCTACCTGGCTCACGAAAGGAGCCGTCGTGATGGGTGCTGCCATGATGTTTCCTTGATGCCTGCAATGCCTATGCCATCTTGCGCAGCGCAAACCGCTGCAACTTGCCCGTCTCGGTCCGCGGCAACGTATCCACGAACTCGATCGCGCGCGGATATTTGTAGGGCGCAATATTCGCCTTCACGAATGTCTGCATCGCCGTCACCAGCTCCGCGCTTGGCGCAAACCCCGGCTTCAGCACCACAAACGCCTTCACCACCTGACCGCGCTCGTCGTCCATCGCGCCCACCACCCCGCACTCCGCCACCGCCTCATGGCGCAGCAGCGCGTCCTCGACTTCCGGACCCGCGATGTTGTAGCCCGCCGACACGATCATGTCGTCGTTGCGCGCTTGGTAGAACAGATAGCCGTCGTCATCTTGCACGAACGTATCGCCCGGCAGATTCCAGCCGTCTTGCACGAACCGGCGCTGGCGCTCATCCGCCAGATAGCGGCAGCCCGTCGGCCCCTTGATCGCCAACCGGCCCACCGTCCCGTTCGGCACCGGCTTCATCTCATCGTCAACGATCTGCGCCACGTACCCCGGCACCACGCGGCCGATCGCACCACGGCGCACCGACTCCGGCGGGCTCGACACGAACACGTGGATCATCTCCGTGCCGCCGATGCCGTCGATCATCTCGATCCCCGTTGCGTCCTTCCAGAGCTGACGCGTCGCATCCGGCAGCGCTTCGCCCGCCGACACGCTCTTCTTCAGCGACGACAGATCGAACTTGCCCACCAGCGCCGCCATCTGGCGGTAGAAGGTCGGGGCCGTGAACACGATCGTCGCGCGGAACTCCTGGATCAGTTCCAAGAGGCTTTCCGGCGACAGCTTCTCGGCCAGCACCGTGCTCGCGCCCACTCGCAGCGGGAAGCACAACAACCCGCCCAACCCGAACGTGAACGCCAGCGGCGGCGTGCCGCAGAAAATGTCGTCCGGCCCCGGCTTGATCACATGCTTCGGGAAAAGGTCGCACATCGCCAGCACATCGCGATGAAAATGCATGCAGCCCTTCGGCGAGCCCGTCGTGCCGCTGGTGAACGCGATCAGGCACACATCGTCCGCCGCCGTATCGCACGCCTCGAACGTGTCAGGCTTGCCGGCCGCCAGCGCGTCCAGGGCATCGGCCGCCGAATCGTTGAAGTACATCACCTGCGCCAGACCCGGGCAGTGGTTCTCGTGATCCGGCTGCGCGCAGAACTGCGCCTCGTCCTTCAGGCGCACGTCGCACAGCACCGCCTGGATCTGCGCCTTCTCGATGATCTGCTTCAGTTCCTTCGAACGCAGCAGCGGCATCGTCGGCACCGTCACCAGCCCCGCCTTGATCGCCGCCAGCCACGAGGCCGCCATCATCGGATTGTTCGGGCCGCGCAGCAGCAGGCGGTTACCCGGCACCAGCTTCATGTCCTCGGTCAGCACGCGCGCGATGCGGTTCGTCAGCGCGGCCAGTTCGCCGTAGGTCATCGTTGCCGGCTTGCCGTCCTGGCGCCAGCGTAGCGCCACGCGATCGCCGTGGCCTTGGCCGACCATCGCGTCCACCAATTCCACTGCGCAATTGAAACGCTTTGGATAGGCCACGTCGGGGCCGTCCAGCAGGAACTCAGGCCATTGTTCGCCCGGGGGCAGGTTGTCCCGGGCAAAGGTGTCGATGTGGGCGGATACTTCCATGAAAATTCCCCTTGGCTGTGCGATGCGGTTTACGTTGCAAAAAGCAGGCGCTCGATGGCCCTTTATGCCTTCAGCAATTCACGGGCGATGATCAACTTCTGCACTTCCGTGGCGCCTTCGTAGATACGCAGCGCTCTGATTTCCCTGTAAAGCTTCTCCACCGGCATCCCCGACACCACGCCAGCGCCGCCGAACATCTGCAGCGCCCGGTCGATCACCGTCTGCGCCGACTCCGTCGCCGTCATCTTGGCCATCGCCGCTTCGCGCGTGGTGCGTAGCTTCTGCACGTCGCGCATCCACGCGGCGCGGTACGTCAGCAGCGCCGAGGCGTCGATGGCGGTTGCCATGTCGCCCAACGCGGCTTGCGTCAGTTGCAGGTCGGCCAGCGTCTGGCCGAACATGCGGCGCGACTTGGCGCGCGCCAATCCCTCATCCAGCGCCCGGCGCGCAAACCCCAGCGCCGCTGCCGCCACCGACGCGCGGAAGATGTCCAGCGTCATCATGGCCAGCTTGAAACCTTGCCCCGCGTCGCCCAACCGGTGCGTCACCGGGATGCGGCAGTTGTCGAACGTAATGGTCGCCAGCGGATGCGGCGCGATCAGGTCGATGCGCTCGGCCACCTCGAACCCCGGCGTGTCTGCATCCACCACGAACGCGCTGATGCCCCGCGCGCCCGGCGCTTCGCCTGTGCGCGCGAACACCACATAGAAGTCCGCAATACCGCCGTTCGAAATCCACGTCTTGGCGCCATTCAGCACATAGTGATCGCCGTCCAGCTTCGCCTCGCAGGCCAGCGCCGCCACGTCCGAGCCCGCATCGGGCTCCGACAGCGCAAAGGCCGCAATCGCCTCGCCGCGCGCCACGCGCGGCAGGTAATGCTGGCGCAGCGCATCCGAGCCCATCAGCGAAATCGCGCCGCTGCCCAGGCCCTGCATCGCAAACGCAAAGTCCGCCAATCCTTCATGCCGGGCAAACGTCTCGCGCAGGATGCATACCGCGCGGGAGTCCACCTCCGGCAGCGCGCCGCCCCAAGCCCCGCCCGGGCCGCCTGCCACCGCGTAACGCAGCCACCCGGCCTGGCCCATGGCCTTGACCAGCTTCTTGCATGCCGCATCTGCGTCGTGATGGTCCACGTCGCCCAGCGACTGCTCGCACCAGGCGTCCACGTCATGCGCCAGCTTGCGATGCGCGTCGTCGAAAAAGGGCCAGTCCAGCCAGCTTGCGTCGCGCATCATCAGTTCCCCTCAAAGACGGGCTTCTGCTTGGCCACGAAGGCCTCGTAGGCGCGATGGAAATCGCGCGTCTGCATGCAGATGGCCTGCGCCTCGGCTTCGGCCTCGATGGCTTCGTCCACACCCATGTTCCATTCCTGGTGCAGCAGCTTCTTGGTCACGCCGTGTGCGAAGGTCGGACCTGCGGCCAGTTGGGCCGCCAGCGTCTGCGCCGCTTCCAGCAGCTTGCCGGACTCGTGCAGCGCATTGAAAAACCCCCAGCTCGCGCCCTCGTCGGCCGTCATCGCGCGGCCGGTGTACAGCAGTTCCGAAGCACGGCCCTGACCGATCATGCGCGGCAGCAACGTGCACGCGCCCATGTCGGCCCCCGCCAGCCCCACGCGGGTAAAGAGGAACGCGGTCCGCGCGGCGGGCGTGCCCAAGCGCATATCCGACGCCAGCGCCACCATCGCCCCCGCGCCCGCGCACACGCCGTCCACGGCCGCCACGATGGGTTGCGGGCAAGCGCGCATGGCCTTGACCAGATCACCCGTCATGCGCGTGAAATCCAGCAGTTCCGGCATGCTCATCTTCGTGAGCGGGCCGATGATCTCGTGCACGTCGCCGCCCGAGCAGAAATTGCCGCCCGCGCCCGTCACCACCACCACCTTGATGTCGGTGGCATACACCAGCGACCGGAAGAAATCGCGCAGTTCCGCGTACGAATCAAACGTCAGCGGATTCTTGCGCTCGGGACGGTTCAGCGTAATGGTGCCGACCTTGCCGTCGTCCGACACCTGCCACAGGAACGTCTTCGCCTGGTAGCCGGCGATGGGACGCTTGTGATGCTTCATGGTGTGCTCTTCGGGCTGGGTGCTCATGGTGTCTCCGTTCATGAATGCTGGGTGGATGGAACGCCGGCCTCAGCCGGTCATCACTTCGCCGCCGTCGACGGCGATCGCCTGGCCGTTGATCGAAGCGGAGGCCGGCAGCGCCAGCCACGCGACCGTCTCGGCCACTTCCTCGGGCTGCACCAGGCGGCCCTGCGGGTTGCGCTCCGCCAGTTTCAGGCGGGCGGCTTCCGGCGTCATGCCGGTCTTCTCGACAATGTTGGCGACGGCGCCGCGCACGATGTCGGTCTCGGTATAGCCCGGGCAGACTGCGTTGACCGTCACGCCCTTCTGCGCCGTTTCCAGCGCCAGCGACCGGGTCAGCCCGATCACGCCGTGCTTTGCAGCGCAGTAGGCGCTTACATACCCATAGCCGATCAGCCCTGCGGTGCTGGCCACGTTGATCACACGGCCCCACTTTTCCTGCAGCATCCCCGGCAACGCCGCCTGGATGCAATGGAAGGTGCCCGTCAGGTTGACGGCCAGCATCTGGTTCCACAGCGCGGCGTCCGTGCGGTCAAAACGCTGGCTGACCGCCTGCCCCGCGTTGTTCACCAGGATCAGCGCCGGGCCAAACTCCGCTTCGGCCTGCGCGAAGGCCGCGCGCACCGAGGCTTCGTCGGCAATGTCCGCGCTGACCGCCTGCACCTGACCCAGCCGGGCCAGCTCGTTGGTCGCGGCCTCCAGCGCGCCACCATCGCGGCCCAGCAGCGTGACGCGGGCGCCGCGCTGAAGCAGCGCCCGGGCGGCGGCCAGGCCGATGCCGCGCGCGCCCCCCGTCACCAGGGCGTGACGCCCGGCGAGCGGTAGCGATTGTGCGTTCATTTGATATCCAGTTGCGCCAGCGCGGCGGCGCGTTCGAAGTTGGTCTCAAGCTGGCGCTTGCCGGCGAAATACTGGCTAGGCCACGACACATCAACATAGCCCACGCGCGCCGCTTCGCGCAGCGTCCAGGAGGCGTCAGCCAAATGGGGACGTGCCAGCGCGCACAGGTCCGCACGGCCCGAGGCGATGATGCCGTTGGCGTGGTCGGCCTCGAAAATGGCGCCCACCGCAATCGTGGGGATGCCGGCTTCGTTGCGGACGCGATCAGCAAACGGCGTCTGGAACATGCGGCCGTACACCGGCTTTTCTTCCTTGCTGACCTGACCGGACGAGCAATCGATCATGTCGGCGCCCGCCGCCTTGAAGTGACGCGCGATCTCGACGGCATCGTCCGCGGTGATGCCGCCTTCCACCCAATCGCTGGCCGAGATCCGCACCGACATCGGCTTGTCCTCGGGCCACACCGCCCGCACCGCATGGAACACCTCCAGCGGAAAGCGCAGCCGGTTCTCCAGACTGCCGCCGTATTCATCCTCACGCCGATTGGTCAGCGGCGAAATAAAGCTGGACAACAGATAGCCGTGCGCGCAGTGCAGCTCCAGCCAGTCGAAGCCCGCAGCCGCCGCGCGGCGCGCCGCCGCCACGAAGTTGTCGCGCACTTCGTCCATATCCGCGCGCGTCATGGCGCGCGGCGTCTGCGACACGCCTTCGATGTACGGCAGGGCCGATGCCGACACCAGCGGCCAATTGCCCTCTGCCAGCGGATGATCGATCTTCTGCCAGCCGAGCTGCGTCGACCCCTTGCGGCCCGCATGACCCAACTGCATGCCGATGCGCGCATCGCTGTTGCCGTGCACAAAGTTCACGATGCGGGCAAACGCCTGCTGCTGCTCGTCGTTCCACAGCCCCGGGCACCCCGGCGTGATGCGGCCATCCGGCGACACGCAGGTCATTTCCACCATCACCAAGCCGGCGCCACCCATGGCGCGCGCGCCCAGGTGAACCAGATGGAAATCCCCCGGCACGCCGTCCGTGCACGAATACATGGCCATCGGCGACACCAGGATGCGATTCTTCAGCCGCACGCCGCGCACCTGATAAGGCGTCAGCATCGGAATCGCCGGGCGCCGGCCCTCCGGCGTGGCCGCGCCGGCGCGTTCCGCGATCCAGCGCTCAAAGCCTTCCAGCCACGCCGGATCGCGCAGGCGCAGGTTCTCGTGCGAAATGCGCTGCGAACGGGTCAGCAACGAATACGCGAACTGCTCGGGCTCCAGGTCGGCGTAGCGCTCGACGTTCTCAAACCATTCGGTGGAGTTGCGCGCGGCGTTCTGAATCTTCAGCACCTCGACGCTGCGCACTTCCTCGTAATGATGCAGTCCGGCCTCGACGCTGCCTTCCGCGCCGCTCAGGCAACGCGCCAGCTCGATAGCGTCTTCCAGCGCCAGCTTCGTGCCCGACCCGATGGAAAAGTGCGCCGTGTGCGCGGCATCGCCCATCAGCACGACCGGCACGCGGCGCTCGCCACGGGCGGTGTCCAGCTTGTTCCAGTGGACCCACGTATTGCAGATGACGCGCGGGAAACGGATCCAGATCGCCGAACCACGCAGATGCGACGCATTGCTGATCAGCGGATTGCCGTCCAGCCAGGGCGCAAACAGCTTCTCGCAATAGGCGATGCCCTCTTCCTGGCTCATCTGCTCGATGCCCGCAGCCTGCCAGGTTTCCTCCGGCGTCTCGACGATAAACGTCGACATGCCGTCCTCGTACCGGTAAGCATGCGCCTGGAACCAGCCGTGCTCGGTCTGCACGAACGCAAAGGTAAAGGCATCGAAGACCTTCTTGGTGCCCAGCCACACGAAGCGGCAGCGGCGCTGGTCGATGTCGGGATGGAATGTATCGGCGTACCGGGTGCGAATCTGGCTGTTGATGCCGTCCGAGGCAATGACCAGATCGGCGTCGTACTCGCGGGCGATGGCCTGGTCGTCCTGGACGAAGTTCTCGAACACGAGCTTCACGCCCACGTCTTCGCAACGCGCCTGCAGGATGTTCAGGAGCTTCTTGCGCCCAATGCCGATGAAGCCGTGGCCGCTGCTGCGGATGCTGCGTCCCTTGAAATGGATGTCGATGTCATCCCAATGGTTGAACGCATCGCCAATGGTCTGCGCCGATACGGGATCGGCCTCACGCAAATTCTGCATGGTGGCGTCGGAGAAGACCACGCCCCAGCCAAAAGTGTCATACGGACGATTGCGTTCGATGACGGTGACTTCGTTGGCGGGGTTCTGCAGTTTCATGAGCAGACCGAAATACAGGCCGGCGGGACCACCGCCGATGCAGACTATCTTCATTGCCGTATACGCTCCAAGTACGCGACAGTCGCTCTGTGGTGCTGGAGCGGAAGCCGCAGATATTTAGGTCTGGATAGTTTAGGCTTGAAATATATATCGGAAGTGGTGGGTGTGCAAATGAGGGAAAGTATTTAGTGATGCTGGAGGGGAGGGGAAATGGGGACGATTGGAGGTCGGGTGTAGAGGCGGGGTATAGGTGTGGGTGCAGAGGAGCGTACGGGGTGTCGTTGAGGCCGCTTTGACCGTTGGTTCTGGGTTGGCGGTTGCTGCGTTCTTCTCCCGCCCCTCGGCACGGGCAACAGGGGGCCGAGCGCCCACGATTGCGGTCCGGAGCCTCCGCTCCGGACTGCCCCGTCGTCATCTTCGTCCGCCTTCGGCTCCCTTCAGATTCCCTCGGGCGCATCGACGGCGCTCGGCCCCCTGTCGCCCGCACCGAGGAGCTGCGGTGTGCATGATTCGGGGCGCTGCTAGAGCAGTGGTCAGGGACGAGTCTTGCGGGGCCCGCCGAGTCGCGGCCGCGCGGGCGGCCACGATCGGCATACGCGTTGTGGGTCGTCGTGGAGGTAGTCGCTTGCGCGCTTGCGGGGAGTGGGGTTCTAAAGCTCCAGCATCACCGTGGGGAGGGCCGTGATGGGCGGCGCGGCGACGGTTCGCCACAGCCTGCCGACCGGTTCGCGCCGCCCATCGGGCACGTGAGTTCAAGTGACGATGAATGGCGGCCGGAGTGCTTCATGGTGTCTGACACCCGATTTAGTCTTACGAGTCCACTGGTGTCTGACACCCAAACGCTACCTACTCGCGAAGCGTCATCACCACGCCGCAAGACGCCGCGTAAGTCTCCGGAGGCCGCCCGCGCGGCCGAACGGAGACGGGCACCGCAAGATGCTCCGAGCCCGAAAGGAACTGCGCAAAAATGCCAAGCACGCCGACCGCCCCCGCTGCCTGAAAACTCGAATTGCCAGAGTCCGGTGCGGTGGCGTCCCGGGGTGCGCGGGGCGTCGATAAGCCCGAGGGAATCTGAAGGGAGCCGAAGGCGGACGAAGATGACGACGGGGAAGTCCGGAGCGAAGGCTCCGGACCGCAATCGTGGCCCCGCGCGCCCCGGGACGCCACCGTGCCGAGCGCCTCAAGAACTCAACCCGGCAAAGGAAGAGAACCAATCACCCCCGAGCCCGCAACCACTCCTCAAGATCCCCAGCAGGCAAGGGCGGCGAAAACAGAAACCCCTGCCCCGCAGCACACCCTTGCTCGATCAGAAACCGCCGCTGCTCTTCGTTCTCAACGCCTTCAGCCACAACCGGCAGACTCAAGCTTTCCCCGATCCGAATCACAGCGCTAGTCAACGCCCGAGCCGCATCATCGCTCTCCAACCCTTGCACGAAACTGCGATCCAGCTTCAGTTCGTCAACGATCAGGCGCCGCAAATGCCCCAGGCTGGAATAACCAGTCCCGAAGTCATCCATCGACAGCCGTACGCCCAACCGATGCAGTTCAGCAATCGTGCGCAACGTCCCAGCCGTGGCATCCAGAACCACGCCCTCGGTAATCTCCAGCATCAAATCCGCAGGCGCCAACCCGAACTCAGCCAACGTCGCCGCAATCATCCGCGGCAGGTTCAGATTGTGGAAATTCGTCGCCGACAGGTTCACCGACACCGAAGGCACTCTCAGACCGTTATTCCGCCAGATCGCCAATTGCGAGCAAGCCTCGCGCAACGCCCAGTCGCCCAGATCTCCGATCAGCCCACACTCTTCCGCCAGCGGCACGAAGCGCGCCGGCGAAATATCCCCCAGCGTCGGATGGCGCCAGCGCGCAAGCGCCTCCACCCCATACAGGCTGCCGTTCTTCAACCCCACCTGCGGCTGGTAATGCAAACGCAACGCCTTCGCTTCCAACGCATCCCGCAGCGCCGCTTCCAGCGCCAACCGCTCCTGCGCCTGACGATTCATCTCCGCGCTGAAGAACGAAATGCGATTGCGCCCCGCCGTCTTCGCCTGGTACATCGCCATGTCCGCATGGCGCAGCAACGTATCCATGTCCCGGCCATTCTCCGGGAACACGCTGATGCCGATACTCACCGACGGGTTCAGCGTAATGCCGCCCACCGAGAACGGCTGCGCCAGCGCCACCAGGATATGTTCCGCCGCCGCGGTCAGGCGGCCATGTTCGAACTCCGGCATCAGCATCACGAACTCGTCGCCGGAAAGCCGGCCCACGATATCCGTCGCCCGCGCCAACCGGCGCAGACGCTGCGCCACATCCCGCAGCAGCGCGTCCCCGATCGGGTGGCCCAGCGTATCGTTCACCTGCTTGAAGCGGTCCAGATCCAGGAACAGCACCGCCACCCGCTTACGCTCCGGCTCCGCCCGCGCGATCGCCTGTTCCGCCTGCGCCAACAGCAGATTGCGGTTCGGCAATCCCGTCAGTTCGTCATAGAACGCCAATTGCCGGATGCGGGCGCGCGCTTCCTCGCGTTCCAGCGCCAGCGCGCACAGGTACACGCACACGTCCACCAGACGGTGATGGAAATCATCCGGCAGCCGGCGTTCCCGGAAATAGAAACCGAACGTCCCGATCACCCGGCCATCGCTCGACTTGATCGGCGACGA
The DNA here is from genome assembly GCF_019218915.1 of Achromobacter sp. ACM05. NCBI lineage: Bacteria > Pseudomonadati > Pseudomonadota > Betaproteobacteria > Burkholderiales > Alcaligenaceae > Achromobacter > Achromobacter sp. ACM05. Next base: position 180,286 of record NZ_JAHUWQ010000001.1, read on the forward strand.
CCAGCACGCCTTGTATTCTTCCGGCAGCGGCAGATGGCGGTAATCGTCCCACAGCGGGTCTGTTGCAATGTCCGGCACGATCACCGGGCGCCCCAGAAACGCCGCCGTCCCGCAGGCGCCCACCTGCGGGCCGATCGGTACGCCTTCCAGCGCGTCCGAATAGCCCTGCGGCAGGCTCGGCGCCGCCAGCGGGCGCAACAGGCCCGCGTCGTCCACGCGAACCACCGACGCCGCCACTTCCGGCGCCAGGCGCTCCACCTCGCGGCACACCATGTTCATGACCTCGACCACCGAGGCCTCGTTCACCATCGCTTGCAGCACCCGGCGCTGCAGCACCTCGTGCACCTTCGTTGGCGTAATGTCCGTCAGCACGTCCACGATGTTGACCAGCGTCCCGCGCTCGTCGAACACCGAGTTGGCCATCACCGACACCCACAGCGGCTTGCCGCCGCGGTCATAGACCAGCACGTCCTTGTGGTAACCCTCGCGACAGGCCACGCGACGGTGCAGTTCCTCGCGCGTGCCGCCGTCCGCGCGGCCGCCAGAGAGCAGTTCGCCCAGATCCTGGTCCAGCGCATCGCTACGGGAAAAGCCGAGCATCCGCTGAAAGCCGTCGTTCACGTAGACGATGCGGCCATCGGAACCCGACACCGCCACCGCGTTGCCCGTTTCGTTGATGCCCAGCATCAGCAGGCGGATTTCTTCCTGGCGCTCCGCGTCCGCGATCGACTTGCGCGAAATCACCGTCACGCGGCCCACCTCGCCCGCGTCGTTCAGCAGCGGCAGGTAGGTCGCTTCGATCCACAGCGAGCTGCCGTCCTTCTTGCGGTAGCGGCAGGTGCCCGAAAAGTGCTGGCCGCGGCGCAGCCGGTCCCAAACCTGTTCGCCGCTGCGCGTACCCTTGCCTTCGTCCATGCTGTCGCACAGCAGCTCGTGGCGCAGGGTCAGCGCCTCTTCGCGGGTGTAACCCACCGCGGCCAGGAAATTGGTATTGCCGTTCAACAAGGAGCCGGCTGCGTCGAAATCGAACAGCAGCAAGGCGCGGTCCATCGACGTCAGATAATTGCCCACATGCCACGCGGCGCCTTGGGGGTTCGACTGCGACCCGCCAAGATGAGAATCAAGCATAAGGGGCTCCAACCCGGATAACAGCTGTTCCGGTTTCATTCAGCGCCTCGGAAAACCAAGGGCGACGCGATCGCGTCCGTCCTGCTTGGCCAGATACAACGCCTGATCCGCCCGGCTGAGCGTCTCCGAAAACGTTTCGCCCAACTGGTGATACGCCATGCCGATACTGACCGTCAGCCGCAGGACTTCGTCGCCGGCCGGCATCGCCAGCCCCCGCACGTCGCTCACCAGGCGGTCCATGACCGCCTGCGCCGCGTCCGGGTCCGTATGGGGCAGCAGCACGAGGAATTCCTCACCGCCCCAGCGGCCGCACAGATCGTATTCGCGCAGGCTTTCGCCCAGCACGCCGGCCAGTTCGACCAGCGCGCGGTCGCCCGTCTCGTGGCCGAATCGGTCGTTCACGGCCTTGAAGTGATCCACGTCCAGCATCGCGACGACAAAGCTGTCGCCGCTGCGCGCAGCGCGCTGGACTTCCTGCTTGATCATTTCCATCAGCGCGCGCCGGTTCAACAGGCCCGTCAGGGGGTCGCGGCTGGACGTTTCCTCGAGCGCGCGGTTCAGGTCGCGCATCATGTTCTGGTAGTGATCCGAGATCCGCGCGATGCGGGTCAGGCGGCGCAGCTGGCGGTCGAACTGGTCGCACAGGCCCAGTTCACGTTCGTGCGCCATGCTTTGATAGGCGTCCGAAAGCTGCGTGACGCGCTGAATGCGCGCCATCTGTTCCTCGGTATGCCGCCAGAGCGCTTCCAGCGCGTCGCGCAGCGGATGGCCGGCATGCGCCGGATCCGCCAGCAGCTCGGCGATACGCTGATCCAGTTCGGCGGCGCCCGGTTTCATTGGCGGCCAACCACCGAGAACGGGAACGTGCAGTCTTCCTTGAACTCTTCAGCCAGTTCGCCCACGCGCTCGTTACGCATGTCGTAGAACCAGGTGACGCCGACCTCGCGGCCCTTGCGGTGCGCGGCTTCGAGCACATCGAAGATGTCCATGACGGACTTGATGCTGCTGGTGTTCAGGTACAGGAGTTCCAGCTCCAGCTTCAGCGGCGTTTCGCGATCCTGCAGGTACGTCTCGACCCATTCAATGACCGGGCCGAACAGCTCGAAGGAATTCTCGGGATAGGAGTCGCCGCGCATCGCCAGCACGCCGGCGGCAGCGTCGGCGGTGATGGCGGGCGTGGACTGGGTCCCGGGAATGTTCAGGTCTTTCATCAAATACTCCGAAAATAATCCTGTTGAGCGCGCGTCCTCAGACCACCACGCTCAGGCTGAAGAAGGCCTTGCCCGGCTGTGCAGCGGGGGTCAGGCTGGCTTCCAGCGGCGCGCCGGCGCGGCGCGCGATGTCAATGAGGCCCAGGCCCGCGCCCGACGCGACGCCCTGCGTACGCGGCTTGTGCAGTTGGGCCTTGTATTCGGCTTTCAGGGCCGGCTTGTCCAGCGCGGCCAGTTCCTGGATGCGGGCGACCAGGCTGTGGCCGTCTTCCGCGCTGACCAGATTGCCCGCCGACACCACGTAGCGGCTTTCGTCGCGGCGGCCGATCACGACCGTGGCGGAGGCGTCCGCGTCGCCGTTCTGCGCGGCGTACTGGCGGATGTTCTGGATCATCTCGATGTAGACCGAGAACACGTCCATGGCTTCAGCGGGCCGGACGTGCTCGGCGTTCAGGTAGTTCTTCAGCGCATTGCCGATTTCCTCGATCAGGCTGCGCGAGATCGGCCCGTTGAAACACAGCAACGTGCGGTTCTGGTCGAATCGCGCGCCCAACGCGTAAAGATCGGAGGCATTCATGGAGGGTACCGCCTTGATAACGATTATTCGAAACGGAAAGACAGCAAGGTGATGTCGTCGCGCTGGGGCCGGCCACCTTGGTACTCGGCGAGCGCCTGGCTGAACGCGGCCGCCTGTTCGGTTAACGGCCGGCGCGCGTGTGTCTTGAGCATGTCCGCAAAGCGCGTATTGCCAAAGCCGAACCCGTGCTCGCCGCCCGCCTGATCCAGAAAACCGTCGGTCGCCAGGTAATACGTCCAGCCCGGCTCCATCTGCAACGCGTTGTTCTCGTAAACCCCCATACGCTTGTCGCCCAGCGCACGCCGGCCGCCGGGCACTTCATGCAGGTTTTCGCCGTCGCTTGCGTACAGGCTGATCTTCGCGCCTGCGTACAGCAGCCTGCCGGCTTGCCGGTCAATATATACCAGCCCCGCATCGGTATTGGTCGCCAAGGCCCGGGGCAGCTGCGCGTCGGCCAGCATGGCCCGGATTGCGTTGTCGGTACGCGTCAGAATGCCCGCGGGATCGCCCGGTCCGACCTCGGTGATCGCCAGATCGATCGCCGCACGCGCCAGCATCGTCATCAGCGCGCCGGGCACGCCGTGGCCCGCGCAGTCCATGATGCCCAGCAGGCAGTTGGCGCCGTCCTCGCGGAACACGTAGAAATCGCCGCCAACCACATCGCGCGGCTTCCACAGCACAAAATGGTGGGCGCCCAGCGACTGCGTCAGTTGGCGATCCGGCAGGATCGCGCGCTGGATCAGGCTGGCGTAGTCGATGGAGTCGCCGATCTTCTTGTGCGCCGCGGCCATGGCGCGGTTGGCGTCTTCCAGTTCCGAGGTGCGTTCGCGCACCTTGGTTTCCAGCTCGGCCGTGTGCTTGCGGACCTTGTCGGCCATCACGCCGAACGCGCGGCTCAGGTCGCCGATCTCGTCCTGGCCGCCCGGCGGCAGGCGCACGTCGTAGCTGCCGTCGGCGATTGCGCGCGCGGACTGCTGCAGGCGGCGCAAGGGGCGCAGCATCAGGCGCTCGATGGCGTAGCCGAAGCACAGCAGCATCGCGGCAAACAGCAGCACCAGGCCGATGGCCGCCGGCCACAGCCAGCCGGTATCCAGCACCCGGGCCGCGCCCAGGTCGACCACCGTCAGGACGTGCCAGTGCAGCTCCGGCATGTACGCCACCGACACCAGCTGGCGCACGCCGTCCATCTTGACCCAGGCCGACTGCACCGACTGCGGATCCGCCTGCGCGGCATGCATGGCCGACAGCAGCTCGGCGCGGCCTTCGCCCTGATCCAGCAGGCTGAAGACCATGCCCTTGCCGCCCGCCCCGCCCGCGCCCGAGTTGTAGGCGATCAGCGCGGGGTTCATGTGCGCCTGGATCGCGCCTTCCTCGTCCACGATGATGGGCGTGACCCCGGGCTGGCCGCTGTTCACGAATTCCTTCAGGAACCCGCCCACGTCCAGACCGGCCCCCGTCAGGCCCATGACCGTCTCGCCGTCGCGGATCTGTACGTTGATCCAGACCTTTGTGGTCTTGAGCTTCAGGTCCGGGTTGACGTTGATGTTGTAGCGGGCGGGCGACTTGATCGTGGCGTAGAACCAGCCGTCGTCGGCCGCGCTGGGGCTGAGCGTGTAGCGCGGCGTCTCCGACAGCGGCTTGTCGTCGTTGAAGTAGTAGTTGCCGGAACTGGCGCTGGCGATGAAGTACGCGCCGCCGAGCAGATCGCGCCGGTAGCCGTCGGCCTCGCGGAAGAACAGCTCGCGCGCGGCGGGATCGTTTTCATTGCGGAGCCAGCGGCGCGTGACTTCGCTGTCGGCCAGGCGCTGCGACAGCGCCAGTTCGCGCGACACCGGCGCCAGGATGCGCTGGCGGTTCAGTTGCGTGAAGTTGTCGGAAAAGGCGCGGCCAAAGTGCTCGCGGACGCCGTCCAGCACCTGCCAGCCAATCAGCGCGGCCGGCGCCAAGGCGACCAGGCACGCCAACAGCAGCGCCATCAGTGATTTCCTGCGCAATCCCCATTTCGCCATGCAAAGTCTTCCTGACAACTTGATGCGATGCCACGCGCGAAAAAGGGGACGCAGATAGGACGCGCTGACCTTACGAGGCGCCGTACCCGTGCTTCGCCCCGCCTTTTGAGCCATGAGCCTGAACGCCTGCGCCCCGTGCGGGCAACCGGCGCGGCTAGTGTAGATGCCAGGGGGGTTTATTGATACAGGTGCAAACGTCTGGATGCGTTCGAGACACCTTAAGTTTCACCGCAGCAATATATATCGTGATTTATTGCGTTTTATATCAGCGGCTGTTACGCCTGGCAGGTCCGAATTGCAGCTTTATTACGACACGTTGTCAGACGCCCAGATAGCGTTCCCAGAGGCTGCGGTCGGCGTCCAGGGCCTGCGAGTTGCCGGTCCACACCACTTTGCCGCGCTCCAGGATGACATGGCGATCGGCCAGGCTGAGTAACCTTTCGACATATTTGTCAATCACCAGGATCGTCTGCCCGGCCTGACGCAGACGCGCCAGGCAGTTCCAGATCTCTTCCCGGATTTTCGGCGCCAGCCCTTCGGTGGCTTCGTCCAGAATCAGCAGCCGGGGGTTGGTCACCAGCGCGCGGCCGATGGCCAGCATCTGCTGCTCGCCGCCCGACAACTGGTTGCCCATGTTTCGGGCGCGTTCAGCCAGCCGGGGGAAGAGTTCAAAGACGCGATCGGGCGTCCACGGTTCGCCGATCTCCGGGTTGCGCCCGGCCACGAAGGCCGTCAGGTGTTCGCGCACCGTCAGATTGGGAAAGCACTGGCGCCCTTCCGGGACGATGGCGACGCCGGCCCGCGCGATGCGGTCCGGACTCCATCCGCTGATGTCCTGCCCTGCAAAATGGATCTTGCCGCCGCGCAGCGGCAACTGGCCGAACAGCGTGCGCAGCAGCGTCGTCTTGCCCATGCCGTTGCGGCCCAGCAGCGTCACGACCTGCCCCGCGCCGATCTCCAGGTCCACGCCAAACAGCACCTGGCTGGCGCCGTAGCCGCTCTTGGCCGATTCGATGGTCAGCATCATGCGGTCTCCTCGTCGCCCAGGTAGGCCTGGCGCACTTCGGGGTTGGCGCGGATCTCGTCCGGCGTGCCCGAGGCAATCACCCGCCCGTACACCAGCACGGACAGGCGGTCGGCCAGACGGAACACCGCCTGCATGTCGTGTTCAACCAGCAGCATGGCGGCGCGTCCCCGCAAGGATTCGATCAATTCGGTCAGGCGGACGGTTTCGTCGGGCCCCATGCCTGCCATGGGTTCGTCCAGCAGCAGCACCTTGGGCCGGGCGGCAAGCGCCAGCGCGAATTCCACCTTGCGCTGTTCGCCGTGCGGCAACGTGCCCGCGGCGCGGTCGAGCAGGCTGGCGTCGATGGCGCATTCGCGGGCCAGCTCGCGCGCCTGTTCGTACAGCGCCGATTCCGCGGCGCGCGGCTTCCAGAAGCGGAAGCTGCTGCCGGCGTGGGCCTGCACGGCCAGCACCAGGTTATCCAGCACGCTGGACTGCTTGAAGATGTTGGTGATCTGGTAGGACCGCGACAGGCCCGCCGCCACGCGCTGGTGCGCGTTCATTGCGGTGACGTCGCGGCCGTCGACTTCCAGCGTGCCGGCGTCGGCAGACAGCGTGCCCGACAGCAGGTGGATCAGCGTGGACTTGCCCGCGCCGTTGGGGCCGATCAGGGCATGGATCTCGCCCGGCGCCAGCGACAGCGATACGTTGTCGGTGGCCACCAACGCGCCAAAGCGCCGGACCAGACCGCGCGCCTGCAGGGCGTGCGTTCCCGGGGCGGGTGTCCCCAAGCGGTGCGTCCCCGCGGGTTGCGTCCTATTCGCGGCTGCGCCAGTCGTGGCATTCATCGGATTGCTCATGAGCCCACCTTGCCGGATTGCGGCGCAGCGCGCCCGCTGAACAGCGGCCCGAACAGGCCGACCAGGCCGCGCGGCGCGCCAAACACCACGCAGAGCAGCAGCACGCCCAGGGGCAGGTGCCAGTATTCGGTCCACAGGCGCAGCACTTCTTCCAGCGTCAGCATCACGACCGCACCGGCCACGCCGCCATAGCGCAGGCCGATGCCGCCCACCAGCACCATGATCAGCAGGTTGGCCGACTGGGTCCAATGCATCAGGCTGGGCGAAATGAAGAGGTTGTGGTTGGCCAGCAGCGCGCCGGCCAGCCCCGCCGCCGCGCCGCTCAGCGTGAACGCCATCAGCTTGATGCGGTACACGGGATAGCCCATGGACTCCATGCGCGATTCGTTCTCGCGGATGCCCTGCAGCGCCATGCCGAAGCGCGAGGCGACGACGTGACCGAAGGCCCACATCAGCAGCGCGAACAGCGCCAGCACCAGGTAATAGAAGCTGACATCGTGGGCCAGGTCGATGCCCGGCAGCGTGGAATATCCCGGCAGGTTCAGGCCATCCTCACCGCCGTACTGGCGCAGCGAGATGAAGATGTAGAACAGCATCTGCGCGAACGCCAGCGTGATCATGATGAAGTACACGCCTCGTGTGCGCAGCGAGATCGCGCCCGTGATGCAGGCCAGCACGCCCGCCAGCAGCATGGCCACCGGCCAGGACACCAGCGCGGACGTGACGCCCGACATGGACAGGATGCCCACCGCATAGGCGCCCGCGCCGAAGAACGCCGCGTGACCCAAGGCCACCATGCCGCCATACCCCAGGATGAGGTTCAGGCTGGTGGCCGCCAGCGCGTAGATCAGCACGCGCCGCACGAAGGAAATGTAGAAGTCCAGGCCCAGCATGGGCGCGACCAGCGGGAACACCGCCAGCGCGGCCAGCAGGACCACGGTCCAGATCTTGGTTTTCATGGTCAGCCCCGCGCCGGAAAGAGGCCAGAGGGCCGGAACACCAGCACTGCCGCCATCAACACGTAGATGGCGATGGCCGCCAGCGTCGGACCGACGCTGGATGCCACGGCCGGCGAAAACACCTGGCGCAGCAGCATCGGCAGGAACGCCCGGCCGGCGGTGTCGACCATGCCGACCAGAAGCGCGCCCACGAAGGCGCCCCGGATCGAGCCGATGCCGCCGATGACGATGCACACCAGCACCAGGATCAGGATTTCTTCGCCCATGCCCACCTGCACCGAGGTGATCGGCCCCAGCAGCGCACCCGCCACCGCGGCCAGCATGGCGCCCAGCACGAACACGCCCAGGAACAGCAGCGGCACGCGCACGCCCATCAGCGTGGCCATCTGGCGGTTCGACGCCCCGGCCCGCACCAGCACGCCGGCACGGGTTCGCGTCACGAACCAGTACAGGCCCGCGGCCGCGGCCACGCCGAAGACGATGATCATCAGGCGGTAGGCGGGATACATCAGGTCGGGCAACAGGCGCACGGGACCGGACAGCATCGCGGGCATGTTCAGCATGACCGGCGCCGGACCCCAGATCATCTTGACCAGGTCATTGGCAATAAGGATGACAGCGTAGGTGCCCAGCACCTGGGCCAGATGGTCACGCAGCGCCAGGCGGCGGATGAGCGAGAGCTCCAGCACGATGCCGACGATGCCCGTGGCAACCGCCGCCACAAGAACCGCGGCGGTGAACGAGCCGGTGCGTTGCATGGTTTCGGCGGCGACATAGGCGCCAGCCATATAGAGCGAGCCGTGAGCCAGATTCATGATGTCCATGATCCCGAACACCAGGGTCAGCCCGGCCGCAATCAGAAACAACATCAACCCAAACTGCAGACCGTTCAGCAATTGCTCGACGATCAGCGTAAACGTCATGAAAACTTCCCCCTTGCCGCGCGCCGCCGATGGGCCCCCGCGATCAATTCACCAAAGCTATCCCACCTGCATCAGCGACGCATCCCCGCGCCCAAGCCGCCGCCCCCAAGCGGGGTCGCGCGGATCCGGCTTCGCCGGTCCGCTGCGACGCCCCCTGGGGGGAAGCGCGCAGCGCTTCGGGGGGATCAGAGCTTGCAGTCGCCTACGTACACGTCCTGGTACTTGTCGAAGACCTTGCCCACCAGCTTGTTGGTGATGCGGCCGCTGCCGTCTTTCTCGACGACGCGCAGGTAGTAGGCCTGGATCGGGTAGTGGTTCTTGCCGTAGGTGAAGCTGCCGCGCACCGAGGGGTAGTCGGCCTTTTCCAGCGCCTTCACGATGGCATCACGGTCGGTGGCCTTGCCGCCGGCCTGCTTGACGGCGGCGTCCATGGCCATGATCACGTCATACGCCTGGGCGGCGTACACCGACGGGTAACGGCCGTTGTATTCCTTGCGGAAGGCCTCGACGAAGGCCTTGTTCTGCGGCACGTCCAGGTCATGCGCCCATTGCGCCGTGTTGTACATGCCCAGCATGGGGTCGCCCACGGCCTGGATCACGTCCTCGTCGGCCGAGAAGCCCGGGCCGATCAGCTTGACGTTCTGCGACAGGCCGGCGGACACGAACTGCTTGACGAAGTTGATGCCCATGCCGCCCGGCAGGAAGATGTAGACGGCGTCCGGCTTGGCGGCGCGGATCTGCGCGATCTCTGCGGCGTAGTCGATCTGGCCGAGCTTGGTGTAGACCTCGTCGCCCGGAGCGGTCTTGTAGCCGCGCTTGAAGCCGGTCAGCGCATCCTTGCCGGCCGGGTAGTCCGGGGCCATGATGAACATCTTCTTGAAGCCGCGGTCGGCCGCGACCTTGCCGGCCGCTTCGTGGAAGGCATCGTTCTGGTACGACGTGCCGAACCAGTAGTTGTTGCACTGGGCGCCGGCGAACTGGCTGGGACCGGGGTTGTTGGACAGGTAGGGCACCTTCGCGGCGAACAGCGCGGGGCCGACGGCCAGCGCGACGTTCGAGCCGATGGGCCCCGTGAAGAAGTCGACCTTTTCGCGCTGGATGTAGCGCGTGACGAGCTGGCGGGCCTGGTCCGGATTGCCGCCCATGTCGGTTTGCAGGAATTCCGCGGGCTGGCCGCCCAGCTTGCTGCCCAGTTGCTTGATGGCCAGGTTGAAGCCGTCGCGGGCTTCGGCGCCCAGCGCCGAGAACGGGCCCGAGATGTCGTTGGCGATGCCGACCTTGACGGTGTCGGCCTGTGCCAGGGCCGGAATCAGGGCGGCGGCAGCCAGGAAGGAAGTGATCAAACGCATGGTGGTGTGCTCCGTGCGCGAGCCCGCGCAGAGGGTGTTCTTTTTGAAAGTGCGATGCGAAAGACTTCTATGCCCGGCCCGCTGGCGCGATGGTCGCCGCCGTCAGGCCGGTGCCTGCAGAACGTATGCTCTGCAACGCCCCAATCCCCTTATGCAGCACAGGGAAAACTGGCGTGGTTCATAGTTTAGGTTTAAAGTAATCGGCAAAACAAGTCTAGGGTTTTTACCACCTGCCGCCATGGTCACCCTCTACCGCAACTACGATCGCGCCGAACTGGACGTCCAGTACAACGCTCGCGCGACAGTACCCGACATCCAACCGATACTCAAGAAATACGCCGAGGACAGCGCCACGGCGCGCAGCACGCTGGAATGCGCGCTGGACGTGCCTTTTGGCGATCATCCGGATGAACTGCTGGACATATTTCCAGCCGCGGCCGGCAAGTCCGGCGCGCCCGTCTTCGTGTTCATTCACGGCGGCTACTGGCGCCTCTTGTCCAAAAACGAATCCAGCAACATGGCGCCCGCGTTCACGCAGGCGGGCGCGGTGGTGGTGTCGGTGAATTATTCGCTGGCCCCCGCCGTCACGCTGGACCGTATCGTGGATCAGAACCGGCGCGCGCTGGCCTGGATTCACCACCACATCGCCGAGTACGGCGGCGACCCGTCGCGCATCCACATCTGCGGCAGCTCGGCGGGTGGTCATCTGGTCGGCGCCCTGCTGGCCGGCGGCTGGCATGCCAGCTACGACGTGCCGCCCGGCGTCGTCAGGGGCGCCGCGCCCCTGTCGGGCCTGTTCGACCTGCGCCCGCTGGTGCACACCCACATCAACGAATGGATGCGCATGAGCGAAGCCGATGCCATCCGCAACAGCCCCGCCCTGCATTTGCCGCAGGCGGGCTGCCCGCTGGTGGTCAGCTACGGAGAATCCGAAACCGACGAATTCAAGCGCCAGAGCGATGATTATCTGGCCGCATGGCGGGCGCGCGGTTTTCCCGGTAGGTATGTACCAATGCCAGGCACCAATCATTTTGATATTGTCCTGACGCTCAACGATCCGAACAGCCCGCTGACCCAAGCCATCTTCGAACAGATGGGTCTGGCGCCCTCTTCACCCCCGCATTCCCGGTAATCTTCCGAGCCATGACCGATACCCCCGACCTGGAATCCCGCGCCGCGCCCGACGACCATCACGCGCTGCGCCTGTGGCTGCGCATGCTGACCTGCGCCAACCTCATCGAAGGCGAGATCCGCAGCCGCCTGCGCAACGACTTCGACACCACCCTGCCGCGTTTCGACCTGATGGCGCAGTTGCAGCGCGCCCCCAAGGGCATGAAGATGGGCGAGCTGTCGCGCCACATGATGGTCACCAACGGCAATATCACCGGGATCACCGACCAGCTCGAAAAAGAAGGCCTGGTGGTGCGGACCAAGGTCGAGTCCGACCGCCGCAGCTCGCTCATCAAGCTGACGCCGCAAGGCAAGAAGAGCTTTGCGCGCATGGCCCGCGCCCACGAGACCTGGGTCAAATCCATGTTTGCCGAACTGCCCGAGGCCAGCCGCAACGCCCTGTTCCAGGCGCTGGGCGAACTGAAGCTGCAGGTGGTGGCCACGCGCTCGGCGGCGGCCCGCGACTGAGGGCGGACCAGGACTTTTTCGCGACGGTCCGGCCTGCCGGATTGGCGCATAATTGCCGCCATGATTCCGGTTTCTCTTCCTGGCGGTAATTTCTATGTGCTGATGGCGGCTTCGCTCGCCTGCCTCGCCACGCTGTTCACCTGGCTGGCCGCCCTGGCCACCTCGCCCGGCGCGCGAGACTGGCTGTCCGGCCACCGGCGCGCCGGCACCGTCCTGATGGCCGTGCTGGCCGTCATCGGCGCCATCTTCCCGTATCAGCAGTTCAGCCAGTGGTTCTCGGTCCAGCGCGAAGCGCAGGCCGACGACGCGCGCAAGACGGTGCTGTCACAACCCACGCAACTGGCCGGCGTCCAGATGCCCACCGGCACCACGCTTCGGCTTGCCACGCCCGGTGAACTGGCATCGTTCGACCGGGCCGTCTTTCCCGAATCCCACCCGGCAGACATTAACGGCGTCGCCGCGACGCGCCTGTTCCGTTACCCCGCCACGCCCAAGCAGCCCGAAACCCTGTCCGCCGAGATCGCGCGGGACCAGGCGCTGGAAGGCTGGCTCTGCGCGCACGGCCATCGCATCGAATTCGTGGTGCAAGGCGGGCATCCGCAGTTTTCCAGCTGCCACCTTGCCATCGGCAATACGCTGGACCAGCAACCGGTGCCCGCGGGCGCCTGGTTGAAGGTCGACCCCGCCGCCCGCGGCACGCCGCTGGACAAGACCGGCACGGCGCCCCGCTGGCTGCTGCGCACCGAAGGCAGCGACGCCCTGACCGTCGCCGGGATCCCCTTGCTGAAGGTCGACCTGCAACTGGACGCGCAGCGCCGGATGCTGGGCTTCGAGGGTCTGGCGGCGCGCGACACCGTCCTGGGCGAAATGACCTACCCGCCGGGCACGCGCGTACTGGCCGCCAACCCGCGCCTGCAGGGCGCGCAGCCTGGCGATCTGCTGTTCTCGCCGTCCCGCGGGCGCTCGGCGCGCCGGGCGGGCGGCGAAGACGTCCCGACCGGCAAGTCGGTGCTGCAGGCGCCCGACGGCACGGTGCGCAGCGTGCTGAGCAACCGCGAAGCCGGCGTGCTGGACGTGGCCGCCATGCGCATGGCTCCCTGAGGCCGGCGCCTGGGGCCGCCTCCCCTCGGGTTGCCGAGGGGACCGGCCACCCCCGCCGGATCCGGTGGGATAATACGAACCTTTCCCGCGCGCCGCCGTGCCTGGCGGCGGTTCCGTCCCGCTCACACCAAGAGACGAAGTCATGGCCGTTAATCTGCAGATCCCCTCCGAGTCCGAAATTTTTCCTGTTGCCGGCGTAGAAATCGGCGTCACCGAGGCCGGCATCCGCAAGGCCAACCGGCGCGACCTGACGGTGTTCCGCCTGGCCGAAGGCACCAGCGTGGCGGGCGTCTTCACGCGTAACCGCTTCTGCGCCGCCCCGGTGCAGGTCTGCCAGGCCCACCTGGCCGCCGGCGGCCCGATCAGCGCGCTGGTCATCAACACGGGCAACGCCAACGCCGGCACCGGCGAAGAAGGCCTGAAGAAAGCCAAGGACACGTGCGATGCACTGGGCAAGCTGCTGGGCGTGCCCGCCGCGCAGATCCTGCCGTTCTCCACCGGCGTCATCCTGGAACCCCTGCCGCTCGACCGCCTGACCGCCGGCCTGCCCGCCGCCATCGCCGACCTGGCCGCCGACCACTGGTCCAGCGCCGCCCACGGCATCATGACCACCGACACGCTGCCCAAGATTTCGTCCGCCAAGGTGCAGATCGACGGCAAGACGGTCACCTTCACCGGCATCAGCAAGGGCGCGGGCATGATCCGTCCCAACATGGCCACCATGCTCAGCTTCCTGGCCACCGATGCCGGCATTGCCCAGCCGCTCCTGCGCAAGCTGGCCGTGGAAATCGCCGATGCCTCGTTCAACCGCATCACGGTCGACGGCGACACCTCCACCAATGACTCCTTCATCATCGCCGCCACCGGCAAGTCGGACGTCAACGTCAACAGCGAATCCGACGCCGCCTACGCCGCCGTGCGCGAGGCCCTGACCGCCGCCGCGCTGGAACTGGCCACCAAGATCGTGCGCGACGCCGAAGGCGCCACCAAGTTCATGACGATCCGCGTCGAAGAAGCCGGCACCACCGAGGAAGCCCTGAAGGTCGCGTATGCCGTGGCGCACTCGCCGCTGGTCAAGACCGCGTTCTTCGCATCCGACCCCAACCTGGGCCGCATCCTGGCCGCGGTCGGCTACGCCGGCATCGACGACCTGGACGTGTCCAACATCCGCCTGTGGCTGGACGACGTGCTGGTTGCCAAGAACGGCGGCCGCAACCCCGACTACCAGGAAGCCGACGGCCAGCGCGTGATGAAGCAGGCCGAGATCTCGGTGCGCATTGCGCTGGGCCGCGGCCAGGTCAGCGACACGGTCTACACCTGCGACTTCTCGCACGAGTACGTGTCGATCAACGCCGACTACCGTTCCTGATCGACCATGACGGCTACCGAGTTCACCACGCTGATCCAGCGCGCCGAACGCGTGCTGGCGCAGCTGGAGGCCTTCCTGCCTCCCGCCCCGCCCGACATCGACTGGACCGCCCACGCGTTCCGCTGGCGCAAGCGCGGCGCGCGCGGCTGGCTGGACGCCGTGCGCCACGTGGCGCGCATCGACATGCAGGACCTGCAGCACATCGAGCGCCAGAAGGCCACCATCGACCGCAACACGCTGCAGTTCCTTGAAAAGAAGCCCGCCAACAACGTGCTCATGACCGGCGCACGCGGCACCGGCAAAAGCTCGCTGGTCAAAGCCATGCTGGCCGCCTACGGCGACCGCGGCCTGCGCCTGATCGAAGTCGACAAGTCCGACCTCGGCGACCTGGCCGACATCGTCGAACTGGTGGCGGCGCGGCCCGAACGCTTCATCGTGTTCTGCGACGACCTGTCCTTTGAAGAAGGCGAGGCCGGCTACAAGGCGCTCAAATCGGTGCTGGACGGTTCGGTGTCGGCCTCGGGCGACAACGTCCTCATCTACGCCACGTCCAACCGGCGCCACCTGATGCCGGAATACATGAGCGAAAACCTGCAGGCCAAGCACCAGCCCGACGGCGAAATCCACCCCGGCGAAACCGTCGAGGAAAAGATCTCGCTGTCCGAGCGCTTCGGTCTGTGGCTGTCGTTCTACCCGTTCAAGCAGGACGACTACCTGGACATCGTGTATCACTGGCTGCGCGAGCTGGGCTGCCCTGAGCAGCACATCGAACCCTCGCGCACCGAGGCGCTGCAATGGACCATCGAACGCGGCTCGCGTTCGGGCCGCGTGGCGTATCAGTTCGCACGCGACTGGGCGGCCCGCCATGTCTGAAAAGATCGTCGACGTCGCCGCCGGCCTGATCCTGCGCCCGGACGGCAAGCTTCTGCTGGGCCAGCGGCCCGAAGGCAAGCCGTGGTCCGGCTGGTGGGAACTGCCGGGCGGCAAGCTCGAACCCGGCGAGACCGTGCTGCAGGCGCTGGCCCGCGAGCTTCAAGAAGAAATCGGCATCCGCGTCACGCAGTCGCGCCCGTGGGTCACGTACGTGCATGCCTACCCGCACACCACGGTGCGCCTGGCCTTCTGCCACGTCACCGGCTGGGAAGGCGAGCCCCAAAGCCTGGAAAATCAGCGGCTCGAATGGGTGGATCCTGCCAATGCGGCCTCGGTGGGCGACCTGCTGCCCGCCACCCTGCCCCCGCTGCGCTGGCTGCAACTGCCCACCACCTACGGCATCAGCGCCATTGGCTCGCGCGCGGGCATCGCGCCGTTCCTCGGCCGCCTGGACGCCGCGCTGGCGCGCGGCGTGAAGCTGGTGCAGTTCCGTGAACCGCAATGGCCGGACGGCGTGGGCGCCAGTTCGCTGCACGAAGTGCTGCAACAGGTCATCAAGCGCTGCCGCGCCGCCGGCGCGCGCGTGCTGGTCAACAGCATCCATCCCGTTGCATGGTGGAAAGAAGCCGACGGCGTGCACCTGCGCACGGCAGACGCGCTGCGCCTGACCGCCCGTCCGGAATTGCCCCGCAATGCGCTGGTCGGCGTCTCCGCGCATGACAACGCCCAGGTCGTCCACGCCCGCGAACTGGGCGCGGACTTCGCCGTGCTGGGCCCAGTGCTGGAAACGCCCAGCCATCCCGGCGCGCCGACGCTGGGCTGGGAAGGGTTTGTGGAAGGCAACCGGGATGCCGGCATACCGGTGTTCGCGCTGGGAGGCCAATCCACCCAGACCGTCTCGCAAGCCTTGCGCCACGGCGCGCACGGCATCGCCGGGATCCGCGGCGTGCTCTGACGCGCATCGCACTTCGCCTGGCCGTCCGACGGCCCATGCCCCGCATGGGCCGTTTTGTTTTTGACTCGCGCGGGAAAGCGCGCATAGACCAAACCCCCGCGCCGATGCACCCTACATGCCGAGACCGGCCGCCATCACGCGGACGGGGTTGCATGCGCCTGGCTGACAGACGCATGGCATCGCATCGAGGGAATCCATGTCTGACATCGCATTTGCCACCCTGGCCGACCTGGCGGATGGCCTGGCGCAGGGCCGCTACAGCTCGGTGGAATTGACGCGCCACTTCCTGGACCGCATCGACCGGGCAAATCCCACGCTGGGCGCTTTCATCAGCGTGGACAACGCGGGTGCACTGCGGCTGGCCGAAGCCGCCGACGCGCGGCGGCGCGCGGGCTACGGGCTGCTCAGCCCGCTGGACGGCGTGCCGGTGGCGGTCAAGGATTTGTGCGACATCCAGGGCCACATCACCACGGCGGGGTCCGAGGCCTGGCGCGAACGCCGCAGCGGCGTCACCGCCACCGCAGTCACGCGGCTGCTGGACGCGGGGATGGTGATGCTGGGCAAGACGCATATGGTGGAATTCGCCTTCGGCGGCTGGGGCACGAATCCTGTCATGGGCACGCCGCGCAACCCCTGGGACCTGGAGCGTGCGCGCGTGCCCGGCGGCTCATCCAGCGGATCCGGCGTCGCCGTGGCGGCCGGCCTGACGCCTGCCGCCCTGGGATCGGACACCGGTGGATCGGTCCGGATCCCGGCCGCCCTGAACGGCATCACGGGCCTGAAGACCACGCGCGGTCTCATCAGCCTGCACGGCGCAGTGGCGCTGTCGACGACGCTGGACACGTTGGGCCCGCTGACCCGCGACGCCCGCGACGCGATGCTGCTGACCGCACTGATGGCCGGCCACGACACTCAGGACCCGTTGACGTTCGGCATCCCCGCGTTCGACTACCGGGAGCCGGCCGGCGGCGCGCAGCCTCTGCGCGGCGTACGCATCGCGGTGATGCCGACGGCACAGCATCCCATCGCCGTGGACGCCGACGCGCTGTCGGCGCTGGACGACGCGCGCCGCGTGCTCGCCGCGCTGGGTGCGGATGTGGCCGAGACGCCCCTTCCCTTCGACTTTCGCGAGATGATGCAGCGCAACGGCCAGATCATCTCGGCCGAAGCCTACGCGCTGCATCGCGGCTACATCGAGGACCCTGCCAAGCCCATCGGCCAGTATGTGCGCGCGCGCGTGCTGTCGGGCAAGGGGATCTCGGCCGCCGACTACATCGCGGCATTGCAGGCGCACGCGCAGGCGCGCCGCGACTGGCTGGACTGGATGCAGGAGTTCGACGCCGTGCTCACGCCAGCCGCCCCGTTCGGCGCGCGTCCGCTGACCGAGGTGGACGAAGCGGCCACTCCGCTTGCGGCGTTCACCCGCCCGGGCAATTACATGAATGCAGCCGGGTTGGCGCTGCCCGCGGGCTTCACCAGCGACGGCTTGCCGCTAGGCGTGCAGTTGCTGGGCAAGCCCAACGCGGAAGGCGTGCTGGGCAAGATCGGCATCGCATTCCAGGCGGTCACCGAATGGCACCGCCAGCGGCCGGATCTGAAGGCGGTTGGCTTGTAAGGCCACCGCCTGGCGCAGGGGCGCCGGCCCCGCGCCAGGTTACTGCGCCGGCGTTTGCGCGGCAGGCGTTTGCGCGGCAGGTGTTTGCGCGGCGGACGTCTGCGTCACGGCCGGCCCGGCGCCGTCAGCACGCGCCGTCTCGACCGGCAGTCCTTCCCAACCGCCACCCAGCGCAACGATCAGATTGACGCTGGCCACCAGCCGGTTGCCCAGCAGGCTCAGCGCATTGCGCTCGCTGCTGAGCGCCGTGGCGTCCACCACGGCCACGCTCAGGTAGTCGACCAAGCCCGCCTTGTACTGGTTCTGGATCAGGCGCAGCGATTCGCGCGCCGATTCCAGCGCGCGGCGCTGCACGATCTGCTCCTGCTCCATCACGCGCAGCTGGATCAGGTAGTCCTCGACCTCGCGCAGACCGGTCAACGCCGCCTGGCGATAAGCCGCGGCCTGCGAGTCGTACGATGCGCGGGCCTGCTCGACCTGGGCCTCGCGCGCGCCGCCGTCGAAGATCGTCAACGCCAGGGCCGGCCCCAGCGACCAGAAACGGGCGGGCGCCGTCAGCAGCTCAGCGAATTCGCCATTGCGAAAACCGCCGTCGGCCGACAGCGTCAGGCTGGGGAACCACGCGGCCTGCGCCACGCCGATCTGCGCGTTGGCGGCCGCGGCGCGGCGTTCGGCGGCGGCCACGTCGGGACGGCGCTCGAGCAGCTCGGAGGGCAGGCCCACCGGAATCTGCGGAAGCCGCAACGTGAACACCGCGGGCGGCAGGCTGAACTGCGAAGGCGCCTGGCCCATCAGCACCGCGATCGCGTGCTCGTACTGACCGCGCTGCCAATCCAGGTCGATGGACTGCGCGCGGGTGCTTTCAAGCTGCGTGCGCGCGACGGCCACGTCGGCCTGTCCCGCGACGCCGACTTCGTAGCGGTTCTGCGTGAGCTGCAATGACTTTTCGTACGCGGCCACGGTGGCGTCAAGCAGGCGCTTCTGTTCGTCCAGCACGCGCAGTTGCAGATAGGTCTGCACCAGCGCGGCCTGCGCGCTCAGGCGGGTCGCGCCCAGGTCGGCCAGGCTGGCGGCGGCGCTGGCTTCAGAGGACTCGACGCTGCGGCGCACCCGGCCCCAGACGTCCAATTCCCAGCTGACGCTGCCCGTCAGCGAATACTGGTTGGACACGTTGCTGCCTGAAGCCGTCGAGGAACCGCTCTGCCCGCCATTGCCGCCTCGGGTCATGCCCGCCCCCGCGCCCACGGTGGGGTAGAAGCCCGAACGCGCGCCGCGCACCAGACCGAGCGCCTGACGGTAGTTCGCCTCGGCCTGCGCGATGGTCTGGTTGGACGTGTTCAGCCGGTCCACCAAGCCATTCAGCGTGGCGTCGTCATAGACCTTCCACCACGCGCCGCGGTCGGCGTCGTCGCGCGGCTGGGCCGGCTTCCAGCCGGGCACCTCGACCTGGCCTTCCTTGTAGGCCACGCCCACGTCCAGCGCCGGGCGCTGATAGTCGGGCCCGACCGCGCAGGCGCCCAGCAGCGCGCAAAGCGCGAGCGTGGCCGCGGCGCGGCCAAGAGTGGCGGAGGAATACGGCTTGGTACGGATCATGTGTGTTCTATGGAAGCGGAATTCCCGCCCCGCGAAGCGCGCCGGCGCGCGGCCCACAGGCGGAAGCGGTCCAGATAAAGATAGACCACGGGCGTGGTGTACAGCGTGAGGATCTGGCTCAGCACCAGGCCGCCCACGATGGTAATGCCAAGCGGCTGGCGCATCTCGACGCCGGCGCCGGTGGCCAGCACCAGCGGCAGCGCGCCGAAGATGGCCGCCATCGTCGTCATCATGATCGGACGGAACCGCGTCAGGCACGCCTGAAAGATCGCGTCGCGCGGCGTCATGCCGTGGTGGCGTTGGGCGTCCAGCGCAAAATCCACCATCATGATCGCGTTCTTCTTGACGATGCCGATCAAGAGGAACACGCCGATCAGCGCAATCAGCGTGAAGTCGTATCGCACCAGCAGCAACGCAAGCAGCGCGCCCAGCCCCGCCGACGGCAGCGTGGACAGGATGGTGAGCGGGTGGATGAAGCTTTCGTACAAAATGCCCAGCACGATGTACATGGTGACCAGCGCGGCCAGGATCAGCCAGGGTTGCTGCGCCAGCGTCTGCTGCAACGCGGCGGCGGTGCCCTGAAAGCCCGCCTGGATCTGGTCAGATGGCAAGCCCAGGCGCGCCACGGCATTGTCGATCGCGGTGGTCGCCTGCCCCAGCGACACGCCGGGCGCCAGGCTGAACGAGATGGTGTCGGCCACGAACAGGCCCTGGTGACTCACGCTGAGCGGCGCGTTCGCGTTTTCAAGCTTGGTGAACGCCGACAGCGGCACGCGGGCGCCGTCCGCGGTGATGACCTCGACCTGGCGCAGCGATTCGATGTCCTGCGCGAACTTCGGGTCCACGCCCAGCACCACGTGATACTGGTTGAGCGGCCCGTACATGACCGACACCTGGCGCTGGCTGAACGAGTTGTTCAGCACCGTGGAAATGGTGGCCATGCTGATGCCCAGCCGCGTCGCGGCTTCGCGGTCGATGACCAGGTTGATCTCGCGGCCGCGGTCCTCGACGTCGGCGTCCACGTCGGTGATCTCCGGAATCTTGGCCATCGCCTGCTGCACCTTGGGCATCCAGGTGCGCAGCAGTTGCAGATCGCCCGACATCAGCGTGTAGTCGTACGAACCCTGGCTTTGGCGGCCACCGATGCGGATGTCCTGCTGCGACACGAGAAACAGGCGCGCGCCGGGCATGTTCTGCAGCTTGGCGCGCAGGCGATTGATGACGACGTCGGCCGAAACCTTGCGCTCACCCAGCGGCTTGAGCTGGATCTGCATGAAGCTGCTGTTGCTGCCGCCGCGCCCGCCCGCGTATCCGGTCATGCTTTGCACGGCCGGATCGTCCAGCACCACCTTGCGCAGCGCTTCAAGCTTGGGCAGCGTGGCCTGGAACGATGTGCCCTGGTCGACACGGAAAAAGCCCAGCAGCTGACCCGTGTCCTGCTGCGGGAAAAAGCCCTTGGGCACCACGGTGTACAGATAGACGTTCAGGCCCACGGCGATCGCCAGCGTCAGCATCATCAGGCGGCCGTGCGCCAGCGCCCAGCCCAGCGAGCGGCGATAGCCGTCCTGCATGGACTGAAAGCCGCGCTCGGTCCAGCGCGCCAGCCGGCCCGGCGGCTTGGGATCCTTGGGTTCGGGCCGCAGCAGGCGCGCGCACATCATGGGCGTGAGCGTCAACGACACCACCAGCGACACCAGGATGGCGGCGGACAAGGTGACGGCAAACTCGCGGAACAGACGCCCCACCACCCCGCCCATCAGCAGGATGGGAATGAACACCGCCACCAGCGACAGGCTCATCGACAGCACCGTGAAACCGACCTCGCGCGAGCCGCGCAAGGCGGCGCGCATCGGCGACATCCCGTTCTCGACGTGGCGCATGATGTTTTCAAGCACCACGATCGCGTCGTCCACCACGAACCCCGTGGCGACGATCAGCGCCATCAGCGAGATCGTGTTCAGCGTGTAGCCGCACAGGTACATGATGCAGAACGTGCCGATCAGCGACACCGGCACCGCGACGCTGGGAATGATGGCCGCGCGCCAGCGCCGCAGGAACAGCAGCACCACCAGCACCACCAGCCCGACGGCGATGATGAGCGTCAGCTCGGCCTCGTGCAGCGACGCGCGGATGCTGGGGGTGCGGTCCTGCGCAACCGTCATGTTGACGTCGGCGGGCATCAGCGCCTGCAGCACGGGCAACTGCGCGCGCACGGCGTCCACGGCTTCGATGATGTTGGCGTCGGCCTGCCGCCGCACGACCATCAGGATGGCGTTGCGGTCGTTGAAAAAGCCGGTCTGATACAGGTCTTCGACCGAGTCTTCCACCTTGGCCACATCGGACACGCGCACCGGTCGGCCGTCGCGCCAGGCGACGATCAGCGGCCGGTATTCCTCGGCCCGGCTGAGCTGGTCGCTGACCATGATCTGCCAGTGGTAGCGGTCGTTTTCAAGCACGCCCTTGGGGCGGTTGGCATTGGCGTTGGCCAGCGTGGCGCGCAGTTCGTCCAGCGACACGCCCTGGTTGGCCAGCGCCCCGGGCAGCACCGTCACGCGCACCGCCGGCAGCGAGCTGCCGCCCACCGTGACCTCGCCCACCCCGTCCACCTGCGACAGCTTCTGCGCCACGATGGTAGAGGCCAGGTCGTACAGCTGGCCCTGGCTGAGCGTGTCGGACGTCAGCGCCAGCGTCAGGATCGGCGCGTCCGACGGATTGGACTTGTTATAGGTGGGATTGCTGCGCAGGCCGGTCGGCAAAAGCGAACGCGCCGCGTTGATCGCGGCCTGCACGTCGCGCGCCGCGCCATTGATGTCGCGCGACAGGTCGAACTGCAGCGTGATGCGCGTGGACCCCTGCGAGCTGCGCGACGTCATTTCCGTGACGCCCGCAATGCTGCCCAGCGAACGTTCCAGCGGCGTGGCGACGCTGGAGGCCATGGTCTCGGGACTGGCGCCCGGCAGGCTGGCCGACACGGAAATAGTGGGGATGTCCACCTGCGGCAGCGGCGCCACGGGCAACAGAAAGAACGCAAGCATGCCGGCCATTACGACCGCCAGGCTCAGCAGCGTGGTCGCCACCGGCCGGACGATAAAGGGGGCCGACAGGATCATCGCGCGTCTCCGGCGGACGGCGCACCCGCGCCGCGCCAACGGCGGGACATGCGATCGAACATCAGGTAGATGACCGGCGTGGTGAACAGCGTCAGCACCTGCGACAACAGCAGGCCGCCGACCATCACCAGGCCCAGCGGCTGGCGCAGTTCAGCGCCGGTGCCGGTGGACAGCATCAGCGGCAAGGCGCCGAACAGCGCGGCCAGCGTGGTCATCAGGATGGGCCGGAAGCGCAGCAGCGCGGCCTCGTGGATGGCCTCGCGCGGCGCGAGTCCCCGCTTGCGTTCGGCGTCCAGCGCGAAGTCGATCATCATGATCGCGTTCTTCTTGACGATGCCGATCAGCAGGATGATCCCGATGATGCCGATCATGTCCAGTTCCGTGCCGCTGATCAGCAGCGCCAGCAACGCCCCCACGCCTGCGGATGGCAGCGTGGACAGGATGGTGATGGGGTGGATGTAGCTTTCATAGAGCACGCCCAGCACGATGTACATCGTGACCACGGCCGCCAGAATCAGCCACAGCGTGCTGGACAGCGAATTCTGGAACGCCAGCGCCGCGCCCTGAAAGCGCGTTTCGACACTGGACGGCATGCCGATTTCGGCTTCGGCAGCCTTGATGTTTTCCACAGCGTCGGACAACGAGGCGCCGGGCGCCAGGTTGAACGACACGGTCACCATCGGGAACTGGTCAAGCCGGTTCACGGCCAGCACCGTCCGGCCTTCGCTGATGTGCGCAACGGAAGACAGCGGCACCTGCGCGCCCGTGGAGGTGGGCACGTGGATCTGCCCCAGCGCGCTGGGCGACATCTGGAATTGCGGCAGGACTTCGAGCACCACGCGGTACTGGTTGGACTGCGTGAAGATCGTGGAGATCAGCCGCTGGCCGAAGGCGTTGTACAGCGTCTCGTCGATGACGGCGGCGGTGATGCCCAGCCGCGAGGCCGCGTCGCGGTCGATCTCCACCCAGGTCTGCAGGCCGTCGTCCTGCAGGTCGTCTGCCACGTCCATCAGGCCCGGCACGGCGCGCAGACGCTCGACCAGCTTGGGCGTCCACTCGCTCAGCACTTTCAGGTCGGGATTGGACAGCGTCATCTGGTACTGCGTGCGGCTGACGCGGTCTTCGATGGTCAGGTCCTGCACCGGCTGCATGTAGACGGTCAGGCCGTCCTGCTTGTTCAGGCTTTCCTGCAGGCGGGCCATGACGGTGCGCAGATCGCCATTGCGCTCGGCCTGGGGCTTGAGCGAAATCTGCATGCGGCCGGCGCTGAGCGTGGCGTTGCTGCCGTCCACCCCGATGAAGGACGACACGGCCTGCACGTCGGGATCTTCCAACACCAAGCGGGCCGCCGCCTGCTGGCGCTGGGACATGGCGGTGAACGAAATGGACTGCGGCGCCTGCGTGATGGCCTGGATGAGGCCGGTGTCCTGCTGCGGGAAGAAGCCTTTGGGCACCACCAGGTAAAGCAGCACGGTCAGCGCAAAGGTGGCCACCGCCACGATCAGCGTCAGCGTCTGATGGCGCAGCACGACCTGCAACATGCGGTCATAGCCGGCGATGATGCGGTCGATGAAGGCGCCCGTGGCCTGATGAAAACGCCCGTGCTTCGTTTCGGATTCGGCGCGCAGCAGGCGCGCGCACATCATCGGGGTCAGCGTCAGCGACACCACCAGGGAAATCAGGATGGCCACCGCCAGCGTGATCGCAAATTCGCGGAACAGCCGGCCCACGACCTCCGTCATGAACAGCAGCGGAATCAGCACGGCGATCAGCGAGAGGGTCAGCGAGATCAGCGTGAAGCCGATCTGCGACGCGCCTTTCAGTGCGGCCTGCATCGGCTTTTCGCCTTCTTCGATGTGGCGGGCGATGTTCTCGATCATGACGATGGCGTCGTCCACCACGAAGCCGGTGGCAATGGTCAGCGCCATCAGCGTCAGGTTGTTGATCGAGAATCCGGACAGATACATGATCCCGAACGTGCCCACCAGCGACAGCGGCACGACGACGCTGGGAATCAGCGTGGCCGTCAGGCTGCGCAGGAAGATGAACGTGACCATGACCACCAGCCCGACGGCCAGCAGCATTTCAAACTGCACGTCGGCGACCGAGTCGCGGATGGTCTGCGTGCGGTCCGACACCACCGTCACGTCCAGCGTGGCGGGCAGCGCGGCGCGCAACTGCGGCATCAGCGCCTGGATACGGTCGACCACGTCGATTACGTTGGCGCCGGGCTGGCGCTGGATGTTCAACAGGATGGCGGGTTTGTCGCCGGCCCACGCGGCCTGGCGGGTGTCTTCGGCGCCTTCAACCGCGCGCGCCACGTCGGCCAGCCGCAACGGCGCACCGTTCTTGTACGCGATGATCAGGCTGTTGTAGTCGGTGGGCGACTTGAGCTGGTCATTTGCGTTGATGGTGGTGGAGCGCTGCGGACCGTCCAGGTTGCCCTTGGGCTGGTTGACGTTGGCGCCGACGATGGCGGTACGCAGGTCGGCCAGCGACAGGCCATTGGCTGCCAGCGCCTGCGGATTCACCTGGACCCGCACGGCGGGGCGCTGCCCGCCCGCAACGCTGACCAGACCCACGCCCGGGATCTGCGACAGCCGCTGCGCCACGCGCGTATCGACCAGGTCGCGCACCTGCGGCAGCGGCATGGTAGGCGACGTGATCGCCAGCGTCAGCACCGCCGCGTCGGCCGGGTTGACCTTGTTGTAGGTCGGGGGCACCGGCAGGTCGGACGGCAGCAGGTTCGACGCGGCGTTGATGGCCGCCTGCACCTGCTGTTCGGCCACGTCCAGCGGCAGCGTCAGGTTGAATTGCAGGGTGATGACCGAGGCGCCGCCCGAACTGGTGGACGACATCTGGTTCAGGCCGGGCATCTGGCCGAACTGGCGCTCCAATGGTGACGTGACCAGCGACGTCATGACGTCGGGACTGGCGCCGGGATACAGCGTCACGACCTGAATCGTTGGATAGTCGACTTCGGGCAGCGCCGAAACCGGCAGGAAACGGTAGGCGATGAGGCCCGCGATCAGGATGGCCACCATCGACAGGGTGGTGGCCACGGGGCGCAGGATGAAAAGGCGCGACGGGCTCACGGCGTTCTCGGCTTACTTGGACGCGGGCGTGGTGCCGGCCGGCGCCCCCGCGCCCAGCGTCTTGTCGCGGGTGGCGGGAATGACTTCGGCGCCGCCCAGGATTTCCACCTTGGCGCCAGCGCGCAGGCGGTCGGTGCCTTCCGTGACGACGCGGTCACCCGGCTTCAAGCCTTCGTTCACGGCGACCATGCCGCTGTTGATGGCGCCCAGCTTGACCTGGCGCACCGCGATCGTGTTGTCGTCCTGCACCAGGAAGACGAAGGCGCCGGCCGAACCCTGCTGGACCGCCGCCGTCGGAATGGCGGTCACGTCTTTGCGGGTCAGGACGTGCAGGCGCACGTTGACGAACTGGTTGGGGAAAAGCGCATCGTCGGCGTTGTCGAAGCGGGCCTTGAGCTTGAGCGTGCCGGTGGTCACGTCGATCTGGTTGTCCAGCGTTTCGAGCGTGCCGGTCGCGATGCGGCGGGTGTCGGCGCGGTCGTAGGCGTCGACCGTCAACGTCTTGCCGGCGGCGAGTTCCGCGCGCACTTCGGGCAACTGCGTCTCAGGCAGGGTGAAGACGACGGAAATCGGCTGAGTCTGGGTGATGACGACCAGACCGTTGGTGTCCGCGCTGGACACGAGATTGCCGCGGTCCACCTGGCGCAGACCCAGACGGCCGCTGATCGGCGCGGTGATGCGCGCGTAATCGAGTTGCAGCTTGGCGTTGTCGACATTGGCCTGATCGCTCTTGACCGTGCCTTCGTACTGGCGCACCAGCGCGGCCTGCGTGTCGACCTGTTGGCGGGCAATGGAATCCTGCTTGAAGAGGGCCTGGTAGCGCTGCAGGTCGCGGCGGGCGTTTTCCAGCTGGGCCAGGTTCTGCATCTGCGTGCCGCGCGCCTGGTCCAAGGCCACCTGGAACGCACGCGGGTCCACCTGCGCGAGCAGGTCGCCGGCCTTGACCTGCTGCCCTTCCTGGAAGGCGACGTCGACGAGTTCGCCGCTGACGCGGCTTCGGACGGTGACGGTGTTGTAGGCGGTGACGGTGCCCAGCGAGCGCAGGAAGATGTCGATGTCCTGCTGGGCGGCGGTGGCGATCCGCACCGGCACCGGCAGGTTGGCCATGGCCGCCATGGGAGGCCGGCCGCCGGCACGTCCGCCGGGACCACCCTGCTTGGCCGAGGGCCGGAGCACCAACCACGCGATCGCCGCCACAACGAGGAGCAGCAGACCCAAGCCGACCACGCGGCGACGGCTCCAGCGGGAGGGTGGGGATACAGGACGGCTATCGGACATGGAAACGGTTCCGGCACACTCGGAAGGAAAGCCGTATTGTCTACTAGACCGTCCCGATTTCGGCCCTGATGACCGTCATGCTGAAACTACCCGCAACAGGAATCCGGGCAGCGAAACCCTGCGTAACTTCAGCCTAAGAGCTACAGAGGGTCATCTGGAATGACACATCACGGGCCACCTGCTGGGGTTTGAACTCCCCGTCCTGGGTGGAAAAACGTATCCAGATCATGTACTTATTGGCGCTGATCTCGGGGAAGACGCCGTGGGTGGGGTCCACCCAGACGCGCAGCAGCTGGAACTGCTTGCCGCCCAGCATCTGCTGGTAGGCGCCCTGCTCGGCCACGATGTCGATTTTGCGTCCGGACTCGCGCAACAGGCGCAGCGCCAGGGTCAGGCCATCGTAAAGGGGAATGAAGGGGGACACCCACGCCTGCAGGTCCGCGCAGCGCGCGGCCTCGGGCTTGTTCTGCCAGGCATAGTACGAAGGCATGTCGACCTGCGTGGCGCTGCCGGGCACCGACAGACGTCCGCGCAGGCTGGTCAGCCATTCGTTCTCGCGCAGCGACTGGCCGGTCTTGCCAGGGGCAGCCAGGGCACTGGCCACCTTTTCCATTTCGCGCAGCATGCCTTCCAGCGCGTCCTGCGCCACGCCGGGATGATCGCGCAGCCCGACCAGCGCCAAGCGCTGGCGTTCAAGGTCTTGCAGGACCGCGCCTTTCACGTCGGTGCGTTCGCACGCGTCGAGCAGATCGAAAAGGGAGGTGACGGCAACCTGATGCTGGCGTGAGTCACCCTCGCGAGCAAAGAAGAAGAGCCTGTCGAACAGGTATTCCAGCCGCAGATAAGCACGGATGCGCTCGTTGAAGGGATATTCGTAAACGATCACGCTTTTTTACAGGCCCTATCAAGTGGTTGGCCGGCGGGCCAAGAATTTTCAGGGGTGCCGGCAGCCGCTGGCTTACCGGCCCGTGGTGGTCGCCAGCGCCAGCCAGCGGTCATGCAGGGTCAACGCCCGCGCGCGCAACTGTTCCGGTGTTGTCGTTGCGTCGTTGAGTATGACGTCGTCCGCGACCTCCAACCGGCGTGCCCGCGCAGCCTGTGCCGCCATGATACGCCTGATGTCCTGCTCCGTCAGCCCGCTGCGCTGCTGCACGCGAGCGACCTGCGTTTCGGGATCGCAATCGACCACGCAGATACGATCCACGCGGTCACGCCAACGGTCCAGGGACTCAACCAATAGCGGCACCACAAAGACCAGATACGATCCGCGCGCGGCCGCCGCCTGCCGCTGCGTTTCGCGGCCGATGGCCGGATGCAGCACGGCCTCCAGCCGCCGCCGCACCTGCGGATCGGCGAACGCCTGCGTGCGCATCCACGCGCGGTCCAGCGCGCCGTCGGGCGTCAACGCCTGCGGTCCAAATTCGTGTTCGATCGCGGGCATGGCAGCGCCGCCGGCGGCGGTGAGCGATCGCGCGATCTCGTCGGTGTCGACCAACGCCGCGCCCCACTCCGCCAGCATGTCCGCCACGCGGGACTTGCCCGAGCCGATGCCGCCCGTCAGACCAATGTTGAACATGCTGCCTTTCCTTTGTCTCTTGCTTAGTGCCGTTGCATGGCCGTCGATGCCGGCGGCCCTCGGCTAGCCGATCGTCCTGACAGGCCGTCCTGACAGGCCGTCCCAACTGGCCGTCCTGCCCGGCCGTCCTGACTGGCCGTCCCTAGTTCATGAACTGCCACATGCCTTGTTCGCCGCCCAGCAGCAGCATGACCAGGCCGGCCAGCGCCAGGTACGGCCCGAAGGGCAAGGGCTGGCCGCGGCTGGCGCGGCCGGTGAGCGTCAGCGTTCCGCCGATCAGCACGCCCACCAGCGACGCACTGAGCAGCAACATCGGCAAGGCCTCGACACCAAACCACGCGCCCAGCGCGGCCAGCAGCTTGAAGTCGCCTTGCCCCATGCCTTCGCGCCCGGTCAACAGGCGGAACACATGAAAGATAACCCACAGGAAGAGATACCCGGCTGCCGCGCCGACCACCGCCGTCTGCACGCTGGTGAACGCATCAAACAGGTTCAGCAGCAGGCCCGCCCACACCAGCGGCTGCGTCAGAACGTCGGGCAGCAACGTCGTTTCGAAGTCGATCCATGCCAGCGCCACCAGCATGGCCGACAAGCCCATGGCCGCCAACGCGATCGGCGTTGCGCCAAAGCGCAGCGCGCAGGCGGCGAACAGCGCGCAGGTCAGGAGTTCAATGACGGGATAGCGCCAGCCGATGGGCGCGTGGCACGCCGCGCACCGGCCGCGCAGCAGCAGCCAGCCGAGCACGGGAATCCGGGCCATTCTTTCGATGGGCGCCTCGCAGGCCGGGCATTGCGAGGCCGGCGACAGCAGGCCATAGTGTCCGGCGGGCCGCGGCTTGCCGGCGGCGTCCAGGCACTGCGCCTGCCATTCGCGCTCCATCATGCGCGGCAGCCGATGGGTCAGCACCGTCAGCCAGTTGCCCACGAACAGGCCCGCCAGCGCCGCCACGCCGATGAAGACGCCAAAGGGTAGATCAAAGACGTGCCACATCGGCGTCATCGCCCCTTGCGGTCCGGACGCGCCTGCCCATCCGACAAACCGGCGATGGCGCAAGGAATGAGGAGCCGCGCGCGGCCGTGTCGTAATTTGTGCATAAAGTGCCGGGATGCCCGGGAACGGCTAAGGGGAACGTATCGAATCTTCGCATAAGTGCGTAAAATCGGAGACAGACTCAATTCACGGATAAGCTGCCATGGCCGCGCGCGTAGAAATCGTTTCCCGCTCCCGCAAACTCAGCGTCATGGGGCTGCTGCTAGCGGGCACCGTGATCGCCGCAACCGGCTGCGCCAAGCAGAAAGCTGAAGGCTATTACGACCTGCCGGCCGAAAGCACCGTGACCGACGCCCAGTACCAAGGTTCCGGCGCCGGCTACCGCACCGTCATCCGCGCCCCGTCGCAAGTGCAGATCGAGCTCAAGCCCGACGCGCGCCGTCAACAGAACCAGAATCAGCAGGCGGTTGCTGCCGGCCAGACCACCGAAGACGGCCAGTCCGTGCCCGAAGGCGCAGAAAGCGGTGCCGGTGGCTCCGGCGGCGCCGGCGGCTCGGCGCCCGCCCCCGTGGCCCCTGCCCCTGCGGCCAACGGCATCACCCATAGCCTCGTTCCGCAGCCGCAAACCTACATGGGCACGCTGCCGTGTTTTTCGCCCGCCATGCAGTGCACGGCCCAGCGCGTGACGCTGACGCTGGCGCCCAATGGCCGCTGGCGCGGCCGCACCGCCTACCTGGACAACGATCCCAAGAAGGGCCCGCCTGTTTCCGAGCAAGGCTGCTGGGACGCCACCGAAGAACGCCCGCCGCGCGTCATCCTGATGGACGGCCAAGGCAATGTCCGCGTGGAATTCGTGGTCGCAGCCAACAACGTGCTGCGCGTGCGCTCCATTGGCGGCCAGACCCCCAACCTGAACTACAACCTGACCCGCCAGCCGGATCTGGACCCGATCGACGAACTGGCCAGCGCCGCAGCGCCCAAGTGCCCTTGATCGAAGGGATGTCCGCCCACGGCGCTTGAGCGCCGCAGGGCGAACACCGCAGCACCCCATCCGGGCCTGACGAACACCTTGTTCGTCAGGCCCGAATTCTTTTGCTGGCAGCCATTGGACCCGGTGAAAGGGCACGCACGGCGGAA
Source organism: Achromobacter sp. ACM05 (assembly GCF_019218915.1). Classification (NCBI taxonomy): domain Bacteria; kingdom Pseudomonadati; phylum Pseudomonadota; class Betaproteobacteria; order Burkholderiales; family Alcaligenaceae; genus Achromobacter; species Achromobacter sp. ACM05. The sequence goes on from NZ_JAHUWQ010000001.1 coordinate 210,639, forward strand.
TACGGCTGCCCCCACGGCAGCACGCTATGGCGGAGGGTTTTGGATGCGAAGCACGGCTTGCCTTACGTGTGCGCACCAGACCGCAGGCACCAAATCGCCATCAGGGAGGAACATCGGGCTTTGCCGGGCAGTCGCCGTATTCGCTGGCGGGCTCGTGCAATGCCTGGGCCGGCGCGCCAGGGAGGACGAAAGGCGGCATAGTGCGGGACGGCCAGTGCGCGCCCGGAACGGGCGATGCGCCGGACTGCCCGTGGGCACACAGCCGGCAGGCAAGTTGCATGGCGTTGCGGGCGCCGAGTTTGGCGAAGATGCGGGCGCGGTGGGCTTCGACCGTGCGCAGGGAAATGCCCAGGTCGATGGCAATGACCTTGTTGGCGCGCCCAGCCGCCACGTAGTCAACAATCTGGCGTTCGCGGACGGTCAGGGCTGAAAGGGCGGCGTCGAGTTCGGGGTGAGGAAAGGGCATGGAAGCTCGTTTGCAATGTAGGATTGCAAACAGTCTGCCCCGTCGGCCGGGCCGCCGTAAGCTGGCAATTCTGCTAGGGGCTGATGAAAACGCCTCGCCTCAATCGCCCTATTAAGCGCCTGTACCGGGCGCCTTGCACCGAGCGCCCCGCATCGCGCGACCGGATGTCACCGCCCCGCCGCTTCAGGCCGTGTAGACCAATTCCAGATTGTCGATCAGTCGCGTGGCGCCCAGCTTGGCCGCGGCCAGCACGACGACGGGTTCGCCCGCCTGCAAGTCGGCGGCCTCGGGGCGCTTCAAATCGCGCTGGCGGCGCAGGGCCACGTAGTCGACCTTCCAGCCGCGCTGCGTCAGCCGCTGGGCCGCGTCGTTCTCCAACGCAGCAGCATCGCGCTCGCCCTGGGCCAGGCGGCGGCCGATCTCCTGAAGCTCGGCGTACAACGCCGGCGCCTCGGCGCGCTCGCCGTCAGTCAGGTAGCGGTTGCGCGACGACAGCGCCAGGCCATCGTCCGCCCGCACGGTTTCGTGCGCCAGCACCTCGACGGGCAACTGGAACTGGCGGCACATGTTGCGCACCACCATGAGCTGTTGGTAGTCCTTCTTCCCGAACACCGCCACACGCGGCTGCACGCAGGAAAACAGTTTCAGCACGACGGTGCTGACACCGGCAAAAAACCCGGGACGGAACTCGCCTTCCAGGATGTCGCCCAGGTCATCGGGCGGCTGGATGCGGAAATTCTGCGGCTCGGGATACATCTCGCGCTCGTTCGGCGCGAACAGCACGTAGACGTCGCGTGCCGCTTCGAGCTTTTCGATGTCGGCAGCCAGGGTGCGCGGATACTGGTCGAAATCCTCGTTCGGGCCGAACTGCAGGCGATTCACGAAGATGCTGGCCACGACGGGATCGCCATGCTGGCGCGCCAGCTTCATCAGCGACAGGTGGCCTTCATGCAGGTTGCCCATGGTGGGCACGAACGACACGCGGTTCTGTCCGCGCAGGTGATCGCGCAATTCCTGGATGGTGTGTACGACTTTCAAGGGAATCTCCGGGGTGGGCAGGAGCCCGGTCAGGATCAGGCCGCGACGGCTGCCACGCTGGTGTACGCCAGGCGGACGTAGATGGGCGCATAGGGCTCGGCCTGCGTGATTTCCAGCAGCGATTCGCGCGCCAGTTCGAGCATGGCGATGAAATGCACGACCACGACCGCGGCGGGTGCACCCTCGCGGACGCGCTCCATGAAGAGGTCGCCGAATTCCATGAAACGCACGTCGTTCAGGCGGCGCAGGATGTGCGTCATGTGATCGCGCACGGACAGCTGCTCGCGCGTGATGTGGTGATGCTGGTTGAGCTTGGCCCGCTTCATGATGTCGGCCCAGGCCGCGCGCAGGTCGTCCACGCTGACGTCGGGCAGCGCGCGCTCGACGCTGAGGTCGGCCACGGCCTGGCTGCTGACGAAATCGCGCCCCAGTTGCGGCATCTTGTCGAGCTTCTGGGCGGCCAGCTTCATCTGCTCGTACTCAAGCAGGCGGCGGACCAGTTCGGCGCGGGGATCTTCGGGCTCTTCGCCGGTGTCGGTCTTCTTGACCGGCAGCAGCATGCGCGACTTGATCTCGATGAGCATGGCCGCCATCAGGAGGTATTCGGCGGCCAGTTCGAGATTGGTGATGCGGATCTGGTCCACATACGACAGATATTGCCGCGTGACATCCGCCATGGGGATGTCCAGAACGTTGAAGTTCTGCTTGCGGATCAGGTAAAGCAACAGGTCCAGCGGCCCTTCGAACGCCTCGAGGAAGACTTCCAGCGCATCGGGCGGGATGTACAGGTCCGTCGGCATCTGGAACAGCGGCTCGCCGTACAGACGCGCAAACGCCACGCTATCGATGGTGTCGGGCGTGCTGTCGACGGACGGTTCCACTAGCTTGGCCAGGGCATCGCCTGGCACCGAGGGGTTCTGGACCATGTTTGCCGAGAACGGTATCAGTCGGCCTGATACACGTACGGCCTTTGCGCCACGCGTGCCGCGCGGAAGCCTTCGAGCAGCTCTTGATCCTGCGGTTTGTCCCAGAGGCGGGCGCGTCCCTCGCGCTGGCGCTCTTCGGTGCCAGGGTGGGATTTCTTGAAGTCCTTGAGGAACTGGGTGATCTCGGATTCGTAGTTGGTCGCCATGACGCCAATTTCATTAGGTTGCAGATGTCTCGAGTTTACTTCACGGCGGCCATATCCCCGGCGTTACAATCGTCAGGCTTCCACCGCAGCCCGCCCGACATGTCCGCAGAATCCGCCGCCGCAGCCAATCCCGCTCCACCGTCAACCCCGGATGCGGTGCGCGCGGCGCGCATGATCCCCTTCATCGTTGGCTGCGCGCTGTTTATGCAGATGCTGGACGCGACGGTCGTGGCGACCGCCCTGCCCGCCATGGCAAGGGCCCTGGGATCCACCCCGGTGCGGCTCAATGTGGCCATCACCTCGTACCTGTTGGCCGTCGCCGTCTTCGTGCCCATCAGCGGCTGGGCGGCGGACCGCTACGGCGCCCGGCGCGTGTTCATTACCGCAATCGGCCTGTTCACCCTCAGTTCCGTCGCCTGCGCCATCTCGCAAGACCTTCCCCAACTCGTATTGGCCCGGATCGTCCAGGGCATGGCCGGCGCGATGATGGTGCCGGTGGGCCGCATCATCCTCCTGCGCACCGTCCCCAAGCAGGATCTGCTCAAGGCCATGTCCTTCCTGTCGATCCCGGCACTGCTGGGACCGGTGATCGGACCGCCGCTGGGCGGTTTCATGGTCACGTACATGTCGTGGCACTGGATCTTCCTGATCAACATCCCGATCGGGTTCCTGGGCATCTTCCTGGTGCTGCGGTACGTCACCGAAATCCGCGAAACCGGCACGCCGCGGCTCGATTGGATCGGCTTTCTGCTTAGCGCCGGCTGCCTGGCCACCCTGGTCACCGGCTTCGAGGCCATCGGCCGCGACGTGATGCCGCTGCCCATGCTGCTCGGCCTGATCGCCGTGGGCATCGTGTGCGGACTGCTGTACGGCGTGCACGCACGGCGCACCGAACATCCCATCATCGATCTGTCCCTGATGCGGATTCCCACGTTCGCCATCTCCACGCTGGGCGGCAACCTGTGCCGCTTCGCGGTCGGCGCCACGCCGTTCCTCCTGGCCATGCTGCTGCAGGTGGGTTTTGGCCTTTCGCCGTTCTCGGCCGGCCTCATCACTTTCGCCAGCGCCGCCGGCGCGCTGCTGATGAAGTTCGTGGCCACGCCCATCGTGCAACGCTTCGGCTTTCGCCGCGTGCTGACCTTGAATGCGCTACTGACGGGCGGTTTCATCATCGTCTGCGGCGCCTTCAATCCGGCCACGCCCGTATGGCTGATGATCGCCATCCTGCTGGTGGGCGGCTTCTTCCGGTCGTTGCAGTTCACGGGGGTAAATACGCTAACCTATGCCGACATCCCGCCCGCCAAGATGAGCCGCGCCAGCAGCTTTTCGGCCATGGCCCAGCAATTGGGCATCACGCTGGGCGTCGGGGTGGCCGCGGTCACGTTGAACATCAGCATGTCGCTGCGCGGCGCCGAAACGCTGGCCATCAGCGATGTGGTTGCCGGCTTCATCGTCATCGGCCTGCTGTGCATGGCATCGACTTTCTCCTTTAGACGCCTCGACCCGCTGGCCGGGGCACACCTGAACGGCGCGAAAAACAGTGACGACGAATGAATTTGTCCTAGCCCTGGACCAGGGCACGACCAGCTCCCGGGCCATCGTGTTCGACCGCGACGGCGTGGTCCGCGGCGTCGGCCAACGTGAATTCCGCCAGCACTATCCGCGTCCGGGCTGGGTCGAGCACGACGCCAACGAGATCTGGCACAGCCAGCTCGACGTCGCCCGCGAAGCCTTGCGCAACGCCGGCGCGGCGGCGGCAGACATCGCCGCCATCGGCATCACGAACCAGCGCGAGACCACGCTCATCTGGGAACGCGCCACCGGCCGCCCGCTGGCCCGCGCCATCGTCTGGCAGGACCGCCGCACGGCCCCGATGTGCGACCAGCTCCGCCAGGACGGCCACGGCGACTTCCTGCAGGCGCGCACGGGCCTGGTCGTCGACGCCTACTTTTCCGGCACCAAACTGGCCTGGCTGCTGGACCACGTGCCCGGCGCCCGCCGCCTGGCCGAACGCGGCGAACTGGCCTTCGGCACCATCGACACCTGGCTGATCTGGCAACTGACGGGCGGCGCCGTCCACAGCACCGACCCCAGCAATGCATCGCGCACGATGCTGTTCGACCTGCACACGCAGGACTGGAACGACGACATCCTGGCGCTGCTCAACATCCCGCGCAACGTCCTGCCGCAGATCGCGCCCAGCAGCGCCATCGTCGGCGAGGCGCTGCCGGAATGGCTGGGCGGCTCCGTGCCCATCGCGGGCGTGGCGGGTGACCAGCAGGCCGCGACCTTCGGTCAGGCCTGCTTCACGCCGGGCATGGCCAAGAACACCTACGGCACCGGCTGCTTCATGCTGATGAACGTGGGCGACAAGCCCGTCGAATCGCGCAACAACCTGCTGTCCACGGTCGGCTGGGGCCTGCCTCAAGCGGGGCACGACAAGTGGAAGCCGGCGTACATGCTGGAAGGCGGCGTCTTCGTAGCCGGCGCTGCGGTTCAATGGCTGCGCGACGGGCTGGGCATCATCCAGCGCTCGGAAGAAATCGAATCCCTGGCCGCCAGCGTCTCGGACACGGACGACGTTTTCATGGTCCCGGCGTTTGCTGGTCTGGGCGCGCCCCATTGGGACCCCTATGCTCGCGGGACCCTCGTCGGGCTGACCCGCGGCACCACCCGTGCCCACATTGCGCGTGCGACGCTGGAATCCATCGCCCTGCAAAGCGCTGAACTGCTGACGTGCATGAATGCGGACAGCGGCATCGCTTTGACGGAATTGCGCGTCGACGGCGGCGCCGCCCGCAATGACCTGCTGATGCAGATGCAGGCTGACATTCTGGGCGTTCCGGTTGTCCGCCCCCGGGTTCCCGAATCGACTGCACTCGGCGCAGCGGGCCTCGCCGGCCTGGCTGTAGGCTTCTGGTCGGGTCCGGATGAATTTGCATCGAAGTGGCAGGCTGAACGCACGTTCACGCCTGCGTGGCCTCAGTCCGTGAGAGATGCGCGGATGAAGCGGTGGCGGCAGGCAGTGGAGTTGTCTAAGGGGTGGTCGGCAGGGGCCGCTAAGTAAGGCATCGGTTGTTGGTTTGGCGTTGGTGTCTGGCGCCCAGATAGATGGCCTTGTGCTGCGCCAGGCCTTCACCCGTGTCCCCATCGATCAGCGATTTGGTGAACTCGGGCGACACGTCGATGCCGTATTGTGGTCGCACCGGCACCCGTCACCGGTGCGCGGAGAATCTTCGCCGCATCTCGGCCGAGAGCCCATCCACGGCCTCAACCGATTGGCGCAACCCCTGCGACAGTAGATGCGTGGCTCCAACGGCACATCGTCGGCACTTTGACTTCGGCGCCAACCAAAGGCGAGTTGCGGTCCCGTGCGCGATTCGACGTCCATATCATCCGGCCACCCCACCTTGGGCGCTAAACGCAGGGTCAAGTGATAGAGCGGCACATCTTTGTTCCAATCACGGGAAGGGTTTGGATATTGGGGTAATGCTTCCGGTCCCAGGCTCATGAACGCGCGCGCCATTGCCCACATGTGTTCGCCGTAGGCGTTGCTGCCAGCTAATTGGAAGCGATCAATGCCGCGAGACCACTCGATCAAGATTCGGAAGCTGAACAAACGCGTTCTACGGCGCCGTCTTCGACTCAACGTCCATATCAATCGGCCAATGCACTTTTGGTGCCAGTCGCAGCCCAGGATCACACGCCGGGATGTGATTATTCCAATCACGCGGTAGGTTCGAATACTTTGGCAACGACCCGGGTCCCTGGTTCATGAACGCGCGCGCCATGGCCCACATATGTTCCCCATCGGCATTGCTGCCGGCCAATTGGAAGCGATCAATAACGTGATTGGAACCTTGTGCAACCACTGCAATATCGACGCCCCAAGCAAAAATCGGGACGCCGCTCGGGCTTGGGCTCATTCGGCTCCAGGCTTCGGCGCGCAGATCTTCCCAGTTAAAAATCACGGGGCATACGCCCGTACCTTTGCCGCTTACTAGGTTGCCGTTGTGAAAGCGATAAACGTAGACCTTGCGACGCTTGCGATTAAAGCGGATCGGCTCATCGCGAGGGGGGGCCGCGCCAGAGCGGAATATTCCTATTCCGGCAACCAGTGTCCCAATTGACAAGGCCGTCGTCAGCATGAACAGAAACGGGTGGCTCGAAAATGCGCCGCCGCCAAGATCGAAGAAAAATATCTTTACGATAAATACTGCTATTAGGAACATCGAAAAAGCAAAAATGAATATGACTGTGCGATTCAAATTGCGGGAGCCGCTAAGTTCCAGATAGATATCGTCCACGAAGTTCGGGCAGCGACCTAACAGAGGCAGTGGTGCACCAGGCAATGTATTCGGCAGAGGCAGGTCGGCTCGCCACCCTTTTGTTGGATTATCCAAACGTGCATTTTTTTTCATCATTACTTTGCTTCTATACATTCCACTTTGGCAATCATCTCGGGATCGATAACATTGGGGAGGTACTCGACGCTGATGACTGCCACATCAATATCGTGCCCTACCGAAAGTTCGATATCCCCCTCGATGACAAGGAAACTCGACTTACTCTCATCAGCGAGAGTCAGCAGTTTTTCCTTGACTGTCGGAATGGTGCTATCCGGGCGGTAATCCAACGGATTGCATGGAAGGATCACTTCTTCCTTTTTTGCAGCATCGTGAGGGTAATTGCCCGACGCGAGCACTTCGTCCCCCCGATAGCGGTTGACTTGAAGTTTCCATGAGTACGCAGCCCTGACCGAGTCGTATCGCGGAAGAACTATTCGATATTTCAAGCGCGGGATAACTGCGGGGCCAGCCTCCATGCCTCCCATGGCTGCAGCCAACCCTTCGTAATGCACCAAGCGGATCTCAGAATCAAAAATCACATGTGCATCGATTCCCAAAACAGCTGCATTCAACGCAGCAACCGCAGTACTGGCGTCGGTAAATTTACCGGAATCGGATTTACCAAAGTGGCTGCAGTAGACCCACCTCTCCAATGGCGAAGATTCTGCTTCCTCTCCGATTCTCTCGGCTATATATGCGATCAAGCCGAAAAGAATTGCCCAACCGACGGGTCCAAGCACCCATGTCGAGCTTAGAATGGCTGCGGAGCTTGCGTAAATGGCGTATCCCGACGCAGCTGCGCTCGCTCCAAAAAACGCGGCCGCTGTGTAATATCCAACCTCCGGTCGGCCTCCCAAATTGCGAGCATTTCTTGCAGATTTGAATGACGCGATTGCATCGACGAAACCAGATACCGCACTCAGTAAAGCTCCAAATCGCGCCAGAGCTTTACCAGCATTCGCGATCCGGCTGATTGCACCGCTCCCGGTCGCAGGCGCGCGCAGGACCTTCCGCGCCTGTTCGGCACTGCCCTTCAACGCCAGTCCCACCACCTCAATACTTCCCCCCAAAACTCCGATCGACGCCGAATACACCGCCAGCACGGCTTCCACGTGTTTGGCTCCAAAGGTGGCATCCACGGCTTCAACCGATTTACGCAGCCCGTGGGACAGCAGATATGTGGCCCCTATGGCGACTAACAGTTCAGCGCTTCCGACCGTTCCGCGGGCAATCGCGGCAGCACTGTGCGCGCCCCTCAATCCGGTCCGCGCGAGGTCGGCAGCCCGCGACGCGCTAAGCTGAAGACCAGCTAACACCTTGCGCGCCCCCGGCTCCAGCGTGCCGGCGAGCACTTTGAGTTCGCTTAGCGCTCCGCCGGCCCGGCGCGTGGCGTCTCCGATAACCTCCCCTGTTTGCGGGGTGGCATCCTTGACGACGTCGCCAAAGCGCTTTCGCAAGTCATTCGCGTTTCCTTCGACCCACAACACCACTTCAACCATCTGTTCCGCGAGTTTCGGATCGCTCAGGGCCAGGCTGAGGACACCAGCAGTCAGCACCGACCGCACCTGCTTGTGCGCCTTTCCGGTCGCCTGCGCGATGGCGGCCGAAAGCCTGTTTCGGTCTTCCCCGATCTGCTTGCACATCAATGTGTAAAACTCACCCAGCTTCATCTGAACGGCGACCTGGGTCATGTATGTGCGCGAGTACAGCAAGAGCGATGCGCTGTTCACGCGCGTGGCGACGTTGCGCACGCCACCATCAACCTTCAGTTCCAGTCGGCTCACCGCACCGTTGTAAGCCGCCAGCACACTGGCGATCGCGTCCTGGACGTTAGGCCAGATGAGTTTGTCGCCCAGGTCGCTACTGTTAATGATCTTGGTGACCGGGGCGTAGAGCTTCCCGAAGTCGTTCCAATCCAGTTCGCCCTGATTGCCGAACGTGGGCACCAGACTTTGCATCAGGCTTTTGTCGAGCGCCAGCAGGGTCTTGAAGACGATGCTCTGACCATCCATGACCCAGGCTTCCCACGCGCGCGCCGACGGTCCGGTGACGGGTTGAATGTTGCCCTCGGAATCTGGTTTAGGCGTTGCTTCGGTGATGCCGCCGCTCAGGCACAGCTCCATCGTGCGGATGTAACCCAATACTGAGTACGCATTTTGCGCATCGTAGTCATACTGCTCCGCCGAGCGGAACATCGGGTTGTTGAGGATCTGGTCTGCGTAGAGTTCGGCCAGCCTGTCCACTTGCGTCTGCAACCGCGCCTTGTGCGCTTCGAACGCTTTCTCCCAACTGGCGCGCGCCACTTCGTCGTATCGCTCATCGAGCCGCGCAAGCAGCTTCCCTGCCTTGTGCTCGACCTGTTCGGCTCGCTCGCGAGCGGGGTCGCCGAAAACCGGCGGCCCCGCCGTTCCACTGTGGTAAGCATAGGGACTGTGGGCAATGGCGTTGTCCGCGGCCACCTTGCAGAGTTCACGCAGGCGCTTCAGGCTTTCGGACGTGAAGAATTTGTAGTTGTTGAGCGGGTCTGCCTCATAAGCCTGCCGCTCCCTTAGCCAACCCAGGCGCTGATGATTGATTTCCTGGACCATCCCGACCGGGTCCGGCAGGACCAACGCCAACACGCCATTCGGCAATTGCTCGCGCTGTGTCTGAGTCCGGACGAAACCTTCAAGCGCGTTCAAGCGATGATTGCGCGAGCAAAATCCGTGCGCGCTGACAAAATCGCCGATCGTGGGCGTAGCGTATTCCAGCACGTGCTGATCGACCTGAAGGCTCTGCTCCGTCATTGCGATGCCTACACTCGCGGGATCGTTCCGCGCAGTCTGCAAGTCAAGCTCGTAAAACCTGACGGCCATTGGCGACTTTTCGCCCGCGAAACTGTGGAGATAGCGATTCAATACGCTGTCGGACCACGGATCGCTGGAGAACGCTATCCACGCGGTCTTAAACAGTTTGGTGTCGATGTTGATGAACGAAGCCGGAACGTCGTGGTCGCGGTGGATACATCTTTCGCTCAGCGGCTCTGGGGCTGCCCGCGGCATGGAAAATGGGTTGAACTGACGCAGCGCCCCTTCGGGCGTCACCTGATAAGCCTGCCACTCTCGCTTGTCGAGCAGCACATAGAGATACCCTTCACGTAGGGTACGCGGCTGGTCGAGCCGCAACGGCACGGCAGCCAGATCGCCGCCGCCGGCAAGCGGCCGCTTTGATGTCGCGGTGGGCTTAGGCGCGTAGGCCGTTCGCAACGGAAGGATTGGCAGGCCAGTGCGTTCGCAGGCGTTGCATGTGCCCGTAGGATTGGGGACAGCATGGCGGATCGCCCAACTCAAGGTCGTGCTCACGCTCATAAGTTCCTTTGCTTGGCGCAGTGTGGCAGTAGTCGGTGGTGATGACCTATCGCCTCAATGCAAACGTTGTGCCAACTTGGAAGCGTCTTTTCCGTTGTTCTTTCTTATCAACTGCTTACGCGTGCTTCACCGCCAAACATGGCGATCTCAACGGCGCAAAAGCAGCGAAAGTGTTTTTTTCACCGAAAGTTCGGGCCATTTGTGGCTCGAGATTCTTCAACGGTTTGAAAACAAACAAAAAAAATCGGGCCAACTTTGGCCCGGGTGAGCCAATGTTGGCCCGTTCGTCTTCGTAGAAGAGCCTGTTGCACATCGCGGCAGGCCCGAGCCGCTTATACGCGTGGGGTCAGCGCAATCCGCGTCCTGTGCGTAGGCGCGTGCCGTTTCCAGCATGGCCTCAGTCATGATGCCCATGTGCTCACACAGCACGCCGCCTAACAACGCGGCCACGGTCCATGCGTCCAGCGGCTGCGCGCCGGTGGCGTCGGGTTCGGAGGCGCTGTTGCCGACAAGGCGAGCGATCGGCGCGATGGCATAGCAGGCGCGCTCAATGTTGTAGAGCTGGGAGAGGGATACGAGGCCAAGTTCGGGATTAGCGTCGACGAACCAGGGGTCTTGGGTAAGGGAGTGCTGCGTCATGGACAATCTCCTATAGCGGCGAACAAACCCGCACCCCACTTTCAAAATGGGGAGGACGGGCACGAGTCGAGGTTGGAAGACCGGAGCTATAGGACCCGGCGTGCGCAAGCGCACCCCCGCCAAGGCCCGTCCATAGGGACGTACAGAGCCAACTCCAATGATCGCTTTCGACCCCTCGCGGTCGATAGGACCTAGCCGCCGGATGACTGCGGTGCATCAGAAGTTGCCGCTCGCACATCCTCAATTTTGGGGATGTCGCCGAAGGTTCTTCGCACCTAGCCTGCGAGCTCAACATCCGTCTAGTCAAGGAGATGGCATGCGAGTCCTTCTACTAATCGCGTCGATGATTGCGCTTCTCGCATCGGACGCCGCGTTTGCGCAAGCGCAAGTTCAACTGGCCAACGATAAGCTCATCAAAGCTACAAACTTCGTTCAGGAACTCCGCACGCGTCGAGGAAGCATTGCGACAGAAGAAGCAATCCGCGCTACCAAGCTGGGCTGCGATGGGCTTCAGGAACTGACCAGAGATCAAGCATTTCGCCAACGTGTGTCTGATGTAGCGGCAGCCGCAGAAAAGCACAGCGAAACCAACGCGGCCATACGGCATAGCCTCGCACGCTTTCTCGGTGAGTTTCTGAGTCCTGAAGTATTAGTCCTGGAGCGAGCGGGTCTCTCAAGCACGGCCATCGTTCAAGTCGTAAAAGACGGCTTCGATCTCCAGGCGCATGCATACATCGGCAAGTACGGTGGCGGCTCCGCTGAACACTTTCTACGAAATTTGGACGAATTCACGAATGAAGTCTGTCGCGCTGCGGGCCAAGCCAAGCTAATAGCAGAGGGCAAGAAAGAAGACATGCTGTTCCGCCTTGGTGTCGGCCTCGGTGGGGCTGCTGTAGTGCTCGCCGACGTGACACTTACTCCCACTTGGACCGGGCCGCTGGCGGTGCAGTCCTACTCATTCGGTTTCACGCTTTTGGCCGGAGCTATTCTGAAGTAGCCAATGGCGGCAAAACTCAAAAACCATGCCGCCACACGCGAAGCGTCATCGCTACGACGCAAGACGCCGCGTAAGTCACCGGAGGCCGCCCGCGCGGCCGAACGGTGACGGGCGCCGCAAGCTGCTTCTATCCCACACGAATGCGTGCAAGAACCTCAAGAACCCAATCCGTCCCAGCGCCCGTAAAGCTTCAACCGTAAAGCCCGGTGCGGCGTGGGCCTGGGGTGGGCGGGGCGTGTAGCTGCGCCCGGCGGAATCCGAAGGCAGCCGCCGCAGGCGGCAACGAGGATGAGCACGGGGCAGTCCGGAGCGAAGGCTCCGGACCGCAATCGTAGCCCCGCCCACCCCAGGCCCACGACGCGCCGGGCGTCTCAAGAACGCCACCCTCGGCATTACCACGGCTCCGGGAGGCGTCTCAAGAACTCCACCCCCGGCATTACAACGGCTCCGGGAGGCGTCTCAAGAACTCCACCCCCGGCATTACAACGGCTCCGGGAGGCGTCCCAAGCACTCACTGCCCGGCAACACCAATAAAGCACCATCAAGCCGCCCGAACCCCAATCGCCACCACCCTCGCAGTAAACCCCTTCAACAACTCCTCCCGCATCGCCTCGGCCCGCACCATCGACGCCTCCTTCACATGCCCGTACCCGCGGATCTCCTCCGGCACGCTAGCCAACGCTACCGCCTTATCCAGATTCCCGCGATTCAACTTCCCCAGAATCGCCGTCACAGTCTCCCGATACTCCTTGATCAATTCCCGCTCAGCCCGCCGCTCCTTCGTATACCCGAACGGATCAAACCGAGACCCCCGCAAGACCCGCATTCTTGCCAACACCCGAAACACCTTCAGCATCCCCGGCCCATAAGACCGCTTCACCAGATGCCCATCCTTGTCCCGCCGTGCAAACAAAGGCGGCGCCAGATGAAAGCGCAGTTTCCAATCCCCCTCGAACTGCTCGCCCACCCGCTTCAAGAACTCCCCATCCGAATACAACCGAGCCACCTCGTATTCGTCCTTGTACGCCATCAGCTTGAAGTAATACCGCGCCACCGCCACCGCCAGCCGGTTCGTGCCCGTCGCCTCCCGCTCTGCATGCAGCACCTTGTCCACCAGATCCGTGTACTGCTTGGCATAGTCCGCGTCCTGATACTGCGTCAGGAACGCCTTGCGCACCGCCACCATCTGCGCCAACTCACTGGCCGGCTTCCTTAGATCCACCACCGGACTTGCCGCCCGCGGCCGCGTGATTTCGATGATGTCTTCCGGCTGCGCGGCAGGCACACCCCCATTGGCCATCAAACGCGCCACCGCCGCGGGTTCATGCGCCGCGCGCCGTCCCCACGCAAAGGCTGCGAGATTGTTCGGCACCTGTTGGCCGTTCAGCTCGATCGCCCGCAGCAGCGCCTCGCGCGACAGCGGAATCCAGCCCTTCTGGAATGCGTAGCCCATCATCAGCGGATTCGAATAGATCGCATCGCCAAGCAGCACCACCGCCATGGCTGCGGCATCCACCGCGTCAATATTCTCCTTGCCGCAGGCGCTCTGCAGATCTGCCGTCAGGTTCGCCCCCGGCAATGTCCAGCCCGGGTTCGACACGAATGCCGCCGTCGGCGCCGTATCGCTGTTCAGCAGCACATGCGTGCGTCCCGGACTCACGCGGGCCATCGCCTCTGCGCTCGTCGCCACCACCAAGTCGCCTGCCAGCAGCAGATCCGCCTCGCCCATCGCCACGCGCGTGTTCAGCAGATGGTCCGGCGAGCCCGCCAACACCACGTGCGAAAACACCGCGCCGCCCTTCTGCGCCAGTCCCGCCATGTCCAGCACCGAACAGCCCTTCCCCTCAAGGTGCGCCGCCATGCCCAGCAGCTGCCCGATCGTCACCACGCCCGTGCCGCCCACCCCCGCGATGAACACGCCATAAGGCACGTCCAGACTACGCACCCGGGGCGCAGGCACATCCTCGTCCGGCGCGTCGCCCGATTGCGCCAACGCGGGCGGCTTCTTCAGCTTGCCGCCTTCCACCGTCACCAGGCTCGGGCAAAAGCCCTTCAGACAGGAGAAATCCTTGTTGCAGCTCGACTGGTTGATCTTGCGCTTGCGCCCGAACTCGGTCTCCAGCGGCTCCACCGACAGACAGTTCGACTTCGACGAGCAATCCCCGCAGCCCTCGCACACCCGTTCATTGATGACCACGCGGCGCGCCGGGTCCGGATAGGCGTTGCGTTTGCGTCGGCGGCGCTTTTCGGTTGCGCAGGTCTGGTCGTAGATCAGCACCGACACGCCGGGATGCTCGCGCAGCTCGCGCATCACCGCGTCCAGTTCGTCGCGATGGCGCACGGGCACGTCCCGCGCCAGGTCGGTCACGTCCACATACTTGCCGGGATCGTCCGTCACCACCACGATCTTCTCGATGCCCTCGGCCGCCACCTGGCGCGTGATCATCGGCACGCTGATGGGACCGTCCACCGGCTGCCCGCCCGTCATCGCCACCGCGTCGTTGAAGAGGATCTTGTACGTGATCGGCGCCTTGGCCGCCACTGCTGCCCGAATCGCCAGCAGCCCCGAATGAAAGTAGGTGCCGTCGCCCAGGTTCGCGAACACGTGCTTTTCCTCGGTGAACGGCGCCTGCCCCAGCCACGGCACGCCCTCGCCGCCCATCTGCGTGAAGACGTCGGTGCTGCGGTCCATCCATCGCACCATGTAGTGGCAGCCGATGCCCGCCATGCCGCGCGAACCTTCCGGCAGGCGTGTCGACGTATTGTGCGGACAGCCTGAACAGAACCAGGGCTTGCGCTCTTCAACCACGCGCGGTCGCGCCAACGCCGCTTCGCGGGCACGGATGAACTCCACGCGAGCCTCGATGCCCGCGCGCACATCGTCCGGCAACGCGAACCGCAACAGGCGCGCCGCGATGGCCTTGGCGACCATCGCAGGCGAGAATTCATAATGCGCCGGCAGCAGCCAGTTGCCCTGCGGCACGGACCACTCGCCGCCATCCTTGTCGTCGAACTTGCCCACCACGCGCGGAATCTTCTTGCCGCTGCCGATCCAGCTGAACAGCTCCTCCTTCAGCTGATACTCCAGCACCTGGCGCTTTTCCTCCACGACCAGGATCTCGTCCAGCCCTTCGGCGAACCGCTGCGTGCCTGCGGACTCCAGCGGCCACACCATGCCCACCTTGAAAAGACGCAGGCCGATGCGCCGGCACACGTCTTCGGACAGGCCCAGGTCCGAGAGCGCCTGGCGCGTGTCCAGGTAGGCCTTGCCGGACGTCATGATGCCGAAGCGCGCATCGCGCTGTGGCACGTCCCAGAGTTCGCGGTTCAGCCCGTTGGCGCGCGCATAGGCCAGCGCGGCGTACAGCTTGTAGTCCAGCAGACGCGCTTCCTGCTGCAACGGCGTGTCGGGCAGCCGGATGTTCAGGCCGTCCGGCGGCAGCTGGAAGTCCTCGGGCAGCACGATGCGCACGCGGTGAGGGTCCACGTCAACCGATGCCGACACCTCCACGATGTCGGTGATGCACTTCATGCCCACCCACACGCCCGCGTAGCGGCTCATCGCCCAGCCATGCAGGCCGAAATCCAGCACTTCCTGCACGCTGGACGGGAACAGCACCGGAATCATGCAGGCCTTCAGGATGTGATCGCTCTGGTGCGGCAGCGTCGAGGACTTGGCGGGGTGGTCGTCGCCCGCCACCACCAGCACGCCGCCGTGGAGCGCGGTGCCGGCTGCATTCGCATGCTTGAAGACGTCGCCGCAACGGTCCACGCCAGGACCCTTGCCGTACCACATGCCGAACACGCCGTCGTACTTTGCGCCGGGAAAAAGGTTCACCTGCTGCGTGCCCCACACCGCCGTGGCCGCCAGGTCTTCGTTGATGCCGGGTTGGAACTCGACGTGGTGCGCCTTCAGATGGGCGGCGGCCTTCCACATGTTCTGGTCGACGCCGCCCAGCGGTGAACCCCGATAGCCCGATACGAAGCCCGCCGTGTTCAGCCCTGCCTGCGCGTCGCGCACGCGCTGCATCATGGGCAGCCGCACCAGCGCATGGATGCCGCTCATCCACGCGCGGCCGGATTGCAGGGTGTATTTGTCGTCGAGCTGGACGGATTCAAGCGCCGCGCGGACGGCGGGCGTAAGGGGGGCATTCATGTCTACTCCAACATCGGATGCCCCCACCAGCGTCGCGCGCCTCTTGCCAGAACGCACGCGGGCCAACAAGGGCCGTGAAAGTGAAGTCCTGATGCGTTCGCGCCTCTGCGGGCGGAATCGCGCTTGCCGCACCCGCCGCTCCGAAAAAACGGGGCCGGCTGGCGTTAGTCCTTTCGGTTGTAACCCCTGGCCCTCGGGCGGGCAATAGGGCGATGCGATAATTGCCGGCATGGACTTCGCCCCTCGCATCGTCGCCTGGCAGCGCCAGCATGGCCGCCACGATCTCCCCTGGCAGAACACCCGGGATCCCTACCGGATCTGGCTTTCCGAAATCATGCTGCAGCAGACGCAGGTGGCCACCGTCATTCCCTATTACGAGCGCTTTCTGCAACGCTTTCCGGACGTCGCGGCGCTGGCCGCCGCCTCGCAGGAAGACGTGATGCCCTATTGGGCCGGCCTGGGCTACTACGCCCGCGCCCGCAACCTGCATCGCTGCGCGCAGGAGATCGTGCGCGACTGGAACGGCCGCTTTCCGCCCACCGCCGAGGCCATCGCTACGCTGCCGGGCATCGGCCGGTCGACTGCCGCGGCCATTGCCGCGTTCTCCAACGGCGAGCGCTCGCCCATCCTGGACGGCAACGTCAAGCGGGTATTCACACGACACTTCGGCATTGCCGGGGATCCCGCCAAGCGCGAGGTCGAGCAGCGTCTCTGGGCGCTGGCGCATGCGCAGGTGGACGCAGCGCCCGGGTTGGACATGGCGGCCTACACGCAGGGGCTGATGGATCTGGGCGCCACGCTCTGCACGCGCGGCAAACCCGCCTGCGACAGATGTCCGGTGGCGGAGACCTGTGTTGCCCGCCGCGAAGGTCGACAGGCCGAACTGCCCACGCCCAAGGTGCGCAAGGCGATCCCCGAACGCGAGACCTGTATGTTGGTGCTGCGGCACCAGGGCGCGTTCCTGCTGCAACAGCGTCCCGAACCCGGCATCTGGGGCGGGCTGTGGAGCCTGCCGGAGTTTGATGCGGCGGGTGATCCCGACACCGCGTCGCGCGCGCTGGGGCTGGAGCCGGAACAGCGCTTCGAGTTGGCTGCCTTCGCCCACACGTTCACGCATTACCGCCTGCACATCCGGCCCTGGCTTGTGCCGGTGCGCGCGGTTGCCCTGCGCGAACCGGCGTTGCCGGAACGCTGGGTGCCTGCAGACAAGCTGGGGACGATGGCGCTGCCGGCGCCCGTCAAGAAACTGCTGCAGGGGCTGGTTGATGCCGGGATGCAGGACAGCCTGTTCGGCGAGGAAAACGCGGCGTAGCGATTCGGCGGGTTAACCGGTGTGAGCTTGAGCGGTGTCAGACACCGGTCAAACTACGACGCCGCCTCATTGAGGTTTCAGACACCCGCCCCGCTCAGCAGCATCACCAGCTTCAAATCCGGATGCGTCGCCAGCCGGAACGTGATCTGCTGGTACGCCAGCTTGCCGCGCTGCGGATGCTGGAATTCGCGCAGGCCGCCTTCGCGTTCCACCACGGCGTGCCGCGTCCACCAATGCGAGAAAACCACGCTTTGCCGGCTCAGGCTGTCCAGCAGCGCCAGCACCGCCGGTTCGTCCAGATGCGCGCCCGCGTCGGCGCGAAATTCAGCCACCACGCGGCGGGCGCGTTGGTCCCAGTCGACCACCAGTTCACGCGCCGCGGGATCCAGGAAGATGTAGCGCAACAGGTTGGGCTCGGGGTCGCGCTCGGGCCAGTGGTCGAACAGGTCGACCAGCGGCGCGTTGCAGGCCAGCACGTTCCAGGCGCGGTCCAGCACATAGGCGGGCGCGTTGATCGCGTTGACGCATTCCTGCAGCGGGCCCGGCGCGCCGCCGGCGTCGTCGCGGGCGTGCTGCGGGTCGGCGCAATCGGCAAGATCGAAGAGGTACGCACGCTCGGCCCGCGCCAACTGCAGCACGCCCGCGATTCGCGACCACACCGAGGGCGACACCGACACCTCGCGCCCCTGCTCGATCCACGTGTACCAGGTAACGCTGATGCCACACAGCTGCGCCACTTCCTCACGCCGCAGGCCGGGCGTGCGGCGGCGCGATCCCTCGGGCAGACCCGCCATCTGCGGCGTGATGCGCGACCGCGCGCTGCGCACAAATTCGCCCAGCGCGTGACGGCGCAGATGCGAGCCTTCGTGGCTGGAGGTGACGGGCTGGGGGGAAGTGTTCATACCAGGATGAGTAATGGGCTTGTACGTGTATACGGACCCGCCTATCTTAGCGCCTGCATCCTTTCGCAATCCCGAAAGAAATTCCGACAACGATCTCGACAGCATTCCCGGCAACATTCCGGCCAGGATTCCGCCCCCAACAGCCCTTCCGACACGAGGACCCCTCATGACCGCCAGCTCGCACGACGCCGCCGTCGACCGCCAATTCAGCCCCCGCGCCGCCGCCTACCTGACCAGCGCCGTCCACGCCCAGGGCGAAGACCTGCTGCAAATGGCCACGGTCGCCGGCCAGCACCCGGACGCGCGCGTGCTGGACCTGGGCTGTGGCGGCGGGCACGTGAGTTTTCACGCGGCGCCGAAAGTGGCGCATGTGACCGCCTACGACCTGTCGCAGCAGATGCTGGACGTCGTCGCCGCCGAAGCCGCCAAGCGCGGGCTCGCCAATCTGGTGACCTGTCAGGGCAAGGCCGAGTACCTGCCGTTCGGCGACGCCGAGTTCGACCTGGTGATGTCGCGCTATTCCACGCACCATTGGCAGGACGCCGGCCGCGGCCTGCGCGAGGCTTTCCGCGTGCTCAAACCGGGCGGCATTGCCGTCTTTGCCGACGTGGTGTCGCCGGGTGAACCGCTGCTGGACACCTGGCTGCAGACCATCGAAGTGCTGCGCGACACCTCGCACGTGCGCGATTACTCGGTGGCCGAATGGACCCGCATGCTGACCGAAGCGGGCTTCACGCTGCAGGAACTGGCGCCGCGCCGCCTGCCGCTGGAGTTTCAGTCGTGGGTCACGCGCATGCGCACGCCCGACACGCTGGTGGCTGCGCTGCGCCACATGTTCGGCATCGCGCCGGACGTCGTGCGCGCGCATTTCGACGTGCGCGAGGACGGGTCTTTTACGAGCGACACGGCGACGATCGTGGTGAGAAAGCCGGGCTGAATCAGTCCACTCTCGACGGCTCCATCGCGGCCAGCGCCCTCACCACGCCCAGGCTGCGCAGCAACTGCGCAGCCGCGCCCACCGCCCGCACAAACCGCGGCTCCTGGCCGAGGTCACCGAACACCGGCTCAAACCCCGTCATGACGCCCGCCCACGCCAGCATCGCCGCGGGCCCCTCGCCCGCCTGCTCCGCCGCCCGTTCGGCCTGCTCATACCGATGCGCCAGCGCTTCGGCCAACGGGTCCTGGACCTCATAGACACGCCCGGCCTCATCCTGTCCGCGCAGGAAAAGCAGCCACCCGGCCACGGCCAACGCAAGACCCGGCATTGGCGCATCCGCCGCCAGCCGGTCGCGCACCGTCCCCAGCAGCCGCTGCGGCAACTTCTGTGAGCCGTCCATCGCAATCTGCCGCGTCTGATGCCTGAGCGCCGGATTGGCGAATCGCTGCAACAGGCCTTGCCGGTACTTCTCGATATCCAGCCCCGGCAACGGCGGCAGCGTCGGTTCGATCTCCTGGCCCATCAGCGCGCCCAGGAACCGCCGCATGCCGGGCCGCGCCATCGCCTCGTCCACGGTGGCCCACCCCGCCATCACCGACAGATACGCCAGCGCGGAATGCGCGCCGTTGACCATGCGCAGTTTCAGCGTCTCGAACGGCGCGGCGTCCATCACGAAACGCGCACCGCCCGCGGTCCAGTCCGGCCGGCCCGCCGCGAAGCGGTCTTCGACAACCCATTCCAGATAGGGCTCGGCCACCACAGGCCACGCATCGCGCACGCCCAATGCCGCGGCGATCTCGTGCCGATCCGCGTCCGTCGTGCGCGGCACGATGCGGTCGACCATCGAGCAGGGAAACGCGCACGCCGATGCAATCCAGTCCGCCAACGCCGGGTCGACGCGCGCCGCGAACGTCAGCACCAGCGCCCGCAGCAAGTGGCCGTTGGCGGGCAGGTTGTCCAGCGACATGACCGTGATCGGCGGCAGGCCCATCGCGCGGCGGCGTTGCAGGCCGTGCACCACAAAACCGATGACGCCACACGGCGACTCGGGATTCGCGAGGTCATGCACGACGTCGGGATGATCCAGATTCAGCCTGCCGCTGGCGGGATCATGGCAATAGCCCTTCTCGGTGACCGTGATGCTGACGATGCGCGTGCCGGCGGCCGCGATGCGCGCCAGCACGACCTGCGGGTCCTCGGGCGCCACCAGCGTTTCAAGCAGGCAGCCGATGACACCCACACGCTGCCGCGACGCGCCGCTGCCGTCGGCATCGCGCAACGCCAGCGCATACAGGCCGTCCTGCGGCGCCAGCGCGTCGCGCGTGTCGGCGTGGCGCAGCGAGACGCCGCAAATGCCCCAGTCCGGCCCAGCTCCGGCTCGCAGCGCCGCATCGTTGACCGCTGCCAGATGCGCACGCGCGAATGCGCCCAGGCCCAGATGCACGATGCCGATGCCGAGCGCGTCCCGGTCATATCCCGGCCGCGCGACATGCGCGGGCAGGCCGTCCAGCGCCCCCGCATTCAGCCGGCCGCCTTTGCCTACCAGTTCCATAGCGTGCCGTCGTGCTGCAGCCGGTTCACGGGCAGATACGCGCGCTGATACGGATATCGCGCCGCCAGCTTCTCGTCGATATCCACGCCGTGGCCCGGCGCCTCGCCCGGATACAGCATGCCCTGCTCGAACGTATACGAGTGGGGAAACACGGCATCGGTCTCGTCGGTATGCCGCATGTATTCCTGAATGCCGAAATTGGGCACCCACAGGTCGAAGTGCAGCGCCGCCCCCATGCAAACCGGCGACAGATCCGTGGCGCCATGGCAGCCGGTGCGCACCTGATAGAGCGACGCCATGTCGGCAATGCGCCGCAGATGCGTGATGCCGCCCGCGTGAACGACCGTGGTGCGGATGTAATCGATGAGCTGGTTCTGCACCAGGTCCTTGCAGTCCCAGATCGTGTTGAAGATTTCGCCCACGGCCAGCGGCGTGGTGGTGTGCTGGCGGATCAGCCGGAAGGCCTCCTGGTTCTCGGCGGGCGTCGCGTCCTCCATCCAGAACAGGCTGTAGGGCTCCAGCGATTTGCCGAGACGCGCGGCCTCGATGGGCGTCAGGCGGTGATGCACGTCGTGCAGCAGATGGTGTTCGAAGCCCAGCTTCTCGCGGATGCGCTCGAACAGTTGCGGCGCGTGGCGCAGGTATTTTTCGGTGGACCAGTCGTGCTCGCTGGGCAGGTCGGCATCGGCGGGCTCGTAGAACAGCGTGCCGCGGCCCACGCCATAGACCTTTTCCAGCCCCGGCACGCCGCTCTGCGCGCGGATGGCGCGATAGCCCATGTCGGCGTAGCGCAGCACCTCGTCGACCGTGTGCTCGATGTCCGAGCCGTTGGCATGGCCGTAGACCATCACGCCGCTGCGGCTCTTGCCGCCCAGCAGCTGATACAGCGGCAGGCCGGCGGCCTTGGCTTTCAGGTCCCACAGCGCGGTGTCCACGCCGGCGATCGCGGTCATCGTGACCGGCCCGCGCCGCCAGTACGCGCCCTTGTACAGGTACTGCCAGATGTCCTCGATCTGATGCGCATCGCGCCCGATCAGGCAGGGGATGACGTGCTCGGTCAGGTAGGCGGCCACCGCCAGTTCGCGCCCGTTCAGCGTCGCATCGCCAATGCCGGTCAGGCCCTGGTCGGTTTCGATCTTCAGGGTCACGAAGTTGCGGCCCGGAGAACAGACAATCACGCGTGCATTCGTAATCTTCATCTTGGACTTCCGGCTACAGGAAAGGGACGGCCGCACAACGCGGCCGCAGGATCAGAACGTCACCATCACCTTCATCGCCTGGTTGCGATCACCCGCCAGCGCAAAGGCGTCATGCACGTGCGCGACGGGCACCGCCGCCGTCAGCAGCGGCGACACATCCACCAGGCCGCGGGCCAGGCAATCCACGGCCATCGCGTATTCGTCCACAAAGCGGAAGCTGCCGATGCACGACAGGCTCTTGACCATGATCTGGTTGAACGGGCAATCCGCGCTGCTGCCGGACAGCGTTCCCACCGTCACGACGACGCCACGCGGACGCGCCGCGCGCAGGCAGCTTGCCAGGCCGGCATAGCTGCCCGACGCCTCGAAACACACGTCCACCGTGCCCTTGCCCGCGGCCAGCGCGTCCAGGGCGGCCGGATCCGTGGCCGCGTTGATGGTTTGCGTGGCGCCCACCCGGGCGCACGCCGCCAGTGTCTGGTCCACAATGTCCACCACGATGACCCGGCTGGCGCCCGCCAGGCGCGCGGCCATCAGGATCAACGCGCCGATCGGACCCGCGCCGACCACCATGGCCGTCTTGCCCAGCAACGATCCCGCGCTGCGCACCGCATGCAGGGCGACGGCCAGCGGCTCGCCAAACGCAGCCAGTTCATACGACAGCGAATCCGGCACGGGCACACACTGCCGCGCGTCGACCACCACCTCTTCGCGCATCGCGCCCTGCATGTGCGGAAAGCGGCTGGCGCTGCCGAAGAAATGCACCGACTCGCAATGATTCGAATCGCCCTGCCGGCAATAGCGGCACACGCCGCAGGTGCGCGCCGGATCCAGCGCCACGCGGTCGCCGGGCCGGACCGCAGTGACGTCCGCGCCCACCTCCAGCACCTGCCCGGACGCCTCGTGGCCCGGCGTCAGCGGTTCACGGATGACAAAATCGCCCACCCGGCCGTGCCGGTAGTAATGCAGGTCCGATCCGCAGATGCCCACGGCCTTGACGCCGACGCGCACCTGCGACGGTCCCAAGGGCTGCGAGTCCGAGGTGTCCAGGCGCAGGTCCTGCGCCCCGTGGATCATGCAGTTCAGCATCAGCGCCACCCCTGTGCAAATTCGCCGATCACGCGTTCCAGGTGATCGCGCATCGCCAGCCGCGCCTCCTGCGCGTCGCGGGCCACCAGCGCGCCGAAGATGCGCTGGTGATCGGCCTGCGACGCCTGGCGCAAGGCCTGCGTATGGAAATGCTGTTCCATCTTTTCCCAGACCGGCCCCCGGGCCTGATCCCACATCGACGTCACCGTCGCCAGCAGCACGCTGTTGCCGGTGGACTGGGCGATGCACAGATGAAAGCGGCGGTCGGCCTCGGCATTGGCGTCCTTGTCCGTCATCCGGTCGCGCATGGCCGTCAGCGCCTCGAAAATGCGGTCCAGGTCCGCGTCAGTGCGGGTGGTGGCCGCCAGCGCGGCGATCTCGGATTCAATCAGGCAGCGGGCGCGAAGGAGCTCGAAGGGGCCGGCGCCCGCCTCCGGCATCGCGGACGGTCGGTTTGCGTCCGGTTCGCAGACATAGATGCCCGAGCCGCCGCGCACTTCCACCACGCCCTGCAGCTCTAGCGCAATGATGGCCTCGCGCACGGACGTGCGGCTGACGTCGAAGCGCTCGGCCAGCGCGCGCTCGGCCGGCAGCCGCTGGCCCGCTGCGAATTCGCCCTGCGCCACCAGCGCATGGATCTGCGCGGCCAACCGCAAGTAACCGCGGTCTGGTGCGACACGGCCGGCGGGGACTTCGGGCTTGGAGAGCGAATGCAACGTCATGGCGCCTCAAATTGGTCTGACCAAATCGTATTTGGTCCACCAATTTCCGCCATCGTGGTTTTCCACTACGCGCCGACCGGCAACGTTCGGGCAACGCCCAGACAACCACCGGATCGCCTCTCGACAGCCCCCGCGCGGCCCCTGTATAGATACGGATCGAACGACAGCCAAGGAAAGCGACATGCCCAGCACGACCGACCAGCCCTTGCCCGCCAATCTGGCGGACCTGACCGTCACCGAGGCGGCAGCACACATCCGCGAGGGCCGCCTCACCAGCGTTGCGCTGACGCAAGCCTGCCTGGACCGCATCGACGCCCGCCAGGACCTGAACGCGTTCATCACGGTCGACCGCGACGGCGCGCTGGCGCAGGCGCGCGCCTACGATGCGGCGCCCGGCCACGGCCCGCTGGGCGGCGTGCCCGTCGCCATCAAGGACAACATCCACGTCGCGGGGCTGCCCAACACCGCTGGCACACCAGCGCTGAAAGACTTCCGCCCCGCCGAGGACGCGCCCGTCGTGCAGCGGCTGCGCGAGGCCGGCGCCGTCATCCTGGGCAAGACCAACATGCATGAACTGGCGTTCGGCGTGTCCGGCTTCAACACCGCCTTCCCCGGCCCGGATGGCGATGGCACGCGCAACGCCTACGACGCGCGCCTGATCGCAGGCGGCTCGTCGTCCGGCAGCGGCGCGGCGGTGGGCGCGCGGCTGGCGCCCGCCGCGCTGGGCACCGATACCGGCGCCTCGGTGCGCCTGCCCGCTTCGGTGAACGGCGCCGCCGGATTCCGCGCCACCGTGGGCCGCTACGACGGCGCGGGCATCACCCCCATTTCCCACACGCGCGACACACCCGGACCCATCGCCAACGGCATGGCCGATATCGTGCTGCTGGATGCGATCCTCACGGGCCAGACCGAGCCGCTGGCGCCCCTGCCGCCGGAAGGCATTCGCCTGGGCCTGGCCGCGTACTTCTGGGCCGACCTCGATCCCGACGTGCAGGCGGTTTCAGAAGCCGCCTTGAACACACTGCGCGCCGCCGGGGTGACGCTGGTGCAGCTGGACATGCCCGACCTGCCCGCCGCCAACGCGGCGGTCGGCATGCCGCTATGCCTGTTCGAGCAGAAGCCCGACCTGACGGCCTATCTGGCGCGTTATCACGTGGGGGTGAGCTTTGATGAGGTAGTCGCGCAGATTTCCAGCCCCGACGTGAAGGGCATTTTCGACAACCTGATCGTGCCGGGCGTGCTGCCCACGCCGGACGGCCAGCTCCTGCCGTTGCAACCGTTGTACGAACAGGCCATCGCAGGCGGCCGGCGTGAGCTCATCGACGTCTATCGCCGCGCCTTCAAGGAACACGCGTTGGACGGCCTGCTGTTTCCGACCGTGCCGGTGCCGCCGCCCGCGTCCACGCCCGAAGCCAGCAGTTTCGAAACCTTTGCCCGCCTGGCGCGCAACGTGGATCCCGGCAGCAACGCCGGCCTGCCCGGCCTGAGCGTGCCGGCCGGGCTGTCGAATCAAGGCCTGCCGGTGGGATTGGAGATCGACGGCCTGCCGGGCGAGGACCGCAAGGTGCTCGCGATCGGCGTGGCCATCGAAAAGATATTGGGGCGCATCGCTGCGCCCCGGGTCCAGCCTTAGCCTCAGCCTGGGCTTTCGCGGCAGTCAGCCGCGTCAGCCGAGGTTGGGCGCCAGCGTGCGCTTCAGGTCTTCGATGCTGCGGCCGCTGCGGCGGGCGTAGTCTTCGAGCTGGTCTTCGCCGATGACGCCCACGTTGAAGTACTGCGACTGCGGGTGGCTGAAGTAAAAGCCCGACACGCTGGACGCCGGGTACATCGCGTAGCTGTCCGTTAGCATCATGCCGATGTCCTCGCC
The DNA here is from genome assembly GCF_019218915.1 of Achromobacter sp. ACM05. NCBI lineage: Bacteria > Pseudomonadati > Pseudomonadota > Betaproteobacteria > Burkholderiales > Alcaligenaceae > Achromobacter > Achromobacter sp. ACM05. Next base: position 236,346 of record NZ_JAHUWQ010000001.1, read on the forward strand.
GTCCAGCACGCGGAACATGTCGGTCTTCACGACATGTTCCGGGCAGGCCGGGTAACCCGGCGCCGGGCGGATGCCCACGTACTTCTCGGCAATCATGTCGTCGTTGGAGAGGGCCTCGTCGGGCGCGTAGCCCCACAGGTCCTGGCGCACGCGCGCATGCAGGCATTCGGCGAAGGCTTCGGCCAGGCGGTCCGCCAGCGACTTGAGCATGATGCTGGAATAGTCGTCCAGCGCCTTCTCGAATTCCGCTTCCTTCTTTTCGATGCCCAAACCGGCTGTGACGGCGAACATGCCGATGTAATCGACCTTGCCGGTGGACTTGGGCGCGATGAAGTCCGACAGCGACTTGTTGCTGACGCCTTCGCGCTTGGCGCCCTGCTGGCGCAGGTTGCGGTACGTGAACAGCACCTCGCTGCGCGTCTCGTCCTTGTAGACCTCGATGTCCTCGTCGTTGACGGTGTTGGCGGGATAGAAGCCCACGACGCCGTTGGCGGTGAGCCAGCGGCCTTCAACGATGCGCTTCATCATGGCCTGGCCGTCGGCAAAGACCTTGCGCGCCTGCTCGCCCACCACCTTGTCTTGCAGGATGGCGGGGTACGGGCCGAAGAGGCTCCAGGTCTGGAAGAACGGACCCCAGTCCACGTACTTCGCGATCTCGGCCAGGTCGTAGCTCTTGAAGGTGCGGCGGCCGATGAACTTGGGGCGCGGCGGCGTGTAGTTGTCCCAGTCGATCGCCGGGCGCGAGGCGCGCGCCTCGGCCAGCGGCAGGATCGGCGTCGCCTTGCGGTTGGCGTGGCGGCGGCGCACGTCTTCGTACTCTTCGGCCAATTCCGTCAGGTAGGCTTCCGACTGGTCGGACATCAGGTTGGTGGCCACGCCCACCGACCGGCTGGCGTCGGGCACGTAGATCACCGGGCCTTCGTAATTGGGCGCGATCTTGACGGCGGTGTGCACGCGGCTGGTGGTGGCGCCGCCGATCATGAGCGGCACCTTGCGGCTGCGGAAGTACTCGTCGCGCTGCATTTCCGACGCCACGTACGCCATCTCTTCCAGGCTGGGCGTGATCAGGCCGGACAGGCCGACGATGTCGGCGTTCTCTTCCTTGGCTTTCTCAAGAATCTGCGCGCAGGGCACCATCACGCCCATGTTCACGACTTCGAAGTTGTTGCACTGCAGGACCACCGACACGATGTTCTTGCCGATGTCGTGCACGTCGCCCTTCACGGTGGCAATGACGATCTTGCCCTTGGCGCGCACGTCGCCGCCCGCGGCCGCGATCTGGCGCTTTTCTTCCTCGATGAACGGAATCAGGTGCGCCACGGCCTGCTTCATGACGCGGGCCGATTTCACGACCTGCGGCAGGAACATCTTGCCTTCGCCGAACAGGTCGCCGACGACGTTCATGCCGTCCATCAGCGGGCCTTCGATCACTTCGATGGGACGGCCGCCGCGCGCTGCGATCTTCTGGCGCACCTCTTCGGTGTCTTCCACGATGAAGGCCGTGATGCCGTGGACCAGCGCGTGCGACAGGCGCTGCTCGACCTCGGCATTGCGCCAGGCCAGGTCTTCTTCCTTCTTGGCGCCGCTGCCCTTCACGCTGTCGGCAAACTGCACCAGGCGTTCGGTGGGCGTGCGCTCGTCGTCCGCTTCCGTCTTGCCGACGGGTTCCGGCCGGTCCAGCACCACGTCTTCCACCAGATCGCGCAGCTTGGCGTCCAGGTCTGCGTACACGCCCAGTTGGCCGGCGTTGACGATGCCCATCGTCATGCCTTCCTTGACCGCGTAATACAGGAACACGGTGTGGATGGCCTCGCGCATCGGCTCGTTGCCGCGGAACGAGAAGCTGACGTTGGACACGCCGCCCGAGATGCGCGCGTGCGGCAGGTTCTCGCGGATCCAGCGCGTGCCTTCGATGAAGTCCACGGCGTAGTGGTTGTGCTCATCGATGCCGGTGGCGACCGCGAAGACGTTCGGGTCGAAGATGATGTCTTCCGGCGGGAAGCTTTCTTCCTCGACCAGGATCTTGTAGGCGCGGCCGCAGATTTCCTTGCGGCGCTCCAGCGTGTCGGCCTGGCCCAGTTCATCGAACGCCATCACCACCACCGCTGCGCCATAGCGGCGGCACAGGCGGGCGTGATGGCGGAAGGGCTCCAGCCCTTCCTTCATGGAGATCGAGTTCACCACCGCCTTGCCCTGCACGCACTTCAGGCCGGTCTCGATGACTTCCCACTTCGAGCTGTCGATCATGACCGGCACGCGCGCGATGTCAGGCTCGGATGCGATCAGGTTCAGGAAGCGGTGCATGCAGGCCACCGAATCCAGCATGGCCTCGTCCATGTTGATGTCGATGATCTGCGCGCCGTTCTCGACCTGCTGGCGGGCCACGGCCAGCGCCTCGTCGTATTTCTCTTCGCGGATCAGGCGGGCGAACATCTTGCTGCCCGTCACGTTGGTGCGTTCGCCCACGTTGACGAACAGTGTGTCTTCGTCGATGTTCAGCGGCTCCAGGCCCGACAGGCGGGTCTTGACGGCGATCTCGGGCACGACGCGCGGCGTCAGCGCCGTGACCTTCTCGGCAATCGCGCGGATGTGGTCCGGCGTGGTGCCGCAGCAGCCGCCCGACATGTTCACCAGGCCCGCGCGCGCAAATTCCTCGAGCAGCGCCGAGGTGTCGGCCGGGGTCTCGTCAAAGCCGGTCTCGGCCATGGGGTTGGGCAGGCCGGCGTTGGGATACACGCAGACGTAGGTGTCGCAGATCTTGGACAGCTCGGCCACGTAGGGGCGCATCAGCGCCGCGCCCAGCGCGCAATTCAGGCCGATGGTGACAGGACGCGCGTGGCGCACCGAGTTCCAGAAGGCCTCGACCGTCTGACCGGACAGGATGCGGCCGGATGCGTCGGTCACCGTGCCGGAGATCATCACCGGCAGGCGGATGCCGCGTTCCTCGAACACTTCCTCGGTCGCGAAAATGGCGGCCTTGGCGTTCAGCGTGTCGAAGATGGTTTCGATCAGGACGATGTCGATGCCGCCGTCGAGCAGGCCGTTCAGTTGCTCGATATAGGCGACACGCAGTTCGTCGAACGTGACGTTACGCGCGCCCGGATCGTTCACGTCCGGCGAAATGGAAGCCGTCTTGGGCTGCGGGCCCAGCGCGCCCGCCACGAAGCGCGGCTTGTCGGGCGTGCTGTAGGCATCACAGGCTTCGCGCGCCAGCTGCGCCGACACCAGGTTCAGCTCGTAGGCCAGTTCGGGCAGGTCGTAGTCACCCTGCGCGATCGTGGTGGCGCCGAAGGTGTTGGTCTCGATGACGTCGGCGCCCGCGTCCAGATACTGGCGGTGGATCTCGGAGATGACGTCTGGCCGCACCAGCGACAGCAGTTCGTTGTTGCCTTTCACGTCCTTGCCGTGCTCGGCAAAGCGCTCGCCGCGGAAGTCCGCTTCGCCCAGCTTGTAGCGCTGGATCATGGTGCCCATGGCGCCGTCCAGGATCAGGATGCGCTTGCCCAGCAGGCGGGCAAAGTCGCCGCCGCGGGTATAGGCTTCGGGAGGGTACGGCAAGCGGGGATACGACACGATCAGGTCCGGATTAGGTTGGCCACGGCAGCGCGGATGTGGCTAAAACGCGAAAAACGCCGAAAAAACAAGCCCTGATCGTAACAAAATGGGCCTTCGCGCGCCTCACGGTGATACAGTTTCGGCCCCGAACCGGTGCTTTCGGCGCATCAGGTTGGGCAAGCACGCAACACTTGCCCGCCGCGAGCGAAAGATAAACGGGAAACAGGAAGACGCCCCCGCAGTGCCGCGCCGCCCGCAAGGCCGCCGCAGCGCCGCCCGTCCAGCCTGTGCTGCCCCCGCAACGGTCCCCATGCGCGCCTGGCGCCCATGGCAGCCCGATACCGGCCTGTTCGCTCGTCAGGATGCCTGTTTCCCGCCACGCGGCCTTTCGGCTCGCCCGGCGCGCCGGCATCCTTCCCATCGTGAATGGCCTGCGGGGTCGCGGGCTGCACCGAGGTCTTGTAGATGAAAGCCCGCTCCATCCGGCGCTATGCCGGCGCCCTGCTCTGTTCCGCTCCGGCCATCGCCGCCGCCCAGCAAACCGCTCCCGCCACGTCCGAACTCGACAGCATCACCGTCACCGCCCAGCGCGTGCCCACCGACGGCCGCACGCTGCCGGTGTCGATCTCGGTGATCACCGCCGAGGACATCGCGGCCAGCAGCGCGCGCACCATGCAGGACCTGCTGTCCACGCAGGCCGGCATCAACCTGATCAACACCACCAGCTCCAGCGACAACGCCATCGTCGACCTGCGCGGCTTCGGCATCACCGGCGCCAGCAACACGCTGATCCTGATCGACGGCGTCAAGCAGAACACCAACGACCTTTCGGCGCCCAGCCTGGGCGTGGTGCCGCTGGATCAGGTCGAACGCATCGAAATCGTGCGCGGCAGCGGCTCCGTGCAGTACGGCGGCGGCACCACCGGCGGCGTGATCAACATCATCACCCGCTCCGACTTCGCCAAGGAACCGGTCACCGCCCGCGCCACCGCCACGTTCGGCAGCTACGGCCTGCGCCAGTACGACGCCGCGGTCGCGATGAACAACGAGAAGGTGGGCGTTGACGCCTACATGCAGTCGCTGCACAGCGACGGCTACCGCGACAACAGCGGCGAGCGCCGCGAAGGCGGCGGCGGCGGCATCACCTTCCGCCACAACGACGGCTCGATTCGCCTGTACGGCCGCACCACCACGCAGAAGCTGGAACTGCCCGGTCCGCGCACGATCAACCCGTTCACGGGCGTGAACGAATTCCAGGACGATCCGCGCGGCTCGAAGAACGACGTCGATTACGTCAAGACCACGACCACCACGTTTGGTCTGCAACTTGAGCAGGCCATCGGCGCCGGCGTGCTGTATTCGGACCTGTCGACCCGCGAGAAGAAGCTCAGCGGCCTGACTTACGACGGTTTCGGCGACACGCTGCGCGACCAGAAGCTGGAAGAGAACATCGCCAGCGTGCGCTACCGCCTGCCGATCAACGGCGGCCACAGCGTCGTCTTCGGCGCCGATGCGCAGGAAGCCAAGACCACCGCCGACCAGAACGCCTACTACGACTTCGAACCGTCGAAGTGGCAGTCGCGCCAGCATCAGTACGGCCTGTTTGCCGAAGGCCAGATCCGCGCCACCGACAGCACCTACATCACGGCGGGCGTGCGCCGCCAGTACGCGTCCGACGACCTGGAAGTGATTTCGGGCTCGGGCACGCCGTCCGACCGCAGCCACCACCTGACCGCGTGGCAGTTGGGCGTGCGCCAGGACCTGTCCGGCGGCTTCGGCCTGTACGGCAAGGTCGGCCGCAGCTTCCGCCTGCCCAACGCCGACGAACTGCTGTCGGTCCAGTCGCCGCTGGCCCCGCAGACGTCCACCGACAAGGAAATCGGCGTCACCTGGCAGTCGGCCAGCAGCAGCGCGCGCCTGTCGTACTTCCACTACGACCTGACCAACGAGATCCAGTACAACCCGCTGGCCGACGGCCTGTGGGGCCCGGGCACGGGCGCCAACACCAACCTGGATCCGACCCGCCGCCAGGGCATCGAGCTTGAAGGCCACACCGCGCTGTCCAGCAGCGTCACCGTGGACGCCAACCTGACCTGGATGGAAGCGCAGTTCCGCTCCGGCACCTATGCCGGCGTTGATCTGGCCGGCAAGACCGTGCCGCTGGCGCCCAAGTGGCTGGCCAACGCCGGCGTGACGTGGCGCCCCACCGATGCGTTCCTGTGGAACGTGTCGGCGCAATACGTGGGCAAGTCGCGCATGGACAACGACCAGGCCAACCAGTTCGACAAGGAACTGGACGCCTACGTGCTGTTCAACACCAAGGTCGCGTACAAGTTCACCCGCAACATCGAAGGCGCGGTGGGCGTGAACAACATCTTCGACCGCCAGTACGCCACGTACGGCATCCGCGGCGGCAACGCCTCGTTCGAGATGCTGGGTCCCGTCGCCAACTACAGCCTGTACCCCGCCCCCGGCCGCAACTTCTACGCGTCGCTCACGCTACGCTACTGATTGCCGCCTTGCGGACTGGGCCTGCCGGTCTGAGCCTTTGTTGAGGCTCAGGGTCTGCGCAGGCCCTTTTCTACATTTGTGCCCACCCGACGGAGCCGCTGCATGACCTTTCGACGCGTCCTGACGACTGCCGGCGTTGCGCTGAAGCTGACCCTGACGTCGGCGTCAGGGTTGATGCGGGCGTTGGTGCTGGCGTTTGTGCCGACATTTGTGCCGACATTGGTGCCGATCGTGGCATTGACCCTGGCGCTGTCTCCGCGGCTGTCCCACGGCGCCCCCGCCATCCAGGTCCAGGACGACCGCGGCCGCACCGTCACGCTGGACGCCCCCGCCCGGCGCGCCGTCACGCTGGCGCCCCATGCCACCGAACTCATCTACGCCGCCGGCGCGGGCGGATATATCGTCGGCACCGTCCTCGGCAGCGATTATCCGGCCGCGGCGCGCGCGCTGCCCGTCATCGGCGACGGCACGCAGCCGGACGTCGAGCGCGTGGCCGCCGCCCGGCCCGATCTTCTTATCGCCTGGCAACCGTCCGCCGCCGAACCGCTGACGCGCGTGATGGACAAGCTGGGCGTGCCCGTCTTCTACAGCGATCCGCTGACGCTCGCCGCCATCCCCGGCGCCGTCGAGCGCATGGGCCAGCTGTTCGGCACCGAGGCCGTGGCGCAGGCCGCCGCGCAGGTCATGCGCGCCCGGCTGGATGCCCTGAAGGCGCGCTATGCCGGCCGCCGCCCGGTGCGGGTCTTCGTCCAGGCCGGCCTGGACCCCATCTACACCCTGAACGACAGCAGCATCGTCAGCGACGCGCTGCGGCTGTGCGGCGGCGTCAACGTCTTCGGCCAGGCGCCCATCGTCGCCCCGCAGGTCACGCTGGAAGGCGTGCTGGCGGCCCGGCCCGAGGCCGTGCTGGCCGGCGTTTCGCGCCCGGAGGACACGGCCAGGAACCTGGCCGCCTGGCAGACGATGGGCCTGCCGGCGGCGCGACAGGGCCACGTCTATGGCGTCGATGCCGACGCGCTGTACCGGCCCGGCCCCCGGCTGATCGACGCGGCCGAGACCCTCTGCGCCGACCTGGACCGGGTGCGCTGACGCGCGCGATCCGCAAATAGTGGAACGCGCGGGCCAGTGCCCGGCCCTGCCGTCCGGCGGACTGCTTTATCATTCGGCATCAGTCAGCCAGTCCCCCGCGGGCCTCGCATCGTGCGCGCCCGCCCTTTGAAGCACCGCCATGACCACACAAGACACTCTCACCATCGCCGGCCGCGCCTATTCGTCGCGCCTGCTCGTCGGAACCGGCAAGTACAAGGACTTCGAACAGACCCGCGCGGCCCTGGACGCCAGCGGCACGGAAATCGTCACCGTCGCCATCCGCCGCACCAACATCGGCCAGAACGCCGGCGAGCCGAACCTGCTGGACTACGTCCCCACCTCGAAATTCACGCTGCTGCCCAACACGGCCGGCTGCTACACCGCCGACGACGCCGTGCGCACGCTGCGCCTGGCCCGCGAACTGCTGGACGGCCACGACCTCGTGAAGCTCGAAGTGCTGGGCGACCCGCACACGCTGTTCCCCAACATGCCCGAAACCCTCAAGGCCACCAAGACGCTGGTCGATGAAGGCTTCAAGGTCATGGTCTATTGCACCGACGATCCCATCCAGTGCCGCATGCTGGAAGACATGGGCGCCGTGGCCGTCATGCCGCTGGCCTCGCTGATCGGCTCCGGCATGGGCATCCTGAATCCCTGGAACCTGCGCCTCATCATCGACCAGGCTCGCGTGCCGGTCGTGGTCGATGCCGGCGTGGGCACCGCGTCCGACGCCGCCATCGCCATGGAACTGGGCTGCGACGCCGTGCTGATGAACACCGCCATCGCCGGCGCGCGCGACCCCATCCTGATGGCCAGCGCCATGAAGAAGGGCGTGGAAAGCGGCCGCGAGGCCTTCCTGGCCGGCCGCATGCCCAAGAAGCTGTACAGCGGCGCGCCCAGCTCGCCCACCGAAGGCCTGATCACCGGCGGTCCCGCAAAATGAATTCCCGCCAGCCGGCCGCCAGCGGCCGTCCGATCCCCAACGCGCTGACCATCGCCGGCGTCGACCCGTCCGGCGGCGCCGGCATCCTGGCCGACGTCAAGGCCATGAGCGCGCTGGGCGCCTACGGCTGCGCCATCATCGCCGCGCTCACCGCGCAGAACACGCAGGGCGTGACCGGCATCTCGCCGGTGCCGCCCGCCTTCGTCGGCCTGCAGATCGACACCCTGTTCACCGACGTGCGCATCGACGCGGTCAAGATCGGCATGCTGGGCCAGCGCCCCGTCATCGAGGTCGTGGCCGAAAAGCTCGCCAAATGGACGCCCGCGCACATCGTGCTGGACCCGGTCATGGTCGCCAAGAGCGGCGACCTGCTGCTCGAGAACGATGCCGTCGGCGCCATGCGCGAAGCCATGCTGCCCCTGACCACCCTGCTCACGCCCAATCTTCCCGAAGCCGGCGTGCTGCTCGAAGAGCGCCCCGTCGAGACCGTCAAGGAAATGCGGCGCGTCGCCGAGCGCCTGCGCAACAAGCTGGCGCATTCCGGCGAACGCTGGGTGCTCGTCAAGGGCGGCCACCTGCCCGGCAGCGAAACCATCGACCTGCTGCACGATGGCGACCGCATGATCGAACTGCCCGGCCACCGCATCGACACCGCCAACACCCACGGCACCGGCTGCACGCTGTCGGCCGCGCTGGCGGCGCTGCTGCCGCAAATCGGGGACGTACCGGAATCCGCCAAACGCGCCAAGGCCTACCTGACTGAAGCCATTCGCCACGCCGAGCGCCTGTCGGTCGGCTCGGGCCACGGCCCGGTCCACCATTTCCACGGCTGGTGGTAACGCCCCTTTCAGGCTGAGCTCAACGGCGCCCCACGGGGCGCCGTCTGCTTTTGCGGGCTCCGCGCCGCGTCTGAAACATCTGCCGCACGGGCGCGCCGTCACAGGACGCTACGAATCGGTACAATGGCCCGTTGATTCCTCTGTTTTTTCTGACCGTCATGAACGCTTCGACCCTGCCCGACGTAGAACAAGCCCGCTTCAATATGGTGGAACAGCAGATCCGCCCGTGGGACGTCCTGGACGCCAACGTGCTGCAAGCGCTGTTCGATGTGCGCCGCGAACAATTCGTTCCGCCGGCCCTGCGTGGCCTGGCGTTTTCCGACCTGGAGCTCCCGCTCGAGATCAACGCGGTCAACACCCGCGAGAACATGCTCGCCCCCAAGGTCGAAGCCCGTCTCGCGCAGGAACTGCTGCTGACCAAGTCCGACTGCGTGCTCGAAATCGGCACCGGCTCCGGCTACCAGGCCGCCCTCCTGGGCTACCTGGCGCAACAGGTCACCTCCGTCGAAATCGACAGCCGCCTGGTGACCTTCGCGCAGCAGAACCTGCAGATGAACAACGTCACCAACGTCAAGGTCGAAACCGGCGACGCCCGCAATGGCTGGGGCTCCACCGAATACGACGCCATCCTGGTCACCGGTTCCGTGCCGGTCGTGCCGGACGCGCTGAAGTACCAGCTGCGCGTGGGCGGCCGCCTTGTCGTGGTGGTTGGCCAAGCCCCCATCATGACCGCCTGTCGCATCACCCGCACCACCGCCGCCAGCTTCGAAACCGTCAAGCTCTTCGAAACGGTCATCAAGCCGTTGCGCGGCGTCACGGTGTCGCAGTTCAAGTTCTAACTCCGCGACCTCGCCGCCTTTTGCCCGGCCCCCATGGGGCCGGTGTCACGTCCGGCGGCCCGGCGTATCGTTGAAAGATCATGCGCGTCCGCTCACTTACGGCTTTACTGGTTTTCACCTGCGCCGCAAGTGCCGGCCCGCTGACCGCGTCCGCCCAGAACCTGGTCCAGGTCTGGCAGGCCGCGCTGGGCAATGATCCCACCTACGCCGCCGCGCGCGCCAACTACCGCGCCGGCCTCGAAAAAGAACCCCAGGCCCGCGCCCTGCTGCTGCCCCTGATCACCGCCGAAGCCGGCGGCGCCTACCAGGAAACCCGCAGCACCCGCGGCCTGTCCTACGCCTACAGCGGCGGCCGCGGCGTGTGGGACCTGGCGCTTACCCAGCCGCTCTTCGACTGGGGCCGCTGGCAGAACTTCGAGCAATCCAAGCTCATCGTCGCCGACGTCGAAGTCCAGCTGCAGCAGGCCTACCAAGACCTCTTGCTGCGCGTCGCCGACGCCTACTTCAACGTCCTGTACGCCCAGGACACCCTGACCGCCACCGAAGCCGAAAAAACCGCCGTCGCCGGCCAGCTTGAATCCGCCAAGCGCAACTTCGAACTCGGCAACGCCACCATCACCGACACCTACGAGGCCCAGTCGCGCTACGACCTCGTCGTCGCCCAGGAACTGCGCCTGCAGAACGACCTGGAAGTGCGCCGCGACGAACTCGCCAAGATCATCGGCACCCAGCCCGGCGCCCTGGCCGAACTGCCCTACGGCGTGCAACTGCCCGCCCCCCAGCCTGCCCGCATCGCCGACTGGAGCAACCAGGCCGAAACCTCCAGCCTCGAAGTCCTGCGCGCGCAATTGCTGACCCGCATCGCCGGCCGCGAAATCCAGATCGCCAAGAGCGGCCACTACCCCACCCTGAACCTGCGCGCCACCAGCGGCAGCGCCAGCGACGCCGTCATGCGCAACGCCGCCCCCGGCAAGCCCATCGACAACACCATCGGCGTGGTCCTGTCCATCCCCCTGTACTCCGGCGGCGGCGTCTCCTCGCAGGTCACGGAAAAGGTCGAACTGGAACAGAAGGCGCGCTACGACTACGAAACCGCCCGCCGCCAGGCCGTCCAGGCCACCCGCCAGTACTACACCGGCGTCACCAGTGGCCTGGCCCGCATCCAGGCCCTGGAAGCCGGCGAAAAATCCAGCCGCGCCGCGGTAGAGGCCAACCGCACCGGCTACGAAGTCGGCGTCCGCATCAACCTGGACGTCCTGAACGCCCAGCAACAGCTCTACGCCACCCAACGCGACCTGGCCCTGGCCCGCTACAGCACAGTGCTCTCCAGCCTGCGCCTGAAGGCCACCAGCGGCATCCTGGCGGAATCGGACCTGGAAGCGATCAACCGGCTGTTGCGCCCGCCGCGCTGAGGGCGTTTCCGCTGCTGCGACCAGTGTCTGACACCCTTGGTGCACTGTCTGGAGCTGAAGATCATCTCTACGGGTGTCAGACACCCAGTCGACTCCCATCGCCCCCCCGCCAGCGCGGGAGCGGACACCCCCACGACGCCCCACAACTCAGATGCCGATTGCCGCCGCCCGGGCGGCAGCAAATCGGCGGCCCCGCAGATCCCCTGCCCCGTCCACAGGTCTTGCAGCGCGCAAACCAAAGACCCTCGCAGCACGGTGTCGCGGTCGCCGTGGGCGCGAGCGCCGTCGATGCGCCCGAGGGAATCCGTAGGGAGCCGAAGGCGGACGAGGATGACAACGGGGCAGTCCGGAGCGAAGGCTCCGGACCGCAATCGTGGGCGATCGTGCCCACGGTGGCCGCGGCGCCGGGCGACCTACGAAGATCTCCGGCTCGACATACGATCCGTTAGCGGCCAAAAGAAAAGACGGCCATCAAGGGGCCGCCTTCCATTCATCCGCTACACAATCCAAAGCAAATTCACCCGCCCTGAATCTTCTTCACCAACGCCGTCGTAGACCGCTCAAACTCAAAAGGAATCGCAACGGCACGTCCGCCCCAGGTCTTCACCAGCGCAGTCTCCGGCAACGTCTCCATATCGTAATCGCCACCCTTGACGATCAGATCGGGCTTGATCTCTCCGATCAGCGCCTCAGGCGTGTCTTCATGGAAGGACGTGACTACGGTCACGAAACCCAACGCCGCCAGCAACGCCGCCCGATCTTCCACGCGATTTAGCGGACGCTCCGAGCCCTTGCCCAGCCGCCGCACCGACTCATCCGTATTCACGGCGACAATCAACGTCGCCCCCAACTGCGCCGCCTGATCCAGATACGTCGCATGCCCGCGATGCAGGATGTCGAACACCCCGTTCGTAAACACCAGCGGCCGCGGATAACGGCCAGCAGCAACGGCAGCGACGAGTTCGTCGCGGGACAGGACCTTGGATTCGAAGCGGGCGGCAGGCATGCGGCGATTATAGGAGGGATCAGGCGCCGCCCAGGATGATCTCTTTGTCCTTCGGCACGATCAGCGCCGACACTTCCTTCCGGTAGCGGTTCAGATCCTTCACCGTCTCGAAGCTGCGGTCCATCAGCTTCGACAGAATGTGCAGAATCCGCGTCGCCACCTTCTGCTCCCACACCCCGTCAAAACGGATCTGCGTATCCAGCCAGTGCTCCAGCCAGCCCGGCTCCGGCAGGCGCGACTGCACCGTATCGTTCGGGAACAGATCCTTGTTCACGTGCAGATTGGTCGGATGCAGCGCCTGCTGCGTGCGGCCCGCCGACGCCATCAGCACCCCGATCTTCGAGAACGCCAGACGCGCCTCTGCGCTCGTGTCCTGTCCGCGGTCATGCAATGCGCGGCGCATGTATTGCAGGTAGGCGCCCGCGTGGCGCGCTTCGTCCTGCGCCACCGTCTTGTAGATCGCCTTGATCACCGGCTCCGTGTGCCATTCGGCCGCGCGGCGGTACCAGTGGTTCAGGCGGACCTCGCCGCAGAAGTGCAGCATCAGCGTTTCAAGTTCAGGGGCCTTGTCGAATTCAAAGCGCACGTTGTGCAGCTCTTCCTCGGTCGGCACCAGGTCCGGGCAGAAGCGGCGCAGATACTCGATCAGCACCAGCGAATGCTTTTGCTCTTCAAAGAACCAGACCGACATGAACGCGCAGAAATCACTGTCGCCGCGGTTGTCGCGCAGGAACATCTCGGTGGCCGGCAGCGCCGCCCACTCCGTGATGGCGTTCATCTTGATCGTGTGGGCTTGTTCGTCCGACAGCTTGCTGCGGTCGAAATCGCCCCACGGAATATCGTGCGCCATGTTCCATCGCACGGCTTCCATGGTCTTGAAGAGTTCTGGATAAAGCATATTCTGCCCTTGTATTCGTCCCGCTAGTGGGGCTATGAAAATTGATGAATGGCGCGCGCGTTCTTATAGGCGTGGGCGCTGCTTGCCAATTGCGCAGCGCTATTTTTCGCCGTCTCCCGCGAAGCTATGATGACCGTTTCATGAATGAAACATGACAGTAAGGTCTAGATCATCGCGCCGCCTATCGGGTCAACGCCCATATCGCGACCCCGACTGCCAGCGCCAGCACGCCAACCAGCGCTGCAACCAGCCGGTTGTTCTGCTCTTGTGCGCGGCGTAACTGCATCATCTCGGCCAGCATCGCGGGCGAGACATTGGGTCGGCTCAGATGGTCATGGACCAGCCTGGGCAGGGCGGGCAGCATTTGCGACCACTGCACGGCCTCTTTTTCCAGGCTTTTCCGCAAGCCCTGGAACCCGACACGCTGACGCATCCAGCGTTCCAGATAGGGTTTTGCGGTCTTCCAGAGGTCGAGGTTGGGATCGAGCTGACGGCCCAGTCCCTCGACGTTCAGCAGGGTCTTCTGCAACAGGACCAGCTGCGGCTGGATTTCAACGTTGAAACGGCGCGAGGTCTGGAAGAGCCGCAGCAGCACCTGCCCCAGCGAGATCTCCGACAGCGGCCGGTCAAAATACGGTTCGCAGACCGCGCGCACCGCGCCTTCCAGCTCTTCCTCGCGCGTATCCGGCGGCACCCAGCCCGATTCGATATGCAGTTGCGCCACGCGGCGATAGTCACGATGGAAGAAGGCCAGGAAATTCTGCGCCAGGTAATTCTTGTCGAACTCGGACAGCGAACCCACGATGCCGAAGTCCAGCGCGATATAGCTGCCCAGCGTGCCGGGGCGATCCGACACATAGATGTTGCCCGGGTGCATGTCCGCATGGAAGAAGCCGTCGGTGAACACCTGCGTAAAGAAGATCTCCACGCCGGTGCGCGCCAGCGTCGGGATGTCGATGCCGGCTTCACGCATGCGTTCCACCTGGCCCACCGGCATGCCGTACATGCGCTGCATCGTGAAGACGGTGGAGGCCGTGTATTCCCAGATCACCTCGGGCACGATCAGCATGTCGCCGCGGCCGGACTCCGGGCCGAAATTGCGTCGCAACTGGCTGCAATTGGAGGCCTCGCGCACCAGGTCCAGCTCGTCGTGCAGGTACTTGTCGAACTCCGCGACAACCTCGCGCGGCTTCAGGCGGCGGCCATCGGCGCCCAGGCGCTCGATGATGCGCGCCACGACCTTCAAGAGCGACATGTCCTTTTCGATGATGCTGAGCATGCCCGGACGCAGCACCTTCACGGCGACCTCGCGGCCATCGTGCAGCACCGCGAAGTGGACCTGCGCAATGGACGCCGACGCCACCGGGTCGACGTCGAACTGCGCGAACAGCTTTTCGGGCGGTGCACCCAGCGCCGCCTCGATGCAGGCAGCCGCCTGGGCGGACGGGAACGGGGGCACACGGTCCTGCAGCAACGCCAGTTCGTTGGCGATGTCGGCAGGGATCAGGTCCCGTCGGGTGGACAGCACCTGCCCGAACTTCACAAAGATGGGACCCAGCGATTCCAACGCCAGACGCAGGCGCTGCCCGCGCGGCGAGCGCGGACGCGTGCCCAGGCGCATGACGCGCAGCAGGCACGTGGCCAGCGGATGATTCAGGCTGGATAGGACAAGTTCGTCCAGGCCGTAGCGCAGCGAGACGACGATGATGCGAAAGAGGCGCAGCAAGGGGAACATGGATCAGGCGCCCCGCTTTGCGCCGGCCGAGGCCAGGCGGGTTTGCAGCGCAGCCGCCGATCGCGCCAGCGCATCCGCGCGCGCGTTAAGTTCGGCCAGGTCCAGGCGCCATTGCTCCAGGGCCGGGCGGCCCGCCAGCACACCGCTTTCTTCGGACAGGTATTCAGAGACATTCTCGGCCAGCCGCTGACCCGCATTGCGAGCCCCGCCGGCCACCGCGCGCGCGCCGCCCACGATGCGCAGCGCGGCGATGTCGCCCACCACACGGGCAAGCGCGTCTTCGGGGTCGAACCGCAATTGCTTGGACAGATCTGCGACCACCTGCGCCAGCGCCGCGTCGCCAGAAATATGCGTAGCCTCGGCGAAGTCGGGCTTGTCGTGCCCCGCGCCCAGACGCGGCAACGGCAGCTTGTCTGGCGACACGGTCAGCGTGACATCGGGCACCACGGCCGGATCGGCCTGGTCGGCCAGTCCGTCGCTATCAATCGACAGACCCAGCGTGAAGCCGCCCATGACGAAACGCACCGTCTTGCCGGCATGCCGCGCCAGGCGTTCGC
This sequence comes from Achromobacter sp. ACM05, assembly GCF_019218915.1. Taxonomy (NCBI): domain Bacteria; kingdom Pseudomonadati; phylum Pseudomonadota; class Betaproteobacteria; order Burkholderiales; family Alcaligenaceae; genus Achromobacter; species Achromobacter sp. ACM05. Next base: position 251,730 of record NZ_JAHUWQ010000001.1, read on the forward strand.
GCGCCCAGTCCTCGCGCCGCAACAGGGCGTTGAGGGCGCTGACGGCCAGGCGCTTGGGGGTGGGCAGGAACGAAAAAGGCAGCATGAGCGGTTGCAAGGACCCGGGAGGGCTTGCCGAAGTTGATGGGTAAATCGGGAGTGTAACGGGTTAGATGGGAGCCTGTTTTGCGGAAGGCACATGGAAAAACCGGCCCTTTGGGGGCCGGTTCATGCGGACGCCGTGACGACGTCCGCGGCAGAGAGCCGGTCGAGCCGGACCGCCAGGGTTTAGCTGGCGTGTTCCACCGGGATCTGCTGGATGCCGGCCAGCAACCAGCCGCCATTGGCCGGCTTGAACAGGTTCCAGACTTCTTCGAAGCGGAAAGCCTCGGCGCCCGGGGCCTCGCGCAGCATGCCGGAGAAGCGCACGCTGGCCAGGTGGCCGTCGGAGACGGTTTCGATGCCCAGCATCTCGGCATTCAGCAGGACCACTTCGGTCTTGTTGGGCGCCGCGCCGCGCTCGGCCAGTTGCGGCTTGAGTTCGGTGATCAGGTCGTCGGTCAGGAATTCACGCAGACCGTCGGTGCTGCCGCTGTCCCAGACGGCCTGGATGCGGACGAACTGTTCCTTGGCTTGCTTCAGGAAGGCCGGCGTGTCGAAATCGCCCGGCACGAACCAGTTGTTGTCATCGCCCGCCTTGGGCAGGACAGCCGGCGGCTCGATGGGAGCGGCGGCCACCGGTGCGGCGGTTGAGGGCGCGGCTGCGCCCGGCTTCAGCGCTTCACGCCACATCGGCTGCTGTTGCTGCTGGCCCGAGGCGTTGTTGTTGCCGCCAAATGCGCCCTGGGTGGCAGTGCGCGGACCGGCGCCACGCAGGCGGCGGATGATGAACATGACGGCAAAGACGACAGCGGCGATCAGCAGCGCGGACGACAGGAATTCCAGGAATGCGCCCGACAGGCCCATGCTGGAGAGCAGCGCGGCGATACCCAGACCGGCGGCGATGCCGGCGATGGGGCCCAACCAACGAGAAGCGCCGCTCTTGGCGGCGGCGCCCGCTGCGCCGGCCGTTGCGGCACCGGCGGCTGCCGGCGCGGCGGTGGCGCCCGCGGTGTTGCTGTTGGCAGCCGGCGGCGTGGTGGCCTGGCGCTGCGTCGTTACATTGGAGGATTGACGGCCCACGCTGGCGCCGCCACCGGCGCGACGGGCTTCGGCGTCAAACGACGCCGTCACCAGCGCAGCGCCCGAAACGGCGATGAGCGCTGCCGCGACAAAGCGCGAAAGACAGAATTTGGACATAGATTTGCTCCCTCGTACTCGCGCCCCCGCTGCCCCGAGCAACGGGAGGGCCTCGCAATACGCGAGACCATCTGCGCGACTTTTCTTACAGTAATCTGAATGGCGTAAGAATAACGGACAAGCCGCCGCCCCACAAGTTCCCCGCGGGGCGGCGAAATCCGCCGTGGACGCCGGGCGTCAGCCCAGACGGACGCCTTCGTGCAGCGCGGCGATGCCCGCTGTCAGGTTGAAATATTGCACCCGCTCCAGGCCGGCGGTGCGCAGCATGTCGGCCAGCGTCTCCTGGTCGGGGTGCATGCGGATGGATTCGGCCAGGTAGCGATAGCTGGCCTCGTCCTTGGCGATCTTCTTGCCCAGCCACGGCAGGACGTTGAACGAATACCAGTCGTACGCGGGCGACAGCGGCTTGGCGATGCGCGAGAACTCCAGGACGAGCAGCTTGCCGCCCGGCTTGAGCACACGGGTCATTTCGGCCAGGGCGCGGTCCTTGTGGGTCATGTTGCGCAGACCGAAGGCCACACTGACGCGGTCGAAGTAACCGGTGGGGAACGGCAGGCGCTCGGCATCGCAGACGGCGGTGGGCACCAGCAGGCCGGCGTCAGTGAGACGATCGCGGCCCACGCGCAGCATGGAATCGTTGATGTCGGTCAGCCAGACCTCGCCCGTGGGGCCGGCACGCTTGGCGAACGCGCGCGCCAGATCGCCCGTGCCGCCGGCGATGTCCAGCACCTTCATGCCGGGGCGGATGGCGGCGCGGCCGATGGTGAAGGCCTTCCAGACGCGATGCAGGCCCGCCGACATGAAATCGTTCATGACGTCGTAGCGCTGGGCGACTGAATGGAAGACTTCGGCGACCTTGCGGGCCTTTTCGCCTTCGGGGACCGACTGGAAGCCGAAGTGCGTGGAGGTCGAGCCGGAACCGGCGGATTGTTGCGATTCGGAGGGGTTTTGCATGGTGAATTCCCGATATATCGGTCAATGGTAGCCTATCGGGCGCGCGCCTGCGGCGTGCCGGACCCGCCGAATGACGCGCTGCGGTCACATACCTGAAATATTGCGGCCATACTATCGCAATGTTCGCGCCGCGCCGGCGCTCAGAAGTGTGCCCAATTCGATATGTCCAGCACCATCCTCGTCGTCGAAGACGAACCCGCCATCCAGGAACTGATCGCCGTCAACCTGTCCTTCGCTGGCCACAAGGTGCTGCGCGCCTTCGACGCCGACCAGGCCCAGACGCTGATCCGCGCCGAGCTTCCCGATCTGATCCTGCTGGATTGGATGCTCCCGGGAACCTCCGGCCTGGCCATGGCGCGCAAGCTGCGCAACGACGAGCGCACCCGCGCCGTCCCGGTCATCATGCTGACCGCCAAGGGCTCCGAGCAGGACAAGGTGGACGGCCTGGAGGCCGGCGCCGACGACTACATCACCAAGCCCTTCTCGCCCAAGGAGCTGATGGCCCGCATCAAGGCCGTGCTGCGCCGCCGCGCGCCGCAGCTGACGGACGACGTCATCGACGTCGGCGGCCTGAAGCTCGATCCGGTGACGCATCGCCTGTCGGGCAACAGCCAGTCCCTGCAGATCGGCCCCACCGAATTCCGTCTGCTCCACTTCTTCATGACGCACCCGGAGCGCGTGTTCTCGCGCTCGCAGCTGCTGGATCAGGTGTGGGGCGACCACGTCTTCGTGGAAGAACGCACGGTCGACGTGCACATCCGCCGCCTGCGCAAGGCCCTGGAACCCAGCGGCCATGACGCGCACGTGGAAACGGTCCGCGGCAGCGGCTATCGGTTTACGGCACAGCTCCCGACGCGGTAAAACTGGCGCACGATGATCTGGCTGCGCACGCTTATATTTGTCGCCCTGTGGGCGGTGGTTGCCTTACTGGCGCAATGGCTTATTGGAGACCCCGCGGGCTGGGTCGTGTTTTCGGCTTCGTTGACCGCCATGCTGCTATGGCGCAGCTGGCGGCTGACGCTGGTCTCCCGCTGGGCCAATCAACCCGACTCCGCCCCGCCCGCCTCTGTCGGCCCCTGGGACGACATTCTTGCTCCGCTCTATCGGTACACCCGCGCCCGCGCACGTGAACTGACTGAAACCCGCGACACCATGCAAGGCATGCTGGCTGCTGCCCAGGCCCTGCCCGACGGCGCCGTCACGCTGAACGAAGACTTCCAGATCGACTGGTGCAACCGCATGGCGCGCCAGCATCTGGGTCTGCGCTTGCCGGCCGATCGCGGACACAACCTTCTGAACCTGCTGCGCGCGCCGGAATTCGTGGAATACGCGCATCGCCCGTCCTGGCCCGAGCCCATCCTGGTGCGGCTGGGCCAGCAAGGCCAGGAACGGCTGATGATGATGCAGCTGACGGCCTACGCCAGCAACCAGCGTCTGCTCATCACCCGCGACGTCACCCAGATAGAGCGCCTGGAAACCACGCGCCGCGATTTCGTGGCCAACGTCTCGCACGAACTGCGCACCCCGCTGACGGTGCTGGCGGGTTTTCTGGAAACGCTGCGCGACATGCCCGACGACGCGCTGCCGCAGGAGCAGCGCGAGCAGTACATCGACATGATGCACGAGCAGGCGCACCGCATGCAGGCCATCGTGGAAGACCTGCTGACGCTGTCCACGCTGGAATCGTCGCCGGGCAGCGATCCGCGCGCGGTCAACATGGGCGCGCTGCTGCAAAAGGCGCGCCAGCAGATCGAAGCGCTGTCGGGCGGCCGGCACCAGCTGGTCTGGCACATCGACGAAACCCTGGACGTGCTGGGCGCCGAAAATGAGCTGACCTCGGCCCTGTCCAACCTGCTGACCAATGCCGTGCGCTACACGCCGGACGGCGGCACCATCACCGTGCGTTGGGAGCGCGAACCCGAAGGCGGCGCGTGCTACAGCGTGCAGGACACGGGCATCGGCATCCCGGCGCGCCATCTGCCGCGCCTGACCGAACGCTTCTACCGCGTGGACCGGGGCCGGTCGCGCGCCGTTGGCGGCACGGGGCTGGGCCTGGCGATCACCAAGCATATCGCCATGCGGCACGACGCCGAACTGCTGATTACCAGCGAACCCGGCAAAGGCAGCGTCTTCTCGCTGCGCTTTCCCGCCGACCGCATCGCCATCGCCGAAACGGCCTGAATTCCGCCCGCGCGGGCGCCTGAGTGCGCCCCGCCGGTGGTAAATTTTTGGCCATGCGCATCCTGGTCATTGAAGACGAACCCAAACTGGCCGACTACCTGAAGAAGGGACTGTCGGAACAAAGCCACGTCGTGGACGTGGCGCGCGACGGCGTCGATGGCCGCCATCTGGCGCTGGAAGGCGCGTACGACCTCATCGTGCTCGACGTCATGCTGCCCGGCGTGGACGGCTTCGAGGTCCTGGCCTCGGTGCGCGCACACAAGGACACGCCCATCTTGATGCTGACCGCCCGCGACGCGGTCGAAGACCGGGTCCGAGGCCTGGAGGGCGGCGCCGACGACTACCTCGTCAAACCCTTCGCATTTTCCGAACTGCTGGCGCGGGTGCAGGCGTTGCTGCGCCGCGGCCGGTCCCAGGAGCCCACGCTGCTGCGCCTGGCAGACCTGGAGCTGGATCTTGCCAGCCGGCGTGCCCAGCGCGGCGGCCACCGCCTGGACCTGACCGCCAAGGAATTCAGCCTGCTGGCCCTGCTGCTGCGCCGCCAGGGGCAGGTGCTGTCGCGCACGACCCTGGCCGAGCAGGTCTGGGACATGAACTTCGACAGCGACACCAACGTGATCGACGTCGCCGTGCGGCGCCTGCGCGGCAAGCTGGACGATCCCTTCGACTCGAAACTGCTGCACACCGTGCGTGGCATGGGGTATGTGCTGGAATCGCGCGTCGCCCCGGGTGGCACCCCCCGATGATCCGCCCGCGCGTGCGGTCCATGCAGGCGAGGCTGACGCTGCTGTTGGGCGCCATCGCGCTGCTGGTCTCGAGCCTTGCCGGGGCGACCCTCTTCTGGGCGCTCAAGCGCGAGGTCGAACGTCAGGAGATCACCGAAGTCAGCGGCAAGCTCGAACTCATCGACCACCTGATCGACATGCAGAACAGCGCCAGCGGCCTGCACGATCTGGCGGCCACCTTCGACCAGATGCGCGCGGGACAGGGCCAGCTCGGCATCTGGATCGTCGACGCGCAAGGCAAGGCCGTCTATGGCGGCACGCCGCCCGAGACGCTGGCGTCGCCGGACGGTCGCCAGGTCCTGCTGGAAACGCCCGATGGCGGCCGCATGCGCGGCCTGCGCGTCGCCATGAACGATCGCATTCTGCCTGGCGCGCAGTTGACGGTGGCGGTCAGCACCCGGACCAGTTCGCAATTTCTTTACGCCTACGGCACGGCTCTCGCGCTGATCTGCGCGCTGTGGGTGGGCGCCACCGTCGTGCTGGCGGCATGGGCCGTGCGGCGCAGCATGGCGCCGGCGCGCCGGCTGTCCGAACAGGCCGCGGGCATCCAGCCCGATAACCTGGCGCGCCGCCTCCCGCTGGAAGACACCGACCGCGAATTGCATGACCTGGTGCGCTCCTTCAACCGCACGCTGGACCGGCTGCAGGCGGCCTACCAGCAGATGGAGGGATTCAACGCCGACGTGGCGCACGAACTGCGCACGCCGCTGGCGACGCTCATCAATGGCACGCAGGTCATGCTGTCCGCGCCGCGCGACGCCGCCGAGCTGCGCGACGCGCTGGAATCCAATCTGGAAGAGCTGGAAGATCTGAAGACGCTGGTCAACGACATGCTGTTCCTTGCCCGGGCCGACCGTGGCGAACGTGCGGCCGATCTGGCTCCGGTGTCACTGGCCGCGGAGGCGCGGCGCGTTGCCGAATACTACGAAGCCACGCTGGAAGAACACGGCGTGCAGCTGCGCTGCGAGGGCGACGCCACCGTGGCCGCCAACCGGGGACTCGCGCGACGCGCGCTGGCCAACCTGATTTCCAATGCCATCAAGGCCACGCCACCCGGCGGCGGGATCGTGGTGGCCTGCGCGCGCATCCCCGGCGGCGCGCGCATCGCGGTCCGCAACCCCGGGCCGCCCATCCCGCCCGCCGACCTGCCCCGCATCTTCGACCGCTTTTTCCGCGCCGGCCCGACGCGCGCCCCGCGCAGCGAAGGCCACGGCCTGGGTCTTGCCATCGTGCGCGCCATTGCGCTCATGCACGGCGGCGAGGCCGATGCAGTGTCAGACACCACCGGCACTGTCGTCGGCATCACGCTGATGGATCCGGCGGCAGGGCCGAACATTACAAAAACGTAATCTGCGCGACAGGATCGGGTCACCCCCGGTTTCTTAAAGTGCCATCACGCTCATTCCCTCTGCAAGGATTCTCGTGAAAGGCACTCTGCTACGCACTTCGTTCGCCGCCCTGGCGCTCATGCTGTCCGGCGCGGCGTTGGCCGCAGGCGACCACGCGCATGGCAGCCACGCGCAGCCCGCCGCCGCAGCGCCCATCGGCACGCCGGGCGATCCGGCCCGCGTCACGCGCACGGTCGAGATCGACATGAACGACGCCATGCGCTTTTCGCCCGCCACCATCGACGTGAAGGCCGGCGAAACCGTCCGCCTGAACGTGCACAATTCCGGCAAGATCCGGCACGAGCTCGTACTGGGCACCGATGCCGACCTGCAGGCGCACTACGCCATGATGCTGAAAGATCCCGGCATGCGGCACGAGGAACCCAATGCCGTGTCGCTGGAAGCCGGCAAAAGCGGCCAGATCGTGTGGCGCTTCGACAAGGCGGGCACGGTGTCGTTTGGTTGCCTGGAGCCCGGCCACTATGCTGCGGGGATGAAGGGTTCGGTATCGGTGCGGTGACGCGCCCCGCGCGGGCGTATCCTTTGAACAAACCTTTTTCGCCTGGAGCATCATGAACCTTGTCCGTCTAACACGCTGCCTGGTCCTCGCCGCCGTTCTCGGCGCCCCCGCCATCGCGGCCGCGCAGGTGCCCGTCAAAGTCGAAGTCTGGAAGACGCCCACCTGCGGCTGCTGTGAAGACTGGGTCAAACACATGCGCGACAACGGCTTTGAGGTCGTCACGCACGACGTCGACGACACCGGCCCCATCCGCCGCAACGCGGGCATGGCCAACTACGGTTCCTGCCACACCGCAATGGTGGACGGCTACGCGGTGGAAGGCCACGTGCCGGCCAGCGACGTGCGCCGGCTGCTGCTCGAAAAGCCGGACGCGGCGGGTATTTCGGCCCCCGGCATGCCGCTGGGGTCCCCGGGCATGGACGGTCCGGAATACGGCGGGCGCAAGACGCCGCACGACGTGGTGCTGGTCGACAAGCGCGGCGGCGCCAAGGTTTTCCAGGCTTACCGCTGAGCCGCGCCTGAAACAATTCACCCACACCGCCTCAATGGCTACTCCTTGCACTGCAGCAAAAATGGTCCACAATAAATAATTGCGTTTCTCACCAACCCTTGGCAGTCATGGCACAAATCGTCCTGTTCGAGAACATCCACCCGAGCGCCCGCGCCGTCTTCGAGGCCGCCGGCTACACCGATATCGTCACGCATGCCGCGGCCCTGCCGCCGGCGCAATTGCACGACGCCCTGCGCGGCGTGCAAGTGGCGGGGATCCGTTCTCGCACGCACCTGGACGCCGCCCTGCTGTCCGGCAACCCCGATCTGCGCGTCGTCGGGTGCTTCTGCATCGGCACGAACCAGGTCGATCTGGACACCGCCATGCAGCGCGGCATCCCGGTCTTCAATGCGCCGTTCTCCAACACGCGTTCGGTCGCCGAACTGGTGCTGGGCGAGGCCATCCTGCTGCTGCGCCGGATTCCCGAAAAGAACGCCCGGGTCCATCAGGGCCATTGGGACAAAAGCGCCGCGGGCGCGTTTGAGACGCGCGGCAAGACGCTGGGCATCGTCGGCTACGGCAACATCGGCTCGCAGATCAGCACCCTGGCCGAAAGCCTGGGCATGCGCGTCATCTATCACGACGTCGAGGCCAAGCTGCCGCTGGGCAACGCCCGCCCCGCCGGCACGCTGAACGATCTGCTGGAACAGGCCGATGTCGTGACGCTGCACGTCCCCGGCGGCAAGTCCACCGAAAACATCATGAACGCCGAGACCATCGGCCGCATGCGCCGCGGCGCCATCCTGATCAACGCCTCGCGCGGCGCGGTTGTCGACATCGACGCGCTGCACGCGGCGCTGAAATCCGGCCACCTGGCCGGCGCCGCGCTGGACGTGTTCCCCACCGAGCCCAAGAGCGCCGACGAACCGCTGGCCAGCCCGCTGATCGGCATGCCCAACGTCATCCTCACCCCGCACATCGGCGGCAGCACGCAGGAATCCCAAGAGAACATCGGCCGCGAAGTCGCCGAAAAGCTCGTGCGCTTCCTGCAGGCCGGCACCACCAAGGGCGCGGTCAACTTCCCCGAGCTGCCGTTCCTGGAACAGGCCGGCGGCACGCGCATCCTGCACGTGCACCGCAACGCGCCCGGGGCGCTGGGCGCGCTGGACAACCTGATGGCGCAACACGGCCTGAACATCGTCAGCCAGACCCTGCAGACGCGCGGCCAGATCGGCTACGTGATCACCGACGTGGAGGGCCAGGTCGACGACATCGTCATGACCGCCTTGCGCGATCACCCGATCACGGTCCGCTGCGACCGGCTGTAAAAGCAAAAGCCCCTTCGGGGGCTTTTTTGTTGAGCGACCGGCTGGCGTGGAATGGCGTCAAACCCCTGCCGAATCACCCGCCGCCCGATGCAGGCATTGCGCGATCTTTTCGCGGACGCTGCCCGGGTCGAACGGCAGGCGGCCGATGATGCCTATTTCGCGGTGAAACGCGTGTTCGTCCAGGGGCAGCAGCCGCAGCCCCGTCATGTCCAGACGCCGCAGCCGGGGCAGCAGCGCCACGCCCAGCCCGTGACGGACCATCGCCGCGATGGCCTCGATCTCGTCGAGCTCCACGGCCTCATGCACGGTGATCCGGTGCTTCTTCAGGAATACATCCACCACCCGCCCGCCGAACGAAGCGCGGTCGTAGCGGATGAAGGGCTGGGTCGCCAGCAGTTCCCGCCAAGGCGCGACCGGCATGGATTCCGGTATGGCCAGCATCACCGGCTCGCTCATCAACGGCTGCCATCCCAGTTCGGGCGGCAAGGCGAACGGCGGGCGGATCAGCACGGCTAGATCCACTTCGCCAGCGTCCACCTGACCCAGCAGCGACAGCGACACACCGGGCACGATGCGCACGCGCACGTCGGGATAGACGGCGCGGAACTCGCCTACCGCGTGGACCAGCAGATCCTGCTGCACGGACGCAATCGCGCCGATGCGCAGCAGCCCGCTGACATGGGCGCCGCCGGCAGACGCCGCCATGCGATCGGCCATGGCGACCAGCTCTTCGGCCTGGGGCAGCATCTCGCGGCCCTGCGCGTTCAGCAGGGCCGCGCGCGGACTGCGGTCAAAGAGCGCGACGCCCAGATACTCTTCCAGGCGCCGGATCTGCGCGCTGACGGCGGACTGCGTGAGTCCCAGTTGCGCCCCCGCCCCAGTGAAGGTGCCGTCCCGCGCCACGGCGATGAAGGTCTTGAATTCTTTGAGCACAATCAATTTTTTCGATGCTAAGACTCGAAAAATATCGTTTTGCTATAAAAAAAACAATACTTAAACTACGTCCTGGTGCTAAAGCCGACGCGACTGCGGCGGCGGCCCGCCCCGAACGCTCATCTTTCCTTTGCCTGACCCGGAGCCTTGCATGTCCGCTCAAACCAACCTGCCGCCGTTCCACCTGGCCTTCCCCGTGCGGGACCTAGCCGAAGCCCGCGCCTTCTACGGCGAAAAGCTGGGCTGTCCGGAGGGGCGCAGCTCCTCCGAATGGATCGACTTCAATTTCTACGGCCACCAGATCGTGGCTCACCTGGCGCCCAGCGAGTGTGGCCACAAAGCCACCAGCGCGGTCGATTCGCACAATGTGCCCGTGCGCCATTTCGGCGCCGTGCTTTCCATGGAACAATGGGAAGCCATGGCCAAGCGCCTGACCGACGCCAAGACCGAGTTCGTGATCGAACCCTACATCCGCTTCAAGGGCGAGGTCGGCGAACAGGCCACCATGTTCTTCCTGGATCCGTCGGGCAACGCGCTGGAATTCAAGGCGTTCAAGAACATGGATTCGTTGTTCGCCAAGTAACCCGTCACTACAGGTTTCGTGCCGTTGAACGTAAATTCAGACTCGCTTTCTCCGGCCGAAACCCGCTGGCGCATCCTGCCCCAGGGTGACCGCTGCCTGATCATTTCCTTCGGCGAACACATCGACGCCGCCATCGGCCGCACGTGCCTGGCGGCGGCCCGCATGCTGCGCGACGCACGGCTGCCGGGCGTCACCGACGTGGTGCCCTCCTTCGTCGCCGTGGCCGTGCATTACCGGCCCGGCGGACAGGGCGAAGGCCCCACCTACGCCTCACTATCCGAACACATCCAGGCTTTGCTGGCCGGCGGCATTCCGACCGGCGATGCGGGCGGACGCGAGGTCGACATCCCCGTCTGCTATGGCGGTGAACACGGACCCGACCTGGCCGAGGTCGCCCGCGCAGCGCGCATTTCGCCCGACGCCGTCATCCAGTTGCACAGCGAACCGCGCAGCATGGTGTTCATGCTGGGATTTGCCCCCGGACATGCCTATCTGGGCGTGCACGACGAAAAACTGAACATTCCCCGCCGCCCCTCGCCGCGTACGGCCGTACCGCCGGGCGCAGTGGCCATCGCCAACCGCCAGACCGTGATCTACCCGAACCGGTTGCCGGGCGGCTGGAACATCATCGGCGCCACGCCGCTCGTCATGTTCGACCCGTCCCGCGAACCCGCCGCCCTGCTGCAGCCCGGTGACACCGTGCGCTTCGTGCCGATCGCGCCCGACGAATTCGACCGCATCCGGGGGAACCGGCCATGAGCGTGACGGTGATTAAGCCGGGCATGCTGTCCAGTTTCCAGGACCGCGGGCGCGACGGCTATCAGCATCAGGGCATTCCGGCGGCGGGCGCCATGGACGAGCGCGCTCACCGGCTTGCCAATGCCTTGGCGGGCAACGAAGGCGACCCGGCCACGCTGGAAATCACGCTGACCGGCCCGACGCTGCGTTTCGACGTGCCGGCCTGTTTCGCACTGGCGGGCGCCGACTTGGGCGCCACGCTGAATGGCCAGGACATTCCCCTGCTGCGTCCGCTGATCGCGCGCGCGGGCGATGTGCTGGCCTTCGGCGCGAGGCCCGCCGCCGGCGTGCGCGCCTATCTGGCCGTGCACGGCGGGTTCGCGCTGACGCCCGTCATGGGCAGCGAAACCACGTACCTGCGCAGCGGATTCGGTGGCTTTGAAGGACGCGCGCTCGCCAAGGGCGACGTCGTCCCCCTGCGCCGGCCGCTGCCGCCGGACCGCGATGCCGCCGCCTTGCAGAAGGCGCTGTGGGACGTGCGCGTCTATCTGCCCGCGACGCTGGGCAACAAGCAGCGCGAATTCATCCGCTTTCTGCCCGGCGTGCACTGGCCGGAGTTCTCGCAAAGCAGCCGCCGCGCGTTTGCGGAGTCGGATTTCCGCATCAGTCCGCAGTCGGACCGCATGGGTTATCGACTGCTCGGCCGCCCGCTCGCCATGAATCAGCCGCGGCAGATGCTGTCCGAAGCGGCCTGTTTCGGCACCGTGCAGGTGCCTTCGGGCGGCGAGGCCATCATCCTCATGGCCGACCGGCAGACCACCGGCGGCTATCCCAAGATTGCGCAGATCGCCACCGTGGATCTGCCCGCCCTGGCGCAGTCCGCGCCCGGCCAGACGCTGCGTTTCCAGCGGATCGAGCTGGAAGAAGCGCAGCGCCTGGACGGCGAGCGCGAGCGCGCGTTTGCCCAACTGCACGCCGCGCTTGAACCGCTGCGCGCGCTGCTGGCCTAGAAAGGAACCCGTTATGACCACCCGCATCGACCTCAATTGCGACATGGGCGAAAGCTATGGCGCCTGGACCATGGGCAACGACGCGGCAGTGCTGCAGTTCGTCAGCTCCGCCAACATTGCCTGTGGCTTTCACGGCGGCGACCCGGCCACCATGCGCAAGACCGTGGCCGCGGCATTGGCGCGAGGGGTGGCGCTGGGCGCCCACCCCAGCCTGCAGGACCTGGCGGGATTTGGCCGCCGCGTCATCCAGATCAGTCCGGACGAGGCCTATGACATCGTCGTGTACCAGATCGGCGCACTGGCCGGCGTGGCGGCCTCGCAGGGCGCGCGGCTGCATCACGTGAAGGCGCACGGCGCCCTCTACAACATGGCAGCCAAGGACGAACCGCTGGCAAAAGCCATCTGCCAGGCGGTCAAGGACGTGGACGCCTCGCTGATCCTGTACGGGCTGGCGGGCAGCAAACTGATCGATGCGGCGCGCGCCGTTGGGCTGTCGGCCGCCAATGAAGTCTTCGCGGACCGCTCCTACCAGGACGACGGTTCTCTTACCCCGCGCACGCGCGCAGGCGCCATGATCGAAGACGTGGATGTGGCCGTCGCGCAGGTGGTGCGGATGGTGCGGGAAGGGTTGGTGCGGTCGGTGGACGGCAAGGATGTGCCGGTGCAGGCCGACACGCTTTGCATCCATGGCGACCAGCCCAACGCGCTGGTCTTTGCCAATGGCATCCGCAGCGCGCTGGAGCAGGCGGGCATCGAGGTGCGCACGCCGCCCCGCGGCTAAGGCGGGCGCAATAGTTAGGCGTCGTCGAGCGATGCCTCGCGGTACGCCCGCACGATGTCGGGCAGCACCTGCACCACATACTTGCGCGTCAACGCCGCGGCGTGGTCGAAATCCCGGACGCGCAGGGCCTGGATGACGCCTTCCGTATAGATCGGAATCCTGTTGGCCTCCAGTGACCTGCTGGCCAGCATGTGGCGCAACGGCTCGATCTGTTCGTACACCTTGCCGAGCATGCTGGTCAGCGGCGCATTGCCGGTAAAGCGCGCGGCGGCCAGGTAAAAATCGCGCGAGGCGGCAATGAAGCCGCGCCCATCGAGGCGGCCCATCGCGGCGACGATCGCCTCATGCTGCGTGGTCAGTTCGGCCACCAGCGCGCTCAGATCGGGCATCTCGGCGACCTGCCGGATGCAATAGGCTTCCAGCTCCGCGCGCAGCATGTACAGATGGCGGATCTGGGTTTCGGTATAGAGGGTGACCCGGAACCCCTTGCGCTGGATGTGCGTCACCAGCCCGCTCAGTTCCAACAGACGCAGCGCTTCCCGGATGGGGCTGCGGCTGGTGCCGAAGCGCTGTTCCAGTTCCTGTTCCCGTAACGGCTGCCCGGGCCGGATAGTGCCGTTCACTATCAACTCACGAATCTGTTCCTGTAGGAAATACGGAATCGTGGCGGGCGCTTTGACGTCCAATCGGCTCCCCTTCTACTGCGTATGCAAGCTATGAGACCCAGACAAGATACTAGAAATCTATTGAAACAGAAATAGAAATAATGTTTCACACAATAGACACGGCATCGCATGGCCGTCTGCGGGCAGGGCGGGAAGGATGAATTTGACCGCCTGGCGCGGTCAGTCCCAGTCGTCGCGGTAGACGAATTTGGGCATCTGCCAATTGAAGCGCAGGGCCATGAGGCGCATGGTCAGCCCCGCGGCCAGCGCGATGGGCACCGACGCGTTGGCCGACAGGCCGAGCGACATCGAGCCCAGATACAGTGCGCCGGTCACCAGCGACACGCTGGCGTAGAGTTCCTTGCGGAACAGCAGCGGCACCTCGTTGCACAGCACGTCGCGCAGCACCCCGCCGGCGCATCCGGTGATCATGCCGCTGATCAGCACGACGGTGATCGGCAACTGCATCATCTGCGCCACCTGGCAGCCGATGACCGTGAACGCCACCAGACCCAGCGCGTCAGCCAGCAGGAACACGCTGCGCAAGCGGCGCATGACCGGCGCGATCAGCGCGGTCAGGATGGCTGCCCCGCCTGTCATCCACAAGTACTCGGGATGCACGACCCACGTCAGCGGATAGTGCCCCAGCAGCACGTCGCGCAGCGATCCGCCGCCCAGCGCCGTCACGCACGCGATGATGCAGACGCCCATCCAGTCCATGTCGCGCCGCCCCGCCGACAGTGCCGCCGTCATGGCTTCGGCAACGATGGCGACCAGGTACAGCGTGTGCAGCAGAGCGGGCGACAGATCGGTAAACATAGGTGGGGGGGGGTAGCTTGGGCAGGCCCCATTGTATTGAGCCTTGCCGGCGGGCGCGCCATTGCCTGCGCGCGCATCATCCCGTACCCTCAAACCTGCGTTGACAACGATCAACTCCGGTCTCGTTTCGCGGCGAGACAATGGAGACGTGCCCGACCGGGCGCTACTGGGCCAGGCAGCGCGGACGCGGGAGCCGCCCCTCTGGCCGTAACCGGGAGATTAGGTATGACCCAGCAAATTGGCCCCATCCTTCTGGCCACCGACTTGAGTGCGCGCGGCGACAGAGCCCTCGACCGCGCCCTGCAGTTGACCAAGGAACTGAACACCAAGCTGATCATGCTGCATGTCATGGAATCCCATGCCACGCCGCTCACCACCCCCGTCTGGCGCCGCCTGTCGCCGGACCACAAGGCCCTCGTCGAACGCGAACTCGCCGAAGACGTCGCCGCCGCCAACGTGCCGGCGGAAGTCGTGGTCACCAAGGGCGACCCCGTCGCCAGCATCATGGAAACCGCCGACGCGTATGGCTGCTCGCTGATCGTGGCCGGCATCGCGCGCCAGGAAACGCTGGGCCGCCTGCTGCTCGGCACCACGGTCGAAAAGCTGGCCCGCCAGGCGCGTCAGCCCGTGCTGGTAGTCAAGAACCGCCCCCGCCGGCCCTACCGCGACGTACTGGTCGCCACCGACTTCTCGGATGGCTCGCGCCAGGCGCTGCGCGCCGCACTGCAATTGGTGCCCAATGCGGACATCACCTTGTTCAACGCGTATGAAGTGCCGTTCCAGAGCGTGAGCAAGCCGGACGACGGCGTCGTCGACAACCTGTATCGAACCGCCGAACAGTGCGCCGAGCGTTTCATCGCCGAAACGCCCGAACTTCCCAAGGGCCGCCCGACCAAGGTCGTGCTCGAAGCCGGCCAGCCCGAAACCGTACTGTCCGACTACTCGTTCAACCACCGCTCCGACTTGGTCGTCACCGGCACCCACGGCCGCACCGGCATCCTGCGCACCGCCATCGGCAGCGTGGCCGAGCGGCTGCTGGAATCCCTGCCCAGCGACGTGCTGATCGTCCGGCTGAGCGGCGAAGAATAGGTTTTCGGCCAGCAAAAAGGCGGCGCTTGTGCGCCGCCTTTTTTTTGCGATCGGTCGGCTACGATTCGCCCTGCTTTTCCATGGTCTCGATCGTGCCGCGCAGCTTGCGCAGCAGCACGAGTCCCGGCAGGGCAATGGCCACCGTCAGCAGGAAGAACCCTGGCCATCCCAGGTATTCGACCAGCGGCGGCGTCAACGGGCCGGCCAGATAGGTGCGGCCCACGGCCGACAGCGCCGACAGCAGCGCAAATTGCGTGGCGGAGAACCGCTGGTGGCACAGCGCCATCAGCAGACCCACGAAAGACGCCGTGCCCAGGCCGCCGCACAGGTTCTCGATGCCCACGCCGGTTGCCATCAGCCACAGGTTTTTCGGGCTGACCGCAATCAGCCAGTACGCCAGGTTCGACACTGCCTGCAAGAGGCCGAACGCCATCAGCGACCGGTACAGCCCCCAGCGCGCCATCAGCGACCCGCCCGCCAGCGCGCCGATGATGGTGGCCGCCAGCCCCAGCACCTTGTTCACAGTGCCGACCTCTGTCGGCGTGAACCCCGCGCCGCGGATCAGAAACGTGGTGGACAAGGCCCCGGCGAACGCGTCGCCCAGTTTGTACAGCACGATCAGCAGCAGCACTTCCATCGCGCCACGGCGCATGAAGAATTCGCGGAGCGGCTCATTCACCGCCTCGCGCAGGGTGCGCGGCGGGCGCGCGACGTGCTCGGGCTCGGGCGCCCACAGCGTGGCCAGCGCGCAAAGCAGCATCAGCCCGCCCATCACCATGTAGGTGTTGCCCCACCCTATCCACTGATCCGCCATGATCAGCGCCAGACCGCCCGACGCAATCATGGCAAGCCGGTATCCCATGACCCGGATGGCCGCGCCCGCGCCGCGCTCGTCCTTGCGCAGCACGTCCGTGCAATAGGCGTCGAAGGCGATGTCCTGGGTGGCGGACAGAAAGGCGACAAACACGGCCAGCACGGCCAGCGCCATCAGCGTGGACGACGGCGAAAGCGTGCCCATCGCCATGATGGCCACCGCCAGCAGCATCTGCGTAACGAGCATCCAGCCACGGCGCCGGCCCAACACGGGCGGCGCAAACCGGTCGACGAACGGCGCCCAGAGGAATTTGATGGTGTAGGCCGTGCCTACCAGGGTGAGGAAACCGATTTCCTGCAGCGGCACGCCTTCGACGGTGGCCCAGGCCTGCAAGGTGCCGCTGGTCAGGGCCAGCGGCAGCCCGCTGGCAAAGCCCAGCACCAGCAAGGGGGCAACGCGCGGGCTGGTGTAGACGTTGGATACAGCGGTGATGACGGTCTCCTGAAACTTGGCCAGCGGCGTCCCGGGCGCCGGCCGCGGGCTTGCGGCATTTTAGGGCCTGTTGCCCCGCGCCGTCAGGAGGATGCGTGTCGGAATGTCAGGGGATTATCGTCAGGGCGAAGCAAAGCGGTACACGGCCAGCGTGCTGCGCCAGCTGGGGAACGCCTTCACTTCCTTGCCTTCGTTGAACGTGGCGCGTTCCAGGATGCGCAGGCCCACTTCCCCCGCAAGCTGTTCGAAGTCGCGCAACGTGCACAGGTGGATGTTCGGCGTGTTGTACCACTGGTATGGCATCTGTCCGGTCACGGGCATGCGGCCGCGCAGGATGGCCCAGCCGTGCGGCCAGTAGCCGAAGTTGGGAAACGACACCACGCCGTAGCGCGCCACGCGGGCCATTTCGCGCAGGATGTGCTCCGTGCGGTGCATGGACTGCAGCGTCTGCGACAGCACGACGGTGTCGAACTGCTTGTCGTCAAAGAGCGCCAGGCCGTCTTCCAGGTTCTGCTGGATGACCTCGACGCCGCGGCGCACGCAGGCGATCACGCAGGTGTCGTCGAGTTCGACGCCGGCTCCCTTGACCTGGCGATGGTCGCGCAGGTGCGCCAGCAGCGCGCCGTCGCCGCAACCCAGGTCCAGGACGCGGCTGCCCGGCTCGATCCAGCCGGCAATGCGCGCCAGGTCGGGCCGCAGCGCGCTGTGGGCATAGCGGGGAGTCACGGAAGTCATTCGGAGCATCCTTCAATCGGGGCGGCGGCTTGCAGGCCCAGCTCGCGCGCGATGCGTTCGTAGTAGCCGCGCACCACCGCGTGATAGCGCGCGTCTTCCAGCAGGAAGGCGTCGTGGCCGTGCGGCGCGTCGATCTCGGCGTACGTGACGGGGCTGGCGTTTTTCAGCAGCGCCCGCACGATCTCGCGCGATCGCTCCGGCGGGAATCGCCAGTCGGTCGAAAACGACACCAGCAGGAAGTTCGACTTGGCAGGCGCCAGGGCGCGCGCCAGATCGCCGCCCGTGGTGCGGGCCGGATCAAAGTAGTCCAGCGCGCGCGTGATCAGCAGGTAGGTGTTGGCGTCGAAATAGCGCGTGAACTTCTCGCCCTGGTAACGCAGGTACGACTCGACCTCGAACTCGACGTCGTAGCCGTAGCGGTACGCACCGTTCTCGGCGGGTGCGCGCTGGGCGCGGCCGAATTTTTCGGCCATGTCGTCGTCGGACAGATACGTAATGTGGCCGATCATGCGCGCGACCGACAGGCCGCGGCGCGGCACGGTGTCCTGCGCGTAGTAGTCGCCGCCGTGGAAATCCGGGTCGGTGATGATGGCGCGGCGGGCCACTTCGTTAAAGCCGATGTTCTGCGCGGACAGGCGCGGCGTGCTGGCGATGACGATGCAGTTGGCCACGCGTTCGGGCAAGGTGATCGACCAGCTGAGCGCTTGCATGCCGCCCAGCGATCCGCCCATCACCGCCGCAAAGCGCTCGATGCCGAAGTGGTCCGCCACCCGCGCCTGCGCCCGCACCCAGTCTTCCACCGTCAGCACCGGGAACGCGGCGCCCCAGGGCTTGCCGGTCTCGGGGTTGATGCTGGCCGGCCCGGTCGAGCCGAAGCACGAGCCCAGGTTGTTCACGCCGATCACGAAGAAGAGATTGGTGTCCACCGGCTTGCCGGGGCCCACCATGTTGTCCCACCAGCCCAGGTCGTTGGGGTTGTCCGCGGCTTGCCCAGCCACGTGGTGCGAGGCATTGAGCGCGTGGCAGATCAGCACGGCGTTCGTGCGCTGCGCATTGAGCGTGCCGTAGGTTTCGACGGCCAGTTCGTAGGACGCGAGCGATTGGCCGCTCAGCAGGGGCAGCGGTTCGTCGAAACGAATGAACGTGGGAGAGACAAGGCCGACCGAACCGGGATCAACGGCATCGGAAGTCGTGACGGTTGCGGGGACGAACCCGCTGGCCGAATCACCGGCCAAATGTTGGGCAGGAGTGGTCATACGGACCTCTTTAGCTGGATTTATTGGAAGGCGCCCGCAAGCGGATCAGGCAAATCGGCGCCGAAAATTGGGTAGTGCGGCAGGAATTCTAGCACTGCTACGTGCCGGCTTCCCAGGGCTCCTGTCCCAGATACTCGTAGCGTTCGGTGTTCACGCGGGACACGCGCCATTCCACCGGCTGGCGGTTGTAGGAGAACGCGATGCGGCGGATCTCCAGCAGCGCACTGCCCTCGGCCACGCCCAGGCAGCGCGCCTGCGTGCGTTCGGCCAGGCAGGTCCGCAGCCGCTCGTCGGTGGCGATGACGTTGACGCCGAACAGGTCCTGGTACAGCGCGTACAGCGTGCTGGTGCGCTCGCGCAGATGCGCTTCAGTCAGCCCCGGGAAGCGGGATTCGGGCAGGCACACCTCGTCGGCCATGACCACGTCGCCGTTGAGCGACAGCACATTCAGGAACTCGAAAACATGGGCGCCCGCGGGCAGTTCCAGCTTTTCGCGCGCGACCGCCGAGGCCTTCACGCGCCGGAAGCGCAACAGCTCGGTGGTCGGATAGGACTTGCTGCCGTCCTGCCCGACGATGCGGAAAAACTTGAAGAAGTGATGGTTGCGCGTGTGCACCGCGACGTAGGTGCCGCGCCCCTGATGGCGCACCAGGATGTTCTCGGCGGCCAGTTCGTCGATGGCCTTGCGCAAGGTGCCGATCGATACGCCGAACCGTTCAGCCAGATGCTTTTCCGGAGGAATCGCGTCGCCCTGCTTCCACTCGCCTTGCGCCAGCGCGGCAAGCACGGCCTGCTTGACCTGTTCGTACAAGGGACTGCCCAGGGGCACAGTCGGTGACAGGCTGGTGTTCATGGGTGCATCGCAAAAATCATGGACCTCCAGTGTAGCGGCGCGTCCGCTATTCGCTCAAGTCATGTAAGTCATCTATATGATTTAGTTGACTTTGAAAAAAGCCGGGCCTAAGATTTCCTGGCCGTTGTGATCCGCGCCGCGTGCAGCACCCGGGCGGCGCCCCTGACTCAGAGAGGAAGACAATGATTCACGCCGTATTGCACGATGCGAAGGACACGGTGGCGGTCGCCGTGGTGGAAGGCCTGACCGCCGGAACGGAGCTGAACGCCTGGATCATGGATGAGGACAAGATCATCCATGTGCGCGCGTCGCAGGACATTCCCATCGGACACAAGGTGGCGATGAAGGACATGGCCGTGGGCGACACCGTCTTCAAGTACGGCGTCGACATCGGCCGCGTGGTGGCGCCCATCAAGGCCGGCCAGCACGCCCACGTGCACAACATCAAGACCAAGCGCTGGTAAGCGCCCGTCCATCGCACAGGAACCCACCCATGTCCATCATCACTGCCCAAACCACCTTCCAAGGCTATCGCCGCGACAATGGCCGCGTCGGCGTGCGCAACCACGTCATCGTCCTGCCCGTGGACGACATCTCCAACGCCGCGGCCGAAGCCGTCGCCAACAATATCAAGGGCACCCTGGCCCTGCCTCATCCTTATGGCCGCCTGCAGTTCGGCGAGGATCTTGAACTGCACTTTCGCACGCTGATCGGCACGGGCTGTAACCCCAACGTCGCCGCCGTGGTCGTGATCGGCATCGAGGAAGGCTGGACCAAACGCGTCGTCGACGGCATCGCCGCCACCGGCAAGCCCGTCATGGGCTTTTCCATCGAACTGCACGGCGACCACGACACGATCATGCGCGCGTCGCGCTGCGCCAAGGAATACGTGCATTACGCCACCGCACTCACGCGCAGCGAATGCCCCATCGCCGACCTGTGGGTCTCCACCAAGTGCGGCGAATCCGACACCACGTCCGGCTGCGGCGCCAATCCCACGGTGGGCAACGCGTTCGACAAGCTGTATGCGCTGGGCTCCACCCTGGTGTTCGGCGAGACGTCGGAGCTGACCGGCGGCGAACACATCGTCGCCGAACGCTGCGCCAACGACGCCGTGCGCGAGCGCTTCATGTTCATGTTCGACCGCTACCAGGCCATGATCGACCGCTGGAAGACCAGCGACCTGTCCGAATCCCAGCCCACCAAGGGCAACATCGCCGGCGGCCTGACCACCATCGAGGAAAAGGCGATGGGCAACATTCAAAAGATCGGCAAGCAATGCCGGGTGGATGGCGTCATCGACAAGGCCGAGATCCCCGATGGCCCCGGGCTGTGGTTCATGGACTCGTCCTCGGCCGCGGCGGAAATGGTCACGCTGTGCGCCGCCTCGGGCTACGCCGTGCACTTCTTCCCCACCGGCCAAGGCAACGTCATCGGCAACCCGATCCTGCCGGTCATCAAGATCTGCGCCAATCCGCGCACGGTGCGCACGATGTCCGAGCACATCGACGTGGACACCAGCGCCCTCTTGCAGCGCGAGATCGACCTGAACCAGGCCGGCGACAAGCTGCTGGAATGCATGCTGGCCACCGCCAACGGCCGGTGGACCGCAGCCGAGGCCCTGGGCCACCGCGAGTTCGTGCTCACGCGGATTTTCGAAAGCGCCTGATAGCGCCTTTCCGGCGCCGGCGCGACCAGGAGAACGCGCCGGCCGCCTTAGCGGCATCCTCGCAACATCAACGACAAGAACCTGCAGACCCGGGCGCAGTCCGCGGCAGCAAAGGCGTACGCATTCCTACCCGGGCGTAATCCCCAAGGAGGAAGACAGATGAGTAGCGAACCGCATTACCCCCTGCACGATGCGCAGCGCCGTCGCCTGCTGGGCGCCCTGGGCGCCGCCGGCCTCTGTGCGCTGGCCCCGTGGGAACGTGCGCTGGCGCAGAAAGGCGCGTGGCCCGAGCGTCCCATCAACTACGTGGTGCCATTTCCGCCGGGCGGCCTGACCGACGTGGCCGCGCGCCAGGTGGGCAAGGCGCTGGCGGACGCCGAACGGTGGAACGTCGTGGTTGAAAACAAACCCGGGGGCAGCGCCAACATCGGCGCGGCGCATGTGTCGAACGCCGCGCCCGACGGCTACACCTGGCTGGCCATCACGCTGTCGCACGCGGCCAACGCCACGCTGTTCGCGGGCAAGGCCGGGTATGACCTGACGCGCGACCTGACCCCGCTCGCCGGGCTGGCGTCGTCGCCGATCATGGTGGTCGTCAACGCCAAGAGCAACATCAAGACCATGGACGACCTGGCGCGCGCGGCCAAGGCCAAGCCGCTGTCGGCCGGTTCCAGCGGCAACGGCACGCCGCCGCACCTGACGCTGGCGCTGTATCAGAAGCTGACGGGTGTGCCGCTGATGCACGTGCCGTACAAGGGCGGCGCGCCGTCGCTCACGGACCTGATCGGCGGGCATCTGGACGTGGTGTTCTCCAACTACCCCGAATCGCTGGCGCACGTGAAGAACGGCTCGCTTCGCGCGCTGGCCATCACCACGCGCGAGCGCAGCAAGGACCTGCCCGACCTGCCCACCACGGCCGAAGCCGGCCTGCCAGACCTGATCGTCGAGAACTTCACCGGCGTGCTCGCGCCGGCCGGGACCCCGCCGCAGCTCGTCCAGCGCATCGGCGACGCCATCGTCAAGCAGGTCTCGCAGCCCGCCATGCAGCAGTCGTTGCGGCAACTGGGCTTCGTGCCGCAGCCGCGCGGCCCGAAAGAGTTCGGCGCGTACCTGAAGTCCGAGGTCGACCGCTGGGCCAAGATCATCCGCGACGCCAACATCCAGGTCGCCTGACGCGGCCAACCTGCCACCACGAAAAGGAGCCCGGCAGATGCGAGTTTTGATATCGGAGTTCATGGACGCGCCTGCCGTCCAGGCCCTGCAGCAGCGGTTCGACGTGCAGTACGCGCCCGAACTGGTCGAGCAGCGCGGCGCGCTGCTCGCCGCCGTCGCGGATGCCGACGCCCTCATCGTGCGCAACCGCACTCAGGTGAACGCGGAGGTGCTGGCCGCCGCGCCGCGCCTGGTTGCGGTGGGTCGGCTGGGCGTCGGGCTCGACAACATCGATCTGGCGGGATGCGAGACGCGCGGCATCAAGGTCATTCCCGCCACGGGCGCCAACGCCCGCGCCGTGGCCGAATACGTCGTCGGCACAATGCTGTCGCTATTGCGCGGCGCCTATGGGTCCACCACGGACGTGGCGGCCGGAGCGTGGCCCCGCAATGCGCTGTCGCAAGGGCTGGAAGCGCACGGCCGCACGCTGGGCGTGGTGGGATTCGGCGGCATCGGCCGCCTGGCCGCGCAGCTTGCGCGCGGGCTGGGCATGCGCATCGTGGGCAGCGATGCCGCCCTGCCGCCCGACCATCCCGCGTGGCAGGAAGCGGGCGCAGAATCGCTGTCACTGGACGATCTGCTTGCCCAGGCGGACGTCGTGACGCTGCACCTGCCGCTCACGCCCCAGACCCGGCATCTGCTGGACGCCGCGCGCATCGAACGCATGCGCGCCGGCGCCATCCTCATCAACACATCCCGTGGCGGCATCGTGGACGAAGCCGCGCTGGCGGCGGCGTTGCGGGCCGGGCGGTTGCGCGGCGCGGCGCTGGACGTCTTCGAGCAGGAACCGCTGCCCGCGGGCAGTGCGCTGGCCGACGCGCCGAACCTGATCCTGACACCGCACATCGCGGGGCTCACGCAGGAGGCCAACACGCGCGTTTCCGACATGGTGGCCGCCGGTGTGACAATGGCGCTTGACGCCCGCGCCCGCTGACGAGGCGCGGCGCGCCTCACACGACAGGAAGGATATGGCTCACATCTATCTGGACGAACTTCAACACCTGGCCGCGGCCGGTCTTGCCGCCGCCGGCGCCAACCCGGTCATGGCCGACAGCACCGCCCGCGCACTGGTCTTCGCGGAAAGCCAGGGGCTCAGCTCTCACGGTCTGTCGCGCGTGCCGTTCTACGCCGGCCATCTGCGCACCGGTCGCGCCATCGGCTCGGCCGTGCCGCGCCTGGTGAACGAACGTGGCGGCGCGGCGCTGATCGATGCCGGTTCCGGCCTGGCGTTTCCCGCGTGCGCCATGGCGGTCGAACAGGCCACGGCCCGCGCCCGCGAGCATGGCGTTGCGTTCGTGGGCGTTGCCAACAGCCATCACTTTGGCGAAGCGGCCTACCACCTGGAAGCCCTGGCGGACGCCGGCATGGTGGGGCTGGCGCTGAGCAACTCGCCTGCCGCCATGCCCGCCTGGGGCGGCAAGCGTCCGCTGTTCGGCACCAACCCCATCGCGGCGATCTTCCCGCGCCGCGGCGGCGCGCGCCTGGTCATCGACCTGTCGCTGTCGCAGGTGGCGCGCGGCAAGCTCATGATCGCCGCGCGCGACAACCAGCCCATTCCGCTGGGCTGGGCGCTGGATGCCGAGGGCCAGCCCACCACCGATCCCAAGGCGGGACTGGCCGGCAGCATGCTGCCCGCGGGCGGCGTCAAGGGCGCCATGCTGGCGCTCATTGTCGAACTCATGGCCTGCGCGCTGACCGGCGCGCGCTTCGGCTACGAGAACGAGTCGTTCTTTGTGGATGAAGGCGGCCCGGCGCGGCTGGGGCAGGCCTTCATGGCGATCGATCCCAACGCGCTGGCGGGTAACGATGTCTACCTGGAACGCGTGGAAACGCTGGTCGACGCCATGCTCGAAGACGAGGGCGTGCGCCTGCCGGGCGACCGCCGCCGTAAGCTGCGCGACGAGGCGGTCAAGCACGGCCTGGATCTGCCGGATGCGTTGATGACGCAGTTGCGCACGCTGGCGGGTGCAGGCTGAACCGCGCGGCCTGACCGCGCGATTTGACTGCCGGGCTTGGCTGCCGGGTTTGACTGCGGGACTTGACCCCGCCGCCCGGCGCCCCTACTGCCCGTGGGAGAACCACAGCATCAGCGGCGCCAGCAGCAGAAACACGACGGTGGACACCAGCACGGCGCCCGCCGCGGTGTCCCCCAGCGGCGTATAGCGCCGCGCGTACATGTAGCTGACCACCGCGCACGGCATGGCCATCTGCAGCGTCAGCGCACCGGCCAGCACCGGCTCCAGGTCCATCGCCCACGCCACGGCCAGCCCGGTCAACAGACCCGCCACCAGGCGGATCGCACCGACCTTGGCGCCGTCGCGCATGCCGTTCGACGGAATCAGCGCCAGCGCATGGCCCAGGCTCAGCAGCATCAGCGGCACCGTCACCGCGCCCAGCATGCGCGCCGTCTCGATGATCCACGCGGGCACCGGCACGTCCAGTAGACGCAGCGCCACCGCCACCACGGACGCCAGCAGGATCGGGCTCTTCCAGCTTCCCTTGGTGTTGACGCCCGGCAGCATGCGCACCGCGATGGTGTGCATCACGAAGGAACTCACCGCAAAAAAAGCCACCGCCACCGACAGGCCCGCGTCGCCGAACGCCAGTTGCGAAATCGGCAGGCCCAGGTTGCCGGCATTGGGCTGGAACGCCGTGGGTAGAAGGCTCAGCACAGGCAGCTTCCAGGCCTTGAGCAGCGCCGCGCAAATCAGCGCGCATAGCAGCAGGGCGATCAGGGTTGCTGCAGCCACGTCGGCCAGCGCGCGGTTGTCCAGGTGGGTGGTGACGAAGGTGTGGAACACCAGCGCGGGCGTGGTGACGGAGGTGACCAGCGTGGTGATGAAGTTGCCGCCAAAGGGAAGATCGCGCTTGCCCCAGTAAAGCCCGATTCCCACGCAGAAGAGCAGGGGCATCATCAGCACAATGGCTGACAGGTAGAACTGCGCGATGGCCAACATGGACTATTCCGTCAGAGATAAAAAGATTGATGCGTCACGGCATCATTGCTTGCCCCGGCCGGGGCGGTCGCCGCAGCATGGGGACATTGTTCACAAATGGACCATCCCGTCCTCGCCGCCATGTCCGCCACACCGATGCGCATTCCTGCCCACTCATCGCGTTGCGCCGTCCGCAGCGCCATTCCACCCGCCGGCCTGCATCTGGCAGACCGGCAGGCAGCTTGCCTGCCGTTATCGGACAGACAGGCCGCGTGCCTGCGGTGGTCCGCCGCGGGCAAAACCAGCTGGGAAACCGCCCGCATATTGGGCGTCAGCGAAAGCACCGTGAATTTCCACCTGCGCAACGCCTGCAGCCGCCTCGGCGTGCGGGGCCGGCGCGCGGCCGTGGTGGCGGCGCTGCGGCTGGGCCTGCTCGAGTTCAAGGCTTGATGACGACGGACCGCAGGAATTCGCGCGCGCGCTCGGCGGGCAGGCTTTCCTCGGTGCCGGCGGCCACGGCCTCGATCAGCATCGTGTCCGTCACCCACACCTTGGCCTGCAGCCATCCGGGCTTGCCCACCGCCTTGCCGCGCACCTCGATTTCCTGGCCATAAGGCGGCCATTCGTTGGGCGGCGGCGCCTGCATGTTGGTGTAGAGCGACCGCATCAGCGCCACGCCCAGCGCCTGCCGGGCCGCGGGGCTGGCCGCGATCTCCGGCGGCAGGGGCGCCGATCCCACGGCAAACACCGCTTCGCCGACGGTCGCGCTGGCCATCGTGAACTTCAACGCGTGCGTGTCCAGCTTCAACTCGCGGGTTTCGGTCGATACCCGGGCGGGGAACGCGGCGCGGACGTGGCCGTCCGCCACATCCATCTCGCGCCAGTTGTAACTGGGCGAGCAAGCCGCCAACGCCAACGTCAGCGTCAAAAAAACGCCCGCTTTCTTGAACATGAAACGAAACAGCGATGAAATCGTCATTACCCGAGGACTCCAGGGTCCCGTCATTTCGAGGAATCCAGAAATTGTCGCCGATTTCCATGGCGCCCGCGCCCGATGGCACGTTGCTCGCCAATTATTGCTGGCCCGCCGCGCCAAACGTCCCGCCTCCGATAGCAGGCGACGGAGGCCGGCTATCCGGTGGCCGGCACTCCGATGACGGGCTATCCGATGACAGGCACTCCCGTGACGCGCAGGCCGCAGACGGGCAGCCGGCAGCCCGGCCCAGCATCTATCTGCTGCACGGCCTGAGCGAGCACGCCGGACGCTATGACCGGCTGGCGCGCTGGCTGACCGCCCGGGGCTGGACGGTGGGCGCGCACGATCACCGCGGTCACGGCCGCTCCGGCGGACACCCCGCCACCCTGCGTGACCAGGAAGACCTGGTCACCGATGCCGTGGACCGGCTGCAGGACTGGACACAGGCCTGCGGTCGTCCGCCCATTCTGCTGGGCCATAGCCTGGGCGCCCTGGTCGCCGTGCGCATCGCCCAGCGCCGGATGGCCGACCTGGACGGGCTGGTGCTCAGCTCCCCACCCTTTGCCGTCAATGTTCCGCAATGGGTGCGCCGCACCCTGACATGGATGTCCCTGCATGCCCCCGACCTGCGCGTCCCGCACGGCCTGGCGCCCGCCCGCATTTCCCACGACCGGGCCGTCGTAAAGGCCTACCGCGCCGATCCCCTGGTGCGGCGCCGCATGACCGGGCGGCTGGCGCGCTTTGTGGACGAAGCCGGCCAGCAGGCGCTGCGCGAAGCCAGCCTGCTGCCCTGCCGCACCCTGCTGATGGTGGCCGGCGACGACTCCATCGTGGCGGCCGAAGGCAGCCGCCAGTTCGCCCAGCGGGCGCCTGCTGAATTGCTCACCCTGCGCTGGTACGACACCGCGTGGCACGAGATCTTCAACGAAACCGCCCCCATTGCCGATCCCGTCTATGCTGACCTGGACGAATGGCTGGCGCGCACCGCCCAGGCATTGTCCCTGTCCCCAGTACTGGTTCCCTCAGCACAGGAGGCCAGCACCCCGTAAAATCCGGCGACAGCCCCCAACGAGAACAATCCGTGACCGATACTGCCGCCAACCGCCTCGCCCGCCTAGAGGCCAACCGCTCGATGCTGACCCAGACCCTGCGGGGCATCGAGAAAGAAGGCCTGCGCGTGGACGAACAGGGCATCCTGGCCCGCACGCCGCACCCCGCCGGGCTGGGCTCGGCGCTGACCAACGAACACGTCACCACCGATTATTCCGAGTCGCTGCTCGAGCTCATCACGGGCACGCACGACAACGTGGACGCGCTCCTGGCCGAGCTTGCCGACACGCACCGCCACGTCTACACCGTGCTGGACCATGAACTGATCTGGAATCAGTCCATGCCGGCCACGCTGCCGCCCGAACCTGAAATCCCCATTGCCTGGTACGGCACGTCCAACACGGGCATGCTCAAGCACGTCTACCGCCGCGGTCTGGCCGAACGCTACGGCAAGACGATGCAATGCATCGCCGGCGTGCACTACAACTTTTCCCTGCCCGAAGCCCTGTGGTCCGTGCTCGACACGCAGCCCGGCTCCGACCAGGACCGCCGCTCGCGCGGGTACATCGGCCTGATCCGCAACTTCACGCGGTATTCGTGGCTGCTGATGTACCTGTTCGGCTCGGCGCCCGCGCTGGCCAGCGGCTTCCTGCAAGGTCAGGACCATGCGCTGGACAAGCTGGGCGACCACACCCTTTACCTGCCCTACGCCACCAGCCTGCGCATGAGCGACCTGGGCTACCAGAACAAGGCGCAGTCGCAGCTCAAGCTCTGCTACAACGACCTGGACACCTTCCTCGGCCGCCTGTACGGCGCCGTGACGCAGCCCTGGCCCGACTATCAAAAGATCGGCACCCACCGCGACGGCGAATGGATCCAGCTCAACACCAACGTGCTGCAGATCGAAAACGAGTACTACTCCAGCATCCGCCCCAAGCGCGCCACGGGCCGCTGCGAACGCCCCATCACGGCGCTGGCCGAACGCGGCGTGCAGTACGTTGAAGTGCGCTGCCTGGACATCGATCCGTATTCGCCGGTCGGCATCGACGCCACCACCGCCCGTTTCGTCGACGCCTTCCTGCTGTTCTGCACGGCCTCGGACAGCCCGTTCTTCCCCGCCAACGGTTACTGTCAGCGCAGTGCCGACAACTTCTCGGTCGTCGTCAAGGAAGGCCGCAAACCGGGCCTCGCGCTGGACCGCGACGGCCAGACCATCGGCCTGGCGCAGTGGGGCCACGAACTGCTGGACCAGATCGCGCCGTACGCGGCGCTGTACGACAGCGCCATGGGCGGCACCGCCTACGCGGATGCGCTGGCGGTGCAACGCGCCAAGCTTGACCAGCCCGACACCACGCCCTCGGCGCGCCTCTTGACCGAACTGAAGGACAGCGGCCTGTCGTTCCACGATTACTCGCTGGCGCTGAGCCGCAAGCATGCGGATGCGCTGCGCGCGCAGCCGCTGCCGGCCGACGTGGCCACGGCCTATCAGCAAGCCGCCGAAGCGTCCGCCGCCGAACAGCTCCGCCTGGAACAGTCGGACACTGAAGACTTCGATACCTACGTGAGCCGCTATCACGCCGCGCTCAAGGCGCCGCGCATATAAGGCGTATCGTTAGGGATTGGTCCGCGCCGCGCCCCTGCGGGGTGCGCGCGCGGACCTTACCAGTCACATCAGGAGGTTTTATCCATGCGCCGCACCGCAAAATTTCTGCTGGCCCTGGCGGTCAGCGTGGCGGGCATTGCCCACGCCGCGCCGCCGCCCATGCAGACCGTGGAATCCGTCGACCTGAAACGCTACGTGGGGATGTGGTACGAAATCGCCAACTTCCCCATGTTCTTCCAGCGCAATTGCGTGGGAGACACCACGGCCGAATACACCGCGCACCCGGACGGCACCATCGGCGTGAACAACCGCTGCCGCACCAAGGACGGGGATATCGATTCGGCGTCGGGCACCGCCACGGTGGTCGAAGGCAGCAACAACGCCAAACTCGAAGTCACGTTCTTCAAGCCATTCAAGGGCGATTACTGGGTGATCGGCCTGGATCCGGAATACCGCTGGTCCGTCGTCGGCACGCCCGACCGCAAGTACCTGTGGATCCTGTCGCGCTCACCCAAGCTGCCCAAGGAAGAACTGGACAAGGCGCTGGCCGCCGCCACGGCGCAAGGCTATCAGCTCGACGAGCTGCGCTACACGCCGCAGAAGTAAGCGCCCCCCTCAGCCCGCGGCGTAGTCGCGGGCCAGCCTGACCACCGTCACGCCGGGCTTCAACTGCCGCAGCGACGGCATGATCAGCGTGCAGTTGTCGTAGGGCGTCACCACTGGCTGCTCGTCGGCCCAGCCGATGAGCGATCCGGCCTTTTCAAACGTTTCCAGCCCCGACCAGGGGCCGGCAAACCGCACATTCATCGAAGGCGCCACCACGGCGTCCGTCACTTCCAGCACGCGTTGCGCCGCCGGATCCGGCAGCAGCCAGCCTCCGGGCAGGTCCGGCGCGTCAATCACGCCCGATTCCACCAGCATCCGCGCCACCATGTCGCGCGCCACATCGCGCGACGACAGGTCGCCATGGAAGCCGCATTCGATCAGCAGGGCGCAGGCGTCGTCGCGAGCCGGGTCGCCAAAGTGCTCGAAGTCGCGCATGCGCACGCCGTCCTTGTGGCCGGCGTCCACGATGACGTGCTGCGGCGCCTTCAGGCGGCGCGCCAGCGCGATATTTCGCGGCAGCACGCCCGTCAACAGCAGCGGCGCCCCCGGCTCGTGCATCGAATGCAGGTCCAGCAGCCAGTCGGCGCGCCGCACCCACGGGCGCAGCGCCGCGCCGCGCTGGCGGTCCGGCGACGTGGGGTTGTCCAGACGCTCGGCGCTCCAGACGCGGTTCATGTCTTCCTGCACGAAACGCGACGCATCGTGGTTTGCGTGATCGAAGCGGTCGAACGCGTCCAGGTTGCAAAAGGCCAGCGTCAGGCTGCCGCGGCGCGGGCGCAGACCCGAGGCCAGCAGGTCCTTCAGCGCCCAGGCGCCGCACAACTCGTTGCCATGCACGAGCGCGCTCACCATGAGCGCCCGTCCCGGCACGCCCGAATCAAAGTGCCACACGCCCGGCGTGTCGGTATTGCCCGCGCGCTCGGCGGCGATGTCGGGAACGGGGAGCTTGAATTCCATGGTGATATCCGCTTGATGCCTGGTCTTTCGATGGTGTGATGCGTCGCGCGCAGCCTTATTGCGCTTCGATCTTGGCGGCCTTGACCAGCGCGCCGTACTTTTTGGTTTCTTCGGCCTGGAACGCCACCGGGTCCACGCCCGGCTTGGCCACTTCGCCGCCGGCGTCCTGCATCTTGGCGCGGAACTGGTCCGACTTCAGCGTTTCATCCAGCACGGTGCGCAGCTTGGTCACCACCGGCTCGGGCAGGCCGGCCGGGCCGTACAACGCAAACCACAGGTTGATGTCCACGGACTCAAAGCCCTTGGTGGCGGCCAGCGGCGCGATCTCGGGCGCGGCGGGCGAACGCTTGTTCTCGGTCAGGCCCAGCGCGACGATATTGCCGCTGCGCACCTGCGGCAGCCCGGAGGACAGCACCAGCATGCCGTAGTCCAGCTGACCGCTCATCAGGTCGGTCACCAGCGGCGACACGCCGCGGTAAGGGACGTGCTCGGCGCGGGTGCCGGTGGCCTGGTTGATCATTTCGCCGGCCAGGTGCAGCGTGGTACCCACGCCCGACGAGCCGTAGTTGAACGTGCCGGGCGCGGCGCCCTTCAGCTTTTCCAGATAGTCGGCGGCGGTCTTCACGCCCGAGTTCTTGCTGGCGGCCAGCAGCATCGGCTGCGAGGCCACGATGCCCAGCGCCGTGAAATCCTTGGCGCTGTCGTATTTGACGGCGGTGTTGATCATGCGGGCGATCACCATTTCGTTGGTGGAGCCCAAAAAGATGGTGTAGCCGTCCGGCGCGGCGCGCGCCACACGTTGCGCGCCGATCGTGCCGCCGGCGCCGCCCACGTTCTCGACCACAACGGTCTGGCCCAGGCGCTTGCCCAGTTCTTCGCCCAAGAGGCGCGCGGTCAGATCCAGGCTGCCGCCTGCGGGGTAACCGACGATCAGCGAAATGCTGCGGGACGGATAATCGGCCGCGCTCGCGGCAGGGGCCGCGGCAAGCGCCGAGGCGGCACACAACGAGACTAGCGCCGCACGCAGCGGCTTCAAGATGGACTTCATGACTTTCTCCCTGGGGTGCTGTGGGTGGACGGCGGAGCCGTCTCATTTGATTTCGGGAGCTATTTTCGAGCGCGGCCCAGGGGCAGCCCGTGCCAAAGCGGCACATCGTTGTGCTGATCGGGATTCTGGCGGCGAGATATGGTCGCTGAACTCCAGCTACTGAACAAAAGACGTTGAACTTCAGGCGCAGGAATCCGGACCCGAGGCCAGACCTGAATTCACGCCTTGCGATTCGCCGTCGCTTCCCAGGCGGCTTCGGCCAGGTCGGTCAGCCGCGCGCGCGGACGGTACAGGCGGACTTCGAATGCGATCTCGTCGCTGCGCCCGCCCAGCTCAGCCAGCGCGCCGCGCCGGCAGTCGGCCGCCACCATGGACCACGGCAGCCAAGCCACCCCCACACCCTTGGCGACCGCGCCATGCGCCGCGTCCAGGGAATCGCTGCGCACAAACGGCGTCAGCGCATACGGCGTGGCCTCAAGCCGATCCCCCACGATGCGCTCCATTGCCAGCCCGCCGGTGTAGGTGATGAGCGGCACGGGCGCCCCGCCCTCCTGCAGCAGAAAACGCGGCCGGCCCCGGGTATCCATCTGGCTGACCGGCACCAGCTTGTCCGTCGCCAGCGTCATATACCGGTAGCGCGAAGGGCTGAGCGGCACGGACAGCGCCGGATGCTCGTAGCAGCACAACAGGTCGACCTTGCCCTGCTCCAGTCGCACCACCAGGTCCTGCGCCTTGCCGGTGGACAGCTCCACCTGCGTGCCGTCCGTCAGCACGCGTGGCGTGCGGTGTCGCAGCCGCGCAATCCAGTCCGCCACCAGCGTGCGCGCCAGGCTGCGGCCCGTGGCGATGCGCAGCACGGCCTCGCCGCCCGCGCCCGAACTGCGGATGCGATGGCGCACCAGCCCCATCTGCTCGACGACCTGCGTCGCCGTCTTGAGCAGCGTCTCGCCTTCGGGCGTCAGCGTCACCGGCAGGCGCTGGCGTTCCACCAGCGGTGTGCCGGCCCACGTCTCCAGCGCACGGATGCGCCGCCCGAAAGCGGGATGCGTGACGTGCCGCAGCTCGGCCGCACGCACGAAGCTGCCGGTCTGCGCCAGCGCAATCAGGTCTTCGAGGAGTTTCAGGTCTGCCATGGACGACAAGCTTACGGCATCGCGCGTGCTAGGCCGCCGCTTGTCCCTCGGGCAGGGACAGGATGCGCGCGATGACCTGCGCCGTCTCGCGGTAGTGCGCCGCCAGCAGCGCCACCGCGCGATCCGCATCGCGCGACACCGCCGCATCCAGCAGCGCGCGGTGCTCGTCGTCAACATCGCGTTCAGGGCCGTACGCCATGGCTTGCGCGCGCGCCGGCCGGCGGTAGCGCTCGGTCTGCGCGTACAACTGCGCGGACAGGTCCAGCAGCCAGGGCGAGCGGCAGGCGCCGATCAGCGCCTGATGAAAATCCTGGTGACGCGCTTCCAGTGCGTCCTCGCGGTCCGGGTCCAGTCCCGGCGCGGCGTCGGCCCGCCGCGCGGCCAGCGCCAATGCGTGAAACGCCCCGACCAGCCGCGCCTCCCAGGCGTCGTCGGCGTTGGCCAGTGACCGGCGCAACGCGTCGCAATCGATCAGGATGCGGGTCTCGCAGGCATCGCGCATTTCGTCCACGGATAGCGGCGCGATGCGAAACCCGCGCGACGTCGTGGTGAGCACCATGCGTTCGCTGCGCAACCGGTTCAGCGCCTCGCGGATCGGTGAAAAGCTGCCGCCATAGCGCTGGCGCAGCAATTCCAGCCGCAGCGACTGGCCCGGCGCAAACGCGCCGCGCATGATGTCGCGGCGCAGTTGCCGGTAGATCTGTTCGGACAGCGTGATGTCTTCGATCTCGGCGCCGCCGTTTGCCGCCGCATCCTCACGCGGGGCCTTGATTCTGGGTTTCAAGCGCGGCGCTCCTAGACGGCCACCACCGGGTGGCGCAGCGTGCCGATGCCTTCGACGCACGCGACGACCACGTCGCCCGGCCACAGGAACTCCTGCGGTTTGCGGCCGGCGCCCACGCCCTCCGGCGTGCCGGTGGCAATGATGTCGCCCGGCTCCAGCGTGATGCCCGCGCTGATGTCGGAGATCAGGAACGGCACCTTGAACAGCATGTGCCGCGTGTTCGAGCCCTGCTTCTTTTCGCCGTTGACTGTCAGCCACAGGTCCAGCACCTGCGGATCGGGAATTTCGTCGGCGGTCACGATGCACGGACCGAACGGCGCATAGGTGTCCTGCCCCTTGGAATAGATCCATTGCCCCGCACGGCGGCAATCGCGCGCGCTCATGTCCAGCATCACGCTGTAGCCGAACACGTACGACAGCGCATCGGCCTCGGCCACGCGCGACGCGCGGCGTCCGATGATCACCGCCAGCTCGACTTCCCAGTCCAGTTGCTGCGTGATCTTCGCGTTGTGCTCGATGGCGTCGCCCGGTCCGATCACCGTCGTGGGCGGCTTGGAGAAGATGACGGGCTGCTTGGGCAGGTCGGCCGACGTGTCCAGCGTGCGGCTGGACTCGGCCACATGTTCCACGTAGTTCAAGCCGATGCCGAAGATGTTCTTGCGCGGACGCGGGATGGGCGCCAGCAGCTTCACGTTCTCCTGCGGCACCGCGCTGCCCACCGGCCAGTTGCCACGGAACGTGTCCAAGAGACGCGTCGCCTGCGCGACTGCCACCGGCCCCAGATCGATGAACTCCAACATGTCGTCGGGCAAGTCGACCCCGCCTTCCTGACCCAGCAGGAACAGGTCGATCACGTAGCCGTCGACAAGCGCGCCCAGGCGGGCGGCGGCGGTGGGATGAGCGCGAAAGGTCACCAGGCGCATCGGGAACTCCAGAAGGTCAAAGGTTGATGGAACCGGCCGCCACGGCGCGGCGGTTTGCGTTCAGAAACTAGATCAGCTGCTGATGGCCGCCGTTGTCCTGCACCGCTTCCTCGCGATACAGGGCCAGCGACCGCATGACGGGCAGATCGTTGAAACAGAAGAGGCATGCGTCGTCGTTGGACGACAGGTTGGCGTGTTCGTGGATGGCCCAGGACGGCACGCAGAAGATGTCGCGTTCGGTCCAGTCATAGCGCTTGCCGTCGATGACGGAAAAACCGCTGCCCTTGGCCACCTGGTAGATGAAGCTGCCGGTATGCCGGTGCGCCTTTGTGTGCTCGCCGGGACGCAGCAGCTGCATGCTGGCGCCAATTGTCGGCATCACGGGGCCGCCCGTCGCCGGATTGACGTATTCCAGCAGGATGCCGTCGTAGGGACTGCCCGCGGTGGTGCGCGCGTAGCGGCGCAACGCCTCGTACGTAGGCTCCCATTCGTACTTGAAGAGCGGGGAATACGGCTTGGTCCAGCCGGACACCTGCGGCCGCAGCGCCACGCCGCCCCACGCGCCGCTGGTGTCGTCCACCGGGTGCGTGACGGTCTGGTTCAGGTCTGGATGCACGGCATAAAAGCCCGCTTCCAGCGCATTGACCAGCGGGATGTCCAAGCCGTCCTGCCAGATGCAGGTGGTGCCGTCCTCGGCCACGCCGTGCTCGTGCCAGGTGCCGTTCGGCGTCAGCACGAAATCATTCGCCCCCAGCGTCATCTTGTGGCCGTCCACCACCGTGAACGCGCCCTGTCCTTCCATGATGAAGCGCAGCGCCGAATGCGTGTGCGCGTGCGCGGACGCCAGCTCACCCGGCCGCATCACCTGCAGCCCGGAATACAGCCAGCCCACCGCGGCCGCCACGTCGCGCCGGCCGGGATTGTTCAGGTAGATGACGCGGCGGCCCGCCTCTTCGGGGGACACCAGTTCGGCGGACCGCAGCACGTGACCGCGCAGGTCCTGGTAGCGCCAGACCACGGGCACGGACGCCGACCGCGGCGCCCACGGCTCGATCTTGTTCGCCACCGTCCACAGCGCGCCGGTCTCCAGCCGCGCCAGCTCCTGGTAATAGGCCACCCGCTCCGGCGAGTCGGCCACATTGGCGCGGCCCGCGGTGTCTTCGCGGTAGGCGTCGTAGCGGTTCGCTTCCATTCCGTGCCCCTGGTTTTATAAAACGCTGAGGATTTTCGAAAATACTAAGCGCGGGGCCAGAGGGCGGGCAATGGCGAAACGCTAGGGGTTTTCCTTGAACGGCGAAGTCGCTTCGCAAAAATATCTTGGCGACCGTGGCAAAAATACTGTACAAAAACACAGTGCGACGTGATACATTGCGCTCGCCCGAAAAACTGTCGTCCAGGGGAGAATTCCTGTGTCAGAAGCTGCTCATCTCGTTCAGTACATCGTCGTTCCCTACCGCGCCGCCGCCAATGGCGTCGCCCCCGGGGAAATCCGCCCGGCCAGCAGCGAATTCGGAGCCATCCGCATCGCGAATTCCATGGCCTCCAAATTTGCCGGCGTCGCGGCCTATGAAGTGATGATCGACAAGGAAACCGGCGACATGGAATCGCCGCGCATCCTGATGCAGATCGGCACCGTGCCTTCACTGGACGACTAGCCAACGGAAATCGCCCGCCCCGCATGCTCGCGGGGCGGGCGATTCAATGGCTTGGCGTGCAATGCCAGCACGCAGCCAGTACCTCCGTGGGATCCGTCATTCGCAGACGCCTGATCTGCGAACGCTAGAACAGATACTTGATCCCCACCGAGCCACCCACCGCGCGCAAGCCCGAAGCGCCGCCCAATCCCTGCTCGGCGTTCAACTGCACATTGACGAACGTGTTCTTGCCGGCCCGACGGTCGTAGCCCGCCGATAGCCCCACGCGCGATCCGTCCAGCTTGTTGTCAAAGGCAATGTCGCCTTGCGTCAGCGTCTGGTAGGAACTGGACGATTCCCCCAGCGTGTGCCGGTAGCTCAGCGTCAGCCATCCGTGGTTCTGCGCGCCGTCCTGCTCGCCCCACGCCTTGGACAGCTTCAGACTCACGCGCGAATGCAGCGCCTGCGATGCCGGCAACGCCACTTGGCCAACGTCATCATCGCCGTCGCGCAGCTTGACGTGCTGGACCATCACCTGCGCCTGACGTTCGAGTCGAAGTCCACTAGACGCATCGCCAATGTCGAACGCCTTGCCGGCTTCGGCCGACAAAGCCACGCCCCAGCCCGACGTCTGCATCGACATGCCATCCGCGCCGTTCGATTGGGTTTTCACGCCATAGCGGCTGATCTGCGTGACGAAGTCGGCATACCCGCCCTTGCCGTCCATCATCGTGTAGTAGGTGCCCAGACCGTACATCGTCTGATCGCTGCGGCCGGCATTGATGGTCGAACGCGTGGATGCCTGGAAATGATCCACGTCGGCTCGGGATACCAACGCGGTGCCGAACACGCCCAGGCTGCTGCGGCGGATGCCCTGGCTCGTTACGAAGAGGTCCGTACCCACCTGCAGGCCGCCCAGCGTCGTGCGGCTTCCCACCTGAGACTGCAGGATGCCGCGCGACGCGCCATCGCGGTTTTCCCATCCGCCCAGCGTTCTGGCCCACGCATACGGGTAAACCTTCCGCGCCAGCGTTTCGGTGGCGCCCATGCGTTCATTGAACGTTCCCACCGCCACTTCGGACTGCCTCAAGGCTTGGCCGCCCAGCTGCGAGTACAGCGAGACCTCGGGGCGGGTCTCGCTGATCAAATACCAGTTGTTGGCAAGTTCCGGTGCGCCATCCAGCGCGCCATGCGTCAGCACGTAGTGGAACGCGCCGCTCCGCGAAGCTTGTCCAGGCGTTTGCTGGAATGCGTTGTCCGTGCTGGCGCCGGCCTTGACCAGCAGATAGCCGTTTCCGCTGAAGGCATCGCCGAAGCCGCCGTCGGTGTTGATCGTCAGATTGGTCAGCCCCGTGGCCCCGGCGTTCAAGGTGAGGTAATCCGCTGCGCCGTTGGCGGGGGGGCCCAAGTGCAGTTGCACTTCGCCGCCACTGCCCACCAGATTGTTGGCGGTGAACGTTCGGCCGATCTCATCGTGCGTCCAGTCCGCGGGCGGTGCAAACGCGACGCTGCCTTCGAGCCGAAGTTCACCGACGGTGCTGAGGTTGTTTGCTTGCGCGGGATTGGAGGCATCGGTCAGCACGTTCCATTTGCTGGTCGCGTCGATGGCGAGACTGGGTCCATTCACCCAACCGTCGAGCGTGGCGCCGCCTGCCAGACGCAAATCGGCGCCAACCGCACCCACGACCCGGGCGACCGCATGATCGGCCTGGCCCAGCGACGTCCCCCGGATCTCAAGCGCGCCGTCGAATAGCCGCGTGATGCCGGTGTACGTGAGCGGGCCCGTCAGCGTCGTCATGCCTTCCAACTGATGCAGCTCGCCGCTACCCGATATGACATTGGAGAACGCGCCCCGGTGCTGAGACATCGCCAGGACGGCATTGTTTTCGATCGCGCCCGCGCCCAGAGATCCGCCGTATTGCGTTCCGCCGGTGCCAAGCTGAAGCACCCCCTCTTCGATGACGACCGCGCCGGAAAAGGCGTCATTGTCACGACCGATGGACAAGGTTCCCGCGCCGGTCTTGATAAGCGCGCCCGATCCGGTGATGTTTCCGGACAGGTGTACGTCCGTCGCCTGCCCTTGCGTCGCCAGCTCTGGATTTCCTGTCCGGATCACGCCGTCTCTGGCGAAATGCATGTCACGGTCCATCACCGTCGCGGCCTCCACCTGCAGCCCGCCGCCGTTGAAGGTAAGCGTGCCTGACCGATCACCCAGATTGTTGTCGTGGTCAATCGCGAGCCACCCGCCCGACAGGGTCCACGGCGTTCCGACCTGGCCGGTCCCGCCTATCAGCTTCCATGTTCCGGCCGACGTTTTCTCGAAGGCATTGAAGCCCAGATATTGGGCCGGTCCGGTCGCACCGGTTCCGATCAGGCTGACATCGAAGACGTTGTTGTCGTAGTCCTGGCGGGCGTCCCAACCGCCATCAAGAACGAGCGTATTCGTGCCGCCCGATTCCGTGGCATCGACCAGGCCGATGATCTGGCTGTCCGGGTTGTCCCAGCCGCCCTGCGCCTTGAGCACCAGCGTGGAATCGCGGGCGGTCGCGGCATATTTGATGGCGGTGTCCTGGTTCTCCGGGCCCTGCGATATCGTGCCCGTATTGATGATTACGGAGTTGGCGCCCGTAACGTAGACGCCGTGACCGCTCGTGCCCCCGGCGCCGCCTGCGGGGCCGCCCTCGACGTAGCTGCCAGGCCCGCCGTTGCCGCCCGATCCGCCAGCCGCCCCGCCGCCGCCTCCGCCACCGCCGTAGCCGTCCAGGACGGCATCGATTTCTTGCCTGCTCAACCCCAACTCCAGCGCTTCGGCCGCTTCAGGGTTGGCGATGCCGCCGTCTACCCCCGACTCTCCGCCGGCGATGCCGCCCCCGCCACCCATGCCGGAAATCTGACTCTCGAATAAAGCCTGGCCGGGCGTTCCTCCATGGGTGTAGGTGCCGCCGCCCCCGCCGCCACCGCCTGCAAACTTGCTGGCCCCTGGGCTCTGGACATTGCCTCCGCCCGACGAACCATTGCCACCCGCGTGTCCCCCATCTCCGCCAAAGCCTGCCCCAAACGCGCCGCCAAAGGTGAGGTCCGCGCCGCCGCCACCCCCGCCGCCGCCACCGCCGCCCGCGCCCCCGCCTCCGTCACCACCGCGGCCGCCATTACTGGACACGGTCATATGGAAAGCGCCCCCGCCACCGCCCCCGCCGCCGCCGCCCTTGCCGCCGCTGATCGCGTACCCGTCGTTTTGCATGACCACGCCGTCGCCCGAGATCACGATGCCGTGCCCGCCGTTACCTCCCGAGCCTCCCGCGCCCCCCACGATACCGCCGCGTCCACCGCCCCCGCCGCCGCCACCCCCGCCGCCGGGCGCCCCTTCAATGTCGTCATAGGTCGTATAGGACGTCGTGATATCCAGGGCGGTAATGCCATCCCCGCCGTCCCCGCCTCTGCCGCCATTGGCAGCCCCGCCAACGCCGCCGATGCCCGCCTCGCCAATGATCAGCGCGCGCGCAGCGGGATGCGGGGACATGCCGAGGGAGATCAAGGACAGGCCAAAGAAAAGCCTGAGCGTGATGCCGCGCGCTTTGTGGATTTGAGTCGGGGTCGAATGTGCGTGTCGCAACGCCAAGCAAGAATCCGTGTGCATCTCTGGTTCATCCTGGGTAGTGGATTCACGCGCGGCTTCACGAAAACAATTGCACCCGGCGCATCGGGCTGCACCAGGCGAAATCGTCTGCTTGAGGTTTTAAGAACGTGGAACACCGGACGTGCCGGTTGCGCGCTGAATTCCGATTAATGACATCGCGCGACGTCGGCTGGGTAATCTCAAGTAATTATTGATACCCATATCGTCGGCGCAATTGATTCTGTGTATGCACGCAGGATTCGCCGAGAGTACGTTTACTCCGTTGGCCCGCAAACTTCCAAAGCCATCGATTCCAGCCGTCGAAATACGACTGATCCTAAAGGGGCGAATACCCGCGCAGCCGCTATGCGGCGGGGCGCCTACGCGGGGGATGTTCTGTGTTCGCTAGAACAGATACTTGATGCCGACCGATCCACCCACGGCGAGCAGCCCCGACTCGCCCCCCAGGCCCTGCTCGCCATTCAGCTGAACATTGATGAACGTGTTCTTGCCCGCCCGCCGGTCATAGCCCGCCGACAGGCCCACGCGCGATCCGTCCAGCTTGTTGTCGAACGCGATATCGCCTTGCGTCAGCGTCTGGTAGGAGCTGGTCGAGTCCCCCAGCGTGTGCCGGTAACTCAGCATGAGCCAGCCGTGGTTCTGCGCATCGTCCTGCTCGCCCCAGGCTTTCGACAGCTTCAGGCTCACGCGCGAATGCAGCGCATGAGATTTGGGCAGCGCCACGCGGCCAAGGTCATCATCGCTATCGCGCAGCTTGATGTGCTGGACCATCACCTGCGCTTGCGGTTCGATTCGCAGCCCTTCGGACGCGTCGCCGATGTCGAACGCCTTGCCGGCTTCGGCCGACAGCGCCACGCCCCACCCCGATGTTTGTAGCGACATGCCGCCCGCGCCGCTCGATTGCGTTTGGACACCATACCGGCTGATCTGCGTGACGAAGTCGGCATACCCGCCCTTGCCGTCCATCATCGTGTAGTACGCGCCCAGGCCGTACATCGTCTGATCGCTGCGGCCGGCATCGATCGTTGAACGCGTGGATTCCTGATAATGATCCACCTGCGCGCGCGAGACCATCGCAGTCCCGAACACCCCAATGCTGTTGCGGCGAATCCCCGTGTTGGTCACGAACAAGTCCGTTCCCACCTGCAGCCCGCCCAGCGTCGTGCGGCTTGCGACCTGTGATTGCAGAATGCCGCGCGACGCGCCGTCGCGGTTTTCCCAACCCCCGAGCGTTCTGGCCCAGGCAAACGGGTATACCTTCCGAGACAGCGTTTCGGTGGCGCCCATACGTTCGTTGAAAGTGCCGACCGCCAGTTCGGACTGCCGCAACGCTTGCCCGCCCAACTGCGAGTAAATGGAGACTTCGGGGCGGACTTC
The DNA here is from genome assembly GCF_019218915.1 of Achromobacter sp. ACM05. Lineage (NCBI taxonomy): Bacteria > Pseudomonadati > Pseudomonadota > Betaproteobacteria > Burkholderiales > Alcaligenaceae > Achromobacter > Achromobacter sp. ACM05. The sequence continues at coordinate 292,967 of NZ_JAHUWQ010000001.1, forward strand.
GCTGATCAAGTACCAGTTGTTGGCGAGTTCCGGCGAGCCGTCCTGCGCGCCATGCGCCAGCACGTAGCGGAACGCGCCGCCTCGCGGGGCCTGTCCCGGCGTCAGCCTGAACGCGTTGTCCGTGCTGGCGCCCGCCTTGACCACCAGAAAGCCGTTTCCACGAAGCGGATCGCCAAAATCGCCCTGGGCGTTGAGCGTCAGATTGGTCAAGCCCGTCGCTCCGGCGTTCAAGGTCAGGTAATCCACGGTGCCAGCCGCGGTGGGAATCATGTGCAGCTGCACTTCACCACCGCCCCCTGCCAGGTTGTTGGCAGACAACGTGCGTCCGATCGCATCGGTGGTCAATTCGGCGGGTGGCGCAAAGGCAACGCTGCCGGCAAGCTGGAGTTCGTTGACCGTGCTGAGGTTGTTGTCTTGCGCGGGGTTGGACGCGTCGGTCAAGATGTGCCACCGGCTGGACGCGTCGATGGAAAGACTCGGCCCATCCACCCAACCTTCGAGCGTGGCGCCGTTGGCCAGGCCCAGACCCGCACTGCCTGCACCGATGACCCGGGCGATCGCATGATCGGCCTGGCCCAACGATGTGCCGTCGAGGACGAGCGTGCCATTGTCCACCCGCGTGACACCGGTATAGGTGAGCGGTCCGGTCAGCGTGGTCGTGCCCGGGCCTGCCTGTCGCAGTTCGCCCGTACCCGATATGGCGTTGGACATGACGACCGCGTCGGCGCGATCGATGGCCAGGACGGCGTGGTTCTCGAAAGCGCCCGCCCCCAACGATCCTGCGGTCTGACCCGTGCCGAGCTGCAGCACGCCATCGTCAATCAGCGTGTCGCCAGCAAAGGCATTGTCGCGGTCGATGATCCACGTGCCCGCGCCGGTCTTGGTCAGCGTGCCCGATCCCGTGATCGCGCCTTGCATCACGGATACCGTGCCGTCCGCCGCACGGATCGCGCCTTCTCCCGCGAACTGCATGTCGCGCTGCGTCAGGATGTCGGCATCCAGTTGCAGTCCGCCGCCGTTGAACGTGACGGCGCCGGCCGCGTCGCCCAGGATGGCGTCGTCGGCAATCGCGAGCCACCCGCCCGACAGGGTCCAGGGTGTGAGGGTCTGGCTGGGCGTTCCTGTCAGCGTCCATGTTCCGGCCGACGTTTTTTCGAAAGCATTGAAGCCCAGGTATTGCGCCTGCGCGCCACTCCCGATCTGGCTGACGTCAAAGGCCAGCGCGGCGCCGCCATCCAGAGCCAGCGTATTCTTGCCGCCCGACTCCGTGGCGTCGACCAGGCCGATGATCTGGCTGCCCGCTTGCAGAACAAGCGTGGAATCGCGAGCCGTGGCTGAATACTTGATGGCGGTGTTCTGGTTCGCCGGCCCTTGAGATATCGTTCCGGAATTGATGATCATGGTGTTGGCGCCGGTGACATAGACACCGTGACCGCTGTTGCCGCCAGCGCCGCCTGGAGGCCCCCCTTCGAATCCGGACCCACGCCCGCCATTGCCGCCAGATCCGCCGGCGGCCCCGCCGCCTCCGCCGCCCCCACCCCATCCTTCCAATGCCGTTCCTGGATTTGCCCGGCCACCGTCTACGCCGACCTCACCGCCAGCCATACCGCCCGATCCGCCTACACCCGGACTTTGGCTATTGAATAACCCTTGGCCCGCCGACCCGCCGTTGGTGTAGGTACCGCCGCCACCGCCACCGCCACCTGCATAGGGAGAGGTACCCGGGACGTCGCCGCCACCCGGCATGCCATTTTCACCCCCATTGCCGCCATTTCCGCCGTAACCCGTTCCATCGATCCCGCCGGGGTTGATATCCGCGCCGCCCCCTCCGCCCCCGCCAGCGCCACCGCCTTCTCCTCCGGACCCATTACCACCCCGACCGCCGTCGCTGACCGCATCCTCACTGTAGCTGCCGCCACCCCCGCCCCCGCCGCCACCGCCTTTGCCGCCGCTGATCGAGTAGCCGGCGTTATGCAGGATCACGCCGTCGCCAGAGATCACGATGCCGTGCCCGCCGTTCCCGCCCGCTCCGCCCCCGCCGCCGTCGAAGTTTCCTGGCCCGCCCCCGCCACCACCGCCGCCACCGCCGCCGGGCGCGCCTTCAATGTCGTCATAGGTCGTGTAAGACGTCGTGAGATCCAAGGCGGCATAACCATCCCCGCCGTCGCCGCCGGTACCCCCATTGGCAGCCCCGCCTACGCCGCCCATCCCCGCCTCGCCGACGATCAACGCGCGCGCAGCAGGATGAGGGGACATGCCCAAAGAAATCAAAGACAGACCAAAACAAAGCCTAAGCGCAATACCGCGCGCCTTGTCGGTTCGATTTGAGATCGAAACCGCATGTCGCGACGCCAAGCAAGAATCCGTACACATCAATGGTTCATCCTGGGTGGTGGATTCACGCGCGGCTTCACGAATTCAACAGCACCTGAAGCTCAGGTGACGCTACATGCAGAATCGCTACTTTGATCTCGTAAGAACGTGGAATACCGGAGTGGCCGGTTGCGCGTTTGAGTAATCCGGTTAATCACATCGAACGACGGAAGCACGCTGCAAAGCGTTCAAGCCTCTGTCGTCGGTGTCTCAGATTCTCTTTATGCGCCCCGACTTCACCCAGAGTAGGTTTACTCCGATGTCGCGAGAGCCTTCATAAGAATCAGTCGCCGGGCAAAATCAGACGATCGCTATGGCGCACATTGCAAGACACTGCCAGTTATCCGGCGGACCCATGCTTCGCGCGATTGCTAGAACAGGTACTTCACCCCAACCGAGCCGCCCACCGCCCGCAACCCTGACGCGCCGCCCAAGCCCTGTTCGGCATGCACCTGCACGTTGACGAAAGTGTTCCTGCCCGCGCGCCGGTCGTAGCCCGCCGTCAGGCCCACGCGCGACCCATCCAGATCGTTGTCGAACGAGATGTCGCCCTGCGTGGCGGTGGGGTAAGTACTGGAGGATTTCCCCAGCGTGTGCCGATAGCTCAGCATCAGCCAGCCGTGGTGCCACGTCTCGGGTTGCGCGTCCCAGAATTTGGAAACCTTCAGGCTCACACGCGAGTGCAGCGCGCGCACTCCCGGCAGCGCAACGGGCCCGACGCGGTCTTCGCTGTCGCGCAGTCTGACGTGTTGGACCATCACCTGAGCTTGCGGCTCGATGCGCAGTCCGCTGGCTTCATTGATGTCGAAGGCTTTGCCGGCTTCGGCGGACAACGCGGCGCCCCATCCGGACGTCTGCAAAGACAAACCTTGCGCGCCGCGCGAATGGGCCTTCACACCGTAGCGGCTGACCTGCGCGACGAAATCGGCGTATCCGCCTTTGCCGTCGATCAACGTGTAGTAGGCGCCCAGGCCGTACATGGTCTGATCGCTGTGGCCGGCAGCCACAGTCGAACGCGTGAACGCCTGATAGTGCGCCACGTCGTTGCGTGAAGCCATTGCCGTAGCGAACACGCCCGCGCTCCGGCGGCCGGCGCCTCTGCTGGCCACGAACAGGTCGGTTCCCACCTGTAGCCCGCCCAGCCGCGAATCCACGGCGACGTTCGCTTGCCGGATCCCCATGGGTGCGCCATCCCGGCGTTCGAGGACCCCGAACGATCGCGCCCACACATACGGGTAGACCGTTCGCGCCAGTGTTTCGGTCGCACCCATCCGTTCGTTGAACGAACCCACCGCCACCTCGGACTGCCGCAAGGCCTGATTGCCCAACTGCGAGTAGATGGACACCTCGGGGCGGACATCGCTGAACAGATACCAGTTGTTGGCCAGATCGGCTGCGCCGTTTCGCGCGCCGTGCACCAGCCCGTAGTTGAACGCGCCGGCCAGCGTGGGTTGTCCTGGGGATTGGCGAAACGCATGGTCGGTGCTGGCGCCGGCCTTGACCACCAACAGCCCGTCGCCGGCCATGGGATCTCCGAAGCCGCCGGGCGTGATGATCTTCAGGTAGGTCAACCCCGTGGCGCCCTGGGTCAGCGTCAGATGATCCGCAGCGCCGGTCGGACTGACGTGCAACTGGACTTGCCCGCCCGCGCCCGCCAGGTTGTTGGCGGTGAGTGTCCGGCCGACCTCGTTGTTGGACCCGTCGGGCGGTGCGAAGGCAATGCTGCCGGCAAGCTGAAGCGCGTTGACGGTGCTGAGATTGTTTCCCGCCGAGGCATGAGGGGTATCGGCCAGGACGTTCCATCGGCTCGTCGCATCGATGACGAGATTCGGTCCGTTCATCTGGCCGTCGAGCACGGCACCGTTGGCAAGGTACAAGGCCGCATTGCTGGCGCCAGCAACACTGGCCGCATGATCGGCCCGCCCCAGGCTCGTGCCTTTAATGACCAGCATGCCCTCATCCACTCGCGTGGCGCCTGTATGCGTGAGCTGTGCCGCCGGCGTGGTAATGCCCGATCCGGTGTCGTTGCGTTCGATGATCCATGTTCCGGCCCCGGTCTTGGTGAGGTTGCCGGCGCCGCTGATCGTTCCGTGCATCACGGACACGGTGCCGTCGGCAGTGTGGACCGCGCCATCACCGCGCAACTGAAAATCGCGCTGCGATGTGATGCTGGCGTTCAACTGCAATCCGCCGCCCTCGAAGATGAGGCCGCCCGCCGTGTCTCCCAGCGCCGCGTCGTCCGTGATCGCGAGCCATCCCCCGGAAAGCGTCCAAGGCGTAAGCGCCAGCGCGGGCGAACCCGTGAGCGCCCACGTGCCGTGAGACGCTTTCTCGAATGCGTTGAAGCCTAGATACTGACCCTGCGCGCCGGCGCCGATCTTGCCCACGTCAAACGCCTGCGCAGCGCCGCCATCCAGGACCAGCGTGTTTGTGCCGCTCGATTCGGTGGCATCGACGAGCCCCTGAATCAGGCTGCCTTCGCGGAGCATCAAGGTCGAATTGCTGGCGGTCGCCGCGTACTGGATCGCGGTGTCCTGGTTGACCGGCCCCGCCACAATGGAGCCCGCGTTGATGATGACGGAGCCGGCCCCCGTGACATAGACGCCGTGATTGCTGCTGCCGGCTGCGCCACCCCCATTCGTATCGAAACGCGAGTACTGCCCGCCGCCACCGCCATCGCCGCCTGGCGCTCCGCCGCCCCCACCCCCTGCGGCGAATCCTTCATACGGTTTGGCATCGCCTCCGTTGACGCCGGATGCCCCGCCGGCAATGCCGCCCGCCCCCCCAATGCCCTCGATCAGGATCGGCCACACGTCTGCGCCCGGCGCCCCCCCGTTGACGGAAGCACCCCCGCCCCCGCCCCCGCCGCCAGCCCAGGAGACGCCTGGAGGGCCCCCGCCGGCAGTCAGGCCATTTTCTCCCCCGTTGCCGCCGTCTCCGCCGAAGGCCGCCCGGACGTGTGCGCCGCCTCCGCCGCCCCCGCCGGCGGCGCCGTCAACGCCCATCGAGCCGTCACCACCGCGACCGCCGTCCGGCTCTACGGAGGGGTGGAAAGTGGAGCCGCCTCCCCCTCCGCCACCGCCGCCCTTGCCGCCGCGGATCGACCAGCCATCGTTGTGCAATACCACCGCGTCGCCTGAGATGACGACGCCGACTCCGCCGTTGCCGCCGTCGCCACCCGCTCCCCCCATGGAGTGACCATGCCCGCCGCCACCGCCTCCCCCGCCGCCGCCGCCGGCCCCGCCCTCGACGTCGCCGACCATGGTGTATGACGTCGTCAGGTCCAGGGCGGCATCTCCGTTGCCACCATCGCCGCCGCGGCCTCCATTGGGTGCGCCGCCGAGGCCGCCGGCCCCCGAAACACCCACGATCGCGCCCCAGGCATCGGGTTGGTGTGACATGTTCACGGACAGCAGCAACAGACCAAGGCAGAGCTTGATCGCGGTTGTTCTGGCATTGGGAAACAGCATTGAATCTGCGCGGCGCAGCGCCGCGCGGGAATCCACGAGCATCAATCGATCATCCTGGGTGTTGGATTGACGCGCGGCTTCTGTTCGTTCAGCTCGGCTGTTCGTCAAAGCGCATCGCGTCGGTGTGATCGATTGTGTTCAAGCTCCCCGGCCACACCCAGAGTACGTTTACTCCGATGGCGCGACCCGCTTATCAGGATCAACGTCCGCTTGGGAATCCGACGAGTCTCGGTTGCTCTGAATTCGATAACGTGCCAGCCCACCGGAACGTTTGCGGCGGCAAAGGTGTATTCATGCCGGCGGCATTCAAAGTGCAAATTTGCATCTTGAAAGCGCAGTAATGCGCTCCGGGAACTTCGTGCCACGGTTACGCTGGAGCCTTCTGATCACCCACCTTCTTTCCCATATCCCCAAGGAGAAAACCATGACGACGCAAGCGAACCCGCTCGACAAGAAAACCGCCTACTGGGGCGTGCCGTGGGAAGACGCCTATGGTTATGCGCAGGCGGTGCAGGTGGGCAACGAAATCTATGTGTCGGGCCAGCTCAACCACGACCAGGACGGCAACCTGATCGCGCCGGCCGAGCTGGACGACCAAGGCAAGCCGCGCGACTTCTCCACGATGGAAGCGCAGATGCGCGCCACCTACGAGAACCTGGCGGTGTTGCTGGGCAAATTCGGCGCCACGCTGGATAACGTCGTCGAAGAAACGCTGTATGTGCTGGATGTGGATGCCGCCTTTGCAGCGGCGGGCAAGGTGCGCAAGGCCGCGTACGGCACCGACCGTCCGCAAGTGGCCAGCAACCTGATCGGCGTGTCGCGTCTGGCGATGCCTGCGCAGTTGATCGAGATCGCTTGCAAGGCCATCCTGCGTCCCAAGGATGCCGGCTGACCGGGCACTGCTGATTGGCGGGAAAAGGGCCTAGCGGCCCTCGATCAATGCCTTCTGCTTGGCCACGGCCGCGGCGCAAAAGCGCATGAAAGCCTGGACGCGCCGGGATCCGCGGATGTCAGGATGGGTGAGCAGCCAAAGCTCATCCTGAAGCTCCGGCACGACGGGACCGACGCGCACCACATCGGCCATCGCGTCGCCCAGCATGCAAGGCAGGTAGCCCATGCCCAGGCCGGCCGAGATACCCGCGCTTACCGCGGCAACCGAGTCCGACCGGTAGGCAATGCGGGATGGCGCGACACGGCTTTCAAGGTAGTGCGCGGCCTTGAGCCCGGACAGCCCGCCCGCGTACGACACCCAATCCAGCTCGTAAAGGCGTTCGGCGGCGGGTGTCTTGCGGCCAAATTGCTGCGCAGCCCCGTAAGGCGCCCACGCGATGCCTGCCAGTCTGCGTCCCACCCAGCTCTCGGGCGGGCGCCGCGTCGCCCTGAGCGCGACGTCGGATTCGTCCCGCGCCAGATCCAGTGTGCCGTTGCCGACCAGCACCTCGACGGTCAATGAGGGATGCGCGGCTCTGAATTCAGCAATGATGGGCGTCAGGAAATACAGCAGGAGCGAATCGCTGGTGGCGACGCGCAGCGTGCCCTGCGGATCGTGCGCGGCACCGGAAATGCGTCGGGCCACGCTGACGACATCGAGTTCGACGCGCTCGCTCAGTGCGCGCAGCTCCGTGCCCTCAGGCGTCAGCTTGTAGCCCGCGTGCCGCCGGTCGAACAACGCGACGCCCAACGCGGCTTCGGCGTGCGCCACGCGGCGCGAGACGGTGGAGGCATTGATGCCGAGCTTTTCGGCAGCGATCGACCGATTGCCGCAGTCGCTCAGTGTCTTGATGATGCGCAGGTCATCCCATGACAACTGTTGCGCCGCGTCGCGCTGTCCCATGGAAGGGCGATCGGAGTGCGTCTGAGTTTTTGCGGGTTTGGACGGCACGATGATTGGCGGATGCTCTTTCGCGGCGGATTATTAGGAATCGTCGGTGATCCTGCCCTCGCGATTTGCCCTCGCGATTGTGCCCGCGCGATTTTGTCCACGGGCTTTCGCCCGCAGTATCGGCGAAAACAAAAAAGGGCCCATGAAGGGCCCGGAACAACGCACTGCTTTAATCAGTTGGCGCGCCCGACAGGAATCGAACCTGTATCAAGAGCTTCGGAAACTCTCATTCTATCCATTGAACTACGGGCGCAGCGCAAGGAGGCGGTATTGTACCCAGTTTTACGCGTTCTGCATGAACTGGATCAAATCCTCCGGCAAACTCATCGAAAACCCGTCCTTTCTCATTGGACGATCGTCCATGACACCGTTATATAATCCAGCGTTTGCTTGCAGGCGGGCATGAGTTGCCGCCGACTTGTGCAGTTCTGATTTTCTGTTGCCGCCGCCAGGCGCCCCCGGTACCCGTTAGCAGGATTAGGTCATGAGCAACGAGCAGGAACACATAGAAGAGCACTCCTCCCCCATCAAGACCCCGAAGCAACTGATCGTCACGATCGTCCTGGCTTTCGTGGTTCCCATCGCCATCATCATCCTTCTGGTGAACATGGTGGTCACCGGCACCAAGACCGGCGCCGGCTCGGACGCTTTGTCCGGCGAGGCCGTCGCACGGCGGATCGCGCCCGTTGCGGGATTCGAACTGGTCGACGCCAACGCGCCCAAGGTCTTCAAGACCGGCGAACAGGTCTTCGCCACCGTCTGTACGGCCTGTCACACCGCTGGCGTGGCTGGCGCACCCAAGCTGGGCGACAACGCCGCGTGGGCGCCTTTCATCAAGGCTGGCTACGACGAGATGATGAAGGTCGCGCTGCACGGCAAGGGCGGCATGCCCGCCAAGGGCGGCAACCCGGCCCTGTCCGACTACGAAGTCGCGCGCGCCGTGGTCTACATGGCCAACAAGTCCGGCGCCTCGCTGCCGGAACCGGCAGCCCCCGCTGAAGACGGCGCCAAGAAGGAAGGCGAAGCGGCACCGGCCGCGCAAGCCGCTGCACCGGCGCCGGCGGCTCCCGCTGCCGCCGCGCCCGCCGCCGCGGCTCCTGCCGCCGCCGCACCGGCTGCCGCCGCTCCTGCTGCTACCGCTCCCGCCCCCGAGCAAAAGGCCGCCGCCGTCAACCCGGCGGGCGAACAGCTCTACAAGACGGCCTGTTTCGCGTGCCACGCCACGGGCGTGGCCAACGCGCCCAAGTTCGGCGACAAGGCCGCCTGGGAGCCCTACATCAAGACCGGCATGGACGCGATGGTCAAGGTCGCCATGACGGGCAAGGGCGCAATGCCTCCCAAGGGCGGCGCAGCCAACGCCTCGGAAGACGACATCCGCGCCGCCGTGGAGTTCATGGTGAACGCCGCCAAGTAATACCGGCCCGCATCGCAGGCGATAAAAAGCCCCTTGAATCTTCAAGGGGCTTTTTTTATCCGGTGACCCGGCTTCGCGTGGCAAAGGTGTCAGACACCTCGCCACCCAGCGATCAGTCCGCCGCCGACGTCTTCACCAGCGACATGCCCAACTGCACGCGGCGCTGCAGCCACAGGCTGGGACGGTAACGGGTGTCGCCCGTCACACGCTGCATGCTCTTCAGGATTTCCAGAATGCGATCGGCGCCCAGCTTGTCGCCCAAAGCCAGCGGGCCTACCGGGTAACCCAGCCCCAGCGTCACGGCCAGATCGATGTCCTCGGGCGTGGCGATCTTCTGCTGCGCGATATCGCAGGCGATGTTCACGATGTGCGCCACGATACGTTGCGCGATGAAGCCGGGCGAATCCTCGATCACCGTAACGGGCACGCCGTCGGCGGCCAGCAGTGCATGGGCCGCGTCGCGCCACTTGTCCTCGGTCGCGGGCGAGACCATGATCGTGCGGCGCTTCGCGTTATCGAACGCATACAGCGTGTCCAGGCCAACCGTGCGGCCCGCGTTCAGGCCTTGCGCGGAGACGCTGGTGGACACGTCTTCACCGAACGGCGTGACGATAATCAGCGCATCGGCATCCGGCGTCGATCCCGTGACCAGCGTGCCGCCCAGCTTTTCAACCAGCGCGGAAGCGCGGGCGTAGCCTTCGCCGTGCTTGGGGCTGACCCAGACCTTCAGGCCCTCGGGCAGCGCGGGCGCCGCCGCTTCGGCCGGCACCTGCTTCTGGCCGTCGGCGTAGACGTAGAAGCCCTCCCCCGCCTTGCGGCCGATCAGCCCGCCCGCCAGACGCACGGTCGTGATCGGCGACGGGCGAAAGCGCGGCTCGTCGAAGAACTGGCGGTAGATGGATTCCATCACCGGATGCGAGACGTCGAGCGCGGTCAGGTCCAGCAGTTCGAACGGTCCCATGCGAAAGCCCGCCTGCTCGCGCATCACGGCGTCGACCTGGGCGAAGGTGGCCACCGCCTCCTGCGCGACGCGCAGGCCTTCGGTATTCATGCCGCGGCCGGCGTGGTTGACGATGAAACCGGGCATGTCCTTGGCGCGCACAGGCGTGTGGCCCATGCGGCGGGCCAGCTCGGCCAGGGCGTCGCCCACTTCCGGCGCGCTGCGCAAGCCGTCGATGACCTCGACCACCTTCATCAGCGCAACGGGATTGAAGAAGTGATAGCCCGCCACGCGTTGCGGACGCTTGCAGGCCGCTGCGATGGCGGTGATGGAAAGCGACGAGGTGTTGGACGCCAGAATGCAGTCGTCGGACACCACGCCTTCCAGCGCGGCGAAAAGATCACGCTTGACGTCCAGCCGCTCGACGATGGCTTCGACCACGAGCTGGCAGTTCGACATGTCGGTCAGCGCCGTGGCCGATTCGACGCGCTCGAGCGCGGCTTGTGCGTCGGCGGCGGTCAGCTTGCCCTTCTGGGCCAGCTTTTCCCAGGTCTGGCGCAAGGATTCGCGCGCGGCCGCAATGGCCTCCAAACTGGTGTCGTACAGACGCACGCGCAGGCCGGCCTGCGCCGCGATCTGCGCGATGCCGCGCCCCATGGCCCCGGCGCCCACGACGCCGATGGTTTGAATCTCCGTCATCAACTCTCTCCTGCCTGTATTGGAATGGATCGTGCGCCCGGCGCGGCGCGGCGTGCGCGACAGCGGACTGGCCGCCTTCGCGCGCGCATCAGGCCCGGCTCTGCGCCAGCGCCTGGATTTCTTCGGCCGACAGTCCCAGCTTCTCGGACAGGACCTGCTCGGTGTGCTCGCCCAGCATGGGCGGCGCGCGGCGGTACTCGACCGGGCTGCCGGAAAACTTCAGCGGGCTGGCGGCCACGGGCACGGTGCCGGCGGCCGGATGCGGCAGCTCGCGCTTCATGTTGCGGGCCAGGACGTGCGGGTCTTCGTAGACCTGGTCCAGCGTGTTGATGGGCCCGGCCGGCACGCCCACGCCTTCCAGCGCCGCGAGCCAGTGGTCGCGCTCGCCGGTGGCCATGCGCTCGGCCAAGAGGGGCACGAGTTCCTCGCGGTTCTTCACGCGTTGCGGGTTGGTGGCGAAACGCGGGTCGGCCGACAGCTCGGGCAGGCCGATCGCGCCGCAGTAGTTGCGGAACTGGCTGTCGTTGCCCACGGCCACGATGAGGTGACCATCGCTGGCCGCGAACACCTGGTAGGGAACCAGGTTCTGGTGCGCGTTGCCCGCGCGGCGCGGGGCCACGCCGGAGGTCATGAAGTTCAGGTTCTGATTGGCCATCATGGCGACCTGGCAGTCCAGCAGGGCCATGTCGATGTGCTGGCCCAGGCCGCTGCGGGCGCGCTCGTGCAGCGCGGCCAGGATGCCCACGGTGGAATACATGCCCGTCATCAGGTCGGCCACGGCCACGCCGGCCTTCTGCGGACCGCCGCCGGGCAGGTCGTCGCGCTCGCCCGTGATGCTCATCAGGCCGCCCATGCCCTGGATCATGAAGTCATAGCCGGGACGGCTGGCGTACGGGCCGGTCTGGCCGAAGCCCGTGATCGAGCAATAGATCAGGCGCGGGTTCAGTTCCTTCAGGCTCTCGTAGTCCAGGCCGTACTTGGAAAGGCCGCCCACCTTGAAGTTTTCAACCAGGATGTCGCTTTGCAGCGCCAGCTCGCGCACCAGCTCCGCGCCGCGCGGCGACGCGATGTCCAGCGCCACCGACATCTTGTTGCGGTTGGCCGACAGGTAGTAGGCGGCCTCGGTGGTGTCGTGGCCCGCTTCGTCCTTCAGGTACGGGGGGCCCCAGGCGCGCGTATCGTCGCCCGAGCCGGGCCGTTCGATCTTGATCACCTCGGCGCCAAGGTCGGCCAGGTTCTGGGTGCACCAGGGACCCGCCAGCACACGGGTCAGATCCAGCACGCGTATGCCGGTGAGGGGAGCGGGACGTTGCGACATCGGTAATCTTTTCGCTAGAAGGGAAATGAGAACTTCCGGCCCCGCGGAGAAGCGCCGGGCGGACTGGGATTCCGTCATGCCAGAAGGCGGCCCGCGGGGGCCGCCTTCCGATCAACATTCGTCAGACTGGATATTAGCCTCTGGAACGCGTTGGCCGGACGTCTGGCGACGGAAAGATCAGGAATGCGCCTTGATGGTCTCGCGCGCGATGACCAGCTGCTGGATCTGCGAGGTGCCTTCGAAGATGCGGAACAGGCGCACGTCGCGGTAGAAGCGTTCCACCGCGTATTCGGACATGTAGCCCGCACCACCGTGGATCTGCACCGCGCGGTCGGCGACGCGGCCCACCATTTCGGTGGAGAAGAGCTTGCAGCAGGCGGCCTGCATGGTGGTGTTTTCGCCGCGGTCGCGCATGCGGGCGGCGTCCAGCACCATGCAGCGGGCCGCATACAGCTCGGCCTGGCTGTCGGCGATCATCGCCTGGATGAGCTGGAACTCGGCGATGGGCTGGCCGAACTGCTTGCGCTCGGTGGCGTACTGCACGGCGTCGCGCAACAGGCGGTCGGCAATGCCCACGCACAGCGCGGAAATGTGCAGGCGTCCCTTGTCCAGCACGCGCATGGAGGTCCGGAAGCCGTTGCCTTCTTCGCCGCCCAGCAGCGCGCTGGCCGGCACGCGGCAGTTGTCGAACACGACGTCGCTGGTCAGCGCGCCGGCCTGGCCCATCTTCTTGTCCGGCTTGCCGATGATGAGGCCCGGCGTGCCCGCTTCGACCAGAAAGCACGAGATCGAATTGGCGCGGCGCTCGGGCGCGGTACGCGCCATGACCGAGAACAGGCCGGCGATGGGCGCGTTGGTGATGTAGCGCTTGGTGCCGTTCAGCACGTAGAAGTCGCCGTCGCGCTCGGCGGACACGCGCAGCGACATGGCGTCGGAACCGGCATCGGGCTCGGTCAGCGCAAAGGAGCCGATGAGCTCGCCGCTGGCCAGCTTGGGCAGGTAATTGGCGCGCTGCTCGTCGGTGCCGGCCAGGACGATGGCCTGCGAGCCGATGCCGATGTTGGTGCCTGCCAGCGAGCGGAAGGCGGGCGAGGTCTGGCCCAGTTCGAACACAACGCGGACCTCTTCTTCCATCGTCAGGCCCAGGCCGCCGTAGTCCGGCGAGATCGACAGACCGAACAGGCCCAGGTCGCGCATTTCGTTGACGATGTCCGGCGGCACTTCGCCGCTGGCGGCCAGTTCGTCCTCGGCGGGAATCAGGCGTTCGTGGACGAAGCGGCGGACGGCGTCGATCAGGAGATTCAGGGTTTCGGTGTCGAGGGCCATGATGGAGGTCTCTATAAGCGGATATGGGTCAAGAACGGGGGGTGGCGGCCGGTTCAGGCGCGCATGCCGCCCACCAGCAGATCGAAATAGCCGTCGGCGATGGATTCGGCGCTGTCGCCCTGGCCGGGCTTGTACCAGCGCACCATCCAGTTCAGCATCGACAGCACGGCGCGGCCGGTGGCGGCCACGTCCAGCACACGGAATGCGCCTTCGGCCACGCCCTGCGCGATCACGTCGCGCAGCTGCTTCTCGTAGCTGTCGCGCAGGCGGGCGGCATCTTCGCGTTCGGACAGCGCCATGCCGGAATACCCGATCAGCATCGTCACGAACTGGGCGTGGTGCTGCTCGAAGTACCGGGCATGTCCCACCATGAAAGCGCGCAGGCGGGCCACGCCGCCCTCGGCGCCGGCCACGTCACGGCCGACGGTGTGGGTCAGGCCCTCCAGCACCTCGAGGATGATGGCGTCGTAGATGTCCTGCTTGGTGGGGTAGTAGTGATAGATGGCCGCCTTGGACACGCCGATTGCGCCCGCCAGGTCGGCAATGGAGCTGCCGTCGTAGCCGCTGCGCGCGAACAGCTTGGCGGCTTCTTCCAGAATGCGTTCGCGCGGGGCGGCCAGGGTGGGTGGCCGGCCCGCACGGGCACGTTTCTGAATGGGTTGGGGGGTGATGCCCATGGACGCCTTTGGCAGGGGCCGCGCGAGGCCGGAGGGTTCTGGCGAACCGCAATTGACAGCCATTCCGCGCATGCCGTTAAATAAATATTAATTAATTACCGGACGGTCGGTAGGTAATTAATATACTCCAAAACCTACAACGAGACGACGCCCCATGCCCCATCCCCTCGTGACTGATTTGTATGGCCAGATGTCCTTGCCGGTCATCAGTGCCCCGATGTTCATCGTGTCCAATCCCAAGTTGGTTATCGCGCAGTGCACGAGCGGCATCGTGGGGTCGTTTCCCGCGCTGAATGCGCGCCCGCAGACGCTTCTTACCGACTGGCTGGACGAAGTCCAGGCCGGTCTGGCGTCCTACCGCGAGGCCAATCCCGGCGCCCCCGTCGCGCCGTTTGCCGTCAACCAGATCATCCACCAGTCCAACGACCGCCTGGAACAGGACCTGGCGGTATGCGCCAGCCACCGTGTTCCGCTCATCATCACCAGCCTGCGCGCCCCCGGCGACCTCGTGAAGGGCGTGCATGACTGGGGCGGCAAGGTCTTCCATGACGTGACGACGATCCGGCACGCGGAAAAGGCGCTGGAAGCGGGCGTGGACGGGCTGATCCTGGTGTGCGCGGGCGCGGGCGGCCATGCCGGCACGCTCAGCCCCTTCGCGCTGATCTCTGAAGTGCGCCGCTTCTATGACGGCCCCCTGATCCTGTCGGGCGCCATCACCTCGGGCGCGCACGTCCTGGCCGCGCAGGCCATGGGCGCGGACTTCGCCTATATGGGCACGCGCTTCATCGCCAGCGAGGAAGCGAACGCCAGCGACGGCTACAAGGCCGCGATCGTCGAGGCCAGCGCCTCGGACATTCTGTACACGCCGTTCTTCACCGGCATCCCGGGCAACTACCTGAAGGCCAGCATCGCGGCCGCCGGCCTGGATCCGGCCAACCTGCCCGCCCCGGACAGCGGCGCATCCAATTTCGGCACGACCCGCGTCAAGCCCTGGAAGGACATCTGGGGCGCCGGCCAGGGCGTGGGCGGCATCGCCAGCGTCGAGCCGACCCGCAAGATCGTCGACACGCTGCGGCATGAATACGCCGAAGCAAAGGCCCGCCTGGCCACGGGACCGCACGCATGAGCGCCGGACTGAAGGTGGCGCGCGACGGCGCCGTCCTCACGCTGACGATCGACCGCCAGGACCGCCGCAATGCGCTGGACACCGCCACCTATGCCGCCCTGACCGAGCAGATTTCGCTCGCCAGCGCGGACGTGGCGGTCTCGGCGGTCATCCTGACGGGCGCGGGCGAACATTTCACGGCGGGCAACGACCTGCGCGACTTCCAGGCCGAACGCGGGGCGGGCGACAGCGCCGGGCTGACGTTCCTGCGCGCGCTGACCACGGCCGACGTACCCGTCATCGCCGCGGTCGAGGGTTACGCCATCGGCATCGGCGTGACGCTGCTGCAGCACTGCGATTTTGTCCACATCGGGGAAGGCGCGACCCTGCGCATGCCGTTTGTCGCCCTGGGGCTGTGTCCGGAAGGCGCGTCCAGCCTGCTTATGCCGCGCCTGGTGGGCCGCCGGGCAGCGCAGTGGCTGATGCAGGGCAAAGCTTTTTCGGCGCAGGAGGCGGTGGACGCCGGCCTGGCCACGTCCGTCACACCCAAAGGCGAGGCGCTGGCTGCGGCCCAAGCCACCGCAGCGGACCTGGCGCGCCAGCCCCCGGCCGCGCTGCGCCTGACCAAGGCCATGATGAAGCGGGCGGACCGCCAGGCCATCCAGGAGATGCTGGACTACGAAGCCCAGCAGTTCCGCGCCCGCCTGCAGACCGAAGAGGCGCAGGCGGCGTTCGCGAAGTTCTTCAAGAAATAGCGCGTCAGAAGGGCGAATCGGGCCGGAAGTTCGGCGCCCGGCGTTCACGCAGGGAATTGATGCCCTCGCGCACGTCCGGGCCGCCAAAACCCATGAATTCCAGCGCCAGCGACGTGTCGAAAGTCGGTCCGGCCATGCGCAGCCAGTTGTTCAGCGAATATTTGGTCCAGCGGATCGCCGTCTGCGACCCGGCCGCCAGCTTGTTGGCCACCTCGAACGCCTTGCCGATCAGCTCGGCCTCGTCCACGCAGAGCGACACGAGGCCGATGCGTTCGGCTTCCTCGCCAGACACCGTCTCGCACAGCATGAGGTAGTACTTGGCCTTGGCCATGCCGCACAGCAGTGGCCAGACGATGGCGGCGTGGTCGCCCGCCGTGACGCCAAGCCGGGTGTGCCCGTCGATGATGCGGGCATCGCGCGCCGCGATCGAGATGTCTGCCAGGAGGCCGGCCACCAGCCCCGCCCCCACCGCCGCGCCGTGCATGGCCGACACGATGGGCTTGCTGCAATTGATGATGTTGTAGACCAGGTCGCGCGCCTCGCGCCAGACGCGGGTGCGCACGTCGAAGTCGTCCGCCATCTGCTGCACAAGATCCAGGTCGCCGCCCCCCGAGAAGCCCTTGCCCTCGCCGCGGATCACCACGACCCGCGTGTCCGGATCGGTGTCGATGTCGCGCCAGATGTCGGCCAGTTCCCGGTGCATCCGGTCGTCGGCCGTGGACAGCTTGCCCGGCACGCCGCCCTTGGCGCCCATGATCAGTTCCAGCACGCCGCCAGGATGGCGGCGCAGCTTCAGGGATTCGTAGGCCGAATAGTGTTCCAGCGTGATGTCGGTCATTGTCTGCTCCGGGTCTGGTCTTTGGTTGTTCGCACCCCGCCCCAAGGCGGCCGCGTTTTTGCGCACTATAGTGGATACGGCCGACCCGCCAAGACGATTTCCCTCCGGAGCCTCACCCCATGAACACCCCCGCCGTCCCCATTGACCGCGCCGCGTTGCCCGCCCTGTTCGCACCCCGCGCGGACGACTCGCACAAAGGCAGCTTCGGCACCGTAGGCGTGGTGGGCGGCGGTCCCGGCATGACCGGCGCAGCCCTGCTCGCCGCCCGCGCTGCCCTGAAGACCGGCGCCGGCAAGGTGCTGGTGGGTTTCGTGCAGGAAACGCTGCCGCTGCCCTGCGACCCGCTGCAACCCGAACTGATGCTGCGCGACTTCCGTTCGCTGCTGGAAGAAGACTGGGGCGTGACCGCCTGGGTCGCCGGCTGCGGGATCGGCACGGGCGCGCTGGCCGCCAACGCCCTGTCGGAACTGTTCGTCCTGCGGCGGCACGCGCCGCTGGTCCTGGACGCCGACGGCCTGAATCTGCTCGCCCGCGGCGAAATCCGGCCGACCTGGGGCGCGGGCCCCGTCGTGCTGACCCCGCACCCGGCGGAAGCCGCCCGTTTGCTGGGCGTCGGCACCGACACCATCCAGCGCGACCGCCCCGCCGCCGCCCGGCAACTGGCGCAGCGCTTTCAGGCGTGGGTGGTGCTCAAGGGCGCCGGCACCGTGGTGTGCGCCCCGGACGGCGGCCTGCACATCAACACCACGGGCAACCCGGGCCTTGCCACCGCCGGAACCGGGGACGTATTGGCCGGCATGCTGGGCGCGCTGATCGCCCAGAAGCTGCCGCTGGACCAGGCCGTGCTCGGCGCCGTCTGGCTGCATGGCGCCGCCGCCGATGCGCTCGTCGCCCAGGGTGTCGGCCCCATCGGCCTGACGGCCGGCGAGCTGGCCGACGCCGCCCGCGCCCTGCGCAACGCGCGCTAAGTCCAAGCCCGACAAAACATTTTTACAACATACTAGGGTTTTCCCCTAAAATGAGATTGCTATTGGCCTAGGGTTATCCCTATAATGGTTTACCCCATGACGAAACGGACTGGAGCCAAACCATGAGCGAACTGACCCTGAACAACACTGCCCGCCTGACCGACGCGCTGGAGCGTGACCTGCTCCGCGGCGCTCTCGAAAACCAACCGAATTCTCACCCGCTGACCAGCCTGAAGAAGGCTGGCCAATCCGTAGCAGCCGCTGTAGCCGCCGTCTTTACCTTCATCGACGAAGTGAACGAATCGATGAACAAGGCTCGCGCCGCCAGCTCGCGCTTCTCCGGATCGCAGTGGTAATAACAGCCGCGCCAGGCTGAATCGCGACCAATCTCCCGCGACTCAGCCTGGCGCGCTGCCGTTGCCGCGCCCGCCTGGCCCTCCCCAGGCGCCCGCCGCAACGTTTCGGCGCCCGTCCCCTCACCGGCGCCATCGCGTCGCGAGAGGTCCCAAGAGGGACCGCGCGACGCCCTCTCTCCCTTCCCCTCTCGGCGTTTTCCCTAGCGCCCCGATTGCCGCTGCGCATTGACAGCGCGCGAACCCCCTACCGATAATCGGCCCCTTGCCGTCGTGCCCTGGCGACATTTCCCCGCAAGCCCCCTGGCCGACGCAGTCGTCCCCTGGCGCGCGTGGCCGCCTGCACGATCCGGTTCGTTCCCCATCCGGAGTTGTCACCATGAAGTTGCGCACCACCCTGGCCCTTGTGGCCGCCGCCATTCCCCTGGCAGCCGCCCAAGCCCAGACGCTGAAGATCGGCCTGTCGGCCGAACCGACCTCGGCGGACCCCCACTATCACAAGATGACGCAGAACGACGCGTTCTCCGCGCACGTCTACAACTCGCTGGTGGGCCGCAGCGCCGACATGAAGCTGGTTCCCCAGCTTGCGACTTCCTGGAAGACCCTGGACGACCTGACCTGGGAATTCAAGCTGCGCGACGACGTCAAGTTCTCGAACGGCAAGCCGTTCACGTCCGAAGACGTGCTGTTCACGATCTGCCGCACGCTGAACAACGAAACCAACGTGTCGCAGTCCTACATGGACATGACCAAGCGCATCACCGACGTCCAGACGCCGGACGCGCACACCGTCATCATCAAGACGGGCGAACCCTTCCCCCTGATGCCGGCCGAACTGGCCCGCTCGCTGCCGATCATCTGGAACGGCATCGTCGAGCACGGCAAGCTCACGTATGACCCCAAGAAGGGTTGCGGCGTGACGGGCGCCTGGCCCACGGTGGTCGACTTCAACAACGGCAAGGACGCCATCGGCACCGGCCCCTACATGCTGAAGTCCTACGTCAAGGGCACCGGCATCGAACTCGTCCGCAACGAGAACTACTGGGGCGAAAAGCCGCACTGGAAGGAAGTGAAGTTCGTGCCGGTGCCGTCCGCCGGCCCGCGCCTGACCGGCCTTTTGTCCGGCGACTTCGACATGATCGAAAACCCCGCCGCGCGTGACCTGCCGCGCCTGAAGGACAACCCGAAGTTCGGCTTCGTGGCCACGCCGTCCACCCGCCTGGTGTTCTTCCAGCCGGACGTGGGCCGCAACCCCAGCCCGTTCGTCAAGAGCGCCGACGGCAAGAACCCGCTGCAGGACCTGCGCGTGCGCAAGGCCATCAACATGGCCATCGACCGCAAGACCATCACCGCCCGCATCATGGATGGCATGGCAACCCCGGCCTTCCAGTTCATGCCCGACGGCATGTTCGGCGCGCTGCCCAAGGCCCCGGAAATCAAGTACGACCCGGAAGGCGCCAAGAAGCTGCTGGCCGAAGCCGGTTACCCGAACGGCTTTGAACTGACGCTGTCGTCCACCAACGATCGTTACGTCAACGACGGCCAGGTCGCCCAAGCCGTCGCCCAGTACCTGTCGCGCGTCGGCATCAAGACCAACGTGGACGCGATGACCGCCTCCATCTACTTCCCCAAGCGCGCCAAGCGCGAGTTCAGCTTCTCGATGGGCGGCTGGCCGGCGGAAACCGGTGAAGCCTCGGCGCTGTTCCAGTTGTGGGTCGCCACGCTGGATTCGCCCGTCAGCCTGGGCACCAGCAACTACGGCGGCTTCTCGAACGCCGACTTCGACAAGGTCTACAAGCAGGCCATCGTGACGGTTGACCCCGCCAAGCGCGAAAAGCTGCTGCAGGAATCCACCCAGATCGCCCTGGACAACGTGCCGCTGATCCCGCTGCACTTCGAAAGCAGCATCTGGGCATACCGCAAGGGCATCTCGTACGAAGGCCGCCGCGACCAGTACACCCTGGCCACCTCGGTCAAGCCCGACGCCAAGTGAGCCGGCAGGGCTGAGTAAAGAAGAAACGGCTGCCTCGTGCAGCCGTTTTGCCTTGTGGCGGCGCAAATGCGCCCCGCTTTGCCCGAGCCCCCCGCCCCATCCCCTACAATCGTCTCGCTTCATCGGAACCGCCATGCCCACGTCTTTGCCCCCGTCTTCGTCCGCCCCTGCCCCCCGTCCTTTCCTGTTGGCCTGTCCGGACCTGTCGGCCGAGCGCGTGGGCAACACCGACACGCCCGGCGTCTGGCATTTCGATTCCGGCGCGCCCGGCAGGCGGGTGATGCTGAGCGCGCTGATCCACGGCAACGAACTGTGCGGCGCCTGGGCGCTGAAGGACCTGCTTGCCGCCGGCCTGCGCCCGCGCCGCGGCACGCTGACGCTGGCGTTCTGTAACCTGGCGGCTTTCGACCGCTTCGACGCCCGCAATTACGCCCCCGCGCGCTTCGTGGACGAAGACATGAATCGCGTCTGGAGCGAGGACAAGCTGTCCGCGCCGATCTCCCAAGAGCGCCGCCGCGCCGCCGAGCTCCGTCCGTGGGTGGAACAGGCGGACTGGCTGCTCGACTTCCATTCGATGAGCAATTCCGACGTGCCGCTGCAGCTGACCGGCCTGGAGCAGCGCAACATCGATCTGGCCCTGGCATTGGGCAATCCCGCCACCATCATTGCCGACGCGGGCCACGCTGCCGGCGTGCGCATGCGCGATTTCGGCCGTTTCGGCGAAGCCGGCGACAACGGCACGCGGTCCCTGCTGATTGAATGCGGTTTCCATGGCGCCCCCGAGGCGCGCGGCGTGGCCGCCGACCAGATGGCGCGCTTTCTGGTGCAGGCCGGCACAGTGGACCGCAGCGACATCCCCGCCGCCTGGTTCGCGCCCGGCGCGCCGCTGCAGCGCGCGCTGCGCGTCACGCACGCTGTCGCCGCCAAGAGCGCCGACTTCCGTTTCGCCGAGGCCTGGAAGGGCCTGGAGATGCTGCCCAAGGCGGGCACCGTCATCGGCTGGTCGGAAGGCGAGCCCGTCACCACCCCGTACGACAACTGCGTGCTCATCATGCCGTCCACCGCCAACCTGCGGCCCGGCGTCACCGTCGTGCGCCTGGCGCAGCCGATTGCGTAGCGTACGGCCTGCCAAACCCCCGGCTTTTCCCCAACCCCTGAGCCCACCAAGGAAATCATCTCGTGGCCTTGTTCATCCTACGCAGACTGATACAGAGTCTGTTCGTGCTGCTGGCCGTTTCGGTCGTGGTCTTCTTCGCGGTGTATGCCGTGGGCGACCCGATCGAGCTGCTGGTCAGCCCCGAAGCCAGCCAGGCCGCGCGCGAGGCGATGATCGCCCGCCTGGGCCTGGACCTGCCCGTCTGGCAGCAGTACACAGGCTTCCTGTGGCGCGCGCTGCACGGCGACCTGGGCACGTCCTTCGTGCACGGCATCCCGGCGATCGAACTGATCGTGCAGCGCATTCCCGCCACGTTCGAGCTCGTGATCGTCGCGATCATGCTGACCTGTGTGATCGGCATTCCGCTCGGCCTGATCGCAGGTCTGTACCGCGATGAGTATGTGGGCCGCGGCATCATGGCCTCGTCCGTGCTGGGCTTTTCGCTGCCGAACTTCTGGCAGGGCATGATGCTGATCCTGCTGTTCGCCGTCTGGCTGGGCTGGCTGCCCGCCACCGGCCGCGGCGACACGGTGACCGTGCTGGGCGTGCGCCTGTCCATCCTGACCGCCGACGGCTGGTCGCACCTGATCATGCCCGCCATCAACCTGGCGCTGGCCAACATCGCCCTGGTGCTGCGCCTGACGGCCTCCGGCGTGGTGGAAGCCCGCAGCCAGGACTACGTGAAGTTCGCGCGCGCCAAGGGCGTCAAACCCGGCCGCATCGTGCGCCGCCACATCCTGCGCAACATCCTGATCCCGGTGGTCACGGTCATCGGCATGGAGTTCGGCACGCTGATCGCCTACTCGACCATCACCGAGACCGTGTTCGCGTGGCCCGGCATGGGCAAGCTGCTGATCGACAGCGTGTACCAGCTCGACCGCCCCGTCGTCGTCGCCTACGTGATGCTGGTCACGCTGATCTTCGTCATCATCAACCTGGTTGTGGACATCCTGTACGCCGCGCTCGACCCGCGCGTGCAGCTCGTGGCCCCCGCTCATTGAACCGCCATGGCTAACTCTCCCAATCCCGGCCGCACCCGCACCGTCCAGCCTCTGGCCGAGACGCCCCGGCGCGCCGCCATCCTGAAAAAACTGCATGCGCGCCCCACGGTGCGCGGCTCGGTCATCGCGCTGGCCGTCCTGATCATCCTGGTGGTCTTCGCGCCATTCTTTGCGCCGCAGAATCCGTACGATCTGGCCAACCTGTCGCTCATGGACGGGCGCCTGGCCCCGCGCCAGGCGCTGATGGACGGCAGCATCGCCTGGCTGGGCACTGACGACCAGGGCCGCGACATGCTCAGCGCCATCCTGTATGGCCTGCGCATCAGCCTGATGGTGGGCCTGTCCGCCGTCGTGCTGGCAACCGCCATCGGCGGCGCGATCGGCCTGGTGGCCGCCTACATCGGCGGCTGGGTCGACACCGTGCTGATGCGCATCGTCGACTTCATCCTGGGCTTTCCGACCATTCTGGTGGCGTTGGTGCTGCTGGTGGTGCTGGGCCGGGGGGTCGACAAGGTGATCCTGGCGCTTGTCCTTGTGCAATGGGGCCACTACGCGCGGATCATGCGCAGCCGCGCCTTGCAGGAACGCCGCAAGGAATACGTCGAGGCCGCAGCCAACCTGGGCTTTCCGGCGTGGCGCATCATGCTCTTTCACCTGTTGCCCAACTGCCTGGGTCCGGTGATGGTGTTCGCCACCATCCAGATCGCGACCGCGATCGCGCTGGAAGCGACGCTGTCGTTCCTGGGCGTGGGCGTGCCGATCACCGAACCGTCGCTGGGCCTCTTGATCTCCAACGGCTTCCAGTACCTGCTGTCGGGCGACTACTGGATCAGCCTGTTCCCGGGCATTGCGCTCCTGGTTCTCATCCTCTCCATCAACATCGTGGGTGACCGCCTGCGCGAAAGCCTGGATCCTCGTCGAGCATGAGCGACATTCTTCTTGATGTGCGCGGCCTGCGCACTGCATTCCATACCGAGGCCGGCGCGTGGCTGGCGGTCGACGGTGTCGACCTGACCGTGCGCCGTGGCGAGATCGTGGGCCTGGTGGGCGAGTCCGGTTCGGGCAAGTCGGTCACAGGCTTTTCGCTGCTGGGCCTCATCGACCCGCCGGGCGAAGTCGTCGACGGCGAAGTGAAGTTCAAGGGCACGGACCTGCGCAAGCTGTCTGAAGAGCAGATGCGCCAGTTGCGCGGCAACCGCATCGCCATGATCTTCCAGGACCCGCTGATGACGCTGAACCCGGTGCTGCGCATCGGCGAGCAGATGATGGAAGCCATCCTGACGCACGAGGACGTGCCGCGCGCCCAGGCCGAGGAACGCTGCCGCGAGGCGCTGGCCATGGTCGGCATCCCGTCGCCGGAAAAGCGGCTGAAGAGCTATCCGCACGAATTCTCGGGCGGCATGCGTCAGCGCGTGGCGATCGCGATTGCGATGCTGAACAAACCCGACCTGATCATCTGCGACGAACCCACGACTGCGCTGGACGTCACCATCCAGGGCCAGATCCTGTACCGCATGCAGCAGATCTGCCGCGAGCACAACACGGCGCTGATCTGGATTACCCACGATCTGGGCGTGGTGGCCGAGCTGGCGGACCGCGTGGCCGTGATGTATGCCGGCCGTATCGTGGAAAGCGGTCCGGTCGAACAGGTGCTGGATGCGCCGCGCCACCCCTATACCAAGGGCCTTCTGGACTCGATGCCCGGCGCCACGCAGCCGGGCGCGCGCCTGCACCAGATCAACGGCATGGCGCCCAGCCTGGCGGGCCGCCCGTCGGGCTGTGCGTTCCGGCCGCGCTGCGTCAACGCGGTCACGCGCTGCACCGAGCAGGCCCCCTCCGTCACCACCGAAGGTTCGCGCAGCTATCGCTGTTACGTGCCGATTGCCCGCGAGGCACAGTAAGCAATGAGCCAAGCCGATACCCCCGTCATCGAGCTCAAGAACGTCCACAAGCGCTTCGAGCAGCGGCCTGACCTGGCCCAACGCATTCTCGCCCTGACCGGCCGCCCCATCGACCGCCGCACCGTGTACGCGGTGAACGGCGTGGACCTGTCCATCAAACGCGGCGAAGTCGTGGGCCTGGTGGGCGAGTCCGGTTGCGGCAAGTCCACGCTGGGACGCGTCGTGGCCGGCCTGCATCGCCAGACCGAAGGCGAGCTGCTGTACCAGGGCCTGGACGCCAACCGCCTGCGCGGCGCCGACAAGCTGGCGTACACGCTGGGCGTGCAGATGATCTTCCAGGATCCGCAGGCCTCGCTGAACCCGCGCCAGCGGCTGCGGCAGATCCTGGGCGAATCGCTGAAGGTGCACAAGCTGGCGCCTCCCAACGAGATCCCCGCCCGCGTCGACCAGGCGCTCACGGAAGTGGGTCTGGCCACCGAATACCGCGACCGCTTCCCGCACCAGATCTCGGGCGGTCAACGCCAGCGCATCGGCATCGCCCGCGCGCTGATGGTGGCGCCCAAATTCCTGGTCTGTGATGAACCGGTGGCGGCGCTGGACGTGTCGATCCAGGCGCAGGTGATCAACCTGTTCATGGACCTGCGCGAACAGCACGGTTTCACGTACCTGTTCATCAGCCATGACCTGGGCGTGGTCAAGCACATCTCGGACCGCGTCGCGATCATGTATCTGGGTAAGATCGTGGAGATCTCGACGTCGGCCGAAATCTTTGCCCGCGCCAATCACCCGTACACGCAGGCGCTGATGGCCGAAGTGCCGGACGTGGCGCGCCGCGGCCGCAAGTTCACGCCGATCAAGGGCGAGATTCCGTCGCCGCTGAATCCGCCGTCCGGCTGCACGTTCAACCCCCGCTGTCCCCACGCGATGCCGCGCTGCCGTGAAGTGGCGCCGGCCCTGAAAGAAATCTCGGCGGGCCACTGGTCGGCCTGCCACCTGAACGAAGCGAGCGCCTGATGAAACCTTCCGATATGTCCAACGTGGACCGCATCGCCATCGAAATGGGCCATGCGGGCCGCAACGCGATCCTGTACGTGGACGAGGACCGCAACTACGACCGTCCGTTCAAGCTGCAGACCTACCGCCCCTACGGCTACACGCCGGACTGCCCGGTGGTGATCGTGCAGCACGGCGTGCTGCGCAACGGCGACGAATACCGCGATTTCTGGGTCGAAGCCGCCGACAAGCACAAGCTGCTGATCGTGGCGCTGACGTTCTCGAACGAGATCTGGCCGGGCGTTGAAAGCTACAACAACGGCCGGGTGTTTTCAGCCGGCGGCAATCCGCGCCACATCGATGGCTGGACGTATGCGCTGGTGGGCAACGTCATCAAGGACATGATCGCCGGCGAGATCACCGACGGGCAGAACGTCTACCTGTTCGGCCACAGCGCGGGCGGCCAATTCGTCCACCGCCTGATGAGCAGCCAGCCGCACGCGCCGTTCAAGGCGGTGACGGCGGGCAATCCGGGCTGGTACACGCTACCGACGTTCGACTATCCCTATCCCGAGGGCATGGACGGCGTGGGGCTGACCGAGGACCATCTGGTGAAGCTGCTGGCCTACCCGATGACGATCCTGGCGGGCGACAAGGACATCGAGACCAACGATCCCAACCTGCCGTCCGAGCCCGCGGCAATGCGCCAGGGCCCGCACCGCTTTGCCCGTGCGCAAAACTACTTCGAATTCGGCCGCAAAGAGGCCGAGCGCCGCGGCGTGCCGTTTGGTTGGAAGCTGCAGGTAGTGCCGGGCATCGGCCACGACGGCCGCGCGATGTCCGCCGTGTGCGCGAGCCTGTGGTTCGATGGCAAGATGCCCGACGATGCCGAGCTCGCCCGCCTGGCCGGCCAGCAAATCGCCTGAATTCCTTTTCCATTGCTGAAATCCGATACCGCCATGTCCAACACCCAGAGCACTGAACAGATCGTCGCCGGCATTCAAAGCTGGCTGCAATGCGAGTCGCCGTCGAACTTCCCGGAAGGCATCGCCGCGATGGCGCGCATCATCGCCGACTACGCGGCTGCGGCCGGCCTGACGGTGGAGCTGTCGTCGCTGGGGCCCACGACGGGCCCGCTGCTGTACGCGACCAACCGCGCGCCGGGCGATACGCGTCCGGGCATCCTGATCCTGGCGCACATGGATACGGTGCATCCGGTGGGCACGCTGCTGGAAAACCCGGTGCGCATCGACGGCGACCGTCTTTACGGCCCGGGCAGCTATGACATGAAGGCGGGCATCTATCTGGCGCTGACGGCGCTGGCCGGCGTGGCGCGTCCGGGCGCGACGCAACTGCCGGTGGATTTCCTGGTGGTGCCGGACGAAGAAACGGGCAGCCACGCCTCGCGCGCGCATATCGAACGCTTCGCCGCCAATGCCAAGTACGCGCTGGTGTGCGAACCGGCCCGCCCCAACGGCGGCAAGTGCGTGACGGCACGCAAGGGGACGGGCATGCTGAATCTGAACGTGAAGGGCCGCCCGGCCCACGCAGGCATGCAACACGAGAAGGGCCGCAGCGCGATCCGCGAGATGGCGCACCAGGTGCTGGCGCTGGAAGCGATGACGGACTACGACCGTGGCATCACGGTGAGCGTGGGGACCATCGCGGGCGGTACGGTCACGAACACGGTTCCGGCGCTGTGCCGCTGCGTGGTGGATTTCCGGGTGCCTGACATGGGCGCCGCGGAAGACGTGCTGCGCCGGATGCGTGAACTGTGCGCGGTGGGTCCGGACGTTGAACTGGACATCGACGTGGAACTGAACCGTCCGCCGATGGTGAAGACGGAGGCGGCGGCTGCGTTGCTGGCCTTGGTGCAGGGGTTTGCGGATCGCGCGGGCTTCTTGCTTGAAGATGCGCCGATGACGGGTGGCGGCAGCGATGCCAACTTCACGTCGGCAATGGGTATTCCGACGCTGGATGGGTTGGGAGCTGATGGAGATGGCGCGCATACGTTGAATGAGTATGTGCTGGTGTCTACGTTGGAGCAGCGGTTGAAGTTTTGGGAATTGCTGCTGCGGGATTTGGCTTAAGGGTTTGGTTTTTCGCGTTTTGTTGCGCGAAGAGCTGAGTTCTTGAGGCGTCCGGCACGGTGGCGGGCGGGCGGGTGGTTGAGTTCTTAAGACGTCCGGCACGGTGGCGGCCCGGGGTGCGCGGGGCCACGATTGCGGTCCGGAGCCTTCGCTCCGGACTGCCCCGTCGTCATCGTCGTTGTCGCCTCCGGCGACTGCCTTCCGATTCCCTCGGGCTTATCGACGCCCCGCGCACCCCGGGCCGCCACCGCACCGGACTCTGGCAATTCAAGTCTTTAGGCAGCTGGGACGATCAGCGTGCTTGGCATTTTTGTGTAGATCTTTTCGGGCCAGAAGCATCTTGCGGGGCCCGTCTCCGTTCGGCCGCGCGGGCGGCCTCCGGAGACTTACGCGGTGTCTTGCGGCGTAGCGATGGCGCTTCGCGTGTGGCTGCATTTGGTCTAGGTGTCTGACACCTAGGTGAGATTCAAGTGATACCAAGCGCATCTCCCGAGGGTGTCAGACACCGGCAGCGGCAGACGCTATCGGCAGGTTCAGGCAGCGACGGCAATCGATTCGGTGTCAGACACCGGCCGCGGCAGACGCTCTCGCCAAGTTCAAGCGGAGCCGCCATTAATCGTCAATTGAATCCCAGTGCCCGATGGGCGGCGCGAACCGGTCGGCAAGTTGTGGCTGACCGTCGCCGCGCCGCCCATCACCGCCCCTCCCCCCGTGACGGCGGCCCATTAGCAAGCCAACCGTCACCAGCGCGCAAGCGACCACCGCCACGACGCCCCACCGGCCCAATGCCGGGTTGCCGCCGTCCGGGCGGCAGCAACCAGGCGGCCCCGCAGATCCCCTTCCCTGACCACAGGTCTTGTAGCGCCACAAACCAAAGACCCTCGTAGCACGGCGTCGTGGTCACCGGGGAGGCGAGCGCCGTCGATGCGCCCGAGGGAATCTGAAGGGAGCCGAAGGCGGACGAAGATGACGAAGGGGACGTCCGGAGCGAAGGCTCCGGACCGCAATCGTGGGCGCTCGCCTCCCCGGTGACCACGGCGTCGGGCGACCTACGAAGACCTGTCGTCACGAAAGGCTGATGTCTCGAGGGCCGGTGTCAGACACCCTGGGAAGACGACCCTCAACTCGGATCACCGTCTTAGCGGGTGTCAGACACCTAGGTAAAGCTAAATCCGCAGACAAAACCACCAACACCCAGACCCATTCGCCTAGAATGTCGCCCACCAAAATCGCCATCCCCCACCATCTCTCATGTCCGCCGCCCCCACCAGCGCCATCGCTTACGGCCTAGCCACGTTAGCCGCCGACGGCACCATCCTTGACACTTGGTATCCGCGTCCCTCGCTCGCCGACAACGCCCCTCCCACCGGGACTCGTCATCTGACGCCTGAGGAAGCGCGCGCCGCGCTTGGCGAGCACGTGGCCACGGCGCTCGTCCGGGACACGCGCCGCAAGGTCGATATCGTTGCCGTGCGCACCGCCATTTCCTCGCTCGACGAGCCGCCCGCTGATGCTCACGACGCCTATCTGCGTCTGCATCTGCTCAGTCATCGGCTCATCCGGCCGCATGACGCCAATCTGGATGGGTTGTTTGGCGTGCTCGCCAACGTCGCGTGGACCTCGGTGGGGCCTTGTGCGGTGGATCAGGTTGACGCGCTGCGCTGGCATCTGCGCGCCACCGGGCAGGTTCTGGAAATTCGCGGCGTGGACAAGATTCCGCGCATGACCGATTACGTCGTGGCCAGTGGCGTGCGTATCGCGGACACGGCGCGTGTGCGGCTGGGCGCGCATCTGTCGCCGGGCACCACCGTGCTGCATGAAGGGTTCTGCAATTTCAACGCCGGCACGCTCGGCGCGTCCATGGTCGAAGGCCGCATCAGTGCGGGCGTGATCGTGGACGATGGCACCGATATTGGCGGCGGCGCGTCGATCATGGGGACCATGTCGGGTGGCGGCAAGCAGGTGGTGTCCATCGGCAAGCGTTGCCTGCTTGGCGCCAATTCGGGCATCGGCATTTCGCTGGGCGACGATTGCGTGGTCGAGGCCGGTTGCTACGTCACCGCCGGCACACGGGTGCTGACGCCGGAGGGCGCGGTGGTCAAGGCGGTGTCGCTGGCCGGTCAGCACGGGCTGCTGTTCCGCCGCAACTCGCAGACCGGCGCGGTGGAAGCGCTGGTGCGGACCGCGGCGTGGGGCACGTTGAATCCCGCGCTGCATTCGGGGCACTGAATGGAATATGGCCGCTGCGAGCGGCCATATCAATCATGCGGCGTGCGCTCGGTCACCCGAGCCGGCGCCTTGGCGTCAGGCGTATTCCGCCGTTTGCCCCAGCTGGTTGTACACCAGGTTGACGAAGAGGTCGGAACTCAGGATGCGCGCCACGCGGCATGAGAAGACCGTCTTGCCGCTGTCGTCCTGCAGGGTGACCGTGTCGGTCCAGTCGTTCAGATCGATGGGCTGCAGCGACTCGTAGGGCCACGTGACGCCGTCGATGTGCAGGCCTTGTGCGGACAAGGACACTTCGCGCGTTTCAAGGTTGGGGAAGGTGCCGCCGGTGATATAACGGAATGTGACGCGCGCGCCCTGCTCGGTCAGCGATTCCAGAACCGGCAGCCGGCGCCCCACGTAGTGGGAGCGGAAGGCGTCCATGAACGCGGGGAATTCGTCGATGCCGGTGGCGACTGTCCAGGCGCCTTGCGCGGCGCTGCGGTACGCCAGGCGGTCGGCGGATCCTGCTGGCGAGTCCGGCTGGCCGGTGTAGAGGCAGAGATCCTGGATGTCCGCAAATGCGGTGTAGGTGCGGGCGCCGCCTTCCTGGCTGACGACTCCGTTTTCGTGCAATTCAAAGCAATCCGGGGCGCTCCCCGTGCGGGTAAACACCGCGAATGCGTCTATGGCCTGCGGGGTTTCTCTATCTGTCATGCAACTTCCTGAATGGATTGGGGTGCTATCGCGGCCCAGGACGTCGCAATGTCTTGCGAGCCGTATTCTCCCCCATATGCGGAATACGTGCTTGATGACCCCAATTCCCGCACGTTGAACGGAAATCACTCGCCCGGCGGAATCGGCGCAAAACGCATGTGCTGCACGTCGCCGCGTCCGGCGATGATCGCGGTGGATTCGGGCACTTCTTCCCAGACACCGGCCATGTCCGACAGCGGCTCTGACAACAGCAGGAAGGCATCGTCGTCCATGGCGGCGATCTGCGCGTTGTCGGGGTAGAGTTCGCGCAGGTGGCGCACGCAGGTGTTGTGAAACAGCGTGCGCGAGTCGCCTTCGCTGGAATAACGCACCGCGATCAGGCGCTCGCCGTCCAGCGCGCATACGGTCATGTTGATGGGATGCGCCACGCCGTGGCGCCGGCCGGTTTCCTCGACCGCGCCCACCATGCGGGCGATTGCGGGGATAGGGTCTTCGTCCAGGCCGAACGTAAGGGCCAGAAGAAACATCACCTCGGAATCCGTGGAGCCTTCCAGCGATCCGAAATACGCGGGCGCAATCATCAGCATCAGATCACGGCGCAGCAGCGGGTAGTCGCGGATGAGGCCGTTGTGCACGAACAGCCATTGGCCGTGCCGAAAAGGGTGGCAGTTGGTTTCTTGCGCGGGGGTATCGGTGGCGGCGCGGATGTGCGCGACGAAGTGCGGTGCGTGGATGGCGCGGGCGGCCTCGCGCAGATTGCGGTCGTTCCAGGCCGGATGCACGCTGCGATAGCGGAACGGCGGTTCGATGGGGCGGCCTTCGATGGGGCGGCTGTACCAGCCCAGCCCGAAACCGTCGCCATTCGTGGTGGTGGCGCCCAGGCGGGAATGCAGGCTTTGTTCGATGAGCGAGTGCTTGGCGTTGAACAGCACGCTCTCCATCTGCAGGGGACTACCGGTGTAAGCCAGCCAACGGCACATGATGCGCTCCTTCTATCCGGATAGGCCAGTGTAGGAGCGGGGCGCGCGTTCCTTCAAGTCTTGGCTTACGCCCCCCGTCTTCGCCTGCAATGCCGTCGCGTGTTGCGCCGGGTTTGTAGCCCCCTGTGTGTGGAGGCCTGTGTATCGCGCCCCTGTGTGTCGCGCCCCTGGTCCGCCCCGCCCCTATTTGTTCAGCAGCGCCTTCAGCATGGCCATGCGCTCCTTGGGGCTCATGGCGGCCGTCGCGTCGTCCTCCTGAATGCGCACGTCGCCCAGGCCCATTTCCTCGATGAAGCGCGACGGCTCGCGCACCAGGTCTTCGCGCGCGCGGCGGCGGCGCTTGCACCAGCTCAGGTGCAGGCTGCGCTGCGCGCGCGTGATGCCCACGTACATCAGGCGCCGTTCTTCCTGAATGCGGGTGGCCAGGTTTTCGGCGGCGCGCGCAGGATCGCCGACTTCGTCGTCCTTGCCCAGATGCGGCAGCAGGCCTTCTTCCACACCGGCCAGATACACGTGCGGGTATTCGAGGCCCTTGGAGGCGTGCAGCGTGGACATCTTGACGGCGTCGGGCGCTTCTTCCTCGCCGCGCTCCAGCATCGTGACCAGCGCCACGTGCTGCACCAGATCGAAGAGCGACATGTTGTCTTCCTCGGCCTTGCGCTTGAGCCAGCCGGTCAGCTCCAGAACGTTCTGCCAGCGCGTCTGCGCGGGACGCTCTTCGAAGAGTTCGAACAGGTGACGTTCGTACTGGATGGCTTCGAGCAGGTCGTCGAGGATGGCGCCCGCGGGTTCCGCGGGCGCCGCGTCCTTGCCCGAGGCCGCGCCGCGGCCGGCGCGCCACTGCATGCGGCGGATGAATTCCGCGAAGGTGCGCAGCTGGTCAATCTGGCGCGGCGCCAGCACGCTTTCGAGGCCGGTCTCGGCCACGGCGGCCAGCAGCGACAGTTCGCGGCTGGCGGCGTACTGGCCCAGCGCCTGCAAGGTGGCCTGGCCGATGCCGCGCTTGGGCGTGGTGGCCGCGCGGATGAAGGCGGGGTCGTCATCGTCGTTGGCCAGCACACGCAGGTAGGCCAGAATGTCGCGCACTTCCGCCTTGTCGAAGAAGCTTTGCCCGCCGGAGATCGTGTACGGAATCTTCAAGTTGCGCAGCGCCTGTTCCAGGATGCGCGACTGATGATTGCTGCGGTAAAGGATGGCGAAATCCTTCCACTGCGCCTGGCGTTCGAAGCGCGCGGCGGACACCTTCATGGCGATGGATTCGGCCTCCTGCTCCTCGCCGTCCATGGCCGAGACCTGGATCGGTTCGCCCACGCCCAGCTCGGACCACAGTTTCTTTTCGAAGAGCTTGGGGTTCTTTTCGATGACCTGGTTGGCGGCTGCCAGGATGCGCTGCACCGAACGGTAGTTCTGCTCCAGCTTGATGAGCTTGATGTTCGGGTAGTCGGTGGTCAGCTTGGCCAGGTTCTCGATGGTGGCGCCGCGCCAGGCGTAGATGGCCTGGTCATCGTCGCCCACGGCGGTGAACATGGCGCGCGGGCCGGTCAGCAACTGCACCAGACGGTACTGGCACACGTTGGTGTCCTGGTATTCGTCCACCAGCAGGTAGCGCACGCGGTTCTGCCAGCGGGTGCGCACTTCTTCGTTGCTGGCCAGGAGTTGTGCAGGAATGCGGATGAGGTCGTCGAAGTCCACCGCCTGATAGGCGGCCAGCGTGGCGGCGTAGCTGCGATAGACGTTGGCGGCTTCGACGTCGCCCGGGGTGATGGCTTCGCGCGCGGCGTCGTCCGGCTCCAGCAGCGCGTTCTTCCACAGCGAGATGATGCCCTGCACGTGGCGCAGGCGGGCCTTGTCGGTGGTCGCCAGCAGTTCCTGGATGATGCCCATGGCGTCGTCGGCGTCCAGGATGGAGAACGTGGGTTTCAGGCCCGCGTTGCGCGCTTCTTCGCGCAGCATCTTCACACCCAGCGAGTGGAAGGTGCTGATGATCAGGCCCTTGGACAGCCTGCGGTCGACCAGCGTCTTCACGCGCTCGTCCATTTCGCGGGCGGCCTTGTTGGTGAAGGTCAGCGCGACGACGTTGCGGCCCATGTAGCCGCATTCGCGCAGCAGGTACGCGATCTTCTGCGTGATGACGCGCGTCTTGCCGCTGCCGGCGCCCGCCAGGACGAGGCAAGGGCCGTCCAGGTAGAGCGTCGCCTCCCGCTGCGCGGGATTCATGCCGTGGCCAATCGGTTCGCTTGCGGACATTGGAGATTCAGATCGTCATGCGTCGCGGCGGCCATGCCAACGCAGCCGGCACGCGAGAGGCCTGCCGCTGCCCGTCAATGGGCCGGAAAAACGCGAGAAAAAGGGGACGGGCGCAGCCGCCGCAGCGGGTCTGCCGCGCCGGCGCGATAGAGGAAGACGATCATAGAACAATCGGGTCGAAGGCGCATCGGCGGGTTGCCGCAGAGGCGCCCCACGTGGCCGCAGGTGTGCAACACCGGCGCATCGTCGCAGCGGCGAACGGTACACGGGGAGTCCTGCGATGCGCGACAGCCAGCCAGCGGCGCGGGGCCGCGGCGCCCCGTCGCACGAGCGGGCCGCCCTATCGCTTATCAGATTTCCAGCGGATCGACTTCCAGTTGCCAGCGCACGCGCGCCTCGTTCGCCAGATAAGGCAGGTGATGCGACCACGATGCGAGAAACGCCTGCAGCGCCGGCCGGCTGCTGCTTTCGGCCAGCAGCTGCGCGCGCTCGATGTTGGCCACGCGCACGACGCGCAGCGGCACGGGGTCGTACAGCATGATCGCGTCCATGCCGGGAAAATCGGCCGCCCATTCGCCCTCGGGCAGCACGCGGGCCTGCTCAAGGAACGCTTGCGCCACCTTGAGTTCGCGCGCCTCGGCGGTCAGCAGCGCCTGGTAGACGTAAGGGGGCAAGCCGGTGCTTTCGCGCTCGTGCAGCGCGTGGCGCGCGAACCCGGCGTAGTCGTGGCGCAGCAAGGCCTGGTACACGGGCTGCTCGGGATAGCCGGTCTGGATCAGCACTTCGCCGTTGCCCTGATGGCGGCCCGCGCGGCCGGCCACCTGCATCAGCTGCGCGAACAGGCGTTCGGGCGCGCGGAAATCATGGGCGAACAGCATAGAGTCCGCATTCAGCACGCCGACCAGCCCCAACCGCGCAAAGTCGTGCCCCTTGGCCACCATCTGCGTGCCGACCAGAATGTCGACCTCGCCGGCGTGGACGGACGCGAACAGCGCTTCGGCGCTGCCCTTCTTGCGCGTGCTGTCGGCGTCGATGCGAAGGATGCGCGCCTCGGGAAAGAGTTCGGCCAGGTGTTCCTCGACGCGTTGCGTGCCCCGGCCCATGGGTGCCAGATCCTGGTCGCCGCATTCGGGGCAGGCGCGCGGCACGGGGGCCTGATAGCCGCAGTGGTGGCACTGCAGGCGATGGCCGCGAAAGTCCGTGCGATGCAGCACGGTAAAGGCCGTGCAGCGCGGGCAATTGCTGACCCACGCGCAGGACTGGCAATGCAGCACCGGCGAATAACCGCGCCGGTTCAGGAAGATCAGCACCTGTTCCTTGCGCTCGAGCCGCTGGCCGATGGCCTCGAGCAGCTGCGGCGACAGCCCTTGCTTCATCTGCAGGCGGCGCGTATCCACCAGGCGGATCTTGGGCAGCTCGCTGGACCGCGCGCGGCCGGGCAACGTCAGGCGCAGGTAACGGCCACGCTCGGCGTGCTGCCAGGTTTCCAGCGACGGCGTGGCGGACCCCAGCACGACCGGAATGTTCAGATCGTGGGCGCGCCACACGGCAAGGTCGCGCGCCGAATAGCGCAGTCCGTCCTGCTGCTTGTAGGACGTATCGTGTTCTTCGTCGACCACGATCAGGCCCAGCTCGGTCAGCGGGGCGAAGATCGACATGCGCGTGCCCAGCAGCATGCGGGCCTGGCCGCGCTGGGCGCGGGTCCACGCCTGCAGCCGCTCGCCGTCGGACAGCCCGCTGTGCATCACCGCCAGCCCCTCGGGTCCGACCAGCGTTTCCAGACGCGCCCGCAGCGCGGCTTCGAGTTGAGGGGTCAGATTGATTTCCGGGACCAGCAGCAGCACCTGCCGCCCCGCCGCCAGGACTTTCTCGGCGGCACGCAGGTAGACCTCGGTCTTGCCGCTGCCCGTCACGCCGTGCAGCAGCACCGGTTTGAAGCCTCCCAGCGCGCCGATGGCCTGCACCGCCGCCTCCTGGGCCTCGTTCAGCGCCGGCGGCTGATCCGGCGTGGCCGGCGCGCGCGCGGTCTTGCGCTTGCGCGCATCCATGCGCGCCACGGGCCCTTCTCCGGACCGCTTGCCCTGGTAGGACGTGGGCTTGCGCAGCGGCGGCGGCAGCGTGGGCAGCATCACCTCGCCCAACGGGCGTTGATAGTAGTCCGCCGCAAAGCGCGCCATGCGCAACCACGCTTCGTCAAAAGGTGGCAGATCGTCCAGCACCGCCTCGATCGGACGGATCTGTTTGGGCTCGAAAGACGGCTCTGCGGGGTTGTCGACGACCACCCCAATCATCTTGCGCCGGCCGAACGGAACGATCACCCGCAGGCCGGCCGGAATCGGCGCGTCGCTGCGGTAATCGAACGGGCCGGGCAGCGGCACGTCCAGCGCGACGCGCACCCAGCACACCGCTGCGGTGTCGGGATTGGCTTGCGCGTCAGGCATGGAGTCGGGGGACATTGATCTAATGAAATAGGACTAGCCGAAAGTATGAGGACCGCTCGGCGCCACGTTGGAGGATTCTCGCTCGCCGCCGCGCCATTGATCCACCGGCGCCTGTGGATAACTTTGGGGAAAAGGCGAGAGCAACATCAGAAATTGGAATATGGCAAGAATGCACAAACTATTGCATCCCTGTTGATAAGCGACATTTTCCGATATAAAACAAGCACTTGAAGCCGGTTTCCAGATTGTAAGCCAGCTTGGGGAGGGTTTTCCCCGACCCCGGATTTAATGTGCACAAGTCGCCCGGGCGGCCCATCTGCTTCGGTCCTTGGGGCCGAAGCGTTCACTTACTTACGCGTGGAAGGCGCGGCTGTACTGGTGGACTTCATCGACCAATTCAGCTACAGCTTCTGGCGGAGTGAAGCGCGAAATGCCATGTCCCAGATTGAACACATGGCCGCCCTTGCCCACCGGGCCAAACGCGTCCAGCACGCGGCGCGCTTCCGCGCGAATGGCGCTGGCACCGCCAAAAAGCGCCATCGGATCCAGATTGCCCTGGAACGCGACCGAGTCGCCGGTGCGGCGCCGGGCCACCGCCAGATCCACAGTCCAGTCCAGGCCCACTGCGTCGCTGCCACAGGCCGCAATGTCTTCAATCCACTGGCCGCCGCCCTTGGTGAAGACGATGACCGGCACGCGCCGCCCTTCGTGCTCGCGGGTCAAACCGGCGACGACCTTCTTCGTGTAGGCCAGCGAGAACTGCTGGAACAGGCCGTCGGCCAGCACCCCGCCCCAGCTGTCGAACAGCATGACGGCCTGCGCGCCGGCGGCGATCTGGCCGTTCAGGTATTGCAGCGTGGCTTCGGCGTTGATCTCGAGGATGCGGTGAAGCAGATCGGGACGCGAATACAGCAGGGTCTTGATAAGACGGTAGTCGTCGCTGCCCTTGCCTTCGACCATGTAACAGGCGATGGTCCACGGGCTGCCGGCAAAGCCGATCAGCGGCACCTTGCCGTCAAGATCACGCCGGATCGTGCTGACCGCGTCGAACACGTACCGCAGCTTGTCCATGTCGGGCACCGCCAGGCGCGCGACGTCTTCTTCGGTGCGGATGGGATGCGCAAAGCGCGGGCCTTCGCCTTCAGCGAAGTCCAGCCCGAGGCCCATCGCGTGGGGCACGGTCAGGATGTCCGAAAACAGGATGGCCGCGTCCAGGTCGTAGCGCTCCAGCGGCTGCAGCGTGACTTCCGAGGCATAGTCCGGATTCTGCGCCAACCCCATGAACGAGCCTGCACGCGCACGCGTCTCGCGGTACTCGGGCAGATAGCGACCCGCCTGGCGCATGAGCCAGATGGGGGTGTAGGGCACGGGTTCGCGCATCAGGGCGCGCAAGAACACATCGTTCTTCAAACGGGGAGCAGACACGGCTAACCTCGATGATCGGAAGCCGTGAGTTTACTTCCCTTGGCTGACAAGGCGGGCCGCGCCCGCGTTGACGGGGTTGAGCGGGCGCAATGGGCGGCGGCTGCGGGCGTGCCGCCTGGTTAATCAACCCATGTCGTGCATCCGCGCCGCGGCCAGCGCCGCCTGACGGTAAGGCGCGGCTTCGATGCCGTGCTTGCGCATCAGCGCCCAGAACGCGCGGCGGTGCTTGGCGCAAGCACGTGCGGCCTGCGCGACGTTGCCGCCGTGGCGCGACAGCGCGTGACGGATGTATTCGCGCTCGAAGCCGTTCACCACCTGCGCCTTCGCCGCCCGGAATGTTTCTGGCACGCCACGCCGGTACTGGTGCCGCAAGCTGCTCAAGGCGTGCTCGACGATGTCGGCCGGCACCTTTGGACGCGCGGATCCCGCGCGAGATGCGTGGGGCGGATATACCGCGTGCTCGGCGCTCTGCGCCTCTGCATGCTCGCCCAGATAGTTGACGGGATGCTCATGGACGCTACCCGTCACGCCGGCACGGCGCACGGCGCCGCGGCGAGCCAGGCGAACCAGCCGCACCCGCAGGCTCTCGACGCACACCGGCTGCGAGATGAAGTCCGCCGCGCCCAGACTGAGCAAGTCCAGAATGGCGGGCGCTTTGACGTCGTGGATGAGCAGCAGAACGGGCGTCGTGAGCGCGCCGCGCGCCTGCTGCAAGGCCATGCGGGCCCAGGCGAGCGAAGACGGCGCCACGGGAAGAATGCAAGCGTCATAGCGCCGCAGCGACAACGCCTGCTGTGCAAGGGAGTCCGGCGGCGCCTCGGCAAGCGCCGGCGGAGCCAGGGACACCGGATGCAGCCGCACACGCGTCACCTTGGCCTGATGGCCGGCGATCCAGGCGCCCATCGTCGATTCATGACCGGGCGCCAGCAGCACCCCGCAATCCAGCACGTCTCGCATGCCTTCCTCGTTTGCATCGCAAAAACTGAAGGCTACTGTTGCAGACCCCGTGCCGACTATTCGTAGTGAACGCATTGCGGCAGGCCGCTACAGGGCGTAGCGCCGTGGGGCGGCGCAGGTTGGCGCGGGCTCGGCAAAATATCGGACGCATTCAGGTGTCAGACACCCTGCAAAAATATCGGACGCATTCAGGTGTCAGACACCCTGCAATAAGCAGGAATGAAAAAAAGCGGCCCCAGGGCCGCTTTTTTGTACGCCGGGACATGCCCGGAAACCGCATTGCCGCTTTAGTGCGAGCGGCCGCCTTGGCGCAGCTTGCGCGCCGCGATGGCTTGCGCAGCCAGCATGGCGAGCTCGGCTTCGACGACAGCGATGTCAGCCTTGTCCTTGGCGTTGGCCAGGGCCAGTTCGGCCTTCTGGCGCGCTTCCAGGGCGCGGGCTTCGTCGAGGTCGGCGGCACGGATAGCCGTGTCGGCCAGGACCGTCACGCTGCCCGGCTGAACTTCCAGGATACCCCCGGCGACGAAGATGTTTTCCTCGCCTTGGTCGGCACGAACGATCTTGACCGTTCCGGGGCGTATGCGCGAGATCAGCGGGGTGTGGCCGGGCAGAATGCCCAGTTCACCCGACTCGCCAGGCAGAACCACGAACTTCGCCTCGCCGGTGAAGATCGCTTCCTCTGCGCTGACCACATCCACATGCAGGGTAGCCATATCGGTTCCTTATTGCAGTTTCTTGGCCTTCTCGAAGGCCTCGTCGATCGAACCGACCATGTAGAACGCCTGTTCCGGCAGGGAGTCGCACTCGCCGTTGACGATCATCTTGAAACCACGGATGGTTTCGGCCAGCGGAACGTACTTGCCGGGCGAACCGGTGAACACTTCAGCAACGTGGAACGGCTGCGACAGGAAGCGCTGGATCTTACGCGCGCGGGCCACGGCCTGCTTGTCTTCCGGCGACAGTTCGTCCATGCCCAGAATCGCGATGATGTCGCGCAGTTCCTTGTAGCGCTGCAGCGTCTGCTGCACGCCACGGGCAACCGAGTAGTGCTCTTCGCCGACGACTTGCGGGTCGAGCTGGCGGCTGGAGGAGTCGAGCGGATCGACGGCCGGGTAGATACCCAGGGCGGCGATGTCACGCGACAGCACGACGGTGGAGTCCAAATGCTGGAAGGTCGTGGCAGGCGACGGGTCGGTCAAGTCGTCCGCAGGGACGTACACGGCCTGGATCGAGGTGATCGAGCCGGTCTTGGTCGACGTGATGCGTTCTTGCAGCTTGCCCATTTCTTCGGCCAGCGTGGGCTGATAACCCACGGCGGACGGCATACGGCCCAGCAGTGCGGACACTTCGGTACCGGCCAAGGTGTAGCGGTAGATGTTGTCCACGAAGAACAGGATGTCGCGGCCTTCGTCACGGAACTTCTCGGCCATCGTCAGGCCGGTCAGCGCGACGCGCAGACGGTTGCCGGGGGGTTCGTTCATCTGACCGAACACCATGGCGACCTTGTCCAGAACGTTCGACTCTTCCATTTCGTGGTAGAAGTCGTTGCCTTCACGGGTACGCTCACCCACGCCGGCAAACACCGACAAACCGCTGTGCTGCTTGGCGATGTTGTTGATGAGTTCCATCATGTTCACGGTCTTGCCCACGCCGGCGCCGCCGAACAGGCCGACCTTGCCGCCCTTGGCGAACGGGCACACCAGGTCAATAACCTTGATGCCGGTTTCCAGCAGTTCCACCGACGGCGACAGTTCGTCGAAACGGGGAGCGGCTTGGTGAATACCACGCTTTTCTTCGTGCTGGATCGGGCCGGCTTCGTCGATGGGACGACCCAGCACGTCCATGATGCGGCCCAGCGTGCCGGTGCCGACGGGCACCGAGATCGGGGCGCCCGTGCCGGTGACCTTCATGCCGCGGCGCAGACCGTCGCTGGAGCCCAGCGCAATGGTACGTACCACGCCGTCGCCCAGCTGTTGCTGCACTTCCAGCGTCAGACCCTTTTCGGCGAACGAGGAACCCTCGTCGGCCAGAGTAAGCGCTTCATAGATCTTGGGCATTTGATCGCGGGGGAACTGAATATCCACCACGGCGCCGATGCACTGAACGATGGTTCCGTTGCTCATGTCGATTCCTTGCTTGATAGCTTTTGACGGGATGCTGCCTGCCTCAAACGGCGGCAGCGCCCCCTACGATTTCCGAAATTTCTTTGGTGATCGCGGCCTGACGGGTCTTGTTGTAGACCAGTTGCAGATCGCCGATGACCTTCTTGGCGTTGTCCGACGCCGCCTTCATGGCGACCATCCGGGCCGACTGCTCCGAAGCCATGTTCTCGGCCACGGCTTGGTACAGCAGGCCTTCAACGTAACGCTGCAGCAGGTCGTCGATCACGCTACGGGCGTCGGGTTCGTAGATGTAATCCCAGCTGTATTCCGACTTCACTTCCGAGGTCTTGGCCAGGCTATCGGCGCCCGTCTGGTACGGATCTTCCAAACCGCTGGCCAACGGCAGCAGACGCAGGAACAGGGGCTCTTGCTTCATCGTGTTGACGAAGCGGGTCGAGGCCACGTACAGCGCGTCGATGCGGCCTTCCAGGTAGGCGTCCAGCTGCACCTTGATCGCGCCCAGCAGGCGGTCGAGTTGCGGCTTGTCGCCCAGTTGCACTTCCTGGGAAACCAGTTTGGCGCCGATACGGGTCAGCACACCCACGCCCTTGTTGCCGAAAGCGGTCGCCTGCACGGCGATGCCGGCTTTCTCGAACTCTTTCAGCTTGCCCAACGTCACACGCGTGATGTTGGTGTTCAAGCCGCCGCACAAACCCTTGTCGGTCGTCACCATGACCACGCCGACCGCCTTGATTTCGCGTTCGACCAGGTACGGGTGGCTGTACTCGGGATTGGCCTGCATCAGGTGCGCAGCAATCTCGCGCACCTTGGTGGCGTACGGACGGCCTGCACGCATCCGCTCCTGCGCCTTGCGCATCTTGGATGCGGCGACCATTTCCATCGCCTTGGTGATCTTGCGCGTGTTTTGCACGCTCTTGATCTTGGTTCGGATTTCCTTAATTCCGGGCATTGCGCTTTCCTGTGAAGACTGGCCGATGGGTTCCGCTCGCGCCTCAACCATCCGGGAAGGATGGGTGAGGCGCCTGGGACGCCTAACCCATCACTTTCTTAAAAAGCACCGTGCTTCTTGAATTCCTGAACGGCGGCGGCCAGTTCGGCCTCGTCGTCCTTGGACAGTTCCTTGGTGTCTTCGATGCGCTGGATCAGAGCAGCGTGCTTGCTCTTGAGCTGATCCTTCAGCGACTTCTCGAACGACAGCACTTGAGCCACGTCCACGTCATCCAGGTAGCCGTTGTTGACCGTGTACAGCGTGACGGCCAGTTCCCACACTTGCAGCGGCTGGTATTGCGGCTGCTTGAGCAGTTCAACGACGCGCTTGCCGCGCTCGAGCTGGCGACGGGTGGCGTCGTCCAGGTCAGAGGCGAACTGCGCGAAGGCGGCCAGTTCACGATACTGCGCCAAGTCGGTACGGATACCGCCGGACAGCTTCTTGACGACCTTGGTCTGGGCAGCGCCACCGACGCGCGACACCGAGATACCGGCGTTGATTGCGGGGCGGACACCGGCGTTGAACAGGTCGGTTTCCAGGAAGATCTGGCCGTCGGTGATCGAGATCACGTTGGTCGGAACGAAGGCCGACACGTCGCCTGCCTGGGTTTCGATGATCGGCAGCGCGGTCAGCGAACCGGTCTTGCCCTTGACGGCGCCTTCGGTGAACTTCTCGACGTACTCTTCGTTGACGCGAGCAGCACGCTCCAGCAGACGCGAGTGCAGGTAGAACACGTCGCCCGGGTAGGCTTCGCGGCCCGGCGGACGGCGCAGCAGCAGCGAGACCTGGCGGTAGGCCCAGGCTTGCTTGGTCAGATCGTCATAAACGATCAGGGCGTCTTCGCCACGATCGCGGAAGTATTCGCCCATCGTGCAGCCGGCGTAAGCGGCCAGGTACTGCATGGCGGCGGAGTCGGAAGCCGACGCGGCCACGACGATGGTGTATTCCATCGCGCCGTGCTCTTCGAGCTTGCGGACCACGTTGTTGATCGTCGAAGCCTTCTGGCCGATAGCGACGTACACGCAGGTGACGCCCTTGCCCTTCTGGCTGATGATCGTGTCGACGGCCACGGCGGTCTTGCCGGTCTGGCGGTCGCCAATGATCAGTTCGCGCTGGCCACGGCCGATGGGAACCATCGAGTCGATAGCCTTGACGCCGGTTTGCAGCGGCTGCGACACCGAGCGGCGGGCGATAACGCCAGGCGCCACTTTTTCGATGATGTCGGTTTCTTTGGCGTTGACAGGGCCCTTGCCATCGATGGGCTCGCCCAGCGTGTTGACCACGCGGCCTTTCAGTTCCGGACCGACCGGAACTTCCAGAATGCGGCCGGTCGTCTTGACCTGGTCGCCTTCGGAAACGCCGGTGTAGTCGCCCAGAATAACGGCGCCGACGGAATCACGCTCGAGGTTGAGCGCCAGACCGAAAACGTTGTTGGGGAATTCGAGCATTTCGCCCTGCATCACGTCGGACAAGCCGTGGATGCGGGTAATACCGTCGGTCACGGACACGACGGTGCCCTGAGTACGGACATCAGCCGAAGCGCCCAGGCCCTCGATGCGGCTCTTGAGCAGTTCGCTGATCTCGGAGGGATTGAGTTGCATATTGACTCCTGGAATCCTGTTAGTAGCCTTAAGCGGCGAGCTGATCGCGCATGCGGACCAATTGGGCTTGTACGGAAGTATCGAGCACCTGGTCGCCGACGGCCACGCGCACGCCGCCGATCAACGACGGGTCGACGGTAACGCTGGGCTTGAGCTTGAGGCCGAATTTTTGTTCGAGCGCGCCGACCAGATCCTTGACCTGGGCATCGCTGAGCTCGAACGCGCTGGTGATTTCCGCCTGCGCCGTGCCTTCGTGACGATTCCGCAGCGCGACGAATTGCGAGGCGATCTCGGGCAGCAGCAGCAGCCGGTCGTTTTCGACCAGCAGCTCGATGAAATTACGGGCGGCCTGCGGAAAATCGGCCTTGATCAGGCCGGTAAACAGTTCGACGCGCTGCTTGTCACCCAGACGCGGGTCGGCCATGGCCTCGCGCACGTCGGGGTTGGAGGCGACCTGAGCCATTACGCTGACCAGGTCGGCCCACGCCGGCAAACCGGCCTTGTCGTCGCGCGCTGCGCTGAAGAGCGCTTCAGCGTAGGGCCGGGCAACAGTGGAAAGTTCAGCCATGACGGTCCCGGATTAGAGCTGCGCGCGGAGCTGGTTCAGCAGCTCGGCGTGTGCGCGGGCGTCAACCTCGCGCTTGAGGATCTGTTCAGCACCCTTGACGGCCAGCGCGGCGACGTCGTCGCGCAACGCTTCACGGGCGCGCTGGACTTCCTGCGCGGCATCCTGGGCAGCCTGCGCCACGATGCGGGCACGTTCGGCTTCCGCTTCGCGGCGGGCCTGTTCGATCAGGGAGGCGGCTTGCTTCTCGGCCTCGATGATGCGTGCGTGGTTTTCGGACTTGGCAGAAGCCTCGATCAGACTGACGCGCGCCTGGGCTTGAGCCAAGTCGGCTTTGCCCTTCTCGGCGGCGGCCAGGCCGTCGGCGATTTTTTGGCGGCGCTCGTCCATCGCCTTCGTCAGGGGAGGCCACACGAATTTCATCGTGAACCAGCCCAGAACGAAGAACACGAGCATCTGGAAAATGATCGTCGCGTTCAGATTCACGGTCGTTCCTTTAACACCTTGCGGCTCCGACCGCACCCGGAAAGGGGCGTCGCGGAGCACTCGATACTTTGCTGACCGGCGATGGAGCCGTTGCTCTCATCGCCGACAGCGTCATGACCCACCTATTTGCCGGCGGGCGGTGCCTTAGCCGACGAACGGGTTGGCGAAGGCGAACAGCATGGCGATACCCACGCCGATCAGGAATGCCGCGTCGATCAGGCCAGCCAGCAGGAACATCTTCGTTTGCAGAGCGTTCATCAGTTCAGGCTGACGAGCCGAAGCTTCCAGATACTTGCCGCCCATCAGTGCGATGCCGATGCAAGCGCCGATAGCGCCCAGACCGATGATAAGACCGCAAGCGAGGGCAACGAAAGCGACGTTGGTCATGACAACTCCTTGGTTAGAAATCTGAAGTCAAAAATTGAAAAATAAGAGGTACAGCTCAATGCAAGATAATCTTGCTATCCGATGCCGGCCGGGTGGCCGACACCGGAAATTCGGGGGATCAGTGGCCTTCGTGAGCCTGGCCGAGGTACACCAGCGTCAGCATCATGAAGATGAAGGCCTGGAGCAGAACGATCAGGATGTGGAAGATTGCCCAGATCGAGCCGGCCAGGATGTGGCCGATGCCCAAGCCGATGCTGGCGCCGTTGAAGCCGGTCCAGGCGCCGCCCAGGAGAGCGATCAGCATGAAGATCAGTTCGCCGGCAAACATGTTGCCGAACAACCGCATGCCCAGCGACACGGACTTGGCGGCGTATTCGATCAGGTTCAGCAGCAGGTTGAACGGAGCCAGCACGATGGCGCCCAGGCCATGCGCATGGAACGGCGCGGTGAACAGTTCT
This sequence comes from Achromobacter sp. ACM05, assembly GCF_019218915.1. NCBI lineage: Bacteria > Pseudomonadati > Pseudomonadota > Betaproteobacteria > Burkholderiales > Alcaligenaceae > Achromobacter > Achromobacter sp. ACM05. The sequence goes on from NZ_JAHUWQ010000001.1 coordinate 337,799, forward strand.
TTGACGAAGCCGCCCGGCTGCTTGATCTTGATGCCGTAGTAGAACATCAGGAGCAGCACGCCCAGCGACATGCCCATCGGCACGTTCAGGTCGGCGGTCGGCAGAATGCGGTGGTAATAGAGGGGATCGCCGTGCTCAGCACCCAGGCCGGTCAGGCGCCAGATGGAGGGCAGCAGGTCGACGGGCAGCAGGTCCAGCGCGTTCATCAGGATGATCCAGAGGAACACGGTCAGGGCCAGCGGGGCGATGAAAAGACGGCTCTTGGCATTGTGGACAATGCCCTTGGCCTGGTCATCGACCATGTCGACGATCATTTCCACGAAGGCCTGGAAGCGGGAAGGAACGCCGCTGGTGGCGCGGCGCGCGGCGCGCCACAGGAAGAAAATGACGATCAGGCCCATCAGGCCGGACCAGAACAACGAGTCGTAATTGATGATGTCGAACTGAGCAATAGCGCTCTGTTTCTCACCCGTATTGTTCAGATGCACCAAGTGATGCTGAATATACGCGGATTGAGGCGACACGTCGCTGGCAGCAGCCATTTGAACCTATCCTATTTGCTGTATGCCCGGTCCTTGCGAACCGGACGATTCCACGATTTCGTTTGCCGCAACTTACTCGGCGCTAAGACAGCCTGCGGAACATCAGAAGCAGGAGATAGCCTTTCAATGTGAGTATCAGACCGAGCAACGCGGCAGGCCACACAAGCCAGTCATGCGTCACACGCGAAAGCAGCCACAACAGCAATGCCGTTGCGAACAACTTGATCAACTCACCAGAGAGAAAGGTAAAGGGACTGGCCTTACCGGCCCGAACGCTGACAGCCAGGCGCAATGCGAACAACGCATTGGGTATGAAATACGCTCCTGCCCCCGCCAGCGCCGACCAACCTGCCGCCGCCCCTCCGACAACCCCCGCTATTACTGCTGCTGCGAGCCCCATGGCGCCTTGCGCCGCCAATGCCAACAAGAGCCCACGGCTAGCTTGTGCATTCAGCGCCGCGCGATCCGCGTCACTGAGTACCAGAACTTCCACCACATCCGGATCGATCGAATCCTGATCCAGGCTGGGCCTCAGACCGGGTTTCTTCCCCTGCCCTTGCTGCATGGAGCTCTGCTGCATCAAACTTCCCCGCTTAACTTGGCCCTGAGGGAATCGACGCGCTTTTTTAGGCGCATGTTTCTTATCCCGCAAGCGTCAAACCCGCAGAGTATAGCTTGGTTTTTTGCACCCTAGCAAATGAACTTTCGGCCGTTTGTAAGGCGGCAACAACGCCCGCTTGCGACAGAAAAATTGGGGACGAGCGAGCGGCCCGCCGAGGCGTGTCCGCAAGCGCGCGCCCCTCATGAAAAGGCGCGCGGCCCCTTGCAGGAAACCGCGCGCCCGATGGGCTTCACAGACGGGCGCTTGCCGAACGCGCCCTTGCCGGACCTTAGTCTTCCTTGACCGGCGGCGGCGCCCACTGCCCGTCCAGGGCGCTGTTCTGCGGCGCGTACAGGCGCATGCTGAGCACGAACGGACCATCGGCGGCCGGCGTGCTGACCCAGTTGGCGCGCTTGGACTCGCCCGGGTCACGGCGCTGGACGTAGATGTCGAGCGAGCCGTCGGCGTTGTACTTCAGGCCGTCGGTGCTGCGGATCACGTAGCGGTTGGCCGGATTTTCGGCAAAGCCGTACTTGCTGTTGTAGACATGCAGCGACCAGAGCTGCGCCGGGGGCAGTTGACCCTTGTCGAAGTGCAGCACGTAGTCTTCGTTCGAGTCCAGGGGACGGCCCTTCGAATCAGACACGGTGACCGGATACAGCACGTCTTCCGGCGTCGGCGCGCCCAGGCCGGCGTAGGCGATGGCGGCGCGGCGCGTGTAGTCGGTGCCGTAGGTGCCGATGCCCGTCAGCACGGTGTTCCAGCCGTTGATCGGTGTGGCCAGGCGCGAGACGTTGTCGGCGATACGGCGGCCCGCCAGCGGTTGCGCATCCGTCAGGGCCTGCTGCACGGCCGGGCTCAGACGGCCATACGAGAAGGGCTGACGGTCATCCAGGCCGATGCGGCGCATGCGGTCCAGCATGGGCGTGTCGTTGGCATGCGGCGGGTTGTTGCGCAGCGCGTCGAAGAACACGGCAAAGAACGAGGCGGCATCCATGCCCGCGACCTGCTCGGCCGGGGTGCCATCGGGTACGGTGGTCGCCGGGGCCGGCATGGGCAGCGTGCTGCCGATCGGTGCGGTGCCAACACTGGAGCCGGTCTGCGGGAAGGCGTTGCCGGCATTGCGGCCGCGGGGCGTGGTGGCCGGGGTCACGGGCACCAGCAGCGGACGCGCCGTCATGCCGGACTGGATCTGATTGACCGCGGCGTAGTCCTGCGGACCGCCGGCCTGCGTCCAGCCGATCAGCCAGCCGGTCGAGGTCGGGGCGCGGATCACGTCGACGCCCGCCGGCACGGTGCCGTTCCAGTGCGGACCGACGATGGCGAAGGACTGGGCGCCATGGCCGTTGGTGCGCGTGCCGCGCGAGGCGAAGACGTCGCTCCACATGTCCAGCGCGGACAGCACGGTGTAGCGGCCGCCGGTGTCAGGCAGGCTGATGATGAGCGGGGCGCGCGAGACGTCGAACCACAGGCTGGAATACAGCGCGTCGGCGCTGGGCCACGGCGCGTCGGTGGCGCGCGGGTCGGGGAAGGCGGCCTTGTGGCCGAACTGGTTCATCGGCGCCTTGCCGTCCAGCGGGCTTTGCACGGCCGTGGCCTGGCGGCGGGCCAGTTCCATCAGCACCATGGGATACGCATAGACGTAGGCGTCGATGGCGGTGTCGCGCAACTCGGCCTCGCTCATCTGCGGTGCGGCGGCCTGGCCGGCCTGATAAGGCGTCTCGGAGACCAGCCGCAGCGTGGACTGCGGCGATTGAGCCTGGGCAACATTGAGAAAGCAGACGCTGAGCGCGCCGGCGAGCGCAGCCGTGGACAGCCGGCGGGTAGCGGTAGGTATACGCATGCAAGGCTCCTTCTTGATTTTGTTTGCAATCGAGCCGCCGCGCGGGACTTGCCAGTGTGGGGGGCAAGCCGCTCTGGCGCGGCACCTCGGGATGACGCTCAATCAGGATAGGGCCGAAGTCTGCAACAAGGTGCTAGCCAGAAGTTTCAAGGCGAAACCTGGGGATTGCCCGTAGATGGCCATGAAAAAGCGCGCCGTCATAGGGCGCGCGGGGCAATGAAGGGCCTGCTGTGGATGCAGGCCTGGACGTAACAAGGATTAACGGTGTTTGAAGTCGGGTTTGCGCTTTTCGGTGAACGCGGCCATGCCTTCCTTCTGGTCTTCGGTGGCAAAGAGCGAGTGGAAGACGCGGCGTTCGAACAGCAGACCTTCGTTGAGCGAACCCTCGAATGCGCGGTTGACGCATTCCTTGGCCATCATGACGGAGGGCAGCGACATGGAGGCGATGACGGTGGCGGCGTCGAGGGCTTCTTCGAGCAGCTTGTCGGCGGCAACGACGCGCGAGACGAGACCGGCGCGTTCCGCTTCTTCGGCGCCCATCATGCGGGCGGTCAGCGCGAGGTCCATGGCTTTGGCCTTGCCGACGGCGCGCGGCAGGCGTTGCGTGCCGCCGGCGCCGGGAATGACGCCGAGCTTGATTTCGGGCTGGCCGAACTTGGCGGTGTCGGCGGCGATGATGATGTCGCACATCATGGCGAGTTCGCAGCCGCCGCCGAGCGCATAGCCGCCGACCGCGGCGATGACGGGCTTGCGGATGCGCTTGAGGGTTTCCCAGTTGCGGGTGATGTATTCGCTGCCGTAGACGTCCATGTAGGACCAGTCTTTCATGGCGCCGATGTCAGCGCCGGCGGCAAAGGCCTTTTCGCTGCCGGTGATGACGACGCAGCCGATTTCGGGATCGGCCTCGAACGCGAGCAGCGCGGCGCCGAGTTCATCCATGAGCTGATCGTTCAGCGCGTTGAGCGCCTTGGGACGATTCAGCGTCAGCAGGCCGACTCGGCCCCGGGTTTCGACCAGTACAAACGACTCGCTCATGAATGTCTCCGGTAATAAGATATGAGCCATGAAAAAAATTGATGACGTACCGCCCATACTTTACCGCCTTGCGCCGCACGATCCCGCCGGCCACCGCTACCGGATAACCCTTACGATCGCATCGCCCTCGCCCGCGGGCCAGCGCCTGTCGCTGCCGGCATGGATTCCGGGCAGCTACCTGATTCGCGATTTCTCGCGGCAGATCGAGTCGCTGACCGCGTATTCGGGAACGCGGCGGGTGAATGTCGACAAAACAGACAACCACACGTGGCAGGCAGCGCCTTGCGAGGGGCCGCTGCGGATTGAATACACGGTGTATGCGTGGGATCTGTCGGTGCGCGGCGCGCATCTGGACGAGACGCACGGGTTCTTCAACGGTACGAGCGTGTTCCTGCGCGTGCAGGGCCAGGACCATGAACCCTGCCTGGTGGACCTGGCGCCGCCGCGAGGCATCGACGGCTGGAAGGTGTACACGAGCCTGCCCGAGGCCGCAGGCCACAAGGGCGCGGCGCGGCGGCACGGGTTCGGGTTGTATCTGGCGCCGGACTATGACGCGCTGATCGACCACCCTGTCGAAATGGGCACGCCGCAGGTGTCGCGCTTTGTGGCGCACGGCGCGGAGCACGAGCTGGTGTTCACGGGGGTTGCGCCGAATCTGGATCTGGCGCGGATTACGGAAGACGTGAAGAAGATCTGCGAGACGCAGATTGCGTTTTTCGAACCGCGCACGAAGCGGGCGCCGTTCCTGGACAGCGCGGACCGCTATGTGTTCATGACGATGGTGACGGGCGACGGCTACGGGGGTCTGGAGCATCGCGCAAGTACGGCGCTGATGACGGCGCGCAAGGACCTGCCTGTGCTGGGCCAGCAAGGCCAGGGCGACGGCTACCGGGGATTCCTTGGGCTGGTGAGCCACGAGTATTTCCATACCTGGAACGTGAAGCGGATCAAGCCGGATGTGTTCGCGCCTTACGATCTTTCGCAGCCGGATCTGACGCGGTTGTTGTGGGTGTTTGAGGGCTTTACGTCTTACTACGACGATCTGCTGCTGTTGCGCTCGGGCGCGATCACGCGTGCAGATTATCTGCGTCTGCTGGGCAAGACGATCACGAGCGTGGCGCGCACGCCGGGGCGGCATAAGCAGTCGGTCGCCGAAAGCTCTTTCGATGCTTGGACGCGGTATTACAAGCAGGACGAGAATTCGCCGAACGCGTTGGTGAGCTATTACACGAAGGGCGCGTTGGTGGCGCTGGGGTTGGATCTGCTGATCCGGGACGAATCTTCTGGCGCGCGTTCGCTGGATGATGTGATGCGGTTGTTGTGGGATCGCTATGGGCGGGATTTCTATCGGGGCAAGCCGCAGGGGTTGCCGGAAGATGGATTGCCCGCGCTGATCGAGGAAGCGACGGGCGTGGATACGCGCCGGTTCATCGCTCGCCATGCTTACGGGACGGCGGATGTGCCGTTGGCTGACTTGCTTGAAACGCAGGGAGTGAAGCTGCAGTGGAAGGCGTCGGCCAATATTCCGTCATTGGACGTGCGGACGCGCAAGCAAGGTGAGTCACTGACGCTGGCGACTGTTCTTGAAGGCGGGGCTGGGCATAAGGGTGGGTTATCTGCCGGGGATGTGCTGGTGGCGATCGATGGGTTGCGGGTGGATGCGCCGGCGGGGTTGGAGCTGTTATTGGCGCAGTACCGGGCTGGGGATCGGGTGAATGTGCATGTGTTTCGGCGGGATGAACTGAGGGAGTTTCGGGTGCGGTTGAGTGGGCCTGAGGCTTCGGAGTGTGTGTTGGTTTGAGGCGTTTGGGATGGTCCCGTGGCTTCCCCTAGGCTTGGGTTTTTAAGACGTCCGGCACGGTGGCGGCCCGGGGCGCGCGGGGCCACGATTGCGGTCCGGAGCCTTCGCTCCGGACTGCCCCGTCGTCATCTTCGTCCGCCTTCGGCTCCCTTCAGATTCCCTCGGGCTTATCGACGCCCCGCGCGCCCCGGGCCGCCACCGCACCGGACTCTGGCAATTCAAGTCTTCTGGCCATTGGGACGGTCGGCGTGCTTGGCCTTTTTGTGCAGAGACCTTCGGGCTAGAAGCATCTTGCGGTGCCCGTCTCCGTTCGGCCGCGCGGGCGGCCTCCGGAGACTTACGCGGCGTCTTGCGGCGTAGCGATGACGCTTCGCGTGTGGCTGCTTCGGCTCTAGGTGTCTGACACCCAAGTGTGATTCGCCTTATACCAAGTGCGTCTCTGCTTCAGGTGTCCGACATCCAATGAGATTCGCGTCAGGCCAAGTGCGTCTGCGAAGGGTGTCAGACACCAGCAGCGGCAGAGGCTCTCGCGAAGTTCAAGCAAAGACGCCAAGAATCGTCAATTGAACTCCAGTGCCCGATGGGCGGCGCGAACCGGTCGGCAAGTTCTGGCTGACCGTCGCCGCGCCGCCCATCACCGCCCCCCCCCCCCGTGACGGCGGCCCATTAGCAAACCAACCGTCACCAGCGCGTAAGCGACCACCGCCACGACGCCCCACCGGCCCAATGCCGGGTTGCCGCCGTCCGGGCGGCAGCAACCCGGCGGCCCCGCAGATCCCCTTCCCTGACCACAGGTCTTGTAGCGCCCCATACCAAAGACCCTCGTAGCACGGCGTCGTGGTCACCGGGGAGGCGAGCGCCGTCGATGCGCCCGAGGGAATCTGAAGGGAGCCGAAGGCGGACGAAGATGACGAAGGGGAAGTCCGGAGCGAAGGCTCCGGACCGCAATCGTGGGCGATCGCCTCCCCGGTGACCACGACGTCGGGCGACCTACGTAGATCTATCGCCCTTCAATTCACCTTAGCCCCAGACACCTCAACCGCCCTCTTCCAAGTCCCCAACTCCCGCTCGATATGCGCCCCAAACTCCCCAGGCGTAGACCCCACCACCTCATACCCATACCCCGCCAACTGCCCCTTCAACGCAGGCACTGCCACCGCCTCCGCAATTCCCTTGCTGACTGCATCAACCACCGCCCCCGGCGTGCCCGCCGGCGCCAATATTCCGTACCAGCCGTTGACGACGAAGTTGGGAACGGTTTCGGCGACGGTCGGGACGTCGGGCAGAAGCGGAGACCGGTGTTCGCCGGTGACCGCGATTGCCTTGAGTTTGCCGGCCTGCACTTGCGGCAGCGAGGTCGAGATGCTGTCGAACATCAAGGACACTTCGCCGCCTAGCAGCGCAACGACTGCAGGACCGCTGCCTTTGTACGGCACGTGCATCATGTCGGCGCCGGTCTGGTTCTTGAACATCTCGGCGGCCAGGTGGCTGGTGTTGCCGTTGCCGGCGGACGCGAAGCTCAGCTTGCCGGGGTTGGCCTTGCCGTAGGCGATGAGTTCGCTGACGGTGTTGGCGGGCGTGGCGAGCGGGGCGGCGACGAGCATGGGTAGTGTGGCGACGAGGGAGACCGGCGCGAAGTCCTTGCGGGTGTCGTAGGGCAGCGAGGGATAAAGGCTGGGGTTGATGGTGTGGGCGGCCAGCACCATGAGAAGCGTGTAGCCGTCGGGCTTGGCGCGCGCGAGTTGGGCGGATGCGATGGCGCCGCCTGCGCCGGGTTTGTATTCGAGGACGACCGGTTGGCCCCACTTCTTCTGGAGTTCTGCGCCCAGCGGGCGCGCGAGCATGTCTGCGCTGCCGCCCGGCGGGTACGGGATCAGCAAGGTGATGGGCTTGTCCGGATAGGTTGGCGCGGCGTGCGCGACGGCGCTGGCGCCTAGACACAGCACGCTTGCCGACGCGGCTGCCAGGATTGAACGGATCATCGGTAGCTCCTTTGCCCAGCGCGGGGCGGACGTGGGTCATCATCAGGGCGGCAGGAACGGCTGCGCCTGCCAGTCGTTTGCGCACATCTCGGCGTGGCTGCGCAAGCCGGTCGCTTACGCACATCGCGACGCGCCCCGCGCAGAATCCCGCTTACGTGTGTCGCGGCGCGTCTGCGTCAGCGGGTCGATTGCGCGTATCGCGGCACGCCCGTGTCATCCACGACGATCGTTCGCGGCGATTGCGGAAAATGCAGCGGCGCGTCGGTGACCGACCGCAGGAAGTCTTCGGTTACCCCCGCCTTCATCGCGTGCACCTCCAGACCCACGGGCATGACGTCAATGACGGCAAGGTCCGTATAGATGCGCGACACCACGCCTTTGCCGGTGAGCGGATAGGTGCATTGCCGCAGGATCTTGGGCGTGCCGTCGCGGCCGCGGTGTTCCATGGTGACCAGGACCTGCTTGGCGCCAACGGCCAGGTCCATGGCGCCGCCGACGGCGGGGATGGCGTTCGTGGCGTCGGTTTTCCAGTTGGCGAGGTCGCCGCGTTCGGACACCTGGAAGGCGCCCAGGACCGCGTAGTCGAGGTGGCCGCCGCGCATCATGGCGAAAGAGATCGTGTGTTCGGTGATGGACGCGCCTTGCAGCAAGGTGATGGGCTGGCGGCTGGCGTTGATGAGGTCGGGGTCGATGTCGTTGCCGGTGGCGGCGGGGCCCATGCCGAGAATGCCGTTTTCGCTGTGCAGCAGGATTTCGCGGCCGCTGGGCAAGTAGTCGCCGACCAGGGTCGGCATGCCGATCCCGAGGTTGACGGTGGCGCCATCGGGAATGTCGCTGGCCAGAAGCTGGGCGATCTGCTGGCGGGTCAGGCCGATGATGTCTTGCATGTCAGGCCTCCACGCGCACGACGGATTTCACGAAGATGCCCTGCGTCATGATCTGTTCGGGCACCAGCGCGCCCAGCGGCACGATCTCGTCGACCTGCGCGATGGCGTGTCCCGCTGCCATGCACATGACGGGATTGAAGTTGCGCGCGGCGTGGCGGTACATGAGGTTGCCCCAGCGGTCGCCCAGGTGCGCGCGGATGAGGGCGTAGTCGGCGCGCAGGGGCTGCTCGAGCACGTAGCCGATGCCGTCGATGACTTCCTGGCGCCGGCCTTCTGCCAGTTCGGTGCCGTAGCCGGTGGGCGTGTAGAACGGACCGAGTCCAGCGCCGGCCGCGCGCAGCCGTTCGGCCAGGGTGCCTTGGGGCACGCATTCCAGTTCGACCTCGCCTGCGCGGTAGGCGCGGGCGAAAGCCTCGGAGTTGGGTGGGCGCGGGTGCGAACAGATGATCTTGCGGACCTGCTTGCGCACCAACAGCGCGGCGATGCCGCGTTCGAAGGTGCCGGCGTTGTTGGAGATGATGGTGAGGTTGCGCCGGTCCAGTTCGGCCAGGCAGTGCAGCAGTTCGTAGGGCACGCCGGCTTCGCCGAAGCCGCCCACCAGCACGGAGGCGCCATCGGGAATGACGGCCACGGCCTGCGCCATGGATTCCTGAATCTTGTCGATCACCTATTGCTCCTGCACGAGACCCGCGGCGTCCACGATGCTTTTCCAGCGGGCGCGTTCCTGGTCGATGAAAGCCGCGAACTCCACGGGCGTGTTGCCGCCGGCCTGGCCGCCCATGGTCTTGAAGCGCTCGCTGATCTCGGGGCTGCGCACCACGTCGCGCGTGGCGGCGTAAAGCTTGTCGATGGCGTCCTGCGGCGTGCCGGCGGGTGCGACCAGGCCGAACCACGCGGTGACCACCATGTCCTTGACGCCGGCCTCGGCCATGGTCGGCACGTCCGGCAATTCGGCGAGGCGCTTGTCGCTGGTGACGGCCAGCGCGCGCAGCTTGCCGGCCTGGATGTACGGCATGGAGCTGGGCAGGTTGTCGATCATGAAGGTGAACTGCTGGCCGAGCAGCGCGGCCACGGCGGGGCCGGCGCCCTTGTAGGCGACGTGCGTGCCGGGGATGCCGGCGCGCTGCTTGAACATTTCGGCGGACAGGTGCGGCGACTGGCCCGCGCCGGAACTGCCGAAGGAAACCTTGGAAGGATCCTGCCTGACCTGCGCCAGCAGATCGGCCACGCTGCGGGCGGGCGAGGCTTCGTTGACGACGAGGACGTTGGGCACCGAAATCACGAGCGTCACCGGCGCGAAGTCGGCGGGCTTGTAGGGCAGCGTCTTGTAGAGCGCGTAGTTGATGGCGTTGGGGCCGATGTTGCCCATCAGCAGCGTGTAGCCGTCGGGCTTGGCGCGCGCCAGCGCCTGCGCGCCGATGATGCCGGCGGCGCCGGCGCGGTTTTCCACGATGACCTGCTGGCCGAGCTTGGCGGACAGCTTATCGGCGATGAGGCGTGCCGAGATGTCGGTGGTGCCGCCCGGCGCGGCCGGGATGATGAGGGTGATGGGCCGTTCAGGCCAGGCCGCCTGCGCCGGGTTCGCGATGGCGATGGCCATCGCGCCGGCTGCCAGCCAGCGATGCGCACACATCATGCTTGTCTCCCTGCGTGACCATTGATTGGTCAACTCGTGAGCACGAGTGTGGGCGCGGGGGTGGCAATTGCCTATTCCGGAATCCGGAGGTGTGGGTTCGCCTGGGCTGAAGTACGCATTCTGGCCGACGCGGTTTAACTGCCGCGGGCGCCACGATGGCCTTGCCGGCCAACGCTGCGGCGGCCGACTGGCGTGTTCAGTGGCGGCCGCCGGGCGTCGGGTATTACGCCCCCGCGCGCTCCCAGCGCCGCTGGATGGCCTTGGCCGCGACCACGCCGTCCGCCATCGACGTCACCACGCACGGATGCATGCGGTGCGCGACCTCGCCGATGGCGTAGATGTCGGGCACGCTGGTCTCGGCGGTGGCGAAGTCGGTGCGGATGTAGCCGCGCTCGTCGCGCGCGAGCCTCAGGTCGTCGGCAAACGCGGCCTGTGGTTCCCAGCCGTAGAAGACGAGGATCAGGTCGTACTGCCGGCCGTCCACGCTGCGGGTGGCCGGGTCGACCTTGTAGGGTCCGATGTGCACGCCTTCGGTACCGGCGCGCGTCACCCATTGCTGTTGGGCGCGCACACTGCGGGCGTAGAGATGGACATTGCGCGCGCCGCGGTTGCGCACGTAGACGTAGTTTTCGAAGGCGTTGTCGCCCCCGCCCAGCACCGCGACCGACAGGCCGGAATAATCCTGCGCCACGATGGGCGAGCCGGGGCCGATCAGCACGCCCGGCCAGGACGCGCCCGGCGGGTGGTCGGGCAGCCCCTTGGCGCGCACGCCCGAGGCGATGACCAGAGTGCGGGCGCGGGCCAGGGTTTCCTGGCCGTCCGGACCGGCGAGCGTGGCCTCGATGCCGCCCTTGCAGGGCCGCACGCCGGTGACGCGGGTTTCCAGCCGTACCGGCACATCGGCGGCGCGCACGCTGGTGTCGATGTTGGCGGCCACCTGCTGGCCGGTCACGCCCGGCAAGACGGCGATCCAGTCGTCGGCGAACGGGTTGTCATTGCCCAGCCCGCCCAGACGGGCGCTGGCCTCGACCAGCAGCGGCGACAGGCCCAGGCGGGCCAGCCAGAGGGCGCAGGAGGCGCCGGCCGGGCCGCCGCCTACAATGACCGAATCGTGCATCTGTTGCATTTCACCCCTTATTGACTGCGCCGGCGCCTCGCGGGCGCCCGGACATGGCCGAATTGTAGCCAGCGCGTCCCCCCATCCGCCGCCGCCTTACAATTCGGGCTATTCCACCCAGGTTTTCATCATGCCCACTCGCCGCATCATTCTTTCCGGCCTTGCGCTCGACGCCCGCATCGGCATCCTCGAACACGAGCGCCGCGCCACCCAGCCCCTGCACGTCGATGCCGAATTCGACGTCGACATCCAGCGTTCGGTGGACGACCACGATATCCACAGCGTGCTGGACTACCGCCGGCTGCGCGAGGCCATCGTCGAGGAATGCACGCAGGCGCATGTGAACCTGATCGAAACCCTGTCCGAACAAGTAGCGGCGCGCCTCTTGGCGGACTTCCAGGAAATCCGCGCGCTGCGCTTGCGCATCAGCAAGCCCATGGCCTTCTCCGACTGTGCGGCGGTGGGCGTGGAAATCCAGATCAATCGCTGACATGAACGATATCGCTCCCCCCGGCGTGCAATTTCGCACGCCCGCCGACGAAAAGGCACGCCACGAAGGCAACAAGCTGACCAAGCGGCTGGCGCGCGAGACCACGCGCGCCTTGTCCGACTACAACATGATCGAGGAAGGCGACCGCGTGATGGTCTGCCTGTCCGGCGGCAAGGATTCCTATGCCATGCTGGACATCCTGCTGCAGCTCCAGAAGCGCGCGCCGTTCAAGTTTGAACTGATCGCGGTGAACCTGGACCAGAAGCAGCCGGGCTTTCCTGACCACATCCTGCCGCAGTACCTGAAGGAATTGGGCGTCCCCTTCCACATCGAGACGCAGGACACGTATTCGATCGTGACGCGCGTGCTGGAAGAGGGCAAGACGATGTGCTCGCTCTGTTCGCGGCTGCGTCGCGGCATTCTGTACCGCGTCGCATCGGAACTGGGCGCCACGAAGATCGCGCTGGGCCATCATCGCGACGACATCCTGGCCACGTTCTTCCTGAACCTGTTCTATGGCGGCAAGGCCAAGGGCATGCCGCCCAAGCTGGTGTCCGACGACGGCCGCCACACGGTGATCCGCCCGCTCGCGTACGTTGTCGAGTCCGACCTGATCGCCTACGCCGAACTCAAGCAGTTCCCGATCATTCCGTGCAATCTCTGCGGGTCGCAAGAGAACCTGAAGCGCAAGGAAGTGGGCCGCATGATCAAGGAATGGGACAAGCAGCACCCGGGCCGGTCGTGGAACGTGTTCAACGCGCTGTCGCGGGTGGTGCCTTCGCATCTGATGGACCGCGACCTGTTCGATTTCGTCGGCTTGAAGCCCACGGGCGTGCCGGATGCCAACGGCGACACGGCGTTTGATACGGTCGATCCCACGGACGAGTCGGACGATGCGTGCGGCGATACGCCGCCGGCATTGGAACCGGGCGCGATCGTCGAGAAGAAAGTGGTGTTCTCGCGCGGGTGATGCGCCGCGTGCAACGCGACCATCCCAAATGAAAATGGGGCTGCGATAGGCAGCCCCATTTTTTTGCTCGGGCGCAATCAGGCGTTCAACACCCGGATCGGCGAGCCCGCTGCCCACGCCTTCACGGCTTCCAGGCAGTTCTGGTAGAAGGCCTCGAAGTTTTCGCGGCTGACGTAACCCAGGTGCGGGGTCAGGATCACGTTGTCCAGGTCGCGCACGCTGTCGGTGGGCGACAGCGGCTCTTCGGGATACACATCCAGCCCCGCGCCGGCGATGCGGAACTTGATCAATGCGTCCATCAGCGCTTCCTGATCGACGAGTCCGGCGCGCGAGGTATTGACCAGATACGCGGTCGGCTTCATCGCGGCCAGCGCGGTGGCGTCGACCACGTTGCGGCTGCGATCGGACAGGATCAGGTGCAGGCTCACCACGTCGGACGTGGAAAAGAGTTCGTGCTTGTCCACGCGCGTGACGCCGGCGGCCTCGGCGCGCTCGTCGGTCAGGTTGGGGCTCCAGGCCACCACGTCCATGCCGAAGGCCAGACCCACCTTGGCCACCGCGGCGCCCAGCTTGCCCAGGCCCACCACGCCCAGGCGCTTGCCGGCCAGCGGCTCGGGCATGGCCGTCTGCCACATGCCGCGGCGCATGGCGGCGTCTTCGGCGGGCAGATGCTTGAAGAGACCCAGGATGTGCGCCCAGGCCAGTTCCGCCGTGGCGGTGTTGGCGTCGGCACTGCCGGGCGCGCCGGACACGACGATGCCCTGCTCAGCGCAGGCCTGCATGTCGATGGCGTTGTTGCGCATGCCGGTGGTGACCAGGAGGCGCAGCTTGGGCAGGGCGCGGATGCGCTCGGCGGGAAATGGCGTGCGCTCGCGCATGGCGACGATCACGTCGAAGGGCTCGAGCGAGGCCTCGACCTGGTCGTCGGGAATGAAGTTGTTGAAGATCTGCACCTCGGCGTCGCCGCCCAGCGAGGTCCAGTCCGCATAGCGCCGGGCTACGTCGTGGTAATCGTCGAGTATTGCGATTTTCAAGTCTTGTCTCCGGGAGGGATGGCGCTTGCCGCGCCCCCCTTTCCCGGGCCGGCGCGACGCGCGCCGGTCAGTTCAAACGGGCCTTGAGCTGGTCCAGCGGCAGCGCGCCGCTGATGCGCGAGCCGTCGGCAAAGAACAGCGTCGGCGTGCCGCGCACCATCAGCTGCTGGCCAAGCTCCAAAAGCTTGTCTTCGGGCACGTCGCAATTGGCGTTGGGCGGCGTCTTGCCGCGCAGCATCCAGTCGTCCCAGGTCTTGCCCTGGTCCTTGGCGCACCAGACATTGCGCACCTTGACCTTGGAATCCGGCGACAGGATGGGGTAGAGGAAGGTGTAGACGGTCAGGTTGTCCACATCTTCGAGCGTCTTGCGCAACTGCTTGCAATAGCCGCAGTTGGGGTCTTCGAAGATCGCGACCTTGCGCGAACCGTCGCCCTTGACCTGCTTGATCGCCAGGTCCAGCGGCAGCTGGTCGAACGTGACGGCGCTGAGCTTTTCCTGGGATTCGCGGGTGACGTCGCGGCGCGTGGCGGCGTCGATCAGCGGTCCTTCCATGACCCACGTCACGCCTTCGTCGGTGTAGATCAGGTCCATGCCGAGCTGCACTTCAAACAGGCCATAAGGCGTGCGGCGCACGGTCGTGACGTTCATGCCGGAGAAGCGTTGCTGAAAGCGCTCCTTGACGGCGGCCGACTGCGGATCGAGTTCGGTGGTGGAGACGCTTTTTTCGCCCTTGGCCGCCTGCCCCACGGACTGGGTGGAGACGGATTTTGCGCCCTGCGCATGTGCCGTGGCGGACAAGCCGATACCCGCGGCGAGGAAACAGGCCGCCAGCGTGGCGGGAATGCGGAATTTCATCGGTACTCCTGGTCTTGTCAGTCGTGTGCTCAGCCGGAAAGCGTAACCGATCCGGGTCGGGCGGCCGCGGCAGGCGGCGGGTGGGCGGATCCGTATCAGACGGGGCCGGGTCAGTCCTAATTGGCCGACGCCCCCGCGATCAGCCGGCGCTTGATCAGCGGCGCGCCCTCGACCCAGTGCATGCCGGCGTTGCGCAGCCAGACGAGCGGCGTCGCCTTCGATCCGAACAGCTTGTGCAGCCCGTCGGTCGCCAGCCGCATGGCCAGGACCGGTTCGGCGCGCGCCCGCTGGTAGCGGTGCAGCACGCGCAGGTCGCCGGCCTGCCGGTAGGGTTCGCGCTCGGCGACGATGCGGGCCAGCGCCTCGACGTCGCCCAGCCCCAGGTTCAGGCCCTGTCCCGCCAGCGGGTGCAGGCGGTGCGCGGCGTCTCCGGCCAGCGCGATGCCGGGCGCCACCATCTGGGCGCGCTCCAGCGTCAGCGGAAAACCGTGCAGCTTGCTGCGGACCTTCAGGCGGCCCAGCCGCCCTTCGGCAGCCTCGGCCAGCAGCGCCTCCAGGCGGGCGGTCTGCGCTTCCTGCGGCAGGTCCAGCAGTTGCTGGGCCAGCTCGCTGCGCATGGACCACACCATCGAAACCTGGGGGCCGTCCGCGGTATCGGGCAGCGGCAGCAGCGCCAGCACGCCGTCGTCGCGAAACCATTGGATCGCGGTGCCCTGGTGCGGCAATTCCGCGTCCAGATGCACGACGAGTCCGGTGTCGTTGTAGGACTGGGCTTCGTGCTTCAGCCCGGCCGCCTCGCGCAGCGGCGAGGCCGCGCCATCGGCGCCGACGAAGAGTTCGGCCTGGATGCGGGCGCCGCTCTCGGTGTCGATCGCGCCGTTCTGGTAGCCGGTGCAGCGGTCTTCCAGCCACGCGATGCCGAACATGCGCACGGCCTGGATCAGGACGCGCTCGATCTCGCCGGATTCGACGATCCAGGCCAGTTGCGGCAGCGCGGCCTGCCAGGCATTGAGGTTGACCTGGCCGTCCGCGTCGCCGTGGATTTCCATGGCCTGCACGGGCATCAGCCGCGACGCGGGCATGGCATCCCACACGCCGATGTCGGCCAGGAAGCGCTGGCTGGCCGGCGAAATGGCGTAGACGCGGGGGTGATAGCGGTTGGGATCGGCGGGCGGCACGGCGGCGCGCGGCGCCAGGACGGCCACACGCTGGCCGCGGCGGGCCAGCGCCAGGGCGGTGGACAGGCCGACGATGCCGGCCCCGCAAACTACGATCTGATGGCTCATCGTGCGGAAGGCTCCCCGGCCTGTTTGGGCCACAGCAGCCACATCTGGCCGCGTTGCTTCATGCGGCCGGCCTGCTGGCCGGCTTCTTCGCCGTAACCCCAGTAGAAGTCGGCGCGGGCCGCGCCCCGGATGGCGGTGCCGGTGTCCTGGGCGAACACCAGGCGCTGCAAGGGCCGGTCCGACGCGGGATAGGTGGTGGACAGGAACAGCGGCGTGCCGAGCGGCACGAAGGTCGCGTCCACCGCCACCGAGCGCCGCGGCGCCAGCGGGATGGCATAAGCGCCCTTGGGGCCTTGTTCAGGATCCACGACCGCCTCTTCGCGGAAGAACACCACGGCCGGATTGGCGTTGAGCATTTCCTGGACACGCTTGGGATTGCGCTGCGCCCAGGCCCGTATGTTCTGCATGGACGCCTGGTCGGCGGTGAGTTCGCCGCGGTCGATCAGCCAGCGGCCGATGGACACATAGGGCTGGCCGTTGTGGTCGGCGTAGGCGACGCGGATGGTCTTGCCGGCGTCGGGACCGTCGGTCAGCTGCACGCGCCCGGAGCCCTGGACCTGCAGGAAGAAGTTGTCCACGGGGTCGTCCACCCAGACCACCACGGGCGGGCGGCGGCCGGACGACGATTCGATGGCGGCGCGCGTGTCGTACGGCACGACGCGCTTGCCGTCGAGCTTGCCGCGCACACGCTTGCCGGCCAGGTCGGGGTAGATGGAACCCAGGTCGATCGTCAGCAGGTCGGCGGGCACCGCGTACAGCGGCCATTGGTAGACACCGCCCTGGCGGCGCGAGCCGCGCACCAGGGGTTCGTAGTAGCCCGTCACCGTATTGGTGGCCGGCTTGCCGTCGGCCGCATTCAGGCGCCACGGTTGCAGGTAGGTCTGCAGGAAGCGGCGCACGCCTTCGGCGTCGCCGGCGGCGGGCGCGCGGGCCGGGTCGATGGCCGCGGCGCAGACCGGCTGCCAGGCGCGCGGCGTGGCACGCGCGGGCGCGGCCAGGTTTCCGCTGGTGGGCCGCATCAGACCCTTGCAGTTGCGCAGGAAAAGGGGCCAGAACTGCGACAGGTCGTCGGCGCTCCATCCGGGCAGCTCGGACCAATTGGCCGGCTTCAACTTGCCGGCCAGCGCGCGCGGCGGGGTGTCGGGCAACGAGCCCAGCGGCGGCACGACGAGCGGGCCGTCGGCCGCGGGCGTGCGAGCACCGGGCGTAGCCGGCAGGCCGGATCCGGAATCAGGGGGAATATCGGAGGGGGTGGAACATGCCGCCAGCAGGATCGACAGCACGGACAGGCTAAGAATGCGCTTCATGTGCAGAGGGAAAAACGTGCAACGGAAGGCCGGACCATACTCAGTGCAAGGTGCGCGGCATGGCCAGGACGAATTCGGAGATCGGCACCTCGAACGGAATGCCGTTCTCGCCGACGCAGTGATAGATGCCGCGCATCGTGCCCACCGGCGTGGGCAGGGGACAGCCGCTGGTGTATTCGAAGGTCTCGCCCGGGGCCAGGAGGGGCTGCTGCCCCACGATGCCCAGGCCGCGCACTTCCTGCACGCGCTGGTTGCCGTCGGTGATGATCCAGTGGCGGCTGATCACCTGCGCGGGATGTTCACCGGTATTGGTGATGCGGACGGTGTAGGCGAACACGAATTGCTGTTCGCCGGGGTCGGACTGTTCGGGCACGAAGCGCGGAGAGACAGAGACGCTCAGGTCGTAAGGTTTCACAGTCCTTCCCTGTGTGGCTGCACGCGGGCGGCGGAACATGGGCGCCCACGCTTGAAAGACGGAATTTCAGGCGCGCCAGCCGGGGCATACCCGCTGCGGCGCCTCAAACTGCAATAATGGCACATTATGCCCTCCCCGACCCCGAACATCATGTCCAAGCAAACGGCCTCCACCCGCATTACTCCCAGCATCCTGTCGGCTGACTTCGCCCGGCTGGGCGAGGAAGTCCGCAACGTCGTCGCCGCGGGCGCCGACTGGATCCACGTGGACGTGATGGACAACCACTATGTCCCCAACCTGACGATCGGCCCGATGGTCTGTGCCGCGATCCGCCCCCACGTCGAGGTGCCGATCGACGTGCACCTGATGGTCGAGCCCGTGGACGCGCTGGTGCCGCAGTTCGCCAAGGCCGGCGCCGACTACATCAGCTTCCACCCCGACGCCAGCGCCCACGTGGACCGCACGCTGTCCCTGATCCGCGAAAGCGGCTGCAAGGCCGGTCTGGTCTTCAATCCCGCCACGCCGCTGTCCTACATGGACTACGTCATGGACAAGATCGACCTGGTGCTCATCATGTCGGTGAACCCGGGCTTTGGCGGCCAGAGCTTCATTCCGGCGGCGCTGACCAAGCTGCGCGAGGCCCGCGCCCGCATCGATGCGTGGATGCAGGCCGGCGGCCAGGAGATCGTTCTGCAGGTGGACGGCGGCGTCAAGATCGACAACATCGCCGAGATCCGCGCCGCGGGCGCGGACACGTTCGTGGCCGGCTCGGCCATCTTCGGCAAGCCGGATTACGCCGGCATCATCAAGGCCATGCGCGACCAGATCGCCATCGGCGAAACCACCGCTGTCTAAGGAACCCGACATGACCGCTTTTCGCGCCGCGCTGCTGGACCTGGACGGTACCCTGCTCGACTCCATTCCCGATCTGGCCTTTGCCGCCAACGCCATGCGTGTTGAACTTGGCATGATCGCGCTGCGCGAGGACGTGGTCGCCACGTTCGTCGGCAAGGGCGTGGACAACCTGGTGCGGCGCAGCCTGGCCGGTTCGCTCGATGCCGCCGACCCGGCGCCCGACGAATTCCAGCGCGCCCGCGAGGCTTTCTACCGCCACTACCACCTGGTCAACGGCGAGCGCGCGCAGGTCTACCCGGGCGTGATCGAAGGCCTGAAACTCATGCGCGACCAGGGCCTGAAGCTGGCCGTGGTCACCAACAAGCCCACGGAATTCACCTTGCCGCTCTTGCAGCGCACGGGGCTGGCGGGCTTTTTCGAGGCCGTGGTGTGCGGCGACACCTGCGAGCGCCGCAAGCCCGATCCCGACCAGATCCACCATGCGTGCGACCTGATGGGCGTGGGCGTGAACGAGGCCGTGACGATCGGCGATTCGATCAATGACGCGCAGGCGGGCCGCAGCGCCGGCACGCAGGTCCTGGTGGTGCCATATGGCTACAACGAAGGACGTGACGTGCGCGAGCTGGATGTCGATGGTATAGTTGACACGCTTGTTGACGCCGCCCAGTGGGTCGCGCTCTGGAATCAAAACCAGAACGCAGCAAAAGTCCCCGCTTGAAGCACGTCGCAACCCAGGCAAGAATTCACTACCGCGCATCACTTCCGCGTACTTCATTACCGAACCGCTAAATGAACGTTTCCATCCAGAACCAAATGCTCGGCGCCTCGTGGCGTTGGTGGCGTTTGTCTTCCGGGTGGCGATGATTCCCCTTCCCGGCCCTAGACGCGACCTTGCCGCCTAGCGCCGACACTGTGTAAACAGCGCCCAACCCGGAACCAGTCAACTGGACCGGGTTTTTTGTTGCGTGCCCGGTCCGAAAGCAGACACCGCTTACGAGACCCGACATGACCGAAATCGAATTCAAGGCCCTTGCGGCACAAGGCTACAACCGCATTCCGCTGGTGGCCGAGACCTACGCCGACCTGGACACCCCGCTTGGCATCTACCTGAAACTGGCGCACTCCGGT
Organism: Achromobacter sp. ACM05; assembly: GCF_019218915.1. Classification (NCBI taxonomy): domain Bacteria; kingdom Pseudomonadati; phylum Pseudomonadota; class Betaproteobacteria; order Burkholderiales; family Alcaligenaceae; genus Achromobacter; species Achromobacter sp. ACM05. The sequence goes on from NZ_JAHUWQ010000001.1 coordinate 357,584, forward strand.
CCCCTGGCCGGCCGCATGACCTGCCTGATGGAATCCGTGGTGGGCGGCGAGCGCTTCGGCCGCTATTCGTTCATCGGCCTGCCGGCGCGCACCGTGATCCGCGCCAGCGGCACGCGCACCGAAGTGCTGCATGACGGCAAGGTCGCCGAGACGCACGACGGCGATCCGCTGACCTTCATCGAGCAATACCAGAGCCGCTTCAAGGTCGCGCTGCGCCCGGGCATGCCGCGCTTCTGCGGTGGCCTGGCCGGTTACTTCGGCTACGACACCGTGCGCCACATCGAGCCGTGCCTGGGCCCCGCGGTCAAGCCGTTCCCGGCCGGCATGGAAGGCGGCACGCCCGACCTGATGCTGATGCACGTGGACGAACTGGTCATCGTCGACAACCTGGCCGGCCGTATCTACCTGATGGTCTATGCCGACCCCAGCCAGCCCGAGGCCTACAGCCGCGCGCAGCAGCGCCTGACCGACCTGCGCGCGCGTCTGCGCCGCCCCGTGGAGATTCCGTACAGCCACGCCAGCATGCAGACCGAGGAACGGCGCGATTTCAAGAAAGAGGACTACCTGGCGGCCGTGCTGCGCGCCAAGGAACATATCGCCGCCGGCGACCTGATGCAGGTGCAGATCGGCCAGGTCATCGCCAAGCCCTTCCGCGATTCGCCCCTCTCCCTTTACCGCGCCCTGCGGTCGCTCAATCCCTCCCCCTACATGTACTTCTGGAACTTCGGTGATTTCCAGGTGGTGGGCGCATCGCCCGAGATCCTGGTGCGCCAGGAACGCACGGTGGAAAACGGCGAGCCGAAGTCGCAGATCACGATCCGTCCGCTGGCCGGCACCCGCAAGCGTGGCGGCACGCCTGAGGAAGACGCGGCGCTGGCGGCCGAACTGAAGGCCGATCCCAAGGAGATCGCCGAACACGTCATGCTGATCGACCTGGCGCGCAACGACGTGGGCCGCGTCGCGCAGGTGGGCTCGGTGAAGGTGAGCGACACCATGGTGATCGAGCGCTACTCGCATGTGATGCATCTGGTGTCGAATGTGACCGGCACCCTGAACCCCGGCATGAGCAGCATGGACGTCCTGCGCGCCTCGTTCCCGGCCGGCACGCTGACGGGCGCCCCCAAGGTCGAGGCCATGAAGATCATCGACGAACTGGAACCCGTGCGCCGCGGCATCTACGGCGGCGCGGCCGGCTACCTGAGCTACGGCGGCGAGATGGACGTGGCCATTGCCATCCGCACCGGCGTCATCAAGGACGGCACGCTGTACGTGCAGGCGGCTGCGGGCATCGTGGCCGATTCGAACCCCGAAGCCGAATGGGCCGAGACCGAAGCCAAGGCGCGCGCCGTGCTGCGCGCGGCCGAGCAGGTGCAACACGGCCTGGACGAACCCATCTGAGCCTCGCGGCCAAAACGACACCGCCCGGGCCGCAGAACGGCCCCGAGGAGAAAAAAATGCTGTTGATGATCGACAACTACGATTCCTTTACCTACAACCTGGTGCAGTACTTTGGCGAGCTGGGCGTGGACGTTCGCGTGGCGCGCAACGACCAGATCACGCTTGAAGAAGTGGCTGCGCTCAATCCCGACCAGATCTGCGTGTCGCCCGGCCCGTGCTCGCCGGCCGAGGCCGGCATCTCGGTGCCGCTGATCCAGGCGTACGCCGGCAAGAAGCCCATCCTGGGCGTGTGCCTGGGCCACCAGGCCATCGGCGCGGCCTTCGGCGGCGACATCGTGCGCGCGCAGCAGATCATGCACGGCAAGACGATCCAGCTGTCGCACACGGGCACTGACATCTTTGAAGGCCTGCCGACGCCGTACACTGTCATCCGCTACAACTCGCTGACCATCGATCCGGCCACCCTGCCGGACTGCCTGGCGGTCACCGCGACGGCGCCGGATGGCGACATCATGGGTGTGCGGCACAAGACCCTGCCGCTATACGGGGTACAGTTCCACCCCGAATCCGTACTGAGTGAGCACGGCCACGCCCTGCTGCGCAATTTCCTGAACCTCGCCTGAAAGGACGCACCGTGACGATTTCCCCCTCCGAAGCGCTGACGCGCTGCATCGAACACCGCGAAATTTTCCACGACGAAATGCTGCACCTGATGCGCATGCTGATGCGCGGCGAGATGTCGCCGCAGATCGCCAGCGCGTTGTTGATGGGCCTGCGCGTCAAAAAGGAAACCGTGGGCGAGATCACCGCCGCGGCGCAGGTCATGCGCGAGTTCGCCACGCCCGTGGTCACGCCCAATCCGAACGACCTGCTGGACATGTGCGGCACGGGCGGCGACGGCAGCCACACGTTCAACATTTCCACAACTGCGATGTTCGTCGCAGCCGCGGCCGGCGTGCCGATCGCCAAGCACGGCAACCGCAGCGCCTCGTCGTCCAGCGGTAGCGCCGACGTGCTGGAGGCGCTGGGCGCCAACCTGGTGCTGACGCCCGAGCAGGTGGCCGAATGCATCCAGGAGACCGGCATCGGTTTCATGTTTGCGCCCGCCCACCACGGCGCGATGAAGAACGTGGCCGCCGTCCGCAAGGAACTGGCCGTGCGCACGATCTTCAACATCCTGGGTCCCCTGACCAACCCGGCCGGCGCCGCCAACCAGTTGATGGGCGTCTTCCACCCCGACCTCGTCGGCATCCAGGTGCGCGTGCTGGAACGCCTGGGCTCGCGCCACGTGCTGGTCGTGCACGGCAAGGACGGCATGGACGAGGCCTCGCTGGGCGGGGCCACGATGGTCGGCGAACTGAAGGACGGCGTGGTCCGCGAGTACGAGATTCATCCCGAGGACTACGGGCTATCCATGATGTCCAACAGGAGCATCAAGGTGTCCAATCGCGAGCAGTCGCGCGAGCTTGTCATAGAGGCGCTGGAGAATGTCGAAGGCGCGGCCAGAGACATCGTCGCCCTGAACGCCGGGCTCGCCATCTATGCCGGCAACAAAGCCGATTCCATTCCCGAAGCCTTAGCGCTAGCATTTGAACTAATTTCCACCGGCGCGGCGCGAGCCAAGCTGGAAGAATTCTGCGCATACACCCGGACATTCCAGAAATGAACGATATTCTCGCGAAGATCCTCGCCGTCAAGGCCGAGGAAGTCGCCGCCGCCCGCCAGATGCGCAGCGAAGCCGAAGTCCTGCGCGAAGCGCAGGCGCGCCAGGACGTGCGCGGCTTCGCCCAAGCCATCGAAGACAAGATCTCGCAAGGCAAGGCCGGCGTCATCGCTGAAATCAAGAAAGCCTCGCCCTCCAAGGGCGTCATCCGCGAGGGCTTTGCGCCCGCCGAAATCGCGGCCACCTACGCCGTGCACGGCGCGGCCTGCCTGTCCGTGCTGACCGACGTGCAGTTCTTCCAGGGTTCGCACGACCACCTGCGCCAGGCGCGGGCCGCGTGCGCGCTGCCGGTGCTGCGCAAGGACTTCGTGATCGATCCCTACCAGATCGTCGCCGCGCGCGCGATGGGCGCCGACTGCGTGCTGCTGATCGTGGCCGCGCTTACGCCCGCGCAACTGCGCGACTACGAAACGTTGGCGATCGAGCTGGGCATGGACGTGCTCGTCGAAGTGCACGACGCCAAGGAGCTGGAAGTCGCGCTCACGCTCAAGACGCCGCTGCTGGGCATCAACAACCGCAACCTGCGCACGTTCGAGACCAGCTTGCAGACCACGCTGGACCTGCTGCCGCGCATTCCCGCAGGCAAACGCGTCGTGACCGAAAGCGGCATCCTCAAGCCGGAAGACGTGAAGCTGATGCGCGAGCACAAGGTCGACGCGTTCCTGGTGGGCGAAGCTTTCATGCGCGCGAAGGATCCTGGCGCGGAACTGGCGCGTCTGATCGGGTGAACCCGCGGCGGCGGGCGGCGTTGCCGTCTTGCCTTGCCGGACGGCGCATGCGTCATGCGGCGCATCGCCAGACGAGGGATCGGCCAATCGGCTGATCCCTCGCTCATTTCTACTTCCAACGGCTATTTCGGCCGAGCCAGTCCCCACGCAGCGCCGCGCCGGTACACCGTGCTGCGGTGCACGCCCAACGCGCGCGCTGCGCGGCTGACGCTACCGCCGTGCTCGGCCAAGGCGGCCCGGATGGCGGCGTCCGTCATGGCGTGCAGATCGCCGGAGCCGATGGCCGGCGCGCTCGTCGTTGCTGCGGTGCGCGATGCATCGACGCCCGGCGTCGCGATGCCCGACGTATCGACGCCCGACGTAGTAGCGCCCGACGTCGCGACGCCCGACGCGATGGCTTCGATCTTCGCGGCGCTCGCTGCGCCGCGCAATTCCGCGGGCAGCATGTCCGCATCCACCCTGCCCGCTGGTCCCGCCAGCACATGCAACGTGCGCAGCACCGACGCCAGTTGCCGGTAATTGCCGGGCCAGGAATATGCCGCAAGCACGGCTTCAATGGCGGGCGGCAGCGCGGGACCCGCGCCTTGCGCCGCCCACAGCTCGCGCAGCAATTCCAGGCGGTCCGCCCGCGCGCGCAGGGGCTCGAGCGTGACGGTGTATTCGGCAATCCGGAAGTACAGATCAGGACGCACCGGTGCGTCCGGGCCTTCGTGCGCCAGCGGCCGATGCGTGGCGCACACCAGGGTGAAGTCCACCGGCACGGGCCGCGCCGCGCCCAATGGCGAGACCTCGCGCGTCTGCAGCACACGCAGCAGCCGCGATTGCAGCAGCAGCGGCATGTCGCCGATCTCGTCCAGGAACAGCACGCCGCCATGCGCCTGCCGCAACAGGCCCTTGCTGCCCTGGCGGCGCGCGCCGGTAAAGGCGCCGTCTTCGTAGCCGAACAATTCCGATTCGATCAGGCTTTCGGGCAAGGCGGCGCAGTTCACCGCCACGAAGGGGCCGGCCGCGCGTTGGCCGCGCGCATGGATCTGCCGCGCAAACACTTCCTTGCCCACGCCCGTTTCGCCCTGCAGCAGGATCGACACGCCGGCGTCCGCCAGATGCACGGCGCGCGCCAGCGCGCCCAGCGTCGCGGCATCGAAGCTGGGGGCTGGCGTCCTGGCCAGCGCGCCCGGCGCGCGCGACGCGGGCGCGGCGGGCGGTTGCGGTGCGCGCGTGCGCGGCATGCGCAGCCGCGCGTGATAGACCGCGCCTGTGCGTGTGTGCACCCTGCCCGTCGCGTCCGGGCATCGTTCGATGTCGCCGTCGAATACGTCCGCGTAGCGGTACACGCCCAGCGCGGTCGCCGCCAGCGCCAGCGCCTGCAGCGCGCGCCGGTTGGCGCCGATCAGCAGGTCGCCCTGGAAGGCCAGCAGCGCTTCGCCGGGCTGGCCGAGCCCGGCGGGGTCGGCATGCAGGCGCAGCACCGTGCAGGGTTCATAGGCGCTTTCGAACAACTGGTGTTCGATGCGGTCCACTGCCCCGCGCACCAGTGCCAGCACATCGGGGCGCACGTCGCGGGCCTGGCTGGAGAGATCAAGCACGCCGAGCGTGCGTCCTTCGCTGTCGGTGATGGGAACGGCCGCGCAGGTCAGGATGCGGTTGGGTTCGAAATAGTGTTCGGCGCCGTGCACGGCGATGGGCCGGCCTTCGACCAGCGCGGTGCCGATGGCGTTGGTGCCGGCGGCGGCTTCGTCCCACGGCGCGCCCGGCATCAGGGCCACGCGCGAGGCGCGATGCGCAAAACCCGTGTCGCCGTCCGAGTCCAGCACGAGGCCCTGTGCGTCCGACAGGATGACGAGGTTGCTGCTGCCGCCGGCCTGGCGGCGTAGATAGGCGATGGCGGGTTCGGACATGCGGCGCAGCGCTTCGTTGCGCTGCTGGGCTTCGCGCAGTTCGCCCTGCGTCATGAGATCGGCGCGGCGCACGCCACGCATGTCGAAGCCCAGGTCGGCGCAGCGGCGCCAGGAACGCAGGATGGGTTCGGCAACCATGCCGCCCGGCACCGCGCCCTGCTGGTTAAAGAGCAGGCGCGCCTGCGTCAGCGTCTGCCTACCGGAGTGAGAGGCCATGTATGTCTCCTGGGACCGGCGTTCTGCGACGCCTGTGCTGCGACACCCGTTGCGCGACACCTGTTGCGCGACATCGTCGCGGATTGCGACATGGAACAAGCGAAAAACTACTTTCGCACGCGTGCGGCGGGCTGTCCAGCCGGGATGCCCCGACTGGCATGCGTTTTGCTTGATACCGGACAGGCAGCCCACTGCCACCATCCCAACAATACGGAGACAAGCATGGATATCGCGACCCGCGTTACCCCGGAGACCTACGGCACCCGCCTGGACCTCAGGACGCAGTACGACAATTTCATCGACGGCAAGTGGCAGTCGCCCGCGGATGGCGAATACTTCGACAACGTCACGCCGGTCACGGGCCAGACCCTGAGCCGCAACGCGCGCTCGAAGGAGCGCGACATCGAATTGGCGTTGGACGCCGCGCATCGCGCCGCGCCGAAATGGGGTTCGACCCCGGCCGCCGAACGCGCCCGCATGCTGATGAAGATTGCGGACGTGATGGAAGCCAACCTGGAACGCCTGGCCACGGCGGAAACCTGGGACAACGGCAAGCCCATCCGCGAGGCCCGCGCTGCCGACATTCCGCTGGCCATCGACCACTTCCGCTATTTCGCGTCGTGCATCCGCAGCCAGGAAGGCGGGCTGTCCGAGATCGATCACGACACGGTGGCCTACCACTTCAATGAACCGCTGGGCGTGGTCGGCCAGATCATCCCGTGGAACTTCCCCATTCTGATGGCTGCGTGGAAGCTCGCGCCCGCGCTGGCCGCCGGCAATTGCGTGGTGCTGAAACCGGCCGAACAGACGCCGCTGGGCATTCTGCTGCTGATGGAACTGATCGGCGACATCCTGCCGCCGGGCGTCGTCAACGTGGTGACCGGCTTCGGGCTGGAAGCCGGCAAGCCGCTGGCATCGAGCAAGCGCATCGCCAAGATCGCGTTCACCGGTGAAACCACCACCGGGCGGCTGATCATGCAGTACGCGTCGCAGAACATCATCCCGGTCACGCTGGAACTGGGCGGCAAGTCGCCCAACATCTTCTTTGCGGATGTGGCCGCGCAGGACGACGATTTCCTGGACAAGGCCGTCGAGGGCTTCGTCATGTTCGCGCTGAACCAGGGCGAGGTGTGCACGTGCCCCAGCCGCGCACTGATCCAGGAATCGCTCTACGACAAGTTCATGGAACGCGCCCTGAAACGCGTGGCCGAGATCAAACAGGGCAACCCGCTGGACGCCGACACCATGCTGGGCGCGCAGGCCTCCACCGAGCAGCTGGAAAAGATCCTGTCCTACCTGGACATCGGCAAGCAGGAAGGCGCCGACGTGCTGGCGGGCGGCTCGCGCGCGCAGATGCAGGGCGGGCTGGAAGGCGGCTACTACGTGCAGCCCACCGTGTTCAAGGGCCACAACAAGATGCGCGTGTTCCAGGAAGAAATCTTCGGGCCGGTCGTGGCGGTCACCACGTTCAAGGATGCGGATGATGCGCTGGCGCTGGCCAACGACACGCTGTACGGCCTGGGCGCCGGCGTGTGGTCGCGCGACGCCAACACGTGCTACCGGATGGGCCGGGCGATCAAGGCGGGTCGCGTGTGGACCAACTGCTATCACGCCTATCCCGCGCACGCGGCATTCGGCGGCTACAAGCAATCGGGCATCGGACGCGAGAACCACAAGATGATGCTCAACCATTACCAGCAGACGAAGAACCTGTTGGTGAGCTATTCGCCGAAGAAGCTGGGGTTCTTCTGATCCGGCAGGCTTGATCCCTTCAACCCAAGCCGCTTGCGCGGCCAACCTGCGCGCCGGGTCCGCCCGGCGCGCTTGCAGAGGAATCCCGTCATGCCAGAGCACACGCCACGCGTGGTTGCGACCGACGAGGCGCGCCAGCTGATCGACACCTTGCGCACCAAGCACGGGCCGCTGATGTTTCACCAGTCCGGGGGCTGCTGCGACGGCAGCTCGCCCATGTGTTATCCCCAGGGCGAGTTCATGGTGGGCGGCTCCGATGTGCTGTTGGGCGATCTGGAAGGCTGCCCGTTCTGGATCGGTGAAGACCAGTTCGCTTACTGGGAACACACCCAGCTCGTCATCGACGCCGTGCCCGGACGCGGCGGCGCGTTTTCGCTGGACAGCGCGGAGGGCAAGCGGTTTCTGCTGCGGTCGCGGCTGTACTCGGATGAAGAGTGGGCGAACGTCGGGCCGGTGACGAAGGGATAGCGCGCCTTAGCCGCGCTTGCCGTGGCCGCCGCCTTTGGAGTGGGTGTCGTCTTGAAGGCCGGCGCGTTCGGCCTGTTTCCACTGGAAGGACACCCGCCGAATGCGGGCGGCGCGGAATTGCGTGAACGAACGGCCGCCCGGCATGGGCGCACCGCGATAGGCGCTGCTTGCGTTTTTCATTGCTGATGATGCGTTGACGAGAAATCTTGCGAAGGATGATTGGGCGGAGCGGCTGACGACGTACAGCCGTTGCCGTGCGGCCGGCCAGGTGCGGCCGGCGAGGTGCGGCGGCGGGCCAGGCGCGGCTATCTACACGCCCGCATGCGGAGACCACGCGCTGGCCGGCGCTTTGCGGCGCGTCCACGCCAGTGCGTCTTCCAATCGGTCGTTGCCCCAGAACATTTCCCCCTCCACGAAAAGCGTCGGTGCGCCGAAGATGCCCAGGTCACGTGCACGGTCGACCTGCTTGCGCAGCGCCTCCTTGGCGGTTTCCGTCTTGGCCCGGGCGATGAGCGCATCGGCATCCAAAGACAGGCCAATGAGCAGATCGCGCACGACGTCTTCGGACTGAATGTCCAGGTCGTGCTGAAAATTCGCGCGGAACACCGCGACGCAGAAATCGCGTCCCCAGGGTTCATCCTGGCCCAGCAGCGCGATGCGCGCAGGCAGCACGCTCATGCGCGGAAAGAGGCGCGGGCGGTTGTAGACCACGCCGTACTTCTCGGCCAGGCGGGCGATGTCGCGCATCATGTACGCGCCCTTGCCGGGAAACAGCCGGAACGGCGTGTCGTTCCAGCCCTGCGCCTGGAAGATCGGCCCCAGCAGAAACGGCCGCAAATCCACCTTGACCTCGGCCTCGCGCGCAAGACGGTCGATGCGCTCGATCGCCAGATAGCTGTACGGGCTGGCGAAGTCGAACCACATTTCGATGCGGGGCGTATCGGGCAAGGACGCAGTCATGGCTAGAACTCCGGTTGGCCTGCACAGCGGGGCGTGGCGCTGGCGCGCTGCGCCTGACCGCCCTGCGAAAGTAGCGCGACCTGCGCATCCGGCAGGCCGCTGAGGACGACGTCGCGATCGCTGTGCACGGTCAGGGATTCGCCCGCTTGCAGCACGCTGTCGTCGAAGCGGCGGTACTCGGAGACCCACACGGCGCCAGCGTGACACTCGATGCGGACGCCCGAAGCGCGCTTGAGCAGCATAGTCGAGCCGCCGCCCAAACGGAATGACATGCCTGCGGTGCAACATAACTGGAACATGGCGCCCCTCCCGGCCGCAGCAGCGGCGATCACGGCGGATGACCACGACCTGGTCCCGGTCACCCAACGTCTGAGTCATATTGGACGCCCGCGGCGTACTATTGCTCAAGCGACTTTTCCGCTCGACACGCATGAGTTTCACGAATGCCATATCCGCTAGCGAAACTACCTCCGCTTGATCTGGTTCGCGGCTTTGTCGCCGTCGGCCGCCGCATGAGCATCACGCTTGCCGCGCAGGATCTGCATGTCACGCAGTCCGCCGTCAGCCGCCAGATCCGCGCGCTGGAAGCCCATCTGGGGGTGCCGTTGCTGGTGCGCGGGTTTCGCAGCGTGACGTTCACCTCTGAAGGCGCGCAGCTTTTCCGGATGGCCGATGTATGGCTCAGTCAGCTCGGCGACCTGACCGAACAACTGCGCGCCCCCGAGCGGCGCACGCCTGTCACCGTCACCACCACCATCGGCGTGGCCTCGTTGTGGCTGCTGCCCCGGCTGGGCGATTTTCAGGCGGCGCATCCCGACATCGACGTGCGCGTGGCCGCCGACAACCGGCTCATCGACATCGACCGCGAAGCCGTCGACATCGCCATCCGCTACAGCGAGCGCAACACGGTCTCAGATGGCGCCGTGTGGCTCTTTGGCGAGTCGGTAGTGCCCGTGGCCCATCCGTCGCTCAACGCGCGCGAACTGGATGCGCGCGAGCTGCAGCGCCATGTGCTGCTGGAATTCGACGATCCCACGCGGCCCTGGCTGCAATGGTCGGAATGGCTCAACGCGCGCGGCCTGGGCCGTGTGCGCCCGAAAGGCATGTTGCGCTTCAACCAGTACGACCAGATCGTACATGCCGCGCTGGCCGGCCACGGCATCGCGCTGGGACGGCTGGCGTTGATTGCGCCCATGCTGACGGACCGGCGGTTGGCCCTCGTTGGCAGCCCCGCGGCCAGCGCCACCGAACACGCCTACTGGCTGGTGCGTAACGCGCGGCGCAGCACGCCGGATGCCGACGTCGTCACGCAGTGGCTGGTGGATCAGGCGGCGGCGACGGCGCGGGATTTGACGGGTTGAGCGGACGTCGCCGCGGCGAACGGCGCGGCGGGCGCGCGCAGGGGCGAACGCGGGTGGCACAGCAGCCGCCCATGCCCTGGTTACCAGACCGGCGACCACCAGACCGCTCGGGTGCAGCCCGCCGTGCCCTGTGTAGCTTGCCGGTCAGTCCACCACGACCTGCGCCGGACCCGCTGCCATCTCGCCGATCACGGCGGCCTGGCCGAAGCCCTGTTCGTGGAAGATCTTGAGCACCGCATCGGCGGCTTCCGGTGCGCACGACACCAGCAGGCCACCCGAGGTCTGCGGATCCGTCAGCAAAGCACGCTGGGTGTCCGACACCCCGGCGCCCAGACGCACCGATTCGCCGTACGACGTCCAGTTGCGGCCGGACGCGCCCGTGATCACGCCGTCGGCGGCAAACGCTTGCACACCCGGCAGCCAGGGCAAAGCATCCAGCCGCACGCGAGCCGTGAGCTTGGCGCCGCGCGCCATCTCCAGCGCATGGCCCAACAGGCCAAAGCCCGTCACGTCGGTGATCGCATGCACCCCATCCAGCGCGGCCAGCGCGGGGCCGGGACGATTCAGGCGTGTCGTCGTGTCGATCATGACGCGATAACCGTCCACGTCCAGCAGATTCTTCTTGAGCGCCGCCGACAGGATGCCCACGCCCAGGCCCTTGCCCAGAATCAGCACGTCGCCGGCGCGCGCATCCGCGTTGCGCTTGATGCGGTCCGGATGCACCAGCCCCATCGCGGCCAGGCCATAGATGGGTTCGACAGAATCAATGCTGTGGCCGCCCGCCACCGGAATGCCCGCGTCGGCACAGACCGATTCGCCGCCCTTCAAAATCTGGGCAATCACGTCGTGCGGCAGCACATTGATCGGCATGCCGACGATCGCCAGCGCCATGATCGGCGTGCCGCCCATGGCGTACACATCCGACAGCGCGTTCGTCGCGGCGATGCGGCCGAAGTCGAAGGGATCGTCCACGATGGGCATGAAGAAGTCCGTGGTGGCGATAAGTGCCTGCTCGTCGTTCAGCCGGTACACCGCCGCATCATCCGCGGTTTCCGTGCCCACCAGCAGGTTCGGATAGCTGGCGGCGGGGCCAAACCGCGCCAGCAGCGCCGACAGTACACCCGGCGCAATCTTGCAGCCGCAGCCGCCGCCATGCGATAGGGAAGTCAAGCGCGGCGCGTTGGTGGACGCAACATCCTGGGTCATCTCAGTCTCCGTGAGTCAGTCGGAAAAAGGATAGCACCGGCCCGGTGAATGGCCCTATGATCGAACGCAGCCAGGCCCTCGCCATTGAACGCTCGCTTGCAGGAGTCCGCCTTGATCAGCCGCCGCCGCCTTCTGCAAACCGGTCTGTCGCTTGCGGCGCTGCCCGCGTGGGCCGGCGCCGCGAACAATGCGGCAAGCAACGCCGCGGCTGGCGTCGGAAAAGGCCCGGCAAATGGCGCCCAGAATGGCAGCCCGAACGGCACTCCCAGTGCCGCCCAGAATGCCGCCCCGACAGCCGACGCATTGAAAGCCGCCACCGGCCCCAACTGGGCGCCATGGACCGGCCCGGCCTTGCCGCTCGTCCTGCCCGACCTCGGCGGGCGCGAGCAAAGGCTTTCCGCGTGGCGCGGCAGCGTTGTCATCGTCAGCTTCTGGGCCACCTGGTGTGAGCCGTGCCGCGACGAACTCCCCGTTCTGTCGACCATGGCCAAGCGGCATCGCGAAGAAGGCCTGCGCCTTGTCGCCGTCAACGTCGGCGAAGCGCCCGCCAAGATCTCCGCCTTCCTGAAAAAGACCCCCATCAACGGCACGGTCCTGCACGACCGCAACAGCGCCGCATCGAAGAAGTGGGAAGCCGCCGCGCTGCCCGCCAACTATCTCGTCGACCGTGCCGGCACGATCCGGTTCTGGCATCTGGGTGAACTGAACTGGAAGTCGCACGAGATAGGCGGCGTGGTGACGCGCATGCTGCGCAGTTGATGGAGCCCCCCCATTTGCGCCGGGGCGCTGCAACGCACTGCGACGGACATCTCGTAAGGGTGTCAGACACCTGCATCGGGGTATATCGGCACTTGGTCCGCCGTCCACCCCGACGACCGCCCGATCAGCCACTGACAGAGCCCGTGGTGGCGCGGGGTTCGCGTTGCGGGCCGTTTAGATGGTGCCCGGCGGAATCCGAAGGGAGCCGAAGGCGGACGAGGATGAGCACGGGGAAGTCCGGAGCGAAGGCTCCGGACCGCCATCGGAGGCCCGCAACGCGAACCCCGCGACGCCGCGGGCGGCAGAAGAACACAAACCGACAGCCCGGTGTCAGACACCCGGACACGACCCAGTATCAGCCCCGGTGTCAAACACCCGGACACGACGCAGTATCACGACGACTATCTCGCACGGGAATCAGACACCTGCGTGGGGAGCGGCAGAAGAACCCGAATGGCGGAAGGCAGCAGGAGTCGAACCTACCTGGGAACGTCTGACGCCCCCAACCGGGTTTGAAGCCCGGCCGTGCCGCCGGGCACGAATGCCTTCCGTGGCGGACCGCCTATGATACCGGCTCGGCGGGCGGCTGCATCGCCGCGTACGCGCTTTCGCCGCGCAGCACATGCGTATCCCGCACCCGCCGCGTGTAGCCCACGCGATCGAAGAACTCCAGGATCTGGATCGCCCGCTTGCGACCCAGGCCCGTCGCGTCCCGGAAAACCGCGGCATTCAAGCCCGGCGGCTGCGCGGCCAGGTCTGCTGCCAGCGCCGCCAGCTTGCGTACCTGATCGCGGTGATAGAACAGATCCTTCACTACCTGCGCCACCTCGCCACGCCGCAGCAGCTTGCGCAGCAATTGGCGCACGGCGTCCTCGGGCTGCGCCTGCAGCTTCGCCAGGTCGCGCACCCACGGCGGATCGAACGCGCCCGCGTCCAGCAGCGGCAACAGACGCGCTGCCAGCGCGGATTCGGCCGCTCCCAGCGTCGCAGTGTGCGTAGGCAGATGCAGCCAGGGACCATTGCGCGCGATATGGCTGTCGCGTTGCAGTTCGTCGAGCAGCGATGTCCAGAGCGTGTCGGGCATCGCAGGAAACGCCATGCGCCGCAGCCGCGCGCTGTCCGGACCGGGTTCGTCGGGCGCGCTTTGGTGGAACGACGCCAGCGCCTGCTCGGTCCGATCGCGCAGCGCCTTCCAATGCGCGTCCAGGATCAGCGTGCGCGCGCCCTGCGCATTGCGCGGCTCGATCCACACCGCACTCTCGGGCGCCGCGATATCGCTGACCGGCAGGCCCGTCAGACGCTGCAATGCCGCTTCATCCAGGCCCTGCGGCGCATGCGCCAGCACCGGTTGCAGGCCGCCGCCATCCAGCATGTCCGTCAGCGCCTGCAGGCCCGCCAGCCGCGACGCCGACCGGCGCTTGCGGTCCGGCGCATTGGGATCCAGCACCCGGCCGCCGCCCACCGTGCGCGTCGCCTGTGCGTTGCGCACGATGTAGCGGTCGCCCGGCATCGCGCAGACGGGTTCGTCGAACACCAGTTGCACCCATCCCGACTGGCCCGGCGACAGCGACTCGGTGCTGATCGGCACCACGTGCGCCACATGGCGCGCCGCGCCAATGTGCACGTGCAGCGGCGCCCACGCCCGCACCGGCGCATCCGCGGACGGTAGCAGCGTCAGCGCCACATCCACGTGCTTCGAGGGCAGAAAGCAGCGCGCGTCCGCGATCCAGTCACCTCGCGAGATAGCGTTCTTGTCGATGCCCGCCAGGTTCAACGCGCACCGCTGGCCGGCCGAGCCCGTCTCGCTGGGCTGGTTCTGCGCGTGGATGCCGCGCACGCGAACGCGTGTATTGGCCGGCATCAGGCGCAGATCGGTCGCGTCGTCGTCCGCGCGGACCTGGCCGGCGTGCGCCGTGCCGGTGACGACCGTGCCGTGCCCGGACAAGGTGAACACGCGATCCACCGCCAGCCGGAAGAGGCCCGTGGCCTCGGGCCGCGACAGGGCCTGCGCCTGCGCGTGCAAATAGTCCTTCAGCGCCGCCACGCCGGGATCGCCGGCGTGCGCCGCCTCGGCTGGTGCTTCGGCGTGGGCCGCGTGGGATGTTTGGCTCCCCTGAGCCATCTGCGTCGCACTCGTGCCGAACACCGGCGCGCCTTGCAGGAACGTCCCTTCCGTCAACGCCGCGATCTCGCCGCGCACGGCATCCAGTTGTGCCGCATCCGCGCGATCCGTCTTGGTCAGCGCCACCGCGCCGCGCGCCACGCCCAGCATCGACAGGATGGCCAGATGCTCGCGCGTCTGCGGCATGACGCCATCATCCGCCGCCACCACCAGCAAGCCGAAATCGATCCCGCTGGCGCCGGCCGCCATCGTATGCACGAGCTTCTCGTGCCCCGGCACATCGATGAAGCCCAGCACGTCGCCATTGGCGAGCGGCGTGTAGGCGTAGCCCAGTTCGATGGAAATGCCGCGCGCCTTTTCTTCCTTCAGCCGGTCCGTGTCCACGCCCGTCAGCGCACGCACGAGCGTTGTCTTGCCGTGGTCGATATGCCCTGCGGTGCCGACGATCATGCCAGCGGCTCCGCCAGCTGCGCCGCAAAAGCGGCTTCGTCGCGGTCTTCCAGGCAGCGCAGGTCCAGCCACAACGCGTCATCCGCGATGCGGCCGATGACGGGCACCGGCAGCTTGCGCAACAGCGTCTCCAGCCGGTCCAGATGCCGCCCGGGGCGGCCGGTTCCCGCATGGCGCACGGCCAGTCCATAACTGGGAAGCTGGTCGATGGGCAACGCGCCGCTGCCGATCTGGCTGAACATCGGCACCGCCTCGACCGCATAGCCCGGGCCTGCGGCATGCGCCAGCACGCCGCGCAGCCGTTCGGCCTGCGGCTGAATATCGCGCAGCGGGCGGGTCAACAGGCGCAGCGTCGTCAGCCGCTGCGCCAGGAACTCCGGTGCGCGATACAGCTGCAGCACGGGTTCCAGCGCCGCCAGCGTCAGCTTGCTGACACGCAGCGCGCGCTTGAGCGGATTCTTCTTGATCTTGCGGATCAGGTCGGCGCGGCCCACCAACAGGCCGGCCTGCGGTCCGCCCAGCAGCTTGTCGCCGCTGAACGTGACCAGATCGGCGCCCGCAGCGATGGTCTCGCGCACGGTGTCTTCTTTCGGCAGCCCGAACTGCGTCAGGTCCACCAGCGTGCCGCTGCCGAGATCCACCGTGGCCGGCAGACCGCGCGCATGGGCCAGCGCCGCCACCTCGGCCACGCTCACGCTTTTGGTGAAGCCGGTCACCGCGTAGTTGCTGCAATGCACCTTCATCAGCATCGCGGTGCGCGGGCCGATGGCGTTTTCATAGTCCGCCGCGTGCGTGCGGTTGGTGGTGCCGACTTCGACGAGCTTGGCGCCCGCCCGCTTCATGATGTCGGGGATGCGGAACGCGCCGCCGATCTCGACCAGTTCGCCGCGCGACACCACGACTTCGCGGCGATCCGCCAGGGCGTTGAGCATCAGCAGCACGGCCGCGGCATTGTTGTTGACCACCGTGGCGGCCTCGGCGCCCGTCAGCTCGCACAGCAGATCGTCGATGAGGTCGTCGCGATCGCCGCGGCCACCGGTGTCCAGGTCGAACTCCAGGTTGGCGGGCGTGGTCAGCGCGCGCAGCACCGAGGCCACCGCTTCGTCGGGCAGCAGCGCGCGGCCCAGGTTGGTGTGCAGCACGGTGCCGGTCAGGTTGTAGACCGCGCGCAGACGGGGCCGCGCGGCCTCGTCCAGCGCGGCTGATGTGCGCGCCGCCACCGCGGCCGCGTCCAGCTCGTGACGCGGCACGCCGCCGTCCAGCGCGCGCTTGCGCAGCGCGTCCAGGTCACGGCGCAGGGCCGCCACCACTTGTGTCCGGCCGTGGGTTGCCAGCGCCGGCTGGAACGCGTCGGCATTCAGCAGGCGGTCCAGCGAAGGAATGTCGGACGCGGCGGCAAGGCCGGCGCCGGACAGTTGATCTGCCATGCGAGACTCCGTCATTGAGCGGCGCTAGTCCTCGGCGCCATGCCACAGCAGCGGATTGCCGCTGGACCGCGAATAACCGGCCTCGCCGACCAGCACGTCGAGCATCAGGCTGGCCAGGTCATCGGCCACCGGCTCCACGTACAGATCCTTGTCCTGGTAGAAGATCTTGCGGTACGTGTGGCAGTTGTCACAGGTTTCGGCCTTGATGGCGGGCGTGCGGCCCTCGATGGACTGGTACGCGACCTTTTCCACGTCCTCGCAGTGCGAGCATTTGACCCGCACCATGTGCCACTGCGTCGCGCACAGGCTGCAGCACAGATAGCGATAGCCTTCGTACTGGCCGCCGACCCGCACGATGCTGGCGACCGGCAGGCTGCCGCACACCGGACACACGCCGAACGGGCTGGCGACGGGGAGTTGCTTGGGATCGAAGCGGTTGGCCAGGTCCGTCCAGTAGACCTGCAGCGCCGCCATGACGAAGGGCGCGGCCGCGCTGTCCACGCCTTCGTCCTGCTCGGACAGCACGGCCTGCGCCAGGTCTTCAAGCGATTCGGGATCGTCGGCCAGCGCGCGCCGCAGTGCGGCGCAGACGTCGAGGGCTTCGGCGGGCACGCCAGGGGCGCGCGACACGTCGTCCAGCAACTGGCCCAGGATGCGGCGCCACAGCGCATCGCGCGGCCAGCCGATGGCCTGCAGCGGCGGCATGCCATGCGCCTGCGCGAGCGAAATCCGGTCTTCGGTGGCGGGCGGCGCGGCGCAGTCCTGCAGCGCGCGATGCTGGGCATCGACCAGTTGCGCCATGAGCTGCAGGTAGTCGCCGACCGGATTGCCGTCGGCAAGCTGCCGCAGGCGCGCCGCCCGCGCCGCGAAAACGGATGTCCGTTCCGGCAGGGTGATGCGGGGAATGGCGTTATGGTCTAGCGCTTCGATCTCGCCGCGTGGAAGAATTCGCTGCAATTCTCGTCTCCAGAAAAACAAATACGGCTGCCAGCCTGCAAAGAGGATAGCAGCCGTCGATCACGACATGCCGGGGATTACTTCTTCACCTGCTCCCGGAACCAGGCGCGATGGTGCTTCCACGCCCAGCCTGCGGTGACATAGCCGCGCAGCATTGCCGTGAGCGACCCCTTCACCCAAATCGCCGCGTAAATATGCACAATGATCGCGCAAATCAGCACCAGCGCACAAACCGCGTGCAGCACCGACGCGGCGCGGATCACTTCGATCGGGAAGTAGAACGCGAAATACTCGCGCCAGATCACGATGCCGCTGACCATCAGCCCCAGCATGCACAGGATCAGCACGTAGAAGAGCAGCTTCTGGCCGGCGTTGTACTTGCCGACCTCGGGCAGCTTTTCCTCGCGGTTCTCGACCACGTCGTCGAGCTGCCTGAGCCACTGGCGATCCGCGCGCGTCAGCAGGTTGTGGCGCCACATGTGCCCGGCAAACACGGCAAAGCAGACGAACATCACCACCCCGATGAACGGATGCAGGATGCGCGTCCAGGGTCCGCCCCCGAACAGGTTGGACAGCCAATACATGGATGGATGAAACAGCGCCAGCCCGGACAGCGCGAGCAGGATGAACGTGAGCGCGATGATCCAGTGGTTGGTGCGCTCGCCCGGCGTGTAGCGCTTGATGCGGCGGTAGTGGTGTTCTTCACTCATGGCGCACCTCCTCTTCAGCCCTGCGTTCGTCTTCCTCGGTCACTTCGTTGCGGCCCACGCGCGCATAGTGGAAAAAGCCCGCCAGCGCGGTGAGCGCCATCGTGGCCAGGCCTAGCGGCTTGGCCAGGCCCTTCCACAACGACACCATCGGACTGATCTTCGGATCGGCAGGCAGCCCGTGGTACAGCCCCGGCTGATCGGCGTGATGCAGCACGTACATGACGTGCGTGCCGCCCACGCCGGGCGGGTCATACACGCCGGCCTGCGCAAAGCCGCGCGACTTCAGGTCTTCGACGCGTTCGGCCGCATGCTGGTGCATGTCGTCCTTGGTGCCGAAGACGATGGCGCCGGTGGGACAGGCCTTGACGCACGCGGGCTCCATGCCGACCGCGACGCGATCGGAACACAGCGTGCACTTGTAGGCCTTGTTGTCCTTTTTGGAAATGCGCGGGATGTTGAACGGACAGCCGGTGATGCAGTAGCCGCATCCGATGCAGTTTTCCTCGTGGAAGTCCACGATGCCGTTGTTGTACTGGATGATGGCGCCCGGCGAGGGACAGGCCTTCAGGCAGCCCGGGTCCTCGCAGTGCATGCAGCCGTCCTTGCGGATCAGCCATTCCAGGTCGCCGGCGGGATTCTCGAATTCCGAGAAGCGCATGACGGTCCAGGAGTGCTCGGTGAGGTCGGCCGGGTTGTCGTAAACGCCCACGTTGACGCCGATCTCGTCGCGCAGGTCGTTCCACTCCATGCAGGCGCTCTGGCAGGCCTTGCAGCCGATGCACTTGGAGACGTCGATCAGCTTGGCCACCGAGCCCGTGACGGGTTCACGGATGCCCGGCGGCGGCGTGGTGGTGGCGGAGCGCCGCTTGATGTCCAGGGATTGCATTGACATGTCGGTTCTCCTATACCTTTTCGACCTTCACCAGGAACGACTTGAATTCCGGTGTCTGGGAATTGCCGTCGCCCACGAATGGCGTCAGGGTGTTGGTGAGGAAGCCCGGCTTGGCGATGCCCACGAAACCCCAGTGGATGGGAATGCCGACCTGGTGCACCGTCTTGCCTTCGATGGTGAGCGGACGGATGCGCTTGGTGACCAGCGCCACGGCCTTGATGTAGCCGCGGTTGGACGACACCTTGACGCGGGAGCCGTTGGGGATGCCCAGCTCCTTGGCCAGCGCCTCGCCGATCTCCACGAACTGCTCCGGCTGGAGAATCGCGTTGATGCGGACGTTCTTGGTCCAGTAGTGGAAGTGCTCCGTCAGGCGATAGGTGGTGGCGACATACGGGAAGTTTTCCACCGTGCCCATCGCCGCGAGGTCATCCTTGAAGATGCGCGCGGCCGGGTTGCTGGTGACGCCCTTGGCCTTGGGGTGCAGCGGGTTGTAGCCCAGCGGGTTTTCGAAGGGTTCGTAGTGTTCCGGGAACGGCCCTTCGGCCAGGCCCGCCCGCGCAAAGAAGCGCGCCACGCCTTCCGGGTTCATGATGAACGGCCCCATGCCGCCCGCGGGGTTCTCGTCGCCCTTGAAGTCGGGGATGTCGGCGCCTACCCACGCCCTGCCGTTCCATGACACCACGCTGCGCCGCGGATCGAACGGCTTGCCTTCCAGGTCGCACGACGCGCGGTTGTAGAGGATGCGGCGGTTCGCCGGCCACGCCCAGGCCCAGTTCAGGGTCTGGCCGATGCCGGTGGGGTCGCTGTTGTCGCGGCGCGCCATCAGGTTGCCGCTGGGACTCCAGGCGCCCGCAAAGATCCAGCAGCCGCTGGCGGTGGAGCCGTCGTCGCGCAGTTCGGCAAAGCCGGCAAGCTGCTCGCCGGCGCGGCGCATGATCTTCGTCGGATCCTTGGGATCGGCCAGATCCACCAGCGCGCGGCCCGTGTATTCCTTGGCCAGTTCCTCGGCCGTGGGATTCTGCGGATTGGAATAGGGCCACGACAGGTTGACGATGGGGTCGGGGTACTTGCCGCCGTCCTGTTCGTACATCTTGCGCAGGCGCGTGTAGATGAGCGCCATGATCTCGATGTCGCTCTTGGCTTCGCCCGGGGGCTCGGCGCCCTTCCAGTGCCATTGCAACCAGCGGCCGGAGTTGACCAGCGCGCCGTCTTCCTCGGCAAAACAGGTGGTGGGCAGGCGGAAGACCTCGGTCTGGATCTTGGACGGATCCACATCGTTGGCCTCGCCGGCGTTACGCCAGAACTCGGACGTTTCCGTGACCAGCGGATCCATGATGACCAGGAACTTGAGCTTGGCGAAGCCCTCGTTCAGCTTGGCCTTGTTGGGCGCCGCCGCCAGCGGGTTGAAGCCCTGCGCGATGTAGCCGTTCATCTTGCCCTGGACCATCAGCTCGTAGACCTGAAGCATGTCGTAGAGCTTGTCCAGCTTGGGCAGGTAATCGAACGCCCAGTTGTTGTCGGCCGTCGCCGCACCGCCCCACCAGGCCTTCATGAGACTGACGTGGAACTTGTGATAGTTCTGCCAGTAGCTAAGCTGGTTGGGCCGCAGCGGCTTGAGCGTGCGCGTGTCGATGTACTTGGCGTAGTCCTGCTCAGGCTCGTTGGGCAGCGTCATGTAGCCCGGCAGCAGGTTCGACATCAGGCCCAGATCGGTCAGGCCCTGGATGTTCGAGTGCCCGCGCAGCGCATTCATGCCGCCGCCGGCGATGCCGATGTTGCCCAGCAGCAGCTGCACCATCGCGCCCGTGCGGATGATCTGCGAACCGATGGAATGCTGCGTCCAGCCCAGCGCGTACAGGATCGTGGCGGCGCGATTGGTGGTGGCCGTGGACGCGAGCATGTCGCACACCGTCAGGAACTTGTCCTTGGGCGTGCCGCAGACGCGTTCGACCATTTCCGGCGTGTAGCGCGAGTAGTGCTTCTTGAGCAGCTGATACACCGAACGCGGATGCTGCAGCGTGGGATCGGTCTTGACGTAGCCGTCGTCGCCGCGCTCGTAGTCCCAGCTTTGTTTGTCGTAGGTGCGCTTTTCGGCGTTGTAGCCCGAGTACAGGCCGGCGTCGAACGCGAAATCCTCGCGCACGATGAACGAAAAGTCGGTGTAGTTGCGCACGTACTCGTGCTGGATCTTGTCGTGATCCAACAGGTACTTGATGACGCCACCCAGGAAGATGATGTCGGTGCCGGTGCGTATGGGCGCGTAGAAGTCCGCCACGGACGCCGAACGCGTAAAGCGCGGATCCACGACGATCAACTTGGCCTTGTTGTGGGCCTTGGCTTCAGTAACCCACTTGAACCCGCACGGGTGGGCCTCGGCGGCATTGCCGCCCATGATCAAAACTATGTCCGCGTTCTTGATGTCGACCCAATGGTTCGTCATCGCTCCACGGCCAAACGTCGGGGCAAGACCTGCCACCGTCGGGCCATGTCAGACACGGGCTTGATTGTCGAACGCCAGCATCCCCATGCTGCGCACTGTCTTGTGCGTGATGTAACCGACCTCGTTGCTGCTTGCCGAGGCGGCCAGCATGCCGGTGGTCAGCCACCGGTTGACCGTCTTGCCGTCCGCGGTCTTCTCGACGAAGTTCGCGTCGCGGTCTTCCTTCATGAGCTTGGTGATGCGCGTCAGGGCTTCGTCCCACGACATCCGTACCCACTTGTCCGAACCGGGCGCCCGGTATTCCGGGAATTTAAGACGGTTGGGGCTGTGGATGAAGTCGATCAGGGCCGCGCCCTTCGGACAGAGGGTGCCGCGGTTGACGGGGTGGTCGGGGTCGCCTTCGATGTGCATGATGCTGGCGCGGGCGTTCTTCGAGCCATCGCCCAAGCCGTACATCAGCAAACCGCAGGCGACCGAACAGTAGGGACAGGTGTTGCGCGTTTCGGTCATGCGCGCAAGCTTGAACTGGCGCACCTCGGCCATGGCCGTGCCGGGGGCAGCCCCCAACAAGGCCAGGCTGGAGCCCGCCAGCGTCGCACCGGTCACCTTGAAGAACTGGCGGCGATTCATGTTGACCATGAAGCACTCCTCTCCTGGTGAATGAAGGAAGCGGAAATTTCCAGGACGAAAAAGCCCTACGACTTCCAGGGAAATGTGAGGAAGTATAGGCCTTCGATACGGGGTCCGTCATGCCTGGCGATGCCGGAGACGCCGGCGCTGGTCCGAATTTGACGGCAAAATGCGCTTTTTTCACAGATTTTGCGGCAGTGCAGCGCTGCTACGATGGCCGGCGGCATCGGTGATCCGGCAGCATGTTTGCGCTGGTCGCCGCCTGCCCTTTTTCCCGCTTGTCCTTGGAGCGCCGATGCGCCGCCTTGCCCCCTTGGCCCGAGTTCTCGCCCTGACACTGGCTTTCTCGCCCTTCGTTCTGATGCCGCAGGCGTCCGCCCACGCGGCGCCCGCCGCGCTGTCGCCCGCGGCCGCCGCCACCGAGGCGGCCCAGCAGGCGGCGACAGAAGGCTATCTGTATTTCTATCCGCTGGTGGCGATGGACCTGACCCGCCGGCAGTTCACGCATCCATCGCGGGGCGCCGATGGGGCGCCGGCCAACACGTTCCATCACGGGCGCACCCTGCCCCGCCCGGGCGCGGCCACGCCGTGGGCGAACGTCGACATGCTGCGCAGCAGCGCGTGGCTGGATCTGACGGACGGACCCGTCGTGCTGTCCGTGCCCGACACGGCGGGACGGCTCTACACACTGACGCTGCTGGATATGTGGACCGACGTCTTCGCGACGCTGGGCAAGCGCACCACAGGCACCGCAAAGGGCAACACCGTGATCGTGCCCCCGGGCTGGAGCGGCACGCTGCCCTCCGGCATGGCGCGCATCGACGCCCCCACCGTGCACGTCTGGGCGAAGGGGATGATCGAAATGCACGGCCCCGCCGACCAGGCGGCGGTAAACACATTGCAGGACGGCTTCGTCCTGACGCCCCTGGCGCAATGGAACCTGCCTGCGCAAGCGCCGCGCACCAAGCCCGACCCGTCCCTCGATCTGAAAATCCCGGTGAGCGAACAGGTGGACTCGATGCCCACCGACGCGTTCTTCACCTACGCTGCCGAACTGCTGCGCAAGCACCCGCCGCATGCGACGGATCAGCCCGTGCTGGCGCTGCTGCGCCGCGTCGGGCTGGCGCCGGGCCGGCCGTTCGACTTCGACAAGCTCGATCATTCCGCCAAGCAGGGCATGCGCCGCGGCGTGCGCGCCGCGCGCGACCGCATGGCGGCGGCCGCCGGCCATTCGCTGCGCGCCACAGACGGCTGGCTGCAGGAAACAGGCAGCATCGGCGTGTATGGCAACGACTGGCTACGCCGCGCGCTGGCCGCGCAGGCGCAGCCGGGCAGCGGATTGCCCGAGGACCTGACGGTGCTGGTGCTGGCCACGGACAGCGACGGCGCGCTGCTGGACGGCGCGCACCGGTATGCGCTGCATCTCGAGACCGGCCAGTTGCCCGACGCGGGCGCGTTCTGGTCGCTGACGGCGTATGACAGCCAGGGCATGCCCGTGCCCAACCCCGTCAACCGCCATGCGCTCGGCAGCCGCGATCCGCTGCGCTACAACGCGGACGGCTCGCTGGATCTTGTCTTCAGCCACTCGGCGCCGCCGCCGGAAGATCAATCGAACTGGCTGCCGATTCCGGCGGCCGGGCCGGTGGGAATGCTGCTGCGGGTTTATCTGCCGGGACCGGCGGTGCGGGATGGCTTGTGGACGCCGCCTGCGGTGCGGCGGGATGTGCCGGAGGCGGCTGATGGGGGAAATGGCGAACCTGCGGCAGGCGAACCTGCGTCGGAAGACGCCGCGAAGACCGATGCCCCGGCAACGTCCGAAGCGCCGGTCTCAAACAAGACCGCATCGCCGTCTGGCGCGGCAAAGCCGCAGGCAAACGCCGCCGCCACGCCGCCCGCCAAGAAACCCTGACTGCCCCCAAAAATACGGCGCGATGTCAGCCGCCAGCCGCTACCATTGGCGTTTTATTCATGAATGAGCCGCCCGCCATGGACGACGCCTTTAGCCACCAATTGTCGATGACCATCCTGATGACGCCTGACATGGCGAATTTCTCAGGAAACGTACACGGCGGAACCATCCTCAAGTATCTGGACCAGGTAGCCTACGCCTGCGCCAGCCGGTACGCCGGCCAATATGTCGTGACGCTGTCCGTCGATCAGGTGGTGTTCCGCGAACCGATCCACGTCGGCGAGCTGGTGACGTTCCTGGCAGCCGTGAACTACACGGGCCGCACGTCGATGGAAATCGGCATCAAGGTCGTGACCGAGGACATCCGCAAGAAGCTGGTGCGTCACACCAACAGCTGTTATTTCACGATGGTGGCGGTGGACGACAAGGGCGCCCCGACCGCCGTGCCGCCGCTGGAGCCCCGCACGCACGAGGAAAAGCAGCGCTTCAAGGCCGCCGGCCTGCGCCGCGAACTGCGCCAGGAAATGGAACGCCGCCACGGCGAGATCAAGCGCGAAACCACGCACGAAACGCCGGGCGCCTGATCATCGCGGGGAAGACAGGCACGCAGCTGTCTGCCCGTTGCCCCGCTCTGGAATCCGTTGGCCGGCTCCCGTCGTCCGGACCGCGCCCTGCTTACCCCCGCCCGCTGATACCCAGCCGCGGGGGTTTTTCATGCCCGCTCGATGCCCGCCGGCGGGGCCGGCGGCGCGGCCACGGGTTCGCGGTCGCGGCCGATCATGCGCTTGATGCCCAGCCATTGCTGCGACCAGAACCCGCGTCCGTAGTCGCGTCCGCCCAGCTCGGCCTGCTGGTCATGGATGCCCGTGGGACCGTAGCCCACCCCAAACCGCGCGGTGCGGAACAGCACGTCCCAGATCGGAAACAGCGCGGCGAAGTTGTAGCCGCCCACCGGCCCCGGCGACGAGGCGTCGTAGGCGATGGAATGGTGATGGCGATGAAAGCGCGGGCTGACCAGGAGGCGTTCGCCCAGCGCGCCGAAGTGCATGCGCAGATTCGCGTGCGAGAAGCTCTGCGCCAGCTGGGTGATGGCCACCACCATGACGAACTGCGCGGGCGGCACGCCCACCAGTTGCGACACGAACACGACCAGCACGTCGCGCAGCATGTCGTCGAGCAGGTGGTTGCGGTCGTCGCTCCAGATGGTCATCTGGCGCTGGCTGTGATGCACGGCATGCAGCGCCCACAGCCAGCCGAAACGGTGCTGCGCGCGATGGTAGAAGTAATCCACCGCATCGAACAGCAGCAGGTAGATGATGAGGCTGACCCATGCCTTGTCGGTCACGCCCGGCCAGTACTGATCCAGCTGGAACGGCGCAAAGCCCCACACGTGCAGCTGGCCGAAGATGCTGTCCCAGAACGGGTCGATGGTGAAGAACAGCAGCAGCCGGAAGGCGCCCAGACGGTGGATCAGCGTGTACAGCACGTCGATGCCGATCTGGCGGCGGTCGGTCACCGGTTCCACGGGACGCAGGCGCTGCAGGGGTCCCAGGACCAGCACCAGCACCGCGATCTGGATCAGCCCGACCAGCAGCCACATGGTGGCGTCGTAGGCGTCCTCGATGAAGTTGCTCAGGCCCAGGTGGAACAGCGCGGGCTGAATCGCCGTCTCGAAGAGCCATTGCTGGCTGTCCCCGAAGAGTTGGCTAAGCGTATCCATGATCAGTGATGCGAAGCGATCCAGTCGCGATAGGCCGGATGGGTGTTCAAGGTGGCAAAACAATAGCCCTTGCGCTGCAAACCTTCAATCAGCGGTTCCAGCACGCCGGGCGCCCACGGGTCCTGGCGCGACCAGATGCCCAGGTGGGCGAGCAGGATGTCGCCGGGCTTGACGGTGCGCAGCGCCTGGTCCAGCAGCTTGGCGTTGGGGTATTTGTCGCTGGGCAGCTCATCGCCCAGGAACCCGGCCGGCGACCAGCCCACGTGCTCGAAGCCGCAGGCCTTGGCCGCCTTCAGCAGCGCGGGCGAGGTCTTGCCGCCGGGCGCGCGGTACAACGGCAGCATGTTCTTGCCCGTCATCTGGTGGAACCGGGTGACGGAGCGTTTGATTTCGGCGCAGTATTGCTCGGCGGTCCACTCGGCGCGCTTGCCGGCGTCGGGCCCGGCGCTGGGTTTGACGCGGAACTTGCCGCCCGGCAGGTCGCCCTGCCAGTAGACGTGGTCGTAGGTGTGCGAGGCAAAGGCGTGGCCTTCGGCGGCGCGTGCCTTCCACCAGGGCGCCCACACGTCGTCCAGGCTGGCGCCGTCGGTCAGCGTGCGCTCGTTGGCCAGAAAGAAGGTGACCTTGACCTGGTGACGGGCCAGCACGTCGGCCACCAGCGGCGCGACGCCCATGTGGCCGGTGTCGAACGTCAGGTAGACAGGCTTGTCGCAGGTGGCCTGCGGGGCCGCGCCGGCCACCGAGGTCGCCAGCGCCAGGCACAGGACCGCGGACCGGGCTTTGCCCTTAGCGGGTCGGCGCATGATTCAGGGTCCATACGCCGTGCGGCGACTTGCCCACGGGCACCTGGTTGACGACCTTCTTCTGCTCCAGGTCCACCACCGTCAGCTTGCGCGCCCAGCGCGAGGTGACCAGCAGCGTCTTGCCGTCGGCCAGCACGTCCATGCAGTCCGGGCCGCCCGGCACCGGGAAGGTGTCGACGACAGCCAGCGTCTGCAGGTCGATGCGGCTGATCGAGTTGGCGGTGCGGTTGCTGACGAACAGGTGGCGGTGGTCGCCCTGCGCGCGGAAGGCGTGCGCGCCCGCCGCTGTCTGGATGCGCTTGACCAGCTTGGCCGGGCCGTTGCTGACGTCATAGGCTTCCACGTACGAGTCGCCGGTCAGCGCCACCAGCAGCGTCTTCTGGTCGGGGGTCAGGAAGACGTCAGCGGGCGTCTTGCCCGTGGACACCGTCCACTTGGGCGTCTGCGTGGCCAGGTCGATGGCGATGAGCTGATCGCTGTCCTGCAGCGAGACGTAGGCCGTCGTGCTGTGCTTGTCGATCATGATGTGGCTGGGCGTCTTGCCCGCCTGGATGCGCTTGACCAGCGTCAGGTCAAAGCCCTTTTCGAGCGGCTTCCAGGCATAGATGTCGATGTGGTCCAGGCGGTTGGCCGCCGTGACGAACCACTTCATGTCCGGCGAAAACTGCAACTGGTAGGGATCGACGATGCCGGTCAGCGTGCGCTGCACTTCGCCGGTCTTGGGATCCATCAGGGTGATGGAATCGCCGGTGGCGTTGGCGATCATCAGCGACTTTTCGTCGGGCGTCAGATACAGGTGATGCGGCTCTTTGCCGGTGGGCACGCGCCGCAGTTCCTTGTAGGTGGCCGGATCGATGATGCTGACGTTGGCGTCCAGGGAATTCAGGACAAAAATCGGGGCGGAAGCCGCCGCGGCGCTAAGCGCCATCCCCACGCCGAACAGGGCGTAGCGGACAAAAGACATGGGGTTCAATTTGGAGATCCGGCAAGGGGAAATCGGGCAGGCACCCGGTGCTCGCCATTTTAGGCACAGGCGCCTGACAAATGGGTCACAGGTGACGACGGAAACGCGGCGCGGCGGCAGGCTTTGACGGCAAACACGCAAGCCTGTTGCGACCCCGCAACAGGCGCGTGAAAAGCGGCATACGGCCCCGAAAAACCTACCTGGCAGGCGCCGGCTGACCGTTCGCGTCCACCCAGTTTCCGGTGCGGATATCGGCGTCTCGCAAGGCCGCCGCGCGGGAAGCCGAGGACGGTCCCAGGTCACTCTCCAGCACGCCGCCTTCCGGCCCCACGACGAACGTGCCGATGCCCGTGTGCCCGTAACGCGCGGGCCAGGCCACGATGCGGTACGTATTGCCCGCGCCACCCGGCAGCACCTTGTATCGATAGCCGAACCACGCGTCGTCCACGGGCACGTCGGGCCCCATCGCCAGCGCATCCGGGCCAAAGGCCTGCTGCGGCGCACCGGGCACGTCGGGCCAGTACAGGCCGTCGCGCTCGCCGGCTCGGCTGACCAGCCGCGTGGCGTACCGGCCCTGGCCGACCCCTTGCGCATACCGCGTCTGCGCGGCCTGAAGTTCCTGCAGGGTTTCGATGGCGGTCAGCTCATTGCGGTCGATGGCGCGGCGCTGGATCTCCGCCTTGCCCGCCACCGGGTCGAACCGCCATCCCTGGCCGGCGCGCACCAGCGGCACCGGCAGCGTCCACCCGGAATCGCCCACCGCCACCCACGAACGCCCGCCGTCAGCGACGATGTCGTGCTTGCGCACCCACGCCGCCAGGTAGCGATAGATGTTTTCCTGATCGACGCCGCCCGGCACGAGCTGCCGGTGGTTCGGACCCAGCACGGTGCGCAGGGCGTCGACGTCGTTCAAGGCCAGCGCATCGGTAAACGCCTGCGCCGCCGCCTGGGCGCTGGGATACACGGCCTGCGACATGGCGGGCGCCGCCACGCCCAGCCCAAGGACCGAAGCCACGCACAGCGCGCGCAAACGAGCGATCGTCATAGAAAGTCCCTTGTCCATGGTGCCTATCTCCGGCCGCCGCCGCGCCCGCCGCCACCGCCGCGATGGACGCCTGCCCCGCCGCCACGATGCGGCGCGCTGGCGCCGGTGCTGCGATGCCCGCCGCCGCCGCGGCTCATTTCGCCGCGCTGGTTTTGCTGCCGCATGCGGTCGCCGTCGCCCGCCCCGCTCAGCGCGTTGTGGCTGTTCGACGCGCGCGCCCGGTCGCGCGCGGCCGCCTCGTCGGCGCGCTGGCGCTGGGCGGCGGCCTGCCGGTCCTGGGTCGAGATGCCGGCCGTCCCGACGCTGGACGCGCCGTCGCGCGGACGATCTTGGGTCGAGACGCCCGTTGACCGGTTCTGGGCGCGATCCTGGGTCGAGACGCCGGTTGACCGGTTCTGAGCGCGATCCTGGGTCGAGACACCGGCCGTCCCGGCGCCGCGGTCCCGTCCGCCCTGTCCGGCTTGCGGCCCCTGCCCTTGCCCCCGGCCCGCCGCGCCGTCGCCCCGGCCTGCCCCCTGG
Organism: Achromobacter sp. ACM05; assembly: GCF_019218915.1. Taxonomy (NCBI): domain Bacteria; kingdom Pseudomonadati; phylum Pseudomonadota; class Betaproteobacteria; order Burkholderiales; family Alcaligenaceae; genus Achromobacter; species Achromobacter sp. ACM05. The sequence goes on from NZ_JAHUWQ010000001.1 coordinate 386,641, forward strand.
CCGCGTCCACCGTCCGCGCCGGAATGACCCGCGATCGGCTGCCCGGTCCGCCCTTCAAAAGACTGCGCCGCCCGCTGCCTGGCGGCATCGCGTGACCCGGCCGGCGGCGCCGAGCCCGCCGCGCCAAGCCCTTGGCCGCCCGCCTGCGCACGGTTCTGCAAGCCGGCCTGCCGCTGGCTGTCGAAACGCTGGCGATTGGCGGCGTCCGCGTACGGCGCGTTGCCGCGATTGGCGGCGTTGTGTTGCCACGTTGACCGATTGTTGTTGACGTTGTTGCGGTCGATGCGATTGTTGACGTTGATGTTGTTGTAGCGATCCACGTCGATATCGATGTCGCCATGCCCCCAGTTCGCGTCGCCCCACATCGAATTGATCGCCGCGACGCCGATGCCGAATCCGATCCCGGCCACCAGCGAACTCGCAAACACCGACCCCGGCGGCGGGGGATAGTAATAAGGCGGATACGACGGATACGCCCACGCGCCATAGACCACCGTGGGGTTGTAACTGGGCACGTAGACGACTTGAGGATCCGCCGGCTCGATCACCACAACCGTCTTGTCATTCGCGGTGGTGGTCTTGACCGTCTGCTGCGGCGTGCTTTTCAGGTTGCCGGCCTTTTGCGCCTGGGCGCGCAGCCGCTGGACGGAATCCATGACGGCCTCGGGCTGCGCGAGGAACGCGTCGCCCACGGACTTCACCCAGCCGGGCTCGCGGCCCATCATGTCCATGACCGAGGGAAAGGCCACCAGCGACTTGACGCTGGGATCCCAGGTTTCGGCGTCGACGGCTAGCACCGCATCATCGCCGGACTGGTTGGCGTTTGCGGCCGACCATTTGGCCGCCGCCGCGACGTCATCGGGGTACGTGGATCCCATCAGGATCTGCGACAGCAGCGCGTCCGGATAGAGCGCCACGGGCGCCATCAACTGATCAAGCTGAGCGTTGCTCAGCTTGATCTGCGCCATGGCGGGAAAAGAGAGTGACAGCCCCAGGCAAATCAGGCCGAAGAACCACGTTCGCAGTCGCCGCATTTCCGTTCTCCGCACACAGAGCAAGATGCCACAAGCCAGGAGGGAACCGCCGGATATCGCGAAGACAATATATGCCTAACGCTGGCCGTTTGGAAGCGCCAGCGGTAGTACGCCCGAACCGCGCCTATCGGCCTACAGCTTGGCGACGGACACCTCGGTCGCCTTCACGAATGCCAGGACCTCGGTGCCGATCTGCAGGTCCAGTTCCTTGACCGAGCGGGTGGTGATGACCGACGTGACGATGCCGGCGGGCGTGTCGACGTCGACTTCGGACACCACCGGGCCGAGGATGATTTCCTTGATCTTGCCGCGGAACTGGTTGCGGGCATTGATGGACTGGATGCTCATGGTGTTGCTCCTGAAAGATGAGGATGGCGCCACGGCGGCGCCGGGTTGTGCCTGCCGGCCCGCGGCGTCAGACCGCGAGCCTCAGATGCCGGATCTGGATGACAGGCGCAAGCGGCCTGCCGTCCGGACCCGGCGTGTCGGGTTGTCCCAGCGCGGCGCGCAGCACGCGCGCCTCCAGCGCCGTAAAGGCAGCAGATCCGCGCACGCGCGGACGCGGCAGGTCCACCCGCACGTCCAGCGTCACGCGGCCCGCGTCCAGCACCAGGATCCTGTCCGCCACGGCCACCGCCTCGGCGGCGTCATGGGTGGCCAGCACGGCGGTAAAGCCTTGCCGGCGCCATGCGGCTTCCAGCTCGCCCTGCATGCCGATCCGGGCCAGCGCGTCCAGCCGGCCCAGGGGCTCGTCCAGCAGCAAAAGGCCGGGCCGGTGCGCCAGCGCGCGGGCGAGCGCGACGCGCTGGCACTGCGCGTCGGTCAGGCTGGCGGGCCAGTCGTTGGCGTGGCGCGCCAGGTCCATCTGCCGCAACGCGGCAAGCGCCCGGTGGCGCTCGGGCAATCCCAGCGCGACGTTATCGATCACGCGCTTCCACGGCAACAGGCGGGCATCCGCCCGCAACGCGCGAACACGATGGTCTGGCGCCCACAGCGGAAAGTTGTCGAACAGCACGGGCGAGCGTTGCGGCGCGCCGCCCTGTTCGCCGGTCGGGGTGGCGTCGCCGGCCAGCATCCGCAGCAGCGCGCGCTTTCCGCTGTCTGAACGCCCCACCACCGCCACAAATTCCCCGGCGGCGATGTCCAGGTCCAGCGGATGCAGCACGTCGCTGCCAACACGCCCGGCCAGCTTGCGCAACGTCACACGCAGAGGCGCAGGACGCGCGGCGTCCTCGTCCGGCGCGTTGTCCCGCTCGGCGCGGTCAGGCGCCTGCAGGTGCTGGAAGAGCTCGAACTCGTTGGGGTGGATGAACATGGCGGCCTGCCGGCGTATGCCCCTGTCCGCGGCCCTAGCGGGCCGCCTCCAGCTTCTGCTGGTAGTCGGTCTTCACGAAGCCGGCGAACGACTTCTCGGTGACCGCCAGAAACTCCGGCGACGCGTAGGCCGCTGCGATGTCCTTGACGAACGGCTTGTCGCGATCCGCCGTGCGCACGGCCACCAGGTTCTGGTAGGTGGGCGTCGTCTTTTCCAGCGCCAGCGCCTCGGTCAGCTTCAGACCCGAGGCCAGCGCGAAGTTGCCGTTCACGAACGAGAAGTCGGTGTCTTCCAGCGAACGCGGCAGTTGCGCGGCTTCCAGCGGGATGATCTTGATCTTCTTCACGTTGACCGCCACGTCCTTCTCAGACACCTGCAAGGGGTCATAGCCGTCGCGCAGTTTCACCCAACCCAATTCCTGCAACACGACCAGCGCGCGCGCCTGGTTGGTGGGATCGTTGGGCACCGCCACGCTCACGCCGTCGGGCGCCGCGTCGACGCTTTTGTACTTCTTGCTGTAGATGGCGATGGGCGCGGTCGGCACCTTGACCAGTTCGGACAGTTCAAGCTTGTTCTTGGCCGCGAAGTTCTTCAGGTAGACGATGTGCTGGAACGCGTTGGCGTCCAGCGCGCCCTGCGCCAGCGCAAAGTTGGGTTGCACGTAATCGTTGAACTCGACGATCTTGACCGTATACCCCTGCTTTTCCAGGATGGGCTTGATGCCCAGCTTGATCTGGTCGCTGTACGGCCCGGCCGTCGCGCCGAACACGATTTCTTTTTTGGCGGGGTCGGCCGCGTGGGCGGTTCCCCCGAAGGCCAACACGGCCAGCACGGCAAGCGTCGGGGCGAGGCGATTGGTAAGCAGCATGAGCGTCCTTTGGGGTCAGCGTTTGTCGATGCGTCGCGCGACGGTATTGCCGGCGAACTGGATGATCTGCACCAGCACCACGAGCAGCGCCACGGTCAGCACCATCACGTCGGTCTGGAAGCGGTAATAGCCATAGCGGATGGCCAGGTCGCCGATGCCGCCGCCGCCGACCACGCCAGCCACGGCCGAGTACGACAGGAAGCTGACGGCCAGCACCGTCAAGGCCAGCACAAGGCCCGAACGCGCCTCCACCAGCAGCACGCGGCGCACGATCTGCAACTCCGACGCGCCCGCGGCGTGCGCGGCTTCGATCACGCCGCGCGGCACTTCACGCAGGCATTGCTCGACCAGCCGCGCGAAGTACGGAATGGCCGCGAAGGACAGCGGCACCGCTGCGGCGACCGGCCCGATCGACGTGCCCGCAATCACCCGCGTAAACGGCACCAGCGCGACGAGCAGGATGATGAAAGGAAACGACCGCACGGTATTCACCGTCCAGCTCAGCAACCGGTGCAGCACCGGACGGTCCAGCGATTGGCCGGGCCCGGTCAGGAATACGAGAATGCCGAGCGGACCGCCGAGCAAGATGGAGGCGGCCAATGCAATGGCCAGCATCAGAAAGGTCTGTCCGACCGCCACGCCCAGTTCGGGCAGCAACTGCACAAAGGTGTCCAGCATCATGCAACCTCTTCGTAGGGGTGGGTGGCTTCGCGAATCAACTCGCGGCCCAGCGGCGAGGACAGGTGCACGTTGGCGCCCGAGATCTCTGCCTGTTCCAGCACCTCGCCGTTTTCCATCACGGCCACATGGCGGCAGAGTGCGCGCACCACGGCCAGTTCGTGCGTGACGATGACGATGGTGACACCCAGGCGTTTGTTGATGTCGCGCAGCACGCTCAGCACCGAGCGCGTGGTTTCGGGGTCGAGCGCGGAGGTAGGCTCGTCGCACAGCAGCACGGCCGGCTCGCTGGCCAGCGCGCGCGCGATCGCCACGCGCTGTTTCTGGCCGCCCGACAACTGCGCGGGATGGCTGGCCGCCTTGTCGGTCAGGCCTACGATCTCCAGGCAGTCGCGCACGCGGTCAGCGATCTGCGTCTTGCTGCGCCCGCCGTGCACGCGCAACGCAAAGGCCACGTTCTCGAACACGGTCTCGTTCTGCAGCAGGTTGAACTGCTGGAAGATCATGCCGATGTTCTGCCGCGCCGACCGCAGGTCGCGCTTGGACAGCGCGGTGAGTTCGGTGCCGGCCACGCGCACGGCGCCTTCGTCCGGCCGCTCCAGCAGGTTGATGAGGCGCAGCAGCGTGGACTTGCCCGCGCCGCTCTTGCCGATGATGCCGAACGTGTCGCCGGCGCGAATCGACAGCGACACGTTGCGCACGGCGTCAAAGCGTCCCGCACGCGTGGCAAACGACTTGCTCACCGCATCCAGGCGGATGACGGGCTGCGGCACGGCGGGGATGTCGGAAATATCGGTCATTGCGATTGCATCAGGAATAGGCGGTGGGTTCGGGCGCCTGGTCAAGCAGCGCGTACCGACCCAGGTCGCGAATCTTGTAGGACACCGGGTCATGCAGGGTGTGGACGCGCGCGTTGCGCCAGTAGCGGTCGTAGCCGTAACGCGCGGAAGTGGCGCTGGCCCCGGTCACTTCAAACAGTTCCGAGCCCACCGCCAGCGCGGCGCGATGCGCCAGCACCTTGGCCTGTGCACCGGCCACCGCGACTTCGCCGCGTTCCTGCGCCGTGACCGACGGTCCGCGCGCCGGCGCCGCGTCCAGCTTCAATCCGGCCAGATCGGCCAGCGCCTCTGCCGCCTGCACGCGCAGCCAGAATTCGCCGAAGCGCTCCTGCACGTAGGGATCGTCGACATGGCGATCGACGCCGGATGCAAACCACGGCCGCGCCTCGTCGCGCACGTAGCGGCGCGCCTCGTGAAAGGCGCCGCGCGCGATGCCCAGATAAAGGTTGGTCATGATGAGCTGCGCCACCTGCGAACGCAGCGTGGCGCGGGCGGTTGGGGTGACGCCCGGCGCCTGCAGCACCTGGATGGCCTCCAGGCGCACGTGATCGAAGCGCACCGTGCCGCTGTCGGTCTGGCGCTGGCCGAACGCATCCCAGTCGGGATTGACGGTGATGCCGTCTGCCTGCGTGGGCAGCGCGGCGATCAGCGCGGTGCCCGAAGGCTTGTGCCAGGCGGAGAACGTCAGCAGATCCGACCCGACCGAACCGGAGCTGAAACTTTTCACGCCGTCGATGCGGTAGCCGTCCAGCTCCGCGCGGGCGATGACGCGGCGGTCCAGCGGATTGAGCGCGTTGCCCCAGAAGAGCTGGCGCTCGGCGGTGGGCGCCAGAAAGTAGGCCTGCTGCTCGGGCGTGCCGTACAGCAGCACGCCGGCGACCTGCAGATGATGAAAGCCGAATACGTGCGCGAGCGCGCTGTCGACTTCGGCCAGGCGGCGCACCGCCGCCAGCACGGTGGACCAGTCCGCGCCCGTGCCGCCGTAGGCGGTGGGAATGGACAGGCGAAGCAGTCCGCTGGCGCGGATGCGTTCGCGCTCATGGGCCGCATGACCGCCAGCGCGGTCGCGTTCGACTGCGGTGACAGCCAGTTCGGCCGCCAACGCTTCCAACGCAGCACCGACCGCATCGGCCGCTCCGGCGCTTGCGCCTTCATCGTGGCGCGCTTGGCGCAACAGGGAAATCTTGGCCATCAATCGATCCTTGAAAACAGTTCGGGCCGATGCGCCGGGCTCCAGCGGAGCAGGTGGCGCGCAAGCAGGTGCACCAGCGCCTGCGACGCCGCGCTCATCGCGGCGTACAGCGCAATGCCGAGCAACAGCAGGTCGGCGCGCGCGGCGATGCGGCCCTGCTCGGCCAGGATGCCAACGCCCGACGGCGCCGCGAACACTTCCAACGCCACCAGAATCAGCCACGCGAGTCCCAGGCCTTGCCGCAGCCCCGTCAGGATCGACGGCAGTGCGCCAGGCAGGATGACGTGCAGGAACAGCGCCCAGCCGTGCAAGCCATGAGACCTGCCCGTGGCGATCAATCCGGGATCCACCGCGCGGATACCGCGCACCGTCTGGCGGTAGATCGGAAAGAATGCGCCCAGCGACAACAGCGCCAGCCGGGCCGTCTCGCCCACGCCGAGCCACAGCAGGATGAGCGGCGCAAACGCGAGCACGGGCACGAAGCCCAACGCCTGCAGCAAGGCGTCGGCCTGCTTGCCGGCGCGCCGGGCGGTGGCGTTCATCGCGCCCAGGAGCAAGGCCGCACCGCCACCCAACACCAGGCCTGCGAGCACGCGCACCAGGCTGGCGGCCGCATGGCTCCACAACTCGCCGCTGCGCGCCAGCGCCACCGCGGCGGCGGCAACCGTCGATGGCGCGGGCAGCAGGCGGCCCGACAGCCAGCCGGCCTGCGCGGCGCCCTGCCATGCGGCGAGAACGAGCAGGGAGGCCAGCAGTGGAGACAGCGCGGGAGCCAGAACGGGCACCAGCCAAGGCGCGGCCCGCAGGTTCGGGCTGGGAGGCTTGCGCGGGGCAGACATCAGCTTGCCGACTCCTTGGGCACCAGCTCGGTCGCCATGACTTCGCCGAAGGGGCCGGTGAGCACGGTGCTGCCCGGCTTGCGCTCGCCCTTGCCGGGCAGCAGCGGGAACACCAGTTCGGCAAAGCGGTACGACTCTTCCAGGTGCGGATAGCCGGAGAAGATGAAGGTGTCGATGCCGAGGTCGGCGTACTCCTGGATGCGGGCGGCGACGGTTTCGGGATCGCCGACCAGCGCAGTGCCGGCGCCGCCGCGCACGAGGCCGACGCCCGCCCACAAGTTGGGCGAGATCTCCAGGTGCGCGCGGCCGCCGTTGCCGTCGGTCAGCTTGCCGCCATGCAACGCGGCCATGCGGCGCTGGCCTTCGGAATCCATCTTGCCGAACGCGGCCTGCGCGGCCTGCACGGCGTCTTCGCTGAGATGGCTGATGAGCTCATCGGCCGCGGCCCACGCCGCTTCGTTGGTCTCGCGCACGATGACGTGCAGCCGGATGCCGAAGCGCACGGTGCGCCCATGCCGCGCGGCGCGGGCGCGCACGTCGGCGATCTTGCGCGCGACAGCGTCGGGCGGTTCGCCCCAGGTCAGGTATACGTCGAGCTGTTCGGCCGCGAGTTCATGCGCGGCTTCGGACGAGCCGCCAAAGTACAACGGCGGGTACGGTTTCTGGACGGGCGGATAGATGACCTTGCCGCCCTTGGAGACGAGCTGCTCGCCTTCGAAGCTGAAGCCTTCAGCTTGGTGGCTGTTCTCAAGAATGCCGCGCCAGATCTTGAGGTAATCCGCGGTGATGGCGTACCGCTGGTCATGACTGACGAAGACGCCGTCGCCTTCGAGCTCGCCGGGATCGCCGCCCGTGACGACGTTGACGAGCAGCCGGCCTTCGGACAGGCGGTCGAAGGTGGCGGCCATGCGCGCGGACACCTGCGGCGAACTGACGCCGGGGCGGATGGCGACCAGGAACTTCAGATTGCGGGTGGCGCCGATGAGGCTGGAGGCCACGACCCACGCATCTTCGCAGGACCGGCCGGTGGGCAGCAGGACGCCGTCATAACCGAGGGTGTCGGCGGCGACGGCGACCTGGCGGAAGTAGTCATAGCTGGCGGCGCGCGCACCACGGCTGGTGCCAAGGTAACGGGAATCGCCGTGCGTGGGGATGAACCAGAAAACATCCATGCTGAAACTCCGGATCAGACGCTGAAGCCGCCCGCAAGGGCGAGACGGCCAAGGTCGTAGGCAGGGTGGACGGCGCCGGCGCGCGGCTGCACGTGTTCGGACAGACGCTCGACGGAATCCTCGAGCCGCCCGCGCACGTCGTCGTCGATGTCGGCGTTGCCCGACTCATCGAGCCGCACCTGTTTGTCGGTGGCGTAGACGCCGGCCAGGATGTGCCGCGCACCAAGCGCGGACAACACGGGCTTGAGGCCGTATTCGAGGGCAAGCAGATGCGCGGGACTGCCGCCGGTGGCAATCGGCAAGACGACTTTGCCGGCGAGTGCCTTTTCATCGAGCAGGTCGAGCACGGCTTTGAGACCGCCGGAGAACGAGGCTTTGTAGACGGGCGTGGAAATGAGCACGGCGTCGGCGGCCGCAACCCGCGCACGCAGGGCGTTGGCGGCCGCGCCGGTGTAATGCCCTTCGATGAGTTCTTCGGCGGGGATGTCGCGCAGGCCGAGTTCACTGATGCCTAGCCCGCGTGCACGCAGGATCTGTGCGGCGTGGCGGAGCAACGCGGAGGAACGGGACCGCTGCGACGGACTGCCCGCCAGGGTGAGGATGCTCATGGTGATCTGCCGGGGCGATGCGTTAGAAGGCGGGAACAAGCGAGCCTTTGAATTCGCGCTCGATGTAGGCGCGGACCTCGGGCGATTGATACGCGGAGACCAGCTTCTTGACCCAGGGCTGGTCGCGGTCTTTGGTGCGCACGGCGATGAGGTTGGCGTAGGGGCCATCGGCAGCCTCTCGTCCGATGGCATCGCGGGCGGGCACCAGACCGGCCTGTTCGGCGTAGTCGTTGTTGATGGACGCAGCGGTCAGATCATCAAGAGACCGCGGCAGCTGCGCGGCGTCGAGCGCAATCAGCTTGAGCTTGCGGGGGTTGGAGACGACGTCAAGCGGCGTGGCGGTGTTCTTCTGCTCGGCCTCGGGCTTGAGGGTGATGAGCTTGTAGGCGGCAAGCAGACGCAGGGCGCGGTTGCCGTTGGAGGGATCGTTCTGAATGCCCACGGACGCGCCTTCGGGCAGCTCGTCGAGCGATTTGATTTTGCGGGAGTAGAAGCCTAGCGGCGCGGTGACGGTAAGGCCGACGGGAACGATGTCGAAGCCGCGTGCCTTGATCTGGTTGTCCAGGAAGGGCTTGTGCTGAAAGGCGTTGGCGTCGAGGTCACCGGCGTTGAGGGCGGCGTTGGGAAGTTGGTAGTCGTTGAATTTGACGAGCTTGATCTGCAGGCCGTCGCGGGCGGCGACTTGCTTGACGACGTCGAAGATTTTTTCAGCGGTGCCTACGGAGATGCCTACTGTGATGGTGTCCTTGCTGTTGTTCTGGGCTTGTGCGCTTGTGGTGAACGGGAGCGTGAGTGCTGCTGTGGTCAGGAGGCGGAGCAAGGAGGCCATTTCGTTTTGTGTCCGATGAGGTGAATGCTTGATGAGGTGATTCTGTCATCGGGGTTTGCGGGCGAAAAATACTTAGTCGATATGAGGTTATGTGTGCACAGGGTGGGGTTGTTAGCGCGGATGGTGATTTGGTTGCTGATGGAGGCCGGCGTGGGATTGAGTTCTTAAGACGTCCGGCACGTGGCGGACGGCGCGGTGATTGAGTTCTTAAGACGTCTGGCACGGTGGCGGCTTGCGCGATGATTGAGTTTTTAAGACGTCCGGCACGGTGGCGGCCCGGGGCGGTCAGCGTGCTTGGCCTTTTTGCGCAGATGCCTTCGGGCTAGAAGCATTTTGCGGTGCCCGTCTCCGTTCGGCCGCGCGGGCGGCCTCCGGAGACTTACGCGGCGTCTTGCGTCGTGGCGATGACGCTTCGCGTGTGGCTGCTTTTGGGTTTGGGTGTCTGACAGCCTCGAATTCGTAAGACCGAATGAGGTGTCTGACACCCTGGCGAGATTCGCTTCATACCAAGTGCATCTTCCGAGGGTGTCAGACACCTGCAGCGGCAGACGGCATCGGCAGGTTCAGGCAGCGACGGCAGGGGTTCAGGCAACGACGGCAGTAATCGTCAATTGAACTCCAGTGCCCGATGGGCGGCGCGTACGGGTCGGCAAGTTGTGGCTGAACGTCGACGCGCCGCCCATCACCGCTCCTCCCCCGTGACGGCGGGCCATTAGCAAACCAATCAACGCCGGCGCGAAGCGCACACCGCCACGACGCCCCACCGACCCGATGCCGGGTTGCCGCCGTCCGGGCGGCAGCAACCCGGCGGCCCCGCAGATCTCCTTCCCTGACCACAGGTCTTGCAGCGCCCCATACCAAAGACCCTAGTAGCACGGCGTCGCGGTCACCGTGGGCACGAGCGCCGTCGATGCGCCCGAGGGAATCTGAAGGGAGCCGAAGGCGGACGAAGATGACGAAGGGGAAGTCCGGAGCGAAGGCTCCGGACCGCAATCGTGGGCGATCGTGCCCACGGGGACCGCGGCGTCGGGCGACCTACGAAGATCTGACGCAGCCGACGAAGACCTGACGCAGCTAGGAATATCTGAGCAAGCCTGCAGAGATCTGATCAGCCTCTGTAGCCTTGACGCCGCCTACAAATCCCTGCCTAAACATCTCAAACCAACACACCTCCAAATCCAGCCCCCACGTGTCCCTCCGCCAATCTCCCCCTCCCCTCCCCAAACAACTTCTCCCTCAAAGACCCCTCCGAATACGCCCGCTTGTACGACCCCCGTTCCTGCAATTCAGGCACCACGATGTCGATGAAGTCCTCGTAGCATTCCGGCGTCACCGTCCTCGCCAGGTTGAATCCGTCGATATCCGTTTCAGCCACCCACGATTCCAGTTCGTCCGCGATCTGCGATGCGCTGCCGACCAGCGCCGGATATCTGCCCCCTAATGCCATGTCGGCCAGCAGGTCGTTGACCGTGCGGTCGGTGCGGGCCACGGTCAGGTTCTTGACGGCCGATTCGATCGCGTTGTTCTTTACGTAGCGGATCGGCTCGTCAGGGGCATAGCGCGAAAAGTCGATGCCGGTGGAGCTGGCGTAGTGCGCGAGGCCCGCTTCGGGGTTGGCGTAGCGCAGGTACTCGGCGTGCTTCTCGCGTGCCTCGGCTTCCGTTCTTCCCGGCACCACTGTCACGCCCATGAAGAACTTGATGTCGCGCGGATTGCGGCCTTCGCGTGCCACCGCGTCGCGGACGTCGGCGACGAGTTTGCGCAGGCCTTCCTTGGTTTGGCTTGAGACGAACACGCACTCGGCATGGCGCGCGGCGAAGGCCTGGCCGCGGCCGGAGGAGCCGGCCTGGTAGAGGACCGGTGTGCGCTGGCGCGAGGGTTCGGACAGGTGATAGCCCTGTACTCGGTAGTATTTGCCGGTGTGGTCCACCGGGCGCACGGCGGTCGGGTCTGCGTACCGGCGCGCGCGTTTGTCGGCGTGTACCGCGTCGTCGTCCCAACTGCCTTCCCAGAGTTTGTAGGCGACTTCCAGGAACTCGTCGGCGCGGTCGTAGCGTTCGTCGTGGGCGATCTGTTCGGACAGGCCCATCGCGCGCGCCGCGCTTTCCAGGTAGCCGGTGACGATGTTCCAGCCGATGCGGCCGTTGGTCAGGTGGTCCAGCGTCGAGAAGCGGCGCGCCAGCAGGTACGGCGCTTCGTAGGTCAGATTCACCGTCACGCCGAAGCCCAGGTGGCGCGTGGCGGCGGCCATGGCGGAGACCGTGAGCAGGGGGTCGTTGACCGGGAGTTGGATGGACTCGCGCAGCGTGATGTCGGCCGAGTCCTGGTAGACGTCGTACACGCCAACGATGTCGGCCAGGAACAGGCCATCGAACAGGCCGCGTTCCAGCAGCCTGGCCAGATCCGTCCAGTACTCCAGCGTCTTGTATTGGGTGGACGTGTCGCGCGGATGCGTCCACAGGCCGTGGTTGATGTGGCCGACGCAGTTCATGTTGAACGCGTTCAGGAGGATTTGCTTTTTAGCCATGGCGAGCCGCTCCGGCGTATCCTGTGGTGCCCACGCGCGCGGGCGGGGCGTCGTTGAGGTAGTAGTTTCCGACGGCATGGATCTTCCAGCGCACCGGGTCGTGCAGCGTGTGGGTGCGGGCGTTGCGCCAGTGGCGGTCGAGGTTCAGGTGGTCCAGCGTGGATTGCGTTCCCGACAGCTCGAAGAGCTTGGTGCCGGCGGCCAGCGACGCCTCGGTGGTGAGCGCGCGGGCCTCAGCCACGGCGATGGCGGCAGCGGCGATGTGTTCTGCGGTGGCGTCCGTGGTGGCGATGTCCAGGATTCGGCCGGCGCGCGCCACCAGGGCGCGGGCAGCCTCCAACCGGACGGACAGGCGGCCGAATTCGCTGATTGTCAGCGGGTCGTGCCGCGCCTCGTCGACGCCGGCGTCGATCCAAGGCCGCGAGCGTTCGCGTACGAAGTCGACGGCGTCGGCCAGCGCGGCCTGGCCGATCCCCAGGTCGATGGCGGCGTGGATCAGCTGCGCCAGCGGCTTGATCGTGTTGGCGGGCGCGGACGGATCGGCAAGCAGCAGTACGTCTTGCGGCGGCACGGCGACGTCCTTGAAGACCACGGTGCCGCTGCCGGTCACTCGCTGGCCGAAGCCGGACCAGTCGTCGATGACTTCGACGCCGGGGCTGTCGCGGCGCACGAAGGCCAGGCGCTGGATGCCGCCCTCGTCAACGGTGGCGGTGGGGATCCACTGGGCATAGAGTGCGCCGGTGCAGTAGAACTTGCTGCCGTTGATGCGCCAGCCGTCCTGGCCGTCGGGCGTCAGGCGGGTGCGGCGCTCGGCGGCGGTGCGTGTGCCGACCTCGGCGAGCGCATTGCCGAAGCGGTCGCCGGCCAGGGCGCGTGCGTAGAAGCGGGCCTGCTGGTCGGCGTTGCCGTTCACGCGCAGGACTTCCAGCGCGTAGTAGTGGTTCTGCGGGATCTGGCCCAGCGAGCCGTCGGCGCGCGAGATGATCGCCGTGACGGCGGCGAGCGTTACGCGGGAGACGCCGGCGCCGCCATGCTCGCGGGGCACGGTGATGCCCCACAGGCCCGACTGGGAATAGCGCTCCAGCTCCGGCAGGGGCAGTCGGCGTTCGCGGTCGCGTACCGACGCCTCTTCGGCAAATTCGGCGGCCAGCGCGTGGGCGGTTTCGATGGCCTGCGCGTCGTTCTGGATGATGGGGGCGCGGCGGGGCGCCAGCGTGGACACGTTCTGATGGGGCATGAGGTCAGATCCAGGAATGGCGGTTGGGACGCTGTCCGTTCAGCACGTGGTTGCCGATGGCGTGGTACTTCCAGCGCACCGGGTCGTGCAACGTGTGCGTGCGCGCATTGCGCCAGTGGCGGTCCAGGTTGAACTCGGCCAGCGATGCGCGCGAGCCCGAGAGTTCAAAGAGCTTCTCGCTGGCGGTAAGCGCGATCTCCGTGGTCAGCGCTTTGGCGCGCGCCACCACGATGGACGCGGCCGCAACGGCGTCGGCGTCCAGCTCGCGTCGTGCGGTGTCGTCCAGGTATTGCGCGGCCTCGGTCAGCAAGGCCTCGGCAGCATGCAGGTCGGTGTACAGACGCCCCACGTCGGCGATGACGTACGGGTCCTGCGTCGCGCGTTCGACGTTGGCCTCCACCCAGGGGCGCGCGCGTTCGCGCAGGAAGGCGATCGTGTCGTTCAGCGCACCCTGCGCGATGCCGGCGTCGATGGCGGCCTGCATCAGCTGCGCGAAGGGGCCGATCAGCACGGGGCTTTCCTGCACGGTCCAGGCGGGCAGGATGCTGTCCGCTTCCACGCGCACGTTGTCCAGCAGCACCGTGCCGCTGGCCGTGGTGCGCTGGCCGAAGCTGGACCAGTCGTCCACCACCGTCAGGCCCGGCGCGCCGCGTTCCAGCACGACCGTCACCAGCCTGCCCTGCGCGTCCAGCACCTTGGAGGGAATCCAGTGCGCGAACAGCGCGCCGGTGGAGTAGAACTTGCGGCCGGTAAGGCGAAAGCCGTCGCCGTCGGGGACAAGGCGTGTCTGGATGTCGCGGGTGTGGCGCGTGTGACGTTCCGGACCTGCATTGCCCAGCCGCCGTCCCGCCAGCACACCTTCGTAGTACCGGCGCTTCTGCGCGGGCGATCCGGTCAGGCGAAGCAGATTCAGAAATCCGAAGTGATTCTGCGGGATCTGGCCCAGCGACGGGTCCGCCGCGCTGATGATGCGAAAGACCTCGGCCAGCGTGACATGGGACACGTCCGGTCCGCCGTATTCACGCGGCACCGTGATGCCGCCCAGGCCGCTCGCCGAGTAGCGTTCGATCTCGCGCCACGGCAAGCCGCGCTCGCGGTCGCGCTGCGCCGCGCCTTGTGCGAAATCGGCCGCCAGCGCATGCGCGGCGTCGATGGCCTGCGCGTCGCCGGCGATGCGGACGGCAGGCACGACCCGCGGCGCCTCGTCGATGTCGTGCGTGGTGGAAATGCTTGAAGCTTGCGGCATGGAATGCCCCGGCGTTGAGAAGACATGCAGCCTACGTCGCGGCCGAGGCGAAGCGGAAGAACTGATTTTGCATTGGCTTATTTGAAATCGGCATATGCGCCCGAACGCTGCGCACGCCCCTGTTAGCGGGGCGCGGCGCGCATATCCAAATCACCAAAGAATGTTTGTGGCGGGCGTTGGCGCTTGCTTAGAGTCGAGTCTTTCCGCCAACCACCTAGCAGCCGCCATGCCCGAACTGGACCTGCCCTTGTCCCTGCATTACGACGGCGCGCTTGAAGCGCAGCTGTTTGACGATCTACGGCTTGTCGTTGCGCCGAACATTCCGGCCGCGCGCCTCGACGCGCCGCGCGACCTGGCAAACGCGGAAGAGCGCGAGGCCGCCGGCCGCTACGCCGTGTGGAACACCGTGCATGACCTCTTCATCACGCAGGTCGCCGCGCATGCGATATCGGGCCTGTTCGACGACGACGTCGAGTTTCAGTTTGCGCTGGCGCGTCAGCTTGGCGACGACGCGGCGCACGCGGAGTTTTCGCGCGGACGCGCCGCGATACTGCTGGGCGCCGATCCGCTGCCGCTGGTCGAGGAGGGCGTGCGTGACGCATGGGACCTGATCGGCGGCTTTGCGCTGCGCAATTGGCAGAACTTCCTGGCGTGGCAGTTTCACTACGAGCACTACATCCTGGCGCGCCTGTTCGTGAACCGGCGCACCGCACAGGTGCTGGACTTCGGCCACCGCGAATTCGGCGAGAACCGCATTCTGCCGGACGAGGAAGCGCACCGCATCCGCATCACGCAGTGGTGGCTGAACAAGCTGGAACGCGCGGACCCGGCCCAACGTGAAGACTGGGTGGAAGGCCTGATTCAGGCCGACGAGGATGCGCAGCGCATCCTGGGTCCCTATCTGCGCGACTCCTGGCAACTGAACCAACACGCCACGCGCCTGGACACCCGCAACCACGTCGCGCTGTACGACGCGTGGCGGCGCGAGTTGCTGGCCACGCTGCTGCGGCGTGATCCGGCGGATCTGCCTGCATTGACCAGCCTGGCGGCGTGATTCCGCACACCTCCCCCCTTCTCTGCACGACGCTTCTATCTCACACGCAAGGACATCACGATGACGCAGTCTCTTCCCCCCGCCGCGGACGATCAGGACCAGCCCGCCAGCCCGTTGCGACGCTGGCTCATGGGCGCCGCGGCGCTGATGGGCTCGGGCGCCCTGTTTCCCAACGTGATCTTCGCGCCGGCGCACGCCGACACGAACAGCCTGCCCAACACGGTGGACGGCGCGGTGCGCGGCGGCGTGCTCAATGCGGTGGTGCATCCGGAACCGCCGACGCTGGCGTTCTACCTGAACTCGTCCACGCCGACCGGCGCGGTGGTGAGCAAGATCTTCGACGGGCTGGTGGAGTACGGCCCGGACCTCAAACCGCGTCCCGTCCTGGCCGAAAGCTGGACCGTGTCGGAGGACGGCAAGACCATTACCTTCAAGCTTCGCCAGGGCGTGCTGTGGCATGACGGCAAGCCGTTCACGTCGGCGGATGTGAAGTGGTCGGCCGAGGAAGTGTGGCTCAAACATGCGCCCAGCGCGCGCCGCGTGTTCCAGTACCTGCAGAAGGTGGAAGCGCCGGACGATCACACCGTGGTGCTGCACCTGTCCCAGCCCACCCCCGTGGCGCTGAACGCCATCGACTCGCTGGGTGCGCCGATCCTGCCGCGCCACCTGTTCGAAGGCACGGACATCCAGAACAATCCGTACAACAACAAGCCCATCGGCACGGGCCCCTTCGTGTTCAAGGAATGGAACCGGGGCAACTACATCGTGCTGGAGAAGAACGAGAAATACTGGCAGCCCGAGCGTCCGTACCTGGACCGCATCGTCTGGAAAATCATTCCCGACGTCTCGGGCCGCGCCACTGCGCTGGAAACCGGCGGCGTGGCCTACGGCGAGCGCAATCCGGTGGCCTTCACCGATGCGACGCGCCTGTCCAAGCTGCCCAAGCTGGCGGTCGACACGTCCGGCTACAACGGCTTTGCGGCGTGGCTGTGGCTGGAAGCCAACCTGCGCGATCCCATCCTGTCGAACCTGAAGGTGCGCCAGGCCATCGCGCATGCAGTGAACAAGCAGGTGCTGGTCAAGACCGTCTGGAACGGCTATGCCGAACCGTTCGTCAGCCCGGTGCCGTCGCTGGTCAAGCCCTATCACAATCCCAACGTGCAGCAGTATCCGTTTGATCCAGCGCTGGCCGAGAAGCTGCTGGACGAAGCGGGCTATCCGCGCAAGGCCGACGGCTGGCGCTTTGCGCTGACGCACGACTACATCCCGTTCGGCGACGACTACCGGCGCACCGGCGAGTTCGTGCGCCAGGCGCTGCGCAAGATCGGCATCGACGTGACGCTGCGCGGGCTGGACCTGGCGACGTGGACGCGCAATGTGTTCACCGACTACAACTTCCAGCTCATCAGTTCTTGGGGCACCGTGCTGATCGATCCGCAGCTGGGCGTGGAGACGCGCTACTGGAGCAAAGCTGAAGCCAAGGGCACGCCCTGGTACAACGTGTCCGGCTACAAGAACGCAGACATGGACCGGGCCATCGAAGCGGCGCAGATCGAAACCGATCCGCAAAAGCGCATCGAGCAGTACAACGAGGTGCAGCGGCTGGCGCAGCGTGATCTGCCGCTGATCGGGCTGTTCGAGTTCCGCTGGTTTGGCGTGTGGGACAAACAGGTGCGCAACGTGACGGATGCCTCGTCCCATTCGCGCAACAACTTTGCCAACGTCTGGCTGGGCAAGGCCTGACGGCCGGGGAAATATCGCCATGTCCCTGCGCCTGCCCCGTCCGCTGCGCTACCTGCTGCAGATCCTGTTCGTGGTGGGCGTCACCGCGATTGCCAACTTCTTCCTGCTGAAACTTGTTCCTGGTGATCTGGTGGACGTGATCGCCTCTGAAAACAGCGGCATCACGCCCGAGCACGTCGCGCAGTTGCGCCAGGCGTATGGCCTGGACCAGAGCGTGTTCGCGCAGTTGGGCTACTACCTCAAGAGCCTGCTGTCGCTGGACCTGGGGTACTCGTTCCGCTATGGCGAGCCGGTGTCCGACCTGATCTTCAACCGGCTGCCCGCGACGCTGGCGCTGATTGGCACGGGTTTGGCGCTGTCCGTGGCCGTCGGCGTGCTGTTGGGCGTGCTGGCCGCCCGGCGTCCGCAGGGCATCCTGGACACGCTGCTGTCCGGGCTGGCCACGGCCGGCTATTCCGCGCCCATGTTCTGGACGGCGCTGATGCTGATCGTGGGCTTTGGCGTGCACCTGAACTGGCTGCCGGTCGGCGGCATCCGTGACGTGGGCGCGGCGCATCAAGGCTGGGCGCTGTGGCTGGACTACGCGCGCCACCTGGCGCTGCCGGTCACGACCGTGGCGATCTACTACGTGGCCATCTACGCCCGGCTGTCGCGCGCATCGATGATCGAGACCCTGCAGGAGGACTACATCCGCACAGCCCGCGCCCGCGGCAACGGCGAGGCGCGTGTGATCTGGCGCCATGCCCTGAAGAACGCCATTCTGCCGGTCATCACCATGCTGGGTCTGCAAAGCAGCGCGCTGCTGGGCGGCAGCATCGTGGTCGAGACCGTGTTCGCGTGGCCGGGCCTGGGGCAGTTGTCGTTCGAGGCCATCGCCAGCCGCGACGTGAACCTGCTGCTGGGCATCCTGCTGATGAGCGCGGCGCTGGTCGCCCTGATGAACATTGCCGTCGATGCCTGCTACGGCCTGCTCGACCCCCGAGTGAGAAAGACATGAAAGCACCCGTCCTTGCCGCCCTGCGCCTGCTGCGCACGCCTTCGGCCGCCGTCGGCGCGGTCATTCTGGCCATCGTGATCAGCGCGGCGGCCACCGCATCCTGGCTGTTCCCTGACGATCCGCTGGAGATGGTCGGCGCGCCGTTCACCTGGCCCGGCGAGGACGCCACGTTTCCGGCGGGTACCGACCTGATGGGCCGCGACATCCTGGCCGGACTTTTCCACGGGGCGCGCGTGTCACTGCTGGTGGGTGGCGCGTCGGCGGCGATTGCGCTGGGCATCGGCCTCTTGGTGGGCGCCTTTGCCGGGTATGCCGGTCCGCGCACCGACGCCGTGCTGATGCGCATCACCGAGCTGTTCCAGACGGTGCCCTCGTTCCTCTTGGCGATCGTGCTGGTGGCGATTCTGGGGCCGTCGCTGTCGACCATCATCTTTGCGCTGGGCATCACGTCGTGGACCGGCATCGCGCGGCTGACGCGCGGCGAATTCATTTCGCTGCGCGAACGCGAATTCGTGCGGGCCGCGCAGACGCTGGGCGCCGGCCACGCCCGCATTATCTTCCGCGAGATCCTGCCCAACGCCCTGCCGCCCATCATCGTGACCACCGCCGTGCTGGTGGCTCACGCCATCCTGTCCGAAGCGGGACTGTCCTTTCTGGGACTGGGCGATCCCAACGTGGTGAGCTGGGGCAGCATGGTCGGCGCGGGCCGCGAGGCGCTGCGCACCGCGTGGTACATGACCGCGCTGCCCGGCCTGACCATCATGGCGACGGTGCTGGCGCTGAACCTGCTCAGCGACGCCATCAACGACGCGCTCAACCCCAAGCTGCGCCGCCGCCGCGTGGCGGCACAGCCCGCCGCCGCCGGCCAGCCGTAACTTCATCTCCTGCCATGACCACGCTGATCGACATCCAAGGATTGAACGTCGCCTTCCCCGGCCACCAGGCCGTGCGGAACCTGGACCTGCAACTGCGCGCGGGCGAAACACTGGCGCTGGTGGGCGAGTCCGGCTGCGGCAAGTCCACCACCGCGCTCGCCTTGCTGGGGCTGCTGCCGCGCCATGCGAAAGTGCAGGGCCGCGTGCTGTTCGAGGGCCAGGACCTGCTGGCGCTGTCCGAACGCCGCCGCTGCGCGCTGCGCGGCGACCGCATCGCGATGATCTTTCAGGAGCCGATGACCAGCCTGAATCCGGTGCTGACGCTGGGCGACCAGATCGGCGAAGCGCTGCGTCTGCATCGCGGCGCGTCCGCCCGCGCGGCCCGCGCCCGCGCCATCGAATTGCTGGACATGGTGCGCGTGCCGGAGCCGCAGCGCCGGGTGGACGACTATCCGCATCACCTGTCGGGCGGTCAGCGCCAACGCGCGATGATCGCCGCCGCCATCGCCTGCCAGCCCGCGCTGCTGGTGGCCGACGAGCCCACCACCGCGCTGGACGTGACTGTCCAGGCGCAGATCCTGAAGCTGCTGGACGACCTGCGCGGTGAACTGGGGATGGGGCTGTTGCTGATCACGCACGACCTGGCGGTGGTGGGCGAATGGGCCGACCGCGTGGCGGTGATGGTGCAAGGCGAAAAGGTGGAAGAAGGCGCGGCGTCCACGCTGCTGGGCCAGCCGCGCCACCCGTACACGCGCGGCCTGCTTGGTGCATCGCTGCGGCTGGACGACGCCACGCATTACAGCAGGCTGAGGCTGCCGGAAATTCGCACGCGGCTGGATCCTGCGTCGGGCAAACCGGTTTTTGGACTGGTGACGCCGCCGCGCGCGCCCGCAGCCGCCAACGATCCCGCGGCCAGCGCCAACGGTCCGCTGCTGCAGGTGCAGGATCTGCGCGTGCAGTACCGGACGTCCCGCGGCGTCACCGCCGCGGTCGATGGCGTGTCGTTCGAGATCGCAGCGGGCGAAACCGTGGGTCTGGTGGGCGAATCGGGCTGCGGCAAGTCGACGCTGTCGCGCGCGCTGGTTAGGCTGCTGCCGCCGGCCTCGGGGCGCATCCTGCTTGGCGGCGAAGACGCCACGGAACTGGACGCCGGACGTCTGGCGGGCTACCGCCAGCGCGTGCAGATGATCTTTCAGGATCCGTACGCGTCCCTCAATCCCCGGCACACCGTGGCGGACATCCTGGAGGCGGCGCTTCGCATTCACCGTGTGAAGGATCGCGACGATCGCCGCCGCCGCATCCTCCACATCCTGGACGCCGTGGGCCTGCCGCGCGACGCCTTGGCACGCTACCCCAGCGAATTCTCGGGCGGCCAGCGCCAGCGCATCGGCATCGCGCGGGCGCTGGTGCTGCGCCCGGCGCTGGTCATCTGCGACGAACCGGTGTCGGCGCTGGACGTGTCCGTGCAGGCGCAGATCCTCAACCTGCTGGTCGACCTGAAGGATGAGTTCCGGCTGTCCTACCTGTTCATTTCGCACGACCTGTCCGTGGTGCATTACCTGGCGGACCGGGTACTGGTGATGAACGCAGGGCAAATCGTCGAGGAGGGGCCGAACGCCACGCTCTGGCGCGACGCCCGCCACCCGTACACGCGCAGCCTCATCGCCGCGCTGCCCCGGGGACTGGAACCGCGGGACGAGGCGCAGCGGCGGATCGCCTGACGCCGCCGCGGGCTCCGCCTTAAGGGGGGCTGGCTTGCGCCTGCCCGCAGGCCTATACTGGATTCGCCGTTGCTGGACATTCCTTTACCTAAAGGAGAGGCAACATGTACAGGCACTTGCTCATCGCCGTGGACGGATCCCTGCTGTCCGAATCGGCATTCAAGCGCGCCCTCGTTTTCGCCAAGGAAATGGGCGCCACCATCACCCTGCTGCGCGCCATCCCGGAAGACCACCTGTTGGTCTACCAGGCCGAAATGCTGGGCACCACCGAAGGGCATCACACCGATCAGGCGCGCAAGAACGCGCAGGCGTATCTGGACGGGCTTGAAGCCGAGGCGCGGCACGCGCTGGTGCCCTGCGAAGCCATCGTCACGGTGAACGACCATCCGCACGAGGCCATCGTGGAGACGGCGCAAAAGTCCGGGTGCGACCTGATCGTGATGGGCTCGCACGGACGGCACGGCATGACGGGCTTTTTGCTGGGCAGCGAGACGCAGCGCGTGCTGGCGCGCACGCGGCTGCCGGTGCTGGTGTACCGATAGCCTTGCGTCAAAGTGTCGGGCCGGGTGGCCGCGGTCAAGCGGCCGCCAGCGCGTGCTGAAACGTAAAGCTGTCCGCGTACAGGTGATCCAGACTGGCGCCGCGTTCGGCCAACAGGCTTTTGGCCTGGCGAATCATCTCCGGCGCGCCGCACAGATAGAACGCATGTTCCGACAGGTCCGCGTGATCTTCCAGCACCGCCTGCTGCACGTAGCCGCGGCGCCCCTGCCAGTCCGCCCCCGCGCGCGACAGCACGGGCACGAAATTGAATTCATAGAGCCGCCCGGCCCAGCTTTCGATCTCGTCGCGCAGGTACAGGTCCGCCTCGGTGCGCATGCCCCAATACAGCGTCACGGGCGGGCAGTCCTCATTGTCCAGCAGCGACTCGAGAATCGCCTTGATGGGCGCGATGCCGGTTCCCGTGGCCATCATGATGAGCGGGCGCCAATCTTCCTCGTGATAGCTGAAGACGCCAAGCGGCGCCTCGATCTCCACCGGCGTGCCGGCGCTGGCCTGCCCCAGCCACTGGTCGGTATAGCGGCCGCCGGGAATGCGGCGCACGTGGAAGTCGATCAGGTTGCCCGCCCGCGCCGACGCCATGGAGAAGCTGCGCGTCTCGCCGTCGGGGAGCACCACGTTCATATACTGTCCCGGCACGTAATCCAGGCCGTCGCCGGGCAGCGCCAGGGTCAGGTGGATGACGTCGTCACAGAACGCGGCGATGCGATGGATCGTGGCGGGCATGCGGCGGGGGGGAGGAAAGGTCTGCCGGCTGCTCGCCACGCTGATGCACAGGTCGGCCGTCGGACGGGCCTGGCACGCCAGCGCGTAGCCCTGCTCGGCCTCTTCCGGGGTCAGCGCCATGGGGAATTCGTCATACCGGACAGTGCCCGATTCGAGTTTGATGCGGCAGGTGCCGCAGCCGCCGAACGTGCATTCGTGCGGCAGCTTCACCGCCGAACGCTCCGCGGCTTCCAGCACGGATTCGCCTTCATCGACGACAAAGGCTTCTGCGGTTTCCAGGATGTGCACGCGGTATGCCATGACGCCCTCGCCTATTTCTTGATGTCCGCTTCCACCAGCACCTTCATGCCGCGCGGCTCCAGCAGTTCGCCCAGCGCAGCCAGTGCCGCAAGACCTGCTTTGGTGTCTTGCTCACCGTTGCCGCCGCTCAGGCCCACGCCGCCGATCACCTCGCCATTCACCACGATGGGAAAGCCGCCGACGAACACCGCAAACTTGCCGTCGAAGCTCCACTGGATGCCGAAGGCTTCGTTGCCGGGCAGCGCGGGGCCGTTGGGCGGCGTATTGAAAAGGTGCGTCGAGCGCTTGTGCCCGGCGGCGGTGAACGCCTTGTTCCAGGCGATCTGCGGACCCGTGATGCGGGCGCCGTCCATGCGCTCGAGCGCAATCGGATAGCCGCCGTCGTCCACGATGCAGATCGACTCCAGCACGCCGATTTCCTGCGACTTGGCGATGGCGGCGCGCACCATGACGCGCGCTTCTTCAAGTTCCAGGCGATAGATCTGTTTCATGTGCAAAGCCTCTTTGGATGGATGAGCCGTCAGCCGGCGCGGTAGACGGTTTTGATCTGCGTGTAGAACTCCAGGCCCACGCGGCCAGATTCGCGGAATGTGGAGGTGCTGGAATGCTTCAGCCCGCCGAACGGCGCGTTGATCAGGTTGCCGGTAGTGGTGCGGTTGATCTTCACGGTGCCTGCCTGGATATCGCGGGCGAAGCGGTGCGCGTAGCGCGCGTCGGTGGTGGCGATGGCGGCCGACAGGCCGTATTCCGTGTCGTTGGCCTGCGCGATGGCGTCTTCATAGCCGTCGACCTCGATCAGCGCGATCACCGGACCGAAGATTTCTTCGCGGGCAATGCGCATCTGCTGCGTCACGCCGGCAAAGAGCGCGGGCGTGACGTAATAGCCGCGGTCGAAACCCGCGCCCGTCAGGCGATCGCCGCCGTGCAGGTGCTTGGCTTCCTGCTTGCCCAGTTCAATGTAGCCCAGCACGTTGTCGAGCTGGCGGGCGGTGGCCAGCGGGCCCAGGTCGAAATTGCCGTCCAGGCCGTTGCCGATGGTCAGCGTCTTGATCCTGGCGAGCAGCTTTTCCGTATAGGCGCCGCTGACCTTGCGGTCGACCAGCACGCGGCTGGTGCCGGTGCACGCCTGGCCGCTCAGCGAGAAACCGCCTTTGACCGCCAGGTCCACCGCGCGGTCCAGGTCGGCGTCGGCCAGCACGATCAAGGGATTCTTGCCGCCCAGTTCCATCTGCGTCCGGGTGGTCAGACCGGCCGTGCGATGGATCTGCTCGCCGGCGGCGGTGGAGCCGGTGAACGAAATGGCGCGCACCTGGCTCGCCCCCGTGATGGCTTCGCCCACTGCTCCTGCCGGGCCCGTCAGGAAGTTCAGCACGCCGGCCGGCAATCCGGCCTGCACGAAGGCCTCGGTCAGGCGATAGCCCGACATCGGCGCGTCGGACGAGGGCTTGAACACCACCGTGTTGCCCGTGATGAGGGCCGGTGCGATCTTGCGCGCTGGAATCGAGATGGGGAAATTCCAGGGCGAGATCACCGTCACCACGCCCAGCGGTTCGCGCTGGCTGTAGACGATCATGTCCGGATCGTCGTTGGGATAGGTCTCGCCGGTGAATGACTGGCCTTCAACCGCGTAGAAACGGATCGTCTGCGCCGAACGCAAGACCTCGTCCTTGGCCAGGTTCAGGCCCTTGCCTTCTTCACGGGTCAGTTCGCGCGCGATCGACGCGGCGTTGTCTTCCAGATGCTGGGCCGCCTTGAACAGGATGGCCGCGCGCTTGGAGATCGGCGTGTCGCGCCACGCGGCAAACGCCGCCTCGGCCGCCAGGACCGCCTGCCGGGCGTCTTCGGCGTTGGAGACCTGGAATTGCCCGACGACGTCGTCCGTGTCGGCCGGGTTGCGGTTCGGCGCGGTTTTACCCGACACGCTGGGCGTCCACTTGCCGCCGATGTAGTTCAAAAAGGTCTGCTGCGAGAGATCGTTCACGGGAGCGCTTCCTTGATTGAGTCTGGGCGGGCGCGGCAGGCGCAAGGCGCCTGGGCTACGTTCAGAACATTGTATACTTTAATCATTAGGCGACGATCCGTGGAAACCCCACCTGAAGCGTCAGCAAAAAGGCTCCCGCGCGGGAGCCTTTTCGCGTCACGTCGCGCCGTTCAACTCCAGATCAGCACAGCGCAGATCGTCGAGACGAAGAGCGCCAGCAGCACGGGCAGCAGCAGCGCGCGCACCAGCGACAGCACATTCACCCGCGCAAACCCCGCCACCGCGATCAGCGAGGACCAGGCGATCAGCGTGCCGCCGCCCGTCCAGACGGCGCCCATCTGGCCGACCGCCGCCAGCGTCGCGGGGTCTACCCCGACGACCGGACCCAGCGCGCCGGATAACGTGCCCGTGAGCGGCAGACCTGCGAAGCCCGAGCCGTCGATGCCGGTGATCATGCCGACCAGCAGCACACCGAAGGCGACGAGGAAGTGGTTTTCCGGGATGAGATGCTGCGCGGCGGAGATCACCTCGAAGAGCAGGCCGGGCGCCTGCGCCGCCGGCACGCCCAGGATCTGCGCGGCCGTCTCATTGGCGCCCACGAAGAAGAAGCCCGCGATGGGCAGCACGGAACCCATCGCCTTGAAGGCGAACACGAAGCCGTCGGTCACGTGTTCCGGACAGACGTCCAGCATCTTGCGAGGGCCTTCGGCGGCCAGCGTCACCAGCATCATCACCACGAAGGCGACACCGCCGACCAGCGCCGCCGCATCGCCGCCGCGCAGGGCGGGCAGCGACGGAAACAGCCGGGGCAGCACCATCACGGCGATCACGGCCAGGAATGCCAGCGGCGTCACCACCGCAAACACCTTCGACCAGCGGACACGGCGCTCCTCTTCCTCGCTCAGCGCGGGGCCGGCGGGCAGCGCGGGATCGGCGCCCATCGTGCCACGGGCAAGTTCCGCCTTGTCGAACGACCCGGCCTGTTCCATGCGCGCCAGGCTGCCGTCCTGCGCGCGGGCCTGCCAGGCCGTCAGCAGTGCAGGATCGGCCGGCACGATGTGACGGCGCACCAGCAGGTAGGCCGCCACCAGGGCGATCCCGCCGGTGATCAACGACAGCACGAGCGCGCGGTCGGCCACGACGGCGGCGCTGATGGCCGCCCCCGCCGCCTTGGCGCTGATGCTCGGCGCCACGCCGATCACGTAATCCGACGACAAGGCCATCCCCTGCCCTGCGATGGCGATCGCCATGGCGCCGGCCAGCGGCGGCAGCCCGGCCGCGATGGCCGCCGGCAGCAGGATGGCGGACACCAGCGGCACGGCGGGCGTGGGCCAGAAGAACAGCGAGATTACATAGGTACAGAGGGCGATGATCACGAACGACGAATGCCCGCCCCGCATGACCCGCCGAAATGGCTGGACCATGCGCACGTCCGCCTGCAGCGTCTTCAGGGAATTGAGGAGCGCCGTCATGAACGTGATGACGAGAAAGATGTTGAAGAGCTCTTTGGCGGCGACGAAGCTGGCGGAAAAGATGCCGATCAGCCCGCTGATCGGATTGCCTGTGATCGCCAGCACGACCAGAAACGTACCGATGACGGAAGGCACCACGACATTGGCGCGCAGGATCATCGTCAGGATGATGGCGGCCACACTGATCAGGTAAATCCAATGAGCGGCAGTGAGCACGACGTCGGATTGCATGCGCTATTCCCCTTGTATGCGTGGCTGTTGGGTCGCCACACTCGGTATACTATATTTCGTTAGTAGTCATACCAACCGAAATATGCGCCGCCTAGGGAAACCGATAGTGCGGGTTTCAGCCTGATTTTCAGCTGAAAATCAAGGGATTACCCGGAGTTTTTGGAATTTTGCGATCAGCGTCCGAATTCATCGATAGACTATCGTATACATAAATTACAAAGCCCTCAGGCATGTTGCCCTCCCTGATAACCACCGATCTGTGGCATTACGCCGCCATGGCAGCCGTCGTGTTTGGCGCGGCCGTCGCCCAAGGCGTGGGCGGCGTGGGGTTTGCGATGTTCGCCGCACCCGTCGCCGCCATGTTCTTCCCGCAATTGGCGCCTGGCCCGCTCCTGACCCTGGGCGGCTTCATTTCGCTCTTGACCGCCCTGCGCGAGCGGGCCGCCATCGATTGGCCCGCCGTCTCCTACGCCCTGGCCGGGCGCGCCGTCGGCACCCTGATCGCGATCTACGCCATGGCGCGCTTTGCGCCCCAGGCGCTGGGCGTGCTTTTTGCCTGCATGATCCTGGCCGCCGTCGCGCTCAGCGTGGCGGGACTGAAGTTCTCCGCGACGCCGGGCCGGGTGTCCGGGGCGGGCGTGGCCTCGGGGATCATGGGCACGATGACGTCGGTGGGCGCCCCGCCCATCGCCATCGTGCTGCAGCACGCGGCGCCGCCGCGGCTGCGTGCCACGCTGGGCATGGTGCTCTTTCTAGGATCCATTTTTTCGCTCGCCATGCTGGCGCTGGCCAAGCGCTACACGGGCTATCACGCCGGGCTGGCGCTCAGCCTGGCGCCGTTTCTGCTGGCCGGATTCGCCGTCTCCAGCCGGCTGCGCACCCTGCTGCCTCCCCGCGCGGTGCGCGGTGTGCTGCTCGTCGCCTGCGCCATGGGCGCGGTGGGCGTGCTGGTGAAGTCATTCTGGGTGCACTGATGCGGCAAACCGCCAGCGACGGACGGCTACACCCGGTAATACAATGCCGACTATATCCATTACGCCAAACCTGCTCGCCATGACAACTTCCCCCGTCAGCCCGCAAGCCGTCGAGACGCAGCATTCCTCCCCGCTGAAGATCGGCGAGCAGCACCCGCAATTGTTTGCCGTCATCCGCGACAAGCTGCGCGAACGCATCCTGAGCGGCGAGTTCACGCCCGGCGACCGCCTGGTGGAAGGCCGCCTGTCCGAAGAAATGGGTGTATCCCGTATCCCGGTGCGCGAGGCATTGCGGGCGCTGGCCGCCGAAGGCCTGGTCACGATCGAGCCGCGGCGCGGCGCGTCGGTGTCGGTGCTGTCCGATGCCGTGGCCTACGACATGGTGGAAGTGCGCGCCACGCTGGAAGGCCTGAACGCCAAGCTGGCCGCGCAGCGCCGCGACGAAAAGACAGTGGAGCGCCTGCAGGCGTTTCTGCGCGAAGGAACGGAAGCCGCGCGCGACGAGAAACTGGACAAGTTCCTGGCGCTCAATTCGCAGTTCCATGAAATGCTGGCCACGATCGGCGGCAACGTGGTGCTGACCGACCTGATGCGCTCGCTGCGCGACCGCACCGCCCTGCTGTTCGCGCCCAGCAACATGCGCCGCGCCAAGCAGAACTGGGACGAGCATTCGCAGATCCTGAATGCCGTCATCGCGGGCAACGGCGATCTGGCGGCCCTGCTGGCCAGCCAGCACGTGCACAACGCGGCCAAGGCCTACACCGAAGCGCAGCAGCCGCCGCAACAGGCGTCGGTGGCCTGAGCGCCTGACCCCCGACGAGCGGCTGTCACCGCCGCCGCGCCGGCGCCCGGGCGCCCCCGCCATCCGCTCATCCCGTCGTGGCCGCTTCCACCGCGCCCGGCGCTGCGCCGACCACGATCCCCTTGCCGTTCTGCACCACCCACGACACTTTCACGTCGCCATTCACGAACGTCTGGCAGGCCATGCGGTAGCCGGCTTCGAAGTCTTCCGGCCGCAGGTGCTTGCGCTCCTTCGGCTTGATGGCGTCGGTGTTTTCCAGCCCCTCTTCGATCCGGCACTTGCAGGTGCCGCACAGGCCGCCCCCGCACTTGAACGGAATGCCGCCCTTTTCCTTGAGCGACACGCGCAACAGGTTGCTGTTTTCCGGCGCGGTGGCGACCATGCCGCCGTTGGATAGGAACGTGATCTGGACCATATATTCAGTGCTCCGCGGCGCGCACGCCGGACCGCAGCGTCAGCGTCGACGCCATGCTGCCAAAACGCGTCAGGTGCGCCAGCTCCTTGCGGGCCGCGTCCACCGACGAGAACTTCTCCAGAAACTTGGACGGCACGTGGTTGACCACGTAGGGCGGCGTTTCCTCGGTGACCACCAGCTTGATCTCACGGTCCAGACGGGCAATGCTGAACACCGCCAGCGCGCGCCCGTAGAACACGTAGTCGTAGGTCTCGATGATGTCGGCGCCGTCGCCCGCCTCGGTGCGAAAGACGCCGGGCTTGGAGGTCAGGATCACATAGATGGATTGCGTCGCCATCATGCCTCCACGTCCTGCGACAGCTCGATGTCGCTGCTCAGCCAAAGCTGGCATGCCAGCCGGTAGCCCTGGTCGACACGGTCGCCCAGCTGCTTCTTTTCCTTCCAGTTCACCGGCGGCAGATGCTCAGCGCCGGCGATGATGCGGCACGCGCACTTGGCGCACTTGCCCATGCCGCATTCATAGCGCAGATGCGGAAACGGAAACTGCTTGATGCCGGCCCGCACCACCAGGTTGGTGTTGTCCTTCACCACGTCGGTGTAGGTCTGGCCGCCTTTATGAAACACAACGGTAGGCATGAGGTCTTCGTCCAGGTTCTGCGGTGCGGCCACCGCCCGGCCGGGCTGGGCGGGCCGGGCGCGTTCGGGCGATCAGGCGGCAAGGCCCAGTTCGGGCAGCTTGATCTCGTCCTGCACGTAGTCGGTGTAGAGCGCCGTGGTGTACAGCAGCCGCATCTGCGCGCCGATTTCGCAGATCTTCAGGCAGCGCTGCTGCAGGTCCACCGTGTTGGCGTGCTCCAGCACGATCTGGTAGCCGCGTTCGCCATGGATCTCGTCGGACACGATGTGCAGGTCGAAGAACTCCACTTCCTCGTCGGTGAAGCCGTACTTCTCGCGCAGGGTCGGCGTCTGCTTGCGGTAGATGGAGGGCACCTGCGATTCCAGGCCCACCACCAGGCCGGCCACCGCGACGATCGGATCCTCGCGCATGGCAACGGCATAACACCAGCTTTGCAGCGCGCGCGTCGTGGGCGACATGTTGTCCGGATTGGTGACCCGTTCGCGGGTGGTGCCGCAGGCTTCGGCAAAGCGGATCAGCAGGTCGGTGTGGCGGTCGCCGCCAATCTCCTCTTCGTACATGTTTGCCAGCAGGAAATCCTTGGCCTCGGTATAGGTGTCCGGCGTACGGGCGTACAGGTAGCCCAGGTAGTCGGCAAAGGGGCCGACATAGTGATAGTGGTTCTCGGCCCAGCGCGACAGATGCTCGCGGCTCAGCTTGCCTTCGGCCCAGGCGATCGAAAAGGGCGACGCGTTGGCGCTCTTGCCCTTGATCGCGTTTTCCAGTGCCGTGCGGAATTCATCTCGGTTCATCAGTTCTGCCATGACTCGCTCCAGGTCCAGTGGGAGAAATTCCAGGCCTGTGTCAGCCCGGGCATGATGAACATTGTATACCGTCTACTGTTTTGAACCGCTAGGGCAATCCCGAAGTTCCTCGCTTAAAGAGGGACAGTTTCAACCAGATCAAGCACTTACCATCCACTAGGCGAATTGGACCAAAGCGCGCCGCAGGCGTACAATGAATACAATTTCAACGCAATACGGAAATACCATGAACACCCGCCACCCGCTGGGCGACGCCCCGATCGGTCAACAACTGCTCACCCACTACGCTCGCCGCGACGCCGTGCGCCACGCCACGCCGCTGTTCCCGTCGTCCTGGGCCGAACTGCTGGCCCCGTTCCGCAACGCGCGTCTGCAACCGCTCCGCGCAGCCGCACCCGCCGCACGCACGCAACGCGACGACACGGTCTGCCAAGCTGGCTGAAGGAAAAGCCCGGGACTGAATGTCCCGGCTTGAAATGGCCGGGATTGAAACACCCCGGCTAGAACGCACGGGACGTCTTCCCGGACGAGCGAAGCGCCGTTAGCGCTGTTAGCCCCGCTAGCGCTGTTAGCCCCGTCAGCGCCGTGCGCGCAGGCTGACCTGCATCCGGGCGTTTTGCTGCGCCGCGTTCCGCTGACGCCGGGCATTGCCGCCGGCAAGCACCAGCACAATCGCAAAGCCTACGGTATAGGCCAGCACGTCCCACCAATCCGGCACGCTGCCGAACACCACGCGCAGCACCGGCTGCTCGATGCGCCAGCCAAAGTGTCGCGCCAGGTATTGGCCCAGTTCGACCGCATACCCCGTGAACAGCGCCGCCAGCGCCAGCGGCAGCACGCCCGCTCGAACAAAGCTGCGGTACAGCAGATAGGCCCAGCCCACCGCCACCACGTCCCCCACGAACCCACGCAGGAAGGGATAAGGTGCGCCCACGGTGGCGATCAGCGCCAGCACGGCGGTCACGGCAAGCAGGGCGGCGAACGCGCGCCCGTTGAAAGTCAAAGTCATTGAATCAGCAAACGTAAATAGTGAAACAGGGAGGCGCGCGCCTGCGTTCGCGGCGGCTGCGCATCGCTGCCTGAATTCGCGCAAGAATCCGCACACGCAGCGCTGCTAAGCCCGCGCCCCGGCCGGTAACAAGGGCAGCGCGCAGGTTACCGGAAAAGCGCGGGCCGCCCTCCTCGGCCGCCTGCCTTGGGCGTACCATTGAGCGACCCCGACCCAGCCCAGAACGGGCGCGATCCTCGCGTCCGGCCACGTTCCCATGCTGCAGCCCGTTTCGGCTTCGACCGATCTGCCGGCGGCCCCACCGGCCGCGCCCGCGCCTGTCCTCCAGGTCAGCACGCTTTCCCCCCTCGCCTTTCCCGCCTTTCGCATCATCTGGATCGCCAACCTGTTTGCCAACCTGGGCACCTGGGCGCAATCGGTGGCCGCCGCGTGGGTCATCACCACGGAGCAGAGCAGCCCGCTGATGGTCGCGATGATCCAGGTGGCGGCGGCGTTTCCGCTGGTCGCCCTGTCGATCCTGACCGGGGTGCTGGCCGACAACCATGACCGGCGCCGCGTCATGCTTGCGGGCATGCTGCTGGAGCTGGCGGGCGGCGTCTTCATCACCATCCTGGCCTTCGCGGGGCTGCTGCACCCCATCACGCTGATTGCATCCGTGTTCTGCATCGCCATCGGCAGCGCGATCGTCACGCCCGCATGGCAGGCCGCCGTGGGCGAACAGGTGCCGCGCGAGCACGTCGGCAGCGCCGTGCTGCTGAACAGCGTCAACTTCAACGTCGCGCGGGCGGTGGGGCCGGCCATCGGCGGCCTGCTGCTGGGCGCGTTGGGCACGTCCTGGGTCTTTCTGCTGAACTGTTTCTGCTACGCTGGGCTGATCTGGGCGATCTGGCGCTGGAAGCGCGACCTGCCCGTGCGCAGGCTCCCGCCCGAAGGCCTCTTTGAAGGCGTGGTCGCCGCGCTGCGCTACACGCAGCATTCGACGGTGACGCGCGTGGTGATGCTGCGCTCGTTCGCCTTCGGCCTGTCCGCCAGCGCGCTGTGGGCGCTGTTGCCGCTCTTGGCGCACGAGCACGAAAGCGGCAGCGCGCTGCTGTACGGCTACATGCTTGGCGCGCTGGGGGTGGGCGCCATCCTGGGCAGCGTGGTGGTGCGCCGGGCGCGCGCGGCGTGGGGATCCGGCGGCCTGATCAGCGTGGCCGCAGCGCTCCTGGCCGTCTGTCTGCTGGCGCTGGGGCTGACCGATACGCTGTGGGTCGCGTTTCCGGCGCTGCTCCTGTCGGGCGGCTGCTGGATCGGCGTGCTCGCCACCTACAACACGACCGTGCAGCTTCTGGTGCCGGACTGGGTGAAGGCGCGCGCGCTGGCGCTGTATCAGACCGCGATCTTCGGCGGCCTGGCGGCGGGCTCGTTCATGTGGGGTCACTTCGCGGGCACGATGGGCGTGTCCGGCGCGATGTCGGCCGCAGGCATCGTGCTGGGCGTGACCGTGGCGCTGCTGTACCGCTCGCGTCTGCCGGAACAGGTGGACGCGCGGTCGCTGACGCGCGCCGACGACACCGAACCGGCCATGGCCGCCGCCGGCTTCAACACGCAGCGCGGCGCGGTGCTGGTCGCCGTGGAATACCTGATCAACCCGGACAAGCTGGCCGCGCTGATCCATGCCGCCCGGCCGCTGCGCCTCTTGCGGCTGCGCAATGGCGCGCAGCAGTGGCAGCTGTTCCGCGACCTGGAGCGCGAGGGCGTCTGGCGCGAGGTCTTTCTGGTGGAAAGCTGGATGCAGTACCTGCGGATGATCGACCGCATGACGCTGGCCGACAAGATGGTGCTGGACGAGGTGCGCGCCTTGCACGCGGGCGACAAGCCGCCGGTGGTGTCGCGCAACGTCAGCTACCTGGCCATGAACGAGGCGCAGGGTTTCTCGCTGCGCCGCGCCCCCGATTCCCGATGACGCGCGAGGCCCGACCATGCTTACCTCTCTGTGGCGCAATTGGCGGACCTGGCGGCGTGGCGGGTCGCAGCTTGACGTCATCCTGTCCAACGCCGACCCCCAAGCCCCGCTGGCCGAACGGAATCTGTGGCTGGTCGACCTTGGCCGCTGGCTGAACCGTCCGGACGGCGAACCGGCACGGGAAGACGGGCGCGACCCGCGTCACGCCCGCCTGCGCTACCTGTTGCAGGTGCTGGAACGCAATCCCGCTGTTGCGGCGCGCACGGCGGCCACGCTGCGCTCGGTGCTGGTGGACAACGACCCCACCGCGCTCCTGTGCGACACCGGCGTGGCGTCACGCCCCGGCTTCTGGGGTGAGTTGTGGCGCCGCGTCGTCGCCTGGATGCTGCCGCCGACCGTCAATCAGGGCGATATGTCGGGCCTCTTCACGCTGCTGTTTCGCCGCGCCGGCGACGCGCAATGGATCGAATCGCTGGACGACGAGACGCTGGCGCGCGTGCGCGCGCTGCTGCGTCTGAAAGAGGACGACCCGGCAAAAGAACCCGATGCGTTGTCAGCCCCCACGCCCGAGGCGCTTGCCCGGCGGCTGGACCAGGCACTGACCAGCAGCATGCAGGTGCTCGTCAGCCAGGTGGGCGCCGTCGGACTCAGCCAGGATATCCGCTCCCGTGTGCCGGGCCGCGTCGAAGAATCGCCGTTTTTCACGCTGGAGGGCACCGCGGCAGAACTCTTCGACAGCACGCCGGACACGCCGCACGAGGTGGTGGGCCAGCGCCTGAACGTGCTGCGCGCCTTGCTGGACGACTGCCGCGCGGCCGGCGACGCCGTCTATGAAGAACTCAAGCGCAATGGCGTCGCGGTCGACGTGGTCTACCAGATCGAGTGCATGAAGCTGCGCCTGGCGCGCATCGAACTGCTGCTGGGCGTGTGGATCGACCCCACGCAACGCCACCGGTACGCGCACCTGATGGCCGAGCTGATCCGGTGCACATTGGCCCGCAGCAGCATCCGGCATCTGGCGGCGTCGTCGCTCTTGCAGTTGGCGCGCCGCGTGATGGACCGCAGCGCCGAGACCGGCGAACACTACATCGCCCGCGACACGCTGGAATACATGGACATGCTGAAGGCGTCCATGGGCGGCGGCTTCGTCGTGGCGTTCACGGTGTACGTCAAGTTCATCATCACGTCGGCCCACCTGGACAAATGGATGGAAGGCCTGCTGAACGCACTGAACTACGCCGGCAGTTTTCTCGTGATCCAGTTCGCGCATTTCACGCTGGCCACCAAGCAGCCGGCCATGACCGGGCCTGCGCTTGCCCGCCGGCTGGACGCGGCCTACTCGCCCGACGGGCGCGAGGCCTTCGTCGACGACACGCTGGCGATGCTGCGTTCGAACGCCGCCGCGATCGCGGGCAACCTGGCCGTGGTGTTTCCGCTGGCCTGGGCGATTCAGTGGTTGGCCATGCGGTTTCTGGAACAGCCTTTGATCGATGCCGACAAGGCGCAAGACACGCTGCAATCGTTGTCGTTCTGGGGACCGACGCCGCTGTATGCCGCGGTGACCGGCGCATTGATCTGGGTGTCCAGCCTGATCGCAGGTTGGGCCGACAACTGGTTCGCGCTGCATCGCGTGCACGACGTGATGGCGTACGGCCGGCGCACCCGCTACCTGCTCGGGGCGCGCGGCGCCGTTCGGTGGGCGGGCTTCTGGCGGCGCAACGTTTCGCAGATCGCCGCCAACGTTTCGCTGGGACTGATGCTGGGCCTGCTGCCGGCCCTCGTCAGCGCGCTGGGATCGACGCTGGAGGTCCGCCACGTGTCGCTCAGCGCCGGCCAGATCGCGGCCGCGATTGCGACGCTGGGCTGGGAGCTCGTGCATACGCAGGTGTTCTGGCTGGCCGTGGCGGGCACGGTGGCGACGGGCGCGCTGAACGTCATCGTCAGTTTTGCGCTGGCCTTCAACGTAGCGCTGGCGTCGCGCGACATGCGCCGCGACGATCGCGTGTCGCTGACTGCCGGGGTGCGCCGCCGCATCCTGCGGCGGCCGGCGGCGCTGTTCTGGCCGGTCAAGCCGCGCGCCACGCCCGTGCAATCCTGACGCGCTGCGCTGGGCAGGCCTGACTGACATGGCGCGCCTGAACGGACGCGGCTGCGGCGCCGCGTGTTCAGAACGTGATCGTGGCGGTGACCACGTCGCGGTACGTGCCGGGCCGAGGCGTCGTCTGCGCAGGCACGCGGCCATACACCGTGAAGGTCTGGTTGGCGCCCGTGCCCACGCCCGCCCGCGGCGCGCCGCCCGAAGCATCGCCCCAGACCGTGCCGTAGGCCGCATCCTGGTAAAGCTGATAGTTCACGGTGTCGGCGGCGGTCGTGTGTTTCATCTTGCGCGCCAGCACGTTGCCGGCGACCGAGCCGCCATTCAACGCCAGGGAGAAGGCGTTGGCGTTGGTGCATCGGACGGTGATCTGGCTGTTGGCCGTGACCGCGGCGCTCAACACGCCGCGCGGGGGAAACGCCATGTCCGTCGCATTGATGGTGCAGTTCTTCTGCACGGTCGTGCGCACCACCAGCGGAATCGTGATGCGCTGCGTCGGCGCCGCCAGCGGGCAGTTGGACAGGCCCGACAGCAGGCCGAACAGCACGTCCAGGCGGCCGGTCGTCGCATAGGTTTCGCTGTAGACGGTATTGGCGTTGCCGACCGTCGGCACTGCGGACTGCCCGCCCGGCAGCTTGCCGTAGAACCGGAAGGTGGTCGACACGTTTCCGCCCCCCAGCAGCGGGCCGGTGAGCGTCTGCGACGTCGGTTGCCCGGCCGTCGCCGCTCCCCATATCTGCGTCCGCGCCGCGTCCGTGTACAGGTTGTAGTTCATGCGGTTCGTGCCCGCGCCCAGGGCGCGCGCCGCGATGGACGGACTGGTGTTGCCCACGCCCAGGCTGAAGCACAGCCGCGCGCCGATGGCGAGCAGCGAAAAATTGCAGGTCACGGCAACCGTTCCGTCCGCCACCGTGTCGCCCGGCAGCAGCGGATTGACCGTGCCGAAGTCCAGCGTGGCAGTCGTGCCGGCCGACAGCGCGCAGGTGTTTGCCTGCGCCGAGCCGGCGTAGCCCGCGCAGACGCCCATGGCGGCAAGCAGCAGGGCGATTCTCATGGTTGCCCCCTTTCCAACGGCTCGCACACGATCGGTCCCAGCGTCGGCAGCGGATCGGCATCCGAGTGCGCGTAATCGAACTCGGCCTCGCACGACACGCCACCACCGCGCACCCGCAACCGGTTGGTCGCCGCCACGTCCTCCACGAACGTCAGGCCGTCGTAGCCCACCACCGTGCGCTTGCCGCTTTCGATGTGCGCAACCTCGGCCCCGACCGGCACGAAGGCCCCGTCCGGCAGCGTCAGGATCACCGAGGCCGCGTCGTACTTTTCCACCTTGAACGTGGTCAACACGCCGGCGCCGGACTGCGGCACGACGACCGCCCGCGTCGAGTCCAGCCGCACGTCCACGGGCAGGTCTTCCGGGTCGATGGAGATGCGGTTGGTCTGGTAGGCGTTCAGGTCGGGCACCAGCAGATGGCCGCTGCCGTTCGTGCGGCCCAGCCGGCGGTTTTCGTGCAGCACCGCGACATCGGCCGTGCCATCGGAGGAGACCAGCGCGAAGCTGTCGTTGATGCGGCGCGACGGGATCACGGTGCTGTCCATCATCACCAGCGACCCCGAGGCCTGCACCGACGCCTGCGTCCGGCCGCCGTAGTCCTGGACCAGCCCGCTGACCAGCCCGTACTGGCCCAGATACTGAAGTTGGCCCTGGTTGAGCTGCATGCCGCCGCTGCGGCCGTTCTGCACTGCCCACCCCCAGCCGCCCTCATAGGGCACGCTGCTCTGCGCGTTGACGCTGTAAGTGTCCTCGCCGCCCTGGCGGCCGACCGACACGCCGGCCTGCGCGCGTTCGCCCAGCATCACCGCCAGACCCAGGAACACGCCTTCCGAATTCGATTGCGAAAAGTCCTTGTACGCGCTCAGCGTCAGGACCACGCGGCTGTGCAGGTTGGCCGTGTACGAGGCCGACCCCAGCTTTGCCATCGGCACGTCCGGCATGCGGTAGCCGATGTAGCTGAGCGCCACGCTTTGCGAGCGGCTCAGCGGCATCGACACCGTCACGCGGTCGGTCTGGCGCGGCACCGGCGCGTCCTCGCGCGAGCCCAGGTCGCCGTAGTTGCCGATCAGGCGCGTGACCTGCGTGTCCACGCTGAATTCGGGCCGCACGTACTGGTACCCCAGGCTGACCTGTCCGCCGCTGTAGTCCCCGGCGCTGCCGGAAAGCGAGCTGCTCAGCACCCCAAGCTGCCCCATCTTCACCATCGCGCCGGCGCCCGCGTTGTACAGCCCCGGGCCGGCCTCGGTGTGCGCCTCCAGCGTCAGGTTGTCGGTGTAGCCGTAACGACCCGATGCCGTCAGCACCGGCTTGCTGTCATAGTCGAACGAGCGCACGCTGAACTGGCGGCGCACGAAGCCGGCCTCGACTGACCAGCTGGACAGCCCCGCCGCCAGCATCCGCGGGTCGATGTACAAGGGGACCGACGTGCTGACGGTGCGGCCCAGCGCGTCCCGCGTGATCAAGGTTGCCTGGCCCGCGCCGGTGATGCCCGGAATCTGGTTGACCACGAACGGCCCCGGCGGCACGTTGCCCGAGTACTGCTGTACGCCATTGACGAACAGCGACACCGACGACGGCACGACCGACGACGCGCTCAGCGACGACACGGGAAAGGTGACCAGGTCCGGACGCAGCGCGAAGTTGCGCCCCCACTGCACGCCGGCCACGCGTACCGAGCGCGACCAGTTCAGCGACGAGGTGATCGTGTCGCCCAGCCGCAGCGTGCGCAGCGTCTCCTGATCAGAGCGCGTCCAGAACGTGTCGTAGCGCACGTATTCATCGCCGCGGCCGCCGAAGTAGGCCGTGCCCGAATTGCTGAACACGCCATTCGAATCGAAGTAACGCTGTTCGGAATACAGCGACAGCCCGTACTCGTAGTCGGTCTGCGCATAGGCGTCGTAGTTCACCACCACGCCGCGCCCGGCCGTCGCCAGCGGCGTGGCCGGCAGTCCGCGGGTATTCACCTCGTACGGCACGCGCAACGTGTCGGGCAGCACAAGATCCACCGACTGCGCCGCCGGGTTGTACACGTAGCGCAGGCCGGCCACGGCATCCAGGCTGACTTCGCGCGTCGCGGACATGCCGATCACGGACAGGTCCACGCCCAGCGAACGCAGCGCGGCGCCGCTGACGGACAGGCGGCCATGCGTGTCGTGAAAGCGCAATAGCTGGGATGTGTTGACGCCGTTGATGCTGACCTCCAGGTACACGTCACGCTCGGCGATGCTGCCGAACGAGACCAGTTGACCGGGCACATCCGCCGCCTGGGCAGGCGCACCCAGCAGGAAGAGTGCAACTCCCAAGGCGCGTTGCCCGCGGAGACGGGTAGCGCGCACTGCCATAGACTGCCCTTCTGTGGTTGCCGGCGGGCCGAGCGGCAAGCCGGAACGCGGTCATGCGGTCAACGCGGGCTGACGGTGACCGTGTCGCCGTTGATCATTGCCCTGATCTTTACCGGCCCGGCCGCGCCCTGCTTTGCCGGAATGCTCCATTGGCGCGACCGGTTGGCCAGCGCATAGCCCAGCAGCCCCTCTACCTCGGCCACCGGCTTGCCCGCCGCATTCAGGATCTGCAGCGCGGCCACCTGCGCATAGCGGCTGCCGCTGTTGGA
Organism: Achromobacter sp. ACM05; assembly: GCF_019218915.1. Lineage (NCBI taxonomy): Bacteria > Pseudomonadati > Pseudomonadota > Betaproteobacteria > Burkholderiales > Alcaligenaceae > Achromobacter > Achromobacter sp. ACM05. The sequence goes on from NZ_JAHUWQ010000001.1 coordinate 425,031, forward strand.
CAGCCTCACCACCCAGTCGCCGCCAGAGCGTTCCGCGCGCCACGCCAGCTCGGGTTCCGGAGATGGCGTCGTGCCGGACACGAACACCGGCACCGAATAACGCAGACGCAGCACCACGCCATTCACGCCGGGCGAGGACGGGTCAGGAATTTCGTCGATGATGAGGCGGAACCCCTGCTGCAGCGACGGCGCATCCTTGGACACGCGCACCAGCCGGACGAGCTGCTCGCCGCCAGGCGGCACCTGGATGATGGGTGGACTGGCCTGGATGTCGTCGGTTGGCGAGAGCACGTCGTCGCCGTCCGCCTGTTCCCAACCGTAGATGCGCACCTGCCCGTAGATCGGCGTGGACCCGGGATTGCGCAGCATGATGCCGCTTGCACCCTGCGTGGGCGCAAGCTCGACGAGCACCGGAGAGATCTGCAGGGCAGCCGCCACCGCTGCGCCGCCCCAGCCTGCCAGGCAGGCGGCAAGCAGCGCCCGAAAAAACATCCGCATCGGGCGGCCCCCTTAGAAGTAGACCGTCGCGGTAACCGTGGAAGAGTAGGTGCCGGGCGCCGGCGTGGTCTGGGCGGGCACGACGCCGTTCACCTGGATGGGCTGCGCGGCGCCGGTGCCGGTGCCGCCCACTCGCGCTGCAACGTCGGCATCGCCCCACACGACGGTCGTGCTGCCCGGTTTGTACAGCTGATAAGCCACCGTCGCGGTATTGGCGCCGGTGCCGCTCAGAAATCGCTGGGCTTCCGTCGACCCCGTGCCCGTGCCCGCGTTCAGGCCGACGGTATACGGGGTGGTATTGCTGCACGTAACTGACAGGTTGGTATTGCCGGTGACCGCGGTATTCAGCACGCCCTGACTGCCGAAACTGAGGTCAGTCGCGGAAATGACGCAATTGGCCGTAATGGTAAGCGTGACGTTGAAATTGGCGGTGGCGGTCTGAGCGAGCGCTATGCCGGGCGCTGCACCACCGATAAACAAACACAGCGTCGCTGCGCGCAAGGTCGGGCGTTTCATGAGGTATGCCTCCACGGTATACGGTTGCACCACCAATCCTGCTGCGGATAATCGTACGTCCAAATATTGGTATGCGGCACCAAATAGTTTCATATACCAGGGGTATTTATTACGATTATTAACGAATCAACCTGGAATACTGCACCGCAATAATTAACCTCTCCTTAGAGACCGTGGGAATTTCCGCTGTACATATTGTTGTGATTGAATTTCCGTAGCAGTTTCATTAAGTGACAATTACCGTCTGATTATCCAATCGGATAATCGCCGCGCATGACAGGTTTAATCGGGCGCGCACATCCTGAATTGCCGCCCTGACCCGAGCCCACCCTGACGCGCATGCCGTCAGACGAAAAGCCCGAATTCAAACAGCGCATTAGAATCAGTGCCTACGAATCCGGACGCACCGGCCGGACGCCCTCGCAGCGCAGCCCATTCATGCTCTCGTTCTCCCGCAGCACCGTCTATCCGGCCGGCGTCGGCCTGCCCGCCGCCGAACGGCTGGGCGCACTCATCGCCGTCATGCTGGCGGTCTGTATGGCCAGCCTGGATACGGCCATCGCCAATACCGCACTGCCGACCATCGCGCGCGACCTGCAGGCCAGCGAGGCGGGTTCCATCTGGGTCATCAGCGGCTATCAGCTGGCGATGGTGGCCGGCTTGCTGCCGGCGGCCGCGCTGGGCGAAATCCTGGGTCACCGGCGCGTCTACATCGTGGGGCTCGCGGTATTCACGCTGGCCTCGCTGGCAAGCGGCCTGGCGCCGTCGCTGCCCGTCCTGGTGGCCACGCGCATTCTGCAAGGGCTGGGCGCGGCGGGCGTGATGAGCGTGAACGGCGCGCTGCTGCGCTTCATCTACCCCTCGCACATGCTGGGCCGCGGCCTGGGACTGAACGCCATGGTGGTGGGGCTGTCGTTTGCCGGCGGGCCCACCGTGGCGTCGGCCATCCTGCTGCTCGGGTCCTGGCACTGGCTGTTCCTCGTCAATTTCCCCATCGGCATCCTGGCGGCGGTGCTGGCCCTGCGCGGCCTGCCCGACACCACGCGATCCGGTCACGGATTCGACGGCCTGGCCGCGCTGCTGTGCGCGATGGCGCTGGGGCTGCTTGTCCTGGCGACCAATGAACTTGCGCACGGCGCGCCGTGGCCGCGCGTGGCGCTGGAGGGCGGTCTGGCGGCGGCCAGCCTCTGGCTGCTGATGCGGCGCCAGGCAGGCCACCCCGCGCCCATCCTGGCAGTGGACCTGCTGCGCCGCCCCCTCTTTGCGCTGTCCGCGGCCACCGCGGTATGCGCGTTCGCCGCCCAGGCGCTGGCCTTCGTGTCGCTGCCATTCCTGTTCCAGTCGGTGCTGGGCTACAGCCAGGTCCAGACCGGTTTTCTCATCACGCCATGGCCCGTCGTCGTGGCCTTCATGGCGCCGATCGCGGGGCGGCTGTCCGACAGCTATCCGGCGGGCATGCTGGGCGGCGTGGGGCTCGCTTTGCTGGCGCTGGGCATGGCGTTGCTGGCGCTGATGCCGGCCGACCCGTCGGTGCTGGACATCTCGTGGCGCATGGCGATCTGCGGCGCGGGCTTTGGTTTTTTCCAGTCGCCCAACCTGCGCGCCATCATGACCTCGGCCCCGGCGTCGCGGGCGGGCGGCGCCAGCGGCATGATCGGCACGGTGCGCCTGCTGGGCCAAGCCACGGGCGCGGCCTTGGTCGCTGCGTGCTTCAACGTCTCGACCACGCACGGCGCCATCGCGGCCCTGTGGCTGGGCGGCCTGTGCGCCGGGCTGGCCTGCATCGCCAGCTTTGCCCGCCTGCGGTTCGACGCAAGTGAACCGGTGCAGACCCCGGCGTCGCGCTGATACGCCAGTAGTCCGATGACAACGTCATCACGCAACACTATTGCCGTTCGTGTCGATATATTCGGGCGGTGCGACGTCATATTCGTAAGATGTGCAACATCCGCTAAATAAGGTTCTGGCGGGGCCGTTGTCCTTATGCAGGCTTGCTGCACCTTTGGGACGACGCGCATGACACAGTTTCTGAAAGACATCACCATCCGCCGCATGATCCTGGGCACCTTGCTCGTGATCAGCCTCTTCATCGCCGGCTTGTCGGCCATCAGCGTCCATGGGCTGCGCAGCGCAGAGGAAGCGCTCGCAGCCAGCAACGAACTCCTGCACGAGGTATCGGCGCTTTCCCGCGTCAACGACCAGATCATGCGCGCGCGGCTGCGGCTGTCGCGCCAGCTGGAATACGTGGCCGGCGGCCAGAAAGACCAGGCCGCGGCCGAAGGGCGCAGCATCGACACCGCGCTGACCGAAGCGAAGAAGCATCAGGCGCAATTCATCGAGCTGGCCCGGCGCGACGCCCCGGCGGCGTTGCTGGACGCCATGCGTTCGGGATTCGACGCGCTGGCCGACGGCATTGCCGTGCAGCGCCGGCATCTGGATGCGGGCGAGGTCGACAAGGCGCGCGCCCAGGCGTCCGGGCCGGTGGTCACCGCCAGCCGCAGCTTCGGCAAGAGCATGGAGGAATACGAGGCGTACGCGCAGGCGCGCGAAGTCCAGCTGCTGGGCAATGCCGATGCCAACCGCCGCCAGGCCTATATCGGCATGGGTGTGGTGCTGGGCATCTGCCTGCTGCTGCTGATCCTGGGCGACCGCTACGTCGTGTATTTCGTCAAGCGTCCGCTGGATTCGCTGAAGGGCCACTTCCAGCGCATCGCGGGCGGCGACCTGACCACGCCGATTCCGTCGTTCGGCAGGAACTGCGTGGGCCAGATCATCCCGTTCCTTCAGGACATGCAGGCGAGCCTGGTGCGCACCGTGCACGCCGTGCGCGACGGCGTCGTCGAGATCAATACGGGTTCCAGCGAGATCGCGGCGGGCAACCAGGACCTGTCCAGCCGCACAGAACAGCAGGCGGCGTCGCTGGAGGAAACCGCGGCCAGCATGGAACAACTGCTGTCCACCGTGACGAGCAACGCTGAAAATGCCCGCATGGCCAACGAGATGGCCGCCACCGCGTCCGAGGTGGTGCAGCGCGGCGGCGACGCCGTACAGGCCGCGGTCAGCACGATGCGCAAGATCGCGCAGGACTCCAGCCGCATCGAGGACATCGTCGGTGTGATCGACGGAATTGCGTTCCAGACCAACATCCTGGCGCTGAACGCGGCGGTGGAAGCGGCCCGCGCGGGCGAGGAAGGCAAGGGCTTTGCCGTGGTGGCCGCCGAGGTCCGGTCGCTGGCGCAGCGCAGCGCCAGCGCCGCCAAGGAAATCAAGCAATTGCTGGACGCCTCGGGCGCCACGGTGCAGGCCGGCTCGACGCAGGTCGAGGCGGCGGGCCTGACGATGACCGAGATCCTGGAGACCATCGAGCGGCTGACGATGCTGGTGAACGACATCGCCACCGCGTCCAACGAGCAGGTGACCGGAATCGACCAGGTCAATACCGCCGTCACGCAGATGGACCAGGTCACGCAGCAGAACGCGGCGCTGGTCGAGGAAGCCGCGGCGGCCGCGTCGTCGCTGGAAACGCAGGCGCAGCGGCTGCAGGCAGCGGTCAGCGCATTCCGGCTGCCGGCGCAGGGACAGGGCGGCGCGCAGCACGCGGTGCCTGCCTACGGCCAGCCGGCGCTACTGCCGGCCTGATGGGCTATTCCTTTACGTAGCAGGGATACAGCGCCTGCTGCGCCCGCGCCCGGGCGGGGTCCACCTCGAACGCCACGATGGACTCCGTATCGGTGCTTTGCGCCAGCGGCTCGCCCCCTGGCTGGAACGCAAACGCCACGCCGCCGAACACCTGGCCCTCGGGCGTGCGCCCGGCGCGGTTCGAACTGACAACGTAGCAGCCGGACACCAGCGCGGCCATGGCGCCCGCCGTCAGCCAGCGGCCGCTAGACGCGCCGCTGGCGCGTGGCACGACGATCAGCTCGGCGCCGTCTCGGCCATAGCGGCGCGCGCGTTCGTTGAACATCAGCTCGGTGCACAGCAGCACGCCGACGCGAATGCCGCCCACGTCGGCGACCTCGAATCCGTCGCGCGCGCTGTGGAACCAGGCCGCCTCGAAAAAGCCTGGTTCCTGCGGAAAATACTGTTTGTGATGCAGCGCCGCATAGTGTCCGTCCCGCAACGCGAACGCTTCATTGGCAAGCCGCCCGCCGGCAAACACGGGGCGGGACGACACGATGGCTGGCACGTTCAGCGCCGCCAGCGCGGCAAGACCGGCCTCGTGGATACGCACGGACTCGGCAGCCAGCGCGGCGTCATAGGACGGCAACGCCGCCAGCCAGGGGCCGAACGGCATCTCGTTGGTGACCAGCAGGTCGGGCGCCAACTCGTGGATGCGCTCGGCGATGCCTACCCAGTTCGCGCCTTCCGGCATCAGGCCGGCCGGGCCTTCCATCATGCAGATCCGCATGCACACCCCTTTTTCGAAGCGCCGTTGATGCGCTGTTGTCGTGGCTTCGGTGGCGCTGATGCGTTGCTTACATCCACGCGACGCGCATCAGCCCGCGCGCGGCGACAGTTCAATGACACACGCGTCGACGCCGTGTTCCGCGCTAAGACGATACTGGCCAAACCCATCCCGTCCTTCGGCGTGCAGGCAATCGTAGCGCGAGGCCAGCCGATGCTGCGCGCCGTCCAGCTCCACCGTCAGTTCTCCGCCGGCATTGAACACCAGCACGCTCGTCGCGCTGCTGTGAAACACCCAGGGCTCTGCGCCGCGCACCCATTGCAGGCGGGCGTGCCAGAGGTTGGGCGTGTAGATCAGGTTGAAGTCGCGGATGGGGCCGTCGAGCAGGCGGCATGCCACCTGTGCGTCGCCGGAAAACGCATACGCGATGCCTGGCGCCAAAGGCGGCTGGCGCTGCCCGTCCACCGTCAGCTCGATACCGCGGCCTTCCAGCACGGTGATGATCCGCTGATATCCGCCAAAGGCAGAAAAGCCGCCGTCCTGCGCGACGTCGGCCAGCGAGAGACGCCAGCCGAACGACGCGGTATGGCCGCCCGGATTGCAGGCGACTTCCTGCGTCGTGCCGCCGCCGTTGCGCCAAGGCATGCGGGGATAGTCCGCGGCCCGGTACAGCCGCACATCAGAGGGAATCATGGCCACGGATAAGTCCTGTCGGGTCGGGCGGAAGACAGGCGAAATTATAGGTGGCCGATACGGGTGACCAATGCGGGCGACCGACGCAGCGGGGCGTCGGCGCACGCCCCGCCTGGACGCGCCCCCTCGAAATCCGTATACTCCCCCCCTGTATCGAATCGGAGCCTGCCGTGCCGCACTCCCCAGAAGAAAAGAAACGCGTTGTCACGCGCCTGCGCCGCATTCAGGGGCAGGCGTTAGCATTGGAACGCGCGGTGAACGAAGGCACGGAATGCGGCGCGCTGCTGCAGCAGCTGGCGGCGCTGCGCGGCGCCACGAACGGCCTGATGGCCGAAGTGCTGGAAAGCCATCTGCGGGAAACCTTCCTGCAGTCTACTCAGGCGAATCCGCCCGACCCCAGGCCCGAGACCGAATCGCAGATCGATGACCTCATGCGCATCGTCCGTTCCTATCTGAAATAACCCCATCTACGTGGAGCATCGCTATGAAATCACGCGCAGCAGTCGCATTCGGCCCCGGCAAGCCCCTGGAAATCGTTGAAATCGACGTCGCGCCGCCGCAGCGCGGTGAAGTGCTGGTGCAGATCACGCACACGGGCGTCTGCCACACGGACGCCTTCACGCTGAGCGGCGACGATCCCGAAGGCCTGTTCCCGGCCGTGCTGGGTCACGAAGGCGCGGGCGTGGTGGTGGAAGTGGGCGAAGGCGTGACCTCGCTGAAACCCGGCGATCACGTCATTCCGCTCTACACGGCCGAATGCCGCGAGTGCAAGTTCTGCCTGTCGGGCAAGACCAACCTGTGCCAAAAAGTGCGCGCCACGCAGGGCAAGGGCGTCATGCCGGACGGCACCTCGCGCTTCAGCTACGAAGGCAAGCCGCTTTATCACTACATGGGCTGCTCGACGTTCAGCGAATACACCGTCGTCAACGAAATCTCGCTGGCCAAGATCAACCCCGCCGCCCCGCATGAAAAAGTCTGCCTGCTGGGTTGCGGCGTGACCACCGGGATCGGCGCGGTGCACAACACCGCCAAGGTCAAGGAAGGCGACACCGTTGCGGTGTTCGGGCTGGGCGGCATCGGCCTGGCGGTCATTCAGGGCGCAGTGCAGGCCAAGGCCGGCCGCATCATCGCCGTCGACACCAACCCGAACAAATTTGTGCTGGCCAGCGCCATGGGCGCGACCGACTGCATCAATCCCAAGGACTACGACAAGCCCATCCAGGAAGTCATCGTCGAACTGACCGACGGCGGCGTGGACTTCTCGTTCGAATGCATCGGCAACGTGCACGTGATGCGCGCCGCGCTGGAATGCTGCCACAAGGGCTGGGGCGAAAGCATCATCATCGGCGTGGCCGGCGCCGGTCAGGAAATCAGCACGCGTCCGTTCCAGCTGGTGACGGGCCGCGTGTGGCGCGGCTCAGCGTTCGGCGGCGTCAAGGGCCGCACGCAGCTGCCGGGCATGGTCGAAGACGCAATGAGCGGCAAGATCGACCTCGATCCGTTCGTCACGCACACGCTGCCCCTGGACCGTATCAACGAAGCCTTCGATCTGATGCATGAAGGTAAGTCGATCCGGACGGTGATCCACTACTGACGTAAGCGTTCTCGCGGTAGACGCGTTCGGTATTGCCGACGAAGGTCGCCAGCGAGAACTCCTTGAGCGCCGTGCTGCGCGCATCCACGCCCATGGCGTGCAGCACGCCGCGGTTCGCCAGGATGTCCGACAGCGTCCGGGCCACCGATTCCGGGGACCCGGGCGGCACGATCCAGCCATTGCGACCCTCGGTGACGTTCTCCGTCAGGCCGCCCACGCTCGACACGATGACCGGCTTGCCCGCGGCCATCATCTCGCGGCACGCGAACGAAATCGTCTCCAGCCGGGACGACAGCACAAATCCCACATCCAGCGCCGCCAGCACGGGCTCCACATTGTCGAGCAGGCCGGTGAAGACCACCTGATCCTGCATGCCCAGCTCGGCCACCCGGTTGAGCATGTCATCGCCCGGCATCGCGCCGGCAATCAGGACGGCGACCTGGCTGCGCTGGCCGGCGGGCAGCAGCGACACCGCAGCCACCATGTCGATCCAGCTCTTGTAGTCCGCCGTGCCGGCATTGCTGCCGATCACCAGCCGGTCGCGCAGCGCGGGCGGCAGAAAACGCGCGCGCGCCTGGGCAGTTTCCGTGCGGCAGGCCGGACGGTATTTCTCGGTATCCACACCGTTGTGCACCACGCGCAGATCCTCGTTGCGGAACACCGACTGCTTCATGCGCCGGAACGTGTGGCTGCACACGCAGATGACGCGGTTCGTGCCCCACTTGGCGCGCAAGCGCACGCCCAAGCTGTTGGCATCGCGGTCGTTATGCTGCGTGTACACGATGAACGGGCGCTTGCGTCCCATGCCCATGGTGGCCAGCATGCAGAGCCGGTGATCGGCCGAACCATTGACGTGGATGACATCGAACTGTTCCTGGCGGACCAGGTTGCGCAGGCGGCGCAGCGCGGCAAGCTGTTCGAACAGCTTTCCCTTGAATTCGAGATCGACGGTGCGCAGGCCGGGCAGGGCCTCGGCTTCGGCCAGCAGGCGGCTCTTGCGCGGCGCGCCGATCGTGACCTGCGATTTCTGGCACAGGATGCGGGCCAGCGACATCACGTACGTCGTGTGACCGCCGCCATCGCCCTGGTGGAAATTCGTGTAGAGGATCTTCATGATTCGGGTCTCGTCGGCGGTTGCGGGGAGGGGTCTTCCAGCAAACAACTCCAATGCCGTTTTTCAAATATGTCGTCGCCCAGCCGGCTCAGCAGCGACAGGTTGTAGACCTGGACACCTCGCGCCCGCAGCAGCTTGCCGGCCTGCCGGAACGCGGGTTCGATGTGTCCCGCAAACTGGCGGTCCAGCGCGGTGGGCAACTGCGCGCCGGCGCTTTCGTAGAAACGCGGGCCCGCCGTGGCCGTCAGGTCCAGCCCATGCAGGTACACCGTCTTGGCGCCCAGCCAGGCCAGCAGCTGCAACGCCGTGTAGGCCACCGTTCCGCCGCCAAACAGGCCGCGGGCGGCATTCAGGCTGAAGCCGTGCGCGTGCATCGGATGATGCGCATCGAACAACACCAATTCTTCGTCAGCCCGCAGCTGCGCCTCGAGCGCCGCAGGTTGCGCACGCGGCCGTTGCGCGCGCTGATGCACTTCCTCGAACAGTGCGATGCGGCAACGCACTGCCCGATCGTCGAACAGCAGCGCAATCCAGCGGTACACCTCGGGCGTCACAAACAACACCAGGTCCTGCGCCAGCACCTCGGCCACCAGGTCGCGGCGCTTCTTCACGAACCCCGCGTCCAGCATGGCGTAATAGTCAAACCGCAGCGCCGGATGGCGGGCGCGCAGCGCGATCGAGCCATTCACGCCCATCACGGTACGCATGCGGCACTGGGCGTAGTCGATCTGCGCGACAGAAGGGCCGCTGAGAATCAGGTGCGCATCGCCGCCGATGCCTCGCGGCAGTTCGGCCAGCGGGAGGGTCTTGGGGCCGCGCACCCCATGCAGATTGCAGCCGGTCAGACGTTCCGGCCCGTCGCGGCGCACGGTCACGAAGGGCCAAAGCGTTTCGTTATGACGCTCCGCCCTGGACCGCGTGTAGCGGTACAAGTAGCGCAGCCCCTTGGTCACGGGGCGCGAGCGCAGCAAGCGGGGGACGAGCGCAAGACGGTGCATGATGGTTGCGCGGGTGCCGCGGCGTAGCCTTACAACGGCCTGATTCTACGCAGCGCCATTTGGGAAAGCGCGAGGGGATTATGTGAGATGTAACCCTTTGAAGACTTGGACAATCCGCCCCCAAATATTCCTGATGCGGCGTCTGCTGCGGCCCCTTCTTTTACGGCAAGAAAAAACCCCATTCCCTCCCACGGGATGCCTGAGCGGCATGACGGACATGACTCGTGCCGATGGTGTCCCCCGTATGGACGACACGTTTGGCGGCGATTACGTTTTGCGCCAAAGAAGTCGTCGTCTGATATTGTTCCGCCATCCTTCCTTCGCTTTCCTTGTTCCCTCATGAGCGCCATCCGCCCCGACCACCCCGACCTGCAGGACGCCATCGCGGATGCCATCAGCACGGCCACGCGCGGCGCCGGCCGCGTCAATATCCTGGTTGCCGGCAAGACGGGCGTGGGCAAGAGCACGCTGCTCAACGCGGTGTTCCGCGGCGATCTTGCCCGGACGGGCGCGGGCAAGCCCGTCACCCAGACCACGCAGGAATTCACCCGGCCGGGCCATCCGCTCACGATCATCGACACGCGCGGCCTGGAAGTCGGCGACTACGAGGGTTCGCGCGCGCAGCTTGCCGAGCTGATCCAGGAACGCTCGGCATCCGACGACCAGGACCGGCACCTGCACGTGGCGTGGCTGTGCATCCAGGACAGCAGCCACCGCGTCGAGGACGCGGAAATCGAGCTGTGCGACATGCTGGACAAGGCCGGCATCCCTGTCGTGGCCGTGCTGACCAAAGCGCGCAAGAACAGTCCGTTCGTCGACGAGGCGCGCAAGCTGTTGCCGCGCGCCCGGCAGGTCGTCGCCGTGCGCGCGCTGCCGGAATGGATCGACGAACTGGATGCCGAATTGCCGCCCATGGGGCTGGACCGCCTGATCGAGGTGACGGCCGAGCACGTGCCCGAGGCGCAGCAACGCGCTTACGCCAACGCGCTATCCACCCGCAACAAGAAGGCCCTGGAAGTAAAAAAAAAGCGGGCTGAGATCGAGGTGAACGTGGCCGCGGGCCTGGCCGCCTCGGCCGCCGCAGCACCCATTCCGTTCTCGGACGCCTTTGCGCTGGTGCCGATCCAGGTCGGCATGATCGCCAAGATCGGCATCACCTTCGGCATGGAACTGAACACCACCGCAATCACCACGCTGGTCACATCCACGCTGGGCGCGTCGGCCGCCACGCTCATCGGCCGCTCGGTGGTCTCGGGCATGCTGAAGTTCATCCCCGGCGCAGGCAGCGCCGTCGGCGGCACTATCGCGGCCACCACGGCAGGCGCCATCACCAAGCTGCTGGGCAATGCCTACATCGCGGTGCTGCACGACTTCTGCCTGAAGAACCCAGGCAAGGACATCGACGTCGCCATGATCGCGCAGGCATTGAAGCAACGCGTCAAATTCTGATCGCGGACCGATGCAATGAAATGCGTTTGTACGACACGATTCGATAGATTGGTCTTTTTCGTGACAGTAAGGTAAATATTGCCGGCTTCACGACGTAAATCCGTATAACCCCTAGTTCTTCAGGGCACATCCGCGCAGACGCGTTGCCCCAACGCGGCCGGAGCGCGAGCCCGCCGCATCCAATGATCCTCGCCAATTCCGACGTCATGTACCGCCACCTGGTGCAAGGCGTCGTCGACTACGCCATCTACATGCTCAACCCGGATGGCACCGTCGCCAACTGGAACGCCGGCGCGCAGCGCGCCAAGGGCTACACCGCCGCCGAAATCGTCGGCCGCCACTTTTCCTGCTTCTACACCGAGGAAGACCAGGCACGCGGCGTTCCGCAGCGCGGCCTGGCCACCGCGCGTGAAACCGGCAAGTTCGAAGCCGAAGGCTGGCGCGTGCGCAAGGACGGCACGCTGTTCTGGGCGCACGTCGTCATCGACGCCATCCACGACGACACGGGCGCGCTGATCGGCTTTGCCAAGGTCACGCGCGACAACACCGAACGCCGCGAACGCGAACAGCAGTTGTTGAAGGCCAAGCAATTGGTCGAGCACTACAACAGCGAGCTCACGTCCATGTCGACCTTTCTGCAGGCGGTGGTGTCGCACATTCCCTCCTGCGTGCTGGTGCTGGATGCCGTGTCGCGCAAGTTCCTGCTGGCGAACCGGCAGGCCGAAGAAACGTTTGGCGGCAAGCCGGGCGGCCTGCAGGGCCAGACCGCGCAAGAAGCCCTGCCTGAACTGGTGTGCGCGTTCTTCGACCGCCTGACCAACGACGCGCTGCGTTCGGACGGCGCCATGCGCGAAGAGGAAGAAGAACTGGCCACCGCGCGCGGCCCGCGCACGCTGAACACCAAGACATTGGCGTTTCACAGCAACGATCCGCGCTCGCGCTACGTCCTGCTGATCGCGGACGACGTCACCGACGAGAATGCCGCGCACGCGCAGGTGCGCTACATGGCGCACCACGACACGCTGACGGGCATGCCCAACCGCCGCCTGTTCCGCGACCGGCTGCTGAGCGCGCTGGGCGCAAGCCGCGAGCGTTCGACCGCGGTGCTGTGCCTGGATCTGGACAACTTCAAGAGCGTGAACGACACGCTGGGCCATCAATACGGCGACGAACTGCTGCGCCTCTTGGCCAAGCGCCTGCCCAAGCACCTGCGCGAACAGGACACGCTGGCGCGGCTGGGCGGCGACGAATTCGCCATCGTGCTGCCCAACATCGCCGAACAGGACGACGTGCGCAAGCTGGCCGAGCGCCTGATCGAGGCGGTGCGCCAGCCGTTCGAGATCGCCGGGCACACCGTGCCCGTCAGCGTGAGCATCGGCATCGCCATATCCGAATCACAGGCGCTGTCGGCCGACCACCTGCTGCGCTACGCCGACATGGCGCTGTACGAGGCCAAGCGCAACGGCCGCAACTGCCTGGCTTTCTTCGAGCCTGAAATGGAAGCCGCCGCGCTGCGGCGCCACGAAGTCGAGATGGATCTGCGCCAGGCGATCATCTCGCATCAGCTGCAGCTCTATTACCAGCCCATCATGGACGTGAGCCACGTGCGCATCGTGGGCCGCGAGGCGCTGATGCGCTGGCAGCATCCGAAAAAGGGTCTGATCATGCCGCAGGACTTCATCCCCATCGCGGAAGAAACCGGCCTGATCCACGAACTGGGCGCCTTCACGCTGCACGAGGCCTGCGTCGAGGCCATGCGCTGGGACGACCACGAAACCGTGGCGGTCAACCTGTCGGCCAGCCAGTTCACCAACGGCGCGCTGGTGTCGCTGGTGGAGTCCGCGCTGACCAAGTCCGGGCTGCCCGCGCGCCGGCTGGAACTTGAGATCACCGAATCGGTGCTGCTCACCAATTCCTCCGGCAACCTGGCAACGCTGCACCGCTTGAAGGAACTGGGCGTCAAGGTGGCGCTGGACGACTTCGGAACGGGTTATTCGTCGCTGGGTTACCTGCGCACCTTTGAGTTCGACAAGATCAAGATCGACAAGTCGTTTACGCAGGACGTCGAATCCAGCCGCGAGGCGCTGGCCATCATCCGCGCCATCAACGGCATCGGCCGCAGTCTGGACATTCCGACGACGGCCGAGGGTGTGGAAACACCAGCGCAGCTGGAACGCCTGACGGCGGAGGGCTGCTCGCACTTCCAGGGCTATCTGCTGGGTCGACCCGTATCGCACGGCGACGCCGCCGCCGAGGCGGCGCCGGCGAGAAACGGACCCGGTGCGGCCCCCTGAAATAAGACGTCTGCGGCGGGCGCCGCAGACCTATACTTTGAAAACACCGGCCGCGATGCGACGCGCCATCGCGCCGGTGTGTTGCGCCTGGCGCGCCGGCTGTTCAAGCACGCAATGCCTTTTCAGGCATGCGCGGGGAGAGCCCCATGACACGCAAATACATCGATTGCCGCGAGTATCCGAGCGAGATGAACTGCTCGGTCGCCTTGTCCGCGGACTCGGACGAGGAGTTGCTGGAAGCCGCGGTGCAGCACGCCACCACGGTGCACAAGCACGCTGACTCGCCCGAACTGCGCTCGCAGCTCAAGTCCCTGTTCCACATCGGCACGCCGCCCGCCGAAGCGCCCCGCCGAGGCTGACGGCAACGCCTGCGGGCGCGCCGGGCCGGCAATTTCTGTCCGGTACGGCGCGCCCGCCTTCCTTGCCCGTATTGCGACGGCGTTACGCCGACCGCGCTACACGTTCTGACCCGCCTCGGCCACCCAGCACAGCGTGTTGACCAGCGCCATCTGTTCCGGCGTCTGGCACCGTACCGACAACAGGGCGGGGCTGGCGACCAGGATCGCCAGCGCCTTGGCCCGCGACACCGCCACGTTCAGGCGGTTCCTGCTGAACAGAAACTCCATGTCGCGCGGCATGGTCTCGCCGCTGGAGGTGGCCATGGAAATGATCACCACCTGCGCTTCCTGGCCCTGGAACTTGTCGACGGTGCCTACTCGCGCACCCTCGGGCAGCGCCTGCCGCAGCGTGTTGACCTGCACGTTGTAGGGCGCCACCACCAGCACGTCGTCGGGCGTCATCGGCACCGCGCGCCCGTGCTTGTCCAGATAGCGCTGCCGCATCAGGCTGGCGTACAGCGCGGCGACTTCGCGCGCTTCCTCGTCGCTGGACTGCGCGTTGCCCTCGTGCACGACCGGCACGTACCGGATGCCGCTGGCGGCCAGCGCGTCCGGTGCGTCCGCGCCCAGCACCAGGCCCTGGCCAGCGGCCGATTCCGCGGCGCGCAGCCGGCCGTCGTAGATGGCGTCGGAAATGAAGCCGCAGATCGCCGGGTGCATGCGATAGGACGTGTCCAGGAAGATGCCCCGATCAGCCGCGATCGTGGCGTGGCCGTTCAACAGGTATTCCAGCGTGGATTCGCCCGAGCGGCCGGGATGCGTGCCCTTGGTCGGCTGGCCAAGCTGCATCTGGTCGCCCAGCAGCACGATGTTGCGCGCGCATTGGCCCAGCGCCACCAGATTCGCCAGGCTGACCTGTCCGGCCTCGTCCACGAACAGGTAATCGAACTGCTGCTGGAAGTCGGCCCGGCTGAACAGCCACGCCGTGCCCGCCACCAGTTGATGGCGCGCCAGGTCGATCCTGTCGTTGGCAAAGACGTCTTCGATGAAGTCGCCGTTGAAACAGGAGTCGTCGCCCTCCTTGCCCGACTTCTTGGCGCCGGCGAACGTCAGGCCCGCCTCGCGCGCCGCCTTCTCCAGGCCGGCCAGCAGGTTGTTGATGGCGTGATGGCTGTTGGACGTGACCGCGATGCGCTTGCCCTGGCGCAGCAGGTTCACCAGCACGCGCGAGCCGGTGTAGGTCTTGCCCGCGCCGGGCGGGCCTTGCAGGAAGAGGGTGGTCTGGTCCATGCGGCCGACGATGTCCACGACCTGATCCAGCAGCGTCGCGCCCGGGTCGGCCAGCGGGGTGCCGGGCGGTACGCCGTCAATGCGCGGCCGTTCGTGCTTGAGCAGCGCATCCACCGCGCGGAACGGCGTGCTGGCGCCATCGTCCGAGGCGAGCAGCGCGTCGCCGTAGCGGAACATGGCGTTGGCCAGTTCGTCGATGCTGACCGGCCTGCCCGGCCCGAGCGACAGGCGCTGCGGCGGCGTCGCCTTGCGCGACAGGGTGAAGGTGGCGACGCCGGCCGCAGGATCCACCGTCAGCCGGCTGATCGCCGGCCCGCCGCGCACGTCCGTACAGGGGGACCCTGTGCGCAGCTTGGTCTGCTGCGCGGGAAACCGGTAGGTGTAGCGCAGCGACTGCGCCACCGGTTCGGGCGCCACAGTGTCGTCGCGCACCAGTCCGGCCAGGCATTCGTTGTCTTCCATCAGTTCGGCATCGGTGGCCTCCATGCGGGCGAACATGGCCCACCATTCCGGCTTCTGTTCGCGGCGATGAAAATCCAGCAATTGGTAGACCAGCGCGCGATAGCGGTCGCGCGCCGACCAGTCCAGCTCGTCGGCGGGCAGGGAGCCAAGCAGCGCGGCGCGGTACGGCTCCAGGCGCAGTTCGGCTGCGGTCTTTTCGCCGACCTGGAACCGGGCGGCGTCGATCTGCTGCTGCGAGTCGCGGCGGTTCGCCCACGGCATGCCGTCAGGACGCAGCGCGCACAGCCATTCGCGCAGCTTGTACGTGGACAGCACGTCGTCGCGGTTGTAGTCTGCGATGTCCTGCAGCAATTTCGCCTCGCCGGTGCGCTTCCAGCGCTCGTAGTAGACGATGCTGGCGCCGGCGTTGGTCACGCCGCCCTCGCGCTGCGGCAGGTAGAAATGTTCGATGTTCTTGATGGAGTACCCCGGCTCGGACACGCGCACGCCTTCGCGCACGACCTGGTACAGGTCCACCAGCTTGTTCATGCGCAGCAGGTTGTCGACCTCTGCCTCGCGCGTGGCGTGCACGGACATCAGCTTCTTGATCGCCGTCGCCTCGTAGGGCGCGTAGTGATAGATGTGCGCATCGGGATGGCGGTGCAGCCGCGCCACGACGTAATCGATGAAGGCCTCGAAGGCCAGCTTCTCTTCGCCGCGGTTGTGCGCCCAGAACGGCACGAAACGCTCTTGGCCGTCGTCGATGACGTACAGTCCGAACAGGTACTCCAGCCCGCCTTCCTCCAGCGGGTCGCCTTCCATGTCGAAGAACATGTCGCCCGCGTCGGGCTGCGGCATGCGTTCAAAGCCGCGCAGCGCGGTGTCGTCCGGGTCTTTGGCGATGCGGTCCCAATGGCGGCCGCCGTCGGTCCGGGCGCGCAGCTGCAGCGCCGCCTGCGATCGCAGCTTGGAGAGGATGGCGGGCTCCAGGCGCGCCACGGCCGCATCGGGCGCCAGCGTGCCCAGTTGTTCCAGCGTGCGGATGCCCTGCGCGTTCAGCTTGCGGATCTGCTGCCGCGTGATGTTGGCGACCAGCGACAGGTGATCGTCTTCCGCGCGGCGTGCCTTGCACAGCGGATCCCAGCGGCACTGGGCGCATTTCTCACAGGGGTCGGGATACGTGGACGCAGCGTCCCGCTGATCGACGTGCGCCTCGAAGCGGCGCATGACCTGGCGGAAGTAATGGGCATAGTCGGCCACGCGCAGGGACACCTCGCGGCCGCTGCCCAGCACCACGTGCATGTGCTGCGGCGCCGCGCCCTGTTCCAGGCCCAGCAGCCATGAATAGAACGAGAGCTGGATCGCGAACTTGGCGCGCGCCGACCGCGCCAGCTTGGTGTCGCTGGCCTCGTAGCTGTAATCGCCCAGGCGTGAAGGGCGTTCGGTCTTAAGCAGGAAATCGGCATGGCCGATGTATTGGCCATGCCGAAACGCCGCCTGGTAGATGACATCTGCGCCGTCGGCCATGGCCTCGCGCGTCCGGGCCAGGCGCGCGGTCAGCCCGTCGCCCGCATCGCTGACGTCGACGATGTGCCGGCCGCTTGCGCGCAGCCGTTCAAGATACGCGCGCTCGTGGTCCAGCCCTTTCTGCTGGATAAGTTCGAGCTGCTCGTCCTCTGGCGCGGCCGGCAACGGCGATTCGAGGTTGAGCAGATCCAGCGTGGTGAGGTGCTCGCATTCCAGGAAACCGACCAGGTCGGAGGCGGAAAACAACAGGCCGTCGCCGGTTTTTTGCATGGTGCGTAAATAGGCCGGGCGCAATTTGCGGAGGCCAAGAATAGCAAAACAAGAATTTGGACATTATCCGGCCAATACCTGAGTAATCCCTTGAAATCCGTTCCGATTAATTCAACCCTGAATTGTCCGAATGCAGTTTCATAATCCAGGCTGTTTCAGTAAATGGAAGCGACATGCCTGGTTTGTTCGATACGTTTAACTGCAGCCTTGGCCGCGCCGCGGCCCATTCAAACGGCGGGCGGTTCGCATGAAACTTCGCTCCCTCGATATCCCTGATCCCCTGGTGGAAACGCTGCGCGCGGCGCGTCTGATCGTCGTCGTGACGGGATCGGGCCTGAACCCCGCCAGCCGCCTGCCACAAACCCGGGATGGCATGCGCGGCCTGTGGGCGCGCTACGATGCCGCGGCCCTGGCGACCGATGCCGGCTACCGCAACGATCCGTCGCTGGTGTGGGCCTGGCACGAGGAACGGCGGCGCCGCGCGCTGCTGGCCACGCCCAACGCGGCGCACCGCGCCATTGCGGCGCTGGCCGGTCGCGTGCCGGGCACGTTCGTGGTGACGCAGAACGGCGACACGCTACATGAGCAGGCGGGCAGCCCGCGCATCCTGCATCTGCAAGGCCGGTTCGACCAGCCGCGCTGCTCGGGCTGTGGCATGCCCCACACGCTGACCGCCCCGCCGGACAAGTCCGCGCGGCACGGCCCGTACCCCGCGCCGCCCGCCTGCCGTATCTGCGGCGAACTGGTGCGCCCGGGGCGGTTGTGGCACGGCGAGGCGCCCGCGCCCGCCGTCTGGCGGGTGGCCAAGGGGCTGGTGGCCAACGCCGATCTGATCTTGACAGCGGGCACGTCGTGCCAGACATCCGCTGCGGCCGAGCTCTGCTACGAGGCGGTCGGATGCGGCGCGCAGCTGGTGCAGATCAATCCCAACCCGACAACGCTGGATCGCGTGGCGACGCACAGCATCCGGGGCGCGGCAGAGAAAGTGCTGCCGCTGCTGCTGGCGCGCGCCTGGCCCGCCGATTGACGCCGCGGGCGGCGGACTAGAGGTAGCGGCGCGCCAGTTCGCGGGCCTCTTGGGCAAAGCGGTCGCGGATGTCTTCGGGTTCCAGCACCTCGATCGAGGACGCGTGCCCGTGCAGCAGTTGCCACAGCATGACGGACGGGCGCACGGTGGCTGTCAGCGTGAAGCCGCGCTCGTCCTCGTCGATCATCTGGTCCGCCGACAACCAGAATTCGCGCAGCGGATGACGCTGGCGCCGGCCATCGTCCAGCACCGGTTCGGCGGCGTGCAGACGGATGCGGGTTTCCTCGCCCGGATCGAAGTTCAGCGCTTCCTCGCGGCGTACGAAGTCCTGCAGGTCGAACGTGGGATCCAGGTCCGCCGCCTCGTCCAGCAGGCGGACCTCGGACAACCGGTCCATCCGGAACAGGAAGCGCCTGCCCGGCTGGCGCGCCCCCCACGCCACCATGTACAGCACGCCCGCGCGGTCGACCATCGCCAGCGGCGTCATGACGTACAGGCGGTCGGCGGGCTTCTTCTCGCCGAAGGGCGTGTTGCGGAACGACAGCTTGCGGTTGAAGTACAGCGCGCCGCTGACTTGGCGGTAGACCTCGGCAGACACCGTGGGCAACACGGTGGGATGGGTGCCGTCGATGCGCAGGATCTTGCGCGCCCAGTCGTGTGCCGGCCCGATCCCGGGCTGTGAGCGGTGCGTTTCCAGGTAGCGCCACGCGCTGTCGAAGGTGGTTTCCAGATCGTCCAGCACGACGGCCGGCAGGTGGCGGTCGGCCACCTGCTTGAGCGCGCACATCGCCATTGCCATGTTCGCGTTCATGTTCTGGATATGGAAATCGGCGCGCTGGATGGTGCGATACCAGAGCTTGCCGCGCGTGGCGCCCACGCTGCCGACGCTGTCCAGCTTGAGCAGCGTGCGGTGGATCTGCTTGTCGCCGGGCACCGGGTTCTGCAGCGCGGCCAGCCGGTCGCGGATTTCCGCCATGCCCATGCCCATCGCCATCGCATCGGTTTCTTCGTTCTGGACATACGGAAGGATGCGCAGCAGGTTGTCGACGAGCGTCTGGTTATGTCCCATGGCAGATGCAGCAAATTAACCCGTTAAATACCGCCCGCATTCTATCTGTAAAAGCGGCGCATATTGTTTTGCCGGGGTGTAGATAATGCGGGCCGCGTAGTTTGCGCGACGGCGCTGCATTATGTCGGTTGTGCCAAAAATAAAATGGACATTCGACAACCAGCCGGCCATCGGTCAATCGGCCACGATGTCGGCAAGCGGAACCGGACGGCCGAACAGCCAGCCCTGGCCCACTGCGGCCGGTTGGCGGGCGAGCAGATAGCTGGCCTGCGCCTCGGTTTCAATGCCCTCGATGATGAGGCTGATGCCCAGCTCCCGGGATATTGCGATGACGTGGTCGATGATCAGGGTGCCCGCGTCCTCGGCGCCGATCGCGCTGGTGAAGCTGCGGTCCAGCTTGATGGCGTCGGCCTGCATTTCGGCCAGATAGTTCAGGTTGGAATGCCCCGTGCCGAAATCGTCGATGAACACCTTGAAGCCCTTGCCGCGCAAGGTCTTGACCATTGCCAGCACATGGCCATCAGACAACGGCGTGCCTTCGGTGATTTCCAGCGCGACGTTGCCGGGCTTCAGACCGCGCTCGCTGACCGCGTCCAACAGGAAGTTCCGGTAACCCGCGTCTTTCAAATCGGCCGCCGACACGTTGATGCTGACGTAGAGCGCGGGATTGCCGCGCAGGCGCTCGTGCAGGTCGCGCAGCGCCTGCGAGGTCACCAGCCGGGACAGCGCGCGGCCCAGCCCCATGGCTTCGGCCAGCGGCACGAACAGCAGGGGCGACACATCGCGGCCACGGGCGCGCCACCGTGCCAGCGCCTCGAAACCCGCCAGTTGCCGGGAGGCAAGCTGGCGCAGCGGCTGGTAGTGGACCTGGATGTCGCCGCCCAGGATGGCCTTGCGCAGCTCGCTCTTGGCGCTGCCCGCGTGCATGCGCCACATGACGCAAAGACCCGCCAGAAAGGCAAGGGCCAGGGCGCCGACCACGGACAGCACCATCGCCGGAAGCTGGAACCAGGCGTCGGACCGCAGCCGCGACACGACGCAGATGTCGGGGCCGCCGTCCGGCGCGCACAGCGAGGCGCGCCGTTCAGGCGCGAAACCCTGGTCGTCCACGTTCTCGCGCGGCATGTCCAGGTCGTGCGCGCGGCCGAAGCGCCGGTACACATGGTCGCCGTCACGCGTCACGATCTTGGCGTCGATGCCGGAACCCGGTTCCGGAAAGCCGTCGAACGCGCCCGGGGCGGTGAACACGATGATGTCGCGCATCGCCGCCATGTCGCCGATGATGCGGCGGTCGACGATATTGGCGGCGCCCACCCAGAGCTGCAGCCCGCTGGCCAACGTGAAGGCCGGCGGTGGCAGGGTCAGCGGATCGGGCAGCTTGCCCCACGCCGCGGAACAGCGCAGCATGCCGCCCAGCGTGCGGCCGATGTCGCGGATATAGGTGGAGTTGAAGAGCAGCACGCGCAGGGTCGCCACATCGGCTTCGGAACACAGCGGGCCGCCCTGTGTGGCCGCAGCCATCAGGCGATGGCTTTCCTGCGCCACCCGCAGCGCGTGCGCAAGCAGCCGGGCGTTATGCCCGGCTAGTTTGTCGTCGGCCTGGTTCAGTTCGATCTGGCGTCCAGCCAGCACCCCCGCGAGGAATCCAAGCGCCGACAACAACAACACGAAAGCCGCGATTCTGGAACGTGACATGGGGGACCGGTGCACATGGGCGGCGCGTGGCATGCAATTCTGCGCGTAAGGCAATGTAACCGAACTTCCCGCAGCCTAAACGGCAAATTCGCCCCTCCTGACCCGCTAATTGTGGCTTTCGGAAATAGGCACGTTGCTAGGAAAACCGGTGGGCAGTCCGCGCCAAAGTGCCTCTGAATCACCGGATCTACGGGGAAACCCGATATAAAACTTTGCGCGACGCCCATGATCCCGCGTTATGCACAGGGCCGGATGCGATGGCGCGGCTTATCGGGATTTTCCATTCAGATCAGTGGGTTGCATGCCGGGACGAGGCCAATGCAACGCGGCGCCAGACAGCCAGACCGCGGTTTCCGATCCGCCTGAGCGCGGGCATGCTTGCGCCTTCGGCCTTGAACGCGCCTCCGCGTGGCGGCCCCTTCGCAAGATTCTGGAGATCTCCGTGACCCCCTCTTCCCCGTCCCGCAAAATGGGCCTGGCCGTCGCCCAGATGGGCGCCGTCAATCTGGCCGACACCCGCGCGGTGGTCGTGCGCCGCCTTGTCGAGATGATGCGCGAAGCCGCCGCCCGCCAGGCCGAGTTCGTCGTGTTTCCCGAACTGGCGCTGACGACGTTCTTCCCGCGCTACTGGATGGACGACGCCGAAGCGGTGGAGCGCTATTTCGAAAAGACCATGCCCAACGCCGACGTGCAGCCGCTGTTCGACACGGCGCGCGAGCTGGGCATCGGCTTTTACCTGGGCTATGCCGAACTGACGCCGGAAGGCCGCCAGTTCAACACGGCCATCCTGGTGGACCGCAGCGCCAAGATCATCGGCAAGTACCGCAAGATCCACTTGCCGGGCCACTCGGACCACAAGGTCGACGCCCCCTTCCAGCATCTGGAAAAGAAGTTCTTCGAAGTCGGCGACCTGGGCTTTGGCGTGTGGGAGACCAACGACGTCAAGATCGGCATGTGCCTGTGCAATGACCGCCGCTGGCCCGAGACCTACCGCGTCATGTCGCTGCAAAGCGCCGAGCTGATCGTGCTGGGCTACAACACGCCGTCACTGAACATCCACTGGAACGAGCCCGCGCACCTGCGCACCACCACGCACGAGATCGTGCTGCAGGCCAGCGCCTACCAGAACGCGGTGTGGATCGGCGCGGCCGCCAAGTGCGGGCACGAGGACGGCCATCACATGATCGGCAGCTCGATGATCGTCGCGCCGTCCGGCGAGATCGTGGCCCGCGCCCGCGGCGAGGAAGACGAAGTCATCACCGCGCGCATCGATCTGGGGATGGGCCAGACCTTCCGCGACCACGTGTTCAACTTCGCCAAGCATCGCAGCCCGCATCACTACAAGCTCATCGTCGAGCGCACCGGCGCGGGCGATCCGCTGCCCCGGCCCGACGTGGATTGACGCCGTTCGCCTGCGGTAAGCGACCCATTGCCCGCGTCATCGCGGGCAATTTTCTTTTGGCGGCCGCGCCCCGCACGCTGCTAGACTGCCCGAGGCCCCTTGATTGACCGACCACGCAGGCAACGATCCGATGCGCTTAATCGACACCGAACAGACCCGCAACGCCCTGTCCTTCGACACCGTCATCCCCGCCCTGCGGGACGCCTTCCGCGAAGACGCCACGGTGCCCGCCCGCCACGTGCACGCCATCCAGTCCGGCAACGCGCACGGCACGTCGCTCATCATGCCGGCGTGGAGTGACCGCGGGTATTTTGGCGTGAAGATCATCAACATCTTTCCCGAGAACACCCATCAGGGCCTGCCGGGCCTGCACGCCACGTACAACCTGTACAGCGCCACCACGGGCGTGCCGGTTGCGCAGGTCGACGGCGATATCGTCACCGTGTACCGTACCGCGGGCGCGGCGGCGCTGGGCGCGGACTACCTGGCGCGCGCCGATGCCCGCACGCTGCTGATCGTGGGATCCGGCCGCATTGCCGGCCTGGTGGCGCAGGCCATGCGCACGGTGCGCCCGATCCAGCGCGTTCTGGTGTGGAATGTGCGGCCGGCCGGCGCGGAGACGCTGGCGGCCAGCTTGCGCGAGCAGGGCTTCGATGCGCAGGCGGTCACTGACTTGCAAACGGCCGCCGGACAGGCCGACATCGTCAGCTGCGCCACGCTGTCCACCGAACCGCTTATCCATGGCGCGTGGCTGCGCCCCGGCACGCATCTGGACCTGATCGGCAGCTTCAAGCCGGAAATGCGCGAGACCGATCCCGCGTGCTTTGACGGCACCACCGTCTATGTCGATACCGACGAGGCGCCGACCAAGTCCGGCGACCTGCTGTCGGCATTCGACGCCGGCGTGCTGACGCGCGAAGGCATCAAAGGCAACCTGCACCAGCTCGCCAAAGGCGAGGCCCCCGGACGGCGCAACGATCAGGAGATCACGGTGTTCAAGGCGGTGGGCAGCGCGCTCGAAGACCTCACGCTGGCGACGCTGGTGTATGAATCCGTGAAGGAATGAGGGCAGATGGTGCTTTACCCATAACGCAAAGGAGACAACGCATGACGCAGGCACGTTCCATCCAATTGACCGAGTTCGGCGGCCCGGAAGTCATGCGGCTTGTCGACGCCGACCTGCCGCCCCCGGGGCCGGACGAAGCGCAGCTGCGCCAGACGGCCATCGGGTTCAACTACATCGACATCTATCAGCGCGCGGGCAAGTATCCGCTGCCCACGCCGACAGGCCTGGGGCATGAAGCAGCCGGCGTGATTGAGGCGGTGGGCGCAGGTGTGACGGACCTGCGCGTGGGCGACCATGTCGTCTACATGAACGCCGGCGTGGGCGCCTACGCCGACCGGCGCAACGTGCCGGCCGCCAAACTGGTGAAGATCCCGGCGGGCATCTCCGACGAAGACGCCGCCGCCGTGTTCTTCAAGGCCATGACGGCGCAATACCTGGTCAAGAAAACCCATGCGGTCCAACCCGGCGACATTGTGCTGGTGCACGCCGCCGCGGGCGGGGTCGGACAGATTTTGAGCGGCTGGGCCCATGCGCTGGGCGCCAGGGTCATCGGCACGGCGGGCTCGGCCGCCAAGTGCGAGGCCGCGCGGGCGGCCGGTTGCGATGTGGCCATCGACTACACGCAGGAAGACTGGGTCCAGCAGGTGATCGCGGCCACGGGCGGCAAGAAGGCGCGCGTCGTCTACGACTCCGTGGCCCGGCACACGTTCATGGGATCGCTGGACTGCGCCGCGCCATTCGGCATGGTGGTGCTGTTCGGCGCGGCGTCCGGCCCGGCCCCGGCCATCGATCCGGAACTGCTGAACAAGAAGGGGTGCCTGTTCCTGACGCGTCCGTCCGTGTTTCCGCACAACGCGGACACGCAGACGTTCCGCGCCAATGCGGCGGATGTCTTCGACGCCATGCAAAGTGGCGCGGTCCGCGCGGCCATCGGGGCGCGCTATCCCCTGGCGCAGATCCAGGACGCGCATCGCGCCGCTGAAAGCCGCGCGGTCACTGGCGCCATCGTCATCACGCCCTGATCGACGACGCGGGGGCCGGCGCCACGCAAAGTCAGGCCCCTGCCAGCTCCATCGGCAGATGCTCGCGCATGATCTCGATGAAGCGCCGCAGGCGCGCCGGCTGAAAGCGCGACGGCGCATAGACCAGGAAGACGGGCAGGGCGTCCGCACGCCACTGCGGCGCCAGGTGCACCAGGCGGCCGGCGGCCAGATCGGCCTGCATGGCCCACGCCGATCCCAGCGCCACGCCCAGCCCCTGGATGGCCGCGTTGCGCAGCGCGTGCAGGCCGTCGGTGGACAGGCGCGGCTGAATGTCGAAAGACTGTCTGTCGCCGCTGCCGCAGTGCGTGAGGGTCACCTCGGTGCGATAGAAGGTGCGCAACGCCAGCCATGGCAGGCGCGCCAGATCCGACGGATCCTGCGGAACCGGCCCGCCCGCAAGCAGGTCCGGTGACGCCACGACAATGCGCGGCACCTCGCCCAGCTTCACCGCAATCACCGACGGATCGGTCACCGCCCCGACGCGGATCGCACAATCCACGTTCTCGGCGATCAGGTCCGGCATGCGGTCATGCAGCAGCCACTCCACCCGCATCTTCGGATAACGCTTCAGATACTTCGCCAGCGGCTCGATGAACTGATCCTGGCCGAAGACGTGCGGCGCCACCACGCGCAGCATTCCGGCCGGGTCGTCGTCCGCGCCGCGCACCTCGCTCTCGAACGACTGCCAACTGGCCAGCAGCTCCTTGCCGCGCTCGTAGCAGCGCTGGCCGTCTTCGGTCAGGCGGATGGCGTGGGTGGAGCGCTTCAACAGGCGCACGCCCATGGTGCGTTCCAGCAGTTGCAGGCGGCGGCTGACGGTAGGCTGAGTGCCGCCCATCTGGGCGGCGGCGGCGGACAGGCTGCCGGCCTCGACGATGCGCACGAAGGTTTCGATCAGCAGCATGCGGTCGGTGCCGGCTGCGGCGGGGAGGGCGGAGGCGGTCATACGCCTATCGTATAACGCCTGTACCCGAAGGTCGGCTACCAAAGCCCCGGCGGCAAGCCCAGAATCTGCCCCGTACCCAAAGCCACCGGACACCACCATGTCATCCCCCACTTCCCACCCCTCCCTATCGCGCGGCCTGGTCTTCCTGCTGGCCGTGGGCGCCGGCCTGGGCGTCGCCTCCCTTTACTACAGCCAGCCGATGCTTGGCGTGCTGGGCGCGGACATCCACGCCAGCGCAGAAACGCTGGGCTGGATTCCGACGCTGACGCAGCTGGGCTACGCCTTCGGCATCCTGATGCTGGCGCCGCTGGGCGACCGCTATGACCGCAAACGCATCATCCTGATCAAGGCCGCCGTGCTGAGCCTGGCGCTGCTGCTGGCCGGCGCGTCGCCGACGATCGGTCTGCTGCTGGCCGCCAGCTTCGCCATCGGCCTGTCCGCCACGCTGGCGCAGGACATCGTCCCGGCCGCCGCGCATCTGGCCCCGGCCGACCAGCGCGGCAAGATCGTCGGCACCGTCATGACGGGCCTGTTGCTGGGCATCCTGCTGTCGCGGGTGGTCAGCGGCTTCGTAGCGGAGCAGTTCGGCTGGCGCATGATGTTCGCGGCCGCCGCCGTCAGCATCGTGGCGCTGGGCGCGGCCCTATGGCGCGGCCTGCCGCGGTTCGAGCCGTCGACGCGGCTGGCCTACAGTGCGCTGCTGGGTTCGCTGCTGACGCTGTGGCGCCAGCACCCCGGCCTGCGCCGCGCCGCCACCGCGCAGGGTCTGCTGTCCTTGGGCTTCAGCGCCTTCTGGTCGACGCTGGCCGTGATGCTGCACGACGCGCCGTTTCACCTGGGCGCGGGCGCTGCCGGCGCGTTCGGTCTTGCCGGCGCCGCGGGCGCCCTGGCCGCGCCGCTGGCTGGCCGCGTGGCCGACACGCGGGGTCCGCTGGCGGTCGCCAGCCTGGGCGCCGGCCTGACCATGGTGTCGTTTGCCGCGATGATCTTCCTGCCCTTCCTGCCCACGCATGCCGCGCTGTGGCTGATCGGCGGCGCTGCGGTCGGCTTCGACCTGGGCATCCAGACCTCGCTGATCGCGCATCAAAGCATCGTCTACGGCATCGACCCTGCAGCCCGCAGCCGTTTGAACGCCATCCTGATGACGGGCGTCTTCATCGGCATGGCCGCCGGTGGCGCGCTGGGCAGCCTGGCGCTGGCCCACTGGGGCTGGACCGGCGTGACGCTGACCGCAGCCGGCGCCGCGGCCGCCGCCCTGGCCCTGCGCCTGTGGCCCGCCAGCAACCGCAACGGCGAGGCCAGCCGCTACGCGGCGTGAGGATCGGGCCGGCGCTTTGCGCGCCGGCCCTTGCCGCTACACCAGCACCGACACCGTCTGCGTGTTGGTGTATTCCAGCAGTCCGTCCAGCGCGTTTTCCACCCCCACGCCCGACTGCTTGTGCCCGCCAAAGGGCACGTCGGGCGACATGACGTGGATGTGGTTGATCCACACGGTGCCGGTCTCCAGCCGCCGCGCAATCGATTGCGCCAGGGCCACATCCTTGGACCACACCGAACCGCCCAATCCGTACTCGGTGTCGTTGGCCCGCCGGATCACCTCATCGATCTCGCGGTACTTCAAGAGCGGCAGCACCGGCCCGAAGGCCTCTTCGACCACGCTGCGCGCATCGTCGGGCGGATTGTCCAGGATGGTGACCGGCACGAAGTAGCCCTTGCCCTCCGGCACCTCACCTCCCGTCAGAAAGCGCACGCCGGTCCGGTGCGCGTCGGCGATCAGGTCCTTCACGCGTTCGAACTGCGCGCGGTTCTGGATGGGGCCGAGTCCGGTGCCGGGCTGCGAACCGTCACCCACGATGACGTTGGCCGCCTCGCCCGCCAGCGCGTCGGCAAACGCGTCATAGATGGACTCGTGCACGTACAACCGCTTGGTCGCCAGGCAATACTGCGACGAATTGCGGAACGCGCCCCAGAACAGCTTGGCCGCCGTTTCCTTGACGTCGACATCGGGCAGCACAATGGCCGCGTCGTTGCCGCCCAGCTCCAGCGTCACCCGCTTGAGCCGGCTTGACGCGCTTTGCATGACGCGGCGGCCGGTCACGGTGGAGCCGGTGAAGGCGATCTTGTCGATGCCGGGATGCTCGGTCAGCCACGGCCCAAGACGGTCGCCGCCGCTGACCACGTTCAGCACGCCGGGCGGCAGCAGGCCGCGAAACAGTTCGCCCATCTTCAATGAGGTCAGCGGCGTGTACGGCGAGGGCTTGAGCACCACCGTGTTGCCGGCCAGCAGCGCGGGCGCGATCTTCCAGATGGCCAGCGTCATCGGGAAATTCCACGGCGCAATGGCGGCGACCACGCCGATGGGCACGCGACGCGTTTCGAACCGATGGCCCGCGCCGCTGTCGTGATGCGCCACCGGCAGATCGCGCGCGGCAAAGGCGCGCAGCCAGGCAACGCAGCGGCCCACTTCTGCGCGCGCGTCCGCGTGCGGCTTGCCTTGCTCGCGCGTCAACAGGCGCATGAAGCCGTCGGCGTGCTGTTCAAGTTCATCGGCCATCTTGCGCAGCGCCGCCTGGCGCTCGCCGATAGGGCGGTCGCGCCAGGGGCCGAACGCCGCGCGGGCCGCCGCGATGGTGGCGTTCAACTGGTCCAGCGACGCATCGGGCACGGCCGCGATGCGCTCCTCGGTGGCGGGGTTGAGTACGTCGAAGGTCTGCGGCGACGTCTCCGCGCGGCCGTCCACCGTCATCGTGTAATCGGAATCCAGATTGATGCTCATGGTTGTGTTGCCTGTTCAAGAGAGACCGGGGATGCTTCAGGAACCGTGCCGTCAGCGGGCGTGAGCAGCAGCCGTCCCACCACGCGGCCGGCGGCCAGATCCGCCAGCGCGGACTGCGCGTTATCCAGGCAGCGGCACGCGGTCGGAATGGCGATGGGCTTGCGTTCGCGAACCAGCGCCATCAACGCGCGCAGTTCGTCCAGGTTGCCGATGTACGAACCCTCGATGCTGATGGCGCGCATGGGCACCAGCGCGGGCGACAGCGACAGCTCGCCGCCAAAGAGGCCCACCAGGATGAGCTGGCCGCCCTTGGTCAGCAGCTCCAGGCCCAGCTGCACGGTGCTGGCCGCGCCCACGCAGTCGATCACGGCCCACACCGCGCCCGCCGCCTGCCGAACCTGCGCGGCGGCATCGGCTGCGCCGGGGTCGATGACCGCATGCGCGCCCGCGGCCAGCGCCGCGCCCCGGCGCGCGCCGTCCGGCTCCACCACGACGACGTGGCCGCATCCCATCGCGCGCAGCAGCGTGACGCCCATCAGCCCCAGCCCGCCCGCGCCGATCACCACCACCGACTCCTCGGCCAGCACGTCCTCGGGAATCTTGCGGATGGCGCTGTAGGTGGTCAGGCCCGAGCACGCGTAGGGCGCGGCCTGCTCGGGCCGCAGTTCGCCGATATCGACCAGGTAGCGCGCGTGCGGGGCCACGATGTGATCGCTGTAGCCGCCGGGGCGGAAGATGCCCAGAAAGCGCGGCGACGCGCACAGGTTCTCGCGGCCGCGTCTGCACACCTTGCAGTCGCCGCAGCCGATCCAGGGATAGACGAGGTAACGCTGCCCCGGCTGCACGTCCCCCGGCACGTCCGGTCCGGTGGCAACGACTTCGCCCACGGTCTCGTGGCCCAGCGTCAGCGGCAGCGTCACGCCGCGCTGCTGCATGCTCAGGCGCTTGCTGCCGCCCAGGTCGTACGAGCCTTCCCAGGTGTGGATGTCGGTGTGGCAGACGCCCGCGGCCAGCACGCGCAGCAGCACCTCGCTGCCCTGCGGCGCGGGTGTCGCGCGTTCGGCGCGCGTCAGCGGTTCGCCAAACGCTGTGACCTGATAGCTGATCATTCCGCGCCTCCGGACTTGGCGAGCGCGCAGCCGCCCTTGTCCAGCGGACGGAACGCCACGTTGCCGGGAATCACCGCAACCTGCTTGTACAGGTCCCACTCGCTCTTGGAGTCCGCCGGCTTCTTCACTTCAAACAGGTACATGTCGCGCACCACGCGGCCGTCCACGCGCAGCTTGCCGTCCTTCGTCATGAAGTCGTTGATCGGCATCTCGCGCATCTTCGCCATGACGGCGTCGGCGTCCTTGGTGCCCGCGGCCTTGACCGCGTTCAGGTAGTGCGTGACGGCGCCATACGTGCCCGCCTGCGTCATGGTGGGCTTGCGGCCAACCTTGTCCTGAAAGCGCTGCGACCATGCGCGCGTGGCGTCGTTCTGATCCCAGTAGAAGGCTTCGGTCAGCAGCAGCCCCTGGCCCAGCGGCAGGCCGATGGATTTGACGTCGGACAGGAACGCCAGCAGCGCCACCAGCCGCTGCGAGCTGCCCGGCCGGCCGATGCCGAAGTCCGCGGCCTGCTTGATCGCGCTGATGACGTCGTTGCCGCCCAGCGCCAGGCCGATGATGCCGGCCTTGGAGCTTTGCGCCTGCAGCAGGTACGAGCTGAAGTCGGGCGTGTTCAGCGGCGAGCGCACCGCGCCCAGCACCTTGCCGCCGTTGCGTTCGATCACCGCCGACGCGTCGCCCTGCAACGCGTAGCCGAACGAATAGTCCGCCGTCATGAAGAACCAGTTCTTGCCGCCCTGTTCCGTGACGGCCGCACCGGTGCCGTTGGCCAGGGCGTAGGTGTCGTAGGTCCAGTGCACCGTGTAGGGCGAACACGCCTTGCCCGTCAGTTCGGACGTGGACGCGCTGGTCACCATGACGACGCGTTTCTTTTCGCGGCCCAGTTCGCTGATCGCCAGCGCCAGCGCGGACGTCGGCAGGTCGGTGATCATGTCCACCCCGTCCTGGTCGAACCACCGGCGCGCGGCGGCGCTTGCCACGTCCACCTTGTTCTGCCCGTCGGTAAAGACCAGCTCGATCGGCTTGCCCAGCACCGAGCCGCCAAAGTCCTGCACCGCCATGCGCGCGGCCTCGACCAGCCCCTTGCCGCCGATGTCCGAGTACGCCGAACTCATGTCGGCCATGATGCCAATCTTCACGGGGGCCGCCGCGTTCTGCGCGTGCGCGCCGCTTGCGGCCAGGATCGCGCCCGCCAGCGCGAGCGTCAGTTTGGGGATTGCCATGGACTTGTCTCCGTTATCGGTTTACGCCGTCTTTGCGGCGGTGTGCGTATTGCTCCGGGGAGCGTCCTTTTGTATCGTAGGCACGCGATTTCGCCGTCGTCCAAAGCGACGATTTTTCGCGCGCATCGCGGGTTTTCCCGCAACGATCCCGCAAACCGCAGTCCTCGAACAGGCAGCCCATGCGTCATTCGTTCTCGATGGAACACGCGCTGGCCAGCGGCAAGCTCAATGCCCCGGCCGCGCATGGCGATCATGTCGCCCGGCTTGCGCTGTGCGAGGCGATCTGCCGTCCGGAAGGACCCAAGGTGGTGGTGGCGCGCGGCCCCGCGGGCTACGGCAAGACCACGTTGCTGGCGCAATGCCAGGCGCGTCTTCAGGCCGCGCCGATGCGCACCGCGTGGCTGACGCTGGACCGCGCCGACAACGACCTCTCGCGCTTTCTGCGTTGTCTGATGGCGGCGCTGGGCGCGCTGTCCGGCGACGCCAGCCCGGCCTTCGCTGTGTACGATTCGGAAGACACGCTGGCGCTGGCGCTGGTCGAGGCCGTGGCCTCGCACGAGGCGCCGTTCGCCCTGGTGCTGGACGAGTTCGAAGCCATCACCGCCCCCGCAGTGCTGGACCTGGTGCAGGACCTGATCGGGCGCCTGCCCGCGCACGGCCGACTGTTGATCGGCTCGCGGCACACGCCCGGACTGGCGCTGGGCCGCTTGCGCGCGGCCAATCAGCTGCTGGAGATCGACGCCGCGCGACTGTGCTTTTCGGTGGACGAGGCCACGCAGTTCTTCGCGCGCCGCCAACCCATGCTGACGCCTGCCGAGGTCGAGCTGCTGCATCGCAAGACCGAGGGCTGGGCGGCCGCGCTGTGCCTGGCGTCCGCCTCGCTCGCGCGGCAGCCGTCGGCCGCCGCCTTCATCGAACGGTTCTCCGGCAGCGACCAGTCCGTGGCCGACTATCTGGCGCAGGACGTGCTGGCCAGCCAGACGCCCGCGCTGCGCCGCTTCCTGCTGCGCACCAGCATCCTCAAGCAGCTCAGCGCGCCGCTGTGCCAGGCCCTCGTGCCCGACCTGGACTGCGCGGACCTGCTGCAGCAACTGGAAGACGGCCACGTGCTGCTGACGCGCACCGCCACCGACGAACGTCATTACCGCTATCACAGCCTTTTCGCCAGCTACCTGCAGTCGCAGCTACGCGCGCAGGCGCCGGGCGACATCGCGCACCTGCACCTTGCGGCCTCGCGCTGGTATGAGGCGCAGGGCCGGCCCGTGCCGGCCATCGACCACGCCATCGACGGCGGCGACTTCGGCCGAGCGCTGGCGCTCTTGCAGACGCACGCCGAGCCGCTGCTGGCCGAGGGCCGGATGCGCCTCTTGTCGCGCTGGCTGGGCCAGCTGCCCGCCGCCGTGCTTGCCACGCGGCCGCTGCTGCAGGCCATGCAGATATGGGCCACCTGTTTCACGCGCGGTCCCGGCGAGGCGTCCGACTTGATGGCGGACCTGAAGCTGGCCGGCAGCGCCGATCCCGCGGTGCAAGCACACGTGCGCGCGTTGCAGCCGCTGCTGTTGTCCATGATGGATCGTCAGGAAGAAGCCTACGCCGCCGGGATGCCCAGCGTCGCCTCGCTGGGCGACGCCCTGTCGTTCACCGACACCGCGCTGGCCAACGCCATGGCCAACGTCAGCGCCGTCCTGGGCCGCTACCACGAAGCGCGCGCGCTGCTGGACACCGCGCGGCGCGCGCAAAGCCGCAGCGCCAGCACCTTCAACCTGATGTACTCGGAAGCGGTCGAGGGCATCATCGACCTGCAGGAAGGGCGCATGCGCCAGGCGGGCGCGCGCTTTCGCATGGCGGTGCGCGCCACGCGAAAGGGCGCCTACGGCCAGGCCAACGGCAACGCCTGGGCCGGCGTGCTGTATGCCGCGTGGGTGTATGAGACCGGCGACCTCGCGCAGGCTGCGCGGCTGCTGCAGGTGTATGTGCCGCTGGGGCGCGACGTCGGCTTGCCGGATCATCTGATCCTGGGCTATCTGATGCAGGCGCGTGTGGCGTTCTATGAAGGCGATCCCGAACAGACCTTCTACCTGCTGGGCGAACTGGAGTATCTGGGCCACCAGCGCGGCCTGCCGCGCATCGCGGCCAGCGCCCGCGTCGAGCGCGCGCGCGTGCTGCTGATGCAGGGCCATCCGCAGGCCGCGCGCGACGAACTGCTGCGCGCCGATGACGCCGACCTGTGGCGCCGCGTGGAAGCGCTGCGGCTGCCGGCCAACGACCTGTTGTATCCGCGGCTGGGACGGTTGCGTTGCGCGGCGTATGACGGCGATCCCGCCGCCGCGCTGGGTGAACTGGATCAGGACATCACAAAGGCGTTGGCGGCGCGGCGCGTGCGGCGCGCGTACAAGCTTCAGTTGTTTCGCGCGGTGGCGCTGTCGCGGATGCAGGACGATGGTGCGGCAGCGGCGCAGCTTGCGCCGCTGTTGCAGTCGGCGCAATCCGAAGGTCTGTGCCGCGTGCTGGTGGATGAGGGTGCGGCGCTGGCCGGCCTGTTGCAACGCCATGCCGCGTCAGCGGCCGGCAATGCGTGGTTGGCGTCAGAAGGCGCGCGTGCGTGGTGGCAGCGCTACCTGGCGCAGGTCGGTCCCTACGCAGCCGCTCCGATCACACCGGCCGCCGAATCACCGTGCGCGGAAGGCCTTACGCCCAAGGAGCTGCGCGTGCTGCGCCTGTTGGCCGAGGGTCATTCCAACAGCGCCATCGCGCGGCAGCTCTTCGTTTCCGAGAGCACCGTGCGCACGCATCTGCGCCACCTGAACGTCAAGCTCAGCGCCGACAGCCGGACGCAGGCGGTGGCGCGGGCCCGCAGCGCGGGCCTGCTCTGACCGAGCCGGGAGTGACTCGGTCCAACGCGGCCCGACCTGACGCGGCCCGACCGATCGCGGCCCATCCGATCGCGGCGTGCCAATCGCGGCACGCGCGGACCTGACTTATTCCGGCGTGTTGATCTGATCCGCCGAGATGATCTCCGCCACCAGCACCTGCCCCGGACCGTCCAGGTAATACTCCTCCTTGGCCGGCTCGCGCAGCTTCATGTAGGCATCCTCGCCGATCTGCATGGTGTGGCCGGCAGCCAGCTCAGCGCCGCTTTCCAGCATGTAGCCCATGATGTTGTTGAACATGGTCGAGTACATCTCGCCCTCGTCATGGCCCGTCGCGAGCGCCGCGAAATCCGGCAGGCCGAACGCATCGCCGCCATAGGTGCGCATCCACACGCCCTGCACGCCTTCCACTTCATACTTCACGAAGCCGCAATACAGCATGTTCAGCGGCAGCGTGCGCAGGAGGTCCATGCTTTCGTCGCCCAGCGACTCGTCGGCAAACACGCCGGCCGGCAGCGACGTGTGCGCATGTTCGTTCAGCACCGCCAGCGCCTTGAAATTAGCCAACGCCCCCGCCACCGCGGCCATCGCCACGTACTGCTCCAGCGGATCGGTCTCGTAGCCCGCGTAATACAGGATGATGTGGCTCACATGCGCGCGGACCTCGTCCTTCACCTTGGCCGGATAGTGAGACGGCGCCACACAGATTTCCAGCGCGTCCTTGGGGTAGGGCGCATTGAAGCCCACCAGCCGCACGACGTGCTTGTCCCAGCCGACCATGCCCATGAATTCCGGCATGTCGGGCGCGATTTCGGCGCGCGCCTGTTGCATCGTCGGGTGATACGCGCGCAACGCATCGGTCAGCGCCGCCTCGGAAATCGCCAGCGGCGCGGCGAACAGGACCTGCAGGCTCAACGGCTGCGCGATGTCCGGATTCGCCAGCAGGGCGTTGGAATCCGCGGGATCAGCGGCGTCGGTGGAGGCTTCCTTGCGGCCGAAGAAACGGGAGAAGAGGCTCATGCGTGTCCAGGGTTCGAAATAAAAACGGGGACAGTATAAGGATCCCGCTGGCGCATGCACCGCCGAGGTCGCCATTGGATACATCTTCGCGCGCCCGCTACTCCTCGAATCCGCGCGTCCCCACCGTCTCGACCACGAAATCAATGAAGGACTTGATGCGCGACGAGATCGCGGTATTCCGGTAGTACACCGCGTTGATCGGCTGCCGCACTTCCAGCAAATGCTTTACGAACAGCGGCTGCAACGCGCCGCTTGCGCGGTCGCCGCGCGTCATGAAGTCGGACAGGCACACGATGCCGCCATCGTTCAGCGCAAGCTGGCGCAGCGTCTCGCCGCTGTGGGCGCGCACCTGCGGCTTGATATGCACCGGTTGGCCGTCCGCATCCAGCAGCGGCCATTCGTTCAGCGGTTCCAGTTGGGCGAAGCCCAGAAGCACGTGCGAGGCCAGATCCGCTGCGCGCCGCGGCGTGCCGTGCCGCGCCAGATAACCCGGGCTGGCCAGTACGCGCACGCGGCTCGTGCCCAGCGCCACCGCGTGCAGCGACGAGTCCTTCAGACGCCCGATGCGAAACGCCAGATCGGTGCGCCGCTCCAAGAGGTCGATGTTGCCTTCGTTACTGGTGAGTTCCAGCTCCACCTGCGGATAGCGCTTGCGATAGGCCGGCACCAGCGGCGCGATGACGTGCAGCATGAAGGGCGACGCCGCATCCACGCGCAAAAGGCCCGCGGGCTGGTTGCGGCGCAGGTTCATCAGCTCTTCGGCCTCCTCGACCGACGCGATGATCCGGCGCGCCTGCTCCAGGTAGGCCTTGCCTTCTTCGGTCAGCGCCAGCCGCCTTGTCGTGCGCCGCATCAGCGTGGTCTGCAGCTTTTCTTCCAGCCGGCTCATGGTGCGGCTGGTGGCGGAGATGGTCTGGCCCAGCACGTCGGCGGCGGCGGTGATGGAGCCGCTGTCCACGATGGCGATGAAGACCTGCATTTCGTCGAGGGTGGTTTTCATATTTGACGTTTTATCAAAAGTATTTCGCCGATACCGGTATTTTTCCGCAAGGATACGGCGGGCACACTACGTCCATTCCCGAACACTGCACGTTCGGCCACGCACACCCCCAGGAGTTTTACATGAGCATCCCCGCCTTTGGCGTCGGCACCTTCCGTCTGCAAGGCCAGACCGTCATCGATTCCGTGCGCAACGCGCTGGACGTCGGTTACCGCGCCATCGACACCGCGCAGATCTACGAGAACGAAGCCGACGTCGGCCAGGCCATCGCCGAGTCCAACGTGGCCCGCGAAGACCTGTTCATCACCACCAAGATCTGGGTGCCCAATTACTCGAAGGACAAGCTCGTCCCCAGCCTGAAGGACAGCCTGGCCAAGCTGCGCACCGACTACGTGGACCTGACGCTGATCCACTGGCCCGCGCCGGACAACGGCGTTTCCGTCGACGAATTCATGACCGCGCTGGCCGACGCCAAGGCGCAAGGTCTGACCCGCCAGATCGGCATTTCCAACTTCCCCATCGCACAAACGCGCGCCGCCATCGCCGCCGTCGGCCGCGAAGAAATCGCCACCAACCAGATCGAGCTCAGCCCCTACCTGCAGAACCGCACGCTGACCGCTTTCCTGAAGGAACAGGGCATTCACGTCACCTCGTACATGACGCTGGCATACGGCAAGGTGCTCAAGGATCCGGTCATCGGCCAGATCGCGCAGCGCCACGAAGCCACGCCCGCGCAGGTCGCGCTGGCCTGGGCCCTGCAACTGGGCTATGCCGTGATCCCGTCGTCGACCAAGCGCGACAACCTGGCCAGCAACCTGCTCGCCCAGGACCTGCGCCTGACGGACGACGACATGGCGCAGATCGCCGCGCTGGAACGCAACTGCCGCGAAGTCAGCCCGGAAGGGTTGGCCGCGGCGTGGGATTAACCCGAAGCGGACAGAACCGAACGCGACTGAACTGAACGGAATTCAACCATGCACACGACTGATCCGCTGTTCCAACCGCTGGCGCTGGGCAGCCTGACGCTGCCCAACCGCGTCGTCATGCCGCCGATGACACGCTCGCGCGCCACGCAGCCCGGCGATTGCGCCAACGCGCTGATGGCGCGCTATTACGCGCAGCGCGCCGGCGCCGGCCTCATCGTCAGCGAGGGCACGTACATTTCGCCGATGGGCAAGGGCTACGCCGGCACGCCCGGCCTATGCACGACCGCCCAGGTGGCCGGCTGGCGCGGCGTGACCGACGCCGTCCACGCCGCCGGCGGTCGCATCTACGCCCAGCTCTGGCACGTGGGCCGGCTGAGCCACACCAGCCTGCTGGGCGGACAGGCGCCGGTGTCGTCGTCTGCGATTCAGGCAGAGGGCGTCAACGTCTTCATCCAGAACGAAGACGGCAGCCCCAACTTCGTGCAGGCCTCGGCGCCGCGCGCGCTGTCGGCAACGGAGATCCAGGGCATCGTCGAGGAATACCGCCAGGCCGCGCGCAACGCGATCGCGGCCGGGTTTGACGGCGTCGAGCTGCACGCGGCCAACGGCTATCTGGTCAATCAGTTCCTGGATTCCGAGGCCAACAACCGCACCGACGCGTACGGCGGCTCGCTGGAAAACCGCATCCGCTTCCTGGACGAAGTGGCGCGCGCGCTGGTTGAAACCCTGGGCGATCCGGCCCGCGTCGGCATCCGTCTGGCGCCGCTCACGACGCTGAACGGCTGCGTGGATGCGGACCCCGTCGCCACGTACACCGCGGCCGCCAAGCGCCTGGGCGAGATCGGCGTGGGCTACATCCACATCGCCGAAGCCGACTGGGACGACGCCCCCGACATGCCGCTGTCTTTCAAAGAGGCGCTGCGCCGCGTGTATCCCGGCGTGCTGATCTACGCCGGCAAGTACACGGCCGAGCGCGCACGCGATGCGCTGCAGGCAGGCTGGGCGGATCTGATCGCCTTCGGCCGGCCATTCGTGGCGAACCCGGACCTGCCCGACCGCCTGCGCAACGACGTACCGCTGGCCGAGCATGACAGGAACACATTGTTCGGCGGCGATGCGCGCGGGTTGACGGACTATCCGGTGTCCGGGGCGCGGTAAATCCACACGCCCCAAACGAAGCCGCCCGCGCGCCAGAATTGGCGCGCGGGCGGTAAGCCGTCATCCGGCCGGTTTACTGGGCTTCGTAGCGCGGCGAGCGCGGCCCGTACAGCATGCCGCCAGGTGTGCCGGCGCTGAGCAGTTGCGCGTTCGTCATGCCGGCCACACTGTAGCTGCGGTCCGTCAGGTTGTTGACCACCTGATCCACCACCGCCTGCACCAGCATGCCGATCAGGCCGCCGTTGCTATTGTTGTTGGCATGCACCACCTGCTTGGAGCCGCTCCAGAGCTTGGCGCCGTTGCGCAGGTCGAGCAGTTCAGCGTCGATCGAGACCGTAACGGTGCTGGCCAGGACGGCGTAGCTGGCGCCGTACTGCTTGACCGTCATGTACAGCGCCGCATCGGCGCCGAAGATCTCGCGCAGCTTCACGGCGGGCAGCTCGTGGATGTCGTCGGGCGA
Source organism: Achromobacter sp. ACM05 (assembly GCF_019218915.1). Taxonomy (NCBI): domain Bacteria; kingdom Pseudomonadati; phylum Pseudomonadota; class Betaproteobacteria; order Burkholderiales; family Alcaligenaceae; genus Achromobacter; species Achromobacter sp. ACM05. The sequence goes on from NZ_JAHUWQ010000001.1 coordinate 463,248, forward strand.
AGTCAGGCCGTTCTGCTTGAACGTTTCTTCCATGACGCCAACCGGAATCACGTAGTAGCCGGATTCGGCGAGCGGGCGCGTGGCCTGCGACAGCACGGCCGCGGTGGCCGACACGTCGACCGACGTATTCAGCGGCGGCAGCACCAGGATCGACGCCGGCTTGCTTTCGCGAAACGCGGTGTAGTCGACGTTGTTTTGGGGCGGCGCCACGCAGCCGGTCAGCAGCGCCACGATGGCCACGAGGCCGGCGCGCATGAGTTTGTTCATCATCACGATCCCTTCTTCAACGTGCCGGCCTCGGCGGGCGCGGCCGGCGCGGCGGCAGCGGGTTTGACCGAAGCGGGCGAACCTGCGGCAGGCGATCCTGCGGCGGGCGATCCCGCGGCAGGCGATCCCGCGGCGGGCGATCCTGCGGCGGGCGAACCCGCAGCCACCGTACCCGCCCCCTGCGCGGCAACCGTCTGCGGCTTGCCCGCGTTGCGCAGCAGGAAGTCCATGAACGGCGCGGCTTCCGGGAAGGCCGCCTTCTCGCCCTGCATCTGCTCGACGCCCTTGTCGCCGTCGCCCATCTTCATGTAGAGCATGCCCAGATGCGCACGGAAACCGGGCGGCAGTTCGGCGTTGGACGCGCGCGCCGTCTCGATGTTCTGTTCCATGGCGAGCGTCTGGGTCGCGTAATCGCCGCCGTCGTCCTTCAGGTAGGAATAGACCGAGCCCTGATAGGACTGCCAGCTATACATGGATTTGGGCTGCTGCACGCAGGCCGACAGCACGCCCGCAAGGGCGGCGATCGCCAGTGCGCGGCCCGCGCGCGCGGCGCCCGTGCGGGGTTGGTGGGTATGAATGGTCATCCCGGCCTCCGTCAGTTGCGGGCGGGCTGCCAGGCGCCCTGTTCGATGCCGTCGACCAGGCGGTCCACGGCTTCACGGATGGCCAGGTCCAGCACCTTGCCGTTCAGCGTGGAGTCGTAGCCGGCGGTGCCGCCAAAGCCCACGACTTCGCGGTTGGACAGGCTGTATTCGCCGGCGCCGGACGCGGAATAGACCACTTCCGAGGTCGTGGCATCCACCACGTTCAGGTCGACCTTGGCATAGGCCACCTGTTCCTTGCCGCGGCCCAGAATGCCGAACAGTTGCTGGTCGCCGGTGACTTTGCGGCCGAAGGCCGTCACGTCGCCCGTGACGACGTAGCGCGCGCCCTTGATCTGGGCGGCCTTCTTGTTGAACGCGGCTTCCTGGGCGATTTCGGACAGGTTGTCGCGGTCCATCACCTGGAATCGGCCGCTGCGCTGCAGGTGGCTGACCAGGATCGTCTTGGCTTGGCCGCCCAGGCGGTCCACGCCGTCCGAGAACACGCCGCGCAGGTAATTGGTGCGGTTGTCGAACTTGCCGACGGAAATGGGGCTGCGCACGCCCGCGTACGGCTTGCTGGCCGCCGCGACGGCCGGCACGGCCACGGCTTGGGAACGCTCGGTGGCGCAACCTGCCACAACCGTCGACAGCAAGGCCAATGCCCCGATCTTTACAACCTTGTTCAACATCTTTTTCTCCAGGCCGCTCCTGGCGCCATTTGCGGCGGGCGGCGTCCGTCCATTGAATTGAACCCGGAGTATATGTACTGAATTACTTAGATACTATTTGAAATAAAGCCCAAATTCCGGTCCTTTTTGACGCTCAACAAGGAAACTGCGGATTACCGCCTAACCAATAAGTATGGTTTTCGGGCGCCGGACGCCCAGCGCGGCGGCGCCGGGCCATACACTGCCTCATCGCAGCGCGCGCCCGCCTTTGCACGGCCCTTCGGTCAGCGCGCCAACGACGGGAGCCCCTCCTGGTATGAACGATCCAACGCCCGACGATCCCTCCTGGCTGCGCCCGCGGTTTCTCCTGGCGGTCGTCCTGACCGGCCTGTTCGCCGGTCTGGGCGGCATGCTGCTCGGCATGTTGCTGCACGCCGTCCAGCACCTGGCGTACGGCTACGGCGGCGGCCACATCATCAGCCACGAATCCTTTCTTGAAGGCGTGCAGGCCGCCAGCGGCCCGCGCCGCGTGCTGGCGCTGGTGCTGTGCGGCCTGGCGGCCGGCGGCGGATGGTGGCTGATCTATCGCTATGGCCGTCCCCTGGTCAGCGTCAAGAAGGCGGTGTCAGACCCCACGCAAGCCATGCCCCCGGCGACAACGATGGCGCACGCCATCCTGCAGATCATCACGGTGGGCCTGGGATCGCCGCTGGGACGCGAGGTGGCGCCGCGCGAAGTCGGCGCGCTGGCGGGCGGCCGGCTGGCCGCGCTGCTGCGGCTTGCCCCCGCGCAGCACCGGATCGTCATCGCCTGTGGCGCCGGCGCGGGGTTGGCCGCCGTCTACAACGTGCCGCTCGGCGCAGCGCTCTTCGTGCTGGAAGTCCTACTGGGCTCGTTCGCCTGGCCCGCTGTCGTCGCGGCGCTCATTGCCTGCTGCATTGGCGCGGTGGTGGCCTGGGCGGGATTGGGCAACGACATCCAGTACGCCGTACCTGCCATGCAGATCAACGCCAGCCTCGTGGTTTGGGCGATCGCCGCCGGGCCGCTGTTCGGATGCGCGGCCCACGGCTGGCAGCGGCTGACCGCCGCGGCGCGCGCCCAGGCCGCCCGGGGCTGGCAATTGCCCGTGGCCTGCCTGGTCAATTTCACGCTGATCGGTCTGCTTGCCATCTATCTTCCCGCGCTGCTGGGCAACGGCAAGGGGCCGGCGCAACTGAGTTTCGACAATGAACTGACCATCGCCCTGGCCGCCACGCTGGCCGTGATGAAGGTGGTTGTGGTCGCCTGCACGCTGCGCGCGGGCGCGGAGGGCGGTCTGCTCACCCCCGCCATCGCCGTCGGCGCATCAATGGCCGTCGTGCTGGGCGGCCTATGGAGCCTGGCCTGGCCCGATTCGCCGCCCGGCGCATTTGCCGTCGTGGGCGCGGCCGCCTTTCTGGCCTCGTCGATGCGCATGCCGCTCACCGCGGTGGTGCTGATCCTGGAATTCACCCGGGTCGACCAGGCCTTTCTTGTCCCCATCATCGTGGCCGTGGCCGGCTCGGTCCTGACCAGCCGCTACCTCGCCGCCCGCGGCGCGCGGCTTGCCGACGCCCCCGCCGCCGCGCGCACCGCTTCCTGAAATCCGGAGATCCGCATGTCCCAAGGCAAACCCACTGGCATCCACCGCTACGACGCCCCGGCGGGCGGCTGGGGGGCGTTGAAGGCGACCGCGCAGGCGGTGGCCAACCAGATGCGCATTGCCGAAGCGCCCGTGCTGCTCTTGCGCACCAACAAGCCCGACGGGTTCGACTGCCCCGGCTGCGCCTGGCCCGACAAGGCGCATACGTCCACGTTCCAGTTCTGCGAAAACGGCGCAAAGGCCGTCACTTGGGAAGCCACCCGCAAGCGTGTGACGCCCGAGTTCTTTGCCGCGCACACGGTGACCGAACTGCTGACCTGGACCGATCACGACCTGGAGAACGCAGGCCGCCTGACCCATCCGCTGGCCTACGACGCCGCCAGCGACACTTACCAGCCCATCGAATGGGACGCCGCCTTTGCACGCATCGGCCAGACGCTGGCCAGCCTGCCGGACCCGGACATGGCCGAGTTCTATACGTCGGGCCGCGCATCCAACGAGGCCGCGTTTCTCTTCAGCCTGTACGCCCGCGAATTCGGCACCAACAATTTCCCCGACTGCTCCAACATGTGCCACGAGGCCACCAGCGTCGGGCTGCCCAAGGCCATCGGCATCGGCAAGGGCACGGTGTCGCTGGACGACTTCGACAAGTGCGACCTCATCATCTCGATGGGGCACAACCCCGGCACCAACCATCCGCGCATGATGGGCACCCTGCATGAATGCGCACGCCGCGGCGTGCCCATCATCGTGTTCAACCCGCTGCGCGAGCGTTCGCTGGAGCGCTTTGCCGATCCGCAGGACCCGATCGAGATGGGCACCTTCGGCTCCACAGCCATCGCCTCCACGTACTACCAGGTCAAGGTCGGCGGCGACGCCGCCGCGCTCAAGGGCATCATGAAGGCGCTGATGGACGCGGACCGCGACGGGCGCAACACGCTCGACCACGAATTCATTTCGAGGCACACGAACGGCTACGAGGCCTTCGCGCAGGACCTGGACGCCACGAGCTGGACCGACATCGAACAGGCCAGCGGACTGCGCCAACGCGACCTGGAGCTGGTGGCCGAGGCCTATGCGCGTTCCAACGCCACCATCGTCACGTACGGCATGGGCATCACGCAGCACGAAAAAGGCACGAGCAACGTGCAGCAGATCGCCGCGCTGCTCTTGATGCGCGGCAACTTCGGCAAGCCGGGCGCAGGCATCTGTCCCCTGCGCGGGCACTCCAACGTGCAGGGCAACCGCACGGTGGGCATCACCGAGAAGATCGACAACACCATGTTCGACCACGTCGAGCAGACCTTCGGCTTCCGGCCTCCCAACCGCACCGGCCATGATGCGGTCGAAGCCATGAAGGCGATGGCCGCGGGCCGCGCCAAGGCGCTGATCTGCCTGGGCGGCAACTTTGCGATTGCGCTGCCCGATACCGAGGCCTGCGAGCGCGGCATGCGGCAACTGGACCTGGCGGTGCATCTGAACACCAAGCTGAACCGCTCGCACCTGTTGATCGGCAAGGCGTCGATCATCCTGCCGGTGCTGGGCCGCACGGAGAGCGACGTGCAGGCCGGCGGCGCGCAATCGGTCACGGTCGAGGATTCGATGTCGATGGTGCATGCCTCGCGCGGCAAGCTGGCGCCCGCCTCACCGCACCTGCGTTCGGAACCGGCCATCATCGCCGGCATGGCGCAGGCGACGCTGCCGAACAGCCGCGTCAACTGGGCGCACCTGATCGAGGACTACGACCGCATCCGCGACCTGATCGAAAAGATCTATCCGGATTTCCGCGACTACAACGCACGAATCCGAATTCCGGGCGGCTTCCGGCTGCCGCTGCCGCCCACCGAGCGCATCTGGAAGACAGCGTCGGGCAAGGCGGAATTCATTCCGTTCGCGGGTTTGCGCGAAGATCCGGATATCGTCGAAGGCAACATCCTGCGGCTCACCACGCTGCGCAGCCACGACCAGTACAACACGACGATCTACGGCATGGACGACCGTTATCGCGGCGTGTTCGGCCGGCGCGACGTGCTGTTCATGAATGCCGCCGACCTGGCGCGCTACGGCATTGCGCACGGCGACGAGGTCGACATCGTCACCAGCCTGCCCGGCCAGACGCACCGGCGGCTGCGGCTGACGGCCATCCAGCATGACATCGCGGCGGGCTCGGTCGGCGCCTATTACCCGGAAGCCAACAACCTGTGCCCGCTGGATTACCAGGACTCGGCCAGCGGCACGCCCAGCTACAAGTCGATTCCGGTGCGGATCCAGAAAGCGGCCTGAGCGCCGCCGCATGCCCCCGGCCGCCGCGCCTCATCCCTCTGGACGAGCGCAAGCGGGGCCGGATGATGCGTAAGCACCATTGCAAATTCAAGGATTAATACTTTCGGCTACTAGCAAGGCGGATGAGGTCCGCATATATATCCCTGCAATGGGCGCCGCATCATCGTCGTCATGTCGTCTTGCCAAGAACACCCGCGCCCGTTCCCAGGAGACCATCGATGGCACGATGTCCTTTTGCGACGTGGCGGCCCATATCGGGTTCGTGCGGGCCTCATCTTGGCGGCCCCTTCAAGATCGTCCACCACACCACCGAGGGCAGCACCGCGCAGGGTGCGATGGACGCGTTCCAACGCAACCGCTCCGACCCCCACTTCACGGTCGACGCCACCACCATCTTCCAGCACGTCGACACCGCCGAAGGCGCGCGAGCGCTGCGCAACGATGCGGGCGGCGTGCAGACCAACCGCGATTCGGCGGTGCAGATCGAGCTGGTGGGATTCGCGCATCTGCCCAAGGACAGCCGCGCGCTGACCAACGTGGCGCGCCTGTGCCGCTGGATCGAGGAACAGCACGGCATCCCCCGCAAGTGGCCGTCTGGCCGCCCGCTGCCAGCGAAGAACGGCAAGGATCCCGGCGGCCACAACCGCGACCCCGCCATCTGGGATTCGGCCAGCGGGCATTTCGGCCACTGCCACGTCCCCGAAAACTCGCACTGGGACCCCGCTTATTCCGCGGCGGAAGCGGACTTCATCCTGGCCGCCACGTTTTCCGAGGACGGCGCGCTGGTGTCGCCCGCCCCGCCGCCGCGTCCGGCCGCGCGCCGTGCATCCAAAAGCGCCGCGCCCACCTCGACCATGCCGGACCACGGCGTCAACGCGGTTGGTATCCACGGCTACCTGAACGACCTGGCGGTGCAGACGCTGGAGCCGCCCGGCATGCCCGTCGCGCGGCGGCGCGCGCCCGCCAAGCGTTCTGGCGCCGTCTTGCGTGCCGGCGCCGCGGGCAAGACCGCACGGCAGGCGCCGCAGGCCAGCATCAACGCCGGCAGCGTGCTGTCGTTTGCGGCGGGTCTGCAGGAGCAGGAACGCGGCGACGTGTTGTATTCACTGCAGCTGGCGCAACGCGCGGCCAGCGCCGCGCATGACAGATTCACCCAGTCGCAGGCCTGGTATCAGACCTACGTGGAAGTGCTGGAGAACCTGGGGTGGACCAGCGGGCAGATGAGTTTCACCCATCACGAGGAAGACGAGCGCGAGTTCCGCATGGACCAGGTGGCCGTCGACCTGCTGCTGGCCGTCACGCGGCGGGATCAGCTGGCGGTGCTGGACCAGGCCGTGACCGCGCTGGGCCAGCTGGCCGAAGACGACGACACCGTGAAGCTCTTCGACTTTCACGCGTCGTCGCAGTCGGGCGGCAACTTCCAGCTGGGCGCGGTGCAGCGCGATCGCGGCGGCGGGCTGTCGATGGCGCTGGGCGCCTACTACTTTCGCGCCGTGGACAGCCGCAAGCGTTTCCTGTTTGCGCAGTGGGGCGCGCGCCAGGTGAACTTCTGGGCCTGCGCGCAGCGCCTGACGCTGAACGCCGCCCTGTATGAACAGCTGCGCGACGACGTAGAGGCCAAGCTGGCCGCCGACGCGCCGCGCTACATCGCCAGCTTGAAGCTGGCGTCCTAGCCGGCCGCCGGCATTGGGAGAACGACATGGCGACCCGAAAGGCGGCAGCGCGCACGGCGGCCAAGCCCGCGGCAAAGAAAAAGCCCAAACGCGTGACGCAAGCGTCCGCCCCGGCGCCGGAAGATCCGCCCGCGAAGGCCCGCAAGCGCCGCAAACAGGATGACGCCCCGGCCGCGCGGCTATTTGAGCGGTCCGCCAAGCCCGATGCCTTCGACGCGCGCGACATCCTGTTCCGGCCCAACATTTCCGTCACGCCCAAGGCAGAGATGATTCCCGTGATGGGACTGACGGTGAAGCACCAGGGCGAAACGTCGGCCTGCACCGGCTTTGCGCTGTCCACGGTGGTCGAATACCTGTTGCGCAAGTCCGAGCGCGACTCGCGCCCCGCCATTTCGCCCTACATGCTGTATTCCATGGCCCGGCGCTATGACGAGTTTCCGGGATCGGTCGACGACAGCGGCTCCAGCCTGCGCGGCGCGTTGAAGGGCTGGTTCCGGCACGGCGCCTGCGCGCAGGGCCTGTTTCCCACCATCGACATGCCGCCGGCGGCCAAGCGCCCCGAAGACGACTGGTGGCTGGACGCCGTGAAGCGGCCGCTGGGCGCCTACTACCGGATCGACACGCGCAGCATCGTGGAAATGCACGCCGCGCTGAACGAGGTCGGCATCCTGTACGCCAGCGCGGGCTGCCACGACGGCTGGGACGACGGCCACGGCGTCACGCCGCACGACGACGAGCCCACGCCCGTCACCCGGCCGTTCTGGGTCATTCCGGCCACCGGCCAGGACATGGCGATGCAGGGCCACGCCTTCGTCATCGTCGGCTACACGCAGGACGGCTTTCTGATCCAGAACTCGTGGGGCGAGGAATGGGGCACGCACGGCATGGCCGTGCTGACCTATGACGACTGGCTGCGCAACGCAATGGACTGCTGGGTCGTGCAACTGGGCGTGGTCACGCACGAGCACGAGCGGATCGCCAACAGCATCAGCCTGCGCACGGAAGGTCAGAAGGTGACGCTGGCGGCGGGCAAGGTGCTGCGCGACCGCGAGCTCACGCCCTTCATCGTCAACGTCGGCAACAACGGCAAGCTCAGCAATAGCGGGGCCTTTCGCACCACACAGGACGACCTGCGCGCCATCGTGGACGTGCACATGGGCGCCGCGCGCGAACGCTGGAATCTGAAGGACAAGCCGATGGATGTCTGCGTCTACGCGCACGGCGGCCTGGTCGGCGAGAACGACGCGGCCGAGGCCGCCGCCGAATGGATTCCGCTGCTGTACGACAACCAGATCTTCCCCGTCTTTCTGATGTGGGAAACGGACTTCATCAGCACCGTGAAGAACATCATCCGCGACGCGGCGAGCAATGTGCCGCGCACCACCGGCGGCATCGGCGAGCGGCTGGAACGCTGGTGGAACCAGCGGCTTGAGCGTTGGCTGGCGCTCCCCGGCACGGTGATCTGGGGCGAGATGAAGCAGAACGCCGAAGCCATGAGCGAGCCGGCCATCAACGGCGGCGAAGAGGCCGCGATGATCCTGCTGTACAAGCATTTCAAGACGCACGTCGCGCGTGGCCGCGTGCGGCTGCACATCGTGGGCCATTCGGCGGGCGCCATCGTCGCCAGCCACTTCGTCAAGCGCCTGACCGCGGACGGCGGGGAACTGGAATCGCTGAGCCTGATGGCGCCCGCCGTCACGATGAAGACCTTCCAGGACCTGGTCGTGCCACACCTGGGCAGCCGCGTGAAGCGCTATCAGCAATTCCATCTGTCGGATCGCGCCGAAGAAGACGACCCGACCTGCGGGCCGTACCGGCGCTCGCTGCTGTACCTGGTCAGCGAATCGTTCGAAGGCGGCACCACCACGCCGCTGCTGGGCATGGAACGCTACTTTCGCGAGGCCGCCATTCCGTGCGATGCGGTCCACGTCTCGCCCGCCGGCAGCCCGTCCGCCACCGCCCGCGTGGCGCCGGTGGCGTCCAGCACGCACGGCGGATTCGACAACGACAAGGGCACGCAACAGCAGGTCATCGCGTTCATCAAGCGGTGACGGCAGGTGAAGAGGTCTTGTCATGACAGAGATGGAACCCTATCGCGACGCCCCGGCGCTTCCCCGGGACCCGGCGCTGCGCGAGTTTTCCCTGTTTGGCGAGCCCGCGGAGGTTGCCCGCGTGCTGTCCCAGGTCGGCGTGCCTTGCCTCGTGCTGGCCGCCACCGGCGAGATCGTGGCGGCCAGCAGCGTCCTGCCGCTGGCGCGCGATGCGCTCGTCGGCCGCCACGTCAGCCAGGTCTACGGCCTTGCCAAACCGCTGCGCATGGGCGACGGCGCCGTCGACGTCGTGTATCGGCGCCCCGGCGGCGCGCGCGTGCCCGCGCAGCTCATCCCGCTGTGCACGCTGGACAGCGGCGAACTCATCGTGCTGGTCAATGACGGCTCGCCGTTCCGCGACGCCGAGGCCCACCGGTTCGAGCGCACGCCCTACGCGGTGTTCCGGCTGGACATTCAAGGCGTGATCCGTTTTGCCAACCCCGAAGCGGCGCGCACGCTGGGCCTGCCGCGCGACGCGCTGTGCGGCACCCGGCTGGCGGCGCATTTCCGGCCGTCCGACGGCGGACCGGTGCAGCGCGCCATCCTGCGCTGCATCGAGGACACGGAAGGCGATGCCATGGTCGCCGTGACCATCGCCATTCCCGTCCCGGACGACGCCGACCGGCAGTTCGAGCTGGTCATGACGCCCGATCCCGCGCCGAACGGCCAGTTGCTGGGCGTGATTGCCGTCATCCAGTCGCGCACGCTGGAATCCGCCCGCGACGAGATCCGGCGCATCGCGCTGGACCCGGCAATTGGCGGCTGGCGCGCCAAGCTGGACCGCATCCTGGAGCAGATCCGGCGTCTTATCCCGTTCGAACACGCGGTGTTCGGCATCTACGGCAACGACGTGTCACTGTTTCGCGCGATTGCCGTGCGCCCGGAAGGCGTGGAGCTGTGGCCCGCGCGCTGGATGGACCTGCCGCCCACGATACGTGCGTTCCTGGATTCCGGGCGAACGTGGGTCGACGAGATCGGCGCGTTCGTCCGGGAGAACATGCCCGAGCCCGGCAACGAGGTCGTGCGCTGCTACCAGGACCTGGGCATCGAGGCCTCGGTCACACTGCCCGTGACGCGCGCGGACGGCTACAGCTCGGCGCTCAGCCTGTGCTCGCGGCAGCCGGGCGCGTATGGGGAGCGGCATCTGGAAATGCTGCGCACGCTGGACCTTGAACCCGTGCTGATGCGCTTTGAAAAGGAACGCGACGACGAGCGCGCCGAGTTCGCGGATTCCCTGCGGCGCAAGGTGATGGCCGCCGCCTCGCTGCGCCAGGCGGCCGACGAGATCATCGTCCAGCTCGCGCAGCATTTCTCGTGGGACCACGTGGCGCTGTACCGCGTCAACCGCCAGGACAACCGGTTCGAAGTCGTCACGCAGCACAGCCTGGCGCCCGCGTATGCGCTGCCGCCCGGTTATCAGCAACCCACCGACAAGGGCATGCTGGGCGCGACGCTGGCGCAGGGGTGCCTGCTGGCGGTGGACGACATCGGCAACCCCATCTACGCGCAGCACGGCTATGGCGGCCCGAAGCGGCCGCTGCGCTCGGCCATGACCGTCCCCATCCATCTGAACGGCCGGATACGGTGGCTGCTGGACGTGGAGTCCTCGGTGTCGCACGCGTTCAAGGGCCCGGATATCGACGACCTGATGCAGATCATCGCGTCGCTGGAAGAAGGCCTGGCCCAGCATCTGCTCAGCCAGACCAAGCAAAGCCTCATGGCGGAAACCGAGCAGGCCGTGGTGTTTGTGGGACGCGAGGGCGCCGTCATCGAGATGAACCGCGTGGCGACCGACATGCTGGGCGCGGAACCGCGGCGCGGACGCAGCCAGACCGAATCGCCGTCGATCACCGATTACGCCATCGCGGGCGACGAAGCGACGCTGGGCGTGTTGACCTCCACCTTTACCGTCAAGCGCGAGCGTATCGAGCTGCTGGACAGTACCGGGCAGCCGCGCTCCGTGCTGGCCACGCGGACCGACCTGGATCCCAGTCTGGACATGTCGATCTGGTTCTTCACCGACATCGCGGATCTGGGCTGGGCGCGCGACCTGCGTTATCTGCGCGAGACCGTGGCCGAAGTGGCCCGGCAGACACGCACCTCGTTGTCGCTGGCGTGCAGCCTGACGTCGCAGACCGTGCTGCTGCACGACGACGCCCGCCAGGGCGCGCCGGCGGACGTCGTTGCGGCGCAGGCGCAGGACCTGAGCCAACGCATCGTGGCCGAAATCGGCAAGGCCGACATCACGTTCGAGCGGCTGGCCAGCGCCAGCGAATCGCGGCGGCGCACGCGCGCCATGCATAGCGACGTGGAACTGGGCGCGCGCCTGCAGGAGGTGGTGACCGCCTTGCCCGCGCGCGATCAGCGCCGGATCGCGTTCACGAACCACTCGCCCTCGCGCGACGGTCCGACCGTGTCGGGCGATGCGCAGGCGCTGTCCGCGGCCTTCCGGTCGATGATCGATTACCTGCTGCGCTGTCGCAACGCGGACGACGCCCGCGTCACGATCGACCTGGACACCGGGCCGGACGGCTGCGAGATCCGCTTTGGCCTGAGCGAGGAGCAGGTGTGGGAGTCCGACCCGCCGGTGCACGCCGTGCCCGACGACGCGCTGCTCAACGCCGAACGCGCGGCGCACGACGGCGCCAGCATCGCCATCACGCAGATCCAGGAAACGGTGATCGACCACGGCGGCGCGCTTGTCACCGACCCGCCGCTATCGGATGCGCCGCCGCAGGCCTACGAGTCCGTCACGCCGCCGTGGCGCGCGTTCACGCTGATCCTGCCGCTGCGCGCCGGCTAGGCCATCGGGATCATGGAATCGCCATCATGGAACAAGACGCCGCCGGACCGAATTTCATTCTGCTGGCCAGCATGAACGACGAGCACGAGGACGACTGGGCCAACAACCTTGCCCAGTTGCATCGCCTAGTCCAGCAGTACCCCGCGATTGCGCCGTTCGTCGGCGCGGAGCTGCGCCGCCGCACGTCGCTGGAAAGCGCCAAGACGCAGCTCGAATCATGGGACATGTCCACGCCCCGCATCGAACCCCGGCTCGTCATCATCGACGCCCGGCTCGGCTCCACGGCCAGCAAACGCGGCAAGCCCGGCGCGGCAGCCGTGGAACTGCTGGAATGGATCGCCGCGCGCTCGTCGGTCCCGCTGCTGGTGCTGGCGGTCGACCCGCCCGAACTGGTGCAGCGCTATGTGCTGGAACGTCCCCAGGTTTTCATGTGGACCAACGATGCGAAAGCCGGCGTCAACAGCGGCGCGGAAGTCGCCACCGTGCTCACCTGCCTGACGCCGCTGGCGCCCAAACGCCGGCGGCGGCTGATCATTCGCGTGGGCGAGCACTCGATCACCTACCGCATCCAGATGGGACGCCACGAGTATTCGTCGCAGGACATGCCGTACAAGGAGCGCGACCGCATCTCCGCGCTGGTGGGCCGTATCGAGACCTTCAGTCCCTATCTGGGCGAGACCAAGGCGCCGCAATGGCTGAAAGACCTGAGCGGCGTGGGCGAGGATGTCTTCAGCGCCATGGTGACCCACAGCCTGGGCGCGCCGGTCGCCAAGCTGATCCAGCGGGCGCGCGACGAGGAAGTGTCGCCGGGCGCGGGGGCCTTCGCGGGTCTGGACCTGCGCTTTGAATTCAACCTGGCGAGCCAGGAGGTGTCGCGCCTGTTCAACCTGCCATTCGAGATGGGCCGCGAGTTCGGCGCCGACAGCGGACGTTACCTGTGTTTGGAACTGCCGATGGCGCGGCGGCTGCATCTGGACGGCACGGCGCCCGCGCCGCGCTGGGAGCCGGACGCGCGCACGCCCGGCCAGCCAGTGAGGATGCTGTTCATGGACGCCAGTTCGGTTTTCGGCACCGTCACCTTCCGGCGCGAGGACGGCGGGCCCGCGCTGCCGGCGATGGAGTTCGGGCCGCTGCAATCCGTGGCCAAGGAGCGCGAGCACCTTGCGGAACTGGCCGCGCGCGCGCCGGGGCACCTGATCATCGACCACGTGCGTGCCGCCGATGAAGCGGGGCTCGTGGGCGCGGACCTGCAACGCCGCATCGAAGAACGTCTGCGGACGGGCAACTACGACATCTTCCACTTTGCCGGCCATTCGGTGTCCGAAGGCGAAAGCACGATGCTGGTGCTGCCCGGCGAGGACGGCGAGGCCTGGCAATTGTCGATCCGGCTGATCGGGCAGTGGATGGAGGCGGGCAAGTGCAAGCTGCTGGTGCTGTCTTCGTGCAGCGGCGCGTCGGTGCGCACCGCGCTGGAGGTCATGCGCGCGGGCGCGGCCGGCGTGCTGGCCTTTCGCTGGCAGGTCGAGGAAGAATCCTGCGCCCGCTACATCCAGCGCTTTTACGACGTGTACCTGGACGCCACGCAGCCCAAGGACCTGGCGGAGGCCTACCGCTATGCGTGCAAGGCCGCGCAGGGCGACGCGGGCGACCTGCCGACGTGGGCATCGGCAATGGCCATCGTGCGCGACTGAGCGCGTGGCGGCCACGCCGCACAAGGAGCTGACATGGACGGAATATTTGGCATGCTGCGCGGCATCGGCGGCAAGGCGGCTGGCGGCGACGGGGCGGGCGCGCTGCTGCCGACCGTGCCTGCGGGACGCAACTTCTACGCGGAGATCGAGCCGCCCGGCGGCACGCCCGCGCTGGCTGCGGGCATGGACGGCGCCGCATTCGTGCCCGGCCAGTGCTACTTCAGCGTCCGGCTTGTCGAAATGCGCCTGTGCGACGCGGGCAACTATCTCAGCCAATTCCTGCCGCTGTGCACATTCTTCTTGCGCTACGGCGCTGAGGGCACCCGGCGCGAGATTCCCTACATCGTCGGCTACGACCTCATCCAGCAGGCGCTGGGCGCGGCGGCGCCCGACGCCGGGGCGCGCCGTGTCGCCTTTCGGGATGTCTATGTCGCGCGCAACGTCCCGTACGCCAGCGATGGACTGGAGATGTACGCGGCGCTGTGCCGTTTCGCCGACAGCAGCCTGTCGCGCGGCATCCTGGATTTCGTGTCCACCGCGGTCACGATGCTAGGCGGCCCGGTCGGCGGGGCGATCGTCAAGACAGGCGAAAGCCTGCTCACGCCGCTTGCCAAACTGTTCGGCACCGACGGCGTCAGCGTGCGCTTTGGCGTCTACGATGGCGACGCATTGCGGCGCAGCGGCTACCGCGTCCTGGCGGGCGCGGATTCGCAGGACAAGCTGTCGGGGCTGCAACTCGTCGATGGCGTGCTGCACCGCCAGAACAGCGCAGGCAAACCGGAGCCGGTCAACGACGTCGATTATCTGGTCCTGGCCTTTGAGCAGCGCGCAACGCTGGGCGCGGACATGTTCGCCGCGGCCACCACGCTGCCGTTCCATCATCTGTGGAAGGACGTTTCCAAGGCGCTGATCGGCAACGACGCCACGGCCGCGAGCGCCGCGTACCAGTCCCTGTTGATCGCGGTGGCGGAATCGCCGCTGCTCATCGACGCGGACCGCTTCGCGCTGTTGACGGCCTACGCCGCGCAGCGCGGCGCGTGGGAAGCCGCCAGCGAGCGGTCCGGCCTGCGTACCCGCAGCGGCGGCAAAAGCCTGGCCACCGCGATGACCGACCGCGTCAACGCGCGGGGCAAGGCCGATCCGGTGGCGGAGCTGCTGAAGGCGGCCAAGAAACACATCACGCCGCCGTCCGTCCCAACAGAAGAAACCGGACCCAAGGTGCTGGACGACGACGCTGTCGCGCAGACGGTGTCGAACCTGACGAAAACACTCGGCGGGAAAGGTGGCGCGCAGACGCCCGGCGCCCTGTCGCGCGCCACCCGGGAGCTGCTTTCCATCATGCTGAGCGATACGGCCTAGCGCAACGCCAGAATCAGCGCAGTTCCAGCGTCGCCCCGATCACGCGCATCGTCGGCATGAGCTGGCGCCAGGCATCCTTGGGCATCGTGGCTGGCCGCGTGAGTTGCGCGGCCGCCGGGTTGTCCAGCAGGTTGCCCTTGCAGGCGAACACGATGCTGTTGGTCATGTCGTCGTCGACCACCTCGAACATCGACGAGCCGAACGCGTCGCGCACGCGGTCCAGGTATTCGTGATGCATGGGGTGGTTGACGTGGAAGTTGATCACCAGGATGCCGTCGTCGCGCAGGGCCCGATGGCAGTCGGCGTAGAAGCCGGCGGAACACAGGGCATCCGGAATGCCGCCGGCCACGAATCCGTCCAGCAGGATCACATCGGCGGCGTCCGTCAGCCCGGCAAGATGCTGCGCCGCATCGGCCTGGATGACCTGAAAGCGCGCGCTGTCCGGCGGCACCATGAAGGCGTCGCGCAGCGCGATGACGGCGGGATCGATTTCCACCACCGTGACGCGCGCCCCCGTCAGATAACGGTGGCAGAACTTGGGCAGCGATCCGCCCCCCAGTCCCACCATCAGGATGTCCGCCGGCTCTGGCTTGAACAGCACGAAGCCCATCATCATCCGCGTGTATTCGATTTCGAGCGCATCCGGATTCAGCAGCGACATGCTGCTCTGGATCTCCTGCTGCGTGAAATGCAGGGTGCGCCGGGTGCCGGCATTCTGGATGAAGGGCCGGTGGGGTGCAGCCGGCCCGTCGGAAACGGGCGAATCGGCGGGAACGGGTACGTCGGACATGGGCGCAGGGTGCAAAGCGAAAGATTCGCAGAAGATACCACTGCCACGCCCCCGCGGCCCGCGCCGCGGGATCGGCGTGTCAAAACGGACCGGCGCTCTGCGCCGTACCGCCGCCTCAGACCAGCATCACCGGACAGGGCGAGTGCGCCAGGATCCGCCCGCTGACCGAGCCGCGGATGGCGTTGATCAGCGGGCTGTGATGATGCGAGCCGATCACGATCGCCCCGGCATCGATCTGCTTTGCATACTCGACAATTTTCTCCGGCGTGAAGCCGACAAGCTCGTGGCATTCGTGGCCGACGTTGGCGGCGGTCAGGATGCCGACCACGGATTGCATCGCCTTGCCGCTTTCCTCGTGGTGCCAGGCGTCGATGTCCGCCTTGCCGATGAAGGACTTCACGTCACCGGCCACATCGGGCTCGCAGTGCACCACGTGCACGACGAAATCGCGGTTCAGCAAGGGACTTTCCACCAGAAATCGGGCCGCCGCATCGCTGTGCAGCGAGCCGTCGGTGGCAAGAATGATCGTGTTCATGGCAGACCTCCGGTTCATGACTTCCTGGCTTCGTTGCGCGCGGGCTTGTGCGCGCCCCTTCCGGGCATCACCCAGCTTGCGCCCACCGACGCCAGCAGGATCACGCCCACCACCCCAAGCGACCAGTGCACCGGCACGTGGACCCATTGTTCGGCAAGCATCTTGCCGCCAATGATGACCAGCACCGATGCCAGGCCGTACTTGAGATAGTGAAACCGCGCCACCATGTCCGCCAGCAGGAAATACAGCGCCCGCAGGCCCATGATGGCAAAAATGTTGGATGTGAAGACGATGAACGGATCGGTCGTCACGGCAAAGATGGCGGGGATGCTGTCCACGGCAAAAACCACGTCCGTCGCTTCGATGACAATCAGCACCACGAACATCGGCGTCGCGTAGCGCAACCCGTCGATGCGTACGAAGAACGACTGGCCGTGATAGTCCTTGGTGATCCGCATGGTGGATCGCAGAAAGCGCACCAGCGGATTGCGGGCTATGTCCTGCTGTCGGCCGGCGGTGAACAGCATCTTCAAGCCCGTGAAGATCAGGAAGGCGCCCAGCACATAGAACAGCCACACGAACTGGGACAGCAGCCACACGCCGGCCAGGATCATGCTGATCCGCATGACGATGGCGCCCAGCACGCCGTACAGCAGCACGCGCCGCTGCAGTTCCAGTGGCACGGCGAAGTACGTGAAGATCAGCGAGAACACGAACATGTTGTCCACGGACAGGGACAGTTCGATGAGGTAACCGGTGTAGAACTCCAGCGCCTTCTGATGTGCGACCGCCCGGCCCAGGGTGGCGTCCAGATACCACCACATCAGGCCCCCGAACAGCGTGGCAAGCGTCATCCACGCGCCCACCCAGCAGAGCGCCTCGCGCGAGGACACGCGGTGGGCGCGACGACCCCCGAACGCATAGAGGTCCAGCGCCAGCACGATCAGCACGAATCCCACGAACCCCGCCCACATCGGCAGCGTGGCAAAAGTTTCGACCCGGTTCATGAGAGGCGCCTCCTTCCATCGCGCCGCGTGCGCCACGCAATGGGAAAACAGGTACTGCAATCGCACGAGGCCAGTCTAGTGCGGGGCGATTCCTCCAACAATCCGCATTATGATGACCCGATAGTCAGATTTTTTGGATTGATCAGCCATGGTCACTCTCAACTACAAGCATCTGCGCTATTTCTGGACGGTCGCGAAGGCGGGCAGCATCGCCCGCGCGGCACAGCAGCTTCAGCGCACGCCGCAATCGATCAGCGGCCAGATCCAGGAGCTGGAATCCACACTCGGCACGGAACTGTTCCGTCGCGCGGGGCGCGGTCTGGAACTGACCGATGTCGGCCGCCATGCGCTGCTGTATGCGGATCGCATTTTCACGATGGGCGACGAACTGCTGGACGACCTGCGCGAGCGTCCGGCGCGGCGTGCGCTGGAATTCAAGGTGGGAGTGGCTGAGGGGATGCCCAAGGCGATGGTGTACCGGATGATCGAACCGGCATTGCATCTGGACCAGGACGTGCGGCTGATCTGCCGCGAAGGACGGTTGCCCTATTTGCTGGCGGATCTGGCGGTGCATCGCTTCGATATGGTGATCGCGGATCGGCCGATGCCGAACAATCTGAATGTGCGGGGGTTCAGCCATCTGCTGGGGGAATGCGGGCTGACGTTCTTTGGATCGCCGCCATTGCTGGACAGTCTGACGGGGACGTTTCCGGCGCTGCTGGACCAGGCGCCGTTCCTCTTGCCGGGCGAAGACGCCGCGATCCGGCCGCGGCTGTTGCAATGGTTCGATGAGCATGACATCCGGCCGCGCATCGTGGGTGAATTCGACGATAGTGCGCTGATGAATTCTTTCGGGCAGACGGGAACGGGGCTGTTTGTGGCGCCGACGGCGACGGCGGCCTATCTATGCAAGCAGTATCGGGTGCGTGTGATCGGGCACGCGGCGGACGTGAAGGAGCAGTTCTACGCGATCACGACCGACCAGCGGTTGGAGCATCCGGCGGTGGTGGCGTTGAGCCGTGCGGCGCGGGAGGATATTTTTGGGACGGTGACGTGACGGCGGCGCGCGAAGGCTGGCGCACCGCTGTGTGCGCCTGATTACAGGAACGACTTCGCGTGTTTGAGGACCTGATCGCATGCCTTGCGGGTGAGTTCCTCTTTCAGTCCGCCGCCGCTCAGGTCTACCGATTTGCCGTCGCTGCCGTTTAGGAGGCCTTGCAGGCCGGCTAGGTATCCGGAATCCGATTTGGCTTTCTGCGTTGAGCCGCCGCCGATCTTGCCCATCAGTTTGTCTTTCAGGGCCTGGGCATCGCCGCCGGCCAGGTAGTTGTTTTTCATGCAGAACTCGAGCACGCCGGCTGCGTTGCCGGCTGAGGCGGGGGTGAGCGAAGAGAGCGGCAGGCTGTTGCCTAGGCCTTGCAGGATGCCGCCTTGGGTTGTACCGCTTTGGGTTGAGCTGCCTTGGCTCTCCATCTGTCCCTTTACGGCATCGAGCCACTGGGCGCTGGCGGCGCCTGCGTAGCACTGCGCCGCGATGAGGGCTGCGGCGACGGCTAGGTGGCGGAAAGGGATCTTCATGACTGGCTCCTGGTGCGGTGGTGAGTGCGGCCATCGTAGCGGCGCGCTGGCGCGGATCGGCGTGCGGGCGGCGGGTGTAATGCGACAAATGTTGTGCTTGCGGCCACCGTACGCCGTGAGGCCGTAGCAATTGCATTCTTAACGTCACGGCTTTGATACCGGTGTGATGGGTGAGGGTGTTGAACGTCGGGCGGGCGACGGGCGTGTGAGGGCTTCGCGGTTGGTGATCTTGCTGCCACGTGGATCTTCGTAGGTCGCCCGACGCCGCGGTCACCGGGGAGGCGATCGCCCACGATTGCGGTCCGGAGCCTTCGCTCCGGACTCCCCCGTCGTCATCGTCGTTGTCGCCTCCGGCGACTGCCTTCCGATTCCCTCGGGCGCATCGACGGCGCTCGCCTCCCCGGTGACCACGACGCCGTGCTGCCAGGGTCTTTGGTATGGGCGCTACAAGACCTGTGTTCAGGGCAGGAAATCTGCGGGGCCGCCGGGTTGCTGCCGCCCGGACGGCGGCAACCCGGCATCGGGTTCGTGGGGCGTCGTGGCGGTGTGCGCTGCGCGCTGGCGGGGTGGTGCGCTTTCGAGTGTTGTGCTTCGGTGTGCTGTTGGCCGTCGGCGCGGATGTCTTCAGTCCGCTGATGAGGTTCAGTGCAGGCTGCGATGAAGCGGTGGCCTGCGCCTACGCTACTATTTCGCACTGTCCCCGGGAGGCGGCTGGCGTAGCGCCGCCGCATTCTTGACGTGTCCCGTGCCATCTACTTCGTGAGAATCCTTGATGTCTTCCGTCGAACCCCAAGATGTCTTCGTCCCCGCCGCCGGCGGCCAGCTTTTCGTGCGGCGCTGGACGCCCGCTGCGTCCGGTTCGTCTCCCGACAACGGCGTGCCGATCGTGCTGATGCACGACTCTCTTGGATGCGTGGAGTTGTGGCGCGACTTTCCGGAGCGGTTGGCGGGCGCAACGGGCCGCGAGGTCATTGCCTACGACC
The DNA here is from genome assembly GCF_019218915.1 of Achromobacter sp. ACM05. Classification (NCBI taxonomy): domain Bacteria; kingdom Pseudomonadati; phylum Pseudomonadota; class Betaproteobacteria; order Burkholderiales; family Alcaligenaceae; genus Achromobacter; species Achromobacter sp. ACM05. Next base: position 483,180 of record NZ_JAHUWQ010000001.1, read on the forward strand.
GGCTGGGGTTCGGCCGGTCCGATCCGTACAAGGGCACGCTGGGCGTGGACTTTGTGGTGCGCGAGGCTATCGAGGGATTTCGCGCCGTGCGCGAGGCGCTTGAACTGGAAGAGTTCGCTGCGTTCGGGCACAGCGTGGGTGGGGGGATGGCGATTGCCAGCGCTGCGGCTTATCCGCAGTCTTGCCGCGCGCTGATTACCGAGTCGGCGCAGGTTTATGCCGAGGAACGCACATTGGAAGGGATCCGCCAGGCGCGGGAGTCTTTCGCGCAGCCGGGACAGCTGGACCGCCTGAAGAAGTATCACGGCGAGAAGGCGGCCTGGGTGCTGAGCGCGTGGATCGACACGTGGCTGTCGCCGGACTTCGCGGACTGGACGCTGGATCCGCAGTTGGCGCAGGTGAAGTGTCCGGCGCTGGCGCTGCATGGCGACAACGATGAATACGGGTCCACGGTGCACGCCGAGCGCATTGCGCGATTGGCGGGCGCGCGGCCGGTTATCTTCGAGAACTGCGGCCATGTGCCGCACCGGGAGATGCCCGAGCAGGTGCTTGCGACGGTGTCGGACTGGCTGCCGCGCGCCGGTTGAGCGGCGCGTGGTGTCGCGGTGTGATGCGGTGTGACGCGTTTCTGCGCTACAGGCGCGTGACGCGGAGCACGGCGTCGGCAAACGCTTTGGGCGCCTCTTGCGGCAGGTTGTGGCCGATGCCGGTGCCGACGTCGATGTGCTGGTATTTGCCGGTGAACTGGCCGGCGTAGGCAGCGGGTGGCGGATGCGGGGCGCCGTTGGCGTCGCCTTCCATGGTGATGGACGGAATGCCGATCTTGGGCAGTTGCGCGAGGCGCGTCTCGAGCGCGTCGTACTGCGCTTCGCCCTGCGCCAGCCCCAGCCGCCAGCGGTAGTTGTGCACGACGATCTCGACGTGGTCGGGGTTGTTGAAGGCGCGTGCGGATCGCGCAAACGTTGCGTCGTCAAAGCGCCATTGGGGCGAGGCCAGTTGCCAGATCAGCTTGTTGAAGCTGTCGACGTTGGCAGCGTAGCCGGCGGCGCCGCGCTCGGTGGCGAAGTAGAACTGGTACCACCATTGCAGTTCGGCCTGCGGCGGCAGCGGTTTGCGGTTGCCTTCCTGGCTGCCGATGAGGTAGCCGCTGACGGACACCAGCGCTTCGCAGCGCTCGGGCCACAGCGCGGCCATGATGCAGGCGGTGCGCGCGCCCCAGTCGAAGCCGGCGACGACGGCCTTGCGGATCTTGAGGGCGTCCATCAGCGCAATTATGTCGACGGCCACGACGGCCTGTTCGCCGTTGCGCGGGGTGTCGGGCGACACGATCCGGGTGGTGCCGTAGCCGCGCAGATGGGGCACGATGACGCGGTAACCGGCGGCGGTCAGGCGCGGCACGACGTCGATGAAGCTGTGGATGTCATAGGGCCAGCCGTGCAGCAGGATGGCGACGGGGCCGTCGGCGGGGCCGGCGTCCACGTAGCCCACGTCGAGCGTGCCGGCGCGGATCTGCCGGATGTTGTTGAACGTGGGGACGAGGCCTTGGGGGGCCTGCGCCACGGACTTGGCGATCGCGTTGCCGCCGAGCGCGAGGCCCAGCAGGCTGGCGCCCGCCAGCGAAGAAGTGGTACCCAGCAGGCGGCGCCGCTGGACGTTTACCGGTTCCGACATGGTGATGCTCCAGAAAGTCGTGTTGAAGGGGACATGACTGCTGGACGTCACTGTGGCGCAGGCCGCCGGACGTTGGGTGTCGGCATGTACGCGCCGCGCGGGCGGATACACAAGGACATAAAAAAGCTGAAGGACGGGCCCTGGAAGGGCTGGAGGCGGCCGGGCGGCACCTTTACTATCACTGCTAGCCGGCACACCCGCCTGCCGGGGATGAATCCGCATGAGCACTCGATCTGCCGCAACGATGTCCTCCCCCCGCTCGCGCCGCGTGCTGCCGTGGACGGTGGTGATCCTGGTGGCGCTGGGCCTGGCGCTCTACGGGCCGATTCCGCAGCTTGAGCACTATCACGACTTTGCGGACAAGCGCTCGTGGATGGGCATTCCCAACGCGGGCGATGTGCTGTCCAACCTGGGCTTTGCGGTGGTCGGGTGGTATGGCCTGGCGCTGGTGCTGCACTCGCGCCGGCACCCTGCGCTGGACGCGATCCGGCCTGGCTATACGGTGTTCTTCGTTGCGCTTTTGCTGACCGCCTTCGGGTCGGGGTGGTATCACCTGGTGCCGGACAATGCGCGCCTGATCTGGGACCGCCTGCCCATTGCGCTGCTGTGCGCCGGCATCCTGTCCGCCGTGTGGCGCGAAACCGTGGGCGACGGCCGCTGGGTCGATGTGCTGTGGACCACGCTGGCGGTGGGCAGCGTGGCGTGGTGGTGGTACACCGATCACACGTCGACGGGCGATCTGCGTCCGTACCTTTTCGTGCAGTTCATGCCGCTGGTGCTGGTGCCGCTGCTGCAATGGCGCAACGGCACACCCATGCGGGAACGGCTGTACTTTGGCGCGGCGATCGGGTTCTACGTGCTGGCCAAGGCTGCCGAGCTGCTCGATCATCAGATTTTTGATGCCTTCGCGTTCCTCAGCGGCCACACCCTCAAGCATTTGTTTTCGATGGTGGCGGGGCTGATGGTGACGCTGAACTTCGCGCATCGCAAGCGCGAGGCGGATGGAACCGTCCGCCCGTACCCGCCGGCCTGAACCGTTAGCGCTTGCAGCGCGATCCACGCTGTCGTCTGATACGCCCCAATATCCGGCTGACGATGTCGCTGGACCGGCATACGGACTAAAGCAAAAAAGGTAGGCCACGCACCGTCACGGTGGCCTACCAAGGCCGACATCGTTGCAGCCTGCGCATTGCAGGCCGCGCATTGCAGCCCTTTCGTTGCAGCCCAATTACTTCGGCATCAGCACGGTGTCGATGACGTGGATGACGCCGTTATCCGCCACCACGTCCGTCTTCACGACCTTCGCGTTATCCACCATGACCGTCCCGCCATTGACCGTCACCGTCAGCGGGCTGCCTTGAACGGTCTTCACCTGGCCTGCCTTCACGTCCTTGGCCATGACCTTGCCCGGCACGACGTGATAGGTCAGGACCTTGGTCAGCGCCGCCTTGTCCTTCAACAGCGCGTCGAGGTTGTCCTTCGGCACCTTGGCGAAAGCCTCATCGGTCGGCGCAAACACGGTGAACGGACCCGGTCCCTTCAGCGTGTCCACCAAGCCGGCGGCCTGCACGGCGGTCACCAGGGTGTTGAACGACCCCGCGGATTTGGCGGTGTCGACGATGTCGGCGGCCTGCGCCGTGCCCAGCGCCAGGGTGAGCGAAATACCTGCCAGAAGACGTTTCATGATTGACTCCTTGTCCCGTTAACATCCGCGAAAAGCGGGGTTTGCGCAAAGCGGCGTTGAGATCGAAAGTGAACCGCTTGAGGAGAAAATTTACGCGTCGGACGGCTTCTCGTCCATGTTTTGAACCGCTATTATTCAAACTTATCGGTTCAATATCGGGTCAACTAAAACCATGGAATCCAAGCAACCGGATGACGGCCGCGTCACCTACCGCAGCGGCGTGGCGGCGCGGCTGGCGGGACTGTCGCCCGAAACCCTGCGCGTCTGGGAACGCCGCTACAACCTGTCGGGCGCGGAACGCTCGGCGCGTGGCCAGCGGCTCTATTCCGCCGAGCAGGTCCGGCGGCTCAGCCTGCTCAAGCAGCTGGTCGATCAAGGTCACGCCATCGGCGTGCTTGCACCCATGTCCGTGGATCAGTTGCAGGAACTGGCGGGCGCCGCCGCGCACCAGCCCAAGGCGCACGGGCCGTTGAGGCTGGGCGTGGTCGGCGCCAACCTGGCGCGGCGCATTGCCGGCAGCGGACGCGACGGTCTGGACGTGATCGTCCAACATAGCTGGCCCCACCTTGAACAGGTCGCGCTCACGCCGCAGGACACCCGCGTCGAGGTTCTGGTGATCGAACAGTCCGAGTTGCACGAAAGCGCCTTGCCGCTGATCGTGGCCGCTGCGCAAGCATGCGGCCAAGCGGCCGTCGTGGTGCTGTACCGGTTCTGCGCCAGCGCGACCATCCGCGCGTTGCGCGCGCACGGCTGCCTGGCCGCCCGCGTTCCCGCCGACACCGGCGAGCTGCTGCAGTTGTGCCGGTCCGCGCTGGCGGGCGAGCGGCTGCCGACCGCGCCGCAGCATCCGACGCTGGAGCTGCGCTTTGACGAGCATGCGCTCCTGACCATCATGGCGTCCGGTAGCGGCCTTGCCTGCGAATGCCCGAAGCACCTGGCCGACCTGTTGCTGATGGTGGGCAGCTTTGAACGCTATAGCGTCCAGTGCGCGTCCCGCAACGAAGACGACGCGCAACTGCACAGCGAACTCGGACGCGCAGCCGGGCAGGCACGCGCCATCCTGGAAGTTGCGATGGAACGCCTAGCCAGAGCCGAAGGGCTGCCGTTGCCGGCCGGAATGCCGAAGTCGGAAGTCCAAAAGAAAACGCGCTGAGGGCAGGGCCGTAAGACCCTGCCCTCAGCGCGTCGCGCATGCAAAGGAACGAGCCCGGATTCAAGCCCGTTGCCGTTCAGGCATCGGCATTGAACCGGCCGCGCTCCCTGCACCTTAGAAGCGCGTCATCAGCTTGAACATGCCCGACTGCTGGCGGTTGCCGCCGCCAAACTGCGCGTCGTACGCCACGCCAGCCGTCGTGTTGCGCGTGATCGCCACTTCTGCGCCCAGGCCCAGCACGGCCGCGTTCTGCGCAATGGGAACGCCCGACACCGTGAAGGTGCTGCCGCCCTCGAAAGCCAGCTTCTGCGTGGGTTTGACATCGCCCATCGCATGGCGCCAGCCCACCGTTGCCGTCAGGCGGCCCGGCGCGTCATCCGTGCCGATCAGCATGGCGCCGCGCAAGCCCAGCGTGGTGCTCGTCACATCGTCCTTGCTGCCCTCGCCGCGCAGGGCCGCGCTGCCGCCCGTTTCCTGGAAATCGCGCGTGCGGACCTGGTTCCATGCCACGCCGGCAAAGGGTTCGATGGCGTAGGCGTCGCCCAGCGGCAGCTTGTAGCCCAGTTCCGTGAACACCTGCGTCGACGACGCGTTATACGACGACTCGAGGCGCTGGTTCAGGCTGCCGGCCGCAATATTGCGCTTGGAATCGATCTCGTGCCAGGTGTAGGCCGCGCCCACCATAAAGCGCACATGTCCGGGACCGGCTTCGAAATTCTTGCCGCCGAAGACCGTGGCCGTGTAGCTGTCCACGCTCATGCGCGACGACACGTCGGAGATCGAGTTGTGGCTGCCGGTGTACCCGACCGCGCCGCCCAGACGCCAACCGCCGCCCACGTCGCCGTCGCCGCCGACAAAAAGACCGCCCGCGGACTGATGCACGGTGGATGCGTTGCCGTCGCCACGGAAGGTGCTCCAGTTGCCGAAGGCCTGCGCCCAGATCGGCGATGCGCCGCTTTGCGGCAAGGCGTCGGATGACGACGCGCCCAGCTGCGCCGTCGGCCGGCCCGCGCGCATCGGCGCGTCGAGGTTGCCGCGCAGATGCGACAGCGGCAGGGTGGTCACCGCGTCGCCCTGGGCCTGCAGCACGCTGCCGGTGCTGGCGTACGCTTCGCCGGACAGTTGCTTCAGGGCCGCGCGCGCTTGCGCGGGAGACATGGCCAGCACGGCCGCCGTCACCTGGCTTGCACCCGTCGTCTTGCCTGCGCCATTGCCGCTGGCGATCAGCGACGAGTCGGCGCCGGGCGTGACTGGCGTGACGGGCGTGGTGACGACCGGGGCGGATTCATTGCCGTTGCCGGTGCCTGTCGCCGCCGAGCCACTGCCCGTCGTTGCGGAACCGTTGCCAGTCGATGCCGAGCCGTTGCCCGTCGATGCCGAGCCGTTCCCCGTCGATGCAGAGCCGTTGCCCGTCGACGCCGAGCCGTTGCCCGTCGATGCGGAGCCGTTGCCCGTCGACGCCGAGCCATCGCCCGTCGATGCGGAGCCGTTGCCCGTCGATGCGGAGCCGTTGCCCGCCGACGCCGAGCCATTGCCCGTCGATGCGGAACCATTGCCCGCCGAGGCCGACCCATTGCCGGTCGAAGGCGGCGCTTCCTGATCCAGCGCACCGCCCACGTTCGTTTCATTCTCCGAACCGCCCACGCTGCCGATCGGCACGTCGTTACGCGAGAGCGTCATGAAAGCATTCTTCGCGTCATAGCTGAGCGACGGCGTCAGGAACGCGTAGTTGCTCGACACGCCCGTGAACCGGCCTTGAATGCCGCCGTCCGCCGTCAGGATGTTGTACGTCGTGCGCGGCGCGTAGTTGCCATTGGGCCCCACATGCGCGACCGTGCCGTCCAGCGTGGCGACGCCGGTCACATGGATGCGGTCGCTCAGCGTGCTGGTCGGATCGGCGTGCACGCGATAGATCGTGTCCTGGCCGAAGTTGAGATTGCCGTTGACCGTCAGCGTGCCCATCGGCATGCCGTCGTTACCCGGCGAAATCACCGCCGTCGGGTACAGCGTCGTGCTGCCGACTTGGCCGACACCTGCCAGCACCACTTCGCGGCCGATGTCCATCGGGCCGTTCAGCTTGCCGTTGATCTCCAGCGCGCCGTCGGCGATGAAGATGGGGCCGGTCAGGTTGCTGCTGTCGCCGTTCAGGATGATCGAGCCGACGCCCGTCTTCACAAAGCCTTCCGTGCCTTGCAGCGGGTTGTCGATGATGTCGACGAACTGGCCGGCTGCATACGTGCCGTCGCCGACGACGATGACGGGCGGGTTGCCGCCCGTGCCCGCCAGCGTGATCGGCGCGCCTTGCAGGCGATAGCGGTCCGTGGCGAACTGCAAGCCCGACGCACGCACCGGACCGGCGCTGCCGTCCACGGTGACCGTACCCGCCGCGCCCGTGAAGATCGCGTAGCCGCCGCTGGGCAGGGCGCCCGTGGCGTTGGTCGGGCTGCTCCAGTTGCCGCTCGCCGCGGTCCACGTGCCGCTGCCGCCGCCCGCGGTGGCCGCGGAGGCCGCGCCATTGCCGTTCCACAGATTGGTGGTGCTGGGACCCAGGACCAGGTTGATGTGCTTGTCGCCCGTCAACGTCTGGATCGTCGCGGCCGGCGCCGAGTCGCCGGAGACCGTGCCAAGCGTCAGGCCGCCACTCAACGTGCCGCCGTACGACATGATGCGGTAAAAGCCCGCGTTGACCCCGTGCGTGCTGACCTTCACGTTCAGCGTCGCGTTGTTCAGGGCAACGTTGCCGCCCACCTTGATGTTGTCGCCCGTGCCGGGTTGCGTGATGGGCAGTCCGGCGTAGCCGGTTTCGAAATCAAAGACGCCGTTGTTGATCGACAGATTGCCGTTCACCACGAGATTGCCGTTGGAGACGCCCGTCGGCGTGTCCACCCAGTATCCCGGCGCAACGCGGGAATTTCCCGTCACGTTCAAGTCGCCACCAATCGACCCGAAACCCGCCACGGTGCCGTTCGACGTGGCATTGACGTTGCCGCCGATCGCCACGCCCGCACCGCCGCCATTGCCGCCGATAACCGCCGTGCCGCCGTTGACATCAATGCCGCCGGGAAAGTTGGCCGACCCGTCAAACACCTGCGTATTGCCCGACCCGATGGTCAGGTCCGCAGCGGTGACGTTCCCCACGTAGGACGCGCTCAGGGCGAGCGTCGCCGTCAGCCACTTCTTTGTGCCGTATGCCAAAACTTCAATCCTCCGGATTAATCGAGCTTCCTTTCACACATTGCCGATATGTTTAAAAAGTATCGGCAAGTAATAATGCAGCCGGCGTGAATCTAGGGTCAGCTCTCGAAAAAAGGAGGCACTGTATAACGGTTCTTTTTACGTCCCCGTTAATAAACGGGGTTATATCCCGTTAATTATCAAAATAGGTCTACGGCATACGACCGATATTTGTAGAAACCACGACGGACAGGTTATCCAAAGTATTTATATTCGTTGAATGGATACCATCTCTGCGCGGCGTAACGCACGATTTGGATACCATCCGTTGTCCTGCCTGTGCCAATTACCGGAACGCGATTCACCTACGTTTCGGAAACAAAATGACACGACAGATCGGTCGACCATTACCTTTTTGATTAATCCGGCCGGCGCTGCGTGCCCAAGCGAAAAATGCGTTTCAGTCGGCTGATTAATGCCGCTGGTGAAGAAGCCGTACGGATTCTCACGGTTCTGGAGCCGCATTCAGGACACCGCGTGGAAGTGCCGTGCCCCGCCATCAAGCGTTCCACGGACCGCTTCAGTCCACCATTTCGCTGCTCAAGCTGCCGGATCCGCTGCAAGTCGTCCCGGCTTTGGACGGCTCGCAGATAAGCGCGCAGCCCGTCGAACGGTGGCCGTGTCTCACTGCGGCAATCGGGCGTATCCATGTTCTCTCCAACCGCCTATTCCGCGGGTGAAGCGGCGGCCACGGCGTCCGGCAGCGGAAACGTCACGCTCAAGCACACGCCACGCCCCTCGGCGCCGTCCTCCAACGTGACGCGCGCATTGTGCGAGCGGGCGATCCTTGCCACCAGGGCCAGCCCGAGTCCGCTGCCGTGGCTAGGCGCACCGGGCCCACGATAGAACGGGTCGAAGATGCGCTCGCGCAGCGGCCGTGCGATGCCCGGGCCGTTGTCCGACACCACTAACGTGACGCTGTCGGCCGCCCGCTCCACCGCTACCCGGATCGAACTGCCGTCGCCGCTGTACCGGCCTGCGTTGTCCAGCAGGTTGCGCACCAGGATGCCCAGCGCGTCGACCTGGCCCAGGATCTGGCCCGGGACGGCATCGACGGTGAGCTGCTGGCCGCGATGGACGAACGACGCCTGCATGTCCCGCAGGACAAAGCCCACGACGGAAGCGAGATTCACGGGTTCGAGCACGATGTCGTTCCTGTCGGTGCGCGCCAAATCCAGCAGCTGCTCGACGATGCGCGCGCTGCGGCGGGTCGTCTCGGCGATCTTCTGCATCAGCATCTTCGCTTTGACGGGATCGTTGACCCGATATGCCGTGTCCGCGTACACGGCCAGCACCGCCAACGGCGTGCGCAGCTCGTGGGCGGCGTCGCCGATGAATCGCCGCTCGTTCTCGACGAGCGTCAGCACCCGCCGCTGCCGCTCGTTGATGGCGCGTATCAGGGGTCCCACTTCGGCGGGCACCGCGCGTTCGTCAACCGTCACGCCATCGGTCACGCTGGCCTGCGCGATCTCCCGGCCGGCGCGGCCAAGCTTGCGCGTCGAACGGCAGACCACGAACATCGTGACGCTGCCGATCCCCGCAAACATCAGCAGCGTGATGATCGAGCCCAACTCGAAGCGGTCGGCAAGCCCCGCGTAGAACGCGCGCGTCGGCGTCGCGGCAACGATCTCGAAGCGGGCCGTCTCGTCCAGTCCCGCATAAACGCGCCAGGTGTCGCCGCCGAAGAGGACGCACGAGAACCCGATGGAATCGACCTGCGCCATCTGCGTGCGCGGCGCGTCCGTCGACGCCAGCACCAGCCGGTTCGTCACGCGGTCCCAGACCTGGATCTCGGTCTTGCCGATGGACTGGCGCAACAGGAAGGGGGGCACCGGCAGGTCGCGGGTGATGTCCTGCGTCACCGGCACCATCGCCAGAAAGAACGCAACGCTGTCGACTACCGCCCTCAGCTCATGATCGCGCGCCCCGGACTCGGTCCGCGTCAGGCTGTTCCAGTACAGACCGAACTGCACCAGCCAAGACACCAGCAGCGCGCTGAAGATGCCCAGCAGAATCTGCGCCCGCATCGAATTCGTGACCCGGCGCATCAGCTGCTGTCCCGGGCGAGGCGATAGCCTTGGCCGTGCACGTTCTCGATGACGTCCTTGCCCAGCTTGCGCCGCAGGGCGTGAATGAACACGGCGATCGTATTGCTTTCGCCGGGCCGGTCGACGCCGTAGAGATGCGCGCGCAGTTCTTCGGTGGACACCAGCCGGTCGGGATGCCTGAGCAGCATCTCCAGCGTGCGGAACTCCTGCTCGGACAGGCGCGTCGGCGCCTCGTCGACAAAGGCCTCGCGGCGCCCCGGGTCCAGCTTCACATGACGCCAGGCCAGCACCTTGTCGCCCGCCACGCCGCTGCGCCGGAGCAGCGCGCGCATGCGTGCAAAGAGCTCTGTGGGCTCGAACGGCTTGATGACGTAATCGTCGGCGCCCAGATCCAGTCCCTTGATGCGGTCGCTCAAGGCATCCCGCGCGGTGATCAGGATCACCGGCACCGCGTCGCCACGCCGGCGCAGAAAGCGCAGCACGTCCAGCCCCGACCCGCGATGCAGACCGATATCGAGCAGCACGATCGTGAAGGCATGCTCCAGCAGCAGCACCTTGGCGGCGTCGACTTCCTGCACCAACGTCACCGCAAAGTCCAGCTCCTCGAGGGCCAGCGTCAGAGCGTCCGCGAACATCGCGTCGTCCTCGACCAACAGCACCCGCATGTCAGTTCCCCTGTGTGGGCGTTGGCAGCCTCTGCGCGGCGCGGCGGGCTTGCCGCGCATGCCGCATCATAAAGGTCTGCCGCCGGCTCAGGCGTGCGCGGGCGCGGCCAGCGCCAGCGGCTCGTAGCGCGCGCCCGGATGCGCTGCAGTGGTTCGCCGCTCCGTCTTGAAGCGCGCCACGGCCTGCAGCAGCTCCTTCGCCTGCGTGGCCATTGCGCCTGCCGCCGCGGCCGATTCCTCGACCAGCGCGGCGTTCTGCTGCGTCATCGTGTCCATCTGCGACACCGCCACGTTCACCTGTTCGATGCCGCTGGTCTGCTCCGCCGAAGCCGAGGCGATTTCCACCGTCACCTCTTTCAGGCGGGCCACCGCGTCCAGCACCTTCTGCATCTGGTCGCCCGCCGTGGCCGCCAGCGACTCGCCGCCTTGCACGGCGCGCTTGGAATTCTCGATCAGGCCCTTGATCTCTTTTGCTGCCGTCGCGCTGCGTTGCGCCAGCGCGCGCACTTCGGTGGCCACCACTGCGAAGCCGCGGCCCTGTTCGCCGGCCCGCGCGGCTTCCACCGCCGCATTCAGCGCAAGAATGTTCGTCTGGAACGCGATGCTGTCGATCACCGAGACGATTTCGCCGACGCGCTCGGCATCGGTCGAGATCGCACCGATCGCGTCCACCACCTGGCCCACCACGTGGCCCGCCTCAACCGTGAGCTGGCTGCAATCCACGGCGAGACTGCTGCCGCTGGCCGCGTTGTCCTGGTTCATCCGCACGGTCGAGGTCATTTCCTCGATGCTGGCGGCCGTTTCCTCCAGCGACGCGGCCTGTTCCTCGGTACGCTGCGACAGGTCGGCGTTGCCTTCCGCAATCTGGGCGGACGCCGTCGAGATGGACTCCGCCGCGCTGATGATGGTCCCCACCGTCGTCGCCAGCTGCATGCGCATCGTCTCCAGCGAATACATCAGGCTCGACCGGTCGCGTCCGTCCAGCGTGAGCGCCGTGGTGAGATCGCCGCTTGCAATGGCGCCTGCCAGCTTCTGCGCATCGGCAGGCTCGCCGCCAAGCTGACGCAGGATGCTGCGCGTGATCAGCCAGGCCGACAGCACACCGGCCAGTACGGCGATCGCCATGATCACGACGATTGCATTGCGCAGGCGCGCTGACGTCTGCGCGGCCTCTGCGGCCGATTCGTCACTGAGTTTGGCTTCCAGGTTGGCTAGCGCCATCAACTGGTCGAGCCAGGCGTCCTGCTTGGCGCGCAGCTCTTCACGCAGAATCCGGGCGGCTTCCTGCGCATTGTTCTGCCGCCCCGCTTCAAGGGCGCGCATGTAGATGGGCGTCGCTTCCTGCTGCGCACGCTGCGCGGCGGCCAGCAGATCGGTCTCGGCGGGCAGCGTCCCTTCGTCCTCGGCAAACATCTTCGCTAGCTGTTCGCTGGCTTGGCGATAGCGCGTCGCCATGTCTTCCGATCGGCTGATCTCATTTGCCACGGCTTGCGGGTCCGTGTACAGCACGATGTTGCGCACCACGATGGCCCGGCCCTGCACCAGCTCGCGCATCTGCAACGCCAGCTTCAACTGCTGGTTGTTCACGTTGACGATGTCGGACATCGACTTGTCCAGCGTCCGCACGGCATACAGGGACAGGCCCCCAAGCACCAGCAGCGCCAGGATAAGCAAGAGGAAACCGATAGCGAGGCGAGACCTCACTTTCATGGTTGCAAGATTCATCATTCGCCTTTGTTGTGATCGGCAACCGGCTCATGACTACTCGCGCTATTGCAGCGCTGGCCCCACTGACGGGCGCCGCGCCGGCTGACGAGCGCGACTATAGCGAGGCAACAATTAATGAATCGTTAAGCCTCGCCAAGGCTAGAAGCTGTGCCGCAACCCCAGCGCAATGGTCTGCGGGCTGGCGCCGGCAGTCACGCCAAGTTCATTGATGGCGAAATCGTAGGCCGCGTTCGAACGGTTCTTGATCTTCGAGTAGTACGCATACACGGACGTGCGCTTGGACAAGGGCTGCTCGTAGCCGAGCGTGTATTGGACCGCGCCGGTGTTCTCGCCGCTACGGACATAGCCCACCTGTTGCGTGGACGGCCCGGTGCCGTTGGCGGCGTAGCCGACGGACGCGTTGAGGCTGCCTGAACCCAGCTTCTGCACCAGCGACACGTAGTAACCCTTGCGGCGCAGATCGCCGGTGGGCGTCTGGTAGCGCAGCTGCTCGACGACGAGGTTGATCGTGGTGGTCGGGAACGAATACGAGGCGCCCAGCTTGATGGCATCGTCGTGCGAATCGGCCATCTGGTAGTTCCTGTGCAGCTCATAGGCCGCCACCAGCGCCAGCGGACCTTCCTTGTAGGCCGCGGACCACGAGAAGAGCTGGGGATTGCGCGGCGTCGTCATGCGCTCCTGCGGCAGGCCCCAGGTGAAGCCCGCGCTCAGGCCGTGCCAGTCGGCCGACCGGAAATGCAGCGAGTTCTTCTGGCGCCGGTCAAACGAACTTGTGTTCTCGACGTTGCCCGAGCTGGGGGCCGAACCGTTGCCCATCAGCGCCATGTACCCGGCCGTCATCGGATAGTACGGGTCCATTTTCATGGTCGACTCGGTGTAGGCCGTGTGCCAATTGCCCAGGAAGAACGTGCCGTAGGGCGATGCCAACCCCAGCCGCGTGTTCCGGCTGGCGATCTCGCCTTGCCCGGTGTTGAGCGCGATGCCGCTTTCGATCTGGAAGATTGCCGAGAGACCATTGCCCAGGTCCTCTTCGCCGCGCAGGCCGAAAACCGACCGGTTGTTCGTCATGCGCGAGCCGGAGCCGGCATTGTCGCCGCCGCTGATCCAGGCGTATTCCAGTGCGGTGTTCAGCCGGCCGTATAGCGTGACGGATGACTGCGCCGTCGCGCTGCCCACTGCGCCACACAGCGCGGCCACCGCGCATCCACCAACCAGAACCCGTTTGCGCGCGTCGCGGCCAACCTTCATCTCATGCTCCTGTGCTTTCCGTGGGAATCCTGCGCGATGAACCCATGGGCACGGGATACGAGCGACCCCGGAACTGCAAGGCAGCACGCAAACCGGAAGACGATACGCGTGCATGCCGTGCCTGCGCCATTCGTCGATGGTATAGGGTGACGAACCTAATGTCGGATTGCGCCCCGGCGGGCGCCATGAAAACCTAGCCACCGCGAAATTAATCGAGGAGAGTGGCATGGCTTCGCGTCGACAAGTCCTGGGAGCGGCGTCTTCGCTGGCTTCAGCGTTTGCGCTCAACAGCATGTGGGCAGGCCGGGCGAATGCCGGGTCGCAGAACCAGACCGGCACGCCGCTGGCGGACGGCCCCCCGGAAGTGATCTTCTACAACGGCCGTTTCACCACGCTGGACCGCGCCAACCCGGAAGCGGGCGCCGTCGCCGTGAAGGCCGGCAAGTTCGTCGCGGTGGGCAGCGACCGGGAAGTCCTGCGCCTGGCGGGACCGAACACCCGGCTGGTGGACCTGAAAAAGAAAGGCGTCCTGCCCGGGCTCTACGACAACCACACGCACGTCGTGCGCGGCGGCCTGAACTACAACATGGAGCTGCGCTGGGACGGCGTGCGGTCCCTGGCGGACGCCATGGAAATGCTGCGCCGCCAGGTCGCCAACACGCCCGCGCCTCAATGGGTGCGCGTGGTGGGCGGATTCACCGAGCACCAGTTCATTGAAAAGCGCCTGCCGACCATCGAGGAAATCAATGCGGTCGCGCCGGACACCCCCGTGTTCCTGCTGCATCTGTACGACCGCGCGCTGCTGAACGCCGCGGCGCTGCGCGTGGTGGGTTACACCCGGGACACGCCCGACCCCGAAGGCGGTCAGATCATCCGCGATTCGAACGGCAATCCGACGGGCCTGCTGCTGGCCAAGCCCAATGCCACGATCCTGTATTCCACGCTGGCCAAGGGTCCGAAGCTGCCATTCGACTATCAGCTGAACTCCACGCGCCACTTCATGCGCGAGCTGAACCGGCTGGGCGTCACGGGCGTCATCGACGCCGGCGGCGGCTATCAGAACTACCCGGACGATTACGCCGTCATCCAGAAGCTGGCCGACGACAACCAGTTGACCGTTCGCCTCGCCTACAACCTCTTCACGCAAAAGCCCAAGCACGAGAAGGAAGACTTCCTGAACTGGACGTCTTCGGTGAAGTACAAGCAGGGCGACGATTATTTCCGCCATAACGGTGCGGGCGAAATGCTGGTGTTCTCGGCCGCCGACTTCGAGGACTTCCGCGTCGAACGCCCGGACATGCCGCCGGAGATGGAAGGCGAGCTGGAAGAGGTCGTGCGCGTCCTGGTCCAGAACAAATGGCCCTGGCGCCTGCACGCCACGTACGACGAAACCATCTCGCGGGCGCTGGACGTCTTCGAGAAAGTGCATCGCGACACGCCGCTCACCGGCATCAACTGGTTCTTCGATCACGCCGAGACGATCTCGGACAAGTCGATCGACCGGATCGCCGCGCTGGGCGGCGGCATTGCCGTACAGCACCGCATGGCTTACCAGGGCGAATACTTTGTCGAGCGCTACGGCGCGAAGGCCGCGCAGGCCACGCCCCCGGTCAAGCGCATCCTGCAAAAGGGCGTGAAGACGTCCGCCGGCACGGACGCCACGCGCGTCGCGTCGTACAACCCGTGGATCTCGCTGTCGTGGATGACCACGGGCAAGACCGTGGGCGGCATGCCGCTGTATCCGCACGAAAACCTGCTGGACCGCGAGACGGCGCTGCGCATGTGGACCGAAAACGTCGCGTGGTTCTCCAACGACGAAGGCAAGCGCGGCCGCATCCAGGTGGGCCAATTCGCCGATCTGATGGTCCCGTCCCAGGACTACTTCACGGTGGCGGACGAAGAGATTTCGTTCCTGACGTCCGACCTGACCGTGGTGGGCGGGCGCGTGGTCTACGGCGCGGGCGACTTCGCCAAGCTCGACGAGAACGCGCCGCCGCCCGCCATGCCCGACTGGTCGCCCACGCGCCTGTTCGGCGGCTATGCCGCCTGGGGCGACCCGGAAGGCGCGGGCCGCAATTCGCTGGACTACAAGCGCTTTGCCGCCGCGTGCGGTTGCGCCAGCGCGTGCGGCCTGCATGGCCACAGCCACGCCAATGCGTGGGCGTCCAGCGTGCCGGCCTCCGACCAGAAGTCGTTCTTCGGCGCGCTGGGCTGCTCGTGCTGGGCCGTGTAAGGGACTGAATCCATGTCGAGCATTTCAACCTCGCTGGCCGGCATCGCGCGCCCCGTTCTTGGGGGCCACGTTGCCCGCTTTGTCGCCTATCTGGGCTTGTGCGCCGCGTATCTGCAGGGCGGGCTGGTCAAGCTGACCGACTTTCCGAGCGCCATCGCGGAAATGACCCACTTCGGGCTCACGCCCGCGCCGTTCTTCGCCGTGGTCGTGATCGCGCTGGAGCTCATTGCCTCGCTCATGATCCTGATCGGCTGGCACCGCTGGATCGGCGCATTGGGGCTGGCGATCTTCACCCTCATCGCCACGTTCGTTGCCCTGCAGTTCTGGGAAATGCCGCCCGGCCAGGCGCGTTTTTTCGCCGCCAACTCGTTCTTCGAGCACCTTGGTCTGGTGGGCGGATTCCTGCTGGTGATCTGGCAGGACCTGAACGAACGGCGGTAACGGCCTCTTTCGCAGTGCCCGCCGCGCTGGCCGCGCCGCCGGTCCAACGGGCACTGCGCCTTCCACGCTTACCTTGCACATCATGGAACAGACACCCGTATCTCCCCGATTCACCGGCCTCCTGGGCTTTAACGCGGGATACGTCGATACGGCGGGGTTCCTGGCGTTGAATGGCCTTTTCACGGCGCACGTGACCGGCAACTTCGTCACGCTGGGCGCCGCCTTCGTCCACGGCACGACCGGCGCCTTTGCCAAGCTCCTGGCCTTGCCGCTCTTCTGTGCCGTCGTCGTCCTGACGCGCCTGTTTGCGTCCGGCCTCGCTGCTGCGGACACGGCCATGTCGAAACTCATGTGCGCGAAGGTGCTGCTGCTGGCTGCCGCGGCCGCCGTCCTCATCGCCTACGGCCCGTTTTCCGACAGCGACGCGCCCTTTGCCGTGATGGGCGGCATGCTGCTGGTCGCGGCCATGGGCATCCAGAATGCGATCCAGCGCATGCACCTGGGCAGCGCGCCGCCGTCCACGCTGATGACCGGCACCACCACGCAGGTGATGATCGACCTTGCCGACCTCTGCAAGGGCGTCTCCGGCGAGGCCCGCACGGCCGCCGTCGGCCGCCTGCGCAAGATGCTGCCCGCCCTGGCGGCCTTTGCGTCCGGCTGCGCCGTCGCCGCGCTCTTGTACTGGGCGTCGCTCATGTGGTGTTTCGTCCTGCCGCCCGTCGTCGCCGCCCTGGCCACCCTGGGCATCAAGCGCCCCCCGCCTGACCCTACTTGAAGGGGGACGCGCCATACCTTCGAACAATGTCGAAATGCGAACGTTTCCCATATCCTGACGTTCTCGTTAAAGCTCGCGACACAGCGGGCGAATGAGGCATCTTCATGCAGCCAGGCGCTATGCGTCCCCCCCTCTGATTCAATCTTCCAGGTGATTTTCATGTCCCAAGCAAAGCTCGAAGTCCTGACCCCGCAGAACAGCCAGATCATCTTCATCGATCACCAGCCGCAAATGGCCTTCGGCGTGCAGTCGATCGACCGCCAGACGCTGAAGAACAACACCGTCGGCCTGGCCAAGGCCGCCAAGGTCTTCGGCGTCCCGACCACCATCACCACCGTCGAAACCGAGTCGTTCTCGGGCTACACCTACCCCGAACTGCTGGACGTGTTCCCGAACCAGAAGGTCCTGGAACGCACCTCGATGAACTCGTGGGACGACCAGAAGGTGCGTGACGCGCTGGCCGCCAACGGCCGCAAGAAGGTTGTCGTCGCCGGCCTCTGGACCGAAGTCTGCAACACCACGTTCGCCCTGTGCGCCATGCTGGAAGGCGAGTACGAGATCTACATGGTTTCCGACGCGTCGGGCGGCACGTCCAAGGAAGCGCATGACATGGCCATGCAACGCATGATCCAGGCCGGCGTCGTGCCGGTCACGTGGCAGCAAGTGCTGCTGGAATGGCAGCGCGACTGGGCCCACCGTGACTCCTACGATGCCGTGATGGAAATCGTGAAGGAACACTCGGGCGCCTACGGCATGGGCGTGGACTACGCCTACACCATGGTGCACAAGGCCGGCCAGCGCACGCAGACCGCCCACGACGCCATCGCGCCCGTCGCCGCGCCCGTCATCGCCCGCTGATGCCCCACGGGCCCGCAGCCGCTCTCGCAGCGGCCGCGGGCCTTTTTGCTTTCTTCCGCAGCCTGCCCGCCATGACGACCGCCGACATCCGACCCGCTGACCCAGCCCCGCCTTCCTCTCCCTTCGCCTACTCCGCCTTCACGGTGATCTGGGTGGCTACCGTCCTGTCGAACATCGGCACCTGGATGCACGACGTGGGCGCGGGCTGGCTCATGACCTCGCTGTCGCCGTCGCCGATGTTCGTGGCGCTGGTGCAGACGGCGGGCGCGTTGCCCGTGTTCCTGCTGTCGCTCCTGGCTGGCGCGCTGGCCGACACGATGGACCGCCGCAAGCTGTTGCTGATGGTGCAGATCGCGATGGGCTTCATCGCGCTGGCGCTGGGCCTGGTCGTCTGGTTTGGTCTGACCACGCCGTGGGTGCTGTTGGGCTTTACCTTGCTGATGGGCATCGGCACGGCGCTGTCGGCGCCCGCGTGGCAAGCCATCGTCCCAAGCCTCGTGCCGCGTCCTTCGCTGCAGCAGGCCATCGCGACCAATAGCGTGGGCATCAACGTCAGCCGCGCCATTGGTCCGGCGCTGGCCGGGGTGCTGATCACCAGCCTGGGCGTAGCGATTCCGTTCTTTGTGAACGCGGTCAGCTTCATCGTGGTTGTGGCCGCACTGATCTGGTGGAAGCCGCCCGCGGCCGCTGAAAAACGCCTGCCGCGCGAACAACTGTTTCATGCCATGCGTGCTGGCCTGCGTTTCGCGCTGCACAGCAAGCCGCTCAAATCCACGCTGGTCCGTGCCGTCGCGTTCTTCCTGTTTGCCAGCGCCTACTGGGCCTTGCTGCCGGTGATCGTGCGCCAGGTGTTGCAGGGTGGCGCCTTGCTCTACGGCATCATCCTGGGCTGCGTCGGTGCGGGCGCCGTGATCGGTGCGATGGTGCTACCGCCGCTGCGCAAGAAGCTGGGCCCGGACCGCAGCGTCATGGCCGGCACGCTGGGCACGGCGCTTACGCTGGTGGTGTTTGCGGTGGTGCCGCATCCCGTCGTCGCCGGCGCGTTCAGCTTTCTGGCGGGCGCGTCGTGGATCATGGTGCTGACCTCGCTCAACGTGTCCGCCCAGGTGGCGCTGCCCGACTGGGTGCGCGCACGCGGGCTGGCGATCTTCGTCACGGTGTTCTTCGGCTCGATGACCGCCGGCAGCATGATCTGGGGGCAGACCGCCGTACGCGCCGGTGTTCCCACGGCCCTGCTGATCGCGGCCGCGGGCTCGGTCGTGGCGATGCTGCTGACCCGCAAGGCCAAGCTGCAACTGGGCGCCGACCTGGACCTCGCGCCGTCGATGCACTGGCCCGAGCCCCTGATCGGCCAGCACGTCACGCATGATCGCGGCCCGGTGATGATTACCGTGGAATACCTGATCGATCCGGCACGCGGCGCGGACTTCGTGCAAGCCATGCAGCATGCCGGCGCCGAACGCCGCCGCGACGGCGCGTATGCGTGGGGCATTTTTGAAGACGCCGCCCAGCCCGGCCGCTACCTTGAATACTTCCTGGTGATGTCGTGGCTGGAGCACCTGCGCCAGCACGAGCGTGTCACCCACGCCGACGCGGACCAGCAGGCGGAAGTGCGCGCCTTCCACATCGGCGACATCCCGCCGCGGGTGTCGCACTTCGTCGCCCCCATCCCGCAATAACGGGCAGCAGGATGAGACCGGCGCTGCCCGCACACACCGTTACAAGCGAAGCATGATTCCTGACTAGAATTGCGCCGACAGGGATTTTGATGCCGCGCGCCGAGAGGCCGCGGCTTAGGTGTGACATGGATAGCGCTCCTCGCTTCGAGGCAGTCAACGGAGCCCGCTTCGAGGTTCTGTGGGTGGATGGCGACCGGGTCTTCGGGCGCGGCGCCTCGAAGCTGGCCGTCTGGCTCAGGCCGAACGACAGCTCGGAGTGCGCGCGGCACCTCCTGGAACAGGAATACGGCCTGCGCGACTACCTGCATCCGGCCTGGGCGGCCGTGCCGACCGAGCTGGCGCGCGTCGGCGGCTCCACCGTCCTGTACCTGCAGGATCCCGGCGGACAACCGCTGGCCATGCACCACTCGCGGGCGATGCCCGCCCCGGCATTTCTCCGCTTCGCCATCGCGGTGTCGATGTCGCTGGGCAAGATGCACAGCGCCGGGCTGATCCATCGGAATCTCAAGCCGGCGCACATTCTGTTCAACGAGCAGGACGGCGCCGCTCACCTGACCGGCTTTTCGTTTTCCACGCCGCTCGGCGCCTACCAGACGGCGCTCGCCTCAACGCCGGGCGACATCGTCGGCACCCCGGCCTACATGGCCCCCGAACAGTCCGGCCGCTCCGGCCACCGCGCCGACGCGCGATCCGATCTGTATTCGCTGGGCGTCGTCTTCTACGAAGCCTTGACCGGCGAGCTTCCGTTCCAAGCCGAATCGGCGCTGACCTGGCTGCACAGCCATACGGCGCGCCTGCCCGTGGCGCCCGCCGAGCGCAACCCCGGCATCTGCGCCGAGCTCTCGGCCATCGTCATGAAGCTGCTCGAGAAATCGGCGGACGACCGGTACCAGACGGCGGAAGGGCTTGCCGCGGATCTGCAGTGCTGCCTGACCACGCTGACGGCCGGCCCCAGCGCCGCCCCGGACTTCGTGCTGGGCCGCTACGATCACCCCGGGCGCGTGCGCGTGCCGGCCACGCTGTACGGCCGGGGCACCGAGCTGGACATCCTGCTCGGCGCCATGGGCCGGGTGGCGGGATCGGGCCGCGCCGAAGTGGTGCTGATCTCCGGCGAACCGGGCGTCGGCAAGTCCATCCTCATCGAAGAACTGCATCGCGTCGTCGGCAGCCAGTACACCCTGCTCGCCAAGGGCAAGGGCGATCCTCACAGCCACGCCGGTCCCTACGCCGCGCTGGTCGAGGCGGCGCGAGGCCTGCTTCAGGCCGTGCTTGCCAAGAACGAGAGCGATCTGGGCGAGTGGCGCGAAAAGCTGCGCGTGGTGGTCTCCGCGGGCGGCGACAGCTTGCTCGCGTTGATTCCCGAACTGGCGATGATCGTGCCGGACGCGTCGGGCCTGCTGGCCGAAGGCGACGCCAAGGCGCGGTTGCGCCTGGCCTTTCAGCATCTGTTCTGCGCGTTCTCGTCGCCAGGCCATCCGCTGATCCTGTTCCTGGACGACCTGCAGTCGACCGACGCCGCCACGCTGCGCGTCATTGAACAGCTGGCGCAGATGGATCTGCAGAACATCCTGGTCGTGGGCGTGTACCGCGCCGAAGACATAACGCCGCGCCACGCGCTCGCCGCCTTCATTGACAGCCTGCGCGCCAACACGATTCCCCTGACCGAGATTGCGCTCACCAACCTGCACGAGCGCGATTCCGCCCGCCTGATCGCCGATGCGCTGCAAAGCAAGTCGCCGTGGATCGATCCGCTGGTCAGCCTGGTGCAGGCCAAGACGGCCGGCAATCCGTGCTTCATGCTTCGCTTCCTGGCCACGCTTGCGGCCGAGGGACTGCTGCACTACGACCCGCGCCGCCAGCGCTGGATCTGGGATGCGGACGCCATCCGCGAACAGGCCTATACCGACAACGTGGTCGGCATCATCATCCAGCAGGTCGAGCGGTTGCCGGCGGACAGCCGCGAAGCCATTCAACACATGGCCTGCCTGGGACATGACACGTCGCTCGACAAGCTTGCGCTCGCGCTGGACTGGCCGCGACTCGACGTGGCCAGCGCCATGCGCGAATGCGAGCGGCAGAGCCTCGTGTTCCGGACCGGCGACGTGTACCGCTTTCCGCACGACCGCGTGCAGGCGGCCAGCTATGCGCTGATTCCCGAACGGCAGCGCGCGGCCACGCACCTGGCGATCGGCCGGCGGCTTGCGCAGGACCTCGAACCTGAACAACTGAAGGCGCAGGCATTTGAACTGGTCGACCAGTTCAACCGGGCATGGCAACTGGTGCACAGCCAGGAAGAACGCGTCCGGCTTGCCCATCTGAACGCCCTGGCCGGCGCGCTGGCCAAGGACACCGCCGACTATTCCGCGGCCATCCGATATCTGGAGGCCGCCTCGGCGTTCCTGTCCGACGACGGCAGGCAGCATCAACCGGCGCTGGCCTTCACCATCGAGATCACCCGCGCGGAATGCGAGTTCCGCAGGGGCGCGGTGGCGAGCGCCAAGCATCGGCTGGCCCGGCTGGGAGAGCGCGAGGGGCCATTGCCGGAACTGGCCCGCGTGACACAGTTGCGCGTGGAAGTATTCATGGCGCTAGGCGAGCGGCACGAGGCCATTGACGCCGGGCTGCACTACCTGCGCCGCGCCGGCATCGACTGGACGGATAGCCCGTCCGATGAAGCCGTCTCCAGCGAGTACGCCGAGTTCAATACGCTGCGCGACGGCCGGCCTGCGGCTGCCCTGCTCGGCCTCCCTGAGATGCAGGACGCCGACGCGGAAGGCACGATGGGCGTGCTGACCGCGCTGCTGCCCCCGGCCTGGACGCTCTTTGCGAATCTGCGCGAGCGCGTCATTCTGCGCATGGCCAACCTGAGCCTGCGCCATGGCAATACGGATGCGTCCAGCCTTGGTTATGCGTGGCTGGGCATGATCCTTGCCGCGCGCACCGGCGACTACGCAGACGGCTACGCCTTCGGCAAGCTGGGCGTCGATCTGGTCCAGCAGCGCGGACAGGTCCGTTTCAGCGCGCGGGTCTATCAGGTGTTCGGCGGCCAGATCGTGCCGTGGTCGCAGCCCGTCAGCCAGGCGCGCGACCTGCTGCAAACCGCCTTCGAACTGGCCAGCCTGCAGGGCGACTGGACCTATGCGTCCTTCGCGCTGAACAGTATGGTCACGCACATGCTGGCCACCGGCGGCGCGCTGAACACCATCCGCGCCGACGCCAGCCGCGGCCTAGCCTTCGCGCGCAAGGCGGGTCTTGAAGTCCTGGACCGGTATACGTCGCAGCTTCAGCTGGCCAAGATGCTGCAGGGCCTCACGACGCAATTCGGCACGCTGGACGACGCCGGTTTCAGCGAGGCTGAATTCGAACGGAAGATCCAGGCCGAGCCCGGCCGGAACGTCACGGCCTGCTGGCACTACCTGCGCAAGCTTCAGGCCCGGGTTTTCGCTGGCGATTTCACCAGCGCCGTGCGCGCCAGCCAGGAAGCCTCCGCGTTCGTCTGGACGTCGCTGGCGTTCATCGAGGAGATGGAATTCCACTTCTATTCCGCGTTGGCCCGCGCCTGGTGTCCCGTGCCGGCGTGTCCGTCGGAACGCGCCGCGGCGCTGGTCGCCGTAAAGGTCCATCTTGAGAAGCTGCGCCCGTGGGCCGCATCCAGCCCGTCCAACTTCCAGAGCCAGCAGCTGCTGATCGACGCCGAAGTCGCGCGTCTGAATGGCGACGTGCTGGACGCGATGCAACGCTACGACGACGCCATCCACTGCGCCAGCGACCACGGCCTCGTGCACGTCGAAGGACTGGCCAATGAATGCGCCGCGCGCTTTTTCGAGGGCCGCGGCCAGCAGCGCATTGCGCACACGTATCTGCAACATGCACGCGCGTGCTATCAGCACTGGGGCGCTTCGGGCAAGGTCAGGCAAATCGACGCCCTGTATCCCACGCTGTTCGTGGACCGCAGCAGCGCCGCGCAGGGCTCCACCATCGAAACCCCGGTAGAAAGCCTGGATCTGGCCACCGTCATCGACATCTCCCGCGCGCTGGCCAGTGCGCTGGACTTGCAGACCTTGCTGGACAAGCTGATGAAGATCGCGCTGGAACAAGCCGGCGCCACGCGTGGCGTGCTTGTCTTGCAATCGGACGGCGAACTGTATGCCCGCGCCATCGCGACCACATCCGGCGATTCCGTGACGATCAGCCAGCGCGCCCAATCGCTGGACGAAGCCGGTCTGCCGCAGCAGATCGTGAACTACGGCTGGCGGACCGGCGAGACCATCGTCCTCGACGACGCGTGGGCGACGGGCGCGTTCACCGGCGACCCGTACGTGCGCGCCGCGCGGCTGCCGTCCGTGTTGTGCCTGTCGTTGACCACCCAGTCCAAATCCATCGGCGTGCTGTACCTGGAAAACACCCTGGCGCGCGGCGTATTCGCGCCGCACCGGACCGCCGTGCTGCGCCTGCTGGCATCGCAAGCCGCCATTGCCATCGAACGCGCGCGCCTGTATCGCGATCTGGCGCAGCGCGAGGCCCGGATACAGCGGTTGGTCGAAGCCAACATCATCGGCATCTGGTTCTGGCGCGACGACGGACAAGTGCTGGAAGCCAATGACCTGTTCCTGTCCATGACCGGCTACGACCGCGAGGACGTGGGCGCGGGCCGGCTGCGATGGACGGCGCTGGTGTCACGCAGCGGCGCTGTGTCCCTGCATGAACTGTTGCTGCGCGAGACCGCCGAGCCGGTCGAGACCGAACTGATCCGCAAGGATGGCCGCCGCGTGCCCGTGCTGCTGGGCTCCGCCCGGTTCGCCGCCGACGACAACCAGGGCGTGTCGTTTGTCCTGGACCTGTCCGAACGCAAGGCGGCAGAGGCCAAGATGCAGCAGATTCAATCGGATCTCGCGCACGTCACGCGCATGACCACCGTCAGCTCGATGACGGCATCCATCGCGCACGATGTCAGCCAGCCGGTGTCGGCCGTGTTGACCGAAGCGCAGGCGGCGCTGAACTGGATTGCGCGCACGCCGCCCAACACCGAAGAAGTCGCGGAGTCCTTGCGGCGCATCGTGCGCAGCGGCCAACGCGCCGGTTCAATCATTTCGGGGGTACGCGCGCTGATCAAGAAGGCGCCGGCGGCCTTTGGTCCGATCGAACTGAACGGGCTCGTGAAGGAAACGCTGACGCTGCTGCGCAGCGAGCTCGATTGCAGCGACGTCCAAGTGATCCTGGACCTGGCTGATGGAGCGCTGCACACGTCCGGGGACCGCGTTCAGCTGCAGCAGGTCCTGCTCAACCTGTATGTCAACGCGGTCGACGCCATGAAGCACGAGCCCTCTGCACGGCAACTGACCGTCGTCACCCGGCTTGCCTCAGACGAGGAAGTGCTTGTGGAGGTGCTGGATACCGGCAGCGGCATCGACGCGGCGTCGGTGAAGAAACTGTTCGATCCCTTCTTCACCACCAAGACCAAGGGACTGGGGATGGGTCTTGCCATCTGCCGCGAGATCATCCAGCTGCATCACGGCCAGATGTGGGCGCGGCCCAACAGCCCGGCGGGCGCGGTGTTCTATTTTTCGCTGCCCGCGCAGGCTTGAGTCATTCGCCGTCGCCGGCCTCGGCATCGTCGCGCGAGGCAGGCGCGTGCGCGGCCACGCGCGGATTGACCTTCATGATCATCTGCACCAGCTGGGCAAAGCTGCGCGCCTGCATCTTCCGGTACGCGCTGGCCCGGTGCGCCTTGACCGTCACTTCGCTGATCCCCAACTGCTCGGCGACTTCCTTGTTCAGGCAGCCGGACGCGATCAACTCGATCACCTGCTGCTCGCGCGCGGTCAACGAGCGATAAAGCGCCATGACCTTTTCGAACTCCTGCTCCTTTGCGCGACGCGCGACGTCCGACTCCAGTGCGCGGTGCACGGAATCCAGCAGCCGCTGCTCGGAAATGGGCTTTTCCAGGAAATCGATGGCGCCAGCCTTCATGGCCTTGACCGTCTGGCGGATATCGCCAAAGCCCGTGACCACCACGATGGGAATGTGATCGCCCAGTTCACGCATACGCGCCTGCAATGCCAGGCCGTCGCCATCCGACAATTGCAGATCCAGAATCAGACAGGAAGGCACCGGCGGCCGCGCCGCCGCCTGAAAGGCGCTGATCGAGTCGAAGGTTTCGGCGTAGATCCCGATGGACGACAGTAAGCGAAACAGCGAGTCGCTGACCTCGGCGTGATCGTCCACGATGTACACAATCGCAGAGGGCGCGCCGGATTTTTGAATGTTCAACGCTATGACTCCTTGCGGGGCGCGGCGCAATGCTTGCGTCGCATGCCTCATAGGGCAGCCACCAGATACAAATGCTGCGAGTTTAAGCGTTGAGATTTGTCCCCTTTAACTGCGGGCGGCCGAAGCCGCCCTGCAGATTTCCCGCCAGGAGCCTCACTTCCTCTTTTCGCTAAGGAGATGAAGGGATGCCAAGCCCCCCGCTTATGTGTCCCCGTTAGACGTCCGGCGTGGCGGCCTTCGCTGCGGCAGGCTGACGCGCCATCTCGATGAACGCCCGCTGGTAATCCAGGGCGTCGTCCGCCTCGCGCGACCCCAGGAAGATCTGCTTGGGAATACCGCGCGGACCCAAGCGCACCGGCACCAGATCCATCTTGACCGCGTACTCCTCGACCAGCCAGCGCGGCAGCGCGGCCACGCCGCGGCCGCTGGCCACCATCTGCAGCATGATGTCGGTGGTCTCGATCGCCTTGTGCCGCTTGGGCGTGACGCCGGCCTTCAAGAGGAACTGGTTGTAGATGTCCAGCCGTTCGATATCGACGGGATAGCTGATGAGCACTTCCTGCGTCAGTTGCTCGGGCTTCACGTAGGAAACCGACGCCAGCGGATGGCCCTTGGCCACGACCAGCACCTGCTCGTAATCAAACACGGGTTCGAACTTCAGCCCCGGCTTGAACAGCGGATCGGGGGTGACCAGCAGGTCGATCTCGTAGCCGAAGAGCGCGCCAATGCCGCCGAATTGGAACTTCTGTTTGACGTCCACATCCACGTCCGGCCACGCGGCCAGATACGGCGCCACCACCTTGAGCAGCCACTGATAGCATGGGTGGCATTCCATGCCGATGCGCAGCGCGCCGCGTTCGCCCTGGGCAAACTGGCCCAGCCGCTCTTCGGCCAGGTCCAGCTGCGGCAGCACCCGGTTCGCCACCGCCAGCAGATATTGGCCCGCCTGCGTCAGGCGCAAACGTCTTCCCTCACGCAGCCAGATATCGGTGCCGAGCTGCACCTCCAGCTTCTTCATGCTGTGGCTCAGCGCCGACTGGGTCAGGTTCAGCACGCCAGCCGCGGCCGTCAACGAACCCTGTTTTTCGACCTGCTGCACGATGCTCAGATGGATACGCTCAAGCATTCTTATGATCTAGATTCATGGATTTGTGAAATAAAACCATTTTACGTCATGGGTTTTGATATTTAGCATTGCGTTCTTGTTTGCCGCTGTGTTCCGCACGTTGACCCGATCAACACGCACGTTCCATGGCAAGTCGACTCCCTCCGCGCCGATTGGCTTCATGGAAGCAAAGATGACACACCCCCTACGCTTGGTCGCCGTTTCCGGCGGCATGCAACGTCCCTCCAGGACCACCGCCCTGGCAGAGGAACTGCTGACGCTGATCGCCAATGAAATCCCCTGCGAACCCCGCCTGGTCGAAATGGGCCGGATCGCCCCGCAGCTTGCCGGCGCGACGTGGCGCTCGAACTTGCCCGACTCGGTCGAGCGCGAGTTGACCGCGGTGGAGCAAGCCGATGTCCTGGTGGTGGCAACGCCCGTCTATCGCGGCTCTTATACCGGCCTGTTCAAGCATTTCTTCGATTTCATTCATCAGGACGCGCTGATCGACAAGCCGGTCCTCCTGGCCGCCACCGGCGGCAGCCAACGCCATGCGCTGATCATCGACCACCAGTTGCGGCCGTTGTTCAGCTTCTTTCAGGCGCGCACGCTGCCGCTCGGCATCTACGCCACCGACGAGGACTTCGTCGACTACCGGCTTAAGAACGACGCGCTGATTGAGCGTGCCGGACTGGCCGTCCAACGCGCACTGCCGCTGGTCGAACTGACCCGGCAGATGCGATCTGCCGCGGCCGTGGAAGCCATCGCGGCCTGAAGCCCAGGCCCAGCGGCTTTCACAGCAAGCCGCGCAGAAACGCCTCCGCGAACGCCGGCCCCGTTCACCCTGAATTCACGCTTATCGCAGCACTTTTGCATCCGACCATCATGAACAAAGACTTCACCTTCAGCATCAAAAGCCTTCGCTTCGATGAAAACTATCAGCCGTCGGACAGCACGCGCATCACGACCAACTTCGCCAATCTGGCCCGAGGCGAAAGCCGCGAGCAGAATCTGCGCAACACGCTGAAGATGATCGACAGCCGTTTCAATGACCTGGCGCATTGGGACAACCCCACGGGCGATCGTTATTCCGTTGAGCTTGACATCATCACCGCCGAGATGACGCTGGGCGCAAACGGCAATGCCAATGCGTTTCCGCTGATCGAGGTGCTGAAGACCAACATCGTCGACAAGAAGACCGGCAACCGCATCGACGGCATCGTCGGGAATAACTTCTCGTCCTACGTGCGCGACTACGACTTCAGCGTGTTGCTGCCCGAATACAACGACAACAAATCCACGTTCAGCACGCCGGACGATTTCGGCGACCTGCACGGCAAGCTGTTCAAGCACTTCGTTGAATCCGAGGCCTACAAGGCAAACTTCAAGAAGCCGCCGGTCATCTGCATCAGCGTTTCCAGCAGCAAGACCTATCACCGCACCGACAACCACCACCCGATCCTGGGCGTGGAATATCAGCAAAGCGAATTCTCCCCAACCGATCAGTACTTCGAAAAGATGGGGCTGCAAGTGCGCTACTTCATGCCGCCGAACAGCGTTGCGCCGCTGGCGTTTTATTTCCAGGACGACCTGCTGGGCGCCTACACCAATCTTGAGCTGATCGGCACCATCAGCACGATGGAAGCGTTCCAGCGCATCTATCGCCCGGAAATCTACAACGCCAATTCCGCGGCCGGGAAGCGCTACCAACCCAGCCTGAAGAACCAGGATTATTCGCTGACGCAGATCGTGTACGACCGCGTCGAACGCAGCCAACTGGCCGTCAAACAGGGCAAGTTTGCCGAGGCGCACTTCATCAAGCCGTACAAGCACGTGCTTGATCAATGGGCCGCCAGCCACTCCCACCAATAAACGAACACAGACGGACACCCGCCATGAAAAAGCTTTTGCCCACCTCGACCGCCGGCAGCCTGCCCAAACCCTCCTGGCTTGCCCAGCCCGAAAAGCTCTGGTCGCCCTGGAGCCTGCAAGACGAACAACTGATCGAAGGCAAGCAGGACGCCCTGATCCTCGCGCTGAAAGAACAGGAGCTGGCCGGCATCGACATCGTCAGCGACGGCGAGCAGACGCGTCAGCACTTCGTCACCACGTTCATCGAGCATCTGGACGGCGTTGACTTCGAAAAACGCGAAACCGTCCGCATCCGCGACCGCTATGACGCCAGCGTGCCCACCGTCGTCGGCGCCGTCAGCCGCCAGAAGGCCGTCTTCGTCGAAGACGCCAAGTTCCTGCGCCGGCAGACCAAACAGCCGATCAAATGGGCGCTGCCCGGTCCCATGACCATGATCGACACGCTGTACGACGCGCACTACAAGAGCCGCGAAAAGCTGGCCTGGGAATTCGCGAAGATCCTGAACCAGGAGGCCCGCGAACTCGAAGCCGCCGGCGTCGACATCATCCAGTTCGACGAACCTGCGTTCAACGTCTTCTTCGACGAAGTGAACGACTGGGGCGTCGCGACGCTGGAACGCGCCATCGAAGGCCTCAAGTGCGAAACCGCCGTGCACATCTGCTACGGCTACGGCATCAAGGCCAACACCGACTGGAAGAAGACGCTGGGTTCGGAATGGCGCCAGTACGAGGAATCGTTCCCCAAGCTGCAGAAGTCCAGCATCGACATCGTCTCGCTGGAATGCCATAACTCGCACGTGCCCATCGACCTGATCGAACTGATTCGCGGCAAGAAGGTGATGGTCGGCGCCATCGACGTGGCCAACCACACCGTCGAAACCCCGGAAGAAGTCGCCAACACACTGCGCACGGCGCTCAAGTTCGTGGACGCCGACAAGCTGTACCCGTGCACCAACTGCGGCATGGCGCCGTTGCCGCGTGCGGTGGCCAAGGGCAAGTTGAATGCGCTGAGCGCGGGTGCGGAGATCATTCGCCGGGAACTGGCGGGTTGATGAAGCAGGCAGCAGGCGGCGCAGCGGGATAGCGTCGCCGCGCGCAATGGAAAGGGGTCCGTTCATGGTTGAGCGACCCCTTTTTTTTTCGTCCAGCGACCCTGGTTCCAACCGACCGGACAACCCACGCCGGGATTACCCGTAATAAGAAAAATCTCTCAAATCAGCGGCCAATTGTGATTACTTGCCGCCCGAACCCGCGTGCTAATTTTTCCCTGCAATTCAAAGCTCGCTTCATAACACTCAAGGGAATCACACCATGCACGCCGTGGGAAAAGCATGCCGCAAGGCGGGGATGGCATCGTCCGTTCGCAGCACGTTCTTGAAGTTGATGGCGCCGGCGCTGATCGCCGGGTTGGCGCTGGGCATGACCGCCGCGCCAGTCCAGGCCGCGGACTTCCCGGGCGACAAGCCCATCAGCCTGGTCGTGCCGTTCCCCGCCGGCGGAGGCACCGACTTCATCGGCCGCCTGCTCGCCTCCGAGATGGGCAAGGCGCTCAAGACCACCATCGTGGTCGAGAACAAGGGCGGCGCCAACAGCAACATCGGCACCGCGTACGTGACCCAGGCGCGCCCCGACGGCCACACGCTACTCGTGTCGGGCGTGGGCATCGCCACCAACCAGGGCCTCTACAGCAAGCTGCCCTACAAGCTCGATCAGCTCGACCAGATCGCGATCCTGGCCTTCGGCGCCGACGTGCTGGTGACCGCACCCGGCTTTCCGGCCAAGACGCTGGCCGAGTTCGTCGCGCTGGTGCAAAAAGAGCCCGGCAAATACTCCTACGCCTCGTCGGGCAACGGCACCACCGGCCATCTGGGCATGGAAATGCTCAAGCAGCGCGCCAAGCTCGACATCATGCATGTGCCCTACAACGGCGGCTCGGCTGCCATCAACGACGTGCTGGCGGGTCGCGTGGACGTGCTGTTCGTCAATCAGGACACGGCGCTGCCGCACGTGCGCGTCGGCAAGCTGCGCGCACTTGCCATTGGCAGCGCCAAGCGCAATCCCACCTATCCCGACACGCCCACCGTGGCGGAAAGCGGCTATCCGGGTTTCTCGTCCGAATACTGGTTTGGCCTGTCCGCCCCGGCCGGTGTGCCGGCGCCGGTGTTCCAGCAACTCTTCGAGGCCACCCGCACCGCCATGCAGTCGCCCGCCATTCAGGAAAAGCTGGGCGCCGTCGGCTTGGTGATTCCACAGCTTACGGATCGCAAGCAATTCGTGACGCTGGTTGACGCCGAGGTGCAGAAGTGGGGCGAGGTCGTGCGGGTGTCCGGCGCGCGCATCGATTGATGCGTGACGCTGCACGGTCCGGGCGGCCCGTGCCGTGCGCGATCACTTGAAGGCAGATCGGGGCCGCTAGCGCGGCCCCGTTGTCATGCCTGGCCAGCGTTCGCGGGCGCGGCGTCGATGGGCGCCAGGAAGTTCAGGCGCATGAGCGTGTCGCGCGTGATGTCCACGATCGAGTCGATGTGCGCACCATGCGAGGCGGTCAGATACGAGATATAGAAGCGCGCCGGCGGAATCGGCGGATCGGCGGGCAGGGCGCGCAACACGCCCATGGTCAGCATGTCCTGCAAAAGCGGCACCGGCAGAATGCCGATGGCATGGCCCGCCGCGATCAGGCGCGAGATCAGCGCCAGCGAATTGGTGGTGCTGGGCCCAGACATATCGACACCGCCCGACGCCAGCCAGTTTTCAACCACGGTGTAGAGCGTGGAAGGCGGCGAGTGCGTGGCGATGTGATGGCCGCGCGCGTGCTCTGCGCGGAACGGATCGGCCGTGATGTGCAGCGTGGGCGAGGCCACCCAATGAAACGTCATCCAGCCGACGAACACGTCGGTGATGGTGTCGCCCGTGGCCGGATTGGTCAGCAGCGCCATGTCCAGCTCGCCCGCGTTGAGCTTGCTGTTGAGCACCGACCCCACGTCCACCGTCATCTCCAGCGCGAGCGAGGGGTAGTGTTCCTTGAGCTGTGCGATCACTGCGGTCAGGCCTACGTTGGCCGAGCACTCGTCCGCGCCCAGCCGCAACTTGCCGCCCAGGCTGCGATCCTTGCCAAAGTGTTCAAGCTGGCGCGTGCTGTGCAACGCGCTCTCTGCATGACGCAACGCCGACTGCCCCACATCGGTCAACGTCACGCGCTGGCGCGAGCGATCAAACAGCTGCACCTCCAACGCGCCTTCAAGTTCGCGGATGCGGGCCGAGACGGCCGGCTGCGTCACGTGCAGATGGCGCGCGGCCGCGTGGATGCTGCCCAGCTTGGCGGTCCAGTAAAAGGCCTCAAGCTGGCTTAGGGTTATCCGCATGATAAGAACTCTTTTTCAAACTGCGCCGAAACTTTGATTATTGGCCCGGAAAGCCCGCGTGATACCTTTTTTTCACCGGCTTCCGAGCCTTTTTCATTGTAGTGAAGACAAGCGATGTATCTGATTCATCCCATGCCCGAGGCCTTGCCGCATGAAGATCTGGCGCTGTTGCTGAAGGCGGAGCCGGCCACCATCGGGCACTTCCAGACCACCGGCTTCATGCGCGGCGACATCCGCGCACATCAGCAGGACGTGCGCATCGCCGGGCCAGCCGTGACCGTGCGCATGCCCGGCAACGATGGCGGCATTCTGCATCATGCGATGGCCTGCGTGCGTCCCGGCGACGTGCTGGTGATCGACCGGGCTGGCGAGGCCGTGACCGCAGCCTTCGGCGGCGCCATGGCCTACGCCGCCAAGCAGGCCGGCGTGGCCGGCATCATTGTGGACGGCCTTGTGACCGATCTTGGCGAATTGCGACAGCACGGCATGCCGGTGTGGTCGCGCGGGCCTTCTCCCATCACCACGCGCTTGCTGGGTCACGAGGGCGAATTCTGCGGCACGATCCACTGCGGTGGCGTCACGGTGCGGCCCGGCGCGGCCGTGCTGGCCGACGAAAACGGCGTGCTGGTGCTTGATCGCGCCGCCGTGCGCGCCGCCGCGCAGCAGGCCATCGATTTCCAGACCCAGGAGCAGACCACGCTGGCGCGCCTGCGTGCCGGCGAGAAATTCCCCGACATCGTGGGCTCGCGCGCGCTGATCGAACGCGCCATCGCGGCAGCCCAAGGAGCAAACGCATGAGCATCGACCTCGACATCACCGACCTCGCGCAGCGGCTGCGCCGCCGCGAGCTGCGATCCGAAACGCTGGTGAGTGACTACCTTGCGCGCATCGCCGCGCTCGACGGCTGGCTGCACGCCTACGTGGCCGTATACGCCGACGAGGCGCTGGCCGCCGCGCGCGCAGCCGACCTGCAATTGGACCAGGGCATCTGGCTCGGCCCGCTACACGGCGTGCCGATAGCGCTGAAGGACCTGATCGACATCGCTGGCCAGCCCACCACCATCGGCTCGCCCATCCACGCCAACGCCGTTGCCTCGCACACGGCCGAGCTGGTGCGGCAATTGCAGCGCGCCGGCGCCATCATCCTGGGCAAGACCCACATGGTGCAGTTCGCCATGGGCGCCTGGGGGCCCAATCAGCACATGGGCACGCCGCGCAATCCGTGGGATGACCGCGTACACCGCATCCCCGGCGGATCGAGCAGCGGCTCCGCGGTTGCGGTCGCGGGACGCCTGGCGCCGGCCGCCATCGGCACCGATACCGGCGGCTCGGTGCGCGTGCCCGCCAGTTACTGCGGCATCACGGGCTTCAAGCCGACCGTGGGCCGCATCTCGGCGCACGGCGTGGTCACGCTGAGCCAGACGCTCGACAGCGTAGGTATCTTCGCGCACAGCGCCGCGGACGCGCGCCTGGTGTTCGACGCGCTGGTGCCGGTTGAGCCCGGCGAGTGGCGCGAGCCGCTCGACGCGTCGCGCTTTGGCATTGCCGGCGCCACGCTGGGCCGTCTGCCGGAGGCGTTCCTCAATGACGTCACGCCCGCCGTGCGACGCGCCTATGAAGCATCCATCGCGCTGTATCAGAGCCTTGGCGCGCAGATCGTCGAAATCACGCCGCCCGCCACGCTGTCCGAGTTCAAGGCCGTGACGGGCGACATCATGATGACCGAAGGCGTGGCGTCGTTCGAGCGCGAGATGACCGACCTCGACCTTCCCGTTGACGACTCGGTGCGGCCTCGCCTGCTTGCTGCCCTCGACGTGTCGGCCTTGCGCTACCTCGCCGCGCTGCGCGAGCGCGACCGCCTGCAAGCGGCGATGGAGTCGCGGCTGCAGGGCGTGGCGGGACTGCTGACGCCCACCACGCTCACCACCGCGCTGCCGCTCGACGAGGTCGATCACGGCAACGCGCCCGTCCACTACACACGCATCGGCAATCTGTTGCAGATGTGCGGCGTCTCGGTGCCCAACGGCCGCGACGACGCGGATCTGCCCACCGGCCTGCAGATTCTCTGCCCGGGCGGCGAAGACCGGCTGGCGCTGTATCTGGCCGAGGTCTTCCAGCGTCATTCCGATTGGCATCGCGTGCGCGCCGACACGCGTGCGCAAGCGACCACGGCATAACCCGATGCCGTGGCAGGGCGCGCGCGGCGCGCGTGCCCATACACAAACAGGGGGAAAAACATGAAACGAAGCATTCTGGCGGCGCTGCTGGCGGCCGCGGCAACCTCGTTCGCCGCGGCCGGACCCGCCCGCGCGCAGACCGCCGCCTTGCCCGAAACCCACTTCGCGGTCGTCGGCGGCGGCAGTCACAACTACACCTTCGGCGCGGTTGAAAAGCCGTTCTGGGAAAAGACCCTGCCCGAAGCCTCCGGCGGCAAGGTCACGGCCGAACTGATCGGCCTGTCCGAGAGCGGCCTGAAAGGCCCTGAGATCGTGCGCCTGATGCGTGCTGGCGCGCTTGACGTCGGCATGGGCGTGTTCGCCTTCGTCAGCGGCGACGACCCCACCTTCGAAGGCGTCGACCTGCCCGGCATGGCGACCGACTACGCCACCGCGCGCAAAATGGTGGCCGCTTACCGCCCGGTGTTGGAACAGCGCATGCTCAAACGCCACGGCGTGCGGCTGCTGGCCACGGTGCCGTACACCGCACAGGTGTTCTTCTGCCGCGCACCGGTTAAGACCCTGGCCGATCTGAAGGGCCGCAAGGTGCGCACCCGCGGCAGCAACATGGCCGAGTACGTGCGCGCGCTGGGCGCGTCGCCGGTGACCATACCGTTTGCCGAGGTCATTCCTGCGTTGCAGACCGGCGTGGTCGATTGCGCAGTGACCGGCATCGGCTCGGGCAACGCCGCAAAGTGGTACGACGTCGCCAAGAACCTTTATCTACTTCCCATCGACTGGTCCATCGGCTTTTACGCCATCGCCGAACGCCGCTGGCAGAAGCTGGATCCCGCCGTGCAGCAGTTCATGCTCAAGGAGGCGAAGGTGCTGGAAGATCGCCTGTGGGACGAGACCGGCCGCGAGGGCGACTATGCGCTGGCCTGCAACACGGGGCAGGGCGAATGCCGCATCCACACCCAGGCCGACATGCAGGCCACCGCGCCCACCGAGGCCGAGCGCGCCACATTGCGCGAGGTCGCCACCGAGATGGCAAGCCGCTGGGCGCGGCGCTGCGGCGAGGAATGCGCCGCCAACTGGAGCGCGTCCGTGGGACAGTCCCTGGGCGTGACGTTGCGCTGAACTTCAAGGAACTCTCATGACGACAGAAACGCACGGTTCGCTCCGCCTGCTCGACCGCGTGGCCCGCATCGGCGCCTGGATAGGCGGCCTCGGGCTGCTGCTCGTGTCCTGGCTCATCGTGGCCGACCTGGTCGCACGCAAGATCGCGGGCGTCTCGCTCGGCGGCGCCGACGAGCTGGCCGGCTACACGCTGGCGGTGGCCAGCGCCTGGGCCTTTCCCATCACCTTGCTGCGCCGCTCGCACATCCGGGTCGACGTGGTCTACACGCATCTGCCCGCCAAGACGCGCGTCGTGCTCGACCTGTTCGCGCTGGCCTGCCTGGGCGTGTTCGTTGGCACACTGACGTGGCACGCATGGTTCGTGCTGGCCGACTCCATCGCCTTCCAGTCCGTGTCCAACACGCCGCTGCAAGTACCGCAATGGATCCCGCAGTCGCTCTGGTTCGCCGGCTACGCGTTCTTCCTGCTCACCATCGTGGTGCTCGGCGCCTGCGCGCTGGGCCGCGTGATGCGCGGCCGCTGGCAGGCCGTCAATGCGCTGATCGGCATCCACTCGGTGGAAGAGGGCATCGAAGAAGAAACCGCTGACGCACCGGTGCCCGCGCGCACGCAACCCCAGGAGTGAGCCATGTTGATAATGACGATTTCCATGCTGCTTGGCCTGCTGGCGCTGAGCGTGACCGCGGCCGCCACCGTGGGCCTGCTGGGCATGAGCCTGGCCGGCGTTTATTCCCCGCTGAAACTGACCAACGCCATCGGTGAACTGGCCTGGGGCACCAGCGCCGAATTCCTGCCGGTCGCGATTCCGCTGTATGTCTTGATGGGCGAGCTGCTGGTGCATTCCGGCGTCGCCGGCCGCATGTATGGCGCTGTGTCCAAATGGGTCTCGTGGCTGCCGGGCGGCCTGATGAACGCCAACATCGGCGCCTCCGCCATGTTCTCGGCGACCAGCGGCTCAAGCGTCGCCACCGCCGCCACTATCGCCACGCTGGCCCTGCCGGAGCAACGCAAGTCGGGCTACAACGCGCCGCTGTTCCTGGGCTCGATCGCGGCCGGCGGCACGCTCGGCATCCTGATCCCGCCCTCCATCAACATGATCGTGTACGCGCTGATCGCCAACGTGTCGGTGCCCAAGCTCTATCTGGCCGCGACGCTGCCGGGCATCCTGCTCACCGGGCTGTTCATCGCGCTGATTGTGGGCCTGTGCCTGTGGCGTCCGGGCCTCGCCGGCAAACGCCCCGCGGTCTCCTGGGCCGAACGCATCGCCGCCCTGCCGCACCTGCTGCCGCCGCTCGCGATCTTCGCGCTGGTCATCGGCGTGATCTACGGCGGCATCGCCACCGCCAGCGAATCGGCCGCGCTCGGTGTAGTGGCCGCCACCCTGCTGTGCGCCTACAAGCGCGTGCTGACCTGGGAAATGCTGGGCCGCGCCTTCGAGGCCACGCTGCGCACCACCGGCATGATCATCCTGATCACGCTGGCCGCGTTCTTCCTGAACTTCGTGCTGTCCTCGATCGGTCTCACCACCTTGCTGGTGAACGCCGTAACCAGCCTGGACCTGCCGCCGCTCGGCATGATGCTGGCCATCATCCTGTTCTACATCCTGCTCGGCTGCTTCATGGACACGCTTGCCATGCTGGTCACCACCGCGCCGCTCACCGTACCGATCGTCATCGCGCTGGGCTATGACCCGGTGTGGTTCGGGGTGCTGCTGATCGTGCTGTGCGAAATGGGCCAGCTCACGCCGCCGTTTGGCATGAATCTTTTCGTGGTGCATAGCGTGCGCGGGCAGGGGAAGTTCATGGATGTGGTGGTGGGCGTGCTGCCGTTCCTGGCGATGCTGTTGCTGATGATTGTGCTGCTGCTGGCAGTGCCGCAGTTGGCGCTGTGGTTGCCGGGGCAGATGGCTACGCTGTGAACGAGACGCGGCGGGTGCACGCTCGAGCGGAGTACCATTTTTTCGAGCAGATGCATTAGTCCCGCCGACAGCCCACGCCAGGCAGCCGGCCGCCTTAACCCTCACCGCGTGGAGTTGAATCGAACACACGGATGTCGCCGTTTCGCGTGGGCGGCCCGAGCACGTTGCGTTGCGGGCCGCACTGGACGTGGTTCGCGATGCTGCGCAGTTACTTGGCGATGAACACCATCAGCCCGGCGACGTGGCCCACCAATTCCTGGACTACAACGGCACTACCGCCGCAGCGCTGCCGCGATCCACGCGGGATTCGAAGGGGCGATTCAACGGGCCGTCGACGCGGGCGCATCGACCGCTCGTGAATCCTAAAGGCGTTCCCGCAAGGCCTGAAGCCGAGGACGGGGACTGAACGCCTCGGCAACTCAGACAATGTCTGAAACCCGCCCGGCCATATCGCCCCGGAGCAAGTCCGCCAACCGGTTCAGCCCGTGCGTCAAACGTGTCCGATCAATCGCGCCCCCCAACGACACACGGAGCGCCAAGGGACTGAACGCCCCCGTCGAAAATGACGCCGAATCCGTGACACTCACACCTTGTTCAAGCGCGGTTTGAATCAGCCGGTACAGATCGATATGACCCGGCAACTGCAGCCAGAGATGCAGCCCGTTCGGGTCGGCCTGAATCTCCCCCGGCAGGATCGACGCGGCAATGGCTTGCCGATGCTGCAGCTCACGCTTGACCTGCGCCATCCAATCATCCGCAGCGCCCGATTCGATCCACGTCGACGCCATCTCCGTCATCCAGGGCGTGGGCATCAGCGCCAGCGAGCGCAGGGCATCCAGCACGGGCGTCAACGGCTCGCTGGCGGGTACGACCAGGTATGCGGTCCGCAGGCCGGGCGCGATGCATTTCGATAGCGTCGACACGTAGTAAACCGGCGTCGACGACGTGTTGGCGGCCACCGAAAACATCGTGCTCGGCGGCTGCTCCGCCAACAGCCAGTACGGATCATCTTCAATAACCGGCAGCGAAAATTTCTTGGCCACCCGCAGCAGCTCTGTTCGCCGCTCGGAGGACAGCGTCAGCGCGGTCGGGTTCTGAATCGTCGGATTAAAGTACAGCATTGCCGGACGATGTTTTCGGCACACGCGCTCGAGGTCGGCGGGGTCCATGCCGAATGCATCCGACTCCACCCCGACGGCCACGCGCTGCAGCAGGCGGGCCGCAGCCAGGAAGCCAGGGTAGGTCAGCGCATCGCACGCAATCGCATCCCCGGCCTGGCTTTTGGCCAGAAGCAGTGCCGCGATCGCGGTTTGGGCGCCGGGGCAGACCACGATCCGGTCAGTGTCCACGCTGCCCAGCACCGGCTGCAGCCATTTCGCGCCGGCTGCGCGGTGCCGCGCGTCTCCCGCCCCCACGTGATAGCTCATCAGATCCATCGAGCTTGCCGCGGCCTGCGTCGAGCCGCTGCCTTCTGCAAGCATCTGCGAAAACGCGGCACTGCCGAGCAACGGCGGGATGTTCATCCCCAGATCGATCGTGCCGCCTGTTGCCGACCCGGCATACGCCACATAAGTCCCGCCGGCCCCCTGTGCTTCCAGAATCCCTTTCTGGCGAACTTCCGAATACGCCCGCGTGACGGTCGTGAGATCGACGCCCAATGTCTGGGCCAGTTCACGCTGCGTGGGAAGGCGATCACCCGGCCGGAGAACTCCATCCTCCACCGCGGTGACGATCTGCGTGGCGATTTGCTGATACCGCGAGCCCGCGCCGGGGGTCAGGGGCCGCACCCACGACAGGCTTGCTTTTTTCAGACGACGCGAGAGAGCCATGTTTGATTTTTTGGGTTTTTGGCCACTTCCGCAGGTGGCAAGGAGGTACGGGCCGGACAATTCAACTGCTTGTATGGATTTTGGCAGTAGAATTGGCAATCTTGTATGGATTTTAGCACTCGCTCCACGCGTTCCTGGTCCGGTTCAGCGTCCGCGCGTAGCGATCAAGCTGCTCAAGCAGCGTTTTGAGGAAATGATGAATTTCTGGGTCCCTTTAGCCTTCGGTACGTTCAAGCTCGGCGTGCTGGGCGTGTGCATGTTCCTCGCCATCAAGTCGCATCGCGAAGGCGCTAGAAAAGAGAAAGAGAAAAAGGAGATGGAACGCCTTGAAAGTCTCAAGGCGCTATCTCAGGAACGTTGAGCAGATCAGCTTCACCCCGAGATGATGCCCCGCATTGCATCCAGGCATAAAAAAATGCGGCTCGAGTGAGCCGCATTCGATAACAACAATGCTTAGGACTGCTGCGGTGCCACGAAGTGAGACACCTTCGGCGGCGCATCTCCGATGTGGAAACCGCGCACTTCGGCCTGCTGGTCCGCGTCGGCGTGCGTCACACGCTCATGTTGGCGCAGGTGTTCCAGCCACGACGTCACCAGGAAGTATTCCAGGTAGCGGCCCGGCTGCGCCGCATCTTCAAAGATCCCCCAGGCGTAGGCCCCATCGCGGCGGCGTTCGGCGCCGGCATGCTGCATGGCTTGCACGAAGTCCGTGCCGCGTGCCGGATCGATCAGGTATTCCACCGTGATCATGACCGGGCCGCGGTCATGCGACACCTGCTGATCGATCAGGGGCTCGGGCCAGTGCATCGACGGTGCGAGGTCCAGGTCGGCGCCCAACTGCAGTTTGGCCTTGCGGGTCAGCAGCATCGCAATCACCGAGCCGGCGGCGGCGATCAGCATCGCGGCGGGGACGCCGGCATGCACCGCGGCTTGGCCCCAGATCATGCTGCCTGCGGTCATCGAGCCGAAGAACACCGTCACGAAGATCGCCAGGCCACGAGCACGCACCCAGTCCGGCAGGGCAACCTGTGCCGATACGTTGAGCGAGGTCAGCACCATGATCCACGACGCGCCGGCCAGGAAGCTGAACGCACCGGCCACCACGGGATGCGGGATCACCGCAAAGACCACCAGCGTGAGCACCGTGCCCAGCGTACCCGCCATGACGCTGCGGTCAGGACCGAGCTTCTTGCGCAGCGGCGGCAGCACCATCGCGCCAATCACCGCACCCGCACCGACGCAGCCCAGGATGATCCCGTAGAGCATGGCGCCGCCATTGAGCACCTGGCGCACGATCACCGGGAGCAGGGCCCAGTAGGCGCTGGCAAACAGGAAGAATGCGACGGCACGGACCAGCGTGGACTTGAGCGGCTTGCTGTGCAGCGCAAAGCGCAGGCCGGCACGCATGGCATGAAACAGCTGCTCGCGGGGCAGACGCTTTTCGGCGGCAACCGGCGGCTTCCACCAGATCAGTGCGGCCACCACCACGATGAAGCTCAGCGCATTGACGAAGAACGGAATCGCCACGCCCAGGCTGGTGATCAGCACGCCGGCCAGCGCCGGGCCGATCGCACGGCTCACGTTGATGCCCACGCTGTTGGTCGCGATGGCTTGCTGCAGCGAAGGACGCGGCACCAGGCTGGGGACGATGGCCTGCCAGGCCGGCGCCGACAACGCGGTGCCGATGCCCATCAGCAGCGTGAAGCCCAACAGCACCCACGGCGTGGTCAGACCGAACCAGACCACCAGACCGAGCGCCAAGGCGATGAATCCCATGGCGATCTGCACCATCAGCAACAGCTTGCGGCGGTCCATCGTGTCGGCCAGCGCGCCGGCCAGGAGCGACAGCAGGAAGACCGGCAGCGCGCCCGCCGTCTGCACCAGCGCCACGAACATCGGCGACGGCGACAGCGACGTCATGAGCCATCCGGCGCCCACGTCATGCATCCAGGTACCGATGTTGGACAGCACGGTGGCAACCCAGATCACGGAGAAGGCGGAATAGGCGAAAGGCGAGGACGGCTGGGCGTCGGCGGGGCGGGTGTCGGCGGTCGTCATGGGAGGCTCCGGGGCTGCCGGTCAATACGAGAAAAAAAGCCCGCGGCATCGGCCGCGGGCCTGGGGATTTAGCGAGCGATAACCGGCGCAGCGACGGGCGCGATCGCCTCATGCTTCGTCTGCGTACGTTGCGCGGCCTTGTGCACCATCGTGTAGGCGTAGTCCACACCCATGCCGTACGCGCCCGAGTGTTCCTTGACGATTTCCATCACGGCATCGTACGAATCGCGGCGGGCCCAGTCGCGCTGCCATTCCAGCAGCACTTGCTGCCACGTCACCGGCACCACGCCGGCCTGGATCATGCGTTGCATGGCCATGTCGTGCGCTTCCTTCGACGTGCCGCCCGACGCGTCGGAAACCATGTAGATCTCGTACTCGCCTTCCAGCATGGCGCATAGGGCGAAGGTGGTGTTGCAGACTTCGGTCCACAGGCCCGCCACGATCACCTTCTTGCGGCCATTGGCAGCGAGCTGGTCGCGCACCTTCTGGTCATCCCACGAATTCATCGAGGTGCGTTCCAGCACTTTCTTTTCCGGGAAGACATCGAGCAATTCGGGGTAGGTATAGCCGGAGAACGACTCGGTTTCGACGGTGGTGATGATGGTCGGAATGTCGAACGCCTTGGCGCCCTTGGCCAGACCCACGACGTTGTTCTTGAGCGTCTGGCGGTCGATCGACTGCACGCCGAAGGCCATTTGCGGTTGGTGATCGATGAAGATGATCTGGCTGTTTTCGGGGGTCAGCACTTCGAGCTTGGCGGTGGTGTTGGTCATGTCAGTGTCCTTGAAGAAGTAGGTTTGGGGTGTTGCTTGCAGCGCGTTGCTGCGATGAACAGAACTATATTCTTCGGGACAATCTGGCGGTAGATGGCGATTTTTGACTTCATCGTTCTTTTTATGGAACGATGGTGTAAGGCTTGTGTTGCGACAGGTGGGCTGCAATGACCATTCAGAAACTGCACAGGGCAATCGGCTAACGCAATCGCCTTCGCCCGAGCGTCTTCCTGTCATTCGTTTGTTGCGGGCGCCGGTGGTTGTAAAAGCGTAAGCAGCCCCGTGGAACGCGGCCGGCATGCTGGATCGTCTAGAAGCGAGTCCAATTCATGCATTGTTCTTTCAACGTGCAGCCCACGCGTACGACCATGCCGTTTTGCTGTGGGCAGCGCGGGGTGATGAACTCCCGACGTTCTTACCGCTCGCACACGCCCGTGGGCATTGGCTCGCAATGCTTTCTTAGAGTTATCGAGCCGTCCACGTTCGCTGATCGCACCAAGGTATTAGATGCATATCTGATTTCCGAGCGGCTTCAGGCATTTAAAAAGCGCCGTAG
The DNA here is from genome assembly GCF_019218915.1 of Achromobacter sp. ACM05. Taxonomy (NCBI): domain Bacteria; kingdom Pseudomonadati; phylum Pseudomonadota; class Betaproteobacteria; order Burkholderiales; family Alcaligenaceae; genus Achromobacter; species Achromobacter sp. ACM05. Next base: position 525,636 of record NZ_JAHUWQ010000001.1, read on the forward strand.
ACAAGAGACAAGGGGAGAGACATCCTTATCCGGCGCCAGTTCAATCGTTCCAACATGAAATTCTCGTTGGAATGTAGTGTCTGCAAGCCATCGAACAGATCCACCTCTTGGAATCAGGAGGTAGCTGGCCCAAGGACGTTCCTCTTGCCAAGTTAGGCTGTCCCGGTAAATGTGGGCCGACTGCATTGCGTCCAGGACGTTTCCTCTACTGGCGCGATACTTGGCATCCAGTACTAGAAAGCGCCTACTGTGCGAAGACTCGATTGTTAGCACAATGTCCGGCTCACGCTGGCGCGACAAACTTTTGAATCGCGATGTGGGCATTTGATCCCATGCGTGAAATGTGGGTTGAAGGTGAATAATTGCCGTGCCCCCACCTGCTTGACCGCGCATGCGCAGGGGTTCACGGTCAACGCCTTGCCCGGAAAACTGCCAGCCCGCGTCTGGGACGAGTTGCTTTAGTAGGTTGCATACTTGTAGAAAACACCATCGCTCGTAGATCTGCCAGGTTGGTCCTATCGGTAACGACTCCTCTCCATCCCCGCCAAGCACTCCCCTATTTAGAGATTTCCACGCCAACTGGAACGTTTGGGCGTAGTCCGGTTGCGCAGCAATTGCATTTAAGCCCGCCGCTGAAACCTCAAGTCGGGTTACGGCTTTAAAAACTGGCGCTCGCCTAACTTCCCGCAGCCGACTATCAAATTCAATCAAAATTTGGAGGCGACGGATGGCTCTAGCGCTCACATCCTGGTCCTGATCATTCAACATACGAGAGATTCGGTCGCGTAGCGCCGCCACTCTGGCTATCAAGCGATCGACCATGAAAGCGACTGTTCGGTTCGCCGCGTGGTCGTAAGTGTGTTGCACGTACTGTGCGGTCACGGGGGGAAGGGCTCCACACGTGCCCCGATCGGGACCCGACAACTCTGCGGCGAAAGGCGAACGCGAGAGTTCGAGCGCAGCTCTCACATCTAGTCGCCGCATCTGATGTGGGCGAACGACCCGCCGTTGCGATTGGAGTTTTAGTAAGGGTTGCGAGCAAACCACTCGCATTGACGATAGGCAGGGGCCGAGATAGCGCCTCAGGCGAGCATAAGCAACTTCCGTTGATACGGAATCCCCTTCCTGGTCGAAAAGAGGAAGCCCACCACCGTCCCCGAGGAGTAACGAGGGCATGGCGGCCAGAATTTCATGAACCATAAACATGAACTCAGATTGACTTAACTTTTCGCCAGAAGGCCCGACCTCTAAGCTGTAGGTGGCTATTGAGCGGCCCTTTTCGTCCAGTATTTCCGCATCAACCCTGCCGCCATAGAAACCAGGCATCCAACGCCAGGTCTGCTGAATTGGGTTTCGGGTCAGAGGAAGATCGTCCACTACGACGGAGGCATGGGGCGTCTCAGTACGAATTGAATAAGCTTCGCCCTCCACAAACCCCGTGGCAACGCAACCGGGATGGACTTGCCATGATTGCCCAGAAAGATCTTCAATCCAGAGCATTGACGTATCACCGCCAGAAGCGGGCGCTGCCCAAACGGCTTAAATCATCGTACAACTGCGTGACTTTGTCCTGCGCCATCGGCAACTGATAGTCGGCAAGTAGCGTCTTGGTTTCCGCCAATGCCGTACGAAAACGCTGACTGTCCTCACCTCTCAGCTTGGGAAGAATTTTGGCATAAATCGCGTGGTCAACCGCCGGCCAAAATTCGATGACCCCTCCAGCGAGCGCTGCCCGCACGTATCCGATCACATCGCCGATGGTTCGCCATCCGAAATGAAGCCGCGCTGGCCGTAACGCAGCACATAGCTGTTTCATCACGCGCTGAAGATTAACGACATGAGTGGGATCTAGGCCGGAACTTTCCCAACCAGGATACGCGTCCGTATTGATTTCCCAGAACTCAATAACCGATGCACGGTCCAGTACCTTGTCGCTCAAACCATGCGTTGTTTCGTCCATGTTGACGGTGCCAACAATCAGTAGGTTAGAAGGATATGCAACGCTCGATGGAATTTCATCGACATCCTCATCCTGAGCATGCAGATCTATCTGATCTCCCGTCTCCATCGCCGAAAGCAGCGGTGCCAAGTACTGCTCGGGGTGAGAAAGGTTCATCTCATCAAGCACGACAGTGTAGGGACGCTCAGGGTCACGAACCGCATCAAGCAGGAAGTTCAAGAAACTTGTTCGCACATACCGTTCTGTGTTTAGTGGATTTACGTATCCCAGCAACGGGCTCGGATCGTGCCAACCCGGCTGCACTGGCAATACGTAAACGCCGTCTGACGTCGCCGAGGAAGATTGCCCGCGCAACGCATGGCCATAGCTTCGAGCCAGTTGCGTCTTGCCGGAACCGCTCAAGCCGCTTAGCACGACGAAATGACGGCGCTCGTGACTCCACAGTGCGGCATCTAATTGCGCCACTAACGTCCTGTCGAAGACCAACGTTTCAGGAAACATCGCCATGATCTGGTCTACGCTCGGCCTCACAAGAGCGCGCAGCGGAAACTCTTGCTCCGGACTGCCTTCCTCGCTCGGCGTACGAGTCGCAGTCAGCACACCGGGCACCCAATGAATTCTCTCTGTCCACTCCCTGCCGCGAGAGGTTAGAGCCAACTTTTTATCGGCGGTGGCCTCAACAAGCTCCATTGCTCGCAACCAGCCTAACATTGCGGTGGGAGCAAAATTAGTCTTCCAGCCCGGATTGACCTGTTGAAGATCGGTGATCAAAGTCTTCTGCTCTCGAGGACCTTTGCCTAGCAATATCAGAAGATTGTCGAGACCGAGAATTTGCGTTAACAACCAATCTGAAACATCGTCGGGATCGCCAGACTCTAAGAACGCCATCCCTCGCGAGGTCAATGTCATTCTGTCGTTATCAGCTGCCAGCACTCCCCATTCTGCGATAAGCGCATTAATGTTCGTGTTCACGGAGCTTGGAGATAACTTCGGATTTACCGCGCGCACATGTTCGCGAAAATCCTCGCGCGAGCAGCCGTCCTTGACAAACTGCAGCATCGCCAGCACAGACGAGATGGAGCCTCCAATGGCAAGCATGCCCCGACGCCGACGCTCGGCAGGTAATGGGCGTAACTGGCCCTGGCCTGACACCTCTCCGGTGTCGATTGTGACCTCATCATCCGTCTGAATTCGGTCTCGCTTGAAAAGCAACCAAGGTAGCTTCATTCGCACCAAATCCAGCGGCTCATCCTGCAAAAATTCGATGCGTGACAAGACGCTATCGATTCGGTCCAGTATTCGCTGGTTGAGTAGCGCACGGCCATCTCTAAGATTGCCCACGCCCATACGCTTACCCAGATTATCTAGCACCTTCCCATCTGCCAGACTTGTAAAGTGCCGCGGCTGCAACGCCGCAAACACACGTGCCAGTTTGAGCCGAGGCACCCTTGAACCCTGGTGCTTTATTCGTTCTACCAGTTCGTCCCAAAGCCGTTGCAACTCCATGGTAAAGGCGCTCTTATCGAGCGCTTCGCTCAGGTTCCGAACCTCCCACAAGCGATTCACGATTGCGACATCCGACCAAAATGCGCGGGTCGATATGAATCCCTGCCCCGTCGCTGAAATTGCCTCGCTGTCCCACACGTTTCGTTGAAAGCTCTCAGAACGAAACACGCTTTCGTCAGCTTGCTGTACTGAGGAGATATGTTCAGCCAACGCCCGTGTCCAATTCCGATAATGTCGGTCATCTCGGTGGGCACCCAATACGTGATTGACTGCGGCGACCAAAGAATCGTCGTCTTGCAAATCCATGCGTAGTTCCTAAGATCAGACAAGCAATGAGCGGGGAGGAAACAGCGCTGACTGTTGCAAACAAGCTAGCGACAATCCCAATTGTAACAATACATTAGAGATTCTAGCTCACATAGAAGTTGCTGCAGACGAAATCACGGCGCACAAAAAAGCACATTGAACTTTGGCGGCGCCATATATCGAACGAGTGCTCGAACATCTAACGTAGCGGTGTTTCAGGAATACGAACGAACGCGTGGGAGCACGCCCAGCCGTTCGTCCTGTCGATGGCTGGCGAATGTTGGCGAGGTACAGGCGCACGTTGCGTCACACTTAAAACGTGTACTTCGCCGTCAGCAAGAACGACCGCGGCGCGCCGAAGTGGTTGTTGTCCTGGGTGCTGCCGATCGCCTGGTAGTAATACTTGTCGAGCAGGTTATAGACGTTCAGGCGCAGATCCAGATTTGGTGAGGCCCGATACGCCACCACCGCATCCCACACGCTATACCCCGGCTGGCGCACGTTATACGCGGGCACACTGATCGCGCTTTGCACACGAACCGCCCCCCCCACTCGCCACGCATTCAGCGCGCCCGGCAATGTGTACATGGTCGAGAGCTTGAACAGATGACGCGGAGTCTGCGTGTCGTAGGGCGCGCCCGCCCGGAGGCTGCCCGAATCCTCCAGGTACTTGGACTGGTTGTAGGTATAGCCGGCAGCCACCTGCCAGCCCGGCGTGAGTGCGCCCGCCACTTCAAACTCCACCCCCCGGCTTTGCACCTTGCCCGACGGCGCATAGCATTCGATCACCCCCGGGCTGCACGCGGACGTGGCCAGCGCGACCGGTCGGTTGCGCTGTCGGATCTGGAACACCGCCGCGCTGGCGTTGAGCCGTCCGTCGTAGTACGCCCCCTTGATTCCGGCCTCCAGATTGGTGCCGATGACCGGGTCCAGCGGCGCGCCGCTGGTTGACTGGCTGCTCTGCGGCTGGAACACGCTGGTCCAGCTGGTGTAGACGGAATGGTGGCGGTCCAGGTCGTAGATCAGGCCCGCGTAGGGTGTCAGCTCGTGCTTGACCTTATAGTCCGCAGGCGGGCTGACGTAGTCGCCGGACTTCAGCGTCATGTCGTACTCATACCAGTCCAACCGAGCGCCCAGGATTAGCGTCAGCGGGTCGGCAAGGCTCAGGCGGGTGGTGGCGTAGCCGCTCATCTGGCGCTGGTATCCCTTGCGCGACCAGGGGTAGACGAACGCGGGTTTCTCCACGGCGCTGGAGTTCCAGTGTTCCGGGTCGACCGTCATGTTGTAGTCCAACGGCCACCCGCCGGGGCCGTCGTCGTCCTTGTTCTTCAGGAAGCTGCCGCCCAACACCAATTCATGCGTGCGCCCCAGCAGCGAGAAGGGGCCGCTCAGGTAGCCGTCCACGCTGTACTGGGTTTTGTCATAGGCATACTGGCCCAGGCCCTGCCCGAAGAACGTCGAGTCTTCCAGCGGGTACAGATAACTGCCCAGCATGTTCATCCTGGCGCGCAACGTGCGGGCGGTGAGCTTGCCGGACCAGCCGTTCTCGAAACGGTGGTCGAGCTCGGCGAAGAAGCTGGTGTTTTCCTTGTTCCAATAGGCCCAGTCCGGCGACAAGCGGATCGAGCGATTGAAGTCGTAGAAGCTGCCGTCTCGGCGCGTGGGCAGCCCATTCCAGTCCGCGCCCGGGTTGTCCTCGCGGTTGTAGTAGCCGCCGACGCTGAGCGTGGTGTTTGCCGTGAGATCGGCTTCGATGGTGCCGTAGAAGAGCTGGCGCTGGTGCTCGTAGGCCTTCTTGAAGGTATTGGAATCCTGATACGCCACCACACCCCGGGCGCGCAGTGTGCCGGCCTCGTTCAGCGGGCCCGAGCCGTCGACCTCGCCCCGGTAATTGTCCCAGCTGCCGGCGCTCGCCGTCACCGAGAACTGCGGCACCGCCGTGGCGCGCTTGCGCACCAGGTTGATCGTGCCCGAGGGATTGCCGGCCCCCGTCATCATCCCGGCCGCGCCGCGCAGCACCTCGACGTGATCGTACATAGCCAACGTCGCCACGCCCTGCGTGTCGTAGTCGTAGCCCAGCGGCACCCCATCAGCCAGGAACGAACTGATCTCGAACCCGCGAGAGAAGAACTGCGTGCGTTCCCCGCCGCCGATCTGGCGCGTGGTCAGCCCGGTCGTGTCGCGCGCCACATCGTCCAGCGACTGAAACCCCCGGTCCTCGATCTGCTGGCGCGTCACCACGCTGACCGACTGCGGCGTCTCGCGCGGAGACAGCGCGAACTTGGACGCCGTGGCCATGACCGTCGTGGTGTAGGAATGGGTGCCTTCCGTCACGCCCAGCGTGTCCGCTTCCACCGACACCGGCGCCAGCGTCGTCGTGTTAGCCGGGGCTACCGACAGGCTGCCGTCCGGCGTACGCCGCAGCTCCAGCCCACTTCCGGCCAGGGCGCGAGCGGTGGCTTCTTCTAAGGACATCCGGCCAGAGACGGCCGGCGCGGACTTGCCCGCCACAAGATCCGCCCGAAACGAGATCACCGCGCCCGCGATGCGCGCGATCTGGGTCAGCGTCACATCCAGCCGGCCCGCAGGCAAATCGTATTGGCGCAGCGCCTGGGCATGGGCGGTGCAGGCGGCGGCTGCGATGACGCAGGCGGCCGGAAACCTCAGGGAAAGCATGGATCACTCCGTGGTTGCGTGAGTACGCGTTCCCTGTATGTGCATCGGCACCATCAAAAAAACACCCGGCGCGTGAAATAGTCAGGCCAGATCGATCATCACGTACCAGCGGCTCACCCGCTGCATCCGGATCGGCAAGGTATTCCTCAGCGCCTCCAGCGCCCGGTCGCCATCGTCCAGCGGAAACAGCCCCGTCACGCGCAGCCGCGCCGCCTGCGGCGACATCCGCAGCCAGCCCGCCCGGTAACGGGCCAGCGCATCCACCACGGTTTGCAGGGGCTCGTCATGGACTTCCAACTCGCCGTTCTGCCAAGCGGCGGCGTGTGCCTGACCGTTCTGCACCGCATCCACCTGCCGCGCATCGAACCACACGCTCTGCCCCGGCGCCAGGGGCTGGCGCACGCCTGCTAGCGTGGTCACCACGGCGGTCCCGCTCAATGCCAGGCAGAAACTGCGCCCGGCAGCGCAGCGCACCATGACGCGCCCCTGGGCAAGCCTGACCTCGCCTTGCGGCAGCCGCAGCTGCAACTCCTGGCTGCCCCCCAACTCAAAAATCGCCGCCCCGGCCGACACGCGTACCACGTGCGGCCCCTCCCACGACGCCGCGCTGCGCGCATCCAGCTCCATGGTGTTGCCGTCCGGCAAAGCCACCCGCCGGCGCTCACCGGTGCGGGTGACATAGCCCGCCGCCAGAGATTGCAACGGCACATAGCGGTCCGCCACGCCCGCTCCCAGCAGCAGCGCCCCGCCCGCCAGCGCCAGCTTCCCCAGCCGCCGGCGCTGCGCCAGCTGCGGCCCCACCAGCGAACGCCGCAGCGCATCGCCGTCGGCCAGCAGCCCTGGCCGCAGCGCATGCAACGTACCATTGAGCGCTGCGTTCAGCCGCTGCCACGCCGCGCCATGGCCCGGGCTCTCCGCCAGCCATCGTTCAAACGCCGCGCGGTCTGCATCGCTGGCCTGCCCGCTGGACAAGCAGACCTGCCACTCGATCGCCGCCTCGCGGGTGCGCGCATCCAAGGCCGTCATACCCAAAACACCTCGCAGCAACGGTTCAAGGCCTGCACGATGTACTTGCGCACCATGGTCGGCGATACCTTCAGCCGCGCCGCAATTTCCACATGCGTCATCCCATCGAGCTGGCTATACAGAAACGCCATCCTGGCTTTGGCAGACAGCCCCTCGAGCGCCACATCCAGCGCCTGCAAGGCTTGCAGGGTCTGCACCCGCTCCTCGGCCGACGGCTCCAGCGGCTCCGGCTGCAACCGCAACGTCTCCAGCCAGGCCTGCTCCAGCTCGCGCCGCCGCCACAGCCGCCACGTAATGCGCCGGGCGATCGTGACCAGCATGGCCCGCGGCTCGTTTAGCTGCTCCAACGCTGGCAGGCAAAGCAACTGCGTAAACGTCTCGCCCGCCACGTCCTCCGCGTCCTCGCGGTTGCGCAGGCCATTGCGCAGCCGCCGCTCCAGCCACGGGTGGTCATTCTTATAAATGGTGGAAAACCGGCTATCGCGTGTCGAGGCCACGGGCTGCGCTATAAACAAATAGGAATCGTTATCAATTATTGCATAGCGCGCGCCGCTGTTTCCAGTCCCACCCCCTGTTCCTGCGAAAACTCCCCGCCACGGTACGACTCGGCAATCTCAGCAAACGCTCGCGTGAGCTGGGGATGCATGTAGTCGAGGCTGGCGTCGACGATGCCGCACGTAGTTAGGCAAAGCAACCTTGAGGCACGCGCGATCGACTTTATTTGTCGTTTTCATGCTGAGCAAATCCACGTGCCAAATGTGAACAGGGCCGCGTATACGCGGCCCTGTTCACATTTGGATAAGCGCTGCGCAGCGCTACCGCATCACTCCACCGTCACGCTCTTAGCCAGGTTCCGCGGCTTATCCACATCCGTCCCCCGCGCGCATGCCGTGTGATACGACAGCAACTGCAGCGGCACCGTGTGCAGAATCGGCGACAGCTTGCCGTAGTGTTCGGGCATACGGATCACGTGCATGCCTTCGGCGCTCTGGATCTTGCTGTCGGCGTCGGCAAACACATACAGCTCGCCGCCGCGCGCGCGCACTTCCTGCATGTTGGACTTCAGCTTTTCCAGCAGCTCGTCCTTGGGCGCGATGGTGACGACCGGCATGTGCTCGGTGACCAGCGCCAGCGGACCGTGCTTCAGCTCACCCGCCGGGTAGGCTTCGGCGTGGATGTAGCTGATTTCCTTGAGCTTGAGCGCGCCTTCCAGCGCGATCGGGTAGTGCATGCCGCGACCCAGGAACAGCGCGTTTTCCTTGGACGCGAAACGATCGGCCCAGGCCATGATCTGCGGTTCCAGCGCCAGCACCGAACCGATGGCGGACGGCAGGTGGCGCAGGGCCTTCAGGTGCTCGGCTTCCTGCTCATGCGTGAGCTTGCCGCGCGTCTGCGCCAGCGCGAGCGTCAAGAGGAACAGCGCAGTGAGCTGGGTGGTGAAGGCCTTGGTCGAGGCCACGCCGATTTCGACGCCGGCGCGCGTGATGTACGACAGCTTGCACTCGCGCACCATGGCGCTGGTGGACACGTTGCAGATGGTCAGCGTGTTTTCCATGCCCAGCGAGCGCGCGTGCTTCAGCGCGGCCAGCGTGTCGGCGGTTTCGCCTGACTGCGAGATCGTCACGACCAGCGAGCGCGGGTTCGGCACGCTGTCGCGGTAGCGGTATTCGCTGGCGATTTCGACGTTGACCGGGATCTTGGCGATGGATTCGATCCAGTACTTGGCGGTCAGGCCGGCATAGTAGCTGGTGCCGCAGGCCAGGATCAGCAGGGAATCGACTTCCTTGAAGATCTTGTAGGCCTCGTCGCCAAAGAGTTCGGGCGTGATGGACTCGATGTCCTGAAGGGTGTCGCCGACCGCGCGCGGCTGCTCGAAGATTTCCTTCTGCATGTAGTGGCGATAGGGGCCCAGCTCGGCGGCGCCCGTGTGCACGTGCACGGTATGCACTTCGCGATCGACGTTCTTGCCGGCGGCATCCACAATCCAGACGCGCGAGAGCTGCAGGTCGACGACGTCGCCGTCTTCCAGGTAGATGATCTGGTCGGTCGTGCCGGCCAACGCCAGCGCGTCGGACGCAAGGAAGTTCTCGTTCTGGCCCACGCCCACCACCAGCGGCGAGCCTTGGCGCGCGCCGACCACACGGTGCGGTTCGTCGCGGCAGAACACGGCAATGGCGTAGGCGCCATGCAGGCGGCGCACGGCGTTCTGCACCGTTTCGAAGAGGTCGCCCGAGTACAGGTGATTCACCAGGTGCGCGATGACCTCGGTGTCGGTCTGGCTTTCGAAGACGTAGCCGACGGCTTGCAGCTCGGCGCGCAGTTCGTCGTGGTTTTCAATGATGCCGTTGTGAACGAGCGCGATGCGCGGCTCGTCGTTGCCCAGGTGCGAGAAGTGCGGGTGGGCGTTGTGCGTGGCGGGCACGCCGTGCGTGGCCCAGCGGGTGTGGGCGATGCCGGTGAAGCCTTGGATCTTGTCCTGCGCAACCTGGTCGGCCAGCTCGGCCACGCGCTGCGTGCTGCGCGTGCGGCGCAGATGGCCGTCGGCGTAGACGGCGACGCCGCAGGAGTCATAGCCGCGGTATTCCAGGCGCTTCAGGCCTTCAACGAGGATCGGGGTGATGTCGCGCTGGGCGACGGCGCCAACAATGCCGCACATAGGAGTGACTCCGGGTAAGTTCAGTACCGACGCATTGTGCGCGACCCTTAAAGAAATTTGATTTCTTTATATGCGCCAATCTGGCAGTTAATTCCCTTACACAAATGTGATTAAATTATCTTTCGCCAAGATCGATACTTTGAATTAATCATGCAAAACACGTCCATTCCCCTGCCTGAACTGGATGATCTGGACCGGCGCATTCTTGAACAGTTACAAGAAGACAGTTCGCTGACCAACCAGGATCTGGCCGCGCGGGTGCACGCCTCGCCCCCGACCTGCCTGCGGCGGGTGCGGCGATTGGTGGAAGAAGGGGTGATCGACCGGCAGGTGGCCATCCTGTCGGCCGAGAAGCTGGGCAGCACGCTGACGGCGATTGTGGAGATCACGCTGGACGTGCAGGCGGCTGAAAGCCTGGATGCATTCGAGCAAAGCATGCTGACGGAGCCGGCGGTGCTGCAGTGCTACCGCGTATCGCCCGGTCCGGATTTTGTGGTGATCGCGCAGGTGAAGGACATGCCGGCGTATCACGCGCTGGTGCACCGCGCCTTCACCGCGCAGGCCAACGTGCGCAACGTGCGCACGTTTTTCTCTGTGCATCGCGCCAAGTTCGAGACGCGGATTGATGTGCGGGGGTGAAGTGCCGGCATAAGGTGCGGCTATCAACAGCCGCAGAGAAACGCGGCAGATGAAGCGGCCTACTTCCGCCCCACCAACCGCTCAAACTGCGCCAGATACCGGTTCCCCATCTTCTGCACGTCGTGCTCATTGCGCACGTACTCATACGCACGTTCGGTGACCTCGTGCCGGAACGCCGCATCATCCAGGCAGCGCGCCATGCCGGCCGCCATGGCCTGATGATCGCCCACGGCGCATAGCACGCCGCGGCCGTCGGCCAGGCTTTCCTTCAAGCCGCCGGCGTCGGTGGAAACAACAGGCACACGTTGCAGGAAGGCGTCGAGCACACTGCTGCCCAGCGCTTCTTCCTCGGAGCTCATGACGAAGACGTCGAGGATGCTGTAGAAGTCTTCCACGCCCTTGCGAAAGCCGGCAAAGCGGTAGACGTCTTCGATGCCGAGCTTGCGGGCCTCGTCCTTGGCCTGCTGTTCGCGGTCGCCGCCGGCGCCGAAATGCAGGAAGACGAAGTCGCGGCGCGTCTTGGCCAGTTCGCCGACAGCGCGCACCAGCGTAACGGGGTCCTTGTCGCGGATGAGGGCGGCGGAGGTCGCCATGACCTTCTTGCCCTCAAGGTCGAACTCGCGCACCAGGTTGGCGACGTTCTCAGTGTTGATCTGATGCGGTTCGACGGCGCTGCGGATGATGACGGGTTCGATGCCCAGGCGGCGCGGTTCGCCGGCGGCCATCTCGCTGATCGCCACAAACAGATCCGTGTGGCGCCACTTGTACCCGGTCTTCCATTCGTCGCCCGGCTTGACGACAAACGACGTGCGGCGCGAGAACACGACCGGCCGGCGGTGCAGCCATTTGGTCAGCACGGCCCACGTGATGGTGTTGGCGGTCTGCGCGTGGATGATGTCGTAGCGGCCGGCGCCGGCCAGAAACGCGAGCTGTCCGGGCACGTTGCGCACGGTGTGGGCGACGAATCCTTCCTGGCGGGCGCGCTCGGCCAGCGGCGCGCCTTCGCGGCACATCACTTCGACGTCATGCCCGGCCTTGCGGAACGCGCGCATGCAATACAGCGTCTGGCGCTCGCCGCCGCGCCAGCCTTTCTCGAAGTTCAGTTGCAGGATCTTCATGCGCGGCCGATGCCTGAATACTCGAAGCCCAGGCCGCGCACGTCGGCCGGCGTGTACAGGTTGCGGCCGTCGATGATGAGCGGCGTCTTGAGCAGGGCCTTGACGCGATCGAAGTCGGGCGCGCGGAAGACCTTCCATTCGGTGGCGATGAGCAGGGCGTCCGCGCCGTCCAGCGCGTCGTACATGTCGGTGGCGAAGCTGACGCCCTGATGGCCAGCCAGCGCGCGGCCGGCTTCGTGCATGGCCACCGGATCGTAGGCGCGCACCTCGGCGCCGCGGCGCGTGAGTTCGGCGATGACGGTCAGGCTGGGCGCTTCGCGCATGTCGTCGGTGTTGGGCTTGAAGGACAGGCCCCACAACGCAATCTTGCGGCCGCGCAGGTCTTCGCCGAAGCGCTCGACCAGTTTCTCGGACAGGCGGAATTTCTGCGCGTGGTTCGCGGCTTCGGCGGCTTCGATGACGCGCATCGGCAGGCCGTGCTCGGACGCCGTGTTGACCAGCGCCTGCACGTCCTTCGGAAAGCACGAGCCGCCGTAGCCCGCGCCGGGATACAGGAAGTGATAGCCGATGCGCGGATCGGCGCCGATGCCGCGGCGCACCTGTTCGACGTCGGCGCCCAGGACTTCGGCCAGGTTCGCCATCTCGTTCATGAACGAGATGCGCGTGGCCAGCATGGCGTTGGCGGCGTATTTGGTCAGTTCGGCGGAGCGCACGTCCATCACCATCAGGCGGTCGTGCGTGCGCTGGAAGGGCTCGTAGATGCGGCGCATGACGCCGATCGTGTAGTCGTCGTCGGCGCCGACGATGACGCGGTCGGGGCTCATGAAGTCGTTGATGGCCGCGCCTTCCTTCAGGAATTCCGGATTGGACGCCACCGTGAACGGCAGGTCCACGCCGCGCTCGGCCAGTTCCTTGGCGACCACGGCGCGCACCTTGTCGGCCGTGCCGACGGGCACCGTGGACTTGTCCACGATCAGCTTGCGCGAGGTCATGTGGCGGGCGATATTCTGCGCGGCGGCCAGCACGTACTTGAGGTCCGCGGAACCGTCTTCGCCGGGCGGGGTGCCCACGGCGATGAACTGGACGTCGCCAAACGCCACGCTCTGGGCGACGTCATCAGTGAAATGCAGCCGGCCGGCCTGCACGTTGCGGCGCACCAGGTCTTCGAGGCCCGGCTCGTAAATGGGAATGCCGCCCTGGCGCAGAAGCGCGATCTTGGCCGCGTCCACGTCCAGGCACATGACATCGTTGCCCATGTCGGCCAGGCACGCTCCCGACACCAATCCTACGTAACCGGTACCCACGACCGTGATTTTCATGCCTGTGCGCCTTCAAATAGGTAATCTTTGCGCCCGGAAAGTGAAACCGGGCGCCGGCCGCCATTATAGAAGCGGCCCGCGCCCGAGGGTCCGAGCGGGTTCAAGCCGGCGCCAGCGGCTGCTAAGTCCGCAGCTTGTTGAAGCGGACGGTGTTGACCACCACGGCCAGCGCCGCGCACACCGTGCCCAGCACAAGCGCCAGTCCCGGCCCGTGGGCCGCGCTGACACTGAAGGCAATGGCCACCAGCGCGGTGCCGAAGCTCTGCCCGAAAACCCGGGTGGTGGCCTGCAAGCCGCCCGCCGCGCCGCTGCGCAGCCGGGGCGCGGCAGAGAGCAGCGCGCGGTTGTTCGGCGTCTGGAAGAAACCGAAGCCCACGCCCGCCACGAACATGCCGGCGATGACCGGCCAGTTCGACACCGTGGACGGCAGGAGCGCCAGCCAAAGCATGCCCGCGACCATCGTGGCCGCGCCAATGCCACTGAGTGTGGCGGCGGAATAGCGGTCGGAGAGGCGTCCAGCCAGCGGCGCGATGATGGCCGTGCCGACCGGCCACGCGCCCATCAGCATGCCCACTTCCAGATACGGCCGGCCAAGCACCTGCTGGAAGTAGAACGGCAGCGACACATACGAGGCCATCTGCGCGGCGAAGGTGCACGCCGACGCGCCCACCGCGAACGCCAGCGGCCGGATGCGCAGCAGGTCCACCGGCACCAGCGGCGCGGTCTGCTGGCTGGCGCGTCGCACCAGCACAATACCCGCCACCGCTGAAATCGCGACCAGACCGATGCCGCGCAGCAGATCCTCGCCCATCATGTCCACGCCGGAGATGAACACGCCCAGCGTCGCCATGCAGAGCAGCGCGCTGATCCAGTCCAGCTTCACATCGTTGCGCGGCACTTCGGGCAGATGGCGCAGGCCAAACATGGCAAGCGCGCAGATCGGCAGGTTGACGGCAAAGATCCACGGCCACGGCGCGACGGACAGAATCGCCGAGCCGATGGTGGGGCCCAGGACCGACATCACCGCCACCGTGGTGGCGTTGATGCTGATGCCCCGCCCCAGCATCTTGAGCGGATAGATGTTGCGCACCAGCCCGCCGAACATGCACATGAGCGTGGCGGCGCCCAGCCCCTGGAACACGCGCGCGGCGGTCAATTGCCACAGCGTGCCGGCCAGCGCGCAGCCTAGCGAGGCCAGTGTGAACAGCACCAGTCCGAACGTGAACATGCGGCGAAAGCCGATGCGCTCGGCCAGCGCGGACAGCGGCAACAGCGCCATCACGACGGCCAGGTTATAGGCGTTGACGATCCACACCGCCTGCGCGGGCAGCGCGTTCAGATCCTTGGCGATCGTGGGCAGCGCCACGTTGGCGATGGTGGTGTCCAGCACCGACAGGCTGATGCCCGTCATCACGGTGGCCGCCGCCCAGTACCGGCGCGGCGCCGGCAGGCCGTCGGGCGGCGCGGGCTTGACCCCGCCGCCCGCGGCCGCTTCCTGTTCCTGCGTCACGACTTCTTGACCGGGCGCTGCCATCCGTCGACGGTGACCTGCTTGGGACGCGACACCGTCAGCTTGTCGGCCGGTGCGTCGCGCGTGAGGGTGGTGCCGGCGCCCAGCGTGGCGCCGCGGCCCACGCGCACGGGCGCGACGAGCTGCGTGTCAGAGCCGATGAAAGCGTCGTCTTCGATGACGGTGCGGTGCTTGTTCACGCCGTCGTAGTTGCAGGTGATGGTGCCCGCGCCCACGTTCACGCGCGCGCCGATGTCGGCATCGCCGATGTAGGCCAGGTGGTTCGCCTTGCTGTCAGCGCCCAGCACGCTTTTCTTGATCTCGACAAAGTTGCCGACGTGGCTGCGGTCGCCCAGTTCGGCGCCGGGACGCAGGCGGGCATAAGGACCCACGCGCGCATCGCGGCCGACTTCGGCCTGCTGCAGGTGGCTGAAGGCTTCGATCTGCGTGCCCGCACCGACGCTGACATCACGCAGCACGCAATGCGGGCCCACGCGCACGCCGTCGGCCAGCGAGACCTGGCCTTCGAACACGCAGCCCACGTCGATGAACACGTCGCGGCCGCAGGTGAGCGTGCCACGCACGTCAAAGCGCGCCGGGTCGGCCAGCGTGACGCCGGCTTCGAGCTGGCGGCGGGCCTGCTCGGCCTGCCAGCGGCGCTCCAGTTCGGCCTGCTGCACGCGGCTGTTCACGCCCAGCGTTTCCCAGCCGGCGCCCGGTTGGGCCGCCCCCACGGGCACGTCGTCGACCACGGCCAGCCCAACCACGTCGGTCAGGTAGTACTCGCCCTGGGCGTTGTTGTTGTCGATGCGGGTCAGCCAGTTCTTCAGCTTCGCGGTGGGCGCGCTGAGAATACCGGTGTTCACTTCCTTGATCTCGCGCTCGGCGTCGGATGCGTCCTTGTGTTCGACGATGCGGCACACGTTGCCGTTGGCGTCGCGCACGATGCGGCCGTAGCCGGTGGAATCGGCCAGCACTTCGGTCAGCACGGCGGCGCCCTGGCCGCGCGCGTCCAGCAAACGCTGCAGCGTTTCGGGCTGCACCAGCGGCACGTCGCCATACAGCACCAGCGTGACGTCGTCCTTGCCGTCGCCTTCCAGCAGCAGCGGCACGGCCTGTTGCACGGCGTGACCCGTGCCCTGTTGCGGTTGTTGCAGCACGAAGTGCAGGTCCGGCTGGCCTTCAAACGCCTGCTTGACGCGTTCAGCGCCATGGCCGACCACCACAATGATGCGCGCGGGCTTCAGTTGGCGCGCGCTGTCCAGCACGTGCGACAGCATGGGTTTGCCGGCCAGCGTGTGCAGCACTTTGGGAAGGTCGGACTGCATGCGTTTACCCAGTCCGGCGGCAAGAATCACAACATTAAGCATAGGTTCCAGTAGGTTGAGAGACGGGCGGGCGGCCTTGCGGCCTACCCGCGTGTCGATTGAAGGATGGGTTCAGGGCTTGCCGTCGGCAGGCCCATTTTTCTTGGCGGTCTTGGCCGTGCGCTTGGCGGCGGCCGGCTTGCGCGCGGCGGCGGGTTTGGCGGACGGCTTTCCGGTCTTGGCGTCCGGCTGGGCCGACGCCTTGGGGGCCTCGGAGTCGGACTTGGACTTGGACTTTGCGGCGTCCGGCGCGCCTGCTGCGCCCGGTGCGCCGGCCGGCATGGATGCAGCGGTAGCCGCTGCGATCTGATTGAACTGCTGCTGCAGCAGGTCCCACCACGCCTTGGACGCCGACTGCGCCGCGGCGCCCATCTGTTCGCTCATGGCGGCGGCCGATTCCGGTCCGCTCCCGGCCGATGCGCCCGCGCCTTCCGGTTGAGCACCCGACTGCGCGGCGCCGTTTTCCTTTTCACTTGAAGGGGTCGCATTGCTGGACTGCGCAGAAGCGGCACTGGCAGACCCCGCCGTTTTTGGCGCCGGCTTCAACCCCAGCGCAACTTCCAGCGGCGACGCCGCGGCGCCGTCCTGGCTTGCGCCCATATCCATACGCGATGCGCTGTCCACGAAGGCGCGCAAGGTGCTGATGGTGGAGCGCTGCACTTCCATGCCCTGGATGGTGCTCGAGAGCATGCTGAGATTCATGCGCAGCCAGTTTTCCACCGAGCGAAGCTCGGCGATGCGGCGGTCCAGGTCTTCCAAATTCATCGGCGGGGCCATGGGCAGGCTGCTGGCGAGGCCGCCGGGACCGGTCAACCCGGCCCACGCCTGACGCATCATCTCCATGCTGGCCAGCAGCGGGTTGCCCGACAAATCAGAGCTCTGGCCCATGCCGGGCAGGACGAACGGGTTGTTGTATTGGTCGCTCATTCCAGGTGTCTCCATAGTCGGGTGCTTGCTGCCGGCGGCCGGGGTCACCCGGGCAGCAGTTGATTGTTCTCCACGCGCACGTGGTCGCCGGAGGCGAACGCGAACGGCTGCGCGCTGCGGAACTGGCGCGTGCTGCCGTCATTCATGCGCACCGTGAGTTCATAGTGCGTCACTGTTTGTTGCTGTCTGATATTACGCTCAACTTCACGGCCTGCCAAAGCACCGCCGACCGCGCCCAGCACCGTCAGCGCCGTCTTGCCGTTGCCTCCGCCAAACTGATTACCCACAACGCCGCCGGCCACGCCGCCCGCGATGGTGCCGACCAGATGGTTGCTGTCGTCCTTGGTGGGCACCTGCACCTGGCGGATGGTCTGGACCACGCCGCAGGTCGCGCAGGCCTGCTGCGCCGGCGCTGCGGCCGCACGCTGGGGCTGGGCGGGTTGCGATGGCTGCGATTGCTGCGCCTGATGCATCTGGCCGGCGGGCCTGCCCGCGCCCGGCGGTGCGGTATTCGCGGCGGTGGGCGGTTCAGCAGCCGGCGCCGGCGCCAGGTTGGCGTCCTCGGGCCCGGCCTCGGCGACGGCGGCCTCCGCGTGCGGATTGGCCGACGGCGACGGCAGCCAGCCCAGCACGGCAGCGACGCCTACCGAACACATGACGATGACGGCGATCGCCGCGGCGGCAAGCAGCGGATGCAAGCCGCGGCGCGGCGACGCGGAAGAGGTCGAGGTATTCATGACGATGCTCCATCGTAACTAACCGGCAGTGGTATAGCACCCGCGCGCGGTTTCGGCATGTTGCGATGGTGACCCTTCATTGCAGGGCAGATGGAGGGTGGACAGGGTGGGGCATTCGTGGACAATAGGCCCCATGGATTCGATCACGCTGACCCAACTGGAACAGGCAATCAACTACTGGCGCAACACGTCGCCATCAGTGGGAGAAGAGTCTCGCCTGTGCCCCGAGGCGGCCGCGCTGGCCACCCCTTATGCGCTGATGATCATCAGCCATCAACGCGAAATCGCCGCCGCCGAACTCGGCGATAAAGCGCGCGCGGCGCGGGCGGCCTGGGCGGCTGCAAAGGCCTGAGCAGGCTGGCGGCCAGTTCCGCCGCAATCGACCCCGCCGTTATCCCTTGAGCAGCGCCTGGATGTCATGCGTCAGGGCGTCAACCCCGACATTGTTGTTGACCAGCACGCGCGACTCGCCCTTGCCGTCCAGCAGGTAGAACGCGGCCGTGTGGTCCATCGTGTAGTTGCCGTCCTTGGTGGGCGCCTTGGCGTAATACGCCTTGAACGACGCCGCCGCCTTCTTCACCTGGTCCGGCGTGCCGGTCAGCCCCAGGAACCGCGGATCAAATGCCGTGACGTACTGCTTGAGCACCTCGGGCGTATCACGCTCAGGGTCCACCGAAATCAGCAGCACCTGCACGCGATCGGCGTCCGGACCCAGCTTTTTCATGACTTCGGTCAGTTCGGCCAGCGACGTGGGGCACACGTCTGGACACTGCGTGAAACCGAAGAACACGACCACGACCTTGCCGGAAAAGTCCGACAGCTGGCGCATCTTGCCGTTGTGATCGGGCAGTTCCATGGCGCGGCCCAACTGCGTGCCGCTGATGTCGCTGCCCTTGAACACGGGTTTGCTTTCGCCGCAGGCAGCCAGGGCGGCGGCGACGGCGGCAGCTGCGCCCAGTCGCAGGGCCAGCCGGCGGCTGGCGGAAAACACGGACATCAACAACCTCCAGGGGATCAGCGCAACAGGCCGACCCAGTGGTCCACCAGCAGCGCGCCAAACAGCAGCGCCAGGTAGAGAATGGAAAAACGGAACATGCTGCGGGCCAGCTCGTCGCTGTACGCGCGGTACAGGCGCCAGGCGTAGGACACGAACATGCCGCCCAGCACCAGGGCGGACAGCAGATAGAGTTCGCCGCTCATGCGGATGGCGTAGGGCAACAGCGTGGTCGCCATCAGGGCCAGGCTATACAACAGGATGTGCAGCCGGGTGAACTGGTTGCCGTGCGTCACCGGCAGCATGGGCAGGCCGGCCTTGGCGTAATCGTGATTGCGATAGAGCGCCAGCGCCCAGAAGTGCGGCGGGGTCCAGATGAAGATGATGAGGACCAGCACCCAGGCCTCGGCCGGCACCGAGTCCGCAACGGCGGCCCAGCCCAGCGCGGGCGGCATTGCGCCCGACAGGCCGCCGATCACGATGTTCTGCGGCGTGCGCGGCTTGAGGATGATGGTGTAGATGATGGCGTAGCCCACGAACGTGGCGAACGTCAGCCACATGGTCAGCGGGTTGACCATGTTGTAGAGCACGAACATGCCCGCGCCGCCCAACAGGCCCGACAGGCTCAGCACCTGGAATGCCGAAATGGTGCCGCGCGCCGTGGCCCGGCGCGCGGTGCGCAGCATGCGGGCGTCGACTTCCTGTTCGATCAGACAGTTGATGGCGAACGCGGCAGCGGCCAGCAGCCAGATGCCGATCGTGCCGAACAGCACACGGCGCATGTCGGGAATGCCGGGCGCCGCGAGGAACATGCCGATCACGGCGCAAAACACCGCCAGCTGCGTAACGCGCGGCTTGGTGAGAACGAGGTACTGGCGGAGCAATCCGGATTGAGGAGCGGCAAGACTGGTCATAGTGGACCTCATTTTAAACGCGCACCAAATTGGGGTCGTACCGCCCCACCGGCTCGCGGCCGGCCGACGCCAGCCGCACCATCAAAACCACCGCCGCCAGCGTCAGTCCCGCAGCGCCCCCATTGTGCAGCACGGCGATCAGCAGCGGCCACTGGAAGAAGATGGTGGTCAGTCCCGTGAAGAGCTGCGCGGCCAACAGGGCCAGCATCAGCGTGGCCGGGCCGCGCAGGCCGGGCTCGGCGGCGCGCAGCCGCCACGCCAGGATGCCCAGGTAGACGAACACCACGAAAGCGAAATTGCGGTGCACCCAGTGAATCGCCGTCAGCGCGGGCTGCGAGATCATTTCGCCGGAAGGCAGCTCGCCCAGGCCCCGGATGACGGAATAGCCGCCGTGGAAGTCCATTTCCGGCACCCACACCCCGTGGCAGGTGGGAAAGTCCATGCAGGCGAGCGCCGCATAGTTGGTGCTGACCCAGCCGCCCAAGGTGACCTGCACCAGCAGAAGTCCGAATCCGACCGCCACCCACGGTTTCCAGCGCACGGCCTGCGCGCTCACCGGGAGATGCGGACGCTCGCGCGAAGACAGCCAGGTCATCAGCGCCAGCACCGACAGGCCAAAGACCAGATGGGCCGTCACGACAGCGGGCATGAGCTTGTGGGTCACGGTCCAGGCGCCGAACGCACCCTGCACGCACACGGCGACCAGCGTCGTGATGGCCAGCGCGGGCGAACGGCCCAGTTCGCGGCGATAGCGCCACGCCATGTAGACGATGCCGATGATGAGCATGCCCAGGATGGCGCCGACATAGCGGTGGATCATCTCGATCCAGGCCTTGGACAACGTCACCGGCCCGAAGGGCATGGCCTGCGAGGCCTCGTGGATGTCGCCCATCGCGCCGATCGGCGTGACGCTGCCGTAGCAGCCGGGCCAATCCGGACAGCCCAGGCCGGAATCCGTCAGGCGCACGAAGGCGCCGAACATGATGAGGTCCAGCGTCAGGAACCAGGTAAAGAAGACGAGCTTGCGATAACGCGCTTTGATGCGTTCCATATTCAAATCAAAAACCTACATTCAACCAATGCGCGAGTTATAGACGAGCTTGCTGATGTCCTTGCGCACCCGCACGCCATCCGCCTCGGCGGGATACTGCATCATCAGGTTGCCCAGCGGATCGATCACCCAGATCGGATCCTGCAGGCCGGGCTGGCCGGCGGCCGTGTCGCGCGCCAGGAGGAACCGCGCCAGCTGATCCGGATCCACGCGCACCATCACCGTGCCCTTGTAGGCCTCCAGCACCTTGTCCGGCACCACCGCGTCATCCGTGATGAACCAGACGCGCGCCAGGCGATCCACGTTCTTGCCCTGGCTGGCGTGGCTGTTGCGCGTGATGAACAGCTTGCGCGCGCAGCTTTCGGGGCAGGCCGCGCCGTCGGCGGCCACCAGCAGCCATTTGCCCTTCAGGCTTTCCAGATCGAAGGGCTTGCCGTCCAGCGTGGTCAGACGCAGTTCGGACGCCGCGGGCATGGGCCGTTGGGGCGACAGCAGCGTACCGTAATTGCTGGAATCGGTGGGCCACCACTGCGGGTTCAGGTAGACCACGAACGCCGCCACGATGGGCGCCAGCGAGCACAGGAACACCAGCACCATGGGCGTCAGCGAACGCTTGACTGCAGGCTTGTTGGTTGGAATGTCGCGAGCCACTTTTTATCCTGGATTAGCGTTGGTCATCTGCGCGCACGCATGCGCGCCTGGGCCTGCTGGTCCACGCGCTGGCGTGAGCGGCGGATGGCGCCCCCCAGCACCACCAGCCATGCAATGGCGGCAATTGCGCCAAAAGCGAACCACTGTACCGCGTACGACGTGTTCTGCTGGAAATCGACAGAGGGCTGGGGCCAGTCGCGCACCAGGCCATCATCGGCCTGGCCGCCTTGGCTCAGCACCGTAGGCAAAAAATTCAGTCCGGTCGCGCGGGCATAGGCGTCCAGCGGCAGGTTCTGCACCTGCGGCACCGTGCCGCCCGCCACCGGCAGCGCCGCGGGCAGGGTGGAGGTTTCCGCGCCGCTCAGCGACCACAGCTCGAACATGCGCGGCACGCGGACCGACAGCTCGCCCTGCACGGTCTGCACGCCCTCGGGCGTGGCCGGCAGTTGCGGCTCGCCCTGGCCCTGGATGACGCGCGGCAGCCAGCCCCGCAGCACCAGCACCGCGCGATTCGTGGCCGCGTCCAGCAGCAGCGGCGTGGCCAGCCAGTAGCCCGGCCGGCCTTCATGGTTGCGATTGTCCAGCAGTACACTGAATTGCGGCAGCCACGTGCCGCTTGCTTGCGCCACGCGCCAGGGCGTCATGTCGGCGGGCGGCGTTGACGGCGTCAACGCCAGCGGCGCTTGCTTGCGGCCCGCTTCGATCGAGGCCAGAATGGCGCGTCGCTCATCGCTGCGGCGCAACTGCCATTGCCCCAGCGACACCAGGACCATCACGGCCAGGCCAAGCAGCAATAAGGCGGCTACCGTGTAGCGGGTGGAATGCGGTCGGGACATCTGTCGTTGCTGAATCTGAATAGTCGGGAGACCACAATGCGCGTTTTCGTCGTTCTGGCCTTCATCGGGATACTGGCCAGTCTGGCATCCGCCCTGGTCTACCTGATGCGGGACAAAGGTACCACCAACCGCACGGTCAACGCGCTGACGGTCCGCATCGGCCTGTCGGTCGCCCTGTTCCTGTTCGTGCTGTTCGCCCATCACATGGGCTGGATCGAAAGCACCGGTTTTAGATAGGCCGCGCGGGTCCCGGTTCCCCGGGTCCTGCACCGCATTGCCGGCGCGCCCCTCCAAATAGCCTGAAAGCGCGATGGATGCCGGCTTGCCGCCCAGCCATCCCTTCGCGCTTTCCCGTGCTGCAACCGCAGCCGGCGCCGCCGGCCGCGATCAGAACCACGACGTCAGAACCAGTACACGAACAGGTACAGGCCCAGCCACACCACGTCGACAAAGTGCCAGTACCAGGCCGCGCCTTCGAACCCGAAGTGATGGTCCGGCGTGAAATGGCCGCGGATCAGGCGGATCAGGATGACGGTGAGCATCGTGGCGCCCAGGATCACGTGGAACCCGTGAAAGCCGGTCAGCATGTAGAACAGCGACCCGTACGCGCCCGAGTTGAACTTGAGGTTCAGGTCCTGATAGGCATGGATGTACTCAAACGCCTGACAGGCCACGAACACAAAGCCCAGGATGACGGTGGCCGCCAGCCAGAACTTCGCCTTGCCGCGGTGGTTTTCACGCAGCGCATGGTGGGCGATGGTCAGCGTGACGCCGGAGCTCAGCAGCAGGGCCGTGTTGATCGTGGGCAGCCAGAAGGGCCCCACGGTCTGGAACGGTTCCACCACGCCAGCCGGACCAAGGTTCGGCCACGCGGCCTGGAAATCCGGCCACAGCATCAGGCGGTGGTCGATGTCGCCCAGCCACGGCGTCGTGATCGTGCGCGTGTACCAGAGCGCGCCAAAGAACGCCGCAAAGAACATGACCTCGGAGAAGATGAACCAGCTCATGCTCCAGCGGTACGAACCGTCGATGCGCTTGCTGTTCAGCCCGGTCTCGGACTCGTGGATGGCATCGCCGAACCAGTAATACATGACGATGACCACGCCGATGAACCCCACCAGCACGGACCACTTGCCCCAGTCCGCGCCGTTGACCCAGGCCGCGGCTCCCAGACCCATGAAGAGCAGTGCCACGGCCATGCGCACGGGATGGCCCGAGTCGGCGGGGACAAAGTAGTACGGTGCCTCTTTACCTTGAACCGAGTGGCTTGCACTCATGGCTTTCTCCCTGGTACAGATTTAGATTTAGGTAATTCAAGTCAGGCTGGATACGGCCCAACGAACAATTAAAACCAGCACAGTCACAAAGATTGCCGCTGCCAGCAGTCCGGCCACGATGACGTGAACCGGATTGAGCTTGGCGCTGTCCTCACGGTAGCCCGCGCCCTTGCGCACGCCGAAGAACCCCCACGCCACCGCCTTCATCGTCTGAAGGAAACTCAGCTTGCGCTGAGACGTTTCGCGAAGGTCGTCGCTCATGGCCCCGGCTCCTAGCCGACGGCCTTGCCGGTCAGCAAGGCCGAACCGCGGATCACCGTCCAGGCAAACACGGCAACGACGAAAACCAGAAGAACCAGTCCTGCGATCTTGTTACGGCGGCGCTGCTCGGGTGTCATTGCTGTGCTACCTGGAACATGGATAGGGATTTACTTCACTTCGGGCGGCGTTTCGAAGGTGTGGAACGGCGCGGGCGACGGCACCGTCCATTCCAGTCCTTCGGCGCCTTCCCACGGCTTGGCCGGGGCCGGTTCGCCCTTGCCCATGTAGCAGCGCAAGATCGCAACCAGGAAAATCAGTTGCGACAGGCCGAACCAGAACGCGCCGATGGTGGCGAGCTGATGGAACGTCGTGAACTGCGCGGCGTAGTCGGCGTAACGGCGCGGCATGCCGGCCAGACCCAGGAAGTGCATCGGGAAGAAGGTCACGTTGAACGAGATCAGCGTCGACCAGAAGTGCAGCTTGCCCAGCTTTTCGCTGTACATGCGGCCCGTCCACTTGGGCACCCAGTAGTAGGCGCCGGCAAACAGCGCGAACAGGGAACCGGCCACCAGCACGTAGTGGAAGTGCGCCACCACGTAATAGGTGTCGTGGACCTGGATGTCGATCGGGGCCACGGACAGGATCAGGCCCGTGAAGCCGCCCATCGTGAACACGAAGATGAAGCCGATGGAAAACAGCATCGGCGTCTCGAACGTCATGGAACCGCGCCACATCGTCGCGACCCAGTTGAACACCTTCACCCCGGTCGGGATGGAGATGAGCATGGTGGCGTACATGAAGTAGAGCTGACCGGTCACCGGCATGCCCGTCGTGAACATGTGGTGCGCCCACACGATGAACGACAGCACGGCGATGGAGGCGGTGGCGTACACCATCGAGGCGTAGCCGAAGAGCTTCTTGCGGGCGAACGCGGGCACGATGGCCGACACGATGCCGAACGCCGGCAAGATCATGATGTAGACCTCGGGGTGCCCGAAGAACCAGAACACGTGCTGGTACAGGACCGGGTCACCGCCGGCGGCGGCATTGAAGAAGCCCGTGCCGAAGTGACGGTCGGTCAGCACCATGGTGATGGCCGCGGCCAGCACCGGCATCACAGCCAGCAGCAGGAACGCCGTGATCAGCCAGGTCCAGCAGAACAGCGGCATCTTCATCAGCGTCAGGCCGGGCGCGCGCATGTTCAGGATGGTCACGATGATGTTGATCGCGCCCATGATGGACGACGCGCCCATGATGTGGATGGCGAAGATGGCCAGGTCCATGCCGGGGCCCATCTGCAGCGACAGCGGCGCGTACAGCGTCCAGCCCGCGGCGGTGGCGCCGCCCGGCACGAAGAACGAGGCGGTCAGCATGATCGCGGCGACCGGCAGCAGCCAGAAGCTGAAGTTGTTCATCCGCGCGAACGCCATATCGGATGCGCCGATCTGCATCGGAATCATCCAGTTCGCAAAGCCCACGAAGGCCGGCATGATCGCGCCGAACACCATGATCAGGCCGTGCATCGTGGTGAACTGGTTGAACAGCTCGGGGCGGAAGAACTGCAGGCCGGGCTCGAAGAGCTCGGTGCGCAGCAGAAGGGCGAGCGTGCCGCCCTCCAGAAGCATGACGAACGAGAAGATGAGATACATCGTCCCGATGTCTTTGTGGTTCGTTGCAAAAAGCCACCGGCGCCAGCCCGTGGGCACGCCGTGGTGGTGGTCATCGTGACCGTGGCCGTGGCCCGGCGACACGTGGTCTACAGTGACGCTGCTCATGATGGACTCCTTCCTGCTGAGTGCCAGCCCCGTTCAACGGGGCGGCAGGGTATCTCTGACTAAACGGAACCGGTTCTACCGGTGAAGGAACGGCCCACGCGCAATCAGCGCGCGGGCGTGATGTCCTTCGGAAGAACCGTCGGGTCCTGCCCCTTGCCGGCGTTGCTCCAGGCATGGCGCGTATAGCTGATGACCGCTGCGATCTCGACATCGTTGAGCTGCCCGCCGAACGCCGCCATGGCGGTGCCGGGCTTGCCCTTCAGCACGGTGTTGATCTGCTCCCCCTTGGGGCCCAGAACAACCTTGTCTCCGTCGAGCGGCGGGAAGGAACCGGGAATGCCCTTGCCGTTGGCCTGGTGGCAGGCCACGCAATTTGCCGCGAAAACCTTTTCGCCGCGGGCAACCAGTTCAGCTTCCGTCCACTCTTTATTGGGATCGTCGGCGTTTGCCGCCATCTTCTTCTTTTGGTCTTCAACCCACTTATCGTAGTCGGGCTGCGCCAGGACTTCCACGACGATGGGCATGAAGGCGTGGTCCTTGCCGCACAATTCCGCGCACTGGCCGCGATAGATGCCAGGCTTTTCGGCGTTGAACCAGGTGTCGCGCAGGAACCCGGGGATGGCGTCCTGCTTCACGCCGAAGTCCGGAACCATCCACGAGTGGATGACGTCGGCCGCCGTGAGAACGATGCGGATCTTCTTGTTGGCGGGGACGACCAGGTGGTTGTCCACTTCCATCAGATAGAACTCGCCCTTGGGCTCGCGGTTCTCGATCTGGGCGCGCGGCGTGGAAAGCGTGGAGAGGAACTTGATGCCGGCGGCCGAGCCGTCCAGATATTCGTAGCCCCACTTCCATTGGTAGCCGGTGACCTTGACGGTCAGGTCCGCGCTGGAAGTGTCTTTCATGGCGACGACCGTCTTGGTGGCCGGCAGCGCCATGGCGATGACGATGATGAAGGGGATGACGGTCCAGGCGACTTCGACGCCCAGGTGTTCGTGGAAGGTCGCCGCCTTGTGGCCGCGGGACTTCCGGTGCGCCCAGATGGAGTAGAACATCACTCCAAAGACGCCGATGAAAATCACAATACAGATCGTGAGCAGCAACCAATGCAGCCACATGATGTCGCGCGAAATCGCGGTGACGCCTTCATGCAGGTTCAGCTGATTGACCTTCGGACCGCCGGGCATGTTTTGCACCTGGGCACCGGCCACGCCGCCAATCAGCATCGCACAAGCCCCCAGTATCCCTCTCCACTTCTTCATGCTTACCTCGAAATACGGCGCGAAGGCCCATTTGCTGGTGGCGGAAGTCACCGGAATACGGGCAACACGCAATTATTAGATGGCAGGGCGATGCAGGGAGATAGAGCGGCCCTGTCGTTCCCTCTCGAAATCACAAAGAAACTGGCGGATTATAGCGGACGCGCAAACAGATGTAATTTAGTGCTCTTGAATTCATGCGGCCCGCCCCCATGTGCGCTCGCCCCTTGACTACGGGCCGTAAACCGGGTGGCTTAAAATCGCCAGCAACCTCATCTCCTTGGCGCCACGATGCAAAAGCAGTTGCCCGATTTGTATGCCGCCCTGTGCGCCCGCGCGCAGGAGCCCGCCCCAGAAGGCGCGCGCGCTTTATATATAGCGGGGCGCCGCTGCGGCTGGGCCACGCACGCAGCCTGCGATGCGCTGCGCGATGCGCCGCAAACGCACGCGGACGACACTGCGCTGCGCATCGGCGAGGGTCTTGCCCCCGGCAATGCGCTGGACGCCGTGCTGGAACAGGCCGCGGAACTGTTGCGCCAAGCCAACTGCCTGCGCGGCTGGCGCGATGAATTGCTGGACGTTCTGGATGGCGACGAGCCGCTGGGCGTCATCGAACGCGCCGCCGTGCGGCCGCTCGGTCTGTTGACCAAGGCCGTGCATCTGAATGCGTGGACGCCCGACGGCAAGCTGTGGGTCGCCCGGCGCTCGCTCAGCAAGTCGACCGATCCCGGTATGTGGGACACGCTGGTCGGCGGACTGGCAGGAAGGGGCGAGGATCTGGAACTGGCGCTGGTGCGCGAATGCGGCGAAGAAGCCGGCCTGGACGAACCCGACCTCGCGCGCCGCACGCCGCTGCGCACGATTTTGCGCATCCACCGCCGGCTGCCCGAGGGCTATCAGGTGGAAGATGTGCTGACGAGCACGTGCATCCTTGCGCCGGACGCGCGGCCCGCCAACCGTGATGGCGAGGTCATGGAAATCGCCACCGTCGACGTCGCGACGGCCTTGCACCATATCGCCGAAGGCGAATTCACGCTGGAAGCGGCCCTGGTGCTGGTCGAAGACATCATGCGGCGCCAGGCCGCCGGCGACATCACGATCTGAATCGCTGAATCGGGTCACGCCTACGGGGCGGGCCCAGTCACCTTCATATGAAACTGCCGGCACGCGCACGGTGGCGCGCCCGGCAGAGTGCGGCTAGCGGGACGCTGGTTCCGGCGTTCCCAGCACGGGGCCGCTCGGCGCAGCGGCGCCCGGCGCGTCGGCGCCCGGGGCGTTCGCGTCCGGGGCATTGGCGTCCGGCGCGCTGGCAACGGGTGCATTGGCAACCGGGGCCTTGACACCAGGGGCACCGGCGCCCGACGCATTGGCGCCCAGCACCTCTCCGCCGTCAGCCGGCTCGCCGCGCAGTTCACGCGCCGCCCGCAGGTCCTCGCCTTCCGGCGGCCCCCCTGCGCCAGCCGCTTCCGCCGCTTCGGCCGCCTGCGCGGAGCTAGGCCCCGCCACCGGCGCGGGCGTGGCCGCCGCCGCCGCGGAAGCCTGCGAAAACTGCTTCCAGACTTCAATCGCCCGCAGACGCTGCTTGGCCACGACCTGAATGCGATCGCGCAGGTTTTCGTCGCGGGCCAGCAGCGCATGGAAATCGCGCGAAGACAGCATCAGCAGCTTGCTGTACCCCAGCGATGTCACGTCCGGCGTCAATTGCTCTTCGCCCAAAAGACCCAGTTCGCCAAAGAATTCGCCGCTACCCAGCTCGATCATGGTGTTGTCGGGCAGATGGACCGCCACCGCGCCCGACGCCACAAAGCACATCTCTTCGCCGTGCCGCCCCTTGGTCAACACCCGCTGGTCGGGCAGGGCCAGGCGCGGCTTGAGCAGCTTGCTGATGGCGCGCAGCGAATCGGGCGACAGGCCTTCAAAAAGCGGCACGCGCTTGATGAGTTCGGCCGCACTCATTTCGATGTCCAGCGGCGGATGCTTGTCGATGTGCGCCCAGCGGCTTTTCAGTTGCTCGGTCAGGTCGGCATAGACTTCGCCGCTGATCAGGAACTGCTCAAGCATGTCGCGGTAGCGGATGCGTTCAAGCTCGCGCGCCACGCGGCCCAAGTAACTTTCCTGCAGCCATTGGGCGTACGACGGATATTGCAGGTTCAGCGCCTGCATCGCGTTCTCGATCAGGTCCAGGCGGCGCTGATGCAGCGACACGATGCGCTGCGTGGCCTCTTCGCCCAGCAGCGGCGTGATCTGTTCGCGGGCAAAGCCGATCAGGCGCTGCGCGACCGACCGCTTGCTCATCAGGTTGGCAAAGCGCTGGCCGAGCTCGCGCGCCAGCCATCCCTGGAATCCGAATACGTAATGCAGCCGCAGCGCCAGCCGGAAGCCCGTCGAATAGCGGACGTCGGCAGCAATAGCGCGCTCAAAGCCCTCCACGCCGCCCAGCCGAATGGCGTCTTCCAGCCGCTCGGCCCGCGCCAGCAGCGTTTCCGCCATGCGCCAGTCCACGATCTGCGCCTTCAGGATGTCGAAGAACATTTCCTCTTCGCGCTGCGCCACGATCGCCAAGCCCACGGCCACTCGCTGCTCGTCGGTCATCTGGCTGACCCGGCCGTCGTGCACGCTGGCCAGGCTGGCGTCGAACACCGCACGGATGCGGTCGCGCACTTCGTTGCCGATATGCTCGGCCTTGGCCACTTCCTCGGTCTTGCCCTGCAGGTCTTCCAGCGCCACGGCCAGCACCTGGTTGCGGATGGTGCGCTCGACGGGCGACAGCTGGTTCAGCCCCAGCATCCGGATCAGCGGCCGCAGGCTGATGCCGTTGACGAACAAGGTCATCAGCACGAAGCCCGTGGTCGCCACGGCAATGAACTGGCGCGCCTCTTCAGGCACGCCGGTCTGTTCGGTCACCGCCAGCGCCAGCGCCAGCGACACGGCGCCGCGCAGGCCGCCCCACAGCATCACCACCTTGTACGGATTGCTGACCTTGGTGCCCAGCCGCGTCAGACCCAAAAGTGGCAGCAGCCCGAACACCACAATCGCCCTCGCCACCAGCGTCACCACGAACACCACGCCCACCAGCACCAGTTCCTGCCAATCGGCCGCGGCCATCAGCTTGGGGATCAGCATGGCCGCAAACAGGAAGATGAGGGAGTTGGCCCAGAAGCCAAACTGCTCCCACGCGCTGGACAGATGCTCGAAGGTGGTCGGCGACATGCGCGTGCGGCCGGTGGAACCCACCACCAGGCCCGCGATCACCGTGGCCACCACACCCGAGACGTTCAGGTAATGCTCGGAGATGAAGAAGGACAGGTAGGCCAGCGTCAGGGTCAGCGTGATCTCGGCAGTAGGAAAGCCGCGCAGCCAGGCAAACAGGAAGCAGGCCAGACGCCCCATCGCAAAGCCGGCCACGCCGCCGCCGATGAAGTGCACGATGAAGTCGTTGAAGATGCCGCTGACGGACAATTCGCCCTTGCCGCTCAGCACCGCCAGCAGCACGGAATACAGCGCGATGGACGCCGCATCGTTGAACAGGCTCTCGCCCTCGACCAGCGTAGTCAGTCGCTTGGGCGCGCCCACTTCGCGAAAGATGCCAACCACCGCCACCGGGTCGGTCGTGGCCACGATGGCGCCGAGCAACAGGCACACCACCAATCCATAAGGCGAGATGGCGTCCAGCGTCACGCCGACCACAACCGTGCAGACGACCACGGCCACGATGGCCATCATCAGGATCGGACCGATGTCGTCCATCAGACGCCGCACGTTCATCGACAGCGCCGTCTCAAAGAGCAGCACCGGCAGGAACACCATCAGGAAGGTCTCTGACGAGATCTCGAAGCGCTCCAGCGAATCGAGAAAGTCGCCGATCCAGGCCGGCGCCCAGCCGTGCACGTGAATCACGATCCCGAGCAGACAGCCAACGATGGCGAGCAGCACCGAATAGGGCAGCTTGACGCGGCCGGCCAGGGGCGGCATGAAGCAGACCAGCGTGAGCAGGCCCGCAAGACCAAATACAAGAAAACCAACATCCATGGGTAGCGCCGCGTCCCGATCGTAGTGCGTGTGGAAAGTTCCACAAGAATAGCGGCTTTTTTCCGGCGCTCGCGGTCGGGACGTGACGGGAATCGTGGAGAATGCACGTTTCGTTACCCCAATGGACGCTTGCGAAACGTGCCGCGCCATGTTTTTTGGGTAATGTGGCATCACGCGAACTTTTGCAGGAGCGGCACGTGGCACGCATCCACACCTTGACCCGGCGCCACGACGCGCCCGCGATGCTCGTCCAGTTGACCGATAGCCATCTGTTCGGCGAGCCCGAAACGTCGATGCTGGGCGTCAATACCGACGCGAGCCTGCGCGCCGTGCTGCGCCAGATCGAGGCCGATGGCAAACATCCCGACCTGCTGCTCGCCACCGGCGACCTGTCGCAGGATGGCGAGGCCGCGGGCTACCAGCGCTTTGCGCGTATCCTGTCCGAATCGGCCGCGCTGGATCGTGCAACGATCCGTTGCCTGCCGGGCAATCACGATCAACCGTCCGTCCTGCGCCAGGAATTGTCCGACTGGTCGATGCCGGTGACGGACGTGGGCGCATGGCGCGTCGTCACGCTGGACACGACGGTGCCCGGCTCGAACGCCGGCCATCTGTGCAACAGTGAACTCGACATGCTGGAAGCGGCGCTGGCCCAGGCGCCCAACCGCCACACGCTGGTGGCGATGCACCACAACCCGATGCAGATCGACAGCCACTGGCATGACTCGATGATGATCGACAACCCGCAGGCGCTCTTCAAACTGCTTGCACGGTTTCCGCAGGTGCGCGTGCTGCTGTGGGGCCATGTGCACCACGAGTTCGACCGCCGCCGCCACAACCTGCGCATGCTGGCCACGCCGTCCACATGCTTTCAGTTCAGCATCCGCGACGGCAAGCACATCGTCGACAACATGGCGCCGGGCTACCGGTGGATCAAGCTTTATCAGGATGGATCGATGGCGACCGGCGTGCGCCGCGTGCAGGACGCGCTGTGGCACTCCGCGCTGCAACCGCCAGACAGCGCGCGCGCGGCTTGATCTATGCGAGGACGGCGTCGAAACAGGCGCCGTTTTTTATGGGCGCTGCGTTCCGAGCGCGCATAAAAAACGGGGCACCGATATGCTAGGTGCCCCGCAAGCATCCGTCTCATAGGGGAGGGGAAAGAGGAGAAGCCGAGACGGATGACAAGACTGCTAACCGAAGTTCGCGGTCTACATGAAGTTAGGCGGCGCCTTCCTCATTAAGTTTCTGCGAACGCAGAAAATTTGACCCCGAATTTGTATCAATTTATTGGCCGTCCCGTTGTCATCGGCCGGATGCTGAAAGCGGCGCGCAATGTCAGGCGCCAAAGAAAAAGGCCGCAATGTGCGGCCTTTTTCATGCGCGGGACAGCCATCACGAGGCGAGGTTGCCGCGCATCTTCTTGAGCGCCGCCGCTTCGATCTGGCGAATGCGTTCGGCCGACACGCCGAACTCTTGCGCAAGCTCGTGCAGGGTGGCGCCGCCGTCGTCCTGCAGCCAGCGGGCTTCGACGATGCGGCGCGAGCGCGGATCCAGCGCTTCAAGCGCGGTGGTCAGGCCGGCGCTTTGCAGGTGATCGCGCGCAGCGCGCTCCAGCACGCGCGTGGGTTCCTGGCGGCCTTCATCGGACAGGTAAGCGATCGGCGCGTAGCTGTCGTCGTCGTCGTCCTGGTTTTCCAGCGACATGTCGCGGCCGGACATGCGGACTTCCATTTCGCTCACGTCTTCGTTGCGCACGTTCAGCTCGCGAGCGATGTGGTCGACCTGTTCGGGATCCAGGGTCTGGCCGTCGGGACGCATGCTGCGCAGATTGAAGAACAGTTTGCGCTGCGCCTTAGTCGTGGCCACCTTGACCAGCCGCCAGTTGCGGATGATGTATTCGTGGATTTCGGCCTTGATCCAGTGAACCGCGAAGGACACCAGGCGCACGCCGCGCTCGGGGTCGAAACGCTTGACGGCCTTCATGAGGCCGACGTTGCCTTCCTGGATGAGGTCGGCGTGGGGCAGGCCGTAACCCAGATACTGACGGGCCACGGACACCACAAGACGCAGGTGCGAAAGAATCAGCTCGCGGGCGGCGCCCAGATCTTCCTGGTCGCGCAGGCGGCGGCCGAGTTCCGTTTCGCGATCCGCGGACAACACCGGCAGGCGGTTGACCGCGGAAATATAAGCGTCGATCGTACCGAGAGCGCCCGGATTGGCGATGGCCAACGCCAGAGCGTTGCCGGAGGCGGTCAACGAGGTACTGGGTTGCTTCATAGCGGGGGTCTCCGGATGGCGAGAAAACGACATGAATTCGATGTTAGCACTCAAGTAATAGGAGTGCTAATTCGACTATTGCGACGCGTCAAAGTTTCATTTCCGCGACGCGTCCCCGTTTATTCGAGAGCCGGGGCGGTTCACCACCCGAGGCGCTTCAGCCCTTCGGCGGTGGCTTCGCCGTCCGGACGGATGAAGAGCGCGCCGCGCGGGTCCATGAAGACCTGGTAACGGGCCCCGTCGAACAGGGGCATGTATGCGCCGCTGCCAAATTGGACATCGACAAAGGGGAACCAGTTCGGAAAACTTTTCTTCAGGGATCCGAGGTCCGGCGCGGGCCAGTCGTCCAGGGGATGCACCGAGCGCGTGGCCGTCGCTTCGCGGGCGGCATCGCTGTAGCGGCCCGACAGGCGCTCCAGCCGATACAGGGGCGGCACACCGGCCATGAGCGCCGGCAGTTTCCAGCGGACGACCCGGGCGTCGATCTGCCACTGGTCGCCGTAAAGTACATATTGCTTGTCGCCGATGCCCGGGGCATTGGCATTGACCTGGAACTGACCCTCGGCCTGTTGGCGGATGTCGATGCGGGCGACCGGCTGGTCGGTAGTCAGGCGAACGAACTGCACCAGCGACAGCGCGAGCAGGCCCGATACGCATCCCAGGCATACCAGCAGCAGGCCGCATGCGCGGCGCACCGGCCGGAACTGGAACATGCGGCGTCCGCGTTCGTCGCGGGGACCACCCCTGCCCAGCAGCATGACGATG
The DNA here is from genome assembly GCF_019218915.1 of Achromobacter sp. ACM05. NCBI lineage: Bacteria > Pseudomonadati > Pseudomonadota > Betaproteobacteria > Burkholderiales > Alcaligenaceae > Achromobacter > Achromobacter sp. ACM05. The sequence continues at coordinate 559,475 of NZ_JAHUWQ010000001.1, forward strand.
CCGGGCAACAGGACGATGACGGCGCCCAGCAGGATCCAGGCGAAGGGAGCAATTCCGTTGATCAAATCAGGCGTTCCTATTCAAGCCGCCGCGTCGCACAGCGCGGCGGGCGCAGGAAGCCGCCACCCGCCGCGGCAGGCTTCCCAGTATAGAAGCGCGTCTTCAGGCGCCCGGTTTTCCAAGCCGTTCGACGTGAAACCGGATGTGATCCTCGATGAAGGTCGAGATGAAGTAATAGCCGTGGTCGTAGCCGGCCTGGCGCCGCAGGGTGAGCGGCTGTCCGGCGGCGGCGCAGGCCGCCTCGAATACCTCGGGATACAACTGTTCGGCCAGAAACTGGTCGGCTTCGCCCTGGTCGATGAGGATGCCGCCGGGGAAGGGCTGCTGTAGGCCGCGCATCAGGGCGGACGCATCGTAGGCCGCCCAGTCTTCGGATTGCGCGCCAAGGTAAGCGCCGAACGCCTTTTTGCCCCACGGGCATTGGCTGGGCGCCGCGATCGGTGCAAACGCCGACACCGAACGGAACTTGCCGGGATTGCGCAGCGCCAGCACCAGCGCGCCGTGGCCGCCCATGGAGTGCCCGAAGATGCCGGTTCGCGAGGCATCCCCCGGCAGTGCGCCGCCGGTGACGATGCCGTGCAGTTCCTGCGTGACGTAGCTGTACATGCGGTAGTGATCGCGCCATGCAGTCGTGGTGGCGTCGACATAGAAGCCGGCGCCGGTGCCCAGGTCCCAGCTTTCGTCCTCGCCGGGCACGCCCGCGCCGCGGGGGCTGGTGTCGGGCGCCACCAGCATGACGCCCAATTCCGATGCCAGCCGCTGCGCGCCGGCCTTGATCATGAACGTTTCTTCGGTGCAGGTCAGGCCCGCCAGGTAGAACAGCACCGGCACCGGGCCGTGCTCGGCCTGCGGCGGCACGTACACGGAAAACCGCATGGGCAGGCCGATCTCGGTGGAGTCGTGGCGGTAGTAGCGCTGCGTGCCGCCGAAGCACCGATGCTGCGAGATGAGTTCGAGGGACGCGGCCATGGGCTTGCTCCGGAAAAGAATAAATCGAGGTGGATAAAACGTCGGCGGGTTAGGGGAATCCACGGTGCGACGTTCCGTCGCCGAATGTTAACCTGCCCCTCAATGAGCGCTCGCCACAAAAAAATACGATTCCGCGCTCAGATTGTGATCACGGCACTTGACCAGCGCCCACCGTGGCACTATTTATATACCGTGTGTGAAGACAACCCGTTCTTCCTGATACGCAAGCCCTGACACTATGGCCCGTCTGCCCCGTCTGTATGCCCCTGGGCTGCCCCAACTGGTGCAGGCCAACTTTATTCAGCCGTTGGCGGCGCCATCGCAACCCGCGCCCGCCGACATCCTGAATCAGCTCGCCACGTGGCTGGGCGAGTCGGCCCAGCGGCACCGCGTATCGGTGCACGGCTGGCTCCTCGCCAACGACCGCATCCTGCTGCTTGCCACGCCCGCAGACGAAGAAGGCCTGCCTCGGCTGATGCAGACGCTGGGCCGCAATCTTGCGGCGCGGCTGCGCGGCGGGCGGGTGTTCGCCGGCCGATACCGGTCGGCGTTGCTGGAACCCGGCGCGTGGGTGCTGCCCTCGCTGGTCTGGCTGGAAACGTATCCGGTTCGCAGCGGCGCTTCGCAGGACCCCGATTCGTGGCCCTGGTCGTCCGCGTCCAGCCATACCGGCAACACCAGCGCCGCGCCGGCCCAATGGCAGTCCGATCACGCCGACTACTGGGCTTGCGGCAACACGCCGTTCGACCGGCAGGCCAATTACCGCAAGCGGCTTCAGGATGGGCTGTCGCGCGAGGAAACCCAACGCATCGACCAGGCGGTCTCTGGCCAGTGGGCGCTGGGCGGTCCCAGCTTCATTGCCAGCCTGGCTCATACGGCCAGCCGGCGTGTGGCGCCCGGCCAGCGTGGCCGGCCCCGCAAGAAACCGGCCGCGGCGCCCGCGGACAATGAGTCCAGCCCGCCGACGCCACCGACCACCACGCCACCGGTCAACAACTCCTGACCCCCCGACCCGCCATCACGGCGGGTTTTGTTTGTCTGCGTCCGGACATTGCGGTTGCCGCGCTGCCGCCGCAAGGCATTCGGGCAACCCGCGGAGTCGGCGCCGCAAAAACACGATCTGCTCGTGCGCTTGGCGACATCTGCGCCGCAAAAGCGCGATCCGCGCGCGCGCTTGACTCACATCATTGCGGGATCTGCGCGACGAAAAGGTGCAATTTCCCCACACCTGAGGTTGATCGCGCGCAGAAAAACATGCTTTTAAATAGGGACGTATAGCGTGATTTTGCACCGCTTTGGACGCCCGAGTCACTGCGACAAAAGACCTGCTCCGGCGACAGCCAATAACGGCGCGGCTGTTGTTATGTCCCTATATTCATGCACTATGACGGCGCACCTATTTAATTAGGGTCATACCCCGTTTGTTCCTGTTGCACCCTACTTGCGTCGGGGGTATTGTCCGACTCCTGCACTGCAACATTAGACGCAGGCCCACTGCGGAGCGCGCCATGCCCCAAATTACCCCGACCGAATCCTGTCCCACCTCCAAGGCAGTTGCCATCGATGCAACCCGCATCGGCCTGCCTTCGGCCCAGGGCCTGTACAACCCCAAGAACGAACATGATGCCTGCGGCGTCGGCTTCGTTGCCCACATCAAGGGCAAGAAAAGCCACGCGATCATCCAGCAGGGTCTGAAGATTCTTGAGAACCTGGACCACCGCGGCGCGGTCGGCGCAGACAAGCTCATGGGCGACGGCGCAGGCATCCTGATCCAGATCCCCGACACGCTGTACCGCGACGAACTCAGCCAGCAAGGCATCATCCTGCCCCCGCCCGGCGAGTACGGCGTGGCCATGGTGTTCCTGCCCAAGGAAACGGCCTCGCGCCTGGCCTGCGAACAGGAACTGGAGCGCTCGGTGCGCGCCGAGGGCCAGGTCGTGCTGGGCTGGCGCGACGTGCCGGTGGATGTCGACATGCCCATGTCGCCCACCGTCCGCGACTGCGAACCCGTGATCCGCCAGCTCTTCATCGGCCGCGGCGCCGACGTGATGGTGCCCGACGCGCTGGAACGCAAGCTGTACGTGATCCGCAAGACCGCCAGCCACGCCATCCAGAACATGCACCTGGCGCACGGCAAGGAATACTTCGTGCCCTCGGCCTCGGTGCGCACCGTGGTCTACAAGGGCCTGCTGCTGGCCGACCAGGTCGGCCGCTACTACCGCGACCTGGCCGACACCCGCACGGTGTCCGCGCTGGCGCTGGTTCACCAGCGTTTCTCGACCAACACGTTCCCCGCCTGGCCCCTGGCCCACCCGTACCGCATGATTGCCCACAACGGCGAAATCAACACGGTCAAGGGCAACTTCAACTGGCTGCGCGCCCGCGAAGGCATGATGCAGTCGGCCGTGCTGGGCGACGACCTGAAGAAGCTCTACCCCATCGTCTACGAAGGCCAGTCGGACACCGCGACGTTCGACAACTGCCTGGAACTGCTGGTCAATTCGGGTTATTCGCTGGCTCACGCCATGATGATGATGATCCCGGAAGCCTGGGAACAGCACACGCAGATGGACGAAAGCCGCCGCGCTTTCTACGAGTACCACGCCGCCATGATGGAGCCGTGGGACGGCCCGGCAGCGGTCGCGTTCACCGATGGCCGCCAGATCGGCGCCACGCTGGACCGCAACGGCCTGCGTCCCGCCCGCTATCTGGTCACCGATGACGACATGGTCATCCTGGCCTCGGAAGCCGGCACGCTGTCGATCCCCGAAAACCGCATCGTCAAGAAGTGGCGCCTGCAGCCGGGCAAGATGTTCCTGATCGACCTGGAACAGGGCCGCATCATCGACGACGCCGAAATCAAGCTGCAGCTGGCCAATAGCCGTCCGTACCGCCAGTGGATCGAACGCCTGCAGATCAAGCTGGAATCGCTGCCGGCGCCGCGCCAGGTGGCCGTGGCCACGCAATCGGCCGTGTCGCTGCTGGACCGCCAGCAGGCGTTCGGCTGGACCCAGGAAGACTACAAGTTCATCCTGGAACCCATGGCCTCGACCGGCGAGGAAGTGATCGGCTCGATGGGCAACGATGCCCCGCTGGCCGTGCTGTCGGACCGCGCCAAGCCGTTCTACAACTACTTCCGCCAGTTGTTCGCGCAGGTCACGAACCCGCCGATCGACCCCATCCGCGAACAGCTGGTGATGTCGCTGGTGTCCTTCATCGGTCCGAAGCCGAACCTGCTGGACATCAACAACGTCAATCCGCCGCTGCGCCTGGAAGTGTCGCAACCGGTGCTGGACTTTGCTGCGATGGCGCAGATCCGCGACATCGACCAGGTCACGGGCAAGAAATTCCGCAGCTTCGAACTGGACATCACCTACCCCGCCGCCTGGGGCCCCGAAGGCATCGAAGCCCGCGTGGCGGCACTGTGTGCGCGCGCCGTCGATGCGGTGCGCAGCGGCTACAACATCCTGATCGTGTCGGACCGCCTGGTCGACAGCGAGCGCGTGGCCATCCCCGCGCTGCTGGCCACCTCGGCCGTGCACCAGCACCTGATCCGCGCCGGCCTGCGCACCAACACGGGTCTGGTCGTCGAGACCGGCTCGGCCCGCGAAGTGCACCACTTCGCGCTTCTGGGCGGCTACGGCGCCGAAGCCATTCACCCCTACCTGGCGCTCGAATCGCTGGGCAAGATGAATGACCCCGAAAAGGCCGTGAAGAACTACATCAAGGCGCTGGGCAAGGGCTTGAACAAGGTCATGTCCAAGATGGGCATTTCCACGTACATGTCCTACACCGGCGCGCAGATCTTCGAAGCCGTCGGCCTGCAAAGCGCCCTGGTGAACAAGTACTTCACCGGCACCGCCTCCAACATCGAAGGCATCGGCATCTTCCAGGTTGCCGAGGAAGCGCTGCGCCAGCACCGCGCCGCCTTCAGCGCCGACCCCGTGCTTGCCAACGACCTGGACGCCGGCGGCGAATACGCCTATCGCGTCCGCGGCGAAGAGCACATGTGGACGCCGGATTCGATCGCCAAGTTGCAGCACGCCTCGCGCGCCAACAACTACCGCACGTACAAGGAGTACGCGCAGATCATCAACGACCAGAGCCGCCGTCACATGACGCTGCGCGGCCTGTTCGAGTTCCGCTTTGATCCGTCGCGCGCCATCCCGCTGGACGACGTCGAGCCGGCCAAGGAAATCGTCAAGCGCTTTGCCACCGGCGCCATGTCGCTGGGCTCGATCTCGACCGAAGCGCACTCGGTGCTGGCCGTGGCCATGAACCGCATCGGCGGCAAGTCCAACACCGGCGAAGGCGGCGAGGACGAACTGCGCTACCGCGCCGAAATGCGCGAAGGCAAGAGCACCATCAAGGACGGCGACACGCTGGCCTCGGTGCTGGGCACGGACCGCATCGAAGCCGACGTCGAACTGAAGAAGGGCGACTCGCTGCGTTCGAAGATCAAGCAGGTGGCCTCGGGCCGTTTCGGCGTGACCGCCGAGTACCTGTCGTCCGCCGACCAGATCCAGATCAAGATGGCGCAGGGCGCCAAGCCCGGCGAAGGCGGCCAGCTGCCTGGCCACAAGGTGTCGGAGTACATCGCCAAGCTGCGCTATTCGGTGCCGGGCGTGGGCCTCATCTCGCCCCCGCCGCACCATGACATCTACTCGATCGAAGATCTGGCGCAGCTGATCCACGACCTGAAGAATGTCAATTCCAAGTCCTCGATCTCGGTCAAGCTGGTGTCCGAAGTCGGCGTGGGCACGGTGGCCGCGGGCGTTGCCAAGGCCAAGGCCGACCACGTCGTGATCGCCGGCCATGACGGCGGCACGGGCGCCTCGCCGGTGTCGTCCATCAAGCACGTGGGCACGCCCTGGGAACTGGGCCTGGCCGAAACGCAGCAGACACTGGTGCTGAACCGCCTGCGCAGCCGTATCCGCGTGCAGGCCGACGGCCAGATGAAGACCGGCCGCGACGTCGTCATCGGCGCGCTGCTGGGCGCCGACGAATTCGGCTTCGCGACCGCGCCGCTGGTCGTCGAAGGCTGCATCATGATGCGCAAGTGCCACCTGAACACCTGCCCGGTGGGCGTGGCCACACAGGATCCGGCGCTGCGCAAGAAATTCCAGGGCAAGCCCGAGCACGTCGTGAACTTCTTCTTCTTCATCGCCGAGGAAGTGCGCGAAATCATGGCCCAGCTGGGCATCCGCAAGTTCGACGACCTGATCGGCCGCGCCGATCTGCTGGACATGCGTTCGGGCGTGGAGCACTGGAAGGCGCAAGGGCTGGACTTCACCCGCGTGTTCCACCAGACCCAGTCCGACGCCGAAGTGCACCAGACCGAAGAGCAGGATCACGGCCTGGCGGGTGCGCTGGATCACCTGCTGATCGAGCGCAGCAAGCCGGCGCTGGAGCGGGGCGAGAAGGTCTCGTTCATCGTGCCGGTGCGCAACCGCAACCGCACGATCGGCGCCATGCTGTCGGGCGCCGTGGCCTCGCGCTACGGCCATGAGGGCCTGCCCGACGACACCATCCACATCCAGTGCAACGGCACCGCCGGCCAGAGCTTTGGCGCGTTCCTGGCGCACGGCATCACGATGGACCTGGTGGGCGAAGGCAACGACTACGTGGGCAAGGGTTTGTCCGGCGGCCGCATCATCGTGCGCTCGCCCAACGACTTCCGCGGTTTCGGTCCCGACCACATCATCGCTGGCAATACCGTGCTGTACGGCGCGCTGGCCGGTGAAGCGTTCTTCAACGGCGTGGCCGGCGAACGCTTTGCCGTGCGCAACTCGGGCGCTGCCACCGTGGTGGAAGGCACCGGCGACCATGGCTGCGAATACATGACTGGCGGCACCGTCGTGGTGCTGGGTTCCACCGGCCGCAACTTCGCGGCGGGCATGTCCGGTGGCGTGGCGTACGTCTGGGATCCGGACCGCACGCTCAAGCACCGCGTGAACCTGTCGATGGTGGAACTGGAATCGGTCGTGCCGCACGCCGAGCAGCAGTCGCTGAACAACATCGACATCTGGCACAGCGCGCAGCGCGGTGGCGAACGCGAGACGGACGAGACCATCCTGCGCCGCCTGGTGGAAGACCACTTCCGCTACACCGGCAGCTACCGTGCTCGCGAGATCCTGGGCGACTGGGAAGCCTCGCGCGGCAAATTCGTGAAGATCATGCCGACGGACTACCGCCGCGCATTGGGTGAAATGTGGCGTGCAGCCAACCCGCAACAAATGGCTGCGTGAGGGATACCATGGGAAAGATCACTGGCTTTATGGAATACCAGCGCCTGCAGGAGGCCTCCGAGGCCCCGCAGAAGCGGCTGAAGAACTGGCGCGAATTCGTGCTGCACCTGACCGATGACCAGGCCAAGCAGCAGGCGGCACGCTGCATGGACTGCGGCATCCCGTTCTGCAACAACGGCTGCCCGGTCAACAACATCATCCCGGACTGGAATGACCTGGTGTACAAGCAGGACTGGCGCCGCGCGCTGGACGTCCTGCACTCCACCAACAACTTCCCGGAGTTCACGGGCCGCATCTGCCCGGCGCCCTGCGAAGCCGCCTGTACCTTGAACATCAACAGCGACGCGGTGGGCATCAAGTCCATCGAGCACGCGATCATCGACAAGGGCTGGGCCGAAGGCTGGGTGGCGCCGCAAGTGCCGGCGCGCAAGACGGGCAAGAAGGTCGCCGTCGTAGGCTCGGGCCCTGCCGGCATGGCGTGCGCGCAGCAACTGGCGCGAGCGGGCCACTCGGTGACGCTGTTCGAAAAGAGCGACCGTATTGGCGGCCTGCTGCGCTACGGCATCCCCGACTTCAAGCTGGAAAAGCACCAGATCGACCGCCGCATCTCGCAGATGGAAGCCGAGGGCGTGGAATTCGCGCCGTCGACCTACGTCGGCAACCCGAAGGATCCGGTGGCCGATGGCTTGACCGTGCGCACGCCGCAATCGCTGATGGCCGAATTCGACGCCGTGGTGATGAGCGGCGGCTCCGAGACGCCGCGCGACCTGCCCGTGCCTGGCCGTGAGCTGGAAGGCGTGTACTTCGCCATGGATTTCCTGCGCCAGCAGAACAAGGCCGTGGCGGGCGACCGCCTCACCAACCAGACGCTGGCCAAGGGCAAGCATGTGGTGGTGATTGGCGGCGGCGACACGGGTTCCGACTGCGTCGGCACCAGCAACCGCCACGGCGCGGCGTCGGTCACGCAGTTCGAACTGATGCCCCAGCCGCCTGAGTCCGAGAACAAGGCCATGACGTGGCCGTACTGGCCGCTGAAGATGCGCACGTCGTCCTCGCACGAGGAAGGCTGCGAGCGCGACTGGTCGGTGACCACCAAGCTGCTCAAGGGCGCCAACGGCAAGGTCGAAAAACTGGTCGGCGCGCGCGTCGAATGGTTCAAGGACGACGCCACCGGCCAGATGAAGATGCGCGAGGTCGAGGGCTCGGAATTCGAGATCAAGGCCGACCTGGTGCTGCTGGCCATGGGCTTCGTGTCGCCGGTGCAGAACGTGCTGGACGCGTTCGGCGTGGATCGCGACGGCCGCGGCAATGTGCGCGCCAACACCGACGACTACCGCACCAGCGTGGAAAAGGTCTTCACCGCCGGCGACATGCGCCGCGGCCAGTCGCTCGTCGTCTGGGCCATCCGCGAAGGCCGCCAGTGCGCGCGTTCGGTCGACGCCTACCTCATGGGAAGCAGCGATCTGCCGCGTTGATCGCAACACGACCTATCAACGCCGCCGGACGCCTTGCGCGCCGGCGGCGTTTGTTTTGTGCGGCGAAAACACACATTCCTGTTGCGGCATAACCACTTTCTAAAAACGGTCTTTTCACGATTTGACACACGTCAAGTTGGGGGACGGGGCGGTCTGAGAACCTGTCGGCTCACCCCACACGGAAAGATCGGAGAAGAAAATGTTTTCGCTGAACGGGCGTATCCGCGCCACCGCCATTGCCGGTTTGATCGCTGCCGGCGCATTTGCCGCACCTGCCCATGCCCACGAAGCGGGCGACGTGCTGTTCCGCGTTGGCGTGACGCAAGTCCGCCCCTCGCAAAACAATGGCTCGGTGCTCGACGGCAGCGTCAAGCTGGATGTGAGCAACAACGTGCGCCCCAGCTTCACCCTGGCCTACATGGCCACCCGCAACATCGGCATCGAACTGCTGGGCGCCTGGCCCTTCCAGCATGACGTCAACGGCAGCAACCTGGGCAAGATCGGCTCCACCAAGCAACTGCCCCCCACCCTCAGCCTGCAATGGCACATCCTGCCCGACAGCATGATCCAGCCGTACATCGGCGTGGGCATCAACTACACGCACTTCTTCGACACCAAGGGCGAAGGCGCGCTGAAGGGCTCGAACCTGAAGCTGGGCGATTCCTGGGGCGTGGCCGCGCAATTGGGCGCGGACGTCAAGATCAACGATCGCTGGTTCATGAACGCCGACATCCGCTATATCGACATCAAGTCCAAGGTGACGCTGGACGGCGAACGCGTCGGCACCGCCCGGATCGATCCGTGGGTGGCCACGCTGGGCATCGGTTACCGCTTCTGATCGCGGCCCCTGACGATGCGCGCGGCCTCGCGCGCATCGGTCAATCCTGCGGCGCCTGCAGCCGGCTCCGCAGGGCCTGCAACGCCGGCGTGTCATCATCGGCACGCCAGACAAGCTGGGTCAGCGCATGCCCGTGGGAACCAGACAGCGCCCCCACGCGCACCGAATGCTCCGCCCCCAGCACCGCCAGCACCGACCGCGGCACGATCGCCACGCCGGTCCCCGCGGCCACACACGCCACGATGGCGTGATACGACGCAAACTCCATCACCTTGTCCGGCGCAATGCCCTCCTGGTTCAGCCACGACTCCAGGATCCGCCGGTACGAGCAGCCCGCCGCAAAGGCGATGACGCTGCGGTTGACCAGATCTTTCGCGCTGCGGATGGGCGCCCAGGCCAGCGGTGAGATCAGCGCCAATTCTTCCTTGAACGCATCCATCGCTGCCAGGCCGTCCGCGGGAAAGGGCTGCGCCACGAACGCAGCCTCGATCTCGTAATTGCGCACCTTTGCGGCCAGTGCGCCCGACGTGCCGGTAACCAGTTCGATACGCACCTTGGGCCAGGCCTCGTGATAGGCCGCCAGGATGGGCGGCAGGCGGGCGGCCGCCGTGCTTTCCATGGTGCCGATGCGCAGCACGCCTTGCAGGGCGCCGTCCCGGACGGCCGATTGCGCTTCGTCGGACAGGCGCAGCAGCCGGTCCGCATAAGACAGCAGCACCCGACCCTGATCCGACAACACCAGGCGGCGGTTCTGCCGGCGAAAGAGCGGCGTTCCCAGCGACGTCTCCAACTGCTTCAGGCGAGTCGAGACGTTGGACTGCACCCGGTTCAGGTGCGCGGCGGCGCGCGCCACCCCGCCCTGGTCGGCAACCGTCTTGAAGATCTGCAACGCGTCGAGATCCAAGTTTCTCATTTTGGGAACTCACGTTCTTAATAATTCACTATTCAAGATATTAGTACAGCCGTAGAGTGAGGCCATGTCAACGCCTGCTTACCCTTCCCTCGACCCCTCGGCCAGCGCCACCCGTCTGGCGTGGCCTGCGGCCCTTGCGCTGGCGGCCGCCATGGGCATCGGACGCTTCGCCTTCACGCCGGTCTGGCCGTTGATGGCGCAGGAGTCTGGTCTGTCGCTCGCGCAGGGCGGCTGGATGGCCTCGGCCAATTACGCGGGCTACCTGCTGGGCGCGCTGGCCGCGATTGTCTGGCCCGTACGCCGGCTGCGCGCCACGCTGGCGGCCAGCCTGGCCGCGGTGGCCGCCCTGACGCTTGCCATGCCGCTTGTGAACAACGTGGCCGGCTGGTCGGCGCTGCGGCTGGCCGCGGGCTATGCCAGCGCCAGCGCCTTCATCTGCGTGGTGGCGTGGCGGCCGGTCCCCGCCGGCGACGCGCGCGAGGCCTCGGCGTCCGCAGTGACGTACGCCGGCGTGGGCGCAGGCATCGCGCTCACGGGACTGGCGTGCCTGGCCCTGATGGGCTGGGGCGCGGACGCCAACCTGACCTGGTCCGCGCTGGGCGTCCTGGCGCTGGCGCTGTCCGCGGCGGCGTGGGCTGGCCTGAGCCGGCAATCGCCCCCGGTCCGCCAGACGGGCGCCGGGGCGCCACCGGCGCGACTGCCGCAGGGCATTGCCGCGCTGTCGCTGCACTACGGCGTGTTCGGGGTGGGTTACATCATCCCCGCGACCTTCCTGCCCGCCATGGCCAAGGAGATCTTTCCCAATCCGGCGATCTTCGGGTGGGCGTGGCCGATCTTTGGCATGGCTGCGGCGCTGTCCTGCCTGCTGATACCCCGGCTGGCACGTGGCCGTGACGACCGGCAGGTGTGGCGCGGTGCGCAGGCGCTGATGGCGGCCGGCATGATGGCCGTGGCGCTGTGGCACCACATTGCCGCCGTGATTCTGGCGGCGCTGCTGGTGGGGGGCACCTTCATGGTGATCACGCAGGCGGGCATGCTGACCGCGCGCCGCCTGTCCGGCGCGGCGGGGCCGCGGGCGGCGGCCATCATGACGGCGGCGTTCGCTGCCGGGCAGATCCTGGGGCCCTTGCTGGCCTCGTGGGCGGCGCGCTGGGGCGCCGGGTTGCCGCAGGTGTTGGCTGCGAGCGCGGCGCTGCTGGCGCTGTCGGCCTGGGGGCTGGGAAAAGTCACGACAGAGGGCAATGGCACTGGGCATAATGCCATCGGCCCCTCGGGCCAATCACACAGCAATTAAAAAGCAGGAAAAGAGGAGTCCCCAGCATGAAAGCACTACGCCCCCTGATTGCCGCCCTGGCCGCCACCGCCGCCTTTGGCGGCGCCGCCCAGGCCCAGACCGCCGAATGGCCCGCCAAGCCGGTGACCATGATCGTCCCCTATGCCCCCGGCGGGTTTGCCGACACGCGCGTGCGCCTGCTGGCGCGCAAGCTGGGCGAGTCGCTGGGCCAGCCTGTCGTGGTCGAGAACAAGGCGGGCGCCGGCGGCGTGGTTGGCACCAACCTCATCGCCAAGGCGGCGCCGGACGGCTACACGATCGGCACGGGCAACCTGGCCCCGATGGCGGTCAACCCGTCCCTGATGAAGGAAATGCCCTACAACCCGCAAAAGGACCTGGCGCCGATCATCCTGATCGAAAACAGCCCCCTGGTACTGAGCGTGAACAACGAACTGCCGGTCAAGACGCTGGCCGACCTGATCGCGCTGGCCAAGAAGCAGCCGGGCAAGCTGACTTTCGGTTCGTCCGGCGTGGGCGGCGCGCATCACTTGTCGGGCGAGATGTTCCGCGAACAGGCCAAGATCGACATCATCCACGTGCCCTACAAGGGCGGCAGCCTGGCCGCCACCGACCTGATGGGCGGCCACATCTCGATGATGTTCGAAATGGGCTACTCCGCGCTGCCCGCAATCCAGGGCAACAAGATCCACCCGATCGCCGTCACGTCCGCCAAGCGCCTGGCCGTGCTGCCCGACGTGCCCACCATGGCCGAATCGGGCCTGCCGGGCTTTGAGTCCTACAACTGGCAGGGCATCGTCGCGCCGGCCGGCACGCCCGCGCCGATCATCGCCAAGCTGAACGCCGAGTTCAACCGCATCCTGAAGGAACCGGATGTGCAAAAGGCCATCGCCGACACCGGCAGCCAGGCCGGCGGCGGCACGCCCGAGGAATTCGCCGCGTTCATCAAGAGCGAAAGCGAAAAGTGGGCGCACGTCATCAAGGCTGGAAACATCCAGCTTCAATAACCTCCCAGGAGTTTTCCCATGGCATCCCCTCTGATTGAACTGCTCAAGCTGGACCATCCCATCATCCAGGCGCCCATGGCGGGCGGCGCCACCACGGTGGAACTGGTGGCCGAGGCATCGAAGGCGGGCGCCCTGGGATCGCTTGGGGCGGCTTACATGACGCCCGAACAGATCGAAGCGGCGGCCGCGGCGATCCGTGCGCGTACGGACCGACCGTTCGCCATCAATCTGTTCGCGTCCGTGCCGCAGCAACCCATGACGGGCAATGCGGATGCGATGCTGGCCCTGATGGCCCGCTACCACGCGCAACTGGGCCTGCCCGCCCCCGAGGCGCCCGGTCCGCAAAGCGATCCGCTGGCCGGCCAGCTCGAGGCCATCCTGCGGATCCGTCCCGCCGTCTTGAGCTTCACCTTCGGCCGCCTGCCGGCCGAGGCCGTGACCCGCTGCCGCGAGCTGGGCATCCTGACCGTGGGGACGGCCACCACGGTGCGCGAGGCCCAGACGCTGGAGCAGGACGGCGTGGACGCCATCGTGGCGCAAGGCGCCGAGGCGGGCGGCCACCGCGGCACCTTCCTGGATGCCTTCGAGGCGTCCCTGATCGGCACGATGGCTCTGGTGCCTCAGGTGGCCGACGCCGTTTCGGTCCCGGTCATTGCGTCGGGCGGCATCATGGACGGGCGCGGCATCGCGGCCGCCCTTGCGCTGGGCGCCGACCTGGCTCAAATGGGGACGGCCTTTCTCACGACGGACGAATCCGGCATCGGCGAGGCCTACAAGGCCGTCCTGCCCGCCTCCCGCGCTGAACAGTCCCGGGTCACCCGCGCCTTTTCCGGCCGCCCCGCGCGCGGCATCGCCAACGCCTTCATGCGGGACGCGGACGCCATCGGCGGCGACATCCTGCCGTATCCGCTGCAGAACGCGCTGACGCGCCCGATGCGCACGGCGGGCGGCAAGAGCGGCAACATCAACGTCCTGTCCCTGTGGGCCGGCCAGGGTGCGCCGCTGGCGCGGCGGGAATCGACGGCGGATTTGATTCAGCGTCTGGCCCGGGAAACCGCGGCGGCGCGTGCACGTCGCTGAAGGAACAAGGCGGGGCCGCGAAAAAGGGTGTCTGACACCCGGGTCAGAGGCGTGTGCGCTGGGCTGGCGTTCCAGGGGTGTCAGACACCCGTGACGCCCAGGAACATGGCAGCCAGCCGCCCGCCGGATTGTCCGTGGAATTGAAAACACTGTTCCACGTGCGGCCGGTCCGATTGTGATTGCACAGCCTCGGGCTACAATGGCGCCTCGCCGCCGGGAGCCGACGCTTGAGCTCGTCCCCGGCATCTGAGTAACAGGGCGCTTCCCGACGCAGCCTGTCTTGCCCGCGCCGGCCAGGTTCTCCGGCCCGCTTGCCGGCAGGACAGCACGGCAAGCTCCGCCGCCGAAACTCCCTTTCGTTGCCCATGCCCGCTCAAACCAGCAGCACCCCGGAATTCGCCCTGCGCCTGGAAGGTGTGGCGCTTGGCTACGGTGATTTCACCGTCTTGCGCGATATTTCCATGGACGTCCGGGCGGGCCAGGTCGTGGCAGTCATGGGTGGGTCGGGCTCCGGCAAGACCACGCTGCTGCGCGCGGCCACCGGCCAGATCACCGCCCAGCAGGGCCGCGTCCTGGCGTTCGGCCAGGATATCGGCGCCGCATCCCGCGACGAAGTGCAAGCCCTGCGCAAGCGCATGGGCGTGCTGTTCCAGCAGGGCGCGCTGTTCACCGACCTGAACGTGTTCGAGAACGTGGCCTTTCCCCTGCGCGAGCACACGCGCCTTCCCGAGGCCGAACTCACCGACCGCGTGCTCGACAAGCTGGATGCCGTGGGCCTGCGCGCCGCCGCCCACCTGAAGGTCTCGGAAATCTCCGGCGGCATGGCCCGGCGTGTGGCGCTGGCCCGCGCCGTGGTCCTGGAACCCGAACTGATCCTGTACGACGAACCCTTCGCGGGGCTGGACCCGATCTCGCTGGGCATCACCGCCCGCCTGATCCGCAGCCTTGCCGACCGTCTGGGTTGCGCCTCGGTGCTGATCACCCACGACGTGCAGGAATCCTTTGCCATTGCAGACCAGGTCTACCTCGTGGGCCGCGGCCAGCTCGCCGCCTCCGGCACGCCGCAGATGCTCGCGGCCTCGCCGGACCCTTACGTCCAGCAATTCCTGAAAGGCCAGCCGGACGGCCCGGTGGCATTCCAATATCCCGAAACTCCCGCCTTCCAGAAGTGGCTGTCGCAACAGAAAGGGCGCAAAGCATGAGCGGATCCAACAACGCCATCGCCGTGCTGGGCCAATGGGTGCGTTCCCACGTCGCCGGCATCGGCTATTTCACCCGGTTCTTCGGCGCCATGCTGGCGCGCAGCGGCATCGCGCTGTCCCGCCCGCGCCTGGTGTCGCAGCAGGTCCACTTCATCGGCAATTATTCGCTCCTGATCATTGCCGTCTCCGGCATGTTCGTGGGCTTCGTGCTGGGCCTGCAGGGCTACTACACGCTGAACCGCTACGGCTCCGAAGAGGCCCTGGGCCTGCTGGTGGCCCTGTCGCTGGTGCGCGAGCTGGGGCCGGTGGTCACCGCGCTGCTTTTTGCGGGCCGCGCCGGCACCTCGCTCACGGCCGAGATCGGCCTGATGAAAGCGGGCGAACAATTGTCGGCCATGGAAGTCATGGCCGTGGACCCGATACGCCGGGTGCTCGTGCCGCGCCTGTGGGGCGGCATCATCGCCATGCCCATCCTGGCCGCGGTCTTCTCCATGGTGGGCATTCTGGGCGGCTGGGTCGTGGGCGTGCTGCTCATCGGCGTGGACGCCGGCGCCTTCTGGTCGCAGATGCAGAACGGCGTCGATGTATGGAAAGACGTCGCCAACGGCGTCATCAAGAGCGTCGTCTTCGGCGTCACGGTGACGCTGGTGGCGCTCTACGAAGGCTGGCAGGCCAAGCCCACCCCCGAAGGCGTTGCCCGCGCCACCACGCGCACCGTGGTCGTGGGCTCGCTGGCGGTGCTGGGGCTGGACTTCCTGCTCACCGCCTTGATGTTTGGAAATTGATACGGATCGATCATGTCACGCGAAAAAACCGACTTCTGGGTAGGCCTGTTTGTATTGCTGGGCGCGATCGCGCTTGGATTCCTGGCGTTGCGCGCCGGCAACTTGAGCACCTTTTCCTTTGCCCCGACCTATACCGTGACGGCCAACTTCGATAACGTAGGCGGCCTCAAGGTGCGCGCGCCGGTCAAGAGCGCCGGCGTGGTGGTGGGCCGGGTCACGAACATTTCCTTCGACGACAAGACCTTCCAGGCCATCGTTTCGGTCGATCTGGAAACGGCATACCAGTTCCCCAAGGACTCGTCGGCCGCCATCCTGACCTCGGGCCTCCTGGGCGAGCAATACCTGGGCCTGACCGCCGGAAGCGAGGAAGATAACTTTACCGACGGCGGAAAAATCCGCTATACACAAAGCGCCGTGGTCCTGGAGCAGCTGATCAGCCAATTCCTGTACGGGTCGGCGGAAAAGCAGGGCACGACCGCCGCGCCGGAAGGCGCTCCCAAGGCGCAGGATTAAAGGCCCGGCACAAACAAGCCGTTACTACGCTGCGTCTCGCGGTCGCGATAACAAAAGAATGTTGATAGGGATACCCGGATCATGAATAAGAAAGCTATTTCCCGAATTGCCACCGTCGCAGCGGCGGGCGCGCTGATGGCCGGCTGCGCCGCACCCAAGAATCCGGATCCGCGCGACCCCTGGGAAGGCTTCAACCGTGGCGTCTACCAGTTCAACGACACGGTCGACCGCGCGGTGTTCAAGCCGGTCGCGCAGGCCTACACGTTCGTGACGCCGCAGCCCGTGCGCAGCTGCATCCACAACATCTTCAGCAACGTCGGCGACCTGTGGTCCGGCACCAACAGCTTCCTGCAGGGCCGCGGCCACGACTTCGTGAACACGCTGGGCCGCTTCCTGTTCAACACGACCATGGGCGTGGGCGGCTGCTTCGACGTCGCCTCGGCCAATGGCGCGCGCAAGATCCCCAACGATTTCGGCACGACGCTCGGCGTCTGGGGCTTCAGCCAAGGTCCGTACCTGGTGCTGCCGTTCTTCGGCGCCTCCAGCGTGCGTGACGGCGTCGGCCTGGTCGGCGACCTGTACGGCACCACCTACGGCTACATGGGCGTGGACTCGATCGACAACGTCCGCCTGCGCAATTCGCTGTGGGGCCTGCGCATCGTCGACACGCGCGCCAGCCTGCTCGACACCACCGACACCATCGACCGCGTGGCGCTCGACCCGTACAGCTTCGTGCGCGACGCCTTCCTGCAACGCCGTGCCGCCATGGTGCTGGGCCACCGCGTGGACGAGGAAGGCTCGCTGCCCAACTACGAGGACGACGGCGACGACGACACCCCCGCCGCGCCCGCGCCGGCCCCCGTGCCTGCGCCGCAACCCGCGAACAAGTAAGCTGAGGCCTTGCGCTTTCGGTATTTGAAGGAGATTTGATGCGATTTTCCATTCCCTCTCTGTTGCAGCGGCTGGTGTTCACGGGCCTCGTCGGCCTGGCGGCCGCCACGACCGCGAACGCCAAGCCGGACCCCAACGGCCCGCCCGAGCAGTTCGTCCTGGCCGCCGCCAACGAGGCCCTCGCGGTCCTGAAGTCCGACGGCGCGCTGCGGGCCGGCAACACCGCCCGCATCAACGAAGTCGTTGACCAGCACATCCTGCCGTACGTCAATTTCCAGAAGACCACGCGCCTGGCCGCCGGCCGCTACTGGCGCCAGGCCTCCGACCAGCAGAAAACCGCGCTGGCCGACGCCTTCCGCGGCACGCTGATCCGCACGTACAGCGGCGCGCTGACCCGCGTCACGTCCAGCACCACCATCACCGGCCTGCCGTTCCGCGGCGATCCCAAGGCCGACGACGTGGTCGTGCGCACCCTGATCAGCCAGTCCAACAGCCAGCCGGTGGGCGTGGATTACCGCCTGGAAAAGACGCCCCAAGGCTGGAAGATCTACGACATGAACGTCGAAGGCATCTGGCTGATCGAGAACTACCGCAACCAGTTCGCCCAGCAGATCAACCAGAACGGTATCGACGGCCTGATCCAGGCGCTGAACCAGCGCAACAAGTAAAGATTCGCTCAGGCTTGCCTCGGCCCGGCGCGACCCCTCGGGGGTCCGCCGGGCCGATTGTTTTGGGGGACGCAACAGGGCGCCGCCCCCATCGCCACCGGGGCCATCCCCGGTTTCCGCCACATCGCGCTTATATAATGGTCAATTCGCTCTTTTCGGGCCATCTCCCCCCGTCATGTCCGCCGTCAGCCTAGAAAACGTCTCCAAGATCTACTCGCCGCGCCAGCGCGGCTGGCAGAAGCTGCTCGGGCGCACGCCCCGGCCCGGCTTCCAGGCGCTGGACAATGTCAGCCTGAATATCGAGCACGGCGAGTTCTTCGGCCTGCTCGGTCCAAACGGCGCGGGCAAGACCACGCTCATTTCCATTCTGGCGGGCCTGGCGCACGCCACCGCGGGCCGCGCCACCGTCTGTGGATACGACGTCGTGGCCGACTACAAGTCGGCACGGCGGGCGCTGGGCGTCGTGCCGCAAGAATTGGTCTATGACCCGTTCTTTACTGTGCGCGAAACATTGCGCATCCAGTCCGGGTATTTCGGCCTGCGCAAGAATGACGACTGGATCGACGAAATCCTGTTCAACCTGGGCCTGGCCGACAAGGCCAACTCGAACATGCGCGCGCTGTCGGGCGGCATGAAGCGCCGCGTGCTGGTGGCGCAGGCGCTGGTGCACCGGCCGCCGGTCATCGTGCTGGACGAGCCGACCGCCGGCGTCGACGTGGACCTGCGCCGCACGCTGTGGGAGTTCATCTCGCGGCTGAACAAGGCCGGCCACACCATCATGCTGACCACGCACTACCTTGAAGAAGCCGAGGCGCTCTGCAATCGCATCGCCATGCTCAAGGGCGGTCGCATCGTGGCGCTGGACACCACCCAGGCGCTCCTGGCCCGCGTCGGCGGCGTGGACCTGGAAGACGCCTTCGTGCGCATCATGCATCAGGACGACGAGCCCGGCGCGCGCGCCCTGCAACCCGAAGAGATCTCATCATGACCCAGCCCGCCACGTCTGCCGGCCAGCCGCTGGTGCAGCCCCGCCTGGACGCGGGTTCCGGCTTTCCGACCCTGCTGCGCAAGGAATTGCTGCGCTTCTGGAAGGTCAGCTTCCAGACCATCGCCGCCCCCGTCATCACGGCGCTGCTGTATCTGCTGGTGTTCGCCCACGTGCTGGAAGGGCGCGTCACCGTGTACGGCACCGTGCCCTACACGTCGTTCCTGATTCCCGGGCTCATGATGATGAGCATGCTGCAGAACGCGTTCGCCAACCCGTCCTCGTCGCTCATCCAAAGCCGCATCACCGGCAATCTGGTGTTTATGCTGCTGCCGCCGCTGTCGCACCGCGATATCTTCGGCGCGTACGTGCTGGCCGCCATCGCGCGCGGTCTCGCCGTCGGGCTGTGCGTGTGGGCCGTGGCGCTGTTCTTCGTGCCGCTGTCGCCCGCGCATCCGCTGTGGGTGCTGGTGTTTGCGGTGCTGGCGTGCGGCATCATGGGCACGCTGGGGTTGATCGCGGGCCTGTGGTCCGAAAAATTCGACCAGCTCGCGGCCTTCCAGAACTTCCTGATCATGCCGGCCACCTTCCTGTCCGGCGTCTTCTATTCCATCCATACGCTGCCGCCGTTCTGGCAAAGCGTCTCGCACTGGAACCCCATCTTCTACACCATCGACGGATTCCGCTTCGGATTCTTCTCGGTGTCGGACGTCTCGCCCTGGCACAGCCTGGCGGTGGTGACGGCGGTGTTCCTTGCGCTCTCCGCTTACGCGCTGCGGCTTCTGGCCAGCGGCTACAAACTCAGGAACTGACGTCCATGCTTCCCACTCCCGCGCAAGTCCGCCAATACATCGCTGACGGCCTGCCCTGTGAACATCTCGACGTGCAGGGCGACGGGTCGCACTTCGACGCCGTCATCGTCAGCACGGCCTTCGAAGGCAAGCGCCTGATCCAGCGCCACCAGCTTGTCTACGCCGCGCTGGGCGACCGCATGAAAGCCGAGATCCACGCCCTGTCGATGCGCACCCTGACCCCCGCCGAATACCAGAAAGCGGGCGAATGATGGACAAGCTTCGCATTACCGGCGGCGCGCGGCTGCATGGCGAGATCTCGATTTCCGGCGCCAAGAACTCGGCCCTGCCGATCCTGTGCGCGGGTCTGCTGACCGCCGACACGCTGGTTCTGTCCAATGTGCCGCGCCTGAACGACACCGGCACCATGCTGCGCCTGCTGGCCCGCATGGGCGTGCGCGCCGAACGCGCCGACGACGGCATCGTCACGCTGCAGGCCGGCAACGTCGACAGCCTGGAAGCGCCGTACGACCTGGTCAAGACGATGCGCGCCTCGATTCTGGTGCTGGGTCCGCTGGTCGCGCGGTTCGGCGAGGCCCGCGTCAGCCTGCCCGGCGGCTGCACCATCGGCCAGCGGCCGGTCGACCAGCACATCAAGGGCCTTGCCGCGTTGGGTGCTGAAATCAGCATCGAGCACGGCTTTGTGGTGGCGCGCGCCAAGCGCCTGAAGGGCGCCTCCATCCGCACCGACATGGTCACGGTCACCGGCACGGAAAACCTGCTGATGGCCGCCGTGCTGGCCGAGGGCCGCACCGTGCTGGAAAACGCGGCGCGCGAGCCCGAAGTGGTGGACCTGGCGGAACTGCTCATCAAGATGGGCGCCCGCATCCAGGGCCACGGCACCGACCGCATCGTGATCGACGGCGTCGAGCGCCTGCACGGCGCCGAGCACCGCGTCATCTCCGACCGCATCGAAGCCGGCACCTTCCTGTGCGCGGTGGGCGCGGCCGGCGGCGACATCCTGCTCAAGAACGCGGATGCCGACATCCTGGGCGCCACGCTGGACAAGCTGACCGAAGCGGGCCTGACCATCGAGACCGGTCCCGGCTGGATCCGCGGCGCGATGGACAAGCGCCCCAAGGCCGTGGGTTTCCGCACGCACGAATACCCGGGCTTTGCCACCGACATGCAGGCCCAGCTGATGGCGCTGAACACCGTGGCCGACGGCACGTCGGTCATTGTCGAGACCATCTTCGAGAACCGCTACATGCACGTGCAGGAACTGCGCCGCATGGGCGCCCAGATCGACATCGACGGCCACACTGCTGTCGTGCGCGGCGTGCCGCGCCTGTCGGGCGCAACGGTCATGGCGACCGACCTGCGCGCCTCGGCCAGCCTGGTCATCGCCGGCCTGGCCGCTGATGGCGATACGCTGGTCGACCGCATCTACCACCTGGATCGCGGCTACGATCAGATGGAAGTGAAACTGCGCGCCCTGGGCGCGGATATCCAACGAGTTACCGGCAAGGAACAGGCTCAATGAGCAATGCCTCCGTCACCCCCCTGACCCTGGCGCTGTCCAAGGGCCGCATCTTCGAAGAGACCATGCCGTTGCTGGCGGAAGCCGGCATCGAAGTCCCCGAGAACCCCGAAAGCTCGCGCAAGCTCATCCTGCCCACCAGCGATCCCGGCCTGCGCCTGATCATCGTGCGCGCCTCGGATGTGCCCACCTACGTGCAGTACGGCGCGGCCGACCTGGGCATCGCGGGCAAGGACGTGCTGATCGAGCACGCCAAGGAACAGCCCGGCGGCCTGTACCAGCCCATCGACCTGAACATCGCCAAGTGCCGCCTGGCCGTGGCCGTGCGCAACGGCTTTGACTACGACGCCGCGGTCCACCAGGGCGCGCGCCTGCGCGTGGCCACGAAGTACGTGCAGTCAGCCCGTGAACACTTCGCGGCCAAGGGTGTGTACGTGGACATCATCAAGCTGTATGGTTCGATGGAACTGGCGCCGCTCGTCGGCTTGGCCGATTGCATCGTCGACCTGGTGTCCACCGGCGGCACGCTGCGCGCCAACGACCTGGTCGCCGTGGAAGACGTCATGCCGATTTCGTCGCGCCTGATCGTCAACCAGGCCGCCTTGAAAACCCGCGGCGACCGCCTGCAGCCGCTGCTGGACGCCTTCGCAAGGGCGGCCTCCCGCAACGTCTGATTCCCGCCCGCCGCGCCCGGCGCGGCGGCCGATACCGTTACCTGCTTTGCTCCATGACGCCATGGCCCTGATCAATCGTCTCGACTCCCGCGATCCCGGATTCAAATCCGCCCTGTCCAAGCTGCTGGCCTTCGAGGCCACCGAGGACGAATCCATCGACCGCGCCGCCGCCAGCATCCTGGCCGACGTGCGCACCCGCGGCGACGCCGCGCTGGTGGAATACACGCAGCGGTTCGACCGCATGCCGGACGCGGCAGCGCATACGCTGGAGATCCCCAAGGCCGATTGGCATGCGGCCCTGGCCGGGCTGCCGGCCGCGCAGCGCAATGCGCTGGAAGCCGCCGCCGATCGCGTGCGCGCCTACCACGAGCGCCAGCGCGCCGAGACCTGGACCTACACCGAAGCCGACGGCACGCTGCTTGGCCAGCAGGTCACGCCGCTGGACCGCGTGGGCCTGTACGTGCCCGGCGGCAAGGCCGCGTATCCGTCGTCCGTGCTGATGAACGCCATTCCGGCCAAGGTCGCGGGCGTGCAGGAGCTGGTCATGGTCACCCCCACGCCAGACGGCGTGCGCAATCCCATCGTGCTGGCCGCCGCCGCCATCGGCGGCGTGGACCGCGTGTTCGCCATCGGCGGCGCGCAGGCCGTGGGTGCGCTGGCCTATGGCACCGACACCGTGCCGGCCGTGGACAAGATCGTCGGCCCGGGCAATGCCTACGTCGCGGCTGCCAAGCGCCGCGTGTTCGGCGTGGTCGGCATCGACATGATCGCCGGCCCCAGCGAAATCCTGGTCATCTGCGACGGCAAGACGCCGGCCGACTGGATCGCGATGGACCTGTTCTCGCAGGCCGAGCACGACGAGCTCGCCCAGTCCATCCTGCTCTGTCCCGACGCCGCCTTCATCGAACAGGTCGAAGCGGCCATCGCCCGCCTCTTGCCCACCATGCCGCGCGCCGACATCCTGCGCGTCAGCCTGGCCAACCGCGGCGCGCTGATCCTGGTGCGCGACCTGGAAGAAGCCTGCCAGATCGCCAACGACATCGCCCCCGAGCATTTGGAAATCTCCACCGAGCAGCCCGAAGTCTGGACCGCCCGCATCCGCCACGCCGGCGCCATCTTCATGGGCCGCTTCAGCTCGGAAGCCCTGGGCGACTACTGCGCCGGCCCGAACCACGTGCTGCCCACCTCGCGCACGGCGCGCTTCTCGTCGCCGCTGGGCGTGTATGACTTCCAGAAGCGTTCCAGCCTGATCCAGGTCTCGCACGCCGGCGCCCAGACGCTGGGCCGCATCGCCGCCGAACTGGCGCTGGGCGAGGGCTTGCAGGCGCATGCCGCAAGCGCCCAGTACCGGGTCGACAAGGCATGAGCGCGGGACCGGCGGACGTCGCCGGCCGCGTCAAAGGAACCGTCCGCGCCGACATCCGCGAGCTGGCGGCGTACCCCGTCGCCCATGCCGAAGGCTGCATCAAGCTGGACGCCATGGAATGCCCGTACGAGCTGCCCGAGGCCGTGCGCGACGACATTGCGCGCGCCGTCCGCGACACGCCGCTGAACCGCTATCCGTCCGCGGATCTCTCCGCGCTGCAGGCCGCCGTCAAGACGGCCTTCGGTGTGCCCGATGGCGCGGACGTGCTGTTTGGCAACGGCTCGGACGAGCTCATCCACCTGATGGTCCAGGCGTGCTGCAATCCGGGCGACGTGGTGCTGTCGCCCTGGCCGTCGTTCGTGTACTTCGACATGGCTGCGCGTTTTGACCACGCGCGTTTCGTGGGCGTGCCGCTGACCGATGACCTGACCCTGGACCTGCAGGCCATGCTGGCCGCCATAGGCCAGCATCAGCCCAAGCTCGTGTTCCTGGCCACGCCCAACAATCCCACGGGTGGCCTCTGGTCGCGCGAGGACGTGGACGCCATCATCCAGGCTGCGCCGGGGCTCGTGGTGATCGACGAGGCCTACCAGCCGTTTGCGGACTACACCTGGATGCCGCGCGTGCTGGAGGCGCCCAACGTGGTCGTCATGCGTACCGTGTCCAAGATCGGCCTGGCCGGGCTGCGCTTCGGCTACCTGGCCGGCGATCCGGCCTGGATCGCCGAGCTGAACAAGGTGCGCCCGCCCTACAACCTGAACGTGCTGACGCAGGCCACGCTGCAGGCCGTGCTGCGGCACAAGGCCGTGCTGGACGAACAGGCGGCCCGGCTGCGCGCCGACCGCGAGCCATTGGCCGCGGCGCTGGCGCAATTGCCCGGCGTCAGGGTATTCCCTTCCGCGGCCAATTTCATTCTGGCCCGCTTTTCCGGCAAGCTCGACGGCAACGCCGTGCATCTTGCCCTGAAAACGCGCAAAATATTGATTCGCAACTTCTCCAATGCCCACCCGCTGCTGGCCAACTGCCTGCGCATCTCGGTGGGCGCCCCGGCCGAGAACGCCGCCTTGCTATCCGCCCTGCAAGAGATCTTGAGTGCTTAACATGCGTACCGCAGAAATCACCCGCAACACCAACGAAACCCGCATCCGCGTGGCCATCAACCTGGATGGCACCGGCAAGCAGACGATCGACACGGGCGTGCCCTTCCTGGATCACATGCTGGACCAGATCGCGCGTCACGGCCTGATCGACCTGGACATCAAGGCCGAGGGCGACCTGCACATCGACGCGCATCACACGGTGGAAGACGTGGGCATCACGCTGGGCATGGCCATCGCCAAGGCCGCGGGCACCAAGGCTGGCCTGCGCCGCTACGGTCACGCGTACGTGCCGCTGGACGAAGCGCTGTCGCGCGTGGTGGTGGACTTCTCCGGCCGTCCCGGCCTGGAATATCACATCCCGTTCACGCGCTCGCACATCGGCAGCTTCGACGTGGACCTCACGCGCGAATTCTTCCAGGGCCTGGTCAATCACGCGCTGATCACGATGCACATCGACAACCTGCGCGGCTTCAACTCGCACCATCAGGCGGAAACCGTGTTCAAGGCCTGTGGCCGCGCGCTGCGCATGGCGCTGGAAGTCGACCCGCGCATGGGCGACGTCGTGCCGTCCACCAAGGGCGTGCTGTAAGGTACGCAACCCAGGCAAGCCATCCCCTTCGCACCGCACCAGGCAGACAGAAGTGACCACTATCGCCATCGTCGACTACGGAATGGGCAATTTCCATTCCGTCGCACGCGCCCTGAAATACGCCGCGCCTGACGCCGACATCCGCATCTGCAACCAGCCCCAGGAAATCGCCGCCGCCGACCGCGTGGTGTTTCCGGGCCAGGGCGCGATGGCGGACTGCATGCGCACCCTGAACGAATCCGGGCTGCGCGACGCCGTCGTGCGCGCCGCCCGCGAAAAGCCCCTGCTGGGCGTCTGCGTTGGCGAACAGATGCTGTTCGACGCCAGCGAAGAGGGCGCCACCACTTGCCTGGGACTGTTCCCGGGCGTCGTGCGCCGCTTTTCCGGCCCCGGCTTTGCCGACCTGATCCCCGCCGACGACGAAGCCTGCCTGGCCGACACCGGCGCGGCAGGTCTGGCGGACACCCGCCCCGAGCGCCTGAAGGTGCCGCACATGGGCTGGAACAAGGTCCGCCACACCCGGTCTCACCCGATCTGGGAAGGCATTCCGGACGATTCGCACTTCTACTTCGTCCATAGTTATTACGCCGATCCGGCCGATCCGGGCCTGACGGTTGGTGAAACCGATTATGGCGTCACCTTTACCTGCGCGGTGGCCGCAGCTAACATTTTCGCGGTGCAGTTCCACCCCGAAAAGAGCGCCGAGCACGGTTTGCGCCTGTATCGCAATTTTGTAGACTGGCAGCCGTAGGCCCCGAGCCCCGTGCGCCAGCCCGTTCAACCCCATTTTTTTTCTCGCTGCCAACCATGCTGCTGATCCCCGCCATCGATCTCAAAGACGGGCGTTGCGTGCGCCTGCGCCAGGGTGACCTGGACGATGCAACGGTGTTCTCCGAAGACCCCGCCGCCATGGCCACCCGCTGGCTTGACCAGGGCGCCCGCCGCCTGCATCTGGTCGACCTGAACGGCGCCGTCGCCGGCAAGCCCAAGAACGAAGCGCCCATCAAGGCGATCCTGGACGCCGTCGGCGACGACATTCCCGTCCAGATCGGCGGGGGCATCCGTGACCTGGACACCATCGAACGCTACCTCGACGCCGGCATCTCCTACGTCATCATTGGTACGGCCGCCGTCAAGAATCCGGGCTTCCTGCAGGACGCCTGCGGCGCCTTCCCCGGCCAGATCATCGTTGGCCTGGACGCCCGCGACGGCAAGATCGCCACCGATGGCTGGAGCAAGCTGACCCGCCACGACGTGCTGGATCTGGCCAAGAAGTTCGAAGACTACGGCTGCGAAGCCATCATCTACACCGACATCGGCCGTGACGGCATGCTGTCGGGCGTCAACGTCGAAGCCACCGTACGCCTGGCCCAGCACGTGCGCATTCCCGTGTACGCCTCGGGCGGCATCGCCGGCATCCAGGACATCGAGGCGCTGTGCGCCGTCGAGGAAGAGGGTGTCGAAGGCGCCATCCTGGGCCGCAGCATCTACGAAGGCACGCTCGACTTCCAGGCCGCGCAGGCGCGCGCCGACGAATTGGCAAAATGACCACATCCAGCAGCACCCCCGGGGCCGGCGCGTCCATGCACAACGCGCTGACCCGCCGCATCATTCCCTGCCTTGACGTCACGGCCGGCCGCGTCGTCAAGGGCGTGAACTTCGTCAACCTGCTCGACGCGGGCGACCCCGTCGAGATCGCCCGCCGCTACAACGAGCAGGGCGCCGACGAACTCACGTTCCTGGACATCACCGCCACCAGCGACGGCCGCGACCTGATCCTGCCCATCATCGAGCAGGTGGCCTCGCAGGTCTTCATTCCGCTGACGGTGGGCGGCGGCGTGCGCCAGGTGTCCGACATCCAGCGCCTGCTGAACGCCGGCGCCGACAAGATCAGCATCAACAGCGCCGCGGTGGCCAATCCCGACCTGGTTCGCGCGGCCTCGGACTACCACGGCTCACAATGCGTGGTCGTGGCCATCGACGCCCGCCGCGTCTCCGCGGCCGGCGAACCGGCGCGCTGGGAAGTCTTCACACACGGCGGCCGCAAGGCCACCGGCCTGGACGCCGTGGCGTGGGCGCGCCGCATGGCCGCTTATGGCGCGGGCGAAATCCTGCTCACCAGCATGGACCGCGATGGCACCAAGTCCGGCTTCGACCTGGAACTGACCCGCACCGTCTCGGACGCGGTACCGGTGCCCGTCATTGCCTCCGGCGGCGTCGGCAACCTGCAGCATCTGGCCGACGGCGTCACCACCGGCCGCGCCAGCGCGGTGTTGGCCGCCAGCATCTTCCATTTTGGCCAGCATACCGTCGGCGAGTGCAAGCGCTTCATGGCCGAACAGGGCATCGCCGTACGATTGGACTGAACATGAGCAACGAACCTGCCTGGATGGCCGACGTCGTCTTCGACGAAAACGGCCTGATCCCCGCCATCGCCCAAGACGCCGAAAACGGCCAGATCATGATGGTCGCCTGGATGAACCGCGAATCGCTGGCCGAAACGGCCGCCACCGGCCGCGCGGTCTATTGGTCGCGCTCGCGCAAGCGTCTGTGGCGCAAGGGCGAAGAATCCGGCCATGTCCAGGAAGTGCACGAACTGCGCCTGGATTGCGACGGCGACGTGGTCCTCCTGAAGGTCCGCCAGCAAGGCGGCATCGCCTGCCACACCGGCCGCGCCAGCTGCTTTTTCCGCCGCCTGGAAGGTCAGACCGACCATGCGTCGTGGGTCACGGTGGATCCGGTGCTCAAAGACCCGGAACTCATCTACAAATGACCGATCAGACCCTGACCGCCGCCGACATCCTGGCGCGCATCGCAGACACGCTGGAAACGCGCCGCCCGCAAAACGGCGGCGATCCCCAGGCTTCCTACACGGCCAAGCTGCTGGCCAAGGGCCCCGACGCCTTTTTGAAGAAGATCGGGGAAGAAGCCACGGAACTGGTCATGGCCGCCAAGGATGGCGTGCCCGACCGCATCGTCAGCGAAACCGCCGATTTGTGGTTCCACTGCCTGGTGGCACTGACGCATTTCAACCTGCGGCCTGAAGCCGTGCTGGCCGAGCTGGCCCGCCGCGAGGGCCTGTCGGGCCTGGCGGAAAAGGCAAGCCGCCCGAAGGACTGACCACGGAAACCAAACCCATGAGCGACAACTGCCTTTTCTGCAAGATCGCCGCCGGCGACATCCCGTCCAAGAAGGTCTACGAGGACGAGGACTTTGTTGCATTTCACGATATCAATCCGGCCGCGCCGGTCCATTTACTGCTGATCCCTCGACGTCATGTCACATCCATGCAGGATATTACGGGCGAGGACGCAGATTGGTTGGGTAGAATGATGTCGTTGGCGCCGCGGCTTGCCGCCGAAAACGGTTGCCGTCCGGGCCCCGATGGCGGATTTCGCATCATGATCAACTCTGGCGTCGAAGGCGGCCAGGAAGTCCCGCATCTGCATTTCCACATCATCGGCGGCTCGCGTCCCTGGAAAGGGCGCGTGGCCCCCACTGCGTAATTCGGAGAATCATCATGGGTAGTTTCAGCATTTGGCATTGGTTGGTCGTCCTGGTCATCGTCGCGCTGATTTTCGGCACCAAGAAGCTGCGCAACATCGGCGGCGATCTGGGCGGCGCGGTCAAAGGGTTCAAGGACGGCATGAAGGAAGCCAACAGCGACAAGCCCGCCGAACCGGTCACGCAGCAGCGCGTTGCCGGCGACACCATCGACGTGCAGGCCAAGGAAAAGTCCAACTCCTGAGCGTCAGCCAGCCTCCCTCCGGGCCAGCCCTGAACGGGCCGGCCCTTATTGCTTCAATTCCCGAGCGGCCGTCGAATGTTTGATGTCAGCCTCACTGAACTGATGGTGATCGGCGTCGTCGCCCTGATCGTCATCGGCCCCGAACGCCTGCCCAAGGTTGCCCGCACCGTCGGTCACCTGCTGGGCCGCGCGCAGCGTTACGTCAATGACGTCAAGTCCGATATCCAGCGCGAAATCGAACTCGACGAACTCCGCAAGTTCAAGACTGAAATGGAAGACGCGGCCCAGGGCGTGCAGCAATCGCTGAACGAGACCGGGGCCTCGCTGCAGGAACCCGTGCAGCAGTTCCGCGCCGAATTGGACGAAGTCGCCCGCGAAGCCAACGGCAAGGCCGCCCCCGCCTCACCGGCCACGGCAACTGCCACGCAGGCGCCCGCCGCGGAGACGCCCGCCGAGCCCGCGCGCACAATCGCCCCGCCCAGCCAGAACCACAATCTGGACCTGGACCTGCCTGCCGCCGAGCCCCAACCCGTGCCCAACGCCAACCCGCGCCCGGCCGCCCCCCAACATCAACCCGCCCCGGCGCCCAGCGCGACCGCGGCTGACGTCGCCGCGCCTGCCGCCAAGCCCGTCTCGCCTTCCGGAACTTCGTCGTGACCCAGGACGCAACCCAAGAAGAAGGCCAGCAAGAGACCTTCATCTCTCATCTGGTCGAGCTGCGCACCCGTCTGCTGCGCGCTGTCGGCGCCGTGGTGGCGGTGTTCATCGTGCTCTTCATCTATCCCGGCGCGTCGGCCATCTACGACGTGCTGGCCGCGCCCATGCTGGCCTCGCTGCCCGAAGGCACCCGCATGATCGCCACGGGCGTCATCACGCCGTTCATGGTGCCCGTCAAGGTCACGATGATGGCCGCGTTCATCCTGGCGCTGCCGGTGGTGCTGTATCAGGCCTGGGCTTTCGTGGCCCCCGGGCTATACCGGCACGAAAAGCGCCTGGCGCTGCCGCTCATCGTATCCAGCACGTTTCTCTTCATCGCGGGCATGGCGTTCTGCTATTTCGTGGTGTTCCGCACGGTGTTCCACTTCATCGCCACGTTCGCGCCGCAGTCCATCACGCCGGCGCCGGACATCGAGGCCTATCTCAGCTTCGTCATGACGATGTTCCTGGCGTTCGGCATCACGTTCGAAGTGCCGGTGGCGGTCGTGCTGCTGGTCAAGATGGGCGTGGTCGAGCTCTCCAAGCTGAAGGCCGCGCGCGGCTACGTGGTGGTGGGCGCCTTCATCATCGCCGCCGTGGTCACCCCGCCCGACGTGGTCAGCCAGTTCATGCTGGCGGTGCCGCTTTGCCTGCTCTACGAGGTCGGACTGATCTGCGCCCGCATGGTCACGCCAAAGGAAAGTGCGTCAGCGGACGACGCAGCGTCGGACTCCCTGACCGAACGCCACTGACCTCGGGCGCATAGCCACCAAGACGGTCCGCATAAAAGCGGACCGTTTTACCTTGTCGGCCTCTGACCGCAGTCCTACATTGCAGTCATGTCGCTTTCTCAAAGACTGCGCACCCTCATGCGGTGGCGCGGCATCCATAGCCAGAACCAGCTTGCGCGCCTGTCGGGCGTGCCGCAGTCCTGCATTCATCGCATTCTTACCCGCGAAGACCGCTATTCGCCCGCCCGCAATACGCTCGTGCGGCTGGCGCACGCCCTGGGCACCAGCGTGCCGTGGCTGACAGACGGCGTGGTGCCCGCCGCGCCCGGGGCAAACCCCACGCCCCGGCTGCCAGACGCCGCGGCCAATGGCGTCGATGGCTACTGCGCCGAAATCTGTGCGCGGCTTGCGCCGCAACCCGACAGCACCAAGCGGCTGATCCTGGCGCTGGTGCGCGAACTGTCTGACAAGCCCGGTACCGGCGTCAGCCCCGGCGCCGCCCGTGCGGCGGCGCGTAAATGCGCCTAGCGCGGCTTTCCCGGTCGCGTACCCACCACCACCGCCAGTTCCGCGGGCTTGCCGCCGCGCAAAATGCCCAGCGCGGCCCGCTGGCCGGGCGGCACCTGCGCAATCTCCGATAGCAGGCCGGTCGTGTCCGCCACCCGCTTGCCATTGACCGACTGCACGATGTCGCCCACGCGCAAGCCGCCGCGCGCGCCCGGGCCATCGCGCATGACGCCGGCGATGATCACCCCCGTCGTGTCGCGCGGCAACGCAAAGGCCCGCGCCAGTTCCGGCGTCACGTCCTGCGGCTCCACGCCCAGCCAGCCGCGCTTGACCGAACCGGTCTTGACGATATCGTCCATCACCTTGCGCGCAATCTCGATCGGCGTGGCAAACCCGATGCCCATCGACCCGCCAGATTCCGAATAGATGGCGGTATTGATGCCCACCAGGTTGCCGTAGGCGTCCACCAGCGCGCCGCCAGAATTGCCGGGGTTGATCGCCGCGTCGGTCTGGATGAAGTTTTCGTAGGTATTCAGGCCCAGGCCATTGCGGCCCAGCGCCGACACAATGCCCTGCGTGGTCGTCTGTCCCACGCCGAACGGGTTGCCGATCGCCAGCACCACGTCGCCCACCCGCAGGCCCTTGTCGGACGCCAGCGTCGCCGCCGGCAGCTCGCGCAAGCTGGACAACTTGAGCACCGCAAGGTCCGTGTCCGGATCCGCGCCCACGACCTTGGCCGTGTCGCGCCGCCCGTCGCGCAGCGCCACCTCGATGGCGTCCGCGGCCTGCACCACGTGATAGTTGGTCAGCACGTAGCCGTCCGCGTTCACGATGACGCCCGAGCCCAGGCTGGTCGAGGCCTCCCGGCGGCTCACGCCCGGCATCTGTCCAAACAGCTGGCGCAGCACCGGGGCATCGGGCAGCGGGATCAACGGCACATTCACGTGTTTGGTGGTGAATACGTTCACCACCGAGGGCGCCGCCTTTGCCACGCCGTCCGCGTACGACACCGCGCCAACGTCGCCGGCGGGCGCGCGCGCGGACGCCGCGGTGGCCGGCAGGACCGCGCCGGGCCCGTTCACCCGCAGCAGGTCGGGCCGCAACGTCGTCACCACGAATAGAATACCCAGGCAGACCGTGACGGCCTGAGCGAAGATCAGCCAATATCGGCGCATGTTTCTGATAGGACTAGCAATGAATAAAGTGGACTCCCGCGTCCTGGCCAGCTGGCTGGACGACACCCTGCAGGCGGCCCGTTTCAAGGACTACTGTCCCAACGGGATGCAGGTGGAAGGCCGATCCGAGGTCGGACACATTATCACCGGTGTGACGGCCAGCGAAGCATTGCTGCGCGCCGCCGTCGAACGCGGCGCGGATGCGGTGCTGGTGCATCACGGCTGGATGTGGCGCAACGAAGACCGCCGCGTCATCGGCACCCGTCGCACCCGCATGGCCCTGACGCTGAAGAACGACCTGAATCTGTACGCCTATCATCTGCCGCTGGATGCGCACCCCACGCTGGGCAATAACGCGCAGCTGGCGCGCGTGCTGGGCCTGTCCCCCGCGCGGCGCGACGATGGCGCGCCCCTGACCTGCGGCCAGGACGGGCTGATCTGGCTGGGCGAGGCCACCGGCCTGCAGACCCTGGGCCAGTTGGGCGAGCGCGTGGCGCAACGCCTGGGCCGCCCGCCGCTCGTCGTGGGCGATCCAGACCAGCCGCTGGCGACCATCGCCTGGTGCACGGGCGGCGCCCAGGGCATGATGGCCGACGCCGTGGACGCGGGCGCAAGCGTCTACATCACCGGCGAAGTCTCGGAATCCACGGTGCACCTGGCGCGTGAAACCGGCGTTGGCTTCATCGCGGCCGGCCACCACGCCACCGAACGCTACGGCGTCCAGGCGCTGGGACAGGCCGTGGCCGAGCGCTTCGGCGTCAAGGTCGAATTCGTGGATATCGACAATCCAGCCTGACCCTGCCGCCCTTGCAAGAAACAAAAGCGTCCGATCAAGGACGCTTTTTCATTTACGGCCGCTTGAGCAGGTCGCGGATTTCGCGCAGCAGGGCGACGTCTTCCGGCGTCTTGGCCGGCGCCGGCGCTTCCTCCTGCTTGTTGCGGGCCTTGTAGATGGCCTTGACCATCCAGAAGATCACGAACGCCAGCAGGACGAAATTGATGATGATGGTGACAAAGTTGCCCCACGCAAACACGTTGGCGCCAGCCTTGGTCAGATCCGCGTAGGTCATCGGACCGGCATAGCCCTCGGGCATCGACAGGACGAGGAATTTATTCGAGAAATCGACCGATCCGCCCAGGATGAAATTGACCAGGGGCATGATGATGTCCCGCACCAGCGAGTCGACGATCCTGCCGAAGGCCGCGCCGATAATGACACCGACGGCCAGATCGACCGCGTTGCCCTTGACCGCGAAATCTCGAAACTCTTTGACGAAACCAGTCGATTTGCTCATAAATCCGCTCCATTCGTGATACGCCTGGGGTAGGCTGGCCTATAATACGCGGTTGCTATGTTGTTACATATTCCCGCGAACCCGATGCCGCAGAAGTGATGCTACTCGTTGAGCGGGCGCATCAACAAGGATAGGAAGATGAGTCAGGATACGCTGGTGCATGACGATGACGGTGCGGTTGATCCCAACCTGCCACCTGATCCTTCGCGACGTTTCTGGGTTACCACCGCCTGTGCTGTGGGCGGCGTAGCAGGTGTCGCAACGGCAGTGCCGCTTGTGAGCACGTTTTCCCCCTCTGAAAAAGCCCGTGCGGCCGGGGCGCCCGTTGAAGTGGATATCGGCGACATTCCCGTCGGCGCCATGAAAACGGTCGAATGGCGCGGCAAACCGGTGTGGATCATCCACCGCTCGCCCGAGCAGCTCGCCGGACTGAAAGCGCTGGACCCCCAGCTTGCCGACCCGCAATCCAAGCGGCCCGGCTTCACCCCTCCCTATGCCGAAAACGAAGCCCGCTCGCGCAAGCCCGAGCTCTTCGTCTGCGTCGGCATCTGCACGCACCTGGGTTGCTCGCCCACCGCGCACTTCGAAACGGGTGGCGGCGGCGGTCTGGGCGCGGATTGGCAAGGCGGATTCCTCTGTCCCTGCCACGGCTCCACGTTCGACCTGGCTGGCCGGGTCTTCAAGAACAAGCCTGCTCCCGATAATCTCGAAGTTCCGCCGTACCAGTACCTCAGCGACACCCGCATCATCGTGGGCGTCGATGAAGACAACAAGGCCTGACGCTCGCGTCGCGCTTTTTTCCCGATCTACGTAAGTAAAAACAATACGCCACGTATTAGAGAAGGAGCCGTTACATGGCTGGCGAGAAAACCGTCGAGACGACAGGCCTGTTGGGCTGGCTGGACCGGCGCTTTCCGGTGACCTCCACCTGGAAAGCCCATCTGTCCGAGTATTACGCACCCAAGAATTTCAACTTCTGGTATTTCTTTGGCTCGCTGGCGCTTCTGGTGCTGGTGCTGCAGATCGTGACCGGCATCTTCCTGGTCATGCACTACAAGCCGGACGCCGAGCGCGCGTTCCAGTCCGTCGAATACATCATGCGCGAAGTCCCGTGGGGCTGGCTGGTGCGCTACATGCACTCGACCGGCGCCTCGATGTTCTTCGTCGTCGTGTACCTGCACATGCTGCGCGGCCTGCTTTACGGTTCCTACCGCAAGCCCCGCGAACTGGTGTGGATTTTCGGCGTCGCGATCTTCCTCTGTCTGATGGCCGAAGCATTCTTCGGCTACCTGCTGCCCTGGGGCCAGATGTCGTATTGGGGCGCCCAGGTGATCGTGAACCTGTTCGCGGCCATCCCGTTCATCGGCCCTGAACTGTCCATCTGGATCCGCGGCGACTACGTCGTGTCCGACGCCACGCTGAACCGCTTCTTCGCCTTCCACGTCATCGCCATTCCGCTGGTGCTGATCGGCCTGGTCGCCGCGCACCTGGTGGCGCTGCACGAAGTCGGCTCCAACAACCCGGACGGCGTTGAGATCAAGCAGGGCCCGAAGGACAAGTACGGCCGCCCGAAAGACGGCATCCCGTTCCATCCGTTCTACTCGGTGCATGACCTGGTGGGCGTGGCGGGCTTCCTGCTGGTGTTCGCGGCCATCGTGTTCTTCGCTCCGGAAATGGGCGGCTACTTCCTCGAGTTCAACAACTTCATTCCCGCTGACTCGCTGAAGACGCCTCCGCACATTGCGCCGGTCTGGTACTTCACGCCGTTCTACTCGATGCTTCGTGCCACCACCGATGAATTCACGTGGGTGCTGGCGGGCGCGTCGGTGCTGGGCGCCATCGTGCTGTTTGCCAAAAGCAACCTGAAGGGCTTCATGCGCATCGCCGTCCCCGGCATCCTTATCGTCGTCGCCGTGCTGCTGCGCGTCATCGACGCCAAGTTCTGGGGTGTGGTGGCCATGGGCGGCACGGTCGTCATCCTGTTCTTCCTGCCCTGGCTGGATCATTCGCCGGTCAAGTCCATCCGCTACCGCCCCACGTGGCACAAGTGGATCTACGGCATCTTCATGGTCAACTTCCTGGTGCTCGGCTACATCGGTACTCAGCCGCCCAGTCCGCCGTTGAACCTGACGTCGCAGATCGGCACGCTGCTGTACCTGGCTTTCTTCTTCCTGATGCCGGTATGGAGCCGCCTGGGCACCTTCAAGCAAGTGCCCGACCGCGTCACGTTCCACGCCCACTGAGCCAACGAGAATAACGGACTAACCATGATCAAGAAGCTGATTGGTGCCGTGGCCTTGATGCTCACGTGTACCGCTACCTTTGCCGCCGGGGGCGGCTATCCGCTGGACAAGGCGCCTTACCGCGTCAACGACATGGCGTCGCTGCAAAACGGCGCCAAGCTGTTCGTCAACTACTGCCTGAACTGTCATAGCGCGTCGTCGATGCGCTACAACAAGCTCAGGGACATCGGTCTGACTGACCAGCAGATCAAGGAAAGCCTGCTGTTCACCGGCGAAAAGATTGGCGACATGATGCACGTTGCCATGACGCCAAAGGACGCCAAGGCCTGGTTTGGCACGACGCCCCCGGACTTGTCCGTGATCGCCCGCGCCAAATCCGTGAACGCCGGCCCCTCGGGATCCGACTATCTGTACACCTACCTGCGCACCTTCTACCGCGACACGTCGCGCGCCACGGGCTGGAACAACCTGGTCTTTCCGTCGGTCGGCATGCCGCATGCCCTCTGGCAGGAACAGGGTCCGCGCGAGCTGACCACGGTCGCTGTCCACGAGGTCGAAGGCAAGGACGGCGCCCCCAAAACCTGGGAACGCGTCACAACGGTGTACGATGCACAGGGTTTTGCCACGGTGAAGGCCGAGCCGTTAGCCAATCACCATGGCCATGCCACCTTCGATGCCAAATTCAAGGCCGCCAACCCGGCCCAAACCGCAACATACGACAACGACGTCGCTGATCTGACCGCATTCATGTCCTGGATGGCCGAGCCCGTCCAGACACTGCGTGTCCGCATCGGCGTCGGCGTCATGTTGTTCCTGCTCCTGTTCTTCTTTGTTACGTGGCGCTTGAATGCCTCGTACTGGAAACACGTGCGCTAACCGTAACGCCCCGCCAGGTTCCCCAGCCACCCCGTCTATCGGGGACGGAAGAGGCGGATAGGGCCGTACGCCTATCCTGCCTGGCAATTGGGGCCAGCGCCTGCTAGATTTAGGCGCTGGCCTTTCGTTTTTCAATAAAGGACTTACCGCCATGATGGTGCTCTATTCCGGAACCACGTGTCCGTTTTCGCAACGCTGCCGCTTCGTGTTGTTCGAAAAGGGTATGGATTTCGAGATCCGCGACATCGACCTGTACAACAAGCCCGAAGACATCTCGGTGATGAACCCGTACGGTCAAGTGCCCATTCTGGTCGAACGCGACCTGGTTCTGTACGAGTCGAACATCATCAACGAGTACATCGACGAGCGCTTCCCGCACCCGCAGCTCATGCCCGCCGACCCGGTCATGCGCGCCCGCACGCGGCTGTTCCTCTACAACTTCGAGAAGGAACTCTTCGTTCACGTCTCGACGCTGGAAGACCGCAGCGCCAAGCCCGACGAAAAGAAGCTCGCCAACGCTCGCCAGAACATCCGCGACCGTCTGGCCCAGTTGGCCCCGATGCTGCTCAAGAACAAGTACATGCTGGGCGAGGAATTCTCCATGCTCGACGTGGCCGTCGCACCGCTGCTCTGGCGCCTGGACCACTACGGCATCGAACTGCCCAAGAATGCGGCTCCGCTGCAAAAGTACGCCGAACGCATCTTCTCGCGCCCGGCCTACATCGAAGCGCTGACGCCTTCGGAAAAAGTGATGCGTCGCTAAGGCTGGTTGTGTAATGGGTGAAACTTCGACCAAACCGTATCTGATCCGCGCACTGCACGAATGGTGCACCGATAACGGCTACACGCCGTATATCACCGTGCAGGTCGACGAGCACACCATGGTGCCCGTCGCCCACGTGCGCGACGGCCAGATCACGCTGAACGTGGGCACGCTGGCCACCAACCGTCTGGTGCTGGGCAACGAATTCATTGAATTCCAGGCCCGCTTCAGCGGCGTGACCGAAAACGTCTACGTTCCCGTGGGCGCCGTCAGCGCCATCTATGCGCGCGAAACCGGCGCCGGCATGGGCTTCGAGGTCCAGCCCTACGAGCCGCCCGAAGCCGGCGCCCAGGGCGCCTCGCCGGCCCCTGCCGCCCCGGAAGGCTCTGACGCCAATCCCGCCCCTGGCGACGACGACGGCGACGACGACGAACCCAAGCGCCCGCGCCTGACCATCGTCAAATAACGACCCCACGAGAGGGGCTGCATTTTTTTCATTACAATGCAGTCCCTGCGCGTGCCCCGGCACGCATCGCCGGTGTAGCTCAGTTGGTAGAGCAGCTCACTTGTAATGAGAAGGTCGAGGGTTCGATTCCTTTCACCGGCACCAAAAATCTCCACCAGATTCATCTGGCGCAGTTCACGAAACCCGCATCCAAACTGGCGATGCGGGTTTTTTCTTGCCTGTGAGAATCGACCGTCAGATTGCGCCGGGAGACGGCACATTTGACCGCGTGCGGCGGACACTGCGGCCTGTGACTTTCATGCCACGGCAACCGCGCAATGGTTGAATCCAGATCGACGCGGCTCCGGGAGATCTGCACCCGGTCTCCATGATCGTGGTCGGATTGGCCGCACAAATAATAGAAATCCTATTTACCGACCTTGAGCATGGCGTCTACAAGTGGGTCGCGGAAACACCCGTCCTGGGGTAATTCAATCCTCCTGTAGTCAGAACCAACAACGCGTCGGCATGAAAGTTTTCCCTCTTGTTTTTCTAGCACTCGCCTTGCTCGTGGTCCAGCTGACTAGCTGTGACGGTCGGCAGGCCAAGCAGGACACCGTGGGCACGTCCATGACCGGAATCGATCACTTGCCGGATCACGTGAGCGTGCAGAACTTCTGGGTCAATGGCGCCAGCGGACATCAAGCAGGCACTGGTGGCAGCGTCGTCTGCTGCGCGACGCTGCCGCGGAAATGGCATCCCGATCTAACGGTGGTGGTGAACTGGAATGTCACTAACTGGCGAGATTGTGGCGGACAAAGCTACGAGCGACGCGTGGCAGTGGACCCCTACGAAAAGGTGGGGCATATGTTTGTTCACTTCTTAGCAGATGGAAGCGTTCGTGTCGTTTCAGCAAACGTAGGTCCTGGTTACCCTGGCAACGGCTACCTCGGACCGGATGACTTGATCCCTAACAAGGACCCCTGGGATGTCTACGGCAGCTATCGCGAACGCTGTTCGTGGGCAGGCGGCCCGGTCATGATGGAAAGAGCGCAGTGAATAAACTCCTTCGAGCCCATCCCGTCGGCCCTACGCCGAGTATCCACCCGTCGTTTCCACAATGCCTTCCCGCCACGGAGAACTGCGAGGTGGATCTACAGATCGGCGTATTCTTTGATGGGACGGGCAACAACCAATATTGGGACGATGCGAACGAATGCGCGCCAGGCCTTGGCCCGGGGATTACCCAACTCATGGCGCGGAAAGACACAAATGTGGCTCGGCTGTTCAGGGCATACCCCGAAAAGTTCACGGAGGGTAAGCGCAGGCTATATGTTCCAGGCGTGGGTACACCCTTTCCAGAAATCGGCGAGAACGACCACGCCGCTTTCGGACCGTCGAGCGGCCAGGGCGGTGACGGACGCATCAACTTTGGCTTGCTGAGCGTGCTGGATTTTATTCATCGTGCGATCAGCGGCAATAGATTTCGCTACGCAGACGAAGTCATCATGGCGCTATGCCGCAACGGCAAGCGCATTTATTTCGAGCGCACAGGCACCTATTCCCCTCTGGAGGGAGGCGTTCAGGATGTGCAGGCGCTGGATGCGGTGGGCATGCGTACCGAGGGGGGCTTGCTGTGCTTTGGAGACGGTGCTCGCCCGCACGCAGAGGCGTTTTACCGGCGTGAGGTCCAGGCGTTGGCAGACAGGATCGCCAGGACAGTCAAGCCCAAGCTGATCAGTATTTCGCTGGACGTCTTCGGATTTTCCCGAGGTGCTGCCCAGGCCCGCGTGTTCTGCAATTGGTTGCGCGCGCTGATGGACGGGGATCGCTTGTGCGGCGTACAGACGGAGATTCGGTTTGTCGGCCTGTTCGACACGGTGGCCTCAATCGGCATTCCGGCCAGCGCCGGTGGCGATGGGCATTTCGCTTGGGCCACGCCCGACGCACTAGCAGTGCCGGCCAACGTGCAATGCGTGCATTATGTGGCCATGCACGAGAATCGCACCTCGTTTCCGCTGGACAGCATACGCAGCCCCGATGGCAGCCTTGCACGCAGGCACAAGGAATACGCGGTGCCTGGTGTGCATTCCGATGTGGGAGGCGGCTATCTGCCCGGAAGTCAGGGGCGCGGTCCCAGCGGACGATACGACGACATGCTGTCGCAGATTCCTTTGGAACTCATGTACGACGCCGCACGCATGGCGCAAGTTCCGCTGAACAAGAAGTTGGCGGAAGACATCGGCTATGACCCCTTCGCCATTCACCCGGATGTACGCAACGCCTACGACGCCTTCATGCAAGCGGTTCCAGCGGAAGCGACCGCCAGCCATTGGCTGATTTCCTACCTCGCGTGGCGTTATCAGGTGCGAAACGTCTTTTCAACCAAACTAACCTGGGTGGCCCGCGCGAAGAAAGCCTTCCCCCACGACTTTCAGGACTTGGAAGGCGCCAACCAGACGCTACTGAAGGACATCTCCGCCCTGGACGGGATGACCGAAGAGGAGAGTGAGTACCTCAAACGTGCGGCCATGGTGAGTCCGTTGGCGTATGGCGGCGATGCCGTGACGAGAACTTCGCGCCGATTGGTGCTGGCCGACGAAGCCGGGGACGTGCTGGAGCGCATCAAGGCACATCCGACGTTGGCGACTCCCGAGAATCCGGAGCACTTGACGCCGCAAGCCTATTTGTTTGCCAACTACTTGCATGATTCCTACGCGGGCTTCCGTCCGCTCGATCAACCGCTTAGCCGCCTTGGCTGTGCAGATCCCGTGCCCGGCAAGTGGGAACTCCAAGGCTATCTGCGCTACCGTCGCATCTATCGAGGCACAGGCAAACCCGTGACCCAGGCGCCACCCACCGAACAACAGCGCCAGGAAGCGGAGCACCGCGAGTACGAAGCGACGAGGCGCGCGCTGCAGAACAGCATCGATATGAAGAAGCTGTTCAGTCTGCCACGGTGATCAATGCCGGGAACCGGGCAGATCGGCATTCTTTTACTACGCGCCCGCATAGGTAATGAGAAGGCGGCGCGCGCCCGCTGCGCCTCTGCCCCGGCCCTCGTCATCCCAGCGCCGGCAACAAATTGAACAGCAGCACCATCACCAACCCCACCACCGACACGATCGACTGCACGACCGAGATCGTCTTCGTGGCTTCACCCATCGTCATGCCGAACGATTCCTTCACCATCCAGAAACCGGCGTGATTCGCGTAGTTGAAGAACAGTGAGCCGCAACCGATCGACAGGGCAAGCAGCGGCAAATTCAGGTTGGGGTCGGCGCCAGCAAGCGGCGCCAGCAAACCCGCAGCGCCCACGATGCCGACGGTGGCCGAGCCAGTCGACACCGACAGCAGCATGGCGATCAGCCAGCCCAGGATCAGCGGCGGGAACGCAAATTGATGTGTCAGGTGCACGATGGCGTCGCCGACCTTGGCGTTCGTCAGGACCTGTTGGAAGGCGCCGCCGCCAGCGATGATCAGCATGATGCCGGCAATGGGCTTCAAGCTTTGGCCCAGCGCGCCGCGCAGCTTTTCCGGGTCGCCGCCGCGCATGAAGACCAGTGTCACTGCCGCGAACAGCACGCCCAGCAGCATGGCGACGACGGGGTTGCCCAGGAAGGCGGCCACGTGCGTCACGCTGGAGTCCTTGGGCAGCAGCATTTCGGCCACGGCATGGACCAGCATCAGCAAGGCCGGCAGCAGTGCCGCCAGCACGCCCAGGCCGACGCTGGGCGCATTCTGGCCCGCGGGGCTGTCGGTGGAGGCGGTGAACTGTTCAAGCAGCGCCTCGTCCGGCCGCGTCGTCATACGCGGGGCAATGAATGCGCCATACAGCGGTCCGCCGAAGATCATGGCCGGCAGGGCTGCGATGAAGCCGTAGATCATGGTCGGGCCGACCGTGGTCTTGAGCGTGGCGATGGCGGTCAGCGGGCCGGGATGCGGCGGCACCATGCCGTGCATGGCGGCCAGGGCCGAAATCACCGGCACGCCTACGTAGACATAGGCTGAACCCTTGAAGCGCGCCTGGCTTTCCAGCTTGCGCGCCACGCTGAAGATCAGCGGCAGCATCACCACCAGACCCACTTCGAAGAACATGGGGATGCCGATCACGAACGCCACCAGCGTCATGGCCCAGGGAATCAGGCGCGGGGAGGTGTGGCGCAGGATTGCATTGGCCAGGCGCTCGGTGGTGCCGGAGTCCGCGAGGATCTTGCCCAGCATCGCACCCAGCGCGATCACCACGCCCACGGCGCCCAACGTCTTGCCGGCGCCGTCGGTCAGGCTTTTGACGATGGCGCCCGGGGCCATGCCCGTTGCAAAGCCGACGCCGATCGACACGATCAAG
Source organism: Achromobacter sp. ACM05 (assembly GCF_019218915.1). Taxonomy (NCBI): domain Bacteria; kingdom Pseudomonadati; phylum Pseudomonadota; class Betaproteobacteria; order Burkholderiales; family Alcaligenaceae; genus Achromobacter; species Achromobacter sp. ACM05. Next base: position 601,287 of record NZ_JAHUWQ010000001.1, read on the forward strand.
AGCGCCAGCAGCGGATGCATGCGTATCCGCGAGACGATCAGTGCGACCAGGACCAGAACGCTCACCAGAGCGGTGAGCAGCAATTGAATGTCGAACGAAGACATATGAGAACCCAGAAAAATCGAGAGAGGTCGCGAGCCCTCTGCGCGCCATCATACGGGATCGGGTTGACGGCAAGCTTGAAAAAAAGGGCCGGTTTCGGCCGCCGAAACGCGCTTTTTCGGCCCCGCTTTGCATTCTTCCGTTTTTTTGTGCATAATTCGCCCCCTCTACCTGTTCCCCGATAGCTCAGTCGGTAGAGCGACGGACTGTTAATCCGCAGGTCGCTGGTTCGAGCCCAGCTCGGGGAGCCAAGAATTTGCAGTACCGCAGTACCCTTAAAAAAGCCCGCAACTTGTTTGCGGGCTTTTTGCATTGGGGCGCGGCGGCTTGCGCGGGATGGCGCACGAGTTGCCAACCCGCGCGCATCGCGTAGCATCACCCGGATCTGCCGCACCTTCCATCCCCGCACAACAATGCGTTCCTCGCGATCCCTGCCGCCTCTGGTCTCCCTGCGCGCCTTCGAGGCCGCCGCGCGGCGCTTGAGCTTTTCGCAGGCCGGAGAAGAGCTCTTCGTCACGCAGAGCGCGATCAGCCATCACATCCAGCGGCTGGAAAAGGAACTGGGCGTGGCGCTCTTTGAGCGGCGCACGCGTGCCGTTGCGCTGACCGACGCGGGCCAGGCCTATTACGCCCACGTGCACGCGGCATTCGAGCTGCTACGCCAGGGCACCGACGAACTGCGCGCGCCAGAGCCCGCGCGCCACACGCTGCGGATCGGCTTGCTGGCGTCGTTCGCCACGCGCTGGCTGGCGACGCGCCTGCCCGCCTTTGCCGCCGCGCATCCCCACATCGATCTGCAGTTGCAGCCCGACATCGCGCTGGCGGATGTGGCGGGCGGCGAGGTCGACGCCGCGATCCGCTATGGTCGCGGTGGCTGGCCCGGCGTGCGCAGCACGTTGTTGATGACGGAACGCCTGTCGGTCGTGTGCGCGCCCGCGCTGGTGGCGGGCAGGAAGCGGCCGAAAACGCCCGCAGACCTGCTGCGCCACCCGCTGCTGGTCTCGCATGCGCGACAGCAGTTCGAATGGGACGCCTGGGCGCACCGGTACGGGCTGGATCTGGGCGCCGCGCGCACGGTGCGCCTGCACGACTACAACATCGTCGTCGAGGCCGCGCTTGCAGGGCAGGGCCTGGCGATGGGCCGGGAACGGCTGATCGCCGCGCACCTGGCGAACGGGGCGCTGGTCGAGGCGCTGCCCGGTGCGGTGCTGGAGGATCCGCGCATCGGCTGGTGGTTCGTCACGCCGCGCGGCGCATTCAGCGAACCCGTCCAGGCCTTGCACGACTGGCTGGCGCAGACGGCAACCCAATCCACGGGTGTCTGACACGTATTAGTTTTACTCATACGTGCCAAGCAAGAATTGATTGGTCATGCCGCGCCGCGGCCGATAGCATCGGGGAAGCGTCAAGACGCGCTTTCCCTTTCTTCATAGGTGATCCGATATGACCCAAAGCATTTCCGCCCGCGTTGCCGAACTTGGCCTGGTCCTGGAAGCGGCCGCCGCGCCGGCCGCCAACTACGTGCCCTTCGTCCAGGATGGCAACCTGCTCTATATCTCTGGCCAGATCTCGCGCAAGGACGGCAAGGCGGCCTATCTGGGCCAATTGGGCCATCAGGTGTCGGACGCCGACGGCGTCGAGGCGGCACGGGCCAGCGCATTGGGCATCCTGTCGCAGATCGCCGCCGCCACGGGCGACCGCCTGGATCGCGTGGCGCGCGTCGTCAAGCTGGGCGTGTTCGTTGCCAGCGCGCCGGACTTCAACCGCCAGAGCGCCATCGCCAATGGCGCGTCCGACCTGATGGTCGAGGTGTTCGGCGACGCGGGACGCCATGCCCGCAGCGCCGTCGGCGTCGCCGCGTTGCCGCAAGGCGTGTCGGTGGAAGTCGAGGCCGTGATCGCGCTGACCCCGGCCTGATGCCTGCCGACTGAAAGCCACAACAGGAACCGCCATGACCGCCCCCCTGACCCCGAGCGCCGTCCAGGCGCTGCGCGCCCTCACGCCCGGCGCGCAAAGCACGGTGCACTTCAATCACGCCGGCGCATCGCTGCCGTCAGAAGCCACGCTGCTGGCCATTCATGCGCATTTGAAGCGCGAAGCGGCGCAGGGGCCGATGGAAGCGGGCGTGGCGGCGCGCGATCTTATCGAAGCGGCCCGCACGCTGGCCGCGCAGCTGTTCAATGCGCAGATCGAGGAAATCGCGCTGACGGGCGGCAACTCGCCGGGTTGGGGCGCCGCGTTTGCGGCGCTGCCGGCGTGGCGGCCCGGTGATCGCATTCTGGTCGGCCGCCACGAATGGGGCGGCAATCTGGCCGCCATGCGCCTGATTGCGCAGCGCGCGGGCGCAACGCTGGAAACGATCCCGTCGGACGACAGCGGCTGCGTGGACGCAGAGGCGCTGGAAGCCATGCTGGACGACCGGGTGCGGCTGATCGCGCTGACCTGGCTGCCCGCCAACGGCGGCCTCATCAACCCCGCCGCCGCCGTCGGACGCGTGGCGCGCAAGCATGGCATTCCGTACTTTGTGGACGGCGCGCAGGCGGTGGGTCAGTTTTCCATCGACGTGCGCGAGGTCGGCTGCGACGTCCTGAGCGGCGCCGGCCGCAAGGCCTTGCGCGGACCGCGCGGCACGGGGCTGCTGTACGTGCGGCGCGACTTCCTGGATCGGCTCACGCCCGCCTTCGTGGACACGCATTCCGCGCCGCTGGGCACTGACGGCGAGCCCATGCTCCGCGCCGACGCCGCACGCCTGGAATCCGCAGAGAACTCGCTGGCGCTGCGCTGCGGCCTTGCCAATGCCCTGCGCGAAGCACTGGATGTGGGCCTGGACACGATCCGGGCGACCATCGACGCCAACGCCCAGGCGCTGCGCGCCGAACTGGCGGCCATTCCCGGCGTGTCGGTGCTGGACCAGGGCCGCGACAAATCCGGGCTGGTCGCCTTCAACCTCGCCGGACACGACGCGGTCGACGTGCAACGCGCGCTGGCCGCGCAGGGCATCACCATCGGCAGCAACGGCGTGCCCTACACCCCGCTGGACATGCAGGCCCGCGGCCTGGACCGGGTCGCACGCGCATCGGTGAGCTATCTGACGAGCGGCAACGAGATCGACCGGCTGCTGGAAGCCCTGCGCAAGCTGGCCTCATAACGGGTGCTGGATCGAGCCGCCCGCGTACGACTGCGCGGCGGCGCCTGCGGCCCGCATTACGCGATCCTGCCCGCCACGCCCGCCCGCTTCGAAAACGGCGACCATTTCGTGAACACGAGCAGGTTGCCCAGCATCACCAGCGCCAGGCCGGCGAACGCGTAGGGCGTCCAGCGGTAGCCTTCGACGACGGTCGATATGCTCAGCGCCACGACCGGAAACAGCACCGTGCAGTAGGCGGCCCGCGCCGGCCCCATGCGGCCGACCAGCGTCAGATAGGCGGTAAAACCCACGACGGACCCCAGCACCGCCAGATAGAGCAACGCGCCCACATAGGCCGGCGAGGAATCGAAGCCGAACGGCAGACCGGCAACCACGCAGCCCGCCAGCAGAATCGCCGCGCCATAAAGCATGCTGTACGCATTGCCCGTCAGCGGCCGGATGCCGGCGCGCTGCTGCAGGGACGACAGCATGTTGCCCGTGGAAAAGCAGAGCGTGCCGAGCAGCGCAAAGCCCAGCCCCAGCAGCGTCTCGTGACTGGCCTCCTGGCCCGCCAGTTCCGGCCAGAACAGCAGCACCAGGCCGCAGAATCCCAGCGCGCCGGCCACCATGATGCGCGGCGAGATGCGGGTGCCGAACCAGATCCGCGCGTTAAGGGCGTTCCACAGCGTGGCAGCCGAAAACACGACTGACACCAGGCCGCTCGGAATCCATTGCGTGGCCGAATAGAAGCACAGGAAGTTCAGGCAGAACAGGCACAGGCCCTGACCCACGCACAGCCAGTGGCCGCGCCGGTCCAGCTTCTGCAGCTTGCGCATCGCCAGCAGCGTCACGAACAGCAGCAGCCCCGCCAGCGCGAAACGGTAGAAGATCGACACGGGAATGGCCACCACGCCAAGCTGCAGCTTGATGGCGATCCAGGTGGTGCCCCAGATCAGGACGGTGAGCAGATACAGGAAAAGATTCATGATGCGAGGGACGCGGTAAAGCAGCCCTGAGAGCCGATTCGGACACCGGCGGCCACCTGGCGCACCGTGCATCCAGTGTGCGCCCCCGAGCCACGCCGCAATTGCCGTTTCTTGCGCTTTTGTCCGGATCGGGCGCGTCACGCGCGCGCGAACGCAGTAGCATTCCTTCCCATGGGCAACACCGCTACGGCCCCGGCCGATTTCTCCGTATTCCGCACGCTGTCGCGCTCGACCGCGACGCTGCAGCGCGCCACGTCGCTGGGCGAGGGCATGGCGATCTCGCAGTGGTCGCGCACCGCCCGCGAAACGCTGGGCTACGAAACGCCCGGCCACCACACGCTGTCGCTGTACCTGCACGGCGGCGACCGGTCGTTTCGCGTGGGCCAGGACTCGCTGCATGGCGGCGCGGGCAAATTCTGCGTGCTGCCCGCCGAGCACCATTCCCGCTGGAGCATGAACGACAATGTGCGCTTCCTGCACCTGTACATCGCTCCGCAACGGCTGGCGCGCGAAGCCGTCATGCGGCTGGACTGCGAACCGCGCACCCTCGAACTGCGCGACCGCACCTACATCCAGGACGACTCGCTGATCGACGTCTGCCGCCGCCTGCTGGGCGCGGACTGGAACGAACCCGCCGACCGGCTGGCCGCCAGCAGCGCGGCCGAGACCGTGTTGCACCATCTGCTGATGCAGGGCGTGGCGCGCAAAACGCCGCAGCCCGCGCGCGGCGGCCTGGCGCCGGGCGTGCGCCGCCGCGTGATGGACTACGTGGACGCGCATCTGGCCGATCCGCTGACGCTCGACGAGCTGGCCGGCGTCGCCGCGCTGTCCACGTATCACTTCGCCCGCATGTTCCACGCCTCGTTCGGCGAGCCGCCCCACGGTTGGGTACGGGGCAGGCGTCTGGCCCGCGCCCAACACCTGCTGGCGGCCGGCAAGGGCGACCTCGCCAGCGTTGCCCAGGCCTGCGGCTTTGGCAGTGCCAGCCACCTGGCCCGCGTCTTCCGGGACGCCATCGGCGTCACGCCGGGCCAGTACCGCAGTGCGCACGCCCGGCACTGACACCGCCCATCCGGCATCATGCCGGCCGCAGCGCGCGGTCTACAATGGCGCATCGCCCTAGCGGCTCACCCGGCCCCCTCCCGCCTGCTCCGACGCGATGCCGCTTCCGACCTCTCGCGATACTTCCCCCCTCATCGACAGCGCCGGTCAGCGCCCCTTGCGCGCGCACTGGCTGGCCGAACTCATCCGGTTGCGCGAAACGCACTGGGGGCCGCTCGAAGACGCGCAGGCGGTGCGCCAGGTGCGCCAACTCGATGCCGACCTGCCGTCGCGCATCCTGGCCCGCGCCGCGCTGCTGGCGCAACGCGAAAACCTCAATCCCCTCGTCGACGCCTGGCGCCGCAGCGCCACGGCCATGCTGGCCGCCCTGTTTGTGCTGGCGCTGGTTTCCGGCGCCGCGGCTGCCATGGGCGCGCTGGGCGATGGCACGCGGCCCGTCAACGTGCTGTGGGCTGTGGGTGCCCTGCTGGGGCTGCATGCGCTGACCTTTCTGCTGTGGCTGGCAAGCTTTCTGCTGCGGCCCGGGGCCGTAACCGGCTTTGGGCGGCTTTGGTTATGGGCAACGCGCAAGCTGGCGCGCGGACCCGATGGCGCGTTGGTGCCGCAGGCCTTCCTGAATCTGCTGTCACGCGCCGGCGCCTTGCGCGGCCTGTTCGGCAGCATCAGCCATCTGCTGTGGCTGACCGCGCTGTGCGCCGCGCTCGCGACGCTGCTGGCCGTGCTGTCCACCGCCAGCTACCGCTTCATCTGGGCCACCACGTTGCTCGCGCCCGACACCTTCGTCTGGCTGACGCAGGTCATCGGCTGGCTGCCCGCGCATCTGGGCTTTCCCATGCCCGACGCCGAAACGATCCGCGCCAGCGACGGCACGCAGGTCCTGCCGGCCGGCGCGCAGGCGCAATGGTCGCTCTGGCTGATCGGCGTGCTGGTGGTCTACGGCATCGTGCCGCGCCTGATCGCGGGCGCGCTGTGCGTCGCCGCCACGCTGCGCGCGCTGCGACGCGTGCACATCGATCCCGCGCTGGCCGGTTTCTCGCCCCTGCGCGACCGGCTTGAACCGCCCGCGCTGTCCACCGGCATCGACCGCCCCGTCGATCCGCTGCACGAACCGCGGGTCCGTGCCCCGGCGCTGGACGGCCTGGGCGGGCAGCCCGTGCTGCTGGCGCTGGAGCTGCCCGCGGACCTGACCTGGCCGCCCGCGGATGTGCCCAGCACCATCCGCCAGGCCGGCAACCTGGATACCCGCGAAGAACGCAACCGCGTGCTCGATGCGCTGGCCCAATCGGCGGCCTCGCGTCTTTTGATTGCCTGCGACGCGCGCCAGACGCCCGACCGGGGCACGCTGTCGCTGGTGGCGGACCTGTCGGCCCACGCGGGACAGACGCGCGTCTGGCTGATCACGCCGCGCGCCGGCGACGACACGTCTGCCGAAACCCGTGCCGGCCTCTGGCGCGACCGCCTGCTGGCGCTGGGCCTGCCCACCGATGCCATCCTGCAGGCGCCCAGTGCACCGCTCACCTGGCTGGAGTCCGGTCATGGCTGACCCGCTCATCAAGATCGCCCTCGTCGGTCACACCAACACCGGCAAGACGTCGCTCTTGCGCACGCTGACCCGCGACACGACGTTTGGTGAAGTGGCCGACCGCCCCGGCACCACGCGTCACGTCGAAGGCGCGCGCCTGCGCCTGGACGGGCGGCCCGTGCTGGAATGGTTTGACACGCCCGGCATGGAAGACAGCATCGCCTTGCTGGAATACCTGGAACGGCTGGACCGCCCCGGCGAACGGCTGGACGGCCCGGCGCGCATCCGCCGTTTCCTGGACACGCCCGAAGCGCACGGCCGCTACGAACAGGAGGCGCGCGTCCTGACCAAGATGCTCGATTGCGATGCCGCGTTGTACGTCATCGACGCCCGCGATCCGGTGCTGGGCAAGCATCGCGATGAACTCGCCATCCTGGCCGCGTGCGGCCGGCCCCTGCTGCCGGTCCTCAACTTCGTCAACGCACCCGCGCACCGCGCCGACGAATGGCGCGATGCCATGGCACGACTGGGCCTGCACGCCGTGGTGGAGTTCGATACCGTCGCGCCGCCGCTCGACGGCGAACAGCAGTTGTACGCCAAACTCGGCGTGCTGCTGGATCGCCACGCCGGCGCGCTGGCCCGGCTGTCGGACAGCCTTGCCGCCCAGCGCCGCGAACGCCACGCCGCCGCCTACGAGCTGGTCGCGGACCTGCTCATCGACGTGGCTGCGCTGCACCTGTCGAGTCCAAGCGATGAAGCCGCGCTGGCCGCCGCGTCCAGCCAGCTACGCGATCAGGTGCGCCAGCGCGAACAGACCTGCGTCAACGCGCTGCTCGCGCTGTACAACTTCCGCGCCACCGATTACACCGACGACGCGTTGCCCCTGCAGGGCGAACGCTGGGGCATGGATCTCTTTCACCCGCAGGCGCTCAAGGACATGGGCGTGCAGGTCGGCATGGGCGCGGCCGCAGGCGCCATGGCCGGCGCCGCCGTGGACCTGATGAGCGCGGGCCTGAGCCTGGGCACCGGCATGCTGATCGGCGCGGCCGCGGGTGGCTTGTGGCAAGGCGTCGAAAAGCTGGGCAAGCGCGTCGCGGGCAAGCTGCGCGGCTATCGCGAGATCAGCGTCGACGATGCCGTGCTGCGCCTGCTCGCCTTGCGCCAACGGCAGCTGATCGAGGCACTGGAGCGCCGTGGCCACGCGGCCCGCGATCCATTGCGCCTGGACCTTCCCGCCGATGATGCATGGCGCAAGGGCCCGTTGCCCGACGCGTTGAAGGAAGCGCGCAGCCGCCCCGAATGGTCGGCCCTGGGTAAACACTATGAAGACAGCGACCGCCGCAAGCGCATGCTGCACGAATTGGCGAAAACCCTAGCATCCACGCCGCTCCCGGCCGAATGACCGGCGGCCCGCGTGCCCCGCAGGACGCACCATTCACGGCATCCGGCAAGCGCGTGATAACCCCAACCCAAAGCAATTGACGCTTAAACGAATGCGTCGATAAGATTCGATCTGCATCGGCGCGGGTCCGTCCCCGTCATGCCAATCACAAGGGGTCGGTCTATCGTGAAGTCGAAGTCCTGCGCAGTGATTACCGGCATCGCCAACCACGGCCTGCGCGCAGTTCGCGCCGCGCGCCGCCCGGCCCCCATCCTTCCATCGTCGTAAGCAGCAACGCCATGCCCCGGATCCCCTTGGGGCCGGGGCCCTGTCACTTCTGTCGCGCGATCCGCGCACCACACGGAGCATGAGGGCTATGCGTACTTTTCCCCACTTCAAGCAGGCGGCGCTGGCCGCTGCCGTGGCCGCCTCGCTGGCCTTCAGCGCCGGCGCAGCCGCCAAAACGCTGCACTGGTCGTATCAGGGCGACGCCACGTCGATGGATCCGATGGCCCTGAACGAGACCTTCACGCTGGGTTTCCAGGGCAACATCTACGAAACGCTGGCCGGCTACGACGGCAATCTGAAACTCACGCCGCTGCTCGCGGAAAGCTGGGAGAACCCCGAGCCCACCAAATGGGTCTTCAAGCTGCGCAAGGATGTGAAGTTCCATGACGGTTCGCCGTTCACCGCCGACGATGTGATCTTCTCGTGGAAGCGCAGCCTGACGCCCGGCTCGGACATGAAGGGCTACGGCGCCAAGGCCAGCGACATCAAGAAGGTGGACGACTACACCATCGAAGTCACCACGCCCACGCCCAACCCCATCCTGCCGCGCGAATGGGTGTTCCTGTACATCATGAGCAAGAACTGGGCGGAAAAGAACAAGACCACCGAGGCCACCAACGTCAAGGGCGACAACCAGGGCAACTACGCCAACCTGCACGCCAACGGCACCGGCCCGTTCATGCTGACCGAGCGCCAGCCCGACGTGAAGACGGTGCTCAAGCGCTACGGCGGCTACTGGAACAAGAACATCAAGACCAACATCGACGAAGTCGTCTTCCAGCCGATCACGCAAGAAGCCACGCGCGTGGCCGCGCTGATCTCGGGCGAGATGGACGTCGTGCAGCCCGTGCCGGTGCAGGACTGGAAGCGCCTGGAAGACGCCAAGGGCGTCAAGCCGCTGACCGCGCCCGAAGCCCGCGCCATCTTCATCGGCATGGACCAGGACCGCGACGAGCTGCTGTTCTCCGACGTGAAGGGCAAGAACCCCTTCAAGGACGTGCGCGTGCGCGAGGCCGTCGTGCTGGCGGTGGACACCAAGGCCATCAACGAGAAGATCATGCGCGGCGCGGCCAAGCCGCTGGGCTCGCTGATCGCCACGTCCATCAACGGCTACGACGAATCGTTCGGCGCGCCGTACAAACCGGATCCTGAACGCGCCAAGAAGCTCCTGGCCGAAGCCGGGTATCCCAAGGGCTTCACCGTGACGATGGACTGCCCGAACGACCGCTACGTCAACGACGAAAAGGTCTGCCAGGCCGTGGCCGGCATGCTGGCGCGCGTGGGCATCAAGATCAACCTGCTGGCGCAGACCAAGTCCAAGTACTTCGGCAAGATCCTGCTGCAGGCCGGCAACCAGACCAGCATGTACATGCTGGGTTGGACGCCCAGCTCCACCGATGCGCACAACACGCTGCTGAACCTGACCTCGTGCCGCGACGCCAAGACGGCCGCCGGCCAGTTCAACCTGGGCGGCTACTGCAACAAGAAGGTGGACGAGCTGACCAACAAGATCGGCGTCGAAACCGATCAGGCCAAGCGCAACGCGATGATCAAGGAAGCTTTCGGCATCGTGCGCAGCGACTTCGGCTACCTGCCGCTGCACCAGCAGCCCATGTCGTGGGGCGTGAAGGAAAACGTCACCGTCACCCAGCGCGCCGACGACGTGCTGGACCTGCGCGACGTCGTGCTGCCGTAAGCAGCGCGTGATGCAACCCCGGGCGGCACGCGCCGCCCGGACGCGCCCGGCCCAGCCCCCAATTCCCGCTTCGCGCGCGGAACGCGGCCCGGCGCCGTCCGAACCAGAGGGCTTCCTGACATGCTTTCCTTTATTGCGCAGCGGCTGTTTCAGTCGGTGCTCGTGATGTTGACGGTGGCGCTGATCGCGTTCTCCATGTTCCGCTACGTGGGCGACCCGGTCGCCAGCATGGTGGGACAGGACACGACGCCCGAACAGCGCGCCCAGTTGCGCGAACAGCTCGGCCTGGATGATCCCTTCGTCGTGCAGTACGCCCACTTCGTCATCAACGCGGTGCAGGGCGACTTCGGCATGTCGTACCGGCACCGCCGCCCGGTCAGCGACCTGCTCGAAGAGCGCATGCCGGCCACGCTGGAACTGTCGTTCGTGTCCGCCGTCATGGCGCTGGCGCTCGGTATCCCCATGGGCATCTACACCGCGCTCAAGCGCCACGGTGTGCTGTCCAAGGCGTTCATGGCGATTTCGCTGGCGGGCATCTCGCTGCCCACGTTCCTGATCGGCATCCTGCTCATTCTGTTCTTCGGCGTTCAGCTGCGATGGCTGCCCAGCTTCGGGCGCGGCGATGTCGTCAGCCTGGGATGGTGGACTACGGGCTTTCTCACCAAATCCGGATGGCTGGCGCTTATCATGCCCGCCATCACGCTGGCGCTCTTTCAGATGACGCTCATCATGCGTTTGGTGCGCGCCGAGATGCTGGAAGTGCTGCGTGCCGACTTCATCAAATTTGCTCGGGCGCGTGGGTTGCCAGAGCGGCTGATCAATTTCCGGCACGCACTCAAGAACACGATGGTGCCCGTCATCACGATCACGGGGCTGCAGCTCGGTTCCATCATCGCCTTCGCCATCATCACCGAGACGGTGTTCCAGTGGCCCGGCATGGGTCTCCTGTTCATCCAGGCCATCAGCATGGTGGACATCCCGGTCATGGCGGCCTACCTGGTGCTGATCGCGTTCATGTTCGTGGTCATCAACCTAGTTGTCGACCTGCTGTATTTCGCCGTAGACCCGCGTCTGCGCGTGCAGAGCAAATAAAGGATTTACCCCATGATTGCTCGCATCGCTCCCTTCTTCACACGCGCCGCCGACAGCGACCTGTGGCACAGCTTCAAACGCTCGCCCGGCGCCATCATCGCCGCGGTCGTCACGCTGGTCATCGTGCTGGGCGCGCTGTTCGCGCCGCTCGTGGCGCCGCACAATCCATTCGATCTCGCGTCCTTGAGCATCATGGACGCCAACACGCCGCCGGCTTGGGAAGAAGGCGGCAGCCCCGACTTTCTGCTGGGCACGGACGACCAGGGCCGCGACATCCTGTCGGCGGTGATGTATGGATCCCGTGTATCGCTGCTGGTCGGCTTTGCCTCGGTGCTGTTTTCGATGGTGCTGGGCGTGACGCTCGGGCTCATCAGCGGCTACGCGGGCGGGCGTGTCGACAGCTTCATCATGCGCATCGCCGACGTGCAGCTCTCGTTTCCGGCGATCCTGGTCGCGCTGCTGATCGACGGCGTGGCGCGCGGACTGTTGCCGCGCGACATGCACGACCAGCTTGCGCTCTACGTGCTGATCTTTGCCATCGGGATCTCCGGCTGGGTACAGTACGCGCGCACGGTGCGCGGCTCGACGCTGGTCGAGCGCAACAAGGAATACGTGCAGGCGGCCAAGCTGATCGGCATTGGCCCCATCACCATCCTGCGCCGCCACATCCTGCCTAACGTCATGGGGCCGGTGCTGGTCATCGCCACCATTCATCTGGCAATCGCCATCATCACCGAGGCCACGCTGTCGTTCCTGGGCGTGGGCGTGCCGCCCACCGCGCCGTCGCTGGGCACGCTGATCCGCATCGGCAACAGTTATCTGTTTTCGGGCATGTGGTGGATCTCGATCTTCCCCGGCATCGCGCTGGTGGCGCTGGTGCTGTCAGTCAACCTGCTGGGCGACTGGCTGCGCGACGCGCTCAACCCCAAGCTGCGCTGAGGACGCCATGGCCCTGCTGAACATTGATGACATCCGGATCGAATTCCCCAGCCGCCGCGGCACGCTGGTGGCAGTGGACGGCGTTTCCCTCTCGCTGGAAAAAGGCGAGATCCTGGGCGTGGTGGGCGAATCCGGTGCGGGCAAGTCCACCATCGGCAACGCGGTCATTGGCCTGCTTGAAGCGCCGGGACGGCTGGCCGGTGGATCGGTGCTGCTGAACGGCGAACGCATCGACACGCTGACGCCCGCACAGAAACGCAAAGTGCGCGGCCGACGCATCGGCATGATCTTCCAGGATCCGTTGACCTCGCTAGACCCGCTGCAGACCGTCGAAAGCCAGCTGGTGGAAACGATGCAGGTGCATCTGGACCTGACGCACGACGCCGCAAAGAAACGGGCCGTGCAGCTGCTGGCGCAGGTCGGCATCGACCAGCCCGAGCTGCGCGTGCAGCAGTATCCCCACCAGTTCTCCGGCGGCATGCGGCAACGCGTGGTGATTGCGCTGGCGCTGTGCTGCGAGCCTGAAGTCATCATCGCCGACGAACCCACCACCGCGCTCGACGTTTCGATCCAGGCGCAGATCCTGGATCTGCTCAAGAAACTGTGCCGCGAAGAACAGGTCGGCATGATCATCATCACGCACGACATGGGCGTGATCGCGGATGTGACGGACCGCGTGGCGGTGCTGTATCGCGGCAAGCTGGTCGAGCAGGGCCCCACGGCCAAGATTCTTGGCGACCCCGACCACGCCTACACGCGCAGCCTGATCTCGGCCGTGCCGCGTCCGGACATCAAGCTCAAGCGCTTTCCGCTGGTGACCTATATCGAATCCGTGCGCACGCCTGCGCAGCCGCTGGACCTGGCCACGCACTGGCTGGGCCAGCGCCGCGACTTCGGCAAGCGAACGGAAGGCCCGCTGGTGCAGGTGCGCGACCTGTCCATGCGCTTTGTGCTCAAGAGCGCCTTCTTCAAGCGCAACCAGCGCACGCTGGACGCGGTCAAGCGCGTGAATCTGTCCATCGGCGAAGGCGAGGTCTTCGGTCTGGTCGGCGAATCCGGTTCGGGCAAGTCGACCGTGGCGCGGCTGATATCGGGGCTGTACACGCCCAGCGAAGGCTCGGTCACATTCGGCGGCACCGATCTCACGGCGCTCAAGGGCGAGAAGGAACTCAATCCATTCCGGCGGCAGATCCAGATGATCTTCCAGGATCCGTTCTCGTCGCTGAACCCGCGCATGCGCGTGCTGGACATCGTGGCCGAGCCCATCCGCTTCCACAAGCTTGCCGCCAGCGAAGCCGAGACGCGCCGCATCGTGGCCGACCTGCTGGACGTGGTGGGCCTCGCAGACCGCGCCGCGGAACGCTTTCCGCACGAGTTCTCCGGCGGTCAGCGGCAGCGCATCTGCATCGCACGGGCGCTGGCCACGCGGCCGCGTTTTCTGATCTGCGACGAGCCCACGTCGGCGCTGGACGTCTCCATCCAGGCGCAGATCCTGAACCTGCTGAAAGACCTGCAGGAAGAGCTTGGCCTGACCATGCTGTTCATCAGCCACGACCTGCCGGTGATCCGGCAGATGTGCGATCGCGTCGGCGTGATGCGCCACGGCGAACTGCTGGAAGTCGCTGAGACCGAAACCTTGTTCGAACACCCGCAGCATCCCTACAGCCAACATCTGCTCGGTTTGATGCCTCGTCTGCAATCCATGTCCCGCGAAGGGCTGGACGTGGTGGGTTGAGACCGCGCGCCAACGGAGTCCACTGACATGAGCGAGCCACGGCAAACCCTCTTCATCGGCGGCAAGGTTTTCGACGGGGAGGGCAAGACACTTCCCCACCACGGCGTGCTGGTGGAGGGCGCACGCGTGGCCCGCGTGGCGCCTGCGGGCGAGTTCTCGGGCTACGCGGGTGCAAGGGTCGACACCACCGGCATGACGCTCATGCCCAGCCTGGCGGATTGCCACGTCCATCTGGTCTACACGGGCGGCGCAGACCCCAATGCGCAATTGAGCAAGCAGGGACCCGCGCAGATCACGCTGACCGCGCTGGAGAACGCGCAGGCCAGCCTGCGCGGCGGCGTCACGGCGCTGCGCGACTGCGGCGGCAAGGATTATCTGGAATTCGGCGTGCGCGACGCCATCGCGCGCGGCGTGTTTCCCGGCCCCACCATCAAGGCCTCGGGCCGCATCATCTGCATGACGGGCGGCCACGGCAACCGAATCGGCCGCGTGGCCGACGGCTGCGAGGAAGTGGTCAAGGCCGTGCGCGAACAGGTTCACGCCGGCTGCGACCTGGTCAAGATCATGGCCACGGGCGGCGTCATGACGCCGGGCGTCAGCCCCATGGATGCGCACTACAGCTTCGACGAAATGAAGGCGGGCGTGCACGAGGCCAAGCGCTTTCGCAAAAGCACGGCCAGTCACGCGCAAGGCACGCAGGGCATCCTGAACGCGGTGCGCGCCGGCATCGATTCGATCGAGCACGGCATCTTCATGGACGACGACTGCCTGCGCGAAATGCTGGAAGCCGAAACGTACCTGGTGCCGACCATCGCCGCCGTGCGCAACATCATCGCCAACGCCGACAACGGCATTCCCGCCTACGCGGTGGAAAAGGCCCGCGCGGTGGAGCAGCGCCATCGCGAGTCGTTCCAGATGTACTACAAGGCCGGCGGGCGCATCGCGCTGGGCACCGACGCGGGCACGCCGTTCAACCTGCACGGCGAGAACGCCATGGAACTGGCCTACATGGTGGAGTTCGGCATGACGCCGGTGGACGCGTTGATCGCCGGCACGTCACGCGGCCATGACCTGATGGGCATGACCGAGCACGGCGTGATTGCAGAGGGCAAGGTGGCCGATCTGCTGCTGGTGCAGGGCGACCCCGCCGAAGACATCATGAAGGCCGCCGACAAGCGGTTTCACGTCGCCGTGCTGCGCAACGGCGAACTTGCGGCGGGGGCCTTGCCGTTCTGACCCTCAGGGCGCCGGCGCGGCGCCCAGCGAATTGCGCATGAACATCTGGCCCAGGAACATCTCGACGGGGATGCGCTTGCCGTTGATGTCGACTTGACCATCGCGGTAGTCCGCCTCGAACTGGATCACGCCGTCCTCGATACGGGCCCAGGTCGTTGCGGCGACCAGGCCGCGCAGCCCTGCGGCTTCCCGCTCGGCCGCCGACCGGGCCGCCTCACGCGTGGCGCCCTTCAGTTCCGCCCGCGCCGCGATCACGTCGGCCAGGTTTTCCGGCGACAGCTTCAGCCGCACGCTCAGGTTGCGCACGACTTCCTTGGCGACGGCGATGGGGTCGTGTTTCCAGAATGACGGCGAGTCCAGGCCGATATCCAGGCTGAGCGTCGATGTGCCACGCGCCGTATCGACCTGCAGCGTCGACAGCGTGAAGCTGGGACGGGCTAGAAGAAACTTCAACATTTGCGACGCGGCAAGCATCCCCTCGCCCGAAAGGGGATCGGCCTTTTTCGCGTTCAACGGCGTGCTTGTGGTGGCGTCCTGAAACGCCTTGAGCGCCGCCACGTCCATATCCTTGCCGCCCGCCTCCATCCGCAGCTTGGCCACATGCAAGTGGCGCACGCTGATGCTGCCGACATCGAGCGTCATTTTGCCGGCCATGCGCTCAGGTGTCCCTTCCGAACCCAGCGTCAGCGCAATGTCCTTCAGGCCCAGCGGCAGCTTGTCCATATCGGACGCCCATTGCTTGACCGTCAGCGTCGAGCTGCTCGTGGAGGACGCCGCGGTGCCGGACAATTCATGCGACACCGCCAGATCATCCAGGGTCAGCGTGTTGGGATTGCCCCTGATCACTTCGGTCAGCGAGGCCTTGTTGACGGCGAGTGACACCGTGTCGTGCGTGCCGTCGCCGGCATGTTTGACCTGCAGCTGCAAGCCCGAGAAGTCGAACGTGATCGGAGCGTCGGCATACTTCACCGGCGCCAGCGCCAGATCGCCCGAGAAGTCGCGGTCATATGCGATCAGGAAGTTCGCCGTCACCGGCGCCGACCCACCCGCGGCCGCGAACCAGGCGGCTGCGTCGGGCGTCTCCGTCATATGCAGCCGGCCCGCCGCCATCACGGGCGCGACAGCGCCAGACGCAAGCCGAGAGGCGGGAAACGGACCGTGCTCTATCTTGCTCGTGAACGCGAATGTCTTTTCGGCCGGCTTGCGTCCGGACTGCACGTTGACCTTCACCCCGAACCGCGCATCGGACGAAAACACGCCGCGTTCGAACGATTGCAGTTCGAGCGTCACGGGCACGCCCAGCTTTGCACTCAGGCGCTGCGCCTCTGCATTCAACGCCTGCACATCCTGCGCCAGCCGGGCTTCGATCTGCTTGCCGGTGTACCACGCGGTGCCGACCCACGCCGCGGCCACCACCGCCAACACCACGCCACCCGCCACGATCCGCTTGTTCATGATGCCTCTGTCCGTTTGAGATACGCCGTGATTGCCGCAAGGGGCGATCATAAAGAAAAACGGGCTGTCGCAAGGACAGCCCGTCGCAGGCGACGCCGAGAGAATCGCGGCGTGCCAATCGTGTTGCGGCAGCTTAGCGCATGCCGCCCAGCACGCCGCCCATCGCCATCATCAGGAACTGCTGCAGCGGCATCTTCTTGCCGTTGAAGTCGACCTGGCCGTCGGCGTAGTTCAGGTACGAGACGATGTTGTTGTTTTCGATCTTGCCCAGACCCATTGCCGTGGCCATGGTGCCGACCATTTCAACCTGGCCCTTGGCGGTCTGCGCGGCCTGTTCGGCCGCCACACCGCGCATTTGCGGTTCGATGGCCATCAGGTCCGCCAGGTTGCCCTTGGACAGCACGAGCTTGGCATCCAGCTTCTTCAGGGCCTTCACCGCCATGTCGGACGCGTCGCCTTCCAGCTGGGCCGGCTTGACCAGCGCCATGTCCAGGTTGAACGTCGACGTACCGTTAGCGGTGCGCACTTCCAGCGGCGCGACGGCCAGCGTCGGGTTGCCGGCCAGCAGTTGCTCGACGTTGGTCTGGATCAAGGCCTTTTCTTCGTCCGTGAATTGCGGCGTCTGCTCTTCGCCCTTGCTTTGCAGCATGCGGCGCGAGGCGGCCTCATAGATGTCGTTCAGCGACTTCAGTGCCTTGGAGTCCATGTTCTGCGCGTCGATGACCAGCTTCAGGCCGGCCATGTCCTTGGCCTGCACGTTGATCATGCCGAAGTCGACGGCCATCTTGGCGCCCATGGCCGCACCGTTCTCGGTCATGTCCACGGCGATCGACGTGTCCTTGAGCTGGACGGGCGGCTTTTCGCGCGACGTGATCGTCCAGTCCTTGAGCGTCACCTTCTGGCTGCCCACGTACATCTCATTGGCGGCCGGCTTCAGGTCGCTGGTCAGGGTGATGCCCTTGACCGCCATGGCGGTGATGTCGCTGTTGTCGGACGGGCCCGACAGCTCCAGGCTGTCGACGGCCACGTCGAAGATGCCGCGCTTGGTGGAAGTGGCGTAATCGAAGTCGCCCTTCATGCCCGAGAACACGAGCTTGGTGGTGTCCTTGGCGACTTCGACCGGGGCCATGTTGAACGTGCCGGTGATGTCCTTGCCGTAGCTGACGCTGTAGTGGCCCGACAGCGGCACCGCGCCCTTGGCGGCGGCGAACCACTCCTTGACCGTCTCGCTTTCTTCCAGCGCGAAGTCGCTGGCCACCATGGCCGGCATGAACTTGCCCGACTTCAGGTTGGAGAACGGCAGGGGGCCGTGGCTCAGGTGCTCGATGAAGACCACGTCGCGCTCTTGCGCGGGCTTGCCTTCGGCGGCGGGCGTGGTGAACTTGATGCGGTAGCGGGACGTCGAGGTGAAGACGCCGCGGTCGAACGAGACCAGCTCGGCGACGGCATTGATGCCCCATTTGTCGGCGACCTTCTTGAGCTCGACGTTCGAGTCCTCGATGGCCTGCTTGACGAATGCTTCGGCCTTTTGGCCCGTGTACCAAGCCGTGCCGGTCCAGACCGCGCCCAGCGCGACGACGATGCCAACCAATGCCGATTTCTTCATTGCATCCCTTTTATTTTGAATAGATGAAAGCCGACGGATTATAGGGAGGGCCGACTAGGGAAAACACTTATTTTGTTCTAATTTAATTCAAAATATTGCTTAATGATTCTATAGAGACCTTTTGAGCGCTTGCTGCGCCGCCACATCAGCTACAATCCGTTCCGTGCGCCAAGCCAATCTGCGCACGTCCGCTCGGCCCTTCGCCGCCAAGCTTCGCCCTGATGGGCGCTTCCCCTTTTCTCCTTATTCGACCGCCTGGATTGGAGTCTCTCAAATAGAGCGACAGGCTGCCGCTGGAGCTGTTTTGACTACCACTTCCCCTTTCGCCGACCTCGGGCTGGCTGATTCGCTGTTGCGCGCCATTGCCGACACCGGCTACACCGCGCCCACGCCCATTCAAGCCCAGGCCATTCCCCAAGTGCTGAAAGGCGGCGACCTGCTTGCAGCCGCCCAGACCGGCACCGGCAAGACCGCCGGTTTCACGCTGCCGATCCTGCACCTGCTGTCGCAGAAAAAGCCCGAGGCCCGCAAGCCCGGCCGCCCCCGTTGCCTGATCCTGACCCCGACGCGTGAACTGACCGCGCAGGTCGCCGAATCGGTGCAAACCTATGGCAAGTACACCTCGCTGACGTCCATGGTGATGTTCGGCGGCGTCAACATTAACCCCCAGATCTCCGCGCTGCGCAAGCCGCTGGACATCCTGGTCGCCACCCCCGGCCGCCTGCTGGACCATTGCGGCCAGAAGACGGTCGACCTGTCGGGCGTCGAAATCCTGGTGCTGGACGAAGCCGACCGCATGCTGGACATGGGCTTCATCCGCGACATCCGCAAGATTCTCGCGCTGCTGCCCAAGCAACGTCAGAACCTGCTGTTCTCGGCCACGTTCTCCGACGAGATCCGCACCCTGGCGCGCGGCGTGCTGAACAATCCGGGCGAAGTCTCGGTCACCCCGCGCAACACCGCCACCGAGCTGGTCACGCAGACGGTGCACATCGTCGAGCAACACCACAAGCGCGACCTGATCAGCCACATCATCCGTGAAAGCGGCTGGCACCAGGTGCTGGTCTTCACGCGCACCAAGCACGGCGCCAACCGCCTGGCCGAAAAGCTCGTGAAGGACGGCCTGACCGCCGCCGCCATCCACGGCAACAAGAGCCAATCGGCCCGCACGCGCGCGCTGGCCGGCTTCAAGGACAGCAGCGTGACCGTGCTGGTCGCCACCGACATCGCCGCCCGAGGCCTGGACATCGACCAGTTGCCGCAGGTCGTGAACTTCGAGCTGCCCAACGTGCCGGAAGACTACGTCCACCGCATCGGCCGCACGGGCCGCGCGGGCGCCACCGGCGCCGCGGTCTCGCTGGTCGACAACAGCGAAATCAAGCTGCTCAAGGACATCGAGCGCCTCATCAAGAAGACGATCGAACGCAAGCCCGTGGAAGGCTGGACGCCGCCCGCCACCAGCGCAGCCGCCTTCGAACGCCAGGAACGCGACGAAGACTCGCGCAGCATGCGCGGCGGTCCCCGTAATGGCGGCCGCGGCGGCAACGGCGGCTCGGGCCGCTCCTCGCGCCCCGCCCAAGGCCAGCCGCGCGCAGCGGCAGGCGGCCGAGCCCCCGCGCCGGCCCGCGCCGGCGAAGGCCGTGGCAACGGCGGTTCGCGCGATGGCAAGCCCGCCGACCGTCCGGCTCACGCCGGCCGCAATGAGGGCCGTCCGCAACAGAATCGCCGTCCCGAAGGGTCGTCGCGTCCGGCCGGCAATGCTGGTTCGGGCCGCCCGGCCGAGGGACGCGCCGGCCAAGGGCGCCCCAGCGGCGCGCCGCGTGCCGCGTTGCTGAGCAAGTAATATCTCCCGCAACCCCGACACTGCGATCCACGGACCCGCGCCATCATGCCCTTATCCACCTGGTTGACGTTCTTCCTGGCCTCCTGGGCCATTTCGTTCTCACCGGGCGCCGGCGCCATCTCGGCCATGTCGTCCGGCCTGAAATACGGCTTTGCGCGCGGCTACTGGAACACGGCAGGCCTGATCCTGGGCATCCTGTTCCAGTTCGTCGTGGTCGCCGTGGGGTTGGGCGCCGTGCTGGCGACGTCGGAAATGGCGTTCAACGTGGTCAAGTACCTGGGCGTTGCCTACCTGATCTACCTGGGCGTGCGCCAGATCCGCACGGATGCCGCGCCGGTCGCGGTGGATGCCGGCGATCCGCGTCAGGCGTCCATTCGTGACCTGGTCCTGCGCGGGTTCCTGATCAACACCATGAACCCCAAGGGCACCGTGTTCCTGCTGGCCGTGGTGCCGCAGTTCGTGGATCCGGCGCTGTCGCTGACGCCGCAGTACGCGGCCTTGGCGGCCACGCTGGCGTTCACCGACCTGGTGGCGATGGGCGTGTACACGCTGCTGGCGGCGCGCGTATTGCGCCTCTTGCGCGACGCCAAGCACATCCGCTGGATGAACCGCACCTTCGGGTCGCTCTTCATCCTGGCAGGCGTGTTCCTGGCAACCTTCCGCCGCCACAACTGAAATTAAAAGCGTGGGGCACGGGCCGGCAACGGCGCGTGCCCCACATGTTTTCGTGCATGACACCGGACCGCACCGGCCTGAAAAGCGGCGTTAAGTAGAATCCTCCGATCATGAGCATTTCCAACGAAGTCGCACGGCGCCGTACGTTCGCCATCATTTCCCACCCTGACGCGGGCAAGACCACGCTGACGGAAAAACTGCTGCTGTTCGCAGGCGCCATTCAGATCGCCGGCAGCGTCAAGGCGCGCAAGGCGTCGCGCCATGCCTCGTCCGACTGGATGGAAATCGAAAAGCAGCGCGGCATTTCCGTGGCGTCCTCGGTGATGCAGATGGAGTACCGCGACTGCGTCATCAACCTGCTCGACACCCCGGGCCACCAGGACTTCTCCGAGGACACGTATCGCGTGCTGACGGCGGTGGACGCCGCGCTGATGGTGATCGACGCGGCCAACGGCGTCGAGCCGCAGACCATCCGCCTGCTGCAGGTCTGCCGCGCGCGCAACACGCCAATCATCACGTTCATCAACAAGATGGACCGCGAAGTGCGCGAGCCGCTGGAACTGCTGTCCGAAATCGAAGGCCACCTGGGCATGGACGCCGTGCCGTTCTCGTGGCCGGTGGGCATGGGCAAGTCGTTCGGCGGCGTGTTCGACATCCGCCGCGACCGCATGCGCGTGTTCCGTCCCGGCCAGGAGCGCCGTTCCGACAACGACGACTTCATCGAAGGCCTGACCAATCCCGAGATCGCCAAGCGCTTCGGCGGGGCGTTCGACCAGGCCAGCGGCGAGATCGAGCTCATCAACGAGGCGGCGCCCGCCTTCGACCGCGACCAGTTCCTGGCCGGCAAGCAGACGCCCGTGTTCTTTGGTTCGGCCATCAACAACTTCGGCGTGCAGGAAGTGCTGGACGCCCTGGTCGATCAGGCGCCGCCCCCGGGCGCACGCATGGCGCTGCAACGCGAGGTGAAGCCCGAAGAGCCCAAGTTCACCGGCGTGGTGTTCAAAGTGCAGGCCAACATGGACCCCGCCCACCGCGACCGCGTCGCCTTCGTGCGCGTGAGCTCCGGCCGCTTTGAGCGCGGCATGCGCCTGAAGGTCGCGCGCACCAACAAGGAAATGCGCCCCAACAACGTGGTGTCCTTCCTGTCGCAACGCCGCGAACTGCTGGACGAAGCCTATGCGGGCGACGTCATCGGCATTCCGAACCACGGCGTGCTGCAACTGGGCGACGTGCTGACCGAAGGCGAGACGCTGCAGTTCACGGGCCTGCCGTTCTTCGCGCCGGAACTGTTCCAGGCGGTCGAAGTGAAAGACCCGCTGCGCACGAAGCAATTGCGCACCGGCCTCACCCAATTGGGCGAGGAAGGGGCCATTCAGGTGTTCCGTCCCGAGGTCGCCGGCGGCTCGCTGCTGCTGGGCGCGGTCGGCCAACTGCAGTTCGAAGTGGTCGCGCACCGCCTGAAGACGGAGTACGGCGTGGATGCCCGGATGCTGCCTTCGCGCTACACAATGGCACGTTGGATTACGTCTGAAAACCCCAAGGCGCTGCGCAAGTTCATGGATGCCAATGCCGCCCATATCGCCTATGATGTCGTCGATGCTGCGGCGTTTTTGATCGGTTCTCCCGCGCAGTTGCGCGTCGCCGAGGAACTGTATCCCGATGTGAAATTCCACGCCATGCGGGAGCACGGCGGCAAGGTTTTCGGAGACAAGGCGTAGACCCGTTCGGGTTCCGCACGGCAGATTGAGGGTAGCAATGTCTTGGCGTTTTTTATTCGCAACGCTCCTTATCGCGCTCGGCGCGTCGGCATGGGGCGGAATTCAACTGGGTGACTGGCTGGTGGCGCATGCGCCGGCGGCCGCGCCCGCTCCTGGGCAGGACGCAGCCGCGTCCCAGCAGCCCGTGCTGGACGCCAATGGCCGTCCGTACGTGGCGCAGCCGCCGCAGCCGCGCATCGACGGCACGTTGGGCGTGCCCGACAAGCCGTCCGATCGCGAATGGCAGGTCAACACGGTGTCGCTGTTCGACACTGTCAGCGATCCCGCCGTCCAGATCTCGCGTGAACGCATCAGCCCCGAACAGGCCCGCGAAATCGCCGCCTCGTCTCAGGTGCCGCTGCCGTCGGGCAATTCCGACGTCAGCACGATGGACCTGCTGGTGCCCGGCACGTCAACCGCCATCAACGGTGGCGTAGCCGCTGGCGGCAGCTACGGCACGCCGCAGATGGTGCAGGCGCCCCCGCCGCCGCCCAACACGGCGCCGGCAGCCGGCGCGCAAGGCTGGCAGGACGCGCTGCGGCGTGAACTGGCCCAATGCGCTACGCAAGGCTTCTTCGAACGCCCCTCATGTTCCTGGAACGCGCGCAACAAGTACTGCGCGCCGAACCGCGCCTGGGGCACGATGGCCGAATGCCCGGCCCGTCCGCAGTAAGACGTCTGCCATAAAGACGTCACCTCGACAACTTCACACGCAGTTTCACGGCAAGAAAAATGGCGCCCCGCGTGAACTGACCCCCGAAAGTTGGACGAAATCCAACCTTCGGGGGTTTTTGCATGGCGAAGTACGAAGAGCAGTTCAAGATCAAGGTGGTGCAGGCATACCTGCAGGGCACAGACGGCTTTAAGTCGGTGGCGCGCCAACACGATGTGCCGCACTCAATGGTGCGGCGGTGGGTCGAGAGCTTTCGAGCGCACGGCGTTGACGGGTTGCGCAGGCAATCTGGCTCGTACAGTGCGGCGTTCAAACAATCGGTGCTGATCAAGATTCGACGCGAAGGTCTATCGGACACGCAGGCGGCGGTGTTGCTGGGGATTCGCCATACAGGGCACATCACGAAATGGCGCGCCCAGTATGATGCTGGGGGTATAGAGGCGCTGGCGCGCAAGCGTCGAGGAGCGAGCATGCCGCATAAATATCCCCCAGAACCCGTGTCTAAGGACATGACCAAGGAAGAACTCGAGCAAGAGCTGGCTTATCTGCGCGCGGAGAATGACTACCTAAAAAAAATGAAGGCCTTGATCGAAGCGGAGAAGACCCGGGCGCTGGTTGGAAAGCGCAAGTGGTTCAAGGATTAAGGCCCAAGCATCCGCTGGCACTACTGCTACGCGTAGCCAAGCTATCGCGTAGCACGTTCTATTACCACCTGAAGGCGTTGGGAGCCGTGGATCCGTACGCCGAGCTCAAGCAGCGCATCGGCGCGGTCTTCGCACGCCACAAAGGCCGCTACGGCTACCGCCGGATCACGGCGGTCTTGCGCCAGGCCGGTGAACAGGTGAATCACAAGACGGTGCAGAAACTGATGCAGGCGCTGGGGCTGAAGTCGCTCGTGCGCGCCAAAAAGTACCGATCCTACCGGGGCCAGTCGCACCACGTGGCGGCCAACGTGTTGGCACGCGACTTCGAGGCGGCGCGTCCCAACGAGAAGTGGGTCACCGACGTGACCGAGTTCAACGTGCGCGGCGAGAAGCTATACCTGTCGCCGGTGATGGACCTGTACAACGGCGAGATCGTCGCTTACGAGACCAACCGCCGGCCGGTGTTCAAACTGGTGGGCGGCATGTTGAAGAAGGCGCTGGCGCGGCTACTGCCCGAAGAAAGGCCTGTCCTGCACTCCGACCAAGGGTGGCAATACCAGCAGCCAAACTACCGTCGGATGCTGGCGGATCGATCAATCACGCAGAGCATGTCACGCAAGGGCAACTGCCTGGACAACGCCGCCATGGAAAGCTTCTTCGGCACGCTCAAGGCCGAGTTCTTCCATCTGAACCGCTTCGAGAGCGTCGAGCAATTGCAGGCCGGCATCCGGCAGTACATCCGTTACTACAATCACGATCGCATCAAGCTCAAGCTAAAAGGCCTGAGCCCGGTGCAATACCGAGCTCAGGCCTTCCGGCTCTAGCTGACCGTCCAACTTCTGGGGGTCAGTTCACGCGGGGCGCCATTTCTTTTGCTGCCAGCAGCCTTATTCAGGCACGGACATCTGGCTTTGCAGGTAGTTCTGGATGCCGACCTTGTCGATCAGGTCGATCTGGGTTTCCAGATAGTCGATGTGCTCTTCGGTGTCGTCCAGGATGTCCTGGAACAGATCGCGCGACACGTAGTCCCGCACCGATTCGCAATACGCAATGGCTTCCTTGACGGTCGCCTGAGCGGCCGTTTCCAGCTTCAGATCACAGGCCAGCAGTTCCGGCACGTCTTCGCCGATCAGCAGCTTGTGCAGGTCTTGCAGATTGGGCAGGCCGTCCAGCATGAAGATGCGGGCGATCAGACGATCGGCATGCTTCATTTCGCCGATGGATTCTTCGTACTCGTGCTTGCCCAGCTTGTCGAAGCCCCAATGGTTCAGCATGCGGGCATGCAGGAAATATTGGTTGATGGCCGTCAGTTCGTTGGTCAGTTGCTTGTTGAGAAACTGGATGACGGTTTTGTCGCCTTTCATGATGGACTCCTTGCAGTCAGGCGCGACGCGAGCGCATCGCGACAAAGGAGCGCACGATGCCGCGCGTACGCAACCCATGCAGACTACCATTGGCCGCAGGGCCGCGCCTAGCCTTGCTCTGCATTTGGTAAACGGCTTTAGGAGCGCAACAAGAAAGCGACAAGCTAATGAGAATGAGTATGTGTGTCTGAGGCCTTGCATGCGTGGCGACGCAACGGCGCGGGCTGCAGACGCGGGGCGCGCTGAAATGGCTTCGCGATTGTCCCCATATATGTTGCGCGGCGGCCCCTGCGCCGCGTCAATCTGCGCTGCCAACGCGTCACGCCGGCTCGTTGCATATCAGCAACCGGATCAGGCCGCGTTGACCGTCCTCAATTCACGCGGTGCGCCGCGTCGCAAGCCAGATGCCGAATGCGATGGGCACGATGCCCAGCAGGTCCAGCCACGAGACGGGCTCACGAAGCACCACCCAACCGAACAACAGGCCCAGCGGCGGCATCAGAAAATGCAGTGCGCTGGCCGAGGTGGCGCTGGCGCGGCCCAGAATCATGAACCACAGGTAATAACCGCCCATCGACACCGCGACGATCATGTAGGCCATGCTCCAGATCAGGCTGGACGTCAGACGCGCATCGCCGAGGTTTTCCGTGGCCAGGGCGAACGGCAGCAATGCCGCGGCGCCTGCCAGCGACTGGATGCCCGTCGACGTCCACAGACCGGAGGTGGGCTTGAGCATCTTGTAGAGCAGGGTGCCGGCCACCAACGCAATCAGGCCCCCGGTCACAAGCAGCGTGCCGTGCAGGTCTTCCTGCATGCCGGTCAACCGCGATCGCAACACCAGCGCCACGCCCGCCAACCCCAGGCACAGCCCCAGCAGTTTGCGCCAGCTCAGCCGCTCACCCAGCAACGGACCCGCCAGCACGCCGATGAGCAGCGGGTTGGTGCTGATGAGCACGGCGGTGAACGCGGACGACACGGTGGTCATACCCGACCAGCTCAAGCCCAGGTACAGCGCGTTGTTGAGCGCCCCCAGCAGAACCAGCGCGGCCAGGTCGCGGCCCGAGGGCAGCTTCCAGCGACCGCTGGCCGCCGCCAGGCCCAGCATCAACGCGCCCGCGATCAGGAACCGGATCGTCAGCAGGGTCAGCGGCGGACAGTCGCGCACGGCGATCTTGGCTGCGGCAAACGCCGAACTCCATAGAAAGCAGAACGCGGCGATCGGCAGGAGGCTGATGCCCGGGCTGTCGGATGCGGGCAAGGCAGGGGCAGGGGTCGAAAGGGCCTTCATGGTTGATCCGGCTTCGTAGATCTGCAACCGCATGCGCGGCGGGATGGGAGGCATTCTGCGCGCCGGGCCATCCATTGACAAACTCTTTATTCGGATCGAAAGTATTTGAAATTCGAATGCTGGAAGGCACCGTCATGCTCGATCTCGATCTCCTGCACAGCTTTGTCTCGGTAGTGGACGCTGGCGGCTTCACCGCCGCGGGCGAACGCGTGCACCGCAGCCAGTCCACCGTCAGCCAACAGATCCGCAAGCTGGAAGAGACGCTGGAATGCCCGCTCTTCCTGCGCGAAGGCCGGCAGGTCCAGCTCACCGAAGAAGGCGAGCGCCTTCTGGGTTACGCGCGCCGAATGCTGGCGTTATCCACTGAGGTCCGTGAGGCCGTCAGCGGCCGCAAGCGCGTGGACGTGATCCGCCTGGGCATTCCGGACGACTTTGCGGTGGACGCGCTGACTGCCGTCGTCGCCGCCTTCGCCAGAACGAGGCCGGCGGTGCAGCTGTCGGTGCGTTGTGACCTGACGGCGGTCCTGACGCGCAGCCTGGAACGGGGGGATCTGGACGTGGCGCTGCTCAAGCGCGAGCCCGGCGCGGGCACGGCGCTGGCCGCGTGGCCCGAGCGGCTGCACTGGATCGGCAGCGCGTCAGAGCAGGCGCCGCTGACGCCGGAGGCGCCCGTGCCGCTGGTGGCGTTTCCGCAGGGCTGCATCTACCGCAACCGCGCCATCCATGCGCTGGAGGCCGCCGGACGCCGCTGGCGCATCGCCTACGAAAGCCCGAACCTGTCGGGCGTGCAGGCCGCGCTGGCGGGCGGGCTGGGAATCGCGCTGCTGGAACGCCGCTGCATCGCGCACGGGCACCGGATCCTGGACGTGGGCCTGCCCGCCGTCCCGCCGTCCGAATTGGCGCTATGCGTGGCCGGCAACGCGCGCGAAGCGGCACGTCAACTGGCGATGGATATCAGGGAATTTTGCGAGAAGGAAATGTCGCGGCTCGCCGCATGAAGGCAGCGAGCCGGAATTGACACCAATGCTCAGGCGATGGCGACCAGCGGAATCGGGAAGCTGCTGTTGGCAGCCGGCGTGTCCGATTCGACGAGGGCGGGAGCATTGACCGGAACTGCGATGGAGCGCACGTCGCACACGCTGGAGCAGCGGCCGCCCGGCAGGTATTCGGCGGCGGTTGCCGCGCAGCAGCCGCAGCACGTGGCCACGCCCAGCTCGAACTGCAGGTCGGAAAGCGTCGTCGCGCCCGCGTCCACGCTGGCGCGGACTTGGCGTTCGGTGATGGCATTACATACGCAAATGTACATGCGAATGATTATCGAAAATTATTTAGGCCCTGGCAAGCCCTGTGCGCAAATAATTTTGCAACCGAAGTGTCACGCAAGCCATTGAAAATAGGGACAATTTTGCCGAAGCTTGTCCCTTATTTCAACGCGCGGCGGCTTGCGCCTTGCGCAGCGCGGCCGGGGCGATCCGCAGCGCTTCGCGGTACTTTGCCACCGTCCGTCGGGCGATCACTATCCCCTGATCGGCCAGTTTTTGCATGATTTGGCTGTCCGACAACGGCTTGGCGCGATTCTCGTCGGCCACCATCTGGCGGATGTAGGTCTGCACCGCCGTCGCCGACGTGGCGTCGCCGCCTTCGGTCGAAACGCCCGTGCCGAAGAAGCGCTTGAGCTCCAGAGTACCGAACGGAGTGAGCATGTACTTCTGCGTCGTGGCGCGCGAAATGGTCGATTCGTGAAGACCGAGTTCGCCGGCGATGTCTTTCAGGATCAGCGGGCGCATCGCCGCCGGGCCCTGGCTGAAGAATGCGGTCTGGCGTTCGACGATGGCCTGCGAGACGCGCAGGATGGTGTCGAAACGCTGCTCCACGTTCCGGATCATCCATTTGGCCTGCTGCAATTGCGCCTGCAGCCCGGCGTGCGCCGATTCCTTCTGGTTGCCCAGCATCTGCGCGTACAGACCGTTGATCTGCAAGCGCGGCACCGCGGCGCTGTTCAGCGTGGCCTGCCAGCCGCGCCGCGTCTTGCGCACGATGACGTCCGGCACCGCATATTCGGCGGCCGGCACGGTCCACGCCCGTCCGGGGCGGGGCTCCAGGCGCAGGATCAACGCATGCGCCGCGCGGAACGTGGGTTCGTCGCAACCCAGCGCCGCGCATACGCGCGCGGCGTTGCCGGTTGCCAGCAGCGGCAGGTGTTCGGCGCAGATCCGCCGCGCACAGGCCAGCACGGCGGGATCGGCCGCCTCGGGCAGCCGGCCGAGGTCGGGATTGCGCAACTGCAGGTGCAGGCACTCGGCCATGTCGCGCGCGCCAATCCCCACGGGATCGAAGGACTGCAGCAGCGACAGCGCCGCGCGCAGCTCGTCCATGTCTGGCTCCATTTCTGCCGGGAGCCAACTAAGAATCTCGTCCAGCGGCGATCCGAGGTATCCGTTTTCGTCCAGTTCGTCGATCAGCAGGGACGCCAGCGCGGCATCGCGCGGCGCCGCCCGGGTCAAGGCAAGCTGGCCCAGCAGATGCTCGCGCAAGGTGTCCGGACGCGCCGCCTCGGGCAGGCTGGCGTCGTCATCGGGGTACACGCCGCCCGAACCCGGCATCTCGTCGATGGGTGTCTCGCGCTCCGCCGCCGGCTCGTCGTCCTGCACCGAGGACTCGCGTTCGGACTCTGCCCGCGACTCCGCCTCGGCCGACGACGGCTCGTCCTCCCGGTCCAGCAGGGGATTTTCGGCCAGCACTTGCGAGATTTCCGCTTCAAGGTCGAGCGTCGACAGCTGCAACAACCGGATCGATTGCTGAAGTTGTGGGGTCAGCGTCAGGTGCTGGCCAGGCCGCAGTTCTAAAATTGGACGGGTCATAGGTACAATATTTTGCATGATGAATCTGACTTCGCCCGCAAGCGTTCGCCAGGACTGCCGACTGATCGGCCAGACCCTGCTCAAACTGGCGCTTCCCCGACTCGTTTTGCGCGCGATCGTCATCGCTGTCGCGATCGTTGTCTGGTATCTGGTTGCCTCCTGGATACTCGATTTCGGCAAGCGCATGAACTACGACTTCCTGCACACGCTAGGCCAGCCCACCCAGGACATGGCGCAGCGGATCAATCCCTACCTCTGGTGGGTGGTTGCCGGCATCTGGACCCTGATCGTCTTCTTTTCGGTGCGCGCCTGGTTCTACGCCAGTCTGGCCTCGGGCGCCGCGACGCCGGTCGGCACGGATACGCTGGCCGAACTGGCGCCCAATCTGTCTGAAGAATCGCTAGGCGTGCTGCGCTGGACCTGGGGCGACCGGCAGGAACCCTTCACCGTCGGCGACCTGCGCCGCTCGCTGTCGGAATTGCGCCACAACCGCATTGGCAAGATCGACATGGTGGCCGAGCAGGCCCGGATCCTGGAAGCGGGCGCCAACCGCCCCGGCCGCGATCCGCGCGACGACGGCCGGCGTGACGACGTCCGCCGCGACGCGCCGCGCGAACCGCGCTATGTCGAACCCCGCATCGGCCCGGCCCGCTAGGCCGCATCCAGACTGCCAAAAGGCCGCCGCAAGGCGGCCTTGCTGTTTCCAAAGGCCCATTCGTCAACTTTCGGAAAAGACCATGATCTGATCCGTCCCTTGCTCTTTCCGTTTGCGCTTCCCGAAAAAGTATGTTTGACTAGCACCCCATGGCCGCTTACCGCACCCCCCTCGCGATTGCCACCGGACGCTCCGCCGCTCCGGTCGCCGGCCTGCGCGTTCAATCCTCCTTCATCGCGCTATCGCTATTGCTACCGATCGGTTGCCGGGCCTAGTGTCCCCGTGGTAGCTCGGCAGCCACGTTTGCCACACGCGATTTCCCCTTTTTATCTCTGAATCCTGCCGGCCATCCCGGCAAACCCTGGCACAAGACCGTCATCCGGTTGCGATGCCGACGAGCGCAAAACGCGCCGGGATTCAAAAGAAACCGATCGAGGTGTAGTGATGATGCTTGCCAACCCCGCCACCAAATACGTCCCCTTCGCGCCCTTTACCCGCGATTTCTCCGAACGCACCTGGCCCAGCCGCCGCATCACTAAGGCGCCGATCTGGATGAGCACGGACCTGCGCGACGGCAACCAGGCGTTGATCGAGCCGATGAGCGTGGAACGCAAGGTCCGCTTCTTCGAACAGCTCGTGAAGATCGGCTTCAAGGAAATCGAAGTCGGTTTCCCGTCCGCGTCGCAGACCGACTTCGACTTCGTGCGCAAGCTCATCGACGAGAAGCGCATCCCCGATGACGTGACCATCATCGTGCTGACCCAATCGCGCGAAGACCTGATCAGCCGCACCGTGGAAGCCGCCGCGGGCGCCAAGCAGGCCATCGTCCACATGTACAACGCTTGCGCACCGGCCTTCCGCAAGGTGGTGTTCAACATGTCCAAGGACGAGATCAAGAACATCGCCACCACCGGCACGCGCCTCATCAAGCAGTACACGTCGCAGCGTCCCGAAACCAAGTGGAGCTACGAGTACTCGCCCGAAGTCTTCAGCACGACCGAACCCGAATTCGCGCTGGAAGTCTCGAACGCCGTCGCCGATGTCTGGCAACCCACGCCGGACCACAAGATGGTGCTGAACCTGCCCGCCACCATCGAGGCGACCACGCCCAACCTGTACGCCGACCAGATCGAGTGGATGCACAAGAATCTGGCCCGCCGCGACAGCATCGTGCTCAGCGTCCATCCGCACAATGACCGCGGCACCGCCGTGGCCGCCGCCGAGTTTGCCGTGATGGCCGGCGCCGACCGCATCGAAGGCTGCCTCTTCGGCAGCGGCGAGCGCACCGGCAACGTCGACCTCGTCACGTTGGCGCTCAACCTCTACACGCAAGGCGTGCACCCCGGCCTGGACTTCTCGGACATCGACGAAGTGCGCCGTTGCGCCGAATACTGCAACCAGTTGCCGGTCCATCCGCGTCATCCGTACGCGGGTGACCTGGTCTTCACCGCGTTCTCGGGTTCGCACCAGGACGCGATCAAGAAGGGCTTTGCATTGCAAAAGGCCGACGCCGTCTGGGAAGTGCCGTACTTGCCGATCGACCCCGCCGATCTCGGCCGCAGCTACGACGCCGTGATCCGCGTGAACAGCCAATCGGGCAAGGGCGGCGTGTCGTACCTGCTCGAGCAGGAACACGGGCTGGTGTTGCCGCGCCGCTTGCAGATCGAATTCAGCCGCGCCATCCAGCGCGTCACCGACGAGACGGGCCGCGAAGTCACCGCCGACGACGTGCACACGATCTTCAACCGCGAATACCTCGAGCAGAAGGCGCCGTGGAAGCTGATCCGCCATCGCATCGACGGCGATCCGTCGGCCGGTGAAGGCCAGCACTTCAGCATCGAAGCCGAACTTGAATTCAACGGCGAACGCCGCATCGTGAGCGGCAAGGGCGACGGCGCGATCTCCGCCTTCGTGGCCGCGCTGGATGTGCCCGTGCGCATCATGGACTACCACGAGCACGCCATCGGCACCGGCACCGGCACGCGCGCCGCGTCCTATGTCGAACTGCGCGTCGGCGAATCCGCCACGGGCTTTGGCGTGGGCATCGACCGCGACATCGTGACGGCCTCGTTCCAGGCCGTGCTGAGCGCCGTGAACCGCCACATCAATTCCGGCGCCGTCACCGCCGAACAGGAAGCCGCCGAAGCCGTGTGATCCACGACCAGGCTTGAAGCCCCCGACAACGGGGCACGAGATGAAGCCCGCCTTATCCGGCGGGCTTTTTCATTGGGGGTGATTGCAATCAGCCGCGCGGCCACATGTCGGACGCGCCGATATCCGGCGCATTCGCGGCCAGCAGGCGCGCATGGATCCATGCGCCGATGGCGAGCAGGCGGTGGTCCGCATATCGCGCGCCAACGAGCTGCAAGCCCACCGGCAGGCCCTGCGGGCCGGTCGCGAATGGCAGGTTCAGGCAAGGCAGCCCGAACAGCGTCCAGGCCCGCGAGAACTGCGGATCGCCCGTGCCCAAATCGGCAAACGGCGCCTCGCCGCTGGCGCTGGGGGCAATCAGGACGTCGTATTGGTCGAACCATGTGTCGACCCGCGCGCGCGATTCGGCGGCGCGTTCCAGGTTCTTGATGTGCTGCTCCGCGCTGATCTGCGCGCCGGATTCCAGGATGGCCTGTAGCTTGGGACTGAGCTGCGCCGCATGTTCCACGCGTTCGTACGCCAGCGCCTGCGAGGCCTCGAACGCCATGATGTCCGAATGCAGCTGCACCAGCACGCAATGCTCCGGCGGCAGCGGCACTTCTTCGACCTTGGCGCCCGCGCGCGAGAGGATCGCCGCGGCCTGCGCGAAGGCCTCTTTGGTTTCGGGCTGGGCATGGCGCCATTGCAGGCTGCGATACATGCCCACGCGCGGCGCGTCGTGATAGGACAGATCCAGCATGCGCGGATCGCGCATCAATACCGACGAGAACAGCGCCACGTCTTCCACCGAGCGCGCGAATCCGCCAACCGTATCCAGCGATTCGGCCAGGCTTTTCACGCCGGCGCGGGAGATCCCGCCGAACGTGGGCTTGAAGCCGACCACGCCGCAATAGGACGCGGGCCGGATGATGGAACCCGCGGTCTGCGAGCCCAGCGCAAAGGGCACCATGTCGTCGGCCACCGCGGCGGCCGAGCCGCTGGACGAGCCGCCGGGCGTGTAGGCCTCGTTGCGCGGATTGCGCGTGGGGCCGGCCTGGTAGGTGGCGAATTCGGTGGTGACGGTCTTGCCGATGACGATGGCGCCCGCGCCACGGCACAGCGCCACCGAGGCGGCGTCCAGTCCGGGATGATGGCGGTCGTAGATGGGAGAGCCGTAGCGGGTGGGCAGGTCGGCGGTATCGAACAGGTCTTTCACGCCGATGGGCAGGCCGTGCAGCGGACCGCGCAGCGCGCCGCGGTCGAGGGTTTCGGCGTGGTCGAGCGCAACCTGCTTCTGCAGGGCCGTCCAGGCATGAACGGTGTTCTCGCGCTGTTCGATGCGCGCGAAGCAGGCGCGCACCAATTGCACTGCGGTCAATTCACGCCGTTGCAGCTTGCGCGCGGCTTCAACCGCGCCCAGTCTGTTCAAGGCAGTAGACATGATTCTTTCCTCTTTGCCGGTGCCGCGACGAGCGCGGAAAAACATACTGCGCACCCGGTCCCCTTGACCGAGGGTATGCCCGGCGTGGCTGCCTGCCTGTGAAAGCAAGCGTCATGCCCAGCACACCGACCCCGCCGTTGTGCGTGTTGCGTCAATTGGGAAAAACACCGAAAGAACGGGGTTTCCGCCGAATAACGCGCTGCGCCATGGCTTTGTGTTGTTGCGTTCGCACCAGCATAGCGCAAACCCGTGCAATACAAAGTTCATATTCCTCAAGTAAAGTGAAATCGTTTTCAGCAAACTTGCAGCGATTCCATCAATGGCTACGCGCCCGTCGCCCCGCTTTTCCATCATCGAAGTGGCTCGCAAGGCGGGAGTTTCGCCGGCGACGGTGTCGCGCGCGTTCAACCAGCCGGAGATCGTGCATCCCGACACGCTGGCGCACATCCGCAACATTGCCAAGCGCGCGGGCTTTCGGCCGAACCGCGTGGGCCGCAGCCTGCGTTCAGGCAGCACGCGCACCATCGGGCTGATCCTGCCGACGCTGTCCAATCCCGTGTTTGCCGAGTGCTTCGAAGGCGCCGAACGCCGCGCCCGTGAGTCGGGCTACAGCGTCATGCTGACCGCCACCGGCTACGACCCCGCCGTGGAATCCGCGGCCGTGCAGGGCCTGATCGACCATCAGGTCGACGGACTCATCCTGACCGTGGCCGACGTCAGCAAGAGCGCCACGCTGGACGACCTGGACCGCAGCGGCATTCCTTACGTGCTGGTCTACAACGAATCCAATGATCATCCGTTTGCTTCGGTCGACAATCGCGCCGCAGCAAGCGACATGGTGGCGCATCTGGCCGCGATGGGGCACAAGCGCATCGCGCTGGTGACCGGCCCGCTGACCGCCTCGGACCGCGCGCGCCGACGCCTGATGGGCGCGCGCGCCAGCGCCAAGAAGCTGGGTCTGGACGCGATCCAGCACATCGCCATGAGCTCGCACACCGGCAGCGACGTGGATGCCTTGAAGGCCGCGCTGCGCGGCAAGCAGGCGCCCACCGCGCTCTTCTGTTCCAACGACCTGCTGGCCACCGCCGTCATCGCCGACCTGGTGGGACTGGGGCTGTCGGTGCCCGCTGACATTTCCGTGTGCGGCTTTGACGGCATGCGCTTTGGCGCGTTGCTGACCCCACCGCTGACCACCGTCGCGCAACCCAGCGACGGCATCGGCCAGACCGCGTGCTCGAACCTGCTGGCGCAGATTCATGGTCAGCCACCGCAATCGAACCGCCTGCCGCATTGCATCGTCGTCGGCGGCACTGCGGCATCCGTACGCCGCTAAGCCCGCTACCCACCATTCAGACAACTTCCAGATCGCCATGCTCATCGCACAAATCACCGACCTCCACATGCGCACCCCGGGAGACAAGGCCTACGGCATCATCGATCCGGCCGCGTTTCTGGCGCCCGCGGTGCGCGCCCTGAATGCGCTGACGCCGCGCCCCGACTGCGTGCTGATCACCGGCGACCTGACGGACCTGGGCAAGCCCATCGAATACCAGACGCTGCGCGAGCACCTGCAAGCGCTTGAGATTCCGTACTTCCTGCTGCCCGGCAACCACGACGACCGCGCCCAGTTGCGCGCCGCGTTTCCCGCCCACGCGTATCTGCAGGACGGCGGTCAGTTCGTGCAGTACGCCATCGAGACCTATCCGCTGCGCCTGCTGGCGCTGGACACCGTGGTGCCGATGAAGAGCCATGGCGAACTCTGCCAGACGCGCCTGGATTGGCTGGCAGAGCGCCTGGCCGAACAGCCCGGCCGGCCCACGCTGGTCCTGATGCACCACCCGCCATTCCTGACCGGCATCGAGCACATGGACGACATCGGCCTGCTGGCCGGCGCACCGGAACTGGAACGCATCGTCGCGCGCTATCCCAACGTCGAACGCGTGCTGTGCGGCCACCTCCATCGCACGATCTTCCAGCGCTTTGGCGGCACGATCGCATCGACCTGTCCGGGCACCGCGCACCAGCTTGCGCTGGAACTCGGTCCGCGCCCGACGCTGCAATACATCATGGAACCGCCCGGCTATCAGCTGCATTGGTGGCAGGGCGGCAACCTGGTCACGCATCACGCCGTTATTGGGGATTACCCCGGCCCGTATCCGTTCGGTTGAAACCGGCGCGGGAAACCCGCGCATTGCCACATATCCGTCATGTTTGCGCTGCACAATGAAAAGGTTTTCATAACAGGCAACAATGCGGATCTAACAATTAGATCTTCGAGACAGCATGTCATCCATCGTTCTGGATAACCTCACCAAACAGTACGCCGGCGCGGCGGCGATCCAAGGCGTGAGCTTCACGGTTCCGGCCGGCAGCTTCACCGTTCTGCTGGGTCCGTCCGGTTGCGGCAAGTCGACGACGCTGCGCATGATCGCCGGCCTGGATACGCCCACGTCGGGCACCATCCGCATCGGCGACCGCGACGTCACGCAACTGCCGCCGGCCAAGCGCCGCATCTCGATGGTGTTCCAGTCGTATGCGCTGTTTCCGCACCTGTCGGTTCGCGAGAACATCCTGTTCGGCCTGAAGGTGCGCAAGGAACCGGCAAAGGACTTCGACCGGCGCTTGAAGCGCGTGGCCGATCTGCTGGGCCTGTCGCATCTGCTGGACCGCAAGCCGTCGCAACTGTCCGGCGGCCAGCAGCAGCGCGTGGCGCTGGGCCGCGCCGTGATTTCCGAAGCGCCGGTCTGCCTGATGGACGAGCCCCTTTCCAACCTGGACGCCCAACTGCGCCACGAAATGCGCCGCGAGATCCGCGCATTGCAGCAAAGCCTGGGCATCACCATGGTCTACGTCACGCACGATCAGACCGAAGCCATGAGCATGGCCGACCAGGTGGTGCTGCTGCGGGGCGGCCAGATCGAACAGCACGACACGCCTGATGGCCTGTATGCGCGTCCGGCCAGCGAGTTCGCGGCGCGCTTCATCGGCACGCCGCCCATGAATTTGATCAACCTGACGCAGCAAGCAGGCGCCACGGTGATCGCCGGCACGCAGGGTCCCGCCATCGCGAACGCGCCCGCCGGCGCCGTGAAGCTGGGCGTGCGGCCTGAACACATTCGAATCGACGGCGACGGCATCGCGGCCACTGTCGAAAGCGTGGAGTACTTCGGCGCGGACTCCATCGTGGTGTGCCGCATCGGCGACACGGGCGGCGTGGCCGTCCGGGTCGGCGGCCATCTGCGCGCAAGCGCAGGTGAGTCGCTGCGCCTGTCCTGGCCGGACGGGCAACAGCATTTCTTCGCCGCCGATTCGGCGGTCATCAACACCGACGGGCGCTAGAAAAAATAGCCCACACACAGGAAAGGAACATCCCATGCGACGCATCGTACTCAAGACCCTGGCCGCCAGCCTGGCCGCCGCCTGCCTGTCTCTGCCTGTGCAGGCGCAGAACAAGCCCGTCGAGGTCGAGTTCTACTACCCGGTTGCTGTCGGCGGCCCGATCACCAAGATCGTCGACGACATGGTGACGGATTTCCAGAAGGAAAATCCCAACATCAAGATCAAGCCGATCTACGCCGGTTCGTACCAGGACTCCATCGCCAAGGCGCTGACCGCGCTCAAGGGCGGCACCCCGCCCCAGCTCGCGGTGCTGCTGTCCACCGACATGTTCACGCTGATCGACGAGGACGCCATCGTTTCGATCGACAGCCTGGCCAAGACCGACGCCGACAAGAAGTGGCTGGGCGGCTTCTATGACGCCTTCATGCAGAACAGCCGCACCGGCGGCCACACCTGGGGCGTGCCGTTCCAGCGTTCGACCATCGTCATGTACTACAACAAGGATCTCTTCAAGGCCGCCGGCCTGGATCCCGAAAAACCGCCCAAGACCTGGGCCGAGCTGGTCGAGTACGGCAAGAAGCTGACCAAGCAGGACGCCTCGGGCAACACGACGCAGTGGGGCATCGAGATCCCGTCGGGCGGCGCATTCGCGTACTGGCTGTTCCAGGCGTTGACCACGCCCAACGGCGCGATCCTGATGAACGAAGCCGGCAACGAGGTCTACCTGGACAAGCCGGCGGTGGTCGAAGCCGCGCAGTTCTGGCGTGACCTGTCGGCCAAGCACAAGATCATGCCGACCGGCACGATCGACTGGGGCACCACGCCCAAGGACTTCCTGGAAAAGAAGGCGGCCATGGTGTGGACCACCACCGGCAACCTGACCAACATCCGCAAGAACGCGGACTTCCCGTTCGGCGTGGCGATGATGCCGCAGCAAAAGCGCGGCGGCAGCCCCACGGGCGGCGGCAACTTCTACATCTTCAAGAGCGGCACGCCGGAGCAGCAGGCGGCGGCGCTGAAGTTCGCGCAGTGGGCCACCACGCCCGAGCGCGCGGCCGACTGGAGCATCGCCACGGGCTACGTGGCCGTGACGCCGGCCGCGTGGGAAACCGAGAAGATGAAGAAGTACGCGCAGGAAGTGCCGGCCGCCACGGTCGCGCGCGACCAGCTGGAAGTCAGCGTGGCGGAATTCTCGACGCATGAGAACCAGCGCGTCACCAAGACCCTGAACGACGCCCTGCAGGCGGCGCTGACGGGCTCGAAGACCCCGCAGCAGGCCCTGACCGACGCGCAGCGCGAGTCCGATCGCATACTGCGTTCCTACAAGTAAACCGACCGCACGCACGATGAGCCGCTCTTTGAATGCGCTTTATGGCTGGCTGCTTCTGCTGCCAGCCATCGTGCTGCTCGCCGCCTTCACGCATTACCCGGCGGTGGCGACGCTTTGGCACAGCTTTTTCTCCACCCCAAAGGGCGCGCGCCCGGCCCGCTTCGTCGGGCTGGACAACTACGCGGTCATGCGCGACGACCCCGTATTCTGGCAGTCGCTGTGGAACAACCTGTGGTTTGCGCTGGGCACCATTCCCACCTCGATCGGCATCGCGCTGATCATGGCGCTATGGGTCAACCGCAACCTCACCGGGCGCGGGTTCCTGCGCATGGCTTACTTCACGCCGACCGTGCTGCCCATGGTGGCAGTCGCCAACATCTGGCTGTTCTTCTACACGCCGCAGTACGGGCTGATCGCGCAGGTGATGGGCTGGTTCGGCGCGCCGGGTCCCAACTGGCTGGGCAACCGCGAGACCGCGCTGCCCGCGCTGATGCTGGTGACCGTCTGGAAAGAGGCCGGCTTTTTCATGATCTTCTATCTGGCCGCGCTGCAGACGGTGTCGCCGTCGCTGCGTGAAGCGGCCATGCTGGAAGGCGCCTCGCGCTGGCAGTATTTCCGCCGCATCCTGTGGCCGCTGCTGATGCCCACCACGCTCTTCGTGCTGATCAATGCGCTGATCAACGCGTTCCGGCTGGTCGACCACGTGGTGGTCATGACGCGCGGCGGGCCGGACAACGCGAGCACCTTGCTGCTCTATTACATCTACCAGGTGGGATTCAGCTTCTGGGATACGGCCTATGCCGCCACCCTGACCGTCGTGTTGCTGGTGGTGCTGGCGCTGACCGCGCTGATCAAGTTCCGCTGGCTGGACCGCAGGACGCACTACCAATGAAAGACAAGCTCGATACCCTGGGCGCGTGGGCGCTGGGCCTGTTGTGGATTTTGCCGCTGGCCTACGCGATGTGGGCGGCGTTCCATCCGCCCGCCTACGCCACCCGCTTCGATCTCTTCGCGCCGCTGACGCTGGATAACTTCGTCCGTGCCTGGAATGCAGCGCCGTTTCCGCGCTACTTCCTGAACACGTTCGTGCTGGTCACGATGGTGCTGGCCGCGCAGCTGGTGCTGTCGACGCTGGCGGGCTATGCGTTCGCGCGTTTCGAATTCCGCGGCCGCGATTTCGTGTTCATGCTGGTGCTGTTGCAGCTGATGATCATGCCCGACGTGCTGCTGGTGGAAAACTACCGGTCGATGAGCCTCCTGGGCGTACGCGACACGGTGTTCGCGATCGGACTGCCGTACTTCGCCTCGGCCTTCGGCATCTTCCTGTTGCGCCAGACCTTCAAGACGGTGCCGCGCGAACTGGAAGAGGCGGCCCGCATGGAAGGCGCGAACGCGCTGCAAGTGCTCTGGAAGGTGTACGTGCCGCTGGCCAAGCCGATCTACGTGGCCTACGGGCTGGTGTCGGTAAGCCACCACTGGAACAACTTCCTGTGGCCGCTGATCATCACCAACTCGGTGGAATCCCGGCCGCTGACGGTGGGTCTACAGGTGTTCTCGTCCACGGATCAGGGCATCGACTGGTCGGTGATCACCGCCGCGACGCTGATGTCGGCCGCGCCGCTGCTGATCGCGTTCCTGCTGTTCCAGCGCCAATTCGTGCAGTCGTTCATGCGGGCGGGGATCCGGTAGGAATCCGTTCGCACGCCGCGGCGCACACATCGTGCCGCCGTAAACGCAGCGCACAAAAAACCCCGCCCAGGCGGGGTTTTTCACGGGTGG
This sequence comes from Achromobacter sp. ACM05, assembly GCF_019218915.1. Classification (NCBI taxonomy): domain Bacteria; kingdom Pseudomonadati; phylum Pseudomonadota; class Betaproteobacteria; order Burkholderiales; family Alcaligenaceae; genus Achromobacter; species Achromobacter sp. ACM05. The sequence continues at coordinate 641,293 of NZ_JAHUWQ010000001.1, forward strand.
CGGAATGTTCGGCCGTTCAATACCCGACAGTCAGGCCCGGCAGGTCCACGGTGATGCGCGGACGCTCCAGCGCCAACGCCAGGTGCTCGGCGAACTCCCGGGCTTCCTTTTCGTCAGACGACAGCGTGTCGTAGCCCAGCGCGTCGGCCACGCCCAGCACCTTGTCCAGCAACAGGACCTTGCCGCTGGGCCGCAGCGGTTCGCAGCCCAGGGTTTCCCAGGCGCTGTCAAACCAGTCGCGCGCATCGGCCTGGCGTTGCGGGGAGGTTTCGACGTTCGCGGAAAGGTCCAGCGAACGCCGGGAGTCGAAAACAATGGTGATGTCGCTGCGCATGGGAATAAAGCTCCGTCAGAGGGCGTCAGGCCAACAGGGTAGGCAAAAAAAGCCGGACAGATTGTCCGTCCGGCGACATAGTCCTACCAGCCCCGCGAGACTTCCCAGGTGACCTCGGCGCCTGCGGCCTGCGACTGGCGCATCATGTCCAGCAGGGGGAAGGCACGCTCCTTCAGACCGACCGCGCGCGCCATCGGGGCGACGGGCGCCTTGTCCTCGTCGTCCTCGTCCGGGCTTTCGTGGGCGTGCTGGTACTCGTCGATCGCGCGTTCGATGCCGCTGATGGCCGGTCCAAGCTGCTCCACGGTGAAGACGCCGCGCTCGGGGATCTTGTCGCCGACCGGCTTGCCGGCCGCCTGCAACAGGGCGCCCGCGTGGTCGGTCAGCATCAGGACTTCGGCCACGACCTTGGAGTGAAAAGTGATCAGCATATTCCGGTCTCCTACATTGATTACCTTAGCTCCGTACACTACCCCAACGCCCCCATGATGCCAACTGGCGCCCCCAAATCAACTATGATTCAGGGGTTTCCCGTGACAGCAGGCGCCGCGCCGGGCCCCAGATTTCCGGCACATGCGCGCCGGCTTGCCCGCCGCCGCCGGACAGAACCGCGAGCCCGCCAGCGGGCACGGCGCGGATCGCCGGCAGGCCGCAAGCGCCGTGCCGCCATCGTCACTCACTCAGAACCACGCCAGACGCCCATGCTCCTCGAGCAACAAAAACAGCTTATCTCCCTGATCCAGGCCGCCGTCGCGCAGAGCCTTCCCGACGCCCAGCCCAACGTGCTGCTGGAGCGCCCCAAGGTTGCCGCCCATGGCGACGTCGCCACCAACGTGGCCATGCAGCTCGCGAAACCCGCGCGCCGCAATCCCCGCGAACTGGCCCAGGGCATCGTCGACGCCATGATGGCCAATCCCGACGCCGCCGCGCTGGTCGAAAGTGCCGAAGTGGCCGGCCCCGGCTTCATCAACCTGCGCATCACGCCGGCTGCCCGCCAGGCCGTGATCGCCGCGGTGGCTGAGCAGGGCGATGCCTACGGCCGCGCCGCGCGCCTGGGCGAGAAGATTTTGGTCGAATTCGTGTCGGCCAACCCCACCGGTCCGCTGCACGTGGGCCATGCCCGCCAGGCCGCGCTGGGCGACGCGCTGTGCCGTCTGTACGACGCCGTGGGCTGGGACGTCACCCGCGAGTTCTATTACAACGACGCCGGCAACCAGATCCAGAACCTGGCAATCAGCGTGCAGGCCCGCGCCCGCGGCCTGACCACCGATTCCCCCGACTGGCCCGAAGACGGCTACAAGGGCGACTACATCGCCGACATCGCCCGCGACTTCCAGGACGGCAAGACCATCCAGGCGTCCGACGGCGAGCCCGTCACCGCCACCGGCAACATCGACAACCTGGACGACATCCGCGCCTTTGCCGTGGCCTACCTGCGCCGCGAGCAGGACCTGGACCTGCAGGCCTTCGGCCTGGCGTTCGACAATTACTACCTGGAAAGCTCGCTCTACACGTCCGGCCGCGTCGAAGCGACGGTCAAGGCGCTGATCGCCGGCGGCCATACCTACGAGGAAGGCGGCGCGCTGTGGCTGCGCACCACCGAGCTGGGCACGGGCGACGACAAAGACCGCGTCATGCGCAAAAGCGAGGGCGGCTACACCTATTTCGTGCCGGATGTCGCCTACCACAAGGCCAAATGGGAGCGCGGCTTTCATCGCGCCGTGAACATCCAGGGCAGCGACCACCACGGCACCGTGGCTCGCGTGCGCGCCGGCCTGCAGGCGCTGGAAGAGGGCATCCCGAAGGACTACCCGTCCTACGTGCTGCACAAGATGGTCAAGGTGATGCGCGGCGGCGAAGAGGTCAAGATCTCCAAGCGCGCCGGCAGCTACGTCACCATGCGCGACCTGATCGACTGGGTCGGCCGCGACGCCGTCCGCTACTTCCTGATCCAGCGCCGCGCCGACACGGAATTCGTGTTCGACGTGGACCTGGCCCTGTCCAAGAGCGACGAGAACCCCGTCTATTACATCCAGTACGCCCACGCGCGCATCTGCTCGGTCATCAACAACGCGGGTATGCCCGCCGCCGACGTGGCCCAGGCCGACGCCGCGCTGCTGACGGCGCCGACCGAATTCGCGCTGATGCAGCGCCTGGCCGAGTTCCCGCAAGTGGTGGCGCTGGCCGCCCAGGACCTGTCGCCGCACCACATCGCGTTCTGGCTGCGCGACTGCGCGTCGGACTTCCACGGCTGGTACAACGCCGAACGCGTGCTGGTCGACGACACCGCCGTCAAGCTGGCCCGCCTGCGCCTGGCCGCCACGACCCGCCAGGTGCTGGCCAACGGCCTCGCGCTGTTGGGCGTTTCCGCGCCCGAGCGGATGTAACATCGGTTCATGGCAACCAAGCGCAAATCCACCCGCCGTTCCTCCGGCGAAAGCGGCAGCACCCTGTACGGGGCGCTGGCCGGTCTGCTGATCGGGCTGATCGTCGCCGCCGTCGTCGCGTTCTATGTCACCAAGGCGCCCGTTCCCTTCGTGGACCGGGCCAGCCGCCAGGGCGATACGGGCAAACTGCCCGATCCGCGCTCGGCGCCGGACCCCAACGCCGGCCTGTACGGCCGCGACGGGGCCGCGGGCGCGCCCCCCACCGGTCCCACCGCCACCGCGCCGGCCCCGCTGCCGGGTGCGGGCGCGCCGTCCAAGGGCGACGAAACGCCCGCCAAGCTGGACGACTTGGGCGCGTTGATCGCCACGCTGCCGACGTCCCGGGCGCCGGCTGCAGCGCCGTCGGCGCCCCCCGCAACGGCGTCCGCGCCCACGCCCATCTCCAAGGCCGCTCCCACGGCGACGGCAGCCGCCAAGCCGTCTGCGCCCGCCGCCAACGGCACGTACTACCTGCAAGCCGGCGCCTTCCGCGGCGAGAACGACGCCGAATCGCTCAAGGCGCGCATCATTCTTTTGGGACTGCCGGTCGCGGTACAGAAGGCGGAATTGAACGGCAAGCCCATCAACCGCGTCCGGGTCGGTCCGTTTGCCCGCCTGGACGACATGAACCGGGCGCGCGGACGCCTGGGCGAGAACAAGATCGAAACCGCCGTGGTGCGCCAATAGCGCCGCGCGGCGGATCGTTTTGCATTGAACTAATCTGGCCCCGGGCCTGTCTGTAGCCTTTTATTCAGGAACCTCACCCATGCTGTCCCCCAAGCTCATCCGCATCCTGGCAGCCGCCGCGCTGACCGCCACGGCGTTCTTCAGCCCGGCCAGCCACGCGCAAGGCGCCCAGCAGTACGTGCCGATCAACCCGCCGCTGCCGTCGGACACCCCGGGCAAGGTCGAGGTCCTGGAATTCTTCGCCTACACCTGCCCGCACTGCGCCGCCATGGAACCCATGGTCGAAGACTGGGCCAAGACCGCGCCGTCCGACGTCGTCTTGAAGCAGGTTCCCATCGCCTTCAATGCCGGCATGAAGCCGCTGCAGCAGCTGTACTACGCGCTGCTGGCCCTGGACCGTCCCGACCTGCACCCCAAGGTCTTCACGGCCATCCACGGCGAACACAAGCGCCTGTTCGACAAGAAGGCCATGGGTGAGTGGATTGCCACCCAGGGTGTGGACCGCGCCAAGTTCGACTCGGTGTTCGATTCGTTCAGCGTGCAGACCCAGGTGCAGCGCGCCAACCAGCTGGCCGAGGCCTATCGCATCGAAGGCACCCCGTCGTTTGCCGTGGGCGGCAAGTTCATGACCTCGCCGGTCATGGCGGGCAACAGCTACGAAGGCGCGCTGAAGGAAGTCAACGCGCTGATTCCGATGGCGCGCGCGAAGTAAACCGCGCCAAGCGCTGCAATGAAAACGCCCCGAGCCTTTCCAGGCCGGGGCGATTTTCTTCAGGCGTCTCGCAGCCGCGCGGCTATTCCTTGACCGCCGCAGCCTGTTCAAACGCCTGCGTCAGATCCGCAATGATGTCCTCGGGCGACTCCAGCCCGATGTGCAGGCGCACGACCGGATTCTCGCCTTCGCCCCAATAGCCGTGCTTGGACAGATCCTTCGGCGACACAAGCTGCACGAGGCTTTCATAGCCGCCCCACGAAAAGCCGATGCCAAAGAGCGTCAGCGCATCGACAAAGCGGCGCGCGGCGGCCGGGGACAGGGCCAGTTCGGCCGACAGCATGCCGTTCGACCCGGTGCAATCGCGTTTCCACAATTCGTGGCCGGGATCCTTGGGCCAGGCCGGATGGAACAAACGCACGGTCTCGGGACGGGAATCCAGGAACTCGCATACCTGCATCGCGTGGCGCGCATGCTGCGCCATGCGGATGGGCATGGTGCGCACGCCGCGCAGCGCCAGCCACGCGTCGTCCGCGCTGATGGAGTAACCCATCGCGTACTGCGTGCGGTTCAGCTTGCGGGCGATGCCTTCGTCGTTGGTGACCACCGCGCCCAGCATCAAGTCCGAGTGTCCGCCCACGTATTTGGTGCCCGCAATGACGGAGACTTGCGCGCCCAGCGTCAGCGGCCGGTAGATGTAGCCGGAACCCCAGGTGTTGTCGGTGGCCAGCACCAGCCCGTGGCGCTGCGCGATGGCGGCCATGGCGCCCATGTCCAGCATCTCGAACAGCAGCGAGCCGGGCGATTCCACGTACAGCAGCTTGGTGTTGGGGCGCACCAGCGCATCGACATCCTCGCTGGCGGCAAAGTACGTGATCTCGATGTTCATGCGCTTGAGCACCGCATCGTCCAGCTCGCGCATCGGGCCGTACACGCTGTCGGAGATCAGCGCATGGTCGCCGGCCGAGCACAGCGCCATCATCACCATCGTCATGGCCGACAGACCCGAGGACGCCAGATAGCAGTGCGTGCCGCCTTCCAGCTGCGTGAAGACCTCTTCCAGCGCGGCATGGGTGTCCATGCCCATGCGCCCGTACGTGGACGCGCGGCCGCCAGCCGCCTTGCTGCGCTGCGCGTTTTCCAGCGCGGCGATATTGGCAAAGCGCACCGTGCTGGCCCGCATGGGCGGCAGCGGCACCGGCGCCGTGCCGGTCTCGGGATTGAACGGGGCGGTGCCCGCGTGCTGGAGAACCGTATCGATGTGTTTGGTAGGCATCTTGTAGAGGTGCGTCAAAACCGGGAAAACCAAACCATATCAGGACGCGGCCGGAATTTCAGCCGATCCATTGGACCGTCTCGGACAAATCCGCGCGCCGGGTGCGATAGCTGTTGGCCGGATGCGCCTTGTCTTCGAAGCCGAACGAGATGCCGCAGACCACGCGACGGCCGGGCGCGATGCCCAGCACTTCACGCAGCACCTCGGGATACATCGCCAGCGATGCCTGCGCCACGGTTGCGACGCCGTTGGCCTGGGCGGCGAGCAGAAAGTTGGCGACATAGCCGCCGCAGTCCATCGCGCCGTACTCGCCCAGCGCCTCGTCGGTCGTGATGATCGCGACGTGCGGCGCGTCAAAGAGCGCGAAGTTGCGCATCTCCTGGCGCCGGTAGGCCTCGCGGTCGCCGCGCGGCACGCCGACGGCGCCATACAGCTGGAAACCGGATTCGCGGCGGCGGGCTAGGTATTCGTCGCGGTATTCGCGCGGGAACGGGAAATCAGGCTTGAAGCCCTCGACCTGCGCGCGGCGCTCCAGCGCCTCGCGCAACCGCTTCGTGCCGTCGCCCTCGGTAATTGCCACCTGCCACGGCTGGCAATTGCACCAGGACGCCGTGCGCTGCGCCAGGGTCAGGATGCGTTCGATGGTGGCGCGGGGCACGGGCTGCGGCAGAAAGGCGCGGCAGCTGTGGCGGGAGAGCAGCCAGTCTTCAAGCGCGGCATCGGGTAGGGCGTCGTTGGCGTTATGGGTGTTATTGGCGTTCTGAGCGGCAACGGTCATGATCAGTCTGTCTCCTGTCGTGGTCGGCTTTGCCCTTATCATGCCACTTGCTGTCCGCCACCGTCCCGCCTGTCGCATCCGCGGGTCCGATACCGAAGAGACTCCATGCTGCCCCTCGACACCCTGATCGCATTCTTTGGCATTGCCGTGCTGCTGGCGCTGACGCCGGGGCCGGACAACCTATTTGTGCTGATGCAGTCCGCCATCTGGGGACGCAAGGCGGGCATCTTCGTGGTGCTGGGGTTGTGCACGGGACTGCTGGGACACACGGCGGCGGTTGCGGTTGGCTTGGCCGCAGTATTTGCCGCGTCGCCCGTGGCGTTTACGGTGCTAAAGCTGGCGGGCGCGGCCTATTTGGCGTACCTGGCCTGGCAAATCCTGCGCGCCCCCGTCGAATCCGAAGACGGCAAACGTCCCGAACCCATGCGGCCCGGCGCGTTGTACCGCCGCGGCATCGTCATGAACCTCACCAATCCGAAGGTGCTGCTGTTCTTCTTCGCCTTCCTGCCGCAGTTCACGTCGCCGCGGCTCGGGCCGGTGGGTTTGCAGACGATGCAACTGGGTGCGGTGTTTATCGTGTCGACGCTGCTGGTGTTCGGCGCGATCGCGTTCTTCTCGGGGGCGTTCGGGGAATTGCTGCAGCGTTCGGTCACGGCCAAGCGCTGGTTGAATCGCATTGCCGCGCTGGTGTTCGTCGGGCTGGCGGTCAGGCTGGCGACGGCTTCCCGCTAGACACCGCTAATCGTCGCGCTGGCACTGATCACCAGCGGCGGCACGCGATCAGCGGGACACTGGCAGCCGGAAACGAGCAGCGACGCTCGCATCGCCCGGCCGCCCATCATGCCAATCAAACCGCCTTGAACCGCACGATGCCATCGGCATCCTGCGCGCGCGTCAGCTTGCCTTCGAAGTACAACGCATGCAGATGCGCCAGCGCCTCGCCCATCGCGAACGTCAGCTGATGCAGATCCAGCTTGCGCTTGAACAGCACCGGCACGATGTCGGATGTCGATTGCGGCTTCACGGCACAGGCTTCCAGCACCTCGGCCAGCCGATCACGATGATGCTCGTGCTGCTGCGTGATGCGCTCATGCAGCCCCTTGAACGGGCGGCCGTGCGACGGCAGCACCAGCGTGTCGCGGGGCAGGCCGTCATAGCCGTGCAGCGACCGCAGATACAAGGGCAAGGGATTCGCGTCAGGTTCGTAGTCGAACACGCTGACGTTGGTGGAAATGCGCGGCAGCACCATGTCGCCGGAAATCAGCACGCCCAGATCGGGCGAGAACAGCGACGCGTGTTCCGGCGCATGACCATAGCCCACGATGACGCGCCAGTCGCGACCGCCGATGCGCACCTGATCGCCGTCCATGATCCGCGTATAGCGCGACGGCACGGCAGGCACCAAGTTGGGGAAATAGCTGGCGCGCTGGCGGATCTGTTCCTGCGCGTCCGGGTCCGTCAGGCCGTGGCGGGCGAAGTGCTCGACCGCCGATTGTCCGCCCGGTCCCGCGCCGGCATCCGTGCGGCGCGACGACCACAGCGACGCCACCATGTAATCCGTCATCGTCATCCACAGCCGCGCGTTCCAGCGCTCGCACAGCCAGTAGGCCAGGCCGATGTGGTCCGGATGCATGTGGGTGACCAGCACGCGCAGCACGGGCAAACCGTCCAGTTCGTTCTTGAACACGTCTTCCCACAGCGTCTTCACTTCGTCGCGCGAAATGCCGCAGTCAACGACCGTCCAGCCATCCTGGCCGTCGATGTTGTCGCGCAGCAGCCAGAGGTTGATATGATCCAGCGCGAACGGCAGCGGCATCCGGATCCATTTGACGCCCTGCGCCACCGCATGCGCGCGGCCGGCCTCGGGCTGAAAATCGGCCCAGGGATACTGAAGCTTCTGTTCGTTGGGGTTCATTGCCTCTCGCTCCACGCTTGACGATCACGTCAAGTCATCATAATTTACGTTTACGTAAACTGCCACACGTCGCATGTCCCCGTCAACCTGGACCATCTCCGAGCTCGCCCGCGAGTTCGACGTCACGCCCCGCACGATCCGCTTCTACGAAGACCAGGGGATCGTCAGCCCGGCGCGCGAGGGCCGCAACCGCATCTTCGGACCGCGCGACCGCACGCGCCTGAAACTGGCCCTGCGCGGCAAACGGCTGGGCCTGCAACTGTCCGAGATCCTGACGCTGATCGACATGTACGACGGACCCGGCGACACCGAGGTGCAGTTGCGCCAGTATCTGTCCGTGCTGGAACAGCATCGCGTCACGCTCGAACAGCAGCGTCGCGACATCGACGATACCCTTCAGGAAATCAGCGAACAGGAACGCCAGTGCCGCGTTCTTCTGGCGCAGAAGCCGTAGTCCGCATGGCCGTTTTTCATACCATCGGGCTTTTCGTCCTGACCGCCCTGGCCGAGATCATCGGCTGCTATCTGCCTTATCTGTGGTTGCGCAAGGGCCACTCCATCTGGCTGCTCGCGCCCGCCGCGCTGAGCCTGGCGCTGTTCGCGTGGCTGCTGACGCTTCACCCGACGGCGTCTGGTCGCGTCTATGCCGCGTACGGCGGCGTGTATATCGGCATGGCGCTGCTGTGGCTGTGGGCGGTCGATGGCGTGCGGCCCAGCGCGAGCGACTGGATCGGCGTGGGCCTGTGCCTGGCCGGCATGCTGGTGATCATGTTCGGGCCGCGCGGAACCTGAACCGGCCTGCCGGACCGGCAAGAAAAAAGCGCGCGTTCCCGTCACGGGCCGCGCGCTTTGCATTGGTGCCGGTCTTTTGACGCAGGCTGCGTCTCGGCACATCTCGCGCGGCGGATCGACCGCCGCCACGCTCAATTGCCATCACAAACCGCCGGTCACTCCGCCTTGATATTGCTTTCCTTGATGATGCGGGCGTTGTTCGTGAACTCGGCCTGCACCTGCTTGGCAAACGCCTCGCCCGATGCCGTACCCGGCTGCAGGAACGACTTGGCCAGCAGTTCCTGGAACTCGGCGCTGGCCACCGCCTTGGTCAACGCTGCCTGCAACGGCTGCGCCACCGTGGGCGGCAGATTGGCCGGCGCGAAGATGCCGAAGTTCGAGTAGTACTGCGCCTGCGGCAGCTTCAGTTCGGCCATCGTCGGCACGTCGGGCCACGCGGCCAGACGCTGCGGCGCCATCACCGCCAGCGGCTTGAGCGCGCCGTTGGCCACGTGCGGCAGCACGACGTCGCTGTTGACCACCAGCAGCTCCACCACGCCGCCCAGGCCGTCGGTCAGCGCCTGACTGTTGCCGCGATACGGCACGTGCAGCATCTTGGTGCCGGTCTGCGCGGTGACCGCCGCCATGCCGATATGCGCGACCGTGCCCTGACCCGGCGTGCCGTAGCGCACGCCTTCGGGATGCGACTTGGCGTATTCGACCAGCCCCGCAAAATCCTTCACCGGCAACGCCTTGGTCGCCACGATGGCCACCGGCGCGACGGCGACGCTGGCCACCGGCGTCAGGTCCTTCATCGGGTCATAGTTGGTCTTGGCCAGATGCGGAAAGATCGTCAGCGGGCTGGTCGAGGCCAGCAGCAGCGTGGTGCCGTCCGGCTGCGCGCGCGCCACGTAGTCCGAGCCCACCGAGGCGCCCGCGCCCGGCTTGTTCTCAACGATGACCGTAATGTTGGCTTCCTTGCGCAGCGCGTCGCCCAACCGGCGCGCGATCGCATCGGCGCTGCCGCCGGCCGTGTAGGGCACGACCACGGTAACGGGCTTGGCCGGCCAGCTCTGCGCCATCGCGCCGCTTGCCATGATTGCCAGGGCCGCCCCCGCGGCCTTGATCAGCAATGTCTTCTTTTTCATATCGTCCTGGTGATGTTGCGTAGCACTGCGTTGGTGAAACGGACTGCGGTAAAGCACATCAGGCGAGGTAGCGTTGCGCCAGGCGAACCCAGTACGACGCCCCCGCCGGAATCAAGGAATCATTGAAGTCATAGCTGGCGTTGTGCAGCATGCACGGGCCCAGGCCGTGGCCCGCCATGCGATGCTCGCCGTCGCCATTGCCCAGGAATACGTAGCAGCCCGGCTTTTCCTGCAGCAGGAAGGCAAAGTCTTCTGAGGCCATGGCCGGTTCGATGGTGAGTGCGCGGTCCTCGCCCACGACCTCGCGCATCACGCCCATGCAGAATTCCGTCTCGGCCACGGTGTTGACCAGCGCCGGGTAGCGGCGCTCGAAGTACACCTCGGCCTCGCAGCCGTGCGCCGCGGCGATGCTGGGCGCAATCTCCTGCATGCGCCGCTCGATCAGGTCCACCACATCGGTGCTGTACGCGCGCACCGACCCGCCCAGCCACGCGGTATTGGGAATCACGTTGATGACAGTGCCGCCCGCCTGAACCTGCGTGATCGACAGCACGGCGGCATCCAGCGGGCGCTTGCTGCGCGTCAGGATCGTCTGCAACGACTGGCCGATGGCAAAGAGCGCCGGCACCGGGTCGTTGCAGTCCTGCGGCGCGGCGGCGTGGCCGCCCTTGCCCTTGACCGTGATCTTGAAGCCGTTGGCCGCCGCCATCATGGGACCGGCACAGACGCCGAACGCACCGGCCGGCAGGCCCGGCCAGTTGTGCATGCCAAAGACCGCCTCGCACGGAAAGCGCGTGAACAGGCCATCCTGGATCATCGCCCGACCGCCCGCGCCGCCTTCCTCGGCCGGCTGAAAGCACAGGTACACGGTGCCGTCGAAGCCGCCCGCCGTCTGCAAATGCTGCGCCGCAGCCAGCAGCATCGCGGTATGGCCGTCGTGGCCGCAGCCATGCATTTTGCCGTCGTGGCGCGAGCGGTGCTCGAACTGGTTTTCTTCCTGCATGGGCAGCGCGTCCATGTCGGCGCGCAGCATGATGGCCCGGTCCGACGTGCCCCGCTTGATCACGCCCACCACGCCCGTCTTGGCAATGCCCGTATGCGTTTCAATGCCCCAGCCGCGCAGCGTGTCGGCCACCACCTTGGCCGTGCGGTGCTCTTCGTAGCAAAGCTCCGGGTGCATATGAATGTCACGGCGCAACGCCACGATGTCGTCCAGATTGGAAAGTTCGAGCACAGCTGACTCCGTCGGATATTTCAGGATTAAAGGGTCATATCAAGTATTGCCCATCGTCCCTGTCGCAGCGGTGTGCAACGCGCTAGGGATAACCCTCATCCAATTTACGTTTACGTAAACGTAATATTTGCACTGCATCATTGCGCAGCGCCGGATGAACGGCGCATCATGGATCACCCCCGCGACGGCGGCCAAGACACGTCCGCGCAGGTTCATGAATGTAAGCACCTACTATCACGGAGACACTGATGAATCTTCCCGGCCTGAACTTCGACCTGGGCGAAGACCTGGACATGCTGCGCGACGCCGTCCGCAATTTCGCGCAGGCCGAGATCGCGCCGCGCGCCGCGGAAGTCGACCGCAGCGACCAATTCCCCATGGACCTGTGGCGCAAATTCGGTGACCTCGGCGTGCTGGGCATGACCGCCGACGAGGAATACGGCGGCGCCAACATGGGTTACCTGGCCCACATGGTCGTCATGGAAGAAATCTCACGCGCCAGCGCCTCCATTGGCCTGTCGTACGGCGCGCACTCCAACCTGTGCGTGAACCAGATCAACCGCAACGGCACCGCCGTCCAGAAGGCCAAGTACCTGCCCAAGCTGATCTCCGGCGAACACGTGGGCGCGCTGGCCATGAGCGAGCCGGGCGCCGGCTCCGACGTCGTCAGCATGAAGCTGCGCGCGGAAAAGAAGGGCGACCGCTACGTGCTGAACGGCACCAAGATGTGGATCACCAACGGCCCGGACGCCGACACCCTGGTCGTCTACGCCAAGACCGACCCCGAGGCCCACCAGCGCGGCATCACCGCCTTTCTGGTCGAAAAGGGTTTCAAGGGCTTTTCCGTGGCGCAGAAGCTGGACAAGCTGGGCATGCGCGGCAGCCACACCGGCGAGCTGGTGTTCCAGGACTGCGAGATCCCCGAGGAAAACGTGCTGGGCCAGGTCAACGGCGGCGTAAAGGTGTTGATGAGCGGCCTGGACTACGAACGCGCCGTGCTGTCCGGCGGACCGCTGGGCATCATGCAGGCCGTGATGGACGTGGTGGTGCCCTACATCCACGACCGCAAGCAGTTCGGCCAGGCCATCGGCGAATTCCAGCTCATCCAGGGCAAGGTCGCCGACCTGTACACCACGCTGCAGGCCAGCCGCGCCTTCTGCTATCAGGTCGGCAAGAACCTGGACAAACTGGGGTCCGACCACGTGCGCCAGGTGCGCAAGGACTGCGCCGCGCTCATCCTGTACACCGCCGAGAAGGCCACCTGGATGGCGGGCGAGGGCGTGCAGATCCTGGGCGGCAACGGCTACATCAACGAATACCCGGTCGGCCGCCTGTGGCGCGACGCCAAGCTGTACGAAATTGGCGCCGGCACCAGCGAAATCCGCCGCATGCTGATCGGCCGCGAACTCTTCAACGAAACCGCCTGACGCCTTATCCACAGCCCGCGCCATGATCCGCACGTCCGACATCCAGCACATCGAGCAGGCGCCCGCCCCGGGCCCCTCGCCGCTGGAGGTCGCGCGCCTGATCCTGGCCGGCTTTGACCGGCACTACGCGCTGTTCCGTTACAGCGCACAGCGTGCCAAGGCGCTGTTTGAATCCGGCGACTGGCACGGCATCCAGCATCTATCGCGCGAACGCATCGAGTACTACGACATGCGCGTGCGCGAATGCGCCACGCAACTGGAAGGCGTGCTGCGCGGGCGGCCCGAGGGTGCCGTGGGGGGAAACGGTACGAGCAACGGCACCGGCAACGGCGCCGCCGCCCCGTCCCTGACCGACGCGCAGACCGCGTACTGGCAGCAGATCAAGCAGGAGTTCGTCGGCCTCCTGGGCGAACACCGCCAGCCCGAATGCGCCGAGACCTTCTTCAACTCGGTGTCGTGCCGCCTGCTGCACCGCGACTACTTCCACAACGACTTCCTGTTCGTACGCCCGGCAGTCGCCACCGACTACCTCGACAGCAGCGTGCCGTCCTACCGCGTGTATTACCCGGTGACCGACGGCCTGGAAAAAAGCCTGATCCGCATGGTGGCCGACTTTGGCCTGGCGCTGCCTTTTGAAGACCTGCCGCGCGACACGCGATTGCTGGCGCGCGCCGCCGTGTCCAAGCTTCGCGCGGTCCTGCCGCGCCACGTCGGCCGGCGCATCGCCACCGACTGCCAGCTCCACGCACTGGGATCGCTGTTCTTTCGCAACAAGGGCGCCTACATCGTCGGCCGCCTGATCAACCAGACCACCGTCTACCCCTTTGCCATCGCGCTGACGCGCAATCCGGCGGGGCAGGTGACGCTGGACGCGCTGCTGCTGGGCGCGGACGACCTGAGCACGCTGTTCAGCTTTACCCGCGCGTATTTCCTGGTCGACATGGAAACGCCCGCTGCGGTGGTGAATTTTCTGTCAAGCCTGTTGCCGCGCAAGCCCAAGGCCGAGCTCTACACCATGATCGGCCTGCAAAAGCAGGGCAAGACGCTGTTCTACCGCGACTTCCTGCACCACCTGGCCCACTCGCGCGACGCCTTCGACATCGCCCCCGGCATCAAGGGCATGGTGATGTGCGTGTTCACGCTGCCGTCCTATCCGTACGTGTTCAAGCTCATCAAGGACCGCATCGACAAGGACGGCATGGATCACGCCACCGTGCGGCGCAAGTACCAGATGGTCAAGCTGCACGACCGCGTGGGCCGCATGGCCGACACCTGGGAATATTCACAGGTGGCCCTGCCGCGCGCCCGCTTTGCGCCCGCGCTGCTCACCGAACTGCGGCGTCTGGTGCCTAGTCTTATCGAGGAAACCGCCGACACCGTCGTCATCCGCCACGTCTACATCGAACGCCGGATGACGCCGCTGAACCTGTATCTGCAGCAAGCGCCGGACGCGCTGCTGGACCACGCCGTGCGCGAATACGGGGACGCCATCCGGCAACTGGCCGCGGCCAACATCTTCCCCGGCGACATGCTTTACAAGAATTTCGGCGTCACGCGCCTGGGCCGCGTCGTCTTTTATGACTACGACGAAATCCAGCGCATGACCGAGATGAACTTCCGGCGCATTCCGCCGGCCCCGAATGAAGAAGCGGAGATGGCGTCCGAACCCTGGTACGCCATCGGCCCGAACGACGTCTTCCCCGAGGAATTCGGCCGCTTCCTGCTGGGCGATGCGCGCGTGCGCAGCGCCTTCATGCGTCACCATGCCGACCTCCTGGAACCGGACTGGTGGCAGGCCTGCCGCGCCCACGTGGCGCAAGGCCGGATCGAAGAATTTTTCCCTTACGATAAGGACAGACGCTTGCGTGCAGACCGCCCTTCAAACGGCAACGCGGTGTTGTAACTCAATCGCTGTCCCGACCCTCACAGGAGCAAGTCATGTCAGATCCCATCGTCATCGTTTCCGTCGCCCGCACGCCCATGGGCGGCATGCTGGGCAACTTGTCCGGCCTGGCCGCGCACGAGCTGGGCTCGGTCGCCATCAAGGCTGCAGTTGAACGCGCCGGCATCAAGCCCGAGCAGGTCGACGAAGTCATCATGGGCAACGTGCTGCAAGCCGGCCAGGGCCAGGCGCCCGCCCGCCAGGCCGCGCTGGGCGCCGGCCTGCCGCTGGGCGTGGCGTGCACCACCATTCACAAAGTCTGCGGCTCGGGCCTGAAGGCCGCGATGTTCGGTCATGACCTGCTGGCCTCGGGCAGCGCCGAGATCGTCGTCGCCGGCGGCCAGGAAAGCATGAGCAACGCGCCGTACCTGCTGCTCAAGGGCCGCCAGGGCTACCGCTACGGCCACAACACCGTGTACGACCACATGGCGCTGGATGGCCTGGAAGACGCGTACGACAAGGGCAAGGCCATGGGCGTCTTCGCCGAAGACTGCGCCGCCAAGTACTCGTTCACGCGCGAACAGCAGGACGCGTTCTCGCTGGAATCGCTGCGCCGCGCGCGCGCCGCTTCGGAAGACGGCAGCTTCAAGTGGGAAATCGCGCCCGTCACCGTGGCGGGCCGCAAGGGCGACACCGTGATCGACACCGACGAAGCGCCCACCAAGGCCATGCCGGAAAAGATCCCGACCCTCAAGCCTGCCTTCAAGAAGGACGGCACCGTCACCGCCGCGAACTCGTCGTCCATCTCCGACGGCGCCGCCGCCATGGTGCTGATGCGCGCGTCCACCGCTGAGAAACTCGGCGTCAAGCCGCTGGCCCGCATCGTCGCGCACTCGCAGCACTCGCAGGAACCCAACTGGTTCACCACCGCCCCCGTCGGCGCGCTGAAGAACCTGTTCAACAAGACCGGCTGGAAGGCCGAAGACGTGGACCTGTACGAGATCAACGAAGCCTTCGCGGTGGTCGCCATGGCCGCCATGACCGACTTCAAGCTCTCGCCTGAAAAGGTCAACATCCACGGTGGCGCCACCGCGCTGGGCCACCCGATCGGCGCCTCCGGCGCACGCCTGGTGGCCACCCTGATCGGCGCGCTGCGCAAGACCGGCGGCAAGCGCGGCGTGGCCACGCTGTGCATCGGCGGCGGCGAAGCCGTCGCGATGGCCATCGAAATGGTCTAAGCCGTTGCCTGCTTGAGACACGGGCTTCGGCCTGTGCCTCAAGCAGGATTTCGCTGCGCCTTTCTGGCATTGCAACCACCGCGACGGGTCGGTCGCGGGCCATGCAGGAAAGGCGCAACGAAATCCTGATTTACCAAGTCGACAAGAATGCCCGGCCCACCGGGCAGCGAGACAACCCGCTCTTATCGAGCGCCTTCAAATTCCAATCAAGCAGGACGGGTGGTACCCCATGCCCATCATCGAATCCCGCATCAATCCGCGGTCGCAGGACTACATCGACAACGCCAGCGCCATGCAGGCGCAACTGGACGATCTGAACCAGCAATTGGCGCAGACGGCCCTGGGCGGCAGCGAATCCGCCCGCGCCAAGCACACCGCGCGCGGCAAGCTTCTGCCGCGCGACCGCGTCGAAAACCTGATCGATCCGGGCACCCCGTTCCTGGAACTGTCGCCCATGGCGGCGCATGGCATGTATGACGGCGACGCGCCCGGCGCGGGCGTCATCACCGGCATCGGCCGCGTGTCCGGCACCGAGTGCGTCATCGTCTGCAACGACGCCACGGTCAAGGGCGGCACCTACTATCCGATGACGGTCAAAAAGCACCTGCGCGCGCAGGAGATCGCCGCGCAGAACAACCTGCCGTGCGTGTATCTGGTGGACTCGGGCGGCGCCAACCTGCCGCAGCAGGACGAAGTCTTTCCCGACCGCGACCACTTCGGCCGCATCTTCTACAACCAGGCGCAAATGTCGGCGCAGGGCATTGCGCAGATCGCCGTGGTGATGGGCTCCTGCACCGCCGGCGGCGCCTATGTGCCCGCCATGAGCGACGAGTCCATCATCGTGCGCAACCAGGGCACCATCTTTCTGGGCGGCCCGCCGCTGGTCAAGGCCGCCACCGGCGAAGAAGTCAGCGCCGAAGACCTGGGCGGCGGCGACGTGCACACGCGCCTGTCCGGCGTGGTCGACCACCTGGCCGCCAATGACATGCACGCGCTGCAACTGGCTCGCAATGCGGTTGCGCGCCTGAACCGCAAAAAGCCGCAGCCGCTGGCCACGATCCCCGTGCGCGAACCGCGCTTCGATCCCAGCGAACTGAACGGCATCATTCCCGCTGACACCCGCAAGCCCTACGACGTGCGCGAAGTCATCGCGCGCATCGTCGACGGTTCCGAGTTCGACGAGTTCAAGTCGCGCTTCGGCCCCACGCTGGTCACTGGCTTCGCGCACATCCACGGCATGCCCGTCGGCATCGTGGCCAACAACGGCATCCTGTTCTCCGAGTCCGCGCAGAAGGGCGCGCACTTCATCGAACTGTGCGCGCAGCGCAAGATCCCGCTGGTCTTCCTGCAGAACATCACCGGCTTCATGGTCGGCCGCAAGTACGAGAACGAAGGCATTGCGCGCCACGGCGCCAAGATGGTGACGGCCGTCGCCACCGCCAACGTGCCCAAGTTCACCGTGCTGATCGGCGGCTCGTTCGGCGCCGGCAACTACGGCATGTGCGGCCGCGCCTATTCGCCGCGCATGCTCTTCATGTGGCCCAACGCCCGCATCTCGGTCATGGGCGGCGAGCAGGCGGCAAGCGTGCTGGCCACCGTCAAGCGCGATGGCATCGAAGCGCGCGGCGGGCAATGGTCTGCCGATGAAGAGACGGCGTTCAAGGCACCGATCCGCGAACAGTATGAGCGCGAAGGCCATCCGTATTACGCCACTGCGCGGTTGTGGGACGACGGCATCATCGCGCCGGCCGACACGCGCCGCGTGCTGGGACTGGCGTTGTCCGCCGCGCTGAACGCGCCCATCGAAGACACCAAGTTCGGTGTCTTCCGGATGTGAATGGGACCCACCCCCTACGCGCTTCGCGCGCCCCCTCAAGGGGGCGGCACTGGCGGACCGGCGGAACCGGATCCGCGGTGCCCCCGATAGGGCCGGCGCAGTCGGGGAACGGTTGTTAGAAATTTAGCGGCAGTGCCCTCGCCGCACCGCTGTCAACAAACAAACTCAGCTTGGATAACGCAATGTTCGATACTGTGCTGATTGCCAACCGCGGCGAAATCGCCTGCCGCGTCGCCGCCACCGCCCGCCGCATGGGCCTGCGCACCGTCGCCGTCTATTCCGACGCGGACGCCAACTCGCGTCACGTCGCCGCCTGCGACCAGGCCGTCTACATCGGCGGCTCCGAGCCGCGCGCCAGCTACCTGCGCGCCGATGCCATCCTGCAAGCCGCGCGCGACACCGGCGCCGGCGCCATCCACCCCGGCTACGGCTTCCTGTCCGAGAACGAAGCTTTCGCCCAAGCCGCGCAAGACGCCGGCATCGCCTTCGTCGGCCCGCCGGCATCGGCCATCGCCGCCATGGGCAGCAAGTCCGCCGCCAAGACCCTCATGGAAAAGGCCGGCGTGCCGCTCGTGCCCGGCTATCACGGCGACAACCAGGACCCGCAGTTCCTCAAGACGCAGGCCGACGCCATCGGCTATCCCGTGCTCATCAAGGCCAGCGCGGGCGGCGGCGGCAAGGGCATGCGCATCGTCGAATCGTCCGGCGCATTCCTGGACGCACTGGCCTCGTGCCAGCGCGAAGCCGCGTCCAGCTTTGGCGATGACCGCGTCCTGATCGAACGCTATCTGCAAAAGCCGCGCCACATCGAAATCCAGGTCTTCGCCGACACGCACGGCAACTGCGTGTACCTGTTCGAACGCGACTGCTCCGTGCAGCGCCGCCACCAGAAGGTCATCGAAGAAGCCCCCGCCCCCGGCATGACCGAAGAACGCCGCCGCGCCATGGGCGAGGCCGCGGTCTCGGCCGCGCGCGCCGTCGGCTACGTCGGCGCGGGCACCGTCGAGTTCATCGCCGAGCCCGACGGCCGCTTCTACTTCATGGAAATGAACACGCGCCTGCAGGTCGAGCACCCGGTCACCGAAATGATCACCGGCCACGACCTCGTCGAATGGCAACTGCGCGTGGCCGCCGGCCAGCCGCTGCCCGCGCGCCAGGAAGACCTGCGCATCAACGGCCACGCCATCGAGGCCCGCATCTACGCCGAGAACCCCGAGAAGGGCTTTCTGCCGTCCATCGGCACGCTCGCCTACTTGGGCCTGCCGCCGCACACCGCGTTTGCCAACGGCGACATCCGCGTCGACGGCGGCGTGCGCATGGGCGACACGATCACCCCGTTCTACGACCCGATGATCGCCAAGCTCATCGTGCACGGCGCCGACCGCGACCAGGCCCGCGCCCGCATGCTGCAGGCCTTGGCGCAGACGCAGGCCGTGGGCGTGCAGACCAACGTCGCGTTCCTGTCGCGCCTGATGAAGGACAGTGCCTTCGCGGCCGCTGATCTGGACACCGGCCTCATCGAGCGCCAGCGCGCCACGTTGCTGCCTGACCCGAAGCCCGCCGACGCCGACGCACTGGCCCTTGCCACCGCGGCCGTGTTGGTTCGCCAAGGACTGGCTCAACCGGGCGCGCAAGGCGCGGGCAAAGGTCCCGCCGATCCGTGGGACGCGCGCGACGGCTGGCGCTTAGGCGGCCAGTATCGGCGTCAACTGCAATGGACCGACAACGGCGAAGCCCGTCACGTCACCGTGGCCCGACAGGGCGGTGCTTGGACGCTGGATACCGGCGACGGCGCCCTGCCGTTCTTGTGGCGCTCGCATGCCAGCGCCAATCCCAACCTGGCCTACGGCCTGCGCATCACCCTGCAAGGCCATGAAAGCGCCGGCACCGTCGTCCTGCACGGCGACCGCGCCTACGTCTTCCGCGAGGACGGCTCGCACGTCCTGGAGCTGTATGACGCGTTGACGCACTCGCAGGACACGCAAGGCGATCACGGCGCGGGTCTGGCCGCGCCCATGCCCGGCAAGATCATCTCGATCTCGGTCAAGGCGGGCGACAAGGTCGAAAAGGGCCAGCCGCTGCTCGTGATGGAAGCGATGAAGATGGAACACACCATTTCCGCCACCGCGGACGGGACGGTGGGGGAAGTGTTCTATGGGGTAGGCGATCAGGTGACGGAAGGCGCCGAGCTCGTCTCGATCGAGTAACGGCGATTTGAACGTACCCGACGGCTTCCGGCGGTATCGCCGGGAGCCGTTTTGTTTATGCGGCTTCATAAAATTCGCGTAAGGCGCCGGCATTCAAGGTCACGTACTGGCTGCGTGCTTGGACGGCCGGCGCATCCTTCTTGCGCGTTGTGACGGATTGCCGCGCGGTTCCGATCATTTCGACACCGAAGATCACCTCTTGCGGTCCGCCTCGGTTTAGCTGTCCGTCAGCGCCCCTCGCCTAGAATCGGCGCTTCCCCCCGCGCCACGCCCACCATGTCCGCCGCCGACACGCCCAGTCCGCTTTCCCGTCCGCCGTTCCTGCATTTCCTCTGCGGCCGCGTCGCGGCATCGCTGGCATTCCAGATCGTCTCCGTCGCCGTGGGCTGGCAGATCTACGCGCTGTCCGGCAGCGCGCTCGACCTGGGCCTCATCGGCCTCGCCCAGTTCCTCCCGATGGCCGCCCTGACGCTCGTCGTCGGCCACGTCGCCGACCGCTACGACCGCCGCAAGATCGTCGCCGTCTGCATGGCGCTCGAGGCGCTTGCCACGCTGGTCCTCGCCATCGCCGCGCTGCACGGCGTCGGCGGCAAGACGCTCATCTACGCCACGATCATCATCATGAGCTCGGCCCGCGCCTTCGAAGCGCCGACGCTCTCCACGCTCATCCCCGCCGTCGTCCCGCGCGAATGGCTCCCGCGCGCCACCGCGCTGTCCTCATCCGGCGGCCAGATCGCGCAGATCGCAGGCCCGGCGCTCGGCGGCGTCGGCTACAGCCTCGGAGCAGGGTGGATCTACTGCGTCGCCGCCGCGCTGTATCTGATGGCCTTCATCGCCATTGCCACCCTCGTCATCGAACGCGCGCCACCCCGCAAGGAACCGACCACGTGGCGCACGCTGTTTGGCGGGATCACCTTCATCTTCCAGCGCCGGCTGCTGCTGGGCACGCTGTCGCTGGATCTCTTTGCTGTGCTGCTGGGCGGGGCGACGGCGTTGCTGCCGATCTTTGCGAAAGACATCCTCAATGCCGGGCCGTGGGCGCTTGGTGCTTTGCGCGCGGCTCCGGCTTGCGGTGCGGCGCTGATGTCGTTGACGCTGGCGCGATTGAGCCTCGGTGAAAACGTCGGCCGGCTGCTGTTCGGTTCGCTCATCGTGTTCGGCTTGGCGACCACCGTGTTCGGTCTATCGACGTCGATCCCGCTATCGATCGCCGCGCTGGTCGTGCTCGGCGCGGCCGATGCGGTCAGCGTTGTCGTGCGGTCATCGCTAGTGCAGTTGAATACGCCCGACCACATGCTGGGGCGAGTCAGCGCGGTGAACACCTTGTTTGTCGGGGCGTCGAATCAGCTGGGGGAGTTTGAATCGGGTCTGACTGCGCAGTTGTTTGGCGCGGTGCCCGCCGTAGTGATCGGCGGGGTTGGGACGATTGCAGTCGCCGCGCTGTGGATGCGGTGGTTCCCTGAGTTGAGGCGGCTTAGGACGTTGAACGGGAATGAGGTGGCGCAGACGTAGGACCTACTTCCGCATCTCAAACCGATTCGCCGCCCCAGCCGCCGGCTCAAAGTAATACTTAGGCTCCCGATAAACCAGGTCCTGCAACGCAGCATCCAGCTTCGGCAACTCAAAACTCGCAGCGCTACGCGCCTTCCGAAAATCCTCAATACTGGCGGGCAAGCGCTCCAGCGTCACCGACTCCAGCAAACACACCCATTCCCCAGCCAGCACCCCGCACGAATCCTCGACAATGACCGGCTGGTCCTCCGGCATCTTGTACCCATCCATCAGCACCACATCGCCCGCTTCCAGCGTAATCGTGGCCAACGGCGTGAAGAGCAGTTCCGTGTCAACGCCGGCAACGGGCAACATCTCTGCCTCGCGATTGTGGAACGCGCGCCTGGCCCCTTCCACCCAGCGATACTCCCGGGCAGCCTCGTTGCAGCCTTCACCAATGCGCAACGTCACCTCGCACCCTGAGCCCAGTCCATCCTCGCTGGGCACGAGCGGCGTCCAGGGTCCTTCCTTCTTGAAGTCGATAGCCATCGTCTCAGTCAGCGTAGCCATGCCGAGGTTTTTCAGATAATCCATCGTTTTCGCGCGCGCCTCCGAGTCCGGCAGCGCCGTCCGAGGCTGACGGTACGCAATGCGATTGAGCCGATACTCGCCAGGCCACACCGGAATCACCTGATACGCGAGCGCGCCGCGCGTCGTCTGGAACAATGGACCGGTATCCGAGACATCGAACTTGTGTTTGCCTTGGCCCACGGTCATCGCAAAGCCCTTTTCGGTCTTATGCTGCCAATGCACGAGCGCGCTGTGCTGGCGGGTAAATTGATCCCGCGTGGCCGCATCATCAAAGTTGCGCGGCGTTCCCGCATCGAAATTGACGGTCGGGATGACCACAATCGCCATGTCCTTGCGGGCCTGGTCGAACAGCTCGTCGGTGTTGGCGACGTGCCGTTTCCGCATGGCTGCCGCCTCGGCCTGTAGCGCTTCATCGCTGGGTGACTGTGCCCACGCGGAAAGCGGGGCGAACAGGGCGGACACGCATACAAGGGCAAGCACGCGGCGAGACAGCGTCATCGGTCTTCGTTCCTTTATGAGTTCGGAGGTTGAGCCTATCGGCGCCCGCCGCCCATCTGGCCGAAAAGGGCCCCGGGGCGAAGACGCCAGGGCATGATATCGCGGTGAGCGTTCATGAGAAGCGACGCGCCGGTCCGCGTCTTGGCCGCACTGCTGGACGCCTTCCGCCACTTGCGGGCGACGGGTCATGTGCTTCCGTCGTACCCAGGGTTCACAACCGCCAAAGCAGCCGCACAGAGTAGACTGACACCCTCTCTCACCATTCAGAGTCCCCATTCATGCTCGTCAAAGCCCTGCGTGTCGGCCTGGGTCAAATCATTGTCCTGGGCGACGCACTGACCCGTCCGCGTCCCCAGAAGCGGTCGCCGCAAGGCCAGGCCGCCGTCAACGCGGATGCCGCCGCGCTCTCGCTGTATCAATTCCAGGCCTGCCCGTTCTGCGTGAAGACGCGCCGCGCGATGCATCGGCTCAACGTGCCGATCACGCTGAAGGACGCCAAGCATGACCCCGAGGCGCGCGCCGCGTTGCAGGCGGGCGGCGGCAAGGTGAAGGTGCCTTGCTTGCGCATCGAAGACGCCGACGGCACGCGCTGGATGTACGAGTCCAACGACATCATCGCGTACCTTGAAAAGCGCTTCGCCAACGTTGCATGATCACGCGAAAAGCAAACCGCCTGCCGAATCATCCGGCAGGCCGTTTTCAATTGCGTAAAGAACGCGTCAGAACCTTCCTCGCAGCGTCAGCAGCACACTGCGCGGCGCGCCGTAGTTGTTCCGGTTGTCCAGATAGCCCGGGTACTCGTAATAGACCTTGTCGAACAGATTGTTCACGTTCACCGCGGCGGTCCAATGCGAAGTCAGGTCATACGCGACGCTCGTATTCCAGACGCTGTAGGACGGACGCCGCACGTTCGAAATCGTGTTGACCAACGCACTCTGCCAAATGACGTCCCCGCTAATACTCACCCGATTCAAGTCACCCGGCAGGCGGTATTCGCTCCACACGCGCAGCATGCGCCGAGGCGTTTCCTCGCTGAAGGTCTGGCCCTCGCGCTCGGGGTCGCTCAGATACTTGTTGCTGTTGAACGTATAGCCCGCGGCCGCATGCTCGGCCGAAGACACCGACCAAAGGCGAATTACGGTCCCGTGCGCGACTCGACGTCCATATCAGCCGGCCACTCCACCTTGGGCGCTAAACGCAAGGCCAAGTGGTAGGGCGGCACATCGTTGTTCCAATCACGAGGCGGGATTGGATACTGGGGTAATGCCTCCGGTCCCTGATTCATGAACGCGCGCGCCATTGCCCACATGTGCTCGCCGTTGGCGTTGCTGCCGGCGAATTGGAAGCGGTCAATGACGTGATTAGTGCCCGGCGCCACCACAGCAATATCAACGCCCCACGCGAAAATCGGCACACCGCTGGGGGTCAGCGCCTTGCGGCTCCAGGCTTCGGCTCGGAGGTCTCTCCAGTCGAAAGCCTCCGGGCGAACACCCCAACCCTTTCGACTGATCGGTCCGCCGCTGTGAAATCGGTACACGTAAACTTTGCCTCGCTTGCGGTTGAAACGAATGGGCTCGTCTCGAGGGGCGGCTATACCTGTGCGTAACATGCCTATTCCCAGGACGAAACTGACCATTATTGCTCCCAATAAAAAGACATAAGCCAATGGATTTGATTTAAATGCATATGCGCCGTCTGCTAGCTCAAGCAACAACATTACGAGCATTAGAAACGCGATCGTGAGAATAAAGATGCCACAAGCGCAAACCACCGTTCGATTCAATATTTTGGCGGTATGCAACTCAAGGTAGATTTCGTCCACGTAATTTGGTGCGACGCCGATTGGATGAAAAATATGATCCGGTGGTGCCCATGGAAGCGGAAGATCAGCTTTCCATCCAGCAGTCGGAATGTCCAAGAGAGCTTTCGGAGACGTTGTCATTTGGCCTCCGAAACGTCCACGATTGCGATCATCTCTGAGTCGTGAATGTTTGGTAGGTACTCTAGAACGATTCGTGCCTCATCGATATCGTGACTAACTTTGAGTTCGATCGAGCCTTCCACAATAAGGAAGGTTTCCTTTCCTTCCTCTACTGCAGTAACCGTGCGCTCGCGGCTAGTCGGCGCATTACTTTCAGGCACATAATCCAGCCGCTGTAGCGGGATGCTATGTTCACTTGACTTGGGATCACCGAGTGGGTGCATACCGGACGCCATAATCTGCTCGCCGGAATACCGCTTTACGATAAGTCGCCACTTAAAGGCTACGCGGGAGACATCGTAGCGAGGCATGACTATTTGATATTGCAATTGCGGTATAACCGCCGGCCCTCCCTCCGCCCCACCCATGGCGGCAGCCTTCCCTTCGTAGTGGACGGCTCGCACTATAGAACCAAACACCACCTGCACATCGACCCCAAGAACCGCCGCATTCAATGCGGAAACTGCCGAATTCGCGTCGTCAAACTTATCACTCTCCGATAGTCCAAAGTGACTACGATACGCCCATCGTTCTAAGGGAGACGACTCAGCCTCCCCACCAAGCTGCAGAAAGACAAACGCACTAATTCCAGCAAGAATTGCCCACCCGACAGGCCCAAGCACCCAGGTGGCACTCAATATTGTCGTCGAGGCGGAATAGAGGGCGTACA
Source organism: Achromobacter sp. ACM05 (assembly GCF_019218915.1). NCBI lineage: Bacteria > Pseudomonadati > Pseudomonadota > Betaproteobacteria > Burkholderiales > Alcaligenaceae > Achromobacter > Achromobacter sp. ACM05. The sequence continues at coordinate 666,396 of NZ_JAHUWQ010000001.1, forward strand.
CCGCAAAGCCCGCGCTTGTGACGGATAATCCTGCAGCACCGAAGTACCAAGATCTTGCTGATTTACCGCCAGCATCACCGGCACGACCAGCTGCAACTAAAGCCGCAACTGCGTCAACAGCCCCAGACGCCGCGCCCAATATTGCCCCAAACCGCGCCAGTGCTTTACCAGCATCCGCGAGCTGACTGATGGCACCGACACTCGACGCATGCGCGCGGAGAACTTTCCTCGCTTGCTCAGCGCTGGCCCTCATCGTCATTCCCGCCACCTCAATACTTCCCCCCAACACCCCGATCGAGGCCGAGTACACCGCCAGCACGGCTTCCTCGTGTTTGGCTCCAAAGGTGGCATCCACGGCTTCAACCGATTTACGCAAGCCCTGCGATAACAGGTACGTGGAGCCAACAGCAAGCAGCAGTTCAGCGCTTCCGACCGTGCCGCGGGCAATCGCGGCAGCACTGCGCGCGCCCCTCAATCCGGTCTGCGCGAGGTCGGCGGCCCGCGCCACGTTTAGCTGAAGACCGGCCAAGGCCTTGCGCGCCCCCGGCTCCAGCGTGCCGGCGAGCACTTTGAGTTCGCTTAGCGCTCCGCCGGCCCGGCGCGTGGCGTCTCCGATAACCTCCCCTGTTTGCTGGGTGGCATCCTTGACGACGTCGCCAAAGCGCTTTCGCAAGTCATTCGCGTTTCCTTCGACCCACAACACCACGTCAACCATCTGTTCCGCGAGTTTCGGATCGCTCAGGGCCAGGCTGAGGACACCAGCAGTCAGCACCGACCGCACCTGCTTGTGCGCCTTTCCGGTCGCTTTCTCAATGGCCGTCGCAAGCCTGTTTCGGTCTTCCCCAATCTGCTTGCACATCAATGTGTAAAACTCACCCAGCTTCATCTGAACGGCGACCTGGGTCATGTATGTTCGCGAGTACAGCAAGAGCGATGCGCTGTTCACACGCGTGGCGACGTTGCGCGCGCCGGCATCAACCTTCAGTTCCAGTCGGCTCACCGCACCGTTGTAAGCGGCCAGCACACTGGCGATCGCGTCCTGGACGTTAGGCCATATGAGTTTGTCGCCCAGGTCGCTACTGGTAATGATCTTGGTGACCGGGGCGTAGAGCTTCCCGAAGTCGTTCCAATCCAGTTCGCCCTGATTGCCGAACGTGGGCACCAGACTTTGCATCAGGCTTTTGTCGAGCGCCAGCAGGGTCTTGAAGACGATGCTCTGACCATCCATGACCCAGGCTTCCCACGCGCGCGCCGACGGCCCGGTGACGGGTTGGATGTTGCCCTCGGAATCTGGTTTAGGCGTTGCTTCGGTGATGCCGCCGCTCAGGCACAGCTCCATCGTGCGGATGTAACCCAATACTGAGTACGCATTTTGCGCATCGTAGTCATACTGCTCCGCCGAGCGGAACATCGGGTTGTTGAGGATCTGGTCTGCGTAGAGTTCGGCCAGCTTGTCCACTTGCGTCTGCAACCGCGCCTTGTGCGCTTCGAACGCTTTCTCCCAACTGGCGCGCGCCACTTCGTCGTATCGCTCATCGAGCCGCGCAAGCAGCTTCCCTGCCTTGTGCTCGACCTGTTCGGCTCGCTCGCGAGCGGGGTCGCCGAAAACCGGCGGCCCCGCCGTTCCACTGTGGTAAGCATAGGGACTGTGGGCAATGGCGTTGTCCGCGGCCACCTTGCAGAGTTCACGCAGGCGCTTCAGGCTTTCGGACGTGAAGAATTTGTAGTTGTTGAGCGGGTCTGCCTCATAAGCCTGCCGCTCCCTTAGGCAACCCAGGCGCTGATGATTGATTTCCTGGACCATCCCGACCGGGTCCGGCAGGACCAACGCCAACACGCCATTCGGCAATTGCTCGCGCTGTGTCTGAGTCCGGACGAAACCTTCAAGCGCGTTCAAGCGATGATTGCGCGAGCAAAATCCGTGCACGCTGACAAAATCGCCGATCGTGGGCGTAGCGTATTCCAGCACGTGCTGATCGACCTGAAGGCGCTGCTCCGTCATTGCGATGCCTACACTCGCGGGATCATTCCGCGCAGTCTGCAAGTCAAGCTCGTAAAACCTGACGGCCATTGGCGACTTTTCGCCCGCGAAACTGTGGAGATAGCGATTCAATACGCTGTCGGACCACGGATCGCTGGAGAACGCTATCCACGCGGTCTTAAACAGCTTGGTGTCGATGTTGATGAACGAAGCCGGGACGTCGTGGTCGCGGTGGATACATCTTTCGCTCAGCGGCTCTGGGGCTGCCCGCGGCATGGAAAATGGGTTGAACTGACGCAGCGCCCCTTCGGGCGTCACCTGATAAGCCTGCCACTCTCGCTTGTCGAGCAGCACATAGAGATACCCTTCACGTAGGATACGCGGCTGGTCGAGCCGCAACGGCACGGCAGCCAGATCGCCGCCGCCGGCAAGCGGCCGCTTTGATGTCGCGGTGGGCTTAGGCGCGTAGGCCGTTCGCAACGGAAGGATTGGCAGGCCAGTGCGTTCGCAGGCGTTGCATGTGCCCGTAGGATTGGGGACAGCATGGCGGATCGCCCAACTCAAGGTCGTGCTGACGCTCATAAGTTCCTTTGCTTGGCGCAGTGTGGCAGTAGTCGGTGGTGATGACCTATCGCCTCAATGCAAACGTTGTGCCAACTTGGAAGCGTCTTTTCCGTTGTTCTTTCTTATCAACTGCTTACGCGTGCTTCACCGCCAAACATGGCGATCTCAACGGCGCAAAAGCAGCGAAAGTGTTTTTTTCACCGGAAGTTCGGGCCATTTGTGGCCCGAGATTCTTCAACGGTTTGAAAACAAACAAAAAAAACTCGGGCCAACTTTGGCCCGCGTGAGCCAAAGTTGGCCCGGTCATCCGCGCTCAGACGAATCGCGCCGACCTTTACGCGCCGCCCTTCGGGCAATGGGGTTTAAATGATGATTGATGTCGGCCCTGCGGCAGGCGACTTCTGACACCCTTGGGAGATGCTCTGGGTATGATGCGAATCTCGCCAGGCTGTCAGACACCTTGAGAGAAATGCCCGCCGAGACATCCGGCAGGCCGTTTTCAATTGCGTCAAGAACGCGTCAGAACCTTCCCCGCAGCGTCAGCAGCACGCTGCGCGGCGCGCCGTAGTTGTTGCGGTTCTCCAGATAGCCCGGGTACTCGTAGTAGACCTTGTCGAACAGGTTGTTCACGTTTACCGCAGCAGTCCAATGCGAGGTCAGGTCGTACGCGACGCGCGCGTTCCAGACGCTGTAGGACGGACGCCGCACATTTGAGATCGTGTTGGTCAACGCGCTCTGCCAATTGACGCCTGCACCGAGGCTCAACCTATTCAGGTCCCCCGGCAGACGGTATTCGCTCCACACGCGCAGCATATGCCGCGGCGTTTCCTCGCTGAAGGTCTGGCCTTCACGCTCGGGGTCGCTCAGATACTTGTTGCTGTTGAACGTATAGCCCGCGGCCACTTGCAGGCCCGGCGCCAATTCGCCGCTCATCTCGGCCTCGAAGCCCTGGCTGCGCACCTTGCCCGCCGCGCGCGAGCAATAGCCGCCATTGCAGACCGGTCCGACCTCGTAATCCTGCACCGCGCGATTCTTCTGGTCGATGCGGTAGACGGCGAACGACGTGTTCAGCCTGCCGTCCATCAACTCGCCCTTGATGCCCAGCTCATAGTTGGCGCCCACGATCGGCTTGAGGACGCTGCCGTCCAGCGTGGTGGCGGTTTGCGGCTCGAAGATATCCGCATAGCTGGCATAGGCCGACCACTGCGGCGTCAGCGCGTAGACCAAGCCCAGGAACGGCGTGAACTCCGCGCTGGCTTTCGCGGTGCTGACGTCGTCCCACGTCGCGGCTTGCGTCGTGTAGCGGCTTTCAAACCAGCTGAATCGCCCGCCCGAGACCAGCGTCAGGTCGTCCGTCAGGCTGCTGCGCAATTGCGCATAGATGCCTTTCTGCACGTGCGGGTCATAGCGGGACAGCCGCTGCGAATCCGGAAAGCTCTCGGGCTTGGGCACATGCGGATCCGGATTGAAGACATCCAGCGGCAGGTAGTTGGACGCGTATTCGATCCGATCGCTGGATTTCAGGCGCGACATGCTCACGCCCACCGTCAGGTTCTGCGCCATGCCCCACGTCGTGAAGCGGCCGTTCACATTGGCATCAAAGCCAAAGTGCTCGGCGGACTTGTCGTAGTTCCAGGCATTGCGCATCGGTCCCATCAGCGTCACCGGGTCCACCGCGCCCGTCGCATCCAACGCCGACGTCAGGCTGCTTTCCTTCACGTAGGTGCCCGCAATGTTCAATCGCCAGTCGCTGTTGAAGCGATGCGTCAGATCGGCGAAGACCTGCGTCTCGTCGCGGTCCCATTGGTTCCAGTCCGCGCCCAGAAAGGTCGAGCGCTTCAGGTCCAGCGAGCGGCCGTCGCTGTAGCGCGGCAGCCCGCCAAAGAAGGGCGTCGACCGCACCCGCGACACAAGCACACCCGCGCCCACCGTCGTGCGCGGCGACACGTCGTAGTCCAGCGCAAAGTACAGGTTGGTGTTGCGTTCCTTCACCACGTCGATGAACGAACCCTTGGTGTCGTAGTCCAGCACCGCACGTGCCCGCAGGCTGCCGTCGGCGTTCAACGCGCCACCCGCGTCCAGCATCCCGCCAACGTGGTCCCACGAGCCCGCGCGCGCTTCCATCAGCACCTGCGTCTCGGCGGTAGGCCGCTTGCGCACCAGGTTGACCGATCCGCCCGGCTGGCCCGCGCCTTCCATCAGGCCTTGCGCGCCCCGCAACACCTCGACGCGATCCAGATACGCCGTGCTACCCGTGAAACTGTTGCCCACCGCGTAGAAGCTGCGCGACAGCGGCACGCCGTCGTACTGGATGTTCGTGATCTTGAAGCCGCGCGAATAGAAATTGCGGCCGCCGTCGGCCACTTCGCTGATCGTCACGCCCGTCGTGTTCTCCAGCACCTCGCTGATGGTCGAGAGATTCTGATCGTCCATGCGGCGGCGCGTGATCACCGTGACGGACTGCGGAATGTCCTTGAGCGCCTCTTCCGTCTTGCCGATGGTCGCCGCCCGGGCCGCGTAGGAGTTCGTGTTCTCGGTGGTCGCATTGAAGACGCCCGTCACCAGCACCGGCGCCAGCGTGCTGGCCGCGGACTGCGGCTCGGCCTCGATGCGGATGCCGCCATCCACATTGACGGCGCGATAACCCGTGCCAGACAGCAAGGCGCGCAAACCGTCTGCCACGCCATACTGGCCGTTCAGGCCCGCGCTACGCGCACCGTTCAACTGCGCGGACGAATACGCCAGCGAAATCCCGGCCTGCCTGGCGAATTCCGCCAGCGTGTCATTCAACGGACCCGGCGCGATCGCATAGGCGCGCGACGCGGCAGAGGGCGCGTTTGCGGCGGGCGCTGTCTGAGCGCGCGCAGTCGTCGGGCTGGCGGACAACGCGGCCAGACCGAGCGCCGCCGCCAGCGGCAGGAGAACGGCAAGGGAAGGGGTGGGGCAGGCGCGCATGCAAGCCCGGGCGCCCGGCGCCGTGGCGTCCGGGTGTCGGTAGGTCTTCACGAAAGGGTTACTCCAATGAGGGTCGGTCCATCTTGGGCAGTGCGCACTGCTTCAAGCGGTATGACGAACGAATTCGCCGATCCCCTCAAATAATTTTTACCGGGCGTTGTCCATCACGCGCGCGCCCGCACCCGCGTGACGCGCCCGCCCCACCACAGGCGGCCGGATTGCGGTTCGATCGGCAGGATCTGACGCAGCAGCGCCAGCACCTTGTGCGTGTCGTCCAGCTGAAACACGCCGGATACGCTAAGCCGCGCCACGGCGGGGTCGCATTCGATTGCGCCGTGATACCGCGACAGTTCCTGCAGGAATGCGGCGAGCGGCATATCCCGCACCGACAGCGCGCCTTCGACCCAGGCGCCGCCATCCATCACGCGGGTATCGGTTGGCCCCGCACTGAATACCTTCTGACGCGTCATCCCCGCGGATTCGCCTGCCTGCAGTGTCTTTGCGGCCTCGTCGCCGCCATCGCGCGGCAGCATGGCGACCATGCCTTCGTCCACCGACACTTCACTGGCCTCGTCCCGCTGACGTACCCGATAGCGCGTCCCCAACGCCCGCGCCTGACCATCGCGCGTCTCTACAAACAGCGGACGCGACAGCGGGTCGCTGCCGGAGATCAGATAGACCTCGCCGGCCAGCAACGTGATCCGCCGCGCTTGATCGCCATAACGGATGTTGACTGCCGTGTCCGTGTTCAGCACCAGCGTGCCGCCGTCCGGCAACACGACCCGCCGCCGCTCGCCGCGCGACGTGGCCACGTCCGCCAGCGCATGCTGAACCAGCTGCGCATCGCGCGCCTGCCACGCCATCCAGCCGCCCGCCGCCAGCACACCCAGCGACATCAACGCCTTGCGCCGCGAGCGCAGCGCCTGCGCCGTTCCCGTCTGCCGAAGAATTTGCGCCGCGGCTTCTGGCGGCATGTCCACTGCGGGCCGCTGCAAACGCGCGCTGAGCGCCTGCAACCGTTCCCAGACGAGCGCATGCGCCGGGCTGGCGCCCAGCCACACATCGAACGCCCGCCACGCCGACGCGTCCGCCGTGTTGTATTGCAGCTTGATGCGCCAACGGATGGCGGCGTCCAGCACCGCCGCATCGCCCGCGCCGTTCAGGGTGGCATCCGCACCCGCGCCGGTCTTGCCGGACTCAACGCGATCAGCACTCATAGACCAGGCGATAGCAGTGTTGCAGCGCCTGCGCCAGATAGCGCTCCACCGTCGCCACCGACTTACCCACCTGCCGCGCGATCTGCGGGCAGGTATGGCCCTCCATCTGCGCCAGCAGGAACACCTCGCGCACCTCGGGCTTCAACCGGCCCAGCATCTGCGCGATCTGCTCCAGCGATTCCAGGATCAGCAGCCGCGACTCTTCGGACGGCCAATGCTGTTGGGGATAGGTCTGCAACACCGCCAGGTAATTGCGCTCGATTTCCTGGCGGCGCCAATGGTCCACCAGCAGGCGGTTGGCGATGGTACGCAGATAGGCGCGCGGTTCGCGCAGGGCGGTTTCGGTCTGGGCGGAGGAATTGGCCGAGAGCAGGCGGACAAACGTGTCCTGCGCCAGATCCGCCGCGCGATGCGCGTCGCCAAGCTTCAGGCGCAGCCAGCCATGGAGCCAGGAATGGTGGTCACGGTAAATTGTCGAGATACCGGCGTCGGAACTGGCGCTGGGCTTGGCGGACATCGGACGGGCTTTGTTAATGGGAATGGTTCCCATTATAGGGGCGAAGGCGGAATGGGTCGGATTGGATGATGTGGGCGGCTTCGGGATGGGTTCTTCGCTTTGCGGCCGTCGGTCTGGCGTGAATCGGGTATTTGAGGCCTAAGATGTCGCCCAAGGAGCGAGTATGGCCACCAAGAAAACGACACCATCGCTGAAGCATTCCGCCCGCCGCGTCGCCATGACGCTATGCGCGACCAGCCTGCTTGCCGCATGCGAGCCCTCGCTGCCACCACCGCCGGCCGGGTCGAAGCTCACTGCTGAAACTATCGCCACGCGCGAGGCGCCGGCTGAGCATCAGTTCAGGGGCGTGCTCGCGGGAAAGCCTATTCATCTGCTTGCGCACAACTGCAAGGTGTATCGGGTAGACCCAGCCGAAGGCGAGAACGTGAGCTGGACGCTGGTGCTGGAAGGCGATTTCTATCCCTTGCCGACGTCATGCTTGAGTCAATCGCTGACGGAAGAGAAGGGCGGCGTGACGGCGTTCATCGGGCGGCAGGCGCTTGGCGCTGGCGGGTGTTGCACGGGAACGCCGAAGTATCGGACGAAGGATGGCGTGACGTGGAAGCCGAATTGAGTTCGTGTCACCCCCTTTGCGCTTCGATCGCATGGGCCATGGAGGATGCCTCGCATGGCCCATTCCCCACGTCAGCGCGATGACACCGGACGCCCGCGCGTCATCGATTCCAACACGCCATCCCGCCGCACCCAGCCATGAAACAACGCCGAAGCCAGATGCAGCAGCACCGTCGCGAACAGCAGGAAGGCCAGATACCGATGCGCGCCCCGTAGCCAAGCGAACAGCGCCGCATCCGCAGGCGCAATCGGCGGCAACTGCCATGCGCCCGCCACGACCGGATAGCCGCCCGCTGACAGCATCGCCCAGCCGACCAGCGGCATCGCGAACATCAGCGCGTACAGCAGGACGTGCGAGGCCAGCGCCGCGTGACGTTGCCAGGCCGGCAGATCAGCCGGCAACGCAGGCGCACCCTTGAACAATCGTCTGGCCAGACGGATGCACACCAGCGCCAGCAGCGCCAAACCCAGCGGCTTATGGATCTGCACCAGCCACTGATGCCGCTCGGATACCGACGCCACCATACCGACGCCGATGAACAGCATCGCGAGTATGCCGGCCGCCATCGACCAATGCAGCACGCGTGCGAATAGGCTGAACGTGGCGGGCGGCCGGCGGGTTTGATTAGGCGACGAGATCATTGGGCGCGCTCCGGTTGGGTCAAATGGGATGACGCAGCGGCGGCCTGAGGCGCCCCTTCGCCCGTGCGGCGTTCATAAGAGGCCGCGTAGGCCGCGGATCGCGCCGCCAGCAGCGGATCGTCGGACACGGCGATGCCTTGCGGCAAGACGGTCGGGTCGTAGTTCACGTCGCGACAGGGACCATCGCTTTGCGGGGCGCTGCTGGTTATCACCACGGTGCCGGCGTCGACGGTCGGCCGGTCCGCCGGCCACTGGCGGGTTGCATCGTTGGTGGAATCGCCGGGCTGGCCTAACGTGAGCAACAGACGCCACCGCAACGGCCCTTGCGTCAGTCGCTGTTGCAGATCGCTTTGCAGATAGTCAGCATCGTGCCCCGGCTGCGCCACAGGCGCCGCCGCCGCATTCAACGGCGCCAACTGCCAGCGCACCGGCTGGCGCTTTCCGTTCCCATCGATCAGGTAGAACGCGTTCAGGCCGTAATAGTCTTCGGTGGCGTAGCTGGCCGAAGGCTTGGCGGTCTTGGCCCACGCAAGGAACGCCGCCGCTTCAGGATGCGCCGCAAAGAAGGCCTGCATGCGCTGCGGATCGGGCTTGCCCGTCTTGGGATCGGGCCGACCGGCAAGCTGCTGATCGTAGAACGCCTGAGGGGTCGACAGCGGAAACACCGGCATGCTGTTCATGCCGGTACGCCACTGTTCGCCATTGGCCGACGTGAACATCAAGGCAAAGCTGCGGATCGGGACGCTGGAGTCCGACGCGTAAGGGTTGCCGCCGGGCAGGGCGAGCCGTCCCACCACCGGCGTGCTGCCCGGCGCAAACACCGAGGCGGTGGATAAGTCGTGGGCGGCGCCGCTGCTTTCAAAGCGGCCGATCACACAGACGCCTTTGGCGTGGTTACGGCGAAAGCCCTCGTGGACGCCGCTGTTGGCTTCCAGGGCGTTCACCACGCGGTCTGGGGTCAGGCGCTGAGGGTCAAGCCAGCCGCCTACGTAGGCGAACGCGGCGCCGGAGGCGAGCACGATGGCGCCAATTGCGGTGAGGCGAAGGAGGGTTTGCGGGGCGGTGAGTGGCCGGGGCGTCTGGCTCCGGCCTTTCGGGGGCTGGCCGTCTTGGTGCCGTGCACCCGTCGTTTGACGATTCGGCGGCAGGCGGCCCGGCGGCTGGCTTCCCGGTGGCGTTTGACCCGGCGGCGGGCCGTTGCGGTCAGATCCTTGTTGCATAAGGCTCCTTGCCCATGGGGCGATGAATACCCCTGTAGGACGCCACCCCAAAAAAGTTATTCCCCGATGGAATAAACCCGCCGGGGCGGCGTCTTACTGCATTGACCTGTAAGCTGGTTGCGCAGGCCTGTCCCAGGAACCCGCCATGATTCAACCGGTCCGCGTGCCGCCCGACGCGCCGGCATCCACCGACGACGAGATGCCAGCGGAAGAACTCTCCGACGCCGTGCTGCGCCAACTACTGCCGCGCCTGCGGCGTTTTGCGCTGCGCCTCACGCGCGATGCGGTCGCGGCCGCCGTCCGCAAGGCGACGTGCGCGCGTGGCTCTTCACCATCCTGTACCGCCAGTTCCTGGACTCCCAACGCCGCTCGCGCCGCTATGCGCGGCTGCTGTCATGGTTTGCCGGCTCCGACGCCGCCGCGCCGTCGGCCGAGCGCGAGGTCATCGCGCGATCTTCCCTGGATGTCTTCGAACGCCTGCCCGAGGCGCAGCGCACGCTGCTGTGGCTCGTCAGCGTGGAAGGCATGAGCTACAAGGCCGTCGCCGATGTTTTAGACGTACCGCTAGGCACCGTCATGTCGCGCCTGTCCCGCGCGCGGAGTGCCTTGCGTGAATTGCATGAGGGGCAGACCGGCGAGGCTCGTCTGAGGATATTGAAATGAAAGAACGCTCTATCGATGATCTGACGCGTAATGCGTATGTGGACGGACAGTTGGATCCGTCGCAATTGCAGGAGCTGCAGGCGTATTTGCGGGCGCATCCGGATGAGGCGCAGGAGCTGGAGGCTTGGCGTCGGGATGCGCAGCGGCTGCGGGAAGCGGCTGGCGGGGACGGTTTGCCGGGTAATCCTGCGTTGGATCCTGCTGCGGTGCGCGCGGGGCTAAGGGTTCGCACGCGGCGGCGGATGGCGATGGTGGCTAGTCTGGTTGTGGCGGTGGCGATTGGCGGCGTCACGGGATGGAGTGCTCGTGATACGGCCTTGGCGAATCGGGTGCTGCCGATGCAGGATGCGATGCAGGCTTATCGGTTGTTTGCGTCAGCAGATGCGCCGCAGCCGGACGTGCGGGCCGATGCTGGGGATTTGCAGGGGTGGTTGGATGCGTATTTTGCGCATGCCGAGCGGTTGCCTAATTTGAGTGAAAGCGGGTTTAGGCCTGTTGCTGCGCGTTTGTTGGCTACCGATCAGGGGCCTGCGGCGCTTGTTATCTATGAGAACGCGGGGCAGCGCGCTACGTTTTATATTCGGCCGCCTGGGCCGGGGGGGCAGTTTCTGGCGCAAGGGAGCCGGAGGGATGGGGAGCTGGTGGCGCGGTATTGGTCGGGGCAGGGGTACAACTATGCGCTGGTGACGGCGGGGGATGAGCGCGGTCAGACACCGCAAATAGGTGAGTCGTGACGGCCAGCTATTTAAGGGCCCGAGCTCGGGGTACGTAATCGCCAAAATCGAAAGACTAGGGCCTGTCGCATATCGCGCCAGGCCCGAGCCGCCTTTGCGCTTATTGAATCGACGCGGGCGCGTCGTGCGTGGGATCGGCGCAATCGACGTCTTGTGCGCACTCTCTTGCCGTTTCCAGCATGGACTCTGTCATGACGCCCATGTGTTCACACAATCCTTCCACGCCGCCCAATAACGCGGTCACGGTCCATGCGTCCAGCGGCTGCGCACCGGTGGCGTCGGGTTCGGAGGCGCTGTTGCCGACGAGGCGAGCGATCGATGCGATGGCGTAGCGGGCGCGGTCGATGTTGTAGAGGTGGGCGAGGGGAACCAAGCCGTATTCGGAATTGGTTTCGACGGACCAGGGGTTATCGGTGAGGGGATTCGATTGCATAACAGGCTCCAAAGACTGATGAAGCCCGCACCCCACTTCCAAATGGGGTGGGCGGGCACGAGGCAAGGTTGGAAGACCGGCGTCTTTGGAAACCGGCGTGCGCGAACGCACCCTCGCCAAGGCCCGCCCATAGGACGTGCAGAGGCGTATGGACGTGAAAATGCCGCCAGAGCGGCGGCTAGTCCGCCAAAGACCTCGCCGGCTTCCAAACCGGGCTACCGTTGGTGCGGTAGTGCAGGGAGTATACGGCAGGAGATTCAACTAGGAATGGTCAGGATGACTGTTTTGACCGCGGCGCAGTGATCTAACTCGAAGCCCTCTTTCGACCCGTTCCCCGCATCAAGTGATGCACGAATCGACGGGCTGAGCCAGCACATCGGGTCGAACTGTGAACTTACGGCGTATTGCCGAAATCTGACTCTTACCGTATTTCGATGAGCTGGGTGGGAAAGGCTAGCAACTGAAATGAACTAAAGCACTCTCTAGAGCCAGTAAAGCATTTTCAGCTTGAGTCACAAATGGAACAAGCGCATTTGGAGCTGGGATGGATGAAGTGCTTTGTGGATAAGGCTGGGATGCGTCAAGATGAGTGTGGGCGTAGTGGTTCCGAAGAGGAACTAACGACGATACTGCAGCCATAAACGGCATAAGAGTAGTGGCCCCTATATGCGCTTCAGCTTGTTCAAGCACTTTAAATCCGATCACAGCTGTAAGCATTTTCTCAAAATGCCTAGAATATTCAAACCCGTACGTTCTTTTAACATATTGCTGCTGGATCGCATGCAGCCTGTCCGAGGATAAATTGCAACGGTGAGCCGAGTCGATCACTATACTGTCCATTGCCTCTTCCAGCCATCCGCACACGTCTAACAACGCCGCTTTCGAAGGCAACAACAACTCTCTCAAATTTTGAGCTTCGTCATAATGTGCTTGATACACACTGATGTTTTGCAACAACTCCGCCGTACTCAACATTGGTAATCATCCAAAAATCTCGCGCGCAGCACTTAGTCGGCTTCTAATCTTGTCCGTCGCGGTGGTGTCCGATTTGAGTTCGCTTGGGGAGAGAGAGGGGTTTTCGCGCAAAAGCGAAAGCCTTTCCCCTAATTCCAAATCTGTCAAAGCTTCCAATTCATCGATGTTGTCGGCAATACCCACAAGCGCAGCGTCAATCAGAGTATGGGGAGGCTTCGCAACGCGATCGCTAACCAATGCGCGGGAAAGAACGGTGGCGGCTCGAATGAATAGTTGGCGCTTTTCGTTCAACTGATCTGCAGATGCGAGCCTATGCTCGTGCATGTAATCATTCAAAAATTTTGCCATTTTGCCGGCATAACTATCGCTGTTCTCGTAGAGCGCTAAAAAACGCAATATGAGTTCTACAGAGCGGAACCTTGTACCCTTACCGGGAAGCCTGTTTTTTGTCGTCTTCCAACTGGCATCCGAGTCCAATTGATACAGCATCTCATTGAATGGTCCAGAATAGATGCAGTTCCGAATTTCTTGATTATTAAGACGGACACCTCCGGCATTAAGACGATGAAAAATCGTAAATAAATAGTTCGTGTGAGTTTCCTTCGAATAGTCGCAGCGAATAACCGTGATAGGAAGACTAAGATTTCTAACTCTTCGATACAGCGTCTCCGACTCACCTCGGGCTTCAATCAACTCCGCGGCCGTCTTTCCCGCTATTCGGGCATCAATATCATCGAGGCGCGAAAGTCGCCAACCCGGCTGTCTGCTCAGGAAAGAGACAATGGCGGTCATGCGCTGCAAACCATCTACGACCTGCCATTTCTGTGTTTTAAAGTCCAAGCTAAAACACATGCTAGGAATAGGAAGCTGCTTTACCAGCGAATCAATAAAGCGAGACTGGTCGGGCTTTTTCCAAACCACTTCGCGTTGAAAATGGGGTTGAATTTCAAGGGTGCCCTCTTCAAACAGACGGACCAAATCTGCGCAGGAGCGAAGTTCATTAAAGGACACCACATCAGGAGGCGGTTGAAGATCGAAATTGTAGGAGCCAAACTCGTCTTCGTGTGCAGTCAATTCAGTTACCCCTTCTATTCTGTGGATCACGCCACAATTCATATGAAGCTTTGAGAGTAGGATTCATTAATCATGTACGAAAAACACGCGAGCCGTCCAGAAATTCTCCGGGCAAAAATGTACAAATTCCGAACTTTGTAAGCCTTGCGCCCCGAGTCCTTTATATATTCTCGCAAATGGGTGACGGAGTTCACTCAACCCTCGGGAGGAATTTATCGCTCTTTCCATCTCCCCTTCGAAGAATAAGAGCTTATGAACGATGGAAGGCTACTAACCAGAATTATCATCGAAGAGGGCAATCCGGATTTTTTACGGCAACTTGAAATTAATATCCGGACGGATCCCAACAACTGTTGCCTAGCGCGCGTGATCGTGCAATCCACTTCGAATTGGCGCGGGACAAATCTCCACCCAGCTGCTAGCAAATTAACGTTGCATAAATTCATGCGAGTTTAGTTCGGATATTTCTGCAATTTCTGTCAAGAGGCTTTCCTACTAAGAGAATTAATCGATTAGTAGGGCTTTTGACCATAAGTTCAAACCAATTCCGAACCTTTCCTATACTAACCGTGTCACATTGCGAGCAGCTCACGTCGAAAAGTTGAAACACTAACACTTTCAGTTTGAGTCTGTTGACACACTAAGGAAGACAAGTGTCGGCGAGCATCTTGCAGAATACTTCGATCATCAAATACGATGGCGTATAACCCTTCCGCTTGATTCTGATCCTGAACAAGATTTTCTATAAATTGCAGCCACTTTGACGTGTCTCCAATCCTTCCTAGAACGTCCACATAGTTAACTTTTAATGCGGACAGCACTCGCAAAGCAGACGCGCGCGTCGGGGCGACGAAATCCATTCGCGGCGCAACTCTTATATCGAGAAGCCATTTAGGTTGATAGCGCGCAATAAATTCCTCGAACACAGCAGGAAAGTTGAGATCTGCTTCGTGCACCAGCATCACAGATAAGCCGTCTTCAAACGGAAGACGTAACTGCACATCTTTCCGATTGCCCTGACGCTCCACCAAATCATCGATGGGAAAATCGTTTGTCACGACCAATCTTAGATGATTCCGTGGAAGGTCTCGGTTATTCATCGTGGGAACCATTTTTAATGAGTTGGGTCTCGACATCAACGTAGCTAGATCGCAACAATTCTGGGCGGATAGAAGTGTCAGAATCTCCAAATTCCATTTGACCTTTCGAATTCTTCAATCTGCGATCTTTCAAAAATGCACGCTTATATAGGCGCGGAGCTACGCCTGTAAACGGGCGAAATAAAACGAATGGAGGAGCGTGGCTTGCGCCGTGTTCTGTCGCCGCACTCAATACCACCTCGCTTGGCGGACGCCAATCCACTGCACTAGACACAATGGCATCACCGTGCAAACTCAGCGCTTTACTTTTTTGATACGGCTCGATGAATTGCACCTCATCAACCCCCGCTGCAACAATGTGGCGAGCACAGTAGTGACACGGAAACGTAGTTACAAACATTCGCGTTCCGACGGTCGAGGTTCCCTGCCTCCCAGCTGAAAGCAAAGCATCCATTTCCGCGTGTACCGCACGACTAAATTCGAGAAGGCGACCCACTTCCGTCTTCCGCAATCGCGATTGCAACTCTACGCCGTCATCCTGGGCTTTGAGCTCGGGAAAAGCGTCAATGATATGCTGAATGATCGTCTGCTGCTCGACAGTGTTACTGCAAACACCACCAGCAACGGCGCACCGATGATCGTACTCGTGACCGTGGAGTACGTCCATTCGAAACCCCCCACCGTAGACCCCGCCTCCGGCTCGCGGCACTTCGTTGGCCCCGGTCGCCACGACGTTTCCTGCGGCATCCATCAAAGCTGCGCCCACTTGACGAGATAGGCATGCGCTACGCATCCCAGACCCGTAAGCATGGAACATGCCCGTCTCGTTGGGGAGCGGTCTGACAACCTTCGTATGTGTCAGGATATCGATCAAGCGGCCGAGCTTATCGGCGACATCCCACGCCGGGTTTTCGACGTCCATTTTGCCCTCCCGAATCATTCGAGCAGGCGTGTTATCTACGAAAAAGTCAGAGAGGTGAAAAGTGTCCGTCACCTTTTGACCATGAGGCGCGTCTGCATCCTCATCCCGACGCATAAATGCTTCAATCTCAGCTTCTGTCGAGTCTTTGCACTTGGAAGAACTCAGTCGTTGTTTTCGCACTTCTTCATCGCAAACAACGCCAATCTGACAGAATGCATCTTGGTAGACCTGTCGCAAAAGGGCCGTCTCCGCAGGCTGCTTGAGGGAGTCGATGATGTAGGCGCGGCGCTCAGCGACTGCCGCCCCGCCGGCCATGCGACTTTCGGTGTGACCCTTCCTTCGGTCATGCATCTCTCGCATCAGACGGATAGCCACAGCTGCCTTGTCACTTGTTTCAAGACGGCACAGGTCGCCCAAATCCTGTAAAGATTTTGCGCGCAACAACTTCGTCGCACTGTCGACTTCCCGACCGCGAGTCACGGCCCAAGACTCAATAACATTTGACGCTTTGAGAATTTCCGCTTGAATTCCGGCGTTATTGAGTAGGCGTTGAAGTGCATCTGCCACCCAGCTAGTTCCGGACCCAGCCGGCCCGACTACCGCGAAAACATACTCATTGGCTACTAGGTCCTTTAACGTTTGACTCGAGTCGCGTCCGGTTCGCATCTTGACCAGTGGGGCGCTTACTAACTTGGGCTGAGCACTCATGTTTTATCTCAGTAATTGTCTCCAGGTGATTCTACTCGGCAGTTACGTGATGTACCAAAATTAACGTTTGGTGGTGCTCGTTAATCGTTAGACGCACGCGAATGCGCCCCTAGATAAGATCGACCCGGCTCGGAATCGCCTAGATCGCGTAGTGGAGATAATTACTTCGCGAGTGCTACTTCAAGAGCTGCAGGTACCTCGGCCACCGCGCGGCGGACGTGCACTCGGCGCCCGATCCTCACCAGCCTGAACTAAGCTGGCTGGAAGGAGTGCCGTACCATAGCCGCCACTACAACCGAGCATCCCGTCTGAGAGAGCCCAGGCCGGGCAGCAGCCTCTGGATGCGGTCGCCGAACGCCCGTGGGTGTGAAGCACCCTAAGATCATCAAAGCTTGACGAGACGCAGAAGAGCAGGGCATACCATTCTTTGAATTCCCCTCTGCGATCCGACACGTAATCGACACAACCAATGCGATAGAGAGCGGAAATGCGCAGCTTCGCAAGATCATCAAAAACGCGCAGCCACTCACCATGGGACCGACGCCATGTAACAGTTCGCCGTCTTCTATAGGGAACAATTTACCCGGCCCGATATGGACTCACAGCCAGCTGGCTAGCTAATGATGCAATGTCAGCGCAAATGCCTAGAACACAAAAATTTTGACACTCCCCAACGTTCGGGGCGAGTCGTTTCCTCGTCCCTCCCCGTTTCGCCAACCACACCGTCGCCCCTCCACACCCGGCATCCTCCACCACATGCCGCACCACCTCAAACCCATTCCCCGCCAACAACTCCCGATACTCCGCCCCTTCCAAACTCCCGTGATACAGCGGCCGCCCTTCAAACTCCCCAATCGCCTCACCTAACCCTGTCCCACTCGTAAACATCCACACCGCCCCCGGCGCAGCCAACCGCCCGAACTCCCCAAACATCCCCCGCTGATCCTCTGGCGATAAATGAAAAAAGCTATGCCAAGCGATCAACCCATCAAACGCCCCCGCCACCGGCATCTTGCGCATATCCCCAGCAATCCACTGATGCTCAGGAAACGCCGCCTTCGCTCGATTCAATAACGGCACCGACGTATCCACACCCGTGATCCGGCAGCCACGCTCAATCAGATACTGGGCAATCGGCACCCCAAACCCACACCCAATATCCAACACCCGCGGACTCGCCCCCGGCAGCAGCGCCAGAAACGCATCCAGCCACGCGCGCTCGATCAGCCCCGTCCCACGCAGCCGCACAAACGCGTCGGCATGCTCCCGATAGATCGACACCACGTCATCAGCAGGCGACTTGGACATCTTCAAACTCCCGAAACGGCGACCAAAACACCCAGCCCCTCAGCGGGCGAATCAACCGCAAACGCCCGAATCACCATGGAAGCACTCCCACGCCTCCGACTCAATATCCTCAATCACCACCCCATCCTCACCCGCGATGGTGAACTGCTCCTGGCTATCTCCAATACTCGCCGCCCCATCTAACCCCAGTAGCAGCGAATACATCGTGTCCCGCAGCGCCAGGTCCAAAACGCCACGCACGCCCTCAAGCTGCGCCGCCGACAACCCCAGCCCGCGCACCTTGGCCGCGACCGCGCTCCCGCCGTCCGCCGACATGAACGTCTCCAACAGCTCACCCCGCAGCGCATTCCAGTTGCCGACAAATTCCTTCGCGTCCATTCGATTCCTTTGATATGTCCCAACCCACGGCCGCATACCCAACCCCAACCGCGATCCAATCAACCCAAAAAAACAAGGGCCGCATAATCGCGGCCCCTGCATTCACTACCTTCTAACCCTCATCAAGCCTTACGCACCTGCGCAATCAGCGCATCCAGCTGCTTCAGCATCGAATCCACTTCCTCGGCCGTCACATTCAGCGCGGGCATGAAGCGCAGCAGGTTCGGACGCGGGGCGTTCAGCAGCAGACCTTCCGGCGCCTGATTGCGCGCAGCCTCGACAATCGCCGGACCGTCATCACGATCCATGACCAGCGCGCGCAGCAGACCCATGCCGCGTTCGCCCTTCATGCCGTACTTGGCCGAGATGGCCAGCAGGCCTTCGGACAGCTGCTTGGCGCGGGCGTTGACCGCGTCCATGAAGCCCGGCGCGACCAGCGCGTCGAAGACGGCGACGCCAACGGCAGTGGTCAGGGGGTTGCCGTTGTAGGTGCCGCCTTGGTCGCCGTGCTGGAACACGCTGACTTCCTGACGGGCCAGCAGGGCGGCCAGCGGCACGCCGCCGCCGATGCCCTTGGCCAGCGTCATGATGTCGGGGACGACGTCAAAGTGCTGGTAGGCGAACATCTTGCCGGTGCGGCCCATGCCGGTTTGCACTTCGTCGACGATCAGCAGCAGTTGGTTTTCATCGGCCAGCTTGCGCAGGCCTTGCATGAATTCCTTGGTGGCGGGCAGCACGCCGCCTTCGCCTTGGACGGGTTCCAGCATGATGGCGACGGTCTTGTCGTCGATCAGCTTGCGCACGGATTCCAGGTCGTTCAGTTCGGCCTTGGGGAAACCTTCGACCTGCGGGGCGAACATCTTGTCCCAGCCCGGCTTGCCCGACGCGGACATCGTTGCCAGCGTGCGGCCGTGGAAGCCGTGGTTCATGGTGATGATCTTGTAGGCGCCGTTCTTCTTGACCTGGCCCCACTTGCGCGCGAGCTTGATGGCGCCTTCGTTGGCCTCGCCGCCGCTGTTGGCGAAGAAGACGCGGTCGAAGTCGGACGCGCCGGTCAGGCGCTGGGCCAGCTCGATCGAGGGGATGTTGTAGAACGCCGGCGACGGGTTCATCAGCTTTTGCGACTGTTCGACCAGCGCGCGCTGCATTTCGGGCGCGGAGTGGCCCAGGGTGTTCACCGCCCAACCCTGCACGAAGTCCAGGTATCGCTTGCCCGCGTGATCCTCCAGCCAGGATCCCTTGCCGCTGACGAACACGAGGTCCGGGCGGGAGGTGATCTCCATGAGGGTGTCGACGTTGAACTGGCTGAATTCCATGGCGGTTCCTGCGGGATGTAAGGACAGGGGATGAGGGAAATTTCGAGGGATTCCCCAGGGGGAAGCGCGAAAAGGCAAATGTAGCACCGACGGGGGGATGCTATTGTGACGCTACCCCTCCGATCTGCCCCGGGCCGGCCTCACAAGGGCTGCCAGCGCGGGCGCTCTATTTTATGCAGGCGATGCGCCCCTCGCGCGCAGTCCGCCGTCGCTTTTTACTGACCAATCATGAAACGTATTCTTTCCAGTCTTGCCGCCGGCCTGGCCTTGGCCGCCGCCATGACGCCCGCGCACGCGGAATTTCCCGACCGTCCCATCCGCCTGATCGTGCCGTTCCCGCCGGGGCAGGCGACCGACATCTTTGCGCGCGCGCTGGCCGAGAAGCTGGGCGCGGCGGTCAAGCAGCCCATCGTGGTGGAGAACCGCGCGGGCGCGGGCAGCAATATCGGCATGGAGCAGGCCACGCGCGCGGCGCCGGACGGCTACACGCTGGTGATCGCGGGTAGCGCGGCGGCGGTGAATCAGACGCTGTACAAGACCATTAACTACAGCCTGACGAAGGATTTTGCGCCGGTGTCGGGGGTGTTCTCGGTGCCGCTGATGTTCCTGGCGACGCCGGCTTCGGGCATTACGTCGCTGCAGCAACTGGTGACGCAGGCGCGTGCGAATCCTGGCGAGCTGGCGTATGCCAGCGCGGGCATTGGCGGCACGCAGCATTTGTCGGCCGAGATGTTCAAGGCGGCGGCGGATATTGATATTCGCCACATTCCGTACAAGGGCAGTGGCCCTGCGCAGGCGGATTTTCTGGGGCATCAGGTGCCGCTGATGGTGGACTCGGTGACGGCGGGTTTGCCGCACGTGCAGAGCAAGAAGGCGGTGGCGTTGGCGGTGACGACGGCGAAGCGGCTGCCGCAGTTGCCGAATGTGCCGACCGTGGCGGAATCGGGCTATCCGGGGTTTGAGGCGATTGGCTGGGCGGCGGTGTTGGCGCCGAAGGGGACGCCTGCGGAGATTACCGATGCGCTCAGCAAGCAGATCGGGCAGGTGTTGAATACGCCGGAGATGCAGAAGTTCTTCCGGGATCGTGGCGCGGAGCCGATGCCGTTGACGCCTGAGGCGACTGGGTCGTTTATTGCCTCGGAAGTGGATAAATGGGGCAAGGCGGTGAAGCAGTCGGGCGCGCAGGTGGATTGAGCGCGTTCCTCGATTGACGTCGCTGCAAGCCGTCCCTGGATTAGGGACGGCTTTTTTGTTGGTGGACCTGGCTCTGACTTCGGCGTTCTTCGGGAGGCCGGCGAAATATTGCCAGGTGTCAGACACCTTCTCGACCTTCGCACCGCGCGCCGCGATTGGGTGGTTTTTCTGGATGATCCATCCAGCTTCAGGTGGTTTATCGGGCGCGAGCGCTTGCCTAAGCTCGTAGCTCCATCGACATCCGAAACACCTGAAGGAGATTTTCCATGGCGGACCATTCGATCAAAGGCAAGGTCGCGATCATTGCGGGCGGGGCGAAGAATCTGGGCGGGCTGATTGCGCGCGATTTGGCTGAGCAGGGCGCCCGCGCGGTGGCGGTCCATTACAACAGTGCGGCGTCGAAGGCCGAAGCCGAGGCGACTGTGGCGGCGGTGCAGGCGGCGGGCGCCAAGGCGGTGGCGTTGCAGGGCGACCTGACGACGGCAGCGGCGGTGGAGAAGCTGTTTGCCGACGCGGTGGCGGCGGTGGGCCGGCCGGATATCGCGATCAATACGGTGGGCAAGGTGCTCAAGAAGCCCTTCACCGAGATCAGCGAGGACGAATACGACGAGATGGCGGCGGTAAATTCCAAGACGGCGTTTTTCTTTCTGCGCGAGGCTGGCCGGCACGTGAATGACAACGGCAAGGTGTGCACGCTGGTGACGTCGCTGCTGGGCGCCTTCACGCCGTTCTATGCGGCCTATGCGGGCACGAAGGCGCCGGTGGAGCACTACACGCGCGCGGCGGCCAAGGAGTTTGGGGCGCGGGGGATTTCGGTGACGGCGGTGGGGCCGGGGCCAATGGATACGCCGTTCTTCTATCCGGCCGAGGGCGATGATGCCGTGGCGTATCACAAGACCGCGGCGGCGCTGTCGCCGTTCAGCAAGACAGGGCTGACGGATATCGAGGACGTGGTGCCGTTCATCCGCCATCTGGTTAGCGACGGCTGGTGGATCACGGGGCAGACCATCCTTATCAACGGCGGCTACACGACCAAATAGGCGGCAGACCAGGGAGAGCGGCATGCATATGGCGATGGTGATCGGAGGCGGCGCGGTGCTGTTGGGCGTGTTCCTGCTCTTCGGCAAGCTGTGGGGCGGCGATGCGGCGGCGCTGGCGGTGGCAGCCAAGGCGTTCATTCCCGTCTGGCTGGTGGTGGCGCTGGTGAATATGTGGGTGGGCGTGACGCACGCCGGGTACACCGTGCGCGAGGAATTGCCGATTCTGGCGGTCGTGTTTCTGGTGCCGGCGGCGCTGGCTGCCGTGGCGATCTGGCGCAGCGGCTGACGCGGCCGGATCGGATCCCGATCAGCCCCCAATTGCGGCTATGCTTTTCATGCATTGCGCGCGCCCCCGGCATCGGGATGGCGCGCGCTTCCCGTTGCACCGTCCCCCCGCATCGCCACAGGCCGCTCATGGACCGATTCGACCAGTACCGCGTATTTGCGCAGGTTGCCGAGATGGGCAGTTTCATCAAGGCGGCGCATGCGCTGGACGCGCCCCGCGCGTCGGTGTCCGCCGCGATCCAGCAACTGGAAACCCAGCTCGGCGTGCGGCTGCTGCATCGCACGACCCGGCAGGTGCGGCTGACGGCCGATGGCGAGCAACTGCTGGAGCGCGTGCTGCCGCTGCTGGCGGAAGTGGAAGACATCGACCAGTTGTTCCAGGCCAGCGAGCGGCAGGTGTCGGGCCGATTGAGCATTGACGTGCCCAGCCGCGTGGCGCGACGGCTGATCGCGCCGCAGTTGCCGGGCCTGCTGCGCCGGCATCCACGGCTGCAAGTGGTGCTGAGTTCCACCGACCGCGCCATCGATCTGGTGCAGGAAGGCGTGGACTGCGCGGTGCGCATCGGCGCGCTGCACGACAGCAGCCTGGTGGTGCGGCCGCTGGGCAGCATTGCGCTGATCAATTGCGCCAGTCCGGCTTACCTGCGCGAACACGGCGAACCGATGCAGCCGGAAGATCTGGCCACCGGCCATTGGGCGGTCGGCTATGCGTCGCCGAAGACCGGGCGGGAATTGCCCTGGGAAACCGTGTCGCCCGATGGCGGCGTGCGCCAGGATCCGGTGCGCAGCCGGGTGGTGGTGAACAACGCCGAAAGCTATATCGCCTGCTGCCTGGCGGGGCTGGGGCTGATCCAGATTCCCCGGTTCGACGTGCAGCATCTGCTGAATGCGGGCGAACTGGTGGAAGTGATGCCGGCCGCGCGCGCGGCGTCCATGCCGGTGTCGCTGCTGTATCCGCACCGCCGCCAGCGCTCGCGGCGGCTGGCGGTGTTTCATGAATGGTTCGAAGGGTTGATGGCGGGCTACGTGGACGCCTGAATCCAAACGTCCAAAGCGGTGCCTGCGCGCCCGCCCGCGGCGCATCCGCCGCACCATCGCGGGGCGTCTGCACGACCTTTGCCCGTCGCCTCCCCGCACACGCGCGTGGCACGGACTTTGCTTTGACTCTCTTTGTATACCGACTTGGTGTGCAACGCATTGACCCGGCCGGGCAGTGCGGGCCCTGGAGAGTTCCTCATGAAACGCAGATCCCTGTTGCTGTCCCTTTGCGCCGCCGCCACGCTGCTGGCTGCTCCTGTGTCGCACGCCGATGCGCTGGACGATATCGTCAAGGCGGGCGTCATCAAAATCGCGGTGCCGCAGGACTTTCCGCCCTTTGGGTCGGTGGGCTCGGACATGAAGCCGCTGGGCTATGACATCGACACGGCACAGCTCATCGCCAAGCAACTGGGCGTGAAGCTGGAACTGGTGCCGGTCACCAGCGCCAACCGCGTGCCCTACCTGCAGACGAAGAAGGTGGATCTGGTGATCTCCAGCATGGGCAAGAATGCGGAGCGCGAGAAGGCCATCGACTTTTCTGAAGCGTACGCGCCGTTTTTCAACGGCGTGTTCGGCCCGGCGGACCTGAAGGTGTCGTCCGCCGCGGACTTGGCCGGCAAGACCATTGGCGTCACGCGCGGCGCGGTGGAGGACATCGAGCTGACCAAGATTGCGCCCGAGTCCGCCACGGTCAAGCGGTACGAGGACAACAACGGCACGATCACCGCCTTCCTGTCGGGCCAGGTGCCGATGATCGCGACGGGCAACGTGGTGGCTGCGGCGATCCTGGCGCGCAATCCGCCCAAGAAGCCCGAAACGAAATTCCTGATCAAGAACTCGCCTTGCTACATCGGCCTGAACAAGGACGAACCGAAGCTGCGCGCCCGCGTGAACGACATTCTGGCGGCCGCCAAGCAGGACGGCTCGTTGTCGGCGATTTCGCAGAAATGGCTGGGCGCCGCATTGCCCAAGGATCTGTAGCCTAAGCGGCGGCCGTCATGGCTTACCAGTACGACTTCGCCTCGGTGTTCGAGTACACGCCGGTGCTGCTCAAAGGCATCGGCGTGACGATCGAACTGATTGCGTTCGGCGCGGTGGCGGGCGTGGCGATCGGCATCGCGTGCGCCTGGGTGCGCACGCAGGGCCCGACGTGGCTGCGCGCGCCGGTCACCGCGTACGTCGAGCT
Organism: Achromobacter sp. ACM05; assembly: GCF_019218915.1. Taxonomy (NCBI): domain Bacteria; kingdom Pseudomonadati; phylum Pseudomonadota; class Betaproteobacteria; order Burkholderiales; family Alcaligenaceae; genus Achromobacter; species Achromobacter sp. ACM05. Next base: position 690,458 of record NZ_JAHUWQ010000001.1, read on the forward strand.
GATCCGGAACACTCCGTTTCTGATCCAGCTCTTTTTTGTGTTCTTTGGCCTGCCGTCGCTGGGCATCCAGCTTGGAGAAATGCAGGCGGCGTGCCTGGCGATGGCATTGAACCTGGGCGCCTACAGCACCGAGATCATCCGCGCCGGTATCGACGCCACGCCGCGCGGGCAGTATGAGGCAGGCGCGAGCCTTGCGCTGTCGCGGCTGCAGGTGTTTCGGCACGTCGTGCTGATGCCCGCGCTGATGCGGATCTGGCCGGCGCTGTCGTCGCAGATCGTGATCGTGATGCTGGGGTCGGCGGTGTGCTCGCAGATCGCGGCCGAGGACCTGACGTTTGCGGCGAACTTCATTCAGTCGCGCAACTTCCGGGCGTTCGAGGTGTATCTGGTGACGACCGGCATCTATCTGGCACTGGCGGTGCTGCTGCGGCAGATCCTGCGCATGACCGGTCGGCGGCTGTTCCGCAAGGCGGCACGATGATCGAATTTTCTACCTGGGACATCGTGCGCAACCTGCTGCTGGCGGCGCGCTGGACGATCATTCTGTCTCTTGCAGCCTTTGCGGGCGGGGCGCTGATGGGCGTGCTGGCGCTCATGATGCGCACGTCGCGCGTGGCCGCGATGCGGCGCATCAGTTGGGCATACATCGAACTTTTTCAGGGCACGCCGCTGCTGATGCAGCTGTTCCTGGCGTTCTTCGGCCTGTCGCTGATCGGCGTGGAGGTGCCGCCGTGGCTGGCCGCGGGCGCGGCGCTGACGTTGTGGTCGGGCGCGTTTCTGGCGGAGATCTGGCGTGGCTGCGTGGAGGCCATACCGAAGGGACAATGGGAAGCGTCGGCCAGCCTGGCGCTGGGCTACGTGCAGCAGATGCGGTATGTCGTGCTGCCGCAGGCGCTGCGCATTGCGGTGGCGCCCACCGTCGGCTTTGCGGTGCAGATCGTCAAGAGCACGGCGCTGACGTCCATCATCGGCTTCACGGAACTGTCGAAGGCGGCCACGGTTATCACCAACGCCACCTTCAGTCCCTTCACCGTCTATGCCTGCGCGGCGCTGATCTATTTCGCGCTGTGCTGGCCCCTGTCGCGCCTCAGCCTCCGGCTGGAAAGGAAGTTGCATGCCCCTCATCGCCCTTGAAGACGTCCGCAAGCGGTTTGGCGACAACGAAGTGCTGAAAGGCGTGACGTTGCGCGTCGATCCTGGCGAGGTGATTGCCATCATCGGTAAGAGCGGTTCGGGCAAGAGCACGCTGCTGCGATGCATCAACGGGCTGGAGCAGATCGACGGCGGCGCGATCATGGTGGCCGATGCGCAGTTGGGCGACGATGAGCTGCGGCTGCGTGCGCTGCGGCTGAAGGTGGGCATGATCTTTCAGCAGTTCAACCTGTTTCCGCACTTGACCGTGGGGCGCAACGTGATGCTGTCTCCCATGGTGGCCAAGCGTGTCCCCGAGCGCGAGGCCGAGGACATGGCCCGAGCGATGCTGACCCGCGTGGGCCTGGCGCACAAGTTCGACGCGTGGCCGGACGAATTGTCGGGCGGGCAGCAGCAGCGCGTGGCGATTGCCCGCGCGCTGGCGATGCAGCCGCTGGCGCTACTGTGCGACGAGATTACGTCGGCGCTGGATCCGGAGCTGGTCAACGAAGTGCTGGCGGTAGTGCGCGAACTGGCGGCAGACGGCATGACGCTGTTAATGGTGACGCATGAGATGCGCTTTGCGCGCGAGGTCTGCGATCGCGTGGTGTTCATGCACCAGGGCCGGGTGCACGAGATCGGCCCGCCCGAACAACTGTTCACTGCGCCGGCCACGGTGGAGTTGCGGCAGTTCCTGGGGATGACGAACCTGGCGTGAGCCGCAGGTAAAAATGCACCACCTGTCCTGGTGCGCATGCCTCTATCGCGGGTGCGGCGCGGTTCCTATATTGGACTTGTCCGCCGCCGGACTCCGGGTTTCCCCGGCGCGGTTTCACCCCACCTGAAACCTGAGGATCGATGACATGGACAAGGACCGCATCAAGGGCGCCGCCAAGGAAGTGAAGGGCGCGATCAAGGAAACAGCTGGCAAGGTGACGGGCAGCACCCGCACCGAAGCCGAAGGAAAAGTGGAGAAAGCCGAGGGTAAAGTGCAGCGCAATGTGGGAGAAGCGAAGGATCAGGCACGGGACTTGCTGGACAAGTAATTGCGGCTGCCGATCGGCATGACCGCAACGTCCAATGAACGCCCGAAGGAGAAGAAAATGACCCACCGTATTTGGTTTGCACTGATGCTCGCGATTACCGCCGTGACCGCCGGTTGCAACACGATGGAAGGTGCCGGCAAAGACATTGAAAGGGGCGGGGAAAAGATCCAGCAGCAGGCCAAGTAGACGCTTGCGGGCTGTATCCAAAGGTCGGCGCGTTGACGGCGCGCCGGCCTTTTTTCGTTCCTGCGAACCGCGGCATGGGAGGACTTGAGGGGTGAACGGTCGATCGTGACCGTGCACCGCGCTAGCTAACCGCCCCCTCAGAAGGACCTATTAGCGCGAGAAGCCGCGCGCCGAGATTTCCCAGATATCCTCGACCACGCCGTCCCGCACCACCACCAGCCCATCATGCAGGTTGAACGTGGGGTCCACGTGTGATGGCACCAGGCGCAACACCGCACCCAGGTCGGGCGCCTGCGCCCCCGGCTCCACGCGCACGACACCGTGCTCATCATTGATGGCGGTGTACGTCAGACCCGGTTCGCCGAAGATGGCGGGCGGGCCGCATTCGGCCGTGGTGGATTTGAGCCCCGCGTCCAGGATCACCCGGTCAGGCGCCGGCTTGCTCATGACCGTGGCCAGCACGAACAGGCTGTTTTCAAACGCCAGGGGGCCGTCCCACTCGTTGGCGCCGTAGTCGCCGTCCATGAAGGCGTAGGAGCCGGCCTGCAATTCGGTATAGACGCCGCTGGCCGCATCGAATTCGGCGCTGCCCGTGCCGCCGCCAGTGATGGTGTCGCAGGCGATGCCGCTCTCGCGCAGCAGTTGCGCATAGGACGCGGCGATGCGCGCCGCCTGGCGGCAGACCTCGGCGCGCTCCTCGCGCGTGCGGTAATGCTGCACCGACCCGTGATAGGCCTGCAGGCCGGCGAAGTTCACGCCGGGCAGGTCGCGCGCCTGCTGCGCCAGCGCCAGCACGAGGGCGTCGTCCGACACCCCGCAGCGGCCCTGGCCGACATCCACTTCCACCAGCACGTCGATCTGCGCCTCCGCCTGCACCATGGCTTGCGACACCTGCGCCAGGTTGTGCGCGTTGTCGACGCACACGCTGACCTTCGCCACGCGCGCAACCTGCCCCAGCAGCGCCAGCTTGGCGGAACCGACGACTTCGTTGCTGATGTGGATGTCCTGGATGCCGGCGGCCACGAAAGGCAGGGCTTCGCTGACTTTCTGGCAGCAGATGCCGCGCGCGCCCAGCTCAAGCTGGCGCAGGGCGATCTGCGGACACTTGTGCGCCTTGGCGTGCGGCCGAAGCGCGACGTCGTGGCGGTCGGCCCAGGCCTGCATCGCGCGCAGGTTGGCCTCGAAGGGCGTCAGGTCCAGCACGAGGCTGGGCGTATCGACGCGGGCCAAGGGATAGCCCGGTTGCGCGGGCGGGGGCAGCGCAATGCCGCGTATGACTTCCTGGGACATCCTGATGACTCCGTAGTCTGACTGCTTGAGAGGTAACACGCGCATAACCAAAGCGGGACCACCCATAACCAAACGGGCGATTCACCCCCAGGTAAACGATAGCCCCGTAACCATTGGCTACCAGTGGGCGGCATGACAGAATTTCATCATGAAAACGGCCCCCAAGGGGAGGCCCATTTCCGGCGCGGCAACGCTGTCGCGCCGGCGATGACAAGACGACCCACGTCACCCGACAGACCTGTCAACAAGTACCGGAGAAGCTCGCATGAAACTCAAGCACTGGATCACCGCCCTGACCGTCGCGGTCGCCGCTGTCGGCGCCACCAGTTCGGCACAAGCCCAGCAGTTTTTCCGCATCGGCACGGGCGGAACCGCGGGCACGTACTACCCGATCGGCGGCATCATCGGCAACGCGGTGTCGCAACCCGGCAAGCTGATCGCCACGGCGGTTGCCTCCAATGGGTCGGTCGCCAACATCAACGGCATCATGGGCGGCTCGTTTGAAGCCGGCTTCACGCAGTCGGACGTGGCGTTCTGGGCGTATAGCGGCACGGGCACGTTCGAAGGCAAGCCCAAGGCGCAGGACCTGCGCCTGATCTCCACGCTGTATCCGGAAAGCATCCATCTGGTGACGCGCAAGGGTTCCGGCATCAAGGGCGTGGCCGACCTGAAGGGCAAGCGCGTGTCGATGGACGAGCCGGGCTCCGGCACGCTGGTCGACGTGCGCCTGATCCTGGGCGCGTACGGTATGACCGACAAGGACGTGAAGGCCGAATACCTGAAGCCCAACCAGGCGGGCGACAAGCTCAAGGACGGCGGCCTGGACGCGTTCTTCTTCGTGGGCGGCGCGCCGGCCGGCGCCATCGCCGAACTGGCCTCCACGGGCAACATCGAACTGGTGTCGCTGGTGGGTCCGGAAATCGACGCACTGCGCGCCAAGCAGGAGTTCTTCACGCCGGACGTCATCACCGCCAACACGTACCAGAACATTCCCGAGGTCAAGACGATTTCGGTGAACGCGCAGATGGTGACGTCGGCCAAGATCCCTGAGCAGACCGTGTATGAAGTGACCAAGGCGCTGTACAGCGACGCCACGCGCAAGACGCTGGACGCCGGCCACGCCAAGGGCAAGCTGATCACGCGTGAAAACGCGACGAAGGGCGCGGGCATCCCGTTCCATCCCGGTGCCGAGAAGTTCTACAAAGAAATCGGTTTGATCAAGTAACTCGACCCCGACGCGTCTGCGGCGCCTATTGTTGGCGCCAAATCTGAGCAGGGCCGCCGTTGTGCGGCCCTGCTTGTTGAATCATCTTGAGAATCACCGCGATGGAAATCGATCACGAGAAAACCCAGAAGCTGGCGGAAAAGTACGATTCGGAAATCCGCTTCCGGCCGCTGGACAAGACTGCCACGTGGATCGTCTCGGGCCTGCTGGTCAGCCTCTCGATCTTTCATTACTACACCGCCGGCTTCGGCCTGCTGCGCGAGGCGACGCACCGCGGCGTGCACCTGGCCTTTGTGCTGAGCCTGATCTTTTTGGTCTTCGGCTTTTCCAAGTCGCATTACCAGCGCGAACCCAAGTCGACCTGGTATGCGCCGGGCGGCATTCCGCTTTACGACTGGATCATCGCGATCGCGCTGGCGCTGTCGGTGCTGTACATCCCGTACATCTTCGAGGACCTGGCGTTCCGCGTGGGCAATCCGCTGCCGCAGGACGTGCTGATGGGCTCGATCCTGCTGATCGGCCTCTTGGAAGCCACGCGGCGCGCAATGGGCTGGCCGCTGCCGATCATCGCGATCGTGTTCATGGCTTACGCGATGTTCGGGCCGTACTTCCCCGGTCTGCTCAAGCACGCGGGCAATACGTGGTCGCAGGTCGTCAACCACATGTACCTGACCAGCCAGGGCGTGTACGGCGTGGCGGTGGGCGTGGTGGCGACCTACGTGTTCCACTTCGTGCTGTTCGGCGTGCTGGCCACCCGCATCGGGCTGGGCCAGTTGTTCCTGGATGTGGCCTCGACCGTGGCGGGGCGTTACGCGGGCGGGCCGGCCAAGGTGTCGGTGTTCGGCTCGGCGATGTTCGGCATGATCTCGGGGTCGTCGGTGGCGAACGCCGTGACGGTGGGGTCGCTGACCATTCCGGCGATGATCCGCGTGGGCTACCCGCGGCACTTCGCGGCGGGCGTGGAAGCCGCCAGCAGCACGGGCGGGCAGATCACGCCGCCCATCATGGGCGCAGCCGCGTTCCTGATGATCGAGTTCCTGGGCATTCCGTACCAGCAGATCGCGATCGCGGGCATTTTTCCGGCGTTCCTGTACTTCTTCGGCATGTTCATGCAGGTGCACTTCGAGGCCAAGCGCGAAGGCCTGCGCGGCCTGACCGCCGAGGAAATGCCCAAGCTCAAGCAGTCGTTCAAGATGCGCTGGCCGACGCTGATCCCGCTGGCGATGCTGATCGGCATGCTGGCCAGCGGCCGCACGCCGTATCTGGCGGCCTTCGCGGGCATCACGGGCTGCATCGTGGTGGGCATCCTCAATCCGTACACGCGGCTGCGGTTGCGCGACCTATACGAAGCCTTCGAAACCGGCGCGAAGTACGCGCTGGCTGTCGGCGCAGCGGCCGGCACGGTGGGCATTGTGATCGGCGTGGTGACGCTCACGGGTGTGGGCTTCAAGATCTCGTACATCGTGATCGCGGCGTCGCAGGCGCTGGCGTCGGGCGCGGCGTTCTTCCTGCCCGAGGCGTTGACGGACATGCAGTCGCTGACGCTGATCGCGGCGTTGGTGATGACCGGCATCGTCTGCATCCTGATGGGCTGCGGCGTGCCCACGACCGCCAACTACCTCATCATGGTGGCCGTCGCGGCGCCGACACTGGTGCAGTTGGGCGTGCAGCCCATTGCGGCGCACTTCTTCGTGTTCTATTTCGGCATCCTGGCGGACATCACGCCCCCGGTGGCGCTGGCCGCATACGCGGCGGCGGGCATGGCGGGCAGCGATCCCTTCAAGACCGGGAACACGGCGTTCCGGCTGGGCATCACCAAGCTGATCGTGCCGTTTGTCTTTGTGTTCTCGCCGTCGCTGCTGATTTCGGTGCAGGGCTTCACCTGGTACGAGTTCTTCGTGACCCTGCTTGGCTGCATGGTCGGCCTGGTGTTGCTGTCGGCGGCCTTGTCGCGTTTCATGCTGGTCGGCATGAAGAGTTGGGAGCGGTGGCTGTGCACCATTGGCGCGCTGCTGACCATCATTCCGGGCCTGACCAGCGGCATCATCGGGTTGGTGATCTGCATCCCCGTTTTCATCCGCCAGCTGGCGGGCCTGAAACTGGAGAACGCGCCCAAGGTGGCGTAACGCAGGACAAGCAAAGCAAAAAAGGGGCGGACCCACGCGGGACCGCCCCTTTTTGCTGAATCAGCCATTTTGTCAGCATTTGGGTGCAAAATAGGCGTCCTTGCGTGCAAGGTGACGTAGTACAACATCCGCCTTTTCCCCGGTTGCCCGGCAAAATAAATCGGCGTAAAGTAAAATTCATGTTTGCTGGTCTGCCGATATGCGGGCCGACTGTGCAAACAGGCACAAACTGCGCCATATGTTCGATATCCTGGTCTATCTGTTCGAGAATTACTACACGCCTCAGGCCTGTCCTGCTGCCGATGTGCTCGCCAAGCGGCTTGCCGCTGCCGGTTTCGAGCACGAGGACATCGACGACGCGCTCGGTTGGCTGTATGGCCTTGCCGAGACCACCGAACGGTGCGTTGACCTGGCCCAGGCGCCCACGTCCGGCACCCGGATCTACACCGATAACGAATACCAACAGCTCGGCACCGAGTCCATAGGCTTCATCGCCTTTCTGGAATCGGCCGGCGTGCTGCCCGCGCCCCTGCGCGAGATCGTCATCGACCGGGGCCTGGCCTCGCCGGAAACGCCCGTGCCGCTCTCCAAGATCAAGATCATTGCCCTCATGGTTCTCTGGAGCCAGGAAGCCGAGATCGACAATCTGGTCCTCGAAGAGCTGCTCGACGAAGAAGGCGGGCGCCTGCTGCATTGAGCACGCGTTCACGCGCCGCACTTCCAACCCCTCAGCCCGCGCTTGATCGTGCGGGCTGAAGTCTTGTCTACGTTCCCTTGAATTACGTTGGCCGCTTCGCCCCGAGTCCCAGTGGACCGCTGCATGCGGGCTCGCTGGCGACCGCGCTGGCGAGCTGGCTGGACGCGCGCGCGCAGCGCGGGCGCTGGCTGCTGCGCATCGAGGACGTGGACACGCCGCGCACGGTGCCGGGCGCTGCGGACGTCATCATGGGGCAGTTGCAGGCGCTGGGGCTTGTCTGGGACGGCGAGATCGTCTGGCAGTCTCAACGCAACGACGCCTACCAGGCGGCGTTTGATGCACTTGCCGCGCGGGGTCTGATCTATGGCTGCGGATGCACACGGCGCGAGATCGCCGATTCGGCGCTGCGCGGCCAGACAGCACCGGGCGCCGACGGCGAAAGACCGTATCCCGGCACCTGCCGTCACGGACTGCCGGCGGGACGCGAGGCCCGCGCTTGGCGGTTGCGCGTGCCTGAAGGGCTGGAGCGCTTCGAGGATCGCTGGCTCGGCGCGCAGGAGCAAGACGTGGCGCAGGCAGTCGGGGATTTTGCGCTGCGGCGGGCCGACGGGCTGTGGGCGTATCAATTAGCCGTGGTGGTGGACGATGCCGCGCAGGGTGTGACTGACGTGGTGCGCGGCGCCGATCTGCTCAGCTCCACGGCGCGCCAGCGCGTGCTGGGGCGCTTGTTGGGCTTGCCGCCACTGCGCTACCTGCACGTGCCGTTGATTCTGGATCCCGCCAGCGGTTTGAAACTGTCGAAGCAGAATGGCGCACCGGCGATCGACACGCGCTCGCCGCTGCCAGCCTTGCAGGCCGCGTGGGCGGCATTGGGATTTACGCCGCTGCCCGCTGCGGATGTCGCGTCATTCCTGCAAGACGCGACGGTGCGCTGGGCCGAGCGGTTTCCGGGCTGACCGGCGGCTCTGCGCGACTGATTGCATCCGCACGAATCCGGGTCAAACCGGCGTCCACCGAAAACGCCCGGCACACTTAACGCTGCCTCCGTTCACAACGGCTGCAGATCCGCCCCCAGCATCCGCACCAGCAACGCTTCGCCGTCGTCAGCCACGCGCAGCTCACCAAAACGCGCGACTTCATACCGCGCCGCTTCGCCTTCCGGGAAGAACCACGCGTTGGTCACGATGCGCACGCCATTGCCGCGCACGCGATAGCGCAGCGGCACTTCGGTTTCGGCGTGCGGGTGAACATCAGGCTGGATGCGCACGGGCTGCGCCACGCCGCGCGCGTCCGGTGTCAGCATCACGTAGCCGTCGGGCTCGAACCCCATGACGCCGTCCACGTCGGTGCGGTCGCCGCCCAGCCGCAAGCGCGTCACTTCGCGCCCGGCCGCGAAATTCAGGGCCATGTAGTCGCCCTGCATGAGCGAACGCGGATCGACCGGGGCAAGCTCAAGAATGACCACCTTGCCCGACGCCAGCAGCTTTTCGCGGTCCCAGATGCCAAAGTTGGCCGCCGCCAGCACCAGCGCCAGACCGCCCAGAATGGCCGCGGTGCGCCAGCGCAAGGCTGGGGACACCGGCGGCATCGGGCGAGGCTGCACGGGCGCCTGCGTGCGCATCAGGCGCGGCACCAGCCACACCGCGGCGCGCAGGACGAACAGCAGGAGCGCCGCGCCACTCAGCCAGAGCGCCTTCTGCAGCAAAGGCAGTTCCAATTGGTAGTAATAGACACCCAGGTACGCCAGCAGGCTGGCGGCGCCGAAGATCATGACGCGCGACTGGTTCAGGCCGAACCCCAGCAGCAGCCACGTCAGGGCGAATCCGACGCCCGGACTGGGCAGCCAGAACAGCGCCAGCAGCAGCAGACCGATCGGCACGCCCCAGGTGACGCCGCCGGTCAGCAGGCGGCGGCGCGGCCACAGGACGGCCAGCGCCGCAGCCATGGGCAGCAGCGCGCCCGCCACGATCAGGATGGCGGTTCGCGGCGCCAACTGCCAGATGGCGGGCAATTCAATAACCGAAATGCCGCTCGCCAGCCAGACCATGCCCTGCACGGACAGCAGGAAGGCCCACGCCAGCGGCTGCAGCGCATGGCCGCGCCGCGCGCCCACGCGGTGGCTGACGGTCAGGATGACGGCGGTCGCCCATGCGCCGATCACGCCGATGGGCAGCCACAGGAAGGTGGCCCGGGTCGCGTCGAACCGGATCCACGCGTCCATCAGGTCTTCCTGCATGAGGTCGGGCGACAGGCCGCGCCAGATCAGCGCCGCGCTGGCCAGGGCGATCAGGAGACCGCTCAGGAATCGCAGGATCACGTCGGGACCCAGCGCATACACCGCGGCCGCCATCAGCAGCACAAAGAAGCTGGCGCTGGCGAACGAGGTCGAACTGGAGAGCCCGAAGATGATGAGGATCTGCCCCGTGAAGGCCATCGCCGTGCCGCATTGCCGCCAGAACGGGCCGGCATCGCTGCGCAACACCGCCACACCCGCGGCGCACAGCACCAGCCCGGCGACCAGCGCGCCGCCTTCGGTGGTGATCAGATTGGAAAACGCCACGAACAGCAGCAGAAGCAGGGTGGCCAGCCAGGCGGACAGGCCGAGCAGGCACTGCACGTACCAGGGCGGCTCGGCGCGCGGCACGGCGGCGGGGGCCAATTGCGCAACGGGCGCGTTTGAATCGGCAGGGTCTACGGCGTTGCCGGCCGACGCGCCGGCGGGTTCGGCGTCTGCGGCGGGCACGGGCACCGGCGCTTCGTTGCTGAGGCCGCGCAGCCAGCGGGCAGCCACGACGGCCTCGGCCATGAGCAAGGCGGCCAGCGGCAGCGCCGCCCACACGCCGGGCTCCAGCCGCCACAGCCATTCGCCGACGACGCGCAGCGACACGCAGATGACGCCGGCGGCCAGCATGGCCAGGATGACGAGATCGCGCCGGCCGCGCTGATAGTAAAGACCCAGGCCCAGCGTGACGACGACCCACGCAATGCCGTTGTAGGTGCCCAGCCCGCCGACGATGGAGTCGCCGAACATCAGGGCCAGGACCAGCACGCTGATCGCGATGGCCGCAAGAATGCGCGGTCCGAATACCGTGCTGGCGCGCCAGCGGCGCGCGGCCATTTCCCAGCCAAAGAGCATCAGCAGGTTCAGGACGGCCATAAGCAGACTGGGCAGACCCGGACCGCCAAATATCATCATCCAGGTGAAGACGCGTTCACCCAGCCACAGCGCGGCCGCAAGATTGAGCACCAACGCCCACAGCAGCCACACCGCCTGACTGCCCGCGGCAAGCGCCCACGGCAGCAGCAGCACTGCCCACCACGCGAACAGTTCCCAGGTATCGGCACCCGTCTGATATGTTTGGCCCAGCAGCGCGAGCAGCGCGCCGAGCAGAATGCCGGCCAGTGCAAGCAGCGCGCCGGGGATGCTGCGCCGCACGCCGGGCCGGGCGCGCAAGCGCAATCCGGACCACGCGGCGGCCAGCGCGCACACGGCCAGAAGACCCTGCACGCCGGCAAAGCGCTGCATTTTTGTCATGTCTTGCCAGTTGGCGGCAACCCAGCAAACGGCAGCGCTGCCCAGCAGCAAAACCCCTAGCCACAAGGTGCTTCGCGACAAAAATTGACGCCAAGCGTGCAGTTCGGATCCCGCTTTGCTTTCAGTGCCGACTTGCATCTGGCGAATCTCCGATCTTATTATCCGCGCTGATACGGCGGGACTACCGCCACTGGATACACATGAATAAAACGCTGATTATTGCCGAGAAGCCCTCGGTGGCCCTTGATATATCACGCGCCTTGGGAGGCTTTGCGCGCGAGGGCGACTATTTTGAAAGCGAACGTTACGTCCTCGCTTCCAGCATCGGCCATTTGCTCAGCTTGGTCGCGCCCAACGATCCGGTCAAGGGAAAGTGGAGCTTCACGCACCTGCCCGTGATTCCGCCTGCCTTCGAATTGGGCCCGACCGACAAGAAGTCCGCCGAACGCCTTAAGCTGCTTGTCCGCCTGGCCAAGCGCAAGGACGTGGACGCCATCATCAACGCCTGTGACGCGGGACGTGAAGGCGAACTGATCTTCCGCTACATCGTTCAATACGCGGGCGTGAAGAAGCCGATTCAGCGCCTGTGGCTCCAGTCGATGACCCAGGCCGCCATTCGCGAGGCCTTCGCCAACCTGCGCGACGATACGCAGATGAAGCCGCTGGAAGCCGCGGCGCGCTCGCGTGCCGAAGCCGACTGGCTGGTTGGCATCAACGGCACGCGCGCCATGACCGCCTTCAACAGCAAGGACGGCGGTTTCTTCAAGACGCCGGTCGGACGGGTGCAGACGCCCACGCTGGCCATCGTGGCCGAACGCGAAGAGCGCATCCGCCGCTTCGTGCCGCGCGACTACTGGGAAGTGCGCGCCACCTTCGTGGCAGCCGCGGGCCTGTACGAAGGCCGCTGGATCGACCCGCAGTTCAAGAAAGACGAAAAAGATCCCGAAAAGCGCGAATCGCGCCTGTGGTCGGCCGCCGCCGCGCAAAGCGTGGTCGCCGCCTGCCGCGAGAAGCCGGGCAGCGTGACCGAAGAATCCAAGCCGTCGAGCCAGATGTCGCCGGCCCTGTACGACCTGACGTCGCTGCAGCGCGAGGCCAACGGCCGCTTCGGCTTCTCGGCCAAGACCACGCTGGCGCTGGCGCAGACGCTGTACGAACGCCACAAGGCGCTGACCTATCCGCGTACCGATTCGCGCTACCTGCCCGAGGACTACATCGGCACGGTGCAGGAAACCATGCGCGCGCTGGCCAAGGGCGGTTCCAACGCCGTGGGCGGCCTGGCGCGCCATGCCGACACCGTCGTCAGCCAGCAGTGGGTCAAGCCGAACCGCCGCATCTTCGACAACAAGAAGGTGTCGGATCACTTTGCCATCATCCCCACGCTGCAGATCCCGCACGATCTGAGCGAAGCCGAAGCCAAGCTCTACGACCTGGTGCTCAAGCGCTTCCTGGCGGTGTTCTTCCCCGCCGCGGAGTACCGCGTCACGACGCGCCTGACCGAAGTGCAGGGGCATCGCTTCCGCACGGACGGCAAGGTGCTGGTCAATCCGGGCTGGCTGACCGTCTACGGCAAGGAAGCCCAGGGCGAGGACGCCAATCTGGTGCCCGTGGCGGACGGCGAGACCGTGCGCACGGAAGAAATCGAAGCCGTCGGCCTGTCGACCAAGCCGCCCGCGCGCTTTAACGAAGGCACGCTGCTGTCGGCCATGGAAGGCGCGGGCAAGCTGGTGGACGACGAGGAACTGCGCGAGGCCATGTCCGAGCGCGGCCTGGGCACCCCGGCCACGCGCGCGGCCATTATCGAAGGCCTGCTCAACGAAAGCTACCTGCGCCGCGAAGGCCGCGACCTGGTGCCCACCGCCAAGGCGCGCCAGCTCATGACGCTGCTGTCGGGCCTGGACGTGGCCGAACTGACCTCGCCCGAGCTCACCGGCGAATGGGAGCACAAGCTCAAGCAGATCGAGCAGGGCGGTCTGGGCCGCGAGGCCTTCATGCGCGAGATCGCGCAGATGACGCAGGTCATCGTCAAGCGCGCCAAGGAATACGAGCGCGACACGGTGCCGGGCGACTACGCCACGCTGACCACGCCGTGCCCCAAATGCGGCGCGGTGGTCAAGGAAAACTACCGCCGCTACGCCTGCACGGCCTGCGACTTCTCGATCGGCAAGCACCCGGGCGGCCGCACGTTCGAACTGCCCGAAGTCGAGGAACTGCTGGCCAAGCGCGAAATCGGTCCGCTGCAAGGCTTCATCAGCAAGATGGGCCGGCCGTTTGCCGCCATCCTGCGCATCAGCGATGAGTACAAGCTGGAATTCGACTTCGGCCAGAACGACGAGGACGACAACGAAGCCGTGGACTTCTCCGGCCACACGCCGGTGGGTCCGTGCCCGAAATGCCAGTCGCGCGTGTTCGAGCACGGCATGAGCTACGTCTGCGAAAAGTCCGTCGGCCCCGAGAAGTCGTGCGATTTCCGGTCGGGCAAGGTCATCCTGCAGCAGGAGATCTCGCGCGAGCAGATGGAAAAGCTGCTGACCAACGGCCGCACCGATCTGCTCGATGGCTTTGTGTCCAGCCGCACGAACCGCAAGTTCAAGGCGTTCCTGGTGCGTCAGCCGGACGGCAAGGTCGGCTTCGAGTTCGAGCCGCGCCCCGAGAAGCCGGGCCGCGCGCGTGCGCCGGCCAAGACAGCGACGAAGACCGCCACCAAGACGGCGGCCAAGGCGGCTGCGAAGAAGGCGCCCGCCAAGAAGGCAGCGACCAAAACCGCAACCAAAACGGCAACCAAAACCGCCGCCAAGAAGGCCGTGAAAAAGGCCGCACCCAAGAAGACCGCGGCGTAAACCACGCCGCGTCGCACGACCGAACGCCCGGGAAACCGGGCGTTTTCCATTGTTGGGCAGCAATCGCTGGGGTATTGTTGACGCCAAACAGCTGCAACCCAGACACTTCGAGGACGACATGACCCGTAGCTCCGACTTCACCACCCGCCGCCGTGTGCTGGCTGCTGCGTCCGCCTTTGCCGGCATCAGCCTGCTCAATGGGCGCGTCGTTTTCGCGCAGCCCAAGCTGGGCAAGGTCGTGTACGGCCAGGGCAGCATCGACCCTTTTTTCGCGGCCGGTTATGTGGCGCTGAAGAAGGGCTTCTTCAGAGAAGGCGGCCTGGAGGTCGAGTACCTGAATTCGCAAAGCGGTCCGCGCACCAACCAGTTGCTGGCCGCCGGCCAGATCGTGTTCGGCGCCACGGCGGCCACCGCCGCGCCCGCGCTGACCATCGCGGGCAAGCCCGCCGCGCTGGTGTTCGGGTTTGACCGCAAGCTGACCTACGCCAACGTGATCGTGCGCCGCGAAGACTTTGAAAGCGGCAAGATCAAGTCGCTAAAGGACCTGGCGGGCAAGCGCGTCGGCGCGACGCAGCCGCAGTCCAGCACGTGGCTGATGGCGCTGTACCTGATGCAGAAGGCCGGCGTGGCCGACAAGGTCGACATCCGCCCGCTGGGCGATCTGGCGACCATGCTGGGCGCGCTCAAGACCGGATCGGTCGCCGCCAGCATGGCCACCATGTCGATGATGGAACAGGCGCGCCAGGAAGGTTGGGGCGTGCCTATTTTCGACGCCACCACGGAAGCGTCGTGGAACGAGTTCATGGGCGGCGACGTGCCCGGCATCGCGGCGTTGACGCTGCAGGACACCATCCAGAAACGTCCCGAGGTCGTGCAGGCCTTTGTGACCGCCATGGTCAAGGCGCAGGACTTCATCACGGCGAACAGCGCGGCCGCGATTACGGACGTGATCTACGACGATTACCTGAGCGCCTTCCCGCGCCCCGCCATCGAGAAGACGCTGGGTGTCTACAAGGAGACGGTGTTCCTGAAGGACAACATCATCACCGAGGACGCGTACAACCGCATGACGGCCATCATGGGCGACGGCCGCCAGTTCTCGAATGAAGAAATCAAGACCGTGCCCTACGCCAAGTGCGTGAACATGAGCTTCGTGCGGAAAGCCCGGGGCCTTTGATGATTACGCTGGACAAGGTAGGCAAGGCGTACCAGTCGCGCCAGGGCACGACGCACGCCGTCGGGGAGGTCAGTCTGACCATCAACGAAGGCGAATTCGTGTCCATCGTCGGGCCGTCCGGCTGCGGCAAGAGCACGCTGCTGAACATGATGGCGGGCTTTCTGCGCCCCACCACCGGCACCATCACGGTGGACGGGCGCGTGGTGGACGGGCAGGTGCCGCCGGCACTGGGCTACATCTTCCAGAAAGACACGCTGCTGCCGTGGTTCAGCGTCAGGAAGAACGTGGCGCTGGGGTTGAAGTTTCAGGGCGTGCCGGCCGACCGCATCGCCAAGCGTGTCGCCGAGCTGCTGGAACTCGGCCACCTGAGCGCCTTTGCCGACGCCTTTCCGCATCAGTTGTCGGGCGGCATGCGGCGGCGCGTGGCGCTCTTGATGAGCCTGGCCGTCGAGCCGCGCATCCTGCTGCTGGACGAGCCCTTCGGCGCGCTGGACACGCATACCAAAACGCACCTGCATCGCGAGCTGATGGAGATCTGGCGCAAGCTGGGCCAGACCATCGTGATGGTCACCCACGATCTGGACGAAGCCATCCTGCTGTCCGATCGCGTGGTGGTGCTGTCTGGCCCGCCCAGCCGCGTGCTGCTGGACGAGCGCATTCAGATCCCGCATCCGCGCGACGTCTTCACGCTGCGCGAAACGCCGCAGTTCGTCTCCCATGTGCAAAGCCTCTGGAGCGTGCTGGGCCAGCAGTTCCGCGCCGCCGCCTGAACCGATACGCGTCATGACCTCGATTGATACCGCTGACACCCTGCAGGACCAGCTACGCCTGGACCGCCGCGCCGCCGTCGCGCGCCGTGTGCGCATCACCTTGTGGCAGGTCCTGATCCTTGCCGTCATCCTGGGCTCGTGGGAAACGCTGACGCGCATTCCGTGGTTTGCGCAGAACACGCTGTTCGATCCGTTTTTCATCAGCCAGCCCTCGCGCGTTGCCGTGCGCCTGTGGGAATGGCTGCAGCCCGGGCCGCGCTCGGTCTGGCCGCATCTGTGGCTGACGCTGCAGGCCACGCTTGTCGGATTGGTGGTGGGCGTGGGCAGCGGCTTCGTGGTGGGCATGACGCTCAGCCGCAGCCGCTTTCTGGCCGACGTGTTCAACCCGTTCATCGTGGCGTTCAACTCCATGCCGCGGATTGCGTTCGTGCCGCTCATCACCATGTTCTTCGGGCTGGGCCTGGCATCCAAGGTGGTCACGTCGTGGTTCGTCGTGTTCTTTCTGGTGTTCTTCAACACCTACAAGGGCGGGCGCAGCGTAGAACGTGAGCTTGTCGATTTCTGCCGCACGCTGGGCGGTTCGCCGCGCCAGATCCTGTGGCGCGTGCGCATTCCGACGGCGGCGGCCTGGACGTTTGCCGCGCTGCCCAATGCCATCAGCTTCGCGCTGATCGGCGTGGTGCTGGCGGAATTCGTGGGCTCGACCACGGGCATGGGCTATCTGATGATTACCGCGCTGGCGACGCTGAACGCCACCGACATGTTCGCGGCGGTGACGCTGCTGTCCATCGTCGGCATTGCGCTGGTTTATTGTGTGACGTGGATTGAACGGCGGCTCTTGCACTGGGCGCCGGAATTCCGGGAATGAGCGAGGCCCGATTGATGAAGACACTTCCGTATCTGCGCAATTTCGACCTGACGGGACAGGTGGCGCTGGTGACCGGCTCGGCCCGCGGGCTGGGCTTTTGTATTGCGCGGGCGCTGGCCGGCTGTGGCGCGCGCGTGCTGATCAACGGCCGCAATGTTGAAGCTGTCAACAAGGCGGTGGGTGAGCTGACCGGCGCGGGGCTGGACGCGCATCCGCTGCCGTTTGACGTGAGCAACGACGCGGCGATGGCAGAGGCCTTTGAACGCATCGACCGCGAGCACGAGCGCCTGGATGTCCTGGTGAACAACGTGGGCGCGCGCAATCGCAAGACGCTGCGCGACACCAGCCCAGCCGAAATCCGCGAGCTGATCGACACCGATCTGGTGGCCGGCATGCTGCTGGCCAAGTTCGCGGCCGAGCGCATGATGCGCCAGGGCGGCGGGCGGCTGATCGCGATTACGTCAGTGGTAGGCGAGCTGGCGCGCGCGGGCGACGCGGTGTATCCCGCGGCCAAGCAAGGGTTGACCGGCATGGTGCGTGCGCTGGCGGCGGAGTTCGGCCCGCACTACATCACCAGCAACGCCATCGCGCCGGGGACGTTTGCCACGGAAACCAATGCGGAGATGGTCGCGGACCCTCAGTTCGGGCCGCGCGTGGCGGCACGCAATCCGACGGGTCGGTGGGGAGAGCCGGAGGAAATTGCGGGGGCCGCCGTGTTCCTGGCTTCGCCTGCGGCGTCGTATGTGAACGGCCACGTGCTGGTGGTGGACGGCGGGTTGTCGATTCAGTTTTGAGACGGCGCGGGTGTCGGCGGCTGCAAGGCGTCTGACACCCGCTCCGGCAACGTCTCAGGTCGTCTCGTCCTGATACCAGACGCCTTCGGCCAGCATCATCTTCTGGTGGCCATGCCCCGCAGGCATCATCGGGAAGCAGTTTTCCTGCGCCGTGACCGCCACGTCCAGGAAGTACGGACCGTCATGCGCCAGGCACTCAGCCAGCGCCGCATCCAGCTTGGCAGGATCATCCACCCGTGCCGCGCCCCAGCCGAACGCCCGGGCCAGCGCCACGAAATCCGGCAGTGACGCGTTGTAGCTGTGGCTGTAGCGGCCGCCGTGGATCAGTTCCTGCCACTGCCGCACCATGCCCATGTAGCCGTTATTGCACAGCACGACCTTGACGGGTGTCTCGTGCTGCATGGCCGTGGACAGTTCCTGGATGTTCATCAGCACCGACGCGTCGCCGCTGACGCAGACCACCGTCTTGTCCGGGTGCGCGACCTGCGCGCCGATGGCGGCGGGCACGCCGTAGCCCATGGTGCCGGCGCCGCCGGACGTCAACCAGCGGTTCGGCCGGTCAAAGCGCAGGTATTGCGCCGCCCACATCTGATGCTGGCCCACGTCTGTGGAGACGATGGCATCGCGGTCGGCCAGCGCGGCGTTCAGGCGCGACATCAGGTGCTGGGGCAGGATGGCGTCGGGCGCGGGCGTGAAACCCAGGCAGTCCTGCGCGCGCCAGGCGTCGATGCGCTTGAACCAGGGCGCCAGACGCGCGGGCTCGAGCGGCGCGTCGCCCAGCTCGGCGCGCAGCGCGCGCACCAGCGGCAGGCAGTCGCCGACCAGCGCCACGTCCACGCGCACGACCTTGTTGATCGAGGCGGGGTCGATATCGATATGGATCTTGCGGGCGTGCGGGCAGAATTCCGACAGCTTGCCCGTGATGCGGTCGTCAAAGCGCGCGCCGATGCAGACGACGAGATCCGAGTTGTGCATGGCAAGGTTGGCCTCGACCGTGCCGTGCATGCCCAGCATGCCCACGAACTGCGGGTCGGACGCGGGGAAGGCGCCCAGGCCCATCAGCGTCAGCGTGCAGGGCGCGCCGGTGTGGCGCACCAGGTCGGTGAATGCCTCGCAGGCCTCGGGGCCGGCATTCACTAGGCCACCGCCGCCGTAAAAGATGGGCCGCTTGGCCTGCGCGATCAGCGCGGCGGCGCGGCGCACGGCCGACTGCGGCAGCTTGGCCGCCAGCTTGCCGGACTGGCGGCGCGCGCGCAGCGCGGCCAGCTTGTGCTGCGACGGCGCGTCAAGCCCATCGCTGTCGCGCGGCACGGCAAGCTGCACGTCCTTGGGAAAATCCACCAGCACCGGGCCGGGACGGCCCTGGCGCGTCAGTTCAAATGCACGGGCCGTCACGCTGGCCACGTCGTCCACGGCGCGGATCTGGGTGTTCCACTTGGTGACGGAACGCGAGATGCCGATGGCGTCGCATTCCTGGAAGGCGTCGGTGCCGATGGCCGCCGTGGCCACCTGGCCGCTGATGCACAGCACCGGGATCGAATCGCACATGGCGTCCAAGAGGCCCGACGTCGTGTTCGCCATGCCGGGGCCGGAGGTCACGAACACCACGCCCGTGCGGCCGGTGGTGCGAGCGTAGCCCTCGGCGGCGTGCACGGCGGCCTGCTCGTGGCGCACCAGCACGTGGCGCAGCCGCGGCTCGGCGTACAGGGCGTCGTACAGGGGCAGGACCGCCCCGCCCGGATACCCGAAGACCGTATCGACACCGTGCGCAATCAGCGTGTCGAGCAGAATTTTCGCCCCGTTTTCAGGGGCGGCTTCGGTGGCGATTTCGGTGGCGGCCAGGGCGGCGGCGGCGGTGGGGTGCAGGCGATCGTTCATGCTATCCATCTTATTGGTAGATTCGAAGAATTTTTATCTTCTTTTCCACGGATAACAGGCGAACGGAGTAAATTCATCTTTGATTTGGAGGAATCGAAGAAAATGAACCTCGACAAGTTCGACTTGGCCATTTTGAAGGTGCTGCAGGACAACGCGCGCGCCAGCCTGAACGACATCGGCGCGGCGGTCGGTTTGTCGTCCACGCCGTGCTGGAACCGCATCAAGCGCATGGAAAGCGCCGGGGTGATTCGCGGTTACACGGTGGACATCGATCCGGCCAGCCTGGGCTTCATGGACACGGTCATCGTCCACGTGACGCTGGAAAGCCACAGCGAAGAGACACTGTACGAATTCGGGCGCGCGCTGGCTCAAATACCGGAGGTGCTGGAGGCGTTTCTGGTGTCGGGCGACTATGACTATTACATCCGCATCGCCGTGCGCGACACGCGGGACTACGAGCGCCTGCTGCGCGAACAGCTCTACCGCATCCCCGGGATCCGGCACAGCAAGTCCTGCTTCGTGCTGCGCCGGTTGAAGGAAACCAAGCTGCCGCTGACGGGGCCGGGGCCTGGGCCGGCGGCGTAGGGCAGCGCCAGTCGCGTAGGGGCGGCGCCAGTCGCGATGGGCGGCCCCATCGCCACGGCCGGCATTCCAACGTCCTCAGCGCAGCACGTAATCCACGGGCACCGCCGGCTCCGGCAGCGGCCGCACGCCCAGCCCTTCGAGCAGATCGATCTCGATCACACGGGCCAGCGCCGACAGCGGCAGGTCGTTTTCGTCCGCGCCGAAGGGATCTTCCAGCTCGTCGCCCAACGCGTCCAGGCCGAAGAATGTGTAGGCGACGATGGTCACCGCAAGCGGCGTCAGGAACTCCAGCGTGCCCACCAGACCGAAAGGCAGCAGCAGGCAGAACAGCCATGCGGTGCGATGCAGCAGCAGCGAGTAGGCGAACGGACAGGGCGTGAACTTGATGCGTTCGCAGGCCGCCTGGATCGCGGCGCACTGCGCGACGCGCTGGGTCAGCCCCTGATACAGGATGTCGGTCAGTTCCCCGCGCCGCAGGCAGGCCGCGAGATCCCGGTTGATGGACAAGAGCAGCGCATCGGGCACGTTGCGGCAGCCGGCCAGCGAATCCAGTTCGTCCTGCTGCACCCACGGACGCACGGCCTCGACCATGTCCTGTCCGCGCAGCCGCGCCGCCAGCCCGTAGCCGAAACCGATGCAGCGCCGCACCAGCCGTTCCTGCACCGGATTGGCGGTGCTGGCCGCCAGCAGCACGGCGCTTTCGCGCGCCAGGCTGCGCGCCTGCACGACGAGGTCGCCCCATTGCTTGCGGGCTTCCCACCAGCGGTCATAACAGACGTTGTTGCGAAAGCCCATGAAGACGGACAGGGCCAGACCGAAGAGCGAGAAGGGCACCGCGGTCAGGTGCGCGGGCGAGAAGAACTGGCGGTGGTACATCCACACCACCACGCAGGAGAGCACCGTGATGACGATGATCCTGCTGAGGATGCGCGGAATGATGGAACCGCGCAGTACAAAGAACAAAGCCAGCGCGGAGGGCCGCGGACGGACGATCATGATGAATATCAAGCAAGGGACAAGGCGGCGCCAACTATACGCCTGTCATCGCGCAATAAAGCCGCCGATATAATTCTGTTTCGTCTCACCGCCACCCTCGAGCCTCAATGACCACCGAAGACACTCCGATCAAGCCCTGGTATGCCGTCCGCCGCTCCAAGCTGCACGGCAACGGCGTCTTCGCCGCCCGCAAGATCCCTGCGGGCACGCGCATCATCGAGTACGGCGGCGCGCGCATCAGCGCCAAGGAAGCCGACCGCCGCCATCCCACGAATCCGGACGATCCCTTCCACACGTTCTTCTTCGCGCTCAGCTCCGGCCGCGTGATCGACGGTGGCGACGAAGGCAACGATGCGCGCTGGATCAACCATTCCTGCCAGCCCAACTGCGAGGCGCAGGAAGGCAAGCACGGCAAGCGCGTCTACATCGTGGCGCTGCAGGACATTCCGCGCGGCACGGAACTGTCTTACGACTACGGTCTGGTCCTGGACGGCCGCATCACGAAGGCGCTGAAGGAAGGCTACAAGTGCCTCTGCGGCACGCCGCCTTGCCGCGGCACGATGCTGGCGCTGCCCAAGAAAAAGGCGAAGAAGGCCGATGCGGACAAGGCCACTAAGACCGATGCCGGCAAGGCCAGGAAAGCCAACGCCGCCAAGACCGCGAAAACTGAAACATCCGAGGCCGCCAAGGCCGCCTGACGGAAAAAGGGGCCCGTCGCCCCATTTCCCAAGACCCCAACCGCAATAAGCATATTCAGCCCCGCGCTGCGGACAGGCGTACAATCGACCGGTCGTTAACACGACATGCAGTACGTCTTCAGGGCGGGGTGCAATTCCCCACCGGCGGTATGCCATGCAATGTGGCGAGCCCGCGAGCGCCCGGCCAAGCTTTGGCCGGGGTCAGCAGATCTGGTGAGATGCCAGGGCCGACGGTCATAGTCCGGATGAGAGAAGATGTGCCGGCACATACTCGGCTGCGCCGGGCGCGTTTGCGCCTTGCCTGGCCGTATTGCGTTCGGCTGTCGATTAGCCCTGAAACGTTTTTCGCCCCATCCTTTTGCGAGAGCGTTTCAATGTCCAACGTTGCCTTCACCCAGCAGTCCCCCATCCCCAGCCTGGCTTCGCAGCCCTTTGCCGTGCGCCTGTCGCGCGCGTTGCATCATCTGCGCCTGGGCCGTCCCGTCATCCTCATGGACGACTTTGACCGCGAGAACGAAGCGGACCTGATCGTCGCGGCCGACAAGCTGACCGTGCCCGTCATGGCGCAGCTCATCCGAGACGGCAGCGGCATCGTCTGCCTGTGCCTGCCCGGCGACACACTGGATCGCCTGGAATTGCCGCCGATGGTCCAGCGCAACCAGAGCCGCTTTGCCACGGCCTTCACCGTGTCGATCGAGGCGCGCGAAGGCGTGAGCACCGGCGTGTCCGCCGTCGACCGCGTCACCACGATCCGCGCCGCCATCTCGCCGTCGGCGCAGCCCGAAGACATCGTCAGCCCCGGCCACGTGTTCCCGCTGCGCGCGCAACCGGGCGGCGTGCTGACGCGCCGCGGCCACACTGAAGGTTCGGTGGACCTGGCCGTGCTGGCCGGCATGCGCCCGGCGGGCGTGCTGTGCGAACTGATGAATGCCGACGGCACGATGATGCGCGGCGCGGCGCTGGATCGCTACGCCGCCGAGCACGGGCTGGTGGCGCTGACGATCGCTGAACTGGCCGACCATCTGCAAAAGCTCAAGGACGGCCAAGCCGAAGCGATCGACGACGAAGTCCTGGAGATGGCGGCGACGGTCTGAACGCACTCGTAGAACGCACCCGCGGCTGCGCTGGCCGCGGGCGGCGTCGACAGGGTGAGTTGTTGAACGAGCATTTGAACGAGTGCGCGCGCCCCGATCGCGGGCATGAGCGGATGGCATAATTCGCGCGAAGCGATGCAGGTCCATGGCCGCCTGGCGGCCGCGGCGCCCGACCACGATCGGCCGGCCTGTCATCGCGTGCCGCCAATTCAATGAGCCATTGCTCACGTTTGATTCTCGCCCTTTGCCTTACTCATGACCGCCATCCCCCAGCCCCGGAAATCACCGCGCCAACTCAGATCGCAGCAAACCGTCGACACCATTCTCCAGGCCACGGCTCAAGTTCTGGCCTCACACGGGTATGCCGGCACCAATACGAATCTGATCGCGGAAACGGCGGGCGTGAGCGTGGGCTCGCTCTATCAATACTTTCCGAACAAGAACGCGCTGATCGCTGCGCTGCATGACCGGCACGACAACCAGATGCTGGACGTGATCGACGACGTGCTGAACGGCAACCCGGCGGCCACGCTGCGCGAGCGCGTGGGCGCGATCGTGCAGGCGATGCTGCACGCGCATCTGCTGGAGCCCGCGCTGCACCGCGTACTGGAAAGGGAGTTTCCGCTGTTCGACCAGCCGCACGAGCACAGCCGCGCGGACCAGGACATCCACCGCCGCATGCGGCATCTGCTGGAGTTGCACCGCGCAGAAGTCGCGCAGCAAGACCGGGATCTGGCGACCTACGTGGTGTTGCGGATCATGGAGTCGCTGGTGCACGCGGCCGCGCTCGAGCCGCCCGCGGGCTTCACACCCAAGCAGTTGGAAGGCGCGGTGGTCGATGCGGTCATGGGATACCTGGGCGCGTCTGGAAACGCCGCGCCGGGCAAGACAAGCAGGGCAGTCAAAGCGGCCCCGAAGGCGGCCAGAACGGTCAGCGCAGACAAGCCGGCCAAAGCCATCAAGACAGCCAGCGCCGCCAAAAAGGCGAAGCCGGCGCGCGCCTAGCTGCCGGACTCAGACGCCGGACTCAAGCGCCGCGCGCCATTCTGGCCAGGCAGTCCGCCGGGCCGCCCGTCACAATGCGCGCGCTGCACGCCAACATCAGGTTCAGATTCAGCCCGAAGTCCTCGACGGTATGGCCTTGCGCGTCGACCATGCGCGAGGCGCCGTCGTCCGCCGCCGCCCCCACCGCCACCTGATCGATCAGCGTGCCGGCCTGGTTTGTGTAGCCCCACACGGGCTTGCCGCAGGCGATCGCGTAGCCCACTTCAAAAGCCGTGCCCGAATCGGGCTCGGCGCCGCGAAACGGATTCAGGTTTGCCATCACCATGTCGGCACGGCGGATCAGCGCGACGTTCGCGCGGTAGATCCATTCTGCAAGCGCTTGCCCGGCGAGCTCCGGCGGCGCGGCGTTGTCCAGCGGGAACAGGCCCTCGAAACCGTAGGTGGCGCACAGGGTCTTGAGCCGTTCGCCGTGCGCCACGGCATCGGGCAGAAAGACATCGAAACCCGCCAGGTACACACTGCGCATGGCCCTTACTCCGGATCGGCGACGTTGAAGGCTTCGCCGGTGGCGAAGAAGGAGCCGCCGGCCAGGTAGTGCACCGACCGGCGCTCGTCGTCCGGAAAGTGCCAGCGGTTGCCGGAAAACACGTCCGGCGCCGCCCACGCGGCCACGACCTCGCCGATGAAGAGATCGTAGGCCTGCTGGTTGTGCGGTTCGGAAATGACCTTGCATTCCAGCCAGCCCAGGCAACCCTCGATAAGCGGTGCGCCGATCTTGCTGGCGGGAAACGTCGTCAGGCCGCTCGCCTGAAACTTGTCGTCGTCGCGCCCGGACTGCGAGCCCACGACCATCGTGGCGCGCGCTTGCGCCCGCGACGGAATGCACAGCGCGAATTCGCCCGACGCTTCGATGAGTTCGCGCGTCCAGGTGTTCTTGTCGACCACGACCAGCATCTTGGGCGGACTGAAGTCCAGCGGCATGGCCCACGCCGCGGCCATCACGTTGCGGGCATCGCCGTGCGCGCTGGTGACCAGCACGGTCGGGCCGTGGTTCAGAAGGAGATAGGCGCGGGGCAGGTCAACGGGTTCGATCATGGACACCTAGAACATGCCGTTCTTGTTGGCGGGATTCTCGGGGATTTCCTGGCTGACGTCCCAGTGTTCGACGATCTTGCCGTCCTGGACGCGGAAGATGTCAACCACGGCCTGGCCGCGGTCTTCCGGCGAATCGCGCCACAGGTTGTGGATCATGACGAGATCGCCCTCGGCGATGACGCGCTTGATCTCGACGATGGCCTGCGGATGCTGCTCAAAATAGCGCGGGAAAAAGTCGACCATCGGCCCGACGCCGTCCTGCATGTACGGATTGTGCTGCGTGTAGTTCGGGCCGACATACAGGCGGACCGCCTCGTCGACGTCGCGGTCCTGGAACATCATGCGGAAGAACGCAACGGCGATTTCCTTGTTCGATTGCGGCGCGGCGGCAAGCGCCGGCGCAGTTGCCACGCAACTGGCGGCGACCAGCAGGCAGGCGGCCAAGGATTTCCACTTCTTACGCATACAGGACTACTCAGATGACGCCGATCGGCGGCCTGCCAGTTTACAAACAAACGCGTCCGAGGATCAGTATCCGACGGTATAACGGCGGCGCGAATGCTGGGGCGTCTCGATCTCGTCGGCCAGGGCGATCGCGTAGTCTTCCATCGAAATCCAGCTCTTGCCGTCGTCGTCGGCCAGCAGATGGTCGTCGCCCACGCGGAACGTGCCAGTGCGCTCGCCGGGTTCGAACATGGCCGAAGGCGACAGGAACGTCCAGTTCAGCACCTTTTCCTGGCGCAGCGTGTCCAGGAATACGACGCCTGCTCGGGCCTCGGGCTTGTAGGCATCGGGGAATTCTGGGGTGTCGATCAGCATCTTGCCGGGAGCGACCAGCAGGCTGCCGGCGCCGCCCACCACCAGCAGACGCGGCACGCCGGCGTTCTTGACGGCGGCCAGCAGCGGCTTGGCGTCGGCGGACACGAAGCGCGTGGCGCTGATGACGGCGTCGTGGCCGGCCAGGATGGGGGTCAGGCCTTCGGGATCGGTGGCGTCGCCCTGGCGGACGGTCAGGCCCGGCTGCTCGTTCACTTCGCCTTGGGTGCGGGCGATGCCCGTCACTTGATGGCCGCGCTTGAGCAATTCGTCTGCCACGCGCGAACCCACGCGCCCGGTAATGCCGATCAATGCGATTTTCATGGTCTTGCTCCTGGAAGGAATGGGCCGGGAACAGGCGCCGCACGATTGCGGCGGAACAGGCTCCGGCTCAAGGCAAAGCCATACTATTCGGTCAAATCCGAACGAAAAACCCGTCAAACAGGAAGAGTTCTTTGCAATCCATGCACCAATGCGCTGGATGGCGGCGGGCGGCTGGGGTTTGACCGGGCGTGCACGCAGCAGCGGCACGCCCGATCAGTGTGCGCCCGGCGACCCCGCTTGAACAGGGGCCGCCCCCGCGATCAGCGGGCGGCGCGTTGCGCCTGATAGACCTGCAGATGCGAATACGCGACCCGCAGATACGTGGCATCCACGCCCAGCGTGCGGGCGCGGCGGACCATGTCGCCGACGATGTGGTCGGCCTCGACGGGCAGGCCCTGGCGCAGGTCGCGGAACATGGAGGCCGTCATGGGCTGGGTGCGGTCCGACAGCAGCTTGCGCACGGTGGCGTCCGCCTCGGGCCGCACGGTGTGACCGGAGGCTGCGGCCACCGCCTGCGATTCCTGCAGCAGACCGAGCAGGATGTCGACGCCGTCGTCGGTGGACGCGATCTCGCCGACCGAGCCGCGCATCAGGCAGGTGGCTGCGGCCAGCGTCGTCAGCATGACGTACTTTTCCCAGATGTCCTGATAGATGTTTTCGCTGAGGCGGCTGACGTATTCGCCGCCCGCCAGCGCCTGCTCCAGCGCCACGCAGCGCTCGCTGCGGGCGGGACCGGCGCGTTCGCCGAACACCAGGTTGGCGTGCTTGCCCAGGTGGACGACTTCGCCTTCGGGGCCGAGCGTGGCGTTGATCTGGCACAGGCCGCCCAGCACGCGATGCGGTTCGAATTCGCGGTCCAGCACGTCGTACTGGAGCACGCCGTTCATGATAGGCAGCACCGCAGTGTCCGGTCCCACGGCGGGGCGGATAGCCTCGATGGCGCTGTCCAGGTCGTAGGCCTTGCAGGACAGCACGACGACGTCATAGCTTTCCTGCAGCGTCTGCTGCGTAACCAGTTTGGGGTGCAGCGTGGCATCGCCCAGCGGGCTCTGGATGCGCAAACCGTGTTCGCGGATGCGCGCGGCGCGCGGCTCGCGCACCAGGAACGTCACGTCCGCGCCGGCTTGCGCCGCGCGTCCGCCAAAGTATCCGCCGGTGCCGCCGGCGCCCAAGAACAACAACCGCATGCCTGTCTCCTGTTGGCTGCCCGCGTCAGGCGCGGGCCAATGCGGGCATTATGCGCCCGGGCCACGCCGCCGCGCACGCGCGGCGGCCGATGGATCATGCGCTGGACGCTTCAGGCTGCGGCTCGACGCGTCGGACCTGCCCACGACGCTTCAGGCTTGCTGTCCTGGACGCCTCACGCCTGCTGTTCGCGTTCCGCCCAGGCCTCGTAGCCGCCGCGCAATGCCCAGATCTTGCGGTAGCCGGCCGCGCGCAGCCGCGAGGCGAGCAGGGCGGCCGACACCTCATTCGGGCACGCGCAATAGACCACGATGTCGGAATCGATCGCGCCGGGATCCAGCGCGGGCAACGGCTGCTTCAGGTCCACGGCCACGGCGCCCGGAATGCGCGCGGCATCGCGCTGCGCCTCGGGCCGCACGTCGAAGACCAGCGCCTCGCGGCCGTCCTGGCGCCATTGCATCAATTCATCGACCGACAGCCGCGGAATGACGCGCAGGCTGCGCAGCAGGATCTTGCGCCGCAGAAAGCGCGCCACGATATAGAGCGCCAGCACGGCCGCCAGCACCGCCAGCCCCATCGGGCCGTAGGTGCCCAGGATGTCCAGCACGTCGTTGATGACGCTGTGGAAGAGGCCGCCGAGCAGCAGCGCCGAGCCCACCCAGATCAGCGCGCCAGCCAGGTCATAGAGGAAGAAGCGGCGGTAAGGCGTGTTGGTCAGCCCGGCCATGACGGTGGACAGCGCGCCCGCGCCCGGCAGGAACTTGCACACCAGCAGCGCGCGCACGCCGATGCGCAGGTACAGCCGCTGCGTCTGGCGGATGCACGAGTCCTGCGACAACGACAGCTTGCAGACCACGCCCAGCAGACGCGACCCGTAGCGCCTTCCCGCCCAGTACCACAGGCTGTCGGCGATGAGACACGCGGCCGTGGCGGCCAGCAGCGGCACGAGCCAGCCGGCAGCGCCGGCCAGCGCGCCGGCGGCGATCATCATGGGGTAGGCGGGCACCGGCAGACCGGCTTGCTCGATGAGGACGTTGGCGAACACGAGCCACCCGCCGTACTGTTCGAGCAGCAATTGAATATCTTGCATTGGGGTTTCCAGCTTGCCGCGCGCGGCGCGGGCGCGGCTCATGCGCGCAATTTTAGGCGCGCGGCCTCGCGCTTGGGGCATAGACCCTGCCGTCCGCGCGGCAACACTGCGTTCCATTGCAGTGCGTTGCACGACCCGCCGGTGTCCATCCATCGGGACACCACGCACCAAACTGGTGCCACGCTTCCCCGCGAGGGTGCCTATAATCCTGCCCGGCCATCAGGTTTCCCCGCCTTGTCGCGGGAACGCCCCGTGGCATACATATTGCTTCGCCAGGACAGGCTGAGAACTCGACCATTTGGCCGGGTGCGCCGCCTGGCGCTCCCATCCGATGACCGATCCCACGCCCCCGTTCACGCACGATCTGCCCGGCACGACTGCCGGCGGCAGCGGCCTCCGTGCGGCGGGCGGCATCCCCCCATCCCTCCATTTCCTGTCCTTCCCCGCGTAGGAGTCACCTGCATGAAATCCCTTTCCCTTTCGTCCGCCGGCGGCATCGCCCGCCGCGGCCTGCTCAAGCTGGCCGCAGCGGCTGCCGGCGCACTGCTGTTCTCGGGCGCGGCCCTGGCGCAGGCGCCCGCCAAGATCAAGGTCGCCGCCGTCTACACGGTGCCGGTCGAACAGCAATGGGTGTCGCGCATCCACATCGCGCTGTCCGCCGCGCGCGACCGCGGCGACATCGAATACACGTTCTCGGAAAACGTCACCAACGCCGACTACGAGCGCGTGCTGCGCCAGTACGCCGAGCAGGGCAACAAGCTGATCGTGGGCGAAGCCTTCGCGGTTGAAGCCGCGGCCCGCAAGGTCGCCAAGGACTATCCGCAGACCGCCTTCCTGATGGGTTCGTCGGGCAAGCCGCAGCAGCCCAACTTCTCGGTGTTCGACAACTACATCCAGGAACCGGCCTACCTGACCGGCATGATCGCCGGCGGCATGAGCAAGACCGGCAAGATCGGCCTGGTGGGCGGCTACCCCATCCCCGAAGTGAACCGCCTGATGAACGCGTTCATGGAAGGCGTCAAGGAAGTGAACCCGAAGGCCGAGTTCACCGTGACCTTCATCGGCTCGTGGTTCGATCCCCCGAAGGCCAAGGAAGCCGCCTTCGCGATGATCGACAAGGGCGCGGACGTGCTGTACGCCGAGCGCTTTGGCGTGTCGGACGCCGCCAAGGAACGCGGCAAGCTGGCCATCGGCAACGTGATCGACACGCAGCCGCAGTACCCCGAGACGGTGGTGGCCTCGGCGCTGTGGAGCATGATCCCGACCATCGAAGAAGCCCTCAAGCAGGTGAAGGCCGGCGCTTTCAAGGCCGATGACTTCGGCCAGTATTCGCTGATGAAGCACAAGGGCTCGTCGCTCGCGCCGCTGGGCACCTTCGAGCAGAAGATCCCCGCCGACCTGATCGCCAAGGTCCAGGCCAAGGAAAAAGCCATCCTGGACGGCAGCTTCACCGTGAAGGTCAACGACAAAGAACCCAAGTCCTCGGCACGATGAACCAAGCGCCTCTCGCCCTGCAACTGACGGGGATCACCAAACGCTTCGGCAGCCTCACGGCCAACGACGATGTCTCGCTGACGCTCCGCCAGGGCGAAGTGTTGGCCTTGCTGGGCGAGAACGGCGCCGGCAAATCGACCCTGGTGTCGATCCTGTTCGGCCACTATGTGGCCGACGCCGGCAGTATCGAAGTCTTCGGCAAACCCTTGCCCGCCGGCCGGCCCGATGCCGCGCTGGCGGCGGGCGTCGGCATGGTGCATCAGCACTTCACGCTGGCCGACAACCTCACCGTGCTGGACAACATCATGGTGGGCACCGAATCGCTCTGGAAGCTGGCCTCGGGCCGCGGCCAGGCCCGCAAGCGCCTTGTCGAACTCGGCCAGCGCTTCGGCCTGGGCGTGGACCCGGACGCGCGCGTCGGCACGCTGTCTGTCGGTGAAAAGCAGCGCGTCGAGATCCTGAAGGCGCTGTACCGCGGCGCCCGCGTGCTGATTCTGGACGAACCGACCGCGGTCCTCACGCCGCAGGAAGTGCAGGATCTGTTCGCCACCCTGCGCGGCTTCGTCGACGAAGGCCTGGCGGTCATCTTCATTTCGCACAAGTTGGACGAAGTGATGGCCGTGTCCCGCCGCGTGGCGGTGCTGCGGCAGGGCAAGCTGGTGGCGGAACGCGACACCGCGGGCACCAACCCCGCGGAGCTGGCCGAACTGATGGTGGGCCGCAAGGTGGTCATGCCGCGCGCCGAGGCCGCGACTGCCGCCGAGCAGGCTGCGCCCGTGGTCACCTTGTCCCAGGTCACCGTGCGCGACAGCCGCGACGGCGCGCCGCGCCTGGACAGCCTGGACCTCGTGGTCCACACGCATGAAATCGTGGCCATCGCCGGCGTGGCCGGCAACGGCCAGCAGGCGCTGGTGTCGGTGCTGACCGGCCTGCGCCAGCCCTCGGACGGCACGATCCGGCTGGGTCCGGAACACGCCGCCGCGCCCACCACGCCCGCCGGCTGGACGGCCGCGCGCGTGGGCCGCATTCCGGAAGACCGCCACGGCGAAGGCATGATCGGCGACAGCCCCTTGTGGGAAAACGCCATCGTCGAAGATCTGAAGGACAAGCGCTTTGCGCGCCACGGCCTGATCCGCGCCCGCGCGGGCAAGGCCTACGCGGCCTCGCTGGCCAAGCAGTTCGACGTGCGCGCCGCCTCGCTGGACGTGCGCACGCGCAGCCTGTCGGGCGGCAACATGCAGAAGCTGATCCTGGGCCGCACGTTGGCGCGCGAGCCGCGCTTCATCGTGGCCGACCAGCCGACGTGGGGCCTGGACATCGGCGCCGTGGCCTACGTGCGCGAGCAGCTGCTGGCCGCCCGCGCGCGCGGCGCCGGCGTGCTGCTGGTGTCCGAAGACCTGGAAGAGATCTTCGCGCTGGCCGACCGCATCGCCGTGCTGTGCGGCGGCAAGCTGGTCGCGATCAAGCCGGTGGCCGAGTGGACGCCCGCCACCGTCGGCCTGGCCATGACGGGAACCCGGGCATGACGGTCAGCACCGTCACGCCTGGCTTTCTTCACTATTGAGCATCACATGAAACTGATCCTGGAACGCCGCCCCGAGCCCAGCCGCCTTGCGCTGGCGCTTGCGCCGATTGCGGCCATCCTCTTCACGCTGGCGGTCTGCACGCTGCTGGTGGCCTGGGCCGGCGCCCCCGTCGGCCGCACCTACGCGCTGCTGTTCGAAGGCGCATTCGGCACACGCTTCGCGCTGTCCGAAACCCTGACGCGCGCCACGCCGCTGATGCTGACCGGCCTGGCCTGTGCCGTGGCGTTCCGCGCGCGCTTCTACAACATCGGCGCCGAAGGGCAGCTCTATCTGGGCGCGCTGGCGGCGGTGGCCGTCGGCGGCCTGCATGACGGCACGGGCTTTGACCTGCCGGTGCCGGTGCTGTTCGGCGGCATGATGCTGGCGGCCGCGCTGGCCGGCGCCTTGCTGCTGCTGATTCCGGCCATCATGAAAACCCGCCTTGGTGTCGACGAGGTCGTGACCACGCTGCTCGGCAACTTCATCGTGCTGCTGTTCGTGTCGATGATGCTGGACGGCCCGATGAAGGACCCGATGGCGATGGGCTGGCCGCAGTCGGTGGCGCTGAACGGCGACCTGGAACTGGGCAAGCTCATCGAACGCACGCGCGCCCACACGGGCCTCTTGTGGGCCGCGGGCCTGGCGCTGGGCTTGTGGCTGCTGAACCGCTACACCGTCTTCGGTTTCCAGATGCGCGCGGTGGGCGCCAACGCCCACGCCTCGCGCTTTCTGGGCCTGCCGGTGAACCTCGTGATGCTCGGCACCGCCATGCTGTCCGGCGCGCTGGCGGGTCTGGCCGGCGCCATTGAAGTGGCGGGCCGCACCAGCTACGTCACGCTGGATATGTCGCCGGGCTACGGCTACACGGGTGTCGTCGTCGCCATGCTGGCCGGCCTGCATCCGCTGGGCGTGATCCTGGCCAGCATCTTCGTGGCCGGCATGCTGGTGGGCGCCGACAGCATGAGCCGCGCCATTGCCGTGCCCAACTACATCGCCGACGTCATCGTCGCCACCTCGTTGCTCGCCATGCTGGTCGCGACGCTATTCGCGCAGTACCGCCTGCGCCGCAACAAGGCTTGAGGAGCACGCCATGGAATGGATGGATCTGATGAGTTCCTCGGCCTTCTGGGTGGCCGTGCTGCGCCTGGCCACGCCGCTGATACTGGGCACGCTGGGCGTGCTGCTGTGCGAGCGCGCCGGGGTGCTGAACCTGGGCATCGAAGGCATCATGGTGGCCGGCGCCTTCACGGGCTGGCTGGTCGTCTACCTGGGCGCGCCGCTGTACGTGGGCGTGCTGGCGGCCGCGCTGGCCGGCGCCGTGTTCGGCCTGCTGCACGCCGTGCTGACGGTGCCGCTGGGCCTGTCGCAGCACGTGTCGGGCCTCGGCGTGACGCTGCTGGCCACCAGCGTCAGTTATTTCGCGTACCGGGTCACGTTCCCCAGCGTGTCCACGCCGCCGACCATCACGCCGTTTGCCGAAATGAAGTTCCTGGATGGCATTCCGCTGATCGGCCCCGTGCTGGCCGGGCAGACCCCGATGACGCTGATCGCGCTGGCCGCGGTGCCGATTCTTGCGTGGGTGCTGAACCGCACGCCCGTGGGACTGGCCGTGCGCATGGTGGGCGAGAACCCCGCCGCCGCCGAAGGCCAGGGTCTGTCCGTGACGCGCCTGCGTATCGGCGCTATCGTGGCCGGATCGGCGCTGATGGGCGTGGCCGGCAGCTTCCTGACGCTGGCCGCGTTCAATGCGTTCTTCTTCAACATGGTCAACGGCCGCGGCTGGGTCTGCGTGGCGCTGGTGGTGTTTGCGTCGTGGCGGCCGGGCAAGGCGCTGCTGGGCGCGCTGATCTTCGCCTTCTTCGATGCGCTGCAGTTGCGCCTGCAGCAGGGCGGCGCGGCGCTGCCGGGCCTGCCCGAACTGCCGTATCAGGTGTACCTGATGCTGCCCTATATCCTGTCCATCCTGGCCCTGGTGTTCATGGCGCGCCGCGCCGCCTACCCGCAGGCCTTGATGAAGCCCTACCGCAAGGGCGAACGGTGATCGCCCCCGCGGCGCTGCGCGACAGGAATGCAGCAACTGAATGTTTTCGCAAGGAATTCGCATGCTCGATCTGATCATCAAGAACTGCACGCTGCCCGACGGCCGCACGAACATCGACATCGGCGTGGCCGACGGCCGCATCGCCGCGCTGGAACCGGCGTTGAAGGCCGAGGCCGCGCAGACCGTGGACGCCGCCGGCCAGCTGGTGACCTCGCCCTTTGTCGACGCGCACTTCCACATGGATTCCACGCTGTCCTTCGGCCTGCCGCGCGTGAACCAGTCGGGCACGCTGCTTGAAGGCATCGCGCTGTGGGGCGAACTGAAACCGCTCCTGACGCAGGAAGCGCTGGTGGAACGCGCACTGGCCTATTGCGACTGGGCCGTGGCGCGCGGGCTGCTGGCGATCCGCTCGCACGTGGATGTCTGTGATCCGCGCCTGCTGGCGACCGAAGCGCTGCTGCACGTGCGCGAGAAGGTCAAACCCTACCTGGACCTGCAGCTCGTTGCCTTCCCGCAGGACGGCGTGCTGCGCGCGCCCGGCGCACTGGACAACCTGAAGCGCGCGCTGGATATGGGCGTGGACGTGGTGGGCGGCATTCCGCACTTTGAACGCACCATGCAGGACGGCGCCGAATCCGTGCGCATCCTGTGTGAACTGGCGGCCGAACGCGGCTTGCGCGTGGACATGCACTGCGACGAAAGCGATGATCCGCTGTCACGCCACATCGAGACGCTGGCATACCACACGCAGCGCCTGGGCCTGCACGGCCGCGTGACGGGTTCGCACCTGACGTCCATGCACTCGATGGACAACTACTACGTGTCCAAGCTGATCCCGCTGATTCGCGAGGCAGGCGTCTCCGCGATTGCGAATCCGCTGATCAACATCACGCTGCAGGGCCGCCACGACACGTACCCCAAGCGCCGCGGCATGACGCGCGTGCCGGAACTGATGGCGGCGGGCGTGCCGGTCGCCTTCGGCCACGACTGCGTGATGGACCCGTGGTACAGCCTGGGTTCCGGCGACATGCTGGAAGTTGCGCACATGGGCCTGCACGTCGGCCAGATGACGGGACAGGACGCCATGCGCGCCTGTTTCGAAGCGGTCACCACCACGCCTGCCAGGATTCTTGGCCTGGACGAGACGGGCCTGGAAGTCGGCAAGCGCGCCGACCTGGTGCTGCTGCAGGCGCGCGACGCCGTGGAGGCCTTGCGCCTGCGCGCCACGCGCCTGATGGTGCTGCGCGCCGGCAAGGTGGTGGCGACCACGCCGCCGGCCACCGCCACGCTGAACCTGCCGGGCCGCCCCGGCGAAGTCAGCTTTCAGACGTCGGCCCGCTGACAAACGCCGGCCGCGCAGCGGCCGTCACGATGATCTCCACCAGCAGATCAGGCGAGGCCAGCTTGGCCTCGCACGTGGCGCGGGTGGGCATTGCCTTCGGCAGCGCCCATTCCGCCCACACCGCATTCATGCCGGCAAAGTCGCGCTCGATGTCCTTGAGCCAGATCTGCACCGTCAACAGGCGCGACTTGTCCGAGCCCGCCTGCTTCAGATAGCCGTCGATCTTGGCCAGCACGTCGCGGGTCTGCGCGGCGATGCCGCCTTCCGCATTCGAGGTCACGCCCGCCACATACACGGTGTCGCCGTGAATCACGATGCGGGACAGGCGCTCGTTCGTTTCCTTGCGCACGATATCGTTCATTGGTGTTGCTCCTTGGTGGATGAACCGGATGCCAGGCCGGCATCCGAGAAACGTTCGATCCGGAATGGGGCGATCGGCAGGTCCGTCGCGCCGGTCGTGATCAGGTCAGCCATGATGCGGCCGACGATGGGCCCGAGCTCAAAGCCGTGCGCTGAAAACCCGAACGCATGAAAGGCCGTCTCGTGCCGGCTGCTGCGCCCGATCACGGGAATCTCGTCGGGCATGGCCGCTTCGATTCCCGCCCAGCCCCGGTTCACGATCGCATCGCGCATGTGCGGAAACAGGTCGACCACCGTGCGCGCGCCTTCGGCCAGCGAGCGGAAATCCAGCTCGGTCCATTCGGCGTCGCGGTCCACCCACGCGCGCCGTCCGCCCCCGATCAGCACCGTGCCGTTGGTGCGCTGCTTGAACGACAGCGCGCGGCCGGTGCCCAGCACCACGGGATCCAGGAAGTGGTCCATGCGCAGCGTGACGAGCATCATGGGACTGATAGGCAACAGCGGCACCGGCTCGCCCCATTGCGCGGCGATCCGGTCGGCCCACGCGCCCGCACAGTTCAGCACCTGCGGCGCGGTGTACACGCCGGCGTCCGTCTCCACACGCCATTGGCCGTCGTGCCGCGCCACGCTGTGCACGCGCACGCCTTCGAGAAACTGCGCGCCAAGACTAGCGGCCTTCATGCGAAAGGCAAGGGTGGTGCGGTAGGGATCGGCCGCCGCGTCCTCGCGCGCGATCAGGCCGCCTTGCACCGTCGGCGCAATCGCAGGAATCAGGTCCAGCAGGTCCTCGCGCGTTATCCACTGTTCGTGGGTGTAGCCGTGGTCCGTCATGGTTTTGAGCCGCGCGCGCAGCGTCTCGGCATCCGCCTCGTTCTCGGCCACACGCACCTGCCCGTGCTGCTCGAAGCCGCAGTCGTCGTCCACCAGCTCGCCGATGCGATACCAGAGCTCGCGCGAGGCCAGCGCCAGCGGCACCTCGGCCAGATGGCGCGACAGCGTGCGCACGCCGCCCGCGTTGACACCCGAGGCGTGCCGCCCCACGTAGTTCTTTTCGATGACCAGCGCGCGCACGCCGGCGCGCGCCAGATGCAGCGCGGCCGAGCTGCCGTGCAGCCCGCCGCCGATGATGATGACTTCAGCCGCCCGCGTTTGCACGGTCATGGCGTCCACCCGTCATTTCTTCAGGCGGACGACGGCCTGACGCGAATCGTCGGTCTGCGGCAAGGAGGCAAGTTCGCCCAGCGTGAGCGGCTTGGTCGGGAAACGCAGCCGGTAATAGCCCACTTCCTCGGTCGGCACGCCGCGTTCCTCGGCAATGATCTCGGCCACCGTCAGGCCGCAGAAGCGGCCCTGGCAGGGTCCCATGCCACAGCGCAGGAAGGCCTTCATCTGGTTCGGCCCGCTGCAGCCGAGCTTGACGGTCTCGCGCACCTGCGCGGCGGTGACTTCCTCGCAGCGGCACACGATGGTGTCGCCGGTGGGCCGGCGGAACGCCTCGGGCGCCTTGTAGAGCGTGTCGAAGAACTCGCGGCCCCGCACGGCCCGCGCCAGCGCCTCGCGCGGCGCGGCGGCCTCGCTGTCGCGCTTGCGCGCGTCGATGCGGCCCAGCAGATGCGCGGCCTGCAACGCGGCCAGCCGGCCACGGTGCTCGGCCGCCACCGCGCCCGCGATGCCCGCGCCGTCGCCAGCCATGCCGATGCCGTCCACCGCCGTCGTGCCCCACCCGTCAACCTCCGGCTCCCAACAGTCCAGCGCGTCGTTCCAGCGATGCGGCACGCCCACGGCGCGCGACAGGTTCACGTTGGGCACCACGCCCTGATGCAGCATCAGCTGATCGGCGGAAAGCGTCTTGGTGACGCCGCCTGCGGTGTAGCGCACGCTTTGCAGCTTGCCGTCGCCCAGCGCTTCCAGCGCCGTCACGCCCTTGACGATGGGCACGGCGGCCTTGACCGCGCGCAGCAGCTTCAGCCCCTTGCCCAGGTACGGCGAGCGCAGAAATCCCCAGACCTTGGGCAACGCCTGCCCCATGCGGCCGGGCGGCGTGGTTTCCAGCAGCGCGTCCACCTTCACGCCTGCATTCAGGTATTGCCAGGCCACCAGATACAGCAGCGGCCCGCAACCGGCCAGCACCGTGCGATCGGACGGCACGACACCGGATGACTTCAAGAGGATCTGCGCCGCGCCCGCCGTGATGACGCCCGGCAGCGTCCAGCCCGGAATCGGAAACGGCCGCTCCTGCGCGCCGGTGGCCAGCAGCAGCCGGCGCGCGTGCACGATGCGCGCCTCGCCTCCTACCGAATACGCCACCTCGAAGCCTTCCGCTGATTCGGGCGCCGTGCGCTGGGCCACGGCCCACACCGTCGCGCCCGGCACGTAGCGCGCGCCCGACTGCCGAAACGGCGGCACCAGCGTGGCGCCGTGCCAGTAGTCTTCGCCCAGGATGCCGCGGTCGGTGACGGGCGTGGTGGTGATGGCGCGGTAGATCTGGCCGCCTGGCGCGGGCTGCTCATCCAGCAGCACCGTGTCCACGCCCAGGTTGGCGGCCAGCGTCGCCGCCGCCAGACCCGCCGGGCCTGCGCCCACCACCAGCAAATCGCATTGCGTCGTGTCGATCATGCCTGCACCTTGCGCGCACCCAACTGGCGCTCGATCTTCATTCCTTCCCGCACGGGCGTCATGCAGCCCTGCTGGTTCGCTTGTCCGTCGATGGTGACCAGGCAGTCGTAGCAGACGCCCATCATGCAGTACGGCCCGCGCGGCACCTCGTTGACCGCCGTATCGCGACAGGCCTGCACGCCGCCCGCAAACAAGGCGGCAGCGACGCTGTCGCCCTGACGGCAAAGCATCTCGGCCCCATTGACCGTTACCCGCACCGGCGCGCCCTGCGCCTGCCGCTGCGCCTCGTCAAGCCGCTTGAACATGAAACCTCCGGGTCGAGAAGGGCGCCATGTCGTCGGCCAGGCTGCCGGCGGCGATCATGGGCGCCAGATTGAGCGCATGGGCGGCGGCAAGCGTCACGCCGCTGTGACAGGTGGCGACGAAGGCCCCCGGGCACGTTTCGGATTGCTGATAGATCGGAAAGCCGTCCTTGGACATGACGCGCAGCGCCGCCCAGCTGCGCACCACGCGCACATCGCGCAGCGCGGGCAGCGTGCGCACCGCGCGGTCGGCCAGCGTGCCGAGGATCGGCAGGCCCACCAGGTTATCCACATAGCCGGCCTCTTCCTGCGAGTCGCCGATCAGCCAGGTGCCTTCGTCGGTCTGGCGCAGCGTGGACAAGGGGGTTTCCAGCATGCGGCGCGTGCGCTCCAGCACGACGATCTGGCCGCGCTGCGGGCGCACCGGCACATCCAGTCCCACCTGTTCGCCAAGCTGCTTGTTGGACAGCCCCGAGGCCAGCACCACCTTGTGCGCGCGCACCGTGCCACTGGGGGTGGCGATATCGAACACGCCGTCACGCAGCCGGATGCTCTGCGCCGGCCGCTGCGGCAGGTAATCCACAACCCGCTGTGCAAAACTCATGTGCAACGCGCGCAGGAGCTTCAGCGGATTCGCAATGCCGTCCACCGGCGTCCACGTCGCGCCGCGCACTTCCGGGCCGATGCCCGGCACCAGATCCGCGACTTCGGCGCGGTCCAGCATCTTCCAGTCGTACTGCGCCATGCCCGGCTGCGCGAGCAGCGTGGTCATGAAGCGCGTGCGCGCCTCGACCTCTTCGTCGCTCAAGAGCGCGTGCAGGCCGCCGCGCTGCTCCAGATGCACGTCGACCCCGGTCTCTTCCTGCAGCAGGGCAGCAAGTTGCGGCCAACCCTTGGCCGAGGTCATGGTCCACACGCCATAGCGCGGCAGCCCCATCCCCTTGCTCTGCACCCACACCAGCCCGAAGTTCCCGCGCGAGGCCCGGTAGGCCACGTCACCCTCGTCCAGCACGGCCACGTGGTCCAGCTCGCGCCGCAGCCCGTAGGCCACGGCCGACCCGACCAGCCCGCCCCCGATCACCACCGCATCGTAGATGCCGCGGTGCACGGGCGCGCGCGGCGCCAGTTCTTTCTCGTCCGTCATCAGCGTCCCTTTCCTACAAACAGCTTCTCCAGACCGACGGCGCGGTCCAGGATGAATATGGCAATGATGGTTACGTAGATCAGCACCGCCGACACGGCTGTCACCAGCGGGTCGATGGTGTCTTCGATATGCAGGAAGATCCGGACCGGCAGCGTGGTGGTGGACGGCGAGGCGATGAAGATCGACATCGTCAGCTCATCGAAGCTGGTGATGAACGCGATCACCCAGCCGCTCACCACGCCCGGCAACAGCAGCGGCAGCACCACGCGGCGGAAGGCCGTCCAGTTGGACGCGCCCAGCGATTGCGCCGCCCGCTCCAGCGCCGGGTCGATGCCCGCCGCCGACGCCAGCACCAGCCGCAGCGCGTACGGCATGACCAGGATCACGTGCGCCACCACCAGGCCGAAATACGTGCCGGCCAGGTCCACGGTCGTGAAGAACTTCAGGAACGCCAGGCCCAGCACGACGTGCGGAATCATCAGCGGCGACAGAAAGAACGCCACCAGTGCCTCGCGACCGGCGAAGCGGTTGCGCGCGATGGCCAGCGCGCTGGGCACGGCCAGTGCAATGGCAAGCGTGGCCGACAGCGTGCCCAGGCCCAGGCTGAACCAGAACGCATCGACAAAGCGCGGGTTGTCCAGGATGGCGCGGAACCAGCGCAGCGACAGCCCGCCGGACGGCAGCGAGATGAAGCCCTCGGACGTGAACGCCACCGCGCACACCATGACGATGGGCGCCAGGATGAACAGAATGAACAGCGTGTGGAAGACGAGGCCGATGGGGCCGTTGCGAAATTGCATGTCAGCCTCCGGCCTGGTTGAACACCGCGCCATAGCGGCGCTCGATGATGCGGTTGGCGGACAGCAGCACCACCACGGTCGCCACCAGCAGCACCACGGCCAGCGCCGCGCCCAGCGGCCAATTCAGCGTGTTCAAAAATTCGTCGTACGCGGCGGTGGCCACGTTCTTCAAGCGGCGTCCGCCGATGATGGCCGGCGTGGCAAACGAGCTGGCTGCCATCGCGAACACCATGATCGCGCCGGACAGAATGCCGGGCATCACCTGCGGCACGATCACGCGCCGGATCACGGTGAATTGGCTGGCGCCCAGCGACAGCGCGGCGGCCTCGGTCGCGGGGTTGATCCGCTGCAGCGATGCCCACACCGCGATCACCATAAACGGCACCAGCACATGCGTCAGCGCAATGCCCACGCCCAGATTGCTGTACATGAGGTCGATGGGCGTTGAGATCAGCCCGATGCCCATCAACGCCTTGTTGATCAGACCCGTCGAGCCGAACAGCAGCGCCCAGCCCAGCGTGCGGACCACCACCGAAATCAGCAACGGCCCCAGCACCACCATCAGGAACAGGCCCTTCCACGGATTGGCCATGCGCGAGAGCACGTAGGCTTCGGCCGTGCCCAGCACCAGGCACGCGACCGTCACGGCCGCGGCAACGCCGAACGTGCGCGCGTAGATCTCGTAGTAGTAGCCGTCCGAGAAGATCTCGATGTAGTTCTTCCACGTAAAGGTGGCTTGCATGCCGCCATAGAACTGGAAGTCGAAGAAGCTGATCAGGAACACCAGCGCCATCGGCACCACGAGGAACGTGGCGTACACCACCAGCGCCGGCGCGCTGAGCACCCACGGATTGGTGCGCGCGGTCATGACGCTTTACCTTGCGGCGCAGCGGCCGGATCGACGGTGCACATGTCCTGCGCGCGCCAGCGCAGATGCACGGGCTCGCCTTCGGCCGGCACCGGCACCCCGTCGTTCTGACGGATCACCATGACTTCGCCAACCGACGTTTCCACCTGGCACAGCCAGTGATTGCCCTGGAACACGCGCGTCTTCATGCGGCCGGGCAACGCACAGGCCGCGGGTTCGGAAAACAGGATCTTTTCGGGGCGCACGATCACGGCGCCTTGCGGCACGGGCGCGCCTTCCAGGCCGATGTGCGCCTCGCCGATGCGGGCGCGCATCTCGCCTTCGTACTGCTCGGCCTGCGGGGTGAAGACGTTGGCCTTGCCCAGAAAGCCGCCGACGAAATGGCTGGCGGGGCCTTCGTACGCGGCGAACGGTTCGGCCACCTGTTCGACGCGGCCCTGGTTCATCACAACGATGCGGTCCGACAGCGCCAGCGCCTCGGACTGGTCGTGCGTAACGAGGATGGTGGTGGTGCCGACGGTGCGCTGGATGCTGCGCAGTTCAAGCTGCATTTCTTCGCGCAGCTTGGCGTCCAGGTTGGAGAGCGGTTCGTCCAGCAGCAGCACGCTGGGACGGATGACCAGCGCGCGTGCCAGCGCGACGCGCTGCTGCTGGCCGCCCGACATCTGCGCCGGATGCCGGTCGGCCAGATGCGACAGGCCCACGAGCTTGAGCGCATCCGCCACGCGAGCCAGCCGCTCGTCCTTCTTGACCCGTTGCATCTCCAGGCCAAACGACACGTTCTCGGCCGCGGTCATGTGCGGAAAGAGCGCGTAGTTCTGGAACACCATGCCCAGCCCGCGCTTGTTGGCCGGGACCTTGCTGACGTCCTTGCCGTTCAGCACGATGCTGCCGCCGGACGGCTCGACAAAGCCCGCGATCATCTGCAGCGTGGTGGTCTTGCCGCAGCCGGAAGGCCCCAGCAACGAGA
Source organism: Achromobacter sp. ACM05 (assembly GCF_019218915.1). Classification (NCBI taxonomy): domain Bacteria; kingdom Pseudomonadati; phylum Pseudomonadota; class Betaproteobacteria; order Burkholderiales; family Alcaligenaceae; genus Achromobacter; species Achromobacter sp. ACM05. The sequence goes on from NZ_JAHUWQ010000001.1 coordinate 732,411, forward strand.
TGAACTCGCCTTGCTTCACGGACAGGCTCAGGTTTTCAACGGCAGTGGTGTCGCCGTAGCGTTTGCTCAGGCGGTCCAGCACGAGATAGGTCATGAAAGCTCCCGGTGGGCGGCGCCAGGGCCGCCCTTATGCACACGCAGTCAGCGCTCGATTTCCCGCGTCCAGCGCTTGTTCCAGTCGTCCCGGTTCTGGTTGACGGTGTCCCAGTCGATCACGATGAGGTCGGCGGCGCGCTTGCCGATGGGCAGGGGCACGCGAGGATCGTCAGCCACCTTGGCTTTCTTGTTGACCGGGCCGTAGCCGTAAGCCGAGGCGAGCTTCTCCTGAACCTCAGGCGACACCAGGTATTCCACGAACGCCTGCGCCTTCGGATTGGCGTTGGACTTGGCGATCGGACACACGGACGAGAGCAGTGCGTAAGCGCCTTCCTGGGGGTAGACGAAGCCGACGGGGAAGCCGGTGTCGGCAAACGCCTTGACGCGGCCGCTGCCCCACACCGCGATGGTGGCCTGGCCGCTGGAGAAGAGTTCGGTCATCTTGCCGGGCGAGGGCTCATAGACCAGCACGTTGGGACCGACTTCGTTCTTGAACGTGGTGAAACCTGGGTCGATCTTCTTTTCGCCGCCGCCGCCTTCGCGCGCATACTCCACCAGCGTGTGCAGGCCGTAGGTGTTGTTGAGCGGCGGGATGACGAGTTGCTTCTTGTACTTGGGATCCTTCAGGTCCTTCCACGACGTGGGCGGCGCCCATTTCTTCTCGTCGAAGACCTTCTTGTTGTACATGATGCCGGTGGCCACGATGCCGATGGCAACCGCCTTATCGTCCTTGTAGCGCGCCGTGGTGTAGATGTCGTCGGCGGGCAGGTTCTTGATGGGTTCGCAAAAGCCCAGCGCAATGGCCTGGTACATGGGACCGTCGTCGATGATGGCGACGTCGATCTGCTGGTTGCTCCTTTGCGCCTGCAGGCGCGCAACGGTGTTGGTGGAGTTGCCGGCAACGTAATCCAGCTCGACACCGTGCTGTTTGGCGAAGGGCGGAAAGATGTCCTTGCGCATGATGTCTTCGAACGAGCCGCCGTAGCCGGCGACCACCAGTTTCTGCTGCGCCTGTGCGTTTGCGCCCAGCCCGGCTGCTACCGCCGCGGCCGCGAGCACTGCAAGTACCTTGCTCATGAGAACCCCCGAATTTTGGAAGAGAACTGCAAGAACCGACTGATTTGTTGCCCGGCGACTTCATGTCCGCCGTACAATTTGTCCGTACATGAATGTCCGGACAAATAATGGATCCGGCAAGACTGCCTTGTCAATCGGTTATTGTCCGGACAAACCCTATAAAACCAATCAAGGAGGCTTCCCTCATGACCCGATCTTCCGAGCGCGCTGCCAGTTCCGGCGGGGAGCGGGAAGCGCGCGGCCGGCCTGGCGCGGCGCTCCCGGCCGACGTGGCGGGCGGACCGCGCTACAAGAGCATTTATCAATCGCTGTCGCAGGACATCAGCTCGGGGCGCTACCCCGTGATGACGCTGCTGCCGACGGAACACGAGCTGTGCGAACAGTTCGGCGCCAGCCGTCACACGATCCGCGAAGCCATCCGCATGCTGACCGTTGCCGGCGTGGTGTCGCGCCGTCCGGGCGTCGGCACGCGCGTGGAAACGGCGCGCGCCACCACGCGCTTCACGCAGCGCATCTCGCAGTTCCCCGACCTGCTGCAGTACGCCCGCAACGCGGCGCTGCTGGTGCAGGACGTGCGCACCGTCAAGCTCACCAAGCGCCTGGCTGAAACGCTGGGCTGCGAGCCCGGCCAGCAGTGGCTGCACATCAACTCCATCAAGACACTGGACGATCCCGACGTCGCCGCCGCCTGCACGCTCATTTACGCGGACCCGGCGCATTCCGACGTGCGAGTGGACGTGAAGTCGCGGATCTCGCTGCTGCGCCTGATCGAGGACCACTTTGGCGACCGCATCACCGAGGTCAACCAGGAGTTCTCCGCCACGCCCATCGGCGCGGCGATCGCAAAGCAACTCCAGGTCGACACGGGCACACCGGGCTTCGTCATCACGCGCCGCTACTACGGCGATGGCGGCGTGCTGCTGCTTGCCACCATCACCACGTTTCCGCACGACAAGATGAAGTACTCGATGACGCTCAACGTCAGTTGATGCGCAGCGCGGCTCACGCGGACAAGCCATAGTCCGCGCGCGCCGCGTCGGCGCTGATCTTGCCGTCCGCCAGATCCTGCGCCACGCGCGCCCGCGGCCGCGCCGAGGCCGCGCCGTAGCCACCGCCGCCAGGCGTTTCGATGCGCACGCTCTCACCGGCTTCGAGCGCAATGTTCGCGGTCTTGGAGAACAGCTCCTCTTGTTGCGGCGTGCCGAAATTGCGGATCAGCCGCGCGCGTCGTCCGTCGCGTCCGCCGTCCACGCCCGCCGCCACGCCGACGGTGTGGCTGTCCGAGCGGGCCGAGAACACGATGCCCGGTCCCACGGCGCGGATCTGCTTGGCGATGGCCATGCCGCCGCGCGTGCGGCCCGCACCGCCCGAGTCCTGGATCATCGCGTACTCGTCCATCAGCAGCGGATACTCGTTCTCCAGCGCTTCGACGGGTAGATTCGACGTGTTGGTCATGTGCACGTGCACCGCGTCCATGCCGTCCGCATCGAAGCGCGCGCCCGCGCCGCCGCCCAGCGTTTCCAGATACACGAAATGGCCCGCGCGCTCGCGCCAGCGGCCCGAGAACACGATGGCGGGGCAGCAGTCGTTACTGGACGCCATGGTCTTTTCGGGCGGCAGCAGGCCGCGGAACGCGCCGAAGATGGCGCCGGCCACCTTCTGTGCGGTGATGGACCGCGCACCCACCGCGGCCGGGTGTTCGGGATTGGTAATGGTGCCCACCGGCGCCGACAACGTGATGGGGTCGAACAACCCCGCATTGGGTGCGAGGTCCGGATCCAGCAGCGCTTTGACCGCGTAGTACACGCAGGCGCGCAACGCGTTGAAGGGCAGGTTCATGGCGCCGCGCGCCTGTTTGCCCGACCCTTCGAAGTCGAAGTGCAGGTTGTCCGCGCTGACGGTCAGCGTCACCTGAATGGGGACCGGGTCGCCCCCCATGCCGTCGTCGTCCAGATCGCTGCGGAACGTATAGCTGCCGGCGCGCAATTCCGCGATGCGGTTCAAGAGGCGTTTGCGCGTGTAGGCGATCACGTCGTCCACCGACCGCAGCACCGCCTCCAGTCCCATCTGGCGGATCAGGCCCTGCACGGCGGCCGCGCCTCGGCGGTTGGTGGCCATCTGCACGCGCAGGTCGAGCACGCGCTCTTCCGGGTCGCGAGTGTTGGCGCAGATGAGGCGCAGCAGGTCTTCGTCGGTCTCGCCCGCGCGGGCGATGCGGCAGGCGGGGATGCGGATGCCTTCCTCGAAGATCGATTTCAGGCCACCGGCGATCGAACCGGGCACCGCACCGCCCACGTCGGAATGGTGCGCGATGTTGGCCGCGAAGAAGCGCAGCACGCCGTCCCAGAACACCGGCGTGATGATGTTGATGTCGGGCAGGTGGCTGCCGTCCGCCAGGTACGGGTCATTGCAGATATACACGTCGCCGTCGCGGATCTGGTCAGCCGGGAACGTGCGCAGAATGGCGCGCATGGCGCCGTCCAGCGAGCCCAGGTGCAGCGGAATCTGCGTGCCCTGCGCGACCAGCCGTCCGGCAGCGTCGAACAGCGCCACCGAGCAATCCTTACGCTCTTTGATGTTGGTCGAGAACGATGCGCGCACCAGCGTGTTGTTCATGTCCTCGGTGATGGACAGCAGGCGGTTGCAGAAGACCTCCATGCCGATGGGATCCGCCAGCGTGGGCGTGGCGTCCGCGGCGCGGGATTGAACGGAATCAGGCTTGGTCATGCGAGCCTCCTTGCAGGCGGATGATCAGGTTGCCGTACTCATCGACGCTGGCCTCGTGGCCCACGCCCACCACCGTGGTCGAGCTCATTTCTTCGAGCAGCGCGGGTCCCGTGAAGCGCGCGCCGGTCGGCACGCGGTCACGGTCATAGACGGGCGTTTCACGCCAGCCATGCGCCGGGCCGAAGTACGCCTTGCGCTGGCCCCGCGCCGCGTCCTGCAACGTGCCGCCCACGTGTCTTGGCGCAAGGGGCGCCTTCACCACCTGTCCCACGGCCTGCATGCGGCAGTTGATGATCTGCACCTTGCGGTCGTCGACGGTGTAGCCGTATTCCCGCTCATGCGCCTCGGCGAAGCGGCGCGCGAATTCCGCGTAGCCGCCCGCACCGGTGTCGTCCAGGCTGACCTGCACTTCAAAGTTCTGGCCCTCGTAACGCGCGTCGATGGCGCTGTGGCACACGCGCAGCGACGGATCGACGCGTTCGGATGCCAGCCAGTCCTGGGCCTGCGTGCGCAGACCGTCGAAGATCGTGGAGATCGCGGGCCAGCTGTCCGCATCGGCCAGCGAGATCTCGCTTTGCACGAAGTCGAAAGAGATATCCGTGAGCAGGATGCCGCGGGCGCACATCGTGCCCGGCTCCTGCGGCACGATGACGACGGGGATGCCGCATTCCTCGGCCACTTCCACCGCATGCAGCGGGCCTGCGCCGCCGTACGCATACAACGCGAAGCGCGAGAGGTCGTAGCCGCGTTCGGTGGACACCGCACGGATCGCACGGCTCATGTTGGCCGCCGCAATGCGCAGGATGCCTTCGGCGGCCGCCTCCATGTCCAGCCCCAGCGGTTCGGCGACGCGGCTGCGGATGACCTCGCGCGCGGCATCTGCGTACACCGGCATGCGGCCGTTGAGCAGGGCCACGGGATTGAGCCGTTGCAGCGCGATTTCGGCGTCCGTGATGGTCGGCTCCTGGCCGCCGCGGCCGTAGCCCACGGGACCGGGCACCGCGCCCGCGCTATGCGGCCCGACCTTCAGCGCGCCGGCGTCGTCCAGCCAGGCGATGCTGCCGCCGCCCGCGCCGATGACGTGGATGTCGACCATGGGTGTCTTGACCGGATACCCGGCAACGTGTCGGTGCGACGTGAAGAGCGGACGGCCTTCGCATACCAGCGAGACGTCCGTGCTGGTGCCGCCCACATCAAACGTCACCAGGTTCAGGCTGCCGATGGCGCGTCCCACGGCGGCTGCGCCGACGACGCCCGCCGCCGGACCCGACAGGCAGGTGCGGACCGGATATTGGCGCACGGTGGCGATCGACATCAGGCCGCCGTTGGAATGAATGGTGTGCGGCTCATGGCCGATATCCAGTTCCCGCACGCGGTTCAGGAAGCGTTCCAGATAGCGCGCCATTTTCGGCCCGACCGCGGCGTTGAGCACGGTGGTGGACAGGCGCTCGTATTCGCGGAACTCGGGCAGCACGTCGGACGACTGGCTGATGTAGGCGTCGGGCATCTCCTCCGCGACAATCTGCGCCGCGCGGCGCTCATGCGCGGGGTTGCGGTAGGCGTGCAGGAAGCAGATCGTGACGGCCTCGATGCCGGCCTTGGCAAAACGGCGCGCGGCATCGCGCACCTGCGCTTCGTCCAGCGCCGTCAACACGTCGCCCGCCGCGTTCACCCGCTCGTCGACCTCGGCTCGGAATTCACGCGGCACCGCCACGGGCGGTTTGCCGACGCTGTAGTCGTACAGGTGCGGACGCGTCTGGCGGCCGATCTCCAGCACATCGCGAAAGCCGCGCGTGGTGATGAGCCCGACGCGCGCGCCCTTGCGTTCGATGATGAGGTTGGTGGCCACCGTGGTGCCGTGGCCGACGTGCGAGACCTGTGATGGCGCGACCCCGTGATCCGCTAGCATCTGGCCGATGCCCGTGGCGATGGCCTCGGAGGGATCGTGCGGCGTGGAGGGCACTTTGTGAAAGTGCACCACGCCGGCATCCTCGTCGATCATCGTGAAATCGGTAAACGTGCCTCCGACGTCTATCCCTATGCGATACATATTGATTGTTCCAATAAAGAAGATCAGTCCAGACGAATGCCGGCCTTCTTCACGACCTGGCACCACTTGTTGATTTCGTCCTTGATCATTGCGCCGAACGCCGGTCCTGCGACGTCCGACACCTGCGCGCCCTGTTGCTCGAGATAGGTCTTCATGGCGGGCGCGTGCAGGGTCTGCACAAGGCCGTCGGTGAGCTTGGTGCGCAGCGGTTCGGGCATGTTGGCGGGCGCCAGCATGCCGAACCACACCATGGCCTCGTAGCCGGGGTAGCCGGATTCGGCGACGGTGGGCACTTCGGGCAACATGGGCGAGCGCTGCGGCGATGTGACGGCCAGGGCCTTGATCTTGCCGTCCTTGATGTAGGGGTACGAGGTCATGACGACGTCCATCATCATGTTGACCTGTCCGCCGACCAGATCGATGAGCGCGGGACCGGAGCCGCGGTAGGGCACGTGCACCATCGATACGCCGGCGGTGGACTTGAAGAGTTCGGCGGCCAGGTGGTTGGAGGTGCCTTGGCCGTTGGAGGCGAAGGAATACTTTTCGGGCTCTTTCTTCAGGAGGGCGACGAACTCCTGCAGGTTGGCGGCGGGCACCGACTGATTGACCGACATGACGTTGGGGATGGTGGCGACGACCGTCAGGGGGGTGAAGTCTTTGATGGCGTCGTAGGGCAGCTTGGAATAGACGCAGGGCGCGCTGCCGTGCGTGCTGACCGATCCCATGAGGATGGTGTAGCCGTCGGCGGGTTGGCGCGCGACGAATTCGGTGCCGACGGTGCCGCCGGCGCCGGGGCGGTTTTCAACAATGACGTTGGCGTTCAGGCGCTGGCCGAGGCCTTCGGCGATCTTGCGCGCGACCAGATCGGTGGATCCGCCGGCCGCGAACGGCACGACGATGCGGATGACCTTGTCCGGCCAGGCGGCGCTGGCGGACCCGGCGGCCGCAAAGAGCGCGATACCGGCGGCAATGCGACAGCAACTGCGCAGTAGCCCTGTTTTCATGGCTTGGTTTCCCCTTGTTGATAGAACTTCGTGATGGCCGGATCATGCGTGTCCGACCTTGGTTCGCTGCAACAACGAGGTCATGCTAGGCCTGGCTTGGAAATGACAGCAGTCCTACAGGTTTATATTTGTATAGATGCCATTTATGGACGCGCGGCGATGAAGAACCCGGACCTGAATCTGCTTGTGCATTTCGATGCGCTGATGGCGTGCCGCAATGTGTCGCGCGCGGCGGAGGCGATGAACATCAGCCAGCCGGCGATGAGCGCGGCGATGAACCGGCTTCGTCAGTTGTTCGGCGATCCGCTGCTGGTGCGCGAGGGCGGGGCGTGGCAGCCGACGTTGCGGGCGTTGGAGCTGCACCAGAATTTCAAGCCGCTGCTGGAGGGCTGGCATCGGGCGACGCGCACGCGGGAGGCGTTCGATCCGGCGCATTCGTCGCGCACGTTGTCGCTGTATGCGACGGACTATGTGCAGTACACGTTGCTGCCGAAGCTGATTCCACGGTTGGCGGTGGATGCGCCGCATTTCCAGTTGCAGATCGTGCCTGCGCGGCCGCAGCATGGACTGAGCATGCTGGATTCGAATCATGTGGAGCTGATCGCGGGGTATTTCCCTGATCCTGCGCCGGATCTGCGTACGCGTTTTCTGTATCAGGAGCCGGCGGTTTGCATCGTGCGTGAGGGACATCCTTGTTTGCGTAAGCGGTGGAATCTGGATGCCTACCTGAGCTATGGGCATCTGGATCTGGCGGCGCATACGCGGTATTTCAGTACTGCAATCGATCGCATCTTGATGGGGCAGAACCGGAGCCGCAAGATTGTGGCTACGTTGTCCAGTTATCTGGTTTGTCCGTTCATCGTTGAGGCGTCGGATTTGATTGCGACGATGCCGGTGAGCATTGCGAAGGCGATGGCGGGGAGTGCGCGGATCGTGTCGCAGAAGGTGCCGTTGACGTTGCCGCCGATTGCTGTGTCGTTGTATTGGCATGAGAGGTATCAGGATGATCCTGCGCATGCTTGGTTGAGGCAGTATTTGGCGGGGGTGGTGGGGTAGGGGGGGCTTTGGGGCTGCTTGGTTGGGTCCTTAAGGCGCACGGCGCGGCGGCGGGCTTGGGGCGCGGGGCTACGATTGCGGTCCGGAGCCTTCGCTCCGGACTGCCCCTTCGTCATCTTCGTTGTCGCCTTCGGCGACTGCCTTCAGATTCCCTCGGGCGCATCTACACGCCCCGCGCCCCAAGCCCGCCGCCGCACCGTGCTCTAGCGGTTCGGGTGCGCGCAGTGCTGGGACGGGGTGTGTGCTTGGCGTTCTGGCAGGCAGCGGTGTGTGAGAGGAAGATCTTGCGGGGCCCGCTCCACGGCGGCCGCGCGGGCGGCCTGGTGGAGCTTACGCAGTGTCTTGCGGCGCGCGTTTGGCGCTGCGCGATTCGCTGCGTGATTCGCTGGAATCAGTAGCCGCGCTGCGGGTCGTAGATGTTGGGCAGGGCTTCGCCGCGCTCATTTGCCGCGATCAGCAAAGCCGTGTGACGGGCGCGCTCCTTGCGGTCGGGGATCGCTGCGCAGTGAGGAGTGATCGTGATTCTTGGGTGAGTCCACAGTGGGGAGTCTTCCGGCAGGGGTTCCTGCTCGAAGACGTCCAGGATTGCCTGGTCCAGATGCCCGCTGTCCAGCGCATCCAGAATGTCCTGCGTGACCATGTGGGTGCCGCGGCCGGCGTTGATGAGGCTGGCGCCTTTGGGGAGTCGGGACAGCGTGGTGCGGTTGAGGATGCCGCGCGTCGTTTCCGTTGCAGGCAGGAGGCAGACGAGAAGATCGGTGTTAGCGAGGAAATCGTTGAACTGGTCCTGGCCTGCGTAGGAAGGCATGTCGGGGAGCCGGCTGGCGCCGCGGGACCAGCCGCTGACGGGAAAGCCTGCGCGGGACAGGAGTTGGGCTGAAGCGACGCCCAGGTGGCCCAGACCCATGATGCCGACGCGCACGTCGGCGGCGACGCGCAGGGAGTCGAAGATTTCCCAGTGGCGGCGGGATTGGTTGTCGGTGATGCGTTTGACGTTGCGCGTGATCATCAGGGCGCTGGTGAGCACGTACTCGGCCATCTCGGTCTGCGTGCGCGTGGTGACCATGCGGGCGATGGGCAGGTGGCGCGGCAGGGTGGGGTCGGCGAGGATGTGGTCAACGCCTGCGCCGGCGCTGATGATGAGTTTGAGGTTGGGGAAGGTGGCCAGGCGGCCGGCGTCGGGGGCCCAGACCAGGGCGTAGTCGATGGTGGCGGGGTCGGTGTCTTCATGCCAGCCGACGACGTCCAGGTCTGGCGCGAAGGTGCGGAATTGTGTGCGCCACTCTTCTATTGCCTGGGGGCCGCCGGAATTGATGATGAGGCGCATGGTTGTCCTTGCGGGTGATGAGGGCGTGTCGGCCAGGCGCATGTTTCAGGTGCGTGTTTCAAGCGCGGGGTTTAGGCCCGGGCTTCAGCCCCCGGGTTTCATCCCGATACTTCCGGCGTCTTGCCCGGCGCGGCGCGCCTGCGGGTTGTCCACAGGGTGCGCCGCGCGTTGTCGTCAACGTTCGACCGTGCGGTTCCAGCGGGCGTTGAAGGCGGGCCGCGCCGCGTTGATCTGGTCCCAGTCCAGGATCTTAGCGTTGGCCATGTAGCCTTGGAAGCGCTTGAGGGACTCGGCGTTGTCGGCGGGGGCCTGGACGTTTTTGTTGGACGGGAAGTGGCCGCCCATTTCCAGGGCCTTGGCCTGGGCCTTGGCGGACAAGAGGTACAGGGCGAGCTTTTGCGCGAGTTCGGGTTCGCTGTTCTTGGCGATGACGCATTCGCCGACCATGAGGATGACGGAGCCTTCCTTGGGTTGGGCGTATTCCACCGGGATGTCGCGCTTCTTCAAGCGGGCGATGGCGGTGGGGGTGAGGGGGAAAATGGCGGCCTCGTCGGACTGGATCATCTCGGCGAGCTTGGCGGAGTTGGGGATGTACTCGAGGACGTTGGGGCCGATGGTGGAGGGCCACTTCTTGAAGCCGGGCTCGTAGTTCTGGTCGTTGCCGCCTTCGATGCGATTGAACATCAGGAAGCCGTGCAGGCCGAAGGTGCTGCCGGAGGCGGACTGGAAGACGACCTTGCCTTTGTACTTGGGATCGGCCAGGTCGAGCCACGAGGTGGGCGGGGTCCAGCCGTTTTTCTGGAAGAGGCGGGTGTTGTAGCCGAGGCCGGTCATGCCGATGTCGATGCCGGCGGCCATGCGGTCTTTCATCAGGGCGGTGGGATACAGCTCTTTGAGGACGGGGTCGTCGTTGAGCTGTTCGCACAGGCCCATGGAAATGGCGCGGGCCATGATGCCGTCGTCCAGGAACATGACGTGCATCTGGGGCTTGTCTTTGTAGGCCTGGGCCTTGGCGAGGACGTCGGTCGAGGTGCCGGGCACGACGACGATCTTGACGTTGTTGGCCTTCTCAAAGTCGGGGAAGACGTGCTGGGTGAAGGCGCGTTCCATGTCGCCGCCGTTCATGCCGACGTACAACGTTTTCTGCTGCGCCATGGCACCGGCGGACAGCAATGCCAGCATTGCCGCGCCCAGCAGTCGTTTCCCCTTGCTCAGGCGCTGCGCGCCCTGTTTCTTGTGCATCATGGTGACTCCAGCGTTTGCTCACGAAGACGGTCAGGACGGGCCGCGGCGCCGTGAGCGGCGGGCGCGTACCGTTCAATGCGGAAGGCATTGATAGGGATGGAAGATCGGCCGTGCACGACCAGGTCGGCCAGCACTTCGCCGATGGCGGGGCCGATCTGAAAGCCCGCGCCGGACAGGCCGAAGGCGTGAAAGAGGCCGGGCACGGTGGCGCTGGGGCCGAGCACGGGATTGTGGTCGGGCATGTTGCCTTCGACGCCGGTCCAGAAGCGGATGACCTGGGCGCCGCGCAGCACGGGCAGAAGCTTGGCGGCGTTGGCCATCAGCGCGCCGAGGTTGGCGCGGCCGGGGCGGGCGTAGTCGGGGTCGGCGGAGACGCCGCGTCCGCCGCCGATGACGCAGTTGCCGCGCGCGACCTGCCGTGCGTAGATGCCGCCGCCCTGCATGCCGAGGCTGACGTTCATGAACAGCGGCAGGGGCTCGGTCACCATCATCAGGGGGTGGATGGACGTTTCGGGAACCGGCTCGCCGAAGCCTTCGGCAAAGCGGCCGGCCCAGGCGCCCGCGCAGTTCAACAGGTAGCGCGATCGCACTTCGAGTGAGTCGCCGGCGCGCACGATGAAGCGCGTGCCGTCGTGCGTGGCGGAGGTGACGCGCACGCCTTCGCGCACGTCGGCGCCCAGCGCGGCGGCGGCACGTCCGAAGGCGGGGGACACGAGCCGCGGGTTGGCGTGGCCGTCCTGCGGGCAGAACGAGCCGCCGATCACGCTTTCGCCCAGCCAGCCGAAGCGTTGGGCGAGCGCGCGGCGGTCCAGGATTTCAAGGTCCATGCCGAAGCCGCGTGTGTTGTCGCGGTAGGCTTCGAGCAGCGCCAGATCGGCGTCGGAGGTGGCCAGCTTGAGGTGGCCGGAACGCACGTATTCGCCGTGGATGCCGATCAGCGCGGGCAGTTGGCCCCACAGTTCGTGCGCGCGCCGCGCGAGCGGCAGTTGTTCGATGCCGCGTCCCTGGCGGCGCACGCCGCCGTAGTTGACGCCGCTGGCCTTGGCGCCGCACAGCGCGGCTTCCAGCAGCACGACGGGCACGCCTAGCCGGCGCAGGAAGAGCGCGGCGCTGCCGCCGACGATGCCACCGCCGATGATCGCGACTTCGGAGTCGATGCGTTCCATCAGGCGGCCTTTTTCGCGGGCCGTTCCAGGCAGACGACGCTGACCGGAATGGGTTTGACCGGCGGCTGGTTGCGCAGCCGTCCTACCGCCTGCGGCGCGCAGCCGACGGCATGGGCCAGGACCTCTGCGCCAGCCACGCCGCACATGCGGCCCTGGCAGCGTCCCATGCCGACGCGGGTCAGCGCCTTCAGGCGATTCATCTCTTGCACGCCGTTGTCGCGCGCGGCCTGGCGGATGGTGCCGGCGGTGACTTCCTCGCAGCGGCAGACGACGGTGTCGTCGGCGATGCTGGCGGCCCAGTCCTCGGGAAACGGAAACGCGCGTTCCAGCGCGTCGCGCACGCGGCTATTTGCCGCGAGTTGCGATTCCAGTATCCGCGCGCGGCGTGCGTCGTGCGGATGTCCTGTGTCTTCAAGCAGCGCCAGCGCGGCGCGTTCGCCGGCGAGTTCCGCTGCATCGGCCCCGGCAATGCCCGCGCCGTCGCCCGCGACGTAAACGCTCGCCACGCTGCTGCGTCCGGCGGCGTCGCGCCGTGGGATCCAGTTGCGGTCGCGTTCGTTGAATTCGAAATCGCAGCCGATCAGGCTAGCGAGCTGGGTTTCGGAACGCAGCGACAGGCCGAAGCCGACAGCGTCGCAGTCCAGCGTATGCGTCCGTCCGTTCCGGGTGTACGACAGGCCCGTGACGCGATCGCCGCCCTGCACGGCGACGGGGCGTACGCCGCTGCGCAGCGGCACGCCATGCGCGCGCAGCCACGCCATGTAATAGAGACCCTTGGCCAGCAGCGCGGGTGCGCGCAACATGCCGGGTAGCGCCGCGACGCGGTCCGCAAATCGCGACGTGTCCAGCACGGCGGCAACCTGTGCGCCAGCCTTGGCGTATTGGTATGCCACCAGATAGAGCAATGGGCCCGTGCCCAGGAACGCCACGCGCGATCCAATGGCGCAGCCCTGGTGCTTCAACGCGACCTGTGATCCGCCCAGCGTGTAGACACCGGGCGTCAACCAGCCGGGAAACGGCAGCACGCGGTCGGTCGCCCCGGTCGCAAGAATCAGATGCGTGTAGGGCACCGCCGTGCTGACGCCGTCGCGCAGCACGTCCAGCGTCTTGCCCTCGGCGTTCCAGACCAGGCATCCGGGACGGTATTCGACGTTGCCCTGCAATTCCTGCATGGTGCGGTGTACGGCGTCAGCCTTGCGATGTTCAAAGCCATACAGCGCGGATTTGGGACGCGAGAAGCCGGGCGGCGGCTGGCGGTAGATCTGGCCGCCGGGGCGCAGCCCTTCGTCCAGGATCACAGGCCGCAGGCCCTGCGCAGCCAGCGTCTGGGCCGCGCGGATACCGGCGGGGCCGGCGCCCACGATCACGGGCATGACGATGCTCATGATGCGTCGTCCTCGGGCCAGGCAGCGGCCGTCAGCATCCCTGGGGCAGAGGCGGCGGCCAGTGTGCCGGGCGCGGCAGCGGGCGCCAGCGCGGCGCTCTGAAGCCGCATGCCGGGCTCGATGTACGTGGAACAGGCGCGCACACGCTCGCCGGTTTCAAGCTGCACCCAGCAGTCCTGGCACGCGCCCATCATGCAGAAGCCGGCGCGCGGACCACCGCCGAATTCCGAGGTGCGCAGGCGCTCGGCTTGCGTCAGCACGGCGGTCAGGACGGTGTCGCCGGCCAGTGCCGTGCACGTCTGTCCGTCGAAGGTGAAGGTCAACGCGGGCCGGCCGGTTTCGGCCAGGCGTTTCAGGATTGCCATGGCGCGCGCGGCTCCTTTGCGGCTGTCGGCAGCGAGTTCATTTCTGGCCCACCAGGACGCGGTCCAGGCCATACACGCGATCCAGCAGCAGCATCGTCACCGCGGTCAGCGCGATCACCAGCGCGGACACGGCGGCCATCATCGGGTCGATGGATTCCGTGGCGTACATGTACATGCGCACCGGCAGCGTGATGGTCGACGGCGCGGTGATGAACACCGACATCGTCAGTTCGTCGAAGCTGTTGATGAACGCCAGCAGCCAGCCGCCGGACACGCCGGGAATGATGAGCGGCAAGGTGACCGTGAAGAACACTGTCGCACGGCTGGCGCCGAGCGACAGCGCCGCGTGTTCAATGGACCGGTCAAAGCCCACCAGCGCGCCGATCACCAGGCGCATCACGTAAGGCGTGATGACGACGACGTGGCTGGCCACCAGCCACGGAAAGCTGCCGGCCATGCCCATCAGCGCAAAGAAGCGCAAGAGCGCCACACCCAGCACCAGATGCGGAATCATCAGCGGCGACAGGAACAGGCCGTTGAGCACGTCGCGCCCCGGAAAGCGGTAGCGCGTGATGGCGATGGCGGCGGGCACCGCCAGGCACACGGCGATGCTGGCCGACAGGAACGCCAACCACAGGCTGTTCTTGAATGCCTGCATGAAGTTGGGATGGTCGAAGACCGCATAAAACCACCGCAGCGAGAAGCTGGTCGTGGGCACGGTCAGCGTCGAATCGGGCGTGAACGCCACCAGGCACACGATGACCAGCGGCGCCAGCACGAACGCCACCACCAGGAAATTGAACGCCAGCGCGAAAGGACCGTTCTTCTGCATGTTCGATTCCTTGCGCGGCTCAGCCCAGGCTGCGGCGGTAAGAGCGTTCGACGACGCGGTTGTACGCCATCATGACGATCACGTTCACGATCAGCAGCACGATGGCGATCGCCGCGCCCAGCGGCCAGTTCAGCTCGGTCAGGAACTCGTCGTACACGACGGTGGCCACCATCTTGAGCCGCCGTCCGCCCAGCAGCGCGGGGATGGCAAACGAGCTGGCCGACAGGCCGAACACGATGAGGCTGCCGGACAGGATGCCCGGCATGGCCTGCGGCAGCACGATGCGCGTGAGCGTCTGAAAGCGCGAGGCGTTCAGCGACAGCGCGGCGTGCTCGACCGTGGGGTCCAGCTTCTGCAGCGACGTCCAGACCGGAATCACCATGAAGGGCAGCATGACGTGAACGAGGCCGATGATGACGGCGGTGGGCGTGTACAGCAGCGATCCCAGCCCCAGTGCCGCGGCCGCCTTGCCTAGCGGCCCGCTTGGGCCCAGCAGCATGCTCCAGCCGAACGCGCGCACCACCAGCGAGATCAGCAGCGGCGACAGCACCACCAGCAGGAAGATCGAGCGCCAGGGCTTGCGCATGCGCGACAGGATGTAGGCCTCGGGCGCGCCGATCAGCACGCAGATCAGCGTGGTGACGCCGGCGATCCAGAAGGTGCGCCAGAAGATCTCGATGAAATAGCCGTCTGTCACCACGGCCAGGTAGTGTTCGAACGTGTGGCCGGGCTGAATGCCGGTGGCGTAGTCGAACGGCCGGAACGACAGGGCGAAGGTCAGCGCCAGCGGCGTGAGCACCAGCGTCAGAAACACGAGGGCCAGCGGGATCGATCCCAGGATGGCCAGCATCCCGTCGTTGCGTGGCTTGGGCAGGTTGGCGGCGGCGCCGCGTTGCGTCAGCGTCGCCATGTCAGTCCGCCGCCGCGGCAGCCGGTGCGCGCAACACGCGCAGCACGCCGTCCGCCCAGTCCAGCCCGATCTGTTCGCCGTCGTCATGCGGGCGGCGGCCGTCGTTGGGCGTCAGGATGGTCAGCGCCCCCACCGGCGAATCCAGGTCGTACATCCACTGGCTGCCCAGGAAGTAGCGCGTGTTCACGACACAGGCGAGCTTGCCCTGGCCAGACGGCACGGGCACCAGCTTTTCCGGGCGCAGCGACAGCTGCACGCTGTCGCCGTGGCGCAGGCCTTCGCCGTCGACAACAAGGCTCAGCGCGCCGGTCTGCACTTCAGCCTGCGCGCCGCAGCGCGTCACGCGGCCGGGCAGCAGATTGGTCTTGCCGACAAAGCGCGAGATGAACTCGGTCTGCGGGTGTTCATACATGCGGTAGGGCGCGTCCACCTGCGTGGCCCGGCCGTCCTGCATGACGACGACGCGATCGCTGATGGACAGGGCCTCGGCCTGATCGTGCGTGACCATGACGGTGGTGGTGCCGATCTTGCGCTGGATGCTGCGCAGCTCGAACTGCATGTCCTCGCGCAGCTTGGCGTCCAGGTTGGACAGCGGTTCGTCCAGCAGCAGCACCGGCGGCCGGATCACCAGCGCACGGGCCAGCGCCACGCGTTGCCGCTGGCCGCCCGACAGTTCGCGCGGGAAGCGATCGGCATGCTTGTCCAGCTTGACCAGGGCCAGCGCCTCGCGCACACGCTCCTGCCGTTCGGCGCGTTCGACCTTGCGCATCTTCAGGCCGAAGGCGACGTTGTCGGCCACGGTGAGGTGCGGAAACAGCGCATAGCTCTGGAACACGATGCCCAGGCCGCGCGTGTTGGGCTTGGCGTGCGTGATGTCGCGGCCGTCCAGCGTGATGGTGCCGCAGGTCACGTCGGCAAAGCCGGCAATCATCTGCAGCGTGGTGGTCTTGCCGCAGCCGGAAGGGCCCAGCAGCGAGACGAACTCGCCTTTGTCGACCGACAGGCAGAAGTCCGAGACGACACGCAGATCGCCGTAGTTCTTGGAGACGTTGTCCAGCCGCAGAAATGCCATGTTCCAAACCCCGTGGCCCGTCCGGGCCCTGCGCCGCCGGGTGGAAAAAGTGCCGCCCAGGCTGCCTAAGTGATGGCGCAGTCTAGGAGCCGCCAAAACGGAGGGTCAATTAGGGTTTTCCGAAGAATCGAATTTTTTATTCGTTATTTCCGGTAGACTGAATTTCTTGATAAAAATACGCCAGACTATTTTGATTATCGGAACCCAAGAATGAAGAAATCAGAAACGCCGGACGATTCCGCCGGCCAGGGCGTATTGCAGCGGGCCTTTGCCGTGCTGCGCGTGCTGGCCGACGCCAAAGGGGTCAAGCTGCGCCTGACCGATATCGCCGCCCGCACGGGCCAGGCGCAGGCCACGGTGCACCGGGTGCTGCAAGGCCTGATGCAGGAAGGCGTGGTGGAGCAGCCGGCCCAAAGCAAGGGCTATCAGCTCAGCGTCGCCTTCTTTTCGCTGGCGGCCGCGGCGGGCAACCATCAGTCCAGCCTGCGCACCCTCTACCGGCCCGCCATGCTGCGTCTGTCCGGCATGCTCAACGACACCATTTTTCTGCTGGTGCGCAGCGGTTTTGATGCGGTCTGCGTCGACCGCGTGGACGGCGCCTTTCCGGTGCGCTCGCACACCGGCGACATCGGCGGCCGCGTGCCGCTGGGCATGGGACAAGGCGGCCTGGTGCTGCTGGCCAGCCTGCCGGAAGCCGAGCGCGAAGAGGTCATGCGCTTCAACATTCCGCGCCTGCATCACCTGGGCTTCGTGGACGAGATCTCGATGCGCGTGCGCATCAAGGAATGCCTGGAACTGCGCTACGCGCGCAGCCAGGGGCAGGGCGTGTTCCCCAACATCGCGGGGCTGGCGGTGCCGGTCTACGATCCCAACGGCGTCACGGTGGCGGCGCTGAGCGTGGCGGCGCCCATCGAACGCATCAGCGATGAACGCCTGCCGCTGATCGTGGAAATGCTGCGCCGCGAGGCCGACGCGGTGGGCGCGCAGATCAATCCTTTCGACCCGGCGCTGCGCAGGCCCAGCCAGTTCTTGGGCACGGGCAACGGCGCATAGCCCACGCACGGTGCGCGGCGTCGGCGCATAAAAAAACCCGGACACGTATGGGTCCGGGCTTTTTCAACAAGCATCAGCGATCAGGTCGGATACGTGCCCGGCAGCAGGATGCTGCGGTCGCCCGGCTCGATCGTGCGGCGGCCGCACAGCGCCATCGTCGTGTCCATTTCCTTGTACAGGATCTCCAGCGTGCGGGTGACGCCGGCCTGGCCATACGCGCCCAGCCCGTACAGGAAGGCGCGGCCGATCATCGTGCCGCGCGCGCCCAGCGCCACGGCCTTCAGGATGTCCTGGCCGGAGCGGATGCCGCCGTCCATCCACACCTCGATCTTCGAACCCACGGCATCGGCAATTCCCGGCAGGGCCGCGATGGACGACATGGCGCCGTCAAGCTGGCGGCCGCCGTGGTTGCTGACGATGAGCGCGTCGGCGCCGCTGTTGGCGGCGAGCTGCGCGTCCTCGACATCCAGAATGCCCTTGATGATGAGCTTGCCGCCCCAGCGCTGCTTGATCCATTCCACGTCGTCCCAGCTCAGGCGGGGATCGAACTGCTCGGCCGTCCACGACGACAGCGACGACAGGTCGCTCACGCCCTTGGCGTGGCCGACGATGTTGCCGAAAGTGCGGCGCTTGGTGCCCAGCATGCCCATGCACCAGCGCGGCTTGGTCGCCAGGTTGATGAGGTTGCGCAGCGTGGGCTTGGGCGGCGTCGACAGGCCGTTCTTGATGTCCTTGTGGCGCTGGCCCAGGATCTGCAGGTCCAGCGTCAGCACCAGCGCCGAGCAGCCGGCGGCCTTGGCGCGGTCGATCAGGTTGCCCACGAACTCGCGGTCGCGCATGACGTAGAGCTGGAACCAGAAGGGCTTGCCGGTGGCCTGCGCCACGTCTTCCAGCGAGCAGATGCTCATCGTGGACAGCGTGAACGGCACGCCGAAATCGGCGGCGGCCTTGGCGGCCAGGATCTCGCCGTCGGCATGCTGCATGCCGGTCAGGCCCGTGGGCGAAATCGCCAGCGGCATGACCACGTCCTGGCCCACCATGGTGGTGCGCAGCGACCGGCCTTCCATGTTGACCGCCACGCGCTGGCGCAGCTTGATCCGATGAAAGTCGCTTTCATTCGCGCGATAGGTGCCTTCGGTCCAGGCGCCGGAATCGGCGTAGTCGTAGAACATGCGCGGCACGCGCTTCTGCGCGACAACGCGCAAATCTTCGATGCAGGTGATCGTAGAAAGGTTAGCGGTCATGGAGTGTCTGTGGAGTGATAGGGGTGCGCCAGCTGCGACTCATTTTCTTGTGCTTTCGGGCCGCCAGCCGTGGGGCAGCCTTGCCGCCGCGCCAGGCTTGATGACCCGCGCGGCGCCGCCCAGTATACGCGCCGAGGCCGGCAAGCGTCGCTTGCCGGCCCCGTTCGCCCCCCTGCGCAAAGGCTCTATGGCCCCTGCACGCCCAGCCCTAGCGCGGCCACACCTTGCTGACCGCGCGTATCGTTGCCCACGCCACCCAGCGCGGGCTGGTCAGCCGCGCGCCCGGCAGCCGGCGCATCACGTCCACCGCCAGCCCGCCGCGCTTGTGCCATTGCTTCTTGCGGGTCTGGCTGTCGGTCCAGCGGCCTTCCAGCCACGGGAATTCCCGGCGGCCCGGCTTGTACACCGGCGGCGTGTTGTAGATCAGGATGTACGCCAGCCGCGGCGTCTGCGACGTGTTCGGTCCCGTGAAGTGCAGCGTGCGCGCATCGTGGACGGTGATGCCGCCCGGATCAAGGGGCTCGGCCACCGCCTGTTCGCGCGGGAAATCGCCGCAGCATTCCAGCGGATGCAGCGTCTTGTCGCCGCCCGGGGAACGGTGCTCCAGCACGTCCCACTTGTTCGACCCCGGCAGGAACTGCATGCAGCCGTTCTCGACGGTGGCCGGCTGCAGCGCCAGCCAGATGCTCAGTTCGTTGTAGACAAAGTCCGGCGACCGGAAAGCTTCGTCCTGGTGCCACGGCGTTTCCGGACCGTGCGGGCCGGGCTTGAGCAACGCGTGCTCGCCATACAGCGCGGCCTGCGGGCCCAGCAGCTGCCGCGCCAGTTCCAGCGTGCGTTCGTGGTACACCGTCTTCAGCAGGCCCGGGGCATAATGTCGCGGATCGTGCAGACTCGGAAACTTCGCGGGCTTGCTCGGGTCGTCGCGGCTGACAAAGTCGTATTGCGCGCCCTCGTTGTAACCCGTCTTATTCGAGAACAAGTCCAGCAGCGTCCTGCGGATGTAGCCGACCTCGTCCTGAGGGCACATGTCCTTCAAGGCCAGGTAACCCTGATCCCTGTAGCGCGCTGTCTCGGCTTCCGACAACAAACTGGTCTCTTCCATAATGGCTTCTCCAAGCTCTGGTAATGGGTATTTCTAAGCTGGCACGTTTTGACATGGGCTCTAACGTATCGCTTCGAAGCCTGCCGGGCCTATAGACCATCCGCTGTAGCCGGTTCCGCCTACGCCAGTCGCGCGTGGCGGCGCATCATCCGAAGGAAAAACCCATGCAAGACCCTAAGGCCGATACCCAGATCGAAACCGTCCACGTCACCGTCAGCGGCACGGTGCAAGGCGTGGGCTACCGGCACGCCACGGTGCGGCGCGCTCACATGCTTGGCGCGAAGGGCTGGGTGCAGAACATGCTGGACGGCACGGTCGAAGCGCTGGTGCAGGGCACGCCCGACCAGGTCGATCACATGCTGGAATGGCTGCGCCGCGGACCGCCGGGCGCGTCGGTGCAGGAAATCATCACGCGCCGGGAGTACACCGATAAGCGTTACATCCGCTTCGAGCAACTTTGAGGACCGCGGGCCCTCGCCGGCACGCTGTAGGCCGGGCGGATGAGGGCCCGGTAGCGTAAAGGCTGACCGGCGCTAGCGCGTGCGCAACCAGCGCGCGCCGACCTGGTTGATGACCAGCCCGGCCAGCACGCATCCGGCGCCCACCCATTGCAGCGGCTGCAGCCGCTCGCCGAACGCCATCGACGCCGCCCACAGCCCCACCACCGGCACCAGCAGCGAGAACGGCGCGACCTTGGCCGCGGGATGGCGCGACAGCAGCTGCGTCCAGAGCGTGTAGGCAACCAGGGTTGCCAGCACCGCCAGATACAGCACCGACAATGCCTCGCCCCAGCCCATGCCGGTGATCATGCCCACGACCGGTTCCCAGCCATCGATCAACACGGCCAGCGCCAGGAAGGGCAGCACCGGGGCGGCGCTGCTCCAGGCAGTGAACGCGAAGGGGTCGTAGCCGGGCGCCTTGCGGCTGGCCAGCCGCACGATCATGTTGGACACCGCCCACATGAATGCCGCCCCCAGCGTCAGGACAAAGCCCAGCATCGTCATCTGCCCCGGCCCGTCGCCACGCGCCCCCGCGATGACCGCAAGGCCCATCGCGGCGACGCCCAGTCCGATCCAGTGATGCCGCCGCGCGCGCTCATGCAGCACCGGCGCGGCGAGCAGCAGCGTAAAGAAGGCCTGGGTCTGGATGACAAGCGATGCCATGCCGGCCGGCATGCCGAACTTGAGCGCCGTGAACAGCAGGCCGAACTGGCCCAGCCCCTGAACCAGCCCGTAGGCCGCGACCCAGTGCCACGGCAGCCGCGGCATGCGCACGAAGAGGATGAGCGGGAAGGCCGCCAGCGCGAATCGCAACGCGCCGAGCATCATCGGAGACAAGCCCCGCATGCCGACCTTCATGACGACAAAATTCAGGCCCCAGATGACCACCACCGCGAGGGCGCAGAAATAGTCTTTCCGGGAAAGATGAGTGGGGGTGGACATGGCGGGCATTATCGCATCGCCCACCCCAAAATCGGCTGAATCAGCGCGCGTTCAGCACCGCGGAAAACGCCTTGACGGCCATATCGACATCGTCGTCGCTGATGTGCCGGTGCGTGACACAACGCAGCCGCGTACGGCCCCACGGACGCGTCAGCACGCCTTGCACCTGCAGGGCCGCGACCCATTCGGCATTGGTCATGCCGGTGTCGGCGGTCTCAACCTGCACGATGTTGGTTTGCGGCACGGTCGCGGTCAGCGTGGGCGCCAGCGTGTTGATGCCGTCGCTCAACCGGCGCGCCCGCACGTGGTCCTCGCCCAGCCGCGCGCTCATGTGCTGCACGCCTTCCAGGCCCGCGGCGGCCATGATGCCGGATTGGCGCTGCGTGCCGCCCAGCATGCGGCGAAGCGTCCGCGACTTGGCGATCACGGCCTGGCTGCCCGCCAGCACCGCGCCCACCGGCGCGCTCAAGCCCTTGGACAGGCACAGCGACACCGTATCCGTGTATTGCGTGATGTCCATGGCCGGCACGCCCAGCGCGACCGCAGCGTTGAACAGCCGGGCACCATCCAGGTGCACCGGCACGCCGGCTGCGCGCGCCATGCCGTGCACGGCCTGCATATGGTCCAGCGGCAGCACTGCGCCGCCCGCGTTGTTGTGCGACGTCTCCATCGCCACCAGCGCAGTCTTGAGGCGGTGCCCGCCGGCCATCAGCGCGTCTTCGAGCCGGTTCAGGTCCATCGCGCCTTCGGCGCCCGGCAAGCCTTGGTAGAACAGGCCCGTGAACGTGGCCGCGCCCCGTTCCGACGTGTACATGTGGGCAGTCGCTTCCAGCGCCACCTGTTCGCTGCGCTGCGTTTGCGCCAGCACGGCCAGCAGGTTGGCCATCGTGCAGCTCGGCACGAATAGGCCCGCCTCCTTGCCCAGGCTGGAAGCGACGGTCGCTTCCAGCTCGCGCACGGTGGGGTCGCCGTCCAGGCCGTCATCGCCGATCGGCGCGGTGCGCATGCGCTCGTACATGGCCGCGGTCGGGTGCGTGACCGTATCGCTGCGCAGGTCGACGCGGAGTGGGGGAGGTTCGGCGGGGGTCCGCTGGGTCATGGCTTTCAGTGCTGCAAAATTTTGGAAAGAAACTGGCGCGTGCGCGGGGCACGCTCCTCGACATTGCCGAAGAACTGCTCCTTCTGGCAGTCCTCGACAATCTTGCCGCCGTCCATGAAGATCACACGGTCGGCGACGCGGCGCGCGAATCCCATCTCGTGGGTCACCACCATCATGGTCATGCCTTCGCCCGCCAGGTCGGTCATGACGTCCAGCACCTCGTTGACCATCTCGGGGTCCAGCGCCGACGTGGGCTCATCGAACAGCATCACGACCGGGTCCATCGACAGCGCCCGGGCGATCGCCACGCGCTGCTGCTGGCCGCCCGACAGTTCGCCGGGATGCTTGTCCTTGTGCGCCGACAGACCCACGCGCTCAAGCAGCGCAAGCGCGCGCTGCCGCGCTTCGTCCTTGCCGCGCTTGAGCACCTTGATCTGCCCCAGGCACAGGTTCTCGGTCACGGACAGGTGCGGGAACAGCTCGAAGTGCTGGAACACCATGCCGGCGACTGCGCGCAGCTTGGGCAGGTTGGTGCGCGGATCGCCCACCGACACGCCGTTGACCACGATCTCGCCTTTCTGAAAGGGCTCGAGCGCATTGACGGTCTTGATCAGCGTGGACTTGCCCGACCCGGACGGGCCGCACACCACCACGACTTCGCCGCGGCGCACGGTGGTGGAGCAGTCGTCCAGCACCTGGAAGTCGCCGTACCATTTGCTGACCTGCCGGATCTCGATCATCGGGGGATTGGAAGAGGATTGCATCGTTGAACCTGTGGATAACGTGATTGCTGCGGCAAGCGGCTCAGCGCAGCACCCGCGTACGCTTTTCAAGCTGCTTGACCAGACGCGATGCCGTGAAGCAAATCACGAAATACACCACCGCCACGAAGAGATAGAGTTCGACCAGCCGGCCGTCGCGCTGGCCGATCTTGGACGCGGCGCCCAGGAAGTCGGTGAGCGACAGCACGTACACCAGCGACGTGTCCTGGAACAGGATGATGACGCGCGTCAGCAGCGCCGGCACCATGTTGCGCAGCGCCTGCGGCAGCACGACGTACCGCATGCCTTGCCAGTGATTCAGGCCCAGCGCCATGCTGGCCGATACCTGGCCGCGCGCGATGGACTGGATGCCGGCGCGCATGATTTCGCAGAAGTACGCGGCCTCGAACAGCGTGAACGTGATCACCGCCGAGTTGAACGCCCCCACGCGCAGCGGCGTGGGCGAGCCCACCACCCACGCGGCGATGTACGGCATCAGAAAGTAGAACCAGAAGATCACCAGCAGCAGCGGGATCGAACGCATGACGTTCACGTAGATGCCAGCCGGCACCGACAGGATCTTGTAGCGCGACAACCGCATCATCGCCAGGATCGTGCCCAACGCCAGGCCCATCACCGCCGCCAGCACGGTCAGCGTCAGCGTGAAGGTCATGCCGGTCTGGAACAGGTACGGCAGCGAGCCCCAGATCACATCGAAATCGAATTTGCCCATGTCAGCGCCCCAATCCCGCAGGCGACTTCGCGGCCGTGCCGATCAGGCCGGGCACCGCGACTCGGCGCTCGAGCGTGCGCATCCCCAGCACGACGATGCCGTTCAGAATCAGGTAGATCACCGTCGCGGCCGAAAACGCCTCGAAGATGTGAAAGCTGAACTCCGCCATGGATCGCGCCTGGCCCGTCAATTCCAAGAGGCCGATGGTCAGCGCCACCGACGAATACTTGATCGTGCCCATGAATTCCGAGGTCAGCGGCGGCAGCACGATGCGATAGGCCTCGGGCAGGATGATGTAGCGGTAGACCTGGCCCTCGGTCAGTCCCAGCGCGGTGCCCGCCTGAAACTGCCCGCGCGGCAGCGACTGGATGCCGGCGCGCAATTGCTCGGCCACACGCGCCGATCCGTAAAAGCCCAGGCACAGCACCGCGGGCACGAACTGCCCCCACGGCTGCGGCATCTGCTTCATCGCCAGGCCCCAGGCATGCGGCAGCAATTCGGGCAGCACGAAATACCACAGGAACATCTGCACCAGCAGCGGGATGTTGCGGAACAGCTCTACATAGGTCGCGCCGATGGCGTTCATCAGGCGCGACTGCACCGTGCGCATCACGCCCAGCCAGGATCCCAGCAGCAACGAGAAAACCCAGGCCGTCAATGCCAGCGCGAGCGTCCAGCCCACGCCGATCAGGATCGTTTCCAGGAAGGTGTGCACGCCGTCCGGCGACATCTCCAGGAAGACGCTCCAACTCCAGTTGTAATTCATGCCCTCGCCCTTGATTGCAACGCCGGCCCCGGCCGGCGTCCTTGCTTCATGCGCCGCGGGGACGCGTTGCGCCCCGCGGCATGCGGCTTACTCGTAGGCCTTGGGATCGCCCGAGTCGGTGGGGTTGGCCAGGGCGCGCTTCAGGGCGTCGCTCATGGGGTACTTCAGGTTGATCTGCTTGGGCGGGATCGGCGAGTTGAAATACTTGTCGTACAGCGCCGCAACCTTGCCGGTCTTCATCAGATCCAGCACCGCGTCATCAACCACCTTCTTGAACCTGGGATCGTCCTTGGGCTGCATGATGCCGTAGGGCGCCATTTCCAGGCCCTTCTTGCCGATCACGAAGGCGTCCGGGTTCTTGGACGAAGCCACGGCGCCGTAGGCGATGCCGTCGTCGTTGGCCGAACCCGCGGCGCGGCCCGATTCCACCATCAGGATGGTCTCGGCGGTGTCCTTGGTGGGCGCCATCGAGATTCCCAGGTTGCCCTGCGCATTCAGTTGCGAGATCAGCTTGAACGTCTGGCCGCCGGCCTGCGCCGCGATGGTCTTGCCGCGGAACGAGGACAGGTCATTGGGGTCCACGCCGCCGTCCTTGCGCGCCACCAGCACCACCTGCGCCACGAAGGTCGTGGGCGCGAAGGACACCAGCTTGTGGCGGGCCTCGTTATTGGTGGTGTTGCCGCACTCCAGGTCGATCGTGCCGTTGGCCAGCAGCGGAATGCGCGTGGCCGACGTCGTCGGGTTGTAGCGGACTTCCAGCTTGGGCAGCTTCAGCGCTTCCTGCACGTACTTGGCGACTTCCTGGCAGATCTCGACCGTGTAGCCGATCGGCTTCTGGTTGCCGTCCAGATACGCAAACGGCACCGAGGTCTCGGGGTGGCCGATCGTGATGACGCCGGTTTCCCGGATCTTGTCCAGGCGGCTGGGACCTTCGGCATGTGCGGTCGCGGTGGTGCCCAGCAGGGCGGCGGCGACGGAGATCGCGGCAAGTGCTTTCATCTGATTCCCTTGGCGCCGTACGTGCGGCGCGTGTTTATGTTCACGATCGGCGGTTCCAGTCTGGCTGGCGACCGCCGCGTCCCGCGATGAGCCCCGCGGCTGGCAAAAAGTATCAACTAGCAGTATGGTTTTATCCAGTTCCAATCAGGTATTCCTCTATACGGATTTGACATGGCCATTACTCGCATGGGCTTGCGGCACATTGAGGCGTTCCGCGCCGTCATGATGACCGGATCCATGACCGCTGCGGCGCGCCGCGTGCATACCTCGCAGCCGCACGTTAGCCGCTTAATTGCGCAATTGGAAGCCATCACCCAGTTTCCATTGTTCGACCGCAATGGCAGCCGGCTGAGCCCGACCCAGGACGGGTCGCGCTTTTTTCAGGAGGTCGAAAAGACCTTCATCGGCCTCGCCGGCCTGGAGTCGGCGGCGGCCAGCATCCGCTCGTTCAGCGCCAGCCGACTGAGTGTGGCGGCCATGCCACGCCTGGCGGGCGGGCTCCTGGCCCGCATCGTCGCGGCCTTCAAGACCGAGTACCCGGACGTCATGGTGTCCATCCACTCGGGCAACGCCAGCGCGGTCCACAACTGGATCAGTTCGGGGTTCTGCGACACAGGGCTGGCGATGCTGTCCGGCGAGGCGCCCGGCATCCAGGTCGAGCCGGTGCTCACGATGAGCTGCGTGGCAGTACTGCCGCGCGGACACCGCCTGACCAAACTGAAGAAGCTCAAGCCTGCCGATTTCGCGGGCGAGCCCTTCATCGCATTTCCCAGCGGCACCCCGCTGCGCGAGAAGATCGACGCCGTGTTCAAGTCCGCCAAGGTCGAGCGCCATACGGTGGCCGAAGCGGGATTGGGGTCGTCGGTGTGCGCGCTGGTGGGCGCGGGGCTGGGCGTGGCGCTGATCAACCCGCTGGCCGCGCGCGAGGAATACGAAGCGAACGGCGTGGAAGTCCGTCCGTTCAGCCCGGCGGTGCCGGTCACCGTCGCGCTGCTGTACCCGCCGTATCACACGCGCACGCGCCTGGTCACGGTGTTCTCGCGCTATGCGCATCAGCTGATGCAGGAAGAGATGGGGGATCTGAAAGCGCGGCCGCCGCGGTAGCCGATCGCGGCGGCGATGTGTGTGGAGACGGAGTCTGGAGACGGTGTCTGACACCCGCTGAGACACCGCCTCGAACCGACGACCATTTCCCCAGGGTGTCAGACACCGTTGCCGCAATTGCCTAGGCCGGCGTCTCCCGCCCGTCACGGTGCAGCATCACCAGCACACCCGTATCGCCCCGCATGGCCCGCACCGGCTCGCCCTCGTTCCACTGCGAGACAATCGCCGGCGGGCCGTTGTAAACGCCCGCCGCAGTCTGCAAGGATTCCGGCGAACCGATCCAGGCGTACACAGGTTCATGCAGCCAGTCGCCACCCGCGCGCGCCACGCCCACGTAAAGCCCGTCCACGTTGTGAGGGCAGGGCGCCTGGCCCGCTTGCATCACCAGCCAGCCATACGCGCCGTTCCACGCCAACCCGAACGTCAGCACATGCCGGCAAGCAAGCACTTCACGCCCCTCGGCCATGTCATAGACGCCCTCGGCCCACGTCTCGTCGCCGTCGTCATCGCGACCCACATTCGCCAGGATCCGCGCATAGCGCCCCGCCTGGCCTTCCGGCGCGGGCTCCGGGATGCCAGGCCGTTCCGACGGCAGCCAGCTCACCTCGCCGAGATCGCTGTAAACGATCGGCACCCGCACGGCCCCTTCGCCATCCACCACGCCGCGCCGCGCATCTTGCGTCAGCACGCTGATCCGCATCAAGCCGCTTGTCCACAGCTCGGCGGCATCCGCCGCCGTATCCAGCGGCGCCAGCGCGGCAAAGCTCGCATCCAGCACCGGGCGCCCCGACGCTTCGATCAGCCCCTGCATCCCATCACGCTCGGTGATGAACGCATGCAGGTCCTCGTCCCAATAAACATCGTCCCACTCGGGCGCCGCTACCCAATCGCCACGCCGGTCGACCAGACCCCACGCCTGCGCCTCGAACGCGGGCGCCAAGCCTCCGGGGCAGAACGACCCCGCGTCCTCGAAGCGCGGCGTGATCGCCCAGCCACCCGACTTGTCCACAAAGCCCAACTGATCTCCGACGCGCACCACCACCAGGCCTTGCGCACAGTTCCAGGCCTCGTCCAGCGACGGCGGCAGGATTTCACGGCCATCCGCGGCGATCAGCCCCACCTTGTCGCCCACCTGGACACTTGCCACGTCTTCTTCAAAATCCCACACCGCGTCAAAGCATGGCGCCACCAGCACGCTAGCAACGTTCTCCGTCACGCGCAGCAGCCCGGTGCGTCCTTCGCTGCTTATCCACAGCACGCCCTCATCGGACGCGCCGCTGCGCCAGATCGCATCCCACTGCGGCGCCATCACGGGCAGCCAGCAATCGCTGTCGTCGTCGCCGTCGTTGTCGTCGTCGGACTCGGCCTCCGGATCGACCGCCCGCAGCCCCCACAACTTGTCCACACGGTAGCGGTACAGCGCGCTGCCAAGCCACGCGTCTTCATCGTCGCCCCCCTCGGCAACGTAGTCTTCGAAGCTGACCATGCGGGCCGGATCCTGTTCGTGGAAATAGGAATGCGACAGCCCGCCAAAACCAAAGCGCCACGCCCAGCCGGAGGCGTCACCGGCATCTTGCACGTCCAGCAATCGGCACACAGCGGCCAGGTCACCGGCCTGCATGCCTTGCCGCACGGCTAGCCAGCGTTCTTCGCATAAAGTGCGCGTCTGGTGAACATAAGCCGCCGCGCCGTCCGCGTGCAGCCACGACAACTCATTGAGATTCGAGCTTATCCACAAGTCGCCGTCGTCGTCGTGTTCATCGATCAGCTCACCCAGATACTGCACGGCGGCATCGAACTGCAGCACGGGCAGCGCATCGTCGCGATCCGAGTGCGCCCCCATGAAGGCCGCCAGTTCGCCCAGCCGCTGATGGGCAACGCGCGCATCGGCGGCCATGCCCGCACCATTGCCATCGCCATCACCAAGGAGGTCCTGGTCATCGGGCGCCGCACGGGACTCGCCCTCCGCCAGCAGCACCTGCCACAACGTCGGCAGGTTGCCATTCGCGCTGGCGATCTCCGCGGGCGGCGCGCCGTCATCCTCGTCCGAGCACAGATACAGCCAGGCCCGATTTCCCATCTTTACTTCCTTTGATTGCAGAGGCGCCCGGGGCGCTTGATTGATGACATCCGATAGCCGGTCCGGAAAGCCGAAGGCCAGCCCGCATTGGGCTGGCCTTCGATGTGCAATCACCTTCAATCCGCACGGCCTTTCGTCAGGTCTTCCTGACCGAAGTGTATTCGCGAATCCCCCGCGGGCGGATCCGCTGGCGTCCTTTCAACCCGCGCTGCCGCCGCCACCTTGAGCCGCGGCCAGCGCAACCGCACTCTCAAAGTTCTTGCCGTTCTCATTGGCAATGGCCTCTGCCAGCTTCATCATCATGGACATCAAAGACGAATTCAACACCGCCACTTTCACCTGCAGGGCGGCCGTCAACGCAGCCTTCTGCTTTTCATCCATGGTGGCCGACTGAACATCGCGCAACTCCTCCAGCGCTTGCGCAAGCTGCTTCTCCAATTGCGCGATCTGCTCCCTGAGCGACTCTAGCGATTCGCCTCCATTCTTGGCGGGATCCGACTCCTTGCTCTGCTGCGCCGCCGACGCGTCGGCCGACGACGCGTCAGCATTTGTCTGCGACTCCGGCTCCGTGGCGCTGACTTCATTCACTTGAGAAGCGGGAGGGGAGGAGGGAGGTTCGTACCGCGAAACGACTTGCGTCGAACTGGCACTGCCGATTTCTACAATCATGGTGAGGTCTCTGAAAAAGCGGCTCGGAAAACGGTTGGACCGAACGCGCGCGAATGCCGTCCTGCAAACATCGGCACGCAAATCGCACGGGCGATCCCGCGCATCGCGTGCCCGCTGGACGCCTTAAGCCGGAGCCACCTTGCTCCGTGGGTCATCGATGATCTGCCGCGCGACCTCATACCGGAACCCCTGCCGATCCAGAATCCGCACGTGCTTGACGACATGCGCCAGCGCCGCGAGAAACGAAGGCGCTTGTTCGTGACGCTCGTAAGCCGCCTCATCTGCCCAGCCCTCCACCAGATGAAACAGATTGGCGTCTGTCAGATCCGCGGCAAAGGCGTAGTAGACGCATCCGGGCATCTTTCGGGCTGCCACCATGTCGGGAATGACGGCGTCAATGAATGACTGCCGGTCTTGCGGATGCACGCGGTAATAGGCCGCAACCACTACCGCTGTCGGCAGGTCTTTGTCATGGTCAGCGGCAGACCGGCCATGGTCGGGGAATTGGGCGCCGTACGCGCCGGGTTGATGAGGAAGGTTCATATCAATCCTGTCGATGGTTCGTTTGATGGTTCACTGACCGGGGTGCTTGGGATTCCACAGCCTGAGGCTGGTGCGGTGTTCATATCCCTTGCCATTCGGGTAGCTGACGAGTTCCATGTCTGACCCCCAAGGCGAGCGAAAATGCACCCACGTCTCGCCTTCGGTATCGCCCGATGTCATCGTCACGGGTTTGCCCAGCACGGTGATGCCCTGGGACTTCAGATAAGACACCGCGCCCTCGATATCGTCGGTGTAGAACGCGATGTGCGAAGCGCCGATATCCTCGACGCGAGGCATGACCTTGCTGCCACGCGAATTCACATACTCGAACAACTCGATGTTCGAGCCTTCCCCGCAACGCAGCATGGCAATCGTGACGCTATCGGCGCGGGGCGCGAAACCCGCAGCGTCGGGCGACGCCGTTGGGTTCAGCTGAAATGGCCCGATTCGTGTCACGGGTTCGCATCCGAAGGCACCCTTGAAGAATGCCTCCGCCTGCTTCAGATCGGGCACGTTGATACCCACGTGATCCACACCCGCGACATGGATGCCCGCCGCCTGGGATGCGCCACCAGCCAGAACGCCAATTGCCATGAAGCAAGAAGCCAGTCGTTTCATGATGCGCATCCCCATTACTGACGATCGAGAAAGACGTGGGCGCTCGCAAGCTTGCCGTCTTTGACGGTGAAGATATCTTCGCCATGCACCTGGTCCGGATTGCTGCGCGGACCATAACTCCAGACCACGCGGCCGAGACCATGATTCCAGGTGATTGGCGCTGGCGTGAAACGGAATCCCGCATGGGTGCCTTGCAACTGCTCGATCAGGCGGTTTACCTGCGCGTAACCGGTAGCGACGCCGCTTTGATCGGCCACGAAGAAATCTTGCGTGTACACCTGGTCAAACTTCGACTCGCGGGATTGGGCGTTGGCGTCGTTCCAAATCGAAAAATGGATGTCGATCAGGCGTTGCGCCACATCGGCGGGGTCTTGCGTGGCGGGTTTCATTTGTGATGGTTCCTGTGCGTGCGCATAAGGCGCGCTGCACATCGCAGCCAGCGCCAGTACGCAATGAGTCAAGAATTTCATGTTGAGAAGTGGCGATCGGAAGCGCAATGCGCTCAGACCTGCGCCATCCCGCCGTCGACGAACAGCTCGATGCCATTGACGAAGCTCGCCGCGTCGGAAGCCAGGAACGCCACGGCCTTGCCGATCTCTTGCGGCTCGCCCAGACGGCCCAGCGGCACCTGCGCGGCCAGATGATCGAACAACCCCTGGCGGGCTTCGTCGGGAACCAGACCGCCCAGGCCCGGCGTGCGGATCGGGCCGGGGCTCACGACGTTTACGCGGATCCCGCGCGGCTTCAGATCCAGCGCCCACGAGCGCGCGAAGTTGCGCACTGCCGCCTTGCTGGCGCTATACACGCTGAAGTTTTCCGTGCCCTGGATCGATACGGTCGACGCCGTCAGGATCACCGAGGCGCCATCGACCAGCAATGGCAAGGCCTTTTGCACGGTGAACAAGGTGCCGCGCACGTTGGTGCCGAAGATGCGATCGAAGTGCTCTTCCGTGATCGCGCCCAGCGGCATCATGTCGCCGCCGCCCGCGTTGGCGAACAGGATGTCGAGCTTGCCGGCGCTCTTGGCGATCTGGGCGTAGACGTTGTCCAGGTCGCTCAGCACCGACGCGTCGGCACGGATGCCGGTTGCCGCGACGCCGATGCCGGCCACGGCGGCGTCCAGTTCGGCCTGGCGGCGGCCGGTGATGAAGACGCGCGCACCCTGCGCGGCCAGTTCCTGGGCGGTCGCCAGGCCGATACCCGTGGTGCCGCCGGTGACGAGTGCGATCTTGCCGTTGAGTTGCTGATTCATGATGAGCTCCATTTACCTGATGAGGAAGTTTTCAGTCAGCCGGCTAGGGAGGGAAGTCTCCTGAATCGCCGTGTTGACTGCGCATGGAGGTACTGTAGGCGTGCCGGGATAATGAATAAACCTTGCAAAAATGGAATGACTATCCATATTTATGGATAATCTGCGCGTAGCGGGGGGTGTCATGCGTTGGCCCATTGATGGGAATTCCAGCGATGCCCGCGCGGTTGGAGGGTGGGGCGGTTTTTCACCTGAGCGATGGCGAAATCTGGAACCGCTCGGCTGGCAGCGAATTTTGGCTTGAACTGCCGAGAACCAAAGAAAAAGGGGCTGCAAAAGCAGCCCCTATTACGAATGCCAGAACCCCCGGGAAAAACTAGGTATTCGCGGGATCCAACAAGATCTGTAGGATCCCGTCAGCATTTAGATGTCACATGCCGTCGCCCTAAGGCCGTCTAACATCTGGCAGGTCGTACCAGATCGAGATGTCCCATTTCGCTAGATTTCCCTAGACCTGTTCTCCGCGCTCCTTACGGATCAACTTGCCTTCTAATTAAGCTCGATTGGCATCGATTGGATTTACGTTAACAGCTCGACGCCCTTTGCCCTCACCAACGATTTGAAATCGAACCGCATCCCCGACTCTCAGCTGTAAGATGCCGACCGAGCAGTTGCTCACATGGAAGAAAACTTCGCGGCCCTTCGTTGGTCTAATAAAGCCGAAGCCCTTCAGACTATCAATGACCTTAACTGTGCCAGTTTCATCCATTCGATATCGCCTTTGCATGCGAAGTGCGCAGAAGAGTGCGAAGGGTGCGTGCCTGGTTGGGTTTCGTTCTGCCCAGAACGGTCAAGCAGTGCATTAGCACATGAAAGCGTCTAGTTAGAGCGGCCACCGAAGTTGGCCGCATTTTCATCGCAAGATCTTCACACATCCTCCGCAATTGTCGAGCCTTCTTTGGGCTGTAAGTCGGCAGGCAGGACCGAAGCTTTTCGGCATAAGCTTCGGCACAACTGTAGTTCAACCTCTTCAACAGCGTGACATCGCCGAGGGCGGAGTTATGTAGCCGGTGATACTCGGCAGCGGTTTGATGACCAGCATCGAACTGCTTTACACAAGTGTGCACCTTCGCTCGCGTTTTATCTCTGTAAACTGGCGGCAACCCGACCCTGCCATTTCTGATGGACACGCCCGTGACAATTGCAGGATTGGGTGAGGAAATTAGAGCATGGATCCTCTGCTTCCCGTCGTGAAGCTTGAAACCCTTCTCCGAACACATGGCTCGGACCTTACCGATCACTTCGCCTTTGAGCTTCTCACTCGAAATTCGGTTGGAAAAGCTGAGCGTAATGTCATCCAATAGTCTCGTGTACCGGACCCCCGAACGAATAAATTCCTCGACAAGTTTTGGCTCGCGATCATAGAAGACCATATTCGCGATAAAGCTACTCGTTGGGGCGCCTTGGGGAACGACGCCATCCAGTGTCACCAAGGAGGTCAGTGAGGTCGCCACCTCATCGGGGAACCTAAGCAGGTACTTAAATATCTTAAAAACTACCTCTCGCTCAATTGAGGGGTAGAAATTTTTGATATCCAGTGTTATTACGTGTTCTGCCGCCTTATGCTCGCTCGCATTGGTTAAAAAATCCCTCGGAGCTTCGAGATCCTTGATGGAACCATGGAGATAACGCGGAAATTTGCAGCCAGAGAAGATACGTGTGTTTATGCGACGCTGGACCTGCATCAACGCAGGTTTGGGAGCCGTAATGCTTCGCATCCCCTCACCGTGCTTCTTTGGCCTTTCAAAGGAAAGGTAAAGAGCATTAACGTTCTGTTCAAGTTGCCTGAGAACTCGCTCGTCTAAGCTGAGAGTTTTTGCTAGCGCCGCTCTCGAAGCGATTGGCCTCGAAGCAAAAGTAATTCTATTCATACGGCTGCGAGAGAGAAAGGGGAGTGAGCCGGTTAACTCAAGAAATACTTGAACCAACCACTCAGGAAGATAACGAAGTGTGAAACACACATACTAATCCCGAGTCGCACATTAAAACTGGTTTGCATCTGCACGCCGCAGTTTTCCAAGCTACGGCGCTGGCTGTCCCAACGAACTTCGATAGAACACTTCATAGTTGAACCTCCAAGTTATTGTTGCGGCGAATGCCAACAACTGCCATTCAGAGTTCGCTTACGAAGCTAAAGAAAGAGCGGAAGTACCAGTTAAAACGCTAACTCACCACCATTTATGCCTGACAACAGAAGCAGGTCGGGCGCGGGGCGCTGGTACGTCGGCGCGGGGCGCGGCCTCCCTGGTAGCGATCCGAAGATCGTTGCAAATGCAACACGGACGCTCCATCACACTGCGTTGGGTTTAATGACAGCTCGCAACTGGGAGAACCTCCCAGACGCGACAAGATTAAACGAAAGGTATCTTAATTACAAGTGCGCGGTAGGTTCGTGCTTGCCCGTGAATTTGACCTCTCGGATCGTCCAGAATCCACTCTCTCAAACAAGACAAGTGCTCTAAAGATCTTTTGATCAGAACACTCGAATGCGGCCAACCAAGCATATCAATGTGGACGGCCGACGACGAATTCGGCCGCCATCCCGCTGCGCGCCACAAGCAAACCTCGCTTCCCAAACCAGATGTTGCTCAAGCGCGTCAGAGAACGCAAGGAATTCACCGTCCCTGGGTTACGGAAAGAAATGCGCATCCACTCAACGACATGCGCCAGGAATATTTGTAGGCGAGTGAGGCAGCACATGGACCGCCGAGGGGTGGACATCGTCGTTGAGTCGTCTTAGGCTAGACGGGCCCCTCGGAGCGGTCATTTTGAGGCTTGCCTCCACAGCTGACATGCGGGATCCCGCTCGGCTCAATCGCCTCGGGTACGGCAGGCGAGCAATGCAGCTCCTTCCAAAGCTTTTCTGCCTCGACCGTGCCTAAAGCTGCGCGAATGGCAACCGCCAGGCCCACGATAAAGGGGAGAAGGAAGAGCGAGGCTAGCCACCTCTGCTGCTTCACGAGCGAGTGCACCTGATCTTTCATGCTGCCACTGTCTAACGCCCTGCATAGGTCGAGCAGCTCCGACTTCCGAAAGCCTGTTTTCTCAAGAAGATCCGGACTTTCCGCAGCGCATTCCTTGGCAGCGAAAACCCAGTCTTCCCCCCATAGGGTCATGTTTCTCACGGTATTCGCGTCCGTCTTGAACCAGACCTTCGACTCTTTCATGTGAAAGTACCCGTAGGGCGAAGCGAGCAAGGAACCGGCGATCATAGACAAAATCCACAACACTATGACGAGGAAGATAAGAGCCGGTATTGACGTGCTGTGCGGCCTGCGCACGACCGCCGAATTGCGCACATCAACCCAACGCCACAGAGTTTTCAGCTTCGACATACCGACGTTGTGGGCTTTCGCCCACCTGTCGAGCTTGTGCAGGTCGGCCAAGGATTGCAAGGGCACACGATAGAAAAATCTAAAGATCTCCAGGTCGCGACTTTCCTGTTGGATATCTTTCAGCACCGAATCCTGGACTTCGCGCCGACCGGCTGCAATTCGCCAAAGTCGGTCCAAAAGAAAGTGCGCGGATCCCGCTCGCGCCCGGATCCAAAGGCATAGCAGTAAAAAGAGCCCTGTCGAAAGAACAGGCGCGATCCAGGAGCTCTGGACAAGAGGGGTGAACAGTTGAAGCATTTATGCTCTTTGCTCTGTGGATAAGAGCCCCAGATGCTAACCACCTTCGCAACAATCCATTCCGGCAAAAAGCAAAGGACTGCATGTGACTTCAAGCGGGAAGCTATCCATCCCCCAAGTGAGATCGGAAGGTGCCTCGGGCTCAAGCCTGAAGGTCAGGGCCACTTCGTCCTCAAGAAGGAGGAGCGTTTACGTTGCGCTCTGATCAGCCAAGACAGCAGGAACTCATCGACGACCTGCTAAGCCAGAATTACACGGACGCAGATCTGCGAGAAAACCGAGATGCGCTTTTGGTCTATCCCGCGCCGATCAACCTTGTTCTGGAAGCGATCGACGTAAACCGCGCAGACGCGGCTTGAGGAAGCGAGCCAAATGTCGCGGTTCAGTTCATTCTCTGTCCGTCGATGGGGACTTGGCTCCCAAGCTGACGAGCCATCCTTCAGCTTCGTTCGCGCGTGCGTAGAAGATCTTTCCACACGTCTCCATCCCGCTTGAAGAAGCTGGGTACATGTCCAGTTCTGCGAGCGCGGACACAACCTTCGTTGCCCGCATCTTCAGAGCTTCTGCCAACTCTGTGGCAAACACGTATTCTCGTCGGAACCTCTCCACCTCCAAACGGGTTACACGAGCAACGCACCCTCATTTCGGCATAAGTGGTTCGGCTTTCATGAAGCCGCTTCTTACCAACCAGTAAGCCGCCTCCCGGTTCATCCCAAGCAATTCAGCAACCTTATGAATGCTGCGCGGCAGCGCTGTTGAGATGATGCGCCCAGCCAGTCGCTTCAAGACAGCCCGAAGGTGGCCCTAGTAGGGCCAGCTGCTATCTGCAAAAGGTGTTCCACAGCGTTCGGGAGAGATTGGGCAACAATCTCGGCTTGCAGCTGGGGCGGTTGTTCGCAAGGCGCAAAACGCACATCGCTGCCATCGCCGGCTCCTACTTCCGTGGCAAGCTCGATACCGTGTTCCGCACCGCATCGAGGGGCTGGGTGCACGGCAAGGCGTTATCACAGCGACCGGCTTCTAGGGTGTCGAGCATCGCGATGGCCGCGCGCTGCGGATCAAGGCGAAGGGATGCTAAGGCTGTGACATTGCCGAACAGCAATTTCGTCGCCATCCAGGTCGCATCGAGCAAAGAAGCCGGTCGTCACATTGCAACCACCCGTC
This sequence comes from Achromobacter sp. ACM05, assembly GCF_019218915.1. Lineage (NCBI taxonomy): Bacteria > Pseudomonadati > Pseudomonadota > Betaproteobacteria > Burkholderiales > Alcaligenaceae > Achromobacter > Achromobacter sp. ACM05. The sequence goes on from NZ_JAHUWQ010000001.1 coordinate 769,044, forward strand.
GATAAGAAAAAACCCAACCGCTACCGGTCGGGTTTCGTCTTATGAAATCTAAATCTATTTGGAAAAATCTAAATCCCGACGGGATCCTACACGATCATGCGTCGATGTTGCCCGCCGACAGCGCGTGCGTTTCGATGAAGTTGCGGCGCGGTTCCACGTCGTCGCCCATCAGCGTCGTGAACACTTCGTCGGCCGCAATGGCGTCCTCGATCTGCACGCGCAACAGGCGGCGCACCTTCGGGTCCATCGTGGTTTCCCACAGCTGTTCGGGGTTCATTTCGCCCAGACCCTTGTAGCGCTGCTTGGAGATGCTGCGGTCGGCTTCGCTGCGCAGCCACTGCATGGCCTCGCGGAAGTCGGAGACGGGCTGCTCCTTGCGCTTGTCGCCTTCGCCGCGGGCGGCCATCGAACGCGCGCCGACCTTGCCCAGGAAGCTCTTGGCGGCCTTGGACAGAATGGCGTAATCCGAGCCATTGATGAAGTCGGCGTCGATGATGCTGACGCGCACGTTGCCGTGGTGCATGCGCTGCACGGACAGGCGATGGCGTTCGGTGGCCTCGTCGAACTGCGGCACGACTTCGACGCCGTTGCCGTTGATGGGATCGCGCATGGCGTCGGCCAACCGCTTGGCGGAGTCGGCGGTGGACTCGGCCGTGTCCAGGTTGATTTCCACGCCTTCGGCCATGGCCGACAGCGCACCCACGTCGAACACGCGCGACAGGCGGGCGATGACGCCGTCGGCTGCCACGTATTGGCGGGCCAGGTCGTTCAGTTCTTCGCCGCGGATGATGTTGCCGCCCGAGATGATCTCGGCGTCCTTCAGGGCGAGCGTCAGCATGAACTGCGCTTCTTCCTGGTCATCCTTCAGATAGCGCTCTTCGCGGCCAACCTTGACCTTGTAGAGCGGCGGCTGCGCAATGTACACGTAGCCGCGCTGCACCAGCTCGGGCATCTGACGGTACAGCAGCGTGAGCAGCAGGGTGCGGATGTGTGCGCCGTCGACGTCCGCGTCAGTCATGATGATGAGGCGGTGGTAGCGCAGCTTGTCCACATTGAAATCGGGACCGATGCTGGTGCCGAGCGCCGTGATCAGCGTGGCGATCTGTTCGCTGGCGATCAGGCGGTCAAAGCGCGCCTTCTCGACGTTCAGCACCTTGCCGCGCAGCGGCAGGATGGCCTGGAACTTGCGGTCGCGGCCCTGTTTGGCCGAGCCGCCTGCGGAGTCACCCTCGACGATGTACAGCTCGCACAGCGCGGGGTCCTTTTCCTGGCAGTCAGCCAGCTTGCCGGGCAGGCCGGCGCCTTCCAGCACGCTCTTGCGGCGCGTCATTTCGCGTGCCTTGCGCGCGGCTTCGCGTGCACGGGCGGCTTCGACGATCTTGTTGCACAGGGCCTTGGCGTCGTTCGGGTGCTCGAGCAGCCAGGTTTCCAGCGTGCGCGCCACGGCTTCTTCAACGGCCGGACGCACTTCGCTGGACACCAGCTTGTCCTTGGTCTGGCTGCTGAACTTGGGTTCGGGCACCTTCACGGACAGCACGCAGGCCAGGCCTTCGCGCATGTCGTCGCCGGACGTCTCGACCTTGGCCTTCTTGGCCAGTTCGTTGTCGGTGATGTACTTGTTGATGATGCGCGTCATCGCGGCGCGCAGGCCGGTCAGGTGCGAACCGCCGTCGCGCTGCGGGATGTTGTTGGTGAAGCACAGCACGCTTTCGCTGTAGCTGTCGTTCCACTGCATCGCCACTTCCACGCCGACCGGCACGCCGCCGGCCGACGATTCCGTGGTGACCGAAAACACGTTCGGGTGCAGCACGGTCTTGGCGCGGTTGATGTATTCAACAAAGCCCTTCACGCCGCCCGAGAACGCGAAGTTCTCTTCCTTGCCCTGGCGCTGGTCGATCAGGCGGATCTTGACGCCGTTGTTCAGGAACGAGAGCTCGCGCAGGCGCTTGGAGAGGATCTCGTAGTGGTATTCGATGTTGTTGAAGATGATCGGGTCGGCCAGGAAGCGCACTTCGGTGCCGCGCTTGTCGGTCGTGCCGGTCACGGCCAGGGGCGCAACGCGCTCGCCCTGGCGGAATTCCATCTGGTGCACCTGGCCGTTGCGGCGGATGGTGAGACGCAGCCATTCGGACAGCGCGTTCACGCAAGACACGCCCACGCCGTGCAGGCCGCCGGACACCTTGTACGAGTTCTGGTCGAACTTGCCGCCGGCGTGCAGTTCCGTCATGACGATTTCCGCCGCGCTGCGGTGGAATTCGTCGTCCTTGTGGATGTCGGTCGGGATGCCGCGGCCGTTGTCCGTGACGGAGATGGAGTTGTCGGTGTGGATCGTGACGACGATGTCGTCGCAATAGCCGGCCAGGGCTTCGTCGATGGCGTTATCGACGACCTCAAACACCATGTGGTGCAGGCCGGTGCCGTCGGACGTGTCGCCGATGTACATGCCGGGGCGCTTGCGCACGGCCTCCAGCCCCTTGAGCATCTTGATCGAGTCAGCGCCGTAGCCGCTGGTCTCGGGAGTGGTGTTCTGCTGATCTGACATGTCTGTATCGATAACGCTTTAAAGAACGGCCTGGCGGCCGGACCGCCCGCGGACCATCGGTCCGCAAGCGGCACAAACCCACGGGGGGAATGCGGATCAGATCCGCATGGGCATGACGACGTACTTGAACTGGTCGTCTTCGGGCAGGGTGATGAGCGCCGACGCGTTGGCATCGGGCATGACCGACCACTGGATGTTGTCGACCTTCACGTTGGACAGCACGTCGAGCAGATAGCCCACGTTAAAGCCCACGTCCAGCGCTTCATGGCTGTAGTCGATGTCGATTTCTTCCTGGGCCTCTTCCTGCTCGGCGTTCGAGGACGAGATCTTCATCTGGTTCTGCGCCAGTTGCAGGCGCACGCCCTTGAACTTGTCCGTGGTCAGGATGGCGGCGCGCTGCAGGCTGCCCTGAAGCGCTTCGCGGCCGACCAGGAAGTGGCGCGAGTAGTTCGTGGGAATCACGCGCGTGAAATCGGGGAACTTGCCTTCGACCAGCTTGGAGACCAGCTCGACGTCGCCAAAGCGGAAACGGATCTGGCCCGGCGCCACGTCGATGGAGACGGTCTCGTCGGAGTCTTCCAGCAGGCGCTGCATTTCCAGCACGGTCTTGCGCGGCACGATGACTTCGTGGCGCTCGGCGATGCCGTCGGCTTCGGTCGAGCAGTGCGCCAGGCGGTGGCCGTCGGTGGCAACCGCGCGCACACGGCCCGGTTCAAACACCAGCAGCATGCCATTCAGGTAGTAGCGGATGTCCTGCTGGGCCATGGCGAAATGCACCATGTTGAACAGGTGGCGCAGAGTGCGCTGCGGCATGGTCAGCGACACGTCCCACTGCTCGGGCTGGGCCACGGTGGGGAACTCGCTGGCGGCCAGCGTCTGCAGCGCAAAGCGGCTCTTGGCGGATTGCACCGACAGCTTGTTGCTGGCCAGGGCCAGGCGCACGTCGCCGGTATCGGGCAGGGCTTTCAGGATGTCCAGCAGCTTGCGCGCGGCCACCGTGGTGGACTCGTTGTCCTGGCCGACACCAAAGTCGGCGTGCGTCGTGATCTGCACTTCCAGGTCGGTCGCAATGAAGGCAACCTTGTTGCCTTCCTTGCGCATCAGGATGTTCGCAAGAATGGGCAGGGTATGGCGTCTTTCGACGATGCCCGCCACAGTCGACAGCGGTTTCAGCAATGCATCGCGTGTGGTTTGTACGAGTTGCATGTTCATCCTTTTAGAGTTTGTTCCAACACGTGCAGGGTATGGTTGAGCTCCGCTTGCTTGGCGCGGGCATCGGAAATCTTGCGAACGGCGTGCAGCACCGTGGTGTGATCACGGCCGCCGAATAAATCGCCGATTTCCGGCAGGCTTTTCTGGGTCAGCTCCTTGGCCAGGTACATCGCAACCTGGCGCGGCAACGCGATATTGGCCGGCCGGCGTTTCGAGTACATGTCGGCGACCTTGATCTTGTAGAAGTCCGCCACCGTCTTCTGGATGTTTTCCACGGTGATCTGGCCGTTGGACACCGACAGCAGGTCCTTGAGCGCTTCCTTGCAGACATCCACCGTCAGCACGTCGCGGCCGTGGAAGCGCGCGTAGGCCAGGACCTTGCGCAGCGCGCCTTCCAGTTCGCGCACGTTGCTGCGCAGGTGCTTGGCGATGAAGAAGGCCACTTCCTCGGGCATGGGCACGCCTTCGGACTCGGCCTTGCGCAGCAGGATCGCCACGCGCATTTCAAGTTCCGGCGGCTCGATGGCGACCGTGAGGCCCGAGTCGAAGCGCGAGATCAGGCGGCTGTCGATGCCCGACAGTTCCTTGGGGTACGTATCGCTGGTAATGATGATCTGCTTGCGCTGCGCGACCATCGCCTCGAACGCGTAGAAGAATTCTTCCTGCGTGCGGTTCTTGCCGGAGAAGAACTGGATGTCGTCGATCAGCAGAAGATCGAGCGAATGGTAGTAACGCTTGAAATCGTCGAACGCCTTGCGCTGGTACGCCTTGACCACGTCGGACACGTATTGGTCGGCATGCACATAGCGCACGCGCACCCCGGTGCCCGCCGCCACCATGGCGTTGCCGATGGCGTGGATCAGGTGGGTCTTGCCCAGGCCGACGCCGCCATACAGGAACAACGGGTTGTACGAGGTGCCGGGATTTTCCGCGACCTGCAACGCCGCCGCGCGCGCGAGCTGGTTGGCCTTACCGGTCACGAAGTTCTCGAACGTGAGGTCGGTGTTCAGGCGCGATCGCTCGTACACGATGTTGGCGGCGTCCGCGTTCACGGCCTGCGCAGCGGCGGTCGTGGCGGGCGGGGGCGGGGCGGTCGTCACGGTAACCGTCACGGGCGGCGCGGCGCCGGAAGGGGGCGCAGCGGACGGGTGCGGTTGCTGGACTGGCTGCTGCGCACGCACGGGCGCGACCGGCATACGCGGCGCGGTCCCTTGCGAAGGCAGCTCGAACAGCACCTGCACCGGTCGCTTGAACCACTCCGCGGCCAACGCTTCGATCTGGTGGGAAAAGTTTTTGCGCACCCAATCCAGCTTGAAGCGGTTGGGCGCGGCAACGCGCAGCACCGCCTGCGTTTCGTCGTACGCAAGCGGGACCAGCGGTCGTATCCACGCGCTGATTTGTTGGGGGGGGAGTTCCTGCTCAAGACGACTGACGCAGGTCTGCCAGAATTCTTTCATGTCGCTCTTATTCAAACCTCGATTCTACCTTGCCCGGGCGGGGGTTATCCACAGGGAGGGGCATAAGCGTCTATATGGCACCCCCTTAACTGTTTGACAAGACAGGGAAAACTTGCTGAAATGGTGGGCTTTTCCGAATTCTGTCTGTCAGAAGGTTTCGCAGAAAGCTTGGCCGGACACGCTCCCGCAAGGGCAAATTGCCAAAAGCGCAATTGCCCCTACAAGAGCAATTTGTCCGGTTTTTAGCTTTGCTGAATAGGTCGCCCGAGATGAAATTCTCGGTACAGAGCCCCGTCTAAGAGTTGTTTTTTGCACTGGATGCAAAACCCATGCAAAACCCGTTGCAAAAACGCTCTCTGGATACCCGCTTCTGCTTGGCGCGACGTGGAACCCTCCGGGCAGGTCCCTTCTGACTTTGTTCTTTTTGTGGATCGTCCATGAAACGCACCTACCAACCTTCCGTTACCCGTCGCAAGCGCACCCATGGCTTTCGCGTGCGCATGAAAACCCGCGCTGGCCGCGCCATCCTGAGCGCCCGCCGCGCCAAGGGCCGCAAGCGTCTGGCCGTCTAAGTCCAGTTTTCCGGTTTTCCGGAAACTGACTTTTGCACGGACCGACCATATTGCAAGATCTCTCGCAATCCTGTTCCGGTTCCGCGCAACCGCCTGATCCGCAGTCCATGCCGCGCTCCACGCTTCCCCCGGAGGCGCGGCTGCATCGCCCCTCCGAGTTTGCCGCCGCCCTTAAAGGCCGGCGTCTTGCCCGAGGGGCATTCTTCATTGTGAGCGCCGCTCCCAATGATCTGCCTCCCGGCCAGGACGCCTGTGCTCGTTTGGGGCTCATCATCGCCAAGCGGTTTGCCGCCCACGCCTCCACGCGCAACGCCTTGAAGCGGGTCATCCGCGAAGCGTTCCGCCATCGGCGCCTGGCGCTGCCGGCAAGAGATTACGTCGTGCGCCTGCATAGCAAGGTTGCGCCCGCCACGCTCACTGCGCTGAAACGCGCCGCCCGAGCCGAAGTGGACGCTCACTTTGAGCGGATCGCACGATGATCAAGGCACTACTCATTGCCCCGATCCGGTTCTACAGGTTCTTCCTGAGTCCCTGGATCGGCCGGCAGTGCCGTTTTACTCCGACCTGCTCGGCGTACGCGATCGAAGCGATCGAGCGCCACGGTGCATGGCGCGGCTTCTGGCTGGGCGTCCGGCGCATCGGCCGGTGCCACCCCTGGTCGCCCGGTGGCCTGGATCCGGTTCCACCGGCCAAGGGAACCAACGACGCCCGGTGCTGCTCCCACAGCCACCGCATCGAGCACGATTGACGCTAAACTGGCGGGCTTTGCTGGCCCGTATTCACTTCAGTAGGCACCATGGATATCCGACGAACCGTCCTCTGGATGATTTTTTCCTTTTCGCTGTTGCTCCTTTGGAACAACTGGCAAATCCATAACGGCAAGCCGTCGCTGTTCGGGGCCCCGCCCGCGGCCAGCACGAGCGAAGCGCCGGCTGCGGCCAACAACGCGACGCCGTCCGTGCCCAGCGCCCCGGCTGCCACCGCGGCCCCGGCCTCCACGGTGCCTGGCGCCGCCACGCCCGTTCCCACGCGCTCCGAAGAAGTCGTCATCACCACCGACGTGCTGCGCCTGACCTTCGACACGATGGGCGCCCAGCTTGTGCGCGCCGAACTGCTGAAGTACCCGGCCACCGGCCAGGCCGACAAGCCCACGGTTCTGCTGGACCGCTCGGCGGGCCTGAACTACGTGGTGCAGACCGGCGTTGTCGGCGCCCCCAGCGGCCAAAGCTTCCCCACGCACCAGACGCCTTTCCGTCTGGTCTCCCAGGAACGCGAACTGACCGGCGACAACCTGGTCGTCACGTTCGAAGGCGAATCCGGCGGCGTGAAGGTCACCAAGACGTTCACCCTGCACCGTGGCCGCTACGACATCGACGTGCGCCATGACCTGGCCAACGTCGGCACCGCCCCCGTCACGCCCTCGCTGTACCTGCAGATCGAGCGCGACGGCAACGACCCGGCCGACACGTCCAGCTTCTATCACACGTTCACGGGCTTTGCCGTCTACTCGGACCAGGACAAGTTCCAGAAGAGCACGTTCAGCGACATCCAGAAGAAGAAGGCCAGCTACATCAAGCAGGCGGACAACGGCTGGATCGCCGTCGTCCAGCACTACTTCGCCACGGCCTGGGTGCCCCCGCAAGGCAAGCCGCGCACCAACGAACTGCTTGAAGTCCAGCCGAACCTGTACGCCGGCCGCAGCATCGAAGCCGTCGGCGACATCGCCCCCGGCGCCGCCGCCCGCGTCGATTCGCACCTGTGGGTCGGTCCGCAAGACCAGAAGGCCATGGCCGCGCTGGCGCCTGGCCTGGAACTGGTGGTCGACTACGGCTGGCTGACCATCATCGCCAAGCCGCTGTTCACCCTGATGACCTGGCTGCATTCCATCCTGGGCAACTGGGGCTGGACGATCGTTGCGCTGACCGTGCTGATCAAGGCCGTGTTCTATCCCCTGGCCGCCGCCAGCTACCGCTCGATGGCCCGCATGAAGCAGGTGGCTCCCCGCCTGCAGGCCCTGAAGGAAAAGTACGGCGACGACAAGCAGAAGCTCAATGCGGCCATGATGGAGATGTACCGCACCGAAAAGATCAACCCGCTGGGCGGCTGCCTGCCGATGCTGGTTCAGATTCCGGTGTTCATCTCGCTGTACTGGGTGCTGCTGGCCAGCGTGGAAATGCGCGGCGCGCCGTGGATCCTGTGGGTGCACGACCTGTCGGTCCGCGATCCGTTCTTCATTCTGCCTGCCATCATGATGGCCACCATGTTCCTGCAGATCAAACTGAACCCGACGCCCCCGGATCCCATCCAGGCCAAGGTCATGATGATCATGCCGCTGGTGTTCGGCGGGATGATGTTCTTCTTCCCGGCCGGCCTGGTGCTGTACTGGTGCGTCAACAACATCCTGTCGATCGCGCAGCAGTGGTCCATTACCCGCGCCATCCAGAAAAAGTCGGAAGCGGCAGCCAATCGCTGATCGCCTTCCCGACACAAGAAACCGGCCTTTCGAGGCCGGTTTTTTTACGCCCGTTGCCAATGAAACGCGGAAGGCACACTCAGCATTTTCTATGCCCATGAGGCATATACATAGGTATTACTTATCGACAAAGCAGGATCAATCAACTTCACACAGTCAACCATGACACCTATGATGGCTCTGAATTTGCCCTCCGGCGTCCCGCCCGCCGGAGTTTTTGCTGCAACGCGCGCGGCCCGCCAAGCGGATCCGCGTCATCCAGAAATGATCTAGGGAGTGTGCCATGACCGACAAGAAGCCTCTGACTACCGCCTCGGGCGCCCCAGTACCGGACAACAACAACACCCTGACCGCCGGCCCCCGCGGCCCGGCCCTGCTGGAAGATTTCTGGCTGATTGAAAAACTTGCCCACTTCGACCGCGAACGCATTCCCGAGCGCGTCGTCCACGCCAAGGGCTCCGGCGCCTATGGCAAGTTCACCGTCACCCACGACATCACCCGCTACACCCGCGCCAACATCTTTTCCAAAGTCGGCAAAGAGACGCCGCTCTTCCTGCGCTTTTCGACCGTCGCCGGCGAACGCGGCGCGGCTGACGCCGAACGCGACGTGCGCGGCTTTGCCATCAAGTTCTACACCGACGAAGGCAACTGGGATCTGGTCGGCAACAACACGCCCGTCTTCTTCATCCGCGACCCGCTGAAGTTCCCCGACTTTATCCACACCCAGAAGCGCGATCCCAAGACCAACCTGCGCAACGCCACCGCGGCGTGGGATTTCTGGTCGCTCAACCCCGAATCGCTGCACCAGGTCACCACGCTGATGAGCGATCGCGGCATCCCCGCCAACCTGCGCCAGCAGCACGGCTTTGGCTCGCACACGTTCAGCTTCATCAACGCCAACAACGAACGCTTCTATGTGAAGTTCCACTTCAAGTCGCAGCAGGGCATCGCCTGTCTGACCGATGAAGAGGCCGCGCAGGTCGTCGCCCACGACCGCGAAAGCTCGCAGCGCGACCTGTTCCAGAACATCGAGGAGGGCAACTTCCCGAAGTGGACGTTGAAGGTGCAGATCATGCCCGAGGCCGAAGCGGCGACGTATCACATCAACCCGTTCGACCTGACCAAGGTCTGGCCGCATGGCGACTACCCCTTGATCGAAGTCGGCGTGCTGGAGCTGAACCGCAACCCCGAGAACTACTTCGCCGAGGTCGAGCAGGCCGCCTTCACGCCGGCCAACGTGGTCCCGGGCATCGGCTTCTCGCCGGACAAGATGCTGCAGGGCCGCCTGTTCTCGTATGGCGACACGCACCGCTATCGCCTGGGCATCAACCATCACCAGATCCCGGTGAATGCGCCCAAGTGCCCGTTCCACAGCTTCCATCGCGACGGGGCCGGCCGGGTGGACGGCAATGCCGGCGCCACGATCAACTACGAGCCCAACAGCGCGGGCGAGTGGAAGGAAACGCCCTCGGCGGCCGAACCGCCGCTGGCGCTGGACGGCCAGGCCGCGGCCCGCTGGAACCATCGCGTCGATGACGACTATTACTCGCAACCGGGCGCCTTGTTCCGCCTGATGACGCCGGCGCAGCAGGAATTGCTGTTCGGCAACATCGGCCGCCACATGGCCAGCGTGCCGGAAGTCATCCAGCGCCGCCAGCTGGATCACTTCCGGAAGGCCGATCCGGCCTATGCCGAAGGCGTCGCCAAGGCGTTGGGGCTGAAGCTGTAAGCGCTACGCACCATCCATGAGAAGGGGGGCGGCATCATGGCCGCCCCCCTTTTTCATTCTGATCGCACGATCGCTGCAACAATCGCCGCAACAATCACCGGAATCATCCCGCGCCATCCGCCGCAAACCGCACGCCAATCACCGCTGCATCCCCCACCGCCGCACCGTCAGACGCTCCAGCGTATCGAACGCCAGGTTTTCCACAAGCAGACCGATGATGACCACCGCGGCCAAGCCCGCGAACACCCGGTCTGTGTATAACTCGTTGCGGTTCTGAAAGATGTACCAGCCCAGCCCGCCCTTGCCGCTGGACGCGCCAAACACCAGTTCGGCGGCAATCAGCGTGCGCCACGCGAACGCCCAGCCGATCTTCAATCCGGCCAGGATGGCGGGCAGCGCGGCCGGCACCAGAATCTGCAGGACGTAGCGCAACCCGGTCAGCCCGTAATTGCGCCCCGCCATCCGCAGGGTGTCAGACACCCCCAGAAAGCCCGCATACATGTTCAGCGCCAGCGCCCACAGTACCGAGTGGATCAGCACGAACACCAGGCTGCCTTCGCCCAGTCCGAACCACAGCAGCGCCAGCGGCAGCAAGGCAATCGCCGGCAGCGGGTTGAACATCGCCGTCAGGGTGGACAGCAGATCACGGCCGAACCGCGTGGACACCGCCAGCGTCGTCAGCACAAAGGCGAGCACGACACCTGCCAGATAGCCCTGCACCAGCACGCGCATCGACTGTCCGGCGCGCGCCAGCAGCTCGCCGCTGGTCACGCCGTCGACAAAGGCCTGCGCGGTCTGCCATGCGCCGGGCAACAGCAGATCATTGTCGGTATAACGCGCCGCCAGCTCCCACACCGCCGCCAACAGGACAAGGATCACGCCCTTGCGCAGGGCGGCGTGCTGCCACAGCCGCTCGTGCCACGGCAGCGGCGCTTCGGCGGCCTGCGGGGGCAGGGGCGGCAGGTCGTATTCCACCTCGGGGCGAATGAACGCCGATCCGGCATGGCTGATGCTCATGCGCGCTCCTTTCAGGCCGCCTCGCGCTCGGCCTGAGCCAGCGGGGCGGTTTCGAACAACAGGTCGTGAATGCGGCGCGACGCCGCCTGAAACGCCGCCGAGCCCTGGCTGTGCAGGTCAAAGCCGTGCGCATTCAGTTCGGCGCGCACGCGGCCCGGATGCGGGGACAGCAACAGGATGCGGCTGCCCAGCACCAACGCCTCTTCGATCGAGTGTGTGACGAACAGCAGCGTAAACCGCACGTCGTCCCACAGCGCCATCAGCTCTTCCTGCATGCGACGGCGCGTCAGCGCATCCAGCGCCGCGAAGGGCTCGTCCATCAGCAACACGCGCGGCTGCATGGCCAGCGCGCGCGCAATGGCCACGCGCTGCTTCATGCCGCCCGACAGCGTATGCGGATAGGCATCGGCAAAGGCCGCCAGCCCCACCTTGTCCAGGTAATGCATCGCCCGTTCATCGGCCTCGCGCCGGTTGAGCTTGCGCGAGGCCAGCAGCGGAAACGCCACGTTCTGGCGCAGCGTCTTCCAGGGCGGCAACTGGTCGAATTCCTGGAACACCACGATGCGGTCCGGGCCAGGCCCTTGCACGGTCTTGCCGTCGATCGCGATCCGTCCCTCAGTGGGTTCGATGAAGCCCGCAACCGCCTTGAGCAGCGTCGATTTCCCGCAGCCGGACGGCCCGAGCAGAATGAAACGCTCGGCGCCGTGCACGTCAAAACTGACCTGATGCGTCGCGCGTACACGCCGTTCGCGCGTCTTATATTCGATCGACACCTTATCCACAGCCAGCAAAGGCGTGGGCCGTTGAACGTTATCCACAGGGGCGGCGGGGCTCACAGCCATGTCAGCTGCCCTGCGCCGTGACGGGATCGTCGAAGAAATAGTCGCGCCAGCTTGCCGGCGCATTCTTGATCGCGCCGACCTTGTGCATGAACTGCGCCAGCGCGAACGTGTTCTGCGGCTGCAGCTTGAACTGCACGTCGGGATTCTTGATGACCTTGATGAGGAAGTCGCGATCCTGCTTGGCGCCGGTGACGCGCAGGTAGATGTCCGCGGCCTTCTCCGGATTGGCGGCGGCAAAACTGGCGGCTTCCTTCAGCGCTTCCTGGAAGGCCTTGTAGGTCTTGGGATTGTCGCGGCGGAATTTCTCGGTGGCGAACAGCACCGTCGACGAACTGGGGCCGCCCAGCACGTCATACGAATTGAGCACGATGCGCGCCTTGGGGTTCTCGGCCAGCTCCTGTTCCTGGAAAGGCGGGTTGCCGAAGTGGCCGGTGATTTCCGTGCCGCCGGCAATGATGGCCGCCGCGGCGTCCGGGTGCGGCAGCGCCACCGAGATCTTGTCCAGCTTGTTGTACTGCGCGTCGCCCCACAGCTTGGCCGACGCCAGCTGCAGCACGCGCGATTGCACCGACACGCCCACGGCGGGCACGGCGATGCGGTCCTTGTCCGTGAAGTCGGCGATCGTCTTCACGTTCGGGTTGTTGGTGACCAGGTAGTATGGAAAGTTGCCCAGCGACGCCACGCCCTTCACGTTCTGCTTGCCGTGCGTGCGATCCCAGATCGTCAAGAGCGGTCCCACGCCCGCCCCCGCGATATCCACAGACCCCGACAGCAGCGCGTCATTCACCGCCGAGCCGCCGGACAGCTTGGCCCACTCGACTGAGATATCCACACCTTCGGCTTTGCCGTGCTTTTCGATGAGTTGCTGGTCTCGCGCCACGTTCAGCAGCAGATAGACGATGCCGTACTGTTCGGCAATGCGGATGCGCCCTTCGGCCATGGCCGGCGTCGGCGAAGCCAGCGCCAGCACGGCAAGTATCAGCGCGAGGCCCGCGCCCGTGGCGGTCTGAACCAGTCGATCCCGTAGCGTGGAGGTCAAACGCATGGCGTTCCTTGTGGATAAGTGGTTTAAGGCCGACATGCGCGCGTCAGAACGGCACATCGCCTTCGATCGTGGTGCGGTAGAGCTTGCGGCGCAGGTGATCCGGCGTGCCGCCCGCCAGGTGGATCAGCGAGCGGTTGTCCCAGAACACCAGATCATGCGGCTGCCATTTGTGGCGGTAGATGTGTTCCGGCCGCACGCTATGGGCGAACAGCTCGGCGAGGAGCGCGCGGCTCTCGTCTTCGGGCAATCCTTCAATGCGAGTCGTGAAGCCTTCGCTCACGAACAGCGCGCGGCGGCCGTTCTCCGGATGCGTGCGCACGACCGGATGCACCACCTCCTGCACCTGCGCAATCTGCTGCGCGCTCAAATTCGGGCGCCAATTGCCTTCCTTCTGCAATTGCCCGTATTGGGCCAGGTAGGAATGCACGCCGCGCTTGCCGTCGATCGCGTCTTTCAGCGCCAGCGGCAAGGTGTCGTAGGCCAGGTGCATGTTCGCGAACAGGGTGTCGCCGCCTTCGGCAGGCAATTCCTGCGCATGCAGCAGCGACCCCAGGCTGGGCAGTTCCTTGTACGAGATGTCCGAGTGCCAGTACTTGCCCGCGTCGCCCAGCCCGATAGGCTTGCCGTCTTCCAGAATGTTCGAGACAGTCAGGATCTCGGGATGGCCCGGCAGGTGGAATTGGTGCAGCACGTGGATCATCAGGCGGCCGAAGCGGCGGCTGAAATCGATGTGCTGCTGGGGCGTGATGCGCTGGTCGCGGAACACCAACAGGTGATGGTCCAGATGCGCCTTGTGCACGCGCGCAAAATCGGCGGGCGCCAGTTCCTGCGCCAGGTCCAGGCCGATGATTTCCGCGCCCAGGGGACCGGGCAGGGGGCGCACGTCAAAGGACTGCGGCTGGGGGGCGGCGTGCGCTTCGCGCCGCAAGGCATTGCTCTGGGACATCGATCGCTCCGTATTCGCCTTGCGGCATGGCTGGAACGACCGATTATGGAAACCGCGCCATGTATCTCAAACGAAGATATCGGCGTTTGATCAAAGCTTTACGTCATATAGCAAAAAGCCGCGGGGCGCCCCCGCGGCTTCATGGCCATCCGCATATAAGCAAATAGCGTATTGGTCCTTACTTGGCCGGCATGAAGGCCTCGACCAGCTTCACCCAGTACGTCGCGCCAACCGGCAGCAGCGCGTCGTTGAAGTCGTAGTTGGGGTTGTGCAGCTGGCACGGACCCATGCCGTGATACGACTCCATGCGGTGATCGCCGTCGCCGTTGCCCAGGAACAGATACGAGCCCGGCACGGATTCCAGGAAGAACGAAAAATCCTCCGCGCCCATGAAGGGCGGCATGTCGCGCAGCACGTTTTCCGCGCCAAAGGTGTCTTCGGCAACCTTGGCCGCAAACGCGGTTTCGTTTTCCCAGTTCACCAGCGGCGGATACGCGCGCACAAAATCCAGCTCGCCCGTGCCGCCATAGACCTGCGGCAGGGTGGTGGCGATGCGGCGCATGTCGGCTTCGATCTTGTCCAGCGTCTCCACGGAATACGTGCGTACCGTGCCGCGCAGCACGGCCTCGCCGGGAATCACGTTGTAGGCATCGCCCGCGTGAATCTGCGTGATCGACAGCACCGCCTGATCCAGCGGATTCTTGCTGCGCGAGATGACCGTCTGCAGCGCATGCACCATGTCGGCGGCCACGATGATGGGGTCAACAGACGAATGCGGCTGAGCCGCATGCCCGCCGACACCCTTGATCACGATGTCCCAGCGGTTACTTGAGGCCATCGTCGGCCCCGACCGGAAGCCGAACTGATTGACCGGCATGCCCGGCATGTTGTGGATGCCGAACACCGCATCGCAGGGAAACTTGTCGAACAGCCCATCCTGCATCATGGCGCGCGCGCCGGCGTTGCCGCCTTCCTCGGCCGGCTGGAAGATGAACACGACCGTGCCGTCGAAATTGCGATGCGTGGACAGGTATTGCGCGGCGCCCAGCAGCATCGTCGTGTGCCCATCATGGCCGCAGCCGTGCATGCGCCCGCTGATCGTGGACTTGTGGGCAAACCGGTTGTGTTCCGGCATCGGCAAAGCATCCATATCGGCGCGCAGGCCGATGGTCTTGCCGCCGCTGCCGGCGCGCAAAATGCCCACCACACCGGTTTTCCCCAGCCCCGTGTGGACTTCGAGTCCCCAGCCGCGCAGGCGTTCGGCCACCAGGTTGGACGTGCGCGTTTCCTGGAACGCCAGTTCCGGATGCGCATGGATGTCGCGTCGCAGGGCCGTCAGGTCCCCGTGTACGCGTTCGATTTCGGCAATGGTTTTCATGGCTGTGGATAAGCTGTCTGGATTGAAGGAGGGCGCACGCGCAAATGGCCTGCTGGTCGGGGAATTCTCGCGCCGCCCCGCGTGCCGCGTCCAGCCCTTTTTCGGCGCAGGTCAGGCGGCATCGTTCAAATGGCAGGCGCTGAACTGGCCTGGCGCGATTTCGCGCAGGAGCGGGCGCTCGGCCTTGCAGCGCGGCATGGCATGGGGACACCGCGGGTGAAACGCGCACCCCGTGGGCGGATCCAGGGGCGAGGGCAGCTCGCCCCGGATGGGCTGATACGCACGCCGCCCGGGCACCAGCGTCGGCAGCTCCTTGAGCAGCGCCTGCGTGTACGGATGATTGGCGCGCGCGAACACCGTATCGGTATCGGCCAGCTCGACGATGCGTCCCAAATACATGATCGCCACGCGGTCCGAGATATGGCTGACCACGCTGAGGTTATGGCTGATGAACAGATACGTCAGGTCCAGCTCATCTCGCAGCCGTTCGAACAGATTCAGCACCTGCGCCTGGATCGACACGTCCAGCGCGGCCACGGCCTCGTCGCAGACGATGACCGATGGTTTCAGCGCCAATGCCCGAGCAATGCCGATGCGCTGACGCTGGCCGCCCGAAAACTGATGGGGATAACGCTGTGCAAAGCTCGGATCAAGCCCCACCTGGCGCATCAAACCGGCCACGTACTCCTGCTTGTCCCGCGACCGGATCAGGCCATGTGCCGCGGGCGCCTCGCCGATGATCTCGCGCACGCGCATGCGCGGATTCAGGGACGCGTACGGATCCTGGAAGATCATCTGCACGCCCAGCTCGTACGCGCGCCGCTCCGGGCCCTTCATGGCTTGCACGGGCTTGCCCTGATAGTCCACCTGCCCAGCGGTCGGCGGCAGGATGCCCGACACGATGCGGCCCAGCGTGGATTTTCCACAGCCTGATTCACCGACGATGCCGATCACTTCGCCCGGTCTGACCGCCAAGTCCACGCCGGCCACGGCATGCACCACCTGCGTCTTCAGTCCCGCGCCCAGCAGGTTGGCGATGCGGCCGGCCAGATCCACCGGCTGCACGAAGCGTAGTTCGACGTCGCGCAGGGCGAGGATCGGCGTGGGACTGTTCAGGGCGTCGTTCATATCGTGTCCGGCGCTCCAGCATGCCAGCAGCGCACCCATTGCGCCGGGCGGACTTCGACAGGCGGCGGTTCGACCAGACAGGCGTCCGTCGCGCGCGGACACCGCCCTCGGAATGCACAGCCCTGCGGCAGGTTGAGCAGCGACGGCGTCATCCCGGGAATCGGCACCAGTGGCTTGCCGCGCGACTGCGGCGTCGGGATCGACGCGATCAACCCGTGCGTGTAGGGATGCATCGGGTGGCGGATGACCGCCTCGGTGCTGCCGGTTTCCACGACGCGCCCCGCATACATCACCGACACGCGATCGGCCAGACCCGCCACCACGGCCAGGTCATGCGTGATCCAGATGAGACCGGTCCCCGTTTCGCGGCAGAGTTTCTGCACCTCGAACAGGATCTGGCCTTGAATCGTGACATCCAGCGCCGTCGTGGGCTCGTCCGCAATGATGAGGCGCGGAGAATTCAACAGCGCAATGGCGATGGCCACGCGCTGGCGCATGCCGCCCGACAGCTGATGCGGATACGTCCGCAGTCGCTCTTCGGGCGACGGAATGCCAACCATGGCAAGCGTCTGCAGCGCGCGCTGTCGCGCCGCGTCGCGCGATACCTTGGCGTGCGCCTGCACCGCTTCGATCATCTGCGTATCCACGCGCAGCACCGGGTTAAGCGTCATCATCGGGTCCTGGAAGATCATCGCGATCTCCTGTCCCCGCAACTGCCGCCATCGCGCAGGCGTGGCCGCGCGCAGGTCCTCACCGTTGAGCAGCACCTGGCCTTCGACGATGCGGCCGGGTTCATCCAAGAGGCCCATCAAGGAAAACCCCGTGATGCTCTTGCCCGATCCGGACTCGCCGACAAGGCCCAGGATTTCGCCCTCGGCCAGCGTCAGGTCCACGCCGTCCACGGCCTTGACCACGCCGTTGCGCGTGAAGAAATGCGTCTTCAGCCCATGCACATCAAGCACCGGGGAACGGTCAGGCAGGGGGCGTTGCGCCGCAAGTGTCTGCATCGCTCCTGTCCTCAATTCGCATGCCGCGGGTTGAGCACATCGCGCAGGTGGTCGCCCACCAGATTGATGGCGATGATGGCCAGTGCCAGCGCAATGCCGGGAAAGAACGAAATCCAATACTGGCCCGACAGCAGGTATTCAAAGCCGTTGTAGATCAGCATGCCCAGCGACGGTTCCGTCACCGGCACGCCGACACCCAGAAACGACAGCGTGGCTTCCAGCGCGATCGCGTGCGCCAGGTCGATCGTGGCGATCACGATGAGCGGCGGCATGCAATTCGGCAGCACATGCCGGAACAGCACGCGTGACCACGACAGCGACATGCAGCGCGCCGCCTCCACATATTCCTTGCCGCGCTCGACCAGCGCCGCGCCGCGTGCCGCCCGCGCAAAATACGCCCACTGCACGACGATGAGCGCGATGATCACCTTATCCACACCCTTGCCCAGAATCGCCAGCAACATCAGCGCCACCAGGATCGCCGGGAACGACAACTGGATATCCACAACCCGCATCAGCAGGGCATCGATGCGTCCGCCGAAATAGGCGGCAATCAGCCCAACCGTCGCGCCAATGCCGAAGGCGGCCAGCACCGACACCGTGGCCACCATCAAACTGGTGCGCATGCCGTACAGAATGGCGGAAAAGAGATCGCGCGCCTGGCCGTCGGTGCCTAGCAAGTAGCGCATCGAACCATCCCCGCTTTCGCTGCCAGGCTTGAGCTTTGAATCCATGATGTCCAGGCTGGCCAGATCGTACGGATTCTGCGGCGCGATCCAGGGCGCCAGCAACGCCGCCCCCACGATCACGATCAACATCACCAGCCCCAGCGTGGCGAGCTTGCTGGCGAAGAAATCCGACACGAAGCGGCGCCAGGGCGTCTGCTCTTTCGTCGGGGCCGGGGGCGAGGCGACGGTGGCGGGCGAGTTCATCGGCGGCTATCCAAACGTACGCGGGGGTCCAGCACCGTGTAGATGATGTCCACCACCAGATTCAACATGACCAGGAAGAACACGATCAGCAGCAGATACGCCACCACCACCGGACGATCCAGGTTGATGATGGAATCGATCAGCAGCTTGCCCATGCCCGGCCACGAAAACACGGTCTCGGTCACGACAGCAAACGCCATCACCTGGCCGAACTCCAGGCCCGCCACCGTCACCACCGGAATCAGGATGTTCTTGAGCAGATGCACGCCCAGCACGCGCTTTTCGGACAGGCCCTTGGCGCGCGCGAACTTGATGTAATCCATGGGCAGCGCTTCGCGTGTGGCGGCCCGCGTTACGCGAATGATCATCGCGCACTTGGCGAAGGCAATGGTCGCTGCAGGCAACGCCAAGCTAAGCCAGCCATCGAACGTCAGCACGCTCAACTGCAGCGAGCCGATGCTGACCGTGTCGCCACGGCCGCCGGCCGGCACCCAGCCCAGCATCACGGCGAACACCATGATGAGCATCAGGCCCACCCAGAAGTTCGGCAACGAGAACCCCAGCACCGAGCCCGTCATGATCGCTCGCGAACCCACTGCTGCAGGTTTCAGACCGGCCAGAATGCCGAGCGGCACGCCGATCAGCACCGACAGCAGCATCGCCACACAGGCCAGCTCCACCGTAGCGGGCATGCGTTCCAGGATCAGATGCATGGCCGGCTCGCCGGTCAGGAAACTGTTCCCGAAATCGCCGCGCACGGCCTGGCTCATGAAGATCAGGTACTGCCGCCACAACGGCTGGTCCAGTCCCAGCGACGCGCTGATCGCGGCGCGTTGCGCCTCGGTCGCTTCGGGACTGGCCAGCATCGAGACGGGATCGCCGACCATGTAAATGCCGGCAAAGACCAACGCCGACATGACGAGCATGACGACGATGGTCTGCAGCAGCCTTCTGACAATGGTTGCAAGCACGAGAGATCGCCCGGCGCGCTTACTTCTTCAGCGTTGCGTTCTGCGCCAGCGTGACCTGGTCCGGACGGCCCTGGTAGCGGATGTCGTTCTTCATGGCCCAGACCGACAGTTCGAAATGCACGGGCAGCATGGCGAAGTCATCCATCGCGATATTGCTGGCCGTCGACAGCAGTTCCGCCCGCTTGGCGTCGTCCATCGTGGACGAGGCCTGCTTCACCAGCTCGTCCATCTTGGGATTGGAATAGCGGCTGCGGTTCGTCGTGCCCTGGCCGGCTTCCGGATTGCGCGTCATCAGCAGCGACGTCAGCGCGTTGGACATTTCACCGCTCGTCACCGACCATCCCGCGAGGTACGCCGAGAACGAATAGCTGTCACGGTTCTTGAAGAACACCGGGGGCGCCATCGCGTCCACGCTGGTCTTCACGCCAATGCGCGTCCACATCGATGCAATGGCCTGCGCCACCTTCGAATCGTTGACATACCGGCCGGACGGCGAACCCAGCGTGATCGAAAAGCCGTTCGGATAGCCCGCTTCCTTGAGCAGCGCCTTGGCCTTTTCCACATCGGCCTTGGGCGCCTTCGAGTGTTCCTTGCTGGCGCCAAACATCGGATACGGCAGCAGGTTGCCCGCGGGCAGGGCGACACCGCCCATCACGCGTTCGACCAGCGCATCGCGGTTGATCGCCAGCGACAAGGCTTCGCGCACGCGCTTGTCCTTCATCGGATTCTTGTCGGTGCCTTGCACGCCGGGCGACGGCTCCGCGTACTGGTCCAGCGCCACGTACACCACGCGCACCGACGGCGTTTCCTCGACAAAGAGCTTCTTGTCGGACTTGAGCTTGGGCAGGTCGTCGGTGGGAGGATCTTCGATCATGTCGACGTCGCCGGCCAACAGCGCGGCCACGCGCGCGGCCGCGTTGCTGATCGGGCGGTAGACCACGCGATCCCATTCGGGTTTCTTGCCCCAGTAGTTGTCGTTGCGCGCCAGCACGAATTCCGCGCCGCGCTTCCAGGACACGAACTTGTAGGGTCCGGTTCCGATCAGGCCATCGCCGCTGTTCAATTCGGTCGTCGTCTTGCCTTCCGCAGCCGGGCCCGACGCGGCCTTTTTCGACAGGATGGGCAACTGCGCCAGATTGACCAGCAGGTTCGGCGCGACTTCCTTGGTGGTGATGCGGATGGTCATCGGATCCACCGCCTCGGTCTTGGCGACGGACCCCAGATACAGCGTGAACGGCGACGGGCTGTTCGGCACCTTCGGGACGCGGTCATACGTAAAGACGACGTCCTCGGCGGTAAACGGCGTGCCATCCGAGAATTTCACGTTCGGCCGCAGCTTGAAAGTCCAGACCTTGCCATCCACGGTCCACGATTCCGCCAGCGAAGGCTGCGGCTTGAGTTGCGCGTCCGTGGCAACGAGCGTATCGAAAATGGTTTGGGAGATCTGCGTGTTCGGGGTCAACGCGTGGTATTGCGGATCCATCGACGAGGGCTCGGTCTTCAACCCGATCACCAGGTCGCGAGCCATGGCCGAACTGTATGTGCCACAGGCCATCACCACCGCGGCAGCGCCGCAGGCCAAGACACGCGAAAACCGAGATGCCATCGTGATCTCCCAGAGTTGTTTCGGGTTTTGAACCTCGGGGCCACAGTAACCAGCAAACAACGCGCCGCGCAACAGTTATATTCCCCTATTGTTTAGCCCTGCCTTCTGCCCCTGATATGTCCGCCTACGCCCCCATCGCCGCCATCGCCACCGCCCCCGGAAGAGGCGGCATTGGCGTCGTGCGCATTTCTGGTGCGGACCTGTCCGGATTGGTGCGGCGCCTGTTCCAGCGCGATCTCACTCCCCGCCATGCGCACTATCTTCCCTTCAAGACGGTGGACGGCGAACTGCTGGATGAAGGCATTGCCATCTACTTTCGTGGACCTCATTCCTACACCGGCGAAGACGTGCTGGAACTGCAGGGCCACGGCGGCCCGGCCGTGCTGCGACGTGTGCTGGATAGCTGTCTGGTCGCCGGCCGAGATCTGGGCGTGCGTTTGGCCGAACCCGGCGAATTCACGCGCCGTGCGTTCCTGAACGACCGCATGGATCTGGCGCAGGCCGAGGCGGTTGCCGACCTGATCGAAGCCTCGTCCGTGGCGGCCGCGCGCGGCGCCATGGCGTCGCTGTCAGGCGAATTCTCGGCGCGTGTGAACGACCTGTCCGATCGCATCATTCATCTGCGCATGTTGGTCGAGGCGACCCTGGATTTCCCCGAAGAAGAAATCGACTTCCTGGAAAAGTATCAAGCCCGTCCGACGTTGGACGCGCTGGCGGGCGATCTTTCCGCATTGATTGCCCAGGCGCGGCAGGGCGTCATCCTGCGCGAAGGCCTGCATGTGGTGCTGGCCGGCCAGCCCAACGTAGGCAAGTCCAGCCTGCTCAACGCGCTGGCCGGCGACGACATCGCCATCGTCACGCCCATCGCCGGCACCACGCGCGACAAAGTGGTGCAGGAAATCCATATTGATGGCGTGCCGCTGCACATTGTCGACACGGCTGGCCTGCGCGAAACCGAAGACACGGTGGAAAGCATCGGAATCGCCCGCACCTGGCAGGAAATCGAGCGCGCCGACGTCATCCTTCATTTGCAGGATGCCACCCAGCCAAGCGACGAGCTGGACGCGCAGATCACCGCGCGGCTACCGCCGCGCACGCCGGTGCTGAAGGTGTTCAACAAGGTGGATCTGTTGCCCGAGCCTTTCGTCGCCGGCCCCGGCGAACTGGGCATCTCGGCCAAACGCGGCGCCGGCCTGGATGCGCTTCGCGCGGAGCTGCTGCAAATTGCGGGCTGGAATCCGGGTGCGGAATCGCCTTGGTTGGCGCGCGAACGTCATTTGCATGCGTTGCAGGAGGCGGCGGAGCATCTGGAACTGGCTGCCGCGCATGCCAGCCAGGATGACCGGGTGTTGGACTTGTTTGCCGAGGAACTGCGGTTGGCGCATGACAGCTTGTCGAGCATCACTGGCAAGTTCACCAGCGATGATCTGCTGGGGGAGATTTTTTCGAGTTTCTGCATCGGGAAGTGAGGGGGCACTTCAGCCCGCAATGCAGCATTGCGGAACTGCTTCAACATGCGTGAACAGATCAGTTTTCTTTATTAATAAGACTCCTCTGATTTACACGAAATATCGGCGGCTTTTAAAACCGGTGGTGCCCTTTGGCACCAAGGACGACCCGTGCGGTCTGTCGCAACCGGAAGCTCGCCATGCCTACCCAATCCGATCTGCGTTTCACGTTCGCTGTCGGCGACGAATCGTTTGAGGTCATCAAATTTACGCTGCAAGAAGGGTTGTCCGAGACCTTTCTGCTGGAGGTGGACCTAACCAGCGGCAACCCCGCCATCGATTTCGGCGTAGTCCTGGACCGCGCCGCGTTGCTTACGATCTGGCACGGCGTCACGCCCGTGCGCTACGTGCACGGCGCAGTCTCGTCGTTCGTTCAGGGCGACACGGGCTTTCGCCGCACGCGCTATTCCGCCATCGTCGAACCGCGCCTGGCGCGTCTGAAGCTAAGTTCCGACTGGCGCATCTTCCAGTCGCAAAGCGTCCCGCAGATCGCTGAGGCGGTGCTCAAGGCGCATGGCCTCAACCAGGATTACGAGCAGCGCAGCACCACCGAACACCAGACGCGCGAATACTGCGTGCAAGCGGGCGACACTGACTACGACTTTGTCGAACGCATCATGCGCGAGGAGGGCTTCTTCTATTCCTACCGACATAGTGCCGAAGGCCATCAACTTATCCACAGTGACCGCCTGTTCATTCACGGCCGAGTCGGCGACGAGCCGGTGCAGTACAACCCCACACCGGGCGGCGACCAGCCGCAGCCAGCGCTGCGGCGATTCTCCTACACCGAGAACGTGCGCACCGCGCGCCAGACCCAGCGCGACTACACCTTTCACCATCCGCGCTACACCCACCAGCACAGCCGCGACGGACGAGATCTGGACCATCAGGGCCGCCGCTACGAACGCTATGACTACCCCGCCCGCGCAAAATTCGACGAAGCCGGCAGACCGTTCGCGGAGAACCGCCTGCGCGGCCATCGCCGCGATTCGCGCGTCGCTTTTGTTGAAGGCGATGACCCGCGGCTGCAGCCGGGCATTTCGTTCACCCTTGCTGGGCATCCGCGCGAAGACCTGAACCGCGGCTGGCGCCCGGTGCGCATCGTCCACCGTGGCATCCAACACACGAGTCAGGCCGAGGAAAGTGCACAAGCCCAGCTGGGAACGCACTACAGCTACGAGGCGGAGCTGGTTCCTGACGACGCCGAATGGCGCGCGGAACCGCTACCCAGGCCGCGCATCGACGGTCCGCAGAACGCTGTGGTGGTCGGCCCGCCCAATGAAGAGATCTATACCGACGAATACGGCCGGGTGAAGGTCCAGTTCTCCTGGGACCGGCTCGGTAAGGAGGACGAGTACAGCTCGTGCTGGATTCGCGTCTCGCAGAACATCGCCGGCGCCACTTGGGGCCACATGGCCATCCCGCGCATCGGACAGGAGGTCATGGTCTCTTACTTCGACGGCGACCCCGACCAGCCCGTGATCACCGGCCGCGTCTACAACCGCCTGCAATTGCCGCCTTACGAGCTACCGCGCCACAAGACGCGGATGACGATCAAGAGCAAGACCCACAAAGGCGAGGGGTACAACGAACTGCGATTTGAGGATGAGAAGGATCAGGAAGAAATCTACGTCCACGCGCAGAAGGACCAGAACGTCCACGTCAACAACGACGAGTCGACGTTTGTGGGTCACGACCGCAGCGAACAGGTCGAGAACGACGAGACCATCATGATCGGCCACGACCGCAAAGAGACGGTGGGCAACGACGAACAGGTCAACATCGGCCAGGACCGGCGGCAGGATATCGGGCGGGATGACTTTTTGACCGTAGGGCGCAATCACACGACCTACACCACCAAGGACCGTACCGAGGAAGTGGGCAATAACCGCCGCGACAAGACCGCGGCGAACCATTGGGTGAGTATTGGCGGGCATCAGGAACACACCGTCGAGGGCCACGCCGAGCTGCAGGCCGGCCAGGGTATCCGCCATCGGACTAAGGAATATGCCCTGTATGCCGGAGATGAGCTGGTCATAAAAGGGCGTGGTGGAACCATTCGAATAGATGGCGCCGGCATAACCCTTGACGCTATCTCCATCCAGGTCAAAGGCCCCCTCCAGAAGCAAGGTGGCGGCGGCGGCAACAAGCTTGCATTGGGTAGCGCGGTGCTAGAAGGTGCACTATCTGATTGTCTGGAGCGTGCCAGATGAAGCGGAGCGCCGTACAAGAATTCGCCCGAACAGAGCGCGCATCCAACGACCATCTTTACCTCTTGCTGGACCTGCTAGCGCCGTGCGCACCAACAGATTCCCTGAGTATCCAATCGCTGACCCAAGCGTTGGGCGCTCAGTCGATCGCGCCCGTAATGCGGCCAGACCTGGCGCATACGCCTGACGCATGTCCGGCGCTTGTACAGCTGGCTGCGCCAGGCGACATCGCGAACACTTCTGTGCTCGCAGCCGCTGAACGTGCTGCGCGTGAGGACGCCAGTCAGAAGAAGCGCTATGTCTGCGGATGGTTGACCAGTGATCAACCCCTTGCTGCGCTCGCCGAGCACATCACGGCGCGCTGCCTGCATGTCCCCACGCCGGTGGGCGGGATGCGCGCGATACCCTGGTTCGAACCATTGCGACTCGAACTGCTGGCGGCATCAATCGGGCGTGACATTTCCGGGCTCGTATGGCCAATAAAGCGTTGGATCTGCCCGACAAGTTGGGGCACCTACACCTTGCTTCGCGGTGCTCCCACCGGGGCCGGCACGGAAGAACTCGTGCTAGCTCGACAGGCTCAACAACTAGCGCCTCTCGTTGGCGACTTCCTGGATGTGTGGCGCCTGGCGCTAAAGCTTCCAACGACGTATGCCCCCATGCGCTGGCGGGGTGCCACGATTCTCCCGCCACAAGCCGCAGTGCATGCCTTCCGCATGATCCGCAACGCCCATCACCTTGGACTGCGCCTGAGCGCAGACATCTTCGACCTGTGCACACATCGCGCGTTCATTCATCCCGGCCTGCCACTGCATCCAATAGTTCAAGCCGATATCGCGGCCGCAGCCGCAGGCCGGTCCACGTTGCAAGCGCGTTTTGAAACCTACGACGACGATGCGTGGAAGCGCATCGTTGCATCGTTATCTCCAGCGGCGAACTATTCATGAGCACCAGCAAGACTCTGACTCAGGCGCGCCGTCAGGCGGCGCCCAATCCCACCGGTAATTGCAGCGCCTGTGAACGAACGGGCATACCGATCCTCCCGCTTCGGCTTGCAGTCATGCCTCTTACCGACGGGCTCAAACATCATGGCGAACTGCACCACAGGTCAATCCAGACTGCGTTGCGCATCCTGCGGCAGGGTTATGTCTATGTTCTGCTGGACCGAGAAATCTGGCATGCCTATCAGGTCACCCCGGAGGGCTACCTGCGCCAGTTCAATCCATTCTCCATGCCGCGGGCGAAGCCGGAGCCGCTAGCCACCTTATGCGTGGAGGCGGGACACGATCTGCGCGCGGCGTTCATCAATATCGACACCGCAACGCATAAGCAAGCCTGGATCGCGTTTTCCCAGGATCCTTGGCCGAAGGCGACGCTCGATGCTTATCGCACCGGCAAACACGCTGATGGAAAGGCACTGCCGGCTGATTATCGTGAGCGGTTCAGGGTGGTCAATCTCTTGACGCTCAAGCAAGATCCGACAGGTGGCAACCAGGCGCTTGCCATTGAGAACGGCGATGATCTCCACCAGCATGTCGCCGAGTATGCGATCGGCACCCACGATTTCGGTAGCGTTCATGATTGGTACCCCCGTCATGCGCGCTTGGAAGCCATGCAGGCGCAACTGCGCATGCTCGAAAAGCAGCATGGGCTTCCAAAGGGAGTGGCCGGCCTCGTCCTGCCCGACCCGGTGGGAATGGCTGCTGAGCTCAACAGCCTGCGGCTCTCCGTCAACACGATGCGTCAGCGGTGGCGTGAAGAACCGACAAGACGGTATGCCTACCTTACTTCGCAGTGCCTGCTAGGCATCAAGGCTTACATCGCCCAGCATATAGAGGCTGCACATCCGCCGCCCCCGCCACCCAGCGACTACTGGACGTCCAGCGAATCCGGCGTCCCGCCCGTATTCCACGACCCAGCACAACAACGTGCTGGCGTGGTCAATCGCGAGACCGCGCGTCGCATGGCCCGGCTAGAAGAGCGTTACTGGGAAACTGGCCCAGCGGGACGGAAAACCTTTCAGGATGCGTACGACAAGGAAGACGAGAGTTTTCAGAAGCAGATCGACGCCTATGCAACCGACTGGGCCGACCTGGTGACGGGCGCTAACTGGCGCCGGATCATGGCCCTGGACTATGCGGACTCCGACGCGCGTTCGCAGCAATGCCGCCTGAGCACCGCCGCGGCTTGTCTCGCGGGCGGCATCACGGATGCCCCGCCCCAGCAAACCAAAGCGGCGGACGAGAGAGAAGCTGGCGAGAAGCCCACTCCAGAAGTGTTGGGTCCCAGCAGTCAGGCTTGGGAAGACCTTCTGTCCGACGGTGGTAGCCCGGCCTATACCGCACTCAACGGGCAACACACCGACTTGCAGCAAGCCTTCGAACCGCAGTTCACGGACGCAATGCCCTCCGAGGCAGGCAAAAAGTACTTTGACGCGATAAAAATGGTCGCCACCAGCAAGGAGGGTAGCGATTGGCGCAGCGCGCTTGTTGTTGAAGCTGCAGATCAACTGTTGGCGGCCATACACGATGCGAGCAACCGCCTCGAAAATACCCTGAGCATCGGCGCCAAGGCGGCGTTGGACAACCTTCAGTCCGGCGCCGCCTGGCTGTACGGTAAGGCCAAGTTCACCCAGGTCACGATCCAGCTCACGGTGGGAGAGTGCTTCGAGCTGCTGTCGAACGAGATCCGCGAGCATGCCAACTCGGCCCAGAAGGCAACTGGCAAGCGCGCACGCGCCATGCTGCTGGGCAGTCTGATCACCATCCCCAATGCCGACGTCCGCAATGTGCTCATCAACGTCACGCTATGGGCGCATGGAACTGCCGAAGAGGTCAAGAAGCGCATCCTGGATTTCAGTAAAGAAGCCAAGGAGGGCGCGCAGGACATCAAGCAGGCGGCCGGCGCACTTGGACAGGAGGTCAAAAGGGAAGCCCAACATGTCTTACGTCAAGTCAACGCCGGCCTGAAGAATCTGGAGCCCGCTGCCGCCGCGGTGCTGAATGAAATGAAGGTGGGCGCAGCGGGAGCTCGTCGTGTCGCCGGCAGCACCTTTGCAAGCTTGAAGAGCCTGGCCGTCGGTAGCGTGGATGGCGGCTTGTCTTTTATCGGCCTGTACTTTCTACGGGACAGTTTGAAAAGCGCGATTGCCGACCTGGATGCGAAGGTGGGAGCACAGCATCCCGAGGCCGTCGCGGCGTTTTACAGCGTTTCGCTCGGCTTCCTAGGAGCGAGTGTTGAGGCGGCGGGCTTGGCGATCAAGATACCGGCGGACGCTGCCAAGGATTTCGTGCTGCGTTGGGGCGCGGAGAAAACTCCTGTGCTCACTCGCGTCGTGGGGCTGGGTTCGAGGATGGTGATGGTTGGTGGAGCGATATCGGCTTTGGCGGGGATCGCGGATGCCGGTGCGAGTTTCAATGCGGCCATACGCCTATCGAAGGCTGGAGATGTAGATGCCCGCCGTTACCACATATTTGCCGGTGGGTTATCAATTACTGGAGGATTTGTGGTGTTTTGGGGAGCAGTGCGATCACTCTCGTTATTCGGGGGATTGGGTGCCGGCATTGCTATCGTACTCATTGCCTTCGTAGTGACGAAAATTGCGAAAAACCTCGAATCGGACGCGATGGAAAAGTGGGCTCGGCGTTGCTACTTCGGCCGAACAGAAGCGAATGAGCGCTGGCGCAATCCGGACGATATGGACGTCGCCATTGCTGCGCTTAACGCCGCAGTGCTCGGCATGGAGGTCGACCTCCGCTTCTACAATGAAGATCGAGCGAGCTCGATAGATGAGCTCTACACCGAAGACATCGAAGTACTCAAGAACCGCGGCGCAGTCGTGACGACAGAAGCGCTTGGTTACAGCGTGACATTACCTGGTTTCGATGCCGAACGATCCCGCTACCGCTTCACCCTCACCACCGAGCGCTTTGGCCTCGCACACGACGACGACATACGTAAGCCTACTCTGTCTTCTCACGTCATGGCATGTGGGCAAGTCAACGATACCGCCCATGCCATGCAAACTTCTGCCCTGAACCATCCGGATTACACGCTGGTCAGCGAGACGAAACCAACATCCGGCCGGCCAATTCTTAGCGGCCGATACTGGTTGGATCCCATCAACAAGATCAAATCGGCAACATTTGCCGTCGCATTCTGGCCGGATAAAAACGACGACACCGGCTTCGCCGCCATCGAGATCACGGAGAAACTTTGATGGCGAGACCACAGCTAACTCCCCCCTGCGCCGGATGGCAATGTGATCTGCCCGGCCCCAATGACCCACTCATTGAGCCCCCCGTGCTGCTCTGGCAGGCGCCAACGCACATGGATGAAACGTATGTCGAGTTCGCTCGGAACACGTCGAGTTTGCGCGGTGTTTGCTTTTTCCTTTCACTGCTGCTCGGATTGATGTTCCTCCTGCTCTTGGTATTCGCTGGATGGGATATTTATGCGATAAGCGCGGCATCTGAGGATGTCACGCTTGAAGTTGCAAGCGTTTTCCTACTGCACGTGAGCACACTCTCCCTGAACGCTTGGGCTGCTCATGTTATCTACCGTTCCGAGGTGTCCCCGCCCCGGGATCTCCCGCTTCGTTTCAATCGTCTACGCCGCAAGGTTTACGTCTATGACTTCCATTCAGTCTGGTGGAATCCATTCGATCGCGGGCACGTAACCAAGGCAAGTTATGACTGGGACGATCTGCGCGCGGAAAAGTGGAAAGTTCGCGGCGCGATTCCGGGCGGAGGACTCATCATCAAGGAAGGCGTCTCCATCGCGGTGGTGGAACCGGGTACCAACACAGTCGTGACACGCTTCCACTTGAATACTGACGCCGCGAACACCTCCAATTTTTGGGCCTACGTGTGCGCCTACATGCAGAACGGCATCGAAGGCCTCGACCCCGATCGTGCCGAACCGCGTGACGCCAACGACATCGCTCCGTACAACATCGCCTTGCGCTTGGCCCCTAGAGTCGAGTGGCCCGCAGATATGGACCTTGAATCAAGAACGGCGCCATAAACGCAGTCGAGGCCCAAAGACTGGATTTGCTTCCTAGAAGGGACCGATCGCCAGCCGGCCTACTGCGGCTCCACAGCCCCGATGCAATCGTTGGTGAACTCAAGCTTCTCCGCCATCGAAATCACAAAGGAACTCTGATGGCAAGACCTCAACTGAGCCCGCCCTGCGGCGGCTGGCAACGCGATCTGCCAGGCCCCAATGATCCTCCAGATGAGGCTCCCATGCTGCTCTGGCAGGCGCCGGCTCATATGGATGAGACGTATGTTGAATTTGCTCGGAATACGTCGAGTATTCGCGGTGTTCCCTTCGTTCTTTCACTGCTTATCCCTTGGTCCTTCCTCGAGCATTCAGGCCTAGTCGCAAATACTATCCACGCGCTGACATCGGCGGAAGTGGGCGTGCTTGAAGTCGGCATTCTTCTGCTTTTTGCGATGTCAATTGCCATCTGTGGCTGGGCAGTATGGGTTATCTATCGGGCCGACGTCTCCCCGCCCCGCGGTCTTCCGCTTCGATTCAATCGACTACGCCGCAAGGTATACATCTATGACTTCCATTCTGTATGGTGGAATCCCTTCGAGCGCGCATACGTGACCACCGCCAGCTATGACTGGGAAAATCTGCGCGCGGAGAAATGGAAAGTCCGTGGCGCGACGCCTGGCGGCGGGCTCATCATCAAAGAAGGCGTCTCCATCGCGGTGGTGGACCCGGGCACGAGCAACGTCGTGGCACGCTTCCAATTGAACACCGACGCTGCGAACACCTCCAATTTCTGGGCATACGTGTGTGCCTACATGCAAAACGGCATTAATGGCCTCGACCCAGATCGTGTCGAACCTCGTGATGCCAATGACGTCGCTCCCTACAACATCGCTTTGCGCCTGGCTCCCAGAGTCCAATGGCCCGCGGAGATGGATCTTGAATCTCGTACGGCGCCGGACATGGACTCCGTGCTAGATTCGACCGGTCAGATTGCATCTACCGCTTTTGCGTCGGGAAGATAACCAGAGGCGCGTCGTCATGAATACGAATGCCACCCCTTTTCATATCCGCGTCGCAAAGCCTGCTGATGTCGCCCGCATCGAGCGCATCGTCCGCGATGCGTACACCCCTTACATCGCACGCAACGGCGCCACGCCCGGTCCCATGCTGGACGACTATCCGGCACGCGTCGCGCAAGGCGTGGTTCACGTCCTGGAATCGCAAGTCGGCATCGAAGGCCTCATCGTGCTGATTCCAGAACCCGACGACAGTTGCATGCTGCTGGACAACATCGCCGTATCGCCAACCGCGCAAGGCAAGGGCCACGGCCGGACGCTGCTACAGTGGGCCGAAGACACCGCGCGCCGCGCCGGCTTTTCACGCATTCGGCTTTACACCCAGGAAGTGATGACCGAGAACATCGCCATCTACACGCGGCGCGGCTATGTGGAAACGCATCGCGCCACGGAGATTGGACTGAAGCGCGTCTTCATGCAAAAGCCCCTTGATTAATGGGCTCTTGCAAAACTCTCAAATATCCAAAGAGCCAATTCGAAAATATGAGCGTTTACTCGTAATTTATCGGCCTGCCTTTTCTGGCCATCAAATGCGCGGCGATCCTGTTTTTCGCCAGCGATTTCGCATAGACGGACTCCGGCCGGATGCGCTGCGCAATGACGTAGCCGGTCATGCACGCCAGCATCAACGGCAACATGACTTCATAGCTCAGCGTCATCTCGAAGATCATCAAGATCGACATCAGCGGCGCATGCGTGGTGGCCGCCAGCAGCGCGCCCATTCCCACGACGGCATAACTGGATACCGCCGACAAACTGCCGACCGGAAACAGGCCCTGCAGTGCAGTCCCGTACAAGGCGCCCAGCGCCGCCCCCACGAACAAGGTCGGCGTGAAGACTCCACCTAGAGCGCCGGACCCGACACTGGCCGCCGTAGCCAATGTCTTGAGCAACAGCAGTGCGGCTACCGCCTGCCACGCCCAATCCGTATGCAACATGCTGTTCACCACGCTGTAACCGTTGCCCCACACCGCGGGATCGATCACGGACAGCGCGCCGACAACCAGCCCGCCTACCGCCATCCTCGCCCAGATCGGAAACGGCAACTGGCGAAACGCCGCGCGGGACAAATCCAGGAATCGCAGGAATTGGGGCGCGGCCAGACCTGCAATCAGGCCAAGTCCCAGGTAGTTGATCACTTCCCACCCCGACACGAACTCGAAATGCGGCATCTGGAAGACCGCGTCATAGTGCAGCACCTGCCGCGTCACGATGTTGGCGACCACGGAGGCGACGGCCAGCGGCACCAGCGTCGCTGTTGAAATCACGCCGTACACAATCTCTGAAATGAACACCGCGCCGGCAATCGGCGCGTTGTATGCGGCGGTGATGCCCGCCGTCGCGCCGCAGGCCACCAGCAGCCGGAGATGGCGGGGCGGCAAGACCAGATAGCGGCCCGTCAATGATGCACACATTGCCGCCAGTTGCACCATCGGTCCCTCGCGGCCGATCGATGCGCCGGATCCGATTGAAAAAATCGAGGACAGGCTGCGCGCGACCGTCTGGCGAAAGCCGATGACGCCACGGCCGATCGAGATGGCTTCCATATAGTCGGCTGCCCCCCGCCGGGGCAGCCATCGGGTGGCAGCCTGCAGGATCAGGCCGGCGATCGCGCCCCCGGCCGCCGGCATCAGAAACCGCTGCCAGGGGTCCAGCCCACGCGCCAGCGACACCATGCCGTGGGGAACCTCGCCGCCCCCTACCAACAATTGCATCCAGCCAAGCAGTTCGCGAAACACCACCGTTGCCAGCGCACCCAGGGCGCCAATCAACGCGGCCGCACACAACGTCAAGGCTAAATTTTCCGCCAAAAGTCCGCGTTTCAACCGCCGGGCCCAGGCCGGTCGGCGCAGTTTCAAGTCGCTATCCATGGCCGGATTCTACGGCGGATCCTGCTCACTTTTTGTTCAGCGCACCGTCAACAAACCGCCCAGGTCACCCCTCGAATACCCGATTCCGATCACCGCGTAGCGGCCCGTTTTGGGGCGCTGCAAGGGCAAAAATCCGGGTAGGCGTAGGGCGGTTTTCCGGGGTAAAAGGGCGCTTCTCGGGACCCAGTTGCCAGAAACGCCCTGTGGATAACTCCTAAGTAGCGCGCTTGTGCACATGTTGTGGAGGCAAGTTGAACAAGCAGGGGTTTCGGACGCGGTCCAAAATCTTGTCCAACTTCAGCTTTTTTCCCACACAGAGTTCTTGCACAAGCAAAAACGGACGCAAGGCAATGAAAAGAAAGAGGTTTTCAAGGTTAAGGTAGTTATCCACAGCCCTTATTAATCATTAGTCTTTATATAAAGAAAAAAAAAGGAAAAGCCAAACATGCTTTCCCATTCCGCCCATCCACCGCCCCCCGGACTGCGTCCATGCGTATCCTCCTGATCGAAGATGAAGCTGAACTTGCCCGCTGGCTGTCCAGAAGCCTGGCCAGACATGCCGGCTTTGTCGTGGAATGGGCTGATGACGGACTTGTCGCCGAAAGAAGGCTGGCCGTCGAAGATTTCGATGCGGTCATCCTGGATCTCGGACTTCCCGGCATGGATGGCCATACTTTGCTGGCGAAGATTCGCGCGCGGGACGACCGTACGCCGGTGCTGGTCTTGACCGCGCGCGATTCACTGGCCGAGAGAATCGGAACACTTCACGAGGGAGCGGACGATTTCCTGCCGAAACCCTTTGTTGTGGAAGAGTTGGAAGCGCGATTGATTGCGCTGATTCGCCGCAGCCGCGGGCGCGAACATCCGCGCCTCGCGCTGGGAAACCTGGTTTTTGAAACTTCCGCGCAGAAATTCACGGTCAATGGACAGCCTTTGCAGTTATCCCCACGTGAACATGCGGTCCTTCGGGTGCTGATCCAGAAAAGCGGCGAACCCATCAACAAGCAGCAGATCCTGGACCGCATCCTCACGGACGATGCCGACATCAACCTGGAAGCCATCGAGGTCCTGGTTCACCGATTGCGCAAAAAATTGGCGGAAACCGGTGTGCAGATCGTGACCATGCGAGGCATGGGCTACTGCCTGGAGAACCTTGTTGACAACTAGAAGTCCGCAAAACAGCGTTGATTTTTCGGCGAAAAAACGCGCTCGGACGCTGAAAGCGCAGCTGCTCTGGTGGCTGATTCCGACCCTCGTCTTCGTGATGATGGGTGCGCTCTGGCTGTCCAACCACCAGCTGCGCAACCAGGTCGACAATGCCTACGACCGGTCTCTCGCCGGCGCGCTTCGCGCGATCGACCACAACATATCCACAGCCAGCGGTGGATTAGCCATGGAGCAGCCCTACCTGATGCTTGAATTTTTCGAGCTGACGGCCAATGGCAGCGTGTTCTACCGGGTGGCAACCGAAGACGGGCTGGCCGAAATCGGCCATCCCGGGCTGCCCCTGCCGGAGCAGCCCCTCGTATCGGGCGAGCCGCGGTTTTTCTACGCGACCTACCAGGGCCAGCCCGTCCGGGTGGCGGCATTGGCCCGGCCCATGGATCCGCCGCTGTATGCGAACCAGGGCGGCCGGGTGATCGTGCAGGTCGCGGAGGGCCTGGAAAGCCGTCAGGCGTTCCTCCACAAGGTTTTGGTGCGGTCGGTGGAGCGGGACCTTGCCGTGATCCTCATCAGCGTCCTGGTGATCATCCTGGGCGTTTTCATGGCCCTGCGCCCCCTGGAGCGGCTCCGTCAGGAAGTCAAAGGCCGATCTGCGGACGATTTAAGCCCCGTCAGCGCGTCCGACATGCCGGGGGAGGTCCTACCCCTGGTGGCGGCCGTAAACCTCCATATGGCCCGATTTGCGGCCTTGGGGAGGGTGCAGGCGCAGTTCCTGGACGACGCGTCGCACCAATTGCGCACGCCCTTGTCCGTTTTGCGGACCCAGACCGCCTATGCCCTGCGCGAAACAGACCCCCAGGAGGTCCGTACAGCCCTTCTGGCGATGCAGGAGGGGTTGGACAGGGCCGTACGCACCACCAACCAGATGCTCGCGCTGGCGCGCGCTAAAGACGCTTCTCTGGCCGAAGGCGGTTTGGCACCTGAATCGGTGGACCTGGTGGACCTCGCGGACGGGGTGATCCGTACCCAATTACCCAATGCGCGAGGCCGGCAGTTGGACATCGGCCTGGAGGCGGACTGCAGGCCGGTTGTCGTCGGCGGAGCGGAGTGGCTGTTGCGGGAAGCGGTCAGCAACCTGGTCGACAACGCCATCCGCTATGCGTGCGCCGGTGGTGTGGTCACCGTCCGGATCGAGACCGACACAGACCAGGCCCGGCTACTGGTGGAAGACGACGGACCGGGCATGTCGGACGAGGACATCGCCCGGGCGTGCGTCCGCTTCCGGCGAGGCGCGGCAGGCAAGAACACCACCGGGGCCGGCCTGGGCCTGGCGATCGTGGGCACCATCGCCGAAATCCTGGGCGCCCGGCTCGTGCTCGAGAACCGGGTCGGGCAGCCGGGCCTGCGCGCGGCGTTGGTGTTTACCCTGCAAACCTGACCGGATGCTGCGCCGCGTCACGAAATCGGCCGAAATTGAAAGCTTATGGAAAGCTTCGGTTTTGTACGGTTGCGTCCACTGGAGCCGCTGGACGCGATCATTCGCCGTAGCGCCGCTGCCAGCGATACCTAGACCTATAAATCCTGGAGACGCAAGAATGCAGACGACCCTGAAGCTGCGCATCGCAGCCATGGCGGCGCTTGGCGCCATCACCCTGTCCCTCGGCGCGGCCCATGCGGCCGATGAACCCCGCCGCCCGGAGTGCATTGCGCCGGCGCAGCCTGGTGGCGGATTCGACCTGACGTGCCGCCTGGCCACCGAAGGCCTGAAGCAGAGTGGGGCGCTCAAGAGCGCCATGCGCATCGTCTACATGCCGGGCGGCATTGGCGCGGTGGCATACAACAACATCGTGGCCCAGCATCCGAATGAGCCGGGCACCATCGTTGCGTTCTCCGGCGGCTCGCTGCTCAACCTGGCGCAGGGCAAGTTCGGCAAGTACAACGTCAACGACGTGCGCTGGCTGGCCGCGATCGGCACCGATTACGGCGTGGCCGTGGTGCGCAACGACTCGCCGTACACCGACCTGAAGAGCCTGATGGACGCCTTCAAGCAGGATCCGACCAAGATCGTGCTGGGCGCGGGTGGCACCGTGGGCAGCCAGGACTGGATGAAGGCAGCGCTGACGGCCAAGGCGGCCGGCGTGGACTTCAAGAAGATGCGCTTTGTCGCCTTCGAAGGCGGCGGCGAGGCCGTAACGGCGCTGCGCGGCGGCCATATCCAGGCCTACATGGGCGATGCGGCCGAAGCATTCACGATGCTGGAAGGCGGCGCCCCGATTCGCGTGCTGGCGGTCTTCAACGACCAGCGCCTGCCGGGCAAGCTGGGTTCCGTGCCCACCGCCAAGGAACAGGGCTACGACATCGTCTGGCCGATCATCCGTGGCTTCTACGTGGGTCCCAAGGTGTCTGACGCCGACTACCAGTTCTGGGTGGACGCGTTCAACAAGACGACGGCCGCACCCGAGTTCGAGAAGCTGCGCCAGCAGCAGGGCCTGTTCCCCTTCAACAAGACCGGCCCCGAACTGGACGCCTACGTCAAAAACCAGGTCAAGCAGTACGGCGAACTGGCCGACACCTTCGGCCTGATCAAAAAGTAAGCCGGCCGCAAGGCCCGACCCCCGAACGCGCCCGCCAGGGCACACCTGCCGCCATTTCAGGCCGGCGGCAGGTCCCGCTGCGCCGCGCGATCGGATTTGAACGGAACCTGGACCATGAACGATCGAATTCTGGGCATTGCCGCCCTGGCGCTGGCCGTCTTCATGACGGCCGCCGGCTGGAGCATCGAGGCGCCTTTCGCCTACGAACCCGTCGGGCCACGCGCCTTCCCGCTGCTGCTGGCGCTGATCATCGGCCTGTGCGGGCTGTGGCTCGTCTACAAAGGCGGCCACGCTGTCGAGCGCAACCCTGCCGGCGCCAACGGGCGCATCGCGCTGATGGTGGTGTTCGTGACCGCCTATGCGTTTCTCTTCCAGTGGCTGGGCTTCATTGTCGCCACGTCGCTCATGACGATATTCGTGGGCCGCCTGTTCGGCGGCAGTTGGCTCAAGTGCGCGATCGGCGGCGTCGTCATGAGCATTTTCTTTTTCGTGCTGTTCGACAAGGTGCTGGACGTCGTCCTGCCCGGCGGACTGCTGGAGAACCTGATATGAGCGGCATTCTCGATCATCTGTCGATAGGCTTTGGCGTCGCGTTTTCGCTGACGAACCTGCTGGTGGCTGCCATCGGCTCCTTCATCGGAACCATGGTGGGCGTGTTGCCGGGGCTGGGGCCCGTCAATGGCGTGGCGATGTTGATCCCCATCGCCTTCGCCATGAATCTTCCGCCCGAAACGGCGCTGATCCTGCTGGCCGCGGTATATGTGGGCGCGGAGTACGGCGGCCGCATCACCGCGATCCTGCTGAACGTGCCGGGCGAAGCGAGTGCCATCATGACGACGCTGGACGGCTATCCGCTGGCGCGGCAGGGCCTGGCCAACGTGGCGTTGTCCTTGTCTGCATGGTCCGCATTCTTTGGCGCCATCGTGTCGGTGGTGGGCATCATCCTGCTCGCGCCGCTGCTGGCGAAATGGGCGCTCGCATTTGGCCCCGCCGAATACTTCGTGCTTATGATCTTTGCGTTCTGCTGCCTGACCAGCCTGCTCGGCAAGCAGCCGGTCAAGGGCGTGCTGGCGGCGATGATCGGCCTGTCCATTTCGGTGGTGGGCGTGGATTCGAACTCGGGCGTTTACCGCTATACCTTCGAGTCCGTGCATCTGGCCGACGGCATCGATTTTGTCGTGGTCGTCATCGCGTTGTTCGCGGTCAGCGAGATGCTGGAGATGCTTGAGAAGGTGATGGCCGGCCACAGCGTCGAGGTCAAGCCCAGCGGCCGCAAGCTCTTCAACCTGAAGGAGATGGCTTATACGTGGTGGAGCGTGGTGCGCAGTGCGTTCGTAGGCTTCGGCGTGGGGGTGCTGCCCGGCGCAGGCGCCAGTGTGGCCGCGGCGGTCGCGTATTCGCAGGAAAAGCGCATCATCGAAGCCAAGGATCCCGAGGCCAAGTTCGGCAAGGGCGACATGCGTGGACTCGTCGCGCCGGAAGCCGCTGCCACCGCGTCGGCGATCGGCTCGTTCGTTCCGATGCTGACGCTGGGCGTGCCCGGCTCCGGCACCACCGCCGTGATGATGGGTGCGCTGACGCTCTACAACATCACGCCGGGACCGGTCCTGTTCGATACCAAGCCCGAATTGGTGTGGGGCCTGATCGCATCGTTGTTCGTCGCAAACGTGCTGCTCTTCGTGATGAACGTGCCGCTGGTGCGGTTCTTCTCCAAAGTGCTGTCCGTGCCGGGCTGGCTGATGGTGCCGGGCATCCTGTGCATCAGCTACATCGGCGTCTACGCGATCAACGCGGGCACCTTCGATCTGCTGCTGGTAGCGGCTATCGGCACGTTGGGCTACTTCCTGCGCAAGTTCGGTGTGCCGATGGCGCCGCTGGTACTGGGTGTCGTGCTGGGCAACATGATGGAACAGAACCTGCGCCGTGCGCTGTCGATGACGGATGGCGACGTGGGCGTGTTGTTCGCAAGTCCCGTGTCGATCGCCCTGTGGGTGGGCGCGGCGGCAGTGGTGATCGTGCCGCAGATCCTGCGCCGTGTGCGCGCCGCAAGAAAGGTTGCCGCTGGGCCGGTCTGATGAAGCGGGTCCGCGCACCGGCCGGTGCGCGGGCTGACGCAATGCGAGACCGGCAAATGCTTAGGGGCGCCTTTTGGCGCCCCTTTTTTTTCAAACATAATGAGGTCGATTCGACCGCATTTTAATATGTGAGCTTTTACTCAGATATTGAACCGTCAGACCTGCTTCAGACGCTCCAGCGCCGCGTCCAGCGTTGCGTCCTTCTTGGCAAAGCAGAAGCGCACGATCCGATGATTCGATTCAGGCGCGTCGGGCTGGCGATAGAACGCGGACACCGGAATCACGGTCACGCCATGGTTGACGGTCAGGTCGCGCGCGAAGTCGGCTTCGTTCTGTTTGGAGATCTGGCTGTAGTCAGCCAGCAGGAAGAACGTGCCGGGACTGGGCAGCGGCCGGAATCGCGTCTGCGCCAGGCCTTGCGACAAGCGGTCCCGCTTGGCCTGATAGAACGCCGGCAGATCCAGGTACGGCTTGGGATCACGCATGAATTCCGCTAGCGCAAACTGCATCGGCGACGGCACCGTGAACACCATGAACTGGTGCACCTTGCGCAGCTCGGCGCTCAGTTGGCGCGGTGCGCAGCAATAGCCGATCTTCCATCCGGTGGTGTGATAGGTCTTGCCGAACGACGAGATCACGAACGCGTGTTCGGCAAGCAGCGGGCGGCGCGCCACACTGGCATGCGGTTTGCCGTCGAACACGATGTGCTCGTAGACCTCGTCCGAGACCAGCAGCACGCCCGTGTCGCGGACGATGGCTTCAAGCGCGTCCAGATCGCTCTCGTCAAGCACCGCGCCGGTGGGGTTGTGCGGAAAGTTCAGCATCAACAGACGGGTCTTGGACGTGATGGCGTCGCGCACACGCTGCCAATCGATGCGGTAGTACGGATCGGCTTCGGTGGGCGCGCGCAGCGGCACGGGGACGGCGGTGCCGCCGGCCAGGCGAATCGCCGGCAGGTACGAGTCATAGCAGGGCTCGATCACCACCACTTCGTCGCCGCTGCCCACCGCCGCCAATACCGTGGCCATCAACGCCTCGGTGGCGCCACTGGTCACCGTGATTTCGGTTTCGGGATCGTAGGCATGGCCGTAGAGTTCGCGCGTCTTGGCCGCGATGGCTTCGCGTAGCGGCGCGACGCCCGGCATGTAAGGATATTGGTTGTGGCCGTCGGCCATCGCCTTGGTGACCAGCGCACACAGCGCGGGGTCCGGATCGAAGTCAGGAAAGCCCTGGCCCAGGTTGATGGCCTTGTGCTCGATGGCCAGGCGGCTCATCACGGTGAATATGGTGGTGCCGACGTCGGGGAGTTTGGAGCGGATCATGTTGGACGCGAAGTGAACACGGGTAGCCGAGGAAAGTTTTCGTAAGTATCCCACTAACTCATAATTCATTTTTCATGAGCTTCTAACGCGGATCGGATTGTGGTTCAGAACATGCGGGTGCGAGTGCTGGGCGGGTTTGGTATTGCGCTGGCCGGCGCGTTGCTTGCGGTGTGGGCCCACCTGCCGCTGCCATGGATGTTGGGCGCGCTGCTGTTGACTGCGGCCACGCGGATTGCCGGCGTGCGCACTGCGTGTCCGCGGCCGGCGCGCAATGCGGGCCAATGGGTCATCGGCGCATCGCTGGGGCTGTACTTCACGCCACAGGTCATAGGACACATTGGCAGCAACGCGGGCCCCATTGTCGTGGGGATGCTGTTCGCGCTGGCGCTCGCATTTCTGGGCACCGCCATTCTGCGGCGTTTCACGGATGTGGACTTCAAGACGGCGTGGTTCTCATCAGCCATCGGCGGCGCAAGTGAAATGGCCAATCTGGCCGAACGCCATGGCGCGCGGATCGATCGCGTTGCCACCGCGCACAGTGTGCGCGTATTGCTGGTGGTGGTGACGGTGCCCTTCATATTCCAGTGGTGGGGCGTGGCTGGCCTGGATCCTACCGTGCCGGGACCGCGCGACGTGCATGCGCTTGGCCTGGCCGCGTTGGTGGCCCTGACCATTGTGGGCGGCGCCATGTTTACGAAGCTGCGGTTGCCCAATCCCTGGGTGCTTGGGCCCATGCTTGTCGCAATGGTGCTGACTGCGTCCAGCATCGAGCTTTCCGCATTGCCGGACTATGTGCCGAAAGCAGGGCAACTGCTCATCGGCTGGTCACTTGGCGATCGGTACCGGCCAGACTTTTTCCGCGCAGCGCCGCGTTTCATGGCGGCAGTGGCGGGCTTTACGGTGCTGGCATTGGCGCTGGCCTTCGGCTTGGGCGCCTTGCTGTCGTTGTGCTCTGCTGCGCCCATTCCCACCTTGATTCTGGGCACAACGCCGGGCGGTATTGCCGAGATGGCGATCACCGCCAAGGTGCTGCAGCTGGGCGTTCCGGTGGTGACAGCGTTTCACGTCACGCGCATGGTTTTTGTGGTGATCGTGACGGGTCCCATTTATACGGTTTTGGCGCGTCGGTATGGCTAATTCCGCCTGGCGGTACTGCCGTTCCAGTGAAAAAAAAGCGACATTGGGGTAAACAACTATATGACTCGGTAATGCCGGATGAGTATGCTGATTCCGCAGTTGATTCAAGCGCGAGCAGACTCGTTTCTGCCGCTCTGGCGACAAGCGGGAACACTGGTTTTGCACCGATCGTTCAGTTCGCACGGCGTCCTTGATTCATTGCATTTCGATTTAATTACAGGACGCTAGAGAAAATGGCTCAGAAGGGCAAAGTCAAGTGGTTCAACGCTGACAAGGGTTTCGGTTTCATCACGCCGGACGTGGGCGGCACCGATGTGTTCGCACACTTTTCCGCCATCCAGGGTCGCGGCTATCGCAGCCTGAACGAAGGCCAGGAAGTCGAATACGAAGTTAAAGATGGTCCGAAAGGACCTCAAGCGGCCGAAATTCGCCCGCTCTAAATCGGGAAATCCCAATTTCCCGTCAGCCAGGCTAGGCCTGGCTACAACGCCCCAAGACCTTCCGGTCTGGGGCGTTGTTTCAATTGGGCAGCCATTTCGGTTCGTGAAGTGATTTTGCTGCAGCTCTGCAGCGCTCGTTTCTATCTGCTCAATAACGCTGAACCGCTCGCGTCGCGACGTGCCCTGCAGCCCTCGACCCTGGCGTGTATCTTCACACTGTTAGTGTTCACTAACATATCCTCGAGCACTGGATAACTCTGTGGATAATTATTTCCGGACATGAGGTCGCGGGTGATCAGTTATGAAGCAATCGCGCTTCAGTGAACGGGGTTTTGCACAGATTTCTGCATTAATGCAGGCGATGTCTTTTTGCTCCCCGTGAATAGATTCCCTGCTTGTGTCAGGCGTGCTTAGAAGCCGTTTAATCAACGTTTTCATAGGGAAACTCGTCTTTTGTCCGGGTGTTCGCGAGGTTTGTTTACCCGAATCCGAGCGTCTGACATGCGACTTTGGCGTCGGTCATCGTGCGTAAATTCGTGGTTTGGCGTTTGTTGTTCACAAAGATATCCCCATGCCGGTTATGCACAGAATTACGCCACTCACTATCCAAATTGACGGCCTGCGCCTGTGGATAGAAATGGGGATATCGCCGAAAGGGTGAGGTCGCGGGAACAGGAATTGCGGATGATTGGGCGGCTCGGGTTGACCGGTTGGGGGGTTGCGCGCTGCGCTGGGCAATCTAGTTTTCGCGTCGGAATTCTCCTTGCGACCTGTCCACAGGTTTCACATGAAGCCAGAGGCGCCTCGCCCATATGGATGATGGCGGCGCAGGGGGAGTGCGAGCAAGATTAGCTTCGGGTCAGTGACCATGCCCGATGGCCGCGAACCGATCACTCAATATTGGGGTGGGGATAATTTTGTGAATAAATCACCCCGATGTTCAGGGCCGCGCGATTTGACCGTGCACTCGTGGAAGAGTTCAGCGGTTATTGAACTCCGCTTCCGTAGTGGCCTCAGGTTTCGGTTTTCGGCTTTGTCTTTGATTTCTAACGCGGAATTGCTTTCGTGATTTTGGGTCCGCCGGCAACCAGTTGCCGTCGTGCATCGGTGTGCACCGCATTGCCGTCTTGAGTTCGTTGCCTTCGACGCTGTGGATAAGAGATATCTCTCTGAATAGAGGAATGGGCGAGTTAGGGAAGATACTCGGGTGCCCAGCTTCTCGGGGCTGACAGGTCCGCCTGTGTGATCTTGTGGTGATTCGGTCGCTGCGTCCTGGTCGTTTCGCGGGCTTGCCTGTTGATAAGAATGTGCGTAACCCTGGCTTTGCGTTTCGCTATCCGATTCTTTTCATAGAGTCTTGTCGTTGATAGGCGTCTGTGGATAAACCCGATGTCTGATTGGGAGCATCACAGCCGGATCTGGCCGACATCTCGAATTTTGCTCGCGTCGCCGTACAAGGACAGTTGGCAGCTTGATCTGGTTTGTGGACAACGCTGTGGTTAACACTTCGTCGAAGCACGCACCGACATGCAAATTCAAAAGCGACCTACCGCCGTTGGTTTGGGCTATCGCTCACAGTCAGCGAGCCATGAACTAAAAAAATATGAATTTTCGGGTAAGGGGTAGGTAAGGGGGAATAAATCGATATTTTTCATCTTTCTTACCTTTTCGCCGCGGTGACGTGAGGTATCGACGATCAGTCGCGACTCAGGTGGGGGGCCGTGAGGGCAGCTATCCGCATGCGGGCTGGCATCTGCGGCAACTGAGATCCCGACCCAGGCGGTTAAAGCCCGGACCGCTCTGAGGGTGTTTCACGTGAAACACCGACGCTACTTTTCTTCATGCCCCTTAATGTGTTTCACGTGGAACATCTTCTACGAAGCCAGGACGAGTGGGGATCGGCTTTTGCGGTGGATCATTGGAGCGCAGCGGGCGCTTTATGGCTATCCGTATTGGCGTTCATTTCTGGAAAGATCAGAAGCTTTGATACGGCCGTGGAACCAATGAAGAGGCGACGGCTACGTATCCAGGGAGTGATATGCCTTCTCAATGTTGCAGGCCGGGCAGTGTTCCACGTGAAACAGCCTTTCTCCCCCTGACTTTGCCACGCGTTATCGCACGCATGCCCAGCGCGCTCGCACGATTTGGCGAGTTTATGCAGCGTACGTCCCGTCGCGAAACGCTGTCTTCGGCTTTCAGCGGACGGCGGGCTGCAGAGAGAATGGCACCTTTGACGTTCCGGTGAACTGTTTAACGACGTA
Organism: Achromobacter sp. ACM05; assembly: GCF_019218915.1. Taxonomy (NCBI): domain Bacteria; kingdom Pseudomonadati; phylum Pseudomonadota; class Betaproteobacteria; order Burkholderiales; family Alcaligenaceae; genus Achromobacter; species Achromobacter sp. ACM05. The sequence goes on from NZ_JAHUWQ010000001.1 coordinate 812,563, forward strand.
GCAGTCGAACTAAGTCGTTGTTCCACGTGAAACGTCGAGCGACCGTCGGCTGCGTGAGTGGGGAACCACAGCCGATGAATGAAGGCAGGGGGGCTAACAGCATTTCTCCACGCGCGCTGAGACGTTCTCCTCAGTCTGGCCAGGTGGAGTGTCACTGCCCGGGGTTCTGTGCATAAGCGGACCTCTTGCGTTCGGCTTAGCAGGATACGGAATAGGGCAGCCAAATGGACTTGGGATGCCCCGAACAGAACCTACTCGCGGGACCAGGGGAGTGATGTGAGTGTTCTGCCTATAGCCGGTCGCACTTGGCAACGGCCTCTGTCCGATACTCCCGCGTCGGCGATCTCTGATATCCGCAGTGTGGGACGGCCGCGTGTAGCGGGGTCTAACCGGGTGTGCGATGTTCCACGTGAAACTTCGCAGCGACCAGAGTTTGGATATGTGCAAAACCTGCGACGTGTGGGCGATTGCGTTTGCCAGACAGGCCCTGCGGTGGACTTGCGGGATTGCTTGGACCAGGGTGTATCGGGCCGCCGACTATTGAATGTTCAATTGTTATCGATCATTCAGGTCAGTTGCAGCAGGGAAGGGCGGGCCGAGTCATTCCTCTAGTGCCTCGGGATGTTTCACGTGAAACATCGGCTAGGTCACCCTCATTGGCCTTCGAAGCTCGCGCTTGGCGACTCCTACGGCAGCCGAGCTTGCTAAGGCCACTCCCAACGCCGCCGACATCGTAAGAGAGACCACACTCGAATCGCTCCCAATTCAGAGCGCCTCGGTCCAGCTCCTCCCGATAGCCGTCCCTGTTCCACGTGAAACGTGTTACCGACTGGAGCCTCGTACTCAGTCGACAAACGACCCAAGTGTTTCACGTGGAACACTCCGATAAACACCGGCAAATGCCGATATCCCTGGCTACCCCACGCTAAGGATCACATCCCCCCGAGCCACCGCGCTTCAAACATCACATAAAACAACCAGCCCGCATGTTTCACGTGAAACATGCAACCCCTGCCTCTATAATGAGCGCCGATCGCTCTCTTCTTTACCTCCCCCCATCATGGACTATCCCCGCGAATTCGATGTCATCGTCGTCGGTGGCGGCCACGCCGGCACCGAGGCGGCACTGGCCGCTGCCCGTACCGGTGCGCAGACGCTGCTGCTCACGCACAACATCGAGACCCTTGGCCAAATGTCTTGCAATCCGTCCATCGGCGGAATCGGCAAGGGTCACCTCGTCAAAGAGGTGGACGCGCTGGGCGGGGCCATGGCTCTGGCAACCGACGAGGCCGGCATCCAGTTCCGCATCTTGAACGGATCGAAAGGTCCGGCCGTTCGCGCAACGCGGGCGCAGGCTGATCGTGTCCTGTACCGCAAAGCCATACGCGGACGCCTCGAGAATCAACCGAACCTCTGGTTGTTCCAGCAGGCTGTCGAAGACCTGATGGTGGAGGGTGATCGTGTCGTCGGCGCCGTCACGCAAGTTGGGCTGAAGTTCCGTGCCAAGACGGTAGTGCTGACCGCCGGTACGTTTTTGAATGGTCTGATCCACGTGGGCCTGCAGAACTACTCGGGTGGTCGCGCTGGTGATCCACCCGCGATTTCGTTGGGCCAGCGCTTGAAGGAACTGCAGCTTCCCCAAGGCCGCCTCAAAACCGGCACGCCGCCGCGCATCGATGGACGCACGATCAATTACGCCATCCTGGAAGAACAGCCCGGCGACTTGGACCCGGTCCCCGTGTTCTCGTACATGGGCAACGTGGCCATGCACCCGCGCCAGCTGCCGTGCTGGATCACCCATACGAACGCGCGCACCCACGACATCATCCGTGGCGGCCTCGATCGGTCGCCGATGTATAGCGGCGTCATCGAAGGCGTGGGTCCTCGCTATTGCCCGTCCATCGAAGACAAGATCCATCGGTTTGCCGACAAGCAGTCGCACCAGGTCTTCCTGGAACCGGAAGGACTGGACACGCACGAGGTCTATCCCAACGGCGTGTCGACCAGCCTGCCGTTCGATGTGCAGCTGGATCTGATCCATTCGCTGCCCGGTCTTGAGAATGCCCACATCATGCGGCCCGGCTACGCCATCGAATACGACTACTTTGATCCACGTGGACTTAAGAGCACACTGGAAACCAAGGCCATTGAAGGGCTTTACTTCGCCGGGCAGATCAACGGCACCACCGGCTACGAAGAAGCCGCGGCCCAGGGGCTGCTGGCTGGCGTCAATGCCGCACTGAAATCTCAGGACCGCGAGCAGTGGACCCCGCGCCGCGACGAAGCGTACCTTGGTGTGCTCGTCGATGATCTGGTCACGCGCGGCGTGACCGAGCCGTACCGCATGTTCACGTCTCGCGCCGAATACCGCCTCAGCCTGCGCGAAGATAATGCCGATTTGCGCCTGACAGAGATCGGCCGCCAGCTCGGCATTGTCGACAATACACGTTGGGATGCGTTCAACCGTAAACGCGACGCAGTCGCTGCCGAAGTGGAGCGCCTGAAGTCTTCGTGGGTCAATCCGCGCCTGCTGCCGGCCGAGGTGGCCGAACCCCTGCTGGGCAAGGCAATTGAACGTGAGTACTCACTAGCCGACTTGTTGAAACGGCCGAATGTGACGTACGAAGCCTTGATGGCCGCCCAGAATGCGGACGGCACGTTGCTGGCCGGCCCTGGCGTTGTCGACGACGACGTGCTCTCGGAGCAGGTCGAGATCCAGGTCAAGTACGCCGGCTATATCGCGCGCCAGCAGGACGAAGTGCAAAAGCACATCGCCCATGAACAGCAGCCGATCCCGGCGGACGTCGACTACGACGCCGTTACCAGCCTGTCCTTCGAAGTGCGCCAGAAACTCAAGACGCATCGTCCGGAAACGATCGGCCAGGCCGCCCGCATTTCCGGCGTCACGCCGGCTGCCATTTCGCTCCTGCTCATTCACCTGAAGCGCCTGCATTACGGCTCGCGCAAGCAAGCGGCATGAGCGCGCCCGCCAATCAGGCCGGCATCGACATGGCCGGCCGACTCACTCGCGCATGCGAGCAGCTGGGCGTGACCGCCGATGACGGCGCCATCGCCAAGCTGCTCAGTTACCTGGCGCAGATGCAGCGCTGGAATCGCACGTACAACCTGACCGCCATCCGCGATCCGCAGCAGATGCTTGTGCAGCATCTGTTCGATAGCCTTGCGGCCGTAAAGCCCTTTAGCGAGGCGCTGGCTGCGCCCGATGCGCCGGCCAAGGTCTACGACGTCGGCTCGGGCGGCGGGCTGCCTGGCGTCGTTCTGGCCATCATGCGGCCCCAGTGGTCCGTGACCTGCGTTGACGCTGTCGAAAAGAAGACCGCGTTCGTGCGTCAGATGAGCGGCGCGTTGGGTCTGCCCAACCTGCAATCGCAGCATGCGCGCATCGAAACGATCGATCCTGCCGAGTGCAACATCGTGACGTCGCGAGCGTTTGCATCATTGGATGATTTTGCGCAACTCGCGGGTCGCCACGTAGCCAAGAATGGTACCCTCGTCGCCATGAAGGGCAAGCTCCCCGAAGAAGAAATCCAGGCGCTGCACGCGCGCGGGGAATGGCAAGTCGACCATATTCAGCCGCTCCAGGTCCCGGAGCTGCAAGCAGAACGCTGCCTGATCTGGATGCGCCGCAGTCAAGGAACCCTATGAAGAACATACCCCCCAGCACATCCGCCCGCGTCTTCTGCATTGCCAATCAAAAGGGCGGAGTGGGCAAGACGACGACCGCCATCAATCTGGCGGCGGGCCTTGCCACGCACAATCAGCGCGTGCTGCTGGTGGACCTGGACCCGCAGGGCAATGCCACGATGGGTAGCGGCATCGACAAGAATTCGCTGGAATCCAACCTGTACCAGGTGCTGATCGGCGAATCCTCCATTGAACAGTCACGCGTGAAGTCGGAGTCCGGCGGTTACGACGTGCTGCCCGCCAACCGTGAACTATCCGGCGCCGAGATCGATCTGGTGCAGATGGAACAGCGCGAGCGCCAACTGAAGGCCGCCATCGACACCGTCGCGACCCAGTACGACTTCGTGCTCATCGACTGCCCGCCCACGTTGTCCCTGCTTACCCTCAACGGCCTGGCTGCCGCGCACGGCGTCATCATTCCGATGCAGTGCGAATACTTCGCGCTCGAAGGCTTGTCCGACCTCGTCAACACCATCAAGCGCGTGCATCGAAACATCAACGACGACCTGCGCGTCATCGGCTTGCTGCGCGTGATGTTCGACCCGCGGATGACGCTGCAACAGCAGGTGTCCGCGCAACTCGAATCGCACTTCGGCGACAAGGTTTTCAAGACCGTCGTGCCGCGCAACGTGCGTCTGGCCGAAGCACCCAGTTACGGGATGCCGGGCGTCGTGTATGACCGTGCGTCACGCGGCGCGCAGGCCTACATTTCATTCGGCGCCGAAATGATAGAGCGCGTCAGGAAGGACCTGAACTAGCCGTCCCCCATGTCCGACGCCGCGCTCTTTTTTCCGCCCCAGACAGCCCTCTCCACGCCGCCCGCCGACGTGCGCGATGCGCTGCGCGTGCGGCTGGAAGACGCGGCGCTCAATGCCACCGCCGTCGGCGCGCAGGTGATCTATGATGGCTGGCTGGTGCGTTTCGCCCAATCGCCGGCCAAGCGGGTACGCAGCGTCAATGTGCTGGGGTTATCCACACGTCCTTTGGATGAGCGGCTGGCGTATTGTTCATCGTTGTATGCGCGCCAGGGTTTGCCCATGGTGCTGCGCATCACCTCCATCGGCCCCGATTTTTCGCTCGACGCCGACCTGGAGGCCCGCGGCTATATCTACACCGGTGAGACTCGCGTCATGAGCACGCCGCTCGCTCCGCGCGCAAGCGCCAGGAGCGATCTGCATTTCAGCATGGTCGATGCCGAGCGCTTCGCAGCGGCGGTCGGGGCGTTGCGCGGCTCGTCAGCCGCGCACATCGAAGAACATCAGACTCGCCTGCAAGGCCTGGCTGTGGATAAGCAGCCGGTGCTTGCCACCGACGCGGCAGGGCAGGTGGTGGTCGCGGGCATGGCCGTGCGCGAAGGTGACTTGCTCGGCCTGTTCGACATCGTTACCCATCCTGGACATCGGCGCATAGGCTACGCCGCCGTCCTGATGGAGCATTTGCTGGCCGAAGGGGCCGCCGGCGGCGCCAGGACGGCCTACCTGCAGGTGGAGCCGGAAAACACCGCGGCGCGGACGCTGTACGCCCGCTACGGATTCAAAGACTGTTACGCGTATTGGTACCGCCTGCCCGCCGAGCAGGCGGACACCTGAGCCTGGCGCTCAGGATACAAAGACAGAAGGAAAGAGGATTTAATTATGGCCACCAAGAAACCCAAGGGATTGGGTCGCGGACTGGACGCCTTGCTGGGCGCCGATGCGCCCGCCATCGACAACATCGGCAAGGCTGTCGCCAAGCCCGAGGGTCCGCCGTCCACCCTGCCCATCTCGAAGATGCGCGCCGGCAAGTATCAGCCGCGCACGCGCATGGACGAGGGGGCCCTGGGCGAGCTGGCCGAATCAATTCGCACGCAAGGCATCATGCAGCCGATTCTCGTGCGTGCGCTGGGCGACGCGCCCGGGCATTACGAGATCATCGCGGGTGAACGGCGCTTTCGCGCCGCGCAGCTTGCCGGCCTGAAGGAAGTGCCGGTGCTGGTGCGCGAGGTCGCCGACGAAAACGCGGCCGTCATGGCGCTGATCGAAAACATCCAGCGCGAAGACCTGAATCCGCTGGAAGAAGCGCACGGCGTGCGCCGTCTGCTCGATGAGTTCGGCCTGACGCACGAACAGGCCGCGCAGGCCATCGGCCGGTCGCGCTCCGCCACCAGCAATCTGCTGCGTCTCTTGAACCTGGCCGCGCCCGTGCAGACCATGCTGCTGGCCGGCGACGTCGATATGGGCCATGCCCGCGCGCTGCTCGCCGTCGACGCGGCTACGCAGATCCAGCTTGCCAACCTCATCATCGCGCGCCGCCTGTCGGTGCGCGAAGCTGAAAAGCTCGTCGCCAAGACCGCCAAGGAGGCCGAAGCGTCGGCCTCGCCCAAGAAGAAAACCAACGGCGTGTCGCGCGACCTGACGCGTCTTGAAGAAGCACTGTCCGACCACCTGGGCACGCGCGTCGCGCTGAAAGTGGGCGCCAAGGAAAAGGGGCAGATCGTCATCGATTTCCACGGCTGGGAGCACTTGAACTCGCTCCTCGAACGCCAAGGCCTTTCCGGAGCCGTGGATGCCTGAACGCGCATTGCCCGTCATTGCGGTGCTCGCAACGGGCGGCACGATCGCAGGGGCCCAGGCCGACGCCACGTCCGCGGGCTACAAGGCCGGCACGTTTTCCGTGAACGATCTGCTTGGAGCGGTGCCGCAGCTTGCCGGCATCGCCGAAATCCGCGCCGAACAAGTGGCCAACGTCGGCAGCCAGAACATGACGCACGACGTCTGGCGCACACTGGCGCAGCGCGTGGACACGCTTTGCCAGGACCCTTCGGTGGCCGGCATCGTCATCACCCACGGCACGGACACGCTCGAGGAAACCGCGTATTTCCTCAGCCTGGTCAACCGCCGTGACAAGGCCGTCGTGTTGGTCGGCGCGATGCGTCCGGCCACGGCGCTTGGCGCCGAAGGCCCGGCCAACCTGTATAACGCGGTGGCGCTGGCGCGTCACCCCGACGCGCGCGGCCGCGGGCCGCTCGTCGTCATGAACGAAGACATTCACTACGCCCGCGAAATCCAGAAGATCGCCAGCGCGGGTCTGTGCGCCTTCTCGTCGCCCAATCGCGGCCGTGCCGGCGTCATGCACGGCGGCGTGCCCAACTTCTATTCGCGCAACGCCACCACGTTCGGCGAGCAAAGCGAGTTTTCACTCGCATTACTGGAAAAGACTGGCTGGCCGCGTGTCGACATCGTCTACGCGTACGCCAACCTGCAGGCCGATCTGATCGATTTTCTGGCCAGCGCGGCTGACGGCATCGTGCTGGCGGGCGTGGGCGATGGCAACGCCACCGATCTGGCCATCGAAGGCCTGCGCCGCGCGGCGGACGATGGCGTGGCGGTCGTGCGGTCCAGCCGCACCGGCAGCGGGTTCGTGGCGCGCGATGTCGAAGTCGACGACGCCGCCTTGGGTTTTGTCGCGGCGCGCGACCTGAACCCCCAGAAGGCGCGCATCCTGCTGATGCTCGCCCTGACGGTCACGCGCGATCCGGCTGCCCTGCAGCAGATCTTCGACCGTTACTGAACCATGGACCGCGGCGGCTAGGCCGTCGCGGCACCTTGCTGCGCAAGCCCCAGGTTGGTCCGCAGCATGTCGTACACCTGCCGCGTCAGCGGATTGATGAGATCACGCCTTATCCACAGGAAGTACGTCACATCCGGCAGCGGTGGCAGTCCTTCCTTTTCTCCCAGCACCCGCATCTCCGGCCCCAGCAGTTCCACGCTGCGCGCCGTCACCCCCAGGCCCGCACGTAGCGCCGCCTTGATCCCCACCAGATTCGGCGCCACGTAGTTCGTGTGCCATCGCACCTGCGCCTGCTCCAGTGCATTGAGCGCCAGCCGGCGGAAGATGCTGGGCTCGTCCGCCAGCACCAGGGGTACGGGTGAGTGCGCATCGTGCACGTAATCTGCGGACGCCAACCACACCGTCGGCGACGTGCGCAACGCCACGCCCTCGAAGTCCTGGTCAAAGCGCGTCGAGATAGTCAGATCGATTTCACCGGCGCGCAGCGCGTCCATCAGGAAAGGACTGCGATCCACCCGGATCTCCAGTTTCACGCGGGGCGCGACGCGTGCGATGTGCGTCAGCAGCGTCGGCAGGATCGTGTCCGCCACGTCCAGCGGTGCACCCAATCGCAGATCGCCTTCCAACGGCCCGGCCTGCAGCGCCCGCAACGCTTCGTCATTGATGGCCAGCATGTGCCGCGCGTATTCGACCAGCCGCCGGCCGTGGGAAGACAGCACCTTGTTGCGGCCCTGCTTTTCAAATAGGGGCAGGCCGATCATGGACTCGAGCCGCTGCATCTGCTGCGTGATGGCCGATTGCGTCTTGTGCAGCCGGTTGGCGGCTTCCGAGAATGTTTCATGCTGGGCGATTGCCGTCAGCGTGCGCAGCAGATCAAGGTCAAGGTTCCGCATCAGGGCGTTGAAAACGGGTTCAGGGATAACCCGACACATTAGCAGCCCTAATGGAATGTTCAAGCAATTTAAATTGTTGACGCGTGAACCCGGCGATACAGTGAGTGCAATAACTCATGAATCAAGAGGGAACGTCGACGTGAGCACTGCACATCCTCAACAGGCCGGCATCGATAGCGCGGTCGAAAATATTAAAAAAACTGTAGGAAATAAGGGCCTGAACCGCGACAGCCTGCAATCTGTCCTGGACGAGCTGGTTGCCCTGGCCGGCAACACCGCGTGGTGGGGCGCCGACCGCTATCCGCCGCCTGAAGGCGAGGAACGTCAGGCCCGTTACCTCATCGCCGAGGACGCCGACAAGAGCTACGCGCTCTATCTGAACGTGATGCGCCCGGGCAAGAAGATCGTGCCGCACAACCACACCACCTGGGCGTGTATCGCCGCGGTCGAGGGCGTGGAATACAACTACGTGTACGACCGCATCGACGACGGCTCGCAACCCGGCGTCGGCAAGCTGGAAAAGGTCGACACCGTCGTCGTCGGCCCCGGCAGCGGCATCGCCCTGATGCCCGACGACATCCACGCCGTGGAGATCCAGGGCGACAGCGTCATCCGCCACCTGCACATGTACGGGCGCGCGCTGGAAACTTTGGACCAACGCCTGGGCTTCGACCTGGAGACCGGCACCTGCAAGATCATGCCCATCGGCGTGCAGACGCGGCGCTGATCATGAGCAAACCCTTCCGGTCCGCAACGCGCCTGCTGCGCGCGGGACGTCCTCATCAAGGCTGGGTCAATACCCCGGTCACGCGCGCCAGCACATATGTCTTTGACAGTGTGCAGGCGTGGCGCGAGACGCGGGCGCGCCGCGAACAGGAGCGCCTGCCATCCTACGGCGCGCGCGGCACCGACAGCACGCACGCATTGGAAGATGCGCTGATCGAACTGGAAGAGGGCTATCGCGCCAAGCTGTACCCCACGGGGCAGGCCGCGATCGCCACTGTGCTGCTCGCCTATCTTCGCGCGGGCGACCACGTGCTGCTGACCGATGCCGTGTACGAGCCGGTGCGGCGGTTCTGCGCCGAACACCTGACGCGCCTGGGCATCGAGTTCACGTACTACCGCCCCGATGGCCAGGGCATCGAGCCGCTGATCCGGCCCAATACCCGCATGATCTACGCCGAGTCGCCCGGGTCCCTGACGTACGAGATGCCGGACCTCACCGAGTTATCCACAACTGCAAAAAAACACGGCTGCTGGCTGGCTGTGGATAACACGTGGGCGTCCGGTTTGCTGCAAAAACCGCTCGAATTGGGCGCCGACATTTCCATCCTGGCCGCCACCAAATACCTCGGCGGCCATGCCGACGTGATGATGGGCGCGGTCATCACCAACGATCGTGCCTGGCGTGCACTGGAACGCGCAACGATCGACTTCGGCCAGACGGTTGGGGCCGACGACGCTTACCTGGTGCTGCGCGGCATGCGCACGCTGCCGTTGCGCATGGCGCAGCACGCCCGCAGCGCGCTGCAGATCTCGCAGTGGTTGCAGGCGCGGCCCGAAGTCTCGCGCGTCTTGAATCCCGCCTTGCCGGGCGATCCCTCCCACGCCATCTGGCGGCGCGATTGCAATGGCGCCAATGGCCTCCTGACGATCGAACTGTCCGACGCCTACACCGAGGCCGACGCCGAAAGGCTTATCGACAGCCTGCAGCTCTTTGGCATCGGCGCATCGTGGGGCGGCTTCGAAAGCCTGGTGATCCCGGTTTTCCTGCAGAACTCGCGATCGCTTCCCGGCTATCAGGCCAGCGGTCCCATGCTGCGCCTGCATATCGGCCTGGAAGATCCTGACGACCTCGTCGCCGACCTGGAACGCGGTCTTGCCGCGCTGACCCAACCCCTTCGCTCCCTCCGAATCTCATGATGCAGTCCTCTCACGACCAACAATCCGCCAGCGTCGATTCGCATACGCTCAAGCAGTGGCTGCACGATGGCGGCGAGATCGCGCTGCTGGACGTGCGCGAACATGGCCAGTATGGCGAGTCCCATCTCTTCTACGCCGCGCCGGTGCCGTACAGCAGGCTCGAAATCGACATCGTGCGTCTTGCGCCGCGTCGTGGCGTGCGCGTTGTCGTCTACGACAACGGCGGCGATGACGACACTGCGGCGCGTGCTGCGCGCGCACTGGCCGCGTTGGGCTACACCAACGTGCACCGATTGGCGGGCGGGCTGGCGCAGTGGCAGCGTGATGGCTACGCGGCATTCGCGGGCGTCAACGTGCCCAGCAAGACCTTCGGCGAACTGGCCGAAGAGGTTTTCCACACCCCACGCATCGGCGCCCGCGAACTGGCCGAACGTCAACGCCGCGGCGACGACCTGATCGTGCTGGACGGCCGTCCGTTTGCGGAATACCAGAAGATGAGCATCCCGGGCGGCATCTGCTGCCCCAACGGCGAACTGGCGCTGCGCGCTCATACGCTCGCGACGCGGCCGGACACCACCATCGTGATCAACTGCGCCGGCCGCACCCGCAGCATTATCGGCGCGCAGACGCTGATCAATCTTGGCGTTCCCAATCCCGTCTACGCGCTCGAAAACGGCACGCAAGGCTGGTACCTCGAAGATCTGCAGCTCGAACACGGCGCGCGCCGCCGCTATGCCGACGACGTTCCGCAGGACGACGTTCCGGCGCTGGCGCAGCGCTCCGCGCAGCTTGCCCGGCGCCATGGCGTGCCGTCGGCAAACGCGGCGCAGGTACAGGCCTGGCTAGGCGATTCCGCGCGCACGACGTTCCTGTGCGATGTGCGCAGCGCCGAGGAATTCGCGCAAGGCTCGCTGCCGGGCGCGCAGCACGCACCGGGCGGCCAGCTTATCCAGGCGACGGACCAGTACATCGCCGTGCGCGGCGCACGCATCGTCGTGTTCGACGCGGAAGGCGTGCGCGCCCCTGTTGTCGCGAGCTGGTTGCGGCAGATGGGCTGGGACGCCTGCACACTTGAAGAAGGAAGCGGCGCGTCGCTGCGGAACGACGTGGCCGCGGCGCTGGTGCCGCCGATCACCGTGCTGTCCGATGCGCAGCTTGCGGACGCGCTGTCTCACGGCGCGCAGGCGATCGATATCCGCCCCAGCATGCGGTATCGGGCGCGCCACGTCGCCGGCGCGCGCTGGTCGATCCGGCCGCGTCTGGAACGGCTGACCCTCGATCCCGCACGTCCCGTCATCCTGCTGGCCGAGGACGCCGCACTGGCGGCCTGGGCGGCGAACGATCTTCGCGCATTGGGCGTTTCAGACGTCAAGGCGAACACGGGCACGCCCGAAAGCTGGACCGCGCAAGGGATTGCGCTGGAATCCACGCCCGCCGACCCACCCGACAGCGACTGCATCGACTACCTCTTTTTCGTGCATGACCGCCACGACGGCAACAAAGCGGCGGCGCGCCAGTACCTGGCCTGGGAAACCAACCTCGTCAAGCAGATCGACGAGCGGGAACGTGCCACCTACCGGTTCCCCGGGGCGCCGGCCGGCTGACGCCCGCCGCCGCGCCGACACGCGCGGCGATACCCACGCTTCAACCTGATCAGTACGCCCCGGCGGCCTTTGCCGGCGGGGTGCGGACGGTTCATGGCGAACCGGAATGCAAAGGACGGCCGAGTATCCGGCCGCCAACTCAAGGGGAAATCCAGATGAAGCAACACGCATTGCACGCTTGCAAGACCGCCGCCGCCGCGATGGCCGGCCTGTTGTGGGGCGTCACGGCGCACGCGCAGGCGCCAGCGCCGTTGGCGGACTATCCGAAGCAGGCCATCACCGTGGTCTCGCCGTTTCCTCCCGGCGGCGGCAACGACGGCGTCGCGCGTCTGATCGCGCAGGAACTGGGCGCCATCACGGGCCAGAGCGTGGTGGTCGAGAACCGTTCGGGGGCGGGCGGCAACGTCGGCACCGCGCAGGTCTCGCGCGCCAAGCCCGACGGCTACACGCTCGTGATGTCGCAGACCAGCGTCATGGCCGTCAATCCGCGCTTGTACAAGAATGTGGGCTTCGATCCGCTCAAGGACTTCGTGCCGATCTCGCAGATCACCTCGGCGCCGCTCGTGCTCGTGTCGCGTGCTGACGGGCCGTACAAGACGCTGGACGCCTATCTGGCAGCGGCACGCAAGCAGCCGGGCGTCATCACGTATGCCACGCCCGGCAACGGCACGATGAGCCACCTGATGGGCGCGCTGGTGTCCAAGAAGGCCGACGTCAAGCTGGTGCATGTGCCTTACCGCGGTGCCGCGCCCGCCGTGACGGATCTCCTGGGCGGTACCGTCGACATGCTGATCACGTCACCTGCATCGGCCGAGCCTATGGTGGCCGCCGGAAAACTGCAGATCCTCGCCATGAGCCATGGCGACGGCGTCGGCGTGTTCAAGCGCGCACCCACGTTGAAGCAGGCCGGACTTGAAGGCATCACCGCCGACGACTGGTACGGCCTCTTCGCACCCGCCGGCACGCCGCCCGAGCGCGTTGCGTACCTGGCGCAGGCCGTGGACCGCGCCATGAAGTCGCCCGCCGTGATTGCCAAGATCAACAGCGGCGGAAGCCAACCCGTCGGCAGCGCGCCGGACGCCTTCAAGAGCCGGCTGCAGCAGGACACCGCGTACTGGGCCGAAATGGTGAAGACGGCGGGCGTGTCGCTGGACTGAACGCGTTTGCGCACCCTAGGGAAACCACGGGGAGCGGCGTGTGTGTGCAGGGCGAGCCAGCGGGATGCCGTTCAATCACAGGGCAGGGCACGTTTGCCAACATGTGGCATCGTGACTAGACTGGAAAAACGTGCAGTCCCGCGCAACGCTTCAGCCACAAGGTGAACAAGCATGCACGCACTAGGGGTAGCAACGCTGGAAGACGCAGAGCGGCTGGTCCAATCCAGCCCGCTCTCGCATATCAAGGTGGGCCTGTCCGACGTCGACGGCGTCATGCTGGGCAAGTACCTGCGGCGCGACAAGTTTCTGGGCGCATTGCGATCCGGCCTCGCGTTTTGCGACGTGGTCCTTGGATGGGACCTCGACGACCAGCTCTACGACAACACCCGCTACACCGGCTGGCACACGGCATACCCCGATGCAAAAATGCGGATCGTGCCGCAGAGCGCGCGCCGGCTTCCCTTGGAGCAAGGCCCCGGCGGCGAGGACATGCTGCTGTTCCTGGCCGAATTCGAAGGCGATGCCGCCGCCATCTGTCCGCGCCGTCTGCTGCACCGCGTGATCGATCGCGCCGCGGCCATGGGATACGACGTCTACGCCGCACTGGAATATGAATTCTTCATGTTCCGCGAGACACCGCAATCTGTCCGCGCCAAGCACTACCGAAACATGGAGAACTGGACGCCGGGCAATTTCGGATACTCGGTGCTGCGCAGCACGGTCGAGGGAGACTTCTACCGCAAGCTGCTCGACCTGTGCGAACGCATGGACATGCCCATCGAAGGCCTGCACACCGAAACCGGCCCGGGCGTGCTGGAAGCGGCGCTTGCCGTAGACCGGGCGGCGGCCGCGGCCGACAAGGCATTTCTGTTCAAGACCTTCACCAAGGCGCTCGCGCAGCAGAACGGCCTGATGGCCACCTTCATGGCGAAGTGGTCGCACGAGCATCCCGGACAGAGCGGCCATATCCATCTGTCGCTGCGTCATCACGACAAGGATCGATCGGCCTTCTTCGACGAGTCGCAGCCGCATGGGGTCAGCAGCACGCAGGCCGCCTTCATGGCGGGTGTGCAGCACTATCTGCCCGAGTTCACCGCGTTGTACGCGCAGACCATCAACAGCTATTCGCGCCTGGTGCCTGGCTACTGGGCCCCGCTGGACGCCACCTGGGGCATGGAAAACAGGACGACGGCGCTGCGGCTCATTCCGGGCAGCGACAAATCGCAGCGCGTCGAAGTGCGCATCGGCTCGGCCGACGCCAATCCCTATCTGGCCCTGGCCGCGGCGCTGGCGTCCGGGTTGCACGGCATCGAACAGGGACTGACGCCCGAGCCGATGGTGCAGGGCAACGCCTACACGCAGGAGTTTCCGGCGCATCTGCATCTGCCCACCAACTTGTGGGAGGCCGCGCAGCGTCTCCGCGCATCTGAAGCGGCGCGTCAGCTGTTTGGCGACGCGTTCGTCGAGCACTATGCCGCGACGCGCGAATGGGAAGAGCGGCAGTTCCGGCGCCATGTGACCGATTGGGAGTTGGCGCGCTACTTCGAAATCATCTGAACTGTTCATCGCCACCAGGGCCGCCATGACCGACGAACTGATCACCATCAGCCCGATAGACGGACGCGAGGTCGTCCGCCGCGCATATGCCAGCGATGCGCAGATCGCGCAGGCGCTGGCCAACGCACAGGGCGCGCAGCCGGAATGGCACGCGCTCGGCATCACCGCGCGGGGGCGCATCGTCGAGGCCGCCGTGGCGCATTTCGTGGCGGCCAAGGATGAGATCGCGCGCGCCATCACCATCCAGATGGGCCGCCCGTTGCGCCACGCGCCCGGCGAGGTGGACGGCTTTGCGGCCCGGGCGCGTCACATGATCGACATCGCGGAAACAGCGCTCGCACCCATCGCCGCGCCCGCGCAAGCCGGCTTCACACGTTTCATCAGCCGCGAGCCCATCGGCGTGGCGCTCACCATCGCGCCGTGGAACTATCCCTTGCTGACCGCGGTGAACAGCATCGTGCCCGCGTTGATGGCGGGCAACACCGTCATCCTCAAGCATTCGGACCAGACGCCGCTGTGCGCGGAACTCATCGATCGCGCGTTTCGAGACGCGGGGGCGCCGAGAGGCGTCTTTCAATACCTGCACGCCAGCCACGACATCACCCAGCGGCTGATTTGCGCTCCCGAGATCGGCCATGTGTCCTTTACCGGCTCGGTGCGGGGAGGGCGCGTCGTCGAGAAAAGTGCGGCGGGCCGCTTCATCGGCGTCGGGCTGGAGTTGGGCGGAAACGATCCGGCCTATGTGCGAGAAGACGCCGACCTTGACGCGGCGGCAGAGTCTTTGGTCGACGGCGCTTTCTTCAATGCCGGCCAGTCCTGTTGCGGCATCCAGCGCATTTACGTGGCGCGCGGCGTACATGACGCGTTTGTCGAGCGCGCTGTTGCCTTGACGCACCGCTACGTGCTGGGCAATCCGCTGCAGCCGGACACGACGCTTGGTCCCGTTGTGCGTGCCCGCGCGGCGGCAGAGATTCTCGACGTCATCGAACAGGCGGTCAGTTCAGGTGCGGTAAATCTGATTGATCACTCGCATTTCAAAAATGCGAGTGAAGGCTCATCTATGAGCAAAAGCTCGTGTTATGTGGCGCCCGCTTTACTGACTCAGGTTGACCACCGGATGCGCATCATGAGCGACGAATGCTTTGGTCCGGTGGTTGGCATCATGCCGGTCGACAGCGACGATCAAGCCATTGCGCTGATGAACGACAGTCCGTATGGATTGACCGCCGCGGCCTATACGCAGGACGAAGCCGCCGCGTTGCGTATCGGCAGGCAGCTGCGCACCGGCACGTTCTTCATGAACCGCTGCGACTACCTCGATCCGGCGCTGGCGTGGACGGGCGTCAAACAATCGGGACGGGGCGTGTCCTTGTCGGCCGTCGGATACGAACAGCTCACGCAGCCCAAGTCTTTTCATCTGCGCAGCCTCTGACGCCGCGCCATCAGGATTCGCATCATGACCGTCCCCGCCGTCAACTGGAACTATCCCACCAACATCAAGGCAGGCCCCGGGCGCATCAAGGAGCTTGCGGGCTATTGCCGCGAGCTCGGCATGACACGCCCATTGCTCGTGACGGATCCAGGGCTCGCTGCGTTGCCCATGGTTCGCGACGCGGTAAGCGCATGCCGCGATGCAGAGCTGAATTGCGTGGTGTTCCACGACATCAAGGGCAATCCGACCGGTCGCAACGTCGATGACGGCGTGGCTGCGTTCAGGCGAGGGCAACATGATGGTGTGATCGCATTCGGCGGCGGCTCCGCGCTTGATGCGGCAAAGGCCATTGCATTGATGGCCGGGCAGGACCGGCCCCTATGGGACTTCGAAGACATCGGCGACAACCACCTGCGCGTCAATGCCGCCGCCATGGCGCCCGTCGTGGCCGCGCCCACCACCGCGGGCACGGGTTCCGAAGTCGGGCGCGCCTCCGTCATCACCGATGAGGCCGCGCAAGTAAAGCGCATCATCTTCCACGCCCGCATGCTGCCGTCCATCGTGATCCTGGACGCCGAACTCACGGTCGGCCTGCCGCCGAAAATCACGGCTGCCACGGGCATGGATGCGCTATCGCACAATCTCGAGGCCTATTGTTCGCCGGTCTTTCATCCCATGGCGGCCGGCATCGCTCTCGAAGGCATGCGCCTCATCAAGGAGTATCTGCCGCAGGCCGTCGCCGATGGCGCCGACCTGCAGGCGCGTCAGCAGATGCTTACCGCCTCATGTATGGGCGCCACCGCGTTTCAGCGCGGCCTGGGCGCGATGCACGCGCTCGCACATCCGCTTGGCGCGCTGTATGACGCACACCACGGGATGCTCAACGCCATCCTCATGCCTTATGTCTTGAAAGCCAACGAGCATGCGGTCGCGCCGCGTCTTGAAGCGCTCGCTCGCTACCTCGGCCTGCCGCAGCAGGGACCCGGGGCGGTGCTTGAGTGGGTGCTGGGGCTGCGCCAGGCAGTCGGCATCCCCCACACGCTGGCGGAAATCGGCTTGGACGATGCCCAGGCCGAGCGGGTAGGGCACATGGCGAGCCAGGATCCGTCCGCCGGAACCAACCCGGTAAATTTCTCCGCAGAAAAATATTCTCAGCTTTTCCGTGCAGCAATTCGCGGAAACCTGTAAGCTTCGCCCCCTCTGCGCGGAAACGCGGCGGAGGTGGAACTGAAATTTTGAATTCTTCGTCCGAATGGTTTGACAGCGGATTTGAAAGTGTTCATAATCTCAAGTTCTCCGCTGGAGGGGTGCCCGAGTGGTTAAAGGGGGCAGACTGTAAATCTGTTGGCCTTGCGCCTACGTTGGTTCGAATCCAACCTCCTCCACCAGAGACCCATACCTAAATCCAGGCGCGGTTAGCCTGGATTTGCAATGTAAGGCCCGAAAAACTGGGCGGCCTTCGCAAAGAAGGCGGCAAAGTTTAAAGGGCCTACGTTTCGAAGGGTTGGGAAGCGAGAAGGTGAAAGGGTTTGCCGCGGGTGTAGCTCAATGGTAGAGCAGAAGCCTTCCAAGCTTACGACGAGGGTTCGATTCCCTTCACCCGCTCCAAGATTTTTAAATGCCCATGTGGCTCAGTGGTAGAGCACTCCCTTGGTAAGGGAGAGGTCGCGCGTTCGATCCGCGCCATGGGCACCACAAATTCCAAATTCTTTTCTTCAGTCAGAAGCGCAATCCAGGTCAGGAGTCAGCCATGGCAAAAGGCAAGTTTGAACGTACCAAGCCGCACGTGAACGTGGGTACGATTGGTCACGTTGACCACGGCAAAACGACGTTGACGGCGGCGATCACGACCGTTCTGTCGACCAAGTTCGGCGGCGAAGCCAAGGGCTACGACCAGATCGATGCAGCTCCTGAAGAAAAGGCCCGCGGCATCACGATCAACACGGCTCACGTCGAGTACGAAACGGAAACGCGTCACTACGCGCACGTTGACTGCCCGGGCCACGCTGACTACGTCAAGAACATGATCACGGGCGCTGCTCAGATGGACGGCGCGATCCTGGTCGTGTCGGCCGCTGACGGCCCCATGCCGCAAACGCGTGAGCACATCCTGCTGAGCCGCCAGGTTGGCGTGCCGTACATCATCGTCTTCCTGAACAAGGCTGACATGGTTGACGACGCCGAGCTGCTCGAGCTGGTGGAAATGGAAGTTCGCGAACTGCTGTCCAAGTACGACTTCCCGGGCGACGACACCCCGATCGTCAAGGGTTCGGCCAAGCTGGCGCTGGAAGGCGACAAGGGCGAACTGGGCGAACAGGCCATCCTGTCGCTGGCTGCTGCGCTGGATTCGTACATCCCGACGCCTGAGCGTGCCATCGACGGCGCGTTCCTGATGCCCGTTGAAGACGTGTTCTCGATCTCGGGTCGCGGCACCGTGGTGACCGGCCGTATCGAACGCGGCATCATCAAGGTCGGCGAAGAAATCGAAATCGTCGGTATCGTTCCGACGGTCAAGACGACCTGCACGGGCGTGGAAATGTTCCGCAAGCTGCTGGACCAAGGTCAAGCCGGCGACAACGTGGGCATCCTGCTGCGCGGCACCAAGCGTGAAGACGTCCAGCGCGGCCAAGTTCTGGCCAAGCCGGGCTCGATCACCCCGCACACGGACTTCACGTCCGAGGTGTACATCCTGTCCAAGGAAGAAGGCGGCCGCCACACCCCGTTCTTCAACGGCTATCGTCCCCAGTTCTACTTCCGCACGACGGACGTGACCGGCACGATCGACCTGCCGGCCGACAAGGAAATGGTTCTGCCGGGCGACAACGTGACGATGACCGTCAAGCTGCTGGCCCCGATCGCCATGGAAGAAGGTCTGCGTTTCGCCATCCGTGAAGGCGGTCGTACCGTCGGCGCCGGCGTCGTCGCCAAGATCCTGAAGTAAGCAATACCCGGATGGGTAGGGTGGGCATTCATGCCCCTCTATCCATCTTTGCTGTAAAAGTAGTACTATGTATGGTTCCGCGAGCCGATGCAGGCGGAACAAGAGTTTGATGTGTTTAGGGGCATAGCTCAATTGGCAGAGCGTCGGTCTCCAAAACCGAAGGTTGTAGGTTCGATTCCTACTGCCCCTGCCACCGCCAGGATAAACCCGCGGGAGATCATCGCGAGTTACGCATTCACGGCGGCTCGCGTCGCAATATGTCTAATACCAGCGTTGAAACCGTAACCAGTACCGCCGACCGGGTCAAGCTCGGGCTGGCGGTTCTCGTCGTTATTGCTGGCATCGTCGGGTTTTCCGTGCTTAGCGCACAGCCGATGCCCGCTCGTATCGGTGTGTTCGTCGGCGGCCTCGTGATCGCAGCTGCGATCGCCTGGTTCAGCGAACCCGGTCGCCGTACCCTGAGCTTTGCCAGCGAGTCCTACAACGAAGTCAAGCGTGTCGCGTGGCCCACTCGCAAGGAAACGACCCAGATGACGGGCATCGTTTTCGCGTTTGTCGCGGTCATGGGCATTTTCATGTGGGTGCTCGACAAGGGCATCGAATGGATTCTCTACGGCCTGCTGCTGGGCTGGAAATAAGGACGGCAAATGAGTAAGCGTTGGTATGTCGTCCATGTGTACTCCGGCATGGAAAAAAGCGTACACAAGGCCCTGAACGAGCGCATCGAGCGCGCGGGCCTGCAAACGTCTTTTGGCCGCATTCTTGTGCCCTCCGAAGAAGTCGTCGAGGTCAAGGGCGGTCAGAAGTCGATTACCGAGCGCCGCATTTTCCCCGGTTACGTCCTGGTTGAAATGGACCTGACCGACGAAACGTGGCATTTGGTCAAGAACACCAACCGAGTCACCGGCTTTTTGGGCGGCTCGGGCAATCGTCCGACCCCGATTTCCGAAAAGGAAGTCGAAAAGATCCTCTCCCAGATGGAAGAGGGCGTCGAGAAACCCCGCCCCAAGATCCTGTTCGAAGTGGGCGAGATGGTTCGGGTCAAGGAAGGTCCGTTTGCGGACTTCAACGGCAACGTCGAAGAAGTCAACTACGAAAAGAGCAAGGTTCGTGTGTCCGTCACCATTTTTGGTCGCGCCACGCCCGTCGAGCTCGATTTCAGCCAGGTCGAAAAGACCTGAATTTAACCCCCGGGGAGCCCTGTCCGCACAGGCCAGGGCGATATAACCCGCAAGGAGCAAAGCATGGCGAAGAAGATCGTCGGCTTTATCAAGCTGCAAGTGCCGGCTGGTAAGGCTAACCCCTCCCCCCCGATTGGACCGGCTCTGGGTCAGCGTGGCCTGAACATCATGGAATTCTGCAAGGCGTTCAACGCCAAGACCCAAGGCATGGAGCCTGGTCTGCCGATTCCGGTGGTGATCACCGCCTTCGCGGACAAGAGCTTCACCTTCATCATGAAGACCCCGCCCGCGACGGTCCTCATCAAGAAGGCTGCTGGCGTGCAAAAGGGTTCGCCCAAGCCGCATACCGACAAGGTCGGCACGCTGACGCGCGCACAAGCTGAAGAAATCGCCAAGGCCAAGGGTCCCGACCTGACCGCCGCCGATCTGGAAGCCGCGGTGCGCACGATCGC
This sequence comes from Achromobacter sp. ACM05, assembly GCF_019218915.1. NCBI lineage: Bacteria > Pseudomonadati > Pseudomonadota > Betaproteobacteria > Burkholderiales > Alcaligenaceae > Achromobacter > Achromobacter sp. ACM05. The sequence continues at coordinate 832,957 of NZ_JAHUWQ010000001.1, forward strand.
TGGCAGCGCCCGCAGCATGGGCATCACGGTTGAGGGGATCTAATCATGGCAAAGTTGTCCAAGCGCGCCGCCGCTATTGCACAAAAGATCGACCGCACCAAGCTGTACCCGGTCGCTGAAGCCCTGACCCTGGTCAAGGAAACCGCCGTCGCCAAGTTCAATGAATCCATTGACGTGGCCGTGCAACTCGGCATCGACCCGAAGAAGTCGGACCAATTGGTCCGCGGTTCGGTCGTGCTGCCCGCCGGCACCGGCAAGTCGGTTCGCGTCGCCGTGTTCGCCCAAGGCGACAAGGCTGAAGCCGCCAAGGCTGCTGGCGCTGACATCGTTGGTCTGGACGACCTGGCTGACAGCATCAAGGCCGGTCAAATGGACTTTGACGTCGTCATCGCTTCGCCCGACACGATGCGTGTCGTCGGCGCCCTGGGTCAGATCCTGGGCCCGCGCGGCCTGATGCCGAACCCGAAGGTCGGCACCGTGACCCCCGACGTCGCAACCGCTGTCAAGAACGCCAAGGCCGGTCAGGTTCAGTACCGTACCGACAAGGCTGGCATCATCCACGCAACGATCGGCCGTGCGTCGTTCGGCGTGGAACAGCTGCAAACCAACTTGGCCGCTCTGGTCGACGCCCTGCAAAAGGCGCGTCCCGCAGCTGCCAAGGGCATTTACCTGCGCAAGCTCGCCGTTTCGTCCACGATGGGCGGCGGTGCGCGTGTGGAAATTGCCTCGCTGTCGGCTTCCAACTAAGCCAACAGCAGTAAACGTACTTTGGGCTGCATCCGGACCCCTCCGGATGTTGCTGTCAAAGACCGCTGGAGCAGGGCAGTGGAAGGGATTCTTCCTTCCGCAAGGAAAGCAGCATCGCCGCTGCCCCGCTTAATCCCGGAGCTCGCATAGTCCGGATCCAGCGTAGACGGCGTCCCCAGGAAGATTTCTTTACCCGAAGAACTCGTCCAGGCGCCGCATTCGGTTGACGCGCAAGGCTCCGGCCCCAGGCGTCTTTTGATGGAGTGTTCAAACCGTGAGTCTCAATCGTCAAGAGAAAGCGGTGGTAATCGAGGAAGTCTCGGCGGAAGTCGCCAAGGCCCAATCGATTGTTATCGCTGAGTACCGTGGTCTGGACGTCGCCTCTGTCACCGTACTGCGCAAAACTGCGCGTGAATCGGGCGTGTATCTGCGTGTTCTGAAGAACTCGCTGGCCCGTCGTGCTGTTGCCGGCACGGCTTTCGAGCCGTTGGCTGAGCAACTGACCGGTCCGCTGATCTATGGCATCAGCACCGATCCGGTCGCGGCGGCCAAGGTCATCGCTGGCTTCGCGAAAAGCAACGACAAGCTGGTCATCAAGGCGGGCGCTCTGCCCAACAACTTGCTGAACCAAGAAGGTGTGAAGGCTCTGGCCACCATGCCCTCGCGCGAAGAGTTGCTGTCGAAGCTGCTTGGCACCATGCAAGCCCCCATCGCGCAATTCGTGCGTACGCTCAATGAAGTTCCGACCAAGTTCGCCCGTGGCCTCGCTGCCGTGCGCGACCAGAAGGCAGCGGCCTAATCGCCCTGCTGTCCGGAATTCGCTGAACGACGAAGCGACACCCAAACCCTGGCATTACCAAAATATTTGGAGTTCTGAAAAATGGCACTTAACAAAGCTGAAATCCTTGACGCCATCGCTGGCATGACCGTGCTCGAGCTGTCCGAGCTGATCAAGGAAATGGAAGAGAAGTTCGGCGTGTCGGCTGCTGCCGCTGCCGTCGCTGTTGCTGCTCCCGCCGCTGGTGGCGCTGCCGCCGCTGCTGAAGAGCAAACCGAGTTCACCGTCGTCCTGCAAGAAGCCGGCGCGAACAAGGTCAGCGTCATCAAGGCCGTGCGCGAGCTGACCGGTCTGGGTCTGAAGGAAGCCAAGGACCTGGTCGACGGCGCTCCGAAGCCCGTCAAGGAAGCTGTGGCCAAGGCTGACGCCGAAGCCGCCAAGAAGAAGCTGGAAGAAGCTGGCGCCAAGGTCGAAGTCAAGTAAGACCTGCGTCAACTGCCCGGGGACAGCACAGTTTGCAGTCCCCGGGCTTTTGCGTTTCCAGGAAACCCCTACTGAGGGTATGCCCATTCAGTGGGGTTTCCTGGAGTCGTATCACCTGGGGCCGTGGTTGACGGCCCATGCAACCTCGAGTCGGAGTGCTCATGCCTTACTCGTACACCGAAAAAAAGCGCATCCGCAAAAGCTTCGCCAAGCGTGAAGACGTTCAAAACGTTCCCTTCCTTTTGGCGACTCAGCTTCAATCCTACCTAACTTTCCTGCAGGCGGATACCGCCCCGTCCGAACGCGTAGCCGACGGTTTGCAGGCGGCGTTCTCGTCGATTTTCCCGATCGTTAGTCACAACGGTATGGCGCGCTTGGAGTTCGTGAGCTACGTGCTCGGCGAACCGGTGTTCGATGTCAAGGAATGTCAGCAACGTGGCCTGACCTATGCCTCGCCCCTGCGAGCCAAGGTCCGCCTGGTGCTGCTTGACCGCGAAGTCAGCAAGCCCACCGTGAAGGAAGTGAAGGAACAGGAAGTCTACATGGGCGAAATTCCGCTCATGACGGGCACGGGTTCCTTCGTCATCAACGGCACGGAGCGTGTCATCGTTTCGCAGCTGCACCGTTCGCCGGGCGTGTTCTTCGAACACGACCGCGGCAAGACGCACAGCTCGGGCAAGCTCCTGTTCTCGGCCCGCGTGATTCCTTACCGCGGCTCGTGGCTGGACTTCGAATTCGACCCGAAGGACGTCCTGTTCTTCCGCGTCGACCGCCGTCGCAAGATGCCTGTCACGATCCTGTGCAAGGCCATCGGCATGACGCCGGAATCCATCCTGGCCAACTTCTTCGACTTCGACAACTTCGAACTGAAGAGCGAAGGCGCGATGATGGAATTCGTGCCTGAGCGCTGGAAGGGCGAAATGGCCCGTTTCGACATCGCCGACCGTTCGGGCAAGGTGATCGTCGAAAAAGACAAGCGCATCAACGCCAAGCACCTGCGCGACCTGGCTGCCGGCGGCATCCAGCGCATCTCCGTGCCGGAAGATTTCCTGTACGGCCGCGTGCTGGCCAAGAACATCGTCGATGAAGACACCGGCGAAGTCATCGCCAACGCCAACGACGAGATCACGGAAAGCGTGCTGGGCGCCCTGCGCGCCGCCAACGTGCACGATTTCCAGGCGCTGTACACCAACGACCTGGACCGCGGTCCCTACATCTCGCAAACGCTGCGTACCGATGAAACCGCCGACCAGATGGCCGCGCGCGTTGCCATCTACCGCATGATGCGTCCTGGCGAGCCGCCCACCGAAGAAGCGGTGGAAGCGCTGTTCCAGCGTCTGTTCTACAGCGAAGAGACGTACGACCTGTCGCGCGTCGGCCGCATGAAGGTCAACAGCCGTCTGGGCCGTGGTGAGGACATCACCGGTCCGATGACGCTGACCAACGAAGACATCCTTGAAACCATCAAGGTGCTGGTTGAGCTGCGTAACGGCCGTGGCCAGATCGATGACATCGATCACTTGGGCAACCGCCGCGTGCGTTGCGTGGGCGAACTGGCCGAAAACCAGTTCCGCGCCGGTCTCGTGCGCGTCGAGCGCGCCGTCAAGGAACGTCTGGGCCAGGCCGAGACGGAAAACCTGATGCCGCACGACCTGATCAACTCCAAGCCGATCTCGGCTGCCATCAAGGAGTTCTTCGGTTCGAGCCAGCTCTCGCAGTTCATGGACCAGACCAACCCGCTGTCGGAAATCACGCACAAGCGTCGTGTTTCCGCACTGGGCCCGGGCGGTCTGACCCGCGAGCGCGCCGGCTTTGAAGTCCGCGACGTGCACCCGACCCACTACGGCCGCGTCTGCCCGATCGAAACGCCGGAAGGCCCGAACATCGGTCTGATCAACTCCATGGCGCTGTACGCTCGCTTGAACGAGTACGGCTTCCTGGAAACGCCTTACCGCAAGATTGTCGACGGCCGCGTCAGCGACCAGATCGACTACCTGTCCGCCATCGAAGAAAGCCACTACGTCATCGCGCAGGCCAACGCCGCGCTCGACGAAGAAGGCCGTTTCGTTGACGACCTGGTCGCCTGCCGTGAAGCTGGCGAAACGATGCTGACCGCCCCGGCCAACGTGCACTACATGGACGTTGCTCCGTCGCAGATCGTGTCGGTCGCTGCCTCGCTGATTCCGTTCCTCGAGCACGATGACGCGAACCGCGCACTGATGGGCGCCAACATGCAACGTCAGGCCGTGCCTTGCCTGCGCCCGGAAAAGCCGGTCGTGGGTACGGGTATCGAGCGCACCGTGGCCGTTGACTCGGGCACCACCGTGCAGGCGCTGCGTGGCGGTCTGGTCGACCACGTCGACGCCGAGCGCGTCGTGATTCGCGTGAACGACGAAGAAAACGTCGCCGGCGAAGTGGGCGTCGACATCTACAACCTGATCAAGTACACGCGTTCCAACCAGAACACGAACATCAACCAGCGTCCGATCGTCAAGCGTGGCGACCGCGTTGCCAAGGGCGACGTGCTGGCTGACGGCGCATCGACCGACCTGGGCGAACTCGCCCTGGGTCAGAACATGCTGATCGCGTTCATGCCCTGGAACGGCTACAACTTCGAAGACTCGATCCTGATCTCCGAAAAGGTCGTGGCGGATGACCGCTACACCTCGGTGCACATCGAGGAACTGACGGTTGTCGCCCGCGACACGAAGCTCGGACCGGAAGAAATCACCCGCGACATCAGCAACCTGGCTGAAACGCAGTTGAACCGTCTGGACGATTCCGGCATCACGTACATCGGCGCCGAAGTCAGCGCCGACGACGTGCTGGTCGGCAAGGTCACGCCCAAGGGCGAAACCCAGCTGACGCCGGAAGAAAAGCTGCTGCGCGCCATCTTCGGTGAAAAGGCGTCCGACGTTAAGGACACCTCGCTGCGCGTGCCTTCGGGCATGACCGGCACCGTGATCGACGTGCAGGTGTTCACGCGTGAAGGCATCGTGCGCGACAAGCGCGCCCAGTCCATCATCGACGATGAACTGCGCCGCTATCGCCAGGACCTGAACGACCAGCTGCGCATCGTTGAAAACGACCAGTTCGACCGTATCGAAAAGATGCTGGTCAACAAGACCGTCAACGGCGGCCCGCGCAAGCTGGCCAAGGGCGCGACGATCACCAAGGCCTACCTGGCCGACCTGGATCGCTGGCAGTGGTTCGACATCCGTCTGGCCGATGAGCCGCACGCTGTCGTGCTGGAACAGGCCAAGGAATCGCTCGAGCAGAAGCGTCACCAGTTCGATCTGGCCTTCGAAGAGAAGCGCAAGAAGCTGACGCAAGGCGACGAGCTGCCCCCGGGCGTGCTGAAGATGATCAAGGTCTACCTGGCCGTGAAGCGTCGTCTGCAGCCTGGCGACAAGATGGCAGGTCGTCACGGCAACAAGGGTGTGGTCTCGCGCATCACACCGGTGGAAGACATGCCCCACATGGCTGACGGCACGCCGGCCGACATCGTTCTGAACCCGCTGGGCGTGCCCTCGCGGATGAACGTCGGCCAGGTGCTGGAAGTTCACTTGGGCTGGGCTGCCAAGGGTGTTGGCCATCGCATCGCCGACATGCTGCGTGACGAGCGCACGGCGCAGGTCAAGAACGTCCGCGCTTATCTGGACAAGGTCTACAACACGACCGGCTCCGGCGCGCGCATCGACGAACTGACCGATGACGAAGTCATGGAAATGGCCCAGAACCTCAAGAACGGCGTGCCGTTCGCGACGCCCGTCTTCGACGGCGCGACCGAAGAGGAAATCACCAAGATGCTGGAACTGGCCTATCCGGACGACGTCGCCGAGCGCATGGCGCTGACGCCTTCGCGTACGCAGGCATGGCTGTTCGACGGCCGCACGGGCGAGCAATTCGAGCGCCCCGTGACTGTCGGCTACATGCACTACCTGAAGCTGCACCACTTGGTCGACGACAAGATGCACGCCCGTTCCACCGGCCCGTACTCGCTCGTGACCCAGCAGCCGCTGGGCGGCAAGGCGCAGTTCGGCGGCCAGCGTTTCGGGGAAATGGAAGTGTGGGCGCTGGAAGCATACGGCGCCGCCTACACCCTGCAGGAAATGCTGACGGTGAAGTCGGACGACATCAACGGTCGTACCAAGGTTTACGAGAACATCGTCAAGGGCGACCACGTGATCGACGCCGGCATGCCGGAATCGTTCAACGTTCTGGTCAAGGAAATCCGCTCGTTGGCCCTGGACATGGATTTGGAGCGTAACTAATGAAAGCGCTACTCGACCTCTTTAAGCAAGTCTCTCAAGACGAGCAGTTCGATGCCATCAAGATCGGCATCGCCTCGCCCGAGAAGATCCGTTCGTGGTCCTACGGCGAAGTCCGCAAGCCCGAGACGATCAACTACCGCACGTTCAAGCCCGAGCGTGACGGCCTGTTCTGCTCCAAGATCTTTGGCCCGATCAAAGACTACGAGTGCCTGTGCGGCAAGTACAAGCGCCTGAAGCACCGTGGCGTGATCTGCGAAAAGTGCGGCGTTGAAGTCACCGTCGCCAAGGTTCGCCGTGAACGCATGGGCCACATTGAGCTGGCCAGCCCCGTCGCGCACATCTGGTTCCTGAAGAGCCTGCCGTCGCGTCTGGGCATGGTGCTCGACATGACCCTGCGCGACATCGAACGCGTGCTGTACTTCGAAGCCTGGTGCGTGATCGAACCCGGCATGACGCCGCTCAAGCGCGGCCAGATCATGTCGGACGACGATTTCCTGGCCAAGACCGAGGAATACGGCGACGACTTCCGTGCCCTGATGGGCGCCGAAGCCGTGCGCGAACTGCTGCGCACCATCGACATCGACCGCGAAGTGGAAACGCTGCGCGGCGAACTGAAGGCCACCAGCTCGGAAGCCAAGATCAAGAAGATCTCCAAGCGCCTGAAGGTGCTGGAAGGCTTCCAGAAGTCCGGCATCAAGGCCGAGTGGATGGTCATGGAAGTGCTGCCCGTGCTGCCGCCGGACCTGCGTCCGCTGGTGCCGCTGGACGGCGGCCGCTTCGCGACCTCCGACCTGAACGACCTGTACCGCCGCGTCATCAACCGCAACAACCGTCTGAAGCGTCTGCTCGAGCTCAAGGCGCCTGAAATCATCCTGCGCAACGAAAAGCGCATGCTGCAGGAAGCGGTCGACTCGCTGCTGGACAACGGCCGCCGTGGCAAGGCCATGACGGGCGCCAACAAGCGCCAGCTCAAGTCCCTGGCCGACATGATCAAGGGCAAGAGCGGTCGTTTCCGTCAGAACCTGCTGGGCAAGCGCGTCGACTACTCGGGCCGTTCGGTCATCGTGGTGGGTCCGCAGCTCAAGCTGCATCAGTGCGGTCTGCCCAAGCTGATGGCCCTGGAACTGTTCAAGCCGTTCATCTTCAATCGTCTGGAGATGATGGGCCTGGCCACGACCATCAAGGCTGCCAAGAAACTGGTCGAAAGCCAGGAACCGGTGGTCTGGGACATCCTGGAAGAAGTCATCCGCGAACACCCGGTCATGCTGAACCGTGCGCCGACGCTGCACCGTCTGGGCATCCAGGCGTTCGAGCCGGTGCTGATCGAAGGCAAGGCCATCCAGCTGCACCCGCTGGTTTGCGCGGCGTTCAACGCCGACTTCGACGGTGACCAGATGGCCGTTCACGTGCCGCTGTCGCTGGAAGCCCAGCTGGAAGCGCGCACGCTGATGCTCGCGTCCAACAACGTGCTGTTCCCGGCCAACGGCGAACCGTCGATCGTGCCGTCGCAGGACATCGTGCTGGGTCTGTACTACACGACCCGCGAGCGCATCAACGGCCGTGGCGAAGGCATCTTCTTCATGGACGTCGCTGAAGTCCAGCGCGCCTACGACAACAACGAAGTCGAGCTGCAAAGCCGCATCACCGTGCGCCTGAAGGAACACGAGCGCGACGAGAACGGCGAATGGCAACCGGTCATCCGCCGTCACGAGACGACGGTCGGACGCGCGCTGCTGTCCGAGATCCTGCCCAAGGGCCTGCCCTTCACCGTTCTGAACAAGGCGCTGAAGAAGAAGGAAATCTCGCGTCTGATCAACCAGTCGTTCCGCCGCTGCGGCCTGCGCGACACGGTGATCTTCGCCGACAAGCTGATGCAGTCGGGCTTCCGCCTGGCCACGCGCGGCGGTATCTCGATCGCCATGGGCGACATGCTGATCCCGACCGCCAAGGAAGGCATCCTGGCCGAAGCCAGCCGCGAAGTGAAGGAAATCGACAAGCAGTACTCGTCGGGTCTGGTCACGTCCCAAGAGCGCTACAACAACGTTGTGGACATCTGGGGCAAGGCTGGCGACAAGGTCGGCAAGGCGATGATGGAACAACTGGCCACCGAGCCCGTGACCAACCGTCACGGCGAGGAAGTGCGCCAGGAGTCCTTCAACTCCATCTACATGATGGCTGACTCGGGCGCCCGCGGTTCGGCTGCCCAGATCCGCCAGCTGGCCGGTATGCGCGGCCTGATGGCCAAGCCGGACGGCTCGATTATCGAAACGCCCATTACCGCAAACTTCCGTGAAGGCCTGAACGTACTCCAGTACTTCATCTCCACTCACGGTGCGCGTAAGGGTCTGGCCGATACGGCACTGAAGACCGCGAACTCGGGTTACCTGACCCGTCGTCTGGTCGACGTGACGCAGGATCTGGTCATTACCGAAGACGACTGCGGCACGTCGCAGGGCTACAACATGAAGGCCCTGGTCGAAGGCGGTGAAGTCATCGAACCGCTGCGCGACCGTATCCTCGGCCGCGTCGCTGCCGTGGACATCGTCAACCCGGACACGCAGGAAACGGCCATCGTCGCCGGCACCCTGCTGGACGAAGATCTGGTCGACACCATCGACCGCATCGGCGTGGACGAAGTCAAGGTCCGCACGCCGCTGACCTGCGAAACGCGTCATGGTCTGTGCGCGCACTGCTACGGCCGCGACCTGGGTCGTGGTTCGCCGGTCAACCAGGGCGAGGCAGTTGGCGTTATCGCTGCCCAGTCCATCGGTGAACCGGGCACGCAGCTCACGATGCGTACGTTCCACATCGGTGGCGCGGCGTCGCGTTCGGCCCTGGCCAGCGCGGTGGAAACCAAGTCGACCGGTACCGTCGGTTTTGCCAGCACGATGCGCTACGTCACGAACGCCAAGGGCGAACGTGTCGCGATCTCGCGCTCCGGCGAACTGGCGATCTTCGACGACAACGGCCGCGAACGCGAACGTCACAAGATCCCGTACGGCGCGACCGTGCTGGTGGGCGATGGCGAAGCCGTGAAGGCTGGCGCGCGCCTGGCAACGTGGGATCCGCTGACCCGTCCGATCGTGTCGGAATACGGTGGCGCCGTCCGCTTCGAGAACATCGAAGAAGGCGTGACCGTTGCCAAGCAGGTGGACGAAGTCACCGGCCTGTCGACGCTCGTCGTCATCACGCCGAAGACCCGTGGCGGCAAGATCGTCATGCGTCCGCAGATCAAGCTGGTCAACGAGAATGGCGAAGACGTCAAGATCGCCGGCACCGATCACTCGGTGAACATCTCGTTCCCGGTGGGTGCGCTGATCACGGTGCGTGACGGCCAGCAGGTTGCCGTCGGTGAAGTTCTGGCGCGTATTCCGCAAGAATCGCAAAAGACCCGCGACATTACCGGCGGTCTGCCGCGTGTGGCCGAACTGTTCGAAGCCCGTTCGCCGAAGGATGCCGGCATGCTCGCCGACGTCACCGGTACGGTTTCGTTCGGCAAGGACACCAAGGGCAAGCAGCGTCTGGTCATCACCGACCTGGAAGGCGTGAGCCACGAGTTCCTGATTCCGAAGGAAAAGCAGGTGCTGGTGCACGACGGCCAGGTGGTGAACAAGGGCGAAATGATCGTGGACGGCCCGGCCGATCCCCACGACATCCTGCGCCTGCAAGGCATCGAGAAGCTGGCGACGTACATCGTCGACGAAGTGCAGGACGTTTACCGTCTGCAGGGCGTGAAGATCAACGACAAGCACATCGAAGTGATTGTTCGTCAGATGCTGCGCCGTGTGAACATCGTTGACGCGGGCGACACCGAGTTCATCCCGGGCGAGCAGGTCGAGCGCTCCGAGCTGTTGAACGAAAACGACCGCGTCACGGCTGCCGACCTGCGTCCGGCTACGTACGACAACGTGCTGCTGGGTATCACGAAGGCCTCGCTGTCGACCGACTCGTTCATCTCGGCTGCTTCGTTCCAGGAGACCACCCGTGTCCTGACCGAAGCCGCCATCATGGGCAAGCGCGACGACCTGCGTGGCTTGAAGGAAAACGTCATCGTCGGCCGCCTCATCCCGGCGGGTACCGGCCTGGCTTACCACCATGCACGCCGCGACAAGGAACAGCTGGAGGCGGCGGAACGCGAAGCCGCTCGCCAGCAGGCCAACCCGTTCGAAGACGCACCGGTCACGGTGGGTTCGGACGCCGAGACGCCTGCTTCCGACGTGGGTACCGACGACGCCGCCGAATAAGCGGATCGTCTGGACAGGTTCCACCGCGAGGCTGCGGTGGAAGCCTGAAAATAAAAAGGCCGCTGATGCGAATCAGCGGCCTTTTTGCTTGCGAAAAGAACGGGTGCGGCAGGACTACTTGGCGGCCTGCGCGCGGGCGCGCTGGAAGACAGGTCCCCAGACCGGATGACCGGCTTCGGCGGGGGCGAGTTCAAATGCCGGATCCAGCACCAGGATACGCGCGAAGCTGTCCTCGCAAAGCTGGGTATAACGCGTCACGCAATAGCTGAACGCCCGAAGCTTGTAGGCCTCTATGCGTACTGCTTTGGACGAGGTGGCTAGCGTATCGGACCGGGCAACGCCGCGGATGACTTCGCCATATTGACCGGCGCTGTATTGGTCGCGCACCTGCTGCAGCTCGGCCAGGGCTTCGGCCGTCGGAGGGCTCTCGGGTTTCGGTTTGGAGATGCCCGCGCAACCGGCCAGGAGGGCCGATACGCCAAGCAGACTGCTCAGGATGCGAATTTTCATGGCTTCCAAAGATGTAGGGTGATGACGCAGTACGCTATCGTGCCACAGCCTGATGCGCTCGGACATTTTCGGCAATGTCCTGACCTTGCGGATTGGATAATATTCCGCCTAAATAGCCCCTGAACCCGTTTTGGCGCGCACGCGCAGCTTCGATGATGTCTACTCCCGCCGGCTTGTTGACGCCGCGTGGCCCCTTTTCCGGCGCCGCGCCGTTGGCCCTGCGCCCGTTGAGCGCCATTGCCGCCAGCGCGGCAGGCGGGGTGCCGGAGTCGCGCATCAAGCGGCTTCTCTCGGACCTCCTGCCGTCTCTCGTCGCACTGCATGCGCAGGGCGAAATCTGTGGCGACATTTCGCTCGAAACCGTCGGCATGGACGAGAACGCGCGCGCGCATCTGCTGCCCGAACTGGCGGTGGCGCGGTCGCGCCGTTCCAGCCGGACGCCGGCCGCCGGCTTCGCGCCGTTCGAGCTGTACACCGACTCCATGGAATGGCCGCGCGGCCCCTGGTCGGACATCTACTCCCTGTGCGCGGTGGCGTACGCCCTGGTGATCGGCAGCCGGCCGCCGCCGGCGCCGGAACGCCGCGCCCACGACGAATACGAAGCGCTCGCAGACATGGGGCTGCCCAAGTACAGCCAGGAATTCCTGCGTGTCATCGATGCCGGCATGTCGATGGACACCAAGGCGCGGCCGCAGTCGTTGGCAGAGCTGGCCAGCCTGCTGGGCGTTGCGGCCTACGACGAACCCGAAGCGCCCGAAGACGAATTGGACGAAGTGGCCAAGGTCGCGCCCATGGCGGGTTTGCCGGAACGGCGCGAGCCCGCCCGCCGGCGGGGACCGTTGCTGTTCTGGCTGTTGATCCTGGCGCTCATCGGCGCAGGCGTCTACGCGTGGTTTCAGTGGGGCAAGGGTACGCCCAACGCCCTCATCACGCGCTCGGAAGTCGTGCAGCCGAATCCGCCCGTCGTGCATCCGTTGCCGCAGACTCCGCCGCCCGCGCCACCGCCGGCGCCAGCGGCCACCCAGGCGCCTGCGGATCTGCCGTCGTTGACGGCCAGCGGCGCCGCATCCGGCCAGCCAGCCGCCGCCGGGTCTGCCGCGACGGCCGCCGCGTCATCCGCGGGGGCGCAGTCAAATCCGGCGAGTACCGCCGAGGCGCCGCCAGCGCCCGAAGTGCAGGAACCGGCGCCGCCCGCCGCCACTGAAGAGGCGCCCAAGCCCAAGCCCGTACCGGTCACCGTGCGGCTGGACATCCGTCCATGGGGTGAAGTCTGGATCAACGGCGTGGCGCGCGGCATCAGCCCGCCCGTGAAGGACCTCAAGCTGATTCCGGGCAAGTACCAGGTGGTCGTGCGCAACGCCGACCTGCCGCCGTTGCGCATGACGCTCGAGGTCAAGCCGGGCAAGCCGGCGGTCATCTCGCACACCTTCCAGTAAATAAGGCGGACTACACCTTCGGCAGGTGCAGGATGAACTCGGAGCCGACGCCCGGTTCACTCTGCACCTCGATGCGCCCGCCATGCCGTTTGGCGACGGTGTGCACGAAAGCCAGTCCCAACCCGGCACCGCCCACATCCCCCCGCGTTTCAACGCCCACTCGCGCAAACGGTTCGAACAACCGGGCTACGTCCTGGGCCGCGATTCCCTGGCCTTGATCCTTGATGCGCACGCGCCAGAAGCTGGGCTGTTCATCAATGCCGCATTCGATCCGCGTGCCGCTGGCGCTGTACTTGATGGCGTTGTCGACCAGATTGCAGAGCGCGCGTATCAGCAGCGTCTGTTCGCCGCGGGTGTAGGCAACCGGGAGCGGCATCCGGGTCTCCAATGCGATGCCGCGTTTGTTGGCAGACGGCCAGAGATCGTCGACGGCGTCCTGCAGCAAACTGCCCAGATCCAGCTCGATGGTGCTGATCGGCATCGATTCGGCACGTGTCAGATGCACGAAGTCATCGACCAGCGTGAGCGTGCGATTGGCCAGCATCGCAATGCGCTCGAGCGTGTCGGGCCGCACTTCCTGCTGCCCGCCTTCCCGCGATAGCTCCACCAACGCAAGGATCGAGCTTTGCGGCGCGCGCATGTCGTGCGAGATGAAGCGCAGCGTTTCTTCGCGTTGACGCTCGGCCTGGCGAATGCTTGAGATGTCGGTCAGCGTGGCGACCGTGCCTGCGAACTGGCCCTCGGCCGTGTGGATAGGGGCGCATTTCAGGATCAGGTCGCGGCCGGCGCGGTCGCGCACTTCGACGTCCGCGCTCCAAGGCGAGGCGGCGTCGGCGGGCGGACGGCCGCTTAATGCCTCTGCCACGCGTGTCCGCGCCGCCTCGTCGGCGAGGGTATGTTCCAGCAGGTGCGCTGCCGGCCGGCCGATCCGAGGCGGACGGATGCCAAGCCGCTGGAAGAACAGGATGGCGGCCTGGTTGCGGAATCGCATGCGGCCTTCCTGGTCGAACACCAACGTCGCATCCGGCATGCCGTCCAGCCCGTCAGCCAGGAACCGCCGCAGGTTGCGCACTCGCGCCAGCGCACGCCGAAGTTCGCCGACCCGGCTCTCCAGCGACGCATTGGGATTGGCAAGCTGCACGCGGGCTTCGTTCAGGATCGGGGGGTATTCGCGCTGCAGGCGTTGCAGTTCCGTATCCATATAGCGCAGCGCGGCTTCCTGATTGCGCCAGCTCCAGAGCGGATAGCACAAGGCCACGCCTGCCAACGCTGCGGTCGGTGCAAACCACAGATAGGCCTGGGCAAGCAGCAGCCACGATGCAAGCGGGATGGCGGCCAGCAGCGCAAGGCTGACCAGCAGCGCCTTCTTGGGCGACAGGCGCCACAAGGCCAGGCTGGCGAGCAACACCGGCAATAGCGCGAAAAGCGCGCTCCACCAGGCAGGCGGCCGCTGGAAGGCGATGTCGTCCCGCGCGGCCTGCAGAACGTTGGCGATGATCTCCACGCCCGATATGCCGCTGACGTCGTGCGACACCGGCGTCGGATATTCGTCGCCCAGGCCCGTCGCCCAGGCGCCCACCAGCACGTACTTGCCGCGCAGCTCCTCGGGCGTCCAATCGCCCCGCAGCACCGAAAGATAGGAGACGGTCCGCACGTGGCCGGGCGGGCCTGCGTACGGGATCAGGATCCGTCCGTCGGCGTTTGCACGCTTGAGCAACCGTTGGGCGCGATCAGCTTCGCCGCCGACCTCGAGCATCGAGATGGCCAGATGATTTCTGCGGTCGCCGGCAAATTGCGCGGTGAGGGCGGCTTCGCGCACGACGCCGTCCGGGTCGATGACTGCATTGATGAAGCCGGTGGAGGCCGATGCCTGCGCCAATTCGGGGATCGGCAGGCCGATGGCCGTCGGGTTTTTCAGACGGTCCAGAACCACGGGCAGCACGGTGTGCGCGTTGCGCCGGATGCTGTCCGCCAGGATGGCATCGTCTGCGGCATTGATCTTGTCTGGCTCGGCAAAGATGAGATCCACCCCCACAGCCCGCGCGCCCGTCAGCCGGTCGAGCAAGGCCGCGTGGATGGCACGCCGCCACGGCCAGCGTCCCAGCGCGTCGATGCTCGCGTCGTCGATCGCCACGACCAGGATGTCCGGATCAGCCGGACGGCCCGTCATCATCACCGCGCGGTCGTAGAAGACCTGATCAAGACGGCCGAGCCCGTTGAAAGTGCCCAGGAAAGCGGCCAGCGCCGCCAACGCCAACGTCAGCCACAATCCGGACCGCCAGGACCGGTCGAGCGAGTCGGCGGGGGCGGCCATGGCGCCTGTCCTAGTACGCGGTCAGCGTCACAAGCCCGCCAGAGCCGCTGCCAACGCCAAGGCCGTACGACGTCATCAACATGTTCGCGCCCTCGAAGGATCGGACCGAATCAGCCCCGTGCAGGCCAAGCGCATCGACGGCGCGCACCGACACGTAGAACGTGCCGGGGCCCGGCGCGGAAAAGCGGATGTCGTTGGCGGGAAAGCTGGCGGACGACACGGGCAGCGCGCCATCGGCATCGCGCGAGACGCGAACCAGATAGCTTTGCGCCCCTTCGACCGGCGCAAACGGCACCGACCACGTGCCGCCGGCGCGTACCGGATCGCCCAATTGCGGCGCGGCGAGCAGCGGACGCAGGGCGGACATGGCGCCGTCGGCGCCCACCGCGGCGCCGTAACCTTGCGCCACCGCGACCGGCTTGGCGGGCGAATCGCCGGGCGCGTGCGCCTGCAAGCGCACGCTGCCTTCCAGGACTTCGCTATGGACGCCTTGCGCGCTGCTCTGCACGCGGAATCGCGTGCCGCGCACGCCCGTCACGGCGACCGGCGTGCGGATCTCGAAACGGCCCACGCCCTGGCCCGCTGGCGCGACGCTGGATTCCACGCTGCCGCGCCGCACATTGATCACCGAATCCGTCAGCGCAGTGCCTTCGAACTGGCGCAGGCGTGTGAGGTCCACCGCGCCGTTGGACGGCAACGTGAGCCGCGATCCGTCGGCAAGCTGCAGGGTGACGAAACCGTTGGGGGCGGTTTCCAGCGTGCTGCCTTCGGACACGGGCGTTCCGGGCTGCACGGACTTGCCATTCAGGCTGGCCTGACCGCTGACGTGCACGACCTGCGCCTGCGCGTCGCGCACCGGAATCATCGCCAGCGGGATGTGCAGTTCCAGCCCGATTGGCAGCAGTTCCGGGATGGTGACCTTGTTGAGCGTCTGCAACCGGTTCCAGTTGCCTTGGTTGCGTGTGTACTGCGTGGCCAGTTCGATCAGCGTCTCGCCCTGGCGCACGCGATGGATGAAGTCGTCGCCCAATGCGCCGGCGGGCTGGCTGTGCGCGGGGGCGGCCAGCATCATGCAGGAAGCCAGGACAAGCAGAGAAAGCGCGCGGAAGCGGCTCATGGCAAACGATTCTCCAGGGATTCGGGCGACGCCGTTACGGCGAGAGGTTCTGGCCGTCGTCGGACGGGCTGACCAGTTCGAGCCGGTAGCCAAGCGCATAAGAGGAGGTCAGGCGCACGCCGTGCTGCGGACGGAGCTGCAGCTTCTGCCGGATGTTCGATAGGTGCGTATCCAACGTGCGCGAGGTGGCGGGGATTTCGCGGTTCCAGACGCACTCGGCGAGCACGTCGCGCGACATGAGCCGGCCGACATTGCGAAAGAACAGCAGCGCCAGCTCGAATTCCTTCGGGGCCAGCGAAATCGCGACGTCGTCCAGCGAAATGGCGCGCGCCGCGGGGTCGACCCGATACCGCGCGACTTCAATGGTCTGGTCGACGGGCTCGGCGATCTGGCTGCGGCGCAACAGCGCCGCGACCCGTGCCAGCAGCTCCAGCGGACGCATCGGCTTGACGATGTAGTCGTCCGCGCCTGCACGCAGGCCTTCGACCAGATCATCCTCGGCCGACCGGTTGGTCAGGAAAATCACGGGAATGCGCGCGCCGATGTGTGTGCGCAGCCAGCGGACGACGTCGTCGCCGTCGATGTCGGGCAGGTGCCAGTCCAGCAGCACCAGGTCATACGTTTCAGTGCGAAGGGCGGCGAGCAGATCCCGGCTCTGGTGATAGCTGGTGCAAGCATAGCCGGCGGCGGTCAGAACTTGCTGGATGCGCCGAGCCTGGTCCAGGTCGTCTTCCAGCGACGCGATTTTCATTAGACGAGTTCTCGCGAAAGTTGGCTGCGCAGGCGCGCGTGTGGCGACCTAGCAAAACGAAGGGGGGATTTATGTAAACGAATGATAACTCGGGAAAACCCTTCCGCGGCTACGTTATGGCAAGAACTGTCAAACATTGCAAAGTTGACGAATCTTGACTGGAGTTGTTGCATAGGGCGACGCCAAACTGTTCCAACGATGTCACCAGCCGCGACACAGCAGGCGGTGCAAGGGGAGGGAATGCAGACCGGAACAGATATGAATCAATTGCGCATACTTGTGATGTCACCGGACGAAACCGTGCGCGGTTCGTCCGTGTCCACGCTGTTGCAGGCCGGCATCTCGGCCCGCGGATGCTCGACCTCGTTGGAATTGTTCGGCCTGCTCAGCAGCGGCCACCACGACGCCGTGGTTCTGGACATCGGCGCGTCGGGCGAAATCGGTTACGCCCTCATTGCGCGGCTGCATGGCTCCGCACCGCTGGGCATCGTGGTTGTCGGCAAGGGCATGCCCGTGGACAGCCGCCTGCGCTGCCTGCAGAGCGGCGCCGATGCCTGCCTGCCCGATCCCCAGGATCCTCGTGAACTCGTCTGCATCTTGCTGGCGCTGGCGCGCCGCCTGCCGGCGGCCGCCGATCCCGCCGAGCCGCAGGACGCGGGCAACGGCCGCTGGGAGCTCCACGACCAGGGCTGGACGCTGGCCGCCCCGAATGGCGTCACGCTGTCGCTGTCCGCCAACGAGCGCCTCATCGTTCGCGCCCTGCTGAACGTGGCGGGAAAGGCGGTCGACCGCGAAGCCCTGGGGAACGAATTGCAGGTGGAAGGGGGCGCTGCACGAGCCAGCAGCGCGCGCAGCATCGACGTTATCGTCAGCCGGCTGCGGCGCAAGGCCGAACAGGCAGGCGTGGTGTTGCCGATCCGCACGGTATACGGCAGCGGCTATCTTTTTACAGACCGCTAAACGCGCACGCTGTACACTTCGCGGAGCCATGCCGGAGGGCAGGGATTGCCCGGATAGGGCGTCACGGCCGGCCGCACTTGCCGGTCCTCGATCTGCCCGCTACGTGGCCCCAATTTTCGCCAGCGGCGGTCAAATGCCCCGCTTTTCGCGCCAACTCGCCGCTGCGCGACACTTACAAAAAACTTTGACAGTAGCCCTTGATCTCAGTTATGCTAAAGGGCTTACTGCTTTATTTCGCGCGCAAAATCCGCACGCTCAGGCAGACAGTTCAGGATCAAGGCCCAAAGGCGCGTCACGAACCTTTGTCCTTGGCCCAGCTAGCACCAACTGTTTTTCTGGCTGCACCCGATTTTGTGCGTTTGTCATGGTTTGTTGGCAAGCCCGCTCTTTTACGTATTTGAACGTTTGAGGCGGTTTTGCGCGAACTGCCTTCTCCGAAAGCTCACCCGCTCCAGGAGACGAGTACGTAAGTACTTACCAGTGGTACGTAAAAGGGATTTCAAAGGTCATGCCTACCATTAGCCAACTCGTGCGCAAGCCGCGCGAAGTCAGCATCATCAAAAGCAAGAGCCCCGCGCTCGAAAACTGCCCGCAACGCCGCGGCGTGTGCACTCGCGTGTACACCACCACCCCCAAGAAGCCGAACTCCGCTCTGCGTAAGGTTGCCAAAGTGCGTCTGACCAACGGTTACGAAGTCATTTCGTACATCGGCGGTGAAGGCCACAACCTGCAAGAGCACTCGGTGGTTCTGGTGCGTGGCGGCCGTGTGAAGGACTTGCCCGGTGTGCGTTATCACATCGTGCGCGGTTCCCTTGACCTGCAAGGCGTCAAGGACCGTAAGCAAGCCCGCTCGAAGTACGGCGCCAAGCGCCCGAAGAAGGCTTAATAGCAAGTCGGCAGTACCCCCACGTGACGGAAGTCCGTCACCCGGGAAGTGCGACCGCGCCGTCCAGATGATGGGAAGGTGCGCGGCACGTAAGGGGTCGTCCCAATGGACGGCCATGGCCGTGTAATGAAACACGGTTCAACTGAACAGACACAAGGAAGCAACAATGCCCCGTCGTCGCGAAGTACCCAAGCGCGAGATTCTGCCCGATCCCAAGTTCGGCAGCGTCGAGCTCGCCAAGTTCATGAACGTCGTCATGCTGGACGGCAAGAAGGCCGTCGCCGAGCGCATCGTTTACGGCGCCCTCGAGCAAGTCGCCACCAAGACCGGCAAAGAGCCGATCGAGGTTTTCAGCCTGGCGATCAACAACATCAAGCCGATCGTCGAAGTCAAGAGCCGCCGCGTTGGCGGTGCCAACTACCAAGTGCCGGTTGAAGTGCGCCCCGTGCGCCGCCTGGCCCTGGCTATGCGTTGGCTCCGTGAAGCCGCCAAGAAGCGTGGCGAGAAGTCGATGGATCTGCGTCTTGCTGGCGAACTGATCGACGCCTCCGAAGGTCGTGGCGCCGCGATGAAGAAGCGCGAAGACACGCACAAGATGGCAGAGGCCAACAAGGCCTTCAGCCATTTCCGCTGGTAATTTAAGGACTAATCCACCATGGCCCGCAAAACCCCGATCGAGCGCTATCGCAACATTGGCATCTCTGCGCACATCGATGCAGGGAAGACCACCACGACCGAACGTATCCTGTTCTACACCGGCGTCAATCACAAGATTGGCGAAGTGCATGATGGCGCAGCCA
Source organism: Achromobacter sp. ACM05 (assembly GCF_019218915.1). Taxonomy (NCBI): domain Bacteria; kingdom Pseudomonadati; phylum Pseudomonadota; class Betaproteobacteria; order Burkholderiales; family Alcaligenaceae; genus Achromobacter; species Achromobacter sp. ACM05. The sequence goes on from NZ_JAHUWQ010000001.1 coordinate 852,257, forward strand.
CCATGGACTGGATGGAGCAAGAGCAAGAGCGTGGCATCACCATTACGTCGGCTGCTACGACGGCGTTTTGGCGTGGCATGGCCGGCAACTACCCCGAGCACCGCATCAACATCATCGACACCCCGGGACACGTGGACTTCACCATCGAGGTGGAACGTTCCATGCGCGTCCTGGACGGTGCTTGCATGGTCTACTGCGCGGTGGGCGGTGTTCAGCCCCAGTCCGAAACCGTGTGGCGTCAAGCCAACAAGTACGGCGTGCCGCGTCTGGCCTTCGTCAACAAGATGGACCGCACCGGCGCCAACTTCTTCAAGGTCTATGACCAGCTGAAGAACCGCCTGCGCGCCAATCCCGTGCCGATCGTCATTCCCATCGGCGCCGAAGACACGTTCCAAGGCGTGGTCGACCTGGTCAAGATGAAGGCGATCATTTGGGACGAAGCCAGCCAAGGCACCAAGTTCGACTACAAGGACGTTCCGGCCGAGCTGGAAGGTCTGGCGAACGAATGGCGTGAAAAGCTGGTTGAAGCCGCCGCTGAGTCGTCGGAAGAGCTGATGAACAAGTACCTGGAAACGGGTTCCTTGGAAGAAGCCGAAATCAACCTGGCCATCCGTCAACGCACCATCGCTGGCGAAATCCAGCCGATGCTGTGCGGCACCGCTTTCAAGAACAAGGGCGTGCAGCGCATGCTGGACGCGGTCATCGACTACCTGCCTTCGCCCGTGGACATCCCCCCGGTCGACGGTCAGGACGACGACGGCAACGCGATCAAGCGCAATGCCGACGACACCGAGAAGTTCTCGGCCCTGGCATTCAAGCTGATGAGCGATCCGTTCGTGGGTCAATTGACCTTCGTGCGTGTGTACTCGGGCGTCCTGAAGTCGGGCGATACGGTCTACAACCCCATCAAGGGCAAGAAGGAACGTATCGGCCGCATTCTGCAGATGCACGCGAACAACCGCGAAGAAATCAAGGAAGTGTTGGCAGGCGACATCGCCGCCGTGGTCGGCCTGAAGGACGTGACCACCGGCGAAACGCTGTGCGACATCGACTCCCACATCCTGCTCGAACGCATGATTTTCCCGGAGCCCGTGATTTCGCAGGCCGTCGAACCCAAGTCGAAGGCTGACCAGGAAAAGATGGGTCTGGCGCTGTCGCGTCTGGCTCAGGAAGATCCGTCGTTCCGCGTGCGCAGCGACGAAGAATCCGGCCAAACCATCATTTCCGGCATGGGCGAGCTCCACCTGGAAATTCTGGTCGACCGCATGAAGCGCGAATTCGGCGTGGAAGCCAACGTCGGCAAGCCGCAAGTGGCTTACCGCGAAACCATCCGCAAGGTCTGCGAAGAAGTCGAAGGCAAGTTCGTCAAGCAGTCGGGCGGTCGTGGTCAGTACGGTCACGTTGTCCTGAAGGTCGAGCCCCTGGCTCCTGGCGGCGGCTACGAATTCGTGGACGCCATCAAGGGCGGTGTGGTTCCTCGCGAATACATCCCCGCGGTGGACAAGGGCATCCAGGAAACGCTGCCTTCGGGCATCCTGGCCGGCTACCCGGTCGTGGACGTCAAGGTCACGCTGTTCTTCGGTTCGTACCACGACGTCGACTCGAACGAAAACGCGTTCAAGATGGCCGGTTCGATGGCATTCAAGGAAGGCATGCGCAAGGCTAGCCCCGTGCTGCTGGAACCGATGATGGCCGTCGAAGTCGAAACGCCGGAAGACTACGCTGGCACCGTCATGGGCGATCTGTCCTCGCGTCGCGGCATGGTCCAAGGCATGGACGACATGGTTGGCGGTGGCAAGACCATCAAGGCTGAAGTGCCCCTGGCCGAGATGTTCGGTTACGCCACGAACCTGCGTTCGCTGACGCAAGGCCGTGCTACGTACACGATGGAATTCAAGCATTACTCCGAGGCTCCCAAGAACGTCGCTGACGAAGTCATCGCCGCTCGGGCCAAGTAAATAACCCTTGCCGGGTCCGTCCATCCGGACGGCCCCGGCAGAAATCAAGTTTCCTTGAAAGTCAAAGGATAGAGATCATGGCAAAAGGCAAGTTTGAACGTACCAAGCCGCACGTGAACGTGGGTACGATTGGTCACGTTGACCACGGCAAAACGACATTGACGGCGGCGATCACGACCGTTCTGTCGACCAAGTTCGGCGGCGAAGCCAAGGGCTACGACCAGATCGATGCAGCTCCTGAAGAAAAGGCCCGCGGCATCACGATCAACACGGCCCACGTCGAGTACGAAACGGAAACGCGTCACTACGCGCACGTTGACTGCCCGGGCCACGCTGACTACGTCAAGAACATGATCACGGGCGCTGCCCAGATGGACGGCGCGATCCTGGTCGTGTCGGCCGCTGACGGCCCCATGCCGCAAACGCGTGAGCACATCCTGCTGAGCCGCCAGGTTGGCGTGCCGTACATCATCGTCTTCCTGAACAAGGCTGACATGGTTGACGACGCCGAGCTGCTCGAGCTGGTGGAAATGGAAGTTCGCGAACTGCTGTCCAAGTACGACTTCCCGGGCGACGACACCCCGATCGTCAAGGGTTCGGCCAAGCTGGCGCTGGAAGGCGACAAGGGCGAACTGGGCGAACAGGCCATCCTGTCGCTGGCTGCTGCGCTGGATTCGTACATCCCGACGCCTGAGCGTGCCATCGACGGCGCGTTCCTGATGCCCGTTGAAGACGTGTTCTCGATCTCGGGTCGCGGCACCGTGGTGACCGGCCGTATCGAACGCGGCATCATCAAGGTCGGCGAAGAAATCGAAATCGTCGGTATCGTTCCGACGGTCAAGACGACCTGCACGGGCGTGGAAATGTTCCGCAAGCTGCTGGACCAAGGTCAAGCCGGCGACAACGTGGGCATCCTGCTGCGCGGCACCAAGCGTGAAGACGTCCAGCGCGGCCAAGTTCTGGCCAAGCCGGGCTCGATCACCCCGCACACGGACTTCACGTCCGAGGTGTACATCCTGTCCAAGGAAGAAGGCGGCCGCCACACCCCGTTCTTCAACGGCTATCGTCCCCAGTTCTACTTCCGCACGACGGACGTGACCGGCACGATCGACCTGCCGGCCGACAAGGAAATGGTTCTGCCGGGCGACAACGTGACGATGACCGTCAAGCTGCTGGCCCCGATCGCCATGGAAGAAGGTCTGCGTTTCGCCATCCGTGAAGGCGGTCGTACCGTCGGCGCCGGCGTCGTCGCCAAGATCCTGAAGTAATTCGGATCTGTTAAGCAGCACCCAACCAGCGAGGGCGTGATCCCGCCCTCGCGTCTCGTTCTTTAGGAAACGCCATGAAAAACCAAAAGATCCGCATCCGCTTGAAAGCCTTCGATTACAAGCTGATCGATCAATCGGCCGCCGAAATCGTCGACACCGCCAAGCGCACGGGCGCTGTCGTCCGCGGTCCGGTGCCGCTGCCCACGCGTATCCGTCGCTACGACGTTCTGCGTTCGCCGCACGTCAACAAGACGTCGCGTGACCAGTTCGAAATCCGTACCCATCAGCGCCTGATGGACATCGTTGATCCCACCGACAAGACCGTTGACGCCCTGATGCGTCTGGACCTGCCGGCCGGCGTCGACGTCGAAATCGCGCTGCAGTAAGACGCTCCGGGCCTGCTACCTTCGCCGGCAGGTTCGTAAAAAAATGGCCGCACTCCCTCGGGATTGCGGCCATTTTGTTTTGGCGTCCCAGCCCGAACGAGCATGTAAGCATGTGCTCACTACCTGCTCAAACGACGCTGGAAGGCAGCATGCCCGCCAAGCCGCGCAAACCGTGGCAAAAATGCCCACCGACGCATGGCCTGAATCCGCTAAGTGCTTGTGCCGCTTAGAAAAAACATGCTAATATGCGAAGCTTGCCATTTTGTGGCAAGTCTAACTATGGACAAAGCCCAAGCCACCTTGCTGTTTGAGGGCGCTGCGCCTAGTCCAGGTTGAACATAGTCGTAGGGCAAAGGCCGTTACCTTTTGCCTGATTAGCCCCGACCAATCGCAGTCGGGAATGGAGAAAACGATGTCGAATTCGACACCCACGCCCGCCGCTCACCGGCTGGGGCTGGTGGGTCGCAAGGTCGGCATGACCCGCATTTTTACCGAGGAAGGTGAATCCATCCCGGTGACCGTGCTGGACGTGTCCAACAACCGCGTGACCCAAGTTAAGTCCCTGGAAACCGACGGCTACGCCGCCATCCAGGTGGCTTATGGCACTCGTCGTGCCTCGCGTGTGGCTCAGCCGCAAACGGGCCACTACGCCAAGGCCGGCGCCGAAGCCGGTAGCATCCTCAAAGAATTCCGCCTTGATCCCGCTCGCGCCGCTGAATTTGCGGCCGGTTCCGTGATCGCCGTGGAATCCGTGTTCGAAGCCGGCCAACAGGTCGACGTCACGGGCACGACCATTGGTAAAGGCTTCGCCGGTACCATCAAGCGTCACAACTTCGGTTCGCAGCGCGCGTCGCACGGTAACTCCCGTTCGCACCGCGTTCCGGGCTCGATTGGTCAAGCACAAGATCCGGGCCGCATTTTCCCGGGTAAGCGCATGGCCGGTCACCTGGGTGACGTCACCCGCACCGTTCAAAACCTCGACGTCGTTCGCGTTGACGTTGAGCGCGGCCTGCTGCTGGTCAAGGGCGCTGTCCCCGGCCACGCTGGCGCCGACATCGTTGTGCGCCCGGCCATCAAGGCCCCGGCCAAGAAGGGAGCGTAAGTAAATGGATCTCAAGCTCCTGAACGACCAAGGTCAGGCCGCTGCTACGTTCAGCGCGCCGGACACGATCTTCGGCCGTGACTTCAACGAAGCGCTGATTCACCAGATCGTCGTGGCTTTCCAAGCCAACGCGCGTTCCGGCAATCGTGCTCAGAAGGACCGTACGGAAGTCAAGCACTCCACCAAGAAGCCCTGGCGTCAAAAGGGTACCGGCCGCGCTCGCGCTGGTATGACTTCGTCGCCGCTGTGGCGTGGTGGTGGTCGGACTTTCCCGAACTCGCCCGAAGAGAACTTCAGCCAGAAGGTCAACAAGAAGATGTACCGCGCCGGGATCCGTTCGATCCTGTCGCAGCTCGCTCGCGAAGACCGCATCGCCGTCGTTGAATCGTTTGATCTGGAATCGCCCAAGACCAAGGCTGCCGCTGCAAAGCTGAAGAGCCTGGGCCTGGACTCGGTCCTGATCATCACCGACAGCGTCGATGAAAATGTTTACCTCGCCACCCGCAACCTGCCGCACGTTGCCGTTGTCGAGCCCCGTTATGCCGATCCGTTGTCGCTGGTCCACTACAAGAAAGTGCTGATCACCAAGCCGGCCATCGCTCAACTCGAGGAGATGCTGGGATGAACGCTGAACGCTTGATGCAAGTCATTCTGGCTCCGATCGTGACCGAAAAGGCCACGTTCGTCGCTGAGAAGAATCAGCAAGTCGCTTTCCGTGTCGTGGCTGACGCTACCAAGCCGGAAATCAAGGCTGCCGTCGAACTGCTCTTCAAGGTGCAGGTCGAGTCCGTGCAGGTCCTCAACCGTAAGGGCAAAGTCAAGCGCTTTGGCCGATTCGTTGGCCGTCGCCGTAATGAGCGCAAGGCTTACGTCTCGCTCAAGGACGGCCAGGAAATCGACTTTGCGGAGGTGAAGTAAATGGCCCTCGTAAAAGTTAAGCCGACTTCGGCTGGCCGCCGTGGCATGGTGAAGGTTGTCAGCCCGAACCTGCACAAGGGTGAGCCCTACGCGCCGCTGCTCGAAAAGAAGACCCGTGGTTCTGGCCGTAACAACAACGGTCACATCACGATCCGTCATCGTGGCGGTGGTCACAAGCAGCACTACCGTATCGTCGACTTCCGTCGCGATAAGGACGGCATCCCGGCAAAGGTCGAGCGTCTGGAATATGACCCCAACCGTACGGCGCACATCGCTCTGCTGTGCTACGCCGACGGCGAACGTCGTTACATCATCGCTCCCCGTGGCCTGGAAGTCGGTGCGACCGTGCTGTCGGGCACCGATGCTCCGATCCGCGCTGGCAACACGCTGCCGATCCGCAACATCCCGGTCGGTACGACGATCCACTGCGTCGAAATGCTCCCCGGCAAGGGTGCCCAGATGGTCCGCTCGGCTGGCGCTTCCGCCGTCCTGCTGGCTCGCGAAGGCATCTACGCTCAGGTGCGTCTGCGCTCGGGTGAAGTCCGCCGTGTGCACATCGAATGCCGCGCCACCATCGGTGAAGTCGGTAACGAAGAACACAGCCTGCGCCAAATCGGCAAGGCCGGTGCAATGCGTTGGCGCGGTGTCCGCCCGACCGTTCGTGGCGTTGCCATGAACCCGGTGGATCACCCGCACGGTGGCGGCGAAGGCCGTACCGGTGAAGCACGCGAGCCGGTCAGCCCGTGGGGCACTCCGTCGAAGGGTTACAAGACCCGTCGCAACAAGCGGACGAACAATATGATCGTCCAACGGCGCAAGCGCAAGTAAGAGGCGAACACTATGTCACGTTCGATCAAGAAAGGCCCGTTTGTCGATGCTCACCTGATCAAAAAGGTGGACACGGCCGTCGCGGGCAAAGACAAGAAGCCGATCAAGACCTGGTCGCGTCGTTCCACGATCCTGCCCGAGTTCATCGGTCTGACGATCGCTGTGCACAACGGCAAGCAGCATGTTCCCGTTTATATCAACGAGAACATGGTCGGTCACAAGCTGGGCGAGTTCGCGCTGACCCGTACGTTCAAGGGTCACGCCGCGGACAAGAAGGCGAAGAGGTAAGCGATGGAAACTACTGCCATTATCCGTGGGGTTCACATCTCCGCTCAGAAGACCCGTTTGGTTGCGGACCTGATCCGTGGCCAGAAGGTCGGCCGTGCGCTGGAAATCCTCACCTTCTCGCCGAAGAAGGCTGCCGTCATCCTGAAGAAGGCTGTCGAGTCCGCCATCGCCAACGCCGAGCACAACGACGGCGCCGACATCGACGAACTGAAAGTCACCACGATCTTCGTGGACAAGGCTCAGTCGATGAAGCGCTTCTCCGCTCGCGCCAAGGGCCGCGGCAACCGTATCGAGAAGCAGACCTGCCACATCACGGTCAAGGTCGGAGCTTAAGGAGTCACGATGGGTCAGAAAATTCACCCCACTGGGTTCCGTCTCGCGGTCACCCGTAATTGGTCCTCGCGTTGGTTCGCCGACGACAAGGCCTTCGGCTCGATGCTGGCCGAAGACATTCGCGTTCGCGAGTACCTGAAGAAGAAGCTCAAGAGCGCCTCCGTTGGTCGCGTGATCATCGAGCGTCCCGCCAAGAATGCCCGCATCACCGTCTACTCGGCTCGTCCGGGCGTGGTGATCGGCAAGCGCGGCGAAGACATCGAAAGCCTGAAGGCTGATCTGCAGCGTCTGATGGGCGTGCCCGTGCACGTCAACATCGAAGAAATCCGCAAGCCGGAAACCGATGCTCAACTGATCGCCGACTCGATCTCGCAACAGCTCGAGAAGCGCATCATGTTCCGCCGCGCCATGAAGCGCGCGATGCAGAACGCCATGCGTCTGGGTGCCCAAGGCATCAAGATCATGAGCTCGGGCCGTCTGAACGGTATCGAAATTGCTCGCACCGAGTGGTATCGCGAAGGCCGTGTGCCGCTGCACACCCTCAAGGCCAACATCGACTACGGCACCTCCGAAGCCCACACCACGTACGGCGTGATCGGCATCAAGGTCTGGGTCTACAAGGGCGACATGCTGGCCAACGGCGAATTGCCGCCGGAAACCGCAGCCCCGCGTGAAGAAGAACGTCGTCCGCGCCGCGCTCCGCGTGGTGATCGTCCGGACGGTGCTCGCACCGGTCGTCCGGGTGGTCGTGGCCGCGCTCCCCGCAAGGCGGACGCTGCTCCGGCGCCTGAAGGAGAATAACCATGCTGCAACCCTCCCGCAGAAAGTATCGCAAAGAGCAGAAGGGCCGCAACACCGGTCTGGCGACTCGTGGCACCCACGTGTCGTTCGGCGAGTTCGGCCTGAAGGCTACCGGCCGTGGCCGTCTGACCGCCCGTCAGATCGAAGCTGCTCGTCGCGCCATCAATCGTCACATCAAGCGTGGCGGCCGTATCTGGATTCGCATTTTCCCGGATAAGCCCATCTCGCAGAAGCCTGCCGAAGTCCGTATGGGTAACGGTAAGGGCAACCCGGAGTACTGGGTTGCTGAAATCCAGCCCGGCAAGGTGCTCTACGAAATGGAAGGGGTTAGCGAAGAGCTCGCGCGTGAAGCTTTCCGCCTGGCCGCTGCCAAGCTGCCGATTTCGACCACGTTCGTCGCGCGTCATATCGGTGCTTAAGGAGTACTAACATGAAAGCTAGCGAACTCCGTTCGAAAGACGCCGCCGAGCTCGGCAAAGAGCTCGAAAGCCTGCTGAAGGCCCAATTCGGTCTGCGCATGCAGAAAGCCACGCAGCAACTGGCCAACACCAGCCAGCTGCGCAACGTGCGCCGCGACATCGCTCGCGTCCGCACCTTGCTGACCGAGAAGGCAGGGAAATAAAGATGAGCGAAACTCAAAACACCCAAGTGGCCAAGCGCCAGCGCACGCTGGTTGGCAAGGTCGTCAGCAACAAGATGGACAAGACTGTCGTCGTTCTGGTTGAGCGCCGCGTCAAGCACCCCATCTTTGGCAAGATCATCATGCGTTCCGCGAAGTACAAGGCGCACGATGAATCGAACCAGTACAACGAAGGCGATACGGTTGAAATCGCTGAAGGCCGTCCCATCTCGCGCTCGAAGTCGTGGCGTGTGGTGCGTCTGGTTGAAGCCGCACGTATCATCTAAGTGAAAGCTGCACCTCGGAACGGTTCGCCGTTCTGATATAAAACGGCAAGGGCCAAAACCCTTGCCGTTTTTTTATGTCTCGCATTTGGGAATTTTGTAGGGAAGCATGGTCATCGTCCGCAAATCAGCCGGGCTTGCCGTCGCCATCGCGTGCTTGATGGCAATGGCCGCCGGCGCCGCGTTCGCGCAGGAGCGAGGCGCGCCCATGCCGTCCGCCGCCAGCGCCGCGCCTGGTGCGGGCGAGGCTGCCATTGCCGGCACGTTTCCCGCTCCGATGTTGCCAAGCTCCGCTGCCGGCGTACGTGGCGCGAGCGCAACCGAGGGTGCACCGCCTGCGGCGCGCGGTTCCACGCCACCGCCGACGGATGCGACGACGCTCGGCAAGCAACTGCTCAATGCCGGGCCGGATCCGCGGGTTCAATTGGATGGAAGATCCAAAGATCATGCCGCCATCTTCGGTACCGAAGACGAAGACGAGCAGGGCTTGCTGGACCAGGAACGCGCACTGCAGGCGCAGCGAGACCAGCTGAAGGTATTGGAGCGCGTACTGAACGCGCCGCCGCCAAATGCGGATCCGCACCCACCGGCCATGATTCCGCTGACCCCAGGCGGTCAGATGACCATGCCGCCCTTGATGCCCACGCCGTCGGGTTCTCAACTGAATCGCACCAGCAGTCAGACGCAGCGCAGCGTGGACGACATGCAGCGGCGCGTCGATGAGTTGAGGCGTGGTGCCGATACGCTCAGGCAGGGCGGACGCTAGCCCAGGGCCTGAGGCCGGATGGCAGACGCGCGGAACGCGATGTTGTTCCGCGGCACTGCCTATAGGCGCCGAGCAAACTCCCGCAGCCGTCCGGCGACGCCGGTCGGAAAGTAATACACCGACAGCACGAACAGAATTCCGAGCCAGAGCAGCCAGCGGTCCGGCTCGAACAGCAAGGCCAGCGGGGGGATGCCCGCCACGACCTCATGCACGGCATGCAAGCCGTCCTGCAGATAGCTCTGCGCGAACACGAACAGGCTCGCACCGACCACTGCGCCGTACATGGTGCCCATCCCGCCGATCACGACCATCAGCAAGATGTTGAGCATGATCTCGAACGACAACGTCGTGTCCGGGCCGTTGTAGCGCAGCCAAAGCGCATACAGCGCGCCCGCCAGGGTCGCGAACGCCGCCGCAAGCAGGTTCGACAGGCTGCGGTAAAGCACCGTGCGGTAGCCGATCGCTTCGGCGCGGAAAGGATTCTCGCGAATCGCCTGCAGCACGCGGCCGAACGGCGAATTCACGATGCGCAGCAACATCAGGAAGAGCACCACGCAGACCGCCGCAATCAGGTAGTAGGTGATGATCCGCCCGTCCACGGTGACGCCAAACAGGGGTTCGGAAAGCGGACGGAACGCCGGTCGCAACATCTGCGGAACCTTGAAGTTCAGGCCATCCTCGCCACCGGTCAATTCCGACAACTGCGACACCAGCGTCTGAAACGCCGCAGCGACGGCCAAGGTGATCATCGCGTAGAAGATGGCGCGCACGCGCAGACTGGCCAGGCCGATCAGCAAGGCGAAGGCGAGCGACACGGCCAGTCCGGCCGCGGTCCCGGCAAACACCGCCGTCCAGCCGGGTTCCATGCGTATGCTGGCGATCGCCACGCCGTACGCGCCGATGCCAAAGAACATGGTGTGGGCGAAGCTGACGATGCCCGTGTATCCCAGCAGCAGGTCGTAGCTGGCAACCAGGACGATGAAGACGAGGATCTTCGCCGCGACGGCCAATGCCTTGGGGCCGGGAAACAGGAAGGGCGCCGCGGCCAACGCGGCCACGATTGCCATGAGCAGCAGCGCCAGGATCGCGCTGCGCGGAGGATCGCCGGAAAGCAGGCGAAACGACATGTCGGCGGCTCCTAGCGGTTCGTGACGGGGTACACGCCTTGCGGGCGCCACAGCAAAATGGCGACCATCAGCGCGATGTTCGAGAAGAGGGCGGCCTTCGGCATCAGAAAGCCGGTGTAGTTGGCCATCAGCCCGACCAGCAGCGCGCCGATCAGGCAGCCCACCGTGGAGCCCAGGCCGCCGATCATGATGACGATGAAGATCAGCACGTTCACCTGCGCGCCCAACTGCGGCACGATCGATTGCTGGTACATCCCCCACAACACGCCGCCCAATCCGGCCAGCATCGACCCGGCAACGAACACCCCGACAAACAGATGCCGGATTCGGTAGCCCAGGCTTTCGACCATTTCACGGTCTTCGACGCCGGCGCGGATCAGCAGGCCAAGCTTGGTGCGGTTCAACACCCACAGCATGCCGCCAAGCACGATCATGCCGACCACCAGCGCCACCACGCGATACTTCTCGATGGCGGCGTCGCCCAGCAGGAACGCGCCGCGCAGGGATTCGGGCAACGGCAACGTGATCGTTTGCGGTCCCCACATCATCTTGATGATTTCTTCGCCGATGATCATGCCGCCCATCGTGATGAGGATCTGCTTCAGATGCTGGCCGTAGACCGGCCGCACGATCACGCGCTCAAATGCCAGGCCCACGGCGCCCGCCACCAGCATGCCCACGATCATGGCTGGCAGCACGGCGACCAGATTGGTCCACAGGCTGCCGGACTGCGTCCAGTCAGCCATCGAACCGAGCACGGTGGCCGCCATGTAGGCGCCGATGGCAATGAACAGGCCGTGGCCGAAATTGAGCACGTCCATCAGGCCGAAGACGAGCGTCATGCCCGACGCCACGATGAAGATGATCATGCCCATCGCCAGCCCGGCGAAGGTCAGCGTGACCCAGGTGGAAAACGACCCGACCAGGGGCAATGCGAGGACCGCCAGCGCCAGCACCAGCAGCACAGGCATGAGGTCGGCGCGTGCGCGCGGCAGCGGCGCTTCGATGTCCAGCGTGCTCATTGGTGGCTTCCCAGTGACAGGCCCAAAAGGCGTGTCTGCAGCGCCTCGTCCGCGGCCAGGTCGGCCATGGCGCCTGCGTGCACGACCCGGCCGTTGTCCATGATCGCCGCGTAGTCGCCAACGCGGCGGGCAAAGTTGAAGTTTTGCTCGACCAGCAGGATGGTGGTGCTGGACTGCTTGAGTTCGATGAACGCGTCGATCATGTTCTGGATGATGGCCGGCGCCAGACCCTTGCTGGGTTCGTCGACCAGCAGCAGGCGCCGCGGCTCGATGATCGCGCGCGCCATCGCTAGCATCTGCTTCTGCCCGCCCGATAGTTTGCCGGCGGGGTGCAGCCAGAACTTCTTGAGCGCGGGAAAGAACCCGAAGATCCATTCCAGCCGTGCGGTGTCCAGTTGCGCGGCATTTCTGGCAAGGCGTGCCGCGAGCAGGATGTTCTCCTTGACGGACAGGTCGCCGAAGATGCCCATGTTCTCGGGCGCATAAGCCATGCCCATGCGCGCCATGTCGGGTGGCGACGTGCGCGTGCCGGGTCCGCCGATCGGCTTGGCGTCCAGGCAGATCTGGCCCTGCGATGCGCGCCACAATCCCATGATGGTGCGCAGCGTCGTCGTCTTGCCCGCGCCATTGCGCCCGAGCAGCATGGTGACCGCCGATGCCGGCACCGACAGGTTCACGCCGTGCAGGATGTGATACGCACCGATGTGCGTGTGCACGTCCTTCAATTCCAGAAGCGGTTGCGCCGTCATGCCGCCTCCTGCGCGCTGATGCCCAGGTAGGCCCGCTGCACGATGGGCGAGGCAATTACGGTGGCCGGATCGCCGTCGGCCATCAGCCGCCCGTTGTGCAGCACGACGATGCGGTCCGCCAGCTCGCGCACGACATCCATCTTGTGCTCGACGAGCAGAATGGTCTTGGACGCGTCGGCCTTCAGCTCGCGGATGAGGTCCAGCACGACAGGCACGTCGTCCACACTCATGCCGGCGGTAGGTTCGTCGAACATGAACACCGAAGGCTCCAGCGCGATGAGCATCGCGATCTCCAGTTTGCGCTGGTCGCCATGGGGCAGGTCGGCGGCCGGTTGGTCTCGTCGGGCGGTCAGCCGTGTGCGTGCGAGCAGGGCATCGGCACGCTCCATGAGACCGCGATCGTCGCGCCACGTGCGCCAGAATCGGATGTGGCGCCAACCCATGCCCTGTTGCCGCGACTGCAGGGCAAGCCGCACGTTTTCGTGAACGCTCAGCCGGGGGAACAGCTGCGTCAGCTGGAATGCGCGCCCGAGCCCCGCGTGCATGCGGGCCGGCGCGGACAACGTGGTCAGATCGCGTCCGTTCAATGTCACGGTGCCGGCACTGGCGCGCAACTGCCCCGAAATCAGATTGAAGTACGTCGTCTTGCCGGCGCCGTTCGGGCCGACGATGGCGGTCAAGGTGCCGGGCGCGTAGGCGCAACTGACATCATTGACCGCCACATGACCGCCGAAGCGAACGGTGAGCGAATGGGTCTCAAGCATGAGCGGCGGGAATCAGCGCTTGTTCTGGATAGGCACGGCCATCTGGTCCGGCGTGATTTCCTTGACCAGGTCCTGGACTGCCCATGGCACCGAGGGATCGTTCTTGATCCGGAAGTGGTACATCGACTGCATAGCCTGGTGATCCTCGGGCCGGAAGGTCATCTTGCCTTTGGGCGTATCGAAGCTCATGCCTTCCATCGCCTTGATGAGCTTGTCGGTATCTGAATCGCCGCCGGTATTGTTCAACGCGGCAACGATCGCAATGCCCGACGCCATGCCGCCCGCGGTGAAGAAATCAGGCGGTTGGCCGAAACGCTTCTGATGCTCGGCCACGAGCCAATCATTGACCGGGTTCTTGGGGATGCCGTAGTAGTAATACGTGGCGCCTTCCATGCCCGCCAAGGACTTGAGCGGCGTCATGGCGGTCAGCGTGTTGCCGCCCGTGGCGATCTCGATGCCGTAGCGCTTGGGATCCAGATCGGCGATCTTGAACGGATTGCCGGCGCCGGCCCACAGGATGAAGATGATCTTGCGGCCGGGCTTGTCCTTCAGTGCATCGAAGAGCCGCTGCGCGCCGGCCGTGAAGTCGGACGCGTTGGCCGGCAGGTATTCCTCGTGCACGATCTTGGCGTTCTTGAGCGCGCCCTTGAAGGCTTTGACGCCGTCGCGGCCAAACGCATAGTCCTGCGCCAGCATGGCGATCGACGTGCCGTCCTGGTCGAACGCCACGGCGTTGGCGATGGCGTCCTGCGAGGAATTGCGGCCGGTGCGGAAGATGTACTTGTTCCACTTCTCGCCGGTAATGGAATCGGCCACCGCCGGCTCCACCAGCAGGATCTTTTCGTATTCCTCCGCGATCGGCAGCATGGCCAGCGCCACGCCCGACGACGTCGGACCGACGGCGATGTCGGCGTTGTCGTCGGCATAGGCGGACGCGAGCTGCGCGCGGGCCACGTCGGGCTTGCCCTGGTTGTCTTTCTCGATGACGCGGATCTTGCGCCCGGCCACCGTCATGGTGCCCTGCGTGGCGTATTCCAGCCCCAGCATCAGTCCGTTCTGGGTCTGCTTGGCGTAAGCCTCAAGCGGGCCGGTCTTGTCATAGACATGGGCGACAACGAAGTCCTTTGCCGCCAGCGCGGAACTCATGCACAGGCTGGCCATGGCGGCGAGCAGAATGCGTTTCATGGAAGTCTCCTGGTGTCATTGGGCGCGCGCGGCCGTGTCGTCCGGCCTGGCGAGAAATTGACGGATGGGTTCGATCTGGGCGGGCACGTTCAGCGCGGGGGCGTGCCCGCAATCGGGAAAGTCGATGCGCTGTGCGCGGGGGCCGCGCTGCGTCATGGCGTGCGCAACGTCGGGCAGCAGCAGGTCCGAATCGGCGCCGCGCAAAAGCAACGTCGGCATGCGCAGCGTGTCGTAGCCGGCCCACCGGTCATAGTCGTTCGGGTGATGGCTGAACTGCCCGACGATGGCCGGATCGTAATGGGCGGTGACGCGGCCGTCGGGCAGCCGGCGCACCGACGTTTCCGCCATCCGGCGCCACTGATCGTCGCTCTGCCAGCCATAGGGTTTGTAGGCGGCGCGCAGCCAGGCTTCGAGTTCCGTCACCGTGTCGAAGGCCGGCGGGTTGCCGGCATAGGCCAGGATGCGCTCGATGGCAGGCTGCGGCAGTTCCGGTCCGATGTCGTTGACGACCAGGTGCGAAATGCGATCGCGCAACGTGGTCGCGGCCGCATGCATGCCGGTCGCGCCGCCCATGGACGTTCCCACCCAGCGCACGCGCGCCAGCGACAGGCCGTCCAGCAGGGCGCGCGCCAACGTGGCGTAGAAGTCGAGCCGGTACTCGGCGACCGGATCGGGGCTCCATTGCGACAGGCCGCGCCCGATCGCGTCGGGACAGATCACGCGGTAGTCGCCGGCCAGTGCCTGCGCCAGCTCGTCAAAGTCTCGGCCGGTGCGAGCCAGGCCATGCCACATGATGATGGGCGGCGCGTCAGAAGCGCCCCAGTCCGTGTAGTGCAACTCGCGTCCCGCGCAGCGCAGATAGCGCGACGCCGGCGTATGGCGCGCGGTTGCCGACCCTGCCTCGTCCATGCGTCTCCTCCCGGTTTGTCCAGGTTGTGTGCTTGTCGGGCTGAATATAGACTTGCGGCAAGCGCGCCCACAATGCGCCGGCCACCCCACAGCAGGGTGAGTCAACAATATGTAGACGCAAGATCAATTTGCGCAGCCCCCAGGAGACCGTGCCATGCCAGATACGGAATTCGCCATTTCGGCCAGCGCCGGCGCTGACCGGCGCGATGCGTGGCGCGCCGCGCTGGCCGATGCTTTCGGGCCGTTCGAGGTGCATGGCGGCAAACCCGGTCATTTCGCGGGCCATGTCCGCTATGCGCGACGCGCCAGCCTTCAATTCAACGATCTGCATTACCAGGGCCAGCGGCTGGAACGCACGCCGGGCAACGTGTCGCGGCTGGATCAGGAGTTCTACACCTTTGGCCTGCCGCTGGCCGGTCCGCTGGCAGTGCGACAAGCGGGCCGCGAATTCCAGGTGGAACCGGGTTGCGTGTATCTGATGAACCAGAGCCTGCCGTATCAGGCAACCGCGAACGGCGCGGCGGGCTACCGCAGCCTGAGCGTCTCGTTCCCGCGCAGCGCACTGTCGCAGCGGGACTCACGCATCGGCGCCTTCTACAAGCTGCGCACCGACGACGGGTCGCCCCGCGGCGCGCTGCTGGCCGGCTACATGGATCACCTGTTCAAAGGCATGGACGGCTGGTCCGAGACCGAGGCCGCCGAGCTGGGCGAGCGTCTGATCGACCTCATCGTGCTCTTCCTGGTGCAGCCGGGACAGGGACAGGTCTCGGAGGCGGACAGCAGCGTCACGGTGGCGCACAGAGCGCGTGTGCTGGCCTATATCCGCCAGCATCTCGCCGATCCGGATCTGTCGCCCGCGCGGGTAGCGCAGGGCTGTGGGGTCTCGGTCGCCTATCTGCACCGCATCCTGCGCGCGGGCGGGTTGTCGGTGGAGTCGTTCATTTTTGAGCAGCGGCTGGACCGGTGCCGCGAACTGCTGCTGGACGCGCGGCACCGCCATCGCGGCATCGCCGAGCTGGCGTATCAGGTGGGTTTCTCTCATCCTTCGCATTTCAGCCGGCTGTTCAAGCAGCGCTTCGGCATGACGCCGCGGGACCTGCGCGCGGGCGGGCGCGCCTTGTAGGCGTGAACGCGGACCGTTGCGCGCCAGGCAATGCCGCCAAACAAAAACGGCCCGCTTGATCAGCGGGCCGTCGGCCTTTCGGAACCTTCGAATCAGGCTTAGAACGGCGAAGGCTGGTTGGACAGGTTGACGATGCTGTTGGTCGTCAAGTCCAGGCGGATGTGCTCGGACGGCGCACCGTTTGCGAGCTTGAGCATGATCGCCATCAGCGGCTTGAAGCGCGCCTTGAACAGGTCTGCGGGCGTGTTGGCGTCGCTGACGTTGTTGCCGTTCATCTGCACGGCGGCGTTGGTCTGGTTCAGTGCTTGAGCCAGCAGCTTGTACTGACTGGCGCGCTGCGCCGGGATATCGGTAAACGCGAGGTCGCCGGCATTGGCCAGGCGCACGAAGTCCCCGGCCATCTCCAGCGCCGTCCACTGCGCGAAGTCCGCCAGCTGCATGCCGTTGGCCTGGGCCAAGGCTTGCGCGCGCGATTGCGCGTTGGTGGCATCCGCGGCATAGGCCGGATTGCTGGCGCCGCTGCCGCCGCCGTCAGACAGGCATGCAAAGAACGCGGGCGTCAGATTGTTCTGATTGCCGGTGTTCGCCAATTCCTTGAGCGTGACCGTCGTCTGCAGTTGCGACAACGCCAGCAGGTCGGCGCCCGTCAGCGGGCTCTTGACCAGCTCGCGCATCTCGCAGCGCCAGTCGTCGTTCAGCAGGCGCAGGCGCACCAGTTCGCTCATGTAGCGATAGGTGAAATCGCCGTAGTCCTTGGCGTCCAGGATGGAAACGTCCCAGCGCGGCGGCACGGTGTAGGCGTTTTCCGCGCGGTACAGGTCGAACAGCTCATCGAAGCGCGGCACCTTGTCCAGTCGGATGGTCTGCACTTCGATCTCATCGGCGCTCTGCAGCGTCATGAGCTTGTACGCGGGCACATAGGCGGCCATGGAGGGCGCCTGGATGTTGAAGAGCGCGTGGTCGCCGCCGTAGTTGCGCAGCGCCATGTCGTTGAAGTGCATGTGGCCGCCCACGTGCACCTTCAAACCGGTCTCGGCCAGCGCGCGCGTGGTGTTCTCCGCGGGACGGCGGATCATCTGCATTTTGTTCGCGCCCAGCAGCGCTTCGATGTCGTCGGACGCGCCATTGAAGAACTCGGACATCGGGAAGTGGCTGAAGGCGATGACCTGCTTGCCCTGCGCCTTGCCGCGCGCCACCACGTCGGCCAGCCACGTGATGACGTGCGCCTTGTGGGTCAGCATCTTGTTGTAGCCCTGGTCACCCGAGCCGGTGAAGTCGTTGGCGCCCGGACCGGTCGGCACGTAGACGTTGGCATCCAGGCCCACCAGCCACACGCCCTCGACGGGCTCGACCACGTACGACGTGTCGGGCACCATCTTGCACAGCGTGTAGTTCTGCGGCTTGTTCGGACCGCCGGTGCCTTCGGCGCAGATCTCGTACTGACGGTTGATCCAGTTGGCTTGCGAGACCGCCGTGGCGTAATCGTAGTCTTCGTACTTGTAGGTGCTGTACGGGGTTTCGTAATACACGTTCTGCGGCTGCGGCATGAAGCCATGCTGCTCGAGCGCGGTCGTGATGCCCGAGTAGCCCATGTGCAGCACTTCCTCGGTGCAATAGGTGTTGCCGATGCGCGTCCAGTCGCCGCTGTAGGCGGTGTTGCATACGTTCGCGCCGCGGCTGTAGATCGGCTGCGAGAAGCCGATTGCGCCCGTCACGGGATCCAGGCCAAGGTAGTCCCCCTTGCCCGCGGGCTGGTTGAAAGGGCGGTTGGGGTCATGGTTGCCGGGCGCGGCAAAGAACTGGATGCCGTGCTTCTTTGAATAGTCGTCCATGATCTTGACCAGGCCGCGCATGTGCACAGGCTGGCCGTCGTCCGAGAAGTCGCCCGGCAGTGCGATGTACTTCACGCCGCGTTTCACGGCGTCGTCCAGCGCGGCCAGGAAGGCGAAGTAGTTTTCGTTGAAGAGGCGCGTGGACGTGAGCTGCGCGTACATCGTGCGGATGGTCGCGTTGTCGCCGGCCTTCGGGTTGGGGATGCCGGGGAACGAGCCGTCCTTGAAGTCCGCGTAGACATCATGGAAGTGGATGTCGGGCATGAACGCGACCTGCACGGGGGCGGGCGGCTGTGCGGGCGTTTCGGCCGGGGGCGGCGTCTCGGCGACGGGCGGTGGCGTGTCATCGTCCTTGTCGCCGCCGCAAGCGGCGAGCAGGGCAACGAGCAGCAGGGAGGCTGCGGCGCGGACGGGGCGGGAAGGGCGAAGCGTCATCGGGGGGCGGGGTCCTGGGTTCAGTGTGGCGGCGGTCGGGCATGGGCGTGGGCCATGCCGAAGCGGCAGCCGCGGGTCAGCTAATTGGGTCAGCTGCTTGGGTCAGCTACTTGGGTCAACTGCTTGGGTCAGCTGCTTGTAAGCGGGCCCAATGCTCACTGAGCCGCATGACAGCGTCATGAATCCCTGACCGGTCCGCGCCACACGACAGACAAAAAAAGCCCCGCACGCCAGGTGCGGGGCTTTGCTTTGCGATGACCGCAGGATCAGACGTGCGTGATGAACTTGGTGACCAGATAGCCCTCGAAGGTCTCCGTGCCGCCTTCGCTGCCGATGCCGCTGTCCTTGATGCCGCCGAAGGGCGTCTCGGCCAGGGCGCTGCCGAAGTGATTGATGTTGACCATGCCGGCTTCCAGGCCGTTGGACACCTTGGTCGCGGTCTTCAGCGAATTCGTGAACACGTACGAGGACAGGCCGAAGGGCAGGCTGTTGGCGCGGCGCAGCACCTCGTCGGTGTCCTTGAAGCGGACGACGGGCGCCACGGGGCCGAACGGCTCTTCGGTCATCAGCATGGCGTTGTCGGGAAGTTCCGTGACCACGGTCGGCGCAAAGAAGAAGCCCTTGCGGTCCAGCGGACCGCCGCCCACCACCACCTTGGCGCCGTGCTTCTTGGCGTCGTCGATGAAGGCGCTCATGGCGGGCACGCGGCGCTCATGCGCCAGCGGCCCCATCTCGGTGCCGGCTTCCAGGCCGTCGCCGACCTTGATGTTCTTGAGGACCTCAGAGAACCGCGCCAGGAACTGCTCGTACGCGCCGTCCTGCACATAGAAGCGGGTGGGCGATACGCAGACCTGGCCCGCGTTGCGCACCTTGAACTTGGCCAGCATCTCGGCGGCACGGTCGATGTCCGCGTCGTCGAACACCAGCACGGGCGAGTGGCCGCCCAGTTCCATGGTGACGCGTTTCATGTGCGCGCCTGCCAGCGCCGCAAGCTGCTTGCCGACCGGAACGGACCCGGTGAACGACACCTTGCGCACGATCGGCGAACGGATCAGGTAATCGGAGATGGTGGCGGGTTCGCCCCAGACGATGTTCAGGCAGCCCTTGGGCAGACCCGCATCGTGGAACATGCGCGCAATCGCCATGACCGCGCTGGGCGAGTCCTCGGGACCCTTGAGCACGACCGTGCAGCCGGCGCCGATGGCGGCGGCGATCTTCCGGATGGCCTGGTTGTACGGGAAGTTCCAGGGCGTGAAGGCGGCGCAGACGCCGATGGGTTCGCGCACCACGATCTGGCGCACATCCGGATTGCGCGGCTGGATGACGCGTCCGTAAATGCGGCGGCATTCCTCAGCGTGCCAGTCGGCATGTTCCGCGCAGGAGGTGACTTCGCCCACGGCTTCGGCCAGCGGCTTGCCTTGGTCCAGCGTCATGTTGCGGCCGATCTCCTGGGCGCGCTCGCGCGACAGCGTGGCGACCTTGCGCAGGATCGCCGAGCGGTCCATGGGCGAGGACTTCTTCCACGATTCGAAGGCGCGCTGGGCAGCGGCAAGGGCGCGGTCCAGATCGGCTTGCGTGGCGTGAGGCAGCTGGCCCAGCACCTCGAGCGTGGCGGGGTTGATGACGTCCTGGGTGCGCCTGCCCTCGCCGGCGACGAATTCGCCGTCGATATACAGCGCCAACTGTTCATACATGCCTGTCGTTCCTTGCGTAATAGGAATGGGTAGCCAAGGGCGAGAGCGACCGCTGTCGCCCACGGCAGTCTAAACCAGCTTCCCCGCAGTGGAAGGAGCCAATCCCGGCCGCGGGCTTGGGTCCATTGGCGTGCCAATTGCCGGCACGCGTGCCACCGTGGACAAGCGCATCGCCGTGGACAAAAATGAGGAATCTTCGGCTGTCATCCGTATATCCATCGTGCAACCCATCGATGCGCGTCCGGCCGCCAAGCCCAGCCTCTATTCGCGGGTTGTTTTCCGCTTCATTGACTGGCTGCGTCAGCGCATTGCGCAGGCCTCGCTGGTCGGCGACAAGCCGATATTCCAGAACAGCCAGTTCCCGTGGGTTGCCACCCTCGAAGCGCGGGCGCCTGCCATTCGGGCCGAACTGATGGGCCTGCTGGCCGACCGCCAGGCGCTTCCGGCCTTCCACGAACTCTCCCCGGATGTGGGCATGATCACCTCCGACGACCGATGGAAGACGTTCGTCTTCCTGGGCTATGGCCTGCGCTCTGAACGCAACCTTGCCCGATGTCCGTCCACGGCGCGCGCCCTGCAGGACATCCCGGGCCTGCGCACCGCCTTCTTCTCCATCCTCGAAGCCGGCAAGCGCATTCCGCTGCACACAGGGCCGTACAACGGCGTGCTGCGCCTGCACCTCGGCCTGGTCGTCCCCGACCCGCCCGAACGCTGCTGGATAGAAGTCGGCGGTCAGCGCTATAGCTGGCGCGAAGGACAGGCGGTGGTCTTTGACGACCTGTATCCCCACGAGGTGCACAACGACACCGGCGGCGTCAGAGCCGTGCTTTTCGTGGATTTCGAGCGTCCCTGCCGAGCTCCTGTAAAATGGCTAAATCGCCTTGTGCTCATGGCCGCGCCGTTCACGGACGAAATCCGTCGCGGCAAGGCAAATCATGACGCCTGGGAGAAGGGCTACTACCGCCAGAAATAGGGGCGGATGGCCCGACAAACCGACCCCCTTGACAGGGGGCGTGGTCTTTTGTGCGCAATCCCAACAAAGTGCTTGCGCTCAAAAATTAACCACGTTAGAATTATCAGCTTTCCCAGATTGTCGATTCACTTAGCCGAAGGTTAGGTGAGCGCGTCGGGGGGAATACCCGCAGGATTTCAACCCAGGGTCGTTGCGTTGCCACCAGTTGCTGGTCCAGTAGTACGGACTTGCCGACAAAAAAGCAGGGCGGCTGACCTGACGGGACCAAAACTGGCAGGAATTGCAGTGTTCCCTTGTTGGGAAAACCGTATTTCCAGTTAAGTTGGAACAGGAAAAATCATGATCCAAATGCAGACCACGCTGGACGTGGCCGATAACACTGGTGCGCGTCATGTCATGTGCATTAAGGTGCTCGGTGGCTCCAAGCGCCGTTATGCCGGTATCGGCGACATCATCAAGGTGAGCGTCAAAGATGCGGCTCCGCGCGGACGCGTCAAGAAAGGCGAAATTTACAATGCCGTGGTGGTTCGTACCGCCAAGGGCGTGCGCCGTAAAGACGGTTCGCTGATTCGTTTCGGTGGCAATGCCGCCGTGTTGCTCAACGCCAAGCTGGAGCCTATCGGCACCCGCATCTTCGGACCCGTTACGCGTGAACTGCGTACCGAGAAGTTCATGAAGATCGTGTCGCTGGCCCCGGAAGTGCTGTAAGGAGCCCTACGATGAACAACATTCGTAAAGGCGACGAAGTCATCGTCCTGACCGGCCGCGACAAGAAGCGTCGTGGCACGGTGCTGGCCCGCGTTGGCGCCGACCACGTTCTGGTCGAAGGCGTCAACGTTGCCAAGAAGCACGTGAAAGCCAACCCGATGGCTAACAACCCGGGCGGGATTGTCGAAAAGACCATGCCGATCCACATCTCGAATGTGGCGCTCTTCAACCCCGCAACCGGTCGTGGCGACCGCGTGGGCGTTCAAGAAGTCGAAGGTCGCAAGGTCCGCGTGTTCCGTTCCAATGGTGCCGTTGTCGGCGCCAAGGCGTAAGGGGCGATAGACATGTCTCGTTTGCAAGATTTCTACAAGAGCAAGGTCGCTGGCGACCTGCAGGCCAAGTTTGGCTACAAGAGCGCAATGGAAGTGCCGCGCATCACCAAGATCACCCTGAACATGGGTGTCTCGGAAGCGGTCTCCGACAAGAAAGTCATCGAGCACGCTGTGTCGGATCTGACCAAGATCGCCGGCCAGAAGCCCGTCGTGACGAAGACCAAGAAGGCTATCGCCGGTTTCAAGATCCGCGAAAACTACCCGATTGGTTGCATGGTCACGCTGCGTGGTCAACGCATGTACGAATTCCTGGATCGCCTGGTGGCGGTTGCGCTGCCTCGCGTGCGCGACTTCCGCGGTATCTCGGGTCGTGCGTTCGACGGCCGTGGCAACTACAACATCGGGGTGAAAGAGCAGATCATTTTCCCCGAAATCGAGTACGACAAGATCGACGCGCTGCGTGGGCTGAACATCAGCATCACCACCTCCGCCAAGACCGACGAAGAAGCCAAGGCGCTGTTGACGGCCTTCAGCTTCCCGTTCCGTAACTAAGGGGCTGATGACGTGGCTAAACTTTCCCTCATCAATCGCGACATCAAGCGCGCCAAGCTGGCTGACAAGTTCGCTGCCAAGCGCGCTGAGTTGAAGGCGATCATCGACGACCAGTCGAAGACCGACGAAGAACGTTACCAAGCTCGGCTCAAGCTGCAACAGCTGCCGCGCAATGCCAACCCGACGCGTCAACGCAACCGCTGCGTGGTCACCGGTCGTCCTCGCGGCGTGTTCCGCAAGTTCGGCCTGACGCGCCACAAACTGCGTGAAATGGCGATGAAGGGTGAAATCCCCGGCATCACCAAGGCCAGCTGGTAGGAGAAACAATATGAGCATGAGCGATCCCATCGCCGATATGCTGACCCGCATTCGCAATGCGCAGCAAGTGGACAAAGTTACGGTGAGCATGCCCTCCTCGAAGCTGAAGGCGGCCATTGCCGCTGTGCTGAAAGACGAAGGCTACATCGACAGCTTTGAAATCAAGGGCACCCAGGCCAAGCCTGAGCTCGAGATCACCCTGAAGTACTACGCTGGCCGTCCGGTCATCGAGCGCATCGAACGCGTCTCGCGCCCTGGTCTGCGTATCTACAAGGGCCGTACCAGCATTCCTCAGGTCATGAACGGGCTGGGCGTGGCTATCGTTTCGACCTCGCGCGGCGTCATGACCGACCGTAAGGCTCGCGCCAACGGCGTCGGCGGCGAAGTGCTGTGCTACGTGGCCTAAGGAGAAATTCGAATGTCACGTATCGCTAAGTATCCGGTCGAACTGCCCAAGGGTGTCGAAGCTGACATCAAGCAGGATCAGATCACTGTCAAGGGCCCGCTGGGCTCCCTGACCCAACCCCTGACTGGCGACGTCACGATCTCGCTGGACGGTGGCAAGCTCACGTTTGCCGCTGCCAACGATTCCCGTCACGCCAACGCCATGTCGGGCACCGTGCGCGCGCTCGTGGCCAACATGGTCAACGGCGTGAGCAAGGGATTCGAGCGCAAGCTGAACCTGGTCGGCGTGGGTTACCGCGCCTCGGTTCAAGGCGACGCCGTTAAGCTGCAGCTCGGTTTCTCGCACGACGTTTTGCATCAGTTGCCGGCCGGTATCAAGGCCGAATGCCCCACCCAGACGGAAATCGTCATCAAGGGCTCCAACAAGCAAGTCGTCGGTCAGGTGGCCGCTGAAATCCGCGCGTACCGCGAACCCGAACCCTACAAGGGCAAGGGCGTGCGTTACTCGGACGAACGCGTCGTCATCAAAGAAACCAAGAAGAAATAACGGCGCACGCAAGGACGAATCATGGACAAAAAAGTTTCCCGTTTGCGTCGTGCGGTTCCGACTCGCCGGAAGATCAACGAGCTGCGCGTTCATCGCCTCTCGATTTTCCGCTCGAACCAGCACATCTACGCCAACATCATTTCGCCGGAAGGCGATCGCGTTCTGGTCAGCGCCTCGACGGTGGAAGCCGAAGTGCGTGCGCAACTGGCCGGCCAAACCGGTCAGGGTGGCAACAAAGCCGCTGCGACGCTGGTTGGCAAGCGCGTGGCCGAAAAGGCCAAGGCTGCCGGTATCGAACTGGTCGCTTTCGATCGCTCGGGCTTTCGTTACCATGGCCGCGTCAAGGCGCTGGCCGATGCCGCGCGTGAAGCCGGCCTGAAGTTCTAAGCGAGGATCTGTCAAATGGCTAAAGTACAAGGCAAGAACGCCGCGGAAAAAGAGAACGATGACGGCCTCCGCGAAAAGATGATCGCGGTCAACCGCGTGAGCAAAGTGGTCAAGGGTGGTCGCACCATGAGCTTTGCCGCGCTGACCGTGGTTGGCGATGGCGATGGCCGCATCGGCATGGGTAAGGGCAAGGCGCGTGAAGTGCCGGTGTCCGTTCAGAAGGCTATGGAACAGGCCCGTCGCGGCATGTTCAAGGTCGCTCTGAAGAACGGCACGCTGCACCACACCGTGGTCGGCAAGCATGGCGCCGCTACCGTGCTGATTTCGCCCGCTGCTGAAGGTACTGGCGTTATCGCCGGCGGCCCGATGCGCGCTATTTTCGAAGTGATGGGTGTGCGTAACGTGGTTGCCAAGAGCCTGGGCTCGAGCAACCCCTACAACATGGTTCGCGCCACGTTGAACGGCCTGCGCGCCTCCCTGACCCCGGCCGATGTTGCTGCCAAGCGCGGCAAGACGGTCGAAGAGATCCTGGGGTAAATCATGGCTCAGAAGCAGATCAAAGTGACCCTCGTGCGCTCGGTGATCGGTACCAAGCAATCGCACCGTGATACGGTTCGCGGTTTGGGCTTGGGCCGCATCAACAGCAGCCGCGTGCTGGTCGATACGCCCGAGGTGCGTGGGATGATCCGTAAGGTGGATTATCTCGTTTCCGTCTCGGAAGCCTAAGGAATCACCATGTCGGATATGCAACTTAATACGCTGAAGCCCGCCGAGGGCTCCAAGCACGCCAAGCGCCGCGTCGGCCGTGGCATCGGTTCGGGTCTGGGTAAGACCGCCGGCCGTGGTCACAAGGGTCAGAAGTCGCGCTCGGGCGGTTTCCACAAGGTTGGCTTCGAAGGCGGTCAAATGCCGCTGCAACGTCGCCTGCCCAAGCGTGGTTTCACCCCGCTGGGTCAACACCTGTATGCACAAGTTCTCTTGTCGGACCTCCAGGCCCTGCCCATCGATGACATCGATGTGCAAGCGCTGAAGGCGGCCGGCGTGATTGGCCAGGCGGTTCGTTACGCCAAGGTCATCAAGTCTGGTGAACTCTCGCGCAAGGTCGTGCTCAAGGGCATTACCGCGACGGCCGGCGCTCGCGCCGCCATCGAAGCCGCGGGCGGCTCGCTTGCTTGATCAGAGGTGACGAGTGGCTAACGCGCAGGCATTGGGCAAATCCGGAGCACGATACGGCGATCTGAAGCGCCGTCTGGTGTTCCTGGTGCTCGCCCTGGTGGTTTACCGTTTGGGTACACACATCCCGGTTCCGGGTATCAACCCGGACGCGCTGGCGGACTTGTTCCGTCAGAACCAGGGCGGGATCCTGGGCCTGTTCAACATGTTCTCGGGCGGAGCGCTCTCGCGTTTCTCGATTTTTGCCCTGGGGATCATGCCGTACATTTCGGCATCCATCATCATGCAGTTGATGTCGGTGGTGGTGCCGTCGCTGGAAGCGCTCAAGAAAGAGGGCGAATCCGGCCGTCGGAAGATTACCCAATACACCCGCTACGGCACGGTCGTGCTGGCGCTGGTGCAAGCCGTGGGCATTTCGGTGGCGTTGGAGTCTCAGCAGGGACTGGTGATCGATCCGGGCATGCTGTTCCGCTTCACGACCGTCGTGACTCTGGTCACTGGCACCATGTTCGTCATGTGGCTGGGTGAGCAGATCACGGAACGCGGTCTGGGCAACGGGATTTCCATCCTGATCTTCGCAGGTATCGTGGCGGGTCTTCCCGCGGCGCTGGCTGCACTGTTGGACCTGGTCCGCACCAACGCGATGTCTGTGCTTTCGGCACTGTTCATCGTGGCTCTGGTGGTGCTGGTTACCGCTTTTGTGGTGTTCGTGGAACGCGGACAGCGCAAGATCACGGTGAACTACGCCAAGCGTCAGGTCGGCAACAAGGTCTACGGTGGTCAAAGCTCGCATTTGCCGCTGAAGCTGAACATGGCAGGGGTGATTCCGCCGATCTTCGCGTCGTCGATCATTCTGTTCCCGGCCACGATCACGAGCTGGTTCTCCAGCAGCGAGAACATGCGCTGGCTTAGCGACCTGGCTGCGGCCCTGTCGCCTCGTCAACCGCTCTACATCACGCTGTACTCGGTCGCGATTATTTTCTTCTGCTTTTTCTACACGGCTCTGGTTTTCAACAGCCGCGAAACGGCGGACAACCTGAAGAAGAGTGGTGCGTTTGTTCCGGGCATCCGTCCGGGCGAGCAAACGGCGCGCTACATCGACAAGATCCTGATGCGTTTGACGCTCGCAGGTGCCATCTACATCACGTTGGTGTGCCTGTTGCCGGAATTCTTGGTGATGCGCTGGAACGTTCCCTTCTACTTCGGTGGTACGTCTCTGTTGATCATTGTGGTGGTGACGATGGATTTCATGGCGCAGGTTCAGGCCTACATGATGTCTCACCAGTACGACTCGTTGCTCAAGAAGGCCAACTTCAAGGGCGCGGGTTTGCCGATGCGGTAAGCAAAAGAATGTCCAAGGACGACGTCATTCAGATGCAAGGTGAGGTTCTTGAGAACCTCCCGAACGCGACATTTCGCGTCAAGCTCGAAAACGGCCACGTGGTGTTGGGCCATATTTCCGGCAAGATGCGTATGCATTACATCCGGATCCTGCCGGGTGACAAGGTCACAGTGGAGCTCACGCCCTATGACCTGACGCGAGCCAGGATTGTTTTCCGCTCCAAGTGAGCGAAACCGGATTACGGAAAATTAGGAGTCAACCATGAAAGTAATGGCATCGGTTAAGCGGATCTGCCGCAACTGCAAAGTTATCAAACGTCACGGCGTGGTGCGCGTTATCTGCACCGACCCGCGTCACAAGCAGCGTCAAGGCTAACTCGGGTTAGCGACTACGCAACGGATTTATTCAAGGAACAGTCATGGCCCGTATTGCTGGCATTAACATTCCGCCGCAACAGCACGCCGAGATCGGCCTGACCGCCATTTTTGGCATCGGTCGTACGCGCGCTCGCAAGATTTGCGAAGCGGCAAACGTACCCTTTGACAAAAAGGTCAAGGATCTGAGCGACGCTGAATTGGAACGCGTCCGCGAACATGTTGGTTTGTTCACGGTTGAAGGCGACCTGCGTCGTGAAGTACAGCTCTCGATCAAGCGTTTGATCGACCTGGGAACCTACCGCGGTATGCGTCACAAGCGCGGTTTGCCCGTGCGCGGCCAGCGCACTCGCACCAACGCCCGGACCCGCAAGGGCCCGCGTCGTGCTGCTGCGTCCCTGAAGAAATAATCGAGGAACAGGATTATGGCGAAAGCTTCCACCAGCGGCGCTTCGCGCGTGCGCAAAAAGGTCAAGAAGAACGTCTCGGACGGCATCGCGCACGTTCACGCTTCGTTCAACAACACCATCATCACCATCACCGATCGTCAGGGCAACGCACTGTCGTGGGCCACGTCGGGCGGTGCTGGCTTCAAGGGTTCGCGCAAGTCGACCCCGTTTGCCGCGCAGGTTGCCGCTGAAACGGCTGGCCGCGTTGCGCTCGAGTACGGCATCAAGACGCTGGAAGTCCGCATCAAGGGCCCCGGTCCTGGCCGCGAGTCGTCGGTCCGTGCGCTGAACGCGCTGGGCATCAAGATTTCGTCCATCGCCGACATCACGCCCGTTCCGCACAACGGCTGCCGTCCGCCGAAGCGTCGTCGTATCTAAAGGGAATCCACATGGCACGTTATATTGGACCCAAATGCAAGCTCTCGCGCCGCGAGGGTACTGACCTGTTCCTGAAGAGCGCCCGCCGCTCGCTGGATTCCAAGTGCAAGCTGGATTCCAAGCCTGGCCAACACGGCCGCACTTCGGGTGCCCGCACTTCCGACTACGGCCTGCAGCTGCGCGAAAAGCAAAAGCTGAAGCGCATGTACGGCGTGCTGGAAAAGCAATTCCGCAAGTACTTCGCTGAAGCCGAGCGTCGCCGTGGCAACACCGGCGAAACGCTGATCCAGCTGCTGGAATCGCGTCTGGACAACGTCGTCTACCGCATGGGCTTCGGCTCGACGCGCGCCGAAGCTCGCCAGCTGGTGAGCCACCGCGCCATCGAACTGAACGGCCACACGGCTGACATCGCTTCGATGCTGGTCAAGGCTGGCGACGTCGTCTCGGTTCGTGAAAAGGCCAAGAAGCAAGGCCGTATCAAGGAATCGCTCGACCTGGCCACCAGCATCGGCATCCCCCAGTGGGTGGAAGTCGACGCGGCCAAGCTGACCGGCACGTTCAAGTCGGCCCCCGATCGCGCTGACGTCGCTCGCGACATCAACGAATCGATGGTCGTCGAACTGTACTCGCGTTAATCACGCCTGCCGGCGCCTCCTTCGCAAGGTGCTGGCAAGCTGGTCACGCGACCCGGTTGGCCCGTTAGCAAGTCCCGCAGCAGCCCGCTTTCGCCATTTGGTGGAGCGGGCTTTGCGGTAAGTATCGGGCAGCGTTTTTGCGCCGCCCATGGTTTGAGCATCAAGTCTCACCCTGTCCATCAGCCTTATCGGTGTAACGAGCCGAGGGTATTGAAAAGGAACACAGTAAATGTCCACTCAAGGTTTCCTGAAGCCGCGCTCCATTGAAGTCGAACCGGTCGGCACGCACCATGCCAAGATCGTGATGGAGCCGTTCGAGCGTGGCTACGGTCACACGCTGGGCAACGCCCTGCGCCGCATCCTGCTGTCTTCGATGACCGGCTACGCGCCGACCGAAGTCCAGATGACGGGCGTGGTGCACGAATACTCGACCATCCCGGGCGTTCGCGAAGATGTCGTCGACATCCTGCTGAACCTGAAGGGCGTGGTCTTCAAGCTGCACAACCGCGACGAAGTGACGCTGGTTCTGCGCAAGTCCGGCGCCGGCACTGTGCTGGCCAGCGACATCGAGCTGCCGCACGACGTCGAGATCATCAACCCCGGCCACGCCATCTGCAACCTGACGGAAGCAGGCAAGCTGGAAATGCAGATCAAGGTCGAAAAGGGCCGCGGCTACGTGCCGGGCAACGTGCGCGCGCTGTCGGAAGACCGCACCCACACCATCGGCCGCATCGTTCTGGACGCTTCGTTCAGCCCGGTCCGCCGCGTGAGCTACGCCGTTGAAAGCGCCCGCGTTGAACAACGCACCGACCTGGACAAGCTGGTCCTGGACATCGAAACCAACGGCGTGATCTCGCCCGAGGAAGCGGTGCGCCAGTCGGCCCGCATCCTGATGGACCAGATCTCGGTCTTCGCCGCCCTGGAAGGCGCTGGCGATTCGTACGAAGCCCCGGTCCGCGGCACGCCGCAGATCGACCCGGTGCTGCTGCGTCCGGTCGACGACCTGGAGCTGACCGTGCGTTCGGCCAACTGCCTGAAGGCCGAAAACATCTACTACATCGGCGACCTGATCCAGCGTACCGAAAACGAGCTGCTCAAGACCCCGAACCTGGGTCGCAAGTCGCTCAACGAGATCAAGGAAGTGCTGGCTGCACGTGGCCTGACGCTCGGCATGAAGCTCGAGAACTGGCCGCCCCTGGGCCTGGAGCGTCCGTAAGTCTTGAAAGGGTGCCGCCCCTGAAAAGGGGCGTCTCCCGCAGCGCCCGGTCTCACGGCCGGGCAGTTTGCGAAATCGTCGTAAAATGCCCCGTTTTCTACCGGACCGCAGCCTGATTGCAGGCTGATAGAAGAGCCGGCAACCCGATGGCGGAAACGCCTTCTTTAGATTCAAAGGAAACTTATCATGCGTCACGGTAATGGCTTGCGTAAGCTCAACCGCACCAGCAGTCACCGTCTTGCCATGTTCCGCAACATGGCCGTTTCGTTGATCACCCACGAAGCCATCAAGACCACGCTGCCGAAGGCGAAAGAATTGCGCCGCGTCATCGAACCCCTGATCACGCTGGGCAAGGAGCCCACGCTCGCGAACAAGCGTCTGGCTTTTGCCCGTCTGCGCGATCGCGATGCGGTTGTGAAGCTGTTTGCCGAAATCGGCCCGCGCTACGCAGCCCGTAACGGCGGCTACACCCGCGTGCTGAAGATGGGCTTCCGTCAAGGCGACAACGCTCCCATGGCTTTCATGGAACTGGTTGACCGTCCGGAAGTCGATGAAGCCGCTGAGGACAGCGCCGAGTAATTTCGGCAGCTAGATAAGCGACAAGGGCGGGTCTTCGGACCCGCCCTTGTTTTTTTGGTGCCGCGATGAGGCGCGAATGCACCGATCAGGCGTTGCCCCCATCCTCGCGTTCGCGCCCGCCGCGCAACTGCCCCCGAAGCTCTGCGGCTGTGGCGGCCAACACATCCTGGGGTGGCTGAGGCGGCATCCTGAAAGTCAGGTCCTGCTGCTCGATGTATTGCGTGGACGTCACGTCCTGCGGGTGATGCATCGGAACGACATGGGCGTGCGCGTGCGCGACATGGATGCCCGTGAACGCAAATCCCACGCGCTCGACGCCGTACAGGCGTTTCATCTGGCGGCCCAGCCGCTGGCCCAGGTTGACGATGCTGGCGGCAAGGTCAGCCGGCATGTCTTCGTAATAGGGATAGTGCTGCTTGGGAATGATGAGCGTGTGCCCGGGGCGCACGGGCTGGATGTCGAGGAAGGCCAGCAGGCGATCGTCTTCGTGGATGACGTGCGCGGGAATCTCGTGACGGGCGATGCGGCAGAACAGGCAGTTGTCGGACATGCTTGCCTCGGCGTGTAAGAGGGCGGCGCGGCGGCCTGGCGCGCGGCGGTTCCGGGAAGGTGGCCGCAATACCGATAAAATACCGCGAGTTACATCCCACGCGGGTATCCCAAGGAGGCTCCATGTTGCGCGATGACGACGTCGTGCTGGTCATCAGCAATGCGCCGGACCTGTTGCTGGCCAAACGCATTGCGCACGTGCTCGTCGAAGACGGACTGGCCGCGTGCGTGAACCTCGGCGCGCCCGGGTTGTCCATCTACCTGTGGAACGGTGAGGTCGAAGGGACGGAAGAAATCCCCATCCAGATCAAGACGACCTACGCGCGGCATGCCGCCGTCGTGCAGGCCTTGTCGAAAATGCATCCCTACGACGTTCCCGAGATCATCGTGCTGCCGGTCATCGCCGGCGCAGCGCCCTACCTGGACTGGGTGCGCGAGCAGACGGCCATTACGCAGAACAAGAGAAACTGATGTTGCAACTTGCCGGTACGGTCGGCGCGCGCGGACGCGCCGAGAGCGCGACCTCCCCCTTTTTCAGGCACTGCCTGATGCTGCTAGCGATGGCCATCCTGCTGTTCGGATGGCAGGCAGCCGCGCGCGCGGATACCGAGTTCCTGGAGCCTGAAAAGGCGTTCGTGTTCAGCGCCAAGATGGCGTCCGCGGACACGCTGGAGCTGCACTACAAGGTCGCGCCCGGCTATTACATGTACCGCGAGCGCTTCGCCATTGCCATCAGTCCCGCCGATGCCACCACGTTGGGCGAGGCCGTTTATCCCAAGGGCGAGGTCAAGTACGACCCGACCTTTGAAAAGGACATGGAAGTCTTCCACAAGGACGTGACGATCCGCGTCCCGGTGGGAGCCGGCGGACAGCCGTTCACGCTCACGCTGACGGGCCAGGGCTGCGCGGATGCCGGCCTTTGCTATCCGCCGATGGACAGCACCGTGAAGCTCACGCCCGTGGCAGGTGGATATACGGTGGCGGGCACGGGGCTTGGCGGGGCGTTGGCGCCGCAAGCGGCTTCCGGCGGCTTGTCCGCGCTGGTCAATGCCGGAGACACGGGCCTGGCCGACGCGCTGGGTGGCCTGGGATGGATCAAGACGGCTGGCGTGTTTCTGGTGCTGGGCCTCTTGCTGGCTTTCACGCCGTGCGTGCTGCCCATGATCCCCATCCTGTCGTCCATCGTGTTGGGCGGCGCGCAGCAGGAGCGGCCCAGCCGCGGACGCGGATTGGCTTTGGCCGCCACCTACGTGCTGGGCATGTCGGTGGTGTACACCGCGCTGGGCGTGGCTGCCGGCCTGAGCGGCGCGGGGCTCGCGGCCTGGTTGCAGACGCCGTGGATCCTGACCCTCTTTGCCATCCTGCTGACCGCGCTGGCGCTGGCGATGTTCGATGTATTCACGTTCCAGATGCCGTCGAGTGTGCAGGCGATGCTGTCCGAGCGCTCGTCGCGCGTGCCGGGCGGACGCTACACCGGCGCCCTGGTCATGGGCGCCTTGTCGGCGCTGATCGTCGGCCCGTGCGTGGCCGCGCCGCTGGCCGGCGCCTTGCTGTATATCTCGCAGACCGGGGACGTGATCCTGGGCGGATCGGCGCTGTTTGCGATGGCATGGGGGATGGGCGTGCCGCTGTTGATCGTCGGCGCGTCGTCGTCCGCCTTGCTGCCCAAGGCCGGACCGTGGATGGACGGCGTCAAGCGGTTGTTCGGCATGCTGCTGCTGGCGACCGCGTGGTGGATGCTGATTCCCGTCGTGCCCACCTGGGTCCAGATGACGGGGTGGGCGTTTCTGGCTGTCGTGTCGGCCGTGATGCTGCGCGCCTTCGACGCCTTGCCGCAAGGCGCGGGCGCCGGGCGCATGTTCGGCAAGGGCCTGGGCTTGTTGCTTGCCCTGGCGGCCGCGGCGTGGCTCGTCGGTGCGGCCAGTGGCGGGCGCGATGTGCTGCAGCCGCTGTCGCACTTGGCCGCGCGCGGCGATGCGCCGGCTGCCGGCGTCGCCGCGGCGGGCGATGTCCATTTCACGCGTGTGCGCAGCAATGCCGAGCTGGACGCGCTGCTGGCGCAAAGCACCCGGCCGGTGATGCTGGACTTCTATGCGGACTGGTGCGTGTCGTGCCGCGAAATGGAGCGCTTCACCTTCACGGATCCGGGCGTCGCGCAGCGCATGGCGGGCATGGTGCTGGTGCAGGCGGATGTGACCGCGAACAATGCCGACGACCGCGCGCTGCTCAAGCGCTTCCGGCTGTTCGGCCCGCCGGGCATCATGTTCTTCGAGCCGGGCGGTAAGGAAATCGCGGATGCGCGCGTAGTGGGCTTTCAAGACGCAAAGCGCTTCACGGAATCGCTGGACCGCGTGCTCGTGCGTTGAGGGACGAGCACGCTGGCGGCGGGGCAGGCGCCAGCGTCTGATGCGCGCAACGCGACGACGCTTGCGTTGAATCAAGAAAGGGCGCGATATACCATGATCGCTTCGCTGCCCGCGCGGCGCATCCCACTCCCTCCAGGCCGGCGCCGTGACGTCCCCCACCGTTGATGCAAGTCAGGACCGGAACGGTCTGATTTATCTTCAATTGATGTTCGTCATGGCCACGTGGGGCCTGAACATCGTCTCCATCAAGTATCTGACCCAGCACATGGACATCCAGGCGCTCGCCGCCGTTCGGATCGTCATTGCATTCATTACCGTCACCCTCATCATCAAGGCACGCGGCGGCCGTATCCCGAAGTTGGGTAGCGCGCAGCTGGGCTGGGTGGCGCTTGCCGGCTTTCTGGTGGTGTATGCGCACCAGGTGGCGTTGGTGTCGGGTTTGCGCGTGTCGTCGGCGGCCAACGGCACGCTGATCATGGCCACCAGTCCGTTGCTGTCCGCCTTTCTTGCCGCCATCTTCTACCGAGAAAAACTCACGGCGACTCGCATTGCCGGCGCGCTGCTCGGCCTCCTGGGCGTCGGCATGGTGGTGGTGGGCAGCGGCGCGCAGCTCGGGTTGACCGGCTGGGGCGATGCCGTGGTGTTCGTGGCCGTGCTGGTGTTCGTGTTTGGCGGCCTCGTCATCCAGCGGATGTCACGCATGATGGATCCGCTGGGGATGCTCTGGTACATGTACCTGGCCGGCGGCGTGATGCTGGTGGGACATGCCGCGCTGACGCCGTCCTCGTACCACGCTGAGACGTGGCAGATGGCATGGTGGCCTTGGGCGGTGCTGATGTTTTCGGCGGTGGTCGCGTCCGGTATCAGCAACATCGTGTGGAACGCGGGCATCGCGCGGCTGGGGATCAGCCGCGCCGCGCTGTTCGTGAACTGGCTGCCGATCTTCGGGCTGCTGTTCGCGGCCCTGTTCCTGGACGAGCACGTCACGCTGACGCATGTCGTCGGTCTGGGCTGTGTGCTGGGCGGGACGTGGCTGGGACTGCGCCGCGGCGCGCAGCCGGCGCGGGCTGCCGCCGCAAAGGCTTGATGGCGGGGGATTGCCGGCGTCCTGGCCGGCGGGAGGCGCCGAGCGCAGACGGCCAAAGCCGCCGCGCCCGGAGGTCTTTCTAGCGCTGGCTTTTCAACAGCTTGGCCGCTTCGATGGCGAAGTACGTCAGGATGCCGTCGGCGCCGGCGCGCTTGAAGGCCAGCAGCGCTTCCATCATGACCTTGTCGTGATCCAGCCAACCATTGGCGGCGGCCGCCTTGATCATGGCGTATTCGCCGCTGACCTGGTAGGCGAAGGTCGGCACGCGGAACGTGTCCTTGACCCGGCGCAGCACGTCCAGATAAGGCATGCCCGGCTTGACCATGACCATGTCGGCGCCTTCTTGCAGGTCGCCGGCCACTTCGCGCAGCGCCTCGTCGATGTTGCCCGGATCCATCTGGTAAGCCATCTTGTTGGACTTGCCCAGATTGGTGGCCGAGCCCACGGCATCGCGGAA
The DNA here is from genome assembly GCF_019218915.1 of Achromobacter sp. ACM05. NCBI lineage: Bacteria > Pseudomonadati > Pseudomonadota > Betaproteobacteria > Burkholderiales > Alcaligenaceae > Achromobacter > Achromobacter sp. ACM05. The sequence continues at coordinate 887,475 of NZ_JAHUWQ010000001.1, forward strand.
GGGGCCGTAGAACGCGCTGGCGTACTTGGCCGAATACGCCATGATGCGCGTGTGGATGTGGCCGTTGGCCTCGAGCGCGCGACGCACCGCGCCGATGCGGCCGTCCATCATGTCGCTGGGGGCGACCATGTCGACGCCGGCTTCAGCCTGCGTGAGCGCCTGCTTGACCAGGATCTCGACGGTGGGTTCGTTGACCACGTAGCCGTCCGCGTCGATGACGCCGTCCTGGCCGTGGCTGGTGTACGGGTCCAGAGCCACATCGCACAGCACGCCCAGTTCCGGGAAACGCGATTTCAGCTCGCGGACCACGCGCGGGATCAGGCCGTCGGGATTGGTGGCTTCGATGCCGTCCGGGGTCTTCAGCGACGGGTCGATGGCGGGAAACAGCGACAGCACGGGGATGCCCAGCGCCACGCATTCTTCGGCCACGGGCAGCAGCGTGTCCAGCGAATAGCGGACCACGCCGGGCAGGGACGCCACGGCCTGCCGCAGGCCGGAGCCTTCGGCCACGAAGACGGGGTAGATCAGGTCATTGACCGTCAGTGCGTTCTCGCGCACCAGACGGCGGGTGAAGTCGTCGCGGCGCAGGCGGCGGGGGCGGGAAACCGGAAACTCAGGAGTGATGATCTGCGGGTTCATGGTACGACCTTGGGGGAAATCCAATTTTCGATGTGGGCGCCGGCTTCTTCCAGGCCGATGCGCTCGGGCGCCGAGAAGGGAATCGTGTGCAGCGCGCCGATGTCGGCCAGGTCCTTGCGGACCGAGAACACGGTGCGCATGCGCTGACCGTACGGCAGCTTGTCGGCCTTGGTCAGCAGCGCCAGCACCGGGCGGCCGGTGGGGGCAATGAAGTTCGCCAGACGCCGGTCCAGTTCTGTCACGCCGCGGCGGATGTCGATGAGCAGCACGATGCCGACGAGCGACTCACGGTCGCGCAGGTAGCCGCCCAGGATGTCCGCCCACTTTTCCTTCTCGTTGCGGGCCACGGACGCATAGCCGTAGCCGGGCAGGTCGACCAGATAGCCGATGTGGGCTTCCGGGTCCAGCGGGTCCGGCAGGCCGAACATGTTGATCAGGCGTGTGCGGCCCGGCGTCTTGCTGGAGAACGCAAGGCGGCGCTGGTTGCACAGCACGTTGATGGACGTGGACTTGCCGGCGTTGGAGCGGCCGACAAAGCAGACCTCGGGAGCGCCGGCGGGCGGCAACTGGTCGAGGCGAGCCGCGGAAGTGAGGAAGGAGGCGCGATGTAGGAGGGACACGGATGGCTTTCGATACGGTTGGTTTCGAGCCCTATTGTATAATCCGGCGTTTGCTACAGTGGTCCCCGTGCGCGGAGCCGTCTTTTTTGCTTACTGTTTAGCTGTCATCCAGCCGATAAAAGCCCCTTTCGGGCAGCGCTGACGCAGCTTCGCAGAAAGATCGCAAGCAGGACAAGCAAAACAGGTTCGATACGGTTTTACTGCGAGTGCGGGCAGGCGTGGGCGCCTTTTTGCGCCTTGATCGATGTGATCGTCGAGGTCTTCATGAAGCGTGTGCTGTCCCGGATGTTGGTTGCGAGCGGGCTGTTGCTCGGCGCCTCCGCCCTCTCTGCTACGAGTTTCGCCGCCAATGGCGCTGCGGGCCCGGCCAAACCAGATGCCGCCAAGGGCGGTCAGCTGTTTGACCAAGGCGACGCGGCCCGCGGCATCATTGCCTGTGCCTCCTGTCACGGCGCGGCGGGTAACAGCACCATTCCGGTGAACCCGAACCTGGCCGCGCAGCCGCACGAATACCTGGCCAAGCAGCTTGCCGACTTCAAGGTGAAGGAAGGCGCCAAAGCGCCTGTTCGCAACGGCCCGGGCGGCAATCCCAGCCCCATGACCGTCATGGTGCAGAACCTGACGCCGGCCGACATGCAGAACATCGCGCTGTACCTGGCAACGCAGCCGCTCAAAGAGCCCGCCACGGCTGGCCATGAGAATCTGGTTGAGCTAGGTCAAAAGATCTGGCGTGGCGGTTTGCCAGACCGCAACGTCCCGGCTTGCGCGGCATGCCATTCTGCCAATGGCGCCGGGATTCCCGGTCAGTACCCCCGTCTGTCGGGCCAGTTCCCCGTGTACATCGAAGAGCAACTGAAGCTTTTCCGTAGCGGCGACCGCAAGAACGACGTCATGCATGCCATCGCGGACCGCATGTCGGACGCCGACATCAAGGCGGTGTCGGATTACGCGGCCGGCCTTCGGTAAACGATCGGCCGCAACGTGCGCGGCCGGTCCGCGTTGATGCAACTTGCGCGTGCCGGAACCTCGTTCCGTCATGCACTGTCTATGAGGGGGGTAGCCGATAGCGCGGCCCCCCTTTTTTCATGAATTCGACTCGAACCCACTCCCGCCCCTCTTTGCGCAGCCTGCCAGGCGATCTCTTTGAACTTCTGGGTTCGATGCGTTTTGCCGTCAGCCTGCTGATGTTCATCTGCGTGGCCAGCCTGGTGGGGACGGTGCTGCAGCAGAACCGCTCGTCCAACAACTACATCGACCAGTTCGGCCCGTTCTGGTTTGAAGTGTTCGACAAGTTCTCCATCTGGCACGTCTACAACAGCTGGTGGTTCCTGCTGATCATGGGCTTTCTGGTCGTGTCGACCTCGGTGTGCCTGATCCGCAATGCGCCCAAGATGCTGCGCGACGCCCGGTCATTCCGCGAGCACGTGCGCGAGGGCAGCTTGCGCGCGTTCCCGCATCGCGTGGAAACCACCGAGCCCACCGGCGTGCCGCAGACCGTGACCGGCCTGAAGGCGCTGCTGGGCCGCATGGGGTATGCGGTGCGCGTGCGCGAGGACCAGGATGGCGTCCTGCTGGCCGCCAAGAAGGGCAGCGCGAACCGCCTGGGTTATGTGTTCGCCCACGCGGCCATGGTCATCATCTGTATCGGCGGCCTGCTCGACAGTGAACTGCCGGTGCGCCTGCAGGTCATGTTCGGCGGCAAGCAGCCCATCGTCGACAACATGCTGATCTCCGAAGTGCCGGAAAGCGGCCGCCTGTCGGTCAACAACCCGAGCTTTCGTGCCAGCGTCCTAGTGCCCGAGGGCGGCCAGGCCAGCACCGCGGTCGTGATGGTGGGTGACGGCGCCCTGGTGCAGCCGATGCCCTTCACGCTCAAGCTCAAGAAGTTCGTCGTCGACTATTACTCCACCGGTATGCCCAGCCGCTTCGCCAGCGAAGTCGAGGTCACGGACCCGGACACCGGCAAGACCTTCGATTCCACCATCGAGGTCAACGAACCGCTGCGCTTCAAGGGCATGACGGTCTATCAATCGAGCTTTGACGATGGCGGCAGCACGGTCGCGCTCAAGGGTTATCCGCTGGTGGGCGCCAACGACGCCACGTTCTCGGTCGATGGCACGGTCGGCAAGACCAGCGAGCTCACCGCGCAGACGGCCAAGGGCCCGCGCAGCATGGGCATCGAGATCACGGCCATGCGTCCCATCAACGTCGAAGACCTGACCCGGGGCGACCCCAAAGGCGCCGACCAGAGCTTTGCCGAACACGTGGCATCGGTTGCCGGCAGCGCGGCCGGCAAGAAGAACGAGAACCTGCGCAACGTCGGGCCCAGCGTCGAGTACAAGCTGATCGACGATGCGGGCCAGGCGCACGAATTCCAGAACTACATGCTGCCCGTCGAGCTGGACGGCGCAGCCGTGTTCCTGGCCGGCGTGCGCAACAACGCGTCCGAGCCGTTCCGCTATCTGCGCATTCCGGCCGACGACGACAGCACCATCGCTGAATTCATGCGCCTGCGCGCCACCCTGGCCGATCCGGCCGCGCGCAAGGAAGCCGCCCGCCGCTTTGCCGAACGCAACAGCCCATCGGGCGCGGACCGCCAACCGCTGGAGACCGCGGCAGAGCGCGCGCTGGACACCTTTGCCGCTGGCGGCCTGCAGGCCGTCGCGGCTTTCCTGCAAGCCAATACGCCCGCCCCGGATCTTGAGCGCGCGGCCGATGTCGTGATCCGCCTGATCGGCGCCAGCATGAACGAATTGCGCGCCATCGCGCGCGAACGCGCGGGCCAGCCGCCCGTGCCCGTCGAGGGCCAGGAAGGCGAACGCGCGGCGGTGTGGTCGCGTCTGGCGGTGGCGGCGCTGTCCGACCTGACGGTCTATCCCGCGCCGGTGTTCCTGTCGCTGGCCGACTTCAATCACGTGCAGGCCAGCGTGTTCCAGGTCAGCCGCACGCCGGGCAAAAACACGGTCTACCTGGGCAGCCTGCTGCTGGTCCTGGGCGTGTTCTCCATGTTCTACATTCGCGATCGTCGCGTCTGGATCTGGGTCAAGCCGCAAGGCGGCGGCAGCAGCGTCCTGGCGGCCATGACGTCTCAGAAGCGTACACTTGACTTCAATCAAGAGTTTGAACGCTTCAAGCAGGCGCTGCTGCGCCAGAAAAAAGGGTCCTGAGGTTATTTATGTCCACGACGACCACCACGCAACCCCCGTCGCCTGAAACGCTCTGGCAGGACGCCTTATCCGAAACCGGCGACAGCCGCGCGCAACGCGGCAAGCCCGACTGGACCGACATCGTCTTCTTTTTGCTGCTGGCAGCGGGCGCGGGATTCGCGCTGACCCGCTACGGGCACGCGATGGACTACTACGAGAAGATCATCCTGTGCGGCACGGTGCCCGCGGTGGCCTGGCTGGGCTGGCTGTGGCGGCCGCTGCGCCGGTTGATGATCGCCTGTGCGATCTCGTCGGGCCTGGCGCTGATGCTCTATGGCACCGACCTCGCCCGCGCCGAGCAGGTGTTCTTCCTGAAGTTTCTGTTTTCTTCGCAGTCCGCCATTCTTTGGATGAGCGCGCTGTTTGCGCTGTCGATGGTGTGCTACTGGATCGGCCTTTTCAGCCCGACGGCCGCCTGGCTGGGCACGGCGCTGAATTGGGGCGCGGTGTTTGCTGGCGTCACGGGTCTGCTGGTGCGCTGGCGCGAGGGCCATCTGATGGGTCCGGACCTGGGTCATATCCCGGTCAGCAACCTGTATGAAGTCTTCGTGCTGTTTTGCCTCATCACGGCGCTGTTCTATCTGTACTACGAACGCAAGTACGCCACGCGCGCGCTGGGCGGCTTTGTGATGCTAGTGGTCACCTCGGCCGTCGTGTTCCTGCTCTGGTATTCGTTCACGCGCGACGCGGGACAGATCCAGCCACTGGTGCCCGCGCTAAAAAGCTGGTGGATGAAACTGCACGTGCCCGCCAATTTCATCGGCTACGGCACGTTCTCGCTGGCGGCGATGGTGGGCTTTGCGTACCTGGTCAAGCAGCACGGTCAGACCACGTCGTGGGCCAAGCTGGCGCCGCTGTTCATCCTGGGCGTGTTGCTGTGTGCCGAGCCGATGGTGTTCCGCACTGATGGCTTGTCGGCCACCTGGATGCTGTACTTCGGCGTGGGCGCGGTGATCGTGGGCGCCATTCTTCTGGGCCGCCGCCGCATCGCGGAGGCGCTACCCTCGCTGGAAGTGCTGGACGACATCATGTATCGCGCCATCGCGATCGGGTTCGCCTTCTTCACGGTGGCCACCATTTTGGGGGCGCTGTGGGCGGCCGACGCGTGGGGCGCGTACTGGCAGTGGGACCCGAAGGAAACCTGGGCGCTGATCGTCTGGCTGAATTACGCGGCCTGGCTGCACATGCGGCTTATCAAGGGCCTGCGTGGCGCGATGGCTGCCTACTGGGCGCTGATAGGCCTGTTGATCACGGGGTTTGCGTTCCTGGGCGTGAACATGTTCCTGTCGGGCCTGCACTCGTACGGCCAGCTTTAACGCCGCGAACATCCTGGCAGACGAACGAAGGCCCCTGGATGCAGGGGCCTTTGTCTTTTGCGCGACGCCCGTTCAGGGTAGCAGCGATTCGCCGCGAAGCTGGTCCGCCAGGGTTTCGCGCTGGCGCACGACATAGTATTTGTCGCCGTCGACCATGACCTCGGCGGGGCGCCCGCGCGAGTTGTAGTTGCTGGCCATGGTCATGCCGTAGGCGCCGGCCGATTCCACCGCCAGCACGTCGCCCTGGCGGATGGTCAGCAGGCGCTGTTTGGCGAGCCAGTCGGCGCTTTCGCACACAGGGCCGACGAGGTCGTATTCGGCGGGGTCGCCGGCGCGCGGGTGCAGCGGTTGCACGCCATGGAACGCGTCATAGAGCGCCGGGCGCAGCAGGTCGTTCATGGCTGCGTCGACGATGGCGAAATTGCGGGCTTCGGCGTGCTTGATGTACTGGACGGTGGTGAGCAGCACGCCGGCGTTGCCGACGAGCGAGCGGCCCGGTTCCAGCACCAGTTGCAGATGACCTTGGCCGCGCGCGTTCAACCGTTCAAAAACGCGGTCGAGCAGGACGCGGGGCGAAGGCGGCGTCTCGTCCAGGTAGCGGATGCCCAGTCCGCCGCCCAGGTCCAGGTGTTCGATAGGGATGCCCGCCTGTTGCAGGCTTTCGATCAGGTCCAGCAGCTTTTCGAGGGCATCGAAGTAGGGACTGATGTCGGTGAGCTGCGAGCCGATGTGGCAGTCCACGCCGACGATCCGAAGACCGGGCAGCGACTGCGCGGTGCGGTAGGCCTCGAGCGCGTCGCCGATGGCGATGCCGAATTTGTTTTCCTTCAGGCCGGTCGAGATGTACGGGTGCGTGCGGGCGTCGACGTCCGGGTTCACGCGCAGCGACACGGGGGCGCGCAGGCCCATGTGTGCCGCGACGTCGGACAGGCGGTGCAGTTCGTCGACCGATTCGACGTTGAAGCACTTTACGCCAGCGCGCAGCGCATCGCGCATTTCCCAGGCCTGCTTGCCCACGCCTGAGAACACGATGCGGGAAGCATCGGCGCCGGCGGTAAGCGCGCGATGCAGTTCGCCGCCGGACACGATGTCAAAGCCGGCGCCCAACCGCGCAAATTCGCCGAGCACGGCCAGATTGGAGTTGGCCTTCATGCCATAGCAGACGAGCACCGGACGCGGTCCGATGGCGCTGCAATAGGATTGCCACGCGGCTTTCAGCGCCGCGCGGGAGTAGACGTAAAGGGGTGTTCCCAACCGTTCGGCCAGATGGTCAAGCGGCACATCTTCGGCGTACAACACATTATTGCGGTACTGGAAGTAGGGATGGCCGGCCAGGTCTGGCGGAGTGGGGAACGGTGGCGTCATGGGAGGGTCGGGGCCGGAGGGATCTGCACCGGCGGCGCGGTCTGCTGCGTACTGGCCGGCGCCTTGCTGCCTTCAGGGGGCGGAGGCATGGAGAGCGGCCCCTTGTACCCGCAGGCCGCCACGATGCCGGTCGCCATGAGCGTGGCTACAATGCGAAGAGCCATGCGGCTGTATGCCAATTGGAACACTGGGAACTCCGTAATTCTTGCAGGCTCGATTATGACCGAAACCGAATTTCTTGCGTTGATCGACCAGGTGCTGGACAGCATCGAAAGCCAGGCCGATGACTGGGCGGCTTCGCTCGACGTCGATGTCGAAACCAGCCGCAGCGGCAATGTGCTGACCATGGTTTTCGAGGACAACACCCACGTCGTGGTGAACAGCCAGGCCGCCATGCAGGAGCTGTGGGTCGCCGCGCGCAGCGGCGGCTTCCACTACCGCTTTGATGGCCAGCACTGGAACGATACCCGGGGAGGACCGCAGCTGCCGGACGCCCTGTCTCAGATCTGCTCCGCTGCCGCCGGCGTCCCCGTGACGATACGGCTGTAAAAAAAGGCCGGCCCACTGGGCCGGCCTTTTTGCATCAGAAGGGAATCTTCTGCGACCAGGGCGTGGTGGTTTGCGTCCCCACGCCCGGCGCGACCTTGATCCGGGTGTCCTCGCTGGAGCTGCTGCTCAGGCCATTCAGGAATTCACCCAGCGTGTCGGCTTCGGGCAGTCCGAGGCGCGCCACGGCTTGTCCCGGCGGAAACTCCGAGAAGTAGAACTCGCCGTTTTCGACGAGCAGACCGTCCGGACGCGGACGCTGCTTTTCTTCCGGCACGCCCTTCAGCACGCTCTGCATGTAGTCCACCCAGATCGGCATGGCGACGCCACCGCCGGTTTCGCGCGAACCCAGCGACTTGGGCTGGTCAAAGCCCAGCCAGGCGGTTGCCGCCAGCGTCGGCGTGTAGCCCGAGAACCAGGCGTCCACGGATTCGTTGGTCGTGCCCGTCTTGCCGGCGATGTCGCCGCGCTTGAGGAGCGCCCGGGCGCGCGCCGCGGTGCCGTACGTGGTGACGCCGCGCAGGATGTCGTCCATGACCCAGGCGGTGCGCGGGTCGATGGCGCGGGCTGCCGCGTCGCCGGCCACGACCGGCTTGGATTGCATGATGACCTTGCCGCTGCTGTCGGTGACGCGGTCGATGAGATAAGGCGTGACGCGGTAGCCGCCGTTGGCGAACACCGAGAACGCGCCGGCCAGTTGCAGCGGCGTGACCGAACCTGCGCCCAGCGCCAGCGGCAGCACGGCGGGCTGGCGCGCCTTGTCAAAGCCGAAGCGGGTCAGGTAGTCCTGCGCGTACTGAGGGCCGATGGCCTGCAGGATGCGGATCGACACCATGTTCTTGGACTTGTACAGGCCTTGGCGCAGCGTCAGCATGGGCTCGTACTGGTTGCCGTAGTTCTTGGGATTCCAGGCCTTCGAGCCGGTTTGCGCGGCGGTCAGTTCGAACGGCTGGTCCGAGATCTGCGTGCCCGGCGTCAGGCCGCGTTCCAGCGAGGCGGCGTAGATGAAGGGCTTGATGTTCGAGCCCGGCTGGCGCCATGCCTGTGTCACGCGGTTGAAGTTGCCGCGGTAGAAATCGAAGCCGCCGACCATGGCACGGATGGCGCCGTCCTGCGGCGACAGCGCCACGAAGGCTGCCTGCACCGACGGCAAGTTGATGATTTCCCAGTTGTCGCCGAACTTGCGGATGTAGACCACGGAGCCGCGCTTGATGCGCTGTTCGGGCTTGGCCTTGTCGTTCAGCGCGCGGGCCACGACACCCAGCACCTTCTTGTCCGTCACGGTGATGACTTCGCGCGAGCTGCGCGCCAGCTTCACTTCGGTAGGGCTGGCCGACAGCACGACCGCGGTCAGCAGGTCGCCGCTGTCCGGGAACTTGTCGAACACGCCGTCCAGGAACTCGTCCAGCGCGGCGGGGTTGTTCTCGGTGCCGGCGGGCAGGTCCAGCTGTTCTTCCGGGCCGGGGTAGGGCGCGCGGCGCGTGTATTCCAGCACGCCTTCGCGCACGGCGCGGTAGGCGGCTTCCTGGTCCTTGGACTGCACGGTCGTGTAGATGTTGATGCCGCGCGAATAGACGTTGTCCTGGTACACGTTGTAGAGGAGCTGGCGCGCCAGTTCGGCCACGTATTCGCCATGGATGGAATAGCCGCCGGCCGGGGTGCCTTCGGCGGACTTCATGACGATGGGCTGCGCCATCGCCTGCTTGTATTCGGGTTCGGTCAGGTAGCCCAGCGAGTGCATGCGGCCCAGCACGTAGCGCTGGCGGAGTTCGGCGCGGGGGCGGTTGGCAATGGGGTTGAAGCGCGAGGGGGCCTTGGGGATGCCGGCCAGCATGGCGGCTTCGGCCGGCGTGATCTCGGACAGCGGCTTGCCGAAATACGTGCGCGACGCGGCCGCAAAACCGTAGGCGCGATGGCCCAGGTAGATCTGGTTCATGTAGAGCTCGAGGATCTGGTCCTTGGTGAGCTCGGATTCAATCTTGAAGGTCAGCAGCAGTTCGTAGAACTTGCGTGAATAGGTCTTTTCGGACGACAGGTAGAAGTTGCGCGCGACCTGCATCGTGATGGTGCTGGCGCCCTGCGTCTTGGACATGTTGATCAGGTTGGTCAGGCCGGCCCGCACCACGCCCATCCAGTCGATCCCGCCGTGCTGGTAGAAGCGGTCGTCCTCGGCCGCCAGGACCGCCGATTTCATGACGTCCGGGATTTCGTTGAAGCGCAGCACGTTGCGGCGTTCTTCGCCGAACTCGCCGATGAGGACGCGGTCTGCGGTGTACACGCGCAGCGGCACCCGCGGACGGTAGTCCGTCATGGCGTTCAGGTCGGGCAGGTTGGGCCACGCGAGCGCCAGCGCCATGCCCGCGAGCAGGACGCCGCACAGGAACAGGCCGGCGAAAAGGATGCCGGTTTTAACGAAGAACCGCAGTATCGGGGAGCCGCTGCTGGCGGGCTTGTCTTTCTTGGAGGAATTCTGGGGCTTGCTCATCGCGGCGATTTTACGGGTATCTCCGGTCCCGCCTCATCGTGGCGGATCGGTTTCTGTAACAAAATAGGTCAATGTGGTGCGCGGGCAACTGCGGCAAATGTGATAATGCCGCCATGAACTTTGCCGCTAACTCATGTCCGGAGGCAGCCCCGGACCCGGCGCGCGCCGACGCCGCGCCTGAAAGCCAGCCCTGCGCCGTCGAGTGCACGGGCAAGACCGCGTCGTTGCCGCACGACCTGCCGGTATTTTTGGTCGGAATGATGGGCGCGGGCAAGACAACCATAGGCCGTAGCCTGGCGCGCGCGCTGGGGCGCGACTTTATGGATCTGGATCATGAGCTCGAGGCGCGTTGCGGCGTGCGGGTGCCGGTAATCTTCGAAATCGAGGGCGAAGCCGGTTTTCGTCGCCGAGAGTCCGCCGCCTTGGAAGAGTGTACCCAACGGCGCAACATAATTCTTGCAACGGGCGGCGGCGCCATCCTGGACGCCGGGAACCGGCAGCTTCTGCACGAGCGCGGCATCGTCGTCTATCTGCGCGCCAGCGTGGACGAATTGTTCCGCCGGACCTGCCGCGACCGCAACCGGCCCCTCCTGGCCACCGCCGACCCGCGCGGCACCCTTCGCGACCTGATGACCCGGCGCGAGCCCCTATACAAGGAAGTCGCCGACCTGGTGGTGGAAACGGGGTCAATGCCCATCCACACCCTGGTCAAGGCGCTGCTGCCGCAATTACAAGCATTCGAGAAGCGCATATGAACGTTGTTGACGTTGAAACTCCGGGCGGAAGCTATCCGATCCACATCGGACCGGGCCGTCTGGACTCCCTGGATCAATGCATTCCCGCGGACGCCACCGCGATTGCGGTTGTCACCAATCCGACCGTGGCGGCCCTGTATGCCGAACGCGCCGAAGCCGCGCTGGCGCGCACGGGCAAGCGGGTGCTGCGCATCGAACTTCCCGACGGCGAGGCCTATAAGGACTGGCAGTCGCTCAACCTGATCTTCGACGCGCTGCTGGGCAATCGACTGGACCGGCGCTGCGTCCTGGTGGCGCTGGGCGGCGGCGTCATCGGCGACATGACGGGTTTTGCCGCGGCCGTGTACATGCGCGGCGTGCGTTTCCTGCAGGTGCCCACCACGCTGCTGGCGCAGGTCGACTCCTCGGTGGGCGGCAAGACGGCCGTGAACCATCCGCTGGGCAAGAACATGATCGGCGCCTTCTACCAGCCGATCGCGGTCGAGATCGATACCGACGTGCTGGGCACCCTGCCGGCGCGCGAGGTCTCGGCGGGCCTGGCCGAGGTCATCAAGTACGGCCTCATCCTGGATCCGGAATTCTGGCGCTGGTGCGAGGACAATGCGCAAAAGCTGCGCGCGCTGGACCCCGAGGCCGTCACGTATGCCATCCGCCGCTCGTGCGAGCTGAAGGCGCAAGTGGTGGGCAAGGACGAGCGGGAATCCGGGCTGCGCGCCATCCTGAACCTGGGACATACATTCGGCCATGCCATCGAATCGGGCCTGGGCTACGGCGCCTGGCTGCACGGCGAGGCCGTGGGCTGCGGCATGGTGCAAGCCGCTGAGCTGTCGGCCGATGTGGCCGGCTTTGATCCCGCCGACGTCGAACGCGTTCGCGCGCTGGTCCGGGCCATCGGCTGCCCGACCGTCGCGCCGGACCTGGGCGCCGACCGTTGGTTGGACCTGATGCAGGTGGACAAGAAGACCGAGGGCGGCTCGATCCGCTACGTGCTCATGACACGCATCGGTGAAGCCCTGATGCGGCCGGCCCCCGACGACGCGGTGCGCGCCGTGCTGGCACGAACCACCCAGTAAACGTAGTAAAGGACGGTGTTGCAGATGAATGAACTGGCTTCCTATGCTTCTCACCCGTCCCGATCGCGCGGCCGGGCGCATGCCGAGCCGCCACCCGAGAACCGCACGGAATTCCAGCGCGACCGGGATCGCATCGTCCATTCCAGCGCCTTCCGGCGGCTGGAATACAAGACGCAGGTCTTCGTCAATCATGAAGGCGACCTGTTCCGCACTCGCCTCACGCACAGCCTGGAAGTGGCGCAGATCGCGCGCACGCTGGCGCGCAGCATGGGGCTGTCCGAGGACCTGACCGAAGCCATTTCGCTGGCGCACGACCTGGGGCACACGCCGTTCGGCCATGCCGGCCAGGACGAGCTGAACGCCTGCATGCGCGAACTGGCGCCGGAGGCGGGCGGCTTTGAACACAACCTGCAAAGCCTGCGGGTGGTGGATGAGCTTGAAGAGCGCTATGCCGACTTCAATGGCTTGAACCTGTGTTTCGAGACGCGCGAGGGCATTCTCAAGCATTGCTCCGTGGCCCACGCACGGGTGCTGGGAGATGTCGGCGAACGGTTTCTGAACCGCACGCAGCCGTCGCTGGAGGCGCAGCTTGCCAACCTGGCTGACGAGATCGCCTATAACAACCACGACGTGGACGACGGCCTGCGGTCCGGGCTCATCACGCTGGATCAGCTGAAGGAAGTGTCGATCTTCGAGCGCCACCATGCGTACGTGGTGGACCGCTATCCCGGTCTGGCGCCGCGGCGCGCAGTTGCTGAAACGATACGCCGCATGATCAATACGCTGATCGTCGACCTGACCCACACGTCGCTGGCGCGCATCCGCGACGCGGCGCCGGCCAGCGCGGACGACGTGCGCCGCTCGCCGCCGCTGGCGGGGTTTTCCGACGAGATCCGCCGCGAAGCCGACACGCTGAAGAAATTCCTGTTCGACAATCTGTACCGCCACTATCGCGTGCTGCGCATGACGCGCAAGGCGCGGCGCATCGTGCGCGAGCTGTTTGCGGTGTTCCTGGATGATCCGCGTCTGCTGCCGCCCGATTACCGCCGCGCGCAGTTCAACGAACAGGCGCGCGCCATCTCGGACTATATCGCCGGCATGACCGACCGCTACGCCATCCGCGAACACAAGCGGCTGTTCGACATGGCGTAGGGTTCCGCTGTCAGCGCTGCGTGCGGTAGGGCTCGTCGGCCTCGACGAAGGTCGCTTCGGCCAGCGCGTCCCGCGTCCATTCCTGCATAGCCGGCAGCGCCAGGACAGCGTCCATGTACTCGCGCACCGGACCTGCCGCGGCGATGTTGTAGGTCTTGAAACGCGAGACCACCGGCGCAAAGAAGGCGTCGGCAATGGAAAACCCGCCAAAAAGAAACGGGCCGCCCTGGCCGAACTGCACACGCGTTTCCTGCCAGATGGCCTGCACGCGCGCGACGTCCGCGAGCGCCGCTTCGGGGAAGTCGATGCCCGGCAAATCGGCTTCGACATTCATCGGCATGGCTTGGCGCAGCGCGCCGAAACCGCTATGCATCTGCGCGGCCAGCGAACGCGCGCGGGCGCGGGCCTTGGCATCTTTCGGCCACAAGGCGGCCTCCGGATGACGCTCGGCGGCGTACTCGCAGATGGCCAGCGAATCCCACACGGCGAAATCGCCATCCAGCAGCACGGGCACCAGGCCGGCGGGCGACACCGCCGCGACACGCTTGGAAAATTCCTCGGTGAACAGGCCGACCTTCTGCTCCGTGAACGCAATGCCCGCGGCGCGCAGCGCGATCCACGGACGCATGGACCAGGACGAGTAGTTCTTGTTGCCGATGATCAGGGTGTACATGCTGGCTTTCCCATTGGATGGAGTGGGGGTGTTCAGTCGCCCGGCCTGCGGCGCAAAAGCTTGCCCAGATACTGGCCGGTGTGGCTGGCCTGCGTTGCTGCCACGATTTCCGGCGTGCCTTGCGCCACGACCCTGCCGCCGCCGTCGCCGCCTTCAGGACCCATGTCGATAAGCCAGTCGGCCGTCTTGATGACGTCCAGGTTGTGCTCGATGATGAGCACCGTGTTGCCGGCGTCCACCAACTGATTGAGCACTTGCAGCAGCAGTTCGATGTCGCGGAAATGCAGGCCGGTCGTCGGCTCGTCCAGGATGTACAGCGTGCGCCCGGTGCTGCGGCGCGACAGCTCCTGCGAAAGCTTCACGCGCTGCGCCTCGCCGCCGGACAGCGTGGTCGCGCTTTGCCCCAGGCGGATGTACGACAGACCCACGTCGATCAGCGTATGCAGCTTGCGCGAGATGGCGGGCACCGATTCGAAATATTCGAGCGCCTGCTCCACCGTCAGGTCCAGCACCTCGCTGATGTTGCGGCCGCGGTAGCGGATTTCGAGCGTCTCGCGGTTGTAGCGCTTGCCGTGACAGACGTCGCAGGGCACGTACATGTCGGGCAGAAAGTGCATCTCGACCTTGACCACGCCGTCGCCCTGGCAGGCTTCGCAGCGGCCGCCCTTCACGTTGAAACTGAACCGCCCCGGGTCATAGCCGCGCGTGCGCGCTTCCGGCACGCCGGCGAAGAGTTCGCGGATCGGTGTGAACAGCCCCGTGTACGTGGCAGGATTGCTGCGCGGGGTGCGCCCGATGGGGCTTTGATCCACGCTGATGATCTTGTCGAAGTTCTCCAGCCCCTGCATCGACACGTAGGGGGCGGGCTCGCTCTGCGCGTGATGCAGCTGGCGCGACACGGCCACCGCCAGCGTGTCGTTGATGAGCGTGGACTTGCCCGAACCGGACACGCCGGTCACGCAGACGAGGCGGCCGGCGGGCACGTGCAGGTCGACGTTCTTGAGGTTGTTGCCGGTGGCGCCGGTGAGCGTCAACCACGGCAGTTCGTCGTCGACAGGGCGGCGCTTCGGGATGGCGATGGCGCGCGCGCCGCTCAGGTATTGGCCGGTCAGCGAATTGGGATCGCGCTGCACGGTCTCGGGATCGCCTTGAGCGACGACTTCGCCGCCGTGCTCGCCCGCGCCCGGTCCCATGTCCACGACCCAGTCGGCCATGCGGATCATGTCCTCGTCATGCTCGACCACAATGACGCTGTTGCCGAGATCGCGCAGGTGCTGCAGCGTGCCGATCAGGCGGTCGTTGTCGCGCTGGTGCAGGCCGATGGAGGGCTCGTCCAGCACGTACATCACGCCCGTCAGGCCCGAGCCGATCTGGCTGGCCAGCCGGATGCGCTGCGCCTCGCCGCCGGAGATCGTGTCCGCGCTGCGGTCCAGCGACAGGTAGTTCAGGCCGACGTTGTTCAGGAAGCTCAGCCGGGCCTCGATCTCGCGCACGATGCGCTGCGCGATCTCCTGCTTGGCGCCCGTCAGGTTCAGGTTGCGGAACCAGTCCAGGCAGCTGGACAGCGGCATGGCCTCGACTTCATAGATGGCCTGGCCGTGGCGTTCGCCACCGCGCGGGTCATGGCCGATCAGCACATTGCGCGCTTCGGGGCGCAGGCGCGAGCCGGCGCAGTCCGGGCAGGTTTTGATGTTGCGGTACTTGCCCAGTTCCTCGCGCACCGTCGCCGAGTCCGTTTCGCGCCAGCGGCGCTCCAGATTCGGGATGACGCCCTCGAAGGTGTGGCGCTTGACGGTGCTGCGGCCTTTTTCGTTCAAGTACAGAAACGAGATTTCTTCCTCGCCGGATCCGTACAGGACCTTGTCGCGCAACGCTTCGGGCAGGTCTTCGAAGGGCGCTTCGATGTCGAATTCGTAATGCGCGGCCAGGCTGGTCAGCAGCGAGTGCGTGAAGGCATTGCGGCGATCCCAGCCGCGGATCGCGCCGGCGGCCAGGCTGAGTTCCGGAAAGGCGACGACCCGCTTGGGATCAAAGAAGCCGACCTGTCCGATGCCGTCGCAACTGGGGCAGGCGCCCATCGGGTTGTTGAAGCTGAACAGGCGCGGTTCGAGTTCGGGCAGGCTGTGGCTGCACACCGGGCAGGCGTAGCGGCTGGAGAAGACCTGTTCGCGCTCGCTGTCCATGTCCAGCGCCAGGGCACGGCCTTCGGCGAGTTGCAGCGCCGTCTCGAAGCTTTCGGCCAGGCGCTGCTTGCTTTCGGGCTTGATGCGCAGGCGGTCGATGACGACGTCGATATCGTGCTTCTCGGTCTTCTTCAGCGGCGCCATGCCGTCGATTTCCACCAACTGGCCATCGACGCGCAGTCGAACGTAGCCCTGCGCCTGCAGGCTGGCGCATTCGTCCTCGAAGCTGCCTTTCTTGCCGCGCGCAATGGGCGCCAGCACCGCCAGCCGCGTCTCGGGCGTCCAGCCCAGCACCGCGTCCACCATCTGGCTGACGCTCTGGGCCTGCAGCGGCAGGCCGTGGTCGGGGCAGTAGGGCGTGCCGACCCGCGCGTAGAGCAGGCGCAGGTAGTCGTGGATTTCGGTGATGGTGCCGACCGTGGAGCGCGGGTTGTGTCCCGCGGCCTTCTGTTCGATCGAGATGGCCGGAGACAGGCCCTCGATGAGATCCACATCCGGCTTGTCCATCAGTTGCAGGAACTGGCGGGCGTAGGCCGAAAGGCTTTCCACGTAGCGCCGCTGGCCTTCCGCGTACAGCGTGTCGAATGCCAGCGAGGATTTGCCGGACCCGGACAGGCCAGTGACGACCACCAGCTTGTGGCGCGGCAGGTCCAGCGAGACGTTCTTGAGATTGTGGGTGCGAGCACCCCGGATGCGTATGGTCACGTCGGTATGGGTAACGTCCAGTTGCGTCGTCGATGACGCCTTTGATCCCGCGCACCCTTTGGGCGCATTTAAGCGATTTCAAAGGCCAACTTGGTACTATAGCGCGCCGAATCCTCTCGCGTTCAAGGCCGTTCATCCGGTTGGACTGGCCTGAGGCCGGCGCCGCACCGCAAGCATCAGACCGTGAGCGTATGACATGAGAAGCATGCGCGCCGCCCTAGTCATCGTTGAAATTTCCGCATGCCGGCAGATAAAAAACTGAAATTGACCCCCTCCGAGCGCCGCGCCAGCGTGGCCCTGGCCGGCCTGTTCGCCGCGCGGATGCTGGGGCTGTTCCTGTTGCTGCCCGTTTTTGCCGTTGCCGCAAGCGGCATGCCGGGCGGCGACGATCCTGCCCGCGTGGGGCTGGCGCTAGGCATGTACGGCCTGACCCAGGCGTTCATGCAGATTCCCTTCGGTCTGGCGTCCGACCGCTGGGGGCGCCGTCCGGTGGTGATCTTCGGGTTGTTGCTGTTTATCGCCGGCAGCATCGTTTGTGCGCAGGCGACGGACGTCTTCTGGATCACCATAGGCCGCGCCATCCAGGGCGCCGGCGCCATTTCCGCCGCGGTCACCGCCTGGCTGGCCGACGCCACCCGCGACGAGGTGCGCACGCGCGCCATGGCGATGGTGGGCGCATCGATCGGATTGTCATTCGCTGTGTCGCTGGTGCTGTCGCCGGTGCTGGTGGGCTGGTGGGGGCTGTCGGGCCTGTTCTGGACCATCGCCTGCCTGGGCGTCGTCTGCCTGGCCGTGGCGCGCTTCGTGGTGCCCGTGGTGCCTCGCACGCAGGCCCGCACGATGCAGGCGGCCAAGCCGCGCGAGGTCCTGACCCATCGCGACCTGTTGCGGCTGAATTTTGGCGTCTTTGTCCTGCATCTGATCCAGGTGTCGCTGTTTGTCGTGGTGCCGGCGCTGCTGGCCAAGGTCGGCGGACTGGACGCGCGTGACCTGTGGAAGGTCTACCTGCCGGTCATCCTGGTGTCGTTCGTGCTGATGGTGCCGGTGGTCTTCGTGGCCGAAAAGCGCAGGGCGCACCGCGGCGCGCTGCGCGCGTCGGTGGCCGGCCTGGTGCTCGTGTGCGCGCTGCTGCCGGCCGCCAGCCAGGGCTTTTACACGCTGGCCATCGCGCTGACCGGATTCTTCGTTGCCTTCAATGTGCTGGAGGCGCTGCAACCGTCGCTGGTCTCGCGCGTGGCGCCGCAGGCCTACAAGGGATTGGCGCTGGGCTTCTACAACACCGCGCAGGCCGCGGGCCTGTTCGCCGGGGGCGCGCTGGGCGGCTGGCTGGCGGGGCATTCGGGCGCCAGCGCCGTGTTCATCGGCGCGGCAATCCTGTCGGCCGTGTGGCTGGCGGTCACCTGGGCGCTGCGGCCCCTGGCCTGACCGTTGCGGGCTTTCCCGCAGGCTTTGGAAAGTCGCGGATCTGGCCCCGAACGGCGTCCAACAGCGCCGAAATGGTTTGCCTGCGGTGACCGATTTGTCACCGATCCCGTTTGGCGCGGCGGGCGCTTTCGTCGATAATACGCATCAACACAGGCTTCACCTGGGCATCGCCGGTCATCGCTTCGATGACCGGCGAGTTTCATGAAGCCGGTCTTCAACATCGCTTTTTTATGTTGTTGCCGGCGCGCTCGCGGCAACGCAAGTCGCAGGCTGTCAACAACAGAGGGACATCGGCATGGCATCGGTTAACAAAGTCATACTCGTGGGCAATCTGGGTCGCGACCCGGAAGTCCGCTACAGCCCCGACGGGGCGGCAATCTGCAACATGTCGATCGCCACGACCTCGTCCTGGAAGGACAAGGCCAGCGGCGAAAAGCGCGAAGAAACGGAATGGCACCGCGTCGTCATGTACAACCGCCTGGCTGAAATCGCCGGCGAATATCTGAAGAAGGGCCGCTCGGTCTACATCGAAGGCCGCCTCAAGACGCGCAAGTGGCAAGACAAGGACACCGGCGCCGACCGCTACAGCACCGAAGTCGTCGCTGACCAGATGCAAATGCTGGGCGGCCGCGAAGACGGCGGCGGCGGTGGTGGCGGCAACTACGGTGGCGGCGGCTACGACGACGCGCCGCGCCAGCAGCGCGCTGCTCCGGCCCAACGCCCGGCGCCGCAGCAGCGCCCGGCTCCCGCAGCGGCCCCGGCCAGCAGCGGCGCCAACCTGGCGGATATGGACGACGATATTCCGTTCTAAGCGTCGCCTCGCGTTACGTATGTTCAAGACCCCGGCTTTCAATGGAAGGCCGGGGTTTTGCTTTTAGGGAACACGGAGCGACGCAGCCGCGCCTCAAGGGCTAGGACGGTCCGCGCCAGCGATTTCCTTTGCAGGACCTGGCTGAAATGTCTCAACCAGAAAATCGATAAACGCCCGCGTGCGAGCCGTCTGGTTGCGGCGCTGCGGGTAATAGACGAACAGATCCGCCGACGGCAGCGTGAAGTCGGGCAGCACCACCCGCAGCCTGCCGCTTTCCAGATATTTGGCCAGATCCCATTCCGACCGGATGAGGATGCCGTGGCCGTCCAGGGCCCAGCCCAGCACGATGTCGCCGTCATTGCTGGATAGCCCGCCTTCCACCTTCACCACTTCGACGCGGCCTTTGTGTGTAAACCGCCAGACGCCGTGCGCCTCGTCGTTTTGCCGGTGCAGAATGCACTGGTGATGCGCCAGGTCGGCCAGGGTTGCCGGCGTGCCGTGCGCCTTCAGGTAGCGAGGCGACGCGCACAGAAAGCGGCGGTTGGTCATGATGCGGCGGGCGGCGAGGCGTTTGTCGGGCAGTTCGCCGAAGCGGATGGCCAGATCGAATGCGCCTTCCACTAGGTCGACGGGCCGGTCCGTGACCTCCAGCTCAACCTGCACCTGCGGGTAGCGCTTCGCAAAGTCGGAGACCAGCGGCGCGATGGTCGTGCGGCCGAATCCCAGCGTGGCGTTGACGCGGATCAGGCCGCGCGGCTGGGCGCTGCTGCTGGACACCACGTCTTCCATCTCGCGCAGGTCTGCCAGGATACGGGTCGCATAGGCAAGGTAAGTCTCGCCTTCGTTGGTCAGGCTGATGCTGCGCGTGGTGCGGTTGACCAGCCGCACGCCCAGGCGCTTTTCCATCAGGGCCAGGCGCTTGGTGGCCGCCGGTGGCGTCAGATCCAGTTGCCGCGCCGCCGCGGACAGGCTGCCCAGCCGGGCGATCAGCACGAAGAACTGTAGCTCGGAGGCGAGGTCGGCTTTCACTGAAAGTAAATAATCAAATGAACTTGGGTGAATTCTAGGGCAGGGATGCGCCACTAATCTATCGATTCCCGATGCGACCCAACCGGAGACAAGCCATGAGAATCGTCGACATCCGCGAGCAGACCCTGCCCATCAGCTCGCCCATCCGCAACGCCTACATCGACTTCAGCAAGATGACGCTGAGCCTGGTCGCCGTGATCACCGACGTGATCCGCGACGGTAAGCCGGTGGTCGGGTACGGCTTCAATTCGAATGGCCGCTATGGACAGGGCAAGCTCATGCGCGAGCGATTCATCCCGCGCGTGCTGGAAGCAGACCCGGACACGCTGGTGGACGCCACGGGGCGCAACCTGGATCCGCACAAGGTCTGGGACGCGATGTTCAAGAACGAGAAGCCCGGCGGTCACGGTGAGCGGTCGGTGGCGATCGGCACCATCGACATGGCCGTGTGGGATGCGGTCGCAAAAATCGAAGGCAAGCCGCTTTTCCAGTTGCTGGCCGAACGTTACGGCAATGGCCAGCCGGACCGGCGGGTGTTTGTGTACGCGGCCGGCGGCTACTACCACCCAGGGCAGGACCACGCCGCGCTCAAGGACGAAATGCGCAGCTATCTCGATCGCGGCTACACGGTCGTGAAAAAGAAGATCGGCGGCGCGTCGCTGGACGAGGACCTTCGCCGGATCGACTCGGTGCTGAGCGTGCTGCAGGACGGCCAGAAGCTGGCTGTGGATGCGAACGGGCGGTTCGACTTGGACACGGCGATTGCCTACGCCAAGGCGCTGTCGCAGTACGACCTGTTCTGGTACGAGGAGCCGGGCGATCCGCTCGACTTCGAGCTGCAGGCGACGCTGCGTAATTACTACGACAAGCCCATGGCCACGGGCGAAAACCTGTTCTCGATGCAGGATGCGCGCAACCTGATCCGCTATGGCGGCATGCGCGCCGACCGCGATTATCTGCAGTTCGATTGCGCGCTCAGCTATGGGCTGGTGGAGTACCTGCGCACGCTCGCGATGCTGCGTCAGCACGGCTGGTCCGCGAGCCGCTGCGTGCCGCATGGCGGGCATCAGATGTCGCTGAACATCGCGGCGGGTCTGGGTCTGGGCGGTAATGAGAGCTACCCGGATCTGTTCCAGCCCTTTGGCGGCTTTCCGGACGGGGTGAAGGTGGAGGCCGGCTACGTCACGATGCCGGATCTGCCGGGCATCGGCTTTGAGGGCAAGTCCGATCTGTACGCCGTGATGCAGGCGCTGTCGGCCTGATTGCCGGCGACGGCGGTCCCGTTGGCCGCGCCAGCGGTAACCGCCGCACTGCACTGATTCAGGCCGTCACGCCGCATCCGATGTGGTTGGCCTGCGTCGCGACATAAATTGTTTCACTTTACCCGCTTGCGTCGTCTATCTAGTAGTAGGTAAGATTCATCCCATCGACGCAGCGCAAACAACAAACCGCCCGGCGCCGAAATCAGAAATACAGTAGGACCGCTTTTTTATTTCTCTCGACATCTACCTACAAGTAGATAGCTAACTGAAACGCATACTGCATCTAAAACTGGAGATTGACCATGAAGACCCTCGTATCCGCCCTGATCCTTTCCGCTTCCTTCATCGGCGCTGCCCAAGCTGGCGAACTGGACTATCCGCCTGAACTGAACACCCAAAGCACGGTGACCCGCGCTCAAGTGCAGCAAGAACTGGCCGCCGCCCGCACCAACGGTGAACTGGCATTCGGTGAAGAAGGCTACGCCGCTGCCCCGATCGCTTTCACCAGCGACAAGACCCGCGCTCAGGTCAAGCAAGAACTGGCTGCTGCCCGCGCTCAAGGTCTGACCGACGGTGGCGAACTGGACTACCCGCCCGTTCAAGGCTGATTTATTCGACCAAACCTCTATCTATAGATAGATAGCTTCAACCCAACAACGCAACACTGCATTTCAAACCAACCTGACTGGAGATTTCTCATGAAGACCCTCGTTTCCGCCCTGATCCTTTCCGCTTCCTTTATCGGCGCTGCCCAAGCTGGCGAGCTGGACTATCCGCCCGAGCTGAACACCCAAAGCACGGTGACCCGCGCTCAAGTGCAGCAAGAACTGGCCGCCGCTCGCGTCAACGGTGAACTGGCATTCGGTGAAGAAGGCTACGCCGCTGCCCCGATCGCTTTCACCAGCGACAAGACCCGCGCTCAGGTCAAGCAAGAACTGGCTGCTGCCCGCGCTCAAGGTCTGACCGACGGTGGCGAACTGGACTACCCGCCCGTTCAAGGCTGATTTTTTCGACCAAACCTCTATCTATAGATAGATAGCTTTAACCGACAACCACGCAGCAACTGCAGCAACTCAACCATTCTGGAGATTTCTCATGAAGACCCTCATTTCCGCCCTGATCCTTTCCGCTTCCTTCATCGGCGCTGCCCAAGCCGGCGAACTGGACTATCCGCCCGAACTGAACACCCAAAGCACGGTGACCCGCGCTCAGGTGCAGCAAGAACTCGCCGCCGCCCGCGCCAATGGCGAACTGGTGTCCGGTGAAGAAGGCTACGCCGCCACCGCCTTTGCCCACGCTGGCGACAAGACGCGCGCTCAGGTCAAGCAGGAACTGGCAGCCGCCCGCGCCCAAGGCCTGACCGACGGCGGTGAACTCGACTACCCGCCCGTGCAAGGCTGAAGCAGATGGCAATCAAAGCGGACCCCGGGGGCGGGATTCTTGTCCCGGCCGGAGTCCGCTGGCACGGTCGGTGACATGGAATGGCCCGCTCGGTAACTGCCGATAAGGGACCCTCCCAATGACGAACCGATCTATTAGTAGGTAATATGCCGCCATGGATACCCCGACTTCCAATACCACTCGCGAACTGCTTCTGGCGCACGCCGAGAAGCTGATCCGCATGCGCGGATGCAACGGCTTCAGCTACCGCGACCTGGCTGAGCATGTGGGCGTCAAGACGTCCAGCATCCATTACTACTTTCCAGGCAAGGACGACCTGCTGTATGAAGCGGTCGAGGCCTACAGCACGCGCGCACTTGGCGCGGTGCGCGGGATCGACACCGCGCAGCCGGCGCAGGCGCAGCTTGAAAAATATCTGTCGATGATGGAATCCGCCGCCTGCGGTTCCGGTGAGCTCTGTCTGGGCGGCATGTTGGCCGCCGACGTGATGAGTTTGTCGGAACGGGTCCGCGGCGCGCTGCAGGGATTCTTCCGCGCGCACGAAGCGTGGCTGGCCCGCGTGCTGGCCGAGGGCGCGGCGCAAGGCACGCTGAAGTTTTCCGGCACGCCCGAAGCAGCGGGGCGTGCGGTGTTCGCGACGATCCAGGGCTGTCTGCTGGTGTCGCGCCTGTTCCAGCAGCCGCCCGCGTTGTGCGAAGCGATCAGCGCGCTTTACGTTGAATGCGAAGGCAAGACGGGCCACGGCGCCTGAACGCCACGCGCTGACTTCGCTGTTCACCGTTTCACGGCCGCCTTGCTGACGCAGGCGGCCGTTGTGTTTGGGCGCGCCGACTGCGCGTCGCCGTCTTACGCCAGCGCGCGCGCCATGTCGGTGCTGGTGCGTTCCTGCACGCCGAGATCCCGCATGCGTTGCAGAAAGCCCGACTGTGCGTTCGCAAAGCCCGCGACGGGACTCATGCAGTCCGTCAGCAGCACGATGCGCGACAGGTTGCCGCCGGGCAGGTGCTCCGCCAGGTGTTCGACGGTGGCCTTGACGCAGTGGCTGCCGGCCTCGCCCGCGATCAGGATCAGATCGGCGCGGTCCAGCGAGTCCAGCAAGCCGCGGTTGAGTTGGCTGCGCGGATCGTCGGCGTCGGGCACCTCGGCCATCAGCGCGCTGTAGTGTTCGGTCCAGGGATTGGCGCCCTTGGGCACCTTGCGCACGATGAACTGGCGCTCTTCTTCCCAACGACCATACGCGGCGCGCACGTCGGGATGCACGTTATGACCCCACGTGCCGATCTCGCAATGCACCGGCCACGCCATCAGCGTGTAGCGGCCCCGCGCTTCGAGTTCATCCAGGTAGTTGAGCGTGCGCGGCAGGTCGTCGTCATGGCGTGGCACGAATTCGCCGGCGCGCAATTGCGCCGCCGTGATCGGCGTGAAGGGCGCCACCGGGTCGCCATTGCCCGCGCGCCAGAATGTGGGGTGCGCAATGTCCAGACGATGATGTGAATCCAGCGTGACCGTGATCGAGGAGAGCACGGGGGCCGTGGCGTCGATGAACCGCGCCAGCCGCTGCATGTCTGCGTGGGCGCCTGCGATGGGCAGCGCGGGCGCAACCGCCAGGCCAGTCAGCGGGTCGAGGGGCCGGTACGACTCGGGCAAGTCGCAGAAATCGTTTTGCGGGTCGACGATCAGCAGGTGAATGGTGCGCGGCATGGTGGGGAGGCGGGGTCTTAGAACAGCACGAGGTGTTCGGCGCGGTCGGGCAACTGGCGCAGCAGCAAGCGCCATTGGCGCCAAAGAATGGACGATACGCCTAACGCGCCTAACGGAATAAGAATCCACATGGCCTGCTCCTGTCAATATTCGCACGGTCGTGCGAAATTAAGCGAAAGTAAAGCCGGCACAACGCCGGCTTCGGGGATTACTCGATGTACTTGAAGCTGCGATACGTGGAGATAAGACGCTCGTAGCCGGCCTTCACGCGCTCGTGCGCCTTCGGGTCGCGCAGGAACCGGGCGTCGTGCATCAGGCCGATCATCAGGCTGTAGACCTCGAACACAAGCTGTTGCGGGTCCGTGTCGGGGCGCAAGTGGCCGGCTTCGAGCGCCTGGTTCACCGTGCGCACCATCGCGGCCCGCCAGCGCTTCAGGTTGTGTTCCAGCACCGACCGCAGCGGCGAGTCGACGTCGTCGTATTCAAACGCGCCGGCCACGTAGATGCAGCCGGTCAGCGTTTCGACATTGCTGGCGCGGTCGATCCACAGCGACACCAGCGCGTTCAGGCGCGGCAGACCGCGCGGGTAGGCCATGGCAGGCGTGAAGACCGCTTCGACAAAGCGCCGGTCGTATTCGTCCAGCACCGCCTGCTGCAGGGCTTCGAGCGAGCCGACGCGCGAGAAGACGCCGCTCTTGCTGATGCCGAGCCGCTTGGCGACCTGGCCCAGCGAGAGGCTTTCCATGCCTTGCGCGGCGGCCATGTCGAGCGCCGCGTTCACGATGGCCGCGAAGGTGAGTTCGCTTTTCTCGGTTTTTGCTGTCATGGCGGAAATTTAGCACGATCGTGCGAAAACCAAGGGGTTTTTAATCGGGGAGGGATGAGGCAGCAAGACACCCCCCGCCCAGATGCAAATTCAGACCCGAAAAAAAAACCGGACGGCATTGCCGTCCGGCTTTGGTCAAGCGGGGCGCTGAATCAGGCGCACGCCGCCTTGTACTCCAGGCGGTACTTGTGCAGCAGCGGCTCGGTGTAGCCGTTGGGCTGGGTCAGGCCTTCGAACACCAGGGCGCACGCGGCCTTGAATGCCAGCGACGTGTCGAAGTTGCCAGCCATCGGCTGGTAGAGCGGGTCGCCCGCGTTCTGGCCGTCGACGACCTTGGCCATGCGCTTGAAGGTCTCGGTGACCTGATCGCGGTTCGTGATGCCGTGACGCAGCCAGTTGGCGATGTGCTGGCTGGAAATGCGCAGCGTGGCGCGGTCTTCCATCAGCCCCACGTTGTGGATATCGGGCACCTTCGAGCAGCCCACGCCCTGGTCGATCCACCGCACCACGTAGCCAAGAATGCCCTGCACATTGTTGTCCAGTTCCTGCTGGATGTCGGCGGCGGACCACTTGGCGGGATCGCCGACCGGCACCGTGAGCAGGCCATTGAGCAGGTCGTCGCGCACGCTGTCCAGCTTCGTGCGTTCGAGTTCCTGCTGGACCGCCTGCACGTCGACCTGGTGGTAATGCAGCGCATGCAGCGTGGCAGCGGTGGGCGAAGGCACCCAGGCGGTATTGGCGCCGGCCTTGGGATGCGCAATCTTTTGTTCGAGCATGGCGGCCATCAGGTCGGGCATGGCCCACATGCCCTTGCCGATCTGGGCGCGGCCGCGCAGGCCGGCGTCCAGGCCCACCAGCACGTTGTTGCGTTCGTAAGCGGTGATCCACGCGCTGGACTTCATGTCGCCCTTGCGCAGCATGGGACCGGCTTCCATGCCGGAGTGCATCTCGTCGCCGGTGCGGTCCAGAAAGCCGGTGTTGATGAAGGCGACGCGCGAGGCAGCAGCTTCGATGCAGGCCTTGAGGTTGACGCTGGTGCGGCGCTCTTCGTCCATGATGCCCATCTTCAGCGTGTTGCGCGGCACGCGGATCAGGTCTTCGACGCGGTCGAAGAGTTCGCTGGCGAATGCGGCTTCGGCGGGGCCGTGCATCTTGGGCTTCACGATGTAGACGGAGCCCGTGCGCGAATTGAGCTTGTGCTTGCGGTCCTGCACCGCGGCCAGGCTGGTGACGACGGCATCGAGAATGCCTTCGGGGATTTCCTGGCCGTCGCGATCGAGCACAGCCGGGTTGGTCATCAGGTGACCCACGTTGCGCACGAACATGAGCGAGCGGCCATGCAGCGTCAGCGCCGAGCCGTCCGGCCGCGTGTAGTTGCGGTCAGCGTTGAGCTTGCGTGTGAAGGTCTTGCCGCCCTTGGTGACGTCCTCGGTCAGGTCGCCCTTCATCAGGCCCAGCCAGTTGCGGTAGATCTGCACCTTGTCGTCGCCGTCGACGGCCGCGACCGAGTCTTCGCAGTCCATGATCGTGGTGAGCGCGGCCTCGACCACCACGTCTTTCACACCCGCCGCATCGGTGGCGCCGATGGTGCTGGCGCGGTCAATCTGGATTTCGAAATGCAGGCCGTTGTTCTTGAGCAGGATCGCCGTGGGAGCGGACGCGTCGCCTTGGTAGCCGACGAATTGCGTGCCCGTCTTCAGGCCGGTCGCGCCGGTGGCAAGCGCCACGCGAAGCTGGCCGCCTTCGACCGCGTAGCCCTTGGCATCCCCATGCGAGCCCTGTGCGAGCGGCGCCGCGGTGTCCAGGAAGCTGCGCGCGCGGGCGATGACGGCGGCGCCACGTTCCGGGTTGTAGCCGCGGCCCGTGTCGCCGGGCGTGGCAGGGATGGCGTCGGTGCCGTACAGGGCGTCGTACAGGCTGCCCCAGCGCGCGTTGGCGGCGTTCAGCGCATAACGCGGATTGGACATCGGCACGACGAGCTGCGGGCCGGCCTGCTGCGAGATCTCGGTGTCCACGTTGTCGGTGGTGGCGCGCACGGTGGCAGGCTGCGGCAGCAGGTAGCCGATGCCTTCGAGGAACTTGCGGTAGGCGGCGGGATCCGTGATGGGACCGGGATGGGCGCGATGCCAGGCATCGAGTTCTGCCTGCAGGCGATCGCGTTCGGCGAGCAAGGCCCGGTTCTTCGGCGCCAGATCGTGCACCAGGGCCGCGAAGCCTTGCCAGAAGTCGTCGGCCTCCAGGCCGGAACCGGGCAGCGCTTCCTGTTCAATGAATTGGCTGAGATTGGCCGCCACTTGCAGGCCGTGGTGCTGGATGCGTTGAGTCATGCGGTTCTCTGGCGTTGAGTCAGGCTGACCGGCGCGGCGCGCCGGGTGAGGGTGCTGACATCATCGTCCGCGACCGCGCCGATGTCCATACGGAAACCCACTGGTCATACCAGTTTTTGCGGCGCACCCCGGGCGGAACATAAATTTTTATGGTTTGATATCAGCCACTTACCAAGGCAAGGCCGATCCGCGAGAGCGCCGACCGCGCATGGTCATACCACTGGTCGCGGAGAATGCATGCACGCGGAAACTGAAGAAAAGCCCCGTCAGGTGGCCGATGAAGTCGCCGAACGGATCGAACGCCTGATTCTGGACGGCGTGCTCAAGGCGGGCCAGGCCCTGCCGTCCGAACGGCGCCTGACCGAAAAGTTGGGCGTGTCGCGCACGGCGCTGCGCGA
Organism: Achromobacter sp. ACM05; assembly: GCF_019218915.1. Classification (NCBI taxonomy): domain Bacteria; kingdom Pseudomonadati; phylum Pseudomonadota; class Betaproteobacteria; order Burkholderiales; family Alcaligenaceae; genus Achromobacter; species Achromobacter sp. ACM05. The sequence continues at coordinate 915,373 of NZ_JAHUWQ010000001.1, forward strand.
GGGGCTGAAACTGCTTCGCGCGCGCGAGATCATCCATACGGCGCAAGGCAAGGGTTCGTTCGTCGCGCGCATCTCGAAGGTGGATGCCGGGCCGCTGATGCACCTGTTCAATTCGCAGCCGCGCACGCTGTATGACCTGCTGGAAGTGCGATCGCTGCTTGAGGCCGAATCGGCGCGGCTGGCGGCCATCCGCGGGACCGAGGCCGATTTCATCATGATCCGGCGCCGGTATGACGAGATGGTGTCCGCCCAGGGCGCCGCCACCGATACCGCCACCCACGCGCATCTGGACCACGCCTTTCATCTGGCGATCTGCGAGGCCTCGCACAACCCTGTGCTGGTGCATACGCTGCAATCGCTGACGGATCTGCTGCTGGGATCGGTGTTCGCGTGCGTGAACAACCTGTACCACCGCGAGCCCGAGAAGCGCCAGATCGACCGCCAGCACACGCGGCTGTTCAACGCGGTGATCGGGCGCCAGCCAGAGCAGGCGCGCAAGGCCGCGGCCGATCATGTGGACAGCGTGCGCCAGAGCCTGTCGGATATCGAGCAGGAAGAGCAGCGCCTGGTGCGCGCGACGCTGCGTCTGGAAGGCTGGACGTAGCGCTGCGCGCTGGCGGCGACGATGCCGGCTGAGATGACTTAGGCGGTGACGGACTCAGCGATCGGCCACCGCGCACCCGGCCAGCGCCAGCGGTTTGCCCGCGTAAATGCGGCCGAATCGGTTGTTGAGCAATGCCTCAAGGCCAATCGCCTCTTGCCCCACGAAGCCCTGCTGCGGCAGAACGCCGTGCGCCACCAGATCTAGGGCCGCGCAAATGCCTGCGGCCGTGGACAACTGGATTGCGCTCAGGCGGTGGCCGTCGACTTCCGCGCCGAAGACACGGATCGGATACGACTCTTCTTCCAAACGGCCGTGGCGGTAGCCGGACGCCGATGCCTGGATCACGATCACGTCCTGTTCGGTAGTGGGGATAGCCGACTCGAAGATGTCCTTGAGCAGGTCGCGGCGGTCGCGAAGGCGCAGGTCATTGAGCAGCAGCTTCATGATGTTGCAATGGCCGGGATAGCGCACTGACTTGTAATCGACGTTGCGTGCGCGGCCCAGCAGCGTCGCGGGCAAGGTGCCCAGGCCGCCGGAGGTGTTGAAGGCTTCGTACTCCACGCCGTCCAGCGCAAAGGTTTCGTAGCCTTCCAGTGCGGGCACGCTGGTCAGCTGGCCGTCTACGATTGCCTCGCACGGATTGCAGTATTCGTTGATCAGCCCTTCGGTGCTCCACGTCAGGTTGTAGCGTAGGCTGTTGGACGGATAGCGCGGCAGGGCGCCGACGCGCATGCGCAGATCGAGCAAGGTGTCGAAGCGGCGCGCCAGCGCGTTGCCGACGATGCCGATGAAGCCGGGCGCCAGGCCGCATTGCGGCATCAGCACGCTGCCGGTGTCTTTTCCCAGCGCCTGGATCGCGTGCGTGCTGGCCACGTCTTCGGTCAGGTCGAAATAATGTACGCCGGCCTTGGCGCACAAGCCCGCCACCGCAATCGCGCGATGAAAGGGCAACGCATTGACCACCGCGTAGGCGCCTTCGATGCAGCGCGCCACGCCGGCATCGTCGCTAACCTGGCGCGTCTCGCAGCCCAGTTCGGCAAGCACGGCCAGCCGGCTGGCGTCCTGGTCCGCGACGAGGACGGAATAATCGCCGCTGCGTTCCAGCATCAGCGCGATCGCAAAACCGATTTTTCCGGCGCCCAGCAGAACGATGGGCTTGGTGTGCGTGGACATGGTGCGGCTCCTGCAAAATGAGAGGGAAGGGAAGTGGCCCCATCCTATGCGGGAGTGCTGTCGATTTGTAGCGGCTAAACCGTCGAATCGGCTGCAAGTCGCGTCGATATGACCGTTGAAGTGGTCGAAGCGTCAAAGAAAAAGCCCTCTGGCTTGTGGCCAGAGGGCTGCCTGGTAGCGATTCACGGCCGGCGTGGCCCGTGGATCAGCTGCCCAGGTGGGGGGGATAGTCCAGGTTGCCGAAGGTCACCAGGCCTTCGGTCTTGGCTTGTGCCAGTTGCGATTCGACTTGGGCGCGGCTCAGCGACGTGGCGGAGGCCGAGGCGGCGACGGGCGGGTAATCCATGTTGCCGAAGGTCACTTGGCCGGCGTTCTTGGCCTGGGCCAGATCAGCTTGAACTTGCTGCGAGGTCAGGCTGGAGTGTTGAGCGATGGGGGCGGGGTAGCCTTCTTCGCCGAACGTGTATTGGCCCGAAACCTTGGCTTGTTGCAGCTCGGCTTGAACCTGAGCGCGGGTGGGGGCTTGGTCGGCTTCGGCGGCTTGAGCGCCGGCAGCCAGAACGGACATGGACAGCATCAGTGCGGTAGCAAGGGTTTTCATGGCAGACCTCCGAGTCTTGTGAGCTTGGGATTCGAGCCCCAGGCCTGACTGCCTGGGGCTCGCTTGCTGTGTCCCGATGAGAGGCATTCTGTGCCTAAACAACCCTGGGATAAACCCTTATTACCTGAAAACATCTTTCCAAAATCATGGCTAATCGGTTTGGATTGTCCATGTTGGCGCCATGGGTGGCGATATTTCCATTGTGTGACGCGTCAGATTTCCGGGCCTCGGAGGTCGGCCCGCCGGCGAAGGGGAGGGCAACTGCAAGAATGGGCGCGCGGCCGGCTCGGGGCAGGCAGAGGCAGACATCGGAGGGGGCGCGGCGAGGGAGCGGCCGCAGGAGAGTGGGAGATAAGCGGCGGCCAGCGCGCGCGACGCCCTGGCTCGCAGGCACGTCAGGTCAGCGGTTCAGGTCGGCCAACGCGTCGTTGTATTCGGCCTGTGCTTCTTCAAGCTTGCGTTGGGCCTTGTCGATCTTGTCCTGCTTGCCCTTGGCTTTCGCCTCTGTCAGCTCTTGCTGGCGTTCGGCCACTTTGGATTGCTTCTCGCGCACGTCGGCCTCGCGCTGCGATTGCAGGCGGCTGTCGGTGCAGCTTGCCTTGGCTTCGGACAACGCCTTGCGCAGGCCCGCCTCGCGGCGCGAGTTGTTCTGCGCCTGCGCGGCGGCAATGTCGTTTTCGATGTGGCAGAACTTGGCCGCGCAACCGCGCAGCGGGGCGCAATCGGTGGCGGCTTGTGCGGGCAGCGTGGCGAAGAGGGCGCACACGGCGGCGGCGGTGGTCAGGGATTTGATCATTGCAGGCATGCGGTGACTCCGTGACGTGGGGCGGAAGGCCCATCATCGCCTGAGGCCGTCAATCCCGCAAATGCACGGCCTGAAAGTACCGCCCGAAAATACCGCTCGAAAGTGCCGCCCGAAAGTACCGCTCGAAAATACCGCCCGAAAGTGCGGCTCGAAAGCGCGGGACGCGCAGACGTCGCCATGTCGCGCTTCCGCGCCGCTTCAACCGCGCCGCATCAGCGGATCAACGTGCCCGCCAATGCTGCGGCAACCAGCAATGCGCCCAGCCACAGGTTGGCGCGGAACAGCATGAAATTGCGGTGGGGATGCTGGATGTCGAACACCTTCAACTGCCAGGCCAGATGCGCGGCCACAGCGACCATGCCGACCTGATAGGCCCACGACAGGCCGATGGCATAACCGCCCCAGGCCCACAGCAACACGGTGCCCAGATAGAACCCGCCGATCCAGAGCTTGCCCTGATCGCCGAAACGCATGGCGGTCGAGTGCAGGCCCACGCTGCGGTCGTCGCGCACGTCGACGTAGGCATAGATGCTGTCGTAGCCCACCTGCCACAGCACCGCGCCCAGCCACATGGCGATGGCGGCGAGCGGCACGTGGTTCTGCGTATCCGACCAGGCCATCAGCATGCCCCAGTTGAAGCAGATGCCCAGCACGACCTGCGGCCAGTAGGTGACGCGCTTGCACAGCGGATAGATGAAGACGAAGGGCAGCACGGCCACCGCCAGCCAGCGGCTCATGTCGTTCAGGAAGAACAGCAGCGACCCGCAGACCAGCAACTGGCCCAGGAGAAACCACACGGCGTTCTTCATCGACAGCTGGCCGCTGGTCAGCGGACGGAAGCGCGTGCGCTCGACGTGCTTGTCGAAATCGCGGTCGCACATGTCGTTGACGGTGCAGCCGATGCCGCGCATCAGCAGGGCGCCCAGCGAGAAGACGATAAGGCGTTGCAGGTCGGGCAGGCCGCCCGCGGCCTGGACCAGCGCGGCAATGGCCGGCAGCAGGGTCAGCCAGGTGCCGATAGGGCGATCCAGGCGGCACAGCCGCGCGTAGGGCCGCCACGACTTCGGCAGCCAGCGTTCGACCCAGTCGGTGAAGACGATGTCACTGAGATCGGCGGGGGATTGTTGCGAAGCGCTCACTGTCACGGTCACAAGTGGTCGGGAAAGCCGACAGCATAAAACAACGGCCGGGCATCGCGCCCGGCCGATCGGTCATCAAGGCATCCGCGCCGCCCCTTCAAGGGACGACGGCGGACGTTGTCATTCCGCCTTCAGCAGCTTGCCCAGGATGGCGATGCCGGTGCGGATCTTGTCTTCCGGCACGGTGGCGAAACTGAGGCGCAGCGTGTTGCGCTTGCCTTCGCCGCTGTAGAACGGCGCGCCGGGCACGAAGGCCACGTTCTGCGCGATGGCCTTTTCGAGCAGCTTGGTGCTGTCGATGTGCTCGGGCAGCGTCAGCCAGATGAACATGCCGCCTTCCGGCTTGGTCCAGGTGACGGTGGACGGGAATTCCTTCTGGATGGCGTCCAGCATGCAGCTGCCCTGGGCGCGGTAGATCTCGCGCACGTTCGGCAGGTGCTCGGCCAGGAAGCCGTCCTTGACGATCTCGTACACGGCCATCTGGGTCAGCGTGGGCGTGTGCAGGTCGGTTGCCTGCTTGGCCTGCACCAGCTTGTTGATGAGCGCGCGGCCGCCAGCGATGTAGCCCAGGCGCAGGCCCGGGGCCAGCACCTTCGAGAACGTGCCCAGACGCACGACGTTCGCGCCGTATTCCTTGGCAAGCGCGATCAGGCCGGGCTGCGGCTCGCCGGCGTAGCGCAGTTCGCCGTAGGGATCGTCCTCGACGATGGTCAGGCCCAGTTCGGCGGCGCGCTTGACCAGCGCGATGCGGCGCTCCAGGTTGAGCGTGCGGCCGGTCGGGTTCTGGAAGTTGGGCAGGGCGTACAGGAAGCGGGCGCCGTCAGCCAGTTCGGGCGTGATGGCTTCGGGGATCAGGCCGCCTTCGTCGGTGGGCACGGGCACGAAGTTCGGCTGGTACAGGCTGAACGATTGCAGTGCGCCCAGGTAGCTGGGGTCTTCGACCAGCACCTTGCTGTCCTTGTCGATCAGCACCTTGCCCAGCAGATCCAGCGCCTGCTGCGAGCCGGACACGATCAGGACCTGGTCGGGGGCGATGTCGGCGCCGGACGCCGTCAGGTCATCGGCGACCCACTTGCGCAGCGGTGCATAGCCCTCGGTGGGACCGTATTGCAGGGCCGCGCGGCCGTTGGTGGACAGGACCTTGTCGAATGCCGCACGCACCACTTCTACCGGGAAGCCGCCGGGCGCGGGCAGGCCGCCTGCGAACGAAATGACTTCGGGGCGCTCGGTTACCTTGAGAATCTCGCGGATGGCGGAGCTGGTGAGTTGCAGGGCGCGTTCCGAAAAGGAAAACGCAGGTTCGAGGGGCTTGTCCATGGAGTGCTTCTTGATCAAGAAGGGTGGGTCGGTTGATGCGTTTGACAACAAAGTATTGTCCCACACGGTAACAGCCCGGCCCTTTTATCGGGTGGAACCCCTAAAATCACCTGCATCGATAACCGCCAGTACAGTTACATTTTCATGTTCGAAGCCGCTCCCATCGTCGCCGATTCCAAGGCCGCCCTGTATGCCGAACTGACCATGCAGGCGCGCGCGCTGCTGGAAGGCGAACCCGACCGCATCGCCAACGCCGCCAACCTGAGCGCGCTGGCGTTCCAGGCACTGCCCGACCTGAATTGGGTGGGCTTTTATTTCTTCGACGGCGCGGAACTGGTCCTGGGCCCGTTCCAGGGCAAGCCCGCGTGCGTGCGCATTCCGCTCAATCGCGGCGTGTGCGGCGCGGCCGCCAGCCAGCGTCAGACGCAGCTCGTGCCGGACGTGCATGCCTTTCCCGGCCACATCGCCTGCGACGCGGCCTCGCGTTCCGAAATCGTGGTGCCGCTGGTGCACAAGGGCGAACTGATCGGCGTGTGGGATGTCGACAGCCCCGTGCCGGACCGGTTCGACGAAGACGACCGCAAGGGCATGGAAGCGCTGTGCGCGGTGTTCCTGGCGACGCTCGGCTGAACCCGGCCCGCGGCGCCGCCGGGCGACCTGCGCGTCGCCGCGTTGACACCGCCGCGCCCGCCCGGTAGATTTCTGCATCCGCCGCATATCGCGTCCCGCTCATCCATGATTCATCAGGCCCACCAGACTGCTAGCCGACTCCGCGCCCTTGGCGTGGTGCTGGCTGCCGCCGGCCTGAAATCCAAAAAACAGCCGCTCATCTGACCGGAGCATGCTGTTCCGTCAGATGGGCGACGGAACAGCGGCCTCCTGGCGGCGCTTTGGCGCCTCCGCGCGCACCCCCTGACCTCCCGAGCACTTCTGTACGGTCCCCCCAACGGTCCATACGAAGGAGTGTTCTCATGCAATCTCAACAATCTCTGTTCCAGGGCGTCTGGGTGCCGCTCGTCACGCCGTTTTCCGGCGGCCATGTCGACGGCGGGGCGCTGCGCCGCCTGGTGCGCCACTACGTGGCCGCGGGTGTGGACGGACTGGTCGTGTGCGGCAGCACGGGCGAGGCCGCGGCGCTGGACGATGCCGAACAGCTTGCCGTGCTGGATACGGTGCTGACCGAGGCGGGCGACCTGCCCATCGTGATGGGGCTGGCGGGCAATCATCAGGGGCACGTGCTGCATCGGCTGACGGCGTTTGGCACGCGTCCCCTGGCCGGCATCCTGGCGCCCGCGCCGTACTACGTGCGGGCGGGCCAGGAAGGGGCCGCCGCGTACTTTCGCTGCCTGGCCGATGCCTCGCGCTTTCCGCTGGTGCTCTACGACATTCCGTACCGGACCGGCACCGCGCTGGAGACGCCCACGCTGCTGGCGCTGGCCGCGCATCCCAACATCTCCGCCATCAAGGATTGCGGCGGCTCGCTGGACAAGACGGTGGCGCTGATCAGCGATGGGCAGATGAACGTCCTGGCCGGCGAAGACCTGCAATCGCTGTCCGCGATGTGCCTGGGCGCCACCGGCATGATCGCCGCGGCCGCGCACGTGCGCCCCGATCTCTTCGTGACGATGCACCGCGCGGTGCGGGCGCAGCGGCTGGACGAAGCCCGATCGCTGTTCCATGCGCTGGCGCCGGTGATCCAGCTGGTGTTCGGCGAGCCCAATCCCGGTCCGCTGAAGGCGGAGCTTGCGCGGCAGGGGCTGCTGTCGAACGAACTGCGCCTGCCCATGCTGCCGGCCAGTGAATCCCTCGCGGCGCGCTTGGGCGCCGCCGTGGACGCGCTGGACCGCCAGTTTCCGGCGCAAGGCGTCACCCTGCGCGCGGCATGAGCGCTTTGTGGCGTCCGGATTCAATTGGTAATAAATCGCCTACCGGGAAGCTGACGGATTGCTTATGATGCGGCCATTCTTCGGGGTGACATAAAACCTTCATGGGCCAAGCTTTTGAAGCCTTGTCCGCCTGGCAGGTCATGCTGGCGGGGCTGCTCTTCTTCGGCGGCATCTACCTGGTCTTTGGCGCGGCCACCTGGTTGCTGACCCGGCACATCCTGCCGGCCCTGGGGCTGGGCCGGCCGCTCGATCCACGGCCGCTTGCGCCGGGCCAGTTGCGCCGCGAGCTGGCACAGTCAGGGCTGTCGATCCTGTTGTTCGGCACCGGCATGATCTTTCCGTGGGGCCTTCTGCAATTAGGGTGGGCGCGTCTGGACCCGGACGCGAGCTGGCAGCAGATCGTGCTGGAAATTTTGGCGCTGGTGGCCTGGAACGACGTGCATTTCTGGATCAACCACCGGCTGCTGCACACGCGGCTTCTGCGCCGCTTTCACCTGCCGCATCATCGCTCGGTCGTGACGACGCCGTTCTCGACGTACAGCTTTCATCCCATCGAGGCGCTGATGTTGGGCAACGTGATCCTGCTGCCCATGGTGGTGCACGATTTCAGCTTCTGGTCGTTGTTGTCGGTGCCGCTCTTTAGCCTGTTCTTCAATTGCATCGGTCACGCCAACTACGATTTCTTTCCCAAGGTCTCGTACGCGCACTGGTTCGCCGCCAGCCGCCGGCACCATCTGCACCACGCCTGCTACAACGGCAACTACGGCTTCCAGTTCACCTTCATGGATCGCCTGTTCCGCACGCGGCTGGGGGCGGAAGCCGCCGAGCGACAGCTGGAAGCCTATCGGCAGCGCGAGTCCGGCGCCGGCCTGCGAGGCTCCGCATAGTGGCGGCAAGGATCGGCCCGAATGGCCAGAGCGGCCCGCGGCGTGCGCTGCCCACGCTGCGCAACCGGCGGGATTGGCAGAGCCTGACCTATCTGGCTGCGCTGCCCCTGCTGGCGGCCTGGCAGTGGTTCAACGGGTTTTGGTGGCCGGCCTATGCGCTGATGCTGTTTCTGACCCTGGGCATCGGCGTCATCCATCACAACCACACGCACATCCGGATGTGGCGCGGCCGCTGGGCCAACCGCATCACCGACTTCTGGATCACGCTGCTGCAGGGCCATCCGACGTTCGTGTTCTATCCGGCCCATGTGGCCAATCATCACCGCTACAAGCATGGCGAGCGCGATGTGGCGCGCACGTACCGGTTTGGCGGCGACACCAACCATTTGTGGGGCTACGTCATCCATCCCGTGCAAGCGGCCTGGGTGCTGTATCCCCTGTTTTTCGCGTGGCTGGGCCGGCTGCGCAGACACTGGCCGGGCGCCTTTCGCTATTGCATGGCGCAATACGGCGCGTGGCTGGGCCTGTGGGCCGGGCTGATCGCGGTGAACCCGGTCAAGGCGCTGGTGTTCGTGATCGTGCCGCAGCTGCACGGCCTGCATTGGCTGCTGGCCACCAATTATCTGCAGCACGCGCATGCGGACGGCGGACCGCGGCACGTTGCGGGCCTGAACTACGCGCGCAATTTCGAGGGGCTGGTCAATCCGCTGCTGTTCAACATCGGCCTGCACACCGCGCACCACGAGCATCCGCGCGCGCACTGGTCCGAACTGACCGGCCTGCATCGTGACTACTACCGCAGCCGCGTGCGTGCTGAATTGAACGAGCGCGGCCTCGTGCCCTATATGTTCCGCACCTTCGTGCTGGGCGCTTTCGTGCCGCGTTTTCGCAGCCGTTCCTGCATGGCGCCCGAGCACGTCCGCTAGCGCCGTACACCCCCATTTCCCAACCAGAGATCCGTCATGCCCATTGCGTTTCATCGTGTCTACCTGGAGAGCGCCGGCTATTTCATGCCGGGCGAGCCCGTGTCCAACGAAGCCATGGACGACTACATCGCGCCGCTGAACCGCATGTCCAGCCGGATCAAGAGCCGCATCCTGGCCGAGAACGGCATCAAGCAACGCTACTACGCGATCGATCGGGATGGCGCGACCGTGTTCTCGAATGCGCAGCTTGCAGCCAACGCGATTCGCGATTGCCTGCGGCGCCATGACACCGACCTGTCGGCCGTATCGATGCTGGCCAGCGGCTCGTCAGGCGGCGATGCGCTGATGCCGGGCTTTTCCAACATGATCCAGGGCGAGCTGGCCGCGCCGCCGATGGAGACGCTGTCAGTGCATGGCATCTGCGCGGCGGGCGTGTCGGCGATCCAGGCGGCCGCGCAAGGCGTCGAGTTGGGCGCGCATGCCAGCGCGCTGGCCGTGGCCAGCGAACTGCCGTCGCGCCTGTTCAAGCGCTCGCGCTTTGCCGCGCGCGGCTACGACGCCGACTTCGACGCGCATTTCCTGCGCTGGATGCTGTCGGACGGCGCCGGTGCGGTGCTGCTGGGCAATGGCCAGCGGCCGCTGCCCGGCGCGTCGCAGGGCGTGCGCTTGCGCTTGAAGTGGGTGCATCAGCGCTCGTTCTCCGGCGACTATCCGGTGTGCATGCAGTTGGGGCTGTCGGCCGACCGGAGCAAGGGGCATCTGGACTACCCGTCCTGGAACGAGGCCGAGGCCGATGGCGCGTTGTCGCTGCGCCAGGACATCCGCCTGTTGCCGCATCTGTTCGACATCGGCATCCACGAGTACGCCAAGCTGGTGCGCGACGGCTGGGTGGATCCGGACCAGGTCGATCACTTCCTGTGCCATTACTCATCGGAAAAATTCATTCCGGTCGTGGAAGACCTGATGGAGAAGGCTGGCCTGGTGATCCCGCGCGAGCGCTGGTTCAGCAACCTGGCATGGCGCGGCAACACGGGCGCCGCCTCCATCATGATCATGCTGGCCGAATTCCTGGAAACCCGCGAGGTCAAGCCGGGCGAGCAGATCTTCTGCTACATCCCCGAGTCCGGGCGCTTCATGGCGGCCTACATGCTGCTGGAAGCCGAAGCGGTGCACGCCAAGCCTGCGGTTGCCGTAGGCGTTCCGGGCGTCGCCACGCCGGGCGCCGCTGCGCGCGAAGACGCGGCGTCCGCCGACGCCGACGCTATCGCGCCGCCGCACGATCCCGACATGGCGCCGCAAGGCCTGGGCCAGCTTCTGACCGAACTCGCGGCGATCTGGCACGACTACCGCTCGCGCGTGTGGCGCACGCCGGTGATCCGCCGCCTGCGCAACCTCCAATTCCAGACCACGGATTACCTGACGTGGATGGAGAACTGGATTCCGCAGGTGCGCGAAGGCAGCAAGTGGATGCGCGAAGGCGCTGCGTCGCTGACCGAGCAATACGCGCCGCTGGCCGCGCTGATCGACATGCACGCGGGCGAAGAGCAGAACGACTTCCAGATCTTGTTCGACGACTACCGCACCGCGGGCGGCACGGTGGACAGCATCGACGCCCTGCGCCGCAATCCCGGCGGCGAGGCGCTCAATGCCTACCTGCACAGCCTGGCCGCCACGCGCGATCCGATCGGCCTTTTGGGCGCCATTTACATCATCGAAGGCACGGGGCAGCGCATCGTGCCGGCGCTGCTGCCGCTGCTCAAGGCCAGTCTGAAGCTGCCGCCCGACGCCTTCCGCTTCCTGGAATACCACGGTCACAACGATGAACACCATCTGGCGCGCTGGCTGTCGGCCGTGGAACTGGCGCTCGATTGCGACGAGGATGGCCGCGCCGAGCAGCGCATCGTCGACACCGCGCGCCGCACGGCGGCGCTTTACCTGATGCAGTTTCATCACGTGATGGAGGCGGACGCGGCATGAACAAGGAGCCTGAATTCCTTGCCCGGGAGCACGATCCGGCGGATCCCAGCCCCTGGCTCGCGTTGTACCTGGACCGCAGCACGCCGCTGCCGGACAAGGTCAAGAAGGCCTGGCTGACGGATTCCAGCTGCGCGTCGCGCCAATACCTGTTGCCGTTCCTGCGGCCGCTTGCGCGGGCCTTCATCATCCTGATCCAGATCGTCAAAACGTTCCTGCCGCGACGCTGGTCGCATTCCCGGGTGCTGCATCGCATTCTGGCGTGGGGCTTGAAACGGTTCGTGTCGCCCGAGGCCAACTGGCTGATCCTGCGGCATTTTCATCTGGGGGCGCAGGCGTTGGCGTTCATCGCGGCGAACTCGCCGGTGCCGATCACTACGACGCCGCTCGAGCCGATGACGATCGACGACCTGAAGGACGATCTGTTCGTCAAGCACGACCTGAATCTCTTCAACTTCGTCATCCGGCTGAACCAGGCGCTGCGGGATGCGGGCGTGGAGATGCACGCGCCGCAGACCGTGGACTTTTCCATGCTGCGCGACCCGCCGATCCGGCTGGAGGACATGCCGCAAGGCAAGCTGAACTTCCTGGACCTGCAAAGCGCCATCGAGCTGTTCACGCCGCTGTATCAACTGCTGCTGACCGACAACGACTTCTGGCGCGCGGCCAATTCGCTGCAGCTCGATGAGACCGTGGGCATCTATGCGGCCAAGCTGCTGGGCGCGCCGCAGCACCTGATCCTGGTCAACAACAGCCATCCGCTGGTGCCCATGTCTACGCTACGTGCAGGCTACCGGCTGGTGCTGCATGGCCTGTCCACCGAGATGCTGCACAGCCTGCTGATGGAGATGAAGGCGGCCCAGGCGGGCGCCGAACCGCCGGCCCCGATCGCGTAGAAAAGGCGGCAGGGATCAGTGTTGACCCTGCGTTACACCGGCCAGCCGCTGGGCTATATTGCGACGCTTGTCCGACAAGCCCGCCGGAACACCCCTCCGCCGGGCGTCATAGGAATTGCCGCAAATGCCCCAGACGCTAGAGGTCATCGCCACCATCCTGTTTGCCGTGGCGGTCCTCCACACCTTTTCGGTTCCCTTCTTTGCGCGCCTGGCGCATCGGGGCGGGCCGCACGCGGGCTTCTGGCATCTGTTTTCCGAGGTCGAGGCCGTCTTCGGCGTCTGGGCCTTCGCGCTGATCGTGACCATGGCCGCGCTGGCCGGTCCGTCGGCCGCCATCGACTACATGGACACGCGCAACTTTACGGAGCCGCTGTTCGTCTTTGTCATCATGGTGGTGGCGGCCAGCCGGCCGATTCTTGAGCTGGTTGGGCTGCTGGTCCGCATCGTGGCGCGGGCGCTGCCCATGCCGCGCGAGCTCTCGACCTTTTTCGTGGTGATGGCCCTGGTGCCGCTGGGCGGCTCGTTCATCACCGAACCCGCCGCGATGACGCTGGCCGCCATCCTGCTGCGCGACGCGTACTTTCGCAGCAGCGGCCGGGCCGGGTTCAAGTATCTGACGCTGGGCGTGCTGTTCGTGAACGTGTCCATCGGCGGCGTGCTGACGTCCTATGCCGCGCCGCCCGTCCTGATGGTGGCGGGCACGTTCGGCTGGGATTCGGCCTTCATGCTGCAGCACTTCGGCTGGCGCGCGGCGCTGGCAGTCTGCCTGAACGCGGGTCTGCTGACGTTCATCTGCCGCAAGGCGCTGCTCGAAGGCGCGGTGGGCACGCGCGGCGGCGTCGATGCGCCGGACGGCGCCGGCAAGCGCGCGCCGGTGCCCGCCATCGTGATCCTGGTGCACCTGGTGTTCCTGGTCGCCATCGTGCTGACCGCGCACCATCCGGCCATCTTCCTGGGCCTTTTGATGATGTTTATCGGTTTTTCCGAGGCGTACAAGCGGCACCAGGACCGCCTGATGATCAAGGAGGGCCTGATGGTCGGTTTCTTCCTGGCCGGTCTCGTGGTGCTGGGCGGATTGCAGAAGTGGTGGCTGCAAGGACTGCTTGGCGGGCTGGAGCCCTTCGTCCTGTTCTGGGGCGCGACGGCGCTGACGGCCATCACCGACAACGCGGCGCTCACCTATCTGGGGTCGCTCGTGGAAGGCACCAGCGAGGCCTGGCGCTACATGCTGGTGGCCGGCGCGGTCACGGGCGGCGGGTTGACGGTGATCGCCAACGCGCCCAATCCGGCCGGTTTCGCCATCCTGAAGAACCATTTCCCGGATGGCAGCATTTCGTCCGGGCGCCTGTTCCTGTGCGCCTTGGGACCGACCCTGGTGGCCGCCGTGATGTTCTTGCTTCCCGTGTAGGGGAAGGCCGCCCGCACCGGGCAGGCCGTGCCCCGGGCGCCGGCTTGCGGCCGGCAGGGTGGGGCGGACACCGACGCTTTATGAAAAACCGCTAAAATTCAAGACTTTCCCGTATTTTTCCGGCCTTGCCCAGCCGCCGAGCCTTGCGCCCGCGCGCGGCAGCAGGCGGAATTTGATATGCCGGGCTTGCGCCTGGGAGCCCTCGATGCCCATCTACGCCTATAAGTGCAGCGCCTGCGGCCATGCCAAAGACGTCTTGCAGAAGATTTCCGACGCGCCGCTTTCGGTTTGCCCCGAATGCGGCCAAAGCACGTTTTCCAAGCAGGTGACCGCGGCTGGATTCCAGCTCAAGGGCTCCGGCTGGTATGTCACGGACTTCCGTAACAACGGCAGCGGCAACAGCAGCAGCGGCGCCAACAGCAGCAGCCCGGGCGCCGCCCCGGCCTCCGCTGAAAGTGCCACGCCCGCCGCCGCGCCGGCTGCCGCGCCTGCCGCAGCCCCCGCCCCGGCGACGCCTGCTGCCGGCAGCGCCGCTTCCTAGAGCGCATCGCGATGCGGATGCGCGTCATCAAGAAGTACTTCATCACCGGGCTGCTGATCTGGGTTCCCCTGGTCATCACGGTGTGGGTACTGGGACTGCTGGTCGCCACCCTTGAAGGGTTCGTGCCCGGCTTCCTGTCGTCCGAATCGCTGTTCGGACTGGACATTCCCGGTTTCCGCTTCGCCCTCGTGATCGTGGTGGTGCTTCTGACGGGCGTCTTCGCCGCCAACCTGATCGGCCGCACCATGGTCGACCAGTGGGAAAGCCTGCTGGGCCGCATCCCGCTCGTGCGTTCCATCTACAACTCGGTCAAGCAGGTCAGCGATACCGTGCTTGCCCCCAACGGCCAGGCGTTTCGCCGCGCGGTGCTGGTGCAGTATCCGCGGGCAGGCGCCTGGACCATCGCTTTCGTCACCGGCACGCCCAGCGGTGAAGTGGCCGCCAGCCTGCCTGGCGACCACATCAGCCTGTACGTGCCGACGACCCCCAACCCCACATCCGGCTTTTTCCTGATGGTGCCTCGCGCCGAGGTCGTCGACCTTCAGATGAGCGTGGACGCGGCCTTGAAGTACATCGTTTCCATGGGCGTGGTCGCCCCGGTCCCGGGGGCAACGCCCGTGGTCCGGCCGGCTGCGCTCTCTCCGGCGCCGGGCGTGCAGGACGCACCCCGCGCCGATTCGTAACCCTTACACACCAAGCACAAAACGGAGTCATCCCGCATGCGTACCTGCTACACCGGCCAGGTTTGCCGTGACCATCTCGGCCAGACCGTCACCCTGTACGGCTGGGTGAACCGCCGCCGCGACCACGGCGGGGTCATCTTCATCGACCTGCGCGACCGCGCGGGCCTGGCGCAGATCGTGTTCGATCCGGACAACGCCGCCTTCGCCACCGCCGAGCGCCTGCGCAATGAATTCTGCGTCCGCGTCACCGGCCTGGTGCGCGAGCGTCCGGCCGGCACGGCCAACGCTGAACTGGCCTCCGGCGAAATCGAAGTGCTCTGCAAGGAAGTCGAGATCCTGAACGCGTCGGTCACGCCGCCGTTCCAGCTGGATGACGACAACCTGTCGGAAACCACCCGCCTGACGCACCGCGTGCTGGACCTGCGCCGTCCGCAGATGCAGCGCAACCTGATGCTGCGCTACCGCGTGTCCATCGAAACCCGCAAGTTCCTGGACGAGCTGGGCTTCATCGACATCGAAACGCCGATGCTGGCCAAGAGCACGCCGGAAGGCGCGCGCGACTACCTGGTGCCCTCGCGTGTCAACGCCGGCCACTTCTTCGCGCTGCCGCAATCGCCGCAGCTCTTCAAGCAGATGCTGATGGTCTCGGGCTTTGACCGCTACTACCAGATCACCAAGTGCTTCCGCGACGAAGACCTGCGCGCCGACCGTCAGCCGGAATTCACCCAGATCGATTGCGAAACCTCGTTCCTGAACGAATTCGAAATCCGTGAAATCTTCGAAAACCTGATCCGCCACGTGTTCAAGGTGGTGCAGGGCGTCGACCTGCCGTCGCCGTTCCCGATCATGCCGTGGACCGAAGCGATGCGCCGCTACGGCTCGGACAAGCCCGATCTGCGTGTGCAGCTCGAGTTCACCGATATCACCGACGTCATGCGCGACGTGGACTTCAAGGTGTTTGCCGCCGCCGCCACGGCGCCCGGCAGCCGCGTGGTCGCCCTGCGCGTGCCCGGTGGCGCCGAAATGTCGCGCAGCGAGATCGACGCCTACACCCAGTTCGTCGGCATCTACGGCGCCAAGGGCCTGGCCTACATCAAGGTCAACGAAGTGGCCAAGGGCCGCGACGGCCTGCAATCGCCCATCGTCAAGAACCTGCACGACGCTGCCCTGGCCGAACTGGTCAAGCGCACCGGCGCCCAGGACGGCGACATCATCTTCTTTGGCGCGGACCGCGAGAAGGTCGTCAACGACGCCATCGGCGCGCTGCGCGTGAAGATCGGCCACAGCGAGTTCGGCAAGAAGACGGGTCTGTTCACGGCCGGCTGGAAGCCGCTGTGGGTGGTCGACTTCCCGATGTTCGAATACGACGAGGAAGACGGCCGCTACACCGCTGCCCACCACCCGTTCACCAGCCCCAAGGACGGCCACGAAGACTTCCTGGAATCCGATCCCAGCAAGGCGTTCGCCAAGGCCTACGACATGGTCCTGAACGGCTGGGAAATCGGCGGCGGCTCGGTCCGTATCCACCGCGAGGAAGTGCAGAGCAAGGTGTTCCGCGCGCTCAAGATCGGCGCCGAGGAAGCCCGCGAGAAGTTCGGCTACCTGCTGGACGCGCTGCAGTACGGCGCGCCTCCGCACGGCGGCATCGCCTTCGGCCTGGACCGCATCGTCACGATGATGACCGGCGCCGAATCGATCCGCGACGTGATCGCCTTCCCGAAGACGCAGCGCGCCCAGGACCTCCTGACGCAAGCGCCGTCGGAAGTCGACGAGAAGCAACTGCGCGAGCTGCACATCCGCCTGCGCAACGTCGAAAAAGCGTAAAGCCCCGGAGCGCCGTTGGCGCTCCCCCCCGGCGGCCTTCTTCACGGGGGCCGCTGGCGGACCGGCAGCGCCGGATCTGCGGCGGTCTGCTTGAAGCACGATCCGCACTGGGCGCCACGCCCGAATCATGAGCAGGTTTCAAGTGTCTGATCAGTCAGTCTGGCGTGACCGCATGCCGCAAAGATGGGAATGCCCGGCTGAAATGGAGTAATCTGGCTAACGCCGCCAAACACGGCGGCGGCTGGCCAGAGGACCTACCGGGACCCGGCCGGTGGTTCCCAAGATTTGAAAGGCGCCATTGCTTCCATGTCGCTCATCCGAGTCGTCAGCTACAACATACACAAGGGCCGTTCGGCACTAGGCCGGCGCGACTCCCTGAATGAACTTCGCCTGGGCCTGTATGGCCTGCGCCCTGACCTGGTCTTCCTGCAGGAGGTCCAGGGCCGCAACGAGCAGAAGTCGCTGCTCGACGCTCAGCACGAGTCCCTGGCCGCGGCATTGCGGCTGGATGTGGCCTATGGCCGCAACGCCATCCGTCACGCCACCGACCACGGCAACGCGCTGCTGTCGCGTTATCCCATCCTCGACCACGAAAATCTCGACATCTCCGACCATCGCCTCGAGCAACGCGGGCTGCTGCATGCGCGCATCGATGTGGGCGATCGGGCGGTGCATTGCTTCGTGGTGCATCTGGGCCTCTTTGCCGGCAGCCGCAGCCGCCAGATCCTGGCGCTGACCGAGCGCATCAAGCGCATGGTGCCCGACGGCGAGCCCATCCTGATCGCCGGCGATTTCAACGACTGGAATGACCGGCTGGCGCCCATGTTCGTGCAGCAGCTTGGGCTGTACGAAGTGTTTTCGCATGCCCCGCGCAGCCATGGCGGCGACCTGCCGCGCCTGCGCGACTCGGTCAAGCGGCTGTCCAATGCCCTGCGCGGTTTGCCCAGCAGCGGCGTCTCGGTCATGGAGCGCAACAACCAGCTCGGCATGGACGGCAGCTCCCGGCTGCTGGCGCCGCCGCCGCGCACGTTTCCCGCCGTGTTCCCGTGGTTCCGCCTGGACCGCATCTACCAGCGCGGCTTTGCCGTGCGCAGCGCCCGGGTGCTGCGCGGCCGCGAGTGGGCCAAGCTGTCCGATCATTCGCCCTTGCTCGCGGAGCTGGAACTCCCGTGAAGGACGAGCAGGACAGGCTGGAGTGGGTGCAGGGCAACGATATCCGTCTGCTCCAGAATGGCGCCGACTTCTTTCCCGCGCTGTGCGCGGCGATCGACGCGGCCACGGTCAGCGTGCACCTGGAAACCTACATCTTCATGCTCGACCGCACCGGCACGAAGGTGCTGGAGTGCCTGTCGGCGGCCGCGCGCCGTGGCGTCAAGGTACGCGTGGTCCTGGATGGCTTTGGCAGCGCGCTGCACGGCGAGCGCGTGCGCGTCGCGCTGACCAATGCGGGCGCGCAGTGCCGCATCTTCCGGCCCGAGCCGCGCTGGTTCGCGCGCTTTGTGCCATCGCGCAGCCGCCTGCGGCGCCTGCATCGCAAGGTCACCATCATCGATGGCCGCATGGCGTTCATCGGCGGCATCAACGTCATCGACGACTACGATGACCTGGATCCCACCGACGGCCTGACCGGTCCGCGTTTCGACTTCGCCGTGCAGGTCGAAGGCCCGCTCGTCACGCAGGCGGCCCATGCGCAGGATCTCTTGTGGGTACGCTTGAACTGGGCGCGGCTGCGGCGCCATCCGCGCGATTGGCATCGCCTGCAGCTGCTCAAGCCGCGCGACGTTCCCGCGCCGCCGGGCGGCATGCTGCGCGCCGCGCTGGTGCTGCGCGACAACCTGCGTTTCCGCAGGACATTCGAGCGCGCCTATCTGTTCGGCATCTCGCGCGCGCGGCGCGACATCCTGATCGCCAATGCCTATTTCTTTCCGGGCGTGCGCTTTCGCCGCGCGCTGGCCAAGGCAGCCGCCCGCGGCGTGCGCGTGCGGCTGCTGCTGCAGGGCAAGGTCGAATACCGGATGCAGTATCACGCCACGCGCTCGCTGTATGACAAGCTGCTGCGCGACGGCATCGAGATCTACGAGTACATGCCGAGCTACCTGCACGCGAAGGTCGCGGTGATCGACAACGTGGCGACGGTGGGGTCATCGAACCTGGACCCCTTCAGCCTGCTGCTGGCGCGCGAGGCCAATGTCGTGGTCGACAGCCAGCCGTTCGCCTGGGACCTGCAGGAGCGCTTGGAAACCGCCATCCGCGAAGGCGGACGCTTTATTCGGCCGCTGGATTACCAGCGCCGGGGTTTCGTGCGGCGGTGGGTCGATGCGGCGTCTTATGCGTTGCTGCGGATTGGCGTGGCGTTCACGGGCACGTCGGACAAGTACTGAACGCGCGCGCTCATGTACGGGGTTTGAGAAGCCCCAGCGCCAGCGCCGTACCCACCAGGATGATGGCCGCGCCAATCGCGATGGACGGCGTCACGGCTTCATCCAGCAGCGTCGCGCCCCAGACCACGCCGAATATCGGCACGAGGAACGTCACGCTCACGGCCGCAGTGGGACCCACATTGGCGATCAGCCGGAAGAAGATGATGTAAGCCGCACCGGTGCAGACCACCGCCAGCAGTATGGTGGAGATCCACGCGGGCGCCGATGCCGGCGTCTCCGGCCAAGCCGGAATGGCCAGCGGCAACAGCACGAGCGACGCGGCGATCATGCTGCCCGTGGCGCTTGCCAGCGCATCCACGCCTGTCAGGAAACGCTTTGTCCAGTTGGCCGCGATGCCGTAGAAGACCGGCGCCGACACGGCAGCGAGGACGGCGGGGCCTGTGCCGCCATCCTGGAAATTCAGCTTGTCCCAGACCAGCACGACGATGCCGATCAAGCCGATGAACAGCCCCAGCGACCGCATCCACGGGAGCCTGTCCTTGAGCCACAGCCACCCCACAACGGCGCCCCACACGGGCGTCACCGCATTGGCCACCGACAGGAAGCCGGCGCCCAGGGACTGTGCGGCATAGGCGTAAAGCAGAAAGGGCACGGCGGCATTGAGGGTGCCGACCACCAGCAACGCCTTCCAGTGGCGTCCGATGATCGGCAGCTTGCCGCGCCACATCGCGGCCGGCAGCAAGAACAGGGCGGCAAGTCCGACGCGCAGCTCGATCAGTGCGATGGGTCCGAACTCCTTGACGGCCACGCGCATGAACAGAAAGGAGCCGCCCCAGACGGCGGCCAGAAGCAGCAAATCCATCAGATTGCGTTGACGCATGATTTGTCTCGGGCGTACGCCTTATTTCCGGTTCGTGACCAGATTCTTCATCTTCACCCGGTGCGCCAGCAGCGCGCAGGTCAGGGACAGGACGATACACAGGATCAGCCCGGTCCGCACGCCGGAAAGCACCGTGCTGTGCGAAATCAGAATGCCGACCACGGCAGTGCCCAGCGCGCTGCCGATGGCGCGCGTGGTCTGCACCAGCGCCGACGCCACGCCCACGTCGCGCCGCTCGCTCAGCATCTGCATGAAGAGCGTCAGGTTGGGCAACAGAAAGCCCAGCGCGCAGCCGTTGACGAAAAAGGCGGACAGGATCCACCACGCCGACGTGCCCGGTGAAATCAGCAGCACCATCAGCGAACCCGCTGCCAGCAGGCCGCCGCCGAACACCATCAGCCGCTGCGGCTCGGTCTGCTTGGGAAACATGCGGCCGTTGATGATGCTGCCGACCGAGATCGCGGCCACCAGCGGCGTCAGCAGCAGGCCCGCCTGGCTGGGCGTGTAGCCCAGCACCTGCTGCAACAGCAGCGGGCTGTAGAAGATCAGGATGAACATCACCGCGCCCACCATCATTGCTGCGACGTTCAAGAGGCGCGGGTCGCGGCCGGACAGCACGCGCAGCGGGAAGATCGGCGACTTCACGCGGCGTTCGGTCGGAATCAGGATGGCAATGGCGGCAGCGCCGACCAGCGCCAGCGTCAGGCCGAGCATCGGGTGCGCGTGTTCGCCGCTGGCGAAAGCAAGCTCCAGCGCGGCCAGCGGCGCGCCCACGGCCAGCACGAGCAGAATGGCGCCCACCCAGTCGATCTTGCGGCTGCCATCGTGAATGGGCCGGATGCGCGGGAAATAACGGGCCAAGAGGAAGAAGGCGGCCGCGGCCGCGATCGGCGTGATGAAGAACGCCGCGCGCCACCCCAACGCCTGCGTGGCCGCCCCGCCCAGCACCGGGCCGATGCCGCTGGCCATGGCAAAGGCCGCGGACACCAGCGCCATCCATCTGACCCGCTGCTTGGCGTCGGGAAACAGATCCGCCGGCGCGGCGAACGCCGTGGCGATCATCATGCCGCCGCCCACCCCCTGCAGGGTGCGGAACACGATGAGTTGGGTCATGGACTGCGCCAGGCCGCAGGCGATGGAGCCCAGCGCGATGATCAGCACCGACACCAGCATCAAGGGCTTGCGGCCAAACATGTCGCCCAGCCGGCCGAAGATCAGGATGGAGGCCGCAGTGGCCAGCAGATAGCCCGTGCCGACCCAGGCGTAGAGCGCCATGCCGTTCAGCGCCTCGGCCACGCGCGGCAGGGTGGTGCTGATGATGGTGGAATCCAGGGCGGCAAGCACCACGGTGGCCGACACGCCTGCCATCGCCATCAGCAGGTCCCGTCGTGAGCGTGTGGGATCAGTGGCTGGCTGCGGGGGCGTCGGCGGCGGATTCATGCCGGCAAGGATATCACCGGCACCCTAGGGTTATCACTTGTAAAACGTGTGGTATCCCCAGAAAACCGCGATGACCAGCACAACCAGCATCCAGGACCAGCGCGAATTCGAAAGGCCGCGCGCTTCTGGTTCGGGAGGCGGAGGAGGGGGCGCGATCCGCGGCTGTGCCGCCATGTGGTCGATGAAGGAAGCGAAGAACTTCTCGATGATCTTCTCGCCGGCCTTCAAGAGAACGCCTTCTCCGCATTCGCCCAGCTTGCCGCCCGCCATGCCAGCCACCGTGTAGGCCACGCGGGTGCCCTGGTCCTTGGTGGTCAGGTTGACCTGCGCCGTGCCGATCGCCAGGCAGGCGGCGCGCCCCTTGCCTTCGAATACCAGCGTGCAGCTGTCGGGGGCGTTCATGTCGGAGAGCAGGATCTCGCCTTCGTAGTCGGTGTCGATGCCGGCGATCTTGGCGCGCAGCGTGACCGCATATTCGGTCGGGCTGCGCATGGCGACTTCGACACACCCCGGAATGCATTTCTGTAACACTCGCGGGTCGGTCAACGCATCCCATGTCTGGTGCTGCGTCGAAGGAATCCATTGGGCATCGGCAATGCGCATGGCTGTCTCCTTGTAGAAACGCTTTATGTGCATTCTGTGCCCAAAAGGCGGGTTTGGCTATCTCGGGGACAAAACCCTGCCAGGCCAAGCGGTCAATCGTGGTTGTCGCGGTCCTGCCGGTCGCCTGCCAGCAGCGAGATCCAGTGCCGTGTCGATTGGTCGTGCGACGGCGCCTGCAGTTCGCCATGGAGTTCGCGCAGGATGCCGCTGGCCATCTTCTTGCCGGCTTCGACACCCCATTGATCGAAGGGGTTGATGCCCCAGACCAGCGCTTGCACGAAGACCTTGTGCTCGTAAAGCGCGAGCAAGGCGCCAAGCGCCTCGGGCGTCAGGCGCGGAAGCACGATCAGCGTCGAGGGCCGGCCGCCCTGATGGTGGCGGTGGCGGGCAAGCCATTGCGCATCGGCTTCCGGCATACCTTGCGCCTTCAGCGCCGCCTCATCCGCGTCGATCGATGTGCCCCGCAGCAACGTCTGGCGCTGCGCGAGACAATTGGCCAGCAGCATGGCGTGTTCCTCGACCCATTGATGGTCGGCTTCGCGGCACATGATGAAATCGACCGCCGCGCCGTCCGTGCCTTGGTGCAGCCACTGGAAGAACGTGTGCTGCCCGTCCGTGCCCGGCATGCCCCACACCGAAGGACCGGTGGGCACGCCCACGGGCCGGCCGGCAATATCCACGGATTTGCCGAGCGACTCCATGTCGAGCTGCTGCAGATAGGGGGCCAGGTATTGCAGGCGGGCGTCGTAGGCGGCAATGCTCAGTGAGCCGTAGCCGAGCACGCTGCGGTTGGCGATGCCGGCCAGCGCGAGCTGCACCGGGGCGTTGTCGGCGATGTCGGCCTGGGCGAAGTGATCGTCCATCGCGGCGGCGCCGGCGCGGATGCCCTCGATCACGTCCAGGCCCACGGCCAGCGCAACCGGCAGGCCGACAGCCGACCAAAGCGAGTAGCGGCCCCCCACCCAGTCCCAGAATTGGAAGGTCTGGTTTTCGGGAATGCCGATCTTGGCCGCCGCCGCCGGCTTGGCAGTGATGGCGACCACATGGTCGTAAGGATTCTCTATGCCCGCATCGGCCAGCCACTGCACGGCGCGCCGCAGGTTCGCCAGCGTCTCGGCCGTCGTGAACGACTTGGACGTCACCACCACGAGCGTTTCACGGGGGTCCATGCCCAGGACTGCGTCCTCGATGGCGTGGCCGTCGATATTGGCGACGAACTTGAGGTCACGGCGGCAGCCGTAGCCACCGCACGCGTCTGTGGCCAGGCGCACGCCCCAGTCACTGCCGCCGATGCCGATATGGATGATGGACTTCCATTTGCCGTGCGCATCAGCGTCCTGCACGAAGTCGCGCACGCGCTGGTGTTCGTGGGCGACTTCCGCGATAGGCTGACGCGCGCGCAGCATCGTGTGCCACGCAGCCCGATCCTCGGTCATGTTGACAGGCTCGCCCGCCAGCAAGGCCTTGCGCGCGGTGTCGAAGCCGCGTGCGTGGAGCAGGGCGGCGCCGGCCTGCCGCGCGGCGGGCGAGTCGACATGCGCGCTCAAGTCAACGGTCAGGTCGGCAGCCTGCACGAGGCGCAGCGCGTCAGTGCAAAACGCGCCTTCCAGGACGGCTTCGGAAAATGCCTTCCATTCGGGCAGTTGCAGCAGGCTTGCGTGTTCAGCGGGCTTGAAAGGATGCATATTTTCGAGAATACGTCTTGATGCTGGAATCGAGGCAGCGGATGACCGGAATCATCATCCGAACTTTTCTTGCCGTTCGGAAAAGGTCCGCAGTTTAGCCGTTTGGCTGTTGTCGATGCGTGCCCCATTTAATTTTTGGAACAACGTATCCGTCCATTTGTAAACCTGCCGATCTTATGTTCATTACACAAATGCGTCTGACGCTACAATCCGCCTAACTTTTTAGGCGCCCTTCCATGCTGTACGTACTCGTAGCGTTCCTGGTTTCGCTCATTTCGACCTTGCTGATCGTTCGCTACCGCTCCTGGCACCTTGGTCTGACGGCCGATCACGACCTGGAAGGAGTGCAGAAGTACCATGCGGCCCCAGTGCCGCGCATCGGTGGCTTGTCCCTGCTCGTCGCTTCCGGTGTGACCTGTGCATTGGTCGCCGTGCGCGAACCCGATGTGCTTCCGAGTTTTGTTCTGTTGATCGCGGCAGGCATGCCTGCTTTTTTGGGCGGGTTTGCCGAGGACCTGACCAAACGGGTGCGCGTGCTTGTCCGGCTGGGACTTGCGATGCTCTCGGGTGCTGCAGCGTTTTATCTACTGGGCGCTGAAGTGACGCGTGTCGACATTATCGGCGTGGACTGGCTGCTGCAGTTCGGGGTGATTTCGCTGGTATTTACTTCCGTCGCCATCGGCGGCGCCGCCAATGCGATAAATATTATCGACGGATATAACGGCCTGGCCGCCGTGGTGTCCGCAATGATATTGGCCGGTTTTGCGTACGTATCGTTTTACCTGGGTGACCGCTTCCTTCTGATTGTTGCCTTGAGCACCTTGGGCGCCGTCATCGGCTTCCTGGTCTGGAATTTTCCGCACGGCCATATTTTCCTTGGTGATGGTGGCGCATATCTTCTCGGATTCATCATCGGTGAGCTGTCCGTGTTGATGCTCGCGCGGCATCCCTACGTCTCCGCCTGGTTCCCCCTGCTGTTGTGCATCTATCCGGTGTTCGAGACGCTCTTCTCCATTTACCGCAAGAAATTCCTCCGGGGGCGCTCGCCAGGCGCGCCGGATGGCGTGCACTTGCATATGCTGATCTACAAACGCCTGGTCCGCTGGGCCATCGGTTCGCGTGAAATGCGGCATCAGACGCAACGTAATTCAATGACGTCGCCGTACCTGTGGCTGCTCTCGTCGCTGGCAGTTATCCCCGCGGTGCTTTTTTGGCAGAATCCCTGGCTGCTGATGCTGTTTACGGGTGTTTTCTCGACGACGTATGTCGTGTTGTACCGCCGCCTGGTTTTGTTCCGAATGCCAAAGTGGATGATCTTGAAGAAAAAGAAGCGGTCATAATCCCGATTTGGTGTCTGCCGCAGCTTGCCCGGAACGGCACGACAAAGGATGCGCTGGCGTGCGCAGCAATTGCCATTGTTGATGTAAAGTTCCGGCTGCGTTGATCGGTGTCTGCTCTCATCGGGTCGAGCGCGGCTCCCTGCACCAATCCTTGTCCATGCCCACACGAATTCTCATCGTTCGCACGTCCTCCCTGGGCGACCTCGTCCACATGCTGCCTGCGATCACGGATATCGCCCGGCACGTGCCGGACGCGCAGATCGACTGGGTCGTCGAGGAAGCCTTCGCCGAGATCCCGTCGTGGCATCCCGCCGTCAACGAAATCATCAAGGTCGCGCACCGGCGCTGGCGTAAGTCGTGGTGGTCGGCTCAAGTGCGCGCCGAGCGGCGCGCGCTGCGCGAGCGCCTGCGGGCCGTGCGCTACGACGTAGTGCTGGACATGCAGGCCCTGCTGAAATCGGCGTGGCTCGTGCGTCAGACGCAGGGCGTCAAGCACGGCCTGGACTGGCGGTCCGCGCGCGAGCCGCTGGCCTCGCTGTTCTACAACGTGCGTCATCGCGTCGAGTTCTGGCAGCCCGCGGTGATCCGCCAGCGCAAGCTGGCCGGGCTGACGTTCGGCTATCAGCATGCTGGCTTGCCCGATTTTGGCTTGCAGGCGTTTGCGCGCCAGGCGACCCAGGCGCCCGAGCCGGTCGTCGAAGTCGGCAGCGGCGGTCTGAACGCCGCCGAGCTGCCGCGGCTGCATCATCTGGACACTGACCGCGGCTATGCGGTGATCATGCCGTCGGCCAGCCGTGACGACAAACTCTGGCCCGAGGAAGACTGGCGCGTGGTGTTCCGCCGCCTGCGCGAGGCCGGCTGCACGTTGAAGCTGCTGGCCGGCAACGAACAGGAAGCCGAGCGCGCCCAGCTGCTGGTGGCCGGCATGGAGGGGGCCGAGGTCATGCCCCGCATGGATCTGTCCGCCGTGGCCAAGCTGCTGGCCGGCGCCCGCCTGATGGTGGGCCTGGACAGCGGCCTGACGCACCTCTCAGCCGCGCTGGGCCGTCCCACGATCGGCATCTACCGGGCTTCCACGCCCGTGCGCACCCCCCTGGTCGGGTCCAACTACACCGCCAGCCTCGGCGACCGCGGCGCCTCGCCGTCGCGCGAGGCCGTCATGGCCTCGGTCGAGCAGGCGCTCGCCGCGCAGTGACATGAACCGCGGCGTCTACACGCTGGGGCTTCGGGCGCTCGCGCCGCTGATCTGGCTATGGATGGCCCGCCGCGCCAAGCGCGCCGGGGGCCGCTGGGAAATCTTCTCTCCCGAACGCTTTGGGCGCCCTGATCCGGCCACCGTGCTGCCGGACAACCCGGTCTGGATGCATGCCGTCAGTCTGGGCGAGACGCGAGCCGCCCTGCCGCTCTTGAACGCACTGCTGGCGCGCGGCCTGCCGGTGTTGCTCACGCACACGACGGCGACCGGCCGCGCGGAGGGCGAGCGCCTGTTCCAGGATGCCATCGCGCGGGGGCAACTGCGGCAGGTCTGGCTGCCCTACGATTTTCCGGGCGCGACCCGCCGCTTCCTGGCGGCGCACCGGCCGCGCTGCGGCCTCTTGATGGAACGCGAGATCTGGCCGAACCTGCTGGCCGCTGCGCGGCAGGCACGGGTGCCCATGGCGCTGGTCAGCGCGCGTTATTCCGCGTCGTCGCTGCGCCAGGCGCGCCGGATGGGCAGCGTGATGCGCGAGGCCCTGGCCGGGCTGGACATGGTGTTGGCGCAGACGGCGGAGGATGCCGGGCGGCTGGCCGAGGCGGGTGCGCCGGCGGCCGTCGTGACCGGCAACCTCAAGTTCGATCTGGTGCTGCCGCCCGCTCAGGTAGAGGCGGGACGCGCGTGGCGGGCACAGCTCGGGCGCCAGGTGGTTGCGGTTGCCAGCACGCGCGAGGGCGAGGACGCGCCGTTCATCGAGGCGATCAAGCGTCAGGCCGCAGCGCCGGGCGCGCCGCTTTTTTTGTTGATCCCACGTCATCCCCAGCGCTTTGAAGAAGCTGCGCGCCTGCTGTCGGACGCGAAAGTCGGTTTTGTGCGCCGTTCGGAAGGCACGCTTGCGCCACCGGACGCCGCCGTGCTGCTTGGGGATTCGCTGGGCGAGATGGCGTTTTATTACGCAGCTTCGGATGTAGCGATCGTGGCGGGCAGCTTTGCGCCGCTGGGTGGCCAGAACCTGATCGAAGCCTGCGCGGCGGGCGTGCCCGTCATCGTCGGGCCGCACACGTTCAATTTCAAGCAGGCGGCGGAAGACGCCATCGAGGCCGGCGCCGCGCTGCGCGCCGAGGATCCGGCGCAGGCAGTGCACGCGGCAATCGCGCTGCTGCGGGACACGCCGCGCCGGCAGCTGGCGAGCAAGGCCGCGCGGGCTTGGTTCGACCAGCATGCGGGCGCCACCGGACGGACGATGGATGCGTTGGGACCCTGGCTGGACGGAGCGTCGCCGGGCCGTTAAGGCGTTTTACGCGGCGCCAACGTCACCGCGCCCGGATTCAATTCCTGGCTGAATCGCCGCCCATCGCGGCCTTCGTCTTCGGGCCGGGCGCCCAGCCAGCCTTGTCCCAGCGCATAGACGCCCAGATTCGCCAACAGGATCAGGATGAAGAGCACGCGCATGCCGGACCTTCGTCAGGGAGTGGTGTTCAAGGTGGCGCGCGCTACGGCGGCCAATCCGTCCAGGACCGGGTGGTCCAGGTAAACGGGAACCGGCGTGGCGCCGAATGCCCCGCCCGCGTCGGCCAGCAGCCGTTCGATTTCCTGGTGCACTTCGGGCCAGCCGCCGCCGGCCGCGTAGATCTGCGGGGTCTGGCCGTAGCGCTGGCGGCCCGCCAGCCATTGGCGCACGACCGCGCCGGCCTGCGCAGCGGCGATGCCGGAGGCGATGGCCTCGTGCGTGTCCGTGGGATAGGGCACGACCTGGCCGTTGGCGATGGGCAGGTTGGCCGTGCCGTGGGCAAGCGACGTGCGCATCATGGCCGGGCCGGGCAGGATCAGGCCGCCCGCAAAGACGTTGTCCGGTCCGACGGTGTCGATGGTGGTGGCGGTGCCGAAGCTGGCCAGCACGAACGGCGGGTGCGTGCCGGGCAGGCGCGACAGCACGCCGAGCAGCGAGGCCCAGCGGTCGGCGCCCAGTTGCGTGGGCGTGCGATAGCTGTTGACCAAGCCCAGCGTCGTTGCCTGCGAAGGCGACCAGTTGACGGTGCAGCCGTGCTTTTGCAGGATGGCCGCGATGGCGTCGCCGCGGGCCGCGCCAGCGACATTCACGCCCAGCGCGCGCCGCGGCGGCCGGGGCAGGGCGGCAAGCCAGTCATCCAGCGCGTTCAGGTCCAGGCCGTCGAAAGCGACGGCCGCGGGCTCGCGCGGCATGTCCGGATTGGTGGCGTCCAGCCAACCCACTTTGAGGCGGCTGTTGCCGGAGTCGATGAGAATAATCATGCTTGGCGTCGAATCGAAATTTCACCGACCGAGATCGGTGTGGCGCCCTCGGGCGTTTGCACCAGCAGGCGGCCTTGCTCGTCCACGCCACAGGCGGTGCCGCTTAAAAGAATAGCGCCCTTGTCCAGCACGTTCACCTTGCGGCCCGCGAGCGCGTCCACCTGGTCGAAGCGCTGCCGGAATGCGCCGAAGCCGTCGCGTTCAAGTGTGCGGACCGCCTCGTGCCACGCCGCGGCGCTGGCGCAGATCAGGTCTGCGGCCACGGCGGCGCGCTCTGCGCCGACCTGCACCTGCGTCCAGTCTGCAATCTCGCGGCCCAGCGCCAGCGACAGTTCGGCCGCATCGGCAAGATTGACGCCCATGCCGATCACCACGGTGTAGCCGGTGTCGCGGCCGCCCGGATTGCGGGTGGTCTCGACGAGGATGCCCGCCAGCTTGGCGTCGTGCCATTGAATGTCGTTGGGCCATTTCATGCACAGGCCATGCGATCCCGGCCCGGCGACGGTGCGCAGCGCTTCGCAGGCAGCCACGCCGGCAAGCGGCGATAGTGCCGCCAGCTGCATGGCGGGCAGGTGCACGTCAAAGGCGCACGAGAACATCAGCGTGGAGCCCGAGCGGTTCTGCCACGGGCGGCCCGCGCGGCCGCGGCCGGCATCCTGCTGATGCGTGCCCAAGAGCCAGGGCTTGCCCGCGCCGGCACCGGTGCGCGCACGCGCCAGCAGGTCGGCATTGGTCGATCCGGTGCTGCCGGTCCAGGTGACGTCCTGGAAGGCGGGCAGGCGCTGCGCCAGCGTCCGGGCAAGCGTTTCCGGGGCGGGTAGGTCGATGGGGCAAACGGGGGCGGGCATGGCCGCGATTGTAGGGCACGCGGGCCGCGCTCGCGGCCGTAGCCCCCCTGCGTTTATGATTGGCGATACATTTTTGCATCCGCACCCCGACGACATGCCGCATTCCGCATTGCTTGCGACCGCCGCCGCGCCTTTCCGCCATGAAGGCGGGGTCTGCCACGTCGGCGGCGACTGGAGCGTCCTGGCGCTGGCCGAGTCGGGCGAAGTGGAACGCAGACGCGCGGCGCTCGCGCGGGCGGCCAAGGAAGGCGCGCGCTGGGACATGCACGCGATTCACCGGCTGGACACGATCGGCGCGCTGATCATCTGGCAGGCGTGGGGCGAAAAGCTGCCCGAGCGCGTGCGCTGGGGCGCGGGGCAGCAGGACGTCTTCAACGCGCTGGCGATGAACAAGGGCGAGACGCCCGCGCCCGCCGCCAAGCCCGAAACCTGGACATGGGTGCGCGCCACGGGCGGTGCGATCCTGCGGGCCGCCGAGAACGGCAAGGCGCTGCTCATCATGCTGGGCCAACTGGTGCTGGACGTGGGCGCCATGCTGCGCCGGCCCTGGCTGGGACCGTGGCGCGAGATTTCCGCGCAGGTGTACCGGACCGGCGCGCAGGCGCTGGGCATCACGGCGCTGGTGGGCTTTCTTATTGGTGTGGTGCTGTCCTACCTGTCGGCGCAGCAGCTTCAGATGTTTGGCGCCGACCGCTTCATCGTGCGTCTTCTGGGCGTGTCCATCGTGCGCGAGCTGGGCCCCGTGCTGGCGGCCATTCTGGTGGCCGGGCGTTCGGGGTCTGCGATCACGGCGCAGATCGGCGTGATGCGGGTCACACAGGAACTGGACGCCATGCTGGTCATGGGCATTTCGCACGGCCAGCGGCTGATCCTGCCGCGCGTGGTGGCGCTGGCGATCACGATGCCGCTGCTGGTGCTGTGGACCAGCGCGATGGCGCTGCTGGGCGGCATGCTGGCGGCGCAGGCGCAACTGGGCGTGTCCGCGCAGTGGTTCCTGCAGTCGCTGCCTGATGCGATCACGCTGACCAATTACTGGATCGGCATGCTGAAGGGCGTGACCTTCGGCATCCTGATTGCGCTCATCGCCTGCCATTTCGGCCTGCGCATCCAACCCAACACCGAAAGCCTTGGCCGCGGCACCACTACGTCGGTGGTTACGTCGATCACGGGCGTGATTCTGCTGGATGCGGTGTACGCGGTCATTTTCAGTTCGGTGGGCATCTGATGAACAACGCCACGCAGAATCGGCTGTTCACCGAAGAGGGCGTGACCGTCGAGCCGGTCATTACCGTGCGCGGCCTGCGAACCGCGTTTGGCGACCATGTCGTGCACGACAATCTGGACCTGACGGTGTTTCCGGGCGAGATCCTGGTGCTGGTCGGCGGTTCAGGCACGGGCAAGACGGTGCTGCTGCGGCAGATCATCGGACTGGACGTGCCGGCGGCGGGCACGGTGAAGGTGCTGGGTCACACGCTGTCGGAATTGACGGCGGGAGAGCGCCGGCGCCTGTCATACCGCTGGGGGATGCTGTTTCAGGCGGGGGCGCTGTTCTCGGCGCTGTCGGTGTTCGACAATGTGGCGCTGCCGCTGCGCGAACTGCGCACGGTGCCGGAAGACCTGGTGCGCGACGTCGTCATGTGCCGGTTGGCCATGGTGGGCCTGTCGTCGCGCGATGCGGACAAGCGCCCGTCGGACCTGTCGGGCGGTATGGTCAAGCGCGTGGCGCTGGCGCGCGCGCTATCGCTGGACCCGGAATTGCTGTTCCTTGATGAGCCCACGGCCGGGCTCGATCCGCTGCGGTCCGACGAATTCGTGGACCTGGTGCGCAGCCTGCACCGGCAGCTTGGCTTTACCGTCGTCATGGTGACGCACGACCTGGACACGCTGCTGGCGCTGGCCACGCGCGTGGCCGTGCTGGCCGAGAAGCGGGTGATCATTTGCGACACGGTGCCTGAAGTCCTGAAGTTCGATCACCCGTTCATACATACATTCTTCCTGGGCGAGCGCGGTCTGCGCGCGCTGGGAGACCTGGCACCGAAGGGAATGCACCATGGAAAACCGTAGTCATGCGCTCATGGCCGGTATCTTCACGCTGGTCCTGCTGGCTGCCGCGACGCTGACGGCCATCTGGATCGGCCGCGACCGGACGCAACTGCAGCCATACGAAATCATCTCGGCCACGGCCGTCACCGGCCTGAACCCACAGTCGGCCGTGCGCTATCAGGGCGTGCCCGTGGGCCGCGTGCAGTCGCTGGCGCTCAACCCCAACAAACCCGGGCAGGTGCGCATCCGCATCGGCGTGGCGCCCAACACGCCGATCACCGAATCGACGTGGGCGGAACTAGGCGTGCAGGGCGTGACCGGCATGGCCAACGTGGACCTGCGCGACGACGGCTCGTCGCTCAAGCGCCTGACGTCCACCGCCGAGCATCCGGCCGCCATTCCGCTGCGCCCGGGCTTTCTGGACCGCATCGAGAAGCGTGGCGACCAGTTGATCTCCAACGTCGAAGTCGCGACCGAACAATTGAAACGCGTGCTGAGCGAACAGAACGTGCAGGCGCTCACGGCCAGCCTGCAGAATGCCAACGACATCTCGCTGTCCCTGAAGGAAGCCAGCCGCGACCTCGCGCCCACGCTGGCCAAGCTGGGTCCGCTGATGGATTCGCTGAACAGCACCTCGCGCCAGGCCGATCGCGCCGCGCGCGAGATCGGCGACCTGGCCCAGCAGGCCCGGCAGTCGCTGGCGCGCCTGAATGCGCCGGACGGCCCGCTGGCGGTGGCCACGCGCAGCCTGAACGACATCGCCCTGGCCGCCGCGCGGCTGGATGGCGAGACCCTGCCGGCCTTCACCACCATGGCGAACGACGTCAGCACGGCCGCGCGTGGCGCCGCCATCACCCTGCGCCGTGTGGACAACACGCCGCAATCGTTCCTGTTCGGTCCCCCGCCCATCGCGCCGGGACCCGGCGAACCCGGTTTTGCCGGATTCCGGAGATAGACCTCATGAAGATGCGCAGCGCCATTCTGATTCTGACCCTGGCCCTTGCCGGATGCGGCATCGGCCGCGTGGACGCGCCGCCCACGCTGTTCGACCTGGGGCTGGACGCGCGGCCCGTGCCTGCCTTGCCGGCCCGCGATCCGATCGCACTGACGTTCCAGTCGGCGCCCGGTCTGACCGACACAGGCATGATCTGGCGCGTGGGCGACAGCGCCGCGCCGCGTTCCTATGCCACGTACCGCTGGGCCGCGTCGCCGGCGGACCTCGTCCGGCAGCGCATCACCGATCGCCTGTCGCGCCAAGGCGCGGTGCTGAGCGACCGCGTCACGTTGCAGACGCCGCAGTTGCAGGTCTCGCTGGCGCAGTTCGAGCAGGTTTTCTCCGAAGACGGCCAGTCGAGCCAGGGACGCGTCCTGCTGCAGGCGGTGCTGCTGGATGGGCGCAACGTCGTGGACCAGAAGCGCATTCTGGTGGCCGCGCCCGCGCCCACGCAGGATGCCGAAGGGGGCGTCGCGGCGCTGCGCCAGGCCACCGACGAGGCGAGCGATCAGCTCGCGCAATGGCTTGCCGCCACCTTGCGGCCGCCCGCCGCAGCCGCCTCGCGCGGAAAGTGAGCGTCGGCTCGCGGCGCTGCGCGCCGGTTGCGGTCAACCGGCATTTCGCCGGGCGTGCCGGGCGGTTAACATCGTTTCTTTTTTCCGCACGCTGAGTCCCGCCATGTCCGCACGCACTGAAACCCACGCTTTCACCGGCGCCGCCGGCCGCATCGATTGCGCCATCGACTGGCCCGCCGACACGCCGCGCGGCTGGGCGCTGGTGTTGCATCCGCATCCGCTGCAGGGCGGCGCGCGCGAGAACAAGGTGGTTACGACCCTGTCGCGCGCCTGCGTGCAGCACGGCCTGTTGGCGGTGCGCCCCAACTTCCGCGGCGTCGGCCAATCGGAAGGCACGTTCGACAAGTCCGTCGGCGAAACGCAGGACATGCTGGCCGTGGTTACGCAGATGCGCGAACTGCATCCCGAACTGGCGCAGGCGCCGTGGGTGCTGGCGGGCTTTTCGTTCGGCACCGCCGTCGCCGCGCAAACCTACGCCGCGCTGGCCGATGCGGGCGAAGCCGTGCTGCCGTCGGCGCTGATGCTGATGGGGCCGGCCGTCAACCGCTTCCAGTCGCACGAGGTGCAGGTGCCGGACGACACGCTGATGGTGCACGGCGAAGAAGACGAAGTGGTGCCGCTATCTGAAGCCATGGACTGGGCGCGGCCGCGCTCGATCCCGGTGGTGGTGGTGCCGGGCGCCTCGCATTTTTTCCACGGCAAGCTGCTCGTGCTGCGCCAGCTGGTGCAGGCCCGATTGAAGGTTGCGCTGGACTGATCCGGCCTCCTGGCAGTTCGCAGGTTGCATCAGGTTGCATGTTTTAGGCGCGCAGGGAACCCCACGCGGCCGGGATGGGTCTGATCGACTGCCTATAATTGTCAGCCACTTGCCCCGCGCCGGCGGGCGTCATTCCTGGACCCACGTTGCCGATGAAGAAATTGCCTCACTCCGCTCAATCCCCCGTTGTCTTTACCCGTCGCATCATTTCAGGCGCGGTGTTGTCAGCGATGCTGGCGGCCTCCCTGCCAGCTTGGGCGCAGCAGGCGCCAGCCGCACCCGCCGCCGCGCCGGCCGCGACGGCACCGGCTCCGTCGCCGACCGGCGCGGTGCCCGTCGGCGACGTCTCGGCCGTCCCGGCGCCCACCATCGCGGCCAAGGCCTGGATCGTCGTCGACGTGAACAGCGGTCAGACGCTGGCCGCTTCGAATCCCGACATGAAGGTCGAGCCGGCCTCGCTCACCAAGATCATGACGGCCTACGTCGTGTTCAACGCACTGGAAGAAAAGCGCCTGACGCTCGAGCAGACCGTGCCGGTGTCCGAGCACGCCTGGCGCACGGGCGGCTCGCGCATGTTCATCGAACCGCGCAAGCCGGTCACGGTGGACGAACTGAACCAGGGCATGATCGTGCAGTCGGGCAACGACGCCTCGGTGGCGCTGGCCGAAGCCGTGGGCGGCAGCGAGTCCGCGTTTGCCGCGCTGATGAACCAGGAAGCCGATCGCCTGGGCATGAAGAACACGCACTTCATGAATGCCACGGGTCTGCCCGATCCGCAGCACATGACCTCCACGCGCGATCTGGCCACGCTGTCCGCGCACCTGATCACCGATCACCCGGACTTCTTCCACTACTACAAGCAGAAGAGCTACACCTACAACAAGATCACGCAGCCCAACCGCAACCGCCTGCTGTGGGCTGACCCGTCGGTGGACGGCATGAAGACCGGTCACACGGATTCGGCCGGCTACTGCCTGGTGTCGACGGCCGTGCGCGGTGATCGCCGCATCCTGGTGGTCGTGGTGGGCACCGACAGCGAAGCGACGCGCGCCGAAGAAAGCCTCAAGCTCCTGAACTGGAGCTTCCAGAACTTCGACACGGTCAAGCTGTTCGACAAGAGCCAGCCCGGCATCGACGCCCGCGTCTGGGAAGGCACCGCCGAAAACGTCAAGCTCGGTCCGCCCAACCCGGTGTCCATCGCCGTGCCGCGCGGCAAGGCGGGTGAATTGAAGCCGGTCGCGCAGCGCACCGATCCGCTCATCGCCCCGCTGGCCAAGGGCCAGCAGGTCGGCACGCTGCAATTCACGCTGGACGGCAAGGTGCTGCGCACCGAACCGCTGGTGGTGCAGGACGCCGTCGAACGTGCGGGCTTCTTTGGCCGCATGGTCGACACCGTCAAGCGCTGGTTCCAGTAAATCGGCGCCCCGCGGCCGCAGCCGCGGGTGTAAGCTAGCAGCGGGCGTTTCGTGCGCGAAACGCCCGTTTTGCATTCTTCGGGGGCGAGCCGCGCGGCTCGTCCCTGTTCCATTTCAAATTCAGGAGTGCCTCATGATTCCGGGCGTGCCGGGCGAAAGCCAGGTGTATCTCAACGGTGAATTCCTGCGCGTGGACGAGGCCAAGGTCTCCGTCCTGGACCGCGGCTTCATTTTCGGCGACGGCATCTACGAAGTCGTCCCCGTGTACCAAGGCAATGCGTTTCGCATGGCCGAACACCTCGACCGCCTTGATCGCAGCCTGGCTGCCTTGCGCATCGCGCCGCCGTTCGACCGCAGCGGGTGGATCGACCTGATCCAGCAGCTGCTCGACCGCTCCAACCTCGACACCTGCACCGTCTACCTGCAGGTGACGCGCGGCGTTGCCAAGCGCGACCATCCGTTCCCCATGCCGGCCGTCACGCCCACGGTGTTCGGCATGATCGCGCCCTGGTCCCCGCCGCCTGCCACGCAGCGCGAACAAGGCCTGTCCGCCATCAGCATCCCCGACGAGCGCTGGCTGCACTGCGAGATCAAGTCCGTGTCCTTGCTGGGCAACGTGCTGGCCAAGCAGCAGGCCGTGGACGCCCACGTCGACGAGGTCCTGCAGTTCCGCGACGGCTACCTGACAGAAGGCGCGTCCACCAATATCTGGGTGGTCTCCGGCGGCAAGCTGCTGGCCCCGCCCAAGAACAACCTGATCCTCGAAGGCATCCGCTACGGCCTGATGGGCGAACTGGCCGCCGAGGCCGGCATCCCGTTCGAGTCGCGCCGGATCTCGCAA
The DNA here is from genome assembly GCF_019218915.1 of Achromobacter sp. ACM05. Lineage (NCBI taxonomy): Bacteria > Pseudomonadati > Pseudomonadota > Betaproteobacteria > Burkholderiales > Alcaligenaceae > Achromobacter > Achromobacter sp. ACM05. The sequence goes on from NZ_JAHUWQ010000001.1 coordinate 951,305, forward strand.
GAAGAAGTGGAGCAGGCCGACGAGCTGATGCTGTCGTCCGCTACCAAGGAAGTGCTGGCCATCGTCTCGCTGGACGGCAAACCCGTGGGTACGGGCAAGCCTGGCCCTGTTTTTGAGCAATTGCGTGCGGGTTATGATGCCCGCATCGCCGCGCTGTAGTCCTGGCGCGGGGCGGCCTGCCTGCAATGCATGCGGGCCGGCCGTCCGCCCCAACGGCGCCCGCCGGCACTTGCCGGCACGCCGCTTGCCCCCATATAAGAACATTCAGGGGCAACTCTTTTTAGGCACATCATGAACATTCCGCCCGAAGATTCTTTGATCGAATATCCCAGCGACTTTCCCATCAAGGTCATGGGCAAGCAGCATCCCGAGTTTGCGCAGACGCTGACCGAGGTCGTGCTGCAGTTCGATCCCGAGTTCGACGCCGCGACGGTGGAAATGCGCCCCAGCAAGGGCGGCAACTACCTCGGCCTGACCTTCACGGTGCGCGCCACCTCGCGCGAGCAACTGGATGCGCTGTACCGGGCGCTGCATGGCCACCCCATGGTGTCCATCGTCCTGTAAGGCAAGACCGCTGTGATCAAGTGGCTCGCGCGGCCGGCGGACTATCTGCCGGTCTGGCAGGACATGCAGGCGTACACCAGCCAGCGCGACGACAACACGCCGGATGAAATCTGGCTGTGCGAGCATCCGCCGATCTACACGCTGGGCCAGGCGGGCTTGCCGGAACACGTGCTCAATCCCGGCAACATTCCCATCGTGCATTGCGACCGCGGCGGCCAGGTGACTTATCACGGCCCCGGCCAGGTCATGGCCTACGCGCTGTTCGACCTGCGCCGCGCCGACATGTACGTGAAGGAATACGTGGCGTTGCTGGAATCGGCCGTCATCGACACGCTCGAGCAGTTGGGTGTGGACGGGGCCTGTCGCAAGCCCGGCGCGCCGGGCGTCTATGTGCCGCATCCCGAAGGCGGCGAGCTGGCCAAGATCGCCGCGCTGGGCATCAAGATCCGCAACGGCCGCGCGTACCATGGCGTGTCGCTGAACGTCGAGATGGATCTGGCGCCGTTCCTGGGCATCAATCCCTGTGGTTACGAAGGCTTGCGCACCGTCGACATGGCGGCCTGTGGGGTGCGGCGCACGCCCACCGAGACGGGCGATGCGCTGGCGCAGAATCTTGCGCACGCCTGGCAACGCCGAAGGAACGCAAATTGAAGACCTACACCGCGGCCGAGGTCGCCGCCACCACGCCCGAACAGCTTGCCCGTCTGCGCGAATCCGGACCGCCAGAGGAATACGCCGCATGGATCCGCGCCGCCGCCGACCTGGGGCTGACCGAGGCGCAGACCATCTACGGACAGATGCTGCTGGACGGCGTGGGCGTCGAGCGCCAGCCCGCGGAGGGACTGGCCTGGTTCAAGCGCGCCGCTCACGCTGATCACCCCATGGCCATCAACATGGTGGGACGCTGCTATGAAAACGGCTGGGGCGTGGCGGCCGACGATACGGTCGCGGCGTACTGGTTCCGCCGCGCCGCCGACACGGGGCTGGATTGGGGGCTGTACAACTACGCCCATATGCTGCGCACGGGCCGGGGCGGCGTGACGCAGAACCAGGCCGCGGCGTTGGCGCTGTACCAGCAGGCCGCGCAGGCCGGCCACGTGAAGTCGATTGGCGTCGTGGCCCGTTATCACGAGGCCGGCGACGTGGTCCCGCAAGACCTGGAGCGCGCGTTCGACTGCTACCGGCGCTGCGCTGAGGGCGGCGACTTCCGCGGCATGTTCCACCTGGGTCGGATGCTGCTGTTGCAAGGCAAGAAAGAGGAAGCCGTGCAATGGCTGGTCCGCGTCCCGGAAACCGCGACGCCCGCATTTTTGAAGGAAGCCAACGGCATGCTGCAGGACTGCGGCTTTCCGGCGCTGTACGAAGCGTAGACCAGCCTCACGCGCCTCAGGTGCTCAGGCGCGCATCGAACACCACGTCCATCATGTCGTGCTGCCCGGCGCCTCGTTCGCCGTCCAGCCGGTCCAGCAACAGCTGACCGGCCCGCCGGCCCAGCTCGGCGGCGTCCACGCCCAGCGTGGTCAGGCCCTGCACCCACTGCACCGCGCTGCCGTCGTCCGAGAACCCCAGCACCGCCAGATCCTGCGGTACCTGCAGATCGCGGTTGTGCGCCTCCGACACGGCGGCGGCCGCCAGCAGGTCGGACGTGCAGAACACCGCATCGAAGATCGTATTGGTGGCCAACAGGCGCAGGAACGCCATGCGCCCGTCGTTCATGTGCTGGACTTCCGGTTGGACGATGTCCGCAACCAGTTCCAGTCCCAACGCGGCCGCGCTGCTGATGAAGCCCTCTCGGCGGGCACGCTCCCACGGCGTGTCGGCGCTGATGCAGGCGACACGCGGATGGCGCTTTTCGGCCAGATGCCGGGCCGCCATGCGGCCGGCTTCGGCGTTGTCGATGGCGACCGCGCTGTCCAGCGTCTGCGGGCAGGCGATCCAGGTTTCGACGATGGGGACCTCGAGCGCGCTGAGGGCGGTGCGCAGGGCGGGCGTGTCCACGGGGCCAATCACCAGGGCCGCCGCCGGTCGCAGCCCGTCCAGCAGGGCGAGGCCGGCGGCCTCGTGCCAGGGGCCGACGGACAGGTAGTAACCCGCTGACGCGACGCGTTCACTGCAGGCCTGCAAAGCGCGGGCGGTCGGGCCGGCATCGAGACGGGCGGCAATCACGGCGATTGGGGCGGGCAAGGGCAGGGAAGGCATGGCAAAGGCTGGAAATACGTCAGGCCAGACGATAACCCAGGGCTGCGGATGCCAGGGGGCGCCGGACGCACTGAACGGCTCGCGTTCGCCCGAACCGCCGGCCGCACTGCACGGCTCCGGTTGCCCCGGGGGCTCAGAACGTTCCCGCATCGGATCGGGCCGCGAAGGGTAAAATGCCTGTTTTCTCCCAGACCCGGCCGTTTTGCGCGCCGGTCACGAAGGTGTCCCATGTCCACGCTCGCCGAGTCTCCTGTGCCCTCGAACGAATCCACCGCCGCGCCCGCGGAGGCGGTCTACGACCCGACGCAAAAGCAGAAATCGCAGGCCAAGACGGCGCGCATTCCCATCAAGATCATTCCGGCCGAGCGCCTGAAGAAGCCTGAATGGATCCGCGTGAAGGCCGCCGCGCCCGGTTCACGCTTCTACGACATCAAGCGCATCCTGCGCGAACACAACCTGCACACGGTCTGTGAAGAGGCCTCGTGCCCGAACATCGGCGAGTGCTTCGGCAAGGGCACGGCCACGTTCATGATCATGGGCGACAAGTGCACGCGCCGCTGCCCGTTCTGTGACGTGGGCCACGGCCGGCCCGACCCGCTGGACACCAAAGAGCCCGAAAACCTGGCGCGCACCATCGCCGCCATGAAGCTGTCCTACGTGGTGATCACCTCGGTCGACCGCGACGACCTGCGCGACGGCGGCGCCGGCCACTTCGTCGACTGCATCACGCATATCCGCGAACTGTCGCCTACCACCCGCATCGAGGTGCTGGTCCCCGACTTCCGCGGCCGCCTGGACCGCGCGCTGACCATCCTGAACGCGGGTCCCCCGGACGTCATGAACCACAACCTGGAAACCGTGCCGCGCCTGTACAAGCAGGCACGTCCGGGTTCGGACTACATGCACTCGCTGAAGCTGCTGGCCGAGTTCAAGAAGCTGCATCCGGAAGTGCCCACCAAGTCCGGCCTGATGCTGGGCCTGGGCGAGACCGACGAGGAAATCCTGCAGGTGATGCGGGATATGCGCGACCACAATGTCGACATGCTGACGATCGGCCAATATCTGCAGCCGTCGGAACACCACCTGCCGGTGCTGCGGTATGTGCATCCGGACACGTTCGCGATGTTCGAGCGTGAGGCTTATGCGATGGGGTTCTCGCATGCGGCGGTGGGCGCGATGGTGCGGTCTTCGTACCACGCGGATGAGCAGGCGCATGCGGCTGGGGTGAACTGATCCGCCCGTTAAGATCGTTTTGAACGGCAGTTTTAGTCGGAACGTGGAGCCGTTTGCCAATAGGTTGAGGCATGGTGCTGTGCGCTTGGACTGCATCCGACTTCATATCGGGCGCGCTTCGAGGAAGTGACTAAGTCAACTTGACTCGTAAACCGCGCCTTTACGACGCGTCAATGCATGTTTGCATGAGTCATTGCTCATCGCTGCGCACCAGCACGCAGCCGGGAAGGTCGTTGACATCGGGCGAACTGTTCAATGCAGCGTCGGCCAGCCACCGCTTCGATTCATTTACAGGTCACCTGATCCGTTAAACAGGGCAACATCGTCGGCTGGGTCAATCACGATATTTGTCGTATCAAATCCGATCCACTCCGAGGATGAAATTGGTAAATTAATTGCTTAATTCGCCGCTTATGTTTCTACTGGCGAGGCACTTTCGGCTATCAGGTAAGGTAAAATTCCCGCGGTTTCCAATTATTGGTGCAAGCCAATTTGGTAGTAGCGTTCAATGGGGTATTGATGGCCTTTTTTCCGATTTTCATGTCGATCGTTTTCGTGGTGCGGAACCGTTCGAACGATCTTGAAAAAATACTAACCAATGCTGCGTCCTGCATTGCGTCGCTGGTTAGTGACTATGAAATTATTATCGTCGATAACGCCTCCAGCGACGACAGCGTTTCCGTGCTTAAAACGCTTACGGGGGAACGCGGTCTTCCTAATTTGCAAATATATGCGTTGACCAAGGAGGTCGACGCAGACACTGCGTCTTGGGTTGGCCTGGAAAATGCACTGGGCGATTTCGTTGCCGTTATTGATCCCTTGGCCGACAGTGTGGAATTTCTGCCGGAAATGCTTGAAAAGGCAGTCAGCGGCGCCGACGTGGTGTTTGCCAATAATCAGCGAAAGGTCCCTCAGTCGGTCGCCTATCGATTGTCGTATGCCATGTTCAACGGGCTATATAAGCGCTTCAACGGCATTCATCTCGCCAAAGAAGCGCCCCAATATAGAGTTTTGAGTAAACGAGTCGTTAACTTTATTCTTCAACATTCTCAACCGGCGATGACGTATCGGCATCTCCCGGCAACTGGAGGATTCGCGCGTGTTAACTTGAATTACAGCGCAGAACCGAAGGTTGCGCACACCAAGCGACTGGGCGAAAGTGTGGACCGAGGAATGCGGTTGATGGTGTCCAGTACGCGTGCGCCGATGCGTATCGTTACCTCATTATCGTTATTTGGCGCTGTCGCGAATCTTTTATATTCCATCTACGTCCTCGTTGTTGGATTGCTGAAGCCCGACGTTGCGCCTGGCTGGATTAGCCTGTCGCTCCAGCAATCAGGGATGTTCTTCCTTATCTCTTTGGTCCTTCTGGTACTTGGCGAATACATCCTGCAAATGGTTAGCCTGTCAAATGAAGGGCCGCTTTATCATGTTGGGCAGGAATTTACGAGCGCTCGTATGACCAGGCGTGAAAAGTTGAATATCGAGGAGATTAGAACCACTCCGGTAGGCGCGTCGGACGATGGGTCCGAGCGGATCGCTAAATGCCAACCATAGACGATAAACAAGATGCCATCGTTGTAGGTGGCGGATTCTACGGAGCTGCCATTGCCATATATTTGGCGAAGCAGCGCGGATTCAAGCGTATCGTGCTGGTGGAGCGAGAATCCGCACTGCTGAAGCGTGCTTCGTATAATAATCAAGCTCGCGTTCACAACGGGTACCATTATCCGCGCAGTTTCACGACGGCGTATCGGAGCCGCGTTAATCTGCCAAAATTTGTCCAGGACTGGCCCGAGGCGGTAACTCAAGATTTTACTAAGCTTTATGCTATCGCGCGCCGCAACTCCAAGGTCACTGCCAAACAATTTGAACGATTTTGCCGTGAGATTGGCGCAAGCATTCAGCCTGCGGAGTCGTCGCTTCGAGCCTTGTTCGAGCCAAACTTAATCGAGGATGTATTTCTGGTCCGTGAATACGCTTTTGACTCGACCAAATTGGCAAGTTGGGCGACGAGAGAGCTGGAGCACTGTGGCGTGCATGTCCATCTTCAGACCCAAGTGACCTCAGTATCCAAGGGACCAAAGGGTGACCTGAAGGTGGCAATGACGCGCGCAGATGGCGCTGAAACGTTTCTAAGTTCCCAGTATGTCTTCAACTGCACATACAGCGGACTGAATCAGTTCACGGGGGATTTTCCCGGCACCAGGACGCGTCTCAAACAGGAAATAACGGAGATGGCATTGATGAAGGCCCCACCCGAACTCGAGGGTCTGGGCATCACGGTCATGGACGGTCCATTCTTCTCGATGATGCCCTTTCCGGCGCGAGGATTGCATACGCTTTCACATGTGCGTTATACGCCTCACATGCATTGGAACGATGAACAAGGTATCAATCCTTACGACAGGCTAGAGCGCTACGAACGCGCCACGCGAGTGGAGCGCATGGTTCGGGATGTAGGGAGATATCTGCCTGCGGTGCTCGAAGCTACATACGTTGAATCGTTGTTCGAGATCAAGACTGTCCTGATGAAGAACGAGGGTGACGACGGGAGGCCAATCTTGTTCGAAAAGCACTCGGAACTTCCCGGCTGCTATTCTGTGCTGGGCGGAAAAGTTGACAACATATACGACGTTCTCGAAAAACTGGATGCCGAGGCTTTCCCTTCTACGGCAATCGCCGAGAGCGCCATATTTGGAGTATCGAGATGAATAATGCGTTAATCGGATATTCGGGCTTCGTCGGATCCACGCTTCTCAAACAGGCGTCCTTTGATGCGTGTTTTCGTTCCACAAACATCGCCACCATCGAGGGGCAGTCGTTCGATACAGTGGTGTGTGCCGGCGCTCCGGCTCAGAAGTGGATCGCCAATCGAGAGCCCGAGGCCGATTTGCGAAAGATCGAGGGACTGATCGCGCACCTGAAAACCATCCAATGCAAAACGTTTGTTTTGATAAGCACGGTCGACGTATTTAAAGAGCCGATAGGGGTGGACGAAGCGACGCCCGTGGTGGAATCGGGGCTACATGCATATGGTCTGCATCGCCGATTGCTCGAGAAATTTGTTGAGCACCACTTTCCGGCTCATCTTATTGTGCGCCTACCTGGGCTTGTGGGCCCGGGGCTTCGCAAGAACGTTGTTTATGATTTTCTGAACACGAATAACCTGAACGCCATCGAGAGCCGTGGAGTATTCCAGTTTTACCCCATGGTGAACCTCTGGTACGACATCCAAACAGCGCTTAAGGCCGGCGTGAAACTCCTTCACCTCACTGCAGAACCTGTCAGCGTGGCCGAGGTGTCCAAGGAGGGCTTCGGGAAGCTGTTTGACCAGGTGCTGCCCGGGACGCCGGCCACCTACGATATGCGGACAATCCACGCCGCGACTTTTGGGAGTGCGGGTCTCTATCAGTATGGTGCTCGTGAAACGATTCAGGCAATCAGGGCATATGCGCAGTCCGAGCCACTTGCGTTAAAGACCGATTCGGGGGTGAAATCTTGAGGCTGGCCATCTCCAATATCGCCTGGGATATCAGTGAAGACGAATTGGTGGCGGCGTTGCTACAACGGCACGCGGTTGATGCTATCGATGTCGCTCCGGGCAAGTATTTCGCGGAACCCGGGAGGGCATCCGACAAGGACATCGCTCGCGTAAGAACGTGGTGGGCTGATCGCGGGATTGAACTCACGGGCATGCAGGCTTTGCTATTTGGCACCACCGGCTTGAATCTATTCGGCGCGCGTGAATCGCAGGACGCGATGCTCAGTCATCTTGGGGCGGTATGTCGGATAGGCGCCGGCCTAGGCGCCAAACGAATTGTTTTCGGTTCACCGAAGAACAGAGACCGTTCCGCACTTGACGATCAAGAAACCATGGACACCGCGGTGGCCTTTTTCAGACGGCTTGGAGACATCGCTCATTTCCATGGTGTGCGGATCTGCCTGGAGCCCAATCCGACGTGCTACGGCGCCAACTTTATGACTTCTAGCGGTGAAACGCTGGAAGTCGTCCGCTTGGTTGATCATCAAGCTATTGGGATGCAATTGGATACGGGCGCGCTCGCCATCAATGGCGAAGACCCAGCCACAGTCCTTCAAAATTGCGCATCCCATGTTTACCACGTCCATGCGAGCGAGCCAGAGTTGCTACCGCTGGGTGATGGGGGAGTGGATCACGCCAAGGTCGCCGCAGCTCTGAATAAATATTTGCCCAATCATGTCGTCTCCATCGAGATGCTGGCCACCAAGAGTGAAGCGCACGTGACATCCATCGGGCGGGCACTGGCCGTGGCAGTACGGCACTACCGGGACGAGGCTGCTGAGGTTCGCGGATGAAGTGGCTTGTCTTGATTCTTGGCATTGCAGCAAACGCCTCCGCCAGCGTCCTGGTCAAGATAGCGATGACGCCGCCTCGCAAATTTCCGACACCCAGCGAGCCAATGGCCGCGTTGCAAAACTGGCCTTTTTGGCTCGGCCTCGCACTATATGGAATGGCTTTCCTGCTTTATGCAGCTGCGTTGGCCCGCCTGCCGCTCAATGTGGCCCACCCGGTACTGACGGCGGGTGCGATCGCAACGGTGGCCGTGTGCTCGGCAGCGATATTTCGAGAGCCGTTTCCCTGGACCACTGCACTCGGTATTGTAATGGTGATCGCGGGTGTCGCCCTAATAACGGCCCGGGTGGGCTAAAGGCAACAGCAACATGAACTTCAATGTCTCACCAGAATCGCGGGCGGGTTGGCAGGTACCGGCATTTCTAACGGCCCTATGGAGCGGCCGCAGGCATCCTTGGTGCGTCGCCATTCCTGTTATTAACGAGGGGGACCGGATCAAGCGTCTGTTGACGAGAATGGCCGCCCTCCAGATTCATAATATTGCAGACATCGTCATCGTCGATGGGGGTAGTACCGATAACTCGCTGGACCTGGAATCCCTGCAAAATTATGAAGTCAAAGGCCTGTTAGTTAAAACTGGGCCCGGCAAGTTGAGCGCCCAATTACGCTGTGTATATGCTTTCGCGCTCGATCAAGGCTATGAAGGGATCATCACCATCGACGGGAACGATAAGGACGATCCTGAAGCGATACCGCGTTTCATTGAAGCTTTGAAACAAGGCGTGGATTTTGTCCAAGGCTCGCGTTTTATCGCGGGGGGAGTGGCAGAAAATACGCCGATGTCCCGACATTTCGCTATACGGTATATCCATGCTCCTATGCTGAGCCTATTTTCGGGCTTTAAATGGACGGATACGACCCAGGGTTTCCGAGCCTACAGCAGACGAATGCTGCTGGACCCCAGCGTTGCGCCGTTTCGGGATGTGTTCATGACCTATGAGCTGCTGGCGTATCTATCCTATCGTGTACCAAAAGTGGGTTATCGCTGCCTCGAACTTCCGACGATACGACGCTATCCCAAAGGAGAGATTCCGACAAAGATATCCAGCGTCAAGGGCAATCTGTCTGTGTTGGCAGTTCTGGTCAGAGCGTGTATGAACTATTATTCACCGAAGAACTAGGTGGTATGGTTTCCTTTTGGAATCGCGCAATCGAACAGCTCAATGTTGACCTGTTGCGAACCAGCATTCTATTTTTCTTGCATGCGGTGTTTCTCGGTGCACTTTGCGGGGCTCTAGGTCACGCCCTGATCAGCTTTGGTTTTCTTGGACCGACCGGCGCGGGGGCGGTCACCAGCGTTGAGATCCATGCCACTGGAAAAAAGGACGCGAATTCAAATGGTGCCGAGGTTTGGTTTCGCGGGGCATTTGAAATTGGTGAAAATACGAGAATTCCGTGGGACAGCTTTGAAATGGATTCTTCGTGGGTGCAGCGCGACGGAATTTATATTTCCTATCTAATGCAGCCTGGGATCGCGTCCTTGAAATTCAAGGGCCCCACTCGGATGCAGTTTGCGACGAACCCGTATTCAGGAATTGTCAAATTAAAATGGGAGAACAACGAGAAAATCGTTGACCTCTATTCTGAGCGGAATGAAATCAGAGACGTCATTGTCGTACCGGGATCGAGTTACAAAGGTGGGCTGACGTATCCGGTCATATTGTTGTCGTTTGTTCTTCTTGGATTCGCGCTGGCAGCAGCGATCGTTCTGCTCAATTGGCGCGGTCTCCATCGCTGGATATTCTTCCTGCTTCTTTTGATGGCGGCGTATCTGACGCTTGCGGCATTTTATCCAGGAGTTTTTTCCAACGATTCCGCGGATCAGCTGCGCGAAGCGATGTCCGAAAATTATTGGGATTGGCACCCACCGCTCATGGCGTGGGTGTGGGCCCAACTAATTGAAGCGACGGGAAGTGTCGAATCTCTATTGATATTGCATCTGCTGCTGCTATCTATAGCCGCGGCTTTTTGGGCCAGGATTCTTGAGATTTCACGACTAGGCGTCTGGACCCCTTTTATTGCGCTCTTTCTCGCAACTCCCATTGTTATAAATTTTTCGGGGGTGTTGTGGAAGGATGTAGGCTTTTCATTTTCGCTGTTTCTAGCTTGCGGACTTGTGAGTCTGGCATTTATGCAACAGCGCATATCGCCGTTCAGAGCTATCGCAACTGTATGCCTAGTGGCCTACGCGTTTGGCGTGAGAACGAACGGAATACTTGCGATTTTCCCCGTTATATTGATGTTGTCTTGGACGATCCTGACGCAGCGCAAGCCCGGATTCTCGCAACGCACTACGATGGTATATTCTGCGATCGCCTCGATATTTATTCTAGTGGCAGTGGCTGTAGCTGTGCATGTCTTATCATATGGCTATATCAAAGCGCAAAAGCGATATCCAATTCAGTATTTAGAATTATATGATATTGCAGGAATTTCCAGCATAAGTGGCGTGGACTATTTTCCAGAATATATAAAGAGGGCGCCTGGGTATAGTATGGATAAAGTGGCCGAGGGCTACGCTAAATCCATTTTATGGGGAAATGCAAACAATCTTATAATGCGTCGTCTAGATGGTTTGCCATCCTTGTTGCCGCGTAACACCGATGCTGGCTTTCAGGCCGAGTTGCGTGCTAGCTGGTTGAATGCGATCTCCAATGAGCCTTCAGCCTACTTGAAGCATCGATTTGCCGTCTTTAATTTTCTAATGAGCGAAGGTTATTACGCCTACGAGCGGCCTCAAAGCTATAAAGATCGCAGTCGGATTCTGCAAACGCACTTCGCTGGCGAGAAAAGGGTTCCAGACGTTTCTGATTATCGCTTCCCCGGCGCGACAAGTGCAAAGACGGTTGTCTCCAGCATCCTGGCATGGTCAAACGGATCATTTCTATATGTTGGTTGGTTCTGGCTTATTCTGCTCACGCTCCAATTGTTGATCGGATTAACCATCTTGTCGCCTGCGAGAGTTGGCCTCGTTGTCGCTATGGTATCCGCATCTGGTCTGCTCTATATTTTTCCATATATTGTTGTTGCGCCAGCCTCCGATTTTCGCTACTTGTATTGGAGTGCTTTGGCTGGCGGATTATCCTCAATATTGATTGTGGCCACCACAACAAATGCGATCTGCAAAAAGCTTATAGGCGTTTTCTTTAAAAAGCGCGATTTGTTCAACGGCTTGCCGTAGCAAGCCCTCGCCCTCAAGCCATTTAATTCGATCGCTGCTAACTCATGTGGTGAAAAAGGGTGTCATCCCTGGGGCGATGCTTCGAAACGCGCGTGTAAACGATCAGACGGCTTGTGGCGGGTCTATCGGTGAAGTATTTTCCAGGAAAAATCTAAGTACTCTCACCGCTCACGAATGTCGCGTTCTGAATCTTGATGGAAGTTCGAGTAGAAACCGAATCTGGTATGCGGTGAACACTACGTAGGTCGGGAGTAGATATCGGAACGATGCTGCTTGGTTCAGCAGAAAGAAGCTACCGAGGTACGCTGTCGCCAGACAGATCACCATTCTGTCGTGCGGGCCATACCCACGCCATGCGAAGAAAAAAACAACGATAGAGAGGGGCAGCCAAAAAATTGGCAGCAGTACGGCTTGTGCCGGCCCCTGAATACGGTTCAGCTTGTTGAGCACGTTGGCGGCGTTGGAGTCGGGCACACACGTGTCTAGGTTATCCTGCAGCACCGGCCACGGCTTCACGCATGCGATTCGGGTCTGGAGGTATCCTTGGCACAATCCGAGCATACATTTATAGATTCTCACCTTCGTCCGCAGATATAACATGGGGTGCCTGAGAATCAGCCGAAACCACCTGCTTTTGATTTCGTCCGCGTGAGCCATGATTGCCGTCGTCGGAATCGCTGCGTTCTCACCCCAAAGAACGGTGTCAATCGTGACGAATGAGTGTTCTTCCACGGCTTTGGTCGTGTCGGCGATGCCGTCAAAGGTAACCGCCGGGTCCAGTTCCATGCCAATCTCGCGCGCTACACTGATAGCTCCGAGGAGTTCCCACGCTGGCGCAGCTGCAGAACTAGTGGCACCTTGGAAGCCGATCGTGGAAGGGACCCAGTTGATGACGCCCAAGGCCGCCAAAGTCGTTGCCGCCAGAGCAAATTTTAGGGCCTTTGATCCGTTCTGCAGCTTTGCAATAAACAACCACACAAATGGCAGGAGCACCAGTGAATTCTGTCTGAAGCCGAATAGGATCACGCAAGATAGCGGAAACACGAATATTACTAATACACGAGCCGACCGTTCTAATGCATATAGGGAGCCGACAATCCCTAAAATCGCAGTGAGCGTCCAGACATCCGGCACGATGAAACTCGTATAGGCAAAGACCAACGGGATCATGAAAGGCACTGCCACCCACCACGGGCGGGCACTGGAAGTGAAATAGATCCAAGAAATGCCGCCCAAAAGCAGACAAAAAACTTGAGCGGCATGGAAGTATGGCCCTGCGAACTCAGTTGCCGCGAACGGGACCATAAACCAGGTCATCGTTGGGGCCAACCAAAGTTCAAGTCCCCAGGGGATCTCGAGTTTCCCGACTATCGTGTAGGCGCCGGCCCACCTAGCCAAGGTATCTGACATTGAGATGCCAGGCTCGAAGACCAGAAAAGACAGAGCGAGCACCGCGGCTAGCAGCAGGCAAGGCCCGAGTTTCTCACGGCTAGCGAGGCGTTCGGACATACGTTTGCGTATGGCGTTTTCGGCCATTAGATTCCATATAAAACTAGTACGATATGAAACGGTGCAAGCACCGTTTGCTCATCATCGCGACGCGAAGTTTTCAAATCATAGTTGGACTAGGATTTGCCATTGCAAGACCACTGGTCATGTCGTATTCAATCACCCGTGCTTTCGTCGCATTAACGTCCGGGGTAAGGAAAGAAAAAACCGGGCTTGATATGCTGCAAACACCACATACGTTGGCACGAAATATCTGAACGTCGCCGCTTGATTGAGTACAAAGAAGCTTCCAAAATATGCTGCTGCCAGAATGATCAAGATCCGATCGTGCCGGCTATATGTATTCCAACTGAGAAACATTATTGCGGCGGATAGCGGGATCCAAATTATGGGAAGGAATAGTATGCCTGTCGTTTCCTGAATCTTATTTACCGCTGTTAAAACCTTCGAACTTGATCCAGAACCGTCACATGTGCGAAGGAGTCCCTCCAACTGAGGCCACGGCTTCATGCAAGTCGTTCTTCCAATTATGTCGCCTTCACAAAGGCCCATCATGCATTCGTAGATCCTGAGTTTGGTCTTAATGTATATGATGGGGTGCTTAATTATCATCTGCAGCCATCGAGACTTTATCTCTGCTGACTGGTTCATTATGGCCATCGTCGGAATTGCAGCGTCGCTCCCCCAAATAAGGGGATTTATGGTTACAAATGAGTGGCGACTGGCGGCAAGTTCCGTGTCACCAAAACCTTCGAGCGACAATGTTGAATCTAAGGGAATACCGTTTTCCTTCGCTATCCTGATTGCCCCAGCCAGTTCCCAAGCAGGTGCGGACGCCGAACTATCTGGACCGACGAATCCCACAAAGGGGGGCACCAGCGCTATCGTAGAAAGGGCGAGAACAGTAATGGCGAACATACCTGCCTTTACCCTTTTTGTCACTTGCCGGAGTCGCCAGATGAAAAACCAAATGAATGGCACAAGGACGAGCGAATTCTGGCGGAAACCGAATAGAACGATGCAAGAGAAAAAAAAGATGATAAGCGGAAGCGTGCGTCTTGATGTCTCAAGCGCTTGAAAACAACCGACGGTGACCAAGATCGCGGCTAGCGTCCAAACGTCCGGGACGATGAAGCTTGCGTAAGTGAAAATAAGTGGAATCATAAACACGAAACCGACCCACCATGGGCGCTGGCATGAGGAGAAACGAATCCATGCCGCTCCCCCGAGCATTAAGTAGGCGATTTGTGCGATAAGAAATAACGGTGGACCAAATTCCGTAGCGGCAAATGGCACCATAAACCACGTCATCGTCGGGGCCAGCCAAAGTTCCAGGCCCCACGGAATATCAAGCTTGCCGATAACGGTGTAGGCGCCCGCCCATCTGGTCATGGTATCCGACATGACGATACCCGGTCCAAAACAGATGGCAGAAATTACAAGGACCGCGACCAGCAATATATAAGGCGCGCCATTATTTGCAAAAGCGCGCCTAAATCCCAGTCTGTCCAATATATCGATTTTATGCATTTTGACGCGAATGCGGTTCACTTGTCTTGCAGCACAAGTTTAATCGCCTGGAGACGCCCAGGTCCAAATATAAATTGAATTTGGTCCAGCCCCATGTGGCAGTCGTGTTTGCTTGCCCTGCGCGCTTAGAGAGCGTGGGGGTTATTCGAAAGCCAGCGGTAAAACCGTGATATGCCCACGGTAAAGCCGACTTGAGGCGACCAGTCGAGCGAACGGTGCGCCGCTGATATGTCCAGCACATTCGAGGGAACATCGAATGCGCGGGCTGGTAGATACTTCCGTTCTGCAGGCCGGTCAACGACCGCTTCTATCGAATCCAGTAGCTCATTTACCGAGACGCCTATCCCGGAGCCGATATTTAAAACGCGCTCCTCGGTACGCCCCGGCTCGATGCAACGAATTAGCGCGCGTGTGACGTCTGAAATATGCAGATAGTCCCGAACCGACGACCCGTCGCCCCAAATATCCACGCTCTCTCCTCTCATGATCTTTCCCAGAAAGATCGCAATGGCTCCTTGATTGCCTCGCGTCAGCTGTCTTTCCCCATAAGGATTCGCCAAACGCAGGACCTGGTACTCCAACCCGTGCAGGGTCCGGAACATCTCCAGGTACTTCTCAATAGCGAGTTTGGTGATTCCATAGGAACAAATGGGATCGGTGGGATGGCTCTCTGGTATAGGGGTATACCGAGGATTTCCGTACACCGTGCCGCCCGACGAGGTGAAGATTACCTTTTTTACACCCTCGCTGACGGCCGCGGTGAGCAGTCGAACGCTGCCAATCAAATTGCTTTCGATGTCGTAGCAAGGATCGCCATTCGACGACTTCGGCAACGTCGTGGATATCAGGTGATAGCAAACATCGCAGCCTTCCAACGCTGATCTCACGTCATCCGAATTTTCAAAATTTCCGTCGAAATATTCGAGATTCTCACGAGGTTTGTGATGGCCGGTATGCAGGCGTCCAAAGCTACGAACGCGGTGTCCCGCCGCGAGCAGCCCATCGACAAGATGGGACCCTACGAACCCGCGCCCACCGAGGACGAGGCAACGTAGGGGCGTTGCGTTATCGGTCATCGTTTGAACCATTTGTCGGCCTTGAAAGAAAGTACCAGCCTTATGATTTTTGCCATGAACGGCCTCGATGCGAGAGCTTTCAGGCGCATCAAATCGCCAGCACTGAATTCAGTTGCAACGGCCGTGCTTTCCGCGGCAGTGATCGCGCCATCCCCGATGTAGCCAATGCTTGGGTACGTCATGGTGGGGTTGTTCCAGAGGTACCCCGGACCGTTCGCATTCATCAGCATGAAGAGCTCATCGCCAAACCGTTGATAGATGGCCGGATTTTTCCTGGCCATCTGCTCGTACATATAGAGAACTGTGCTCCGCCGGAACTGCCGAGCCATGGAATTGTGTCGCACGCGATAGTTCACGAGTGGTTCCGGAATGGAGACGCCCTTGTACCCCAGGCTGGCCATCCGCAGCCATGCTTCAAAGTCCTCCATTCCGAACATCATTTCTTGATCATTGATGCCGGCCTCCAGGAAATCCTTTTTCCGCACGACCTGGAACGCGGCGAGCATGTTGGCAGCCAGAAAGTAGGGGAACTCAGTGTCGAAGTTGAGCCAGTAGCCTTCACTCTCACCAAAGTAATTCAGCCACGAATAAACAAAGGAAACGTTGTCAAACTTGTCCAGGATATTCGCGCACTGCGAGTAGTACGTGGGCATGACGCAATCGTCCGCGTCCAGGAATGCTATGTACTCGCCGGTGGCCGCGCGCGCGCCCACGTTGCGGGCATTGGCCAACCCCGCGTTCTCTATGTCCAGAATGCGAATATGTGGACTTGTTTGACGCAGTTGCTCCAACAGCTCAACTGCATCCGAATCGGTACTACCGTCATTCACAATGACGATCTCGATATCGGCATAGTCGCAGGCTGCCACGCTGGCCAGTGTTTCGGGAAGGAATGCCGCCAAGTTGTAGAAGGGTATGACGACTGAAATTCGCCCTGACACACTGCCCGGAATGCCCTGTTCAACAGGAACAGTGCGATCCACCTTGACGTGCTCATGCGCAAACGGATACTTCGCGGGTCGCGAGTCGGAGAGCGCGATTGTGCGAGCCAGATGCTGCGTCCGGTTTTGGATGAAGTTCGGTACCGAGCACACATCGCGGATTCTTAGCCGGCCATTGGCGCCAATTGTCTTCAATTCCTCGGGGGAGCATGCCAGCGCTTTCTGAATAGTGTCTTGAAAGCTATTGGGCTGGTCCCAGTCGAACACCCACCCGCAAGACGAGTCGGATCCAACCATTTCGGCCTGACCTCCGGACTTCGAGACGACGACGGGCATTCCCAGTTCCATGGCCTGCATGCAGACATATGGATAGTTTTCGTATATCGACGGCACCACAACGACTCGGGCCGAAGCAAAAATCGCAGGGAGTTGGTCCGTGGGAACTGGCTCAGACAAGGTGAGCAGGCCCTGATCGATGAAAGACGAATATCTGTTTTGGATATATGTCTTCATACTGATCTGCTTGGGCGACCAATGGGTATCACCCCCCACCATGCGCAGGCGAATCTTGTGCCCGGCCTCCCAAAGCGTCTTGAAAGCGCTTAGAAGTTGCACTACACCTTTACGGTATTCCAGTCTTCCCAGATAAATGCAGTCAAACTCCGGGACGTCTTCCCGTTTGCAAGACGGTTCAGATGCAGTTTGAAAGTGCGGGTAGGGGATGACTTCGATGGGTTTGTCAGTATGCTGCTGAATCTTCCCTTTCAGGAACTCAGAGGGGCTAAGCACAGCATCGGCCGCCCGCAGGCAAAATTTCTCGCACTGGCCCAACCAGTAATTGGGAAAGAGATATGACGGTTCCTGGTTGACCTGGGCGAGCTCGAAAACGGGCGTATGGGAATAGATGACGATACGGGTCCAAGTCAATTCAGGCGCGCCAGCCAGCTTTCGCTTTAACAGGAAATACGCCATTGCGCCATAGTCCTGAACCTCGATCATGTCGGGCGTTATTCCCGATGTCTTGATTCGACGGATGATTTCGTCGGCAATGCAATAAGACATCAAATGCCAGTAACCGAGTGCAGCCTGCAATTTCGGAGCAGCCACGACTGGAACGCGAACGAGCCCAAACCGTTCTTGCAGCGATTCTTCGCTGATTTCAGTTTGTCCAGGGTTCGCCCGCGTAAACACGGTAACCGAATGCCCGGACTCAGCCCATGCCATGCCAGCTTCGCGGCAGTAGGTGCTAATTCCGCCGCCGTACATGGGTGGGAATTCGGACGTCACAATCCAAACGTTTAGACTCTTCATTTATGGTTAATCCTATTATTATGAATGTTCCCGTCTACATCGAACCCGAGACGCTCGGAAAAAGTAAAACATTCGCCGCCGCTAGAGTTGCGCAGCCTATCGTTTCTGTAATTCTTGCGTCAGCCTGGACTGGTTTTCTTCAAGGTCGGAAATATATTGGCGCAGCTCGGCCATCTGTAGCTTCTGCTCGTTACGGCTTTGCTCCAAAGCAACCACATACTTTTGAATCTCGGCCAACTGGTGGGCCTGCGACGCTAGCGCACGACCATTCTCCCGAGATTCTGCGACAAGCTGGTATTCAAACTTGAGAGCGAGCGCGGTCAAGCGCTCGATCTCGGACAAGTAGTCGTTTGCTGCATTATCGAAGAAGGCCGCAGGCGCTGAGTTCAGGCTGTCCGAATGCTTGTCCGCAGCCAGTATTCGGCCACAGAACAACATCGCGGCCGCCGTTTCGCGCAGGACGAACGGCGCGGGTGTTAGATGAGGCGCGGAAAAGTACTGCGCCATGGCACCTTGTACGTCCACAGCGGTTTGCCGCCAAGTCTGGCGAGCCGCGGCGAGGTCGCCGTCCACAGCTTCCAATAGCCCGAGCAAATATCCAGCCTGGGCGGGCTTAGTCAACAACGTAACGCTGAAGCTTGCCACGTCCGCATCAAGCACCCATCGAAGATATTCTTTCGCACCGTTGCGGTCGCCAACGCTCAGCGAAAGCAGCCCTTGAACGTACGCAAGGGAAACTTGCCAGCGCAGGACGCTTGGGTTGCTCGACGCTTGTCCATCGGCGATGTATCGTTTGATTGCTTCGCCATCAGCATCGTCAAGGACGATTTCTCGATTCAGAGCCAGATACGCGAGTATACAAAGGGCTGCTCCCGCATCGGGGCTATCCGACGAGGCCTTGATCAACGTTTGGCGGGCCCACTTTTCACGCAGACGACCATTGGATGTCCGAGAACCCAGAGCAACCAGGCTTCGAATCAGCCATGGATTTTCGTAATCTCGAGAAAATGCCAAGGCATTCCCCGTCGTTACCCGCTCTTCAGAGGTGTAACCCTTGTCAACGTACGGGACGTCCTCACCTCCGATTGGGGATTTGGCGGCAATCGCCAACAGCCATTCAGATTCGACGCCCTCTGTTTCGTCGAGGGCAATTTCGCGAAGCTGACGCGGGCGCCTTTCCCATTCGCATCGTCCGTTTGCTAGTTTCACCCTGTCTGCAGTCTGGCCGAACAGATGTTCGATTTCGAAACAGCCTTCCATCTGGGAGGTGAATTTCGGAATATCGTAAACGTGGAAATGATACGGGTTGGGATCTTCTCCCGTCTCGTCACTCCAGTCATTGGGAACGCTCGATATGATTCTGCCTCCAGGAGTCAGAATGCGGTGAAACTCCTTCAAGAGGTCAGCCGGACGCTCCACGTGTTCCAACGTTTCAAAGCAAACGACAACGTCCACGCTGTTGTCCGGGATGTCGAACAGGCATTCGGGTAGAAAGCCTTCCGAAAAGGTAATGGTCTGGTCTACGCTATAGCAGGCGTTGGCATAATCGATTGCGGAAGTGCTACCGTCGATACCCCTGAAGGACGACGCTGCCGTCAGGCCTTTCAAAGTATACGTGCCGTACCCGAGTCCACACGCGGCATCGAGAACTACATCACCGGGCCTGATGTATTTGGAGGCGAAATGATATCGTCCGACGTGAGCATCTGATCGAGTGCCCGTGTCTCGAAACATATCCATGTGCAGACTGCGCTCTTCATCCAGCGATGACAGCGGATATGCGGCTTCAGCTGCTGCGGGCATGCGTTCCAACAATATGCAGATCGAAGCGCCGTCACTATTCAGGCTTTCATAATCATTCACAGCGTAGTAGGCTGGATGCTTCCGGAAACCGGCTTCGAAGCAAAGGCGTTCCCACCATGCGCGATCTTGAACGGTCAAGCGCGCGGGATCCTGCGCGGCCGCAGTCGTTGCCACCTGCAACCAGACATAACGCTGCGCCACGCGGCGAATTTCGGATAGTGCCTGCTCGACTTTCCCAGTATGCACGTACTCCAGGCAGTCGACGATGAGAACGGTGCCGAATTCGGCGTCCTGAAACGGCAACTGAGTGACCGATCCAGACAAGTTCCCGCCAGTTATCTGACCGTCGGCGCCCTGCGCCGTCGCCGTGGACTCGCTAAAGCCGACAGCATCCACACCGTGTTTCAGCAGTGCCGTCACATGAGCTGAACTGGACCGGCCAAGGCATAATATCTTCGACATTCCGCATGTACGGATTACACGCTCAATTCCGCCAAGTACGGTCGGCTCGCGGTCGGGTACTTCCGAGTGGGGTGAAATCTTATTTACCACGATGCATTCATCCTCAAATCCGCGACCCCACCAAAGAAGTTTTCATCGCGATTCATCAAAATTTGGAAGAAAGCGGCTTCGTCGATCCAATGCAACATGCGTTGTCCCATGTAGTCCGGCGTTTCTTCAAACGTTACTGTTGCCTGAATCTCATACAGATTCATCCCCAACGGTGAGTCACACGACAGTTCAACCGCAAATGTCTCGCCCGCGGAGAACTTCTGGTCCCAGAATAGTGGAGTGCTGGCGGCCGAATTTCTTAACCGCATGTCTTGATTAAGTGTGCCCCAAGAGTAAATCTTGATGCCTTCCTTGTTCCTGATTCTCACGCCAACATTCAGGTTGGAAATGGGACTTAAGACCTCGCACGAAATCCGAATGCGAAGCGCGTCGCCCGGGAAGAACACAGTCGACTCTTGCCCCTCGCCATTCAATGTCTCCACTTTGACGATTCTGACCTCGCCATCCCCAAACGTAAGCTTGTCGGAGCGTGCCGTCTCCGCAGGCGAGGTATGGGCTTGCTCGTCGGATCGATCGGAGCCATCTCCCGTCGCTGCAGGCGTCACCGCAGCCTGGGCCTTGGCCGCGAGTTGTTTCGTGGCTGCCGTGAAGTACGACGATTCTTC
The DNA here is from genome assembly GCF_019218915.1 of Achromobacter sp. ACM05. NCBI lineage: Bacteria > Pseudomonadati > Pseudomonadota > Betaproteobacteria > Burkholderiales > Alcaligenaceae > Achromobacter > Achromobacter sp. ACM05. The sequence goes on from NZ_JAHUWQ010000001.1 coordinate 972,226, forward strand.
GTCGTGCAGCTGCCGTCGGTACTCCAGGACCACGTCCGACGACTTGCCCCAGGTGACGGTCCGACCTTGCTTGAGGAGGAGGGCGCGACTGGTGAGCGTCCGAACGCTTTCCTGGTCGTGAGACACAAAAAGCAAAGTCGTTCCATCGGCTACCAGCTTCTCGATGCGCCGGAAACATCGCTTTTGGAAAAGCGCGTCGCCCACAGCCAGCGCTTCGTCAACGACGAGGATATCGGGCTCGACTTGAACCTGAACGGCGAAAGCCAACCGAATCAACATGCCGCTCGAATAGGTCTTGACGGGCTGATCGATAAACTGACCGATATCCGCGAACGAGGCGATGGCATCGAATCTTTCATCTATCTGTTGGCTGGTTAGTCCAAGCAGGGCTCCATTCATGTAAACGTTCTCTCGACCAGAAAACTCAGGATTGAAACCTGAGCCCAGTTCGAGCAACGCAGCAATACGGCCGGTCGTTTGAACGCTGCCCGCCGTTGGGGAAAGCGTGCCGCAGATCATCTGCAAAAGGGTGGATTTGCCGGATCCGTTACGTCCAAGAATGCCAACACTTTCGCCCTTCTTGACCTCGAACGATACGTCTCGAAGTGCCCAGAACTCGTTGAAGTAATGGCTCGGCGGCTTTCCCACCGCGCGTTGCAGATGAGGGATGAAAAACTGCTTCAGCCTATCCCGCGGCGAGGAATAGATTTGATAGCATTTGCTGAGGTTCTCAACCGTGATTGCAGTATCAGAGGACATCAGCAAATCCCTTTCGCATTTTTTGAAACCATGCAAATCCCAGCCACGCGATCATGGCAGCTATGAGCGTGTAACCGCTGTAGAGCAACCAGTCGGGAGCCTTGCCCCAGATCAGGGCGTTTCGAACCGCCTCGACCACAGGAGTCATTGGATTCATCACCATGAACTCCTGATACTGTGCAGGCAGCGCGGAGATCGGGTAGAAGATCGGGGATAGAAACATCAGGGCCATGGTCAGGATGCTAATCACCTGTCCCACATCACGCAAAAAAACGCCTAGGGACGCCAAAATCCAAGTTATCCCAAGGGTGAAAAGCAGCAGTGGGAACAAGATTATGGGTAAAAGGAGTGCGGTAGCTGGCGGTATGCCTAGAAAAATAAGATAGAAAAGCAACCAGACGCTCATGCTGATCAGAAAATGAAAGAGCGCAGCGCCTAGGGCGACGACAGGCAGAATTTCCAGGGGAAATATCACCTTTTTGACGTAGTTCGTATTCGACAGGATAAGACTTGGCGCTCTGTTGATCACTTCGGCAAACAGGTTGAACACCATCAGACCCGCAAACAAAATTATCGCGAACTGAGTTTTTGATTCGCTTCCGCCAGGCCAACGGGCTTTGAACACCACGCTGAACATGAATGTGTACACGAGCAGCATGAACACCGGATTGAAAAAGGACCAAACGATCCCGAGGAAGGATCCTTTGTACCGGCCAAGCACGTCCCGCTTAACCAGAGCTTTGATCAGGCCGCGATTGCTCCAAAGACTCTTGGTCAGTGAAGCCGGGGAGCCGCTATTCCGTTGCATTTTCACTCGCGAAATCGTTGTTTGAAGCGTACCCGGCAGGGTTGCGATGCTGCCAGCGCCAGTGGTCTTCGCACATGGCTGCCAAGTTTCGTTCGGCGCGCCATTGCAGTATTGACTCGGCATGGCGGGTGCTGGCGTAGCAAGCGGCGACGTCACCAGGTCTTCGAGGTAAAAATTCGTACGCGATGGTCTTGCCGCTCGCCTGCTCAAACGCGCGCAGGACCTCTAGGACGCTATAACCACGGCCGGTTCCGAGATTCAACTCGATGCATTGCGGCGGCGCCGCCCTTTCAATTGCCTTTACGTGCCCAATCGCGAGGTCAACGACGTGTATGTAATCACGCACGCCTGTTCCGTCAGGGGTGGGATAATCGTTGCCCCAGATATTCAATTTCTCGCGAAGCCCGATCGCCACCTGAGCAATGTATGGCATCAAATTGTTCGGCGTATCCTTTGGGTCTTCACCGATCAAGCCGCTTTCGTGGGCACCGACAGGATTGAAATAACGCAGAATGGTTACGTTCCAATCCGGTGACGCTCGAAAGTGGTCACGCAGCATGTCTTCAGCGATCAGTTTGGTGCGGCCATACGGATTGGTTGCCGATAAAGAATGCGCTTCATCAATGGGCAATGATACCGGTTCACCATAGACAGTGGCCGAAGAGCTGAAAACCAGCTTTTTCACGCCGATGGTCTGCATCGCAGTCAGCAGTGTAAAGGTGCCCACAACGTTGTTGTGGTAGTAAGTCAAGGGATTCGTAACGGATTCGCCGACAGCTTTCAATCCCGCAAAATGGATCACCGAATCGCATTGGCTTTCGTGAAGTGCGCGCGTCAACGCACTTGCGTCGCGAATGTCGCCTTCCATGAATTGGATATCCGCGTTGGCAATACGCTCAACACGTTCAAGTCCCAGACGGCTGCTATTCGACAGATTGTCGTAAACAAAAACCTTATGGCCGGCCCGCAACAATTCCAAGCACGTGTGGGTGCCGATGTAGCCTGCGCCGCCGGTCACGAAGATTGAACTCATTTAAATAGTTCCGCGGTTATTAAAGGCTTACCCAGCTCGTCGGATTTCGACAGTATCGGGGGGGCGCGAAGCGGCCATCGTATATTTAGCGATTCGTCGTTCCACGCGATGCAGCGTTCATGCTGGGGCGCGTAATAGTCCGTAGTCTTGTACAAAACTTCCGCCGAGTCGGACAGGACCAGAAACCCGTGAGCGAAACCTGGCGGGATCCATAATTGCCGCTTGTTATCCGCAGACAAATTCTCTCCGACCCACTGGCCAAATGTCGGCGACGATCTGCGAATGTCAACTGCGACGTCAAACACTTCACCTGATATGACCCTCAGGAGTTTTCCCTGGGTATTTTCGATTTGATAGTGAAGTCCCCGCAAGACATTCTTCATGGACAGGGACTGATTGTCCTGAACGAACTCGACCCTCTGGCCAATGACCGTCTCGAATTGACGATGATTGAAACTCTCAAAGAAATATCCGCGCGCGTCCTGGAAAATCCTGGGTTCAATAACCTTAACTTCTGGAATTTCTAGAGAGGAAACTCTCATCAGTAGATCCTTTCGAGGAGGAGGCGCTTCAGGTATTGGCCATAGCCGGTCTTTTGGAGGGGCGTAGCCAATCCATCCAGTTGCTCCGCAGTGATCCATCCCTGGCGATAGGCGATCTCTTCGGGGCATGCCACTTTCAGACCTTGGCGATTCTCCAAAGTCGCGATGAATTGACTTGCTTCCAACAAGGATTCATGGGTACCGGTATCCAGCCAGGCATATCCCCGACCCATGATTTCCACGGAGAGATTTCCTTGCTGCAGGTAGACGCGATTCACATCGGTAATTTCAAGTTCGCCGCGCGGGGATGGCTTTATGCGTTTCGCGATGTCGACGACCTGGTTGTCATAGAAGTACAGACCGGTCACCGCGTAATTCGACTTTGGCGTCTTAGGTTTTTCCTCAATGGAGAGAACTTTTCCCTCGGAGTCGAATTCCGCCACGCCGTACCGTTCTGGGTCGTGGACATGGTAAGCAAATACGCTGGCGCCCGTCGTTCGCTCGTTGGCGCTGCTCAGCAAGCTTGCGAAGTCATGGCCGTAGTAAATGTTGTCCCCGAGTACAAGCGCCGAAGGCGAGTTGTCGAGAAACGATTCACCGATAATGAACGCTTGCGCCAATCCGTCTGGGGAGGGCTGGACCGCATATTGAAGGTTAAGGCCCCACTGCTCCCCGGAACCCAAAAGTTGCTGGAATCTCGGAATGTCTTGCGGCGTCGAGATAATCAAGATGTCTTGAATTCCCGTCAGCATCAAAGTGCTGAGCGGGTAATAGATCATTGGCTTGTCGTAAACCGGCAATAGCTGTTTACTAATGGCCAGCGTGGCCGGGTGCAATCGCGTGCCGGAGCCTCCGGCCAGAATGATGCCTTTGCGGTTCATAGGGGATACTCCATCGATGTAGTCAATTGATCCACGGTTCGGTTCACATGAACGGTCCAGTCGGGAAACTGTAGTAGCAACGCTTCGCTCAGCGCGGACGTGTCCAGGCAGGAATTTTTGGGGCGGGGTGCCGGCAGGGGGTAATCGTCCGTGGGAATCGGATGAATCTTCTCGGAGTTTGCCTTGATTGCCGCGCCGTTCGCGGTTGCGCGGGACACGATATGGCGCGCAAAGCCGTGCCATGTGGTTCGGCCGGCGGCGGTCAGATGATAGATGCCGCTCTTGCACAGCCCCTGGCGAAATCCCGCAATAGCCAGCGCGGTTACGTCGGCGATCAATTCCGCCGACGTGGGTGCGCCGTGCTGATCCGCGACGATGCGCAACTCGTCGCGCTCCTTCGCCAAGCGCAGTATTGTCTTGACGAAATTGCTTCCATGCGCCGAGAACACCCAGCTCGTCCGAAGAATCAGGAACGGGCAGCCGCTGGCCACAATGGCCTCTTCGCCTTGGCGTTTCGTGCGACCGTAGACGCTTAGCGGATTGGTAATATCCGAGGGTTCATAGGCTGCGGTTTTGGCGCCGTCAAAAACGTAATCAGTGGAGTAATGCACCAGCAACGCGCCGCGTGATCTTGCGTATTGAGCGATCACCGCCACAGACTCTGCATTGATTGCATGCGCCGTTTGCGTATTTGATTCCGCCTTGTCAACCGCGGTATAGGCAGCCGCATTCACGATCACGTCCGGTGAATGCGCTGCCAACACATCGATCAGACTTGCCGGAACTTCAAGATCCGCCTCTGCGCGGCTTAACGTGATCAACTCACCGAGCGGGAGCAGGGTGCGATGCAGCTCACTTCCGACTTGTCCGGTCTTGCCCAATAGAAGAATCTTCATAACGAGCCTAGATCCTATTGAGAATCGCTGCGATCAGCAGCCCGAGGTTGCCGAGCGGAGTCTGTCGATAGATCCCAGATCGCCATATTCCGAAGACGCGAGGGATCAAACTGCGTTGACGCGCCAAGGTGAACCGCTCGAAGGTGGACGAGCTGTCGTGCGACAGGCTGGAAATGATGGGCCGCATGGCAACGATGTGCTGGTCTGTCCATGCCTTCAAGTGGCCCTTGAACAGCTTGCCAATCCGTTGAAGGCGTGCGCCAAAGCCGGTGTTGGCGCCGATCAAATTCTCCGCATGTTGCCGATAAAGCAATGAAGGAATGGGGTCGTAGAACACCTGGCCGCCGCATCCGCTCACCACGATGTACACCCACCAATCGTGGGCTGCAACCTTAACGTCGGCGCCGGCCGACTTCAACAACCCGCGTGCGGCGTTGTTGAAGACCATGGTATTGCCGCCTGCCACGTTCTGCACCAAGGCGTTCTTGAAGGACGGCGGGCGCGTGAACAAGGGCGAGTATCCAAGTTTTCCGCCTGCTTCGTCCACCAGCTCGGTCCTGGTGCAATATAGCGCCGGGACGTCAGCGGGGACAGTTTTGAGCCAGCGGACAGCCCGTTCAAGCTTGTCAGCATGCCATATGTCGTCTTGGTCTGACATTGCGTAATAATCAGCAGCGATTTCGTCGCGGCAGACAAGAGACAGGAAGTTCGCGGCAAAGCCCTTGCGTGGTCCCGCGCGGACAAAAAGGCGTTCTGGTCCCCAAGCCTGTTGGTACGATTTGAGCACCTCTTGCGTGTTGTCCTGGGAACCGTCGTCCGATACCCAAACGCTCCATTCCCGGTGCGATTGTGAGGCGAAGGAATCCAACTGTTCTGCAAGGTACTGGCCACCTTGATAGGTGCAGAGGAGGATAGCGACGTTCTGGCTCATCGTGCCATCCGCGAGAGAATGCGATTGAAGGGAAACGCTGTTGCCCACTGCTCAACGAATGGGTACGGGAAGTAAATTGGGGAAGCGCTCATGATTGCAGGAGGCCGCGATCCGGGTGGAGCGCAAGCCGTTGGCACATTCAGCCGTCGTACTGGGTGTTCACCCAGTCGCGATAAGCGCCGCTGGTGATGTTCGCGACCCAATCCTGGTTAGCCAAATACCATTCAACGGTTTTGCGAATGCCGGATTCGAAGGTTTCCGCCGGCTTCCATCCCAATTCCCGCTCCAGGCGCGACGCATCAATGGCGTATCGCTGATCGTGACCCGGCCGGTCCTTGACGAACGTTATCTGGTTCTTATACGGCTGACCATCGGCACGAGGGCTGAGCTCGTCGAGTAGCGAGCAAAGCGTGTGGACGACGTCGAGGTTGGCCTTTTCGTTCCAGCCCCCTACGTTGTAGGTTTCGCCCAGCTTGCCGTCGGCCAGCACCCGGCGGATCGCTGCGCAGTGGTCCTTCACGTACAGCCAATCGCGGATCTGCTGGCCGTTGCCGTAGATAGGCAACGGTTTGCCAGCCAGCGCATTGTGGATCACGAGCGGGATCAGCTTTTCGGGGAAATGGTACGGACCATAATTGTTGGAGCAATTGGTCGTGAGCACGGGCAGGCCGTAGGTATGGTGATACGCGCGAACTAGGTGATCACTGGCTGCCTTGCTGGCCGAATAGGGGCTGTTGGGCTCGTACCGGTTGGTCTCGTTGAAGGCGGGATCGTCCTTTTTCAACGAGCCGTAGACTTCATCGGTGGAGACGTGCAGGAAGCGGAACGCCGCGCGATCATCGTCGGGAAGCGCATTCCAGTACGCGCGCACGCTTTCGAGCAGCTGGAAGGTGCCAACGATGTTGGTCTGAATGAACTCGCCCGGACCGTGGATCGAGCGATCCACGTGCGATTCCGCGGCGAAATTGAGGACGGCGCGCGGCTTGTGCTCTGTGAGCAGTTGGCTGACGAGTTCAAAGTCGCCGATGTCTCCCTGAACCAGCTTGTGAGCGGGATTGCCTTTAAGCGTAGCGAGGTTGTCCGGGTTGCCCGCATAGGTGAGCTTATCCAACGTCACAACGGGCTCATTGGATTCCAGGAACCAGTCGAGTACGAAGTTGGAGCCGATAAAGCCCGCTCCGCCGGTAACAATAATACTCATTCTTATATAGTCCTTGAGCGATGAGCGCGGTGCGCGAACCCGCTCGTTAACCCTCAATTATGCCGCAACTGTCATGACGCCTTCAAACAAGTGAAACAAAGCGTTTGTCAAAACGAGGTGGTCACAACGGCATAGAAAGAGGCCACAATTTTGCCCTTGCAAATTCACGCAGGAGTTACGTGGCCTTACGGGCGACTGGGCTGGTCCAAAATATGTCCCCTTTACCAGTCGCCTTATTGAGGAAGCGCGCCACCACGAACAGGAGATCCGACAGCCGATTCAGGTACTGCCGGACCGGCGCATTCACGCTTTCCACCTCCGCGAGTGCCACCACCGCACGCTCAGCCCGCCGGGCCACCGTGCGCGCCATGTGCGCCACTGCTGCCGGTCGCGAGCCGCCGGGCAGGATGAACTCGCGCAGCGGCGGCAGCGCCGCGTTGTAGTGCGCGAGCCGCGCATCCAGATGAGCAACCTGCGCTTGGGTGATCGCGGCATGGCCGGGAATGCAAAGCTCCGCGCCCATGTCGAAGAGGTCGTGCTGGATGGTGAGCAGGTCGGCGGACACGTCCTCCGGCAGGGTTTCAGTGAGCAGCAGGCCGATGACGCTGTTCAGTTCGTCCACATCGCCCAGGGCGGCGATGCGCGGGGCGTCCTTGGGGATTCGGGATCCGTCCCCAAGCCCGGTGGTGCCATCGTCGCCGGTGCGGGTGGCAATGACGGATAAGCGGTTGGCCATGGCTTTTTTGATTCAGTGAGAAGAGTTGGAGGCTTGCTTCCGACGGTAAGCGCAGCCCGCAAGCAGGGCCGCCCCGCAAACAACCGTCAGGATTGTTGCGCACTGGCGGCGGAATGGTTGCATTCGCGCAGTATCCTAGCACTGTAAAAAGCGGCAGGAGCGCCTTACGCGTCTGGCCGCTTGGATCGCATAGGGAGGTTACATATGGGTTTTAACGGCAAGTACGCAACGCCCATGGCCGTTGCCACCGCAATGGCTGTCGTGTCGCTGGCGACGCCAGTCGCTTTCGCGCAGCAGGCCGATGCCACGGGCGAGGTGCGGCGCGTGGACGCCGCGGCGGGCAAGGTCACGATCAAGCACGATGCCATCACGGCGCTGGACCTGCCGGCGATGTCGCTGGTCTACCAGGCCGATCCGGCGTTGCTGGCCAATATCAAGGCGGGCGACAAGGTGCGGTTTACCGCTACGCGCAAAGACGGCAAGTACGTGGTGACGGCGATCACGAACTGACGCTGTCCCAAAGAAAAAACCCCGCCGCAAAGCGTTGCGGCGGGGTTTTTTTGCGTCTGCGGCGGGTCGCTGGCGCCCGGGGCGTCAGAGCACGTAGCGGGCGAGGTCCTGGCTGCTGGCAGCTTCGGCCAGTTGCGAGTTGACATAGGCGGCGTCGATCTTGACGTGCTTGTCCTGGCTGGACGTGGCGTCAAAGGAAAGCTCGTCCAGCAGCTTTTCCATCACCGTGTACAGACGGCGGGCGCCGATGTTCTCGGTGGTTTCGTTGACGTCGAAGGCCAGTTCCGCCAGGCGGCGCACGCCTTCGTCGGTGAATTCGAGCTCGACGTCCTCGGTCGCCATCAGCGCCGTGTACTGCTTGGTCAGCGACGCATCCGTGTCGGACAGAATGCGCACGAAATCCTGGGCGGTGAGGGATTCGAGTTCGACGCGGATCGGGAAGCGGCCCTGCAGCTCGGGGATCAGGTCCGACGGACGCGACAGGTGGAAGGCGCCCGACGCGATGAACAGGATGTGGTCGGTGCGGACCATGCCATAACGCGTGTTGACGGTGGTGCCTTCAACGAGGGGCAGCAGGTCGCGCTGCACGCCTTGGCGCGAGACATCGGCGCCGCCGGATTCCTGGCGGGCGGCGATCTTGTCGATTTCGTCCAGGAAGACGATGCCGTTCTGCTCGACGTTGTTGATCGCAACGCTGCGCAGGTCTTCTTCGTTGACGCGCTTGGCGGCTTCTTCGTCGACGATGAGCTTGAAGGCTTCGCGCACCTTCATTTTCTTGGGCTTTTTCTTGTCGCGCGCCATGCCCGCGAACATGCCGCGCAACTGCTCGGCCATTTCTTCCATGCCGGGGGGCGTCATGACGTCCATTTGCGGCACGGTCTGCGCGACTTCGATCTCGATTTCCAGATCGTCGATCAGGCCTTCGCGCAGGCGCTTCCGGAACGTCTGGCGGGCGCTGTTGTCCTCGCCGCGCTGGGGCTCACCCGAGGCGCCGCGGGGCGGCGGAACCAGCGCGTCCAGGATGCGGTCTTCGGCGGCGTCCTCGGCCTGGGTGCGCACGCGGCGCATTTCCAGTTCGCGGGTCTGCTTGATGGAGTATTCGGTCAGGTCGCGGATGATGGTGTCCACGTCGCGGCCCACGTAGCCCACCTCGGTGAACTTGGTGGCCTCGATCTTGATGAACGGCGCGTTGGCCAGCTTGGCCAGGCGGCGGGCGATCTCGGTCTTGCCGACGCCGGTCGGGCCGATCATCAGAATGTTCTTGGGATGGATTTCGTGGCGCAGAGGTTCGGCGACCTGCTGGCGGCGCCAGCGGTTGCGCAGTGCCACCGCGACCGCGCGCTTGGCGCGGTTCTGGCCGACGATGTACTTGTCGAGTTCGGAGACGATCTCTCCGGGCGTCATGTTGGATGCGGACATGAGGGCGGATCCTTGAAGCTAGGGCGGGCTGGGAGGGCGCCGCGGCGCAGGTTGCGCCGCGCGGCAGGCGTCAGTCGCCCAGCGTTTCGATGACGTGGGTCTGGTTGGTGTAGATGCACAGGTCGCCGGCGATCTCGAGCGATTGCTTGACGATCGTCTCGGGCGGGAGGTCGGTGTTGCGCAGCAGGGCCAACGCGGCCGATTGCGCGTACGCGCCGCCGGAGCCGATGGCAGCCAGGCCGTGCTCGGGTTCCAGCACGTCGCCGTTGCCGGTGAGAACCAGCGTGTGCTCGGCGTCGGCCACGATCAGCATGGCTTCCAGGCGTCGCAGGACGCGGTCGGTACGCCAGTCGCGGGTCAGTTCGACCGCGGCGCGCATCAGGTTGCCCTGGTGCTTTTCGAGCTTGGCTTCGAAGCGTTCCTGCAGCGTGAACGCATCGGCGGTGGCGCCGGCGAAGCCAGCGAGAATCTTGTCGTGGTACAGGCGGCGGATCTTGCGGGCAGTGCCCTTGATGACGATGTTGCCCAGGGTGACCTGGCCATCGCCGCCCAGCGCGACGCGGTTGCCGCGGCGCACACACACGATGGTGGTGGCGTGAAATTGTTCCATGCGTTCCTTCCGTTGAAAGTTTTAGCTGGGGGCGGTCGCCGGGATATCAAGTAGAAAAAAGGCCATGCGGTTAACCGGCATGGCCTTTCAGGGACGGAGCGGAAGCGGGACGGATCAGTCGCCGTACAGCTTTTGACGCATTTCACGGCGTTCCTGCGCTTCGAGCGACAGGGTGGCCGTGGGGCGGGCGAGCAGACGGGGGATGCCGATGGGCTCGCCCGTTTCTTCACACCAACCATATTCGCCGCTGTCGATGCGGGCGATGGATTGCTGCACCTTCTTGAGCAGCTTGCGCTCGCGGTCGCGGGTGCGCAGTTCCAGGGCGTGCTCTTCCTCGATGGTGGCGCGGTCGGCGGGATCCGGCACGAATTGCGTTTCACGCAGGTGCTCGGTGGTCTCGCCGGCGTTGGCCAGAATGTCCTGCTCGAGTTGTTTGAGCCGTTCCTTGAAGAACGCCAGTTGGCGGTCGTTCATGTAGTCCGACTCGGGCATGGCCAGCAATTCCTTTTCGCTGGGCAGATCAATCGCCGTATCGCTCGTCGACTTACTTGATTTTTTGGTTGCTGCCTTGGTAGCCATGTAAACACTCCACTATGAATCGATCCTGGCGCGGGCGTCCGTCCCGGTCCGTGTTACTTGTTGCCTACGCTATCCGTACCTCACAGTACTGCCTTCGTCGCATCGCGTCACGCAGGAATGGGGATTACCCCGCCAGGCACTGCTCCAAGCCCCGGGTAAAAATCTCCTGGGGCAGCTTACGTCCGATGAACACCATCTTGGTGGACGGTTTTTCGGCCGCGGTCCACGGCTTGCCGGGTTCGGCGCCCATCATCATGTGCACACCCTGGAACAACATGCGGCGGTTGATGCCCTTCATGTACAGGATGCCCTTGTAGCGCATCAGGTCGGGACCATAGACCTGCACGACGCCGCCCAGGAATTCCTCAAGGCGCGCGGGATCGAACGGCTTGTTGGAACGGAACACGAACGCGCCGATTTCGTCGTCGTGCTTGGGGTGGTGATGGTGGGCATGATTGCAGTGCGCGCCGCATTCGCCATCGTGGTCATGATCGTGATCGTGGTCATGGCCGTGGCCGTGATCATGGTCGTGATCGTGCCCGTGGGCATGGTTGTGCGCGGCGTCCGGATGCTCATCGGCCAGGAACTCCGGGTCGATGTCCAGAATGGAATTCAGGTTGAAGCCGCTGATGTCGATGATGGACTTGAGGTCGACGTCGCCGAAGTTGACGGCGGTGATCGGCGCGCGCGGGTTCATGTGAACCAGACGATGGCGCAGCGCTTCGTAGTCGACTTCGTTGACCAGGTCTTTCTTCGAGATCAGGATGCGGTCGGCAAAACCGACCTGCTTCTGGGCTTCGGGTTGTTCGTCGAGCGTGGACATGCCGTGCTTGGCATCGACCACGGTGACCACCGCGTCCAGGCGGTAGTACTCGGCGATGTCGTCATCCATGAAGAACGTCTGGCACACGGGGCCGGGGTTGGCCATGCCGGTGGTTTCAAGGATGACGCGTTCAAACGTCAGTTCGCCGGCTTCGCGCTTGGCGCGCAGCTCGGACAGCGTGCGCATCAGGTCGCCGCGCACCGTGCAGCAGACGCAACCATTGGACAGCTCGATGATTTCTTCGTCGCTGTCCTGCACGAGCAGGTCGTTGTCGATGCTTTCGGGTCCGAACTCGTTTTCGATGACGGCAACGCGGCGGCCATGGAATTCGGTCAGGATGCGTTTGAGCAGGGTGGTCTTGCCCGCACCGAGGAAGCCGGTGAGGATGGTGACGGGAACCATTTTGTCCAAACTGCGCGGGGTGTTCATGGCGAAGCTGCTAGCGTGATGTCAGGGCGTGAAACACAGCGCCTGACGGGGTTTTCAGTCCCTGCCGATTGATGTCTGCCACAGGCTGCGATAGCCACCGATAGCGGCCGGACGCAGGATTACAGCACAGTCGGGGGCAGGGGGCAAACCCCGGGCCAACCCGGGGGGCCGTGGCCGCCAGATGGCAGCCGATCGCCGTCAAGTATCGGGCGATACCTCTATTTTGGGGCGGTTTGCCTGAATTCAAGGGCGAGCCGGCGGCCCGGGAGCGGGCGGGCTTGAAATGGCGCGGCCGATGGGGCGCATCCTAAGGATGAGATGCAGCTCGAAATGGGGCTCATCCAAGGATGAGAGATGCCCCGGATGAGGCCAATCCAAGGATGAGGCGCACCCAATGGATGAAACGCCTCAGGGGCGCCCGCCCAATCAGTGGTGATGGTGGTGATGACCCGCGTCGGCCGGCTGGGTCTTCTGGCATTGCGGGCACAGCGCGCGGATTTCGGTTTCATGCGTGGCCAGCGCATAGCCCGTCTGGGCAACGCGTTCGGCCAACTGACGGCTCATGGCCGGGTCGGAGACTTCAGCGACGGCGCCGCAACCGGTACAGACGACGAGCAGGTCATGCGGGGCGCCGCCGGCGTCGTGGCAGGCGCTCCAGGCATTGACGGCGTCCAGGCGGTGAATGAGGCCTTCGTCCATCAGGAAGTCCAGGGCGCGGTATACCGTGGGCGGCGCAGCGCCCGGGTGGACGGCGCGCATGGCGTCCAGCAGCTCGTAGGCCTTGAGGCTGCGGCCATGGCGCAGCAACAGTTCGAGGACCTTGCGGCGGATGGGGGTCAGGCGGCGTCCGCGCTGCGCGCACAGCGTTTCGGCGACGCTGAGCTGAGCGCCAACGCTGTCGTTGCGGGGTGGACGGGACGGAGCGGACATGGCGGGCTTTATCTGAATGGGAAGCGCGCGCGACGCGCGCGCGAGATGCCTGGAAGGTAGCAGAAAACCTCCGCGTGCGGGAACCGGCCCTGAAGCCGTCATGGTTTAGTTATGATATAACATAATAAAACTGCCGCTGGGTCGTATGTTGTTGCTGCGGTTGCCGCTTTCCCGTCGTTGCCGAATTCCGTTGTTGCCTGCCATGTCCCATTTCTCGCTCCTGCCCCCGCGGCCCGGCGCCGCGCCCGGCCGGGGCACGCCGCCCCGTTCCGCGTTTCTCGTTTCCGCCTGGCGCCGCATGGCTTACGCCCTGATGGCCGGCATCGCGCTGTGGGCGTTGACCGGCTGGGCGCTGGACTGGTGGCCGCGATGAACGCGGCGCCCATCACGGTCGAGCTGGTCGACGCATCGTTCGGCTGGCATGGGCGCGCGGCGTTGCGCGCGGTTTCGGGCAGCTTCGCGCCCGGCGGCATGACGGCCGTGGTCGGACCCAACGGCGCGGGCAAGTCAACGCTCATCAAGGGCATCATGGGCGTGCTGCGACCCATGACCGGCAGCGTGCGCATCCAGGGCGCCGGACGATCGGCGTTGGCGTGGCTGCCGCAGGCGGCGGAACTGGACCGCTCGTTTCCGACGACAGTGCTGGACCTGGCGGCCATGGGGGCGTGGCGCCGGGTCGGCGCATGGCGCGCGTTCAGCAATGACGAGCTGGACCGGTGCATGCACGCACTGGAAACCGTGGGCCTGGCTGATTGCGCCGGCCGCGGCGTGGATACGCTGTCGGGCGGGCAGATGCAGCGCGCCCTGTTTGCACGGATGCTGGTGCAGGACGCGCCGGTGCTGTTGCTGGACGAACCCTTTGCGGCCGTGGACAGCCACACCGCCGAGGAACTGATGGCGCTGTTGTGCGGCCTGCATGGACAAGGCCGCACCGTGATCGCGGTGTTGCACGATCTGGACCTGGTGCGCGATCACTTTCCGGAAAGCCTGCTGTTGTCCGGTTCAGTGGTGGCCTGGGGCGACACCACCGCCACCTTGAGCGAGGCGCATCTGAAGACGGCGCGCCAACGCCACGCGGGAGCTTGGGCATGACGCTCGTGGATTGGGTGGTATCGCCGTTCCTCGACTACGGCTTCATGCGGCGCGCGCTTGCGGGTGCTTGCGCGCTGTCGTTGGGCGCCGCGCCTTTGGGTGTCTTTCTGGTGCTTCGGCGCATGAGCCTGATGGGCGATGCGATGTCGCACGCCATTCTGCCGGGTGTGGCGGTGGGCTTTCTGATGGCCGGCCTGTCGCTCGGCGCGATGATGCTGGGCGGCATTGCGACTGGACTGGCCGTGGCATTGCTGGCGGGGCTGGTGGCCCGGCTGACGCCGCTGCGCGAGGACGCGAGCTTTGCCGCCTTCTACCTGATATCGCTGGGGCTGGGCGTGCTGCTGGTGTCCCTGCGCGGCTCCAACATGGACCTGCTGCACGTGCTGTTCGGGACGGTGCTGGGCCTGGACGACGCGGCGTTGCTGCTTGTGACCGCCACGGCCAGCGTGACCTTGCTTGTGCTGGCGGCCATCTACCGGCTGCTGGTTGCCGAATGCCTGGACCCGGGATTCCTGCGCGCCAGCGGCGGCATGGGCGGCGTGGTGCACATGGGCTTTCTGGTGCTGGTCGTGGTGAATCTGGTGGCGGGTTTTCAGGTGCTGGGCACGCTGATGGTGGTGGGCATCATGATGCTGCCGGCCGCCGCGGCGCGGTTCTGGGTGCGCAGCGCGGCCCGTCAGATTCCGCTGTCGGCGGCGATCGGCGTGGCGTCTTCGGTGGCCGGGCTGCTGGTCTCGTACCACTTCGACGTGCCGGCCTCGCCCGCGATCATCCTGGCGGCCGGCGCCTGCTATCTGTTTTCCATCGTGGGCGGCCCGCAAGGCGGGCTGCTGCGGGCAACGCGCCGCGCGCGCCCTGCCTGAGACTTCATAAGGAGATTGACCATGCGTTCGATTCTGCCGGCACGCCGCCGCGCACTGCTGGCCATGGCGGGCGTCTGCCTGTCGGCCATGTTGGGAACCGCGCAGGCGGCCGAGCCGCTGAAAGTGGTGGCCAGCTTTTCCATCCTGGGCGACATCGTGCGGGAAGTGGGCGGCGCCGACATCAGCCTGACGACGCTGGTCGGGCCTGACGGTGATGCGCACGGGTACGAACCCACGCCGGGCGATGCGAAAAAGCTCGCGGATGCGCGCGTGCTGGTGGTGAACGGCCTGGACTTCGAGACCTGGCTGCCCAAGCTGACGAAGGGGTCCGGGTTCGCCGGACAGACGGTGACGGCGTCCAAGGGCGTGACGCCGCGCAAGTTCGCGGGGCATGGCGATGGGCACGCGCACGGGGCTGATCACGATCATGATCACAAGGACGGTCACGATCAAAAGAACGGCGATGACCACGACCATGACCATGACGATGACCACGACCACAAGCCCGGCCATCACCATCACCATGGCGACGCCGACCCGCATGCCTGGCAGAGCCTGGCGAACGGCGTGATCTACGCGCGCAACGTGGCCGACGGCCTGGCCGCCGCGGATCCCGCGCACGCGCAGGCGTATCGCCAACGCGCCGACGCCTACGTCGCCAAGCTGCAGGCGCTGGACGCCAGCGTGCGCAAGACCTTTGGCGCCATCGGCGCCGATCGCCGCAAGGTCGTCACCTCGCACGATGCGTTCGGCTATTTCGGCGACGCGTATGGCGTGACGTTCATCCCCGCAATGGGCGTGTCGACCGACGCCGAGCCGTCGGCGCGCGAGGTGGCCGCGATCATCGAACAGGTGCGGCGCGACAAGGTGCCCGCGGTGTTCGTCGAGAACATCAGCAGTCCCAAGCTGGTCCAGCAGATCGCGCGCGAGACCGGCGCAAAGGTGGGTGGTACGCTCTACTCCGATGCCCTGTCCAAGCCTGGACAGCCGGGCGCCACCTACCTGGAAATGTTTGAATGGAACGCACGCCAGCTTGCCGCGGCCCTGCAACCCTGAGCGCCGTGGCGGCGCTGCTGGCGGCGGGCGCCGCCAGCGCGCACCCGCACATGTGGATCGATGCGCGCGCGCAGATCGACGTCGATGCCGAACAGCGCATCACCGCCGTGCGGCAGGTGTGGCTGTTCGACGAAATGTTCGGCGCCTACGCGACGCAGGGGCTGAAAAAGGCCAAGGACGGGACGCTTCCCGCCGACACCCTGAAAGGCATGGCGCAGGATTGGATGAAGGCGCTGGGCGAGCCGATCTCGCATTACTTCACGCGCGTCACCGTTGACGGCAAGACCGCGGCATTCGCCGCACCTCGCGACGCCCGCGTCGACTGGAACCCCAAGACCACACGGCTGACGCTGTCCTTCACGCTGCCGCTGGACAAGCCCGTCGCGCCGGGCGCGGGCGGCGCGCAAGTGGACATCTACGACCCCACCTATTTCGTGGCCTACGCATTTGAAGAGAAGGGGGCGGTGTCGCTCGGCGGTCCGCAAGGCGCGGCCTGCAAGGCCGACTACCGCAAGCCCAAGGAACTGGATTGGAAAACCATGCAGGAACTGGCCGCGATCCCGGCCGACCCGGACGCCTTGCCCGAAGAACTGTTCGCCATTACCAAGGGACTCACGCACCGCATCGAGGTGCGATGCCCGTGAGCCGCTGCGCGCGCGCGCTGGCGATCGTCCTGCTGATGCTCGGTGGGCTGTCGATTGCGGCCGCGCAAGGCACGCATCCCTTTGGCGTGCCGGAAAGCGGGAGCGGCCTTGCCGGTCCCGGCTGGCTGTCCAGTTTTTTTGGCAGCGTGTCTGTCTGGCAGTCGCATTTCTACCGGCAACTGACGGGCGCTGTCCGTGCCTGGCAGGCGGACGGCGGCGCAGCGTGGGCCCTGGTCGGCCTGTCGTTCGCCTACGGCGTCTTTCATGCGCTGGGACCGGGCCACGGCAAAGCGGTGATTTCGTCGTACGTCCTGGCCAACCGCCAGACGGCGCGCAACGGTGCGCTGCTGGCCTTGGCGTCTTCGCTGATCCAGGCGCTGGTGGCGATCGTGATGGTGGCGGTGCTGGCGTTGATCTTCAACGCGACGGCGGCGACGATGAACGAAGCGACACGCTGGCTGGAGCTGGCGTCGTATGCGTTGGTGACGCTGTTGGGCGTGTGGCTGGTGTGGGTCAAGGCGGTGAGGCCGTTGCTGCGGCGGGCTGGGGCGCGTGAACATGCAGCGCATGACCATGCAGATGCGCCGGTGCATGTGCACGAACACGCGCACGAACATGCGCATGGGCATGAGCACGTACACGAGGACGTACACGAGCACCGGCATGATCACGAACACGCGCACAAGCATGCGTACGGCAATCCGCAGGTTCAGGTCCAAGCGCATCACCACGATCATCACCATGACCACGACTGCGGTTGCGGACACGCGCACGTACCCGCGCCGGAACAGGTTGCCGGTCCGATGAACTGGCGCCGCGCGTGGTCGGCGATTTTCGCGGTGGGCCTGCGGCCCTGCAGCGGCGCGTTGATCGTGCTGGTGTTCGCGTTGTCGCAGAATTTCTTTCTTGCCGGCGTCGCATCGGCGCTGGCGATGGGTTTGGGCACGGGGCTGACCGTGGCGGCGTTGGCTTGCCTGGCTGTTGCGGCCGGGAGCGCCGCGACGCGTCTGGGCAGCCGCCTGTCCGGCGCGGGCGCGGCGCGGCTGCGCTATGCGGTCGAGGCGCTGGCCGCGATGGCGGTGTTGTTGCTGGGCGTGATGCTGCTGGGCGGCATGTTGGCCGCGGGCGGGTAGCGGATACCCGCGTGCGGGCCGGGCGTTTGATCAGGCTGCACGGGCGCCCCGCCAAAAAAGGTCAGGACTTGCGCCCGGCGCGCGGATGGGCCTGGTCGTAGGCCTTGGCCAGATGCTGGAAATCCAGCCGCGTGTAGATCTGCGTGGTCGAGATATTGGCGTGGCCCAGCATCTCCTGCACGGCGCGCAGGTCCTGCGCGGATTGCAGGACGTGGCTGGCGAAACTGTGGCGCAGCACGTGGGGGTGCACATGCGTGGGCACGCCCGCCGTCTGCGCGATGCGCGCAAGCTGCAACTGCACCACGCGGGGTGAAATGCGGCGTCCGCGGGCGCCCAGGAATAGCGCGGCCGCGTCTGCGGGCGGCGGCGAGGGCAGCGCAAGCTGCGGACGCACCTCGATCCACTTGCGCAGCGCGGCCAGGGCCTGCTGACCGACCGGCACCGAGCGGCGTTTGCCGCCCTTGCCCAGCACCACGACTTCGGCATCATCCAGATTCAGCCAGCCGCGCGACTCGTAATCGGCGGTGCGCTCGTAGCGCAGGTCCAGTCCCACCAGTTCCGACAGCCGCAGTCCGCTGGAATACAACAGCTCGAACATGGCCTGGTCGCGCAGCGCGGCCGGTTCGGTGGCGACCTGTGCCGGCGCGCTTTCCAGCAGAGCCTGCGTCTGTTCGACCGACAGGGCCTTGGGCAGGCCACGGGGCGCTTTGGGCGCGCGTACGCCCGCGACGGGATTGCCGGCCAGTTCGACGGCCGGCGCCCACCATTGATAGAAACCGCGCCACGCCGCGAGTGTGCGGGCGAGACTGCGCGGACCGCGGCCCTGCGCGTGCAGGCGCGCGACGAACTGCCGGATGTGGCCGTTGCCGAGCTTGTCGAGCGGCAGACCGGCCTTGTCGGCCAGTTCGCGCAGAAAATGCAGTTCGCGCCGGTAGCCGTCCAGCGTATGGGGCGAGTACCGGCGGTTGGTCTCCAGATGGCGCAGCCAGGCGCGCATCGGATCCGGCAGCGGGGGCGGATTGTTGGCTTGCTCGGCTTCTTGCTCCGCATTCTGCTCGGCGTTCTGCATCGCGTTGTCCTTGTCCGCCCCGGCAGCCTTACGCCTTGGGCGAGGCCGGATTCAACCGGTGCAAAGCCGCCGACGCCAGCTGGCCGACGGATTCAAGAAACGTCGTGCCCATTTCCGGCGTGAAACGTTCCGGGTCGTCTGAACCCAGCACCAGCAGGCCCACGGCCGCGCCGTCGGCTTCGAGGCGCAGGGGAACCAGCGCCAGCGACTTGGGCTTGGCGTCCAGCCACGCCACCGCTTCGAAGGCGGTGTCGGCGCCGACATACGGCGTTTTCAGGCTGTCGGTGAAGGTGCGCACGTCATCGGATACGGGCTCGCCGTAGCCGTGATCGGGCAGGTCAGACAGGTTCCACAGGCGCAGCGCCACGTGGTTCAGTTCGAACTGTTCGGCCAGGCCCAGCGCGATTTCGCCGGGCACCAGTTGCGGATCGCATTCGGACAGCAGGCGGCAGCACCACTTGGCCACGTGCGAACCGATGGTCTCGTTGGCGGTGGCGTTGCGGACCAGTTCGTTCAGGCGCCATTCGAGTTCGCGGGTGCGCTCGCGCAGCGTGAGGATCTGGCGTTCGCCCAGCGAGATGGCGCGCGAACCGTGCGGATGCGGCACCTGCAGGGTGGCGAAGACTTCGGCGTGTTCGTCGAAGAAGCCGGGGTTTTCTTGCAGGAAGGTTGCGATGTCCTGGGCGGTGAAAGCGGTATCGGTCATAGAGTTATCGGTTCAGCGCCATGGAAAAGACGAGCTTGTCGATGTCGACCTGGCCCGTGAAGACGGATTCGGCCGGGCCGGTCATGCGGAGTTGTTCGCCGTTCCAGGCGACGGTCAGCACGCCGCCGAGCGCTTGTACGCGCACAGGCGAATCGAGCAGGCCGCGGCGGATGCCGGCCGCGACGGCGGCGCAGGCGCCCGTGCCGCAGGCCAGTGTTTCGCCGACACCGCGCTCGAAGACGCGCAGGCGGATGTTGTTGCGGTCGACGACCTGCATGAAGCCGGCGTTGACGCGGCGCGCAAAGCGCGGATGGGTTTCGATCAGCGGCCCAAGCACGGCGACGGGCGCGGTGTCGACGTTGTCGACGACCTGCACGGCGTGCGGGTTGCTGATGGCGACGGCGGACAGAGTGACCGTGCGGGGAAATCCGGCGGGGGCGTCGAGGTCCAGTTCCCAGAGGGTGTCCTGGCCCTGCGTGACGGAAGGCAGGCCGGCAGTGTCGAAGGGCAGTGCGGCCGGATCGAAGCGGGTGCTGCCCATTTCCACGGTGACCTGCTCGTCGTCGCCTTCGTCCAGGACGAGGATGCCGGTGGCGATCTCGGCGCGCAGCGGATTGCGGTCGGACAGGCCTTGCTCGTGCACGAAGCGCACGAAGCAGCGGGCGCCATTGCCGCAGTGTTCGACCTCGGATCCGTCGGAATTGAAAATGCGGTAGCGGAAGTCGGCGTCCGGCCGCGTGGCGCGTTCGACCAGCAGGATCTGGTCGGCGCCGACGCCGAAGTGGCGGTCGCCGAGGGCGCGCGCGCGTTCGGGCGTCATCTCGATGGTCTGGCGGACCCCGTCGAGCACAACGAAATCGTTGCCCGCGCCGTGCATTTTGGTGAAGTTCCAGTTCATCTGCGGATTATCCCCCATTCTCGCGGTGCGGCGAGTGCGCGCCGCGGTTCAGTACAGCTTGGCTTCGCCTTCGGGGCGTGTCTTGAAGCGGCGGTGCACCCAGTAATACTGGCTGGGGCAGCGGCGCACCCAGGATTCGAGTTCGCGGTTCAGGCGGGCGGTGGCCGCTTCCAGCGTGTCGTCGCCCGGAAAGTCGTCAAGTGGCGGCAGCACGTCGACATGGTACTTGCCGGTGTCAGGATTCCAGAACCCCACGATAGGCAGGACGGCGGCGTTCCATTTCTGGGCGAGCTGCGCCGTGGCGAGCAGCGTGGCGGCGGGCACACCGAAAAACGGCACGAAGACCGAGCCCTGCCGGCCAAAGTCCATGTCGGGCAGGTAGTAGACCGGGCGCGGGGCGCGCAGGTGCCGGATCAGGTCGCGCACGCCGTCCTTGCGGCTGACCAGGAATACTTCATTGAAGCGCGCGCGCCCGGCGGCGACGACGGCGTCGATGTGCGGATCGCTTTGCGGCGTATACATGGTGGCCGCGCTGGGCACTTCCATTGTCAGGCGGGTGGCGGCGGCGTCCAGCGCGATGAAGTGGGGCGCAAGCAGGATGACCGAGCGGCCCTCGGCCGTCAGCGCGTTGATGCGGTCGGCGCCGGTCTGCGTGACCATCTCTTTGATGGCCTCGGGCGTGCCATACCACAGCACGCCGCGGTCAACGATGGATTGCGCCAGCGCGCGGAAGTGATCGGCCACCCACTGCTCTCGCACGGCCTCGGGCTGGTCGGGAAAGCTCAGTTCAAGATTGCGGCGGACGATGCGCGCGCGCGACTTGGCCAGCCGCGGCGCCAGCCAGCCCAACACCGCGCCGATGCGCAGGCGCGTCGACGGCTTGATGCGGCCGAACCATTTCAGCAGGGTAACCAGCGTGCGCGTTTTTCTATCGTTCATGGATGTGGATGGAGACCGGACGGCGGGATGAGCCAGGGTTCAAGCGGTCGGGGGCGCCGGTTCGGCGTCGGGCGCCGGGGTGGCGCCGCGCGGAGTCTTGTAGCGGTTGTAGCTCCAGAGGTACTGGTCGGGGCAGCGGCGGATCAGCGTTTCCATCGCGGCATTGATGAGGGCGGCCTGGGCCGCGGGCTCGGCGGGCAGCGGCTCGGGCACGCGCACGTAGTGGATGCGCCAGCCTCGGCCCTTGGGCAGGCGTTCGCCGGCCGTAAGGATGATGGGGACGTTGGTCTGCGATGCAAGCTTGCCGGGCAACGTCATGGTGTAGGCCAGGCGCCCGAAGAACGGAACCCACACGCCGTCGCCCACGCTGGGCGCCTGGTCGGGCAGCATGCCGACGGATTCGCCGCGTCGCAGCGCGCGCACGAACTCCCGCACGCCCTGCATGTTGGCGGGCACCGCTTTGACGGCCGAGCTGTTGCGCGCCGTTTCCAGCAAGGGCGCCAGCGCTTCCTTGCGCGGGGGGCGGAACATCACCGTCATGGGCATCTGGCGGGCCAGGTAGCGCGCGGTGATCTCAAAGCAGCCCAGGTGCGGCGTCAGGAACAGGATGCCGCGGTTCTCGGCGCGGGCGGCGGCGACCACGTCGTCATCGTCGGAGACCACCAGCGCCAGGCTTTCCTGGTTGCGGAACCAGACGCGGGGATTCTCGAGAATCATCGCGCCGGCTTCAGCCGCCGCGCGCCGGGCGAACGCCGCGCCGGGGTAGCCCGCCTGCGCCGCATTGGCCTGCAGGCGCCGCCGGTACTTGCCCGGCAAGGCGTAGATGGCGCGTCCCGCGAACCGTCCGATCGCATGCGCGACGGGGAGCGGCAGGGCGGCAAAAAGTCGGAACAGAGGCAGCAACATGCGTCAAAAGGTTGAAATCGGGCAGGGTAATACTGCTGATCGAGGCATATGGATACACCCCGGCAACAAGCATAAGAACGGCATTTTCGCTTAAAATGCGCCCAGTCGCCGAGTTAACCGACAACTTGCGGGGCGACGGCAAGGGTACTGCGCTTCGCGCAGCCTGCGCCAAATCCGCTAAAGCGTCGCGCCCAGTTGGCATTGCATTGCAGACCGGGGTGCAACGCGCCTCGAGAACCTATGCGCCGGCAAGACCGGACAATAAGGACGCATCTGTGGCCAACAACGATTTTCTCTTCACTTCCGAATCCGTCTCCGAAGGGCACCCCGACAAGGTTGCCGATCAGATCTCCGATTCGATCCTCGACGCCATCTTCACGCAAGACCCGAACGCGCGTGTCGCAGCCGAAACGCTGTGCAACACCGGTCTCGTCGTGCTGGCTGGCGAAATCACCACCACCGCCAACGTCGACTACATCCAGGTCGCGCGCGACACGATCCGCCGCATCGGCTACGACAACACCGAATACGGCATCGACTACAAGGGTTGCGCGGTGCTCGTCGCCTACGACAAGCAGTCGCCCGACATCGCGCAGGGCGTTGACCGCAGCTCGGAAGACTACCTGAACCAGGGCGCCGGCGACCAAGGCCTGATGTTCGGCTACGCCTGCGACGAAACCCCCGACCTGATGCCCGCGCCGATCTGGTACGCGCACCGCCTGGTGCAGCGCCAGAGCGAACTGCGCAAGGACGGCCGCCTGGGCTGGCTGCGTCCGGACGCCAAGTCGCAGGTCACGTTCCGCTACGTCGACGGCCGTCCCGCCGAAGTCGACACCGTGGTGCTGTCGACCCAGCACGCGCCCGAAGTCTCGCAAGAGACCATCCGCGAAGCGGTCATCGAAGACATCATCAAGCCCAGCTTCCCCGAAGGCCTGATCACGCCCAAGACCAAGTTCCTGGTCAACCCGACCGGCCGCTTCGTCATCGGCGGCCCGCAAGGCGATTGCGGCCTGACCGGCCGCAAGATCATCGTCGACACCTACGGCGGCGCTTGCCCGCACGGCGGCGGCGCGTTCTCGGGCAAGGATCCGTCCAAGGTCGACCGTTCGGCCGCCTACGCCGCCCGCTACGTGGCCAAGAACATCGTGGCCGCCGGTCTGGCGCGCCAGTGCCAGGTGCAGGTCAGCTACGCCATTGGCGTGGCCGAACCCATCAACATCACCGTCTACACGGAAGGCACCGGCGTCATCCCCGACGACCAGATCGCCAAGCTGGTGCGCGAGCACTTCGACCTGCGTCCGAAGGGCATCGTGAACATGCTGGACCTGCTGCGCCCGATCTACACCAAGACCGCCGCCTACGGCCACTTCGGCCGCTCCGAGCCGGAATTCTCGTGGGAAGCCACGGACAAGGTCCAGGAACTGAAGAAGTCCGCCTGACGCGATCCAGGATCCGCGATGCGGATAACGAAAAGCGCCCGATTGGGCGCTTTTTCGTTTTGTGCCGCCGATGAACGGGGTTCTTGATTCACGGCGCGCGCCGGCCGGGCCGGGCTTCTGCCGTGACTGCGCGCGGCGTCAAAGCCCCCAGGCGGACAGATCCGGATGCAGCGGGGTTGGATACAGCACCGTTTCCAGCGCCGCTGCGCAGTCCAGCAGCGCGGCGTCACCGCCTGCGGGCGCCAGCAGTTGCACGGCGCACGGCATGCCGTCCATGTCCAGGCCCGCCGGCAGTGCAATGGCCGCCGCGCCCAGGAAGTTGGCCGGGCGCAGCAGCTTGCCCAGGCCGGCGTGGCGCGTGTCCTGCGCGTCCAGCGCCTGGGCAACCTGATCGCTGGCCGGCATGAGCAGGGCGTCAACGCCCCGCATCGCTGTTTCGAAAGCCGCCATGTCGGCCTGGCGGCGCAGCAGCGCGGCCTCGTAGCTCGCCTGCGTGATCCGGCCGCCAGCGGCGATGCGCGCGCGCACCACGTCCCACAACGGTTGCGAGGCGTCTTCGGCCAGGGCGCCGAAATAGCGGAAGGCTTCGTACGCCAGCACCAGCGAGTTGTCTTCTGCCATGCGCGCGAACGACAGCGAGGCGGGCGGGTGCCAGGCGGTGGGCGTGAAGCCAGCCTCGGCCAGGCGTCCCTGCGCCGCGTGCCAGGTTTGCAGCGCCTCGTCGGTCAGCGGGGCCGGCCAGGCCTGCGGCGCCAGTACGGCGACGGCGCCCGGTTGGCGCGCGGCGGCGTGACGCAGGCTGGTGAAGCGGGCGGCCGGCGGCGCCAGCGTGGCGCCGTCATCGACGTCCGGGGCGGCCAGCAGTTGGGTCAGGAGGCGGGCGTCGCCGACGCTGCGCGCGATCGGGCCCAGCACGTCCAGCGTGTCTGACAGCGGCAGGCAGCCCGCGCGGCTGATAAGGCCGGAGGACGGCTTGTAGCCGACCACGCCATTCAACGCCGCCGGCGCGCGCACCGAGCCGCCGGTGTCGCCACCCAGCGCCAGCGGCGCCAGACCGGCCGCGACCGCCACGCCCGCGCCGCTGGACGAGCCACCCGGCGCGCGCGCCACCGTTGCGTCCCACGGATTGCGGGCGGTGCCCTGCGTCGGGTTCTGTCCCGACAGCCCGAACGCGAACTCCGTCATGCGCGTCTTGCCCAGGATCACCATGCCTTGCGCCGCCAGCCCGCGCGTTGCCGCGGCGGTTTCCGTGCTGACGACGCCGGCGCGCGCCTGCGAGCCGCCGGTGCACGGCGTGCCTTCCCACTGCACGCTGTCCTTCACCGCGACCGGCACGCCATGCAGCGGGCCCAGATTGATGCCGGCGTCCAGCAAACGGTCTGCCGCCTCAGCCTGCGCCAGCGCGCGCTCGGCCGTGACCACGCTGTAGGCGGCCAGTGCGGCGCCGCGCTCGATGCGGTCGAGGAAATGCTGGGTAAGGTCGCGCGACAGGAGCTTGCGCTCGCGGATGGCGCGGGCAAGCTGGCGGGCGTCCTGGAAATGCAGAGTGGTGTCTTGGGCGGGCATGTGTCTCGTCGAAATGGAAAAAGCCTTCCGGTCCTCGGCGGGACCGGAAAGCGATCTGATCGGGATGGCTGGGCGGGGATGGCCTACCGGGGCTGGTCTATTTCAGGACCTGGCCTTTCGTTTCAGGCATGCGGATGAAGGTGATCAGCGTGATCACGGCGCCCGCCAGCACGTAATAGAAGAACCAGCGCTCCATGCCCTTGCTTTGCAGCCAGGTCAGCAGGTAGGGCGTGGTGCCGCCCAGCAGCGCGACGACCAGGTTGTACGGCGTGCCGATGCCGACGGCGCGCACGCTGGTGGGAAACTGCTCGGACATGATGGCCGGGGCGATCGCGGTGTACATCGCGTAGAGCACCAAACCGAACAGTTCGACGGCCAGGATCGAACCGAATGACGGCCCGAGCGTGGTCATGACCGGATAGAAGAAGATCAGGTAGCCGGCGGCAAAGAAGATCAGTTGGGGCTTGCGGCCGATGCGGTCGG
Organism: Achromobacter sp. ACM05; assembly: GCF_019218915.1. Classification (NCBI taxonomy): domain Bacteria; kingdom Pseudomonadati; phylum Pseudomonadota; class Betaproteobacteria; order Burkholderiales; family Alcaligenaceae; genus Achromobacter; species Achromobacter sp. ACM05. The sequence continues at coordinate 998,107 of NZ_JAHUWQ010000001.1, forward strand.
ACAGCATGCCGAACAGCGGCTGCACCAGCATGAACACGATCAGCGCGACGGTGTTGGCCGCAAACGCGGTCTTGGGGTCGGCGCCAACCTGCCGGATGGCGTAGGTGGGCACGTAGGCCACGAAGATGTAGAACGCGAACGTGGTCAGCACCGAGAAGCCCACGATGCGCAGCACTTCGCGCGGATGGTCGCGCAGCAGCGTGCGCAGGGGCTGCTTTTCGATGCCGGCCTTCTTGGCGTGCGAGAAGGCTTCGGTTTCCGGGATAGCGCGGCGGATCCACATGCCGGCCAGGCCGCCCAGCGCGCCCAAGAGGAACGGGATGCGCCAGCCCCACTCGGCCATGTCGGCCTTGGTGAGAACGGTGGTCAGGATCCAGCCCACGGCCGAGGCGGCCAGGATGCCGACGGCGGCGCTGAAGAAGACGAAGCTGGAATAGAAGCCGCGCTTGTTCGGCGGGGCCATTTCCGCCAGGAAGGTCGTGGCCGAGGCATACTCTCCGCCCAGCGACAGGCCTTGCAGCAGGCGCGCGGCGGTCAGCAGCAGCGGCGCAGCGATGCCGATGGTGGCGTAGGTGGGCGTGATGGCGATGATGAGCGAGCCGCCCGCCATCATCAGGATCGTCAGGCCCAGCGCGGCCTTGCGGCCGTAGCGGTCGGAGAAGATGCCGAGCACCCATCCGCCCACCGGACGCATGAAGAAGCCCACCGCGAAGATGCCGAACGTCGCAAGCAGGGCAGTGGTTTCGTTGCCGGGCGGGAAGAACTGGCTGGAAAAGAAAATGGCGAACGACGCGTAGATGGTCCAATCGAACCATTCCACCGCATTGCCTACACTACCGGCCAGAATCGTGCGGCCGCGCGAAACGGGCGGGGCGCTTGCGCCTTGCGCCGCGCGCAGGGTTGCGGATGTGCTGCTCATGACGTCCTCAAATTGTGTTTTGTTTTTTGGTCAAATGGACCGGTAAATTTTGTGTTTTTATCAATGCGCGAACGTTAGATTAATGGATATGGTCACGTCAAGTAAGGGTAATTCCCTAAGCGCCGCGTTGGACGACACGGATCTCGCGTGCCTCGTCGCGCTGCAGGCGCAGCCTCGCGCGTCCTGGCGCGAGCTGGGCGCGGCGACCGGCATCGCCGAGCGAACCGTCGCGCGGCGCATCAAGCGCCTGATGGACGCGGACGCGCTGCGCGTCATCGCGGAACCGGACCCGCTGGCCACCGGCCGCGGCGTGGTGCTGCACGCCTGGGTGCGCTGCCGGTCTGGCCGGGTGCCGGAGGTGGCCGACCAACTCGCGAAGCTGGACATCAGCCAGCTCGTGGTGACGCTGGCCGGTTCCGCCGATCTGATGGCCGAGCTGACGCTGGCCGACGCGGCCGATATGCCGGACGTGGTGACCCACGTGCTGCCGTCCATCGACGGGGTGGAGCACGTGGAGGCGCGGCTGGTGCTTCGGCCGTTCCGGCGCGCGGGCCAGTGGCGCATTCAACCGGCGTCTGACGGCGATGCGGACGCGCCGCTGCTGTCCCCGCCAGCCGCGCTGACCGATCCCGAGCAGCGCATGGTGTCGCACCTGATGCGCGATGGCCGCGCCAGCCTGGCGGAGCTGGCCGAACGATCCGGCGTCAGCGAGCCCACCGCGCATCGTCTGCTGCAGAACCTGGTGGAGCGCCGCGCGCTGAGCTTTCGCGTGGAAGTCGAGCCGGCGCTGGTCGGCTTTCCGGTGGAAGCGGTGATCTCGGTGCAGGTGCGTCCGCAAACGGTAGACGCGCTGGCCGCGCATCTGGCGCTGGACCCCAATACCCGCTGCCTGTTCGGCACCAGCGGCGCGTCGCAGCTTTTCTGGCACGTGCTGTGCCGCGACAGCCTGCATCTGTGGGACGTGGTGACGCGGCGTCTGGGCGAGCTGGACGGCGTGCTGAACAGCGAAGTCGGCGTGGTGATGCGCGCGCACAAGCGTTGCGGCATCGTGCGCGCGGGCGCGCGGCTGGGGGCGGACGCCGCGTGATGTTCACGCGGGGCCGCCTTCGGTCCTTCCGACCCTTCCGACCCTTTGGGCCCTTTCGGCGGCCACACTTCCAGGCGGCCGCCTCGGCGCCTCACTTCCGCTATGCCCCGAGATAAGCGCGCGCCAGCGCGCCGTCCTTGGCAATGTCTTCCGCGGCGCCGTGCGCGGCGACCCGGCCGGATTCCAGCACGTACGCGCGATCGGCCAGCGACAGCGCCAGCGCCGCCATCTGGTCCACCAGCAGGATGGTCATCGACTCCTTGCGCAGCCGGTCTAGCGCATCGAACAGCTCGTCGATGATCTTGGGAGCCAGGCCCAGCGACGGCTCGTCCAGCAGCAGGATCACGGGCTTGGCCATCAGGCCGCGCGCGATCGCCAGCATCTGTTGTTCACCACCCGACAGCAGTCCCGCGCGCTGGTGCAGCCGTTCGCGCAGCCGCGGAAAGCGCGTCAGCATTTCCTCGACACGCGCCTCGCGATCCTGCGGATGCAGGAAGGCGCCCAGGCGGATGTTGTCCAGCACGCTCAGTCCGGGAAACACCTGACGTCCTTCCGGCACCAGCACCAGTCCGCGCGCCACGATGCGATCAGCGGCCAGACCGTGCAGCTCCTGACCCTGAAGGTGCATGCCGCCCTGCGCGGGCCGGTGCAACCCGGCGAGCGTGCGCATCAGCGTGGACTTGCCCGCGCCGTTCGCGCCCAGCAGCGCTACCATCTCGCCTTGCCTGACCTGCAGGTCGATGCCGTGCAGCACGGGATTGGCGCCGTAGCCGGTCGTGAGATTGCCCACACCCAGCACCTCGGGCGGCAGCGCCTCGCCCGCCGGCCTGCGCCGCGCGGCGGGCGCCCGGCGCGCGGCCTCGTCGCCCAGATAGGCCTGCCGCACTTCCGGCGATTGCTGGATCGCGGCGACGCTGCCCTGCGCCAGTTCGCGTCCGGCGTCGATCGCCACGATGTGGTCGGACACGCCCATCACCAGCGTCATGTCGTGCTCGACCAGCAGCACGCCCGCGCCCGCCTCGGCAATGCGCCGCAGCAGCCCGGCAAGCCGCGTCTTGTCCTCGCGCGACAGGCCCGCTGCGGGCTCGTCCATCAGCAGCACGTCGGCATCGGTGGCCAGCGCGCGCGCAATCTCCACCAGCCGCCGGTCCACGTGCGGCAGGTCGGCCGCGGGAATGTCCAGCGCGCCTTCGTAGCCGCAGAACGCGAGCAGGGCGCGCGCGCGTTCGCGCACGTCGGGCGCCAGGTAGCGGCGCGACGCCAGCAGCCCGCCCAACCGTCCGCGCAGCATGCCCAGCGCGACGTTGTCTTCGACGCTCAGCGTGTCGAAGAGCTGCGAGGTCTGGTAGGTGCGTGCAATGCCGCTGCGCGCCACGCGATGCGCGGGCAGCGCGGCCAGCGGCGCATCGCCCAGCGCCACGCGGCCGCTGGTCGGCTGGTAATAGCCGCTCAGCATGTTGATGACGGTGGACTTGCCCGCGCCGTTGGGGCCGATCAGCGCCGTCACCGCACCGGGCGGCACCGTGAACGACACGGCCTGCACGGCGCGCACGCCGCCGAAGGTCATGGTGAGCGCGTCGGCCTGCAACGTGCGGCGCGCACGCGCGGTCGCAGGCAACGCGCCGTGGCGCGGCGCAAGCCCTTGCGTCTGCGCGCGCCGCCGCCAGCGCGCCAGCAGCCCGGCGGCGCCTTCGGGCGCGGCCCACAACACCACCAGCAGGAAGGCGCCGAAGAACAGCAGGCGGTATTCCTCCAGGCTGGACAGCACTTCGGGCAGCAGGCCCACCACCACCGCACCCAGCAGCGGTCCGGCCAGCGAGCCCGCGCCGCCGATGGTCACCGCCAGCACGAACAGAATGGACTGCATGAAGTTGAAATTGTGCGGCGTGATCATGCCCGTGAGCGGTGCATACAGCCCGCCCGCCAGGCCGACCACCGCGGCCGACACCATGAAGGCCACCGCTTTGACCACCAGCGGATTGATGCCGATGGATTCGCTGGCTGTCTCGCTGTCCTTGACCGCGCGCATGGCCGCGCCCCACGCGCCGCGCGACAGCAGCGCATAGCCGATCAGCGCGGCAAACACCGCCACGATGGCCAGCATGGCCACGCCGCGGTCGCCGCCCAGGCTGCCGAGGGCGGGCTGCACGATGCCCATCAGGCCGTTCTGCCCGCCCGTGACCGAGCCGCCTTCGATCAGCGCGTGTTCAACGATGAAGCCGAAGGCGATGGTGATCATCGCCAGATACGGGCCTTTCACGCGCAGCGCGGGCACGGCGAGCAGCAGGCCGAACGCGCCACACACGAGCGCGGCGGCCGGCCACGCCAGCCAGAAGCTCCATTCGGCCTGGCCGGTCAGGATCGCGACGGTGTACGCGCCGATGGCATAAAAGCCCGCGTGGCCGAACGACATCTGGCCGGTCAGACCCAGCAGCACGTTCAGGCCGATGCCGGCCAGCGCCAGCAGCGCCACATTGCCCAGCACGAAAACGTAGTAGCCGTTGACGGTGGCGGCCAGTATCAGCGCCGCCACGGCCAGCAGGGCATACAGCGCCGGCGGCAGCCAGCGCATTGCGGATTGCTTGTTCATCAGACCTTCCTCACATCGGCGCGCCCGAACAGGCCATTGGGCAGCACGGCCAACATGACGATCACCAGCGTGAAGCTGATGATCTGCGTATACCCGGAACCCAGCGCCACGGTGATCAGCGCTTCGACCACGCCAAACAGCAGGCCCGCGATCATCACGCCCCATGCGCTGGTGATGCCGCCCAGGATGGCGACCACATAGGCCTTCAAACCGAACAGCGTGCCCATGTCCGCCTGGACGTTAAAGAGTGGCGCGACCAGCGCGCCGGCCACGCCCGCAAACAGCGTGGACACCGCGAAGGCGGCCATGATGGCGTGGCGCACGGGAATGCCCATCAGCCGCGCGGCGTTCGGGTTCTGCACCACGGCCAGCAGCGCCACGCCCCAGCGCGTGCGGCGCGACAAGGTGTGCAGCGCAGCCGCCAGCGCCAGACCCACCACCGGGATCAGCAGTTGCAGCGGATAGATGCCCAGGCCCAGCCCGCCGATCTCCAGCGGCGATTGCGCCAGCGGAGAGGGCAGGCTGCGCGGCTCCTTGCCGAACGTGAACATGACCACGTTGTCCAGCACGATGCCCAGCGCCACCGTGGACATGAGCCACGCATTGGAGCCACGGCTGGCAAACGGCCGCACCGCCAGCCGCTCCACGACCAGGCCGTACAGCGCGCAGAGCGCCAGCGCAAACAGCAGCGCCACGGCCAGCGGCCACCCCAGCGTCTGGGCGAACGTGTAGGTCAGCACGGCGCCCAGCATCATGGAACTGCCCTGGGCGAAGTTCACTGTGCCGGACACGGCATAGGTCAGGTAAAAGCCCAGGGCCATCAGCCCATACATGCTTCCCAGTCCCAGGCCGCTGACGATGGCGGACATCAACAACATGCGCGTCTCCCGCGGCGTCTGGCCGCTTTACTGCACGCCCTTGACGGGCAGGATGCGGTTGTCGATGAACTGCGTCCACACGTAGTCGTCCTCACGCAGCGCATCGTGCGAGGCCGGCGTGAAGGGCTGCTCATACGTCTTGATCAGGCCTTCGTACTTGCCGATCTTGTAGAACCCCTGGCGCACCGCGTCGCCATCGGTCGAGCCGGCCTGCGCGATGGCCAGCGCGGCAAGCTGCATGCCGTCGTACGCGTTGGCCACGCCAACGGCCGGGGTGATGTCCTGCGGACCCTTGATGTCGGAATACTTGGTCTTGAGCGCCTGCATCACCTTGTCGCCCACCGGCCCCTGCTTGCCGAAGAAGCTGTAGGTCTGCACGAAGTGCACGTTCTTGGCGTTGGGACCGGCCAGTTCCGTAAAGCGGCCGCCGGCCGGGCCCCAATGCGACACGATCGGCACCTTCCAACCCATGCGGTCCAGCGACTTCACCACCTGCGCGGACGGCCCCACGTTGCCGACCAGGAACAGCGTGTCGGCGCCGGCGGCCTTCAGGCGGCTCAGTTGCGGCACGATGTCCAGATCGTTGGGCTGGAATTTTTCGACGCCGGCGGGCGTGATCTTGGCGGTGGCCAACGCGGCGTTCAAGCCTTTCTCGTTGGATTCGCCCCAGGGGTTGTTCACCAGGATCATGCCGGGCTTGGCGCTCTGGAACGTCTTCTGCGCGTACTGAACCATCGCGCTGTCGACGATCTCGTCCATCGCCGACACGCGGAACACGAAGTTGGGATTGCCCTTGTTCTGCGTGATGGCGGTGCCCGCGGCCCACGGCCCCATGAACGGCACCTTCTCCTGGTTCACGATGGGAACGATGGCCATCGAGACCGGCGTGTCCAGGCCGCCGAACAGCACGGCGACCTTTTCCTTGTAGATCAGCTCGCGCGCGGCGGCCATGCCCTTGGCAGGATTGCCTTCGTCGTCGCGGCGCACCAGCACGACCTGGCGGCCGTCCAACAAGCCGCCGCGCGCGTTGATCTCGTCAATGGCGACGGTGATGCCGCGGGTCAGCGCTTCGCCGGCGCGCGCCGACTCCCCGGACAGCGCGGTGATCAGACCGATCTTGATCGGGTCCGCTGCCAGCGCCGGCTGCGAGGCAAGGCCCGCGGCGAAAAGCGCGGCGGCGGCCGCGTGGCGCATGAAGGAACGACGGGTCGGGGTCATCGGGACACTCCTGAAAAAGTGGAATGAATCTTGCATGGGGTTAAGTGCTGCTTCGTTCCCTTATGCAAGATCCATGCCACCTGATCCGCGTTCATTGCTGCTTGCCGTTTTCGCCCCGCCGCCGCTGGGCGCGGGCAGCGCAGACGGGATATGTGCACACCGATGTCAGGATTTTGTCGCCAAAACCGCAGCGATTTTGTTCACAATCATGCTTCAGGATTTGCACCAAAATGAATCCATCCTCGCTTCCAAGCACTAAACCGGGGCGCGAAGGCAACGCCGCCTGGACGCCGCAACCGCTGGCCTGCCACGGCCGCTTCCCGTACCGCGCCATCGCGGGCCGCGCCGACTATTCGTGGCCGAACGGCGCGCGCCTGGCCGTGTACCTGGGCTTCAACATCGAGCACTTCGCGTTCGGGGAAGGACTGGGCGCGGAACTTGGCCCGGCGTCGCCCCATCCGGACGTCCTGAACTACGCCTGGCGCGAATACGGCAACCGCGTGGGCGCGTGGCGCTGCCTGGAGCTCTTCGACGAGCTGCGCCTGCCGGCCGGCGTGTTGATCAATACCGCGCTGTATGAGCATTGCCCCGATCTGGTGGACGCCTTCCTGGCGCGCGGTGACGAGCTCATCGGACACGGCTACAGCAACGCGCAACGGCAGGGCGGATTGCCCGAGGCCGAGGAACGCGCGCTGCTCGCGCACTGCCGCGATCGCATCCTGCGGCACGCGGGCAGCGAGCCGGCGGGTTGGCTGTCGCCGTGGATTTCGGAAAGCCACGCCACGCCCGACCTGCTGGCCGAGGCGGGCTACCGCTACACCCTGAATTGGTGCCACGACGACCAGCCCATGCGTATGCGCACCCGCGCGGGCGACCTATGGGCCATTCCGTATCCGCAGGAGCTCAACGACATTCCGATGATCATGGGCCGCAAGATGGATGCGCGCGATTTTGCCGATATGATCCTTGACCAGTTCGAGGAGATGCGCGCGCAGGCGGTGCGCCAGCCGCTGGTCATGGGCATTGCGCTGCATCCCTACATCGTCGGCCAGCCATACCGGTTGCGTCACCTGCGGCGCGCGCTGGCGCCACTGGCCGCCGCCCGTGACCGCGGCGAGATCTGGTTCACCACGCCAGGCGAGATCTGCCGGCATGTGGACGGCTTGCCGCCGGGTGTGATCGTTTAGGAGCCGCAGTGCCAAGTCCAACCCAATCCCGCCGCGCCGCCGCCGCGCGGTCCAAGCCCCCCAAGCCCGCCGCGGACGATGACGTCCTGCCCGACGCCGACATGGAACGCCGCATCTGCGAAGCGGTCTACGAAAGCGTGATGAGCCAGCGCCTGACGCCTGGCACCAAGCTGCCCGAGGCCGCGATCTGCGAGCTGTTCGGCGTATCGCGATCGGTGGCGCGCAAGGCGTTGCAGCGGCTGGCGCACGAGCACGTCGTGGACCTGCACCACAACCGCGGCGCGGTGGTGGCCGAACCCACGCCCGAGGACACCCGCCAGATCTTCCAGGCGCGCCGCGCGCTGGAGGCGGCCTTGCTGCCGTTGGCCGCGGCCCGCGCCACGCGCGCCGACTACGCCTCGCTGCGCAAGCAGTTGCGTGACGAGCATGCGCTGCTGCACCGTGCCGGGCAACCGGCCTGGGCACGGCAGGCCAGCGCGTTTCACGTGCGGCTGGGCGAACTGTCCGGCAACACCATCCTGCACGGCTACCTGGCCGAGCTGGTCTCGCGCTGCTCGCTCATCGTGGCGCTGTACGAGCCGCCCGGCAACGCCGCCTGCGAACATGGCGAGCACGTGCTGATCGTGGACATGATGGAGCGCGGCGACGTAGCCGAAGCCGTGCGGACCAACGACAACCACCTGGCGGACCTGGAGCGGCGCATCAGCCTTGAGCGCCCGCAGCCCGCGCAAACCCTTGCCCAGATGCTGGGACTGGCCTGACATGGAAATCGACTTCGACGCTATCACCGAATATCAGCGCTACAAGCTGATGGCCAGCCTGATCGTGCCCCGTCCGATCGCGCTGATCACGACGCTGTCCGAGACCGGCGTAGTCAACGCCGCGCCGTTCAGCATGTTCAACATGCTGGGCGAGGACCCGCCTATCGTGATGGTCAGCATCAACCGCCTGGAAGACGGCGGGCTGAAGGACACCGCAGTCAACATCGCGCGCGACCGCGAGTTCATCGTTCACCTGACCGACGAAGCCATGGCCGAAAAGATGCACCGCTGCGGCGACCGCCTGCCCTCCGATGTCAGCGAACTGGCGCACGCGGGCCTGGACGCCGCGCCCAGCCACCGCGTCGCGCCGCCGCGCATCGTGCAGGCGCCCGTCGCGTTCGAATGCACGCTGTTCGAGACCATGGAGACCGCCAGCCGCCAGATCTTCATCGGCCAGGTGCGCTGGCTGCATGCGCGCGATGGCTTGATCGACACGGAGACGTGGCGCGTGCGCCTGCAGGATTATTTTCCGGTGGGCCGGTTTGGCGCCAGCTTTTACGTGCGGACGCGGGATCGCTACGCCATCGACGCGGAAAAGAACGCGCCGGCCAGCACGGCCATCGACGAGATCTGAGGCCTCACCACACGGCGGCGTCGGAGCCGGGCGCCCGCAGGCGGCGCGCAAAGCGTCGCGACAGGAAGTCCACGAACGCCAGCGTCTTGGCCGGCAGGTTCAGGCGTTCCGGGTACAGCGCGTGAATATCCGCGGGCGGCGTGCGCCAGTCGGTCAGCACTTCTTGCAACCGGCCCGCGCGCAGGTGCGCCGCCGTTTCCCATTCGGACCGCATGACAATGCCGTGACCGTCCAGCGCCCATTCCAGCGCGCTCTGGCCGTCGTTTGAACTGACCGGGCCGCGCACCTTCACCGTTTCCGCGCGCGCGCCGGATTCCAGCCGCCAGGTGCCGTAGGCCACGTCGTTCTCGCGCACGACGATGCAGCGGTGGCGCTGCAGGTCGCCGGGGGCGCGCGGCTCGCCATGAATCTCCAGGTAGCGCGGCGACGCGCACAGCAGGCGCCGGTTTGAGGCGATCCTGCGCGCCGTCAGCCGCGCGTCCGGCAGGTCGCCGAAGCGCACCGCCACGTCAAAGCCTTCCTCGATCAGGTTTAGCGGCCTGTCGGTCAGGCGCATCTGCACTTCCACGTCGGGAAACTGCCTGCAGAAATCCGAAACGGCGGGCACGATGTGCGCGCGTCCAAAGCCGAACGTCGCGTTCAGGCGCAGCAGGCCCTGCGGTTGGGCGCGGGCACTGGACACCGACCGTTCCAGCGCCTGCAGATCGGCCAGGATGCGCGCGCCTTCGGCCAGGTACAGCTCGCCTTCCTGCGTGACGCTGACGCGGCGCGTGGTGCGGTTCAGCAGACGCACGCCCAGCCGCTGCTCCAGCTTGGCCAGCCGGGTGCTGACCGCGGGCGGGGTCAGCCCCAGTTCCCGCGCCGTGGCCGAGAGGTTGCCGTGCTTGACCACCAGCGAGAAGAAGGCGAGATCGGAGAGCGCGTCCATGGCGATTTATAAATTGAAATTAATAAAGATTTATAAATTCCACGAATTATAAGAACTAAACCGGCCTATACACTGGGTTCACCGATACAGAGCCGCGCCACGCGGCCACACGAGGAGACCCGAAATGAAGATAGCCAGATTGGCCGGCGCATTGTGCGCGGCCATTGCCGCATCCTGTTGGGCCCATGCCGCCGCGGCCAGCAATGCCTTTCCCGAACGCGCGGTGACGCTGATTGTGCCGTTCGCGCCGGGCGGCAGCGTGGACATCGCGGCCCGCCTGATCGCCGACGCGTGGGCGAAGGAACTGGGGCAGAGCGTGATCGTCGAAAATCGCGCCGGCGCGTCCGGCAACATCGGCATGTCGGCCGTGGCGCGCGCCGAACCCAACGGCTACACGCTGGGCATCAACACCATGTCGCTGGCGATCAATCCGGCGCTTTTCAAGAACATGCCATTCGACACCGCGAAGGATCTGCGCTCGGTGGGAACGGTGGGCACGTCCCAGCACGTGCTGACGGTCACCAATTCGTTGCCCGTCGCGTCGGTGAGCGAGCTGCTGACGTACGTGCGCGCGCGTCCCGCGAACGAACTGAGCTTTGGCTCGGCCGGCACCGGCAGCACGTTCCACATGGCCGCGGAGCTCTTCAAGTCCGTGTCCAAGACGCAGATCATGCACGTGCCGTACAAGGGCGGCGGCCCGGCCATGCTCGACACGATCAGCGGCCAGGTGCAGATGAGTTTTCCGGTGCTGTCCGCCGCCAAACCGCAGGTCGACGGCAAGAAGCTGCGCGCGCTCGGGGTGACCGGCACAAAGCGCTCGCCGCTGCTGCCCGACGTGCCTACCATCGCCGAGTCTGGTCTGCCTGGCTATGAATTCAACACCTGGTTCGTCGTCAGCGCGCCGGCCGGCACGCCGCAGGCGGTGATCGACACGCTGAACGCGAAGCTGGGGCAGGCGCTGAAAACGGACGCGCTGACGCAACGCATGCAGCGGGAGGGGTTTGAACCGCTGATCACCACGCCCGACAAGACCGACGCGATGGTGGCTGCCGAGATGACGCGCTGGTCCGGCATCGTCAAGGAAGCCGGCATCGAGGCGAACTGAACGCGCAGGATGCACCCGCAATAGCCGGCGGCAATACCGCTGGCCGCAATACCCGCCCGCGCGCACCGCGGGCGCCTCTTTCAAGCAAGGAAGCACAGACATGCCCGGCATGACGCTTTACGACAAACTGGTGGCCAGCCATGAAGTGGCCCGGATCGACGCGGAGCACGTGCTGCTTTACGTCGACCTGCACATCATGAACGAGTACACCAGCCCGCAGGCCTTCAGCGGCCTGGCCGCGCGGGGCCGCGACGTATTGCGCCCGGGCCAGCAGATGGCGGTGGTGGACCACATCATCCCCACGCATCCTGTGCCTTCCGCGCTGCGCGTGATTGCGGACGATGCGTCGTCGCGGCAGGCGCTGAACCTGAAGCGCAATTGCGATACACAGCGCATCGCGCTCTTTGACACGACCGATCCGCTGCAAGGCATCGAGCACGTCATCGCGCCGGAACACGGCATGATCCTGCCCGGCATGGTGGTGCTGTGCGGCGACAGCCACACCACCACGTACGGCGCGTTGGGCGCGCTGGGCTTTGGCATCGGCACCAGCGAGGTCGAGCACATTCTGGCTACGCAGACGCTGGTGTACCGCGTGGCGCGCAACATGCGGATTCGCATCGACGGCGCGCTGCCGGCGCATGTGTCGGCCAAGGATCTGGTGATCTACATCGTGCATCGCATCGGCGCGCAGGGCGCGCGCGGTCATGCCGTGGAGTTCTGCGGCGAGGCGGTGGCTGCGCTGTCGGCCGAAGCGCGCATGACCCTGTGCAACATGACGGTCGAAGCCGGCGCGCGCGCCGCGCTGATCGCGCCGGACGCCGTCACCGACGCCTACGTCACGGCGCACGCGCCGCAGCTGCGCGGCGCCATGCTGGACGACGCGCGCGCCTGGTGGGCCACGCTGCGCTCGGACGACGACGCGCGCTTCGATGTGGAACACGCGTTCGACGCGGGCCGCATCGCGCCGTTTGTGACGTGGGGAACGAGCCCCGATCAGGCAATGCCGGTCGATGGCGCCGTGCCGGATCCGCGGGACGAGCCCGACGCGCTGGCCCGGCTGGCGCTGGAAAAAGCCATGGACTACATCGGCCTGGCCGCGGGCGCGCCCATCGCGGGCGTGCCGATCGACCGCGTCTTCATCGGTTCCTGTACCAACGGCCGCATCGAAGACCTGCGTGTCGTGGCCGATCTGGCGCGCGGCAAAAAGGTGGCGGCGGGGGTGCGGGCGATGGTGGTGCCCGGTTCTGGCGCAGTGCGCGCGCAGGCTGAAGCCGAAGGGCTGGCCGCCGACCTGATCGCGGCCGGCTTCGAATGGCGCCAGCCCGGCTGCTCGATGTGCCTGGCCATGAACGACGACGTGCTGCGCCCCGGCGAGCGCTGCGCGTCCACCACGAACCGCAATTTCGAGGGACGCCAGGGGCGGGCAGGGCGCACGCACCTGATGAGTCCCGCAATGGCCGCAGCGGCTGCGCTGGCGGGCCGTATCGTCGACGTGCGCACCTGGGGAGACGCCAAATGAATGCCATGACCGAAGGCGTGGCCGCGCCGCTGCCGTATTCCAATCTGGACACCGACCAGATCATGCCCAAGCAGTTCCTGCGCATCATCGACAAGGCCGGGCTGGACAAGGGTCTGCTGTACGACCTGCGCTTTGACGAAGCGGGCGCGCCGCGGCCGGACTGCGTGCTGAACCAGCCTGCGTACGCGGGCACGTCCATTCTGGTGGCGGGCCCGAACTTCGGCTGCGGTTCCAGCCGCGAGCACGCCGTCTGGGGCTTGCAGCAGTTCGGCATCCGGGCGGTGATCGCGTCGAGCTTCGGCGAAATCTTCTACTTCAACGCGCTCAACAACGGCCTCTTGCTGGTGACGTTGCCACCGGCCGAGGTCGACGCCTTGCTCTCGAAGGTGTCCAATACGGCGGCTGGCGCAAACCGCGTCAGCATCGACGTGATGGCCGGGCAGGTGTGCGCGGCCGACGGCTGGACCGGACACTTTGACCTGCCGGCGCGGCATCGGCACATGTTCGCGCAGGGACAGGACATGGTGGGTGCAACCCTGCAGCAACTGCCCGAGGTCGAGCGTTTTGAAGCCCGCCATTGGGCGCGCTTTCCGTGGATGAAGGACGTGGCGCGTCAGGTGCGGGACCGGCTGGACGCCGCCTAGCGCGTAACGTGCGCGACAACAAAAGGAGATGACGCAGATGACCGCCTTTTTCGACCTGCCGGTGCGGCGCTTTCGGGCCAACGGCGTGGAGATCGCCGCGCGCATCGACGGCTCGGGTCCGCCCCTGCTGCTATTGCACGGCCATCCGCAGACCCACGCCATCTGGCACCGCGTCTGGCCCGAACTGACGCGTCATCGGACCTGCGTGGCTGCCGACCTGCGCGGCTATGGCGACAGCGAGAAGCCCGCTGCCAGTGCCGATCACGCCGCGCATTCGAAGCGCACCATGGCGGCAGACATGGTGGCGCTCATGCGCGGTCTGGGCCATGACCATTTCGAGATCCTGGCGCATGACCGCGGCGCGCGCGTCGCGCACCGACTGGCGCTGGACCACCCCGAGGCCGTCTCGCGCATGATGCTGCTGGACATCGCGCCCACGCTGGATATGTATGAAGGCACGACGCGCGCCTTTGCGCAGGCCTATTTCCACTGGTTCTGGCTGATCCAGCCGGCGCCGGCGCCGGAAACGATGATCGAGCACGATCCCGTCTTCTATCTGCGGTCCGTGATGGGCGGTCGGCCGGGCGGACTGGCGCATTTTTCGGCTGAGGCCATGGCCGAATACGAACGCGCCGCGCGCCAACCCGGCTGGGCAACCGGCATTTGCGAAGACTACCGCGCGTCCGCCACGATCGACCTGGACCACGACAAGGCCGGCCGCGCGGCGGGCGAGCGCCTGCGCATGCCGGTGCGCGCGATGTGGGGCGAGCGCGGCGCCGTGGGCCGAAACTTCGATGTGCTGGCCCTGTGGCGCGCGGTGGCCGACGACGTGACCGGCGGCCCGCTGCCCGGCGCGCACTATCTGGCCGAGGAAACGCCGGACGCGGTGCTGGCCGAAGCCAGGAATTTCTTCGGCTGCCGGTGAAGGGGCGGGGGCGCACCGCCTGTCAATCAAGCCTCGGCAGGCGATAGGGCTATCCAAAAAGGGACGCACCCCTGGTGTTAACCTTCGGCCCATGAATCGTTACTTCGCCGATCTTTCCGAATTGCCCGACGCCGAGGACGCCCAGCGCGCCTTCAAAGCGTCGGATTCACCCTGCGTGGCGGTGTGCTCCACGCTGTTCGACGACATCTGCCGGGGCTGCGGCCGCACCGCCATGGAAGTCGCCAACTGGGTGTTCATGTCGGAAGAAGAAAAGCGCGAAGTCTGGATCCGCATCAAGTCGCAAGGATATCCGCGGCGTAACAACTGACGCGCTGCGCACTTGACGCGCCGCCGCGCCTGGGCATGACCGCGCCGCCCTCCACATTGAAGCCACGTTAAAGACGCGAAGCCGCGCGCTTGCGTCCCCGTCTTGGGCTTGTCACATGGCGCAGGCTGAATAGCGCCATTGCCCACTTCCGGCTCCATCATGCGCATCGTTCTCGTCACGGATGCCTGGCATCCGCAAGTCAACGGCGTCGTCCGCACCTGGTCGACCATGCGGCAGATCCTCAGCGACTGGGGCCACGAGCTGATCGTGGTCAGCCCCGAGGGCAGCCGAACCATCCCCGCGCCCTCCGAACCCGATCTGCGGCTGTGCCTGCAACCCGGCCGGCAACTGCGCCGCATCCTGGGCGACACCATCCCCGACGCGCTGCACATCGCCACGGAAGGCCCGCTGGGTCTGGCCGCCCGGCGCATGGCGATGCGGCGGGGATGGCGCTTCACCACGTCGTTCCACACCATGTTTCCGGACTACCTGCAGGCGCGCATGGGCATTCCTGCCGCGCTGCCGTGGCGCTACCTGCGCTGGTTCCACCGGCCGTCGCAATGCGTGCTGGTGCCCACCCCCACGGTGCGCGACATCCTGGTGCGACGGGGTCTGGCGAATCTGCGCGTCTGGTCGCGCGGGGTCGATCCGCGCAAGTTCCAGCCCTCGGCCAGCCAGGCGTTCCAGGACCTGCCCCGGCCGGTCTGGCTGAGCGTGGGCCGCGTAGCCAAGGAAAAGAACCTGGATGCCTTCCTGTCCCTGGATCTGCCGGGCAGCAAGGTGGTGGTGGGCGCAGGACCTGACGAGGCCCGCCTGAAGAAGCGTTTTCCGGACGCGGTCTTCCTGGGCATGCAGCAGGACGGTGCGCTGCCCGGCTTTTACGCGGCGGCCGACGTGTTCGTCTTTCCCAGCCTGACCGACACCTTCGGGCTGGTGATGCTGGAGGCCATGGCCTGCGGCACGCCGGTGGCGGCCTTTCGCAGCGAGGCGCCGCTTGCCGTGGTCGAGGAGGGCGTGACGGGCCGGCTGGACGACGATCTGAAGCGGGCCTGTCTGGCCGCGCTGCCGCTGCACCGGGACGCGGTGCGCGCGCAGGCGCTGACCCGCAGCTGGGATTCAGTCGCGTCGGACCTGCTGGACGCACTGGTGCCGCTGACCCAGGGTGATTCGCGCGGGGCGGCCAACGACTGGGCGACCACCACCTGAGACACACGCGCCGCCCGGATTTGCTAGCCGCGCGGCGCGCCAACCTTGTACAATGCCCGGCAATCCTGAGGAGCGTTGCGACGACCCTGCGGTCCCCCATGTGTCTTACCCATGCGGACCCCGGCTCGCCAGGCTCAGGAATCCTTGTTCAAGCGCCGCGCCCCGCGCGTCGCTACAGCAACGGCGCTCACCTTTGTCGCGTATGGCGGGAAAGGCGAGCACTCGACTGTCGTGGTGTATTCGCGTTGTCCGGCCATCTCGTGCGCCGTTCGTATTTCACGTGGAGCCTACACACCATGAACGCTGTGACTGATAAATCCTTTTCCGACTACCTCGTCGCCGACATGTCGCTGGCCGGCTGGGGCCGCCGCGAACTGGCCATCGCCGAAACCGAAATGCCCGGCCTGATGGCCATCCGCGAGGAATTCGCCGCATCGCAGCCGCTCAAGGGCGCGCGCATCGCCGGCAGCCTGCACATGACCATCCAGACCGGCGTGCTGATCGAAACGCTGGTGGCCCTGGGCGCCGAAGTGCGCTGGGCCTCGTGCAACATCTTCTCCACGCAGGACCACGCCGCCGCCGCCATCGCCGCGTCCGGCACCCCGGTCTTCGCCGTCAAGGGCGAGACGCTGGAAGAGTACTGGCAGTACACCCACAAGATCTTCGAATGGCCCAATGGCCAGAACGCCAACATGATCCTCGACGACGGCGGCGACGCCACGTTGATGCTGCATCTGGGCACCAAGGCTGAAAAGGACATCTCGGTGCTGGCCAACCCGGGCAGCGACGAAGAGCGCATCCTGTTCGCCGCCATCAAGGAAACCCTGAAGCGCGATCCCAAGTGGTATTCGACCCGCCTGGCGCTGATCAAGGGCGTGACCGAAGAAACCACCACCGGCGTGCATCGCCTGTACCAGATGTCGCAAAAGGGCGAGCTGGCCTTTGCCGCCATCAACGTCAACGACTCGGTCACCAAGTCCAAGTTCGACAACCTGTACGGCTGCCGCGAATCGCTGGTTGACGGCATCAAGCGCGCCACCGACGTCATGGTCGCCGGCAAGATCGCGGTTGTGGCCGGCTACGGCGACGTGGGCAAGGGCTGCGCCCAGGCGCTGGTCGCGCTGCGCGCGCAAGTGTGGGTCACCGAAATCGACCCGATCTGCGCCCTGCAGGCCGCCATGGAAGGCTTCAAGGTCGTCACGATGGAAGAAGCCGCCGCCCACGGCGACATCTTCGTCACCGCCACCGGCAACTACCATGTGATCACGCGTGAGCACATGAACGCCATGAAAGACCAGGCCATCGTCTGCAACATCGGCCACTTCGACAACGAAATCGACGTCGCTGCCCTGGCCGATTGCCAGTGGGAAGAGATCAAGCCGCAGGTCGACCACGTCATCTTCCCGGACGGCAAGCGCATCATCCTGCTGGCGCAGGGCCGTCTCGTGAACCTGGGCTGCGCTACCGGCCACCCCTCGTTCGTGATGTCGTCCTCGTTCGCCAACCAGACGATCGCCCAGATCGAACTGTTCACGCGCAACGACGCCTACAAGTCCGGCGAAGTCTACGTGCTGCCCAAGCACCTGGACGAGAAGGTCGCCCGCCTGCATCTGAAGAAGCTGGGTGTCAAGCTGACGACCCTGCGCAAGGACCAGGCCGACTACATCAGCGTGCCGGTCGAAGGCCCCTACAAGCCCAACCACTACCGCTATTGATGGATGTAGCACAATAGGAAAATTCCGCGCCATGTCGGCGCGGGTTTTCCGGTCTGCGGGTCACGCCCGTCGCCGCCCGGCGCCGACGGGTCCGCGGAGCGTCAATACAGGAGTTCGAACATGGTGACACTGATACTCGTCTGGATCCTGAACGCAGTGGCCTTGCTGGCCGTTGCCTACCTGCTGCCCGGCATCACGGTGGCCAGTTTCGGTTCGGCGCTGATCGCCGCGCTGGTGCTGGGCTTGGTGAACATGCTGGTCAAGCCGGTCCTGGTGCTGCTGACGCTGCCCATCACGATCGTTACCCTTGGGCTCTTCCTCATCGTCATCAACGCCTTGCTGTTCTGGTTCGTGGGCTCCGTGCTCAAGGGCTTCCAGGTCAACGGGTTCTGGTGGGCCGTGGGCGGCGCCATCCTCTACAGCATCATCTCCGGTCTCCTGACCAAGCTGATCCCGTAGAGGTAGAGGGCCCCCCCGAGCGCTGCGCGCTTCCCCCAGGGGCGTGCCTGCGGACCGGCGGAGCCCGGATCCGCGGCACCCCGCGGGGGCCGCACCTGCCCTAAGCGGCGCTTGGCGCCATAAAAAGATTGATATGTCCGAATCGAACTCTCCTGCTTTTAGTCTGGAATTCTTTCCTCCGCGTGATCTGGCCGGCCAGGAGCGTCTGGTGCGTGCGGCCAAGCAGATGCTGGCCATCCAGCCCAAGTACGTCAGCGTGACGTTCGGCGCGGGCGGTTCCACGCGCGCCGGCACGGCCGACGCGGTGCGCACGCTGCGCAATCTGGGCTGCGATGCGGCGCCGCACTTGTCGTGCGTGGGCGCGTCGCGCCAGGATCTGCGCGACATCCTGCAGGCCTACAAGAACGAGGGCGTGCGGCGCGTGGTGGCCCTGCGCGGCGACCTGCCGTCGGGTATGGGCGGCGACGCGGGCGAACTGCGCTACGCCAATGAACTGGTGTCGTTCATCCGCGAGGAAACCGGCGACTGGTTCCACATCGAAGTGGCCGCCTATCCCGAAATGCACCCCCAGGCCGCCAATCCGTCGGCCGACCTGGACCATTTCGTGACCAAGGTGAAGGCCGGCGCCGATGCCGCCATCACGCAGTATTTCTTCAACGCCGACGCCTATTTCGACTTCGTCGACCGCGCCCGCGCCAAGGGCGTGCACGTGCCGATCGTGCCGGGCATCATGCCCATCACGAACCACACGCAGCTGCTGCGGTTCTCGGAAATGTGCGGCGCAGAAGTGCCGCGCTGGATCCGCCTGCGCCTGGCCGAATTCGGCGACGACAAGGCCTCCATCCGCGCGTTTGGCGTGGATGTGGTGACCGAGCTGTGCCAGACCCTGCTGGACAACGGCGCGCCCGGCGTGCACTTCTACACGCTGAACAGTTCTGAAGCGCCGCTGGCGATCTGGAAGGAACTGACGGTCTGAAGCTTCAAAGGCAGCGGGCTCGCGGCCCGTGCAAGGCAGAAAGGCCGGCGATATCCGCCGGCCTTTTTTTTGTTGGCGCGCGCTGTCCGCGCCAGAGACCGGGGCGTCGTAGGACGTCGCAGCCCGCATCAATCCGCGTACACACCCGCCTTCCGAATCACCCCGCCCCACTTGTCCACTTCAGACTTCAGCCACGTCTGCAGACCCTCGGGCGTCTGCTTGGCCTCGGGCACGATTTCGGCGCCTAGTTCGGCCATCTTTTGCGTGAATGCCGGGTCCTTCAGCGCGGTGCGCAGCGCGGCGTTGAACTTGTTGATCGCCTCGGGCGGAGTGCTGTTCGGCGCATAGACGCCGTGCCACACCTTCACCTCGAAGTCCTTCAGGCCGCCTTCCTTCAACGTGGGGGCGTCCGGGAGCGCCTTGATGCGGTCCAGCGTGGTGACGCCGTACAGCTTGACGCGTTCGGCCTTGATCTGCGGGATGGTCTGCGTTGTCTGGTCGCACAGCACGTCCACCTGTCCGCCCAGCAGCGCGGTCATGGCCGGCGCGGTGCCCGCGTAGGGGACCGTCGTGAACTGCACGCCCAGCGACTCCTGCAGCAGCATGCCGCACAGCTGCGACACGGCGCCCAAGCCGGCGTTGGCCAGGTTGATCTTGTTGCCGTTTTCCTTGGCGTACTTGATGAAGTTGGCCATGCCGTCGGCCGGCAGGTCCTTTCGGCCTAGCAGGGTCATCGGCACGTCGGCGACCTGGCCGACATACGAGAAGTCGGTCAGCGGATTGAACGACAGCTTGCGGTACAGCGCCGGAGCCGTCGCCATGCCGTTGTGGTGGATCAGGAAGGTGTAGCCGTCGGGTGCGGCGCGCGCTACGTGTTGCGAGGCCAGCGTGCCGCCGGCGCCGGTGCGGTTTTCGATGACGATGCTCTGTCCCAGCGTCTTGGCCATGGAGGCGCCCAGGCTGCGGGCCACGACGTCGGTGGGACCGCCCGCGGCAAACGGCACGACTAGCGAAATCGGGTGATTCGGGTAGGCTCCTTGCGCGCCGGCGTTGCCAACAGCCAGGCAGGACAGGGCCAGCACGGGCCAGGCTGCGCGCTGGATCGCGCGCGCGTATCGGTGGGACATGTCTCGCTCCTTGTAGTGTCTTTGGCCCGCGATGCCGCGCATGGCGGGCAGGCATCGGCAGTGTGGCGCGACAAGGGCGAGGTTGGGAATTCGCGGTTTCGCAAGCCGGGCTTCGGCGTGCGGAAAGGAGGGTTTACGTGGACTTGCCGGCAGAAGCGCTAAAAAGCGTGCGTGTAGTGCCTCGGATGGGCTGGATCTTGCCTGGGCCCGGGCTGGCGCGAACCGCGCGCACGGGTTCCAGACCGGGCCCGCGCCGGGCCATCACGGCTCCGGAATGTTTTCCCGGAAGATCACCTGCAGCCGGGGTAGGTAGCTGGGTTCCGGTGCGCCCTTCACGGCCGCCACCAGGAGCTTCACGATCTCCCGTGCCTCGACGCGCGGGTTCTGGTCGATCACGGCGTCCATCGTGCGATCGAGCAGCAGGCGGCGCGTGGCTTCGGTGAGGTCGTGGCCGACGAAGACGATGCGAGGGGCGGACGACGCCTTGTCCGGGCGGGCCGCGATCGGCCGGGCCGCGATCGGCCGGGCCGCGTCCGGCCACGCGTCGGCCGCCCATGCCTCAGCCGGCCGCGCCTCCTTCAGCGCCCGCGCGATGCCCTGATTGCCCGCGCCGATGTTGTAGATCGCGTGCGGCGGGTCTGTGCGCAGCAGATCCTGCGTGACGGCAAAGGCGCGGTCGCGGTCGTCGCCGATCTCGAGCGTGTGGGCGATGCGCAGGTGCGGAAACTCTTCGCTCAGCAGCGAGCGAAAGCCCATCTCGCGCTCTTCGTGGCCGCGATAGGCCAATGACCCCACGAACACCGCGACCTTGCGTTCGGTGTGCTGCGGCAGAAATCGGCCCAGCAACAGCGCGGCCAGGCGGCCTGCGGCGCGGTTGTCGATGCCCACGTACCCCAGGCGCGCCGAGATCGGAATGTCCGACACCAGGGTGCTCACGTGCACGCCACTGTCGCGCAGCGCCATGATGGCGTCGCGCACCTGAGGATGGTCCAGCCCGACCAGGCCAACCGCCTGCGTCTGCTCGCGCAGTTCGTAGAGCTTTTTCGCGAGCTTGTTGGCGTCGAATCCCTCGATCAGATGCAGGCGGGCCTGCACGTCGGGGCGGGCGGCGGCTTCTTCGAGCAAGTGCCGGCCCAGCGCGGTCATGAAGCTGTTGGTGCCGGCGGGTAAAACGAAATCGACCCGCACGTCCTGACTGGCGGCCTCGGCGCCCGGGACGAAGTAGCCCAGGCGATTGGCAATCGCCAACACGCGGTCGCGCGTCTTGCCGCGCACGCCGTCCCGGTCGTTCAGGACCCGGTCCACCGTGGCGGTGGACATGCCGGCTTCACGGGCAATGAGGGAAATGGTGGGGCGCATGGGGGATCAGGCTCTCAATACACCATCAGGACGATGGCAGCGCGGCCATCATAAGCCATCATTTGCAATCATTCGAGATCAAAAAGGTAACGCCGCAGCCCTATGAGCGCCGACCGTCTTTACCCATGATTGTTTTGATGTGATTATCGCGGCTCAATACATCAAACACAGCACGGCAGGATGCCAGGCAGTCGACAGTGCATACCAGGCCGGCAGGAGGAGCACATGTCGAACCCTACCTTGGTGCCCGACCCCCCCGTCCGCGAACGGCGCTTTCGCATCGGCTGCATCGGCGCCGGCATGATCATGGCCGAGTGCCATCTGGCGGCCTATCAGCAGGTCGGCTTCACCGTGGCGGCGATCGCGTCACGCACCCGCAGCAAAGCGGCCGCGGTTGCTGAACGCTATGGCATCCCGTGTGTGCATGACGACCCCCTGGCCCTGATCGCGGATCCGCAGATCGAGATCGTGGACATCGCGTATCCGCCCGACCAGCAGCCCGCGCTGATCCGCGCCGCATTGCGCGCCCCGCACGTGCGCGGCGTGCTGGCGCAGAAGCCCCTCGCGCTGTCGCTGGATGAAGCCCGCGCCTTGCGCGACGAGGCCCGGGCCGCCGGCAAGATCCTGTCGGTGAACCAGAACATGCGCTACGACCAGTCGATGCGCACGCTCAAGCAGCTGCTCGACCAGGGCGTGCTGGGCACGCCGGTGTTCGCGCAGATCGACATGCACGCAATCCCGCACTGGCAGGACTTTCTGCGCGGCTACGACCGTCTGACGCTCTCGAACATGAGCGTGCATCACCTCGATGCCCTGCGCTATCTGTTTGGCGAGCCCACCGAGATCACCAGCATCACCCGTCCCGATCCGCGTACCGAGTTCGCGCATCAGGATGGGCTGGTGAGCACCACGCTGCGCTTTGGCAACGGCCTGCTCGCGCTGTCGCTCGAAGACGTGTGGTCGGGTCCGCGGGCCGAGGGATACCCCGACGACCAGCACATCCGCTGGCGCGTGGAAGGCACCGAGGGCGTCGCGCGCGGCACCATCGGCTGGCCCACCGGCGAGCCGTCGACCCTGAGCTACGCCTCGCGCGCGGCCAATGGCCATACCGACGGGCGTTGGGTGACGCCCACGTGGGACACGATGTGGTTTCCGCATGCCTTCATCGGCGTGATGGAGCAGTTGCAGTACGCGCTGGCCAGCGGCACCGAGCCTGCGTTGAGCGTGACCGACAACGTACGCACGATGGCGCTGGTCGAGGCCGCGTACACGTCCATCGCCGAAGGCCGCACGGTACGGCTGCCGGCTGTTGAATAACCAGACAGAAAAACAGACGGAGACAACCATCATGATCCAGACCGGAATCTTCTCGGGCTACTTTCCCTATGAGCTGGAGCGCACCGCCAAGGTGATCCGCTCGCACGGCTTCAACACCGTGCAGCTGGACCTGCATTTCAAGGATATGGAGCTGGGCCCGGGGCAACTGACCGCGCAGAAATGCACGCAGATCCGCGACACCTTCCGCAACTACAACCTGCCGGTGTCCTGCATCTCGGCCTACACCAACATCGTGCATCCCGATCCCGCCGAGCGCCAACGCCGCAACGGGTATCTGAAAGAGATCCTCACGCACGCACGCCAGTTGGGCTCGCCTTACGTGATCTCGGAAACCGGCACGTTCGACACCGAAAGCGACTGGGTGCATCACCCCAAGAACAAGACCGAGGAAGGCTGGGACCAGTGCCGCGCGGTGATCGCCGAGCTGTCGCAGCATGCCTACGACCATGGGGCGGTTTTCCTGCTGGAGACCTACGTGAACAACGTGGTGGGGTCGGTCGAGGAAACGCTGCGCATGTTCGCCGAAGTAGACCACCCGGGCCTGGGCCTTCTGATGGACCCGACGAACTTCTTCGAAGCGCACAACATTGACCAGATGGACCGCACGCTCAATCAGGTGTTTGACGCGCTCTCAGACAAGATCTGCATCGCGCATGCCAAGGACGTGAAGCGTTCGGGTGATGACAAGTCGGAAAAGCACAGCGACATCGGTGACGACAGCGCGGCGGAAAGCCATACGTTCCGTGGGGTAGGGGAGATCGAGTTGCCGGCGCCGGGCCTGGGCGCGCTCAATTACGACCTGTACCTGCAGCGCCTGGCCAAGAAGCACCCCAACATTCCCATCATCATCGAACACCTGACTGAAGACGACGTGCCGCGCGCCAAGCAATTCCTCGACGAGCGGCTGCGCGCGAACGGTCTGTAGGCCGGCGCCCCAAGCAGTACCGGCGCGCCGCGAAGCCATCAACGAACAGCGTCCGCGGCGCTCCTCTTGAACACGATTCCGAACACCGATACCGGTGGACGCGCGCCCGCGCATCCGCCAGGGAGAACTCATGCCTGACTTTTACGGAACCTGGATGACGCGCCGCGACGTAGAGGCGCGCACCGGACAGCTTGCGCAGTTTGCCGGCGTACGCCTGATGACGCTGGACGACGGGCTGGAGCGCGGTATCCGCATGCTGGAGTTCCGCAGCGGCACGGGCCTGCGTTTTACGGTGCTGGTGGATCGGGCGATGGACATCGCCGACTGCGAATATCGCGGTATGGCCATGGGATGGCAATCGCCGTCGGGCTTTCGCCATCCCGGCCTGCATGACTACGAAGGCGAGGGCGGACTGGGCTGGATGCGCTCGTTCTCCGGCCTCATGATCACCTGCGGGCTGGATCACATCCTGTTCATGTACGACGCACCGGCCGACAACTATGTGTACGGCCCGCGCAAGACGGCCAAGCAATCCATCCATGGCCGCGTCGGCACCATTCCCGCGCGGCTGACCGGTTACGGTGAACGCTGGGATGGCGATCGCTGCGTGCTGTGGGCCGAAGGCGTGGTGAGTCAGGGCACGGTGTTCGGTGAGCATCTCGAACTGCACCGCCGCATCGAGATCGAGGTGGGCACCAACGACATCAAGCTGTCGGACCGTGTCGTGAATCGCGGCTTCTACCGCACGCCGCACATGCTCTGCTATCACATCAACCTGGGCTATCCGGTGCTGGATGCAGACTCGCGCTATCTGGCGCCGATCCGCGACGTGGTGTGGGCCGCGCACGAGCAGGACTACCGCAAGCAGGGCGTGGGCTACCGCCGCATGCCGGCGCCGCAGCTGGGCTTTCATGAGCAGGTGTGGCAGCACGAGATGGCCGCCGCGGCCGACGGCAGCGTGCCGGTCGCCCTGGTGAACGATGCGTTGGGCCTGGGCATGCAGGTCAGCACCTACAAGCATCAATTCCCCTGCCAGTACCAATGGCAGAACCTGCAATCCGGCCAGTATGCAATGGGCATCGAGCCCTCCACCAACCATGTGCTGGGCCAGGGCGCGGCGCGCGAGCGCAACGAGCTCATCTGGCTCGAGCATGGCGACGAGCGCCGCTACGACACCACGTTCAGCGTGCTGGGCTCGGCCGCCGACATCGCGGCCTGCGAAGCTCGTATCCGCGCAATCGCGGTGCAGCCCGAGACCGACTATCCGCCGGTGTCGGGACGCTTTGCGCCCATCGCGGGGCGCACATGAGCGCGCGCTTCTCGTTGCAAGGCCGCCGCGTGCTGTACACGGGCGCCGCGGGCGGCTTTGGCGTGGGCACCACGATTGCGCTGCTGGAAGCGGGCGCACGTGTGATTGCGCTGGACAACCACGCCGGGCATATCGATCGCTTGCGCAGCACCGTGCCGGCGCAGTTGGCCGGCCAGCTTCAGATCCTGCAGGCCGACCTTGCCGACGCCAGCGCGCTGCAATCGCACCTTGAGCGGCTGACGGCCGAGGGCACGATCGACGTAGTCATCAACAACGCGGCCATCTATCCGTCGCGCCCGTTCGAGGAATACAGCGATGCCGAGCTGGCGCGCGTACACCGTGTCAACGTGGAGGCCGCCGTGCAGATCGTGCGCGCGGCACTGCCGGGCATGCGCGAACAGCAGTGGGGCCGCGTGATCAACATCTCGTCGATCACCCTATCGGGCGGTTGGGAAAACCTGCTGCCCTACGTGCAGTCCAAGGGCGCGATGGTGGGGGCCACACGCGCCTTCGCCCGCGAGTTCGGCAAGTGGGGCATCACGGTCAACGCCATTTCGCCGGGCGCCTTTCCGACCGACGCCGAGAAGATCCATCCCGATCCCGAGGGCTACAACCGCATGGTGCTCGAACGCCAATCGGTCAAGCGCCGCGGGCACGCCGGCGACATCGCCGCGGCCATCTTGTTCCTGGCCTCGGACGAGGCGGGTTTCATTTCCGGACAGACGCTGGCGGTGGACGGCGGCTGGGTCATGCACTGAGGCGCATCGGCGCCACGCAAAGGGTAGAAGCAATGAGCATTCTTTCTGGCTACAAGGTTCTGGACTGCTCCATCGCCATGGCGGGGCCGTTCGCGGCGCAGCGCCTGGGTGACCTGGGCGCCGACGTGATCAAGATCGAGCCGCCCACCGGCGAATGGCAGCGGCACGCGCCCGCCGGCGGCATCACGGGCAACAAGATCAACGTGTCGTTTCTTTCGCTGAACCGCAACAAGCGCTCGCTGGCGATCGATCTGAAGAGCGCCGGCGGCAAGGAGATCATCCAGAAGCTCGCGGCGCAGGCCGATGTGTTCATCCAGAACTATCGGCCTGGTGTGGCCGGCCGCCTGGGCGTGGATTACGAGACCCTGTCGGCCCTGAACCCGCGCCTGATTTATGTATCGATGTCGGGCTTCGGCGAAGACGGCCCCTATGCCACGCGCCCCGGGCAGGATCTGCTGTTGCAGGCGATGTCTGGCGCGATGCTGTCGTCGGGCCGGGCCGGCGAAGCGCCGCGTGCGGCGGGCCAGTATGTGGTCGACGCCGTCACCGCGTACTGCGCCTTCGAAGGCGTGCTGGCCGCGCTGCTGCACCGCGAGCGCACCGGCGAGGGCCAGAAGGTCGAGGTCAACATGCTGGATGCGATCACCACGATCCAGATGCAGGAGCTCTCGGTGTTTACCGTGGGGCACAAGCCGCAGGTGCGCAGCGCCGAGCCGCATGCCCACGTGTACATCCGCGCGCCCTATGGCACCTTCGCGACGACTGACGGCTATCTGGCGCTGGCCATGCCCGACATGAAGGTGCTGGCGCGCGTGACCGAAGAGCCGCGCCTGGCGGCGTATACCGAGCGCGACGGTTGGGAAAAGCGTGACGAGATCTACGCGCTGGTGCGCGATACGCTGGCCAAGGCTTCGACCGCCGACTGGTTCGCCAAACTGGATGCCGCCGGCATCTGGTGCAGCCCCGTGTATGGCTATGCCGATCTGGTCGAAGATCCGCAGATCGCGCACAACGGCACGTTCGTCGAATACGACCATCCGACCGAAGGCCGGATCAAGACGCCAGGCTTTCCGATCCGCTTTTCCAAGACGCCGAGCCAGGTGGTGCGCGGTGCGCCGCTCACCGGTCAGCACACCGACGAAGTGCTGCGCGATTTTGGCTTCAGCGATAACGAGATCGCCGCCCATGCGGCGTCGGGTGCAGTGTTGCGTGGAGCCTCGGAATGAGCGAGCGCGCGCTGCCGTATCGCGGGCTGACCTGGGATCACCCGCGCGGCTTCAACGCCCTGCACGCGGCGACGGCCCACACGCCGCTGGTGCACTGGGACAAGCAATCGCTCGAAGGCTTCGAGTCGGCGCCGATTGCCGAACTCTGCGCCCGCTATGACCTGGTGGTGCTGGATCATCCGCATCTGGGCGAAGCCCTGGCGCACGATTGCCTGCAGCCGCTGGACACCGTGTTCGCGCCCGACGAGCTGGCGCGGATCGCACGCGACAGCATCGGACTGTCGTACGACAGCTATCGCATGGCCGATCGCCAATGGGCGCTGCCGCTGGACGCCGCCACGCAGGTGATGGCCACGCGCGCTGATCGGCTCGACGGCCCCGCGCCGCGCACATGGGATGAGGTGCTGACGCTGTCGCAACGTAGCGGCTCGGTCGCGCTCAGCTGGGGTGGTCCGCATCCGTTTCTGTCGTTGCTGTCGATCGCCGCCGCCATCGCGCCCGACTCCGACCTGCGGCCGCACGGCGCCTGGCATGACGAGGCGACGCTCGCCGGCGCGTGCGACGTGCTCACCGAACTGGCGCGTCGCACGCCCGCGCACGCCCTGGCGTACAACCCGATCGCGTTGCTTGGCCACATGAGCGCGCGCGATGACATCACGCTCTGCCCGCTGGTCTATGGCTACGTGAACTACGCCACGTCGGCGGTCGCCAAGCCGCTCACGTTCCGCGACGCGCCGCACGATGATGCTGGGCAGCCCGGGTCGATTCTCGGCGGCACCGGCATCGCGATTTCGCGGCGCTGCATGGTAGGGCCGGAACTGCGCGCGCATCTGTTGTGGCTGCTGGCAGCCGATACCCAAAGCCGCTTCATCCCGCAGCACGAAGGACAGCCCAGCCATCGTGGCAGTTGGGCCGACGCAAGCGTGAATGCGGCCAGCGGCGACTTCTACGCCAACACGGCCCGCACGTTGGAAGCGGCCTCGATCCGGCCGCGGCACGACGGCTACATCGCCTTTCAGAGCGAGGCCTCGCAGTTCCTGCGCGATGGCGTCGCCGCCGGTGCATCGTCCCATGCATTGGCGCGCGGCCTGACCGAGCGTTTCGAGGCCAGCCTGGCCGCCACCCCAAGCACTCCGCAATAAGGATGTCGACGTGAGCGCACTCGTCAATCTCAGTATCGATGGCCATGTCGCCATCATCGAACTCAACCGCCCAGAGAAGCTGAACGCGATGACGCCCGAGATGGCCGATTTGCTGATCGCGGCGGTGGAGCAATGCAATACCGACGCGCAGGTGCGCGCGGTGATCTTGACCGGTGCGGGTCCCAAGGCCTTCTGCGCCGGCTCGGACATTACCGAGCTGGACCGCTACGCGACGCCCTGGGATTTTCGCAACCGGCTCGACTACTGCGACTGCGTGCGCATGTTGAAAAAGCCCACGGTGGCCGCGATCAACGGCTACACCTTCGGCGGCGGCCTTGAGATGGCATTGGCCTGCGATATCCGCATCGCCGCCGACAACGCGCGCCTGGGCGCGCCAGAGATCAAGCTGGGCTGGATCGGCGGCGGCGGCATGACGGCGCAGCTTGTCCATGCCATCGGCCCGAGCAACGCCGCACTGATGGTGCTGACCGGCGACCCCATCCGCGCCGAGCAGGCGCTGGCCTGGGGCCTGGTGAGCGAGGTGGTGCCGCAAGAACAACTGCGCGAGCGCGCGCAGGCGCTTGCCGCCACCATCGCCTCGCGCGCGCCCATCGCGGCCGAGACGGCCCGCGTCAATCTGCGCGCCGCGCTGTCGATGCCGCTGGAGAAGGCCGTGGAGTACGAGCGCGATCTGCAGGCGATCTGCTTTGCCACCGCCGACGCCAAGGAAGGCCGCAAGGCGTTTGAAGAAAAGCGCGCGCCGAAGTTCGAGCGGCGCTGATGTGTCGGCGTCGTTGAAGGGTGAGGGCCGCTGAAGGGTGGACGCCCGCCCTGTGTTGCGCCCGAACCGCCTCAGTTGGGCTGGTCCTTGCCCGGCTCTTCGGCCAGCACCTGCGGCGTCACGTAGGGGGCGTGGGCGGTGTTGACGGGCTCCATGCGCAGCGGCTGGTGCACGCGCGACGGCGGCACCAGTGAGCCGGGGGCGTCGGGATTGGTCCACGACGGATCCGGGATTTCCGCAAAGACCTGGCGCAGGCGTTCACCCCAGGTGCCGCGGATCATGCGGAAGTATTCGTTGTGTTCGTCGATGCTGGCAAAGTGCGTCACGCGCAACGAGTTGGCGCTATACACAAGCAGGTCCAGTGGCACGCCGACCGAGATATTGGAGCGCAGCGTGGAATCCATGGAGATCAGCGCGCACTTGGCGGCCTCGTCCAGCGAGGTGTCCGGCTGCAGCACGCGATCCAGGATGGGCTTGCCGTACTTGGCCTCGCCGATCTGGAAATACGGGCACTCCTGGCCGGCCTCGATGAAGTTGCCCGCCGAATACACCTGGAACAGGCGGCATTGTTCGGTGCCGATCTGGCCGCCGAAGATCATGCTGACGTTGAAATCCACGCCCTGCTCGTGCAGGGCGGCGGCCTCGCTGCGGTAGACCTCGCGCACCGCCGCGCCCACCAGCCGCGTGGCCGCGAACATGTCGGGCGCGTTCCAGAGGGTGTCGGCGCCTTCTTCGCGCTGACGGGTCAGCACGTTCAGCACGGCCTGGCTGACCGCCAGATTGCCGGAGGTCATCAGGACCATGACGCGCTCGCCCGGCAGTTCGAAAACGGTCATTTTGCGAAAGACGCTGATCTGGTCGACGCCCGCATTGGTGCGCGAGTCGGAGAGAAACACCAGGCCGGCGTCGAGGCGGGCGGCTACGCAGTAGGTCATGATCGGAAAGAGGGAAAACCACCACGCATTGTATTGCGGCGCGGCGGGGCGGATGTAACGGCATACTGCGGCGGCTTATTGCTGCCGGCTACTGCTGCGCGCCGGCCTGGACCTGGACGCTGATCTCCATCGATTCCTCGCCGCCGCCGGTGCGCACGCCGCGCACAGGCGAGGCCGAGTCGTAGTCCCGGCCCACCGCCAGCCGGCAATGGCACTCCGAGGCGAACTGGTTGTTGGTGATGTCCACGCTGGTCCAGCCCACGTCGGGCAGCCAGACGTCCGCCCACGCGTGGCTGGCCGCATGTTCGGCGGTGGTGTACAGGTAACCGCTGACGTACCGCGCCGGCACCGCCAGGCCGCGCACGCAGGCCAGGAAGAGGTGGGCGTGGTCCTGGCACACGCCAAGGCCCAGGGCCAGCACCTGATCGGCGGCGGTCGTCACGTCCGTGGTGCCGGGCACGTAGGCCACGCGTCCGTGGATCGCCGCCGCCAGTTTCAGGATGTCGTCCGACGTCGACAGTCCATTCGGCAACACTGCCCGCGCAAAGGCCAGAATCGTCTCGTCCGCCTGCGTCAGCCGCGTCGGCACGCAATAGGCGTGCACCGGCAGGCGGCTGTCTTCGCTGCCCAGCACGCCGCGCGTCAGCGGCGCCACCAGCACCTGGCCGGAGACGCGCAGTTCGATGTCGCTGTGCGGCTGGTTCAGCGTCAGGGTATGCGTGATGTTGCCGTAGGCGTCGACCTGCTTGTCCAGTTCGCCCGGAGCCTCGATGTGCCAGCGCAGCACGCGCTGGTGCTCGTCGTCGCGCGGCGTCAGGCGCAGGGTCTGGATGCTGTAGTTGACCGGCGCCGTGTAGCGGTAATGCGTGACGTGCGTGATGATCTGCTTCATTGCCTCTCCCGTGTTAGGCCGACAGCGGCACCAGGAAGTCCTGGCTGATCCGGTTGCCCAGGTCGTTGATGCGGTCCAGGAAGCGATCCAGGTAGCGGTGCAGTCCGCTCGCCAGTATGTCTTCGACGCGCCCGTACTGCAGCTCCGCACATAGCATGCCCGCGCGGCGCTCGGTTTCCGTGGAGCGCTGATTCGAGACGCGCGCCAGGTCGCCGGCCACCGCCCGCATCGCGGCCAGCAGCGATCGCGGCATGTCGCCATGCAGGATCAGCAGTTCAGCCACGCGGTCGGGCGTGATGACATCACGGTACACCTTGCGGTAGATCTCCAGGCCGGACACGGAACTGAGCAGCGCCGACCAGCGGTAGAACTCGCTTTGCACGGCGGCCGCGCCGGCCGGTTCCGCACGGCTGTCCTGCGCGCCCGCGCCGCCGCGTTCATGGAACTTCACGTCCAGCATGCGCGCGGTGTTGTCGGCGCGTTCCAGATGCATGCCGATGCGCATGAAGTACAGCGCCTCGTCTTCCAGCATGGTGGCGATCGTGACGCCGCGCGCCAGATGCGAGCGGAACTTCACCCACTCGAAGAACTCGCCCGGATTGCGCTCCAGCAGGCCGGTGTGCAGGTGCTTGAGAAGTTCAAGCCAGGTGGTGTTGTAGGTTTCCCAGACTTCGGTCGTCAGGCTGCCGCGCACCGCGCGCGCGTTTTCGCGAGCGGCGCGCATGCAGGCATAGATCGATGACGGATTTTCCGGATCGCGCACCATGTACTGCAGCACGTCGTGCGGCGATATGGAGGCGTATTTGCTTTGGTACAGGCCCTGCAGCTCGGAAATGCGCAGCACGCCCAGCCACGAGCCTTCGCGCGTGTGCGTGTCCTGCGGCAGCAGCGACATCTGCAGGTTCACGTCCAGCATGCGGGCGGTGTTTTCGGCGCGCTCGGTGTAGCGGCACATCCAGAACAGGTTGTCGGCGGTTCGGCTCAGCATGGTCAGTCCTCCAGCACCCAGGTGTCCTTCGTGCCGCCGCCCTGGCTGCTGTTGACCACCAGCGAGCCCTCGGTCAGCGCCACGCGGCACAGGCCGCCCGGCACGGTGCGGATCTCCTTGCCGCACAGCACGTACGGACGCAGGTCCACGTGGCGCGGCGCGACGCCTGATTCCACGTAGGTCGGCGTGGTCGACAGCGCCAGCGTGGGCTGCGCGATGTAGTTGCCGGGGTTGGCGCGCACGCGGTCCCTGAACGCGTCCACGTCGGCGCGCGAGGCGGACGGCCCGACCAGCATGCCGTAGCCGCCCGCGCCGTGCACTTCCTTGAGCACCAGTTCGTGCATGTTGGCCAGCACGTGCGACAGCTCGTCCGGCCGGCCGCAGCGCCAGGTGGGCACATTCGACAGGATGGGTTCTTCGCCCAGGTAGAAGCGGATCATGTCTGGCACGTACAGGTACGTGGATTTGTCGTCGGCGATGCCGGTGCCGATGGCGTTGGCCAGCGTGACGCGGCCGGCGCGATACACCGACAAGAGGCCTGGCACGCCCAGCGCGGAATCGGCGCGAAACGCCAGCGGATCCAGAAAATCGTCGTCCAGCCGGCGGTAGATCACGTCCACCTTGCGCGGCCCACGCGTGGTGCGCATGTAGACGGTGTTCTGTTCGACGAACAGGTCCTGGCCTTCGACCAGTTCCACGCCCATCTGCTGCGCCAGGAACGCGTGCTCGAAGTACGCCGAGTTGTACATGCCCGGCGTCAGCACCACCACGGTGGGGTCGTCGCCGCCGTGGGGCGCGACCTCGCGCAGGTTGTCCAGCAGCAGGTCGGGGTAGTGGGCCACCGGTTCGACCTTGACGCGGCCGAAGGCGTCCGGCATCAGCCGCATCGACATCTTGCGGTTCTCCAGCATGTACGACACGCCCGACGGCACGCGCAGGTTGTCCTCCAGCACATAGAACTCGCCGGCGCCCGCCCGCACGATGTCCACGCCGGCAATGTGGCAGTAGATGTCCTCGGCCACGTCGACGTCCTGCATCTCGGGGCGGTATTGCGCGTTCAGGAAGACCTGCTCGGCTGGCACGATGCCGGCGCGCACGATGTCGTGGCCGTGATAGATGTCGCGGATGAACAGGTTCAGCGCACGCACGCGCTGCTTCAGGCCCGCCTCCAGGAGCCGCCATTCGTCGGCGGGGATGATGCGGGGGATCAGGTCGAAAGGGATGAGGCGCTCGGTGCCGGCGGCGTCGCCCGCCACCGAGAACGTGATGCCGACGCGGCGAAAGCTCAGGTCGGCCTCGAGCCGGCGCACGGACATGGCCTCGGCCGACTGCTCGTTGTGCCAGCGCTCGAATGCCTGATAGTGCGCGCGGATGCGGTTTTCGCCGTCGCGCATTTCGTCATAGGCGGATGGGCGGGCGGGTCTGTCCATCATGGCTCCTCCGGTGCAGATGCATATCTACAAGCAACCCGCATGCCAGGTTTGGCGGTTGGCGGGCGCCACGGAGTCAATATGCGCTGCGGACGGGGGAATTGCCATCCCCACGGCGGACGACGCGGAGATCGGGGGACAGGCCGCGCCACGGCGGGCGCGGGGGCGTTGGAAGGCGCACCACGCTGGTGCGCCCTCGCGAAGCTGCTGATGCGTCAGGCTGGTGCGTCGCCGGGTGCGCCGACGGGTGCGTCAGTGGGGGCATCGCACGGGTGCGTTGGTTGCACCGCAGACCGGCGTGTCAGTTCATCCGATACGAATGCAGGACCGATCCGCCTGTCTTGCCTTCCTCGAGCGGGGCGTGCGGCACCCAGCCGTCCTGGGTCAGCACCGCGTCCAGGCGGACGTCATGCGCGGCGGGGACGTATCCCGGCTCCAGCTCACCGCAGCTCCAGGCGATGCCGATGGCGGTGAACGCGTGGCCGCGTTCGCGCAGGGCGGCGAGCGTGCGGTCGTAGTAGCCGCCGCCGTAGCCCAGGCGATCGCCCTGTTCCGTGTAACCGAGGGTGGGCACCAGAACGACATCAGGCAGCAGTTCGGGACCGGCCACTGGCTCCTGGATGCCGTAGGGGCCGGCGCGCAGCTCGGCCTCGGGCGTCCAGGGCAGGAACGCGAGCGGCGCGTTGCGCTCGCGCACCACGGGCAGGGCGACGGTCATGCCGGCCTCGCTCCATTGCGTCAGCAGAGGGCGCAGATCGGGTTCGTCGGCCATGGGCCAGAACGCGGCGACGGTTGTGGGGGCCGGATTGCCCGCCTGCACGGCCTGGTCGCGGGCGACGTTCAGCCACGTGAACAGGCGCGCGCGCATGAGCAAAGCGCCCCGGCTGCGCTGGTCTTCCGGCAGGTCTGCACGCAATTTTCGCAATCGCGTGCGCTCCTGGACTGCGGTATCCTCTTGAGTATTTTGCGTAGTCATGCTGTGGCTGTAACCGGGGGGTTGAAGATGAAGGCAAACATGCTGAAGACGAACTTGCGTAGGCTCAGCATGCGGGTGCGTCGAGAGACAGGCGCCCAGCAGCCACCACGGTATCAGAAATCCTCGTCCCAAGCCGCCGACGCCCGCTCCGGGCTGTACCGCGGGTTGCACCGCTTTCTCCCGCTGGTGGCGCTGTTCACCGCCGCCTGTGCGCCCGTTGATGCGCAGCAGCGCAGCGCCGCCGTCAATCCTCAGCCCCAGCCCGCCGTGCAGGCCGCCCAGCCGATGATCGCGGTGCCGCCCGTGGCGCTGGCGGGCCTGCCGCCTACTGCCGAAACCCCCGCGCTGGCCGCCGTGGTCGCCGCCCGCGAGGCCATGAGCCGCAAGCAGTGGTCCGTTCTGGGCGTGCTCGTGCCGCAGGCCAAGGGCGATCCGCTGGGCATGTACCCCGAGTACTGGCTGCTGCGCTACCAGCTCTGGACGCCGCCCGCCTCGGGCCGTCCCGTCGCGGCCCTGCAGCAGTTCATCAACAGCAATGGCGACGCCTACCTGGCCGACCGCCTGCGCGGCGACTGGCTGCTGGCTGCCGCGCGCAGCGGCGACTTCGAAACCGTGCGCAAGCTGGCGCCCGTGAAGAACAGCAACGCGCAGATCGAATGCGCCATTCTTGACGCCAAGCACATGACCGGCCAGCGCGCCACCGCCGCGCAGGCGATGGCCGTCTTCGCGCCCGGCAGCGCGTGCTGGGCGCTGTACGACCAGCTCGTGGCCGACGGCATCCTGGGCTGGGAGCAGCTTGAACCGCAGCTGCGCGACGCCATCGAGGCCAACAAGACCACCGACGCGCGCAAGTTCGTGCAGTACATGTTCGAGCCGCGCGACGTGAAGACCTACGACGTCCTGATGAAGGACCCCATGAAGTGGCTCACGCGCCAGGACCGCATGCCGGTGGGCCGCAACGAAAAGGAACTGGTCACGATCGCGCTGGCCCGCCTGGCGCGGTCGGACGTCAGCGTCGCCGATTCCTATCTGCGCCGCGAATGGGCCAAGTCGATGTCCAAGCAGAATCTGGCCTGGGTGCGGGGGCAGTACGCGCTGGCCGCCGCGCTGGGCTTGGACAGCCGCGCCAACGACTGGTACCGCGAGGCCGGCCATATCCGCATGACGGAATACAACGCCGCCTGGAAGGTGCGCGCGGCGCTGCGCCAGCCCAAGATCGACTGGAAGTGGGTCATCGAATCCATCGACGAGATGCCGGCCTCGCAGCAGGCCGAGACCGCGTGGGTGTACTGGAAGGCCCGCGGCCAGGCCGCGCAGGGCCACAAGGAAAAGGCCCAGGCCGCCTATGCCAGCATCTCCGACCGCTTCGATTTCTACGGCCAGCTCGCGGCCGAAGAACTTGGCCGGCGCATCAACGTGCCGCCGCGTCCGGCGCCCATCAGCGACCGCGAGATCGCCGAGGCGCGCGCCAATCCGGGCCTGCAGCGCGCCGTGCTGCTGTTCCGTCTGGGCTGGCGTGCCGAGGCCGTGCCTGAATGGAATTTCACGCTGCGCGGCATGAACGACCGTCAGCTCATGGCGGCCGCCGAACTTGCCCGCGCCGAAAACATCTACGACCGCGTGGTCAACACGTCGGACCGCACGGAAAAGGAATTCGACTTCAGCCAGCGCTTCATCGCGCCGTTCGAGGGCCGCGTCACCGCCAAGGCCAACGCCATCGCGCTCGATCCGGCGTGGGTGTACGGGCTGATCCGCCAGGAATCGCGGTTCATCATGGATGCGCGCTCGCATGTGGGCGCCTCGGGCCTGATGCAGCTCATGCCCGCCACGGCCAAGTGGGTCGCCGGCAAGATCGGCATGAGCGACTTCACCCCTGGCAGCGTCAATGATTTCGACACCAATACCGAACTGGGCACCAACTACCTGAACATCGTGCTGCGCGACCTGAACGGTTCGCAGATGCTGGCCAGCGCAGGTTACAACGCCGGTCCGGGCCGGCCGCGCAACTGGCGCTCGACGTTCACGCATCCGGTTGAAGGCGCCATCTTTGCCGAGACCATCCCCTTCACCGAAACGCGCACGTACGTCAAGAACGTGATGTCCAACGCCACGTACTACGCGGCGATGTTCACCGGCCAGCCGCAATCGCTGAAGGAACGCCTGGGCAACATCGTGCCGGTCGGCACTGAAACCGCCGCGGCGCAATGACGCGGGACCCGGCCACCGAGGGCCTGCGCGCCTACATCGTCGGCGGCGCCGTGCGCGACGCGCTGCTGGGCCTGCCGGCTGGCGATCACGATTGGGTCGTGGTGGGCGCCACGCCCGAGGACATGACGCGCCGCGGCTTCATTCCGGTCGGCGGCGATTTTCCCGTCTTCCTGCATCCCCGCACGAAAGAGGAATACGCGCTGGCCCGCACCGAACGCAAGTCGGGGCGAGGCTACAAGGGCTTCACTTTTTATACGGGCACGGACGTCACGCTGGAGGAAGACCTGCGTCGCCGCGACCTCACGGTCAACGCGATTGCGCAGGACGAGAACGGACAGCTCGTCGACCCGCTGAACGGCGCCGACGACCTGCGCGCCCGCGTCTTTCGGCACGTGGGCGAGGCGTTCGAGGAAGACCCCGTGCGCATCCTGCGCCTCGCCCGCTTTGCGGCGCGCTTTGGCGATTTCAGCGTGGCGCCGGAAACGATGACGCTGTGCCGGCGCATGGTGGCGGCTGGCGAGGCCGATGCGCTGGTGGCCGAGCGCGTCTGGAAGGAACTGTCGCGCGGCCTGATGGCGCAAACGCCTTCGCGCATGCTGGGCGTGCTAGCCGAATCCGGCGCGCTGGCGCGCGTGATGCCCGAACTGCAGGGCGTGCAGGAAGTGGGGCCGCAGGTCGACCGCGCCGCGCAGCAGGGCTTGCCGCTGGCAAGCCGCTACGCGCTGATGTGCCGCCTGACGCCCGATCGCGAGGCGCTTGGTCGCCGGATGCGCGTGCCCACGGAATGCAACGACTATGCGCGGTTGCTGCCTGATGTGCTGGACGCGCTCGATGCATTGGACGGCATGCCGGACGGCGCCGACGCGCAACTTGCGCTGATGGAGCGCGCCGACGCCTTGCGCAAACCCGAACGCTTTTTTGAATTGCTGGATGCCGCGGCCGTGTTGCGCGCGGTGGATATGCCCGCCTGGCAGGAACGGGTGGCGGCGGTGCGCGGCGTGGACGCGGGCGCCATCGCCAAGGCGTGCGCGGGCGAGCCGGCGCGCATCAAGGAAAGCGTGCGCCAGGCGCGATTGGCGCGATTGGTGGATCTGCAGGCGGGCTGATTCGGCCGGCCGCTGCGGCGCTTGCCGCAGTTGCACATCGCAGCCGCTTGCCGCAGTTACTCGTCACAGTTATTCGCCGCAGTTACTCGCCGCAGCCGCTCAGCGCCGTCGGCCACTACTCGTCGCTTACAGCTTGCCCAGCCGGTCGCCGCGTGAAAACCCGGACAACGGCGCCGTCATGCCGCGGCCGATGGCCAGCACCTTGAACAACTCGCCCATCTCGGCCTCCGACAGCAGCTTCTGCACGGGCGCGACCGCCTGCGCGTAGGCCTGGGCATCGGACGGGTCCAGCCCGGCCAGCAGATCCATCAATCCGGCGTTCATCAGAAAGCGGGCCTGCGAGGTGTAGCCCAGCACCTGCATGCCCGCCTCAAGGGCGGCTTCCGCCATCGCGGTGAAGTCCACGTGCGCAGTGATGTCCTGCAGGCCCGGCGCGGTGAAGGGGTCGCCATGCGCATGGTGACGCAGGTGGCACATCAGCGTGCCGCCCGCGCGCTGCGGATGGTAGTACTCGCTGCGCGGAAAGCCATAGTCCACCAGCAAGGCCGCGCCGCGCTCGAGCCAACTGCCCATCGCGGCGATCCACGCCTCGCCCTGCAGATTGATTTCGGACACATAGCCGGGCAGCGCGGGCATGCGTGCCGCAACGGCGGTGGCCAGGGCCGCCGGGGCCGGCCGATTTTCCCACGTGAACCCGCCGTTCGCATCCACCGTCACGCCGCGTTCCTGCACCTGACCCGCTTCGCTCCAGGCAAAGAGCGACACGGGCATCGCGTCCAGCACCTCGTTGGCCAGCACGCAGCCCGAAAACGCGTTCGGTAGCGCATCCAGCCACTGCACCCTGTCGCCGAAAGGCGCCAGCCGTTCGGCCTGTCGGGCGCGCAGGTCCGCCGACACTTCCAGGATCCAGTAGCGCGTGTCGGCCAGGCCCAGCGCATCCAGTTCATGCAGCACGCCTTCGGCCAGCGCGCCGGTGCCGGCGCCGAACTCCAGCACGTCGTGCGTGCCGGTCTGGCGCAGCACCTCGGCCGCCTGGCGCGCGAGCGTGCGCGCAAACAGCGGCGTGAGCTGTGGTGCGGTCACGAAGTCGCCGGCTGGCGTCTTGCCACCGTCGTCTGCATCGGCCAGCTTGACGTTGCCTGCCGCGTAATAGCCCAGCCCGGGGGCATACAAGGCTTCCGCCATCCAATGATCGAACGGGAGCCAGCCGCCGTTGGACGCGATCGCGGCGCGCAGGTGGGCGGCGGCGGCGTCGCTGTGCTCACGCGCGGCGGGGGAAAGTGGGGGCAGATTGGCGGGGGCGGGGCGTTGCATGGGCGGCAGAGACGTGGGTAAACCGGCATTTTCCCAAAAAAAAACCCCACGGCATGGCCGCGGGGCTTTTTTGAATCAGGCGTGGGGATCAGCCGCGGCGATCGTTCGACTTGCCGAAGCGCTTGGCGGGGGCGCCAGGACGCTTGTCGAACGAGGGCTTGCCACGGAAACCGCCTTCGGGGCGATCACCGCCGCGGAAGCCGCCTTCGCGCTGCGGACGGTCGCCGAAGCTGGGACGGTCGCCAAAGCTGGGGCGCGCGTCGCGATCGCCACCACGGAAGCCGCCTTCACGCGGGGCACGCTCGCTGAACGGGCGGGCATCGCGCTGCGGACGGTCGCCATAGCTGGGACGGTCACCGAAGCTGGGACGCGAATCGCGGTCGCCGCCGCGGAAGCCGCCTTCACGCTGAGGACGGTCGCCGAAGGGACGATTGCCCTGGTAGCCGCCTTCGCGCTGGGGACGATCGCCGAAGCTGGGACGGTCACCGAAGGAACGCTGCGGGCGGTCGCCAAACGGGCGGTCGTCGAACGAACGGTTGCCTTGGTAGCCGCCGTCGCGCGGCTTGAACTCGCCACGCGGGCCGCCGAACGAACGGCCTTCACGCGGTGCGCCATCGCGCGGCGCGCCGTCGCGGTTACCTGCAAAGCCGCCCGAATGGCGCGAACCGCCGAAACCGCCGGGACGCTTGCCGAAAGGCTTGCCATACGGCTTGCCACCGCCGCCGCCGGTGGACGGACGCGGGGTGCGCTTGGGTTCCAGGCCGGCGATCACTTCAGGGGTGATGGACTGGCCGATGTAGTGCTCGATACGGCGGACCTTGTGGCGCTCGGAGTGCGTGGCCAGCGTGAAGGCCAGACCGTTGCGGCCGGCGCGGCCCGTGCGGCCGATGCGGTGCACGTAGTCTTCGGCTTGCATCGGCAGGTCGAAGTTGACGGCGTGGCTGATGCCTTGCACGTCGATGCCACGGGCGGCCACGTCGGTGGCGACCAGGATGCGCAGCTGACCGCGCTGCAGTTGCGACAGCGTGCGGGTGCGTTGGCGCTGGTTCATGTCGCCGTGCAGGGCAGCGGCGGCAAAGCCTTGGTCGGCCAGGCGGTCGGCCAGGTCGTCCGCGCCGCGCTTGGTCGACGTGAAGACGATGGCTTGATCCAGCGAGGCGTCGCGCAGCACGTGATCCAGCAGTTGCATCTTGTGGCTGGCATCGTCCGCGTACAGCAGGCTTTGCGTGATGTTGGTGTGCTTTTCCTTGGCGCCGGC
Organism: Achromobacter sp. ACM05; assembly: GCF_019218915.1. NCBI lineage: Bacteria > Pseudomonadati > Pseudomonadota > Betaproteobacteria > Burkholderiales > Alcaligenaceae > Achromobacter > Achromobacter sp. ACM05. Next base: position 1,038,261 of record NZ_JAHUWQ010000001.1, read on the forward strand.
GATCTCGATGCGCTGCGGCTCGCGCATCATGCGCGAGGCCAGCTTGGCGACGGTGCCGTCCAGCGTGGCCGAGAACAGCAGCGTCTGGCGGCCTTCGGGCAGGCGCTCGACGATGGTCTCGATATCTTCAATGAAGCCCATGTCCAGCATGCGATCGGCTTCGTCCAGCACCAGCGTGTGCACGGTGTTCAGCTTGACGCGGCCCGATTGCAGGTGGTCGATCAGGCGGCCCGGGGTGGCGACCAGCACGTCAACGCGGCGCGACAGCGCCTTCAGTTGCGCGCCGTAGGGCATGCCGCCCACGACGGTCGCGGTGCGCAGGTCGGCCAGCTTGCGGCCGTAGGTGGCGGTGGCTTCCGTGACTTGCAGGGCCAGTTCGCGGGTCGGGGTCAGCACCAGCACTTGCACGCCGACGCCCTTGTTGGCGGGCATCTGGGCGATGCGGTGCAGGGCGGGCAGCATGAAGGCGGCGGTCTTGCCGCTGCCGGTCTGCGAGGACACCATCAGGTCGTGGCCGGCCAGTGCTTGCGGAATGGCGGCGGCTTGAACGGAGGTGGGGGTGGTGAAGCCAGCTTCTTGAACGGCCGACAACAGGGCGGGCGCGAGACCCAGGGTATCGAAAGACATTACTTTCCCTTGCCGCAATCAATGCGACGCAGTGCTTGGTCGGGCCAGGGGATTAGGCGGCCGGATCCAGGCGACGGTTGATGGAGCATCGTGCCGACCGGATCAACCATGCGCGTGGCGCGTTCTCTTGTACTGATGGAACGCAGGGCGAAAGGAAAGGGGTCAGGAATCGATGATAGTTCGGCATGAGGCCGGGGATAGGCTTCCCGGCAGTCTGCAAAAAATTCCGCTAAATCAAGGCGGTAAATGCCGAACTCGTTTTGTGCAGTGCGGCGATCATAACCCGAATTCGCCCTGCAATGGAATTATTTTTTTGTCCAGCCCCCAATCAATAGGGTTTTTCCCTTGGTCCTGCAGCCAGGTGTTGGTGGCCCGGAAATGCCCGCATCCGAGGAAGGGCACAGGCGGCCGGCGGGCGGATAGCGGAGATGGATGGTTGGACATCAGGACGAGATGACCACTGTCGGGCGGAAGCAACAGCCGCTTGGCCTGCGCGTGGGCGCCCCACAGCATGAAGACCTTGGGCGAGGGATCGCGTGCCACGTGCGCGATCAGCGCATCCGTCACCGTTTCCCAGCCGCGCTTCGCGTGCGAGGCGGGCTGGCCGTCTTCGACCGTGAGTGCCGTGTTGAGCAGCAGCACACCTTGGTCGGCCCAGGGGCTCAGATCGTTGCCCGCCGGGACGCTCAGCGCCGGATAGTCGCGCGCAATCTCGTTGAAGATGTTGCGCAGGCTGGGCGGGCGCTTGCAATCGTCCGGCACCGAAAACGCCAGGCCCTGCGCCTGGCCGGGGCCATGGTAGGGATCCTGGCCCAGGATCACGACGCGCACGTCCGACGGCGCCAGGCCATGCAGCGCGCGGAAGGGCGTGGCGGGATACACCACGGCGCCTTGGGCAAGGCGCGCCTCCACGTGGGCGGTGGCGGCAGCCAGCGCGGCGGCGACGGCGGGGTCGGCGGACAGGGCGGCCTGCCACGCGGCAGGCAGTTGCGCGGCCTGGGCGGCCAGGGCGTTGGATGTGAGGCGGTTGTCGATCGGCATGGGCGCGATTTTGGCACAGCCCGGTCAGCCGGATTGGCCCGCTTGTGCGATCTGACCGCCTTCCCAATCAGACTGGCCAGCCAGCCTGACGGTGCGCCGAATCCCAGAACATCCATTCAAGCTGGGCGGCGTGCGTGTAGGCCTGGTGCATCGCGGCCAGGGTCTGCGGCGACGCCGTATCCGCCGCACGATCTACGGCGGCAATCACGGCGCGGACCAGCGCGTGGAAATCGTCGCCGGCGTAGGTGTCGATCCAGGCCGCGTAGGGATTGGGCCGCACGGCGCGTGCGTGGATGTCGCGCCCGATTTCGGCGTAGATCCAGAAGCAGGGCAGCAGGGCGGCCAGGACGACCGGATAGGGCGCGCTCCAGGCGGTGGCAATCAGGAAGCTGGTGTAGTGATGGCTCGCCGGCGTCAGCGGCGTGGCTTCGAAGGTAGCGGCGTCGATGCCGAACTGCTGCATGAACCCGGCGTGCAGGCTGCGCTCGGCGACGACGGCGCCCTTGGCGGCCTCGGCAAACTGCACCACGCCATCGGCATCGCCGGCTTTGGCGGCGGCGATGGCGAGCGCGCGTCCGAACGCCACCAGATAGTGCGCGTCCTGGATCATGTAGTGCTTGAACGCGTCCTCGGCGAGCTGGCCGCTGGCCAACTCGCGGTTGAACGGCATGTCGCGCGTCTTTTCATAGAGCGCGGCGTTGCGGGTCCAGGCATCGGAACTGAAAGACATGGAATTCCTCTGGGATAGGCTCGGGCGCGCAGGGCGCGCGCCATCGGCTGGGCATAAGGGTAAAGGGGGTAAAGACGGAAGCGCAGGCGGATCGCGGCGCGGGGACGGCTGGTTCAGGCTGCGCGTTTGCGGTGATGTCGGGCGTAGTCGAGAAGCGCGTCGCGCAACACCACCGCCTGGTTGTGCTCGGTATTGCGCGCGCCGAAAAGCAAGGTCAGGGGGCGATCCCCCGCGGCGTCCAGCAACGCCGCCATGCGCGATTGCTGCGCTGGGGTGGCGAGTTCAGCCAGATACTTGGCGCGGAAGTCATCCCAGCGGTCCTCGATGTGGCTGAACCATTTGCACAGTTCGGCGCTGGGGGCGATGTCGCGGGCCCATTCGTCCAGGCCAAGGTCTGCGCGGCGCAGTCCGCGTGGCCACATGCGGTCGACCAGGGCGAGGTAGTGACCTTCCGGACCGGTGCCTTCATAGACACGCTGCACGATGATGTTGGACGATTTCATGCCGGCTCCTGCAACTGACGGTGCGGCCAGTCTACTGCAACGCCCGCGACGCGCCGGATCACGGCGAACCGGAAGTTTGACGCTGCGCACCGGCAGCGCAAAGCACCGCGAATCCGACCGGCTTGTCGCGCCAGCGGTTTGTCGATTACATTCACTTAACCTCTATGTAACAACCCTATTACAGGCCGACACCGTCGGCCTTTTTTGAACCCACGATTCTGTCGTGGCTTCGCCAGGCCGCCTGGCGCCCTTCGCCGTCATGCCGCCACGCAACCCTTCAGACCTGCATCCCTCGCCCGTCACCACCGGCCGCCTGCGCATTCTGCATACGGAGGCGGCTACGGCGTTCGGCGGACAGGAATTCTGCATCTATAAGGAGATGGTCGCCATGCGCGAGCGCGGCCATCACCTGGAAGCCGTGTGCCAGCCGCACGCCGAACTGACGCAGCGCCTGCGCGACGCCGGGTTCACCGTGCACACCATCAACATGGACGGCCCCGTGAATTTCATGCGCAGCGTGGCATTCGTGCGGCGCGTGGCGGCTCGTGGCCGGTTCGACGTAGTCAACACCCACAGCCGCAGCGACACGGTGCGGGCCGCGATGGGCGCGCGCCTGGCGCGCACGCCGCTCATTGTGCGCACCCGCCACCTGGCCAAGCCGATCAACTCGCTGTACGCCTACACGTGGCTGGCCCACCGCGTCATCGCGGTGAGCCGGCACGTGCACCGCCAGCTGCTGGATGGCGGCGCGGCGCCCCAGTCCATCGCCACCATCCATTCCCCGATCGTCCTGCCCGAAAGCGATGGCCAGGGCTCTGTCCGGCAAGAACTCGGGCTGCCTGACGACGCGCTCGTGGTGGGTTGCGTGGCCGTGATGCGTGCGGAAAAGGGGCACGCGGACCTGATCGACGCCTTCCACCAGGTTGTGGCCACGTTTCCGCATGTCCACCTGGTGCTGGCCGGAGATGGCATGCCGGTGTTCGAGCGCCTGAAGGCGCAGGTGCAATCCCTGGGCCTCGCATCGCGCGTGCACTTCCTGGGCCGGCGTCATGACATCGGCAACGTATTGCAGGCGTTCGACGTGTTTGCGTTGCCGACCCACCGCGAAGCCTTTGGCACGGCGTTCGTCGAGGCCGCCGCCATGGGGGTGCCGGTGATCGGCACCGACGTGGGCGGCGTGCCGGAAACCATGCAGGCCGGCGTGACCGGGCTACTGGTGCCGCCGCGGGACCCGGCTGCGCTGGCCGCGGCGCTGGAAAGCCTGCTGGCCGATCCCGAACGCAGACGCCGCATGGGCGAGGCGGGCCGCGAATTCATCCGCGGGCAGGGTATGTTCAGCGCGGATCGCACCGCGCAGTTGGTCGAATCGGCGTACGCACGCTGGCTGGGGGAGCGGCGCGGGCCTGCAGCCGTGGCGCCTGGCGGCTCATTGCCCTGACAGCCTCAACGCCCACGCAGGCTCAATGCCATAGCAACGCATTCATGGCTTCCACCAGCCGGTCGCGGTAGCGAGGCAGCAGCGCTTGCACCTGCGCCTGCCGGTCCTTCCAGGAATCCGGCTCAGCGCCCGGCGCGATGCGCGGCGCTGCCCAGATCGGATCCGGAAAATGCCGGTCGCCGCGCCAGCGCGGGATCACGTGCCAATGCAGGTGCGGCACCATGTTGCCCAGCGACGCCAGGTTGATCTTGTCCGGCGTCAGGATCGCCTGCTGCGTTTCCTCCACCACGTACACCGCCCGCATCAGCAGGTCGCGGCCATGCGTCGACAGGCTGGTCATCTCGGCCAGGTGACCGTTCCAGATCACGCGCGTGAAGCCTGGATAGTCGGCGTCGTCGACCTCGATGATGCGCAGGTGCGGCCCGCGCCACAGCAGCGTGCCGCCGTCTTCCTGGCACAGCGGACAATTGGGATCGCGCGCGCTCAAGCCATCACCTTGCGGTACTGGATGAAGCCGGAACGGTCGGCAATCCGGTCGTAGAGCTGCATGGCGGTCGCGTTGGTTTCGTGTGTCAGCCAATAGACGCGGGCGCAGTTGGCCGCGGCGGCTTCGGCGTAGACGTGCTCGATCAGCTTGCGGCCCGCGCCCGTGCCGCGCGCGTCCTGGTCCACATAAAGGTCCTGCAGGTAGCAGTAGTCGCCGGCGGTCCAGGTGGAGCGATGGAAGATCCAGTGCACCATGCCGACAGCGCGGCCGCTTTCATAGACCAGCGCCGCGTGCATGGGCTCGGCGGGGTCCAGGAAGCGCGCCCAGGTGTTGCGCGTGACGGCGTCGTCGATGCTGACGCGGTAGAAGTCCTGGTAGCCCTTCCACAGGGGCAGCCAGGCGTCGAAGTCGGTGGCGACGATGGGACGGATTTCTGCGGTACTCATGGCGCAAGGCCTCCTGGGGTCTTCAGAGTTGGGTTTCCATGGCGTCGACGATATGCCGCAGCACCTGCAGGCGAGCGTAACGCTTGTCGTTGGCCGACACCAGATGCCACGGCGCGTGGGCCACGTCGGTGCGCGTCATCATCTCGTTGGCTGCCGCCGCGTATTCTTTCCACTTGTCGCGGTTGCGCCAGTCGTCGGGCGTGATCTTGAAGCTTTTGAACGGCGATTTCTCGCGCTCGTGAAAACGCTTGAGCTGCTCGTCGGGCGTGACGGCCAGCCAGAACTTCAGCACCAGCGCGCCGCTGGCGGCAAGCTGTTCCTCGAAGTCGTTGATCTCGGCATACGCGCGGCGCCACCGGGCGGGCGGTATCAGCTTTTCGACGCGCTCGACCAGCACGCGGCCGTACCACGAGCGGTCGAAGATGCCGATGCGGCCATGGCGGGGAATGCAGCGCCAGAAACGCCACAGATAGGGCCGGGCCAACTCTTCGGTCGTGGGCGCGGATATCGGCGTGATGTCGACTTGCCGGATATCCAGCGCGTGTGTGACGCGGCGGATGGCGCCACCCTTGCCGGCGGCGTCCTGCCCCTCGAACACCAGGATCAGGGAGCGATTCCTGAACTTGTCGGATCGGGCGGCGCGCGCCAGCCGGCCTTGCAGCAGGCCGAGTTCGGTCTCGTAGTCTTCCTTGTCCACCTTGGCGTCGTAGTCCAGCTTGCCCAGCCGGTCCACGATGCGCGTCGTGCTGGAGTGCGCCACGAAAGCGGGCGGCAGGCGGGGCACGCCGCGCCGGCGCAGCGCGCCGAGCACCGCCTCGGCCGTGCGGGCGGCGCGCATGTTTTCGTCGGCGCTGGGAATCACTACCCACGGCGCATGGCCGCAGTCGGTGTGATTGAGGACGACTTGGGCGCCGGCCCGGATGCGGTCAAACCGCTTGTTGACCTTCATGTCGACCGGACTGACCTGCCAGGCCGTATCGGGGTTGGCCAGCAGGCGCTGTGCACGCGTCTTCTGCGCCTTGGCGGACAGGTGGAACCACAGCTTGATGATCTGCACGCCTTCGGCGGCCAGCATGGTCTCAAAGCGCATGATCGCCGCCGAGTGCGCCTCGATCGCGTCCGCGTTGGGCTTCTTGCGCACGGCTTCAATGACGAGCGGCGTATACCATGAGCCGAACACGATGCCCGTGCTGCCCTTGGGCGGCAGATCGCGCCAGTAGCGCCACAGCGGTGGGCGCTCGAGCTCGTCGCCTTCGCGCGGGCCGTAGGCCAGCGTGCGGATGTGGCGCGGGTCCATCCATTCGTTCAGCAGGTTGATCGTCGCGCCCTTGCCGGCGCCATCGATGCCGGCCACGACGATCAGAAGCGTCTTGTCGGCCTGCCGCAGCCGTTCGTACTGCGCATTGAGCAACGCGACGCGCAGCCGCGTTTCGAGCGCCTTGAATTCGTCTTTGGACAGGATGGGGTCGGCTTCGGCTTCGGCAAACATGGATGCGCGTCGGATCGGGTGGCTGCGATCGGGCGATCTTGCGGGATAAGGCCGCGCGGCGCAAGTGCGCCGCGGCCGGGGTCAGAGCGCGTTGACGGGAATCTTGAGATAGCGCACGCCGTTGTCTTCGGGGGGCGGGAAATGGCCCGCGCGGATGTTCACCTGGATCGCCGGCAGGATCAGCGTGGGCATCGACAGCGTGGCATCGCGCCGCGTGCGCATGGCGACGAATTCGTCCTCGCTAATGCCGTCGCGCACGTGGATGTTGCCGCGGCGCTGTTCGGCCACGGTGGTTTGCCAGGCGGCCTCGCGGCCCGCGGGCGGATAGTCGTGGCACATGTAGAGCCGCGTGTCGTCTGGCAGGCTCAGCAGCCGTTGGATCGACTGATACAGCAGATGCGCGTCGCCACCGGGAAAATCGCAGCGCGCCGTGCCCACGTCCGGCATGAAAAGCGTGTCGCCCACGAATGCCGCATCGCCGATCAGATAGGCCATGTCGGCCGGCGTATGGCCGGGCACGTGGATGGCCGTGGCGGTCAGCGAACCGATCTGAAAGGTCTCGCCGTCGGCGAACAGATGGCCGAACTGCGAGCCGTCGAGCTGGAACTCCGGCTCCAGGTTCAGGATGGTCTTGAAGACGCCCTGCACGGTGCGGATGCTCTGGCCGATGGCGATCACGCCGCCGAGTTGCCGTTGCAGGTAGGGCGCCGCCGACAGATGATCGGCGTGGGCATGGGTTTCCAGCAGCCAGACGGTCCGCAGGCTGCGTTCGCGCACGTAATCGGCCACGCGATCGGCGCTGGCGGTGCTGCTGCGGCCGGACTTGGGATCGTAGTCCAGCACCGAATCGATGATGGCGCACGCGCCGCCGGGCGCGGGTTCGTGGACGACGTAGGTGATGGTCGCAGTAACGGTGTCGAAGAAGGCCTGGATGTGCGGGGTCATGAGGGCTCGCGTGAAGGCCGCACGGGCGGCCCGATCAGGTCAATTTACGAAAATAAATAATATTTGCGCATAGTTTATTCATAAATATAATGACGCCGCTATCCCCCACGTGTCCGACACCTCGTCATGAACGCTCCCCTTACCGATTGCGAAGTCGCCGTCCTGCGCGAGTCCGCCACCCAGGCCTGCGCGCTGCTCAAGGCGCTGGCCAACGAAGACCGCTTGCTGCTCTTGTGCCAGCTGGTCCAGAATGAACGCAACGTCGGCGAGCTGGAATCGCTGACCGGCATCCGCCAGCCGACGCTCTCGCAACAGCTTGGTGTGCTGCGCGACGAGGGTCTGGTCGCGACGCGGCGCGAGGGCAAATACGTCTATTACCAGATGGCCAGCTTCGAGGTCAGCCAGGTGATGAAAACGCTATCCAGTTTGTACTGCGGACGCGCCATGGAGTCACTCAAGTGAACGTGGACTGGTCCGCCTTCACCCCGGCCGCCGGCACGGCGGGCGGCCTGCTGATCGGCGCCGGCGCGGTGCTGCTGATGCTGGGCGCGGGACGCATCGCGGGCATCAGCGGCATCGTGGGCGGGTTGCTGGCGCCCGAGCGCGGCGGGGGCTGGCGCATCGCCTTCCTGCTGGGGCTGTGCGCCGCGCCCTGGCTGTTCCGCCTCTTTTCCGAATTGCCTTCCATCACGGTGGAGGCCAGCACGCCGCGCCTTATCGTCGCCGGCCTGCTGGTCGGCATCGGCACGCGCTATGCGTCTGGGTGCACCAGCGGACACGGCGTGTGCGGCCTGTCGCGCGGCTCGCGCCGGTCGCTCGTGGCGACGCTGATCTTCATGGCCGCGGGCTTTGCCACGGTCTACGTGCTGCGGCACGTGGCGGGCGTCTGATCATGGCCGCGCTCTACGCCTTCGCCGCCGGGCTCGTCTTCGGACTGGGCCTGCTCACATCGGGCTTGGCGGACCCGGCGCGTGTGCTGGGCTTTCTGGATCTGGCCGGGTTGTGGAATCCTACCCTGGCATTCGTGATGGGCGGCGCCGTGCTGGCGACCAGTGTCGGTTATGCGCTGTTGCGGCGTCGCCGGGCCAGCTTGTCCGGCGAGCCCATGCGCTGGCCGCAAGCCACCCGGCTCGACGCGCGCCTGGCCGCCGGCAGCCTGGCGTTTGGCGTGGGGTGGGGGCTGGCGGGCTTCTGCCCCGGCCCGGCGCTCGTCGCTGCCGCGGCCGGCATCGGCGACGCAGCGGTGTTTGCGGGGGCGATGCTCGCTGGCATGGGCATCCACGCGTACATCACGCGGGCTGGGCGTCGCGACGGCGACGCAACCGGACCGCGCGCGTAGCGGCCGCTTGCCCGCGCGCCTGCTCACGCGCTTGCCCTCGCGCTTGCTCTCGCGTCGAATCGCCTATTCGTACGTCCGGATGTCGTCGATGACCTTGCCGTCGTTCGGCAGGCCACCCTCGGCCACCCATTCGACATCGGCCCGCAACTTCGTCACGTCTCGCGCCGAATCGGCAATCCGGCGGGCCAGCGCGTCGTTCTGCACGCGCGACTCCACCTTCAGCACCATGCGGTCCGACCCGGTGCTGCCGCTGATGACCAGCCGCGCGCGCAGGATCTCAGGGTGCCGCCGCGCCACGTCCGCCACCTGCGACGGATGCACGAACATGCCGCGCACCTTGGTGGTCTGGTCGGCGCGTCCCATCCAGCCCTTGATGCGCGTGTTGGTGCGTCCGCACGGCGAGATGCCGGACATCACCGCCGACAGATCGCCGGTGCCAAAGCGCACCAGCGGGTAATCCGGATTCAACGTGGTCACCACGACCTCGCCGACTTCGCCTGCCGGCACGGGTTCGCCGGTGCCTGGGCGCACGATCTCGACAATGATGTCCTCGCCCACCACAAGTCCTTCCCGCGCGGGCGTCTCGAACGCGATCATGCCCAGGTCGGCGCTGCCGTAGGCCTGGTAGCCGTCGATGCCGCGCGCCGCCAGCCAGTCGCGCAGCGACGGCGGAAAGGCTTCGCCGGAGACCAGTGCGCGCCGCAGCGAATCGAGCTTCACGCCCAGTTCGTCTGATTTCTCAAGAATGATCTTCAGGAAGCTCGGCGTGCCGGTGTAGCCGCTGGGCGCCAGGTCCTGAATCGCGCGAACCTGCTGCTCGGTCTGCCCGGTGCCGCCGGGAAACACGGTGCAGCCCACGGCGTGGGCGGCCGTTTCCATCATCGAGCCGGCCGGCGTGAAGTGGTACGAAAAGCAGTTGTAGGCCAGTTCGCCGGCGCGAAAGCCCGCCGCGTACAGGGCGCGCGCGAAGCGCCAGTAATCCGACCGCGCGCTCTCCGGTTCATAGATCGGACCGGGCGAGGCGAACACGCGCATCGCTTCGCCCCAGCCGATGGCCGAGAACCCGCCGAAGGCTTTCTCGGGACCGGCGGGCCGCGCGCCGTCGTCGCGGCTGTGCTGCTGGCGTTCCAGCAGTTCATGCTTGCGCAGGACCGGCAGCCGGGCCAGCGCCTCGCGCGAGGTGATCGTGGCGGGGTCCACGCCGCGCAGTTGCTCGGCAATGGCCGGCGCGCGCGCGATGGCCCGCGCAATCGCCCCGGGCAGGGCGGCCATCAGATCGCGCTCGCGTTGCTCGGGCGCGCGGGTTTCGCGGTCATCGAAAAACTCGGACATGGAATCGCACCTTCTCGTGTGCCGGTTGGCGGCGCCGTTGCCGGCGCCATGCGGCAAGCGCTGGCTTGCCCGCGTCGGGAATCAGGCCAGCCAGCGTTTGCGGCGGCGGTAGAACTTGTTGTCTCGGAAACTCTTGCGTTCGCCGCTGGAAATGCCCAGGTAGAACTCCTTTACGTCCTCGTTCTGCGCCAGGTCGGCGGCCGCGCCGTCCATCATCACGCGCCCGTTCTCCAGGATGTAGCCGTAATCGGCGTAGCGCAGCGCGATGTTGGTGTTCTGCTCGGCAAGCAGGAAGCTCACGCGCTCGCGCTGGTTCAGGTCGCGCACGATCTCGAAGATCTCTTCGACGATCTGCGGCGCCAGACCCATCGACGGCTCATCGAGCAGGATCATGTTGGGGTTGGCCATCAGCGCGCGGCCGATCGCGGTCATCTGCTGCTCGCCGCCCGAGGTGTAGCCGGACTGGCTGGTGCGGCGCTGTTTCAGGCGCGGGAAATACTGGTAGACCCGCTCCAGCGCGGCGGTGGTGTCGCCCCGGCTCATGCTGCGCGTATAGGCGCCCGTCAGCAGGTTTTCCTCGATGGTGAGGTGGGCAAAGCAATGCCGGCCTTCCATCACCTGCACGACGCCGCGCTTGACCAGTTCGGCGGGCGTCAGGCGTTCGATACGCTGGCCGCGGTACTGGATGTGGCCCTTCGTGACGTCGCCGCGCTCGCCCTTGAGCAGGTTCGAGATCGCGCGCAGCGTCGTGGTCTTGCCGGCGCCGTTCGCGCCCAGCAGCGCCACGATCCTGCCTTCCGGCACCTGCAGGGACACGCCCTTGAGCACCAGGATCACGTGGTTGTAGATCACCTCGATGCCGTTCACATCGAGCAGCACCTGGGGGGCGTCGGCGGCGGCAATATTGGCGTCGTTCATAAACCTTCCTGCGGCGTGGCGGCGGCCGGCCGGAAAGCCGGCCGCCGGTTCATATCAACCTGCGTTGCGCACCCGCGGCGCGGGGCCGCGGGTGCTCCAGAAGCATCACTCGCACTTGCGCGGCGTGATGTTCTTTTCCTTGGCGTACTTGGCCGCCGATTCCTTGACCATCGGGTCCAGGATCGTCTTGTCGGCCTGATACCAGTCGGAAACGACCTTGAACTTGGAACCGTCCCACTGCACGATGCGGGCCCAGTCATCGCCCTTGTGGTTGGCGCACGAGGTCTTGACCGGACGCATGATCTGGCCAAAGCCCAGCTTGTCGAGCTTTTCCTGCGTCAGATCCAGGTTCTCGAAGCCCCAGCGCACCTGCTCGGGCGTCAGCGCCTTACCCTTGCCGTACTTCTCCTGCGCGGCGCGGATCGCTTCCACCTGCAGCATCGAGATCATCATGCCGCGCGTGTGGGCGATGGTGCCCAGCGTGGTCTTGCCGGTCTTGTCCGCGCCCTGGCCCTTGTCGTAGACGTACTTCTTCAGATCGTCATAGACCTTGTCGCTGTCGGCGCCGCTGTTGTGGATGGTGATGGCGTTGTAGCCCTTGGCGACATCGCCCAGGTCCTTCACGTCGCCTTCCGACCCTGCCCACCAGATCGCGTACATCTTGTCGCGCGGATAGCCGCTGGCCTGCGCTTCGCGGATGGCGGTGGGCGTCATGATGCCCGCGCTCCACAGCAGCACATAATTCGGACGCGCCTGGCGGATCTGCAGCCAGGTGGACTTCTGCTCCACGCCCGGCGCCGTCACCGGATACAGCAGCAGCTCAAAGCCTTCCTTGGCCGCGCGCTTCTGCAAGAGCGGGATCGGCTCCTTGCCGTACGGCGAGTCGTGGTAGACCAAGGCGATCTTCTTGCCCTTGAGCTTGTCCATGCCGCCTTCTTTCTTGGCGATGTCCTGGATCATCACGTCGGCGGCAGTCCAGTACGTGCCCAGGAGCGGGAAGTTCCACTCGAACACGCTGCCGTCCACCGATTGCGACAGGCCGTAGCCCATGGTCTCCACGGGCACCTTGTCGATGATCGCTTTGTCGCTGACCGCGAAGGTGATGCCGGTGGACTGGGTATCGAAGCCCGAGGCGCCCGTACCCTTGCCCTTCAAGCGCTCGTAGCACTCCACGCCGCGGTCCGTGGCGTAGGCGGTCTCGCATTCTTCGTACGTGATCTTGACGCCGTTCACGCCGCCATCGCGTTCGTTGACGAGCTTCAGGTAATCCAGCTTGCCGTCGGCCCAGGGAATGCCCAGCGGCGCGAACGATCCCGTGCGATACACCAGCAACGGAACGAACTGCTCTTCGGCCGCCATTGCCGGCGTGGCCACGGCGCCTGCGGCGCCGGCTGCGGCCATCAAGGCTGCCGCCAACTTCAGGTTAAGACGCTTCATCTCCATTTACCTCCTGCGTGGTGCTTGGGTCGGTTCAACCCTGGGACACCGGGATTGGCCCGGTCTTGAGCCGGGTATTCGGGGCGGTGGTCCAGCGCGGTCGTGCCGCGTCGGACCCGCGGAAATCAAAACGAAAAAAGATCAGTGGGGGAACGGCCAGATCCGCAGCTTCTCCTTGCCGATGCTCCACAGCCGCGCCAGGCCGTGCGGCTCGGCGATCAGGAAGAACACGATCAGCGCGCCGAACACCATGTGCTCGATGTGCGCGGCGGTGTCCACCGACAGCGGCAGGCCCAGCATGTGCGGGATGTTCGCCAGTGCCACGGGCACCAGCACGATGAACGCCGCGCCGAAGAAGCTGCCGATGATCGAGCCCAGCCCGCCGATGATGACCATGAACAGCAGCTGGAACGAGCGGCCCAGGTCGAACGCCAGCGGCTCCCAGGAGCCCAGGTGGATATAACCCCACAGGGCGCCGGCCACGCCTACGATGAACGAACTGACCGCGAACGCCGTCAGCTTGGCGTACATGGGCCGGATGCCGATGACCGACGCCGCCACGTCCATGTCGCGGATCGCCATCCACTGGCGGCCGATGGCGCCGCGCACCAGGTTCTTGGCCAGCAAACTGAAGATGACAACCAGGATCAGCACGAACAGGTACTTCTCCATGGCGCTTTGCACCGGCAGGCCAAAGGCCGTGAGCGGCGGCACCGACACGCTGCCCGAGGACGAATAGTTGGTGAAGAAGGGGATGCGCAGGAACGCCCAGTCCACGAAGAACTGCGCCGCCAGCGTTGCCACCGCCAGATACAGGCCGCGGATGCGCAAACTGGGGATGCCGAAGATCACGCCGACGATGGTGGCAAAGCAGCCGCCCAACAAGATTTGCACCACGAGCGGCATGCCTGGAAAGCGCACGCCGAAGTTCCACGCCGCATACGCGCCCACCGCCATGAAGGCGCCCGTGCCCAGCGAGATCTGTCCGCAGTACCCGACCAGGATGTTCAGGCCCACGGCGGCCAGCGCCAGGATCAGGAACGGAATCAGGATGGCGCGCAGCAGGTAGTCGCTGGCCATGGCCGGAACGACGATGAACGCCACCGCCATCAGCAGCCAGATGAAGACGCGGTCCTGGCGGATCGGGAAGATCTGCTGGTCAGCGCGATAGCTGGTCTTGAATTGGCCGTTTTCGCGATAGAACATTTTTTATCCTCGGTGACGCAGGCTTAGACGCGGTCGATGATCTTCTCGCCGAACAGCCCTTGCGGACGGAACAGCAGGAACACCAGCGCCAGCACGTAGGCGAACCAGATTTCGATGCCGCCTCCCACCAGCGACCCCAGATAGACCTCGGACAGCTTTTCCCCCACGCCGATGATGAGGCCGCCCAGAATGGCGCCAGGCACCGACGTCAACCCCCCCAGGATCACCACCGGCAGCGCGCGCAGCGCGGCGGTGGACAGCGTGAACTGCACGCCGAACTTCGATCCCCAGATGATCCCCGCCACCAGCGCCACCAGCCCGGCCACGCTCCACACGATCACCCAGATGCGGTTCAGCGGAATGCCGATCGACTGCGCGGCCTGGTGGTCGTCGGCCACGGCACGCAGCGCGCGGCCCGTCGAGGTGTATTGGAAGAACAGCGCCAGCGTCGCCACCAGCAGCGCGGCGATGACCGCCGCCGTCAGGTCTTCAAGGTTGATGAGCAGCCCCCCTTCGAACACCGAGTCCAGGATCATCAGCGGATCCTTGGGCATGCCGACGTTGATGGAGTACACCGAGCTGCCGAACGTGATCTGGCCGAGGCCGTCCAGGAAATAGCTGATGCCCAGCGTGGCCATCAGCAGCGTCGTGGCTTCCTGGTTGACCAGGTGCCGCAGCACGAAGCGTTCGATCGCGACCGCCAGCAGGAACATCACGATGGCGCTGACGATGAACGCCAGCACGTTGGCCAGGATCATGTTGTCAAAGCCCAGCCAGCGCGGCAGCCATTCCGAAAAGCGCGCCATCGACAGCGCCGCCACCAGCACCATCGCGCCCTGTGCGAAGTTGAAGACGCCCGACGCCTTGAAGATCAGCACGAAGCCCAGGCCGATCAGCGCGTACAACATGCCGCTCATCAGGCCGCCGAATAAGGTCTCTAGAAAAAATCCCATGTCTTTCCGCCTTGGTTGTCCGGCTTAGTGCGACACGCCGAGATAGGCGCGGATGACGTCTTCATTCGCCCGAACTTCGTCGGGTTTGCCGTCGCCGATCTTCTTGCCGTAGTCCAGCACCACGACGCGATCCGAGATGTCCATGACCACGCCCATGTCGTGCTCGATCAGCACGATGGTCGTGCCGAACTCATCGTTCACATCCAGGATGAAGCGGCTCATGTCCTGCTTTTCCTCGATGTTCATCCCGGCCATCGGCTCGTCCAGCAGCAACAGACGCGGCTCCATCGCCAGCGCGCGGCCCAGGTCGACGCGCTTTTGCAGCCCGTAGGGCAGGCGGCCCACCGGCGTCTTGCGATAGGCCTGGATTTCCAGGAAGTCGATGATGTTCTCGACGAACTCGCGGTGCTGCATCTCTTCGCGCTCGGCCGGCCCCAGGCGGAACGCCTGCGCCAGCAGGCCGCTCTTCATGCGCAGGTTGCGGCCGGTCATGATGTTGTCCAGAACGCTCATGCCTTTGAACAGCGCCAGGTTCTGGAACGTGCGCGCGATGCCCATTTCAGCGGCGCGGCGCGGGTTCATGCGCGAAAACCGCTCGCCGCGAAAAGCGATGCCGCCTTGCTGCGGCGTGTACACGCCGTTGATGACGTTGAGCATGGAGCTCTTGCCCGCGCCGTTGGGCCCGATGATGGCGCGGATCTCGTGCTCGCGCACGTTGAAGGAAATATCGGTCAGCGCCTTCACGCCGCCGAAAGACAGGGAGATGTTCTGCATGTCCAGCATGACATCGCCGATACGCTGGTCGCGGTCGTTAGTGCTCATGTTCTTTACGCGGCTCGGGCGGTGATGGCGGGAAACGTCTTGACCGGATGGATCCGCAGATCCGCCGAAATCTTGCCGGTGCGTCCGTCTTCGAATTTCACTTCGGTCTCGATGAACTGCGACTGCTTGCCGCCAAAGAGCGCGTCGATCAGCACGCCGTACTTCTGCGCGATGAAGGCGCGGCGCACCTTGCGCGTGCGGGTCAGCTCGTCGTCGTCCGGGTCCAGTTCCTTGTGCAGGATCAGGAAACGGCTGACCTGCGACGCCGCCAGCTTGGGATCGGTCGCGAGATCCGCGTTGACCTGCTCCACGCACTCGGCGATCAGCTGGTAGACCTCGTCCTTGCCCGCCAGGTCGGTGTAGCCGGCATAGGGCAGGCCACGGCGTTCAGCCCAGTTGCCCACGGCTTCCAGGTCGATGTTGATGAACGCGCACACGTCTTCGCGGTTGGCGCCGAACGCCACCGCTTCCTTGATGTGCTGGAAGAACTTGAGCTTGTTCTCGATGTACTTGGGCGCAAACAGGCTGCCGTTGGCCAGCTTGCCCACGTCCTTGGCGCGATCGATGATCTTGAGCTGCCCGTCGGTATCCAGATAGCCCGCGTCGCCCGTGTGGAACCAGCCGTCGGCGCTGCGCGCCTCGGCCGTGGCGTCGGGATTGCGGTAGTACTCCTTGAAGAGCCCCGGGCTCTTGACCAGGATCTCGCCGTTGTCGGCCACGCGAATCTCCACGCCCGCCACCGGCGGTCCGACGGTGTCGTCGCGAACCTGGCCATCGGGCTGCACGCAGACGAACACCGAGGTTTCGGTGGAGCCGTACAGCTGCTTCAGGTTGATGCCGATGGAGCGGTAGAACACAAAGAGGTCCGGACCGATGGCTTCGCCGGCCGTGTACGCCACGCGCACGCGGCTCATGCCCAGCGCGTTGCGCAGCGGACCGTAGATCAGCACGTTGCCCACCGCGTAGCGCATGCGGTCCCAGGCGTTGACGGATTCACCGTCCAGGATCTTCGTGCCAACGCGGCGCGCCAGCTTCATGCACGCCGCGAACAGCTTGCGCTTGAGATAGCCCGCGTCCTCCATGCGGATCATCACATGGGTCAGCAGACCTTCCAGCACGCGCGGCGGCGCGAAGTAATAGGTGGGGCCGATGTCGCGCATATCGATCGACACGGTGTCAGGCGACTCGGGATGATTCACCGTAAAGCCCGTGACCAGCAACTGCGTGTACGAGAACATGTTCTGGCCGATCCAGGCGGGCGGCAGGTACGCCAGCACGTCTTCCTGGTCGGTCAGCTTTTCCATTTCCGACACGGCGCGCGCGCGGTCGATGAGCGCATGGTGCGTCAGCACCACGCCCTTCGGTTTGCCCGTCGTGCCGGACGTATAAAACATGGCCGCGGCGTCGTGCGGCTGCACGGCAGCGACGGCGCGCGCGTAGAAGTCGGGATGCTTGGCGGCATATTCGCTGCCCAGCGCTTCCAGTTGCTCATACGACAGCAGCATGGAATCGGCGTAATGGCGCAAGCCGCGCGGGTCGTCGAACACGACATGCTTGAGCGCAGGGCACTGTTCGCGCACCTCGATCATCTTGTCGACCTGCTCCTGGTCCTCGACGATCGCAACGCTGATCTCCGCATCCTGCAGCACGTAGACCATTTCCTGCGCGACCGCGTCCTGATAGAGCGGAACCGGAATGGCGCCGAGCGATTGCGCGGCCATCATGGCCATATAGAGACGCGGGCGGTTTTCACCGATGACGGCGACGTGCATGCCGGGCTGAATGCCGAGCGATGCAAGACCCTGCGCGACGTGACGGACATGCTCCGCCACTTCGGACCAGGTCAGGGTTTGCCAGATCCCCAGGTCTTTCTCTCGTATCGCGGGCCGCGACCCACGAACGTTGGCATGCGCGAGCAGCAGCGCCGGAAAGGTGTCCGGCGCCGCCGGCACCTGTGCAGATGCGGGCGATGAATGTGCCACGTTGTCTCCTCCGGTTTGGGCGCATCGCGCGCAGTGCCTGCAATGGAAGCGGCGGTTGCGGCGGTGTACTTGACCAGTTGGTTTTAGATTTACGGCAGGAGTTAAGGTATAAGGTTGGGTTGCTACCAACTGTCACCATCGCGACATTCAAGGACCTTTTAGGGTATTCCCGATGCAGCTATCCGACTCCCTGCAACTCGCCGCCGCCTGGTTCCGCGTGCTCAACGCCGAACAGCAAGCGCGCGTGGAGCGGGACCTTTCCGTGCAGCAGGTCGTTGCCGGATCGATCATAGAGCGCAAAGGCGAACTCGCCCAGGCTTGGATCGGCGTGCTGGCGGGACTGGTGAAGGTGTCGGTGGGCAATTCGGAAGGCAAGGTCGCATCGCTGACGGGCGTGCCCGCCGGGGGCTGGATCGGCGAGGGCTCGCTGCTGAAACGCGAAGTCCGCAAGTACGACATCGTGGCGCTGCGCGATTCAGTGGTGGCGCGCCTGCCGGGCACGACGTTCGACTGGTTGCTGGATACCAGTATTCCGTTCAACCGGTATCTGCTGCATCAATTGAACGAGCGCGTGGCGCAGTTCATCGGCAAGGCGGAGTACGACCGTCTGCTCGATCCCGATGCGCGCGTGGCCCGCTGTCTGGCCGAGCTCTTCAACCCTTTGCTGTATCCGGGCATGGGGATGCGACTGACGATTACACAGGAAGAAGTCGGCTATCTGGCCCGGGTGTCACGCCAGCGTGCGAACCAGGCGCTGCGCAAGCTGGAGGAGGCGGGGCTGCTGAACGTGGAATACGGGGCGGTTCGGGTGCTGGACCTGGACGGGCTGAAGCAATACGGCTCGGACCGCGGCGCGGTGGAAGCGGAGCAGGCGGCGTAATCGTTATCGGCATTGAAAAAAAGTGTTGACGATAAATCGCGCGCTATTTAATATCGCACCATGAAATCCAGAAACAAGACCAAAGCCGCATTCAACCCGCTGCTGCTGGACAGCCAGTTGTGCTTCGCCTTGTACTCGACCTCGCTGGCGATGAACAAGGTGTACCGCAAGCTGCTGAGCGGGCTGGACCTGACCTACCCGCAATACCTGGTGATGCTGGTGCTGTGGGAAGGCGACGAAATTACGGTGACGGATATCGGCAGCCGCCTGTTTCTGGATTCGGCCACGCTGACGCCGCTGCTCAAGCGCCTGGAGGCCGCGGGCCTGGTGACGCGCAAGCGCGCCGTGACCGACGAGCGCCAGGTGATCGTGGGCCTGACGAAACAGGGCCGCGATCTGCGCGAAAAGGCCGAAGCGGTGCCGCACGCGGTTGGCGCGGCAGCGCAGTGTTCGCTGGACGAAGCGCAGGGCATGACGAAGATGCTGCACGCGCTGCGGGAGAAGCTGGCCGGAAGTCTTTGAGGTTGTGGGTGATGACTGTCATCATCCGGTTTTATAAATAGCGCACGATATTGTTGTTCACTATTTAAAGTCCTAAGCAAGTCGCAAGTTCATCGTTGACCGCCAACACGGGAAGGGTCCCGTAAGGCAAGCAGTACAAACTTTTATTCAAAGGAACCACACCATGTCGATCGAAAAAGTCCTCTACCGCGCCAACGCCACCGCCACCGGAGGCCGTGAAGGCCGTGGCGTCAGCGACGACGGCAACCTCGACGTCAAGCTGACCACCCCGCGCGAACTGGGCGGCGCCGGCGCAGCAGGCACGAACCCCGAACAACTGTTCGCCGTCGGCTACTCGGCCTGCTTCCTGGGCGCCATGAAGTTCGTCGCCAACCGCGACAAGATCGCGATCCCGGCGGACGTGTCGGTAAACGGCATCGTCGGCATCGGCGCGATTCCGACGGGTTTCGGCATCGAAGCGGAACTGAAGATCTCCCTGCCGGGCCTGGACCGCGCAGAAGCTGAAAAGCTGGTCGCGGCCGCACACATCGTGTGCCCGTACTCGAACGCCACGCGCGGCAACATTGATGTGACGCTTACGATCGTTTGAGGGTGACGTTGCATCGAGAGTGATGCGACGTGAGCGTGGGCCTTGCAGGCGAAGACTGATTTGGTCGGTTGCCTGCGGAGGCCCATTTTCTTTTGGCGCGCCACGAAGCTCTTCGTAGGTCGCCCGACGCCGCGGTCACCGTGGGCACGATCGCCCACGATTGCGGTCCGGAGCCTTCGCTCCGGACTTCCCCTTCCTCATCCTCGTCCTCGCCTGCGGCGACTCCTACGGATTCCGTCGGGCGCATCGACGGCGCTCGCGCCCACGGTGACCGCGACGCCGTGCTACGAGGGTCTTTGGTATGCGGCGCTACAAGACCTGTGTTCAGGGTAGGAGATCTGCGAGGCCGCCGAATTGCTGCCGCCCGGGCGGCGGCAATCGGCATCGGAGCTGCGGTTCGTCGGTGCGGTGTGCGCTTGCGCGCGTGCGGAGAGCGGCTTGCGAATGGTGCTCGTCAGTGTCAGACACCCAACGTTGCCATAGGCAAGAACCCAACCACACCGCAGCCACACGCGAAGCGTCATCGCCCCGACGCAAGACGCTGCGTAAGCCCCCGAAGGCCGCCCGCGCGGCCGCCGCGGGCGGGCCCCGCAAGATCTTTCTCTCTCCCCCACCGTAGGCAAGAACCTAAAGAACCCAACTCGCCCCGCCACCGGTAAAGCTGAATCAACTGGAGCCTGTCGCAGCGGGGGCCGGGGTGCGCGGGGCGTGTAGATGCGCCCGACGGAAACCGTAGGGAGCCGAAGGCGGACGAGGTTGAGGACGGGGAAGTCCGGAGCGAAGGCTCCGGACCGCAATCGTAGCCCCGCGCACCCCGGCCCCCGCTGCGGCGGGCGTCTAAAGAACCCCCCTCACCGCCAGCCGAATAACGCCACAGCCAACCCGTTCAATGCCCCCCACCCAAATAAGCCGCCACCACAGCCGGATCATGCTTCAACTTCTCCGCACTCCCATGCACAGAAATCCTCCCATTCTCCAGCACATACCCATAATCCGCGACATTCAACGCCGCCGCCGCGAACTGCTCCACCAGCAGCATCGTCACGCCTTCTTCCTTGAGCCGCGCAATGATCCGGAACACTTCTTCCACCAGAATCGGCGCCAATCCCATCGAAGGCTCATCCAGCAGCACCAATTCCGGATTCAACATCACCGCACGCGCCATCGCCAGCATCTGCTGCTCACCGCCTGACAGCGTCCCCGCCAGCTGATCCCGCCGTTCCTTCAGCCGAGGGAAAAGATCCATCGCCCGCCCCAGATCAGCTTGAACGTCACCCTTAGGCCGGCTACCCGTCAGACGCGGAAACGCACCCAGCAGCAGATTGTCGGTCACTGACAGCGTAGGAAACACCCGGCGCCCCTCCGGCGAATGCGCCAGTCCCAGCCGCGCGATGCGATGTGACTCCATCCCATCAATCCGCTTGCTACCCAGCGTGATCTCCCCCGCAGTCGGCCGGATCATCCCCGACAGCGCCCGCATCGTCGTCGTCTTCCCAGCCCCGTTCGAGCCGATCAGCGTCACCACTTTGGCTTTCGGCACCTCCATGCTGATGCCGTGCAGCACCTTCACCTTCCCGTAGCCTGCTTCCAGATTCTTGATCGATAGCATCTTCTTGTCCCCTTGGCGTCAGGCGGGCGCGCCGCCCAGATACGCCTCGATCACCTTGGCGTTGCTTTGCACTTCGTTAGGCAGGCCCTCGGCGATCTTCTGGCCGAAGTCCAGCACCGACACCGTGTCGCACACCCCCATCACGACGTCCATGTGGTGCTCGATGAGGATCAGCGTGATGCCGTGGTCACGCACCTTGCGGATGATCGCCAGCAGTTCCACGATGTCAGGCGCCGTCAGGCCTGCCGCCGGTTCGTCCAGCAGCAGCAGTTGCGGATCCAGCGCCAGTGCGCGGGCGATCTCCAGGAGGCGTTGCTTGCCGTAGGGCAGGTTGCGCGCCTCTTCGCTGGCCAGCGATTCCAGGCCGACGAACTCCAGCAGCGCCATGGCCCGTGCCCGTGCGCCCTGTTCCTCGGTCTTCCACTTGGGCGTGCGCAGCGCGATGCCAGCCAGACCCGTCGTGAACGTGTGATGCAGGCCCACCAGCACGTTCTCCAGCGCGGTCATTTCGCCGAAGAGTTGCACGTTCTGGAACGTGCGCGCGATGCCGGCTTCGGCGATGTCCGCGGGCGGAAGGCCGACGAGCGACTTGCCCCCGAACTCCACCGCGCCGGCCGTGGGCACGTAGATGCCGGTCAACACGTTCATCATCGTGCTCTTGCCGGAACCGTTGGGTCCGATGAGCCCGTGGATGGTGCCGCGCTTGACGGTCAGGTCCACCTCGTTCAGGGCTTTCAGGCCGCCGAACTGCATCAGCACGTTCTTGGCTGCGAGCAGGGTCTCGCCCTTGCCCGCCACCGCGTCCGGCACGGCGTCCTGTTCCTTCACCAGGTCTTTCTTGACGGCCAGCGCCGCGCGGCGCGTGGAGAAGAACAGGTTGCGAACGAAGCCCACGATGCCGTCGGGCAGGTAGTACACGACGAACAGGATCATCGCGCCGAAGATGGTCAGGCGCCAGTCGGTGACGGCGTCCAGCCAGTACGAGAAGATGGCCAGCACGATCGTGCCGATCACCGGCACCGCGACCTTGCGCGGCTCGGTGCGGCCCTTGGAGATGGCCACGACGCTGCCCACCGTCACCAGGATCGCCACCGCCAGCGCGATCAGGCGGAAGGTGCCGATGTCGTCCAGCATCTTGGGCAGCAGCACGATGATCGAGGCGCCCAGCAGCGCGCCGGTGCGGCTCTTGCGGCCGCCCATGATGATGGCCAGCAGGAACAGGATCGTCAGTTCGAAGTTGTACGTGTTCGGCGAAATGTACTGTTCCGAATACGAGTACAGCGCGCCCGCCAGGCCGGCAAAGCCGGCGCTGATGACGAAGGCGATCACCTTGTGCCGGTACACCGACACGCCCATGCAATCGGATGCGATCGGGCTGTCGCGCAAGGCTTCGAACGAGCGGCCCAGGTGCGACTTCAAAATCCGGTGCACCACGATCAGCGAGATCACCAGCAGCGCGGCGACCAGCCAGAAGTACTCGGCCTTGGTCAGCACGTGGCCGGCGATGGACGGCTTGGTGACCTTGATGCCCAGCGGGCCTTCGGTCAGGAAGGTCATCTCGTTGATCAGAATCTGGATGATCGTGCCGAAGGCCAGCGTCACCATCGCCAGATAGGGGCCGGTGACGCGCAGCGCCGGCAGCGCCAGCACTGCGCCAAAGGCGGCGGCGATGACGATGGCGGCGGGCAGCGTCAGCCAGATGGGAATCTGCAGGTGAAAGACCAGCACGCCGGCGACGTACGAGCCGATGCCGAACAAGCCGGCGTGGCCCAGCGACACCTGGCCGGTGTAGCCCACCACGATATCGAGCCCGAACAGCAGGATCGAATAGATCATGATGGTTTCAATCAAGTGCAGGTAATACGTGTTGGTCACGCCCAGCGGCACGGCGGCCAGGCAGGCCACGGCCACGATGGATAGGAGAAGATGCAGGGGTTTCATCGCTTACACCTTCTTGATCGCGGTCTTGCCGAACAGGCCGGCGGGCTTGAAGGTCAGAACGAGCAGCAGCAATACCAATCCCGGCACGTCTTTGTATCCCGTTGATAGATAGAAACCGGTGGTCGTTTCGGCGATCCCCAGGATCAGCCCGCCCACCACGACGCCCATCCCGCTGGACAGGCCGCCAATGATCGCGACGGCAAATGCCTTCAGGCCCAGCACGGCGCCCATCGTGGCGCCCGTCAGCGTCAGCGGCGCGACCAGTACGCCGGCAAACGCCGCAGTCAGCGACGACAGTGCGTACGAGAACGTGATGACCATGCCGGTGTTGATGCCCATCAGGCCGGCCGCGTCGCGGTCGTTGGACGTGGCGACGAAGGCTTTGCCGTAGATGGATTTGCGGTTGAAGATTTCCACCAGAATCATCATGCCCAGCGCGCCGAACACCACCAGCAGCTCCATCGGCAGCACGTTGGCGCCCAGCACCTGAATCGGCGCCTCGGGCAGCGGCGAGGGAAAGCGCAGGTCGTCGCGGCCCCAGATGTTTTCGGCCACGTTCTTGAAGATGATGCCCAACGCAATGGTGGCCATGATCCAGCCGAATTCCGATCGCGTCTTGATGGCGGGCCGCACGCCCACGCGTTCGACCAGCGCGCCCTGCGCGAAGCCGAAGATGCAGACGATGGGAATCATGACCCAGTAGTTCACGCCGAGTCCGACGAGCGTGAGGCCGACGAGCGCACCCAGCATCAGGGCTTCGCCCTGGCCGAAGTTCAAGGTGCCCGATGTGGCGAAGGTGAGCTGGTAGCCGAACGCAATGACCGCATAGATCATGCCTAGCGCGATACCGCTATAGATGAGCTGTAGAAGAATCATGGTGTGTGTCTTGAGGCGCTGTGTTCCGTCCCAACCCCCTTGGGCAGAACGCTGTTTTCAGGCGGCTGCATGCCCCGCGCCCGAAACTTCAGGCGCGGGCGGCGGCGGCCGGGCAGCCGCCGCCTTCCTGCTTGTCGGGATTTAGTTGGCTTTGATGACCCGGCCGCCCTTGACCTCGCCGATGACCACTTCCTTCGCGGTGATCGCGTCGTGGTTGTCGTGCGAGAAGGGCTTGTTGTAGGTCATCACCACGCCCTCGACCGGGGTCTGCAGGTTTTCCAGTGCTTCGCGCACCTTGGGACCGTCGGTCGAGTTCGCCTGCTTGATGGCCGCGGCCAAGAGGAAGATGGAGTCATAGCCCTGCGCCGCCGACACCGGCGAATCGATGCGGTTGTTCTTGGGCTTGAACTTGGCCAGGTAGGCGTCGATGAACGCCTTGCGCTTGGGCGTGTCCGGGTCCTGGATGAAGGTCTGGGGCATGCGCGCGCCTTCACCGTTGGCGCCGGAGTTGTCGATGTAGTTGGCCATGGACAGCGTCCAGCTGCCGATGATCGGCACCTTCCAGCCCAGCTTGGTCATGCCGTTGGCGACCTGGGCCAGCTCCGGGCCGATACCGTAGGTCAGCACGGCTTCAGCGCCCGCGGCCTTGGCCTTGAGCAGCTGGGCCGTCATGTCGACGTCCTTGATGTTGAACTTCTCGACGGCGACCGGCTTGATGCCCTTGGCGTCCAGGGCCTTTTCCAGGTCCTCGCGGCCGAGCTGGCCGTAGTTGGTGGAGTCGGCCAGGATCGCGACCTTCTTGAAGCCGCGGCGCGTGATCGCTTCTTCCACGATCATCGGGGCCTGAATGCTGTCGTGGGCCGCATTGCGGAACACGTAGTTGTCGGGGTATTCAGGCGCCTTGAACTGATGCGTGATCACGCTGCCGGTGGCCACGTTGTTGAACACCGGGATCTTGGCGTCCTGGTAGAAACGTTGGGAGGCCAATGCGACGCCGGTGTTGATGTAGCCGACGGTGGCGGTCACCTGTTCCTTGTTGATCAGTTCCTGCGCGATCTGCACGCCGCGCTCGTTCTTGGCTTCGTCATCGCGTTCGACCGCGACGAGCTGGCGGCCCATCACGCCGCCGTTCTTGTTGATCTCTTCAATGGCAAGGCGAACGCCGTCGCGCATGCTGACGCCCATCGAGGACGATCCGCCCGTGTAGGGGCCGGCCACGCCGATCTTGATGGGGTCGGCGGCGTGGGACGCGGCCGATACGGCAAATGCAAGGGTTCCTGCAAGCAGCTTCAAACGAAAATCCATGGATGTCTCCGTTGTAATTGGGTGAACTGCGTGGAAAGCCGTGTGCCGGCGCCAATCGGCGGATGGTGTTTTGTTGGCGCGCTCCTTTGTTGCGTGTCGTGACTGTCTGCTTAATCGCTTACGCGAATCTGACCCGGCGGTGCTTTTCCGCGTAAATACCTAGTGCGGATGCAAGGTTCCTTTCAGCTTGCTGAATGCTGTGAGTGGAATGGGCGGTGATGGGCGTGCGTCGGTGTTGCGTTCGCAATGCGTCCGCTTCCGCTTGTCCACACAGCGTGTCTCCGGGACGGGCGCAGTCACGCTGGCCGCATCCTAGCGATCAGGGTGCGGCGTCGTGCGGAAATTCATTCCGCAGATAACTGGAAATTTATTCCTGACCGGCCTGCGGCCCGCATGGCCATTGGGCTGCGCGTTTGCAGACCTCGGCGAGCCATAGGGAAAACGCCTGGGCCGCGCCGCCCGGTGTGCGTGTGGCTTCGGTGCACAGGTAGTACTGCGACTCGCCGGGGATCTCCACATCCAGCAGGCGAACGAGCTTGCCTTCGTCCAGCCACTCGGCGGCCAGCGATCGGCGAGTCAGCGCCACGCCCTGGCCGGCGCGCGCCGCGGCGAGCATCATGCCCAGGTCTACCAGCCACACGCCGCGCGACGGCTCGGGCCAGTCCAGGCCCGCCGCCGCCAGCCACGGACGCCAGGGTTCCATCGGGCAACGCAACAGGTCGGCGCGCGCCAGATCGGCGGGCCGCTTGAACGGGCCGCGCGCCGCTTGATAACTCGGTGCGCACACCGCGAACACCGGATCGTGCGTGAGCGGATGCGCATGAAGGCCGGGATATTTGCCGCTGCCAAAGCGGATCCAGACGTCGGCGTTGGGGGGCATGATGTCCAGGTAGGGAATGGACAGCATGATTTCAAGTTCGACGCCGGGGTTTGCCGCGGTGAAACCGGGCAGGGCAGGAATCAGCACCTGCCGGGCGAATGTCGGCGTGGACACGACGCGCAGCGTTTCCAGCTTGGGTTCGTTGCGCTTGTGCAGCGAGGCGTCGGACAGCAGATCGAGCGCCGTACGCACTTGTTCCAGGTACTCGCGTCCGGCCGCGCTCAGCGTCGCACCGCGGCTGCTTCGAATGAACAGCGTGACATCCAGCAAGGTTTCCAGCGATGCGATGCGCTTGCCGATGGCGCTGGCTGTGACGAAGAGTTCTTCGCTCGCACGCTCGAAGGAACCCAGCCGCGCGGCCGCTTCGAACGCCTGGATGGCGGCAAGCGGCGGCAGGCGCACGTCTTTGGAAGGCGAAGGTCCACGCATGGCGCGTTGGCGGGCCGGCCCGGCGCCCGACAGAAAGTGGTGAGGCGCCGATTATAAAAGTGCCGGCGCGGGCACGCCGTGCCCGTACTGGCGCAGCACCTGGGCAATCTCCACCCGGTAACCGTCCAGCCATTGCGACTGCGCGGCCTTGGCCTGCTGATGCGCCGGATGCCGGATCAGCGCGTCCAACGCTTCAAGCGATTGCCAGTAATAGACATTGGCGAACAACCCGCGCGTGGTGTCTTCCCAGGATTCTTCCCCCAGGTAGCCCGGCATCGCGCGCGCCGCCTCTGCGATGCGCTGGTCGAGGCGGTGGAATGCGTCGTCGAACTGCTTTATGGCGAAGATGAACGTGGAGGTGTACATGGCGAGGCTCAGACGCCCTTCAGCGCCAGGCTGATCGCCAAACCAGCCATGACCACGGCGATGATGCCGTCCAGCGCGCGCCAGGCCGACGCGCTGGCAAAGAAGGGAGCAAAGAGCCGCGACCCGATGCCCAGTACCGCCAGCCACAGCAGGCTGGCGGTGAAAGCGCCGGCGGCGAAGGCCATGCGGGCGTCTTCGAAGCCGTGCGCCAGTGAGCCGACCACCACCATGTCCAGCCAGAAGTGCGGGTTCAGCAGCGAGAAACCCAGCGCGCCCAGCATGGCGGCGCGGCGCGACGGCACCACGTCGCGGGCGGCGGCCAGACCCCCCGTGGCGGTCCAGGCGCGGCGCGCGGACTGCGCCGCGTACCAGGTCAGGAACGCCACACCGAACCACAGCACGGCGGTCGTCAGCCAGGGGAACCACGCGGTCAGCGCCTGCAGGCCGGACACGCTGGCAAAGATGAAGACCGCGTCGATCAGCGCGCAGATGGCGACGACACTCAGCAGATGCGCGCGCATGAGGCCCTGGCGCAGGATGAACGCGCTTTGCGCGCCCACGACGGCAAAGAGGCCCAGGCCCGTGGCCGTGCCGCTGGCCCAGGCGGTAAGAAAGGTGGGGGATGACAAGGTGGCAAACATGGAAAAAATACCTGTGACTGCAACGCCTGTAGCGGCGCTTTGATGGATGGCCGAATTGCTGAGAGCAATCGGCAATGCGCCATTTTCCCTTGCCATGTATATGAAATACAGCTAATTTTCCTTCACTATATTAAGTATTTCTAATCTCATGAAAATCGATCATGGCAACCTGCGCGCCCTGGCCGCAGTGGTGCGCGAAGGGAGTTTCGAGCGCGCGGCGCTGTCGCTCAGCGTCACGCCGTCGGCGGTGTCGCAACGGATCAAGGCGCTGGAAGACCGGATGGGCCGGCTGCTGGTCCAACGCACGGTGCCGGCCGCCGCCACGGCAGACGGACAGGTGCTGGTGCAACTGGCCGAGCAGACCGCCTTGCTGGAGCACGACGCGCTGAACCGGCTGGGCGTCGCCGACGACGACGTGCCCCACGCCAGCATCCCCATCGCGGTCAACCACGACAGCCTGGAAACCTGGTTCGTCGACGCCGCCCTGCAATTCGCGGCGCGCACCCGCGCCACGCTGGACATGCTGTCCGAAGACCAGGATCACACGGCCGCGCTGCTGCGCAACGGCTCCGTGCTGGGCGCCGTGACCACGCTGGCCGATCCGGTGCAGGGCTGCCGCATCCACGCGTTGGGCAGCATGCGCTACGTGGCCACCTGCACGCCGGACTTCCACAAGCGCTACTTCGCCTCGGGCGTCAACGCGCAGACGCTGGCTCAGGCGCCCGTTCTGGTCTTCAACCGCAAGGACGCGCTGCAGGCGCGGTTTGCGCACAAGATCGCCGACCCCGCGCCGTGGGAGCCGCCGGTCTGGTGGGTGCCGTCCACGCGCGCCTTCGTGCAGGCCACGCTGGGCGGACTGGGCTGGACCATGAACCCGCTGCCGCTCGTGCAGGAACATCTTGATGCCGGTCAACTCGTTCTGCTGCGCGGCCGGGCGTGGGAGGACGTGCCGCTCTACTGGCAGCATTGGCGGGTAAACTCCGAGGCCATGGAAGCCTTGACCGACTCGGTGCTGTCAGCCGCCCGCAGCCTGGTCAGGCGCCGCTAACGTCTCAGGAGGACACCCATGAACATCCGCAAGTTTGCCGTTGTTGCCGCGATCGGCCTGTGCACCGCCGGTTCGGCGTGGGCCAAGGACTACAAGGTCGGCCAGGTCGAAGTCGACGATCTCTGGGTCCGCGCCTCGGCGCCCGGACAGGCCAACGGTGCGGGGTACATGGATATCGACAACGATGCCAAGGCGCCGGACCGTCTGCTGTCGGTCTCGTCGGATGCCGCCGAACGCGTCGAACTGCACACCGTGCAGACCGAAAACGGCGTCTCCAAGATGCGTCAGGTCGAAGGCGGCATCGCGCTGCCCGCCGATACCGAGGTCAAGCTCAGCCCGGGCGGCTATCACGTCATGTTCATCAAGCTGAAGGCGCCGTTCAAGGATGGCGCCACTGTGCCCGCCACGCTCAAGTTCGAAAAGGCAGGCGAAGTGGCGGTGGAGTTCAAGGTCAAGCCGGCCTCGCACAATCCCGGCATGAGCCACGATCACGGCGCGATGAAGCACTGATCTTTGCGCCACCCCGCCAGGCTGCGCGCTTTTTAAAGGCGCAGGCGCGGGCCCATCCGCGGCCCGCCATCGCCGCAATGCAAAAGGCCGACTCATCCGAGTCGGCCTTTTGCATGCCGGGCCCGCGCGTTGTCGCGCGCGCTTCAGCGGGCGGCGATCAATACAGCCCTTGCTGACGCATGGCGTCCGCGACCTTGACGAAGCCGGCAATGTTGGCGCCGTCCAGGTAGTTCACGTACTCGCGCTCCGAATGGCCGTGGCGCACGCAGTTTTCGTGGATGTCGCGCATGATGGCATGCAGGCGGGTGTCCACTTCCTCGCGGGTCCACGACAGGCGGGCCGAGTTCTGGGCCATTTCCAGGCCCGACACGGCGACGCCGCCGGCGTTGCTGGCCTTGCCCGGCGCGTACAGCACGCGCGCGGCGATGAAGGCCTTGGCGGCGTCCAGCGTGGCGGGCATGTTGGCGCCTTCGGCAACCGCCAGCACGCCGTTCTTGATCAGCGTCTGGGCGTCCGACAGCTCCAGCTCATTCTGCGTGGCGCAGGGCAGGGCGACGTCGACGGGCACGTGCCACGGGCGCTTGCCGGCTTCGTACTGCAGGCCGAACTGGCGGGCGTAGGTGTCCAGGCGGCCGCGCAGGTCATTCTTGATGTGCATCAGCGCCACAAGCTTCTCGTGGTTGAAGCCGGCTTCGTCGACCACGGTGCCGTTCGAATCCGACACGGTGATGACGCGCGCGCCCAGCGCCATGGCCTTCTCGATGGCGTACTGCGCCACGTTGCCCGAGCCCGACACGGACACGCGCATGCCGTCGAACGACTTGCCCACGCGCTTGAGCATTTCTTCGGCGAAGTAGACGGTGCCGTAGCCGGTGGCTTCGGGGCGGATCAGGCTGCCGCCGAAGGTCAGGCCCTTGCCGGTGAAGACGCTGGCGGTCGAGTTGGACAGCTTTTTCATCATGCCGGCCATGAAGCCGACTTCACGCGCGCCCACGCCGATATCGCCGGCGGGCACGTCGGTGTCCGGACCCAGGTGGCGATACAACTCGATCATCAGCGCCTGGCAGAAGCGCATGACTTCGGCGTCGGACTTGCCCTTGGGATCGAAGTCGGAACCGCCCTTGCCGCCGCCCATGGGCAGCGTGGTCAGCGAATTCTTCAGGGTCTGTTCGAAGGCGAGGAATTTCAGGATCGACAGGTTCACCGACGGGTGAAAGCGCATGCCGCCCTTGAAGGGCCCGATTGCGGAGCTGTGCTGGATGCGGAAGCCGCGGTTGACCTGGGCGCGGCCCTGATCGTCGGTCCAGCAGATGCGGAACTGGATGACGCGTTCCGGTTCGACCAGGCGTTCCAGCAGAGCGTGCTCGGCGTAGTGGGGATGCTTCTCGACGAAGGGCCACAAGCTGAGCATCACCTCCTGGACGGCTTGCATGAATTCGGGTTGCTGCGGGTCGCGCGCGGCGACGCCACGCAGGAAGTCGTCCAGACTCTGCACTTTCACCATGATCTCCTCGGGGGTGCTTCGAATAGGTGCGGAAATTGCGCCAAATTGGGGCGCGATCAGTTTGTTTTGGTGCATGGCTGCACCTGTATGGTGCGGGGATTGTAGGGGCAAAATGTTGCCCTGCGCAAAGCGAAAAACTGCGCCATCACCTTGATAACAAACGGATTTTTCCGGGCGATAAACGGGGACGTATAAAAGCGGAGTGTTGATCGCCTGTGGATGGAAACCGGGCTGATCAAACGGGGGAGCTTGAAAATTCAGGGATTTTTGAAGTGTCCCCGTTTAATTTCGCCGATGCGGCATAGGGCAGGGCGCCTTCTGATACGCCGCTGCGGGGCATCCGGCAGCGTCGCAAAGACGCCGCCGCCCGCTTGGCGCCCTTAATGCGTCCCTATATTTATTTTGAGAAAAATCACGCGCGCAAAGTGAAGTCGTAATCGATCGTCAACGGCGCGTGATCCGAGAAGCGTTCGTCCTTGTAGATGGCGACGCTGCGCGCCTTGGCCGCGATGCCGGGGGTCGCGATCTGGTAGTCGATGCGCCACCCGACGTTCTTGGCCCAGGCTTGGCCGCGATTGCTCCACCAAGTGTACTGGTCGGGGCGGTCGTCGATGGTGCGGAATACGTCCACAAAGCCGCGCTTGTCGAAGACGTCCGTCAGCCACGCGCGCTCTTCGGGCAGAAAGCCCGAATTCTTCATGTTGCCCTTCCAGTTCTTCAGGTCGATTTCCTTGTGCGCGATGTTCCAGTCGCCGCAAATGACGAATTCACGGCCGGTCGTCTTGTGCTCGTGCATCAAGGCATCGATCCACGGGCCGAAACTGTCCAGGAAGCGGTACTTCGCCTGCTGGCGTTCGTCGCCACTGGAGCCGGAAGGCAGGTAGGCGCTGATGACCGACAGATCCTTCCAGTCGGCGCGGATGATGCGGCCTTCGCTATCGAACTCTTCACAATCAAAGCCGTTGTTCACGCGCTCGGCGGCATCTCGCAGGTAGATGCCCACGCCGCTGTAGCCCTTCTTCACGGCGTGGTGGAAGTGGCCGGTGTAGCCGGGCGGATGGCGCAGTTCGTCGGTCAGGTCCTCGTGGGATACCTTGATTTCCTGCAGGCACAGCACGTCGGCGGCGTGCTTTTCCATCCACGGTTGCAGGCCCTTTTTGAAGGCGGACCGGATGCCATTGAGGTTGATCGACGTGATGCGCAGCAAAGCGAAACTCCTGTAATGCGGCCGCAGGGGGGCGGACAATGCCAGGAATTTAACCGACTCCACCGCGGCCACCTGGAACAGCCCCGACAGCGGATAAAATGCGGGGTCTGCCACCTACCGGATCACCCTGCATGCCCGCCGCCCCGTCCTCCGTCACCGCCCTGGATTTCGTCCGTTTCGCCTTGAACGAGGGCGTTCTGCGCTTTGGCAGTTTCAAGGTCAAGTCGGGCCGCATCAGCCCCTATTTCTTCAACGCAGGCCTGTTCAACAATGGCCGCTCGGTCGGCAAGCTGGCGCAGTTCTACGCACAGGCGCTGCTGGATTCCGGCGTCGAGTTCGACATGCTGTTCGGCCCCGCGTACAAGGGCATCCCACTGTCCACCGCCACCGCCGTGGCGCTGGCCGGCCACCCGGACATGCAGGGCCGCAGCGACGTGCCGTTCGCCTACAACCGCAAGGAAGCCAAGGATCACGGCGAAGGCGGCACGCTGGTCGGCGCTCCGCTTAAAGGCAAGGTCGTCATCATTGACGACGTGATCACGGCCGGCACGTCGGTGCGCGAGTCCGTGGAAATCATCCGCGCCGCCGGCGCCGAACCGGCCGCCGTGCTGATCGCGATGGACCGCATGGAACGCGCCGGCCCGGACGACGCCCTGTCGCCGCATTCGGCCGTGCAGGACGTGGCCAAGACCTACGGCATCCCCGTGGTGGCGATTGCCTCGCTGACCGACATCCTGGCCCTGCTGCAGGATGATGCGTCGTTTGCGGAGAACCGGGATGCCGTGCTGGCGTATCGGACGAAGTACGGGGTGAAGTAAGCGTCTCGTTGCTGAAAGCAATGACAAAGGGCGGCCATGGGCCGCCCTTTGTCATTGCAAAGATGCAATTGCCAAAACGTCATTGCCATAGGTAGGGCGCAACGGGTTCGGCGACGCCGTGCGGTTGCCCGAACACGGTGACGCCGCTGGCCCGCGCCGCGTCCGCCAGCTTGCGGTCAAAGGTGGCCAGGCACGCGCGCTGCCGCAGCGAGAGTTCGAGATAACTGGCGTCGTAGGCAGTCAACCCATGGGCGCGGGCAAGCTGGCAGGTGCGCGCGATGCTGGAAGCCGCATCGTCGTTGTCGGCGGCGATGGGCAGGTTGTCGAGAAGTTGATTGAACGCAGCGACCTGGGCCCGCGAAATGCGCTGGCTGCGCTCTGCACGCAAAACGCCATTGGCAACTTCCACGCGCCAGATGTGAGGCACGGTGTTCTGCGAGCCGTGCGCGACGTCGAGCAGATGCTGGGCAAGCAGCGATTCGTGGACATCCACGCGGTACAGCAGCCAGGCAAGGGCGACCGACGCGTCCGGCACCAGACGGATGGTGTTCATTCACGGCCTTCTTCGATCCAGGCGCGGATGATGTCGTGGGAGACCGGAGCCGCGGTGTGCAGGCGCTTCATGGCCTCCAGGGCATCGTGCGCGTTCAGTGAGGTATCGGGCAGGACGGGCGTCAGCCTTGCGCGGCGCACGCCGTCGACAGCGATGATGAAGTGCTGCCCCTGGCTGAGGGCCTGCAGGTAATCGGTGAATCGGTGCAGCAAGTCGTTGCTGCTGACCTCGGTGTAGTTCATGGCCAAGCCTCCGGCGAAATCGACCAGATCATTCTTGGCCAAACAAAAGGCCGCGGCAATATGCCGCGGCCCCCGATTCAGTCTGATATTGCGCCGGTTCTCCGCGACGAGAACCGGCGGTCCATCAACTATCCAGCTTCTGCTTCAGCAGATCGTTCACCTGCTGCGGATTGGCCTTGCCGCGGGCCGCCTTCATGATCTGGCCGACCAAAGAGTTGAACGCCTTCTGCTTGCCGGCGCGGTACTCCTCGACGATGGCCGGGTTGGCAGCCAGCACCTCGTCGATCATCGCGCCGATGGCGCCCGTGTCGCTGATCTGCTTCAGGCCGCGCGATTCGATGATGGCGTCGGCATCGCCGCCGTTTTCGCCAGCCCACATGGCGCCGAAGACCTCGCGGGCGATCTTGTTGGAGATCGTGCCGTCGATGATGCGCCCGATCAGGGCCGCCAGCGCCGGCGCCGCGACGGGCGATTCGGCGATGGTCTTTTCTTCCTTGTTGAGCACGGCGGCGACTTCGCCCATGACCCAGTTGGACGCGAGCTTGGCCTGGCCGGCCGGCAGCGCGTTGGCGACCGCCTGGAAGTACGCGGCCAGATCGCGGCTGATGGTCAGTTGCGCGGCGTCGTACGCGGGCAGGCCGTATTCCGTTTCGAAGCGGGCGCGCTGGGCGGCCGGCAGTTCGGGCATGGCGGCGCGGACCTCGTCCACCCACGCGCTGGAGATCACCAGCGTGGGCAGATCGGGATCGGGGAAGTAGCGGTAGTCATGCGCGTCTTCCTTGCTGCGCATGCTGCGCGTTTCGTCGCGGTCGGCGTCGTACAGGCGCGTTTCCTGGACGACGGTGCCACCGTCCTCGATCAGCTCGATCTGGCGGCGCGCTTCATAGGTGATGGCGCGTTCCAGGAAGCGGAACGAGTTGACGTTCTTGATCTCGGTGCGGGTGCCGAATTCCCTCTGGCCCACGGGGCGGACCGACACGTTGGCATCGCAGCGGAAGGAGCCTTCCTGCATGTTGCCATCGCAAATGCCGAGCCACACGACCAGGCTGTGCAGCGCGCGCGCGTAGGCCACGGCCTCGGCAGCCGAGCGCATTTCGGGCTCGGTCACGATTTCCAGCAGCGGGGTGCCGGCGCGGTTCAGGTCGATGCCGCTGGCCGGGCTGCCATTGCCCAGGTTGAAGTCGTCGTGCAGGGACTTGCCGGCGTCTTCTTCAAGGTGGGCGCGCGTCAGGTTGACGGTCTTTTCTTCTTCGCCGACGAAGAACGACAGCGAGCCGCCCACCACCACCGGCAGCTCGTACTGGCTGATCTGGTAGCCCTTGGGCAGGTCAGGGTAGAAATAATTCTTGCGCGCAAAAACCGAGCGCGGGGCGATCTTGGCGCCCACGGCCAGGCCGAAGCGGATGGCGCGTTCGGCCGCGCCGCGGTTCATGACCGGCAGGCTGCCCGGCAGGGCCAGGTCAACTTCGTTCGCCTGCGTGTTGGGTGCGGCGCCGAATTGCGTGCTGCTGCCCGAAAAGATCTTGGAGTCCGTGGAAAGCTGCGTGTGCGTTTCCAGGCCGATGACGATTTCCCAGTTCATGTTCTCAGCCTTGCTGGACAGGGGCACGCTGATGCCAGTCCGTCACGTGTTGGTAGCGGTCGGCGATGGCCAGCAGGCGGCCTTCGTCGAAGTAGTTGCCGATGATCTGCAGGCCGATGGGGCGATTCTGTTTTTCGCCGCCGAAGCCGCAGGGGATCGACATGGCGGGCAGGCCCGCCAGGCTGACGCCCAGCGTGTAGACGTCGGCCAGCCAGTCGGCGGTCGGGTCGTCGCGGTTGTCGCCGATGTTCTTGGCGACCGACGGCGTCACCGGTCCCATGATGATGTCGCACTGGTCGGCATAGGCGCGCTGGAAGTCCTGCGCGATCAGGCGGCGCAGGCGCTGCGCCTGCAAGTAGTAAGCATCGTAATAGCCGTGCGACAGCACGTAGGTGCCGATCAGAATGCGGCGCTTGACCTCGTCGCCGAAGCCTTCGGCGCGCGAGCGGCTGATCATCTCGTTCAGGTCGCCATACTGCTTGGCGCGATGGCCGTAGCGCACGCCGTCGTAGCGGGCCAGGTTGCTGGACGCTTCGGCGGGGGCGATGACGTAATACGCCGGAATGGCCAGCTCGGTGCGCGGCAGCGAGACGGGCACGCGCACGGCGCCCAGCGCCTCGAATTGCTCAAGCGCGGCCTGCACGGCGGCGGCCACATCGGGGGCCAGACCGGCGCCGAAGTATTCTTCAGGCACGCCGATGCGCAGGCCTTTGAGCGGCTGGCTGCCGGCGGCGTCAAAACGGGCCTGCGCGGCGTCGAAGTCGCGGCGCACGCGGCCGGGTTCGTTGACCGCGCCATCGCATTTTTCGAGGCTGGTGGCGTCGCGCGGATCGAAGCCGCTGATGACATCCAGGATTTCAAGCAGGTCGCGGCTGCTGGGGGCCAGCGGGCCGGCCTGGTCCAGGCTGGAGCCGAAGGCCACCATGCCGTAACGCGACACGGTGCCGTAAGTGGGCTTGATGCCGCTGACACCGCACAGCGCGGCGGGTTGGCGGACCGAACCGCCGGTGTCGGTGCCGGTGGCGGCGGCGACCAGGCGGGCGGCCACGGCGGCGGCCGAACCGCCCGACGAGCCGCCGGGTACGGCGGCGTGATCCCAGGGGTTCTTCACGGCGCCGTATGCCGAGTTCTCGTTGCCCGAGCCCATGGCGAATTCGTCGCAGTTCAGCTTGCCCAGCGACACCGCGCCGGCCGCGCCCAGGCGTTCCACGACGGTCGCATCGAACGGGCTGACGTAACCGTCGAGCATCTTGCTGCCCGCGGTAGTGCGCCAGCCGCGCGTCACGAACGCGTCCTTGTGGGCGATCGGAATGCCGGCCAGCGGACCCGCGGTGCCGGCCGCCAGTGCAGCGTCGGCCGCGCGGGCCTGGGCCAGCGTCAATTCGGCGTCAATATGTAAAAAGGAATTCAGGCCGCTGGCCGCTTCTGCGGCCGACAGGGCGCTTTGCGCCAGGTCTACCGCGCTGACTTCGCGTTGCGCGAGGGCCGCGCGCAACGCGGCGATCCCCTCGAATTGGGTATGCAGGGCAGGTTTCGTCATGACTTAATCCAGGACCTTGGGAACCAGGAACAGGCCGTCCTGGGCATCGGGCGCGTTGGCCAGCAGTTCCTGGCGGCGGGCTTCCGATCCGGCTTCGGTCACGGCGTCTTCACGCAGGCGCAATACGATGTCCTCGTGCGCGGACAAAGGATGAGCCAGGGGTTCGACGCCTTGGGTATCGACGGACTGAAGCCGTTCGATCAGGTGGAGGATGCCGTTGAGTTCGGCCTGCGCGACAGTGCGCTGGTCGGGGGTCAGTTCGATTCTGGCCAGCCGGGCAATGCGGGCCACATCTTTGTCGTTGAGCGCCATGGGGGATTGCAAAAATCGGTAAGCGAAGGCCGCGGGGCGGGAGTGGGCAGTATGCATACGCCAAACCCGTTACAAAGCTTGAATAGCCTGCATTTATGCGCTATTTCCGGGGAAATTATAAGTTATGATTCACGGTTTAATCGCCGTGATGACAGGCGGACCCGTTGTTTCACGGGCCAAACGCCCCGCGGCTTGACCCCAATTCCCCCCAGAATTTAGCTGAGCTCCCATGTTCGGATTCCTGCGCAGTTATTTTTCCAGCGATATGGCGATTGACCTAGGTACCGCCAATACGCTGATTTACGTCCGCGGCAAGGGCATCGTTCTCGATGAGCCTTCCGTGGTCGCAATCCGTCATGAAGGCGGCCCCCACGGCAAGAAGATCATTCAGGCCGTCGGGCACGAAGCCAAGCAGATGCTCGGTCGCGTTCCCGGCAACATCGAGGCCATTCGGCCCATGAAAGACGGCGTGATTGCCGACTTCACGGTCACCGAACAGATGCTCAAGCAGTTCATCCGCATGGTGCACCCCCGCAACATGCTGGCGCCCAGCCCGCGGATCATCGTCTGCGTACCCTGCGGCTCCACCCAGGTTGAACGCCGCGCCATCCGTGAATCGGCGCTCGGCGCCGGCGCTTCCCACGTGTTCCTGATCGAAGAACCCATGGCCGCCGCCATTGGCGCCGGCCTGGCCGTGTCCGACGCCAGCGGCTCGATGGTCGTCGACATCGGCGGCGGCACCACGGAAGTGGCCGTCATCTCGCTGGGCGGCATGGTCTATAAGGGTTCCGTGCGCGTCGGCGGCGACAAGTTCGACGAAGCCATCGTCAACTACATCCGCCGCAACTACGGCATGCTGATCGGCGAACCCACGGCCGAACTGATCAAGAAGGAAATCGGCTCGGCATTCCCGGGTTCCGAAGTCCGCGAAATCGAAGTCAAGGGCCGCAATCTGGCCGAAGGCGTGCCGCGCAGCTTCACGGTCTCGTCCAACGAGATCCTCGAATCGCTGACCGATCCGCTCAACCAGATCGTTTCCGCCGTCAAGATCGCGCTCGAACAGACGCCGCCCGAACTGGGCGCCGACATCACCGACAAGGGCATCGCCCTGACTGGTGGCGGCGCGCTCCTGCGTGACCTGGACCGCCTGCTGCAAGAAGAAACCGGCCTGCCGGTCGTGGTGGCCGACGATCCCCTGACCTGCGTCGTGCGCGGTTGCGGCGAGGCGCTGGAACACCTTGAGAAACTGGGCGCCATCTTCATCAACGACTAATATTGCCCGCCAGCCCGGAGCCCCGCTTTTTTCTGGCTCCGGCCGCTGCGGGGGCCTCGGACGCGGGCGCCCGGGCTGAGATTCATGCAACGACAAGGGACTCCCCCCCTATTCAGGCGCGGCCCACCGGCAGAGGTGCGGCTGGTCGTTCTGGTCGTCCTTGCTCTGGCCCTGATCGTCATGGATTCCCAATGGCGCATGCTGGAACCGGCGCGCCGCGCGATTGCCGTAGGGCTTTATCCGTTCCAGCGTGCCGTCATGGCGCCGCGCGATCTCGTCCAGCAAGTCAACGAATGGGTTAACGCGGCCAACCTCATCCGCAGCGAAAACGAAGCCTTGCAGCGTCAGCGCATCGAACTCGCCCAAGTCGCATCCCACGCGGCGCAGCTTGCCGCCGAAAACTCCCAGCTTCGCCGCCTGCTTGGCGTGACCGACACCGTGGCGCAGTCCGCCGTGGTCGTTGAAGTCATGTACGAACCCACCAACGCGTTCACGCAGCGCCTGGTCTTCAACAAGGGCAGCAAGGCTGGCTTGGCGCCCGGCATGCCCGTCATCGACGAAGGCGGTGTGGTTGGCCAGATCGTCCGCGTGACGCCCATGACCGCCGAGGCGGCGCTCGTCACCGACGAGCAGGTATCCATCCCCGTGCAACTTCTGCGCAACGGACTTCGTCTGATTGCGTTCGGCGGCAACTCGCCCGGCAAGATGGAAGTGCGTTACCTGGCGGCCAATGCCGACATCAAGGAAGGCGATACTATTGTCACCAGCGGCGTCGGCGGCCTCTTTCCCGCCGGCCTGCCCGTGGCCAAGGTGACCTCGGTGGAACGCGATACCGCCTCCGGTTTCGCGCGCGCCGTATGTGAACCGCTGGCCCATCCCGAACGCTATCGCCATTTCCTGGTTCTGCAGGTGGATGTGGATCGCGCCGAGTCCAACCGTCAGGAGGTCGATTCCGGTGGATCGGACTAACCAACACGCTGCGGGGCAGTCCCCGCGCCGCCTTGGCACGCCCAGCAACGTGCATCCCGACCGGCTGTCGGGCCCCGCGCATGCCTTCTTCGTGTGGGGCACCGTCCTGCTCGCCTGGCTGGTGTCGCTGCTGCCGTGGCGTCTGTGGCAGGGCGCGCCCGACGTGCTGCTGCTCATCATCGCTTTCTGGTGCGTGCACGAGCCGCGCCGCGTGGGTCTGTTCACGGCTTTCTTCTTCGGCGTGCTGATGGACGTGCACGACGCCGGTCTCTTGGGTGAGCACGCGCTGTCGTACACGCTCGTCGCCTACGGCGCGGTGGTCCTGCATCGCCGGCTGCAACGGTTCGACCTCTGGAGCCAGGCGATGCACATGCTGCCTGTGTTCTTCATTGCGCGCTTCGTCACCCAGATCATCCACGCGTGGCTGGCCGGAAAATGGCCGGGCTGGGACTGGGGCATCAGCGTGCTGCTGACGGCTGCATTGTGGCCGCTGGCGGGTTGGGTGCTGCACCTGCCGCAACGCGGTGTCGACGACGCCGAATCCTCATCCGCCTGACGGCGGCGTTGCGTCATGTTTGAATTCAAGAAAACCGGCCAGCAGCAGAAGCAGCGCTTTCGCCTGCGCGCCTGGGTGGGCGGCGCCTTCGCCCTGGTCTGCTTCGGCGTGCTGGTCGGCCGTTTCTGGTATCTGCAGGTCGACCGCTACGAGGGCCTGTCCGAACGCGCCGACCGCAACCGCATCGCGGTCGTGCCGATTCCGCCGCGCCGCGGCGAGATCCTGGACCGCAACGGCGAAGTCCTGGCCCGCAATTACCGCACCTACACGCTAGAAGTCGTGCCGGCCCACGCGGGCAACATGAACGAACTCTTCGAGCGCCTGACCGAAGTCGTCTACATCAGCCCGTCCGACCAGCGCCGCTTCAAGCGCCGCGCGGCCGAATCCAGCCGCTACGCCAGCCTGCAACTGCGCAACAACCTGAACGAAACCGAAGCCGCGTGGTTTGCCGCGCACGCCTTCCAGTTCCCGGGTGTGGAACTGCGCGCCCGCTGGGTGCGCGAGTACCCGCAGGGCGTGTCGGCTGCGCACGTGGTCGGCTACATCGGCCGCATCGCCGACAACGACATCGAAGAGCTGGACCGGGCCGGGCAGCTCGGCAACTACCGCGGCACCGAGGTCATCGGCAAGAAGGGCATCGAAAAGACCTGGGAAGAGCAGCTGCACGGCCGCACGGGCCTCGAAGAAGTCGAGGTCACCGCCGGCGGCCGGCCCATGCGCACGCTGCGCCGTATCGATCCGGTGCCGGGCTCGGACATCATGCTGTCCATCGACATGGGCCTGCAGAAGGTGGCCGAAGAGGCCTTCGAGGGCCAGCGCGGCGCACTCGTCGCCATCGACCCGGATACGGGCGAGGTCCTGGCGTTCGTGTCGCAGCCGTCGTTCGACCCGAACCTGTTCGTGGATGGCATCGACGTCGACAACTGGCGCATGCTGAACGAATCGCCGGACCATCCGCTTATCAACCGTCCCCTGTACGGCACGTATCCCATCGGCTCCACTTACAAGCCTTTCGTGGCGCTGGCGGCGCTGGAACTGGGCAAACGCCGCGCGACCGATCGGGTTTCGGACCCGGGCTATTACGAATTCGGCGGACAGAAGTTCCGCAACGCGGGCGGCGCGGCCTACGGCATGACGGACATGCACAAGGCCATCGTCGTGTCGTCCGACACTTATTTCTATTCGCTCGGCCCTGAAATCGGCGTGAACGCCCTGCACGATTTCACCAAGCAGTTCGGGTTCGGCCAGATCACCGGCATCGACCTGGAAGGCGAGAAACGCGGCGTGCTGCCGTCCACCGACTGGAAGCGCTCGGCCTACAAGGACAAGGAGCGCCAGCGCTGGTACGCGGGCGAAACGATTTCCGTGGCGGTGGGTCAGGGCTACAACGCCTTTACGCTGCTGCAATTGGCGCAGGGCACGTCCACGCTGGCCAACAACGGCCTGTACCGCCGCCCGCACCTGGTGCACGCGGTACGCGATTCGCGCTCGGGCGTGGCCAAGCCCACCGAGGCACCGCCGGACTACCGCATACCCCTCAAGCAGGCCAACGTGGACGTCATCAAGAACGCCATGGCCGACGTGGTGCGCGCCGGCACGGCGCGGCGCGCGTTCGCCAACACGCCGTACCAGGCGGCCGGCAAGACTGGCACGGCGCAGGTGTTCAGTCTGCGTGGCGGCCACTACCGGGCCAGCGCGATCGACGAACGCCTGCGCGATCACGCGCTGTTCATGGGCTTCGCGCCGCTCGAGCAACCGCGCATCGCCGTGGCGCTGATCGTCGAAAACGCCGGCTGGGGCGCCAGCGTGGCGGCCCCGGTCGCGCGCAAGGTCTTCGATTACTGGCTGGCCAAGGATCGCCAGGACAAGATCGCGCGTCCCCAGCCCGCCGACACCATGGCGACCGTCGATGACATCGCCTCCGACCTGGTGCGCCAACAATGAAACGTCTTGGCCTGATTCTGCTGCGCGTATTCACGGCCTTCGACTGGCCGCTGCTCGCGATCCTGATGATGTTCGCGGCGCTGGGCCTGACGGTGATGCACTCGGCCGTCGGTGGCACGGATTGGCGCTTCGCGGAACAGTCGCGCAACTTCAT
This sequence comes from Achromobacter sp. ACM05, assembly GCF_019218915.1. Taxonomy (NCBI): domain Bacteria; kingdom Pseudomonadati; phylum Pseudomonadota; class Betaproteobacteria; order Burkholderiales; family Alcaligenaceae; genus Achromobacter; species Achromobacter sp. ACM05. The sequence goes on from NZ_JAHUWQ010000001.1 coordinate 1,080,206, forward strand.
CATCGCGTTCTTCGCGATGTGGACAATGGCGCTGATTCCGCCAAAGCTGCTGATGAAGCTGGCGTTGCCGTTCTATGTGGTGGGCGTGGTGCTGCTGCTGGGCGTCGAGTTCTTCGGCGAAACCAGCAAGGGCGCAACCCGCTGGCTGAACCTGGGCGTGACCCGCATCCAGCCGTCCGAGATGATGAAGATCGCGGTGCCGATGATGCTTGCCTGGTATTTCCAGCGCCACGAAGGCGCGGTCCGCGTGCGCGACTTCCTCGCCGCCGCCGCGATGCTGGCCGCACCTTTTGGCCTGATCGTGCTGCAGCCCGACCTGGGCACGGCGCTGCTGGTGTTCGGCGCGGGCTTTTTCGTGATCTATTTCGCGGGACTGTCGTTCAAACTGCTGGTGCCGGTGATGCTGGCCGGCGTCATTGCCATCGGCACACTGGTCTATTACGAAGATCAGCTCTGCGAGCCGGATGTGGACTGGGTGGTGCTGCATGAATACCAGAAGCACCGGGTCTGCACACTGCTCAATCCCAGCTCCGATCCGCTGGGCAAGGGCTTTCACACGATCCAGTCAATGATCGCAGTGGGCTCGGGCGGCGTCTACGGCAAGGGCTACATGAAGGGAACGCAGACGCACCTGGACTTCATCCCGGAACGCACGACTGACTTCATCTTTGCCGTGTACGCCGAGGAATTCGGCTTGTACGGCGGCATTGCAATCCTGGTGCTGTACGGCCTGATGATGGCGCGCGGTCTGACGATCGCATCCCGGGCTGCGTCGCAATTCGGCCGGCTGCTGGCGGGGGCGCTGACGATGATGCTGTTCATCTACGTGTTCGTGAACGTAGGCATGGTGACGGGGATATTGCCCGTGGTGGGGGTGCCGTTGCCGTTCATGAGTTATGGGGGGACGGCGTTGTTCACGATGGGGATTGCGTTTGGGATCATGATGAGTATTAGTCGGCATCGGTCTGTGAAGACTTGATGGTGGTTTGCTGATCGAATTCCTTGGTCGCTGCGTAGTTTTTATCTCCTGCATTTGTTGGCTCCTGTTGCCTGGGGCGCTTCGTAGGTCGGTGATCTTGGCGCCAAGAAGTTCTTTGTAGGTCGCCCGACGCCGCGGTCACCGTGGGCACGATCGCCCACGATTGCGGTCCGGAGCCTTCGCTCCGGACTGCCCCTTCGTCATCTTCGTCCAGGCCTTCGGCCTTCCCTTCAGATTCCCTCGGGCGCATCGACGGCGCTCGCGCCCACGGTGACCGCGACGCCGTGCTGCCAGGGTCTTTGGTATGGGGCGCTGCAAGACCTGTGGTCAGGGTAGGAGATCTGCGGGGCCGCCGAATTGCTGCCGCCCGGGCGGCGGCAATCGGCATCGTGGCGGTGGGTCGTCGTGGCGGGGTGCGCTTCGCGCTGGCGGAAGTTGGTGTGCTGATGGCATCACGAACAAGGGGGAGGGGCGGTGATGGGCGGCGCGCGTCGACCGCCTGCCACAGCTTCCCGACCCGTACGCGCGCCGCCCATCGGATACTTGAGTTCAAGTGACGATTAATGGCGAGCCGGGCTCGCTTCGCTGTTGGGTTTGGGCACCGAAATGTGCGACGGCTTTCATTCTTCTGCCGGTGTCAGACACCCGTGGACACGATCTCGGCGCGTAAGCCGCCTCGTAAGGGTGTCAGACACCTACTAGAGCGCCAAGAATCGAACCGCATCATCAGGGTGTCAGACACCTCATTCGGTCTTACGAATTTGCTGGTTTGCTGGTGTCAGACACCTAGCGCAGAAGCAGCCACACGCGAAGCGTCATCGCCACGACGCAAGACGCCGCGTAAGCCCCCAAAGGCCGCCCGCGCGGCCGGCCGGGGGCGGGCCCCGCAAGATCTTTCTCTCTCCCCCGCCGTGGGCAAGAACCTAAAGAACCCAACTCGCCCCGCCGCCGGCAAAGCTGAAGCAACTGGAGCACGACGTAGCGGGGGCTTGGGTGCGCGGGGCGTGTAGATGCGCCCGACGGAAACCGAAGGGAGCCGAAGGCGGACGAGGTTGAGGACGGGGCAGTCCGGAGCGAAGGCTCCGGACCGCAATCGTAGCCCCGCGCACCCAAGCCCCCGCTGCGGCGGGCGTCTAAAGAACCTGACTCGATGCCAGCCTAACCACCGCCATCCAAAGCACCCTAAGGCAACGCGTCAGGCGCCCCAAGCTCCACGGCCAACTTCGTCAACCCATCCCAGATCCGGCTATCAAATTCCACCGAATCCGCATTGACCGCCCGATTCCGAGCTTCGTATTCACCCGGATACTGCACCGACTCAACCCCAGGCTGCGGCTTGCACGCATGCAGGTAGTCGATGAACGCGCCGACTTCCATCGACCGCCAGTCAGTATTGAAGTCCACCTGCGGATCCAGCAGCAGCGCGAACATGTTGTTGGTCGCCACCCCGATGCGCGGATGTTCAGGCTGGATCGTGCCGCCGCCGGACAGCACACCCGCGAGCAGTTCTGCCACCAGTCCCAGCGCGTAACCTTTGTGGCCGCCGAATGGCAACAACGCGCCGGGAGGATCGGTAAAGAGCGCACCCGGGTCAGTCGTCGGATTGCCGTCTGCATCGATCAGCGACCCTGGCGGCGCCTGTTCACCCTTGGCAGCCAGCACGCGCGCCTTGTTCACCGCGATCGAGCTGGTCGCCATGTCCACAATGAACGGCGGGCGGCCGCCAGGCAACGGGCCCGCGAAGCACAGCGGGTTTGTGGTCAGGCACGCTTGCGCGCCGCCGAACGGGGCGACGGTGGGCGAGCGGTTGATCACGTTGGTGAAGGCCAGCAGGATCAGCCCCTTGGCCGCCACCATTTCACCGAAATGGCCCATGCGGCCGAGGTGATGGCTGTGGCGCAGGGTCAGAATGCACTGGCCGTGTTCCTGCGTGCGCTCGATCGCCTTTTCGATGACCACCTTGCCCACGTATTGACCCAGTCCGTGGTGGCCATCGTAGGCCAGCATGGCGCCGCGGTCGTTGAGGAGTTCGGGGCGGCCGTCGGGCTGAGCCAGGCCCTCGGACAGCACGCGGCGGTAATTCGTCAGGATCGACAGACCGTGGCTCGTGTAGCCGACACGGTCGGACTCCACCAGATGTTCGGCCACGTCGCGGGCAATGTCTTCCGGCACGCCTTGTGCCATCAGCACCCGGCGGCCGTATTCGTTGGCTTGGGCTAGCGTGATTTTCATGACGACTCCTTACAGCCAGCCCAGCCAGCGCCAGTACGTCATGCCCATCAGCAGCATCAGCAGGTAGCCGACGATGGTCACAATGATGCCGACCTTGGCGAACTGCTTGGCGTTGAAGGTCTCGGTGCCCAGGCACACCATGTTCTGCGGTGCGTTGATGGGCAGGATGAAGCCGTAGCTGACCACGAAGCCCAGCAGCATCGTCATGCCCAGGCGGCTGAAGTCGCCCGGCAGCGTTGCCAGCACCGAGATCAGGATGGGCAGCATGGCCGAGGTCAGCGCGGTGGCGCTGGCAAAGCCCAGGTGGATGACGATCAGGAAGGCCGCCAGGATGGCGAAGATGGCGAGGGGGCCAAGATGGTCCAGGCCGGTGTGCAGCACCACCTGGTTGCCCAGCCACTGGCCAGCCTGCGTCGTGAGCAGCGCCGTGCCCAGGCTGATACCCACGCCGAACACGATCACCGTGCCCCATGGAATACGCGATTGCACGTCTTTCCACGTCATCACGCCAAAGCGCGGCAGCATCAGCAGCACGAGGCCGAAGTAGGTGGTCGAGGTGGTGTCGAACTTGTGCAGCTTGCCTTCCGTGGACCAGAACAGCAGCAGCATGACCGACACGGCCATCAGGCGCTTTTGCGCACCGGTCATGGGACCCAGGTCGAGCAGCGATTTCTCGACGGCTTCCTTGCCGCCGGCGATGCTGTTGCTTTCAGGCGGCAGCAGCTTGAGCACGATGACGATCAGCACGGCCGACATGATCAGCGACCAGGGGGCGCCGGCGATCAGCCAGTCCGACCACGCCACGCGTTCGCCCAGCATCTTTTCCATGAAGCCGACCGTCAGCAGGTTCTGCGCGGCGGCGGTCTGGATGCCGACGTTCCAGATGCTGGTGGCCTGGGCCACGATGATCATGATGCCGGCGGCGATGTTCGAGCGCTTGTCCACGCCAAAGGCCGCGATGACGCCCATCATGATCGGCACCACGGCGGCGCTGCGCGCGGTGGCGCTGGGCACGACCAGGCTCAGCACGATCGTCACGGCGATACATCCGATGAGGATGCGGCGCGTGCTGGTGCCCACCTTGGACAGCGTCACCAGCGCGATGCGCCGGTCCAGTCCGGTGAATGTCATGGCGGCGGCAATGAACAAGGCGCCGGTGACGAGCGCCAGCGCCGAGTTCGCAAAGCCCGTCAGCGCCATGCTGATGGCGGCGGACGTGCCGTAGAGAACGTTGGGGTCTTTGATGGTGGGCGCGGTGCCCAGAAGGAAAGCCATCAGCGTCGTGATCATGATGGCGCTGGCTTCGTACGACACGGCTTCGGTGATCCACACGACCACGGCGAACGCCAGGATTGCCAGCATGCGGTGGCCTGCAACGGGCAGGTCTGCGGGCAAGGGCATCATTAAAACGCCGATCATCACGAGGATGCCGGCGATGAGCCCGATTGGAATTTTGGTTTTCTTGGGGGCTTGCGAGGCGGGGACTGCGGTTTCCGCGGCCATATCCTTCTCCGGTTGAGGTCAAACTGACGAAACACCGCCCGCGAGCACGGGGTCAATCAAATCGGTGTGTCGACGCTACAGGATGATCGTGACGGCATTGTGGAAAACCCGTATTGATGAACGTCAAGAAGGTGGAGAACAGCGCTTGTGGAAAACTCGTCCTGGGCATTATGCTCGTCGCCCCCCGCGCGGGGCAAGCGTGTGAGTGTTGCATCGGCGCGAACCAATCGGATCACGATGCGTGCGCCTGACCCGCGAAAAGAATCGGGATTGGTACGTGAAACGGCACTAATGCGGGCGCTTCAGCCCAAGGCCAGACGCAGCTGTTCGTCCAGATGCAGCGTGGGCGTGACGCGCCATCCGCTTTGCGCGTAGCGCAGCCAGCGGCCCAGCACCAGATGCGTCAGCAGGCTGGCATGCGCGGCAACGTTGGCTTCCTGCGGCAGGCCGCCGTCGGTGATGGCGATGCGCAGCGATTGCTTCAACGACGCCTCGATGCGGTCGTTGATGTGGTTGATACGTTCCTGCAGCCGGTTGTCTTCCGTGACCAGTGCATCGCCGGTCAGCACGCGGGTCATGCCCTTGTTGCGCTCCGAGAACGTCAGCAGCATGGAGACCGTCTTGTGGGCTTGAGGCAATCCGTAGGGCTCGGCGGTGGCGATCTGGTTCACCAGCGTGAAGATGCTGGTTTCGATGAACTCGATCAGTCCTTCGAACATCTGCGCCTTGCTTGCGAAGTGCCGGTAGAGGGCGGCTTCGGAGACCTCCAGGCGCGCGGCCAGAGCGGCCGTAGTGATGCGGGACGCGTGCGGCTGTTCCAGCATTTCGGCCAGAGTCTGCAGAATCTGGGTCTTGCGCTCGCCGGGTTTGCTCGCCATGGGAGGGACTGCTTCGCGCAGGATGACGGGTGGAGGGGATGCTGCGAGCCGTCAGCCCCGCAGGGGGCGTCGGCGTAACAATAAATCACTGACGCAGTTTACCCGCAAGTCGACGTAGGCCGGGCGGTGCGAGCGTCCGCGGCCGAAGGGCGTGCCGGGGTGATACACGTGGACCGTCTTCAGGCCGGCCAGACGGGCGCCCCGCAGGTTGGCCAACGTATCTTCGACCAGCACGGCGCGGTGGGCGGGAACGCCTTCGCGCGCCAGCACGTAGCGCAGCAGCGCCGCGGAGGGCTTGGGCCGGAACTCGCCATGCAACCGCATGTGCTCGATGGCCCACAGGCTGTCGAACTGGCGCAGTATGCCCAGTTGCGACAGGACGGACCGCGCATAGTGCAGCGGCGCGTTGGTCAGCAGGACCTTGCGCCCGGGCAGGCGGCGCAGCTTGTAGGCAAGCGCCTTTTCCGAGCGCATCAACGGCGCGACGTCGAAGTCGTGGCTGCGATGCAGGAATTCGTGGGCGTCGACGCCGTGGTGGCGCACCATGCCGATCATGGTGGCGCCGTAGCGTTTCCAGTACTGCTTGCGCACGAGGTTGGCGGCATCCACGTCCACGTTTAGCGCCTCGGCCACCGCCATGGTCATGCCGTGGTCGATCTTGGAGAAGATGGCGTGCGAGGTGTCGTGGAGCGTATTGTCCAGATCGAACAGCCACAGGCGCTCGGGCGCGCCTGTGGCAATCCCGCGGGAGCGGCGCATCCGCACCGCGGGCCGCAGCAACTGGCGTCGCGCTTGCATCATGAGGCTCGCGCGGCGCGCCGTGCTGCGGGGGTGTGCGTCATCAGTGCGAGCTGATCATCGTGCCGACGCCCTGGTCGGTCAGGATTTCGAGCAGCAGGCAGTGCGGCACGCGGCCGTCGACGATGTGCACCGAATTGACGCCGTTCTTGGCGGCGTCCAGCGCGGACGAGATCTTGGGCAGCATGCCGCCGGAGATCGTGCCGTCGGCAAAGAGCTCGTCGATGGTCTGGGCCGACAGGCTGCGCAGCAGCTTGCCGCCCTTGTCCAGTACGCCCGGAGTGTTGGTCAGCATGAGGAGCTTTTCGGCGCCAAGCACTTCGGCCATCTTGCCGGCGACCACGTCCGCGTTGATGTTGTACGCAGTGCCGTCTTCGCCATAGCCGATGGGCGAAATGACGGGAATGAACTGGTCGTCCTGCAGGGCCTTCACGACGGCCGGCTCGACCATCGTGATGTCGCCGACGAAACCGATGTCGATGGGCTCGGACGGGTTGTCCTTGTTGGCCATCAGCTTCTTCTGGGCCTGGATCAGACCACCGTCCTTGCCGGTCAGGCCGACGGCCTTGCCGCCGACCTCGTTGATCATCATGACGATGTCCTGCTGGACCTGGCCGCCCAGCACCCATTCCACGACTTCCATGGTCTCGGCGTCGGTGACGCGCATGCCCTGGATGAAGGTGCCTTGCTTGCCGATGCGGCGCAGGGCGTCATCGATCTGCGGACCACCACCGTGGACCACCACCGGGTTCAGACCCACCAGCTTGAGCAGCACGACATCGTGCGCGAAGCTGCGCTGCAATCGCTCTTCCGTCATGGCGTTGCCGCCGTACTTGACCACGATGGTCTTGCCGTGAAATCGTCGGATATACGGCAGAGCCTCGGACAGCACGGCGGCTTTGACGGCGGGAGACGAAACGGCAGCAGGGTCGGGGGTGTCGGTCATGGCAGCTAAGTCGGCAGATAAATAACAAAAAAGTTAATGGGCGTTAAAAAAATGCCTGCACAAGAACGCGGTTGGAACGCGCCTAGCGCAAGCATACGACGGATTGTAGTCCCCACAGGTTTCTTATGCTGCAAACCCATGTCCATATGCCCGACAAATAACCGGCATTCAGGTAAATTGGGGGCGTTTTCACAACGGCACGCCCCGCAAAAGGGGGCCTGCCCGAACCTGCGGGACATCGATCCCGGTTTTCACCATAAAAGAGGCAACACATGCGTTTGAACTTTGTCCGTTCCGCCCTGGCGGCGTCGGTCCTCCTGGTTGCCGCCAACGCGGCTCACGCCGAAAAGGTGGTCGTGGGCGCCACGCAGGTGCCGCACGCCGAGATCCTGGAAGTGGTCAAGCCCAAGCTGGCCAAGGAAGGCGTGGAGCTCGACATCAAGGTGTTCAGCGACTACGTGCAGCCCAACCTGCAACTGGCGGACAAGCAACTGGACGCCAACTTCTTCCAGCACAAGCCGTACCTGGAGAGCTTCAACAAGGATCGCAAGGCGACGCTCGTGCCGGTGGCGCTGGTCCACGTCGAGCCCTTCGGCGGCTATTCCAAGAAGATCAAGAGCCTGTCCGACCTGAAGGACGGCGCCACGGTCGCCATCCCCAATGACCCGTCCAACGGCGGCCGCGCCCTGGTGCTGCTGCAGAAGCAGGGCGTCATCAAACTCAAGGATCCGGCCAACATCCTGGCGACCGCCGCCGATGTCGTCGAGAACCCCAAGAAGCTGAAGTTCCGCGAACTCGAAGCCGCCATGCTGCCGCGCGCGCTGGACGACGTGGACCTGGCGCTCATCAACACCAACTACGCGCTGGAAGCCGGTTTGGTGCCGACCAAGGATGCCCTGTTCATCGAAGGCGCCGATTCGCCGTACGCCAACGTGCTGGTCACCCGCAGCGACAACAAGGACGCGCCCGGCATCAAGAAGCTGGTCGACGCGCTGCACTCGCCGGAGGTCAAGACCTTCATCCAGGAAAAGTACAAGGGCGCAGTGGTTCCCGCCTTCTGATTTTGACGCACCTGTCGCGGGCGGTCTGAACCGCCCGCGCCCGTCGGGATCAGCCCGCCGCATTGCCGAAAAGCCGCCCGTTGACCCCGGGCGGCTTTTTGCATGAAGACAGTCGAAGCGGGACGCGTGCCCAAAAAAAACGCCCGCTTGCAGCGGGCGATTCCTTGGGGCGGCGCCGATGCGGCGGATCAGCCGGCGGCCAGGGCCTTTTCGACGGTGGCGTGGAACTCGGCCTTGTCGTATTCGCCCAGGTACCGCTTGATGATATGTCCCTCTTTGTCGATGAGGAACGCCGTGGGCGTCAGGCGGATGTCGCCGAAGGCGCGCGCGATCTCGCCCTTGGTGTCCAGCGCGACCGGGAACGGCAGCTTGCGGGTTTCGGCGAAGTTGAGCACGAAGTTGGGCGGGTCGTAGTTCATGGCGACCGCGATGGCTTCATATCCCTTGTCCGCATACTCGTTGTAGGCGGAGATGGTGTCGGGCATCTGCTTCACGCAGGTCACACAGCTGGTTGCCCAGAATTTGACCAGCACGACCTTGCCGCGCAGGTCCTGCATGGAGAAGGTCTTGCCTTCCAGCGTGGTGAAGGTGACGTCGGGGGCGGTCTGGGCCGGGCGCATGGCGAACCAGGCGCCGATGCCGACCGCCACGAGAACTGCGAGGGCTACGATGGCTTTTTTCATTTGATGGGCATTGCTTCAACGCCGCTGCTCGTGCCGCCGGTGCCAGCCGCGTTGTCGGTGGCCGGACCGGTTCCGGTTTCGATGGGGGCCTTGCTTTCGGTGGTGGCGGGTTTGGAGCCGCTGCCAGACAGACGGATGGCTTCTTCGCGGCTGATGATTTCAAAGAGCTTGACGACTTTGGTCACGCCGCCGACGTCGGCGGTGGCATTGGCGGCGTATTCGCCTTCGACCTGGGTGACTTTGCCCATCAGGTAGACGACGCCGCGATCGGTGGTGACCGCGATGGTGCCCGAGGGTACGTACTTGGTGTTGAGCAGCGCGGTCTTGACCTTGGAGGTCAGCCAGGTGTCGTTGGAGCGCTGGCCGAACGAGGCGATGGGGCCGACGTTGAGCTGGTTGATGACCTGCTTCACGTTTTCGACGCTTTGCGCGATGGCCGTGGCCTGGTTCTTGGCTTCTTCGGAGGGCACGTCGCCGGTCAGCAGCAGGTGGCCGCCGTAGGCCATGGCGTTGACGCGGGCCGTGTCGCCCAGCTTCTGGGCGATCTGGCTCTGGGCCTTGAACGCCATGTTCTGGTCTTCGAGCTGGACGCCGGACGTGCGGCGGTCGGTGACCACGACCGCCGTGGTGGCGGCGGCGCCGCCCACGATCAAGGGCGCGCAGGCCGTCAGCGAAAGCGCCGCGGTCGATAGCGCGGCGGCAAGCATCAGCGGGCGGACTGCGGGTCTGACGTCAAGAATCATTCGGTGTCTCCAAGCAGAAGAGCGTCGATGCCGTCGCACAGCGCGTGCAGCAGCAGAATATGGACTTCCTGGATGCGCATGGTGCGATCGCTGGGAACACATAGATGGACGTCCATCGGGGTAATGAGTTCCCCCATGACGCCGCCGCCCTTGCCGGTCAGGGCCAGGACGTGCATCTCGCGAGCGCTGGCGGCTTCCATGGCGCGGACCACGTTGGGCGAATTGCCGCTGGTCGAGATGGCCACGAGCACGTCGCCGGCCTGTCCGAAGGCGTTGACCTGCCGCTCATAGATCTCGTCAAAGCCGTAGTCGTTGCCGACTGCCGTGAGAATCGAGGTGTCGGTGTTGAGCGCAATGCCCGCGAGCGGCAGGCGTTCGCGTTCGAAGCGGCCCACCAGTTCCGCGATGAAATGCTGCGCGTCGGCAGCCGAGCCGCCATTGCCGCAAGCCAGAATCTTGCCGTTGTTCGCCAGGGCGCCGAACAGCACGTCCACGGCCACGGCCAGCGGTTCGGCCAGGACGTTCATGCTTTGTTCGTGAGCGGCCATGGCGTCGCGAAAGTGCGACGTCATACGAGAGGTCATATCCATGGGCGCGATTATCTCACGGGGCAGGGCCGCGGTTCCGTCCATGCGCATCGTGGGCGAGGGGGGATGTCACGCCAGACTTGCCGGGTCATGGCAGCCAGAATGCGCCGCGCAGCCAGGCGGGGTCGCCGCTGTCGAAAACCACGGCGTCGAAGCGGGCGGGCGGGACCAGGCCGCCCCAGTGCCGGCGGGCCAGTTCGGGCAGCCAATACGCCGCCGCGCGGGCAAGGCGCGTCTGTTTTTCGGGGCCGATGCTGGCGGCGGCGCCGCCGAAGCGGCTGGCGGCGCGCGCCCGGACCTCGACGAAGACCAGCGTGTCGCCCTCGCGCATGACGAGGTCGATTTCCCCGGCGCGGCAGGCCAAATTGCGCGCCAGCAGCGTCAGACCGTGTGCCGCCAGCAGGCGCAACGCCGCCGCTTCATGATGGTCGCCGCGCCGCTGGGTGGGCGAGCGGCGCGGGGGCGGGCGATCGGCAGGCGTGCGCCCGGTGCGCCGCCGGCGTTTTGCGGCGCGGCGGCGTGCCGCCAGGGCAAGTTCGCAGGCCAGGCGCAGGGTGTCGTCCGTCATGGGATTCCGAAAGCAGCGGGCATAGGCGGCTACACTGACATGGTTTTTCGTGTCAGCAGGCAGCAATGAATCAAAACGTCTCACCTCCCATTGCCGGCGATGCCTGGTCCCGCGTGTCGGAACGCGTGGCGGGCCAGCATTGGCCCGCCTCGACGCTGTATGTCGTGGCCACGCCCATCGGCAATCTTGGCGATCTGGGCCTGCGCGCCTGGCACGCCCTGCAACGGGCTGATGTGATCGCTGCCGAGGACACGCGCGCCAGCCGCACGCTGCTGGATGCCTGGGGCGTCAGCACGCCGCTCATGGCGGCGCATCGCCACAACGAGGCCGCCGCGGCGCAAGCCATTTGCGAGCGACTGGCGCAAGGCCAGCGCGTGGCCTTGGTGTCCGATGCCGGCGCGCCCGCGGTCAGCGACCCCGGCGCCCGCGTGGTCCGCGCCGTGCGCGCCGCGGGCTATGCGGTGGTGCCTGTACCCGGCCCCAGCGCCGTGATCGCCGCCCTGATGGGCAGCGGCGTCACCACGGACGAGAATCCTGCCTACGCCTTCGCGGGCTTTGCGCCGTCCAAGGCGGTGGCCCGGCAGCGCTGGCTGCGCCAATGGTGCGCGTTGCCCGCGCCCGTCGTTATGTTCGAATCGCCGCACCGGCTGGCGGCCACCGTTGCGGACCTGCTCGAGGTCTGCGGTCCGGAACGTGAACTGACCGTCGCGCGCGAACTGACCAAACGCTTCGAAGAGATCGGCACCGTCAAGCTGGGCGAGGCCGCGGCATGGCTGGCCGCCGATGCGCATCGCGAGCAGGGCGAGTTCGTGCTGATCGTCCATGCCGAGGCGGACGCGCCTGAGTCTGAAGACGTCGATCCCGCCCACGACGTTCTGCTGGACGCCTTGCTGGAGTCGCTGTCCGTGCGCGACGCCGCGCGGGTCGCGGCCAAGGTCACCGGCCAGCCGCGCGACGTGCTCTACAACCGGGCCCTGACCCGCAAGAAGGGGCAGGAGTAAGCCATGGTGTATTCGACCGTCGTGTCCAACAAGCCTGCCGACCCGCAAGAGCGGCTGACCTATCGCGACATGCCCACGCCGCTCGGTGATCTGCGCCTGGTGGCCAGCCCGAAGGGATTGCGCGGCGCGTGGTTCACCGATCAGGCGCTGCTGCCGCCGCCGGATGGATGGACGCTGACCGATAGCGATCCGTTCCTGGAGCAGGCGCGGCGCGAACTTGACGAATGGTTTGCCGGCGAGCGCCGCCTGTTCGACGTGACGCTCGACCCGGTGGGGACAACCTTTCAGCACCAGGTCTGGCATGCGTTGTGCGCGCTGGAATTCGGCACGCTCACCAGCTACGGCGAACTGGCCCGCACGGTGAACCGGCCCAAGGGCGCGCAGGCAGTCGGCGGCGCGGTCGGCCGCAATCCCATCAGCATCATCATTCCGTGTCACCGCGTGATCGGCGCGGACACCTCGCTGACGGGCTTCGGCGGCGGATTGCCGCGCAAGCAGGCGCTGCTGGCGCATGAAGGCAACCGCTATGTGAGCCGCAGCGCGCACGCGCGCCGGGTGTGCGACGGGCAGGCAGAGCTGCCCTGGTAGCCGTCGTTCCGCTTACTGCGACGCGATCGTCGGCAGGATGCCGATCCGGTCGGACACCAGCGGCACGGCATTGAGCGCGCTTTGGCGATCGGGATATGGACCGATCCGCACGCGGTACAGATTATTGGCCTGTTCCACCGACGCCGGCGGCGCGCCTTCGGCGCCGAGCTGCGTATTGATGCGGCTGACCAGCGACTGCGCATTGCCGGGCTGGCTGAACGCGCCCACCTGCAGGTAGACGCTGCCCGTGGCGGCGCCGACAGCCGGACGCATCGGGGCGGGGCTGGGCGCGGCAGGCGCCAGGGGCTCGGGCGCGAGAGCCACGGGGGTGGACGTCACCGGCGCCATGACCGGCGTGGAGCCCGTGGCCGATTCCGGTTCCGGCGCGGGGGCCGCAGGCGCGCCTTGCGAGGCCAGACGACGGATCTCTTCGGGCTGGATGGCTTCCACGACCACTTGTCCGCTGCCCGGGCCGATGATGCCCAGCTTGTAGGCCGCGACGTAGGACAAGTCCATGATGCGGTCGCTATGGAAGGGGCCGCGGTCGTTCACCCGCACGATGATCGTCTTGCCGTTGACCATGCTGGTCACCCGCGCGTAGCTGGGGATCGGCAGCGTCGTGTGCGCGGCGGTCATGGCATACATGTCGTAGGTCTCGCCGATCGACGTGGAGTTGCCATGGAATTTCTTGCCGTACCACGAGGCGATGCCGCGCTTCTTGTAGGCCTGGCCGCTGGTGTCGGGTACGTAGCGCTGGCCGAACACGACGTAAGGCCGGTTCGCGCCGCTGGCGTAAGGTTCCAGCTTGGGCACCGCATCGGGGATCTGGTCCAGGTTCGACGGCGGATTGGCGTCCGGCCCGTCGTCCTTGTAGTAGCCGCCCTTCTTGCGTCCGCCGCTGGTGGAGCAGCCTGCCAGGGCGATCGCCAGCAGCAGCATGAAAAGGAAATGTAGCGGGCGGGAAAGCGTCATGCGGTTTCGTCGGGCAGTTGCGTGCGGTGGCGCACCAGCAGCGGGTCGTGGTCGGCAAAGCGCAGCGCCAGTTGCTCCACGACATACACCGAGCGGTGCTGGCCGCCGGTGCAGCCGATGGCCACGGTCAGATAGTTGCGGGTGTCCTGCGTGTACAGCGGCAGCCAGCGTTTCAGGAAGCCCGCGATGTCGTCGATCATCAGGCCGACCTGCTCGTACCCGGCGAGCCACGTGGCCACGGGTTCGTCGCGGCCGGTCAGCGGACGCAGGTTGCGGTCGTAATGGGGATTGGGCAAGCAGCGCACGTCGAACACCAGGTCCGCGTCGCCCGGTACGCCGCGCTTGTAGGCGAAGGATTCGAACGTCAGCACCAGCGGCGCGCGGTCCGCCTTGATCAGGTCGCGGATCCAGGCACGAAGCTGGCCGGGCGTCAGCTCTGACGTGTCGATGACGTGCTCCTGCTCGCGCAGCGGCGCCAGCAGCTCTCTTTCCAGCGCAATGCATTCGGTCAGCGACGGCGCCGTGCCGCCGCGTTGCAGGCGGTCGGTCAGCGGATGGCGGCGGCGCGATTCGGAATAGCGCTGTACCAGGGTGGCCGTATTGGCATCCAGGAAGACCACGCGCAGGCTGGTGCCCATGGCGCGCAGCGCGGTGACCACGTCGGGCAGCTCGGCCAGTTCACCCGGTGAGCGCACGTCGATTGCGACGGCGACGCGTTCCATGCCGTCATCGCGCGCCTGCGCAATGAACTCGGTCAGGAAACGGACGGGAAGATTGTCGACACAGGTGTAGCTCGCGTCCTCGAGCATGCGCAGCGCGACGGATTTGCCGGAACCGGAAATGCCGGTGACGAGGACGACTTTCAACATGGACATGATTGTGGCACGCTTTTCCAGGACGATGCCGGCGGGATAGCATCTGATATGGCCATAAACTCAGGATCTGCGCCTGTTCCCCGCTGCATGCCCTGACGTAAGCTAGGGGCCGCAGACGCCGCAGTTCCATCGCAGTTCCACTTTTACGCGCCCCGCCATCACGATTCGGGGGGTTGGAATTTGACCTAGATGTTAGCCCTCATTTCCTCTTGTAGTGTTTCACTGCCGCGGTTTTGGGCCTTCCGCAGCGCTTTGGCGGCTGCGGCTGTTGTGTTTATGTCCGCGCCGACGCTGGCGCAGCAGACGGCGCCGCCTACGCTGCAGCCCGACACCATGGCGGCCCGGGTCGCGGCCTGTACCGCCTGTCACGGCGCACAGGGCAGGGCGGGCGCCGACGGCTACTATCCGCGGCTGGCCGGCAAGCCGCAGGACTACCTCTATCACCAGCTTCTGAACTTTCGCGACGGGCGGCGGCAGTACCGGCCCATGACGCACCTGCTGGCCGGCTTGCCCGACGACTACCTGCGCGAGATGGCCGCGTATTTTTCCGAGCAGCACGTGCCGTATCCGGCGCCCGTTCGCGCGGACGTGTCCGCCGCCACGCTGGAGGCCGGTCGCCGGCTTGCCAAGGAGGGCGATGCGGCGCGCGGTCTGCCGGCCTGTGCGTCCTGTCACGGCGCGGCCCTGTCCGGCATGCTGCCCGCGATCCCCGGCCTGCTGGGTCTGCCGCGCGACTACATCGGCGCGCAGATCGGCGGCTGGAAGAACGGCCTGCGCCGCGCTGCCGCGCCGGATTGCATGGCCGACATCTCCAACAAGCTCACCCCCAACGACATCGGCGCCCTGGCGGCGTGGCTGTCGTCGCAGCCCGTCGTCGAGCCCTACGTGCCCGACGCCGCGAATTCGGTCCGGCTCCCCGCGGAATGCGGCAGCCAGACGCAACGCTGAACGGGGCCGCGAATGACGCTGATGAAAAGAATCCTGGTTGTTCTGCTGCTGGTGGTCGTGGTGGCCGCAGGCACGTTGTATTGGCTCGGCACGCGTGACGATGCCAGCACCGGCCCCGCCGTGGCGGCGGCCGACGGCGCGGCGCAGATCGAGCGTGGCCGCTACCTGGCGCTGGCTGGCAACTGCATGGCCTGCCACACCAGCCGAGGGGGCAAGGCGTTTGCCGGCGGCACGCCTGTGCCTACGCCGTTCGGCACGGTGTACGGCCCGAACATCACGCCCGACGCGGAGACCGGCATCGGCGCGTGGACGGCCGACGACTTCTGGCAGGCGCTGCACAACGGCAAATCGAAGGACGGCACGCTGCTGTATCCGGCGTTCCCCTACACCGAATACACGCGCGTCACGCGCAGCGATTCGGATGCGCTGTATGCCTATCTGCGCAGCATTTCGCCCGTCAGGCAGGCCAACCGACCGCCCGAGATGGCCTTTCCGTACGACCAGCGGATGCTGCTGGCGGCATGGCGCGCGTTGTATTTCAAGCCGGGAGTGCAAGACGCCGATCCCGGTCAATCGGTCCAATGGAATCGCGGCCGCTATCTGGTCGAAGGGCTGGGCCATTGCGCGGCCTGCCACACACCGCGCAACAGCCTGGGCGCCACGCGCAGCGGCGACGCGCTGGCCGGTGGCGTGATTCCCGTGCTGGACTGGTACGCGCCGCCGCTGACGAACGACATGCAGACCGGCATGGGGCGCTGGTCGGCGCAGGACATCGCCACGCTGCTCAAGACCGGCATTGCGGCGCATTCGACGGTCAGCGGGCCGATGGCGGAAGTCGTGCTGGGCAGCACGCAGCACCTGACAGAGGATGACGCGCTGGCCATCGGCGTGTATCTGAAGTCGCTGCCCGCCACGCCGCCCGCAACCGATGCGCGTGCCGCCGCGCCCGCGCCTGCGGCCATGGAGCTGGGCGGCAAGCTGTACAGCCAGCAATGCGCGCAATGCCACCAGGCGGACGGCAAGGGCAGCGGCACGGCGTGGCCCGCGCTGGCCGGCAATCCGACGGTGACTGCGCCGTCGCCCGTCAATGCCATCCGCATGGTGCTGGACGGCGGGTACGCGCCCGCCACTGCAGCAAACCCGCGTCCTCACGGCATGCCGCCATTTGGCCAGGTGCTGAACGACAACGACATTGCGATGCTCGTGACGTACATCCGCAATAGCTGGGGCAACGAGGCGGGCGGGGTCAGCGCGCTGGAGGTCAAGCGCGCGCGGGCGTCGTCGACGTTGAATTAGCGCTGATGAAGGCCGCGGGCGGATGTCCCGCGCGCGGCCGGACAGGCGCGCTAGCGTGCGGCGGTCGCCGCGCGGCAGGCTTCGTGCGCCAGATCGCCCAGCGTGCGGATCGCGGTCTCGATGCCGGCTTCCCAGGGATGTCCGTAGTTCAGACGCAGCGCGCTTCCAAACTGGCCGCTGGCCGAGAAGATCGGGCCAGGCGCCACGCTAATGCCGCGCGCCAGCGCCTGGCGGTGCAGCGACAACGCATCCACGGCGGCGGGCAGTTCCAGCCACAGGAAGAATCCGCCCTGTGGCCGCGTCACGCGCGTGCCGGCGGGAAAGGCCTGTGCGATGGCGTCGGCCATGCGCTCCTGCTGCGCCTGCAAGGTCTGGCGCAGGCGACGCAGGTGGCGGTCGTAGCCGCCTTGCTCCAGGTATTCGGCAATCGCGCCTTGCGCGGGGCCCGATGCCGACAGTGTCGATGACAATTTCAGGCGCTGCACCTGCTGGGCATAGCGTCCGGCGCTGGCCCACCCGATGCGATAGCCGGGCGCCAGGCATTTCGAAAACGACGAGCAATGCAGCACCAGTCCGCGCGTGTCGTACGCCTTTGCGGGCACGGGCCGCGTCGTGCCGAAGTACAGCTCGCCATAGACGTCGTCTTCGATCAGCGGAATGTCGTGCCGCGCAAGCAGTTCGACCAGTTGCCGCTTTCGGTCGTCGGGCATCAGGCAGCCCAGCGGATTCTGGAATTGCGTCATCAGCCAGCAGGCGCGCGGTGCGTGACGCAGGATGGCAGCCTGCATCGCGTCCAGGTCGATGCCCGTGCGCGGATGGGTAGGGACTTCCAGCGCTTTCAAGCCAAGTCGTTCCAGCGCCTGCAGCGCACCGTAAAAGGTGGGCGCCTCGACCATGACGGTGTCGCCCGGCTGCGTGACCGCTTGCAGACAGAGGTTCAACGCCTCCAGGGCGCCGTTGGTGACGACGATATCGGTGGCAGGCAGGTTGATGCCGCCGATCAGGTAGCGCAGCGCGATCTGCCGGCGCAGGCGCGGATTGCCGGGCGCCAGGTCTTCGACGGTGTCGCGCGGATCCTGGCGCTTCAGATGCGCGGCCATGGCCTGCGCCAATCGCGGCAACGGAAACAGAAGCGGAGAGGGGAAGGCCGAACCGAGCGGCGTAACGTCACGGTTGCGCACCGAGCCGAGGATGTCGAATATCCGCTCGCTGATCGCCAGTTCGGTGGACTCGCCGTCGGGACACGAGGTGCCCGGTTCGGGCGGCAGCGATTCGGCGGGGGCGTTGACGTAGTAGCCCGAGCGCGGCTGCGCGCGAATCAGGCCGCGCGCTTCTAGCAGGTAATAGGCTTGGAAGACGGTGGAAGGGCTGACGCTGCGCGCGGCGCACGCGTCGCGCACCGAAGGCAGCTTGTCGCCGGCACGCAGGACGCCGCTTGCAATCGACGCGGCGATCTCGTCGGCCAGGGTTTCGTAAAGGCTCACGATGCCGCAGGGCGACGTTGCGGGCTCATTTGCTGCTTTGGAGGATCGCCATGGCCTGGCGTTCCATGAACTCGCCCAGCGTGTCGATGCCGCGCAGTTTGAGGATAGTGTTGCGCACCGCCGCCTCGACCAGCACGGCCAGGTTGCGGCCCGCGGCCACTTGCAGCATCACCTTGCGCACGGGCAGTCCCAGCATGTCCTGGGTGATGTCCTGCAGCGGCAGGCGCTCGAACTTGTCCTGCGCCGTGGCGCGCACCAGGTGCACGATGAGCTTGAGCCGCATCTTGCGGCGCACCGACGTTTCGCCAAAGATCGTGCGGATGTCGAGCAGGCCCAGGCCGCGGACTTCGAGCAGGTTCTGCAGCAGTTGCGGACAGTGGCCTTCGATCATGTTGGGCGCGGTGCGCGAGAACTCGACCGCGTCATCGGCGACCAGCCCGTGGCCGCGCGAAATCAGTTCAAGGGCCAGTTCGCTCTTGCCCAGACCCGATTCGCCGGTGATCAGCACGCCCAGTCCCAGCACGTCGAGGAACACGCCGTGCACCGTGGTGGTGGGCGCGAGCTTCTTGCCGAGATAGATGCGCAACAGGTCGATGAGCTGCGCGGCGGCCACCGGCGTGGACAGCAGCGGCACCTGGTGCTGGTCGCACTGGTCGACCAGATCTTGCGGCGGCGTCAGGCCATCGGCCAGCAGAATCGCCGGCACGCCGCCGATCAGCAGCTCGTCCATGTGATGCATGCGGCGGCGCAGGTCGAATCGCGTGTAGTACGCCAGCTCTTCCTGGCCGAACACCTGGATGCGCGACGGGTGGATCAGGTTCAAGTGGCCGACGAGGTCGGCGGCTGCCATGCCGTCGTCGGGAATCGCGCGGTCTGCGGCGCCCTGGCCCGAGATCCAGTTAAAGGGGATTTTGTCGGCGTTGTCGTCGACGAGTTCCTGCACCGTGAGCATGGCAGCGATTCCGCGTGGGATCAGAGTTGGCCGGTCGTGAGCATTTTGTGGACGATGGCCGGATCGGGCTCGGTGGCCAGGGCCTCGCGCAATGCCTTGTTGGACATCAGCTGGGCAAGTTCGGCCAGGATGTCCAGGTGCTGCTGCGTGGCGTTTTCAGGCACCAGCAGGCACAGCAGCATCGACACGGGCTGTCCGTCGGGCGCGTCGAAGGTGATGGGCTGGGCAAGGCGGATGAACGCCGCCAGTGCCTGCTCCAGACCCTTCACACGGCCATGCGGTACGGCCACGCCCTGACCCAGGGCAGTGGACCCCAGGCGCTCGCGGGCAAAAAGGCTGTCGAACACGAGGGCGCGTGCCAAGCCGTTGTTGTTTTCAAAAAGCAGACCGGCCTGTTCGAACGCACGTTTCTTGCTCGTGGCGAGCATATCGAGCACGACGTTGCCGGCGGGGAGGATGCGCGACAAATGATTCATCGGGGCATTATAGGGTTATATGACGCACTGCAACAATCAACCGACCCGGGCCTCGGAAGACCGAGATGCCAGCGGGACCACAAGAGCGACAGCATAGTCTGATCGCGATACCTTGTGGACATTCCTGGGCCTCGGAGGGTTCCCGCAGAGGCACGTATCGGACAAAGCCAGGGAAAACGCGAAGAGGCCGTCAGGCGGCAGCGGATGAAACAAGAGGGATTGGGTAGTGCAGGAGGGGAGTTTGCCGATGCCCCGGCTGGACGCAAGGTCTAGCGGGACACCGGGACTTAGGCAGGATCCGGGGATCGCTGTACTGCTAGTCGCTCAGGTGAGCGGTCATGAAGCGCGTTACTGCTGGGGTGGCGAGAGTGTCGCCGCTTGCCGCTTCACGGACTCTGCTGAATGACTCCTTACCTTGTCCTTGTGCTTGATGACCTGACGGTCGACTTTGTCAGCAAGAAGGTCTATGGCTGCATAGAGGTTTTCATCGGTTGCTTCACAATGAATGTCCTTGCCGCTCAGACGCATGGTGATTTCGGCTCTATGCCGCAGGGGCTCTACTGAGAGCATGACCTGGGTATCGATGACGTGATCGAAATGCCGCAGCACTCGCGCCAATTTGTTCATGACATATTCCCGGATGGCCGGGGTGACGTCGAGGTGACGACCGCAGATGCTCAGGTTCATAGTGTGCTCTCCTTCTAAAAGAGGAAAAAATTGCGCAAAAGGCGCGGTGGGGTCGTAGGCGTTCTCCTTCAATAAGCAGGGTTCGTTTAGCTCTAGTGTATAGACTCGGGCCGATAAAACAAGCTGACCTACCGCAACTTCATGGCATTTTTATGGCTGAGCCCGAGGGCGTATGGCGGTCTATTTTTATGCGTTACGGGGTCTTTCAGGCAGTGGTTACATACGGAAGTGTTCGCCCAGGTACACCCGGCGAACAGCGGGGTCGCCCACGATTTCGTCGGGGTGGCCGTCGGTCAGCACCTTGCCTTCGCTGATGATGTAGGCGCGGTCGCAGATGCCCAGGGTTTCCCGCACGTTGTGGTCGGTGATCAGCACGCCGATCCCCCGGCCCTTCAGGAAGCGCACGATGCGCTGGATTTCGATGACCGCAATGGGATCCACGCCGGCGAACGGTTCGTCCAGCAGGATGAAACGCGGACTGGTGGCCAGCGCGCGTGCGATTTCCACGCGGCGGCGTTCACCGCCCGACAGCGAGATGGCGGCGTTGCTGCGGATGTGCCCGATCTGCAGTTCTTCGAGCAGCGATTCCATCTGTTCGTTGATCTTGGGGGTCGACAGCGGACGGCCATCCGCACCCACTTGCAGTTCAAGCACCGCGCGGATGTTCTGCTCCACCGTCAGGCGGCGGAACACGGAGGCGTCCTGCGGCAGGTACGACAGGCCCATACGCGCGCGCTTGTGGATGGGCATCGCGGTGATGACGGAGCCGTCGATTTGAATGCGACCGGCGTCCGCCGGCACCAGGCCGACGATCATGTAGAAGCTGGTGGTCTTGCCTGCGCCATTGGGGCCCAGCAGGCCGACGACTTCGCCGCTGACCACTGACAGGGACACGTCCTGCACGACGGTGCGGCCGTTGTAGGTCTTGCGCAGTCCGGTTGCGCGCAGGCTGCCCTGCTTGACGCCCGAAGGGGCGGAGGTCACGGGGGTCGGCACTGAAGGTTGATTCATCGTGGCTGCGATTGGTGTTGCGGGAGAAGCGCTTCAGCGCCCTTTCTTGGCTGCCTGCTGCTTGCGGCATTCGGCGACGGCGGCGTCCAGCTTGGCGCGCGGTTCGGCCAAGGAACGCACGCGTCCACCGGCTGCGGCGGAGTTCGGGCCGCCTTGCGCTTCGTAAGTGCCGGACTTCTCGTTGTAGCGTACCCGGTCGCCGCGAATGGTATCGAACGGTTTCCCACAGACGTAGCGGGTCACGATGGCCTGGCCGATCAGGTCGAACGTGCTATTGGTGCCGTCGTATTCGGCGCGCAGGCCCTTGCCTTCGATGAGTTCGAAGTTTTCGGGGCGTTCCTGGCGGATGGTGACGACCTTGCCCTTGTTGGCCGTGGCCGTACCGTACTGGTTGCCCTTGGCATCCTCGTTCATCTGCAAGGTGTCGGAGGTCAGCGTCATCAGGCCGCGCGTCATGTTGACGTTGCCGGTGAACACGCTTTGCTTCTTCACGTCGTCGTAGTGCAGCGTGTCCGACAGGATCAGCGTGCTGGGCTCTTCGGCCGGCGCGGCCGCTTTCGGTTCCGCCGCGTGGGCCGGCGCAAGCGCGCAGGCCGTCAACAGCACGGCGCCCATCAGGCGGGTCGTCGGGGCGAGGAGGGTCCGAAGGTCGGTCATGGTTTTTTCTGGTCAGTGTTGTTGGCTGGAATTTCGGTGCGGCGTTGCTGTCTGCCTTCCGAACCGGCAATTTCCACGTCGGTCGATGCCGAAACCTGCAATTGGCGAGTCTTGTTGTTGTAGTGCATGCCCGTGCCCTGCATGCGCGAGCGGCCCTTGAGGACCGTGGCAGGCAGGTCGGTGAAGACCACGTCTTCATCGGGCAGGATGATGAGCTGCTGGCTGCGCACGTCCAGCATGTCGTTCTCGGGGTCCGGCTGCCGCAGCACATGGGCATCGCCCTGCATGACGATGCGCTTGCCGCCTTGTTCCATCACGGCCGTCTTGGACACCGCCACCGTGATCGGATTGGTCTCGCGCTGGCCCACGGCGCGGGGCGCCGTGACGTGATACGAGTCGTCGTCGGGGAAGTGTTCCATGTACTCGCCTTCCAGGCGGTTGATGGGCTTGCCCGTGGGATCTGTGCGCAACATCACGAAATTGCGCGACCACGCGTCCATTTCATGGGTGACGCGGCGCGGCGGGTCCACCTGGATGGCGCGTTGCGCGTAATCGGCCGCCCACCAAGAACTGGTGACCAGCACCAGCAGCAGGAACAGCGCGATCAGTGAGGGAAAGCGTTCTTTCATCGGGTGCGCCGCGAGGGCGTATTCGTTACGGGCGGAATCACTGGATTGCCCCGGGGCCAAGCAGGCCCGGCGCAGCCAGGAAGGCGCCCAGGCGGCCTTGCGAGGCCAACAGGAGATCGCAGCATTCGCGCACGGCCCCGCTTCCGCCGGGCAGGGTCGAAACCCAATGCGCGGCCTGGCTGACGTAGCCGGGGGCGTTGGGCACGCTGGCGGCAAAGCCCGCGCGCTGCAAGGCCGGCAGGTCGATGATGTCATCGCCCATGTAGCCGGTTTGATTCAGTTGGACACCGCAGCGCTGCGCAAGTTCGGTCAGGGCGGCGCCCTTGTCGCGTACGCCCTGGATGACTTCGGCGATACCGAGTTCGGCCGCGCGGCGCGCGACGATGGGGCCGGAACGGCCCGTGATCAGCGCGACTTTCAGTCCGCCTTCCATCAGCAGCCGCAGCCCGTGGCCGTCCAGCGCGTGGAAGCGCTTTTGCAGTTCGCCGCCTTCGCCGTAATAGAGGCTGCCGTCGGTCAGCACGCCGTCCACGTCAAAGACCATCAGGCGCACAGCCGCGGCGCGTTCGCGCACGATGGCGGGGATACGGGCAAGCACCAGCGCTTCGGCCGGGTGATTCAGGGAAGCAGAGAGGTTCATAGTCATACCACTTTAGCGGCCATCAGATCGTGCATGTGCAATGCGCCGACCAGCGCGCCGTCATTGTCCATCACCAGCATGTGATTGAGCCGTTGTTCGTCCATCTGCCGGGCGGCCTCGACGGCCAGCGCCTCGGGGTTGATGCTGCGCGGCGATCGCGTCATTCCGGCCTCGACGGTCAGGCTGCGGATGTCGCCGTGCCGCGCGATGAGACGGCGCAAGTCGCCGTCGGTAAAGATGCCCAGCGGGCGGTGCTGCGCGTCGGTCACGACCGTCATGCCCATGCCCTTGGCCGACATGACCTCCAGGGCCTGCGACACCGAGGTGCCCGCCGTGACGATGGGCAGGGCCGTTCCCTCGCGCATGACGTCGCGCACATGGGTGAGCAGCCGGCGGCCCAGCGCGCCGCCCGGATGCGAGCGGGCAAAATCCTGCGGCCCGAATCCGCGCGCTTCCAGGCAGGCGACGGCCAGGGCGTCGCCCAGTGCCAGCGCGGCCGTGGTGCTGGCGGTGGGCGCCAGGTTCAGCGGGCAGGCCTCTTGCGCCACGCTGGCATCCAGGTGGATGTCGGCCTGGCGGGCCAGTTTGGATTGCGGGTTGCCGGTGATCGCCACCAGGCCGGCGCCCATGCGGCGCACCACGGGGAGGATGGTCAGCAGTTCTTCGCCCGAGCCCGAATAGGAGATGGCGATGAGGACGTCGTCGCGGGTGATCATGCCCAGGTCGCCATGGACGGCCTCGGCGGCATGCACGAAGAAGGCAGGCGTGCCGGTCGAGGCCAGCGTCGCGGCGATCTTGCGGGCAATATGTCCCGTTTTTCCGATGCCGCTGACCACTACCCGGCCGCGGCAGGCAAGCAGCAGGTCGACGACCCGCGTGAAGCTGTCATCCAGCCGGGCGGACAGGTCCAGCAGGCCCTGGCTTTCGATCTGTAGCGTTCTGCGCGCGGATGCCAGCGCGGTGCCGGACGATGAGGTGGGATGGTCGGTCATGGGCGGATTTTAATCGCAGTATGCTAGTTTGCCCCGCGCAGGGGCGTATGGCATGCTGGCGAGTCTTTCAACGGCTTTCAAACTTTCCTTCCAGGCCCGCTCCATGTCCAGCATTTCCAGTCCCGTCCTTGGCACGCCACTGTCCCCCTTGGCCACCCGCGTCATGCTGCTGGGTTCCGGTGAGCTGGGCAAAGAGGTCATCATCGCCCTGCAGCGTCTGGGCGTCGAAGTCATTGCGGTGGATCGGTATGCGGACGCCCCGGGCCATCAGGTGGCGCACCGGGCGCATGTGGTCTCGATGACAGACCCGCAAGCCCTGCGGCAGGTCATCGAGCAGGAGCAGCCGCACGTTATTGTCCCCGAAATCGAGGCCATTGCCACCAGCCTGCTGGTGGAACTGGAAGCGGCCGGCGTGGCGCGGGTTACCCCGACGGCCCGCGCGGCCCAGCTCACCATGAATCGCGAGGGTATCCGCCGCCTGGCGGCCGAGATTCTGGGTTTGCCCACCTCGCCGTACAGCTTCGTCGACACCGAGGAAGAACTGCGCCAGGCCATCGACGGCGGCATCGGCTATCCGTGCGTCATCAAGCCGGTCATGTCGTCCTCGGGCAAGGGCCAGTCGGTCATCAAGAGCGCCGACGATGTCGCTTCCTCCTGGCGCTATGCCCAGGAAGGGGGCCGGGTCGGGGGCGGCCGCGCCATCGTCGAGGGGTTCATCCGCTTCGACTACGAAATCACGCTTCTGACCGTGCGTGCCCGCGGCGCCGACGGCCAGGTCGAGACCCGGTACTGCGAGCCCATCGGCCACAAGCAGGTCGACGGCGACTACGTCGAAAGCTGGCAGCCGCACCCCATGTCGCCCGCAGCACTGCAGCGCGCTCGCGACATCGCACTGGCCGTCACGTCCGAACTGGGCGGGCTGGGCATCTTCGGCGTCGAGCTCTTCGTGGCCGGCGACCAGGTCTGGTTCTCCGAGGTCAGTCCGCGTCCGCACGACACCGGCATGGTCACCATGATCACCCAGGTGCAGAACGAATTCGAACTGCACGCCCGCGCGCTCCTGGGGCTGCCTGTCGACCCCAGCCTGCGCCAGCCGGGCGCCAGCAGCGTCATCTATGGCGGCGTGGAAGCCAAGGCCGTGACTTTCCACGGCGTGGCCGAGGCGCTGGCCGAGCCCGGCACGGACATCCGACTCTTCGGCAAGCCCGAATCCTTCGTCAAGCGCCGCATGGGCGTGGGGCTGGCCGTGGCCGAGGACGTTGCCGCCGCCCGCGCCAAGGCCAAGCGCGTGTCGGCCGCCGTGACCGTCAAGGCCGGCTGACCGCTTCGCCCCAACGTTGCTAACGGAATAACGCCCGCCGTTCCCGCCGCTTTTTCCCCCGAAGAAAGCCACCCGCCACCCGGCCGGTGGCTTTTTTGTTGTCCGGCGCCGCCCGCCATGTGTTGTATGGCTGTCACGTTCGGCGGCTAATTTTCCCTGCGCGTCCTCTGAATGACGTGGGTTTGCGCCCTTGCCCCTGCGGCAAGTGTGGTTTGCGCTTTCTCATCGTTTGTTCGATAATTTCAGAAATTTCTGAAATCAACGTAACTGCATATGTCGTGCAGCGGGTCGTTGTGTTACCGGCTGATCCTCATGGCGCTTTCCCCCCAAATTGAACGTTTTGTCCTGCACTTCGGTGAAATGGGCAGCCGCTGGGGCGTGAATCGCACGGTCGGCCAGATCTACGCCCTGCTTTTTCTCGCGCCGCAGCCGCTCAATGCCGACGACATCGCCGAAGCCCTGGGCTTTTCGCGCTCGAACGTCAGCCTGGGCCTGAAAGAGCTGCAGTCCTGGCGCCTGGTCAAGCTGATCCATCAGGTGGGCGACCGCCGCGACTACTTCGAGACTCCCAAGGACGTCTGGGAAATCTTCCGCATCCTCATGGAAGAAAAGCGCAAGCGCGAAGTCGATCCCACCCTCACGCTCCTGCGCGACACGCTGCTGGAGTCGCCGTCCGGCGCGGACGAGGCCTACGCGCAACAACGAATGACCGAAATGCTGGAGCTCATCGAACTATCCACGGGGTGGTTCGATGAGGTTCAACGGCTGCCGCCCGAAACCCTCCAAAGCCTCATGAAACTTGGTTCCAAGGTTCAGAAGGTGTTGGGATTCGCCGGCAAATTGCGGGGCAAGGGCTGACCCATCACGCCCCGATTTTTCAGGAAACCTCTATGAAGTTGTATGCAACGCCCCTAACATGGCGCGGTAGACGGCCTGGGAACCATGCCGGTTGCCGCAGCGCGTCGACGCCTTGGGAGCAGCCTCATGATTGATCTCGATGTCGTGAATCTCTCGCGGTTCCAGTTCGCCGCGACTGCGCTCTACCATTTCATCTTTGTCCCGCTCACCCTTGGCCTGTCGTTCATGCTGGCCATCATGGAAAGCGTGTACGTCATGACCGGACGCGCCATCTGGAAGAAGATGACGATGTTCTGGGGCACGCTGTTCGGCATCAACTTCGCGCTGGGCGTGGCCACGGGCGTGGTGATGGAGTTCCAGTTCGGCATGAACTGGTCCTACTACAGCCACTACGTGGGCGACGTCTTCGGCGCGCCGCTGGCCCTTGAAGGGCTAATGGCGTTCTTCCTGGAAGCCACCTTCGTCGGCCTGTTCTTCTTCGGCTGGAACCGCATGTCCAAGGTCAGCCACCTGGCCGTGACCTGGCTGGTGGCCTTCGGCACGAACTTCTCGGCCCTGTGGATCCTGATCGCCAACGGCTGGATGCAGAACCCGGTCGGCGCGGTCTTCAATCCGGACACGATGCGCATGGAAATGACCGACTTCGCCGCGGTCATCTTCAACCCGGTCGCACAAGCCAAGTTCGTGCACACCGTCAGCGCCGGTTATGTGGCGGGCGCCATGTTCGTCATGTCGATCAGCGCCTGGTATCTGCTGCGCGGCCGCCATATCGATCTGGCCAAGCGCTCGATGGCGGTGGCGGCCAGCTTCGGTCTGGCCGGCGCCCTGTCGGTGGTCGTGCTGGGCGACGAAAGCGGCTACCTCACCACCGAACACCAGAAGATGAAGATCGCGGCCATGGAGTCCATGTGGCACACCGAGCCAGCGCCTGCTTCGTTCAACCTGTTCGCCATCCCGAACCAGGCCGAGCGCCGCAACGATTTCGCGATCGAGATTCCCTATGTCATGGGCATCATCGGCACGCGGTCGCTGACCACGCCGCTGCTGGGCATCAACGACCTGATCCTGCGCGCCGAGAACCGCATCCGCGACGGCCTCGTGGCGTATGAGGCCTTGCAGAAGATCCGCGCCAATCCCAAGGACGTCGATGCCCGCATGGTGTTCGACAAGACCTGGCCGGACCTGGGCTATGCGCTGCTGGTCAAGCGCTATCAACCAGACGTCAGCAAGGTCACCGAGGCGGACATCAAGCAGGCCGCGATCGATACCGTGCCGACGGTGGCGCCGCTGTTCTGGGCGTTCCGCATCATGGTCGCGGTGGGCATGTACCTGATCCTGTTCTTCGGCGTGGCGTTCTGGCTTGCCTCGCGCGGCCGCCTGGACAAGCGTCCGGCGCTGCTCAAGGTGGCGTTGTGGAGCCTGCCGCTGCCGTGGGTCGCGATCGAAAGCGGCTGGTTCGTCGCCGAGTACGGCCGCCAGCCCTGGGTGATCGAAGGCGTGCTGCCCACGTACTACGCGGCGTCGGGTCTGACCATGACCGACCTCGTCATCAGCCTGTCGATCTTCCTGGTGCTGTACACGATCCTGCTCATCATCGGCGTGAAGGTCATGCTGCACGCCATCAAGGCGGGACCGAAATCCGACGGGCCGGCGCCGGGTGATGCCGCCGCCGATCCCGTCCACGCCGCCGTGCGCGCGTAAGGGGAGAAACGCAAATGGATACCCTAATTCCTTTTGACTACGGCACGCTGCGCGTGGTGTGGTGGGTGCTGCTGGGCGCCTTGCTCATCGGCTTTGCCGTCATGGACGGCTTTGACCTGGGCGTGGCGGCGCTGTTGCCGGTGGTCGCCAAGACCGACGCCGAGCGCCGCATCGTCATCAACGTGGTGGGACCGGTCTGGGAAGGCAATCAGGTCTGGCTCATCACGGCGGGCGGCGCCATCTTTGCCGCGTGGCCCTTGCTCTATGCCGCATCGTTCTCCGGCTTTTATCTGGCGATGATGCTGGTCCTGCTGGCGCTGATCCTGCGGCCGGTGGGCTTCAAGTACCGCAGCAAGATGGAAGGCACGCGCTGGCGCAATCGCTGGGACGCCGTGCTGTGCTTCTCGGGCGTCGTGGCATCGCTGGTGTTCGGCGTGGCGATGGGCAACATCGTGCTGGGCGTGCCGTTCACGTTCGACGCCGTGACGCTGCGCCCGATCTACGAAGGGCACTTCTTCCAGCTGTTCATGCCGTTCGCCCTGCTTGCGGGCGTGCTAAGCGTGGTGATGCTGGCCATGCACGGCGCGGTGCTGCTGGCCTGGCGCACGGATGACCCCGTGTCCTCGCGCGCTCGCAACTGGGGCCGTCTGTGCGCGGTGCTGACGGCGGTGCTGTTCGTGGCCGGCGGCTTCTGGGTCGCGGGCGGCGTGCCGGGTCATGCAATCACCAGCGCGGTCGATATGTCCGCGCCGTCCGATCCGATGCTCAAGACCGTGTCGGTGCAGACCGGCGCCTGGATGGCCAATTACGCGAAGTGGCCGTGGATGTGGATCGCGCCCGCGCTGGGCGTGGCGGGCGCGGTGCTGGCGGCGCTGCTGCTGACCGTGCGCGCCAACATGCTGGCATTCCTGTCGTCCTCGGCATCGATCGCCGGCGTGATCCTGACGGTGGGCTTCTCGCTCTTTCCGTTCATCATGCCGTCCTCGACCAATCCGAAGGCCGGCCTGACCATCTGGGACGGTTCGTCCAGCCACCTGACGCTGTGGATCATGGTGATCGCCGTAGCGATCTTCCTGCCCATCGTGACCCTCTACACCGGCTGGGTGTATCGCGTCATGCGCGGCAAGGTCACCCATGAATCGGTGGGCGACACGCCCAACTCGTACTGATAAAGGAGCCTCCACCATGTGGTATTTCTCGTGGATCCTCGGCCTCGGCCTGGCGTGCGCATTCGCCATTCTCAATGCGATGTGGTTCGAGCTGCGCGAAGGTCAGACGCATGACCCGAAAGCCAGCCGCGACGTCGAGTGAGTAACGGCGCAAGCAGCCTCGAGCACGATCCGTCGGCGTCCTTGCAGAAGCCACCGCGCGAGCAGTCGCGGTGGCTGATGGGACTGGCCCGGTCGGCACGGTTTCCGCTGATGCTGGCGGCCGCCGCGCCGCTGGTGAGCGGCGCTTTGCTGGTCGTGCAGGCCTGGCTGCTGGCCAGGGTGCTCGATTCGGCCATCGTGGGACATGTGCCCCGGCATGAACTGATTGGCGGCATCGCCGCCATCGCAGGGCTGATGCTGGTGCGCGCATGCATCACGTGGGCGGGCGAGCGCGCTGGCGCGGATGCGTCCGAACGCATCAAGCGCCACGTGCGCCAGTCCCTGTTCCAACGCCTGGTACAGAAGGGCC
Source organism: Achromobacter sp. ACM05 (assembly GCF_019218915.1). Lineage (NCBI taxonomy): Bacteria > Pseudomonadati > Pseudomonadota > Betaproteobacteria > Burkholderiales > Alcaligenaceae > Achromobacter > Achromobacter sp. ACM05. The sequence continues at coordinate 1,109,952 of NZ_JAHUWQ010000001.1, forward strand.
CTTACTGGAGCCGCGGCAAGGCGTCGGGTGAACTGGCGAGCGCCGTGGTCGACCAGGTAGAGGCGCTGGATGGCTTCTTTGCCAAGTACCTGCCCGCGATGGCCGCGGCGGCAATGCTGCCAGTGGCCTTCTCGGTGGTGCTGTTGCCGGTGGATGTGATCGCCGGTCTGGTGCTGTTGATTACCGCGCCGCTGATTCCGCTGTTCATGGCGCTGGTGGGGTGGGGGGCGCAAGGCGCCAGCCGCCGTCACCTGCGTGCCTTCGCCCGCCTGTCGGGCTTTTTCGCGGACCGCCTGCGCGGGCTGTCCACCCTGAAACTGTATGGGCGCGCGCAGGCCGAGGCGCAGTCCGTCGTGGCGGCCAGCGATGCGCTGCGCCAGCGGACGATGTCGGTGCTGCGCATTGCGTTCCTGTCGTCGGCCGTACTGGAATTCTTCGCCGCGCTGGGCGTGGCGGGTGTTGCGGTGTACATCGGCCTGACGTACCTGGGATTCCTGGACGTGCGCTGGTCACCGCTGACCTTGCAGGCCGGACTGTTCTGCCTGTTGATGGCGCCCGAGGTCTATGCGCCGCTGCGCCAGTTTGCCGCCCACTATCACGACCGCGCGACGGCGCTGGCTGCCGTGACGCAGATCGCCGTCCTGTTCGATGGGCTGCCGCAAGCCGATGCCGAAGACACGTCCGCACTGCGCGGCCAACCCGCGCACGCGGGCAAGGGCGCGGTGGTTACCGTGGAAGGTCTGCGCGCCGAGGCGCCGGGCCGTGGCCAGACGGTGCTCGAAAATGCTGCCCTGGTCCTGGCGCCGGGTGAGCACGTGGCGCTGATGGGACCGAGCGGCGTCGGCAAATCCACGCTCATCGAGGCCATCGCCCGTCTGCGGCCGGCCAGCGGCGAAATCCGCATTGATGGCTTGCCGCTGGCGCAATGGGATGAAGCCGCCTTGCGTCAGCGCGTGGCGCTGATCGGCCAGCGGCCGCAGTTGCTGGCCGGATCGATCGCCGACAATATCCGGCTGGGCCAGCCCGGCGCCACGGATGCCCAGGTGCAGGACGCCGCGCGGCGCGCCTGCGTGCTGGAATTCACGCAAGACCTGCCGCACGGCCTGGATACCGCGCTGGGCAGCCGCGGTCATGGCTTGTCCGGCGGACAGGCGCAGCGCGTGGCGCTGGCCCGTCTGTTCCTGCGGGACCCTGGCCTGATTCTGCTGGACGAACCTACCGCGCATCTGGATGAAGCGACGCAGGCTCGGGTGCTGGACGAGATCCTGCAGTTCTCTGCTGGCCGCACCCTGGTGCTGGCGACGCATTCGCCCGCGGTGGCCGCGCGATTTGGCCGGGTGGCGCGCGTCGCCAATGGCACGGTGAAAGACGCATGAAGAATCTGTTGTTGCTCCTGCCCTTATACGCGCGCCGCAAAGGCGGGCTTTTACTCGCATTGTTCTGTGCGCTGGCGACCGTCGCGGCCGGCGTCGGGTTGCTGGGCGTATCGGGGTGGTTTCTGACCGGCGCGTTCCTGGCCGGCGCCGGCAGCGTATTCAACCTGTTCGCGCCCTCCGCGCTGGTGCGCGGGCTGTCGTTCCTGCGCATCGTGTCGCGCTACGCCGACCGCGTGGTCGGGCATGCCGCCACCTTGCGCCTGCTGGCGGATCTGCGCGCCATGGTGTTTGCGGCGCTGACCCGGCTGACGCCGCGCCAGCTTTCGCGTTATCGCAGCGGCGACCTGGTCGCCCGCATGACGAACGACGTCGATGCGCTGGATACGGTATTTCTGTTTGTGCTGGCGCCGCTGGCCACCGCAATACTAGCCGGGGCGGTGCTCACCGCCGTGCTGGGGCAATGGGTGCCGGCCGCGGCGCTGATTTTTGCATTGGCCCTGTTGGCCGCGTGCGTGGTGGTGCCCTTGTGGCTATTGCGCGCGGCGCGCAAACCGGGCGTGTCGGCGCAGGAAAGTGCGGCAGGATTGCGCGCGGCTACGCTGGACGCCGTGGAGGGGCACGGGGACATGGTTGCCCTGCATGCGCAGGAGCAGACGCTGGCGCACTTCGAGCGTCTGTGCGAGGCAAGCGCTCTGGCGCGACGCAGCCAGGCTCGGGTGGCGGTGCGCGGACAATGGTTCCTGCAGGTGGCCGCAGGTGTGGCGGTGTTGGCGCTGCTGTGGTTCGGTCTCGCCGGGCTTGAGTCGGGACGGATCGAAGGCCCTCTCCTGGCCGGTCTGCTGCTGGCCGTCATCGGCATCTTCGAGGTTGCCGGCCCGATCATGCGGGGCGCATCCCGGATGGGTTCCGCGATGTCGGCGGCGGCGCGCATCCGCGAGATCACGCAAAGCGAACCCGACATGCAGGACCCGGCGATGCCGCGCCCGCTGCCCACAAACGGTGCGTTGGAGCTGGCGGGTGTGCGCTTTGCGTACCCGGCCCGCGCAGCAGGCGACAGTGCGCCGGTGCTGCAGGACGTCAACCTGCGGATCGAGCCGGGCGAACGCGTGGCAATCGTGGGCGCAAGCGGCGCGGGCAAGTCCACGCTGCTGCATCTGATCCTCAGGCTCGAGGATCCGCAGGGCGGGCAGGTCCGGTTCGGCGGTCGCGATGCGCGCGAATGCGCACAGGCGGACTGGCATCGGCGGATCGTCCTGCTGTCGCAGGACGCGCCGGTGTTTCTGGGTACGCTTCGCACCAATCTGTTGATCGGCGATCCCGATGCCGACGATGCCGCGTTGTGGCGCGCCCTGGATGCGGCACGACTTGGCGATTTCGTGCGCGGCCTGCCCGATGGCCTGGACACGTGGGCCGGCGAGACGGGTTCGCAGTTGTCGGCCGGGCAGGCACGGCGCCTGTGTCTGGCCAGAGCCTTGCTGGCGCCTGCCGCCGTCATCGTGCTGGACGAACCGACCGCGGGATTGGACGCCGCGGCCGAGGCCGCGTTTTTCGCGGATCTGGAACACGCGGTGCGCGGACGCACCGTGGTGCTGGCCACGCACGCCGCGTTGCCCGACGGCGCGGTACATCGTTGCCATGTGTTGCGCGATGGGCAACTGCATGACATGTCATCGCGCGCGGCAATCCTGGCTTAAGCGCAGCGGCGCGGTTATAGTTCGCCTTGCTTCAATTCTTCAGGGCCGATTCCATGCAGACCGACAACGCCGAGTTCATCCGGCGCACCATCCGCAGCGTTCCGGACTGGCCCCAACCCGGTGTCACGTTCCGCGACATCACGCCGGTGCTGCAGGACCCTCGTGCGTTCCGTGTCCTGATCGATCTCTTCGTCTATCGCTACATGCGCCAGCGCCTGGATCTGGTGGCGGGTGTGGACGCGCGCGGCTTCATCGTGGGCAGCGTGCTGGCTTATGAACTGAATCTGGGGTTCGTGCCCGTGCGCAAGAAGGGCAAGCTGCCCTATCGCACGGTGGCCGAGGAATACTCGCTGGAATACGGCAATGCCGCCGTCGAGATGCATACGGATTCGGTCCGCACGGGCCAGCGCGTCCTGCTGGTGGACGATCTGATCGCCACCGGGGGCACCATGCTCGCGGCCATCAAGCTGCTGCAGCGCCTGGGCGCCAACGTGGTGGAAGCCGCCGCCATCATCGACCTGCCGGATCTCGGCGGCTCGGCCAAGGTGGCCGCGACCGGCACGCCGCTTTACACGGTCTGTCAGTACGGCGCGGACACGACGCCGTAGTCCGTGTTGTCGTGATGGCGCCGCAGCTCGGCGCCGCCCTTCAGCACCATTTGCCAGTTACGCCTCCGACAAGCGCGGCTGGATGAAGTCCAGGAACGCCTTCGTCTTGGCGGGCAGCATGCGCGAAGGCAGCAGCGCAAACAAGGGCAGGGGGGTCAGACTCCATTCCGGCAACACGCGCACCAGGCCCGTCTGCTTGATGGCGCGCTCCATCGCATCAAACACCAGCAGCGGCGTGATGCCCAACCCCTGGCCGGCCAAGCGCCCCAGCATCCCCACGTTATTGGCCGACAGGCGGCCAGACACCTGAACGCGTTCCACCTTGTCGCCCGAATGGAGCATCCAGAAGGACGACTCCTCGCGCATGGTCGGGCGCAGGCATTCGTGGTGCGTCAGGTCCGCCGGCACACGCGGTTCTCCATGGCGCGCCAGGTATTCGGGCGACGCATAGAGCTGGTGCGCCATCAGCACGATCTTGCGCGAGATGAGGCTGGAATCGGGCTGCTGCCCAAAGCGCAGGATCAGGTCGAACGGATTGCTGATGGGATCGATCGGGCGCATGCTCAGGTCGAAGTCGCACTCGATATCGGGATGCTGTTCGCGGAACTCGCGGATCACGGCGGGCAGGAACAACTGCGCAAGGCTGGTGGGCAGCGAGATCCGCAGGCGGCCCTTGGGCTGCACCGCCATGTCCAGCAACTGATCGTGCGCGATGCGCGCCTCTTCGACGATGTGCCGGCAGCGTTCAAAGTAGATTGCGCCCGCTTCGGTCAGATCGATCTTGCGGGTGCTGCGATTGAGCAGCCGCATGCCGACGCTGCGTTCCAGTTCGCTGACCCGGCGCGACAGTGTGGAAGTCGGGATATTCAGGGCTTCGGCGGCGTGGCTGAAGTTCTTGCGCTTGGCGACCTCGACGAATAGCGCGATGTCGTTAAGCTGGATGTCCATGAATGCCCTCGAGACTCAAATTTCCATTTCTGGCAGATTCGTATGATAAATGGAATTATTGTCCCGCCAGTAGAAATGTCTATTTCTCCGGATTGCACAACAGTTCCATCGCGCGCCGCGTCAGATTGCGTTACCTAGCTTGCGCGAAACTGAATGAATGCAATGCCTGCGCGCTTGGTGCATCAGTCTGGCGAGCAGGTTCACCTACCGTGCTCCGCACGGATACGACTTGCAATTGTCCCATCCGTGCAAATATGTTCACCAAATTAAGGGTTTTTACTAGGGCCTAATAACCAGATACTTCGTCCCAGCAATCAAATTGTCATATCGAATGCCGCCAACCCGGCGCAAGACGATGTGCAACGTTTAGGATGGAGTCATCTCAATGAAAGCCCTAGCAACCGCACTTATGGTTACCGCTACCCTGGTCGGCATGTCCGCCGCTCACGCCGATGGCAAGACGCGTGAACAGGTTCAACAGGAACTGCAAGCCGCCAAGGCCGCCGGCACCGTCACCTTTGGTGAACTGGACTATCCGCCCGCCGTCGCCCAGACCACCAGCCTGTCGCGCGAACAGGTTCAGCAGGAATTGCAAAGCGCCAAGGCCGCAGGTCAGGTGACGAGCGCTGAACTGGATTACCCGCCCAAGACCGTGGCGCAGACCGCCGGCAAGAGCCGTGCAGAAGTCCGCCAGGAATTGGCCGACGCCAAGGCGCGCGGCGAATACACGTTTGGCGAACTGGACTACCCGCCCAAGGGCCGCTGAGTTTCAGCGCTGGCGCGCCGCGCCGCCCCGCAGGTCACCGAAAGAACCCCTTGTGACGCCGAGGGGTTTTTTTGCGCCTCGCGTTTTTATCTGTGCGGAAACAGTGTGGCGTTTACGCCGCACAACTATTCCGCCTGCACTACATATGTTGCCGGCCGGAAGGGCAAGGAAAGCCGCATCTGATCTCGCGATATTCTGATGCGAGCAATGATTCATATTTGAGATCAAGGCCTTAGCGAGCTTTTTGGAACAAAGCGAGCCTTCAGTTTCGCGTCATTATCCCAGCCATGGAAAGTAGTTCGTCGAAATCCGGGTTACTACGAACTGCTACAAGCCGGACACTACGCCCAGTGCATCGCCGCTCGATTCAACGTTGCGGCATGCGAGGGCCCGCGGTGTTCGGCGGCGCCCCGCAATGCGCCTTTCATCTCGCCATTTTGGGGATTCAAATGAAGAAGACGTTTCTGGCCGTCGCGTTGCTGACCGGCTTTGCCGGCGCCGCGCAGGCCGCCGATTCCGTGACGCTGTACGGCCTGATCGATGCTGGCCTCGGTTACGAAAAAGTGAAGTTCAAGGGCAATTCGCAGAGCCGCATCGGTGCGGTTCAGGGCGTGAGCAGCGGTTCGCGCTTTGGCCTGCGCGGCACGGAAGACCTGGGCGACGGCCTGCGCGCCGTGTTCACGCTGGAAGGCGGCTTCGGTCCCCTGAACGGCAAGTCGCTGCAGAACGATCGTCTGTTCGGCCGCCAAGCGACGGTCGGCCTGGACAGCGATTCTTGGGGCCGTCTGGAATTCGGCCGTCAGACGAACTTGGCGTCGAAGTATTTCGGCTCGATCGACCCGTTCTCGATCAGCTACAACAACGCCAACATGGGTACGACGTTCGGCAGCGCCAACACGATGCGCCTGGACAACATGGTCCTGTATCAAACCCCCAGCCTGGGCGGTTTGAAGGTCGGCCTCGGCTACGCGTTCAGCGCGGACGACACCGTCACGGACACGACGCAGAAAGGCTTTGCCACGGGCAACAACAACCGAGTGATCACTGCCGGTGTGCAGTACGTCAACGGCCCGCTGAATCTGGCGGCCGCCTATGACCGCTTCAACCCGTCCAACGACCGCGTCGGCGGCAAGGACGCAGCGCGCATCCAGGAATACATTGTCGGCGGTTCGTACGACTTTGAAGTCGTGAAGATCGCGGCGGCTTTCGGCCAGACGCGTGACGGCTGGTTCGTCGGCCAGAACATGGGCACGACGCCCGACGGCATGAACAAGTTGGGTTCGTTCAAGCTGGCTGATGGCTTCCGCGCCAATTCGTACATGATCGGCGCCACCGTGCCGATGGGCCGGCACGCCGTGTTCGGTTCGTGGCAGCGCGCCACCGCCAGCAACGACAAGCTGACGGGCGACGACGCAACGTTCAACGTGTACAGCCTTGGCTACACGTACGACTTCACCAAGCGCACGAACCTGTACGCGTATGCCTCGTATGGCGACAACTACGCGTTCCAGCACGACGCGACCGACACGGCCGTCGCCGTCGGCCTGCGCCACCGTTTCTAAGCGTCAGGACGTCCGGCTGGACCTTGCTGAATGTGCGGGCCATTCTCCGTGGACCGCTGAGTGACAGCGAACCCCCCCTAGATCGGGTTCAGCCAGGCGCGCTTTGCGCACAGAAGGGAAGGGCCTCCGCAAGGAGGCCCTCTCGCATTCAGGACACCTGAATCGCAGCGGCTACAGGAAGAGCTTGTACGCCGGGTTGTCGGTTTCGTTCCAATGCGGATAGCCCAGTTCCGCCACGAAGTTGCGGAACTGCTTCTTGTCCGCCGGCGGCACCTGGATGCCGATCAGGATGCGGCCGTAGTCCGCGCCCTGGTTGCGGTAATGGAACAGGCTGATGTTCCAGTCGGGATTCATCGCATTCAAAAAGCGCATCAGCGCGCCCGGCCGCTCGGGGAATTCAAAGCGGTACAGCAGTTCGTTGCGCGCCAGCGCCGAACGGCCGCCCACCATGTGGCGCAGGTGGGTCTTGGCCATTTCGTCGTGGGTCAGGTCCAGCGTGTCGAAGCCGTGGCGGCGGAAATTCGCCGCGATCTTGTCAGGTTCTGCGGCCGAAGACACCTGGATGCCGACGAACACGTGGGCGCGGTCCGCGTCCGAGATGCGGTAGTTGAATTCGGTGACGCTGCGTTCGCCCACCAGTTCGCAGAAGCGGCGGAAGCTCCCACGCTGCTCGGGCATGGTGACCGCGAAGACGGCCTCGCGCATTTCGCCGACCTCGGCGCGTTCGGACACGAAGCGCAGCCGGTCGAAGTTCATGTTGGCGCCGCAGGCAATCGCCACCAACGTCTTGTTTTTCAGATTGTGTTCGGCCGCGTACTGCTTGGCGCCGGCCACGGCCATCGCGCCGGCCGGCTCCAGCACGCTGCGCGTGTCCTGGAAGACATCCTTGATGGCGGCGCAGATCGCATCGGTGTTGACCACCACGTAGTCGTCCACATATTTGCGCGCCAGCTTGAAGGTCTCGGCGCCCACCATCTTGACTGCTGTGCCGTCCGAGAACAGGCCCACGTCGTTCAACTGAACGCGGCGGCCCGCGCGCACGCTGCGCAGCATGGCGTCGGAGTCCTCGGTCTGCACGCCGATGATCTTGATCTCGGGGCGCAGCTGCTTGATGTAGGCCGCCACCCCGGCGATGAGGCCGCCGCCGCCGATCGCCACGAAGATCGCGTCGATGTGGCCGGGATGCTGGCGCAGGATTTCCATGCCCACGGTGCCCTGGCCGGCGATCACGTCGGGATCGTCGAACGGATGGACGAAGGTCAGCTTCTCTTTCTTTTCCAGCACCTGCGCATGCGCGTAGGCGTCCGAAAAGCTCTCACCGGCCAGCACGACCTCGCCGCCCAGGCGGCGCACGGCGTCGATCTTGACCTGCGGGCTGGTCGTGGGCATGACGATCACGGCGCGGCAGCCAAGCCGGCTTGCCGCCAACGCAACGCCCTGGGCGTGGTTGCCGGCCGAGGCCGCGATCACGCCGCGATTGCGCGCCGCCGGCGTGAGGTTGGCCATCTTGTTGTACGCGCCGCGCAGCTTGAAGCTGAACACCGCCTGGGTATCTTCGCGCTTGAGCAACATCGTGTTCGACATCCGCTGCGACAGCAGCGGCGCCGCCTCGAGCGGGGATTCGACCGCGACGTCGTAAACCTTGGAAGTCAGGATGCGTTTCAGATAATCAGTGGACATGGACCGCGCAACAGGCAAGAGTGAGGACTGGCCAAGATTATTGCAGGGAAATGCGTGTCGCCTTCCGGGATTCCCGCGGCTACACTGCCGCAACCATGGAAGAAAGTCTCTTATCCGCAGTTCATTGGCTCCTGGGCGTGCTGGCATTGCCCTCAGTCGGCCTGTCGGCCATCTTCACCGTTTCGCTCGTGTCCGCGACGCTGCTGCCCCTGGGCTCCGAGCCGGCGGTGTTCGGCTACATCAAGCTTTCGCCGGACATGTTCTGGCCCGCCATCCTGGTGGCCACCGCAGGCAACACCGTGGGCGGGGCCATCAGCTACGCCATGGGACTGGGCGCCGAAAAGGCGGTCGAGCGCTGGAAGGAAAAGCACCCGCATCCGCATCCGAAGGCAACCGAGGGTGGCCGCATGCGCGGCCGCTGGAACGAGCGCGCCCATGACTGGCTGCACCGGATGGGACCGCCCGCGCTGCTGTTGTCCTGGTTGCCCGCGGTGGGCGATCCCCTATGCGCGGTTGCCGGCTGGTTGCGCCTGTCGTTCTGGCCCTGCGTGTTCTACATGGCCATCGGCAAATTCATGCGCTATCTGTTCATGACCGCCGGGCTGCTCTGGTTCTTTCCTGGAAAAATCTAGCCCTGACGCCGGACTTAAACGGGGACGGTACATGCCGTCCCCGGCGCGCTTTTGGACGCCTTGCCAGACTTATTAGGGGTCAAGTCGGGACAATGGCATAAAATACTTTTTTAAGGGCCCCCTCTTGCCGCCATGAACGCCCCACTCGCCAGCCACATCTTGAACGGGGCGATGCCGCCCGCCGCACCCGCGCGATTGCGCGAAATCCCCTATAACTACACGTCGTTTTCCGACCGCGAAATCGTGGGCCGGTTATTGGGTGAAGACGCCTGGAGCCTGCTGAGCGACCTGCGCGGCGAGCGCCGCACCGGCCGTTCCGCCCGGATGCTCTACGAAGTGCTGGGCGACATCTGGGTCGTGCGCCGCAATCCCTATCTGCAGGACGACCTGCTCGACAATCCCAAGCGCCGCAAGCAGCTCATCGAAGCGCTGCATCACCGCCTGGGCGAAATCGACAAGCGCCGCGACCCGAGCGCGCCCGCTGAAGCCGGCCACGATCCGCATCGCGACGAAAAGGTCGTCGGTCTGCTGGCCCGGGCGCGTTCCGCCATTGCGGCGTTTGAGGGCGAATTCGACCAGACCGCCATGATGCGCAAGCAGGCGCAGAAGGTGCTGGGCCGCATCACGGCGCGCGACAACATCAAGTTCGACGGCCTGTCGCGCGTGTCGCACGTCACGGACGCGACCGACTGGCGCGTGGAGTACCCCTTCGTGGTGCTGACGCCGGACACCGAGGACGAGATCGCCGCGCTGGTCACTGCCTGTATTGAACTGGGCCTGACCATCGTGCCGCGCGGCGGCGGCACCGGCTACACCGGCGGCGCCATTCCGCTGACCTGGAAGTCGGCGGTCATCAACACCGAAAAATTCGACAAGCTGGGTAAGGTCGAGTCCTGTATCCTGCCCGGCCTCACGGAGCCCGTCGCGGTCATCCACGCCGGCGCCGGCGTGGTCACCAAGCGCGTGTCCGAGGCGGCCGAGGCGGCCGGCTTCGTGTTCGCCGTGGACCCGACGTCCGCCGAAGCCTCGTGCGTGGGCGGCAACATCGCCATGAACGCCGGCGGCAAGAAGGCCGTGCTGTGGGGCACCGCGCTGGACAACCTGGCCTGGTGGCGCATGGTCGATCCGGACGGCAACTGGCTGGAAGTCACGCGCCTGGACCACAACATGGGCAAGATCCATGACGTGGAAGTGGCCCGCTTCGAGCTCAAGTGGTTCGACGGCAAGGGCAAGCCCGGCGAGCGCCTGCTCAAGACCGAAACGCTCGAGATCCAGGGCCGCGTGTTCCGCAAGGAAGGCCTCGGCAAGGACGTGACCGACAAATTTTTGGCGGGCCTGCCCGGCATCCAGAAGGAAGGCTGCGACGGTCTCATCACGTCGGCGCGCTGGGTGCTGCACCGCATGCCGCGCCATACGCGCACCGTCTGTATGGAGTTCTTCGGGCAGGCGCGCGACGCCATCCCGTCGATCGTCGAGGTCAAGGGTTACCTGGACGGCGAAGGCAAGGCGCGCGGCGCCATCCTGGCCGGCCTGGAGCATCTGGACGAGCGCTACCTGCGCGCGGTCGGCTACGCCACCAAGAGCAAGCGCGGCGTCCTGCCCAAGATGGTCCTGATCGGCGACATCGTCGGCGACGATGACGACGCAGTGGCCGCGGCCGCCAGCGAAGTCGTACGCCTGGCCAATACGCGCCACGGCGAAGGCTTTGTCGCTGTCAGCCCCGAGGCGCGCAAGAAATTCTGGCTGGACCGCTCGCGCACCGCCGCGATCGCACGTCACACCAACGCCTTCAAGATCAACGAAGACGTCGTGATCCCGCTGCCCCGCATGGGCGAATACACGGATCACATCGAGCGCATCAACATCGAATTGTCGACCAGCAACAAGCTCAAGCTGCTGGGCGAGCTTGACGCGTACCTGTGCACGCCGCTGCCGGTCGGCAAGATCGACGACGCCGACATCGAGACCACGCGCGCCGAGGTGCTGGCCGAGCGCACGCGCCAGGCGATCGAACTGATCGCCGCCACGCGCCAGCGCTGGCAGTGGCTGCTGGACAACCTGGACCTGCCGCTGGGCGATGCGCTGCCGCAACTCGAAGGCCTTGGCCTGGGCGAGCTCCACGCCACGCTGACCGCACGCCTGGCCGCACAACCCGGGGCCCGCGTCTTCGACGTGGTGCAGGACCGCACCATCCGCGTCTCCTGGAAGACCGAAGTGCTGGCCGGCCTGCAGCGCGCCTTCTCGGGCGCCGCGTACAAGAAAATCGTCGACGAGCTCGTTGCCATCCATGCCCGCGTGCTCAAGAGCCGCGTGTTCGTCGCGCTGCATATGCACGCCGGCGACGGCAACGTGCACACCAACATCCCGGTCAACTCGGACGACTACGAAATGCTGCGCGAGGCCCACGCGGCCGTCGAGCGCATCATGCAGATTGCGCGCGACCTGGATGGCGTGATTTCGGGCGAGCACGGCATCGGCCTGACCAAGTACGAGTTCCTGACCGAAGCCGAACTGGCCCCGTTCCAGGACTACAAGCGGCGCGTGGACCCCAACGGCCACTTCAATGCCGGCAAGCTCATGCCCGGCGCGGACCTGCGCCACGCCTGGACGCCCAGCTTCAACCTGATGGGCCACGAGTCGCTGATCATGCAGCAGAGCGACATCGGCGCCATCTCGGAATCCATCAAGGACTGCCTGCGCTGCGGCAAGTGCAAGCCGGTGTGCGCCACGCATGTGCCGCGCGCGAACCTGTTGTATTCGCCCCGCAACAAGATCCTGGCGACGTCGCTGCTGGTCGAGGCCTTCCTGTACGAAGAACAGACCCGTCGCGGCGTGAGTCTCAAGCACTGGGAAGAATTCGAGGACGTGGCCGACCACTGCACCGTCTGCCACAAGTGCTACAACCCCTGTCCGGTCGATATCGACTTCGGCGACGTGTCGATGAACATGCGCGCCGTGCTGCGCCGCATGGGCCGCAAGTCGTTCAATCCGGGCACGGCCAGCGCCATGTTCTTCCTGAACGCCAAGGATCCGGCCACCATCAACGCCACCCGCAAGGCGATGGTGGGCGTGGGCTACAAGGTCCAGCGCGCCGCGCACGACCTGTTCTCGGGCCTGGTCAAGAAGCAGACCGCCAAGCCGCCGGCCACGGTGGGCAAGCCGCCGCTGCGCGAGCAGGTGGTGCACTTCGTGAACAAGAAGATGCCCGGCGGACTGCCCAAGCAGGCCGCGCGCAAGCTGCTCGACATCGAAGACGCGAACTACGTGCCGATCATCCGCGATCCCAAGGCCACCACGGCCGATACGGAAGCGGTGTTCTACTTCCCGGGCTGCGGTTCCGAGCGCCTGTTCTCGCAAGTGGGCCTGGCTACGCAGGCGATGCTTTGGCATGCGGGCGTGCAGACCGTGCTGCCGCCGGGTTACCTGTGCTGCGGCTATCCCCAGCGCGGCAACGGCATGACGGACAAGGCCGAGCAGATCATCACCGACAACCGGGTGCTGTTCCACCGCGTGGCCAACACGCTGAACTACCTGGACATCAAGACCGTGGTGGTCAGCTGCGGCACCTGCTACGACCAGCTTGCCGGGTATGAATTCGAAAAGATCTTCCCCGGCTGCCGGCTGATCGACATCCACGAATACCTGCTGGAAAAAGGCATCAAGCTGGAAGGCGCCAAGGGCGTGCGCTACATGTACCACGACCCCTGCCATACGCCGATGAAACTGCAGGAACCCATGAAGACGGTGCGTGCGCTGGTGGGCGATGGCGCGGTCAAGAGCGACCGCTGCTGCGGCGAGTCGGGCACGTTGGCGGTCAGCCGTCCGGACATCTCGACGCAGGTGCGCTTCCGCAAGCAGGAAGAACTGCTCAAGGGCGATGCCGCGATGCGCAGTGACGGCTTCACGGGCGACGTGAAGGTCCTGACCTCGTGCCCGTCGTGCCTGCAGGGCTTGTCGCGTTACGAGGGCGATACCAAGATGGAAGCCGACTACATCGTGGTCGAGATGGCCCGCCACATCCTGGGCGAAGGCTGGATGGAAGACTACGTGCGCCGGGCGAACGCAGGCGGGATCGAACGCGTCCTGGTGTAGCCTCAGCACGCGCCAGATGGAAACCGCGGCCAGCGATGGCCGCGGTTTTTTTTGCGCTGTCGGACAGGGGGCCGCGCGTGTTTTGCCGGACTGAAAAGCCCTCTTGAAACTCCAAAAACCGATCCCATACTCGGACTGAAGCGATCAGACCTGCGGTCGCGCAAGTCGCGGCTGTGATGGGCCTGCATCGGTCCCTTTTTTCGTTCGAGGAGACCTTCATGAGCAACTTTCCTTTCAGCGATAACGGCTTTGCCAGCGCGTTCGACGCGATCCAGGAACACATGGGCCGCGTGCTGCGCAATGCCGGCGTACCTGCTGCCTTGCGGGCGACGCCGCAGGCGTACTTCCCACCCGTCAACGTCGGCGTGTCGGGCGATTCCATCGAAGTCGTCGCCTTCGTGCCCGGCATGGACCCCGAAGGCCTGAACGTGTCGATCGAGAAGAGCCTGCTGACCATCAGCGGTGAACGCAAACCGCAGGAACTTCCCGAAGGCGCCCGCTATTACGCGCGCGAACGCACGCAGGGCCGCTACACGCGCATCATCGAGCTGCCTGCAGACGCGGATCCCGACAACGTGCAGGCGCGCTATACGGACGGCTGCCTCGCCATTTCCATCAAGCGTAAGGAATCGGCCAAGCCGCGCACCGTGACCGTGCAGTGACCCGCCAACGCAACCGCATAGGAGTATCGATCATGAATGAACGCAAAGACCTGACCGTGCCCGCCGAAGCGACCGTGTCTGACAAGCGCGACGGGCGCGGCGTGACCGTGCCGGCCGTGGACATCTACGAGGACAAGGAAGGCATCACGCTGCTTGCGGATCTGCCGGGCGTGTCCAAGGAAAGGCTGCGCATCAACGTCGAGGCCGACGTGCTGCAGATCGAAGGCGAAGCTGCCGTCGAGACCCCCAGCGACCTGCGGCTGGTGCTGGGCGAAATGCGCGCGCCGCTCTTTCGCCGGTCGTTCCGGTTGGGACAGGAGTTCGACCGCGCGCAGATCAGTGCGAGCCTGAAGCAGGGCCTTCTGACGCTGCGCATTCCGCGCGTGCGCGAGGCGCAGCCGCGGCAGATTCCTGTCGTGGCGGGGTGATTTGCGCCTCAGGGCGCGATTCGCGACCAAGGTGTCGGACACCTGTTGAGGTGCCGCCGTAAGCTGTCGGCCCTCTCTGCCGGGTGTCTGACACCGTGCCCGAGCATGCCCATCAGGAAAGCCGCGATTGTGCGACTGCGGCCTTGCGTTGATGTTTGACGCAGGGTCGCCCTGGGGACGGTGTGCAAACGCTCAATTGATCGGGCCAGGATTGGCCCGGGCGGGCCAATCCTGGCCCGTTATTTTTTCGTTGAATCTCAAAGACTTAAAAAAAACCGGGTCAAGGTTGGCTCGAAAATCCTTTCAGAAAACCAGTTCTCGCGGCTTCTGCAACCTCGGACAAGCCCGATTCTCAGCGCCCCTTGCGTAACCCACTGATTATTAAAGCTAAGGGAAGATCAGAAAATTCTGGCATGAAGTTTGCATAGTTGCCCTGTGTTCACCGATGACGCAGCGGCATGTTCAGACGCAGGGTCACGGCACAAAAGCGCTTGCCGCTGCACCAGGCTATTGCAGGCCCCGAATCGCCGGTCAGCTTCCTCAACGTTGATACCGGGCAACCGCCCCGGTCATCCCCGAGCTTGCCATGCCCGTCCAATCTGATTTGCGATTCACCTTCGATCTCATCGGCAGTACGGCGACAGATGCGTTCGAGGTGGTTCGGTTCGATCTGCACGAAGCGCTTTCCGAGACGTTTCTGCTTACGGTCGATCTGTCCAGCGCCAACCCCGCCGTAGATTTTGGCCAAGTGCTTGACCGTCCCGCGTGTCTGACGATCTGGCAGGGCGGCACCCCCATGCGCCATGTTCACGGTGTGGTGTCCTCCTTTGTTCAGGGCGACACGGGTTTTCGGCGTACGCGCTACTCGGCGATTGTCGAGCCGCGCCTGGCGCGGCTAAAGCTCAGTTCCGACTGGCGCATCTTCCAACGCCAGAGCGTGCCGCAAATCACCGAGGCGGTGCTCAAGGCGCATGGTCTTACCCAGGATTACGAGCTGCGCAGCACCACCGAACATCAGGCGCGCGAATACTGCGTGCAAGCGGGCGACACGGACTACGACTTTGTCGAACGCATCATGCGCGAGGAAGGCTTCTTCTATTCCTTCCGTCATGGGGCCGAGGGGCATCAACTTATCCACAGCGACCGCCTGTTCATTCACGGCCGCGTGGGCGACGAGCCAGCGCAGTACAACCCCACACCCGGCGGCGACCAGCCGCAGCCAGCGCTGCGGCGATTCTCCTACACCGAGAACGTGCGCACCGCGCGCCAGACCCAGCGCGACTACACCTTTCACCATCCGCGCTACACCCACCAGCACAGCCGCGACGGACGAGATCTGGACCATCAGGGCCGCCGCTACGAACGCTATGACTACCCGGCCCGCGCCAAATTCGACGAAGCGGGCAGATCGTTCGCCGAGAACCGCCTGCGCGGCCACCGCCGCGATTCGTGCGTCGCTTTGGTTGAAGGGGATGACCCGCGGCTCCAGCCGGGCATTTCATTCACCCTTGCTGGGCATCCGCGCGAAGACCTGAACCGCGGCTGGCGCCCGGTGCGCATCGTCCACCGTGGCATCCAATACACAAGTCAGGCCGAGGAAAGCGCACAGGCCCAGCTGGGAACGCACTACAGCTACGAGGCGGAGCTGGTCCCGGACGACGCCGAATGGCGCGCGGAACCGCTACCCAGGCCGCGCATCGACGGTCCACAGAACGCTGTGGTGGTCGGCCCGCCCAATGAAGAGATCTATACCGACGAATACGGCCGGGTGAAGGTCCAGTTCCCCTGGGACCGGCTCGGTAAGGAGGACGAGTACAGCTCATGCTGGATTCGCGTCTCGCAGAACATCGCCGGCGCCACTTGGGGCCACATGGCCATCCCGCGCATCGGTCAGGAAGTCATCGTCTCTTACTTCGACGGCGACCCCGACCAGCCCGTGATCACCGGCCGCGTCTACAACCGCCTGCAATTGCCGCCCTACGAACTGCCGCGCCACAAGACCAGGATGACGATCAAGAGCAAGACCCACAAGGGCGAGGGATACAACGAACTGCGCTTTGAGGATGAGAAGGACCAGGAAGAAATCTACGTCCACGCGCAGAAGGATCAGAACATCCACGTCAACAACGACGAGTCGACGTTTGTGGGACACGACCGCAGCGAGCAGGTCGAGAACGATGAAACCATCACCATTGGACACGACCGCAAGGAGACGGTGGGCAACGACGAACAGGTCACCATCGGCCAGGACCGGCGGCACGACATCGGGCGGGATGATCTTTTGACGGTGGGCCGCAATCACACGATCTACACCACCAAGGACCGTACCGAGGAAGTGGGCAATAACCGCCGCGATAAGACCGCGGCGAATCATTGGGTGCGCATCGGCGGACACCAGGAACACACTGTCGAGGGCCACGCGGACCTGCAAGCGGGCCAGGCGATCCGCCGGCGTTCGTGTGTGATCGCGTTGCAAGCCGGCGAGGTGTTCAGCCTAAAGGGCCCCGGCGGAGCCATCACTTTGCATGCCGACGGCATCACGCTGAATGGGGTGCAAGTCCAGATGAAAGGACCGCTGCAATGCGTGGCAACAGGCCACGGCAATCCCTTTGCCATCGAAGGGAATCCGGATGCCGGCGTGGAAAGCGACTTCTGCCTGGATTGCTTCCTGCGCGCCGCGCGAACGGGTGGCCCGGTGGTGCCCGTATGAGCATCTCCGCGTACAGCTATTTGCTCTTCGATGGCGCATTGCTGCATGACATTGCGCTTCGCGACCGCATCCTGGAAGCACCGGATATCCGTCTGCTTTATGAGGACGAAGGCCCCCAGGCTGCCCGTGTTGGCCCGCTGCTATTGCCCGCGTGTCAGTCCGTGGTTCAGCTGATGAATCAGCTTTCGGCCGGCAATCCGGATGTAATGTTTGGCTATGGCGTGTTGCGCGGCTCGGTCCCGATGGAGCAAGTCTTGCAGCACTTGCAACAACTGCGGTTCATCCATGCCGGTAGCGGCAAGCGCTACCACTTCCGCTTCGCCGACGGCCGCGCGTTTTCCAATGTCTGGCTGACGCTATCTTCCGAACAGCGCCGGGCCGTACTGGGTCCGGTGCAGGCGTGGCATCACCACGATATGGCGGGCAGGGAATGTTGCGCGCGACAAGATCCAGTACGGTCAGCGCGTTCTTGCGATTCTCTCCCACTGCATCTGCAGCCCGAACAATGGCACCGGATGCTCAAGGCCACTCGAGTCGGCGAGCTGTTCCTCGCCGCATCGCGGGCCAACCACCGCATACCCGCGCAAGGCACGAGCGGACAACGCCTTGACTGGGCTGCACAAGTCCATGAACGGCTCCAGCGACTGCAGGTGCACGACGTGGCCGTAAAGATATCAGCGGTATTGGTGGTATGGCAGACGGCGGCGCAAGTGTTGCACGATGACCGATTCGAGGCGGCATTAAGGCAGGCAAGCCGAAGCGGCGATGTCAGTGGCATCCTGGCATTTGGCCCTGCATCTTCGACTCAAGGGGCCAGTTGATATGAACGCCACAGCACGATTGATGATGGCATTGCTTGTTCTGCTTGGATTGAATGGATGCGACGGCGTTCGACCCAAGGAAGACGTGGTGCCAGCATCTCTGACGGGAATCGACCATCTGCCCGACCATCTGAGCGTTCCCGATTTCTGGGTCGATGGCGCCAGCGGCCATCAGGCGGGCTCCGGAGGCAGCATCGTGTGCTGTGCGAAGCTGCCTCGACGATGGCGCGATGATTTGACGGTGCTGGTGGGGTGGGATGTCCTCAATTGGAGGGACTGTGGTGGCGAGCGCCGTGAGCGCCGGGTGCCGGTGGAGCGGTATGAGCAGGTGGGACGTTTGTATATCCACTTCCTGTCCGACGGAAGCGTCCGCGCCATTTCCTCGAACATCAGTCCCGGGTACGGGAACGAGGAATACCTTGGCCCGCAAGACCCCATCCCCGACAAGAATCCCTGGCATGCCTACGGCGACTATGGCGAACGTTGTCCCTCCCGCGGCGGACCCGTTGTGATGGAGGAGGCGAACTGATATGAACTGCGCTACGCGGTTGACGATGAGATTGGTGTTGCTGTTGGGTTTGGCCGGTTGCGACGTTGTTCAACCTAAGGAAGCCATGGTGCCCGCATCCCTATCGGGCATCGACCACTTGGCCGATCACCTGAGCGTTCAGGACTTTTGGGTCAATGGTGTCAGTGGGCACCAGGCTGGTACAGGAGGCAGCATCGTTTGCTGCGCGAAGCTGCCCCGGAAATGGCGGCCTGACCTGACCGTGCGAGTGAGCTGGGGTGTGACCAACTGGCGCGACTGCACCTGGGAAAGCCGTGAACGTCGCGTGCCCGTGGAGCGTTACGAGCAGGCGGGACGTCTGTATATCCACTTCCTGTCCGACGGAAGCGTTCGTGCCATCTCTTCGAATATCAGTCCGGGCTATGGGAATGTAGATTACCCCGGCCCTCATGACCCTATATCCAGAATAAGACCATCCAGGATCTACGGAGCGTGGTCGCCGCGCTGTCCTGTGGGCGCGGAACCCATATTGATCGAATCCTTGGACGAGTGATAGTGCCCTCGAAAAATCACGAGTAATAACGGGAATGATTTATGAACGAGGTTTTTGGAACACATCCAATCTGGCAAACCCCGAGGATCGAGCCGATGTTTCCGCAATGCATTCCGGCTTCGGAGAACTGCGAGATAGACCTGCAAATTGGCATCTTTTTCGACGGCACAGGCAACAATCAGGATTGGAATGAAGCGGATGGATGCGAGCCGGGACTCGGGCCAGGAGTGACTCAACGCATGGCGCGCAAGGACAGTAACGTGGCCAGGCTGTTCCGGGCTTACCCGGAACGTGAATACGAGGGTAAGTACCGGCTCTATGTTCCGGGTGTGGGCACGCCCTTTCCAGACATTGGTGAGGACGTCTACGCCTCTTTCGGCCCGGCGATGGGACGGGGTGGCGATGGGCGCATCAACTATGCGTTGCTTGGCGTGCTGAACGTGATCCATGCGTCGATCAGCAGCGGTCGCAATCGATATGTGGACGAAGTCATCCTCGCCCTGTGCCGCAACGGCAAACGCGGATACCACCGACGACACAGCATGTACGCGCCGCTGAAAGGGGGCGTACAGGACGTTCAGGCGCTGGATGCAGTTGGCATGCGCACCGAAGGCGGCCTGCTGTGCGACAGCAATGGCGCCCGTGCTCATGCGGAAGCTTTTTTTCAGCGCGAGACTCAGGCGTTGGCGGACAAGATAGCCAACACCAGCAAACCGAAGCTGGTGGACATCACGATGGATGTATTCGGCTTTTCCCGTGGCGCCGCGCAAGCCCGCGTGTTCTGCAACTGGCTGCTGACGATGATGGACGGCGACCGCTTATGTGGCGTGCCCACGCGAATTCGCTTTCTAGGGCTGTTCGACACAGTCGCTTCCGTGGGCCTGCCTAATAGCGCCGGCGGCGATGGACACTTTGCCTGGGCCAGCGCCACGGCATTGCGCGTACCAAGCCATGTGCAATGTGTGCACTACACCGCAATGCACGAGAACCGCGCTTCGTTCCCATTGGAAAGCGTGCGCGGCTCCGATGGCATTCTTGCAGAAAAGCACAAGCAATACGCGTTGCCTGGCATGCATTCCGATGTGGGAGGGGGCTACCTACCGGGTAGTCAGGGGCGTGGTCCCAGCGGGCAGCATGACGATATGTTGTCGCAGATACCTTTGGCGCTGATGTACGAAGCGGCGAGGCAGGCGCAAGTTCCCCTGGACCGCACGGATGCTGCCAAACTCGACGGTTACGACCCTTTCGCCATCCACCCCAATGTCCTCAACGCTTACACCGCCTTTATGAAGGCAACCCCAGCCGCAGCAACGACTGCCCAATCGCTGTTGCCCTACCTGGCTTGGCGCTATCAGGTACGCGACGTCTATGCGTCCGCACTATCCTGGGTATCGCGTACCCAAGCGAACTTTCCCAAGGACTTCCAGGACTTGGAGGGCGCCAACCAGACACTGCTGGGCGACATCGCCGCGCTGGATGGCCAGACCGAAGAGCAAGTCCAACGCTACGAAAGGGCTGCCATGATCAGTCCTTCGCTATACGCCAGCGTGGCGCTTGGCAATCTCTTGCGTCGCTCCACCCTGGCCAGCGAAGCCAAAGACGTATTGGCTCACCTGAAGGCACATCCGATACTGGGCACGCCCGAAAACCCTGAGCATCTGACGCTGCAAGCGTACTTGTTTGCCAACTATACGCACGATTCCTATGCGGGCTTTCGGCCCTTTGACCATCCCCAAGGCTGGGCTGGCTGCGTGGATCCGGTGCCCGGCAGTTGGGAGCCGCAGGGATACCTGCGTTATCGTCGCGTCTATCGAGGCACGGGCAATCCGGTGACCCTGGCCCCGCCCACTGAAGCGCAGCGACACGAAGCCGCTCAACGCGAACGGGATGCCCAGTTGCGCAGCATGCAAAACAGTGTCGATATGAACAACCTGTTCAACGGATTCTAGTAAGGACTACATCTATTCCATAAAAAAGCCGCGGTCAGTCGACCGCGGCTTTTTGCCTTGACGCATGACGCCGGGGGCGATCACTCCAGCTTGATGTTCGCCTTCTTGATGACGTCCGCCCAGGCGCTGCGTTCCTGATCGGCATACGTCTTAAAATCCTGCGCCGACATCGGCATGGGGATGACGCCCATGTCCAGCATCTTCTGCGACACCGCGGGCGACTTGAGCGTGGCGTCCAGATCCGCGGACAGCTTCTTCACCACCGCGTCGGGCAGACCGGCCGGGCCGACCAAACCTTGCCAGGCGTAGGCCGTGAAATTGGCGACGCCCTGTTCGGCCATCGTCGGGACATCCGGCAGCACCGTCACGCGTTCGGGCGTCGCGGCGGCGAGCACGCGCAGCTTGCCGGCCTTGACGTTGGGCAGGCCCGAACCCAGATCGATGAACATCATGTCCACCTGGCCGCCCAGCAGATCCTGGATGGCGGGCGCGGCGCCCTTGTACGGGACGTGCAGCACGTTGGCGCCGGTGCGCTGCTTGAACAGTTCCAGCGCCAGGTGATGCGGCGAGCCTGCGCCGGCGGAGGCCGACGTCAGCTTGCCGGGTTCCTTCCTGGCCGCGGCGAGCACGTCTTCGACCGTCTTGTACGGCGAGTTGACGTTCACGGCCAGCAGCAGCGGGAACTTGGCGATGCCGCCGATGTAGGTGAACTTGGCGGGGTCGTACGACAGCTTGGCGTACAGCGACGAATTGAAGGCCAGCGTGCCCGAGTCGGCGGTGCCCACCAGGTAGCCGTTCGGTTCCGCCTGGGCGATGGCCGTGGCGCCAATGATGGTGCCGGCGCCCGGACGGTTCTCGACCACGATGGTCTGGCCCAGCGTCTTTTCCAGGCTGCTGGCCACCGTGCGTGCGACCACGTCGGTGCCGCCACCGGCGGGGTAGGGAACGATCCAGCGGACCGGTTGCGTGGGCCAGGACTGGGCTGCGGCCGCGGTGGCGGCCAGTGATAGGGCGGCAAGCGCCAGCAGGCGCTTTGCGTGCTTGTGCATGGAGTGTCTCCTCGTGCGGGGTATCGTGAGCGCGGCGTCCGCGTGTTGATCGACGTCAACTTGCGCCGCATATTTTTTGCGTGGCTATTATGCCTTGCGCCTACGCAAAAAGGGGCCCGTGATCTGGGCCCCCTCAAATCGTCACGCGCCAGCCTATTGCCGCTGCGACAAGTGCGCGTGGGTCCGCGTTATTGCGGATCCGGATAGTGCCGCGCGCCAAAGATGGCCGAACCGATGCGCACCTCCGTCGAGCCTTCCTCGATGGCCAGTTCGAAGTCGCCGCTCATGCCCATCGACAGACGGTCCAGCGCCACGCCGGGAATGTTCTCCTGCACCAGACCATCACGCAGCTCGCGCAGCGCGCGAAAGCACGCGCGGACTTCGTCGGCATCGGGCGAGTTGACCGCCAGGGTCATGAGGCCCTGCACACGCAGCGTCGGGTATTCCGAGGCAATGCGGCGCAGGAAGGGGCCGACCTCCTCGGGCTCCATGCCGAACTTGCTGGGCTCGGACGAGGTCTTGACCTGCACCAGCACGTCCAGCGTGCGGCCCTCATTTTGCAGACGGCGGTGCAGGGCATCTGCCAGCTCCACGCGGTCCAGGGATTGCACTTCCGCGGCGTCGCGCGCGGCATCCTTGGCCTTGTTGGTCTGCAGGTGGCCGATCAGCACCCATTGCAGCCCGGCGCCTTCGAACGCGGCGGCCTTCTGGCGGATCTCCTGCGTCTTGTTTTCGCCAAAGCGCGTCAGGCCCAGCGCCATCGCCTCGCGGATGGCGTCCTCGCCGAACGTCTTGCTGACGGGCAGCAAAGTCACGCTGCCCGGTGCGCGGCCCGCGCGCTCGCAGGCCTCGTGGATGCGTTGCTGGATCTGGGCGAGGCGCCCGGCCATGGTGTCTTCGGCGGTCATGCAGCTCTCTGGCAAAAACAGGAAGTCCCATAGTGTAGGACGGGTTTCGGGCCCGCCGCCGGGCGGGTATCCGCCGCCCCGAATCCCGCCGTTGACCCTGTCTGATCGGCAGGCTTAGAATTTGCGGAGATTTGTTTATATTTCAAAGTTCTATGCCGTCCGGCGCCGCCCATTCGGGCGACACGTTTCCCTCTTAATCAGCCCCCACGCCATGTCCAGTGCAGCGCCCGAATACGTCTTCGCCACGCCTTTCCTGAATCCCCCCGCCTCGCCCATCCGATCGCTCATGCCCTACGCCATGCGTCCGGGCACCATTTCGCTGGCCGGCGGCTATCCGGCCCAGGAATTGTTCGACGTCGACGGCTTGTCGATCGCGTCGTCGCAGGTCACGGCCCGGCTGGGCGCCTGCCTGCAGTATTCCAACATCGACGGCCAGGCCAGCCTGCGGCATGAGCTGGCGCGCCTGTCCGCGGCGCGCGGCCTGCACTGCAATGCCGACACCGAACTTGTCGTGACGGGCGGCTCGCAGCAGGCGCTGGCGCTCCTGACCCGCGTGATGCTGCAGCCGGGCGACCACGCCATCATCGAGTCGCCGGCCTTCCCGAATTCCGTGCAGGCCCTGCGCTACACGGGCGCCACGGTGCACACCGTGCCGTCGGGCCCTGATGGCATCGACGTGGACGCACTGGACGAACTGGCCGCGCGCGTGAAACCGAAGATGGTCTGCGTCGTCGCCTCGTTCTCGAATCCCTGCGGCGCCACCCTGACGCGTGAGCGCCGGCTGCGCTTGCTTGAACTGGCGGTCAAGCACCGGTTCCTGATCGTCGAGGACGATCCCTACAGCGAACTGCGCTTCGCCGGCGAAGCCGTGCCGCCCATCGCGGCATTGGCAGAGGGCGAGGCCCGTCACTGGGCGGTGTACATGGCCAGCATGTCCAAGACGATGGCGCCCGCGCTGCGTATCGGCTGGCTGGTCGCGCCGCCCGAGATCCGCCGCCGCTGCGTCGGCGCCAAGGCGGCCGACGACATGGCGTCCTCGGCCTGGATCCAGGAAATCGTTGCGCAGTACCTGGCAAACGGCCGCTACGACGAACACGTGCCGCGCATCCGCGCTGCCTATGGCCTGCGCTGCGCGGCCATGGCTGACTCGCTGGCACGGGAACTGGACGGGCGCATCACCTTCAGCAAGCCCGAGGGCGGCATGTTCTTCTGGGCGCGGCTGACGGGCGATGTGGATGCCACGCGCCTGTTGCCCTACGCGATCGAGCACGAGGTGGTCTACGTGCCGGGCAAGGCGTTTTACGCCGACCCGGCGAAGGCCGATCTTTTCGCCATGCGCATGTCGTTTGCCACCATGAACGAAAGCCAGATCGCGCAGGGCATGGTCCGCCTCGGCCGCGCGCTGGACGCGTGCCAGGCCAACGAACCGGTGTCGATCTCGCTGGCGGCTTGACGGCGCGCAGCGCCACGCCCGCCCCGCATTGCTATCCTTTCTGCGCAGGCCGCCGGCATCCGCCGGCGGCATACCTAAATAAGCGCTCGTTATTTGGCGGGGGCGCTTCATGTCTATAAGCTTCTTGCCTTGGCGCGCCTTCGCGCCCGGTAGCAGAAAGGAATCCAGGTCATGAACATTGCAAAAGGGTTGGTGGGCGCGGCGCTCTTGATGGCGGCCGCGCAGGGCGCGCAGGCGGCGACGCTGGACGTCGTGAAACAGCGCGGCGCCGTGGCGTGCGGCACGACCACGGGCTTTGCAGGCTTTTCCGCCCCTGACGCGCAAGGCAAATGGCAGGGCCTGGACGTGGACCTGTGCCGCGCCATCGCCGCTGCGGTGTTCGGCGACGCGAACAAGATCAAGGTGGTGCCGCTCAATTCGCAGCAACGCTTCACCGCGCTGCAATCCGGCGAAGTCGACGTGCTGACGCGCAACACCACCGTGACGCAGCAGCGCGACACAGCGCTGGGCATCATCCACGCCGGCATCAACTTCTACGACGGCCAGGGCTTCCTGGTGCACAAGTCGCTGGGCGTGAAAAGCGCCAA
Organism: Achromobacter sp. ACM05; assembly: GCF_019218915.1. NCBI lineage: Bacteria > Pseudomonadati > Pseudomonadota > Betaproteobacteria > Burkholderiales > Alcaligenaceae > Achromobacter > Achromobacter sp. ACM05. The sequence goes on from NZ_JAHUWQ010000001.1 coordinate 1,134,938, forward strand.
GGAAATCAACGGCGCCACCATCTGCCTGCAGACCGGCACGTCCAACGAAAACACGCTGGCCGACTGGGCGCGCGCCAACAACGTTACGTACAAGCCGGTCGTCATCGAGACCTTCAACGAGGTCGTCAACGCGTTCGCGTCCGGCCGTTGCGACGTGTTCTCGACCGACGCGTCGGGCCTGGCCTCGATCCGTATTTCCAAGCTGCAGAATCCCGACGACTACGTCGTGCTGCCCGAGATCATTTCCAAAGAGCCGCTGGGCCCGTTCGTTCGCCAGGGCGACGACGCGTGGCTGAACATCGTGCGCTGGTCGCTGTCGGCCATGATCGAAGCCGAGGAATACGGCGTGACGTCCAGGAACGTGGATGAACAGGCCAAGAGCGCCAACCCCAACATCAAGCGCATCCTGGGGGTGACGCCGGGTGGCGGCGCCAACCTGGGATTGGACGAGAAGTGGGCGTACAACATCGTCAAGCAGGTGGGCAACTACGGCGAGAGTTTTGAGCGGAATGTGGGCGAGGGTAGCCCGCTGAAGATCAAGCGCGGCCTGAATGCGCAGTGGACGCAGGGCGGGTTGATGTACGCGTTGCCGATTCGATGATTTGGCGGCATCGGCTACGCGCCCAGTGCGGCGCGTAGCTGGATCGCCCTGTTATGACCAAACGCCCCGGACTCGGGGCGTTTTTTTCTGCTTGACCGCGTTGATTAACCGCGTTGGTTAGCCGCGCCGATACACCTGAGCGATCTTCACGAACGCCACGCGCAGTTCCCGCGTGCCGCCCTGAAAAATCACAGGTTTTCCACGGTGCGTGAACACGACGAGCCGCTTGGAAAACACCATGGGTACAAACCGTGCAAAGCGCACGTCTTCCCAGGCGACTTCGCGCCGGGTGAACCAGGTCTGGCGGATGCCGCGGTCGTCGATCGTGGTGATGGATGTCTGCATGTGCCACGACACGAACAGCAGCGCCACGAAGCACAGCACCACGGCCACCGCCAAGAGCGTGTCGAAAGGCTGCGAGGGCGCGCGGATTGCGGTTGTGACGACCTGCACGCCCAGCACGGCAAGCAACACCCACGTCAGAATGCGCACCCAGTCCGGCCAGGCCTGGCCCGCCAGAGGCAACGGGCCGATGGCGCGGAGCAGCGCCGCGAGGTCTTCGGGCGCGGAGGGGGCATTCTGCGTGGTCATGCGGTGCGGGTCATGCGGCGCAGATCAAGCCGCGCGCTTGGCGGCGATGGCGTTGCCAGCGCGGCTGGAGCCCTTGCGGTTCAGATGCGCCGACATCCATTGACCGATGTCGACCACGGCGTCGAAGTCCACGCCGGTGTCGATGTCCAGACCCCGCAGCATGTACAGCACGTCTTCTGTCGCGACATTGCCGGTGGCGCCCTTGGCATAAGGGCAGCCCCCCAGGCCGGCCACCGAGGTGTGGAAGATGGAGATGTCGGTTTCCAGCGCCGCCAGGATGTTGGCCAGCGCCTGGCCATAGGTGTCGTGGAAATGGCCGGAGATGCGCGCCGGGTCCACGACGCGCGTGACTGCGGCCATGACTTCGCGCACGCGTTTGGGCGTGCCCACGCCGATGGTGTCGGCCACGTCGATCTCGTCGACCTGCATCGCCAGATAGCGTTGCGCCACGTCGACCACCGCTTCGACGGGGACTTCGCCCTGGTAGGGACAGCCCAGCGCGCAGCTGATGCTGCCGCGCACGCGAATGCCGGCTTCGCGCGCCGCCTGCACCACGGGTTCGAAGCGCGCGATGGATTCGGCGATCGAGCAATTGATGTTCTTCTGGGAAAAGGCCTCGCTGGCAGCGCCGAAGATCACGATCTCGTCCGCGCGGGCGGACAGCGCCCCTTCAAAGCCCTTCATGTTCGGCGTCAGCACGGAGTAGATGGTGCCGGGCCGGCGCTCGATGCGCGCCATCACGTCGGCGCCGTCGGCCATCTGCGGCACCCATTTGGGCGACACGAACGACGCGGCTTCCACATTGGGGAAGCCTGCGGCAGTCAGGCGGTTGACCAGTTCCACCTTGATGTCGGTGGGGACGAATTCCTTTTCGTTCTGCAGACCATCGCGGGGCGATACCTCGACGATCTTCACGCGGGAGGGCAATGCCATGTCTCTTCCTGTATCGGTATTGGGTGACCGGCGCTACAAGGCTGCGGCGCTGCCGAACATATTAGCGCCATCGCATCCGGCCCCGTTGCGGTGCTAGTGCAAACGCTGGTAGCGGCCGTCATCCAGGCGGGCGATGCGGCCCTGCAATTCCAGTTCAACCAGTTGCGTCTGCAGGGCGGCGGTTTCCAGCCCGCAACGCGCCTGGATGGCATCCAGGTGCAGCGGGTCAAAGCCCAATGCGTCCAACACGGGATGCGGGGGGAGCACGACGGGCGCGTCCTTGCGGGCGGGCTGCGGCGGCGTGGGTCCGCCGCCCAATTCATCCGTGATGTCCATGGCCGTCTCGACCAGCTTGGCGCCCTGGCGGATCAGGGCATGGCAGCCGCGCGACAGCGGCGAATGGATGGAGCCGGGAATGGCGAAGACCTCGCGTCCGCATTCCCCGGCAAGCCGCGCCGTGATCAGCGATCCGCTCTGCTTGGCGGCCTCTACCACCAGCACGCCGCGCGCCAGGCCCGCCACGATGCGATTGCGCTTGGGAAAGTGTTGCGGCCGTGCGCCCGTGCCCAGCGGCAGCTCGGACACCAGCGCGCCGTGCGCCGCAATGCGATGCGCCAGATCGCGGTGGCTGGCCGGATAGATGCGGTCGATACCCGTTCCCATTACCGCCACGGTGCCTGCACCCTTGGGACCCGCGTCCAGCGCGCCCTCATGCGCCGCGGCATCGATGCCCAGCGCCAGGCCGCTGACGACCCGCCAGCCCGCGCCGGCAAGGTGCCGCGCAAAGGCACGCGCGTTTTCCTGCCCGCCGGGCGTGGCGTTGCGCGCGCCAACGACCGCCAGCGATGGTCCCTGCAGATAGGCCGGGTCGCCCGCGACGTAGAGCAGGATCGGCGGATCGGCGATGGTCAGCAGGCTTTGCGGATAGGTGGGATCGGCCAGCGTGAGGATGTGGCGGCCGGGCGCCTGCACCCATTCCAGCGCGCGCTCGACCTGTTCCGCCATGTCGGCCGGCATGGGCGCGGCCAGCTGGCGCGCCAGCGCTTCGGGCACGTGCCGCGACAGCGCAGTGGCGCGTTGCGCGTAGATCTGGTCGGGCAGACCCAGCGCGCTAAGTAGCATGCAGGCGGTGGCCGAACCGATGTTGGGTTCGAGGGACAACCGCAGCCAGGCGGCGAGTTCGTCGGAGGATTGCGTCAGCGGCATGAAACGGGCGGAAAAGGACGCGGAAAACGCGTCGGGGGTCCGAGAGTGTCGCATGCGTCGTGTGCCGCGGCGGGCGACGGGTGGACCGATACGCGCGCAGCGAGCTGTCGCCGAAATGCTCGAAAAAAGGGTGCCGAAGCAATGTCCGCAATGCCGGAATTAGCCGAAAACTATTAGAAATCAAGACTCTAATGAATTAAACTCTCGGACAAGCATTCCTACTGGCATCCCCATTCAATGGCTTTACTTCCCATCCTTCGCTACCCGGACCCGCGCTTGCACAAAAAGGCCAAGCCGGTTGCCGAGGTCGACGACCGCATCCGCCAACTCGTGCGCGACATGGCCGAAACCATGTACGACGCGCCGGGTGTGGGTCTGGCCGCGACCCAGGTCGACGTGCATGAGCGCGTGGTCGTGATCGACGTGTCCGAAGACAGCAATCAGTTGCTGACGCTGATCAATCCCGAGATCACCTGGCGCAGCGACGACTACAAGATCTACGAAGAAGGCTGTCTGTCCGTCCCCGGCGTCTACGACGAGGTGGAACGCGCGTCGCGCATCCGCTGCAAGGCGCTGGACATCGACGGCAAGCCGTTCGAGTTCGAAGCCGACGGCCTCCTGGCCGTGTGCGTGCAGCACGAGCTGGATCATCTTGAAGGCAAGGTGTTCGTGGAATACCTGTCGAACCTCAAGCAGAACCGCATCAAAACGAGGCTCAAGAAGGCGGAGCGGGAAGCGCTGCGCGCCTGATCCCGGGGCCTGACTTCGGCCCATTCCCGCCCTCGCCTTCGTTCACCTCTTCAGCAGTCCAATTCATGCGCATCGTTTTTGCCGGCACCCCGGAATTCGCCCGTATCGCGTTCGACGCCCTGCGGGCCGCCGGCCACGACATCCCCTTGGTCATGACGCAGCCGGACCGGCCGGCGGGGCGGGGCCTGAAGCTCACGCCCAGCCCCGTCAAGCAGGCCGCGCTGGACGCCGGCATCGCCGTCGCCCAGCCGCGCAGCCTGCGCCTGGATGGCCGCTATCCCGACGAGGCCGCCGAAGCGCGCGCCCTGCTGGAAAGCGTGGCGCCCGATGTCATGGTGGTGGCGGCGTATGGATTGATCCTGCCGCAATGGGTGCTGGAGTTGCCGCGTCTGGGCTGCCTGAACATCCACGCCAGCCTCTTGCCGCGCTGGCGCGGCGCGGCGCCGATCCAGCGCGCGATCGAAGCGGGCGATGCGCGCACCGGCGTCACCATCATGCAGATGGACGAGGGCCTGGATACGGGCGACATGCTGCTCGAACGCATCGTGCCGATTTCGGACGATACCAATGCGGCGCAGTTGCACGACGCGCTGGCCGAGGCCGGTGGCGAAGCCATCGTCGAGGCGCTGGACGCGCTGGCCAAGGGCGGCCTGACCGCGCGCAAGCAGCCGGAAGACGGCGTGACTTACGCGGCCAAGCTGGACAAGGCGGAAGCCGCGCTCGATTGCACTCAGCCGGCCGAATTGCTGGCGCGCCGCGTGCGCGCCTTCAATCCGGTGCCCGGCGCCAGCATCCGCCTGCCGGGACTGCCCGATGCGGTGAAGGTCTGGCGTGCGCAGGCGCTGGACGAGGCCACCACGGCCGCGCCGGGCAGCGTATTGCGCGCCGACGCGTCGGGCATCGACATTGCCACCGGTCAGGGCGTGCTACGTTTGCTTGAACTGCAAAAGGCGGGCGGCAAGCGCCAACCCGTGGATGTGTTCGTGCGCGGCTGGCAGCCGGCCTGAACCCGCCCCAAGACAGATCACGCCCGGCAGCGCGCGAGGCATCAGCCCTTGTGGCGCGCCGCCAGCAGATCCAGGTAGGCGCCCGACAGCAACTGCTCGGGCGCGACGCCCAGGCCGGCCATCAGCGTGCGGGCTTCTTCCATTCCCGCCTCGACGGTCTCGCCCTCGCGCAGCACCACCTCCAGTTCCAGGAATTCGCCCAGGCCTTCCACCCGGTCCAGATGGATGCGGGTGCGTCCGGCCATGAAGACCGTACGGTGCTTTTTCACGCGGCCGATCACGCCGTAGGCGTGCGATAACGCCTCGCGCAGGGTGTCGGGTTCGTCCGTGGGCGAAATGACGTAGAAGCTTTCCTTGGGACCGCTGTCGTCGGCGCGCTGATAGAAGATCAGCTCGCCCGAGCCATCTGCGAAGGCGCGCAGTTTCAAGCGGCCATTGGCGCACGTGAAGAAGGTGTCGTCCTGGTCGATGAACGCCGGTTCCTGGCCGGACAGCGCCGCGGCCAGGTGTTCGATGGCGTCCAGGCTGTCGACCCGCGCCTTGATTTCGACGTTGCGTGCCATGGGCGCCTCGGAGTTCAGTAAAGCGAGCTGGCCACGCGCGCGGGCAGGTCGCGGTCGTAGGCCACCCCGTCGAAGGTGCCGGACGTCAGGTCGGAAAGCATCCGGCCGACGCTGGGCAGCGCGGTGCGGGGAATCTGCGTGTCCGGATCCCACAAGCGCGAGCGCAGCAGCGCGCGCGAGCACTGGAAGTAGACCTTGTGCACGTCGACGATCAGCACGGAGCGCGGCAGCTTGCCGTCCATCTCGAAGCGCGCCAGCAGTGCGGGGTCGACGCTGATGCGCGCCGTGCCGTTCACGCGCAGCGTCTCGCCCACGCCCGGCACCAGGAACAGCAGGGCCACCCTCGGATCGGCGATGACGTTTAGCAGGCTGTCCACGCGGTTGTTGCCACGGCGGTCGGGCAACAAGAGCGTCTTTTCGTCTTCCACCACGACGAACCCGGCGGGGTCGCCGCGCGGCGAGGCGTCCAGCCCGTCCGGTCCTGCGGTCGCCAGCAGCGCAAAGGGCGCGGCTTCGATGAACGCGCGGTAGTGCGGATGCACGTGGTCAACCTCCTTTTTCAGGGAGGCTTCGCCGGGCGAACCGTAAAGCGCTTGCAGGGCGTCGGCGTCGGTAATCAGGTGGGCGGGATCGGTGTGCATGGGATCTGGGCGTTACGCCAGTGCGTTGGGAAGGTCTTCGACCGTCAGGAAGAGTTCATCGGGGCCGCGGCCGCGCAGGGCGTCCGGGTGGTTATAGCCCCAGGCGACCGACCCGACGCGCACGCCCGCCTTGCGGGCCGCGTCGATGTCGCGCATTTCGTCGCCCACCAGCAGGAAGCGCTCCGGCGCGGTGCCGTGCTGCTTGAGCAGGCGGTCGATCTTGGCGGCCTTGCCGAACAGGTCGGTGCCGCATTCATAGTCGTCAAAGAGCGCGGCGGTTTCTTCGCCCAGCACGCGCTGCACGTTCTCGACGGAGTTGGAGCTGACCACCGCCAGTCGCAGGCCGCTCGCCTTCAGGCGGGCCAGCGCGTCGGGGATGCCGTCGAACAACTGGACGCTGGGGTCGATGTCCTGCATCAGCGTGCGCACGTGCGTCATGATCGCGGGCAGCTTCCACAGCGGGATGTTCAGGTACTTCAGGATCTCCATCGCGTCGCGGCTGCGCAGTTGCTCGCGCTCGGCCGCATCGATCTGGCGGAAGTTGTACTTGTCCGCGACGGTGTTGAGGATGGAGTTGAACCACGGCATGGTGTCTGCCAGGGTTCCGTCAAAGTCGAAGGCTGCGATGTCGTATTTCAATTCTTGAATCCAGTGCCGGCAGGCCGGTCAAGAACGCCCGTTTCACAGGCGCCTTGCGCGAGCCCTACACGCCGTGCGGGTGAAGAAGATAGTGCACGACCGGCGCCAGGTCTTCAAGCGGCGGGGCGCCGGCGACCACGCGCGCCGCGCTGGTCCAGGGATAGTCCAGGGCCAGCAGCCAGCCGAACACCGCGGCCGAATTGGCGGGCGGCAGGCTGACCATGGTTTCGATCGTGATGGTCAGGCGTTTGGCGCGATACGGGTCGGGCTGAAACGCCCAGTCGTAGCGGCCACAGCCCACGCGCACGTTGCCGGTGGCTTTTTCCGTCATGCCGACCAGCCAGTCGCAGTGGTACTCGGACAGGCGCGCATCGGCGTCCGGGCGCGACAGGTAAAAGGTGTAGACGTTGTCGTAGGTCTGCCCGAACTTGCGCACCAGCGTGTCGGTGATGGCGGCCAGGCCATGCGATTCGGGCGGAAAGGCGATGGCCTGCGTACGCAGGGCCATCTTCAGCACGGCGTCGGGCGCAAAGGCACGGGCCATGTAATGCGGGCGGTTCTCGTCCTTCGCGTGAAAATAGTCGCGCAATACGGACTCGGTGCAGGCGGGGAACAACGAATCGGTGGGCATTGCGGGGGGCTTCCGTTCAGGTCTCAAGCGTCGGTGTCAGGGCTTTCTGACCGGATCGAACCATTTCGAGACGTTGGGCGGCTCGTAGATGGCGTAGCGATCCAGCAGCAAGGCGGGGTCTTCTTCCACCACCAGCATGTCGCGATGCTGGGGACGGATGAATGCTTCTTCCACGGTGTGGTCGATGAATTGCATCAGGGCATCGTAGTACCCGGCGACGTTCAGCAGTCCGCAGGGCTTCTGGTGCATGCCCAGCTGCGCCCAGGTCCATACCTCGAAGAACTCTTCCAGCGTGCCGGCGCCGCCGGGCAAGGCGATGAAGCCATCTGACTTCTCCATCATCATGGCCTTGCGCTCGTGCATGTTCTGCACCATGTGCAGCTCCGTCAGCCCCAGATGCGCCTGTTCCTTCTTCAGGAGCAGTTCGGGAATCACGCCGATCACGCGGCCGCCGCCGGCCAGCACTTCATTGGCCACCACACCCATGATGCCGACGATCGATCCGCCGTACACCAGGCCCAAGTCGCGCTTGACGAGTTCGCGCGCCAGCACGCGGGCCTGCTCGATGTAGTCCGGGCGCGTGCCCGGGTTGGAGCCGCAATACACGCAGATATTCTTCAGGGTCATAAAAACGGTGGGAAATTGCCGGCCGCGTTACAGATTGCGTCACGATGCCTTTCGCGAAGCCGATAGTTTACGCAAGGTTGCGCAGGAGCCTTTTTGCGGCCGGCGCGGTCCGGCCGCGCGGCGCGGGCAATGTTTGGACACAGCATGTTCCGGCATGGCCGGTAGACTGAATATTGCGAAAACGACTGGAAGTCCAGCGTCGTGCTGCTTTCACTGACTAGAGGAGCTAACGATATGGAACAAGCAACCCGCACTCCGCAGCAAACCAAACGTCCCTTCGACATGGACGTGCAGGCGATTCGCGCCAAGGCGCGCAAGGACATCGAATCCGGCGCCATCACGGACACCTACCGCGCAGACCGCGAAACCGTGCTGAAGCTCCTGAATGAAGCGCTGGCGACCGAAGTGGTCTGTGTGCTGCGCTATAAGCGCCACTACTTCATGGCCCGCGGCCTGAACGCCGAACCCGTCGCCGCCGAGTTCGCCGAGCATGCGACGCAGGAACAGGAACACGCCGACAAGCTGGCCGAGCGTATCGTGCAGTTGGGCGGCGAGCCGGATCTGTCGCCCAAGGGGCTGCTGGAGCGCAGCCACTCGGAATACGTCGAAGGCAATACGCTGGAAGAGATGATCAAGGAAAACCTGATCGCCGAGCGGATCGCCATCGACAGCTATCGCCAGATGATCGAGTACATCGGCGAACAGGACACGACCACGCGCCGTCTGCTGGAAGAAATCCTGGCCGTTGAAGAGGAACACGCCGACGATCTGTCGGACTTCCTGGAAAAGTGACGCGGCGCTGATCCGCCAAAGCAAAACGCCGTCCGGCGCGCGATGCGCCGGACGGCGTTTGTTCTGAAGTCGCCCTGGATCAGACCACGTCGGCCCAGAGATCGTATTCGTCGGAGTCGGTGACGCGCACGCGCACCATGTCGCCCGGCTGCAGGGGCTTGTCCGAACTGACGTAGACGCAGCCGTCGATTTCAGGCGCGTCGGCGGCGCTGCGGCCCACGGCGCCGTCTTCGTCGACCTCGTCGATCAGCACGTCGATCTCGCGGCCCACCTTGAGCGCCAGGCGCTCAGCTGAAATGGTTTGCTGCAGCGCCATGAAACGTTCCCAGCGGTCCTGCTTGACGTCGTCCGGCACCGGATCGTCCAGCAGGTTGGCGGGCGCGCCTTCGACGGGCGAATACTGGAAACAGCCCACGCGGTCGAGCTGCGCTTCCTGCATCCAGTCCAGCAGGTATTGGAAGTCTTCCTCGGTTTCGCCGGGAAAGCCCACGATGAAGGTCGAGCGGATCGTCAGGTCCGGACAGATCTCGCGCCAGCGCTTGATGCGCGCCAGCGTCTTGTCCTCGAAGGCCGGGCGCTTCATCAGCTTCAGGATGCGCGGGCTGGCGTGCTGGAACGGAATATCCAGGTAGGGCAGGATCTTGCCCTCGGCCATCAGCGGAATCACTTCGTCCACGTGCGGGTACGGATACACGTAGTGCAGGCGCGTCCAGACGCCCATTTCAGACAAGGCCATACAGAGCTCGGTCATGCGCGTCCTGACCGGGCGGCCGTTCCAGAAGCCGCTGCGGTACTTCATGTCCACGCCGTACGCGCTGGTGTCCTGCGAGATCACCAGCAGCTCTTTGACGCCCGCCTTCACCAGACGCTCGGCTTCGTTCAGCACGTCGCCCACGGGACGGCTGACCAGGTCGCCGCGCATCGAGGGGATGATGCAGAAGCTGCAGCGGTGATTGCAGCCTTCGGAGATCTTCAGGTAGGCGTAGTGGCGCGGCGTGAGCTTGACGCCCTGCGGCGGCACCAGGTCCACGTAGGGGTTGTGGTCCGTGCGCGGGGGCGCCGCGCTGTGCACGGCGCGTACGACCTCTTCATATTGCTGAGGGCCGGTCACCGACAGCACGCTGGGGTGCACGTCGCGGATCACCGATTCTTCGACGCCCATGCAGCCGGTCACGATGACCTTGCCGTTTTCAGCAAGGGCCTCGCCGATGGCTTCCAGCGACTCGGCCTTGGCGCTGTCGATGAAGCCACAGGTGTTGACGACGACCACGTCCGCATCGTTGTACTCGGGCGTGACTTCGTAGCCTTCGGTGCGCAACTGGGTCAGGATGCGTTCGGAGTCGACCAGGGCCTTCGGACAGCCCAGCGATACGAAGCCCACGCGCGGCGCGCGGCCGGGGTTGGCCTCTTGCGCGGCGGCCGTGATGGCATCGAGCGTGGCGTTGTTGCCGTTGCTGGGGGCAGCGCCGGCGCCTTTGCCGGGGCGGGAATGTTCAATAACTTCCAATCTAATTCACCGTAGGTTCGCGCACGGGCATTCGGCGTGCGGCGGGGTCATCGTCAAAGATTCAGGGCCAGGCCGGAGCGTCCTGGGAGGACAGGTGGCGCAGCGTTTCCGGATGAAGCATGGCGACGCGCAGCAAGGTCTGCGCGGCGCCGGAGGGGTTGCGCCGGCCTTGCTCCCAATCCTGCAAGGTGCGCACGCTTACGCCCAACAACTCCGCGAAATCCGCCTGCGGCAGGCCCACGCGATTGCGCGCTTCGCTGATATGCGACGCCTGCCACCGGACGGACCGGGCAGGCGGTACAGCCTTCTTCATAACTCAATCACTGGGAGGGGGCGGTGCGGCATTCATTCGCGCCGGCGGGCATTCGGCCGGCGGCCGCACCGATGGGGATAGCGGGGCAGCGCAGGATTATACGGCATTGCCGTAGGCGGGGATAGCACGGGATGGTGGGGCCCGTCCGGCAACGGGGGACGGAAAGCCGCGTGGAACCGGGGCCCGCGATTCAGGCCGCAGTGCGGCGATACAGCGCCAGCGTGCCCGCCAGTCCGATCAGCATGCCGCCGCAGATCCGGTTCAGCCAGCGCAGGCCGCCTGCCCGGAAGGCGCGCACCATCTGCGCGCCCAGCGCCGCATAGGCCAGCATCGTCGCCACGTTCAGCAGCGCCAGCACGCCGGCCAGGATGGCGTATTGGGCGGGCAGGGGAGCGGCGGGGTTGATGAACTGGGGCAGGAAGGCCGACATGAAGAGCAGGGCCTTGGGATTGGTCAGGGCCACGACGAAACTGCGCAAGCCCAGCGACAGACCGGCGGGGCGGCTATCGCGGGCGTGTTCGGACGGCAGCGTCAGCGCCGCGTCCGAACGCAGGAGTTTCCAGCCCAGCCAGGCCAGGTACGCCGCGCCCACCCATTTGACGATCTGGAAGGCGACCTCGGAGGCGGCCAGCAGCACACCCAGGCCGCAGGCCACGGCGCCGATCAGGACCAGATCCGCCAGCACCGCGCCGCCCATGCCCCAGCAGGCGGCGCGCACGCCGTGGCGCGAGCCGTTGCTCATGGCGAGCAGCGTGGTGGGGCCGGGCGTGACGATGGCGACGGCGGAGGCCAGGACAAACAGCAGCAGCGTGGCGAGGGTCATGACGGGGCTCCAGGGCAGGGAGCCAGTGTGCCGCGCGGGCCGCCGTCCGTCCAGGTCCGGGCTACCATAGCGGTCTTACTCTTTGATTTCGCACCATGTCCACCCGTCCTGACTCCCCCAATCTGGCCCCCCCGCTTTCTTCCGTACTTCTTGCCAGCGCGGGGGTGGTGGAGGACGTGCTCGACGGGCGCTCGCTCACGGAGGCGCTGGCCGAGGTCGATGGCGCGCTGCGTCCGGCCACGCAGGCCGTGTCGTTCCACGCGATGCGCTACCTGGGCTGGGCAGACGCCGTCGGCCGCGAGATGGTGCAGCGTTACCCCAGCGTGCTGTTCGAATCCCTGCTGCTGGTGTCGCTGACGCTGCTCAAGGAAGAGGGCGATGCGGCCGTCGCCCTGCCCGGCATGCCGGTCTACGCCCCGCACACGGTCGTCGACCAGGCGGTGTCCGCGGCCGCCGGGTCGCGCGCCCTGGCGTCCTACAAGGGGATGCTCAATGCCTGCCTGCGCCGTTTCCTGCGTGAACGCGCCGCGCTGGAGGCCGCGGTGGCCGACAGCCCCGAGGCGCAATTCAATCATCCAGGCTGGTGGGTCAAGCAACTTACCGTGGCTTATCCGAAGCAATGGCGCGAGATCCTGACGGCGTCCAATCTTCCCGCCCCGCTGACCTTGCGGGTCAACCGCCGCCGCGCCACCCGCGAGCAGGTGCTGGCCGCCTTTGAAGAGGCGGGCCTGGCGGCAGAAGCCGTGGGCCAGTCGGGCGTGGTGCTGGCCACGCCCAAACCGGTGACGCAGTTGCCGGGGTTTGCCGAGGGCTGGTGGTCGGTGCAGGATGCGGGCGCCCAGCTCGCGGCCGAACTGCTGGCCCCTGCCGACGGCATGCGCGTGCTGGACGCCTGCGCGGCGCCCGGGGGCAAGACGGCACACCTGCTTGAAATTGCCGATATCGACCTGCTCGCCCTGGATGCCGACGCCGACCGTCTTGGCCGCGTAGAACAGAACCTGGAACGGCTGGGCCTGGGCGGCGGCCATGTCCGTCTGAAGGCGGCCGACGCCGCCGACCTGGACGCCTGGTGGGACGGCAAGCCCTTTGACGCCGTGCTGGCGGACGTGCCGTGCACGGCATCGGGCATTGTCCGGCGCCACCCCGACATCCGCTGGCTGCGCCGCGAAAACGACCTGCGCCGCACCGCCAGCCTGCAAACCCGGATCCTGGACGCGCTGTGGTCCACCGTGGCCCCCGGCGGCCGGCTGCTCTATGTGACGTGCTCGGTGTTCCCGATCGAAGGCACGCGCCAGGCCCTGGAATTCCTGCAGCGCCATTCCGACGCGACCCGCCTGGACGCGCCTGGCCAATTGCTGCCAGTTGCGGTCGATGCAACACCCGCGGCGCAACACGACGGGTTTTTCTACGCCTTGTTTGCCAAGCAGTCCTGAATCCCGAAGAATAGGGGCATGACGTAGTTCCGGTGCCGTATGTCCATTATTTCGCGCGTATTTCTTGGGTTGTTGCTGGTATCTGCCGTGCTTTTGACTGCGCCGGGTGGTGTGGCTCACGCGTCCGAGCCGCGCGTGACGCGCGTGGAGCCGGTGGTGCGCGACGGCAACCTGGAAATCGACGCGGACATCGAATTCGAGCTGAACCAGCAGTTGCGCGACGCCGCCCAGCGCGGCGTCGCGCTGTATTTCACGGCTGACCTGACCATCACCCGAGAACGCTGGTACTGGTTCGACGAGTCGCTGGTGGACACATCGCGCACCTGGCGTGTGGTCTATAACGCGTTGACCCGCCAGTGGCGGGCGGGCGTGGGCGAGCTGTCCTTTCCGGTGGCCTCGCTGGACGATGCCATGAGCGCCATCCGGCATATCCGCAATTGGCGGGTTGCGAAGGCCGGCGAGTTTGATGCGGGGTCGCAATACAACGGGCAGTTGCGCCTCCGGCTGGATACGTCGCTGTTGCCCAGGCCGTTTCAGGTCAACGCCCTGAACAGCAGCTCGTGGGCGCAGGCGACGCCGTGGATGGACTTCTCGTTCATGTTGGGCGACAAGGAGAAAGATCCCTCATGAGGCTTTTGCTTCGGCTGGCGCTGATGGTCGGCGCCGTGAGCGGCCTGGCGCTGCTGGGCCTCTTGGCCTGGTCCACCGGAAACGCCTCGCGTTTTGCGCGCTACTACGACACGCTGCTGGTCCTGAACGGCATCTTTGCGCTGGCGCTCTTTGTCTGGGTTGTCGCGCTGACGGTGCGGCTGGCCCGGCAGATCCGGCGCCGGCAGTTCGGCGCGCGGCTCACCGCGCGCTTTTCCCTGGCTTTCGCCCTGATCGGCGTGGTGCCCGGCGCGCTCATCTACACCGTGTCGGTGCAGTTCATGTCGCGCTCGATCGAATCCTGGTTCAACGTGCGCGTGGACACGGCGCTGGAAGCCGGCCTGAACCTGGGCCGCGCCGCGCTGGATTCGCTGCTGGCCGACCTGGACGCCCGCGCCCGCTCGATGGCCGTGGAACTGAACCGCAGCACCGACAGCGGCGTGACGCTGGCGCTGACCCGGCTGCGCGAGGCCAACGGCGTGCAGGAAGCCATGGTGTTCACGGGCAGCGGCCGGATGGTGGCGTTTTCGACCAGCCAGTACGGCCAGTTGCTGCCGGCCATGCCGCCTTCCACCGTGATGAATCAGCTGCGGTTGGCGCGCGGTTATTCCGCGGCCGAAGCCGACGATCCGGTTACCGCGGGCGCCGAAGGCGGCCTGCATCTGCGCGTGGTGATCCCGCTGAACGGTCCGGACCGCTACGACAACCTGCTGGGTCCGGCCTCCGAGCCGCGCTGGCTGCAACTGCTGCAGCCGGTGCCCGAGCAGATCGCGCACAACGCCAACCTGGTGCAGCAGGGCTTCCGGGATTACCAGGAACTGGCGCTGTCGCGGCTGGGCCTGCGCAAGCTCTATGGCATCACGCTGACGCTGGCCCTGCTGCTGGCCGCGTTTGGCGCCATCGCGGTGGCGCTGTCCCTGTCCAAGCGGCTGGTGCGCCCGCTGCTCAGCCTGGCGGGCGGCACGCAGGCGGTGGGCGTGGGCGACTACCGGCCCCTGCCCGAGCCGCCGGAACGCGACGAAGTCGGCCAGCTCACGCGGTCGTTCAACGCCATGACCCGCCAGCTCGACGAAGCGCGCCGCATGGTCGAAAGCAATCGCCAGCAGCTCGAACGCTCCAACGTCTATCTGGAAAGCGTGCTGTCCAACCTGTCTTCCGGCGTGCTGGTGTTCGACGAAGCGTTCCGCGTCACCACCGTGAACCAGGGCGCCCAGACCATCCTGGGCGCGGACCTGCGCTCGGTTATCGGCCGCCCGCTCGAAACGGCGGACGGCATGCTGGAATTTGCGAATATCGTGCGCCAGGCGTTTTCCACGCACGCGGCGGTCGGCTCCGAGCGCCAGCACTGGCAACAGCAATTTGAAATTGCGCCCGCCCAGACCGAAGGCGAGACCGCATCCCAGCCGCTGACCTTGCTGGCGCGGGGCACGCACCTGCGCGTCGATGGGCGCGGCAACGGTTATCTGGTGGTGTTCGACGACATCACCGAAGTGATTTCCGCCAACCGGACCGTGGCGTGGGGCGAGGTGGCGCGCCGCCTGGCCCACGAAATCAAGAATCCGCTGACCCCGATCCAGCTCTCGGCCGAGCGCCTGGCCATGAAGCTGGAAGGCAAGCTGCCGCCCGCCGAGGCGCAGATCGTGGCGCGCTCCACCAACACGATCGTGAACCAGGTGGCGTCGCTCAAGCAGATGGTGGACGACTTCCGCGAGTATGCGCGTACGCCGCCGGCCGTCATGCAGCGCATCAATTTCAACGCGCTGGTGGCGGACGTGTTGTCGCTCTATGGCTGGGAACCCGAGGGCGCCCCGTCGCGCCTGACGGAAAAGGCCTTGAATCTGGACGTCAACCTGGGCGCCGACCTGCCCGATATCGAAGGCGATCCGACCCAGCTCCGGCAGGTGATCCACAACCTGCTTTCCAATGCGCGCGATGCGATCGCGGAACTGGGCGGGCAGGGCCGCGTCAGCGTGACGACCCAGCTCATGCGCAGCGAACAGCCTGATCGTGTGGCGCATCAGGCGCTGCGTTTCACGGTGGCGGACACGGGTCCCGGCTTCCCGCCGCAGGTCATGCAACGCGCATTTGAGCCCTACGTAACCACAAAGTCCCACGGGACTGGGTTAGGATTGGCAATCGTCCGCAAGATCGTGGAAGAGCATGGCGGACGTATCGACCTTGCCAACCGCAAGGAAGGAGGGGCGCGGATTTCCATCCTGTTGACCCGGCTCGCGCCCGGGTCCGACACTATGGACGCCACCGCGCAAGAAAAGGATAATGCGGCTACGCAATAGGTGGATGCTTTATGGCCAGAATTCTGGTGGTTGACGACGAAGTCGGTATACGCGAACTGTTGTCGGAAATCCTTTACGACGAGGGACACACGGTCGAGCTGGCCGAAAACGCGGCGCAAGCGCGCGCTGCCCGTCTTCGCATGCGTCCCGATCTGGTGTTGCTGGACATCTGGATGCCCGACACCGACGGCGTCAGCCTGCTCAAGGAGTGGGGCTCGCAAGGCTTGCTGGACATGCCTGTCATCATGATGAGCGGCCACGCCACCATCGACACGGCGGTCGAAGCCACGCGCATCGGCGCCATGGATTTCCTCGAAAAGCCCATTACGCTGCAGCGTCTGCTCAAGACCGTTGCCGCGGGTCTGGCGCGTGGCCGCGTGCCGCATGCGGCGCCCGCCGCCGTCAATCCGGCCGTCGCCAGCCCGATCGTGGCGCTGGAAGACGAACTGGATCCGCCCGCCGCGCTGGCCGCCGTGTCCGCCAACGATGTGCCGGCCACGTCCAACGGCCAGCTGGGCAGCATCTCGCTGGACCAGCCGCTGCGCGAAGCGCGCGACGAATTCGAGCGCATCTACTTTGAATACCACCTGGTCAGGGAAAGCCACAGCATGACGCGCGTGTCCGAACGTACCGGGCTGGAACGCACCCACCTCTACCGCAAGCTCAAGCAATTGGGCATCGAGTCCGCGCGCAAGCGCAGCACATGAAGATCCTGATCATGGGCGCTGGTCGCGTAGGCACCAGCGTGGCGGAAAACCTGGTGTCCGAGCAAAACGACATCACGGTCATCGATTCCGACCCCGCCCAGTTGCAATACCTGCAAGAACACTTTGACCTGCGTGTCGTCCTGGGTGACGGCTCGCAGGTTTCTGTTTTGGAAAATGCCGGCGCCGCCGACACCGATCTCTTCATCGCCTGTGCGGCGTCCGACACCGCCAACATGGTGGCGTGCAAGGTCGCGCGCCAGCTGTTCAATATCCCCCGCCGCATCGCCCGTATCCGCTCCGCTGAGTTTCCCGAGCATCCGGAACTCATGAGCGAAGAAGGCTTTTGCATCGACGCGCTCATCAGCCCCGAACGCAGCGTCACCACCTACCTGCAAAGCCTCATCGAATTCCCCGAGGCCCTGCAGGTCGTGGAATTCGCCGAAGGCCGCGTCAGTGTCGTGACCGTACGCGTGGGGCATGGCAGCCCGATGGCGCATTCGTCCGTGGACAAGCTGCGCGACGTCTGGCCGGACGTGAAGGCGCGCGTCATCGACGTCCTGCGCGACGGCCGTCCCCTGCGGGCGGGCAGCGGCACCGTCATCGCCCCGGGCGATGAAGTCGTGCTGGTCGTCGATTCCGACCACGCGCGGCGCGCCGTGCGCAAGCTGCGCGACGCCGAGCGCGCGGTGCGCCGCGTCATGATCGCCGGCGGCGGCAACATCGGCCTGCGCCTGGCGCGCCAGCTTGCCGAGGAAAAGTACAGCGTCCGCATCATCGAGCACGACCTGAAGCGCTGCGAATACCTGGCGACCCAGCTTCCGGACAGCGTGCTGATCCTGCACGGCAGCGGCACCGACGAGGCGCTGCTCGAGCGCGAGAACATCGAGGACATGGACACGTGGCTGGCCCTGACCAGCGACGACGAAGACAACATCATGTCGTCGCTGCTGGCCAAGCGGTTGGGCGCGCGCAAGGTGATCGCGCTGATCAACCGCCACGCGTACGGCGAACTCATGCAGGGCAGCCACATCGACATCGCCGTGTCGCCGTCGCAGGCCACGATGAGCGAACTGCTGCGCCACGTGCGCCGGGGCGACGTGGTGGCCGTGCACCGGCTGCGCCAGGGCGTGGCCGAGGCGCTGGAGGCCATTGCCCACGGCGACCGCTCCACGTCCAAGGTGGTGGGACGCGCGGTGGGCAAGATCAGCCTGCCCAAGGGCGCCAGCATCGGCGCGCTGGTGCGCGGCGAAGAAATCATCCTGCCGGATGCCGACACCGTCATCGAAACCGACGACCACGTCATCGTCTTCGTGCCCTCGCGCCAGCAGATGCCGCGCGTGGAAAAGCTGTTCCAGGTTTCGGCCTCGTTTTTCTGATGCGCCGCCCCGTTCACCCCTTGCGTGGGCCGCGAGCGGCCGGATAAGCCTCCATGAAGCGCGTCCTGGCCACCCTGTACATCCTGGGCCTCACCATGGTGATGTTCGCCCTCACCATGCTGATCCCGCTGTTTATCGCCTATGTGGGGGGCGACGCGGCGCGCGACGCCTTCCGCGACGGCTTCCTGATTTCCGTCGGCATCGGCGGCGGCCTGGCCGCGCTGACCCGGCGCAACCGCAGCGAATTGCGGGCGCGCGACGGCTTCGTGCTGGTGTCGGCCGTCTGGGCAGGTCTGCCGCTGCTGGCGGCCATTCCGCTGCTGCTGTACTTCCATGGCGCGGGGCTGCCGCTGTCCTTCACGGGCGCCTATTTCGAGGCGATGTCCGGGCTGACGACCACCGGCGCCACGGTCCTGACCAACCTGGACACCTTGCCGCCGTCGATCAACCTGTGGCGGGCCACGCTGATCTGGATCGGCGGCATGGGCATCCTGGTGCTGGCCGTCGCCATTCTGCCGCTGCTGGGCGTCGGCGGGCATCAGGTGGTGCGGGCCGAGACCCCGGGGCCCATGAAAGACGAGCGCCTGACGCCCCGCATCGCCAGCACGGCCAAGGCGCTGTACGCGGTCTATTTCGTGTTCTCCATCCTCTGCTTCATCGCGTACCGGCTGGCCGGGCTGTCTTGGTTCGAGGCCTGGTGCCACATGGCCACCACCATGGGGCTGGGCGGCTTTTCCACCTGGGACGACGGCTTCGCGCACTTTGACTCCGTCGCGGTCGAAATGGTGGCGATGGTGTTCATGCTGATCGCCGGCATCAACTTCGCCACGCACTTCAATGCCTTCCGCCAGCGCAGTCCGCGCGCCTATTGGCGTTGTCCGGAGGCCATCCCGTACCTGATCGTCGTGCTGGGGGTCGGGCTGGTCATCTCGGTGTACCTCTTCATCAAGGACGTCTACACCGATCCGCTGGAAGCGCTGCGCTACGGGATGTTCAACACCATCTCCATGGCTACCACGACCGGCTATGCCAATACCGATTTCGCCCAATGGCCGCTGTTTGCGCCGCTGACGATGCTGCTGCTCTCGGGCTTTGCGACGTCGGCGGGGTCGACGGGAGGCGGGATCAAGATGATCCGCGCCATCCTGCTGATCAAGCAGGCCCGCAATGAGCTGGTCACCATGTTGCATCCGCATGCCGTCAGCCCGGTCCGGATCAACGGCCGGGCGGTTGAGACCCGCACCATGTCGTCCGTGCTGGCCTTCATGCTGTTCTACGGCCTGTCCATTGCTGTGTTCACCAGCCTGCTGCTGCTCTCGGGCCTGGACCCGATCACGGCGTTCTCGGCCGTTTTCGCCAGCGTGAACAACACCGGGCCCGGCCTGGGCCCGGTAGGCCCCATGGGTACCTTCGCGGTGCTGTCGGACTTCCAGATCTGGGTCTGCACCTTTGCGATGCTGATCGGCCGGCTGGAACTGCTGACGGTGCTGGTGCTCTTCACGCCGATCTTCTGGCGCAAATAGGCGCCGCCACGCCTCTAAATCGTCAGGGATAACCCTAATTAGGGTTATCCCGTCCCCTTTGGAAATCCCCGTCTTTTCTGGCTCCGCGCCGGGCGCTCGCCCAGAACCCGCGCCAATCCTGGGCGGTAAGCGCTTGCTTACTTTTCCTTAGAGGGAAAAACCGGATGATTCGCGATGTTGCACACAAATGTCACGATTTTCAATCGTTTTGCCACAAACCTGCGGCTATCATGCGTTCACAAGCCGCCGTCTAGTGCCCCCCGGGAGGTTGCCGGGCTTCAAGGTCGAACGGCGCATACCCTCATCAAACATTCAAAGGAGTCCGAGATGGAACAAATCCCGTTCATTTCGTCGGCCCCCAACACCCTGGGCATCGAACTCGAGCTGCAACTGATCGACCCCCGCAGTTTTGACCTTGCTGCAGCGTCTGACGAACTGTTGGCCCAAATGGCCAACCATCCTATTGCCGACCGCGTAAAACCCGAAATCACGCGGTCCATGATCGAACTGAACTCCTCGGTGCATGAGCACCCCATGGGCCTCTTGGCCGAAATGCGCGAGATGCGCGACGCCCTGGTTGAAGCCGCGGATGCGGTCGGCGTGTCGGTGGCGGGCGGAGGCGCCCATCCCTTCATGCGCTGGCAAGAGCGCTCCATCTCGGATACCCCGCGCTTCCAGTACCTGGCCGAAATGTACGGTTACCTGGCGCGTCAATTTACGGTGTTCGGCCAACACATCCATCTGGGCGTGAAAAGCGGCGACGACTCGATCAAGCTGCTGCGCCGACTCTCGCCTTACGTGCCGCACTTCATCGCGCTGACGGCATCGTCGCCGTACTGCGAGGGGGTGGACACCCTGTTCTCGTGCTCGCGCCTGAATGCGGTCAACAGCTTCCCGCTCGCCGGCCACATGCCGCCCGAGGTCAAGGACTGGTACCAGTTTGAAGCCCACCTGTCCCAGCTTCGCGCTTTTGGTCTGGCCGAGAGCATCAAGGACTTGTACTGGGATATCCGTCCCAAGCCCGAGTTCGGCACGGTCGAAATCCGGGTCTGCGACACGCCGCTGACGGTGGAGCGCGCCTGCCAGGTGGCGGCGTTTGCCCAAGCGCTGTCCGTGCTGCTGATGCGCGAGGAAGATCCCAGCGACAACGCCTGGCTGTCCTATCGCAGCAACCACTTCCAGGCCTGCCGCTTTGGCCTGCAGGGCAGCTACGTCACGCCCGACGGGCAGCGCGTGCGCCTGATCGACCATATGCGTGCGCTGTTCCAGCGTCTGATGCCGGTGGCCGAGGAACTGGGGACGGGCGACATGATCGCCGCCTTGCGCGACGACGCCATGCGCGCCGGCAACGACGCCCGCTGGCTGCGCAGCCAGTACCATCGCCTGCGCGACTTGCCGCTGGTGGTGGAAGCCATGTCGAACGCGTGGCGCGGTACGGCGGCGCCCGTTGCGCCGCCGGCAGAGCCGACCGCGGTGCTTCGCCGCCGCATCCGGGCAACGTCCGAACCCATGCAAGGTCTGTCCGCGTCCGAGCCGGGCGTGACCGTGCCGGAACGCTTGCACTAGGCTGCGGCAGGGGTGCGTGCGAGGCCCGCTTGGCGGGCCTTTTTCACAGGCGAGGCATGCAGGCCTGCTTTCGGAGGCGCGGCATGCAGGCCTGTTTTCGGAGACCGATCTTTCAGGGCGGCTTTGCAGGCCCTGTCGTCAAAGGGTTCCGCGCTGCCGGCCGCCGATCGCGCTGATGGACAGGCGGGTTTCGCCCGCCACGGTCCGATGCGCGGCGGCGCGCCAGGCGTGGCCGTAGGCCACTTCGATACTCAAGACGATCAGGCCGTCCGCATTGCGTTGCGCTTCCAGCGCCGCGCAAAGGCGGTCGCGCCAGTCGCGTCCCACGAGTCCGCCGCGGCGGCCTTCGGCGGGGTTGCCGCCCAGGGCGCGCACATCCTGCAGCAGCTTTTCGGGGCTGCGGTAGGTCAGCGTCAGGATCTCCTGGTCCATCACCGGATCCGCAAAGCCGTTTTCCACCAGCAGGTCGCCGAAGTCGTGCATGTCCACGAAGGACGGCGTGGCCGTGCGCAGGCCGGCATCCGCCAGCGCCTGCCGCAGTTCGCGCAGCGTGGCCGGTCCCAGACAGGAAAACATCGCCAGGCCGCCCACTTTCAGGATGCGGCGCCATTCGGCCAGCACGGCGTGCGGTTCGCGGTGCCAGTGCATGGCCATGTTCGACCACACGAGTTCCAGCGATTCGGGCGGCAGGCCCGTGTTGGCCAGATCGGCGTTCACGAACGCGGGGGCGGCCGGGCCGCGCCGCGCCAGTTTGCCGATCCAGGCCGACAGGCCGCCTGGCGCGTGACGCTGGCGCGCCTGCGCCAGCAAGGGCTCACAGTTGTCCAGCCCGGTGTAGGCCGCGTCGGGATAGCGTTCGCGCAGCAGCGGCAGGTTGTCGCCGGCGCCGCAACCGGCGTCCAGCATGGCCTGCGGTTGCACGCGGATGTACTGCAGGCGGCCGAGCATGCGGCGCGCCACTTCGCCATAGAGGAATTGGGCGTCGGCCAGGTCGCCGCGGCGCGCGAACTGGCGCGGCACGTCGGCGCTGACGAGGGGCAGGGAGGGGGGCGTTGCGGTTTCTGGCAGGGACATTTCGGTCGCGCTCGCGGGATCTCCCGGGGGCGGAGCATGGTTTGATCTGGGATGGCTCACATTATTGCCCATCCCGGCGGCAGGCTCCGATTGTCCCTACTGAACATGGGGCGACGGTTGTTGTCGCGCCTGGGATGCGATTGCCCGTTGTGCGGGGCTCGGGTCGCGGGCGCGCGGCTGTGCGCCGGGTGTCAGACGGACATCATGGCCGGACCGCCGGGGGGCTTGGCAAGATGCCCGCGATGCGCGCTGCGCCTTCAAGGGGGCGGACAGCATTGCGCGGCGTGTCTGGCGCAGCCGCAGGCGTTCAGCCGCACGATCACGGCGTTTGACTATGCGCCGCCCGGCGATGCGCTGGTGCTGATGCTGAAGACGCAGTTGCGGCTCAGCATGGCGCCGGTGCTGGCGCGAATGATGGCGCAGGCGGTGCGGGAGGCGGCGGCGCAGTCCGGCGCGCAAGCCGCCGGCATTTCCGGATCAAGCGGTTCTGACACCGCCGCCGACTGCGGGCGCTGCACCGGGTTCCTGCCGCCCGATCTTCTCTTGGTCCCCATTCCCGCCAGCCGGGCGTCGCTGCGGCAGCGGGGCATGAACCCGGCGGCCGAGATCGCGCGCAGTCTGGCCGCCGAACTGGCGCTGCCGGCGCCGCGTCTCCTGCTTGCACGGCGGCGCGAAACGCCCCGCCAGGCCACGCTAGGCCGGCGGGCGCGGCAGCGGGGGGCGGCGGGTCTCTTTGTCTGCACCGGCCCGGTTCGCGGGCGTCATGTGGCGGTGGTGGACGACGTGATGACCACCGGCAGTACCGTGGGCGCGGCGGCCACTGCCCTGATGGCGGCAGGCGCGGCCAGCGTGACGGTATTGGTGGCCGCGCGTACGCCATGATCTGCCTGCATCGCCGTCTGGATCGTGCCTGGCTTCCCGCCCGCATCCCCGCCCGTGCCCCCGCATGCATCCTGGCCTGCCTCCGCCGTTTGCAACCGCGCCCGCATCCGCGCCTTCACCGGACCGCCGTCGGGTCGCGGTTCCTGGCCCCGCCGCCAAATCGGCGACAATCACGCTCGCGCGGCCGCTTCCCGGCCACGGACCTTTCCACCTCTGCCCGCACCATGTTCCACGTCATTCTCGTCTGCCCGGAGATCCCTCCCAACACCGGCAACGCCATCCGCTTGTGCGCCAATACCGGGGCGCAACTGCATCTGGTGCGTCCCCTGGGGTTCGAGCTGGATGACGCCCGCATGCGGCGCGCGGGGCTGGACTATCACGAGTGGCAGCCTGTGCGCGTGCACGACACGCTGCAGGAGGCGCTGGACGACACCGGCGCCGTCGCGTCCAGCATCTATGCGCTGACCACGCACGCGCAGCGCAGCGTGGCCGACGTCAGTTTCAAGCCGGGAGATGTGTTCGTGTTTGGCCGCGAAAGCGCGGGCCTGTCAGACGAGCATCAGGCGATGTTTCCGCCGCAGCAGCGTCTGCGGCTGCCGATGCGCACCGGCCAGCGCAGCCTGAACCTGTCGAACGCCGTGGCGGTCACGGTGTTCGAGGCCTGGCGCCAGCAGGGCTACGAAGGGGGCGCATAGACGCCGCCCCTCGGGCTGAAGATCAGTCCAGCGACAGCTTCAGCTTGTCGATCACCTGGTCCCAGCGCGCCTTTTCATTCTTGATGCGGTTGGTCAGCGCTTCCGGCGTCGACGGGGCCGGCGTGAAGTATTGCAGCGCCAGCTGCTTGCGCACGGCCTCGCTATTGATGATGCGCGCCAGTTCGCTGTTGAGCCGTTCAATGATCGGCGTGGGCGTGCCGGCCGGCGCCAGGATCGCATTCCACGAGATGGCTTCAAAGTCCGGATAGCCCTGCGAGGCCATGGTGGGCACGCCGGGCAGGGCGTCGCTGGGCTGCAGGCTGGTCACGGCCAGCAGCTTGACCTTGCCGTCGCGCGCCTGCGGCACGGCGATTGCCGGCACCATGAAGCCGGCCTGCACGTCGCCGCCGATGATGGCCGTGATGACCTGCGGAAAGCCGGAATACGGGATGTGGGCCAGGTCCACGCCCGCGCGTTCCTTGAACATCTCCATGGCCAGGTGGGCCGAACTGCCGGGACCGACCGATCCGTAGTTCAGCGAGTTGCCGCGGCCCTTGACCAGCTTGACGAAGTCCTGGACGTTGTCGACCTTGAGGTTGCCCGGCACCACCAGCACGTTGGGGCTGGTGCCGACCAGCGATACCGGCTCCAGGTCGGTCAGCGGGTCGTAGCCCAGCGTCTTCTTATAGAGCGTGGGCGCCGTGACCAGCGGGCCGTTGATCGTGTAGAGCAGGGTGTAGCCGTCGGGCTTGGCCTGCGACACCATGCGCGTACCGATGTTGCCGCCGGCGCCCGGCTTGTTGTCGATCACGATGGGCTGGCCCAGGGCCTGGGACAGCGGCTCGGAAATCGTGCGCGCCAGGATGTCGGGCGACGAGCCGGGCGGGAAGGGCACGACCATGTGGATCGGGCGCTCGGGCCAGTCGGCGTGGGCAGCGACGGGCAGGATGGCGGCCAGGCTCAGGCAAAGGCCACGCAGCAGCGGGCCGACCCGGAACTTGCGGGTTTGCGTCATGAAGGATGTCTCCTCGGGGTGGGTGTCGTGTCTTGTTGTGGAAGCGGGATGGACGGGCGCGATCTAGGCGGCGCCGATGGCCTCGCCGGAGCCGGCGCCCAGCCCTTCATAGCGCGCATCCCGCGCCAGCAGGGCCGAGACGGCGGTCATGGGCGCAACGCCTTCGAACAGCACGGCGCACACCGCTTCGGTGATCGGCAATTCGACATTGATGGCGCTGGCGCGGTCCAGCGCGGCGCGGGCGCAGCGCACGCCTTCGGCGGTGATGCCGCTGGCCAGGATGTCGGCCAGCTGGCGGCCCGCGCCGATCTCCAGGCCCACGCGCCGGTTGCGCGACAGCTCGCCGGTGGCGGTCAGCACCAGATCGCCCAGGCCGGTCAGCCCGGCGAAGGTTTCGGCCTGCGCGCCCAGCGCGACGCCAAAGCGGGTCATCTCGGCCAGGCCGCGGGTGATCAGGGCCGCGCGGGCATTGGTGCCCAGCGCAAGGCCATCGCCAATGCCGCAGGCAACTGCAATGACGTTCTTGAGCGCGCCGCCGACTTCGACGCCAACCAGGTCGGTGCTGGCGTAGACGCGCAGCGCCGCGCCATGGAAGGCGGCGGTGGTGGCTTCGCGCAGGGCGGGGCTGCTGCTGGCGACCGTCAAGGCGACGGGCAGGCCCTGGGCGACCTCGCGCGCGAACGAGGGGCCCGACAGGGCGCCGCCGGTCGCGCCGGGCAGGGCCTCGCGCATGATTTCGTGGGGCAGTCTGGCCGTGTCGGCCTCAAAGCCCTTGCACGTCCAGACGATGGGCGTGTCTTGCAGTCCCAGTGCGGGCAGCCGCTGCGACAGCGCCTCGCAGATGGACGTGAGACCCGCGACGGGCACGCCCAGCACGATCAGACGGCGCGCGGCGTCGTCCTGCAGGGTGCGCAGCGTGGCGTCCAGGTCAGAGGAATATTGCAGCGTCTTGGGCAGGGAAATGCCCGGCAGATAGCGGGCATTTTCGTGGGTGGCGGCCATGGCGGCCGCTTGCGCGGCTTCGCGCGCCCAGAGCTGGGTGGGGTGGCGGCGGCTGGCGGCCGCCGCCAGGGCGGTGCCCCAACTGCCCGCTCCCAGGACGGCGACGCGCAGGCGCGGCTCGGCGGGTTGGTTCATGGGGCGCCGCGGGGTGCTTACTGGCGGGTGGCGCCGGGGGGCAGGATGATGCCCGATTCGGCACCGTTGGCGCCGGCGGCCTGCTGCTGTTGCAGTTCGGCGATGCGTTGCTCGTACAGAGCCTGGAAGTTGACTTCGGTCAGGTGCAGCGGCGGCATCGAGGTGCGGGTGATCGCATCGGCGATGTTGGCGCGCAGGTACGGGTACAGCATCGTGGGGCAGACAATGCCCAGCAGCGGGTCGAGTTGCTCTTCGGGGATGTTGGCCGCTTCGAAGATGCCGGCTTGCGTGCCTTCAACCAGGTACACGACCTTGTCGTTGATGCGCGTGGTGACGGTGACGGTGACCGTGGTTTCGAACACGGTTTCGGCCAGGCGCTGGCCGCCCACGGTGATGCTTACTTCGACCTGCGGCGCTTCCTGCTCCAGGAACACGTGAGGCGCGTTCGGCATTTCCAGCGAAAGGTCTTTCAGGTAGACGCGCTGCAGATTGAACGAGGGCGCGTCGTTGCCGCCTTCTTGCTGGGTGTTTTGGTCTTGATCAGCCATGAGTGTTTCCGTTGGTGGGAGAGGCAAAAAGGGGCGATTAGCCGTTCAGCAAGGGGGTCAGTCCACCCGAGCGGTCCAGGGCTATCAGGTCGTCGCAACCGCCGACATGGGTATCGCCGATGAAGATCTGCGGGACGGTGCGCCGGCCGGTGCGTTCGATCATGACATCGCGCTGGGACGGTTCGCGGTCGATCTGGATGATTTCCAGGTCGGCCACGCCACGCTGCTCGAGCAGCGCCTTGGCGCGGGAGCAATAGGGGCAATAGTCCTTGCTGTACATGACGACTTTGTTCATAGGGCGCTCCTGTGGGTACAAGAATAGGTAGATGGGGGCGAGTCCCCCTGCTTCAACCCTTCTGGGTTACCGGCAGGCTGGCGGCCGACCAGGCACGCATGCCGCCTTCCAGCGGCACGACGTCGGTGAATCCCTGGGCGCGCAGCTTGGCGGCGGCGCGGGCCGAATCGCGGCCATTGTCGCAAACCACCACCAGCGGCTTGTTCTTGGGCAGCGAGCCGGCCTTCTGCTCGAGGTCGGCTGCCGGCACGTTTCGTGCCTGAGCGATATGACCGGCCTGGAATTGCTCGACGGGGCGCACGTCGACCCACACGGCATTGCGCTGGTTGACCATCTGGATGGCTTCAGTCGTGCTGATGGCGGACCCGGTCCGGCCCTTGCGCAGGGCGGGAATGATCAGCATCACGCCGGAAACCACGGCGACGGCGACGATGAAGATGTTGTTTTTATCGAGCAAGAATTGCAAAAGGTCCACGAAGGCTTCCTGTAGTACGTCGGCGGGCGCTACGTCGGCTTGCGGGTGGGCAAGTCTTCCGGCCAGCCTGGTAGGGGCGAACCCTGATGCGACGCGTCCAGGACATGGACGCGGTGCGCCGGGGCAAAATCACGGGCAAAATCACTCAATTATAAAATGAGCGCATTCCTTAACCATCCTCCAACTTTAACCCGCCCGGCGGGCGCCCCAAACCATGCACAAACTCGTACTGATGCGCCACGGTGAAAGCCAGTGGAATCTTGAAAACCGTTTCACCGGCTGGACCGACGTCGACCTGACCGACACCGGCCGCGAACAGGCCCGCAAGGCGGGCGAACTGCTCAAGAAAGAAGGCTTCACCTTCGACCTGGCCTACACCTCGGTCCTCAAGCGCGCCATCCGCACCCTGTGGATCGCCCTGGACGCCATGGACGCCATGTACACCCCGGTCGGCGTGAACTGGCGCCTGAACGAACGCCACTACGGCGCCCTGCAGGGCCTGAACAAGTCCGAAACCGCCGCCCAGTACGGCGACGAGCAGGTCCTGATCTGGCGCCGCGCCTACGCCATCGCCCCGGAGCCGCTGTCGCTGGACGACGAACGCCACCCGCGCTTTGATAGCCGCTACGCCAAGATCCCGGCCGACCAGCTGCCCGCCACCGAGTGCCTGAAGGACACCGTGGCCCGCGTGCTGCCGTTCTGGAACGACTCCATCGCCCCGGCCATCCGCTCGGGCCGCAAGGTCTTGATCGCCGCCCACGGCAACAGCCTGCGCGCCCTCATCAAGCACCTGGACAACGTGTCGGACGACGATATCGTCAACCTGAACATCCCGACCGGCCAGCCGCTGGTCTACGAACTGGATGATGACCTGCGTCCGATCCGCCACTATTATCTGGGCGATGCCGCCGAGATCGAGGCGGCCATGGCTGCGGTCGCAGCCCAGGGCAAGGCCAAGAAGGACTGATATCTCTATGCGTCGCACGGCGGGGTTGTTGTTGGCGGTCATGTTGGCCAGTGGGACGCTGCCTGCGCGCGCCGCGCCCAGTGACCTCGCCGGGCGTCAGTCCGACGCCGAAAAACAGCAGGCCGCCTTGCGCGACCGCATCGAGAGTCTGCAAAAGGACATCGACGACCGCGAGGCGGCCCGCAAAGAGGCCGCCGACGCGCTCAAGCAGTCGGAATCGTCGATTTCCCGCATCAACCTGCGCCTGAAGGAACTGGCCGACGCCAACCGCAAGGCGACGGCCGATCTCGCGTCGCTGGAAAAGCAGATCACCGCGCAGGAGGCCGTGCTGGCCAAGCGCCGCGTCGAACTGGCCGACCAGCTGCGCACCCAATACACCAGCGGCCTGTCGCCCTGGACGGCGCTGCTCTCGGGCGACGATCCCCAGGTGCTGGGCCGCAATCTGGGCTACCTGGACTACGTGTCCCGTGCCCGGGCCGACGCCGTGAAAGCGCTGCGGACGGACATCGACCGGCTGGCCGCCCTGCAGGCGCAGGCCGACGAACGCCGCGCCGAAATCGAAAAGGGGGTCGCCGAAACCTCCGAACAGAAAACCGCGCTGGTCGCGCAGCAAAAAGAGCGCGCCAGCCTGCTTGCCCAGCTTGAAGGCCAGATCGCCGCCCAGCGCGCCGAGGCCAACAAGCTCGGCCGCGACGATCAGCGCCTGTCGCGGCTGATCACCGATCTGGACGCGGCCATCGCCAAGCAGATCGAGGAAGCCCGCAAGGCCGAAGAAGCGCGCAAGCGCGCCGAAGAAGCCCGCCGTGCCGAGGAAGCGCGCCGCGCGGCTGAAGAAGCCCGCCGCGCCGCCGAAGAGGCCAAAAAGCGCGCCGAGGCCGAACGCCGGTCGCAGGACGCACGCCGCAAGGCCGAGGCAGACCGCAAGGCCGCCGAAGACGGCGCGCGCCGCGACAGCGAAGCCCGCGAGGCCGCGCAGGCGCGCGAACAGGTCGAAGCGGCAGCCCAGAAGAACCGCGGCCCGGTGGCCGTGGCCGACCCGGACGCCGCCGGCCTGCGTCCCGCCGAGCAGCGGCAGACCCGCATCGGCGGCCCGGCCGATACCCCGCCTTCAACAAAACCCGCGGATCCCCCCAAAAAGGCGGAACCTGTTGAAGAGCCCGCCACTCCAACGCGCAGTGCATCGGCCCAGCAGACCGCCAAGGCGCCGCCGGTCGGCGGCGGCAACGGCCTGCGTCATGGGCTGGCCATGCCGGTGCGCGGCCAGGTGCAGGGCAGGTTCGGGGTGGATCGTCCGGACGGCGGCGTGTGGCGCGGCGTGGTGCTGCGCGCGGCCGAGGGCACGCCCGTCAAGGTAGTGGCCCCCGGTACTGTGGTTTACGCCGATTGGCTGCGCGGCTTTGGCAACCTCATCATTGTGGATCATGGCCAGCAGTACCTGACCGTCTATGCTTACAACCAAAGTCTGCTCAAACGGGTGGGCGATGCGGTGGCCGGCGGGGATACTATTGCTACCGTGGGCGCAACCGGCGGCCAAGTGGAATCCGGCCTATACTTTGAAATTCGCCATCGTGGCGCTCCAGTGGACCCGGCCCAATGGCTGGCGCAGTAGATGTGACGGCTGGTGCAGCCGGTTTGCTGGAATGCAATCGGCGTAAACGCTGTCGGTAAATGAATGTCGTTGGAAAAATACCGTTGGTAAATTACCAAACCCATCGGCGAAAACAAAATTCGGGAAGTGTGCATGGGCACTCGTAAGTTTCGCGGTTTCGGTCTGATTGCCATCGGTGCGGTGGCTGGTGTGTTGCTGAGTGTTGGCGTGACTGCGGTCGCCCAGCGTGGCAGCCCCCTGCCTCTGGACGAGCTCAGGCAACTGAGCAATGTCTTTGCCGCCATCAAGAACAACTACGTCGAGGCCGTCGACGACAAGACCCTGATCGACAATGCCATTTCCGGCATGGTGTCGAACCTGGATCCCCACTCCGCCTACCTGGATGCCGACGCGTTCCGCGAAATGCAGACCGCGACGCAAGGCGAGTTCGGTGGCCTGGGCATCGAGGTCGGCGCGGAAGACGGCTTCGTGAAGGTCATCTCGCCCATCGAGGACACGCCCGCGGCCCGCGCCGGCGTCATGGCGGGCGACCTGATCATCAAGATCGACGACACGCCCACCAAGGGCATGACCCTGAACGACGCGGTCAAGCTCATGCGTGGCGCGCCCAAGTCGCCCATCACCCTGACGATCATGCGCGCCGATCGCCCGCAGCCGATCGTCGTGAAGATCGTGCGCGACATCATCAAGGTGCGCAGCGTGCGCAGCAAGATGCTGGACAACGGCATCGCGTACGTGCGCGTCGCCCAGTTCCAGGAAAAGACCGGCGCCGACCTCGCCCGCCAGCTCAAGGAGCTGGGCGCGAAGGAACCGCCCAAGGGCCTGGTGCTGGACCTGCGCAATGACCCGGGTGGCCTCCTGACCAGCGCCATCGGCGTCTCCGGCGCGTTCCTGCCGCCCGATGCGCTCGTGGTGTCCACGGACGGCCGCACGCCGGACGCCCGCCACAAGTATCTGGCGACGCCGTCGGAATACGCCCGCGGCGAAAGCAACTACCTGTCCGGCCTGCCGGCCTGGACCAAGACGGTGCCGATGGTGGTGCTGGTGAACGTGGGTTCGGCCTCGGCCTCCGAGATCGTGGCCGGTGCGCTGCAAGACCACAAGCGCGCCAAGGTGCTGGGCAACCGCACGTTCGGCAAGGGCTCCGTGCAGGTGATCCTGCCGCTGTCCGAAACCACCGCGGTCAAGCTCACCACGTCGCGTTACTTCACGCCCAGCGGCCGTTCCATTCAGGCCACCGGCATCGAACCGGACTACGTCGTTGCCGATACGGCCGACGGCGACCTGTTCCGCCTGCCGCGCGAAGCCGACCTGCAACGTCACCTGTCCAACCAGCAGACCACCAACGAAATCAAGTCCAGCTCCGACCAGGACAACGTGGAACTGCCGGCCAAGGTGTTTGAATTCGGCGGTAAGGACGACTTCCAGCTTCAGCAGGCCCTGAACCTGCTGGCCGGCAAGCCGGTGCAGAAGGGCTCGGCCCGCGCCCAGGCCAAGGCTGACGCCAAGGCCGGCGGCGGAACGCCCCAGCGCATGAAGATCACGCCGACCGGAGTCGAGCCCAGCAAGGACAAATGAACGACGAGCAACTGCTGCGCTACGCCCGCCACATCCTGCTGGACGAACTCGGGATCGAAGGGCAGGAAAAACTGCTGGCGGCGCGTGTGCTCATCGTGGGGGCGGGCGGTCTGGGTTCGCCCGCCGCGCTCTACCTGGCCACCGCCGGCGTGGGCGACATCACGCTGGCCGACGACGATGTCGTCGAACTCAGCAATCTGCAGCGCCAGATCCTGCATACCACCGCAAGCGTTGGTCGGCCCAAGGCCGAGTCCGGCCGCGACATGCTGGGCGCCTTCAATCCGCAGACCCGCGTTCACGCCCGGGTCGAGCGCCTGAAGGACCAGGCCTTGTCCGATGCCGTCGCGCAGGCGGACCTGGTGCTGGACTGCACCGATAACTTCACTACCCGCCACGCCATCAACCGCGCCTGCGTGCAACACCGCAAGCCACTGGTCTCCGGCGCGGCCATCCGATTCGACGGCCAGGTCAGCGTCTATGACCTGCGCGACGACAACGCGCCGTGTTACCACTGCCTGTTTCCCGAAGCCGACGACGTCGAGGAAGCCAACTGCGCCACCATGGGCGTCTTCGCGCCGGTGGTCGGCATCATCGGCAGCATGCAGGCCGCCGAAGCCCTGAAGCTGCTGTCCGGCGTGGGCGAAAGCCTGTCCGGCCGTTTGCTCTGGCTGGACGTGCGCACCATGCAATGGCGCAGCGTCAACGTGCAACGTGACCCCGAATGCTCGGTCTGCGGCCACCGGGGGCACGCCTGAAGTCTGTCGGTATTGAACCCAAGAACAATACTAAAGGTTTCAAATACCTGCTATAACGCCAGCCAGCCTACTGATTTCGGGTAGAGGGGCATGGACATGACGGCGTGGATACAGGACTGAAGTTCAGCCTGCCCAAGTGGCGGCTGACACGTTGGCTGACGCATTCCGGGCATGACACGCCGGCGGACATCCGCGCGGCGCTCATCGCCAGTCTGTTCGGCACGCTTCCCATTTTTGCCGGCGGGGTCATCAACACGCTGATGATCTCGGGCGTCGTCGCGTGGCGGCGGCCCGAACCGCTGTATATCTCGTGGCTGATCCTGGAGGTGGTGCTCGCGCTGGTGCGCGTCGTCATCCTCCGATCCGCGCTGCGAGCGGCCCCCAAGGGCGGCAATACCCACACCGACCTCTACATTCTGCTGGCGCTGTTCTGGGCGTTCAGCGTGGGCTATGGCGTCTTCATCACCTTATTGAACGGCGACTGGCTGGCCGCGACACTGGCTGGCGTGTCCTGCGGCGCCATGGCCGGCGGGATCTGCTTCCGGAACTACGGCGCGCCCCGCCTGGTGGGCGCCATGATTTTCCTGAGTCTTGGCCCCATGTGCCTGGGCGCGCTCTTCACCGGCGAATGGGTCATGGCGATTGTGTTCATCCAGATTCCGTTCTATCTGATCAGCATGGTCATCGCCTCGCACCGCCTGAACCGCATCCTGGTGTCGACCATGTTGGCCGAGCGCGACAGTGATCGCCGCGCCAGCGAAGACGCGTTGACCGGCCTGGCCAACCGCGCCGGCCTGCAGGCGGCGCTGGAACGCGTGTGCGCCAGCGCACGCGGCCATGACAGCGCCGCGGCGCTGCTCTACATGGACATGGACGACTTCAAGCGCATCAACGACACGCACGGCCACGCCGGGGGCGATCAGGTGCTCAAGACCATCGCGGAACGCATGCGCGCCATGCTCCGCGTGGACGACGTCGCCGCGCGGATCGGCGGCGACGAATTCATCGTGCTCGTCACCGGCATCGACGCCACCGCCGCACTGCGGCTGGGCGAACACCTGCTGCGAGACGTCTCGCAGCCCATCACGCTGGCAGACGGCAATCGCGTCTGCGTGGGCCTGTCCATCGGCATCTCGATCCTGTCCGGCGCCAACCGCACCCCGCAGGGCGCGCTGGACTCCGCCGATGCCGCGCTGTATCGCGCCAAGGCGCAGGGCGGCCGCTGCTGCGTGGTGGATCAGAGCGGTCAGATCGCTGAAAGCGAAGGATTGCAGAGCGCGTCCGTCGCGGCTTGATTGGGAGCGCGGCTGTCCGAATTGGTCCGAATCGGTCCAGCGCTGTGTGCCGCGTGTGGCGTGCCCGTTGCGCAGCGGGTGCATTCCAGACGCAACTCCACCGCGGTTCGGCCGCATTCCAGCTTCGACTCCGCCACGCGTTCCCACTTCCCGATCCCGCCGGTGGGTTGCACCGGCCCCCTCACGAAACAACAAAGTTATCAGATAACCTGAAAAATATGCCTATAATCCGCCCATGTTGACCAAGAGCCTCACCCTCACCGAGCAGGTTGCCCGCCAGCTCGCCAGCGACATCGCGGATGGTGTCCATGCCGTCGGCGCCAAGCTGCCGGCCGGACGCGTGCTGGCCGAGCAATACGGCGTCAGCGCCGCCGTCATCCGCGAGGCCACGGAGCGCCTGCGCGCACAAGGGCTGATCCAGAGCCGGCAGGGTTCGGGCAGCACGGTCGTCTCGCGCACCGGGGCGCAAGGCTTTCAGGTGTCCACCGGCATCGCGGTCGACCGCAAGAAGCTCGCCAGTGTCTACGAACTGCGCATGGAACTTGAAGGCGGCGCAGCCACCCTGGCGGCTGTCCGCAGCACGCCGGAGGACCTGGACGCCATGGCGTCAGCCCTCGCCTCGCTGCAAGCCCATCTGGACCACCCCGAGGCCGGCGTCGAACATGACATCGCCTTCCACGTCGCCATCGCGACCGCCACGCACAACAGCTACTACCAGGATCTTTTGCAATACCTGAACCTGCAGCTGCGCCTGGCGGTCAGCACCGCCCGATCCAACAGCCGCCTGCAAGACGGCCTGACCGCCGCCGTGCACCAGGAACACGTCGCCGTGTTCGAGGCCATCCGCGCCCGCGATCCGGACCGTGCCCGCCAGGCCGCCATCCGCCACCTGCAGCAAGCCGCCGGCCGCCTGCAGCTCGATCTTCTCTCTCCCGCCGCATCCCACATCTCATGAGCGCATCCGACTTTTCTCAACGGCTGGTCCAAGCCCTGGGCCCCGACACCGTCTTCACCGACCCGGCCGACATCGCGCCGTGGCTGTCCGATTGGCGCGGCCTGTACAACGGCCAGGCCCAGGCGGTTGTGCGCCCGCGTACGACGGCCGAGGTCGCCACGTGCCTTGCCTTGTGCCAGGAAGCCGGCGTGCCGGTCGTGCCGCGCGGCGGCAACACCGGCCTGTGCGGCGGCGCCACGCCCGATGGCGGCGCCAGCAACGTCGTCATCAGCCTGGACCGCATGAACGCCGTGCGCGCCATCGACACCGTGGCCAACACCATGGTTGCCGAGGCCGGCGCCATCCTCGGCAACCTGCGCCGCGCCGCCCAGGACGCCGGCCGCCTGCTGCCGCTCAGCCTGGCCGCCGAAGACTCCAGCCAGATCGGCGGCAACGTCGCCACCAATGCCGGCGGCGTGAACGTGGTGCGCTACGGCATGGCGCGTGAACTGGTCCTGGGCCTGGAAGCGGTGCTGCCCACCGGCGAAATCTTCCACGGCCTGCGCACCCTGCGCAAAGACAACACCGGCTACGACCTCAAGCAATTGCTCATCGGCTCCGAAGGCACGCTGGGCATCATCACCGCCGTCGCGCTGCGCCTCTACCCGCGCACCGACGTGCGCTCGGTCGTGCTGGCCGCCGTCGAATCGCCCGCGCAAGCGCTGCAACTCTTCGAGATCCTGTTCGAACAATGCGGCGCGCGCCTGCAGGCGTTTGAATTTTTCACCGGCGATTGCCTGGACCTGGTGCTGACGCACGCCGAGGGCGTGCAGGAACCGTTCGAACAGCGCTACCCGGCCTACGTGCTGGTGGAACTGGCCGACACGACGGACGAAACCGCCCTGAACACGCTGCTCGAAAACGTCATCGGCACGGCGCTGGAACGCGGCCTGTGCCTGGACGCCGCGGTCTCGGCGTCGCTGGCGCAGTTGCAGACGCTGTGGAAGCTACGCGAGGAAATCTCCGAAGCCCAACGCGCCGACGGCCCGCATCTGAAGCACGACGTGTCGCTACCGATCGAACGCATCCCCGACTTCATGCAGACCGCCGAAGCCCGCGTACGCGCGCTGTACCCCGACATCCGCCCCTTCATCTTCGGCCACTTCGGCGACGGCAACCTGCACTACAACCTGTCCCGCCCCGCAGGCGCAGACCGCAACTGGGTCGCAGAGCATGGGGCGGCGATCACGGATGCGGTGTTGGATGAAGTGAATCGGTATGGCGGGAGTATTTCTGCCGAGCATGGGATCGGGCAGTTGAAGCGGGAGCATTTCTTGCATAGCAAGGATGCGGTTGAGTTGCGGTTGATGCGGGAGATCAAGAAGGTGATGGATCCTGCGGGGATCATGAATCCTGGGAAGTTGTTGTAGGCATCGTTGGAATTTTCTGATCGGTGTGGTTGTTCGGTGATGGCTTTTGGGTTTGGTGGGCTGCGTCGGATTTCGTAGGTCTCATCAGATCTTCGTAGGTCGCCCGACGCCGCGGTCCCCGTGGGCACGATCGCCCACGATTGCGGTCCGGAGCCTTCGCTCCGGACTGCCCCGTCGTCATCTTCGTCCGCCTTCGGCTCCCTTCAGATTCCCTCGGGCGCATCGACGGCGCTCGCGCCCACGGTGACCGCGACGCCGTGCTGCTAGGGTCTTTGGTATGGGGCGCTGCAAGACCTGTGTTCAGGGCAGGAAATCTGCGGGGCCGCCGGGTTGCTGCCGCCCGGGCGGCGGCAACCCAGCATCTGTTCCGTGGGACGTCGGGACGGTGTGCGCTTGCACGCCGGCGGGGATCGGTTTGCTAATGGTGCTCGCCGACGGGGGAGGGGCCGTGATGGGCGGCGCGCGTCAACGGTCCGCTACAACCTGCCGACCCGTACGCGCGCCGCCCATCGGGCACTTGAGTTCAAGTGGCGATTAGCGTCGGTACTGGTTGAGTTTGGCGAGATCGTCCGCCGCTGCCTGTGTCTGACCTCGTCGCGATGGCGGTGTCTGACACCTCACTTGGTCTTCCAAATCCGACGATGTCAGACGGTATCTCAACCAGATGCCGCCACACGCGAAGCGTCATCGCCTCCACGCAAGACGACGCGTAAGCCCCCAAAGGCCGCCCGCGCGGCCGGCCGGGGGCGGGCACCGCAAGACGCTTCTCTTCCACCCCGCGGATGGCAAGAACCTAAAGAACCCGACTCGCCCCAACGCCCCGGAAGATTAAGCAACTCGAGCCCGGTGTGGCGTGGGCCTGGGGTGGGCGGGGCGTTTAGATGCGCCCGAGGGAAACCGAAGGGAGCCGAAGGCGTACGAGGTTGACGAAGGGGAAGTCCGGAGCGAAGGCTCCGGACCGCAATCGGAGCCCCACCCACCCCAGGCCCACGACGCGCCGGGCGTCTAAAGAACCCGATCCGCCGCAAGCCGCAAGCCACAAGCCACACCAGCAAATCACTGCCGGTGATAAACCTCACTTCCTTTCTTCACAAACTCCACCGACTTCTCCTGCATCCCCTTCGCCAGCGCCTCTTTCTCGCTAACGCCCTGAGCCGCCGCATAATCCCGCACATCCTGCGTGATCTTCATGCTGCAGAAATGCGGCCCGCACATCGAGCAGAAGTGCGCCACCTTCATCGAATCCTTCGGCAGCGTTTCGTCGTGGAATTCCTTCGCCGTATCCGGATCCAGCCCCAGGTTGAACTGATCATCCCAACGGAATTCGAACCGCGCCTTCGATAGCGCGTTGTCGCGGATCGCAGCCCCCGGATGCCCCTTCGCAAGATCAGCCGCATGCGCCGCGATCTTGTACGTGATGATGCCGTCCTTCACGTCCTTCTTGTTCGGCAGTCCCAGGTGTTCCTTCGGCGTCACATAGCAAAGCATCGCCGTGCCGTACCACCCGATCAGTGCCGCACCGATACCCGACGTGATGTGGTCATAGCCAGGCGCGATGTCCGTCGTCAGCGGACCCAGCGTATAGAACGGCGCCTCGTGGCAGTGTTCCAGCTGCAGGTCCATGTTCTCCTTGATCATCTGCATCGGCACATGCCCAGGGCCTTCGATCATCACCTGCACATCGTGCTTCCAGGCCACCTGCGTCAGCTCGCCCAGCGTCTTCAGTTCGGCGAATTGCGCCTCGTCGTTCGCGTCATAGCCCGAGCCCGGCCGCAGGCCGTCGCCCAGCGAAAAGCTCACGTCGTACGCCTTCATGATCTCGCAGATCTCTTCAAAGCGTTCGTACAGGAAGCTCTCCTTGTGATGCGCCAGGCACCACTTCGCCATGATCGAGCCGCCGCGCGACACGATGCCCGTCATCCGGTCTGCCGTCATCGGAATGAACGGAAGTCGCACGCCCGCATGGATCGTGAAATAGTCCACGCCTTGCTCCGCCTGCTCGATCAGCGTGTCGCGGAAGATCTCCCAGGTCAGGTCCTCGGCCTTGCCGTCCACCTTCTCCAGCGCCTGGTAGATCGGCACCGTGCCGATCGGCACCGGCGAATTGCGGATGATCCACTCGCGGGTTTCGTGGATGTGCTTGCCCGTGGACAGATCCATCACCGTGTCGCCGCCCCAGCGGATCGCCCACGTCATCTTCTCCACTTCCTCGCCGATGCCCGAGCTCACCGCGGAATTGCCGATGTTCGCGTTGATCTTCACCAGGAAGTTGCGACCGATGGCCATCGGTTCCACTTCCGGGTGATTGATGTTGGCCGGAATGATCGCCCGGCCGCGTGCCACTTCCGCGCGCACGAATTCCGGCGTGATCGCGGCCGGAATCGAGGCGCCGAATGATTGGCCCGGATGCTGGCGCAGCAGGCGCTTGACCATCTTCTCGCCGTCGGGACCGCTGTCGCGCAGCGTCTGCAGGTAGTGCTCGCGGCGCAGGCTTTCGCGGATCGCCACGTATTCCATTTCCGGCGTGATGATGCCGCGGCGCGCGTAGTGCATCTGCGACACGTTCGCGCCTGACTTTGCGCGGCGCGGCGGGCGCTGCAGGTCAAAGCGCATCGCCGTCAGCTTGGGATCGGTCAGACGCGACTTGCCGTAATCGCTGGTGGGACCGGACAGCAGCTCCGTATCACCGCGCTCCTCGATCCAGGCGCGGCGCAGTTCCGGCAGGCCGCGGCGGATATCGATCTTGGCCTCGGGGTCCGTGTAGGGGCCGCTACAGTCGTACACCGTCAGCGGCGGGTTCTTCTCGCCGCCGAACATCGTCGGCGTGTCGTCCTGTTCGATTTCCCGGAAGGGTACGCGGATGTCGGGGCGCGAGCCCACTTCATACACGCGGCGGGATTTGGGCAGCGGTGCGACGGCCGCCGCGTCGACTTCGGCGGTAGCGGCCAGGAATTTGGGATTGGCGTTCATGGAAAGCTCCAAGCGAGTGGTTGGAGCCGATCGGGATGGACTCCCGTCCAGGCGTGCGAAGACGCGCGGCGGGAATACGCTCCCAGCATCGGCATTATCCGTACTGGTACGAAGGGACTCTCTCAACACGTCGCCGCCCTGAAGCGGGACGAGTACCCCTGCGTGAACGCGAAGTATAGAGCCAAGCGGACTCGGCGCCTTCATCAATCTGTTGGGAATGCCGCAAGCCGCGTAAATAGGGCTTTTCAAGCAGGCTGGTATTACTGCTTTACATTTGGATTCAGTCTAGGCAGACACCGTCATGCAGGTTCGGTACACTTTTTTCCACCCGCCGCGTGTACAGTCTTAGAGTCTTACCGTTCGGCATCAGCCCACTTAAGAAGGAATCGAGCATGCAACTGAACCTACGCACTTTGGCGCCCGCCCTCGTTGTCGTGACATTGGCGCTAGCGGGTTGCAAGACCGCCCCGACTAAGACGTCCGACGCCGCGACCACGCCTCAAGCGGGCCAGCAAGCCGCCACGCCCGCGACCGCCGCGCGCGTGGATTTCTATCTCGCCAAGCGCGAACCCGGCGCCGGCCTGCGTGAAGTCAGCCTCCCGGACGGCAAGCTCTATCTGCAGGAAACGCCCGTCCTCACGCGCGCCGACCTGACCGATGCCGCCGCACTGGTGGACCGCCAAGGCCAGAACTTCGTTGGCCTGCGTTTCTCTGAAGCCGGCACGCGCAAGCTCACCACCGTCAGCACCGCCAACGTCGGCAGCGTCCTGGCTCTGGTGATCGATCAGGAACTGGTTGCCGCGCCGCTGATCGGCGAACCGCTCAACCGCGGCGTGCTGGCATTCGGCGTGCCTTCGGCTCAAGCCGCTTCCGAGATCGCCGCCCGCATCCGTGGCGACGCCGCTCCCGCGGCAGGTGGCACGGCCCCCGCGCCGGCGCCCGCCGCCAAGCCCTGATTCAGGGCGCGCAAAAAAACCGGCTCATGTAGCCGGTTTTTTTTGCGCCGCGCTTTTGTCCGGAAGGGGCGGCGCATGCATCGCGGGCGGCCAACAAGAGCGTGATGAATGGTTCCGCGTGGACGACCGCCCGCCTGTATCGCAATCAGCCGATCTTGCGTCCGCGCGGCTTGACGCCGCGGCGAAGCAATGTGGTTTCGATGAAGGTCTGGGTCAACGCTTCGAGCATTGCCCGTTCGTCAGCCGTCAGCGACTCGAATTGCGAGGGCGAAATGTTGGGATAGGGCCAAGGCGCCTGCGGGCGGGGCCGGCCGCCAGGGCGCGGCGCGGCGTCGGACACGCCTGATACTGGCAAGGTATTGCTCAGGTCGTAGGCTTCCAGGGGAAGTTCCATGGGACCCTTGCCGGTCTCCAGCCATTCGACTTCGATCTTCAACACCTGCGCCAGCTTGCGCGCGGATCGGCTCGAATGCCGCAGACCACTTTCGTAGCTGCCGATAGCACTTTGGGAGATGCGCACCAAACGGGCGAGCGCCTTCTGCGTGTGGCCACGAAGAAGACGCGCATGCTTCAGTCGGTCTGAGAATGTTTTCACAGGGCGATTGAAGCTTGCAGGTCTGTCACGTTGGTGGATATAAGTAACACTAGGGTGATAACTTCTGAGGCGGTCGCATGTGGGAGCGGGGCAGCGTGTTCATCGTGCCATCTGAGAATGTGGCGGGGTGGCGTCTTGCCGCCGTGCTGCGCCAGTTTCAATGGGAGACCCGCGTCTTCGCATCGGTGGATGCGCTGCAGGAACACCTGCCTGACCAGGCGCCGGATCTGCTTGCGCTGCAGGGCCCGCGCGCCGGCATTGCCGACCTTGTCGGCCATTTGCGCCACGCCGCGCCCGGCGCCCGGGTGGTGTGGCAGGACGGCAGCGCCACCGCGGCCGAGCGCGCGGCGGCGCTGGACGCGGGCGTCGACGCTTGTGTGCCGGCCGGCATGGAGCCCCTGGAATGGGATGCGCTCTTGCGCAGCTTGTACCGGCGTTCGCGATGCGGACCGGGCGCGTGGCGCGTCGTGGCGCCGGGGCGGGTGCTGGTGGGCCCTGCGGGTCAACGCCTGCCGCTCACGCTGCGCGAGCGCGCCGTGCTGATGCGATTGTTCAATGCGCCGGGCTACTGCCTGCATCGCGAAAACTTCTTTCCGGCGGAAACGCGCGACCCCCTGGACGGCGCGCGGCGCGTGGATGTCGTCGTGTCCCGGCTGCGCAGCAAGGCGCGCCGGTTCAATATCGAACTTCCGCTATTGGCGGTGCGGGGGTGGGGGTACATCCTGCTGCCCGAAGGCGCGGGCAGGGCGCCTTCGGTGGCGGACGGCGTCTGACTTACAGCACTACCAGGTTGTCCCGGTGCATGAGCTCGGGTTCGGTCATGCTGCCCAGAATGCGCGCGATCTGCGACGACGGCTGGCGCAGGATGCGGCGCGTGTCGGCAGACGAATAATTGATCAGGCCGCGGGCGCATTCCACGCCTTTGCTGTCCACGCAGGCCACGACGTCGCCGCGGCCGAACTCGCCGTCGACGTCGGTCACGCCGATGGGCAAGAGGCTCTTGCCTTCGCGCAGCAACGCTTGCACGGCGCCGTCGTCCAGCACGACGCGGCCGCGCAGCCGCAGGTGATCGGCCAGCCATTGCTTGCGCGCCGACCACACCGGCAGCACGGCCTGCAGTTCGCTGCCGATGCACTCGCCCTGGGCCAGTCGCGTCAGCACGTTGCGTTCGCGGCCCGAGGCGATGACGGTGTGCGCGCCGCTGTGCGCCGCGCGCTTGGCGGCCAGCACCTTGGTCAGCATGCCGCCGGTGCCGATGCCGCTGCCGGCGCCACCCGCCATGGCTTCCAGCGCGGGTTCGCCGGCCTGGGCATGCGAAATGAATTTGGCTTGGGGATTCTTGCGCGGATCCGAGTCGTACAGGCCGCGTTGGTCGGTCAGGATGACCAGCGTGTCGGCCTCGATCAGGTTGGTGACCAGCGCGCCCAGCGTGTCGTTGTCGCCCAGGCGGATTTCATCGGTCACGACCGTGTCGTTTTCGTTCACGATGGGCACGACGCCCAGACGCAGCAGCGCAAACAGGGTGCTGCGCGCGTTCAGATAACGATGACGGTCGGCCAGGTCTTCGTGGGTCAGCAGGATCTGCGCGGTGCGCAGGCCGTGTTCCGCGAAGGCGGCCTCGTAGGCCTGGCACAGTCCCATCTGGCCCACGGCTGCCGCGGCCTGCAGCTCGTGCATGACGGACGGGCGCTTGCGCCAGCCCAGGCGCGCCATGCCTTCGGCGATGGCGCCGCTGGACACCAGCACGATCTGCTTGCCCTGCTTGTGCAGGGCGGCGATCTGCGCGGCCCAGTGGGCGACCGCGGCGCGGTCCAGGCCTCGGCCTTCGTTGGTGACCAGCGACGAGCCGACTTTGGCGACGATGCGCTGGGCGTGGGTGACGACGGAAACGGCGGGTGATTCAGCAGACATGATGGCGGCCGGCTGCGGCGAAAAAAAGCGTAATCGAAAGGACTGCGATTATGGCTTATTCGTTACCGCCGCGCGGCGCCGCCGGCTTGTCCGCGTCGGTGCGCGTGTCGTCAAAGCGCGGGTCCGGCGCCACGTAGGTGCCTTCGGCCTGATCCTGCGCAAGTTGTTCCTTTTCGCGTTCGGCGTCCAGGTAGTCCTGCAGCGCGTAGATCAGGTCTTGCGTGCCCTCGCCCGACAGGCCCGAGATGCCGAATACCGGACCCGTCCAGCCGTAGAGTTCCAGGAAGCGGCGCTTGGTGTCCTCGGGGTCGGGCACCATGTCCAGCTTGTTCAGGATCAGCCAGCGCGGCTTGGCGGCCAGTTCGGCGTCATAGCGGCGCAGTTCCTCGACGATGGCGCGGGCGTCCGCGACGGCCTGCTCGACC
This sequence comes from Achromobacter sp. ACM05, assembly GCF_019218915.1. Lineage (NCBI taxonomy): Bacteria > Pseudomonadati > Pseudomonadota > Betaproteobacteria > Burkholderiales > Alcaligenaceae > Achromobacter > Achromobacter sp. ACM05. Next base: position 1,177,655 of record NZ_JAHUWQ010000001.1, read on the forward strand.
GGATCGGCGTCCGGGTCCGGCGTGGACACGTCCACCAGGTGCAGCAGCACGCGGGTGCGCGCCAGATGGCGCAGGAACAGGTGGCCAAGGCCGGCGCCTTCGGAGGCGCCTTCGATCAGACCCGGAATGTCGGCCACGACGAAGCTGCGCGACGGCGACGTGCGCACCACGCCCAGATTGGGATGCAGCGTGGTGAACGGATAGTCGGCGATCTTCGGCTTGGCGTTGGAAATGCGGGTGATCAGCGTCGACTTGCCCGCGTTGGGCAGGCCCAGCAGACCCACGTCGGCCAGCACTTTCAGTTCCATGCGCAGGTAGCGGTGCTCGCCTTCCTTGCCCGGCGTCCACTGCTTGGGGGCGCGGTTCACGCTGGATTTGAAATGGATGTTGCCCATGCCGCCCTGGCCGCCGGCTGCCAGCACGACTTTCTGTTCGTGCTTGTTCAGGTCGAACAGGACCTCGCCGGTGTCGGCGTCATGGATGATCGTGCCCACCGGCACGCGCAGGGTGATGTCCGGGGCGGCAGCGCCGTACTGATCCGAGCCGCGGCCGTTTTCGCCGTTCTTGGCGCGGTGCAGGCGCGCGTAGCGGAAGTCGATCAGCGTGTTGATGTTGCGATCGGCCACCGCATAGATGGTGCCGCCGCGGCCACCGTCGCCGCCGTCGGGACCGCCACGGGGAATGAATTTTTCGCGGCGAAAGCTCGCCACGCCATTGCCGCCTTTACCGGCGACCACTTCAATGGTGGCTTCGTCTACGAATTTCATGGTGTCTGCGCGTGTAGTGGGTGAGGGCGGGCGTCCGTACAGGGAGCCGCCGGGAGGCAATCGAGAGCTTACTCGCCAATTGCCTTCAAACAAAAAAGCCCTGCCGCACGCGACAGGGCTTTTGCCGTTCGGGAAACGCGGCGGACCGCGTTCCAGATCGTATGCAACCGCGGACGTGAGGTCCGCGGGCTTGCCAACCGATTACTCGGCAGCGACGATCGAAACGGTCTGCTTGTTCAATGCGCCCTTGAAGCCGAATTGAACCTTGCCGTCGACCAGCGCGAACAGGGTGTGGTCCTTGCCCATGCCGACGTTCACGCCAGCGTGGAAGCGAGTACCGCGCTGACGCACGATGATCGAACCAGCGGGAATGAGTTCGCCGCCGAATGCCTTGACGCCCAGACGCTTCGATTCTGAGTCGCGTCCGTTCCGCGTAGAGCCGCCGCCCTTTTTCTGTGCCATGTTTAGCTCCTGCTAAGTGGTACCGAGTCGCTTCTTAAGCCGTGATGGCTTCGATGCGGATTTCGGTGTAGTTCTGACGGTGGCCCTGACGCTTCTGATAGTGCTTGCGACGGCGCATCTTGAAGATCTTGACCTTGTCGTGGCGGCCTTGCGCAAGAACCGTTGCCTTGACCACGGCGCCGGAGACGAGGGGCGTGCCAACTTTCAGTTGGTCGCCTTCGCCCACGGACAGCACTTGGTCCAGGGTGATTTCTTGCCCAATGTCAGCCGGTATCTGTTCTATCTTGAGTTTTTCGCCAGCGGCAACGCGATACTGCTTGCCACCGGTTTTTACGACCGCGTACATGGGGTGTTCCTTAAATAGGTAAATGGGTTCGTTCGTGTGGCCTGCCCTGCTGGGCGAGGGTGCCTTGCTGAACCGTCCTTGCCAAATGCCCGAAGATTCAGGGCTGACCAGGGCGTCAGGCGGCATACACGAACAACCGACGTAATTCGGCCATTGCTGACCGAATCCGAGATATTAGCCTGGGACTTTTGGAAAGTCAAAAAGCTGTTGCAGGCTAAGGGCTTAGGTGTGGCGTGAAGGCTTCAGACAGCCGGGATCACGCGCAGCGCGATGTCGCGCGCCACCCGGCGGATGCCGTCCATGGCCGCTTGCCGGTGGGCGTCGTCCAGCCGGTCGGTCGGGATGGACGTGCTGACCGCGACCCGCTTGCCCAGCGGCGTCACGCCGACAAAGGCCGCAAAGCATACGAGGCCCGTGGCGACTTCCTCCCGGTCCTGGGCCAGACCCTCCCGGCGCGCCTCTTCAAGCTCTCGGTGCAGGTGTGCGGCGTCCGAGATCGTGCGGTCGGTGACGCGGGGCAGGGTCTTGGGTAGCCGGACCGCCAGCTCCTCGGGCGGCAGGCTGGCAAGCAGCGCCTTGCCCAGCGCGCAGGCGTGTGCGGGCAGCCGCAAGCCCAGGTCCGACACCAGGCGCACGGGCCGGCGCGCATCTTCCCGCGCCAGGTACACCACGTCAAAGCCATCCAGCGCCGCCAATTGCACGACCTCGTTGCAGCGGTCCACGAAGGCGGCGGCCGAGTGGTGAAAGGCCGCTTGCAGACCATCGTGCCGCAGGTAGGCGGCGCCCAGCGCCATCAATTCCAGTCCGATGATGTAGCCGCCGTCCTGGCGTTCGACCCATCGGCGTTGCTCCAGGCAGTCGAGCAGCAGGTACAGCGTGCTCTTGGGCATCTCGCAGGCCCGCGCGAGTTCGGCGGCCTTGACCGGCGTGGGGCGGCCCGACAGCACGCGCAGGATGTCGTGGGTGCGGCGGATGGCGGGGACGTCGTAATCGGCAGCCATGATTCCAATAGGTTGGACGTAAAAGCAAGATGTTGGACATGATAAATGAAGTCTCCTAGACTGGTTCGCCATGCCGATGGGTGTGCCGCGTTGCGGGGATGCCCATGCCGCATGGATTGCGCGTGTCGGGCTGCCATGCCGGCCGGCCATTCATGCGACCGTGCCACCGACGCCCGGGCGGTAATCCGGCGCAAAACAATCACGCGCCCGCCACCCGGACGGGCATCACGCGAGGAGACACCATGAACGACAACACCCTGCTGCCCGCCGACCTGCCCGACGCCCTGTTGGTGGGCCGCGTCTGGCGCCCCGATCCTGCCGGCGGACCGAGCGTGGTCGTTGTCCGTGCGGGCGAGGTGATCGATATCACCGCCACGGCGCCGACCGTATCCGACCTGCTGGACCATCCCGACCGCGTGGCCGTGGCGCGCGAGGCCAAGGGCGAATCCCTGGGCGACGCGCGCGCCCTCATGGCGGCCACGCTGCAAGGCGCCGACGGCCCGCGCCTGCTGGCGCCGTGCGATCTGCAGCCCGTGAAGGCAGCGGGCGTCACCTTTGCCATCAGTCTGCTGGAACGCCTGATCGAGGAAGAGGCGGGCGGCGACGCCGGCCGCGCGGAAGAAATCCGCGTGCGGATGCAGGCGCTGATCGGCTCGGATCTGTCCCGACTGCGCCCGGGATCGCCCGAAGCCATCCGCCTGAAAGCCGAAATGATCGAGCGCGGCCAGTGGTCGCAATATCTGGAAGTGGGCATCGGCCCCGACGCTGAAGTCTTTTCCAAGACACCGCCCATGGCCTCGGTGGGATTCGGCGCGCGGATCGGCGTGCTGCCGGAATCGCAGTGGAACAACCCCGAGCCGGAGATCGTGCTGGCGGTCGACAGCCGGGGCGAAGTGGTGGGCGCCACCTTGGGCAACGACGTGAACCTGCGCGACATCGAAGGCCGCAGCGCGCTGCTCCTGACCAAGGCCAAGGACAACAACGGGTCCTGCGCCATCGGTCCGTTCATCCGGCTGTTCGATGGCGGCTTTACGCTGGACAGCGTGCGCGATGCCGACGTCTCGCTGCGCATCGAAGGCGCCGACGGGTTCGAGCTGGACGGCGTCAGCCACATGCGCGAAATCAGCCGCGATCCGCTGGACCTGGTGCGCCAGACTTTTGGTGCGCACCATCAGTATCCCGACGGATTCATGCTGTTCCTGGGCACCATGTTTTCGCCGTCCAAGGACCGCAAGGGCCCTGGCACCGGCTTCACCCACGTGACCGGCGACCGGGTCGTCATCGCCTCGGAGCGCCTGGGCGCGCTGGTCAATGAAGTACAACTGGCCACCGAAATCCCGCCCTGGACGTTTGGCGTGCGCGCGCTTTACGCCAACCTGGCCGCGCGGGGGCTGCTGCCGTACGGGCGCTGAGCCCGCCGCTGGATCCGACCCGGGGCAGGGCCCGCGGCGCCGGGCCTTGCCGCTTGCGGCATGCGCGCCCGGAATTCCCGCGCACTCCCCGTATAATCCACGGTCGAATCCCCCGCCGACCGCTGGCGGGCCCAGCGGTAAGAGCCGTCACGCGGCTCGCTTCACACTTGTCGGATACGTCTTGAATCTCCCCGCGCTCATTGCCCCCATAGCTGACGATATGAAAGCCGTCGATGCGGTTATCCGCGAGCGGCTGAATTCCGATGTGGTTCTGATCCGCACGATCGGCGACTACATCATTGGAGCGGGCGGCAAGCGCATGCGCCCGGCCATGGTGCTGATGGTGGCGCGCGCCCTGGGCTACGAAGGCACCCATCACCAACTGCTGGCAGCCGTAGTGGAATTCATCCACACGGCCACGCTGCTGCACGACGACGTGGTGGACGAGTCCGACCTGCGCCGCGGGCGCGAAACCGCCAACGCCGTGTTCGGCAACGCGGCCAGCGTCCTGGTGGGCGACTACCTGTATTCGCGGTCGTTCGAGATGATGGTCGAGGCCGACTCGATGCGCATCATGAGCATCCTGTCCGAAGCCACCACCGTGATCGCCGAGGGTGAGGTGCTGCAGCTTCTGAACGTGCATGACCCGGACGTCTCGCAAGAGCGCTACCTGCAGGTGGTGCGCTACAAGACCGCCAAGCTGTTCGAAGCCGCCGCCCAGGTGGGCGCCGTGCTGGCGGGCGCCACGCCCGAGCAGGAAGCCGCCGCGGCCGCCTATGGCCGCCACGTGGGCACCGCGTTCCAGCTGGTCGACGACGTCCTGGACTACAGCGGCGACGCCGCCGCGCTGGGCAAGAACGTTGGCGACGACCTGCGCGAAGGCAAGCCCACGCTGCCGCTGATCCGTGTCATGGAAGTGGGTACGCCTGAACAACAGCAACTGATCCGCGACGCCATCAAGACGGGCGACGCCGACTTCGCTGCCGTGGCCGCCGCCATCCAGGCGACGGACGCGCTGGAACACGCCCGCCTGGCCGCCGTGGCCGAGGCAGATCGGGCCCGTGAAGCCCTTTCGATCTACCCCATTTCCCCTTTTCAAAATTCTCTGTTAGAATTCTGCGCTTTCGCGGTGAATAGAGATCGCTAGCAAAAAACGGCGGTTGGAAATTCATCCAGGGGGTCTGAATATCAGACGGCCTGATGTGAAAAAAAGCAGTGAAAAAAGCAGTAAAGAAAGTGCAGTGAAGCGTTTAGTGGGTCTGAGCACCGCTAAATGAGTAGTCAAGATCGGGGCGTAGCTCAGCCTGGTAGAGTACTGCGTTCGGGACGCAGGAGTCGGAGGTTCGAATCCTCTCGCCCCGACCACTTCATGTGGTCGAGAATTCAAGAAGGTGTTTCCCGACACCTTCTGGCTGAAAGCCGGTATCGCGCAAGCGCTGCCGGCTTTTTTGCATTTGCGCGGATTGCTTTTTAAGAAGCGCATTGCAGGAAGCGCAGTGGCAAGAAGCGCATTGGCCAAGGAGCGCATTGCAAGAAGCGCCACACATCGCACCACCACCTGTGGTCTTCCATGTTGTCCACGGCCCGTCCATTTATTACCGGGCGATGAAAACCCAGGCATGTCTCGTGCTGATAATGGTGCGTGCTGATCCAATTTGGTGCATCTTTTTTATATTGCCTGACGCAATTACTAAATAAGCTACCGATCTGGATAATGATTTTTCAGTTTGGTTAAACCAGACTAAGAAAAACGTCTTTTCATATTTGATTACATGAAACGACCGTCTCATGTTGCGGTTTGTGTAATGAATGTAATTTTTCTAGGGATTTCCCGGGTTTATTACGGGTTGTCCTGATTTATTTCCGCAGCAATAAAAATATTTAGCAAAAAGTTTGCTGCGCGACCCCTCTACGATGCCCAGGCTCGCCAACCGGATAGTTAACCGGGTACCGAGCCAAATTCATTTTTAGCAATACGTCCGCCCCTATACGGCAAGGGTATTTCGATTTCACGTCGAAGTGCTCGCTGCGGGGCGTCGATTTCTAGTGTCTGCGACACGACGAAAACAGTGAGGTCCCCCGTGGTAAAGAGAATCGCAGTGTGTGGCCTTGGATATGTCGGCCTGCCCGTGGCAGTGGCATTTTCCAGGCGCTTTGATGTCATCGGCTTTGACGTGGACAAGCGGAGAATCGCACGGCTGAAAGAGGGTGATGACTGGACTGGCGAGATCGAACGCGACGTATTGCTTGCCTCCCCCATGCAGTTCACCGACCAGTTGTCCGAACTGGAAGGCTGCGACTTTTTCGTAGTGGCTGTCCCGACGCCCGTCGACGAGAAAAACAATCCCGACTTTTCCCTGCTGGTTCGGGCGTGCCAGGCCATCGGCCCCGTGCTGCGCCCCGGCTGCATCGTGGTCTTCGAGTCGACCGTCCACCCCGGCGCCACCGAGGAAATCTGCGGCCCGGAACTTGAGAAGGCATCCGGCCTGCGCGCCGGCGTCGACTTCAAGCTGGGCTACAGCCCCGAGCGCATCAACCCGGGCGACCGGGAGCATCCGCTGGAGAAGATCGTCAAGATCGTGTCCGGCCAGGACGAGCAATCGCTGGAAGTGATTGCCGGCGTGTACGAGCAGATCATCGACGCGGGCGTACATCGCGCCTCCTCGATCAAGGTGGCCGAAGCGGCCAAGGTGCTCGAGAACACGCAGCGCGACATCAACATCGCGCTCATGAACGAGATGTCCAAGATCTGCGATCTGGTCGGCATCCGCACCTCGGAGGTCCTGGCGGCCGCCGGCACCAAGTGGAACTTCCTGAAGTTCACGCCCGGACTGGTGGGCGGCCACTGCATTGGTGTCGACCCGTACTACCTCACGTCCAAGGCCCAGGAACTGGGCTATCACCCTGAAGTCATCCTGTCCGGCCGCCGCATCAACGACGGCATGGCCGCGCACGTCGCCTCGCGCCTGGTGCAGCAGCTTGCACGCAATGGCCGCCTGAATGCGAACACCCGCGTCGGCATCCTGGGCATGACCTTCAAGGAAAACGTGCCCGACATCCGCAACTCGAAGATCGTCGATCTGTACCACGCGCTTGGCCAGTACGGCATCACGCCGGTTGCGTGCGATCCGATGGTCGATCCGGAGCAGATGGAGCACGAGTACGGGATCAAGCTCGTCGACCGCGGCGACTTCCGCGACATGGACGTCCTGATCCTGGCGGTGCCGCACCGCGAAACCATGGAAACCATCTGGGAAGACCTGCCGCAGCTCGTCAAGAACGGCGGCATGGTCTGCGACTTGAAGTCGGTGCTGGATGCCAAGCGCCTCCCGGCCGACCTTTTGTACTGGACTCTCTAGTTCAGGCTCGTAATCCATCAATACAGGAGAGACCCTGAATGACCGCATTTACCATCGCTCCCATCGGAACCTGCCGCATCCACACGCCCCTGCGTGATGCCGTGGGCCGCTACCCGATCAAACTTCAGCTCGGCCGCAACTACGGATTCGTGCACACGGCCGCCGAAGCCCTCCAGCAGGCGCGCTTCATGTTCAGCCAGAGCGACATCCCGGCTGACGTGCAGCGCCTGATCTTCCGTCCGTCCAATGGCGAGCAGGCTCGCCAAGGCACGCACAAGCCGGCTGACCTGTACATGGTCGAGCTGTCCTCGCGCAAGCTGCTGACGATCGACGGCCATCCCATCCAATCGAATTACCTGGTCCGCTACTTCAGCGAGTTCTTTGCCGACCGCACCCGCACCCGCGCGTTCTGGTCGATGGCCGTGGCCGAGCGCCTGGCCGAGCGTCGCGCGCAGCTGGATCAGGATCCGGTCTTCAAGAGCCTGAACAATGAAGACCGGGACCTGCTCGCCCGCGTCGTCAAGCGCGACCAGACGGACGAGGAGATCGAGCAGGAGATGCGCCAGCTCGTCGAGCTGCTGGGCCGCGACAAGGTCGTGTTCGTCACCCACGTCAACGCCCACACCCCGGACAACGTGCCGATCGAACAGCGTCAGCAGCTGATCGCCGCCATCTCCGCCGCCGCGCAGCGCATCGGCGTGCCGTGCTATGACCCGACCCCGCTGATGAACAAGCTGGGCCAGGCCGACGCCATGGAAGACGGCGGGCTGGACCTGACCCACTACACGCCGGCCTTCGCCGAGCGCCTGTACACCGACTGGTACAAGAACTTCATCCGTCCGCGCATGAGCTCCTCGACCCCGCAGGTCTCGGTGCCCAAGCTGGGCGCGGAAGAAAGCGTCGAACGCATCGAGAAGCTGTGGGATTCGGGCGAGCTGCGCGAAGCCTCGCGCCGCGTGCGCGATGTGCTGCGCCGCTACCCCAGCCTGCCGGATCACGTGGTGCTCTTCGCACGCATCCAGGAAGAACTGGGCGACTACGAGGGGTCGTTGGCGCTTCTGGGCAGCGCCGATGCGCTGTCCTCGGGCAGCAAGGCCGAGCAGATCCTGATGCGCAACCAGTTCAAGCTGGGCCGCTACGACGTGGCGTACTCGCTGGCCGCAGGCCTGCTGGGTGACGAGATCGAAACGCCGGAAATCGTCCGCATCGCGGCGGTGTCCGCCGGCCACCTGGGCTATGTGGACGAAAGCCTGGGCAACTGGAAGCAGCTGTTCCGCATCTCCGAACCGACCGACACGATGGCGGTGGAAGCGGCCGACACGGTGCTGTCCCTGCTGCAGACGGGTGGCGACATGGAAGCGGCGATCCGCTGGGTGCACGAAGTGCGCGCGGCGATCCCGAACTACGGCCGCGGCTTTGCCGTGCTGTGGCGCGACCGCCTGCTGGCTGGCGACCGCGACGCGCTGCGCGACCTGGCCGGCGAACAGCCCAAGCTGGAAGAGGGCGACGCGCTGGAGCTGGTCAAGGAAGCCTCGTGGCGCGGTTGCATCATGGCCGCGGCAACGCTGGCAGCCTCTTGCGGCCTGGGCAAGAGCGAGAACGAAGAAATCAGCGCATGGCTGCAATCGCAGTCCGCGACGTGGGCCGAAGAAGGCAACCGCGCGCTGGAGGAAGGACGTCTGCGCGACGCCGCCGAACGCATCTGCGCGCATCGTCTGCTCAACCCCGACGCGCTGGCCGGCGCCCGTGCACAGCGCGCGTTCGAACGCGCCATGCGCCTGGGCGTGCGTGCCGCGCTGGTGGCCGGCAACCACAAGGAAGTGATCGACCTGACCAACCTGGCCATCGACACCAACGTGGACTTCCCCGAACTGCACGCCATGCGTGGCCGCGCGGCTGACGCGCTGGGCGACAAGAAGACGGCGATGCGTCACCTGGAGGTGGCCGCCTCCGGCGATGCCGCCCCGTTCAGCGCCAAGCTGCACTTTGCCCGCGTTGCCTTCAATGGCGGCTGGTTCGGTGAAGCGATCGACGCGTACAAGGATGTGCTGGGTCATTCGGGCGCCGATCAAAGCGCCAAGGACGAAGCCGAACGCCAACTCGGCCGGCTCGGCCCGCGCGCCATCCGTGGCGCTCGCGAGATCCTGTCGAACGGCGATCATCAGGGCGCTTGGAAGCTGCTGGACCGCGTCGCGCAGTCGTGGCCCGGCATGCCGGAAGTGGACCACGAAAAGCGCCGCATCCTGGCCTATCTGTACGCCGAAGCGCGCGCCCTGGAACCGTCCAGCACGACCGAGCGCCTGGCGCTGGGCGAACGCATCGTGTCGCTGGTGCCGGATGATCCCATCGGCCTGCGCCTGGCTGCGGTCGGCGCCATGCGTCTGCACCGCTTCGAGCAAGCCCTGCCGTACTGGAAGCAGTTGCAGGAACGTTCCGAGAACCCGGCGCAGTACGACCACTACATCGAGCGCTGCCTTGTCTGGATCGAGAAGATCAACCGGAGAAAGGCAGCATGAATCCCCCTCTGATAACCGAGCGAGTGGACGCCAAGTCCGATCTTCAGCAAGTTCAAGCGCAGTTGGAGGAAATCGTTGCGGCATCGGGGCGGGTTCAAGTCGCTCAGGACAACCTGGCGCGGGCCAAGCAGCTTGCCCGCGATCACATGGAAGACTCGAAGGTCCGCTTCCTCCTGCTCCGCCTGCAGGAGTCGGCGGGCCTGAACGAGGGCATGGCCGAGCAGTGGGCCACGCTGCTCGAGGAGTGCCCGGATGACCTGCAGATCGTGCGCTACTGCGCGACGCGGCTGGTGAAGGAACGGCACCTGGACGAAGCCATGGCGCTGGTCGACCGTCACCTGCCGGCCGAGACGACGAATCCGGACCGCCTGTTTGCGCGGGCGAAGCTGCTGAGCGACATCCGCGCGCACGAGCAGTCGGACGCGCTGTTCCGGCGTCTGATCTCGCAGCACACGGATCGCAACATGCGCGTGGAGTTCGCCAAGCGCCTGCGCAAGCGCGGCCTCCTGGCCGATGCGTGGGACGCGATCGCGCCCGTGGCCAAGCACCTGACGCCCGGCAGCAAGGCGGCCGAACTGGCCGAGGGTCTGGCCAGCGACTACGCGTTCTATCAGCGCTTCGAATCCGAAGAGTCGCTGGCGGGCAAGGACGTGCGCATCGTGTCGATGAAGCACGCGATCCTGCACTTCCGCAACCGCAAGATCGCCGAAAACACGCCGGACAAGCCCGTGTCGGTGGCGCTGGTCACCGGCAGCCTGGGACCGGGCGGCGCCGAGCGCCAGCTGACCCGTCTGGCGGGCGAGCTGACCCGCCTGGCCGCGTCGCCGGAACTGCAGCCGCCCGACATCCTGATGCGGCCCAAGAAGGTCGAGGTGCTGGTCAAGCAGCACACCGAGCCGTCCGGGTCGCCCAAGAAACAGGACGACTTCTTCCTGCCGGTGCTCATCAAGGCGCAGATTCCGGTCACGGAGATCAACCGCCTGCCGGCCATCTCGGTGGCGCACCAGTCCGTGCCGGAAGGCCACCTGGGCCGCCTGCTGGAACAGCTGCCTCCGCCGGTTCACTACGGCGTGACGCGCCTGGCGCCGGTGCTGCGCGCCAACCGTTTCGACGTGGTCAGCCTGTGGCAGGACGGCACGTGCCTCTTTGGCGCTCTGGCGGCGCTGTTGGCCGGCACGCCGACGATCCACCTGGTGTTCCGCGGCCTGCCCCCGAACATCCGCAAAGACCGTTTCCGCGAAGAGTATCCCGAGCTGTTTCAGGCGCTGGCCCTCGTGCCGGGCGTGGTGTTCGTGAGCAACAGCCGCAAGGCCGCGGAAGCGTACGCCGAGTGGCTGGACCTGCCGCTGGAACGCTTCCACATCCTGTACAACGGCGTGCCGGATCTGGCGACCGATGCCTCGGACGCCGACAAGGCCAAGTGGGAAGCCTTCCACGAGCGCACCAAGGACGCCACCGAGACGATCGGCGGCGTGTTCCGCCTGGAGCCGGACAAGCGTCCGCAGCTCTTCATCAAGTTGGCGGCGCTTTACCTGAAGGAACGGCCCCAGGCGCGCTTTTTCCTCGTGGGCGACGGACGCCTGCGCGAGAACATCGAGGCGCTGGCGCTGGAGCACGACGTGCTGGAGCGCCTGTTGCTGGTGGGGCTGTCGAATCACGTGGGCTTCTGGTATTCGAAGATGGACGCCAGCGTGCTGTTGTCGCGCTACGAAGGCCTGCCGAATGTGCTGATCGAGGCCCAGTTGCTGGGCGTGCCGGTGATTTCCACGCCGGCCGGCGGCGCGGAAGAGTGCTTTGTCGAGGACGAGACGGGCCACCTGCTCAGCTGCGTGGATCATCCCGACATGCACGAGGCCTGCGAGAAGGTCCTGAACATGGTGGACCAGGTGCGCAGCAATGCGGACATGCGGGCAAATAGCCGCCAGCGGGCGCAGAAGCTGTTCTCGCTGGACGCGATGCTCACGAAGTTCATGAGCATCTGCATGCCCGCCATGACCGAGTCCGAGAACGACGAGCGCATTGACGTTGCGCCCAAGCGCCTGATGCAGGCGTGACGGGTAGTTGCTCTTTTTAAAAGTGCTGAAGTTGAAGGAACCTATGCTAATGAACGTCCCGGCCCTGGGCGCGCGGCGCCATGCGACGCTTGCCATGCTGCTGCTTGCAGCGCTGACACTCACGGGTTGCCAGCTCCCACGGTCCGGCCCGATGCTTAGCGAAATGACAGGGGCTCACGATGACAAGGACGTCATCGTGATGCCCGTGTCGCGCGAACTCGCGCGAAAGAGTCGGGTGCCCGATGTGGCGGACTTTCCGGTGCGCTACCGCGATCTGACGCAGGCAGGTTTCGACAAGCTGGTGCCGGGTGACGGCATCAACGTGAAAGTGTGGGAACGCGGCGGTCTCGGCGTGTTCGCCGCGGACCCGTCCGGCGTCAGTGATCTGGGTAACCAGGACATCGACAGTGCCGGCAACGTTACGTTTCCCATCATCGGGAAGTTCCGCGCCGAGGGCCTGACGCTCGGCAAGTTGCATGACGCCATCGTGGCGCGGCTGAGCAAGCTCGTGGTCGGCGCCGACGTCAGCGTCACGCGCGCGGCCGACGCGCGCGGGCAGATGGTGACGGTGCAGGGCAATCTGACCAAGCCCGGCATGTACCCCATCACGCAGACCGCCCAGCGCCTGAGCAGCGCGTTGGCGCAGGCCGCGCCGGTGCAGACCAACCCCGAACAGCTCATCATCAGCCTGCGCCGCGACAGCCAGGTGGCCTCGGTGCGGCTGGCCGACATCTACCGCAACCAGAACAACGACATCCTGCTGCGCTCGGGCGATGTGATCACCGCCTACGACGCCAAGGAATTCCTGACCGTGCTCGGCGCGGCCGGCCAGCAGGGCCGCGTGGAAATCAGCAAGCGCAATTACAGCGTGCTGGACGCGCTGGCGGACTCGCGCGGCCTGGACGACAAGCTGGCCGATCCGCGTTCGGTGTTCCTGTTCACGCCCGCGCAAGCGGGGGCCGAAGGCAAGCCGGACTTGCTGCCCGTCGTGTACCAGTTCGACCTCACGCGGCCGGAGCAGGTGGCGCTGGCCCGCGAGTTCACGGTGCATGAAGGACAGGCCATCTACATCTCGGACGCGCCGTTCACGCAGGTGCAGAAGGTGCTGTCGGCCTTCCGCGTCACGATGAGCGCCGGCTTCAGCGCCACGCGAGCCATCGACAGCGATTCGGGCGGCGGTTCGACCGGCGTTGCCCAATAACGCGTCCATGAGCAACGAGGATCGGATAAAGGGCTGGCGCTCGCGCCGGAAGGACAACAGCTACACGGTGGGGTCTGGCGTCGCCAACTGGCGGCTGGATCCGGCCGCGCTGTTCGAAGCCAAGGCTCCGCCGGGCGTGCTGTTCAAGCCGCTGCTGGCCCGCCTGCAGGGCGAGCCGCACGACTCCGTCGCGGCGCGGCGGGCGGTGTACGAGGCCGTGCAGGCGGAGCTGGACGCCGAGATCGTGCGCAGCCAGGTCGACGAGACCCTGGCGGACTTCTCCCGGCGGCGCCTGCGCATCATCGTGCGCCTGCTGGAGCAGGACATCCGCGCGGGCGTCGAGGTGTTTGCGCCGGGCTACATGCCGGCCAAGCTGGTGGCCGAGGATGAGCGGCTGGCGGTCGCGCATGCCCGCCGCGTGGAACGTCGCAAGCAGGACGAGGCGCGTGAAGCGCGCCGCCATGCGTCACGCAATGACATCGCGCTGGAAATCGAGGTTGCGCAGAGCGAAGCGGGTGATCTCGCGATCCTGCGCGACCGGCTGCGCTCCCTGCATAAGGGGCATTCGGAGGACACCGCCGGCCATCGGCCGATCGGCCGCACGCTGATGGCGATGTTCATCTACCAGCTGCGCGTGATGCACGGCGAAAGCCGCATCGCGCTGGTGTGGGCGCTGGTCGGCCCTGTCGTGCTGCTGACCCTGATTTCGTCGCTGTACATCCTGATGGGCACGCACTACATCCTGGGGATGGACGTGCAGACGTTCTCGCTGCTGGGCGCGACGACCTGGATCATGTTCCGTCAGATCGCGTTCCGCAGCAGTACGGCGTATGTCTCGGCACGCGGCCTGCTGAATTTTCAGGGCGTCACGCCGCTGATGTGCGCGCTGGTGCAGGCCATGATCTACGTATCGGTGTATGTGGTGGTGTTTGGGGTGCTGATCACCGCGGGCCACGCGATCGGGCTCATCACGCTGCCCAAGAGCTGGGCCGGCTTCATTCTTTTTGTGGTCCTGATGGGCGTGGCGGGCGCGGCGATGGGGGTGCTGTTCGGGTCGATTGCGACCTACTGGCACTTCTTCCTGCGGCTGGCGCCGATCATCGAGCGCTTCCTGCAGATCTTCGCGGCGGTGTTCTTCGTGTCGGAGCAGTTTCCCGAGCAATTGCGGCCGTGGATGCTGTGGTCGCCACTGGCGCACGGCATGCAGTTGCTGCGCTCGGCGTACTTCCATGCGTACGAGTCGCACGATGCCAGCCTGGGTTACTTCCTGACCTCGCTGGTGTTCATGATGGTGATCGCGCTGGTGGCAGAGCGCCTGGCCCGTCCCAACGTTCAGCCAATGTGAGGGTGAAAGATGATCCATCTCAATGGCGTAACCGACGAACCCTATTCCTTCGGCAGCAGGCAGCCGCTGCTGGCCAACGCCACGCTCGACATCCCGGCCGGGCGCTATGCGCTGCTGTCGCCCGCGCCGGAGATGCACCGCCAGCTCGTGGACGTGCTGTGCTGTCTGCGTCCGCCGCGGCAGGGCTTCGTCAAGCACGACGGCAATGTGTCGTGGGCGATCGGCCGGCAGGGTTTCATCCGCGGCAAGGCCAGCGGGCTGTCCATGATCGATTTCGTCAGCGAAATGTACGAGATCGACCCCGACGCCACTTATGAACTGGTCGCGGACCTGATCAGCGATCCGAAGATGCTGGCCAAGCCCATGGAGCATTGGCCGCTTTATGTGCGGCAGGAGTTTTCGTTCGCGCTGGCGCTGGCGCCCGCGTTCGATGTCTACGTGATCGAAGGGAGCATCCCCTTCGAGCCCTGCCGTTTCACCCGGCTCTGGCTGGCGCTTTTTGAAGAGCGCCTGGTCGGCCGGACACTCATTTTTTCCAGTTATCGCCAGAATCAGTTGGCGGATTATTGCTTCAAAGGCTTGATCTATGAACGAAGCGCGCTCAGCATCGACGACGACCTCGACCAGTGCCTCCGCAGGTATCCCCCGCGACGATCACGGAGCGACTCCGGCACAGGCGACGACGTCCTCGGAGGCGGCTTCGACGAAGGCCAACTCGGGTTCTGACGGCGGATCCGAGATCGAACGCCGCCGCCGCGAACGGCAGTCGGCGCTGCGCGAGCGCCGCCGCCATCGCTGGATCAACGCGGTGATCGTGCTGGTGCCGGTGGTGCTGGCGGTGATCTACCTGTTGATCGTCGCCACGCCGCGCTATGAGGCGGAGTCGCGGTTCTTCGTGCAGTCGGCGTCCGGCCAGCAGGGCGGCGGCGGCGCGGCCGCCAGTCTGCTCACGACGGGCAACTCGGGCGGCATGCTCGGCGGATTCGTCGATGGCTGGGCAGTTGCGGACTTTCTGAAGTCGCGCGACAGCATGCAGCAGCTGGACAAGAAGGTCGGCCTGCGCCGCTATCTGATGAACGATGGGCTGGACCCGTTCAACCGTCTGGCCGAGGATTCCAGCGAAGACGATCTGTACCGCGCCTATCAGGCGTCGGTGCACGTGTCGTTCAACGCGCTGGAGCAGATCGACGTGCTGCGCGTCAGCGCGTTCTCGTCGGAAGACGCGGCCACGCTGTCCCGGGAGCTGATCGGCCTGGCCGAGCAGTTCGTCAGTTCGATGAACGAGAAGGGCGTGGCGGACAAGCTGAAGGTGAGCGAAGAGTCGGTCAAGTTTGCCGAGGAGAAGGCGCTGGCCGCGCGCGACGCGCTGACCACGTGGCGCACCAAGCACGGCAACATCGACCCCAGCGCGACGGTGTCGATGCTGCTGAACCTGTCCAGCCAGCTTGAAGGAGAGCTGAGCACCGCGCAGATCAATCTGGACAAGATCCGCGCGCTGGATAACAAGGACCATTTCATGCTCAAGCCTGCGCAGATGCAGGTGGCGGCCCTGAAAAAGCGGCTTGCATCCGTACGCCAGCGCCTGAGCGGCGACGGCAATACGGAAGCCAAGCAACTGAAGGAATACGAGGCGCTGCGCAATGCCCAGGTGTTTGCGGATTCCAACCTGACGCTGGCGCAGCAGTCGTACCAGCAGGCGATGACGGACGCGCTGCGCCTGCAGCGGTATCTGTCGATCATCGCGCAGCCGGTGCCGACGGATCGGCCCAGCAGCCCGCGCACCGGCATCCTGCTGTTGCAGGCGCTGGCACTGGGATTTGTGCTCATGTTCATCGCTCGCGTCGCGATGGCTTTGTTGAGGGGGCTGCGTCATGGTTGATACGGTCATTGAAAGCCGCCGGCCGGACGCCGGCGCCGAACCGCAGGACGCCACGGCGCGCCTGCGCGAGGTCATCGGACAGATCCGCGCGTCGGCAGACCCGGCGAGCGGCATGGCCGCGCTGGAACCGGCGCTGCGCCCGGCCAAGGACGGCTGGCGCGAGGTCCGGCGGCTGCTGGTCTCGCCCGACGTGAAAGAGGGCAAGCTGGCCTCTGCCATCGCGGCGCTGGAAACGCTTGTCGCGGTGTATCCCGCGCGGGTCGACGACAGGCGCCTGCTCGCCAGTTTGCTTGGCCGCCTGGAGCAGTGGGACAGGGCGATCGCCGAAGCCGATGCCGCCGCCGGCATCGAGCCCGGCAATGCGTCGCTGCATGCCGCGCGCATCCAGATGCGTGTGCAGGCGGGACGCGTGCCCGAGGCGGCGGAAGTTGCCCGCACGACCCTGTCGCTGGCGCAGAGCGCGCCCGAAGACGCTTATGCGTGGATGATGGCCTTTGTGCGCAATGGGGACGTCGCCGAAGCCTCTGGCATCGCGGCGTCACTGGATCCGGACAAGCTGCCCAATGAACGCGTGGCGACGATGGCGGTGCGCGCGTTGCTGGCCGACGGCCGCACGGCGGCTGCAATTCGTCTGGGCGACGGCGCGCTGCGCGCGGGCCAGGATTGCGCGGCGCTGCGATCGTCGCTGGGATTGGCGCATCTGCGGCGCGGCACCGAAGACGATCGCAAGATCCATGCGCTGACGCACTTCGAAGCCGGCCTGCAGGCCGCGCCCGACGACGTGCGGCTGCTGACGCTGCACGGCGAAACCCTGCTGCGCGCCGGACGCTACAAGGATTCCGTGGCGCCCTTGGCGCGCGCCATCGAACTGGCGCCGGATCTTGAGCAGACGCGGGGCCTGTACGCCCGCGCGCTGCGCTACACCTTGCAGTACGACGCGGCGGCCGAGCAGATGATGTTCCTGCTGAAGAAGTCGCCGGACAACTTGCTGTGGCAGCGGTCCGCCATTGGCGCGCTGTCGCAGGCCGGGCGCAAGGACGAGGCCGAGGCGCTGTTCGAGCAATACGTCGCCAAGCGTGGCGCGCGGCTGCCGGAGACCTTCCAGGAAGCGTTGGCGCGCATGGAAGAACAACTCGACACCGCGCCGATTCCGCAGGCGCGGCTGGACTGGGCCTGGTCGATGCGCGGCGACACCAGCATCGATCGCGCGACGTGGGAACGCCGCGCGCGCTGGGGTCACATGATCGACCATCTGCTGTTCGACTGGCTCGAATGCCGCGAGGAGCGCGTCGAAGAGGCGATGGCCATGCTGGGTGAGCTGGATACCGGCGAGCGCTTCTTCGCGCCGCTGCTTGCCGCCGGCCGCGGCGTCGTGGTCGCCACTGCGCACGTCGGGCCGATGTATGCGGGCCTGATGGCGCTGGAACTGGTCGGCATTCCGTCGCGCTGGCTGGCGTCGGCGCCCAGCATCGCCCGCAGCAGTTACGCCGAGGCGCTGATCTCGACGGCCGACCAGACCGAGGCGCAGGTCGCCAAGGCCTGCATGCGCGCGATCAACTCGGGCTTTGTGCTGTGCCTGGCCATCGACGGCGCGGCGAATCCCGCCGCGCCGCGCACGACTTTCGAAGGCCAGGACGTCACGTATTCCGGATTCGCGGCGCATCTGGCGCACCGGATGGGCGTGCCGTCGGTGTTCTACGCGCCCCGTTGGGAGAACGGGCAGGTGGCCTACACGCTGGAAATGCTGCCGGCCGCCAATCCCGGCGAGGACGCGGACGCGTACGCGCAGCGCTGGCAAAAGGCGTACTTTGAACGGCTGCGCGAGCATCTTGCCGGCCCGCCGGAGAACCTGCGGTTGAGCGGCGGCATCTGGCGCCATGTGACGGCGGCGGATCCGTCCGCGTGAAATTTGAGGGAGCGGTTGCGATGCGACTACGAAAGACAGTGATGGTGTGGCTGCTGACGCTGACCGGCTTGTATGGCGGGGCAGCGGCAGCAAGCGGGCAATGCGCGGCGCCCGATGAACACTGCCCGTTCGTAGCCAGCTTGCTGGCGCAGCGCGAAGGATATGGCGCCAAAGCCACGGGCGGTCTGGGCGGCAAATTCATCGAGGTGACTTCGGACCAGGACGCCGGACCCGGTACGCTGCGCGCCGCGCTGGCGCAGGCCCGCAAGGGACCGGCATGGATACGCTTCGCGTCCGACATGACGATCGTCCTGAAAACCCAGTTGCGCGTGCCGTCCAACACGACCATTGACGGCCGCGGCAAGCGTGTCGCCCTGATCGACGACGGCCTGGGCGTGTATGGCGCGAAGAACGTCATCCTGACGCATCTGACAATCGACGGGCGGCTCACGCGGCTTACGCAGGCCGTGAATGTGGCCAACGACAGCCGCGATGTGTGGGTCGACCACATGGACCTGTCGCGGATGTCGGACCGCCTGCTGAACGTGAAGAACGGCTCGACCGACGTGACGATCTCGTGGACGAAGTTCCACAACTCGAACAAGGTCATGCTGCTGAACAACATCACGTCCAAGAATCTGTTCCAGAACTACGAGCGCGATTCGATTGCGCGCGTGACGCTGCATCACAACTATTTCTTCAACACCGTGCAGCGCAATCCGCGCGCGCAGTTCGGCACCTTCCACCTGTTCAATAACCTGCTCGAAAACTGGGACTTCTACGGCATGAGTTTCAGCCTGGAGGCCAAGGCGCTGGTCGAAGGCAACATCTTCAACAACGACGCGCAGCGCAAGTGCGTCGAGCCCGAGTTCTACCCCACGGTGGAAGGCATCAACGTCAACTACTGCCGCTACATCCCGATTGCGCCGGCACGCAGCGCACTGGACAACGGCGACTCCGATCGCGGCGCCTATGAAAAGCGCAAGGCGGATCACGGCTACACCCGCGATTTCAAGGCCTTTCTGCGGTTGAAGGACAACCTGTATCTGGGCGATGCCAAGCCGGTGCTCAAGGACTATCGCCCCGAGTCGGCGCCGACGCCGCCTTACTGCTACGGCTACGAGAAAGCGACGCCCGAACTGGCCGAGAAGATTCGCAAATTTGCCGGTAATACGTCGGGCGATACGCCCTTGCCGGCAACGCGCACCGGCGCGGGTTGCCCGGGCTGAGGTATGCTCGTCCACGCGTTGATTTCGGAGTTTTCTGATTGTGCGCGTTTCTACAAGAAATCAGGATTTCTTGCGTGATTTCATCAGGTGAGGAACCATGTCCGACATCGTCGTATTCGTTCGTAACAAAGCACGCTTTGGCGACCAGATCGTGGCGTTTCCTGCGCTGTACCAGGTCAAGAAACTGTGGCCGGACAAGCGTGTCCGCGTCGTCTCGCGGTTTGACGTGGAGGCCTTCTATACGCAGCTGCCATGGGTGGATCAGTTCGTCCGCGCAGAAGCATTCGGCGATCAGGTCAAGGCGCTGCCCCCACGCGCCAGCGCGTCGTTGACGCTGCATCATTCCAGCGAGCGCTTTGCGCTCATCAACCTGCTGCGCCGGCCCACGTTGCGGCTGGGCTTCAGCAACCGCCGGCTCGGCGACTGCGTCTGGACGCACTCCCACGCCAAGGACGTCCGCGAATACATCGGCCTGGCAAACCTGCGGTTGCTGGCCACGCTGCAGGAACACGATCCCGAAGCGATTGCGCGCCAGTGCTTCGTCGAAATCGGCCGATCCTGTGCGGGCAAGGTGCAGCCGGCCGACATCGTCCTGATTCCTGGCGGCGGCGCCGGGCAGTTCAAGCGGTGGTCGCTGGATCATTATGTTGCGCTAGCCGACCTGCTGCAGGCGCGGCTGGGCGGGACCGCCAATTTCACGTTTGTCCTGGGTCCGGCCGAAGCGGCCGAGCGCCAGCGCCTGAAAGACATGAATCGGCCGGACTTCCGCCTGGAGTGCTCCCGCTCCGTGGCCGAGCTGGTCGCACTGATGCAGGACGCCCGACTGATCGTCTCCAACGACTGCGGCCCTTCGCATATCGCGCAGGGGCTTTGCGTGCCCTACGTGGGCGTGTTCAACGAATCGAATCCCGAATGGTTCTGGGCGCGCGATTACACCCGCGACGTCGTGCCGGAAGCAGGATCGAAAGCGATCAATTCGATTCATCCGGGGCGTGTGTTCGAGGCTTGCATGGCGGTGCTGGCCCGCTAGCAGTCTCACGCGGCCCGCCAATGAAAAACAGCCACCCGATCCGGGTGGCTGTTGTCTTTCGGCGTTCAGGGTGGGCGGGTCACCCCGGATGACTTGTCATCACACCCCGATCGGACCGCCGTCGGCACGACGGATCACCACCGTCGACGAACGCGGGCGGACGACGCCCGTGGTGGCGGTGGTTGCATCTTCCGTGTCGTAGGCCGGCCAGTTCACCGGGTGCTGGATGTTCAGGAAGATGCTGGTGTAGTCCGGCGTGAAGGCAAAGCCCGTGACTTCGGCTTCGTTCGGGCCGACAAAGAAGCGGCGCAGGTCGGCCTGGTTGGTCGCGTTGATGGCGGGGCCCGTGCCGGTGCTGTCGGCCAGCGCGCCGGGGATCACGGCCAGCATCTGGTCGTTGGTTGCCTTGGCCACGTTGTTGTTGCGGCCGCCGTCGATGCCGTTGTCGGTCTGGATCCACAGGATGCCCCGCGGGTCGATGCCGATGCCGTCCGGGCTGGCCAGCTGGTTCAGCGTGGTCAGGCCGGAACGGTTGGTGTCGGCGTCGGCGCCGGCGTCGGAGCCAAACACGAAGATGTCCCACTTGAACTTGGTCGAGCCCGGCTCGTCGTGCCAGCGCACGATGTGACCGTTGACGTTGTTCAGGCGCGGATTGGCCGGGTTGGTGCCGCGGCTGGCGTTGCGGCTGGAGTTGTTCGTCAGCGTCAGGTAGATGTCGCCGTTGGTCGGGTGCGTGGCCGTCCATTCCGGGCGGTCCATCGGCGTGGCGCCGACGAAGTCCGCGGCGCCGCGGGTGTTGATGATGATGTTTTCGAGGCTGCCGAACTCATCGGCCAGCGTGCGGCCGCCGGCGCCCACGGTCGTGCCGGTGAGCGCGATCCATTGGCCCGTGCCATCGGCGTCAAAGCGCGCGACGTACAGCGTGCCCTTGTCCAGGTACTTCGCGCCCACCGCGAGACGATCGGTGCGCTCGGCGTCCTTCGGATCCCACACGGCTTCCGACACGAAGCGATAGATGTATTCAAAGCGCGAATCGTCGCCGCTGTAGAAGGCGAGCGGCTTGCCGGCTTCGGGCAGGCCGTAGGCGCAGCCTTCGTGCGCGAAGCGGCCGAGCGCGGTGCGCTTGGTGGCAATGCTGTTCTCGTTGTAGGGATCGATTTCGACCAGGTAGCCGAAGCCGTTGACCTCGTTGCGATAGTCCTGCGTGAAGTCGGCGCCGGTCTCGGTGATGTTGAAGCGCGCGAATTCGCCCTGGACTTCCAGCGGGTCGTTGGCGCCCGTTTCCCATTCGTAGCGGCCCTTGTCGTTCGGCACGCCGACGCGCTGCTGGTGCGCGGGACGCGTGCCGGTGTTCACGAAGCACGCGGCCCAGTTTTCTTCGGCCGTGATGTACGTGCCCCACGGGGTGTAGCCGTTGCCGCAGTTGTTGTTGGTGCCGCGCACCATCGTGCCGTTGGGCGAGTACGGGGTCTTGACCCAGTCCGTGCCGCCGACGGGGCCGGCCAGTTTCATCGGCGTGGCCGACGTGAAGCGGCGGTTGTAGCGCGAGTTGTGAACGATGGTCCAGCGGCCGTTCTCAAGGCGCACGTGCAGGATTGCGACGCCGTGCGCGTTGATTTCCTTGCGGATTTCCTCGATGGGGCGCTTGCCGGCGACGGTGGTTGCGCCGTTCGGGTGCAGCGCCTTCTGGTCGATGTATTCGTGGTTGACCGCCAGCAGGCCCTCGGTGGAGCTGCCGTTGATCGGGAAGAAGTGCATGCCGTCGTGGTGCATGCCGGTAGAGTTCAGCAAGTCAGTCGAGCTGTTGTTGCCGTTGCGGTCCCACGGATTCGCGTTGTCGTTGAACGGCGTGCCCCACGGTGCGAACACATGGGCGATGTAGCCGGCCGGCACGACACAGGCGTCGGTCATGGAGGTGGGCAGGGACTCGAAGCCCAGCTTGACCGGGGCCGGCGCCGGAGGCGTCTCCGTGCCGGGCTGTTCCGGCGCGGGGTTCTGGCCACCGTTGCCGGCATCGTCGTCATCGTCGTCGCTGCCATTACAGCCGGCAAGACCGAGGCTGGTCATCGTCGCGAACGCAGCGGCGATACCGCCGCGCATCACCATGCGGCGGGACATGTTCTTTTCGAGAATCTCGCTGAACGGGGTGCTCTTGCTGGGATTGCGGACGGTCTTGTCGGAGATGGACTTGCTCATTTGAACTCCTGGCTTTGGGTCTGATGCCCGATGGGGACGAGCAATACTAGAAGTCCGAAATGAAAGGTTAATGACAGATGACTGAAACCTGTTGCGCCTGCGCCATCTTGTCCAAAACAAAAGGCTGACGCCGCGTGCGCGGGCGTCAGCCTGTGGATGCAAGGGCGGGCGTGCTTACCGGTTTTCGTCGTCCATCGTCAGCGCGCCGTCCTTCATGATGCCTTGCGCGATTTCTTCGGCGGACTTGCCCGCAAAGCCATGCTCGCCCGCGGTGATGCGCAGGCTGTCGCCGTCCAGCGGGCTCATCAGCGTGGCCGAGGACAGCAGAATGCCGTTTGCGCGAAACTGCACGCGCTGGCCCACGCGCTCGCGCGTGAAATTCGCCAGCGTCTTGACGCTGTCAGGCTTGAGCTTGATGTCGACGACGCGCGCGTTCGTGTGCGGATCGGCGCCGGGCGTGACCTGCTCGACCTGCAGCGTGACGGACTCGGCGTGGGCGGCGAAGGGCAGGGCGGCGGCGAGCGCCGCGGCCAGTGCGCTGGCCAGAACAGGATGTCGCATTGATGGCATGGGGACGCTCCTTCTGATGGACGACGCTCCATCCTATACGGATCGCGGCAGACGGGGATGACCGTCTGATATATTCCTGACGAAATTTTGCCGGCGTGCGCCACGCTGGCGCCGGTGAGGAGTGACCATGATTGCACGCGCCACCTGTCTGTTGTTCATCGCCCTGCTGGCCAGTACTGCGCAGGCCGGCTCCGCGCCCGCATCGCTGTCGTGCATATCAGAGAGCGGCAAGGTGGCGTTGAAGGGCGACATTCCTTCTCCGTCTTCCGAAGAACTGGCGCTGACGCTGACCTATGCGACGGCCACGCTGTCGTTCACGTCGGATGAGGCGCCCGGTTATGTCGTCGCCAATTTCCCGCAGTCGGTGTTCACGCTGGTCGCGCCGACGGATGGACAGGCGCTGACGCTGTATGCGCTGCCGTCCACCGTGGCTGTGAAAAAGACGGCTGATGGCGACATGGCCGGCACGTTCCAGGCCCGGCTGCTGGGTCCGCGTCCCGGCGGCAAGGCGGCCAGCGGTTATCCGGCGCCCCTGCAAGCCACGTTGAACTGCGACTACCGGTATTCGCTGTAAACCGCGCGCCGGCGTCATCAGCCCTTCCTCGTTTTGCGTGAAGCTGCGGGATTTGACGGGCGGGATGCCGCACGCCCACAATCGGCCGAACGACCACCCGCAGGCGGATCTTCGATTTCCGCCGCCACCATCCCGGAGGAACATCCCATGGCAGACGCTGACCCCAAAACCCAGACACCAACCCAGGCGGAAACCCAGGCGCTGTTCGACCAAGGTCTGGAACTGCGCCGTGAAGTGCTCGGCGCCGACTATGTGGATGGCTCGATCGCGCGCGCCAACGATTTCATGATGGCGTTCCAGCACATCACGACTGAATGGTGCTGGGGCTACACCTGGGGCCGCCCCGGGCTCGAGAAGAAGACGCGCAGCATGCTCAACCTTGCCATGCTGACGGCGCTGAACCGGCCCGCCGAGATCAAGCTGCACGTCAAGGGTGCGCTGAACAACGGTGTGACGGTCGAGGAAATCAAGGAGATCCTGCTGCAGGCCACGGTCTATTGCGGCATTCCCGCGGGCCTGGACGCTTTCAAGGTGGCCAACCAGGTGCTGGAAGAGGAAGGCGCGTTCAAGGCGCAGCAGGGATGACTCGCCCCGGCACTGGGCCGGGGCGCCCTTGAAGCAGGGGGAAAACTGAAAGCGGCGGGAAGAACGGCGGATTTCACGCGGTTCTTTCCTGCTTGCCCGCATCGGGAGCGGGCTATGATGACTTGTAATCCGATGTGTTACAAGTACAAAAATTTTGAAATAACCGGCACATGTTTCGCTGCGGGCTTGCGCGCACGGCGAGACTGCGTCTGACATCACGCGTTTGCGCCTTGGGCGCTGACGCATTTTCCGGCATAGTTTGTGACGGCAAGGCCCGGCCGGGTTCCGTCGCGATAGCAGTATGGCTACACAAACGCAGTTTCCCGCTCCCACGCGCGTGATCGCTGCCTTCGACTTCGACGGCACGCTCACTCAGCGCGACACATTCATTCCCTTCCTGGCCCATCTGTCGTGGGTCGGCTTGCTGGCGGCGTTCGTGCGGACCGCGCCGGCGCTGACGGCGTTCGCGCTGCGTCTGCGCAGCAACGAAGACGCCAAGCAGTCGCTCTGCCGCGCCGCGCTGCGCGGGCGCTCGCGCACCGAGCTGGCCCGCATCGCCCGCGCGTGGGTGCACACCATTCCGCTGCGGCCCGCGCTCATCGAGCGGCTGCGCTGGCACCAGCAGCGCGGCGACCGCTGCGTGCTGGTCAGCGCCTCGCCCGATATCTACCTCGACGACGTGGCCCGCTACCTCGGGTTCGACGACCTCATCTGCACGCGCATGGCGGTCGATGCGCAGGGCCGTCTGACCGGCGACTTTGACGGACACAACTGCTGGGGCCCTGAAAAGTTGCGGCGCCTGACCGAGCGCTACGGCGGTCCGGACCAATATGAACTGCACGCCTACGGCGACAGCCGCGGCGACCAATGGCTCATCGACGCGGCCCAACATGCCTGGTACCGCGGGCAGGCGGTCAAGCCATGAGGGCGCTGATTTCCCTGCTGCGTCCGCAGCAATGGCTGAAAAACGGCTTCGTGCTGATCGGCCTGATCTTCAGCCACGGATGGACGAACCCCGCGCTGGTGTTTGCCGTGGGCGTGGGCTTTGTCGCGTTCTGCCTCGCGTCCAGCGCGGTCTATGTCCTGAACGACTATCACGACCGCGCCGCCGATGCGGCGCATCCTAAGAAGCGGCTGCGCGCCATTGCCAGCGGACGGGTCGGCCTGCCCGCCGCCCGCGCGCTGATCGTCGTGCTGTTTGGCACGGCGCTCGGCCTGCCGCTCGTGTGCGGGCTCTGGCCCGTGGCGCTGGCCGTGGCCGGCTATCTGACCCTGAACATTGCCTACACCCTGAGCCTCAAGCACAAGGTGCTGGTCGATGTGTTCTGTATTGCTGCGGGCTTCATGATCCGCCTGGCTTGCGGCACCTTTGCGGTGGGCATCATCCCGTCGCGCTGGATGCTGCTGTGCAGTTTCATGCTGACCCTGTTCCTGGGTTTTGCCAAACGGCGTGCCGAGATCGCGTCGGCGCCTCTCGATGCCCCGGCATCGCAAGGCAGCACGCGCACCGTGCTGCGCCACTATTCGCCGCAGCTGCTGGACATCCTGGTGGGCATCACCGCCAGCACGACGCTGCTGGCGTATGGCCTCTATACGGTGGACGACATCACCGCCGCGTTGCACGGCACGCAGCATCTGATCGTCACGCTGCCCATCGTCACCTTCGGCGTCTTCCGGTATATCTACCTGCTGTACAAGGGCGGATCGGGCGAAGAGCCGGGCCGCGATCTGCTCGCCGACAACCAGATCCGCCTTGCGGTGCTGGCCTGGGTGGCGGTGGTGGTTTTGCTGGTAAGGACGTAGACATGGCATATCTTTGGCTGATTCTCAGCGGGGCCTGCAGCGTGGTGGCCAGCGTGGCGCTCAAGGCGGCGGGGTCCGCCGCAGCGCACGGACCCACGCCATCCCTGCTGACGCAGGCGCTGCCCTATGCGGGCGCCATCGGCGCGTACGGCCTGGGCTTTGGTTTCTACGCGCTGGCGCTGCGCCAGCTCGATCTGACGCTGGCGTATCCGCTGATGGTGGCCTGCGCGATTGCGGGCGTGTTCGTCTACGGCCTGCTGTCCGGCACGGAGACCATCACGGCCATGCGGATGGCGGGCGCGGCGTTCATCGCCGTCGGCGTCTTCCTGGTCTCGAAGTAGGCGCAGCCATGCAACGCCTGTTTCAAAGCGCGTGGTATCGCGGGTTCCTGCTGTGCTGCGCCTACGTCGTCGTGGCGGCCGCCGTGATGAACGGGTTCTACACCAAGTGGCGGCTCAACGACGGCCATGCGGCGCTCGGGCTGTCGCAGATGGTCGAGGGCACGGCCCACCGTCCGTATGTGTATCGGCAGTTCGTGCCCGCGCTGGCCAACGGCATCCAGGCGTTGCTGCCGCCGGCCACCGTGGCGCGCCTGTCCGAGCGTCTGGCCGAACCTCGGCGCGTGAACAGCCGTTCGGGTCTGGCGATGCGCTATCCGGCGTCCGAGGCCCTGCTGCCGGCAGTCACCTTGCGCTACCACCTCGTCTACTACCTGACGTTTGCCGCGCTGTTGGCTTCGCTGTTCGTCATGCGCCGCGTGGCGCAGCAGGCGGGGGCGGGTGCGGTGGCCGCGACGGCAGCGCCTGCGGTCCTGGCGATGATGGTGCCGTTCTTTTTGACCGAGGGCGGCTACTTCTACGATTTCGTCGAACTGCTGTTCATCATGAGCGCGGTGCTGCTGGCGCTGGGCGCCTCGCGCCAGACGCCGGTCCGGCTTTGCGCGCTGGTGGCGCTGGCAGGGCTGGCGACGTGGAACAAGGAAGCCTTCTTCTTTTTCACGCCCGCCCTGTACCCGCTCTTGCGGCGAAACCTGCCGCGCCTGCCGGCGGCGGGCGTCGTGACGGTGCTGCTGCTGGTGAGCGGTTGCGTCTATCTGGCGCTGCGCATGCGTTACGCGGGCAATCCCGGCTCCACCGTGGATTTCCAGCTGTGGGACAACCTGCGCTACTACGTTGACCCCCGTAACTGGCTGCTTACCGAGAACACCTATGGTGTCCTGCTGCCCCGCGGCTTCAGTCTCTTCAGCATCCTGGCTTTCGCGGGTATCGCCATCAATGGCTGGCCGCGGCTGCCAGATGCCCTGCGCGGGCACGCGAAGCTGGCGCTGGCCATCAACGTGCCGCTGTTCCTGTTGTTTTGTTCGCCCGGCGAAATGCGCAATCTGAGCATGCTGTATCCGGCGCTGCTGTGCCTCCTGGCGCTGGCGTTGGCAAAGTGGCTGGGGCCGCAGACCGCGCCCTGACCAGCCGTCACCCTGGAAGTCCGATGATCCGTTTTTTCAATAGCGTGGGCTACCGCCGATTCCTGTTGGCGATGCTCTATGTCATGGTCGCCGCGGCGGCCTTCAATGGGTTCTATACCAAGTGGCGCCTGAACGACGGGCACGGCCCGCATTCGCTGGCGTCCATGGTCGACGGCACCGCGTACCGGCCTTACGTGTACCGCCAGTTCGCGCCGGCCATTGCCAATGGCATTCAAGACCTGATGCCGGCCGCGACCGTCGAGCGCCTGTCCGAGCGGCTGACCGACCCGCGCCGCGTGAACAGCCGGTCAGGACTGGCCATGCGTTTTCCCGCGTCGGAAGCGATGCAGGCGCCTGTGACGCTGCGCTATCACATCGTCTATTACCTGACCTTCCTGGCGCTGCTCGGCTCGCTGTTCGCGATGCGGTCGGTGTGCCTGCGGGCGGGCGCCAGCGACGCCGCCGCCACCGCGGCGCCGCTCGTCATTGCGTTGCTGCTGCCGTTTTTTCTGACCGAAGGCGGCTTCTTCTACGACTTCTTCGAAGTGCTGTTCATGGCATGCGCGATTCTGCTTGCCTGGCGCATCCCGGTCGAACGCCCCGTGCGCGCGGCAGGGCGGCTGGGCCTGCTGGCCGTCGTTGCCGCAATGGCGACCTGGAACAAGGAGGCGTTCTTCTTCTATGTAGTCACGCTGTATCCCATTCTTCGGCTCAGCCTGCCGCGCCTCAAGGCTGCAACCGTCGTGGCGGGGCTGGTGTTCGTCTGCGGCTGCGTGTATCTGGCCCTGCGCGTGCGCTACGCGGGTAACCCGGGCGGTGCGGTGAGTTTTCAGCCGGGCGCGAATTTCTTCTACTTCCTGGACCCCGGCAACTGGTTCCGCACCGAAAGCACCTACGGCGTCGCGCTGCCCAAAGGGCTGAGCGCCGTGATGGTGTTGATGATCGCGGGCGTGGCCGTCACCGGCTGGCGCCTGCTGCCCGCGCCGTTCCGGCTGCACGTGCTGATGGCGCTGGCGGTCAATGTGCCGCTCTTTCTGCTGTTTGCCGCCGAGGGCGAGGCGCGCAACTTGAGCATGCTGTATCCGTCGCTGCTGGTGCTGATGGCAATGGCCTTGACGGCCTGGATGAACACCGCCGCGCCGACCGCGGCGGGCGTTGATCGCGCGCAAGCGTAATCGGCGGTGCGCGGGTTTACCCCATACCCGCTCATCGCCAAAATTTGTATGATGACCCGATAACTTTTATTCAAGAGACATCGTCGTCATGCCTGCTTCGCCGCGTCTGCTGTTCGTTGCCCGTCCCTGCCGCCCGGGGACATTCCATGACTGAAGAAGCCCGCATCCGCGAAGAAATCTGCACCATCGGCGCAAGCCTCTATGCGCGCGGCTATACCGTCGGCGCGGCCGGCAACATCAGCGCCCGGCTGGACGACGGATGGCTCATCACACCCACCGACGCCTGCCTGGGCCGGCTGGATCCCGCCGAGCTGGCCAAGGTCGATCTGGACGGCAACTGGGTCGCCGGCGGCAAGCCGTCCAAGACCTTGCTGCTGCATCAGGGCATCTACCGCGCCAGCCCGGATTCCCGCGGCATCGTGCATACGCACTCCACCCATCTGGTCGCGCTGACGCTCGCGGGCGTGTGGCGTCCGGACGAGGTATTGCCGCCCATCACGCCCTATCAAGTCATGAAGGTGGGTCGCATACCGTTGATCGGCTATCGCCGTCCGGGCGACCCGCAGGCGGCAGCCGAAGTCGCCGCCGTGGCGGGGCAGGTGCGCGGCGCCTTGTTCGAGCGGCTGGGCCCGGTGGTCTGGGAAAAGTCGGTGTCCCACGCGTCGTTTGCGCTCGAGGAACTGGAAGAAACCGCCCGCCTGTGGCTGATGACTCAGCCGCGTCCCGAGCCGCTGACGGACGAGGCCATCGAGACCCTGCGCGCCACGTTCGGCGCCCGCTACTGATCCGCTTTTTCGTACAAAGCCTGCCGGCCGCGACAGCGCGGATCAAGGCGGCGCATTCTTGATGGAGACTGGTAATGCCCCCGATGGAACTGGCGTCCCACGCCGCGCCTGCGGCTTCGTCGCCGCCCGAGTCCCGCGAAACCGCTCGCGCGTATGCCAAGGTGTTCTGGCGGCTGGTGCCGTTCCTGATGCTTTGCTATGTCATCGCCTACCTGGACCGCGTCAACGTCGGCTTCGCCAAGCTGCAGATGTCGCAGGACCTGGGCTTCAGTGAAACCGTTTTTGGTCTGGGCGCCGGCGTTTTCTTCATTGGCTACTTCCTGTTCGAAGTGCCCAGCAATCTGCTGATGCACCGGCTGGGGGCGCGCATCTGGATCGCGCGCATCATGATCACCTGGGGCATTCTGTCGGGCATGTTCATGTTCGTCGAAACCCCGACGGGCTTCTACATCCTGCGTTTCCTGTTGGGGCTGGCCGAAGCCGGGTTCTATCCCGGCGTGATCCTGTACCTGACCTACTGGTACCCGGCCCACCGCCGCGCAAAGATCATCGCGCTGTTCATGTCGGCCATCCCCGTGGCGGGCATCTTCGGCAATCCGCTGTCCGGCTGGATCATGGAGGCCTTCCATGGCATGCACGGCTTGCAGGGCTGGCAATGGATGTTCCTGATCGAGGCCGTGCCGGCGCTGGTGATCGGCGTGGTCACGGTGATGTATCTGGACAATGGCATCGCCAGCGCAAAATGGCTGAGCGACGACGAAAAGAAGCTGCTGACGCGCGAGATCGAACAGGACCAGAAGGAGACAGGTACGCAGAAGCATTCGCTGCGCGCGGTGTTCGCCGACAAGCGCGTGTGGTGGATGTGCCTGATCTACTTTGCCTTCGTCGCCGGCCAGTATGGCTTGACGTTCTGGATGCCCACGCTGATCAAGTCCACGGGCGTGACGGGGGCGTTCAACATCGGCCTGCTCAGCGCCATCCCCTTCCTGTGCGCCATCGTCGTGATGAATCTGCTGGGCCATTCCGCGGACCGCCGGCGCGAGCGCCGCTGGCACCTGATCGTGCCGGCGCTGGCGGGCGCCGTAGGCTTCTCGGCGGCGGCTTCTTTTGCCGACAACACCGTGGTGTCGCTGGTGTTCCTGTCCATGGCGGCCGCGGGCGTGCTGACCTGCGCACCGCTGTTCTGGTCGCTGCCGACCGCGTTTCTGTCCGGCACGGCCGCGGCCGCCGGCATCGCCATCGTCAACTCCGTGGGCAACCTGGCCGGCTTTGCCAGCCCCTACATGATCGGCTACCTGAAGGACCTGACCAGTTCCACTGCGTCCGGCATGTACGTGCTGGCGGGCGTGCTCGTCATTGGCGCCATCGCGGTCTGGTTCACGCCGGCCAAGCTGGTCAACCGCTAGCGCGGCGTCCGCAATCACCTCAGCATCAAAGGAACCGACATGCCGCGCCTTGCCGCAAACCTCAGCATGATGTACACGGAACATCCCTTCCTGGAGCGCTTCGCCGCCGCGGCGCATGACGGGTTCACGGGGGTGGAATTCCTGTTTCCCTACGATTTCACGGCGGCCGAGATCCGATCGCGCCTGGATGCGCACGGCCTGACGCAGGCCCTGTTCAATGCGCCGCCGGGTGACTGGGCGGCGGGTGAGCGCGGCATCGCATCGCTGCCTGGGCGCGAAGACGAGTTCAAGCGCGGATTGGACCAGGCACTGGAATACGCCGCGGTGCTGGGCAACCGCCATCTGCACGTGATGGCAGGCCTGATCCGTCCCGGCCAGGACCACGCGGCGCACCGGGATGTCTACGTCAGGAACCTGGCGCTTGCCGCGCGCACGGCCGCCACCGCTGGCGTGACCGTGGTGATCGAACCCATCAACACGCGCGATATTCCCGGCTTTTTCCTGAACCGGCAGGACGATGCACAGGCCATTCGCCACGACGTGGGCGCGGACAACCTGAAGGTGCAGTTCGACATCTACCACTGCCAGATCGTCGAAGGCGACATCGCCATGAAGCTCGAACGCGATATGCCCGGCATTGGCCACATCCAGATTGCGGGCGTGCCAGACCGTCACGAACCCGATCTGGGCGAACTGAACTACCCCTACCTGTTCCAGCGTATCGACGCGTTGGGCTATCAAGGCTGGATCGGCTGCGAATACCGCCCGCGCGCCGGAACGTCCGAAGGCCTGGGCTGGGCCCAACCCTATCTCACCCATCGTTGAGCATCCCATCATGAAGATACTGATCACCGGCGGCGCCGGATTCCTGGGCCAGCGGCTGGCGCGCAAACTGCTCGAGCGCGGCACGCTGGCGCTGGAAGGCGGCAAGCCCCAGACCATCACGCAAATCGATCTGCTGGACGTCGTGAAGGCGGATCTGCAGGACCCGCGCGTGCGCTCGCTGGAAGGCGACATTGCCGACCCGGCGGTGCTGCGGCAAGCCATCGATTCCGAGACGCGCGCCATTTTTCATCTGGCCGCCATTGTCAGCGGACAGGCGGAGGCGGACTTCGACCTGGGCATGCGCATCAATCTGGACGCCTCGCGCGCGTTGCTGGAAACCTGCCGCGCGCTGGGCCACAAGCCTCGCGTCATTTTCACCAGCTCCGTGGCGGTGTATGGCGGCAATCTGCCCGACACGGTGCGCGACGACACCGCGCTCAATCCGCAATCGTCCTACGGCACGCAGAAGGCCATCGCCGAACTGCTGCTGGCCGACTACACGCGGCGCGGGTTCGTCGATGGCCGTGTGCTGCGCCTGCCGACCATCAGCGTGCGTCCCGGCCGGCCGAATGCGGCGGCGTCGTCGTTCGCCAGCGGCATCATCCGCGAACCCCTGAATGGCGAACCAGCCGTGTGCCCAGTTGGCGCGGACACGCGGCTGTGGCTGCTGTCGCCGCGCGGCGCGATCGCTGCCTTGATCGCGGGCTGCGAGCTGGATGCCGACGCGATGGCGGACCGGACGCCGATCAACCTGCCTGGCGTGTCAGTCACGGCGGCCGAGATGGCGCAGGCCTTGCGCGAGGTCGCGGGCGACGAGGTTGCCGACCGCATCAGCTGGCAGGCGGACGCGCGTGTCGAGCGCATCGTCGGCAGTTGGCCGGGGCGTTGGGACACGTCGCGCGCCACCCGTCTTGGCCTGACGGGCGATGGCAGTTTTGCCGACATCGTCCGCGCCTACATGGCCGACGACCTGAAGCGTTGAGTCGCCGCCTTTCCCTTTTGCATCCCGCTTCCGGACAACGAACGACATGAGCAAACCCACAGAAACACCGCGCCGCGTTGGCGTCATCGGCCTGGGCGCGATGGGCGCGGGCATTGCCCAGAGCCTGCGCCGCGCCGGGTACGCGGTCCACGTGTACGACATTCGCGCCGATGCCGCGGCGGCCTTCGCGGCGCAGGGCGGCGTGGCGTGCGCCAGCCTGGCGGACATGGCGCAGGCCTGCGAGATCGTCGTCAGCGTGGTCGTCAACGCGCAGCAAACCGAATCGGTGCTGTTTGGCGACGACGGCCTTGCCGCCGCGCTGCGGCCCGGATCGGTATTCGTCATGTGCTCTACCGTGGACCCCAACTGGTCCGTGGCGTTGGAAGGGCGCCTGGCTGAGCAGGGCATCCTGTATCTGGACGCGCCCATCTCCGGCGGCGCGGCCAAGGCGGCCGCCGGCCAGATGACCATGATGACCGCCGGCAGCGCGGCCGCCTACGAGGCTTGCGGGTCAGTACTGAAATCGATGGCGGGAAAGGTATATCGGCTGGGCGACCGCGCGGGCGCGGGCAGCAAGGTCAAGATCATCAACCAGTTGCTGGCCGGCGTGCACATCGCGGCCGCTGCCGAGGCCATGGCGCTGGGCCTGCGCGAAGGCGTGGACGCCGATGCCTTGTATGAGGTCATCACGCACAGCGCGGGCAACAGCTGGATGTTCGAGAACCGCATGCCCCACGTGCTGGCGGGCGACTACACGCCGTTATCCGCAGTGGACATCTTCGTGAAGGACCTGGGGCTGGTGCTGGATACCGCAAGACATACCCGGTTCCCGCTGCCGCTCGCGTCCACCGCGCACCAGATGTTCATGCAGGCGTCGTCGGCCGGCCATGGCCGCGAAGACGACAGCGCGGTGATCAAGATTTTCCCGGGCATTTCCCTGCCGGAGGCCAAATGACGATCAAGCTGGGCTGCATCGCCGACGATTTCACGGGCGCCACCGATCTGGCGAACAATCTGGTCCGCGCGGGCATGCGCACGGTGCAGACCATCGGCACGCCGGGCGAGCCGCTGCGGGACGACGCGGACGCCGTGGTGGTCGCCTTGAAGACCCGCACGCTGCCGCCCGACGAGGCCATCGCGCAATCGCTCGCAGCGCTGCAGTGGCTGCGTGCGCAAGGGGCCGAACAGATCTACTTCAAGTACTGCTCCACGTTCGACAGCACACCGCAGGGCAATATCGGGCCGGTCACGGATGCGCTGATGACGAACCTGGATACCGCTTTCACCATCGCGACGCCGGCGTTTCCGGACAACAAGCGCACCGTGTTCAAGGGCTATCTGTTCGCGGGCGACGTGCTGCTCAACGAATCCGGCATGCAGCATCACCCGCTCACGCCGATGACCGACCCCAACCTCGTGCGGGTGCTGGCGGCGCAAACGTCGCGCAAGGTGGGCTTGATCGATTACAGCGTGGTCGCGCGCGGCACCGCCGCCATTCGTGAACGCATCCAGGAATTGATGTCGCAGGGCATCGAGATCGCCATCGTCGACGCCGTATCCAACGACGACCTGCTGGCACTGGGCCCGGCGCTGCACGGCATGCCGCTGGTGACGGCCGGTTCCGGTGTGGCCATCGGATTGCCCGGCAACTGGGGGCTGTCGGTCACGGGTTCCGCCGGCGTGGTGCGCGCACAAGGCTTGCAGGCCGTCGTGGCGGGCAGTTGCTCCGCCGCGACGAATGCGCAGGTGGCGGCCTTCATTGAAAGCGGCCGGCCCGCGCTGGCGCTGGATCCCATGAAGCTGGCCGCCGGCGAGGACGTGGCGGGGCAGGCGCTGGCCTGGGCCGAGCCGCGCATGCAGGACGGCCCGGTGCTCATCTATTCCACGGCGCAGCCTGACGCTGTCAGGCAAACCCAGGGCGCGCTCGGCGCGAGCCAGGCGGGCGCCATGATCGAAGCGGCAATCGCGCGCATCGCAGCCGGATTGGTGGCGCGCGGTGTGCGGCAATTGATCGTGGCCGGCGGCGAGACCTCGGGCGCGGTGGTGCAGGCGTTGGGCCTGGAGCAGATCACGATCGGCGACCAGATCGATCCGGGCGTGCCGTGGTGCGCCGGTTATGCGCCGGTGGCGCAGGCCGACATCAGCATCGCGCTGAAGTCCGGCAACTTCGGCAGCCGGGATTTTTTCACGAAGGCGTTTCGCTAGCGGCCTGTGCAGGCCGGAGCGGTGCGGTCCGGGGCGGTGCAGTCCGCGGCGGTGTAGTCCGGTATCGCGCTTCAGTCCGGCTCAGCGGTGCGCCTGGCTCAACCGCTTGGCGGCATTGACCATGTGAATGCGGGCGGCTTCCCGGGCGCCGTCCACATCCTTGCGCCGGATGGCTTCGACGATGGCGATGTGTTCCTGCAATACGTCACGCATCAGATTTGCATGGCGCGCCTCGTTGCCGCGGGTGACGCGTGTGGCGGCTTCCAGGAACTGGCTGACGAACGCAAGGGTGGTCAGAAAGTACGGGTTGCCGGTGGCGCGCGCGATGCTGCGGTGAAAGGCCACATCTTCCTTCACGCCATCTCCGCCGTTGTCCACGGCCTGCGAGATCGCAGCCAGCGCCGCGTCGATCTCCACCATGTCCTGCTTCTTGCGGCTGGCGGCGGCTTGCGCCGCCACTTCGGTTTCCAGGGCCCGGCGCAGATCCACGATGTGCAGCACGGCCTCCAGCGACGAGAGCTCGGCTGCATCAATTCGCAGCGCCCGGTTGCCAGAGTGCTCGGTGACGAAGACGCCGCTGCCTTGCCGCGCTTCAACCACGCCATCCTGGCGCAGCCGCGACACGGCTTCGCGGATCACCGTGCGGCTGACGCCAAACTGTTCGGCCAGCGCGGATTCCGTGGGCAGCTTTTCACCGGGCAGCACGCGTCCTTCGTCGATCTCGGCGAGCAGACGTTTGGCGACCGTGTCGGTCAGGGTGGGAACAGCGGGAAGTCGGGGAAACGCCATGGACGGGGAGTGGGGGGAGAAACAAAAAGGCCCGTCTCGACGTCATCGGCGGGGCCATCGGCAATAGTAACCCGGTCTATCGGCGGGTTCGCCTAGGTGCCGTCGGCATGGGCTGCCTGCGCGTCCAGGAGGCAATGCATGAAGCATTGCGCGGCCGGCGTTGGGGGCGAGTCGGCACGCGTCAGGACCGACACGCGCGCCGCGGGCAGCGGATGATCCAGACGGACCATGCGTAACCCGCGCGGCAGCAACTGATGATCGAAAAGATTGCGCACGAAGATGCCCAGCGCGTCGCTCTCCGCAATGATAGCCAGCGCCACCGCGATGGACTGGCAGGGAATCACGTCGCGCGGGGGCGGCAACTCATGCGCATCGAACGCCAGCCGCAGCAGGTTCGCGGGGGCTTGAATATTGCCCGGCAGCAGCCATAGCGCATCGTGCAGCTCGGCCAGCGTGCGCGCACCGCGCAGCGGATGGCCCGCGCGTGCGCCCACCGCCAGCGGCAGTGTGAACAGCGTGGTCCGCGCAAACCCGTCGTCGATGTCGCCGTCGTATTCGGTCTGCACCAGGAAGTCGTAGCGGCCGGATTCCAGCTGCTCGTGGCTGTAGGGCGG
Source organism: Achromobacter sp. ACM05 (assembly GCF_019218915.1). NCBI lineage: Bacteria > Pseudomonadati > Pseudomonadota > Betaproteobacteria > Burkholderiales > Alcaligenaceae > Achromobacter > Achromobacter sp. ACM05. The sequence goes on from NZ_JAHUWQ010000001.1 coordinate 1,214,133, forward strand.
CGCGACCTCGTTGAAGGCCACCGAGACGCGCGGCATGCGTGCGCGAAACGCGGCCAGCGCGGCGGGCAGGACCGTCAGCGCCGCGGAACTGATGGCCAGGTTCAGCGTTCCGCCTTCGCCGTCGCGCATCTGGCCGATCTCCTCTTGCGCCTTGCGGGCTTCCTGCAGGATCAGCACGGCGCGCTTGTATAACGCTTCCCCGTAAGTGGTCAGTTCCACGCCCTTGACGCTGCGGCGCACCAGCTCCGCGCCCACGCTCTGCTCCAGCTCCCGCAGGCTGCGGGTGGCGGCGGGCTGGGTGACAAAGAGCGCCCGCGCCGCGGCACGGATGCTGCGATGCTCGGCAATCAGCACAAAGGCGCGGAGTTGGCGCAGGTTCATGGGCAAGTCGTTCCGGATTGGGCGGGCAGGGCTATAAGCAAAAGTGCTCATCGCGACAAAAATACTGTCTTTTGCTTATCGTGCGCCATCCGTATATTCACGGCGGTGGGGCGCGCAAAGCGATCCGGACGCACGGACCGGCGGCCCCGCACCGGACATCAAGGGGAAAACAATGTCTATTGCCATCGCCGCAGGCGGCCCGGGGTTGTACACGCCGTCGATGCGCCGCCGCGTCATTGCCGGTACCACCATCGGCAACGCGCTCGAGTTCTTCGACTTCACCGTCTTCACGTTCCTGATGCTGGTCATCGGACCGCTCTTCTTTCCCGCGGCGTCCGGCTACGGCCAGTTGCTGCTGACCACCGCCACCTTCGGCGTGGGCTTTCTGATGCGGCCCGTGGGCGGCATGCTGATCGGCTCGTACGCCGACCGGCACGGCCGCCGCGCGGCCATGACGCTGACGCTGTGGCTGATGGGCCTGGGCTGTGCACTCATCGCCTTGGCGCCGACCCACGCGCAGATGGGCGTGCTGGGACCCGTGCTGATGGTGCTGGCGCGGCTGATCCAGGGCTTTGCGGCGGGCGGCGAGGTCGGCGCCTCGACCACGCTGCTGGTGGAACACGCGCCGCCCGGCAAACGCGGCTTCTATTCGAGCTGGCAGTTCGGCAGCCAGTCGCTCGGCGTGATGCTGGGCGCGCTGACCGTGGCGATCCTGACGGCGGCGCTGACTAAGGAAGAAATGCAGGCCTGGGGCTGGCGGGTGCCGTTCGTGATCGGCATTCTGACGGTGCCGGTGGGCGCCTACATCCGCCGCAATCTGGAGGAAACGCTGGAACCCGCGCCTGCCGCCGGCGCCAGAACCACCGCCGCCGGCCACCAGCCGCTGCGGCGCGTCTTTGCCGACCACAAGCTCACGATCGTCAAGGGCATCCTGCTCGTGATCGGCGGCATGGTGTGCGCGCAGATCATCGGCTTCTACATGCCGGCTTACGCCACGAAGGAACTCGGCCTTCCGGCCACGTCCACGCTGTTTGCCAGTGTCGTGCTGGGCGCGATCGGTTTCGCGCTGGCGCCGTTCGTCGGCATGCTGGCGGACCGCGTGGGGCGCAAGCGGGTGATCTTCTGGTCGCGTGCCGTGACGGTCTGCGTGCTGCTGCCGTGCTTCCAATGGCTGGTGTCGGCGCCCAGCACCGGGCGGCTGATGACGGTCATCGCCTTGCTGGCCGTGCTGCTGGCGCTGCAGACCGCGCCCGTCATCACGATGCTGCCCGAACTGTTCCCGAAGGCCGTGCGCACCACGGGCATGTCCGTGGTGTACGGTCTGGGCATCTCGGTCTTCGGCGGCTTCGCGCAATTCTTCGTGACCTGGCTGCTGCACGTGACCGGCAACCCGATGGCGCCCGCGTGGTACTTGATGGTCACCGTGACGCTTTCCACCGTGGTGCTGTTCTGGATTCAGGACCGTACCGGCCATGACATCGACAGCCAGGAGCCCTGACATGCAATCCGTTGACCGCTACTTTTCCAGCAGCTACGCCCAGGCGCGCGAACGCTTCCTGGCGGCCGCCGCGCCGCTGGCTACGCAGGTTGCGTCGTACGGCATCGCGGCCGTGGGCAGCCAGGGCGAGCCGCTGGCCACCGACGTGGCGCTGATCGGCGATGCCGACGCGCAGCGGCTCCTGATCGTGACGTCGGCCACGCACGGCGTGGAGGGCTTCTGCGGATCAGGTTGCCAGCTTGCGCTGCTGGATGACGCGCCGATCCTGGAACGCGCGCGGCAGGCGGGCGTGGCGCTCCTGCTGGTGCACGCCGTGAACCCGTACGGTTTCTCGTGGATTGCGCGCACGGACGAAGGCAACGTCGACCTGAACCGCAATGCTCAGCCCTTCGACGGCCGCGCGCTCCCGGCCAATCCGGGCTATGGCGAGATCCACGAGCTGCTGTTGCCGCAGGAATGGCCGCCCACGGAGCAGAACCGCCAGGCCATCGCCCGCCATATCGAAACGCACGGCCTGGCCGCCACGACGCAGGCGGTGTCGCGCGGCCAGTACACGCATCCGGATGGCCTGTTCTATGGCGGCGCGGGGCATTCGCCGTCGCTGCTGACCCTGCGCGACATCCTGCGGACCCACGCCAGCCGCCACGCGCACATCGGCTGGATCGACGTGCACACGGGCCTGGGGCCGCGCGGCCACGGCGAGAAGATCTACGCCGGCCAGCGTGACGACACGGAAGTGGCGCGCGCCCGGCAGTGGTGGGGCAGCGATATCGCCGTGCCGTATCAAGGCAGCTCGGCCTCGGTGGACATCACGGGCCATCTCGCGGGTCTCATCTACGACGCCTGCCCCGCGTCGGAACCGACATTGATGGCGCTGGAGTTCGGCACCAAGCCTTGGGACGAGGTGGTGCACGCACTGCGGGGACGCAATTGGCTGCGCGCGCATCCCGACGCCAGCGATGCCTTGCAACAGGACATCCTGCAGGCCACACGCGACGCGTTTTACTGCGGCCAGGAAGATTGGCAAGGCATGGTGCTGGGCCAGAGCCGCGTGGCGATGCTGCAAGCGGTGTGCGGCCTGCAGGCTGCCGGGTAGCAGCGCGCCGGGTGACGGGTAGCACCTGCGGCGGCGTTGCGCCGCAGTGGGTTGCACCGTCATCGGAGCTACCGCAGGGATAACCCGCGAGTTTTGACGCGACGTGGGTTATCCCTACTTGAGCGGTGCAGCAACCCGTCGATATGCTTTGGTTAACCGTAGGGACCGCAGAGTCTTCGGAGGAGTTTCAAACCAAGCCGGCAGTTGCTGAAAGGAACCGGATTTGCATAGTGCGCCTCCTTTGGACTCAGCCGTCGCAGCCTCGCGGGAAAAGCCATTGCGCGTGATCCCGTGGGCCACGTGGCTGCACCGCGTTTTCGTGGTTCTCATGTATGCGTTCATGCTCAGCCCCATCGTGCTGGTGGTCTGGCTGAGCTTCTTCAAGGACGCCATCCTCTATTTCCCGCCATCGGGCTACACGCTCTCCTGGTACGTCAAGGCGTGGGAAAACCCCGCGTTCGCCAACGGCTTCATCTTCAGCCTGCAAGTGTCGCTGGTGGCCGCGTTCATCGGCGTGACGATGGGCGTGCTGGCGGCGGTGGCCATTGCGCGTTACCGCTTCAGTGGCAGCAAGGGCGTCAACACGCTGCTGCTGTCACCTCTGCTGATACCCGGCATTGTCGCGGGCGTGGCCGTCTATCTCTTCTATCTGCGCGCTGAAAACGTGCTGGATCAGGATCTGGTCGGCACGTTCGGCGGCCTGGTCATTGCGCACGTTTGCCTCACCATCCCGTGGACCGTGCGGCTTGTGACGGCGGGCATGGCCGGGCTGGACGGCTCCATCGAGGAAGCCGCGCGCAACCTGGGCGCAAGCGCGCCCAAGGCCTTCATGCGGGTGACACTGCCGATGCTGCGGCCGTCCATCGTCGCCGCGGCGCTGTTCAGTTTTGTCGTGTCATTCGAGAACCTGGAGCTGTCCCTGTCGCTTGTCGGCCCGGGGCGCACCACGCTGCCGATCGCGATCATGCAGTACCTCGAATTCAACCTGGACCCGACGATCGCGTCGGTGGCCTCGGTGCAAATCCTGCTGTTGGGCATCATCATGCTTGTGACCGACCGCTATGTGAAACTCAGTCAGGTGGTGTAAGAAATGGCGAAGGTCTCAATCGAAAACATCCGCAAGCAGTTCGGCGCGGCGGTCGCGGTGTCGGATTTTTCCCTGGAGATTGCCGAAGGCGAACTGGTCACCTTTCTGGGACCCAGCGGCTGCGGCAAGACGACCACGCTGCGCATGATTGCCGGCTTCATCACGCCCACGGCCGGGCGCATCCGCATCGGTGAAACCGACGTCACGCGGTTGCCGGTGCACAAGCGCGACACCGGCATGGTGTTCCAGCGCTACGCGCTGTTTCCGCACATGACGGTGGCGGAAAACGTGGCGTTCGGCCTGGAAATGCACAAGGTGCCCAAGGCCGATCGCGATGCAAAGATCCGGCGCGTGCTGGACATGGTTCGCATGACGGAACTGCGCGACCGCTATCCGCGCCAGTTGTCCGGCGGCCAGCAGCAGCGCGTGGCGATTGCGCGGGCGTTGGCGATCGAACCCAAGGTGTTCCTGCTGGACGAACCGTTGTCGAATCTGGACGCCAAGCTGCGCCTGGAAGTGCGCGAGGAAATCCGCGCGTTGCAACGGCGCCTGGGCCTGACCACCGTGTTCGTGACCCACGATCAGGAAGAAGCGCTGGCGATTGCCGACCGCATGGCCATCATGCACGACGGCATCGTGCAGCAGGTGGGCGCGCCCGACACGCTGTACGAGCGGCCCGCCAATCTGTTCGTGGCGGACTTCCTGGGCAAGATGAATGTCTTTACGGGACGCGGCCAGGCCAACGACCAGTTCGAAACCAAAGCCGGACAGCGCATCGCCGCGCCGGGCGGCGGCAATGCCACGCATGTGGGCGTGCGGCCGGAACGTGTACGCCTGCAAGCGCAGCCGTCTGGCGGCAATGCGTTGCCCGGCGTCATCGAATCGTCGTTGTACCTGGGATCGGTGCTGGAGGTGCGGGTGCAGCTTGATGGCGGCGACCGCCTGATCAGCCAGATCGTCAATGCCGGCACGCGCGCCGCCCCGCCTGCCGCCGGCGAGCGCGTGTATGCGTGCTTCGAACCCGACGACTGCGTCGCCTTCACGCAATAGGAGGCGCGATGACGACCGCAACGCAGGACGGACGCCCCAGCCGCTGGCTGGGCCCAGGGCTGGCCTTTCCGGCCTCGCTGGTGGTGCTGGTGATCATCATGATCCCCATCCTTCAGCTGGCGCGCTACAGCTTCAATCATTTCGACCCGGTCGAGATGATGCAGACCGCCTTCACGTTCGAGAACTACGCCAAGTTCTTTGGCGACCCGTACTACCGCGACATCTTCTTCACCACGCTGGGCATCGCGGCGCTGTGCACGGTGCTGGCGCTGGTGCTGGGCTTTCCGGTGGCGTACTTCCTGGCGCGCACGCAAAGCCGGTACAAGAGCCTGTTCGTGATCCTGCTGGTGTTTCCGCTGATGGTGGGCAACGTGGTGCGCGCGGCCGGCTGGATGGTGGCGCTGGGCAATGCGGGCGTGGTCAACGCCGTGTTGCAGGGGCTGGGCATCATCGATAAGCCGCTGACGCTGATGTACACGCCAACGGCGGTGGTGATCGGCACCACTGCGGTGGTCATGCCGTACCTGATCCTGACGCTGCAAAGCGTGCTGGAAGGCATGGACCTGTCGGTGGAAGAGGCCGCGCGCAATGTGGGCGCCAGCTTCTTCACCACCTTCCGCCGCATCGTGCTGCCGATCGCCGCGCCTGGCGTGGCCGCGGGCACGATGCTGGTGTTCATCCTGTGCATGAATGCGTACGCCACGCCGGTGCTGCTGGGCGGTTCCGGGCTGACCATGATGGCGCCGGCGCTATACGACCAGATCACCAAGGCCTCGAACTGGCCGTTCGGCGCGGCGCTCGCAGTCATATTGGTGTGCGGCACGCTTGTCATTGCCCTCTTTTCGAACTGGCTGATTCACCGGCGCTATATCAAGACGATGGCGTCCTGACCTGGATACCCCGATAAGGAAATTCTCATGTCTGCTGTGCTGTTCAAGAATGCGAACCTGCTCGATCCCCTGCAGTCCGACCTGCTGGAGGGGCACCACGTGCTGGTCGAGGATGGCGTCATCAAGGAAGTGTCGGACAAGCCGATCAGCGCTTCCTCGGCGCGCGTGATCGACGCCGCGGGCCGCACGCTGATGCCGGGTCTGATCGACCTGCACGTGCACGTGCTGGCCACGCAGTTGAACCTGAGCACGCAGGGCGTCCTGCCGGACGCGCTGGTGATGATGCGCGCGGTGCCCATCATGGCCGCCATGCTGCGCCGCGGCTTCACCACCGTGCGCGACGCGGGCGGCGCGGGCTGGGGCCTGAAGTGCGCGGTCAATGAAGGCACGGTCAAGGGACCGCGCCTGTTCATCTCGGGCCGCGCCATCAGCCAGACCGGCGGCCACGGCGATCCGCGTCCGCGCTCGGATCACCTGCGTCCCATGAGCTTCTGCGGCTGCTGCTTCCGTGCGGGCGATATCGGTCGCGTCGCCGACGGCATCGACGACGTGCGCAAGGCCGTGCGCCAGGAACTGCAGATGGGTGCGGACCAGATCAAGATGATGGCTTCGGGCGGCGTGGCCTCGCCCACCGATCCCATCGCCTCCTTTGGCTATTCGGAAGAAGAGATCCGCGTCATCGTCGACGAGGCGGCCAGCCGCCAGACCTACGTGATGGCGCATTCCTATACCGCCGACGCCATCGAGCGCGCCATCCGCAACGGCGTGCGCACCATCGAGCACGGCAATCTGGTCGACGAACGCGTGGCGCGCTTCATGGCCGAGAAGGGCGCATTCGTGGTGCCGACGCTGGTGACCTACGAGGCGCTTGCCAATGAAGGCGCCGATTACGGCCTGCCGGCGGACTCTGTCGCCAAGATCGCGACGGTGCGCACCGCGGGCCTGCATTCGCTTGAGATCTACAAGAAGGCGGGCGTGAAGATCGGCTACGGGTCGGATCTGCTGGGCCCGTCCCAGCGCCTGCAGAGCGACGAATTCCGCATCCGCCGCGAGGTGCTGTCCGCGCAGGAGGTCATCCAGTGCGCCACCACGACCGCCGCCGAAGTGCTGAACCAGGTCGGCCAGCTGGGTCGCATCCAGGAAGGGGCACTGGCGGACGTGCTGCTGGTGGACGGCAATCCGTACCGCGACCTGTCTTGCCTGCTGGGCCAGGGCGAGCACATCGGCCTGATCATGAAGGGCGGCGTCATCGAACACAACGAGCTGGGAGTCTAGGAGCCATGAGCGATCCCACGTTTTCGCAGTCGGAAGTCGGCGAAGAGTCGCGTGACGTCAACGCGGCCAAGGGCTGGCATCCGCCTTCGGCGCCCGCGCCGCGCGACCGCGGCCTGGGACCGTTTCCGCGGCTGATCCTGCGCGGGGCCACGATCATCGACGGCACCGGCGCGCCGCCCTGGGGGCCGGTGGACATCGTGATCGAGAACGATCGCATCACGGCGCTGGTCAACGTGGGCACGCCGCACAAGGCCATCGACCCCAAGCGCCGGCCCGGTCCGGGCGACCACGAGATCGACTGCCACGGCAAGTTCGTCACGCCAGGCTTTGTGGACGCGCACGCGCACATCGGCACGCCGTATCACGCCATGAGCGGCATCGTGCCGCCCGCCGACTACATCTACAAGCTGTGGCTGGCGCACGGCGTCACCACCGTGCGCGAAATGGGCGCGATGGGCGGCCTGGGCTGGACGATGGAGCAGCGCGAGCTGTCCGCCGCGAACCAGATCGCCGCGCCGCGCATGATCGTGCATTCCGTGTTCCCGGCGGTGAACGATCGCGTCAAGACCATCCACACGCCCGAACAGGGCCGCGAATGGGTGCGCAAGCTGGCCGCGCGCGGCGCGGACGGCATCAAGTTCTTTGGCGCCCCGCCCGCCATCATGGAAGCGGCGCTGGACGAGGCGGCCAAGGTGGGCCTGCGCTCGGGCTGCCATCATGCGCAGATGGCAGTGACGCGCGTGAACGCGATGAAGTCCGCGCGCTGGGGGCTGACCAGTTCCGAACACTATTACGGCCTGCCCGAGGCGCTGTTCGAAGACCGCGTCGTGCAGTCGTTTCCGACGGACTACAACTACAGCGACGAGTATTACCGCTTTGCGGTGGCCGGCCAGACCTTCATGCAGGCCGCGCAGCCCGGCTCGGCCAAGTGGCGGCAGGTCATGGACGAGTTCCTGGAACTGGGCCACACCTTTGTGCCCACCTTCAACATCTACGACGCCAACCGCGACCTGATGCGCGCGCGCCGGGCCGACTGGCACGACGAGTACACGTGGAAGGCGGTGTGGCGCTACTTCCAGCCGCAGCGCGGCGGCCACGGCGCCTACTGGTATCGCTGGAGCACCACCAACGAGATCGAGTGGAAGCAGAACTACCGGCTGTGGATGCAGTTCATCAACGAATACAAGAACCTGGGCGGACGCGTCTGCGCAGGCAGCGATTCGGGCTTCATCTACCAGATCTACGGCTTCGGCTTCGTCCGCGAACTTGAGCTGCTGCAGGAAGCGGGCTTTCATCCCATCGAGGTCTTGCGCGCGGCCACGTCGCACAGCGCGGCGCTGCTGGGCATCGATGACGACACCGGCTCCATCGACGTGCAAAAGCGCGCCGACCTGCTGATCCACGACCAGAATCCGCTGACCGACTTCAAGCTGCTGTTTGGCACGGGCGCCATGCGGCTGAACGACGACACCGCCAAGGTCGAATGGCAGCGCTGCCTGCAGACCACCATCAAGTCGGGCGTGGTGTACGACACCGCCGAGCTGCTGGCCGACGTGCGCGCGATGGTCCGCGACAGCTGGGCCGACGATCCGGATGGCGAGCGTCCGCCGACCGGCGGCGCACCGTCGGGATCGCCATGCGACATGGGCGAGGACGCACCCTGATGGCCATCGACCTGTTCCTGTTGTGCGGGTTTCTGGGCAGCGGCAAGACCACGCTGCTGGTGGACTACCTGCGCGATCCGGAATCGCGTGACACCGGCGTGATCGTCAACGAGGCCGGCGAGGTCGGCGTGGACGGGGCCATCGTGGCCAACGACAGCGACAACGTGCCGATGACCTTGATGGCCAACGGCTGCGTGTGCTGCTCGCTGCGTAGCGACCTGGTCTACACGCTGAGCGCGCTGCTGGACGCGCCCCGCCCCGAAGGCGAAGGCCCCTTGCAACGCGTCATCCTGGAATGCAGCGGGCTGTCGCGGCCCGGCCCGATCATCGCGTCGCTCGCGGATCCCGAGCTGGCCAGCCGCGGCCTGCGGCTGACGGTGGTCTGCACCGACGATTGCGCGCGTGATCCCGACGCGCTGGCCGAGATGGACGAGGCCATGGCGCAGTTTGGCGCCGCGCATCGCATCGTGCTGACCAAGACCGATCTGCTGCCGGCCGTGCCCGGCGCGCTGGGCGCTCGTGCCGCGCGTGCCGAGGCGCTGAATCCGCTGGCCGTCGTTGTCGCGGAACCGGATCGCACCCGCGCCGTGCGGGCCGTTTTCGCGCCGTCGCAAGGCACGTCCGACCTGGCGGGGTTGGCGGCGCGGATGCTCTCGGCAGGCGGACAGGGCGCGGCGCATCCGCGCATCCGCGTGATGGCGGCGCGCGCGCAGCCCGGCATCAGCTGGACCGATTTTTCCGAATGGCTGGACAACCTGGCCGGGCTGTGCGGCGACCGCCTGCTGCGCGTCAAAGCCGTGGTGCGCGTCAGCGATTGCGAGGAACCCATCTTGATCCAGTCCGTCGGCTCGACCTTCAGCCTGCCGCAGCGGCTGACGCGGCAGCCGGATGCGCGCGACGCGATCATCGTGATTGCGCGCGACATCGAGGCCGAGGAAATCCGTGCCTCCGCGCCGCATGCGCCGGTCGACATGCTGGTCTGAACACCGTTGAATCCAAGGCTGCGCGGCCAGACTGGCCTGCCGCGCGGTGCACCGTAGCTAGTCGTCAGTTCTTTTCGATACGAGGTTGTCATGCAAGAGAAAAACCTGAATCGCCGTGGCTTCATCAAGACCGCCTCCGGCCTGGCGCTTGCGCCCGCCCTGGGCTGGCTGCCCGGCATGGCCCACGCCGCCGAAAAGGAAATCGTGGTCGGCACCTGGGGCGGCGACTACCAGAACCTGCTGCAGCAGATCATCAATCCCATCGTCGCCAAGCAGGACGTGAAGGTGGTCTACGACACGGGTAACGCCGTGGGCCGCGTCACCAAGCTGCGCGCCGAAAAGAACTCGCGCCGCGGCAGCATGGACGTGGCGCTGCTGGGTGAAGTCGATATGTACGACGCCGAGCGCTCCGGCACGCTGGAGCCCCTGGACGTCAAGAAGCTGCCCAACCTGGCCAACGCGATCGACACGCTGAAGACGCCGTACTCGATTCCGCACATCTTCAGCGCGATGACGCTGGTCTACAACACCGAGAAATTCCCGACGCCGCCCGATTCGCTGCAGGTGCTGCTGGATCCCAAGTGGAAGGGCCAGGTCGGCTTCTCCGACATTCTTTATCTCTACAACTCGGTCTTCGTGGGACTGGGCGCGGACGGCACCACCAAGGACTACGAGGGCGGCAAGCGGTTCCTGGCCAAGCTCAAGCCGAACGCGCCGCGCATCTACCCGTCCAATGAAGCCGTCGCGGCCGCCTTCAAGTCCGGCGAAATCGCGATCGCCGTCATGTGGAAGGCGCGTGCGCTGCAATGGAAGGACAGCGGACTGCCGCTGGGCTTCGTGATTCCGAAGGAAGGATCGGTGCCGGTGTCGTTTGAAGCCGCCGTCGCCAAGAACAGCCGCAACAAGGACGCGGCGTGGGCGTACCTGAACGCCATGCTCGATCCCCAGGGCCAGATCGGCTTTGCGGAAAAGATGGGCTATGCGCCCACCGTCACCAACGCGTCGCTGCCCGAGGCATTGAAGCGCGTGGGCTTCTCGGATGCCGAGGTCAAGCTGCTGCACGCGTACGACCTGAAGGGATTGACCGAGAAGAAGGCGGAGATGCTGGAGTTCTGGAACAAGGAGTTCAAGGCGGGTTGATACGGACGCGGGACGTCGTTTCCCGCGTTTGCGCCAGTGACCGCTTCACCGAAGCGCGATTCCTGCAGGGGAATCGCGCTTTTTCGTTTCCGGACGCCGCTGCATGCGTAGTGAAATGTTATATCATCCGCCTGCTGGTTTGTAATGATATAACATCCGAGAGAGTAAAGATGAACGGTAAGAAGCTGGGGATGGGGAAAGCGCGCGGCAAAGCATCGCGCTTTCGAGCGGTTGGCCGGGCGCCCTTGAAGCCGCTGGTGTGCTCGCTGATGCTGATGGCGCCCGTCGCCCAGGCGCAGACCGAAGGCGAGACCCGCACGCAGACCGTGGCGCCGATCACGGTCTCCGCGAATCCGCTGGGGCTGGACCTGAACAGCACCACGCTGCCGGCCTCGGTGCTGGAAGGCGATGCGTTGATCGAGCAGCGCAACGGCACGCTGGGCGAAACGCTCAAGAACCTGCCGGGCGTCAACAGCGACACGTTCGGCGGCGGCGCCAGCCGTCCGGTGATCCGCGGACAGACCGCGCCGCGCGTGAAGGTGCTGTCCGATGGGTCCGAAGTGATGGATGCCTCGGCCATCTCGCCCGACCATGCGGTGACCGTCGAGCCGCTGCTGGCCGACCGCATCGAAGTGCTGCGCGGCCCGGCCACGCTGCTCTACGGCGGCGGCGCGATCGGCGGCGTGGTGAACGTGATCGACAAGAAGATTCCGACCGAAGTGCCGGAAAAGGGCATCGCGGCCGAAGCGGAACTGCGCGGCGCCACCGGCACCAAGGAACGCGCCGGCGCGGTGGGCATCACGGCGGGCGAAGGCCAGTTCGCGGTGCGCGTCGAAGGCATGAAGCGCCGCACCAGCGACTACGACGTGCCGGACTGGCCCGGCGGCAAGCTGGAAGGCTCGTACAGCGAGTCCACGCAGGGCTCGGTCGGCATGTCGTGGATCACGCCGCGCGGCTACGTGGGCGTGGCGTTCACGCACCTGCAAAGCGAATACGGCCTGCCCGGGCACAACCACGAATACGAAGGCTGCCATCCGCACGGCACGCATCTGCATTGCGGCGGCCATGACCACGACCATGGGGACGAAGGCGAGGAAGGCCACGACCACGACCATGATCACGAACATGGCGGCGTGCCCTACGTGAAGCTGCGCAGCAACCGGATGGACCTGCGCGCCGAATACCAGGATCCGTTCGCAGGCTTCGAGAAGATCCGATTCCGCGGTGGCCTGACGGATTACCAGCACGACGAGATCGAGGGCGGCGAGGTCGGCACGCGTTTCAAGAACAAGGGCTACGACATGCGGGTGGAACTGCAGCACAAGCCCATCGCCGGCTGGCGCGGCGTGATCGGCCTGCAGAACGCATACAGCGATTTCAGCGCCGAAGGCGAAGAGGCATTCCTGCCGCCGAGCAAGACGCGTTCGAACGGCGTGTTCCTGCTCGAGGAATACCAGTTGAACGACTGGCGCTTCGAGCTGGGCGCGCGTCAGGACTGGCAGCGCGTGTCGCCGTCGGGCGGCGCGCCGCGCAGCAGCCTGTCGGGCACGTCGCTGTCGGCCGCCGCGATCTGGGACTTTGCGCCGCAGTATTCCGTGGCGCTGTCGCTGTCGCGCTCGCAGCGCCTGCCCAACGCGCAGGAGCTGTATGCGGACGGCATCCACATCGCCACCAATACGTATGAACTGGGTAATCCGGACCTGACGCGCGAAACGTCGCACAACATCGACCTGACGCTGCGCAAGCATTCGGGCGACACGACGTTCTCGGCAAGCGTGTTCCACAACCGCGTGAAGAACTACATCTACGCCAACACGCTGGATCGCTACGAGGACTTCCGCCTGATCGAATACACGCAGCAGGATGCGGAATTCACGGGCGTGGAAGGCGAACTGCGGCACCAGTTCACGCCGATCTTCTCGGCGGCGGTGTTCGGCGACTACGTGCGCGGCAAGCTCACGGGCGGCGACGGCAATCTGCCGCGCATTCCGGCCGGACGCGCGGGCGTGCGCGGCAACTTCAAGTGGCAGCAGTGGTCGGGCGGCGTTGAATACGCACGCGTATTCGCGCAGAAGGACATTGCGGCCTATGAAGACACCACGCCGGGCTACAACATGGTCAACGCGGTGGTGGCCTATCGCGGCCAGTACGGCGCCACGGGCTACGAGGTTTTCCTGCGCGGCACCAACCTGCTGAACAAGCTGGCTTACAACCACGCCTCGTTCATCTCGACGGTTGCGCCGCTGCCCGGCCGCAGCGTGCTGCTGGGCGTGCGCATGACGTACTGACCCGGTTGGGTGCGGCGGCGGGCTGTGCTATTTTCGGCGGGTGCCGCTGTCCGCGGCGGCATCCCGCGCCAGGAGCCCGCCATGCTGAAGTTCGCCGCCAATCTGTCGATGATGTACACGGAACATGCGTTCCTGGACCGTTATGCGGCGGCCGCCGCCGACGGCTACGCGGGCGTGGAGTGCATGTTTCCCTATGAAGCGCCAGCCGCGTTCGTGCGCGAGCGCATGGACGCCGCCGGGGTGGCGCAGGTGCTGTTCAATGCGCCGCCCGGCATCACCGCGCAGGGCGATCGCGGGCTGGCTGCGCTGCCGGGCCGGCAGGCCGAGTTCCAGGCCGGCATCGAGCAGGCCCTCTGTTATGCCACCGCGTTGTCTTGTTCCAATGTCCATGTGATGGCGGGCGTGGCGCCGCCTGATGCCTCGCGCGAGGCGATGCTGGACTACTATCACGCCAATCTCGACTGGGCCGCCCGCGAGGCGCGCTCTGCCGGCGTCACGCTGCTGATCGAGCCGATCAACACGCGCGACATCCCCGGCTATTTCCTGAACCGCCAGGAGGACGCGCACGCCGTCGTGCAGGCGGTCAATGCGCCCAACCTGAAAGTGCAGATGGACCTGTACCACTGCCAGATCGTCGAAGGCGACGTCACCGCCAAGCTGCGCGAGTACCTGCCCACCGGGCGCGTGGGGCACCTGCAGATTGCCGGCGTGCCGCTGCGCCAGGAGCCGGACCGGGGCGAACTCGATTACGGCTGGGTTTTCGGCGTGCTGCGCGAGTTGCAGTACACCGGCTGGATCGGCTGCGAGTACCGTCCTGCGGGTTCCACGTCAGCCGGTTTGCGCTGGCTGAGCGCCGCGCGCGCCTGATCGGCCACAATCGGCGCATTTGAAGTTCAAAAGGAGTGAGCGTCATGTTCCAGGGCGTGCTGCGCATGCTGTTTTCGGCGGCGCTGGCCGCGGCCATGCCGGCTGCGTCGTGGGCGGCCGATTATCCCGATCGGCCCATCCGGTGGCTGGTGCCGTTCAGCGCGGGAGGGGGCAGCGATCTGGCGACCCGCATCGTGGCCCGGCATGTCGGCCAGACGCTGGGGCAGCCGGTGGTGGTGGAGAACCGCCCGGGCGCCGCCACCATCGTCGCCGCGCAGGAGGCCGCGCGCGCCCAGCCGGACGGCTACACGGTGCTGACCGCGGGCATGAGCACGCTGGCGCTCAACCCGTGGCTGTACGACGATCTGCCCTACGATCCGCAGCAGCAACTGACGCCGGTGTCCACGCTGGTGGCGCTGCCCATCGTGCTGGTCGCGGCGCCTGATTCGAGCCTGCACACGCTGGACGACGTGAAGACCTACCTTAAACGCGAGCCGCCGGGCAGCTATGCGTCGCTGGGCGTGGGCAGTCCGCATCATCTGGCGATGGAACTGTTCATGGAAACCGTCGGCGGCCGCGCGACCGCGGTGCCGTACAAAGGGTCGCCGCCCGCGCTGCAGGACGTCGCCGCGGGCGTGGTGCCGCTGATGATGGCGGACCTGGCCGCCGCCCGGCCGCTGATCCAGGCGGGCAGGCTGCGCGCGATTGCCGTGCCGTCCGCCAAACGGTCTGCGCAACTGCCGGGCGTACCGACGTTTGCGGAGGCCGGCGGGCCAATCTTCGAGGCGGCGGCCTGGCAGGGCGTGGTCGCGCCGGCCGGCACGCCCGCGCCCATCGTGGAAAAGCTCAGTCAGGCGATCCGGCAGGCGCTGACATCGCCGGATGTCGTCAGGCAGTTGACGCTGCAGGGGTTGGAGCCGACCGGCAGCTCGCCCGATGCGTTTCGCGCGTACGCGCGGCAGGAGCACGAACGCTGGGGCGCGGTCATTCAGGGCAAGGGGCTTTCCGCGGAATAAGGGGCCGGGGTGACGCGTTGCCGGGCAAGGCGTAAACGGGACTCGGCGCTGGGTGAGAAGGGTTTGGGTAGCAAAGGGCCGGGTAACAGCCGCCGCAAGGTGTAACGCCGGCGTGCACGGCGGCGGCGCGGGCGTACGATGAAACGATGCGCATCCGGCCCGGACCGCGGGCGAGGAGACTGCCATGTCTTTGATCGTAGCTGCCCGCTTCGAGGGCTTTGAGGCCGCCAAGGCCGCCGCCAGCCGCCTTGCCACCAGCGGCTTTCCCGACTGGGATATCCATACCTTCTACGTCAATCCCGCCGGCGAGCACGGCCGCTTTCCCTATGGCGGCGACCGGCGTTCCGACCCCGACGCGGGGCGCGCCGACATGGGCGCCTATCTGGGCGCGGGCGGCGTGGGGGCCGTGTTTGCGGTGTTCGGCGGATTCGTCGCGGCGGAACTCAGCGACTCCACTGCCGCAATCCTGGCCGCGGCGGGTGTGGGCGCGTACCTCGGGTCGTTGTTCGGCGCGCTTTGGGTGACGGGGCACGGCACCACGCAGCACGGCCACTTCAATCCCGACTCTCATGCCGAGATCCGTCAGGCCGGGGTCATGGTCGCCGTGCGGGTCAGGCCGCAGCGCGAGATCCTGGCATGCCGCATTCTGCGCGATGCTGGTGGCGCCGACGTGGAACACGCCAACGGCCGCTGGCGCAACAACCACTGGGAAGACTTCGACCCGCTATCGCTGCCGCAGCGCGAGCCGGGTTTTGGTTGATGGCGGGGTCAAGGGCGATTGACCGCGGTAGTGTCAGACACCTGATGAGACAGTGTCCGCCCGCGAAGGGTGCCGATCAGTCAGGCGCAGGAATCGGCGCCTTGCGGCTGCGCTGCGCCGTCGCGGCGCAGCCGGCGGAGGCGATGATGATGCCGCAGATTGCCAGCCATTGCGTCTGCGACAGGTGTTCGTTCAGCACGACGACCCCGGCCAGTGCGCCCATCGCGGGTTCCATGCTGAGCAGCACGCCGAACGTCTTTTGCGGCAGCCGCCGCAGCGCCACCATTTCCAGCGAATAGGGCAAAGCGCTGGACAGGATGCCGACGGCCACGCCCGCCAGAATGAGTTTGGGATCCAGCAGCGCCATGCCCGCGTGCGCCGCGCCGACGGGCAGGGCGACCATCGCGGCCGCCAGCAGACCCAGCGATGTCGCCTGGCCGCCATGCACGTTGCCGGCCATCTTGCCGAAGATGATGTACAGCGCCCAGCACACCGCTGCCCCCAGCGCGTACGCGATGCCTTGCGGATCGAGGTCGTGGACGGACTGGCCGGTGGGAATGAGCAGGATCAGGCCGGCCAGCGCGCAGGCGATCCACACAAAGTCGATGGCGCGCCGTGACAGCACCACAGCCAGCGTCAGCGGTCCCGTGAATTCGATGGCGATGGCAATGCCCAGCGGCAGCGTTTTCAGCGCCATGTAGAACAGCAGGTTCATGCACGCCAGCGTCACGCCGTACAGGGCGATCTTCGCGGCGTTGACGCGCGTCAGCGGAAAGCGCCACGGCCGCCAGAAGGCCAAGAGGATGATGGCGCCAATGACGATGCGATACGCGGTGGTGCCTTGTGCGCCCACTTCCGGAAACAGCGATTTCGCGAACGACGTGCCAACGCACAGCGAGGCCATGGCGCCGATCAGCGACAGGGTGGGAAGCAGGGTGGACGTGGCGCTGTTGTGTCCGTTGTTCAAGGTGGCGGCGGTCATGGAAGGCGGGGTTTGTGCAAAAACGCTTGTGTCAGGGATGTGGCGTGGACGGTCAGGGCTGCGGATTCATCGCGGTGGAAACCAGCACGTAGATCGCCAGCCCCAGCATGATCGCGCCCAGAATGCCCTGCTGCGCGCGCAGGAACCACGGATTGCGCGCGACCCAGCCGCGGATGCGCGACGCGCCGTACGCAAAGCAGCTGCCATAGGGCAGGCTGAGCGCTTTCATCGTGATGCCCAGCACCAGCATCTGGATCCAGACCGGCCCATTGTCCGGCGAGGTGAACTGCGGCAGGAAGGCGATCATGAAGAGCAGCACCTTCGGATTGAGCAGGTTGGTGATGAAGCCCTGCCAGAAGGCGTCGCGCGCGTCGCCCGGCCGGGCCGCCAGCGATACCTCGGCGGCGTTCGCGCACCGGATCATCGCCTTGATGCCCAGGTACCCCAGATACAGGCCGCCCGCCGCCTTGATGCCGACGAAAAGCGTGGGAAAGGTCCGCAGCACGGAAGCCAGGCCCAGCACCACGGCCGGAACCTGGATGAATCCAGCGGCCACGTTGCCCAGCACGCTATGGAAGGCGGGCCGAAACCCTTGCGTCATGCCGCGCGACAGCGTGAGGGCCATGTCGGGGCCGGGCGTGAGCTTCAAGGCCGCGTCGGCGGCCAGGAACAGCAGGAAAAGCTGGAGTGAGGGCATTGCAGGGTGCAGCGTGGAATTCCCGGCGGCGCGGGCGGAGGGCTCCCAGTGTAAGCAAGCGGCTTGAATAATTCCTGCGTCCGGCGGGCGCGAAATGAAGTTTCCCGTCGAATTCTCGACGGTTTGAGTCGTAGCCACGATTAGAATCGGCCGATACCCGCATCCCGCCCGATGTTTCACCTAAAAAGCGTTCCGAGCGCCCCATGGAACTAGACGATTTCGACCTGCAGATCCTGCAAAGCCTGCAGGAAGACAACCAACGAACCAGCCAGGAGGTCGCGCAACGCGTGAACCTGTCGCCGGTGTCCTGCCTGCGCCGCATGAAGCGGCTGCGCGACGCCAAGGTGGTGACGGCGGACGTGTCCGTCGTGGACCCCGCCGCCGTGGGACGCGGGATCACGATGGTGGTGCTGGTGTCGCTGGAAAGCGAGCGCGCCGACAAGCTCGACCAGTTCAAGCGCGCCATGCAGACCGCGCCCGAGATCATGCAATGCCTGTCGGTGACGGGCGAGGTCGATTTCGTGCTGACGCTCACCATGCGGGATATGGCGGAATATGAGGTGTTCGCGCAGCGCCATTTCTGGGGCAATCCCAACGTGAAGCGGTTTTCGACGCTGGTGGTGATGAGCCGGGTGAAGAATGGGCTGACGGTGCCGGTGATGGCTGGGGAGTGAGCCGGCGCGCCGGGCGGCATGGGCGCTCATGCGTGCGCGCAACCGGCCGCTCAAGCCCCTGACGGCTGGCCGCCGTCCCGGCTGCCGGTTCGCGCGGGGCCAGGCTTGTGCGGGTCGGCCGGCCAGGCCGCTTGGATCGCACGGCCAGCTTCTTCCGAAACACTGCGCAAATGCAGGTCCCGCTGCGGAAAGGGGATCTGGATGCCCGCGTCCCGCAGCGCGTCGTACATCCGCGCCAGCATGTCGCTGCGGATCTCGATCCACCGGTCGAAGTCGTAGGTCCACGCGCGCAAGCTGAAATCCAGCGTGCTGGCGCCAAAGCCCATGAAGAGCACCATGGGCGCAGGCTCCGTGACCACGCCCGGCGTCTGCCGTGCGACGTCGTCCAGCAGCGCGAGCACCTGCCGCGGGTCGGTGCCGTAGGCCAGGCCGATGCTGATCTCGATCCTGCGGCTGCGGTCCAGCATCGTCCAGTTGGTCAGCTTGTCGGACAGCAGCGTGCCGTTCGGGACGATCACGTCGGCGCCGTCGAACGTCTTGATACGGGTGGCGCGCATGCCGATATCCCTTACCTGGCCCGACGTGCCGCCGATCTCCACGACATCGCCGGGCTGGATCGGCCGTTCGAACATCAGGATCAGGCCCGACACGAAGTTGTTCACCACGCCCTGCAGGCCAAAGCCGATGCCCACGCCCAGGGCGCCGAACACGATGGTGAGCTGGCTGGTCTGGAAACCCGCGGCCGACAGGGCGATGCCCAAACCCAGCAGCAGCACCAGGTAGTAAGACAGCGAGGCGATGCTGTTGCCGACGCCGCGCGGCAGCGACATGCGGGTCAGGACCTCGTCGTGCAGGATGAGGCGCACCGCGCGCGCGGCCCAGAAGGCAATCACGACCGAGATCGCGAAGACGAGGATGTTGCCCAGGCTGATCGAGACCTCGCCGACTTCCAGCGTGTACGACAGCACCTGCGTCACGAAGGCATATGTGGCGCGCAGGACGCGGAACCGGTCCATGGTGTAGACCGCCCAGCCCACGATCGCGGCGGCACTGACAAGGCGGATCAGCAGCAGCACCAGCGGCGGCGCGTGTTCGCGCGCCAGCCGGAAGCGCGAAATGCCCTGACGGGCCAGCAGAAGCTGCAGCAGCGTGATGATGACGGTCACGCCCGCATACAGCACCAGCCCGAAGTAGCCGCTGCCGATGATGCCGCTGGTCAGCATCTCGGACAACGACACATTGCCGATGAGGTTCGCGCCCAGCGACACGCACAGCAGGGCTGCCGCGCACCAGGCGACGGCGCGCAAGGCGCGCACCAGCCGCTCGGAACCGGGCGGATAGGTCTGGCGCCGTCCGCGCGCCAGCAGCCACAGAATGGCCGTCAGGGCCGCCACCGCCGCCGCTACGGTCGACACACGATAGAAGAGGGTATTGGCCAGGAACAGGAAGCCCAGCCGCTCGGCCAGGAAGAGCGCGGTGATGACGCGCGGCCAATGATCCAGATGCCGTCGGCTGGCGGGTGGAAGCAGGCGCAGCACCGGCACCGCCGCCAGCACCAGGGCGATCTGCTGCACCATCAACGGCGCGTCCGGCTCCAGGGCCAGCACGCCCATCATCGACAACAGGACCCACGTGGAGATGGGCCGCCCGAGCACACCGGCAGCGGTTTCGCTCATGACGCCGGTGCGGATGGCGTTGCGGCTTTTTCTGGCCAGCCAGATCAGCAGCGGCAGCAGCAGCAGTTGCAACGTGTGCAGCGCGCGCTGATTGCTGGCGCCGGCGGCGCCGTAGTCGCGCGCGAAGCGGACCTCGATGTCCAGACCTTGGCGCAAAAGGGTCATGGTGTCCTGGTCGGATCTTCCGGACCAGTCCAATGCCCAGAGCGGCGGCGAATCCACGCGCAGGAGCCGCGCATCGACATAGCTGATCGCCTCCATCACCTGACGCTGGCCCGCCTTGATCTGTTCCTCGATCGCGTTGGCCCGCTGTTCCAGTTCGACCTGGCGCGACAGCGGCACGGACAGCGCCTGGCTGGCCGCCAGCAACTGCGCGATCACCACGTCGACGCGGTCGGCCAATGCCGCCGGCAGCCCCGCCGCGCCCGGCGCGTCCTTGATCGCCTGCCAGGCCGTGCGCCGGCGCAGCAGCTCGGCCGCGTCGCTGGCGTACCAGGCCGTTGCCTGCCGCATGTCGGCCCGCCAGCGCGCCAGCCGCCGCACGTCAAAGAGCCAGTGCCGCTCCAGGCTTTCCAGCCGCATGATGGGAAAGTTGCGCAGCTGGGCCGGCTGGAATTCGTAGAGCTTTTCGTCCGCGGACTTGGCGATGGCATCGAGCGGCGGCATCAGCGCGCTCAACGGATCCGCCGTCGCCGCGCGCTGCAACACGCCCTCGGCGTATCGCAAATCCGTGTCCGCCCGCAGCGGAATCTCGGCCATCTGGATCGCGGCGGGCGGCGCGGCAGGCGCCGGCGTTTCCGCTGCAAGCGCCACACGCGCCCATCCCAGCACCAGGCCAAACAGCCAGAATAGGATTCGTGCGCGTGCGCGCATGTTGCGACTCCGTGATGGGGGACGGATTTGCGGTTGCTTGGGATCGACTGCGAAACGGCGGCATGTCACGATATCGCGAAATGCGGCGGGCCAGAAGGGCAATATGGATGTCGCCATTCGCAATTCGCGAATGGCGAATGGCGCATGTGCTTCGAGCGCTGCCGGCGCGGGGAGTTGTCGCAAGCGTGTCTGGCGATTGGCGCGCCAGAAAGCAAAAGCCCCGCCGCAGTAAACACCGGGCGGGGCTGAATGCTTGAATCTTTTGGTGGCCTGGGGCGGAATCGAACCACCGACACAAGGATTTTCAATCCTCTGCTCTACCGACTGAGCTACCAGGCCAACGAAGCCCGCCACTATACACAAAATGTCGGGACACGTGGCTGCGTGTAGCGCCGCCACTAACAAAATACGGGCGGCGTGTAGCGCCACCACTAAAAAATACGGGCGGCGCAGCGACGCCACCAACAAAAAACCCAGCGCAAGGCTGGGCTTTTTGTGGGAGCCGAAGCTCCCGGAAATTCTTTTGGTGGCCTGGGGCGGAATCGAACCACCGACACAAGGATTTTCAATCCTCTGCTCTACCGACTGAGCTACCAGGCCAACGAAGTCCGCAACTATACACAATTTTTTGGCGTTGTGCCAGCCGGGCGGGGGAAGCGTCGCTTTTTTTCGTGACCCGGCACGCGATGTCGCCGTACAGGGGCAGCAAAGCAGTCAACTGTTGCCTGCAAGGCACGATTGGGCGCCAACTGTCCGCGATTGGGGACGGGAATGGCCTGGGGATAACCCGCAGGAGTATAATCGTCAGCGGTTTTGCTGTTACAGCCGGATGCTTTCCCGCCTTTGACGCGCGACAAGCGGGCTGCGACGCATTGTTCTTATAGTGGCAGTACTTAACGCTTAGCCGCGGGTGGCTTTCCGCCATCCCTCACACATGTCGGTAGCTGTCCTTGCCTTCGGTCTGAATCACACGTCCGCGCCGGTGTCGGTCCGCGAACGCGTGTCCATGCCCGTTGATCTGGTCAAGCCCGCCCTCGAAGGCTTGCGTTCGGCATTCGGCGGCTCCGTCCGCGAAGCCGCCATCCTGTCCACCTGTAATCGCACCGAGATCTACTGCGCGGCCGACGGCCACGTGGCGGATCAGTTGCCCGCCTGGCTGGCTGAACACAACCGCCTGGACGCCGGCACGCTGCGCCCGCACCTCTATCGCCATCATCAAGACGACGCCGTGCGTCACGCTTTCCGCGTGGCAAGCGGCCTCGATTCCATGGTGCTGGGCGAAACCCAGATCGTGGGCCAGATGAAAGACGCGGTGCGCGCCGCCGGCGAAGCCGGATCGCTCGGCACGCTGCTGCACCAGATGTTCCAGCGCACCTTCTCGGTCGCCAAGGAAGTCCGGTCGCAAACCGCCATCGGCGCCGAATCCGTGTCCATGGCCGCCGCCGCGGTGCGTCTTGCCGAGCGCGTGTTCGGCAACCTGGACCAGGCCCGCACGCTGTTCATCGGCGCGGGCGAAATGATCGAATTGTGCGCCACGCACTTTGCCGCGCAACGTCCACGCAGCATGGTGGTTGCCAACCGCACGGCCGAACGCGCCGAACTGCTGGCCAACCGCTTCTCGGCCAGCACGATGAAGCTGTCCGACCTGACCGAGCGGCTGTCCGAGTTCGACGTCATCGTTTCCTGTACGGCAAGCTCCCTGCCCATCCTCGGCCTGGGGATGGTTGAACGGGCTACGCGCCTGCGCCGTCACCGCCCGATGGTCATGATCGATCTGGCCGTGCCGCGCGACATCGAACCCGAAGTCGGCCGTCTGGACGACGTCTATCTGTACTCGGTTGATGACCTGGGCCGGCTGGTGCAGACCGGCACCGACGCGCGCCGCGCCGCGGTGGTGCAGGCCGAAGCCATCATCGAAACCCGCGTCCAGGGCTTCATGCACTGGATGCAATCCCGCGAAGTGGTGCCCGTCATCCGCGACCTGCACCAGGCTGCCGAAGACGTCCGCGCCGCCGAACTGGAACGCGCCCGCCGCCTGCTGGCGCGGGGCGAATCGCCCGAAGCCGTGCTCGAGCAGCTGGCCCACGGCCTCACGCAAAAGTACCTGCACGGCCCGCTTGCGGCGCTGAACCGCAGCGAAGGCGACGACCGCAAGCAACTGCTTGCCTGGATGCCGCGCCTCTTCCCCGGCCGCGACTCCCGCCGTTAGCGGCTCTGCCCCACGCCCCGCCTCCTGGCGGGCGTTCGCTTTGTGGGCGCCCGCTTTCTCTGTTTTCTCTTTTGGTCCTCCCCTCATGAAATCTTCCATGCGCAGCCGGCTGGAGCATCTGTGCCATCGCCTGATCGAGGTCGATGCTCTGCTCGCCGAACCGGAAACCGCGTCCGACATGGACCGCTTCCGCAAGCTTTCGCGCGAGCGCGCCGAACTGGAACCGGTGGTCGAAGCCTTTACCGCGTTCGCCCGCACCGAGGAAGACATCGCGACCGCGCAGGAAATGCTGTCCGAGCCCGACATGAAGGCCATGGCCGAAGAAGAGATCAAGACCGGGCGCGTCAAGCTGGAATCGCTGGAAGCGGCGCTGCAGCTTCTGCTGCTGCCGCGCGACCCCAACGACGGGCGCAGCGTGTTCCTGGAAATCCGCGCGGGCACGGGCGGCGACGAGAGCGCGCTGTTCTCGGGCGACCTCTTGCGCATGTACACGCGCTACGCGGAACAGCGTGGCTGGCGCGTGGAACTGATGTCGGAAAGCGCGTCCGAGCTGGGCGGCTACAAGGAAGTGATCGCGCGCATCGACGGTGACGGCGCGTATGGCCGTTTGAAGTTCGAATCGGGGGCGCACCGCGTGCAGCGCGTGCCGGCGACCGAGGCCCAAGGCCGCATCCACACGTCGGCTTGCACGGTGGCCATCATGGCCGAAGCCGATGCCATGTCCGAGATCGTCATCAATCCCAGCGACCTGCGCATCGACACCTTCCGCGCCAGCGGCGCGGGCGGCCAGCACATCAACAAGACGGATTCGGCCGTGCGCATCACCCACTTGCCGACCGGGCTGGTGGTGGAATGCCAGGACGACCGTTCGCAGCACCGCAACAAGGACAAGGCCATGCAGGTGCTGGCCGCGCGCCTGAAGGACAAGGAAGAGCGCGAGCGCCAGAGCAAGGAAGCCGCCGAGCGCAAGAGCCTGATCGGCACGGGCGACCGGTCCGAGCGCATCCGCACCTACAACTATCCGCAGGGCCGCGTGACCGATCACCGCATCAACCTGACGCTGTACAAGCTGCAGCAGATCATGGAAGGCGACCTCGAAGAGCTGACCGGCGCGCTGATCGCCGAGCATCAGGCCGAGCAGCTTGCCGCGCTGGGCGACGACATTTAAGGCCGACGCCATGACCGCGCCCCAGATCAAGAGTCTGCTGCTTGACGCGCGGCTGCCGCGCCTGGAAGTGCGCATGCTGCTGGAGCACGTGCTGAACAAGCCGCGCGCGTGGCTGCTGGCGCACGACACCGATCCGCTGGCGCCCGAGGTGGCGGCGGCGTACGAGGCGCTCGCGCAGCGCCGGTTGGCCGGGGAGCCCATGGCCTACCTGCTGGGTCATCGCGAATTCATGGGACACCGGTTCCGCGTGACGCCCGACGTGCTGATTCCCCGCCCCGATACGGAAGTCCTGGTGGAAACCGCGCTGGAATGCATCGATGGCATCACCGGGCCGATGGTGCTGGACCTGGGCACGGGCAGCGGCGCGATCGCGGTGTCGATCGCCCTGGCGCGCCGCGACGCGCGGGTGATGGCGTCGGACGTCAGCGCGGCCGCACTGGCGGTGGCTGCCGGCAACGCGTGGGATTTGACGGCCGCGGTGCGCTTCGTGGAAGGAAGCTGGTACGACGCGGTGCCGGCCGGCGAAGGGTTTGATCTGATCGTGTCGAATCCCCCCTATGTGGCCAGCGACGATCCGCATCTGGATCAGGGCGACCTGCGCTTTGAGCCGCGGGGGGCGCTGACTGACGGCGCGGGCGGACTGGAAGATCTGGCGCGCATCGTCCAAGGCGCGCGCGCCCATCTGAAACCCGGCGGCTCGCTCTGGATGGAGCATGGCTGGGATCAGGCGGAGCAGGTACGGGACATGCTCCGCCAGGCGGGGTTCGCAGATGTGCACAGCCGCCAGGATCTGGCGGGGATCGAGCGGATCTCGGGCGGGCGTTTGCCGGTCTCAGGTGCCTGAGCGCGGCGCACGGCCAGACATTTGCTGTTGCATCTGCCGGATATACCGGCGCCGCGCCGGGGTAATCGGGCGGTTTTCCCGGCTGTACCTATAATTGACCCATTCCGTTTTGCCTGTCCAAGAGACCACCATGAGCGACGTTCAAGAATTCATCCGCGAAACCGTTACCCAGCACCCCGTCGTGCTGTTCATGAAGGGCACCGCCCAGTTCCCGCAATGCGGGTTCTCCGGCAAGGCCATTCAAATCCTGAAGGGCTGTGGCGTGAAGAAGCTCGTCACGGTCAATGTGCTGGAGGACGACGAAGTCCGCCAGGGCATCAAGGAATTCTCCAGCTGGCCCACCATTCCGCAGCTGTACGTGTCCGGCGAGTTCATCGGCGGCTCGGACATCATGAATGAAATGAACGAGTCCGGCGAACTGAAGACGCTGCTGGAGCAATCCGGCGCCACGGCTTAACGCCATCATGCGACGGCTCGTCGTCGGCATCACGGGCGCCACCGGCGCGCTCTACGCGGTGCGCATGCTGCAGGCGCTGCGCAACGTCGAAGACGTCGAGTCGCATCTGGTGGTGTCCGCTTCTGGCGTGCTAAATATCAAGCATGAACTTGATGTCAGCCGCCAGGACGTCTATGCGCTGGCCGATCACGTGCACAGCATTCGCGACGTGGGCGCCACGCTGGCCAGCGGCGCGTTCCAGACCGCGGGCATGGTGATCGTGCCGTGCTCGATGCGCACGCTGGCGGCGGTGGCGCATGGCCTATCCGATAACCTCATCACGCGCGCCGCCGACGTCACGCTCAAAGAGCGCCGCCGCCTGGTGATGATGGTGCGCGAGACGCCGTTCAATCTGGCGCACCTGCGCAACATGACGGCCGTGACCGAAATGGGCGGCATCGTGTTTCCGCCGCTGCCGGCGTTTTATCACCGGCCCAAGTCCATCGATGAAATGGTGGACCACACCGTGGCCCGCGTCTTGGAAATGTTCGACATTGTCGTGCCCGGGCCGCACTGGGAAGGCACTTAGCAGGTTCTCGCTTTTGCCTTGCCGCAAGGCTTGCGCTTGACGCGCCTCGTGCAACGATCGCCGGCGGCCCCGCTTGAGCGGGGCCGTCTGCATCAGGGCGGTTCTTATTCCACCAGCCCCATCCCATTCAGCGCGGCCAGATTCTCCGGCCATTTGCGCGCCCGAGCATTCTGCAGCTCGATGCGCGCCCAGGCCATCCATCCGGCCCATTCAATCCGTTTATCCCACGCGGTGCCCCACGCCTGAAGCGCGGCCAGCCCAGCGGCGGCGTGCTGTTTCGCGGCCTCGAATTCTCCGGCCGTCAGCGCCAGTTGCGCGAGCAGCAGGCGCGGCTCGCCCACCCAGGGGTTGTGTTCGACCGCGGCTTCCAGCATGTGCCGCGCGCTGTCCATTTCGGTCAGCGGGTGCATGCGCGTGATGACCTGCCAGTACAGCGCGCTGGCCGCCGCTTCGTCGCGCGGGCTGAGCGTGGCGCGGCAGTGGTCGAACGCGGGCGGGATGGGAATGCCGGTGTCCTGCGGCATGCGCGACAGCGGCGCCAGCAGATGGGACAGCATCGACAGGATGTTCGACGGCGGCTTGAGCGGGCCGGGCCACAGCGACGAGGCCCAGTTCGTTTTCAGGTCGCGGCGCTGCTGCTGCGGATAGCCCGCGAAGATCTCGTCCTGCCAGCTGTGCCATTGCTCGCCGATGTCGGCGGCGGACACGACGGTGAACGCCGCGACCTGGCGCGGCGTGAAGGTGAAGACCTGTCCATCGGCGCCTTCCAGCGTCAGGCCTTCCGGTCCCGTGCCCTGGCCTTGCAGGATCGCCTGCACGAAGCGCGTGCGCGGCATGGCGCAAAAGAGACTGACCCATTCCTCGGCTTCCGAGCCCAGCACGTCGCGCAGCGTGTTGCGCTCGCGTTCGCGGTCAAACAGGGTGAGGTCTACGTATTCGTTGCCGTAGACGCTGTGGAACAGGCCCAGGAGGCGCACTTCGCGCGGCTGGTTCCAGAGCGCCAGCGTGCGGTAGACGCCCAGCAGATGATGCTTGAACGTGCCGGCCTTGTGCCAGTCTTCGCCCGCGCTGCGTGCAAACAGCAGGTCGAGCAGGACGGGCAGGTCGGCGTCGACGGCGGCGTAGTGGTCGGCCAGCAGCGCGCGCGCGTGCGGATGGAGTTCGGGGGTAGTCATGGTTGGCGGGTTGGTTGGATGAAAGCAGGCTCTATTGTGTCCGCATGCGCCAGCGCTGTCATAGCGGTGTTTATATCGAAATCCGCATATCAATATGAATATTCATCGCTTCCGGTTTTGAAGCGCGCTCACTAGAATCCGGGTCATTGTTCCAATCCTCAATCGTTTAGACCTCTAGAGACTTTCCCATGCGCCTTCGCCATTCCCTCGCCGTTTTTGCCACCATTCTCGGTTTTGCCGGCACCTCGGCGATGGCGCAGGACGCCGAGCTGAAAGTGGGCGTCACCGTCGGCCCGCACGCGCAGATCGGCGAAGTCGTGCAGCAGGTCGCCGCCAAGCAGGGCCTGAAGGTCAAGCTGATCGAGTTCAGCGACTTCATCCAGCCCAACGCCGCGCTGGACGCCAAGGAGCTGGACGTGAACATCTACCAGCACAAGCCTTTCCTGGAATCGCAGAACAAGGCGCGCGGCTACAAGCTGGTGCCGGTGGCGACCGCGGTGGTGCAGCAGATGGGCATCTATTCCAAGCGCGTGAAGTCGCTGGACGATCTGCCGCAAGGCGGCAAGGTGGCCATCCCGAACGATCCGACCAACGGCGCCCGCGCGCTGCTGGTGCTGCAGGCCGCCAAGCTCATCAAGCTGAAGGACGGCGTGACGGTGACGGCGTCGATCTTCGATATCGCCGAGAACCCCAAGAACCTGAAGTTCGTCGAGATCGAGGCCGCGCAACTGCCGCACTCGCTCAAGGACGTGGACGCCGCGGCCGTGAACTCGGCATACGCCATCCCTGCCGGCCTGTCGCCCGCCAGGGACGCGCTGGTGCTGGAAAGCAAGGACGCGCCGTTCGCGCCCGTCGTCATCGCCGCGCGCGAAGACAACAAGAACGATCCGCGCATCGCGCGCTTCATCAAGGCCTACCAGTCCGACGAGGTGAAGGCTTTTGTCGCCAAGCAGTTCCCGGGCGCCTACACGACCTCCTGGTAAACAGACTATCGAGACTTGCGAAGCCGGGCGCGCGACGTTCGGCCTCCCTCAGCCTTCGCGTCCGCGCGCGCCAGCCACGTCTGCACCTCTTTCTCCAATCCTTCCTGCAGCACCTGCGCCGGCGCGCTCATGGCGCGGTCGCGCGACCACACCACCGCCAGCACCGGATCCTCCAGCGCCAGCAGTTGGCGCGTCACCAGACCCTGACGCTCGGCGTAATGCGCGCCCAGGCTTTCCACGATGGCGACACCCAATCCCTGCGCCGCCAGCGCGCAGGCGGCCGACGACTGCGCCGCCTCGATGATGGGGCGATAGGGCAGTCCGCGCGCCTCCAGCGCCTGGCGCGTCGCGCGGCCGGCGGGTAGGGCGGGGGCGAGGACAATCGGTCCCGCCTCGGCCACCTCGTCCAGCGTCAGATCGGTCCGCTTTGCCCACGAATGGTCCTGAGGCATCACCGCATGCAGTCCCAACGGCGCGAGCCGCAGGCTGGACACCCGGTCGATGTCCGGCGGCGAGCCGATGATGATGCCCAGATCGATGCGGTGATCCACCGCCATCTCGATGATTTCCAGCGCGGTGCCGGCGCGCACGGTCACGGCAACCGCCGGATGTGCGCGGCGTACGCCGGCCAGGGCAGGAGGCAGCAGGCTGGACGCGGCGATGGCGACGGCGCCCACGTCCAGCCTTGCCAGCGCGCCCTGGCGGATGTCGACGGCCAGCCGGTCGACGGCCTCGATGCCGGCCAGCGCATTGAGCACTTCGGGAATCAGCGCGCGCCCCTGGCTGGTCAGGTGCAGCCGGCGGTTCTCGCGGCTGAACAGCGCAAAGCCCAACCGAGTTTCCATGTCGCGCAGGAGTGCGCTGGCGGCGGGCTGCGTCATGTTGACCGAGGCGGCTGCGGCGGTGACGGTATCGAGCCGGTACATGGCGCGCAGCAGCAGGAGTTCTCGCCGATTGAACATATGAAATTCATATGGAAATAGTCAATTCATCTATTTGACCATATGAACTGGCGGCCGCCAGAATAGCCCATCGCATTCCGCATCTCGACGCCTCATCGCCATGCCCGCCAACACCATTGTTTCCGTCACCTGCATTCCTTTGCGCCTGCCGTTCCATCACTGGAGCCCGTCGCCGCTGTTCGCGGGCCGTCCGCGCGACAAGCTCGACAGCGCGCTGGTGCGGGTGCAGACCGAAGACGGCACGGTGGCCTGGGGCGAGTCGTATTGCGTGGAGCCGCGCGCGTTGCCCGCGATCTTCGAAACGCTGATCGCACCGCTGGCCTGCGGGCGCGACGCGGACGACGACACGCTGCTGCCGGGTATGCAGCGCACGCTGCACAACCTGGGCCGGTCCGGTCCGGTGGTGCACGCGCTGGCGGGGCTGGACATCGCGCTGTGGGACCTGCGCGCCAAGCGCGCCGGCGTGCCGCTGTACAAGCTGCTGGGCGGCAAGCGCCGCGAGCGGGTCCGTGTGTATGCATCGCTGCTGCAGTATTACGGCAACGCCGAGCGCCTGGACGCCGTGACCACGCAGGCCCTGAACGAAGGCTATACCGAGATCAAGCTGCACGAGCGCACCGCCGACGCGCTGGCCGCCGTGCGCCGCAGCACGGGTCCCGGCGTGCCGATCATGGTCGATACGAACTGCGCGTGGCTGCCGGGCGAAGCTGAAGCCGCCATCGAGGCCATGCGCCCGCATGATCCGTTCTGGATTGAAGAACCCTTGTGGCCGCCGGAAGACGATCGCGCGCTGGCACGCCTGAAGCAGGCCTGCGGCATCCCGCTGGCCGTGGGCGAGAACGCCAGCAGCGCCACCGACCTTGAGCGCGTGGTGGACACGGAAGCCGCGCAGTACGTGCAGCCCAGCGTCATCAAACTGGGCCTGACCGCCGCGTGGCGGATTGCGCAGAAGTGCGCGGACTCAAGCGTCATCTGCGCGCCGCAGGTGGCGTTCTTTGGCCCCGGCTATCTTGCAAGCCTGCACTTGATCGCCGCGCAGCAAGACGAGGTGTCGTTGGAACGCCTTTACGTCGAACTCGCGCACGTGCCGTACGGACGCAGCGTGCCCATCGAGAATGGCTGGGTCAACGTGCCGGACGCACCGGGGCTGGGCGCGGATCCGGAAGCGGCACTTGCCGAGGGCCAGTACAGCGCCTGAACCCTGACCCGTAAAAAGCCAAACGCCAGACCGCCAAGAATCCACAGGCCCGCAGAGGCCGCAAAGAACACGAACCCGGAGACAAAGACATGCACCCATCGCGCAGAACCTTCCTGATCAACAGCGCCGCTATGGCAGCGGGCGCCGCCGTGTTGCCGTGGTCCTTCGCGGCACGGGCCGCGCAGTATCCGGACAAGGCGGTCCGCCTGTACATCCCGTACCCGCCGGGCGCGGCGACCGACACGCTGGGCCGCATGGCGGGTCAGGTGTACGCCGAGGCGCTGGGCCAGCCCTTCGTCGTGGAAAACCGCGGCGGCGGCGGCACCACGATCGGCACGCGCGCGCTGGCGGTGTCCGCGCCGGACGGCTACACCATCGGCATGGTCGACTCCACGTTCACCATCAATCCCGCGCTGCTGGGCGACCGTCAGCCGTACGACGCCATCAAGGATTTCGCGCCGATCTCGCTGATGGCGACGGCGCCCTTCGTCATGGTGGTGCACCCGTCGGTCAAGGCGACCGACATGGCATCGTTCCTGGCGCTGGCCAAGTCGCAGCCCGGCACGTTGTCGTTCGGGTCGGCGGGCGTGGGCAGCGGGCCGCATCTGGCCGGTGAGCAACTGCGCCAGCAGGCAGGCGTGGACGTGCTGCATGTGCCTTACCGCGGCGGCGGCACCGTGATCACCGACCTCTTGGGCGGCCAGGTGCAGTTCGGCTTTGCCACCGTCCCGACGCTGCTTGAACACATCAAGGCCGGAAAGCTGCGCGCGCTGGCGGTCACCAGCCCGCAACGCACAAGCCAGTTGCCCGACGTTCCCACGTTTGCCGAGGCCGGTCTGCCGGGTGTGGATATCTCGCCGCTGTTCGGCGTGATTGCGCCGGCCGGCGTGCCGGAGCCGATCATCGAGCGCCTGTCGCAGACGCTGGGCGAATCCGTGCGCAAGGGCGCGCTGCGCGACAAGCTGGCCGCGCTGGGCTTTCAGCCGGTCGGCAGCACGCCGGCAGAATTCTCAAAGCGCATCCGCGACGACGTGGCCAAGTGGACCGCCGTGGTCCAGCGCGGCAACATCAAGGCCGAGTAAGTCGCGCCGGCTCAGGCGTACTTGCCTGTCAGGCCGCCATCCACGAGCAGTTCGGTGCCGGTGATGTAGGACGCCTCGTCCGACGCCAGGAAGGCCACCGCATTGGCGACCTCCCATGGCGTGCCCATGCGTCGCATCGGCACCTGCTTGTCGCGTGCCGCGCGCGCGGCGTCCAGGTCGTTCGCATCGAACATCTTGGCGACGTTGGCGGTGACGCGGGGAGTGTCGATCAGACCGGGTATGACCGTGTTCACGCGGATGCCGTCGGCGGCGTACTGCTGCGCGGCCATGCGCGCAAAGTGGATGACCGCAGCCTTGCTGACGCTGTAGACCAGATGCGGATAGCCGGTGTACCGGATGCCCGCAATGGAAGAGACGGCCACGATGGCGCCGCCGCCCTGCGCACGCATGACCGGCGCCAGCAGGCGCGTGGCGATCAGCAGGCTGGTCACGTTCACCTGCTGGATGCGGTCCCAGTCCGCGATCGAGATGTCTTCGGGGCCGCCGACCTTGCCGATGCCCGCGTTGGCCTGCAGGATGTCGATGCGGCCAAAGCGGCGCAACGCCGCGTCGACCGCCGCCTGCATCGCGTCCGGGTCGGCCACGTCGGCCTGGACAGGCAGCGCGCTGCCGCCTGCCGCTTCGGCCTCATGCGCGGCCTCTTCGGCGGCGGTCAGGTTGGCGTCCAGGGCGATGATGGCCGCACCTTGGCGCGCCAGCGTCACGCAGCTTGCCTTGCCGATGCTCCAGCCGGGCGCGGACGTGCCCGCGCCGGCGACCAGCGCAACCTTGCCGGCCAGGCGCGCGCCGGACGGCGGGGCAGCGTGAAGGGGCGTGCCGGCAACGGGCGTACCGGACCCCGCGCTCACGATTGCCCGCCGTCTTGCTGATGGCTCTTGCCCTTGCCCACGTACGGAATGGCGTGGTCGATGGTTTCCCAGATGTACCGCCCGGACGGGCTCTGCTGCTCTTCTGCCACGTGCGACACCAGGCCCGCCGCGCGCGAGATCACGGCAAAGCCGCGCATCAGGTCGGTAGGCACGCCGATCTCGCTGAGCAGCGCGGCCACGGCGCCGGTTGCATTGATGGTGATGTGCTTGCCGTAGGTCTCGTCGATGGCGCTGGCCAGCCAGCGCAGCGCCTGGACCGACTCGCCGCTCAGTTCGCTTTCCGCTTCGGCCAGCGCCAGCAGCTTGATCGCGCGCGGATCGTCCGGCTTGTGCAGGTGATGGCCGAAGCCGGGCAGCGGGCTGCGCGACGCGCGGTGTTCGCGGGCAATGGCCAATGCTTCCGCGGGACCGTCGGGTGCCTGACGGATGCGGTCAAGCAGGCGCGAGCAGTTTTCCATGGTGCCCACGAACTGGCTGCCCACCGCCATCAGCCCGGACGCCACGGCGCCCTGCAGATTCTCGGGCGCGCTCATGTAGATCAGGCGCGTGGCGATCGCGCTGGGTGTCATGCCGTGCTCCATCAGCGTGACCAGCACCGCGTCCACGATGCGCATGTCCACGGGACGCGCGTCGCGGCCGAGGATCTGCATGATCATGACTTCGGTAAACGACTTCTTGCCGATCAGGTCTTCAACCAGATCGACGTCGCGATACGACATGCCGGTCAGGTGATGGGCGCAGAGGCGGGTTTCGGGCTTGTTCATGGCGTTTCCTTCATTGCGGCGTCGCGCACCGCGTTCTTCAGCACCTTGCCCACGCTCGAGCGCGGCAGGCTGTCGTGGAAATGGATGTGTTTGGGCGTGGCGACCGGACCCAGCAGCGCGCGCACGTGCGCCTTGAGTTCGTCGCCATCGGCCTCGGCGCCCGCCTGAAGCTGGACGGCGGCGTGGACCGCTTCGCCCCACTTGTCGTCAGGCACGCCGAACACCGAGCATTCGTAGACGGCGGGATGCGCGGACAAGGCGTTTTCGACGTCCACCGGATAGATGTTGAACCCGCCGGTGATGATGACGTCGCGCAGGCGGTCCTTCAGGAACAGATAGCCGCGCGTGTCGATCAGGCCCGTGTCGCCGGTGTGCAGCCAGCCGTCGACGATGGTTTCAGCGGTCTTCTCGGGCAGGCGCCAGTAGCCGGTCATCACCAGATCGCCCTGGACCACGACTTCGCCGATTTCGCCGCGCGGCAGCAGCGTGCCGTCGGGCGCCATGATCGCCACGTCGGACAGCGGTGTGACCCGGCCGACGGACGCGCGATTTTCCGGTGCTTCGAGATCGGCGGGGCGCAGCACGGTGACGATCTGAGGCGCCTCCGTCTGGCCGTAGGTCGTGCCCAGCACCGGGCCGAAGAAGGCGCGCGCGCGCTCGATCTTTTCCACGGGCATGGGCGCGCCGCCGTAGATGAGGTTGCGCAGATGCGGGAAGTCCGCGCGCGAGGCCCCGGGCTGCGCCATGATCATGTAGATCAGCGTGGGCGGCATGAAGCTCAGCGTGCCGCCGCGCTCGCGAAACGCCTCGGTAATGGTGGCGGGCGACACACTGTCCAGCAGCAGATGCGCGCCGCCCTGCGCCAGCACCGGCAACAGATAGGTGCCGGTGCCGTGCGTGATGGGTGCGGACACGACGTAGCGGTCTTCGGCGGTGAGGCCCCAGTTGAGGATCTGGTTGACGATGCCGGCGTTCCACGCGTGATAAGGCTGCATCACGCCCTTGGGCAGGCCGGTGGTGCCACCCGTGAACTTGATCGCCTGCGTGGCGTCGCGCGGCAAGGCGTGACGCGCCGGAACGCGGTCGGCAAAACGCGCGAGCAGCGCGTCCAGCGCCAGGTCAGCGGCCGCCTCGTCCAGCACGATGCGTCGTGCTGAACCCGCGGGCACGAGCGGCGCGCCTACGTCGTCGACGATCACGATGGACGGCTCGGTTGCATCCAGGATGCGGCCGATCTCGCGCGCGGTGCTGCGGTAGTTCAGCGGCACCCAGACCTTGCCGCTGGCCAGCACCGCCAGCAGCGCCAGGATGTGGCGCGCCGAATTGCCGGCGCAGATAGCCACGCGCGTCTGCGGCTCGGGGTCCAGATCCTGCAGGGCGGCCGCCAGCGCACGCGTGTCCGCCGCCAGCCGCGCGTAAGTCACCTGCCCATCGGGACCGTCGAGCGCCACGCGGTCCGGGTACTGCTCGGCGGCGCGGAAGAAGAAATCAATCGGGTACACCTATGCTCCTTGGATGCTTAATTGGCCTTGAGGTTGGCGCTTTTCACCACCGCGCCCCACTTGTCGATCTCGCTGGCGATCTTCTTGGCGAAGGTCTCCGGCGTGTTCGGCGCTTGGGGCGGGAAGAAGCCGCCTTGCTTGTAGGAGGTTTGCAGGGCTGGCGTCGCGAGCGCCTTGTTCAGCGCCTGGTTCAGGCGGTCGATGACGGGCCGGGGCGTGCCGGCCGGCGCCACCAGGCCAAACCACGATTCCACGTCGAAGTCAGGCAGGCCGGACTCCGCCAAGGTGGGCACATCGGGCGTGGCCGGCAGGCGCTGGGGCGAGGTGACGCCGATGGCGCGCAGCTTGCCCGCCTGCACGTGGGGCAGGGACGAGGGCAGGTTGTCGAACATGGAGTCCACCTGACCGCCCAGCAGGTCCGCCACGGCGGGACCGCTGCCGCGATACGGTACGTGCAGGATGTCGGTGCCGGTTTTCATCTTGAAGAGCTCGCAGGACAGATGAATGGACGATCCGCTGCCGGACGACGCGCACGTCAGCTTGCCGGGATGCTGCTTGGCATAGGCGATGTATTCCTGCACCGTCTTGATCGGCAGCTTGGGATTGACCACCAGGATGTTCGGAATGGTCGCCAGCAACCCGACGGGTTCGAAGCCTTTGACGAAGTCGTAATTCAGCTGGCTGTACAGCGTGCGGTTGATGGTGTTGGCGATCGACCCGACATAGAGCGTGTACCCGTCGGGCGCGGCACGCGAGACGATCTCGGCGCCGATGTTGCTGTTGGCCCCGGTCTTGTTCTCGACCACGACCGTCTGCCCCAGTTCTTCGGCCAGGGACTTGGCCATCAGGCGCGCCACGATGTCGGTTGCGCCGCCGGCCGCATAGCCGACGACAAGGGTGATGGGGCGATCGGGATAGGTTTTGGCCGCCCAGGCCGGGGCGGCGGTCATCAGCGCCCCGCTCAAGGCCACCGCCGCAGCGGTCCAGCGCTTGCCGAATGTCTTCATTGTTGTCTCCGTCCTGTTTGTCTAATAATTGGACAGCTCTTCGTCTGTCCGCCTTCATATTCGGCTTTGATGGAGGCCCTATCAACGCAAGGTGTCCAGAAATTGAACAAACCGGATTCCGAGGGTTCCGGTCCGCGCATCCTGCGGCGCGGGCTGAAGGTGCTGGGCGTGCTGCGCCAGGCCGGCGCGGCCGGCATGCACGTGGTGGACATCGCGCGGGCCGCGGGCATGCAGCGGTCCACGGTGTATCGATACCTGGATGTGCTGGTCGAGGAGGGCTACGCGCTGCGGGAATCGGGCGCGCCGCGCTGGCGCGTTGCTGAACTGGGCGTGATGATGGCCGGCGACCCGCACGCGCAGGCCGTGCGCAGTCTTCGGCCATTGCTGCGACAGATCAGCGACGTCAGCGGCGATTCGGCGTTTCTCATCTGCCGCGCTGCGAACGATTCGCTGTGCCTGCATCGCGAGGTCGGCAATTACCCGGTGCAGGTGCTGGCCGTGACGGTCGGGCACCGCCAGCCGTTGGGCGTGGGCGCGGCCGGGTTGGCGCTGCTGGGCGCCTTGCCGGCCGCGGAAGCCGACGAGGTGGTGATGCAGAACGAGCAGGCGCTACGCGCCTACGGCGGGATGACGGTGGCGCAGATGCGGCGGCTGGTGGAGAACACGCGCGGGCGTGGCTGGGCCGTGGTGGGAAACGCGGCGGTGCCGGGCGTGTTGGGTGTGGGCATGGCGCTGTGCGATGCGGGCGGCTATCCGCGGCTGGCGGTCAGCGTGTCCAGCCTCATCAGCCGGATGCAGGCGCCGCGCCAGCGCAGCATTGCCGAACTGATCCGCGCGCAGGTGTCGCAGAGCGGATTCGGCATGCCGCACGGGGCGGGCGAGGGGGATTGAGGCTCGCCGCGATGCCGTTCCAGCGGCGGGTGGGGGCCGTTTCGTTCAGGCCGTGGCCGGCGTCGGCACGCGGTACGTCTTCTGGTAATGCACCGTGAACGTCTTGAAGGCGTCCAGCGCCTTGTGCGGGTCGTGTCCCGGCTTGACGAGGAAGCTGTCAAAGCCCACGCGCGCCTGGTAGTGGATGGTGTCGATCATCACGTCGCCGACTGCGCGCAGCTCGCCCTGCCAGCCGTAGCGCGTGCGCAGCAGCTGCGCCAGCGAATAACCGCGGCCATCGGTGTAGACCGGAAAGTCCACAGCGATGAACGCGATGCCCTCGGGATGCAGCACGCCGTCGGCGTCCGCCAGGTCCGCCAGGTCGGCGTCGGGGTTGAGCAGCACGGCCACGGGATGCTTGTGGCGGCGCAGCGTGTTGCGCGAAGTCTTCCAGACGGCCAGCGGCACAATCCAGCCGGGTTCGTCGGACGGGACCTGGCCTTCGGCGGGCACTTCGGGTTCGGGGACGAACGGACGCGACGTGTCGGCCTCGAGTTTGCCGTTGCGGATGAGATGCGGGCCGGGGGCGTCGTGGGCGTAGATCTCAGACATGGGCGGGCTCCGCTTGCTGCGTGGGTTTGGCGAAGGCAGGGTCCGCGTACACGTCCTGCTTGAAGGGATCGATGCCGACGCGGTCCACCACGTCGATGAAGCGTTCGGCGTCGCTGTCGCGCAGGCCCAGATACGTGCGGATCAACCGGTCCACCACGCCCGGCACCTGATGCCGCGCGAACGACGGGCCGATGATGCGGCCGATGGCCGCGCCGCCGCCATGCGTGGATTCCAGATCGGGCAGCGGCTTGGCGGCGCCGTTCTGGCGGCCGCCCACCGTGACCTGATACCACTCCTCGCCGGCCTTATCGACGCCAAGAATGCCGATGTGGCCCACATGGTGATGGCCGCAGGAGTTGATGCAGCCCGAGATGTTCAGATCAAGTTCGCCGATCTCGAACAGGTAATCCAGGTTGTCGAACTGGCGCTGGATGGCTTCGGCTACGGGAATGGAGACGGCGTTGGCCAGCGCGCAGAAGTCTCCGCCCGGACAGGCGATGATGTTGGTGAGCAGACCGACGTTGGGCGTGGCGAGGTTCAGGGCCTCAAGCTTTTGCCACAACTCGTGCAGCCGCGCGCGGCGCACGTCGGCCAGGATCAGGTTCTGTTCGTGCGACACGCGCAGTTCGCCGTAGCCGAAGTCGTCGGCCAGGTCGGCCACCGCATCCATCTGGTCCGCGGTGATGTCGCCCGGCGGCACGCCGGTGGGTTTGAGCGACACGGTCACGGCGGCGTAGCCGGCAACCTTGTGCGCATGCACGTTGGTGCGCAGCCAGCGCGCGAAGCGCTTGTCGCCCGCGGCCAGCGCGTCGGTGTTGTCGATGTCGGACGCGGCGGCGGCGTCGTGCTGCGGCCAGACGAAGCGCGCCTTGATGCGGTCCACGAATTCCTGCGTGATGGTGTCGGGGCCGCCCTTGATGCGCTGCCACTCTTCATCGACCTGCTGCGCGTAGACCTCGGGCGTCAGGTCCTTGACCAGGATCTTGATGCGCGCCTTGTACTTGTTGTCGCGGCGGCCATGCAGGTTGTAGACCCGCAGCGCGGCCTGCAGATAGGTCAGCAGGTGCTGCCATTCGACGAACGGATTGATGAGCTTGCCGACGATGGGCGTGCGGCCCAGGCCACCTCCGATCCACACGCGAAAGCCCAGCTTGCCGTCGCGCTCGACCGCCTGCAGGCCGATGTCGTGCACGCCCACGGCCGCGCGGTCTTCCACGGCGCCGCTGACCGCGATCTTGAACTTGCGCGGCAGGAAGGCGAACTCGGGATGCAGCGTGGACCACTGGCGGATGATCTCGCACCAGATCAGCGGATCCACGAGTTCGTCCGGCGCGACGCCGGCAAAGTGGTCGGTGGTGGTGTTGCGGATGCAGTTGCCGCTGGTCTGGATGGCGTGCATCTGCACCGTGGCGAGTTCCGCCAGGATGTCCGGCACGTCTTCCAGCTTGGGCCAGTTGAACTGGATGTTCTGGCGCGTGCTGAAGTGTCCGTAGCCGCGGTCCCACTTGCGCGCGATGTGCGCCAGGGTGCGCAACTGGCGCGACGCCAGCAAGCCATACGGAATGGCGACGCGCAGCATGGGCGCGTGGCGCTGGATGTACAGGCCGTTCTGCAGGCGCAGGACGCGGAAATCGTCCTCGGTTAGCTGGCCGTCGAGAAAGCGGCGCGTCTGATCGGCAAACTGCGCGACACGCTGCTCGACAAGCTGTTGGTCGACGGGGTCATACACGTACATGTCTACTGCCCTTGGAAGTCTTTTCGGTCTGAACCCCGGGGGCGGGGTCGGGCGCACGGCGCCGGCAAAACGGGATTCATAACCGTAACAGCGACCCGCGAACACCGTCTAAGTCATTCTGGTAATAAAGAAATAAGGGCTCCCACGCCGCGCGCGCTAGCAGCCTCCCGAGGGGGCTGCCCCGTCTTCGGGCGGCCGGTCGGCTATTTTGCGGAGGTCGTCGAAACCAGCCGCGAGCGTACGCGCATATATGAATATGCGGCTTGTCGTAGAACAAGCCCCTAAACCCCTACAACGCCGCATTCACCGCCCACCGGGCCACGAACACCAGAATGATCACCAGGCAGGCCGCGAGCAGCAGGCCGGTGGCGATGAGGGGGCCGGGCTTGTTGTGGGCGATGTCGGCGTCGTAGCCGCGGCCGCGGCGTACGCCGAAGAAGGCCCACAGCACGGAGCGGACCGTGCGCAGGAAACCGAGCATATGCGCCTCCGGGCGGATTCTTGACGGCCCACTGTAGACGCTGGCGTGTCCGGCAGACAGATGCAGATCCGCGTCAGCCGACCGTATCAGATGGCGCGGCGGCGTGTGCGCCGATGCCGCGCACGATGTGTTCCAGCAGTTCGCGCGCGGCCGGCGAGATGTGGCGGCCGGCGCGGCTCAGGACGTGCAGGCTGCCCTGGTTCAGGATGGGATTGGCCAGCGGCAGGCTCGCGAGGCGCTGGGCCTGCATGTCGGCGGTGACGGCGATGGGGGGCGTGAGCGCGTAGCCGATGCCGGCCGCCGCGAACTGCCAAAGCGCCTTGAACGACGAGGTGGTCAGCACGTTGTGCAGCCGGACCTGCTCGCTGATCTCGGCGGCCTGGATGTGCTGGCGCACGCCAAACCCTTCCTGCATGGACGCGCCGGGGTAGTCGGCCAGATCGGTCAGCAAGAGGGGCCGGCGCAGGCGCGTCAGCGGGTGGTCCTGACGCACGATGGCCCGTATCGGCTCGGGCCGCGAGTAATGCGTGCGCAGCCGGGCATCGTTGGGCGGCTGGAACACCAGCCCGATGTACGCGCGGTCGTCGACGATGCGCTGGACGATTTCGGACGTGCGGGCCACGTCGATGTCCAGCGTGACTTCGGGATGGCTGCGCCAGTAGCCCGGCAGCACGCGGTCGAACATCAGCTCCACAAAGCCTTCGCCCAACACCAGGTCGATGTGGCCGCGTTCGGCTTTGCGCAGGCTGTCGATTTCGGAGAAGAAGCTCTCCTGGATGTCCTGCTGCCGTTTTACATAGCGCGCCAGGATGTGGCCGGCATCGGTGGGCACGAGGCCACGTCCCCGGCGTTCGAACAGCGCCATGCCGCAGTCGCGCTCCAGGGCGGCGATCGCGCGGCTGACGGCGGACGGGTCCATTTCCAGGGCCTCGGCCGCGCCGCGCACGGATCCCCGGCTCATGACCTGCATGAAGTAATGCGTGCGGCGCGCGTCGAGTTGTTCGTCCATGGCGGCTGGCTCCGGGCGGAATGCGGCTGATTTTCCACGAAAGGAATTAAGGGTTTACCCTTATTTCGATTTGTCCCGTGCAAAATTTTCCGAGGAAAGGCGAATTCGTTGCATTTTACGCAACGTTTCTCGGCGGCCCGTGTCATGGTTGCCCGCCAGAGGGGTGGGCGAAAATTGCGCAGTCCGAATCGGCCGCCCGCTGCGCGCGCCGTTCGCGCTGTGTTGGCCGTTTGAATCGACCGAGCCGCTCTTCAAGCGCCGTCGCCCGAACCTTCCGAATTCGCTCGCCCCGCCGGCTCTGCCTGGACGTCCGCGCGCCGGTTTCCGGGTTCGTCCGGCCCGCCGCCACGATCACTATTCACGTCATCAGGGGAAAACCAATGTCTCATGCCAGCGCAAGCCTGGCTTCGCCTTCCATGCCGCTATCGGGGCGCGTGCGCATGCTCGCCGCCATCCTGCTGGTGGTGGTCATTTCCGAAGCGATCGGCAGCGTCACCTTCTCGGTCGGTCCGGGCAAGATCATCCTGCAGCCCATGCTGTGGGCCATTTTCATCGGCGCGGTGGTTGCGGCGTTCGGCCAGCGGCTGCCGGCAGGCGCCGGCATCGACAAGGCGATGCAGACCCGCATCAGCGGCTACCTGCAATACGCGCTGCTGCCGTTCCTGGCCAAGCTGGGTCTGATGGTGGGCGGCGCGTTGCCGCAGGTGCGCGAGGCCGGCTGGGCGCTGGTGTTCCAGGAGTTCGGCCACTTCTTCGGCACCATGGCCATCGGCCTGCCGCTGGCGCTGCTGCTCGGCATCAAGCGTGAAGCGATTGGCGCGACGTTCTCGGTGGGCCGCGAGCCCAGCCTGGCGATCATCGGCGAGCGCTACGGCATGAACTCGCCGGAAGGCCGCGGCGTCATGGCCGAATACATCACCGGCACCGTGATCGGCGCGCTGTTCGTGGCGCTGATGGCGGGCTTCATCACCAGCCTGAACATCTTCGATCCGCGCTCGCTCGCCATGGGCGCCGGCGTGGGCTCGGGCAGCATGATGGCCGCAGGCGTGGGCGCGATCGCTTCGCAGCAGACGCCCGAAATGGCGCATCAGGTCGCTGCGCTGGCCGCCGCGGCCAACCTGCTGACGACGGTGGTCGGTGTGTACTTCACGCTGTTCATCTCGCTGCCCACGACGATCTTCCTGTACGGCAAGCTCGAGCCCGTGCTGGGCCGCTTCTCGTGGGGCAAGAACGAGGCCGTGGTCGACGACAGCGTGTCGGAAGACGTGCCCGCGCACGGCTCGAAGATGGGCTTCGGCGACCGCCTGACCGCCTACGTCATCTGTGGCCTGTTCGCATTGGTGGGCAATCGCCTGGGCTACAACGTGCCGTTCGCGGACGCGCTGCCGGGCATGGCCATCATCGTGCTGCTGGTCGTCATCACCGACCTGATCCTGCGCGTCGTGCCCAAGCTGCCGGCCGTGTTCGTGCTGTCGGTGATCGCCATGACCGCCGGCTGCCCGGGCGTGCTGCCGTATTCGGATCAGATCATCGCGATGGTCGGCAAGGTCAATTTCCTGCCGTTCACGACGGTGATCCTGGCGATGGCCGGCCTGTCGATCCTGAAGGACCTGCCTGCGTTCCGCAAGCTGGGCTGGAAGATCGTGGTGGTGTCGCTGGCGGCGAACGCCGGCACGTTCATGGGCGCCACGATGATCGCGGAATTCTTCCACTGATCCATCACGCTTCGCGAAAAAGCCGCCTGTTGCAGGCGGCTTTGTCATTTTCTGGGCCTTGCTGGCGTCAGAGTTTGTAGCCGCCGCTTGCCTCGATGACCTGGGCGGTCACCCAACGGCCTTCGTCCGAGGCGAGAAAGGCCACCGTCGCGGCGATCTCCGAGGTTTCGCCGAATCGGCCAAGCGCTGTGTCGGCTTCTATCGCTTTAACCATGGCGGCATTTTCGCGGACGGCGGCGTTCATGTCGGTGCGAATCCAGCCTGGCGCCACGGCATTCACCGTGATGCCGCGCGTGCCCAGCTCCTGGGCAAGCGCGTGGGTCAGGTTGTTGATGCTGGCCTTGGCCATCGAGTAGATGGGCACGGCGGACATTGCCCGCACGCCGGCGCCGGAAGAGATATTGATGATCCGACCATTGCGGGACAGACGGCTCAGTGCGGCTTGAACCATGAAAAAAGGTGCGCGGGCGTGGACGGCGAAGAGCGTGTCCCAACTCTCCGGGGTGGCCTCCGCCAATCCGCCCCAGCCGGAATTTCCCGCATTGTTCACGAGAATGTCGAGTGCGTTGCTGCCCATCAGGTCAGCGAGCCTGCCGTCAAGATTCTCGAACAGGGCCGGAATGGTGTTTGCATCGGTCAGATCGGCGTGCAGTGCGAAAGCGCGGCCTCCGGCTGCTTGAATGGCGCCAACCACGTCGTCCGCGCCAGCCTTGCTGACGTTGTAGGTCAGCGCGACCATCGCACCTTCCTGGGCCAGACGT
The DNA here is from genome assembly GCF_019218915.1 of Achromobacter sp. ACM05. Lineage (NCBI taxonomy): Bacteria > Pseudomonadati > Pseudomonadota > Betaproteobacteria > Burkholderiales > Alcaligenaceae > Achromobacter > Achromobacter sp. ACM05. The sequence goes on from NZ_JAHUWQ010000001.1 coordinate 1,257,022, forward strand.
TCAGCGATCGAACGGCCGATGCCGCGGGACCCTCCGGTCACCAGGGCGGTTTTTCCAACTAGCATCTGTGACATGGAAATCTCCTTGGTCAAACGATGCGTTCGCGCACGATGGGCCCTGGATCTGCCAAAACAACCGACAGCCCCATTCGAATCAGATCCGCATCGCCGCCGTATTCGTGCCGCGCGATGTGGTGCAGCAGCACACCCAACTGCTCCAGCTGGCGAGCTGCCTTCAGCGGGCCTGCGTTGACGGGCGCAAAGCCCGCGTCGTCGACCAGCTTTCGCACGACCTGACCGGCTTCGGGGTCGTCCGTGGCATAGAAAACGTTGGGCCTGGACGGCGATGACGCCCAGGCGGCGGCTTCCAGCGCGGGCGCGGCCATCAGGCTGAACGCCTTTACCACCCGCGCCGCAGGAAGTTTTTTTTGCAGGTATTCGGCGGTCGAGCTGTCTCGCATGAAGGCATGATCATGGAAGTGTTCGAAATCGCCGGTGACGCCAAGCGGGTTCATGGTTTCGATCACGATCTTGCCGTCGAGCGCATTGCCCACCGCGTCGATCACGGCGTCCACCCGAGGCCAATAGACCGAGAAGAGCACCGCTTCACCGAAGTCTGCTGCCTGTTTGATGGTGCCAAGCCTTGCGTCGTCGGCCAGCTCGGCAAGCAAGGGAGAGATCTTGCGATCTTCGCCGTCCTTGGCAAGCACCAGTTGATGATCGGCGGAGGCCCAGGCTCGCGCGAGCTGGCTACCGATGTTGCCGGTGTTCAGAATTCCTATCTTCATTGCACTTTCCGCTAACGATGAATGCGGCTGGCGGCGCCGCGAACGGGCACCGGGCGCCAGGGAGTTATTGCTTGACGGTGTCGGCGCTGGCCTGCTCGAGGAAAAGATCCACGTGCACTTTCGGCATGCCCACCAGCGTTCCACCGATCGGGGACGGACGCACCGCCTCATTGATGAGCTTGCGTGCCTCTTGCGGGAGAACCGGCTCGCCCCGCTGCTGGTAGATCCTCTTGGCCTCGTCATCCGACACGCCCGCGGGAACGACCGGCGCATACCGCCAGAAGTAGATCGGCGTACCGGGTTCCACGCGCCAGCTGTCGGCAAGCGAGCCGGCGTTGACGACGTCGTAGCCCACTGCCTCGATGAAGCGCGTCACGGTCTGCACCGCGTCGGCGTCGTCACCGGCAATGGGCAGCGTTGTCCGATCAGCATTGCCCTTGGGGCGGGCGTTGCTTTCCATGTGAATCCAGCTCAGGTTGTGAAGCCCCTTGACCACCGCCGCGCCTGGCAGGTGCCGCTGGATGAGTTCGCTTGATGTCAGTTCGCCTGCATCAAGATCGGGGCGGCGAAATCCGCCCATGCCGGGGTAGTAGTTGGTCTGGTCGAGCACGACCTTTCCGGCGAACCGGTCGGCCGGCAGGCTTTCGAATGTCGCCAACGGAATGGCGAGCGAGACGATGTCTCCCGCTGCGATCGCTTCGTCGACCGAGCCGGCACGGGCAAGGGGTCCCAAGGCTTTGGTCAGCGCAGAGAGCGTTTCGGGACCGCGTGAATTGCTGATCACGACGTTGTGACCCGCCGCGACGGCCAGACGCGCGACAGCCTTGCCGACAAGGCCGGCGCCAATGATTCCGATTGTTTGTTTCATCGTAGATATCCGTTGATGGAGCGCGGCGGAATTCGCCGGCAGATGTCATGCAGGGCACACCCGCCGCGTCGCGGCCGATGTGCAGCGTGTTGCATGAAGCTCACTGTAGATTCGGCTCCCGGATTGATAAATGGTGCTGAAAGGCAAATACTGTTGTCCATGAATACATCAATCGATTTGCCCGAAATGAGAGTTTTCGCGGCGGTGGTGACCGATGGCTCGTTCACGTCCGCGGCCGAGCGGCTTGGCACCGATAAGGCGCGCGTCAGCCGCATCGTCAGGCGTATGGAAGAAAAGCTGGGCGTCCAACTCCTTACCCGTTCGACACGCCGCCTCAATGTGACCGAGGTGGGGCGGGACTATTTCGAACGCGCCGTCTGCATCCTGACCGCTGCTGAGGCGGCTGAGGCCGCGGTGGCGCAGCAGTCCCGCGAGCCCAAGGGATTGCTCAAGATCACGGCGGGCGCCGAGTTCGGGACGATGGTGGTGGATGACTGGATTGCGGCGTTTCTGCGCGCGGCGCCCAAGGTGACCGTGGAAGCGGAATACACGAACCGGCTGGTGGACATCATCCATGAAGGATTCGACGTCGCAATCCGTGTCGGCGCGCTGGAGGATTCAGGGCTTTCTGCGCGTCGGCTTGGCGAAGTGTCATACGGGCTGTATGCAGCGCCGAACTACCTCAAGCGCGCACCGAAGCTATCCGCAGTCGGAGATTTGAAACACCACGCGTTGATCATGAAGACAATCCGTGGCCGCTCGAGTTGGACGCTGGTCAAAGAGGCGATAGCGGAAAGGGTCACGGCGACGCCCAGTTGTGCCGTCAACAGCATCATCGCGGCAAAGAATCTTGCCGTCGCGGGGCTGGGAATCGCGCAGCTGCCACGTTTCATGGCAGCGCCGTTCGTGGCGGACGGCAGCCTCGCCTGTGTGCTTGCGTGCTGGGCTGAAATTCCGGCACCCGTTCATGCCGTGTTCGCATCCAGCCGCTATATGGATCCCAAGGTGCGCACTTTCGTGGATCTGAGCGTGGAGGCGTTCAAGGGCGGAGACGCCTGAACGCCGTCCGCTTACATCCAGCGTGATTGGCCCGGCCGGTAGCGCGCGTTGTCGGTCACATTTTCAGTGGGCCCGATGTTGGCCACTGCTGGGATGCCGGCGCTCGCCGCCTTCATGACAGCCGCCGCCTGCAATTCCACCTGCGGATTGCCCATGGCGACGCGATAGGGTTGCAGCGGCGCCAGGCCTTCGATGGTGCCCCAGTCGTTAGCGATGTCGGCGCGTTGCGCCACCGGGTCCGGCCGCGCGGCAAAGTCCTCGACCGCGCGCCGCATCCGGGCGTCCGCGTACAGGTCGCGCAATTCATCGATATTGATGGCGGGCGCGATGAGGGCAAGGGGCGCGACGGCAGGGTCGGCTTTGTGTCTGACAGGCGGGGCGTCTTGTTCCGCCCTTGCCAATCTGTCAGCCTGAGCGCGTTCCACGCGCTGGGCGTCGCGGGCGGCCTGGGCTTGCGCGGTGCGCTGGGCCTGCCGGGCGGCGAAGTTCTGCGCGGCGCGTTCGGCTTCCCAGGCAGGGCGGTTCTCATCCAGCATCGAAACGCGCGCCGGATAAGGCGCGGCGACGTGGGGGATGGCGGAGATCGCAGAAATGGCCATGCGGGGGCTCCTTGTCGTGATTGACCTTTGGGTTGGTCTGTCCGGGGAGATGCAAGTTCACTGTAGCAAAGGCCTCTGCGAAAGGCTTTACCCATCTGTGGATTTCGTAACCGTCTCCCACGCCGTCAATTCCTCCTGCAAGGAGGCCAGCTTGCCCCGCACCAACCCGAGCGCGTCGCTGCCGAGCAGCAGGTGCGCGGGAGGATGATCGGCGTCGATGGCCGCCAGCATGGCGCGCGCCGCCTTGCGCGGATCCCCCAGCTGACGGCCGCTTTTCTCTTCGCGGGCCTTGCGGATAGGGTCGAAGAGGGCGTCGTAGTCCGCAATGGTGCGGGGCGTGCGCGTCATGGATCGGCCCGCCCAGTCGGTGCGGAACGACCCCGGCGCCACCGCCGTCACGGCAATGCCCAGCGGCTGCACTTCCTTGCCCAGGGCTTCGGAAATCCCCTCCAGCGCGAACTTGCTGCCGCAGTAGTACGCGATGCCCGGCATGGTGATGTGGCCGCCCATGGAAGTGATGTTCAGGATGTGGCCGCGCCGGCGCTGGCGCATGAAGGGCAGGACTGCCTTCATCATCGCGACCGCGCCAAACACATTCACGTCGAACTGGCGGCGCATTTCCGGCAGGGGCGACTCTTCCATCACGCCTTCATGGCCGTAGCCCGCGTTGTTGACCAGCACGTCGATGGCGCCGACGCTGGCCTCGATATCGGCCACCACGCCGTCAATGGCGTCGAAGTCGGTCACGTCCAACACGCGACCGATCGCAGCGCCGGGAGACAGGCTTTCAAACGCGAGGCGGGCCGGCTCGCCGCGCACCGTGCCGACAACGCGGTGGCCTGCGGCCAGGGCTTCCTCGGCCAGGGCGCGGCCGAAGCCGCTGCTGACGCCCGTGATGAGCAGGGTTTTGGAGGAGGTCATGGAGGGGGCTCCGAAGTCATTGGAGAATGCATGGTAGTCTTGCCAAACTGCGCGGATAAGCCGTATTCCGCTGCTTATCTTGCACAAAGCTATGAATACCAACGCCACGGCCCCCGACGACGCGGTGGGCGCGGATCCTGCCGAAAGCCGCATGGCCGCGCTGCTGCGCGGCCTGGCGCCTGATGAGGGCTACAACCTGACCGCGTTGCCCAGCGTGCGCGTGCTGCGCGCCAACCGGGCGCTCGCGCGCACGCCGGTGCTGTATGACCCGGGCATCGTGATCGTCTGTCAGGGCCGCAAGCGCGGCTACTTCGGCGATCGGCTGTACCTGTACGACGAGCAGCATTACCTGGCCGTGTCCGTCCCGGTGCCCTTCAGCATGGAGACCGACGCAACGCCCGAGCGCCCGCTGCTGGCGCTGTACCTGCACCTGGATTTCGCGCTGGCCGCGGAACTGGCGTCGCAGATCGACGCCGCCGGCGCCGCGGCGGCAGCCCAGCCGCCGCAGAGCATGTTGTCGACGCCGATGGATGACACGATGCGCACGTCGGTGCTGCGATTCATCGAGGCCATGTCCCGGCCGCTGGAAGCCGCCGTGCTGGGACCGGGGCTGTTGCGTGAGCTGTATTTCCGCGTGCTGACCGGCCCGCAGGGCGGTTCGATGCGGGAAGCGTTGTCCGTGCGCGGGCAGTTTGGCCGGATCGGCAGATCCCTGCGCCTCATTCACGCGGAATACGCCCGGCCGCTTGACGTGATGCGGCTGGCCGACGAGGCGGGCATGAGCGTCCCCAGCTTTCACAGCCATTTCAAGGCGGTGACGCAGGTCTCTCCCATGCAGTACGTGAAATCGACGCGCCTGCACCAGGCGCGTCTCTTGATGGTGCGGCAGGACCTTACGGCCGAGTCGGCGAGTCAGGCGGTGGGCTACACAAGCCCGTCCCAGTTCAGCCGCGAGTTCAAGCGCCTGTTTGGCCTGACGCCGGCGGCGGAGGCGCGACGCATGCGCGATGGCTTCGCTTTGCCGGCATTCGCGGACGCCACCTACGTGTCGTCACACTGAATCGGCGGCTGCCCGCCGACGGTTCGTTCAAGGCTTGGTGGCCTGCATCGACGGACGCTGGCTGAACCCTTCGAACCACTTGGCCGTGGCGGGATGCGACGCGCGCCAGTCCAGATCCGGGAAGCGGAAGTCCAGGTAGCCCAATGCGCAACCGATGGTGATGGTGCCGATGTCCAGCCGGCCTTCAAGGCCTGCGGCGTTCTTCTCGATGAGCGCGAGACCGTCGCGCACCTTGCCAAGCTGTCCTTCAACCCAGCCATCCCAGCGCAACGCCTCCGGGCGCAGCACGGTCTCATAGCGCGCCAGCAGCGCCGCACCCAGCATGCCGTCGGCCATCGCCTGCTCGGCCAGCACCGGCCAGCGGGCCTTGCCGGCGGGGAAGAACGTGCCGCCGCCCAGATCGTTCAGATACTCGCAGACGACGCGGCTGTCGAACAGCGCCTGACCGTCATCGGTGATGAACGTGGGCACCTGGCCCAGCGGGTTGCTCCGGATGATGGTCTGGTCGCGGGCGACGGGACCGGCGGCGCTTGGCAGCTTTTCAATGCGGTCGACCAGGCCGAGTTCATGGGCGATGACCATGCACTTGCGGACAAACGGCGAAGCAGGCGAGAAGAAAATTTTCATGGGGTTCCCTGTCGGTGAGAGGCGTCAGTGTTGCGCATGGGCCAGGTGCTGTCCAGCCACCCAGCCAAAGGTCAGAGCGGGGCCGAGCGTGATGCCGGGCGCGGGGTATGCGCCGCCCATCACGGACTGCATGTCATTGCCCGCGACGTAAAGCGCGGGGATCGGCGCGCCGGCCGCGTCCAGTGCCTGCGCGTGCGCGTTGGCTGCTATGCCGCAGGCGGTGCCGATGTCGCCGGGGTACACCTTGACCGCGTAGTACGGTCCCTTGCCGAGCGGCGCGAGGCAGGGATTCGGCTGGTGATCCGGATCGCCAAGGTAGCGGTTGTAGGCGGTCCCGCCCTTGCCGAAGTCCGGATCGTGTCCTTGCGCGGCGTGCCGGTTGTAGCGTTCGACAGTGGACTGCAGTGCGGCGGCGGGCATGGCAAGCCGTTCGGCCAGTTCAGCCAGCGTGGACGCCTGCAGCAGGTAGCCCTGGTCGATCAGGTGCTGGCGGGGCCGCCCGCCCGGCAGGGCGAGGCCCAGACCCCAGGTGTCGATGAACCGCTGGTCGCAGACCAGGAATGCCGGGATGCTGGGCGCCGTTTCGTTGCTGCGATACATGGCCTGCACGAACTCGTGATACGAGGTCGCTTCGTTGACGAAACGTTTGCCCGCGCCGTTCACCGCGATCAGCCCGGGCTTGGCGCGGTCCCAGACCAGATGCGGGTAATTGAGCGGCGTTCCGTTGCCGGCGTCCAGAACCGAGACAGGCGCCCAGAATGCCGGACTGGCGTAGCCGCTTCCGAAAGCCGCGCCGGCCTGCTCCGACAGCCGGATGCCGTCGCCCGTGTTGCCGCGCGGGGACATCGACCAACTGCCGGTTGGCTGCGGATACGTTTGTGAGCGCCTTTCCGCATCCCACGGGAAGCCGCCCGTCGCCATCACGACGCCGCGGCGCGCGCGGACGTTCAGCGTCGTACCGTCCCGTGACACCGCGGCGCCCAGCACGCGCCCGTTGGCGTCCCGGTGCAGCGAGAGCGCTGGCGCTTGCAGCCAGTATTCGATGTTGCGCGTCAGCAGTCCATGGAACAGCTGAGCCGCCAGCGCGTTGCCAAGCAGTAGCCGGGTGCCCCGGTGGTAACCGCGGGCGCGGTCCGAGGCGAAACGCAACACCAGCGCCATGCTGTGCCGCCAGGCCGCGAACGAGCGCGTGGCGCGCAGCAGGTGCCGCACGTCGGTGATGTTGACCATCATCCCACCGAGCACGGTGAATTCCTTCAGCGGGTCGCGCAGCTGGTTGAAACGGCTGCCCAGTTTGCGGCCATCGAACTCGACCGGGTCGAGCGAGCGCCCGCCCATCGCGGCGCCGGGCCGGTCAGGGTAGTAGTCGGGCGAAGCGGTCCGCGCGGCAAGCTGCAGCAGGCCGCGGGACACGAGGTAATCCATCATGCGCGGGCCCGCATCCAGGTAAGCGCGCTTCATGTGCTCGGGCGCCGCCGTGCCCACCGTTTGATCCAGGTAGGTCCACACGTCGTCCATGCTGTCCGGATGGCCCGCCGCTTCCGTCTGCGAGTTTAGCGGTATCCACACCGCGCCGCCGGATATCGCCGTCGACCCGCCGATGCGGTCGGTCTTCTCGATCAGCAATACCTCCAGGCCTTCCTCGTGCGCGGTCAGTGCCGCCGCCATGCCGCCCGCGCCCGAGCCCACGACGAGCGCGTCCACTTCCTTGTCCCAGGTGATGTGGTTCATGCTGCCTACGCTCCTGAGCCGCCCAGCGACTTGCCGCCGTCCACGAAGATGACCTGGCCCGTAATGAAGTCCATGTGCGGCGCGGCCAGAAAGGACACGGCATTGGCGATGTCTTCCGGCCGGCCCGCCCGGCCGGTGGGCTGCAGGGCCAGTTGCGCGGCCATGCGCTCCGGCGTCAGATTGCGCAGTAATGGCGTGTCGATGAGGCCGGGGGCGATGGCGTTGACCAGGATGCCCCGTCCGGCCAGCTCCATCGCGGATGCGCGGGTGTAGCCGACCAGGGCCGCTTTCGACGCGACGTAATGCGGGTGATTCCTGGCGCCCAGATAGGCGCGCGACGCGATGTTCACGATCTTGGCGCCCGGCAGCATGGCGCGCGCCGCCTCTTGCGTCAGCGTGGCGACCGCCAGCAGGTTGACGTCGAAGGCGCGGCGGTAGTCGTCGCTCGTCACGTCGAAGAACGTGCGCTCGTCGAACATGCCGGCGTTGTTCACCAGCGCGGCCAGCGGTGGCAACGACCGCGCCAGTTCGCGCGTGGCCGCCTCGTCGGCGAGGTCCACGACGCGATGGTCGACGTCCAGTCCCCGGTCGGCCAGCGCCCTTGATTCCTTGTCCGCCAACGCCGCGTTGCGATCAGCCATCACGACGCGGAAGCCGTCGCGCGCCAGCCGCTCCACGATCGCCAGGCCCATGCCGCTTGCGCCGCCCGTGACCAACGCCGTACCCAGACTCATGATTTCTCCTTAAACGGCCAGATAGCCGCCGTCCACCGGCAGCACCACGCCATTGACATAGCTGGCCAGGTCCGAGGCCAGAAAGAGGATGGGGCCGACGATCTCATCCGCGCGCCCCGCGCGCGCCATGGGTGCACGTCCCATGTACCAGTCGGTGCCGTTCGCCTGGGCGCGCTGCCCGGCGGTCATTTCGGTTTCCATCAGCCCCGGCGCCACGGCGTTCACCCGCACGCCGTGGGGGGCGAGATCGCGGGCCAGCACTTCCGTGAACGAGCGCACGCCGCCCTTGGATACGACGTAGCCTGCCGTTGAAATACCGCAGCCGTAGGCCACGATGGAACACAGGTTGACGATCGCGCCGCGCGTGGCCTTGAGCTGCTCGACAAAGGCATGCGTGACGTTGAAGGTGCCTTGCAGGTTCACTTGCATCACGCGCTCCCAGATCTCGGGCGTATGCGGATCGTCGAACGGCGCGCGCGCCGAGATGCCGGCGTTGTTGACCAGGACGTCCAGCGGTCCGTGGCGGGCCGCGCAGTCGGCGGCAAAGGCGCGAACGGCCGCCGCGTCGGTCACGTCCAGCGCCGCATGCGCGGCATGGCCGCCGGCCGCGATGATGGCTTGCGCCGAGGCGGTGGCCAGCGCCGCGTCCACGTCGGTCACGATCACGTGCGCGCCTTGGCGCGCGAAGCCCTGGGCAATGGCGGCGCCCAGGCCGCGCCCGGCGCCCGTCACGAGGACGCGCTTGTCTTGCATCGAGATCATGGCTCTTTCCTTGTTGCGCCTAGGCGCCCAGATAGGCGCGCTGCACGCCTTCGTCGCTCGCGAGCGCGGCGGATTCCCCGTCGAGTGCGATCTCGCCGTTTTCCAGGATGTACGCGTGGCTGGACACCGATAACGCCAGCTTCACGTTCTGTTCCACCAGCAGAATCGTGATGCCCTGTTCGCGGTTCAGCCGCAGGATGATGTCGAAGATCTGTTCGACCACCAGGGGTGACAGCCCCATGGACGGCTCGTCCATCAGGATCATGCGAGGCCGCGCCATCATTGCCCGGCCGGTCGCGAGCATCTGCTGCTCGCCGCCGGAGAGCGTGGCGGCCTTTTGCTCGAAGCGTTCGCGCAGGCGCGGAAAGGTGTCGCACACCATGTCCATGTCCTGCCGGACCACGGCGCGGTCGCGGCGCAGGTAGGCGCCCATTTCCAGGTTCTCGCGCACGCTCATCTCGCGGAATATTTCGCGCCCCTCCGGCACCTGCACGATGCCGCGGCCCACGACCGCGTCGGCGGACAGGCGATGGATGGGTTCGCCCGCGAATCGCACGGCGCCCGCCGTGGGCGAGACCAGGCGCGAGATCACGTTCAACGTCGTGGACTTGCCCGCACCATTGGCGCCTAGCAGCGCCACGATGGCGCCTTGCGGGACTTTCAGCGATACGTCCTGCAGTGCGCGGATGTTGCCGTAGGCGGCCGACACCGCATCGACTTCCAGCAGAATCTCAGCCACCGGCTGCTCCCTTGCCCAGATAGGCTTCGATGACGCGGGGATTGCTGCGTACCTCCCCGGGTGTACCCTCGGCGATCTTCTCGCCAAACGACATGACGGTGATGCGATCCGATATCGACATCACCAGTTGCATCACGTGTTCCACCAGTAGCACCGTGATGCCGTCGCGTTCGCACAGTTCGGTCAACAGCCGGTCCAGCGTTTCGATTTCCCGATTGCGCAGCCCCGCGGCGGGTTCGTCCAGCAACAGCAGCTGCGGCGAAATCGCCAGCGCGCGTGCCAGTTCCAGCATCTTCTGGCGGCCGAAGTCCAGGCTGCACGCAGGCGTATCCAGGAAGTCGGCCAAGCCGACGCGCTCCAGCAGATGTTCCACGCGCTCCCGCGCCTCGGCCGCGGCGGGCCGCAGCAGCTTGCCCACGCTGTTCGCGCCGTGCGCGTATGTGCCTAGCAGTGCGTTCTCGCGCACGCTGAGGGCGCCAAAGAGTTCCAGGTTCTGGAAGGTGCGCGCCACGCCCAGCGCCGCCATCTCGTGCGGCTTCTTGCCCGTGATGTCGGCGCCGTTGAATGTGATGCTGCCGCTCGTGGGGCGGTAGTAGCGCGATACGCAGTTGAAAGTCGTCGACTTGCCGGCGCCGTTGGGTCCGATCAGCGCGTGGATGTGGCCGCGTTCCACCTGCATGGATAGCCCGTTGATGGCGGTCAACCCGCCAAACTTCACCGTCAGGCCCTGCACGTCCAGGTAGGGATGGGTGCTCATGCTGCGCTCCTTTGAGGGGACTTGGACGCGGTGGCGGCCGCCCGCGAAGCCGCGGGCAAGGGCGTTGCCGGCGGCGGCGCGCGACGGGCCGCGCGGCCGGCAAACAGGCCCTTGGGCGCGAACATCATGAAGCCCATCAGGATGAAGCCGTAGATGATTTCCTGGAAGGACAGCGCCTGGCGCAGCAGTTCCGAAATCAACCCGAAGGCCAAAGCCCCGGCGATGGCGCCGCGCACGGAACCAATCCCGCCGACCACGACCATGGTCAGGATCAGAATGGTCGTTTGAAACCCCAGGCTTTCGGGATGGATGAACGACGCAAACAGCGTGTACATGCCGCCGGCGATGCCGGCGTAGGCGGCCGACAGCGTGAACGCAGTGCGCTTGATGGCGTTGACGTTCACGCCCATCGCCTGCGCCGCTATGTCGCTTTCACGCACGGCGCGGAACGCGGATCCCAGCTGCGAACGCGACAAGGCGACGGTGGCCCACAGCAGCAGCGCGGCGATCACCACGACGAAGGGGTAGGCCTTGACGTCCGATACCAGTGCGTAGCCGAACAGCGTGGCGGGAGATATGCGGAATCCGTTCGACCCGTTGGTGACCGATTGCCAGTTCAGGAACACCCACTGCATCGCTTCACCAAACGCGAACGTGGACAGGGCCAGATAGATGTCGCGCATGCGCAGCGCAAGCGCGCCAATCAGGTAGCCCAACGCGGCGGCCAGCAGTCCGCCCGCGATGATGGAGACGAAGAAGGGCGGATGCCACAGATTGTTGATGAGGCCGGCCGTGTAGATGCCGACGCCGTAGAAGGCCGCGTGCGACAACGCAAACTGCCCGGTTTCGCCGATGACCAGATGCAGGCCCAGCGCCAGCACCACGAACACCATCAGCAGATTGACGACGTAAATGACATAGCCGCTAGCCATGAACGGCAGCGCCATCAGCACGACAGCCATGAGCGCCAGCAGGATTCGATCGATCTTGTTGCTCATACTTTTTTCACCTGCAGTTTTCCGCCCAGCAACCCTTGCGGGCGCAACAGCAGCACGACCATGATCGCCACGAACGGCGCCACCACGATGGCGTTGGTCGAAATGAACAGCCCCACCAGGTTCTCGGCGATGCCGATCACGAATCCGCCAACCACCGCGCCTGGCAGGCTGGTGATGCCGCCCACGATGGCGGCGGCATAGGCCAGGATGGCGATGTGGCCTATGTCGGGCGTGATGAGGATCTTTGGTGTGATTAGCAGCGCGGCGACGGCTGAGATCAGGCCAGACAGCGCCCACACCATCATGCGGATGCGTGTCAGGTTTACGCCCGTCAGCCGCGCCGCCTTGGGGTTCATGCCCACGGCCCGCATGGCCCGGCCGACGCGTGTGTAGGTGAACATGCCAAAGAGCAGCAGCATGACGGTGACCGCGACGGCGAAGATCAGCAGGTCCAGCCGGGTCAGCACGGCGTCGCCGATGATGACGGCATCGGTCGAGGCGAGCGGTGGCAGGGATCGCGGGGTATCGCCCAACCCCGAGGTTCGCACAAGTCCCTTCAGGGCGTACGCGAGGCCGAGCGTGGCGATGACCATCTGCACCCCCACGCCCTTGGACGCGATGACGCGTTCCATGACCACGCGCTGGAACAGTCCCGACAGGACGGCCACCCCGACCAGCGTGACCGGAATGACCGCCAGGTAGGGCCACCCCATCACCAGGATGAGGAACAGCGCGATGTAACCGCCCACCATGAAGATCTCGCCCTGGGCGAAATTCGGTACATCGGTGGTCTTGAAGATAATGACGACGGCAACGGCCAGCAACGCATACACGCTGCCCGTCACCAGTCCCGACAGCACCCCCTGCTGCAGGAACAACCAGGTATCGGCAAAGCTCATGATGTTCTCCGGCGGCCCGCGCGATGCTGCGCCATCGCGCGGGCGTGGCCCGTGACGGACCGCGGGTTTACTTCTGGTACTGCCAGGTGCTCTTGAAGGCGCCCGGCACGAGGGTCATGTTCGTGCCGTCGAACTTGATGTAGATGGCGGCTTCCTGCGCGGCGCGGTCGCCGGGGCCGAACTCGATGGGGCCCGCCATGACGCCGGAGTCGAACTTCATGGTTTCCAGCGCCTGCAGCACCTTCTCACGCGTGGGCTGGGGGCCGGCGGCCTTCAGCGCGTTCACCACCGCCATGGCGGGTGGAATGCCGTAGGGCATGTAGGACTGCGGATGCCCGGGCTTGGCCGCCAGGTCGGGGTAGGACTGCTTGTACATTTCGTACACCCAGGTCAGCTTCGGGCCACCAGGCAAGTCGGCCAAAACGTCCTGGATGTAGACGTTCTTGAAGGCGTCCTTGTTGCCCACGTTCTCTACGAGCTGCTTGAGGTCCGCCGTGCCGTTGACCGCCAGCACGATCGGTTTGTTCCAGCCCAGTTCGTGCGCCTTTTTGATTATGAGGGCGGCGGGACGCGCATAGGTGGTCAGCAGCAGGACGTCCGGATTGCCCGCGCGGATCTTCAGCATGGGCGCGGTCACGTCCGTGATGTTGGGATTGACCGACTGCACCTGCAGCGCCGGATCGCCAAGCTGCTTTGCCTGAGCCTTCGCGGCTTCCAGGTTCCAGCCGCCGTACGCGTCGTCGTGATTGATGTAGCCGATCTTCTTGGCCTTCAGGTGTTCCGATGCGAACTGCACCATTGATCCACCAACGGCGTGCTGCGAGATCGAGAAGGCGCCGTAGATGTACTTGGACGGTGGGTAAAGCGCGCCGTCGCCGGAGGCGTTCAGCATGACTAGCGGCACCTTCTCGCGCTCGATGTATTCGCGCGATGCGACGACAGCTGCCGAGCACGAACCGCCGTTCAGAAGGAAGACCTTGTCCTGCTCGTTCAGCTTCTTTACGGCGGCGACAAGATCGTTGGCGTTGCAGCGGTCGTCTTCGATGACCAGCTCGATCTGACGACCGTTCACGCCGCCTTCCTTGTTGACCTTGGCGTACCACATCTTGGCGGCATTGAGCACGTCAAAACCGTAGGCCATGCCGCTGCCCGACAGCGGCGCAAAAACGCCTATCTTGATGGTCTTGTCCGTGATCCCCGGTTCCTGCTGCGCCTGCGCGGTGGCCGACAAGGCCAGGACGCACAGCGCGGCAGCGGCCGCATAGCGACTACGTTGGTTCATGCTTTGTCTCCCGTTCTTTTTAAGTGCGCGTCTTTGGTGGATGACGCTCTTGCTGCGCTGACGGCCATGCCGCCCGTAACCCTTACTGCATGCGATATCCGCCGTTCACGTCGATGACGCTGCCGGTGATATAGCCCGCGTCTTCCGATACCAGGAACCGCACGGCGGCGGCCACGTCCTCCGCCGAGCCGATGCGGCCCAACGGGATGGCCTGGGCAGCCGCGGCCAGCGCACCGCTGCTGGTGACGGTGCTGCGCAGCATGTCGGTGTCGATCAGGCCCGGCGCGATGCCGTTGGCCGTGATGCCAAGGTGGGCGGCTTCCCGGGCCATCGCCTTGGTCAGGCCGAGGACGGCGGATTTGGCGGCAATGTATGAGGCGCTTGAGCGGTAGCCGCCAAGCTGCGCGGCGACCGACGTGAAGGTGACGATCCGGCCATGCGCCAGAGGCGCAGCCTCGCGTCGTCGAAGGTATGCGCGGCCGCAAAGGAACACGCCGCGCGCGTTCACGGCAAAACTGCGTTCCCAGATGTCGAGCGACGTGTCCTTGATAAGGGGGCGCTCACCGTTTTCCTGGAACAGCAGCAATCCGGCGGCGCTGACCAGCACTGCGATGGGCCCGTGCTGGCGTTCGATCTGCTCGAACGCGCCTTCGACGGCCGCTTCGTCGCTGACGTCGAAGGCGTGAGCGGCGTGCGGTGCGCCCAGTTCATCGGCAACGCGTCGCGCGCGTCCGGCGTCCACGTCCGACACCACCACGCGCAGGCCGGCCTGCGCCAGTTCGCGGCAGATCGTTGCGCCGATGCCGCCGCCGCCACCGGTGACAAGCGCGAGTCGGGGCGCCGGGCCAGCGGTGGCTGGCTTGGATACATTGGTCATGCTGTCTCCTTCCGTGGCGTGCCGTTCAGCCTGGGTATGAGGCCGGCCACCTGTCTGATTTTTTTGCGATTATGTATACATGGTCGTGTTGCAGGTATAGGTGCTTACCCTGAACGTCGTTTGGTTTACAGCAGAGATACTAAGGGAATCCCGGATGCGGGACGGAGATGAGTCGCCGTATGTATTCTTCATGTATACAATTCGGCCATGGATACGCTATCTCAACACGTCACGGACACGCTTCGGGACTGGGTGCTGCACGGCAAATTCAGCCCCGGCGCGCGACTGGAAGAAATCCCGCTAGCCGAAAAGCTGGGGGTGTCGCGCACGCCGGTGCGCGCGGCGCTCGCCACGCTGGGCAACGAAGGCCTGCTCGAACACTTGCCCAAGCGCGGCTACACCGTGCGGGCATACGACATCGGGGAGATCGTGGCGGCGTATGAGGTGCGGGCCGCCCTGGAAGGTCTGGCGTGCCGGCAGGCGGCGCAGCGCGGGCTGTCAAACGATGCGGTGGCGGTGCTGAAGAACTGCCTGGACGAGGGCGACCGGATTCTTGCCAAGGGCGAACTGTTGCCCGAAGACCACTTGCCGTATCAGCAGGTCAACATCACCTTGCACAACGGCATTCTGGAGGCGGCCGGCAATCCTTGGGTCAGGAGGTTCGCGACGCAGGCGCAGGCGATTCCCTATGCGTCGGATCGGATCATCCTGTGGGAAGACCATGGAATCATCCTGCGCTCGCACGATGACCACCATCGGATCGTGAGCGCCATCATCGCCCGCGATGGGGCGCGGGCCGAGGACCTGATGCGCGAGCATGTGTACTACGCCGGCATCATCCTGAAAAACAACTACGAAAGGCTTGCCCAGGCGTACCGGGTCTGATCGATCCGGCGCGCCTGGCGCAGGCAGTTGGCGCGGGCCGCTGGCCCACGCGCCTTATTCCGTAATGCCCGTTTCCAGGCAGGGCTTGAACTCCCCGGTGTCCGGATCGCGCAGGAACAGGACGCCGGTGGCCACGCCGAAGTACGCGCCGTGCAGTTCCAGTTCGCCCTTTTCGACGCGGCGGCGGATGGACGGGAACGTCATCAGGTTGTTCAGGCTGTGCGCAACGGTGGCCAGTTCCAGACGCTTCAGGTTGGCCTGGCGGTCGCCGGTATCCGGGGACATGCCCTTGGCCACGGGTTCGATCTGCGACATCCACTTGCCGATGAAATCGCTCTTGCTCAGCGGCGTGGCGTCGTCGAAGAAGAAGCGGATGCCGCCGCAGGACGCGTGGCCCAGCACGACGATGTGCTTGACGTTCAGGCCGTTGACCGCGAATTCGATGGCGGCGCTGGTGCCGTGGTACGACGATTCCGAGTCCGGGTCACAGGGCGGCACAAGGTTGGCCACGTTGCGCACGACGAACATCTCGCCGGGGCCGGCGTCGAAGATCGCTTCGGGCGACACGCGCGAGTCGCAGCATCCGATGATCAGGATTTCCGGGCTTTGGCCGATTTCGGCCAGCTTTTGATAGCGGCTGCTTTCAGTCTGGAAGCGGCCGTCCAGGAAAGATTGATAGCCTTCGGAGAGTCTTTTGGGAAACATGATCTTCACTTCCTAGTATCGAGGCCAGGCATGCTGGCGCGCCGGCATACGCAATAAGGGGCTTCGTTTGGAAGCCCCTGTTATCGAGTCGGCAGACGCGATTTTCCCATAACTGGCCTGATATCCACCTGTCTAAACCCTGATTAGAAAAGGGTTTTTGGCGGCTGGCCGGGCGGCGGTCTGACCTAGCGTGCGGCGACGTCCAGCGCATTCACCCGGGCGAATTCCAGCGGCGTAATCGCCTTGACCACCTTGATCTGGCCGGGCGCGAACGGGCCGACGACATCTTCGCTGACCCTGCCGATCTCGCGGTTCTGCGCGTCGTACAGGACGTAAGTCAGCAGGACGCTGTTGACGTTGCGCTCCGACTGGTTGGCGAGAAAGCCCGTAATGGTGGAGACGTTGCGGGTGCTGTCGCGCACGGCCTGGACGTTGCCCAGGGTGATGCCGTAGGCAAGGCTTTGCGCGGCAGCGGCGCCGGACAGGCCGGCCAGCACGACGAGCGCGGCAATGACGAGTTTTTTCATGGTTGTCTCCTGATACGGCCCGCGGCGGCGACGGTAGTACGGCATCGCGGCGGGGATCAGGCGTATCTCACTCCTTTCTGCCACGAGAGACAACGGGCCAGAAGGATGAATGGGTAACAGGTTGCGGCGGATGTTGCCAATGCTGGGGCTTTGTTCGATGATTGCCAAGCCGGCGCCTTGGCCGGCGGACCGTGCCGCCCGCGTCGCGCGTGCCATTGCGCGAGGGGCGCTCAAGGGAGGAACTCATGCTTTCCCGTACCAGCCAGCTGGCTTCGGCCATCCTGTTGTCCGCATGTTTTGCCGGCGCGCAGGCGCAGACCCCCGCCGCTCCCTCAACCGCCAAGACGCCCACGCCGCAGCAGCAGCGCATGTCGGACTGCAACAAGGCCGCCGAGGGCAAGAAGGGCGACGACCGCAAGACGTTCATGAGCAGTTGCCTGAAGGGCGAGGAGCCGGCCAAGCAACTGACGCCGCAGCAGCAAAAGATGAAGGACTGCAACGCGAAGGCCGCGGAACAGAAACTGGCCGGCGACGCGCGCAAGACGTTCATGAGCACGTGCTTGAAGGGGTGAATAGCCGGCAAGAAGAAACGCCAGACGATGTCTGGCGTTTTTTTTTTGGACCGCTGACCGATGCTGTTGGGTGTCAGACACCCAAGATGCTCAGGTGCAGCTTCAAGGCTGTCTCGTACGGGTGCCAGACACCGGCGCTCCGCGCGTCACGCCGTCGCAATCGGCGTGACCGGCGATCCGATCGCATGCGGCAGGCGCAGCGGCGGCGCAGTCAGCATGAAGTGGTGGCGGCCATTGGTAAACAGGAACTCCGCCAGGTCCTTCAAATACCAAAGCTCCGCCAGCGGCAGCCCCAGCTTGAACAGGCAGTGATGATGCAGCGGCAGCATCGGACGCGCGCCGGACTTTTCGCGGGCGGGGTAGGCCTCGACCGCGTAGTTATCGGCGCAGATGGCGGCGATGCCGCTATCGGTGATCCATTGCAGCAGCGCGTCGTCGGTGCCGTCCAGCGCGGCGCCGTAGGTGTGCAGCACCTCGGGGTCCGGCATGCCGTCCATCGCGACCACGGCTTCGGCGTAGCCGGTGCGCAGCACCAGCATGTCGCCGCGCTCAATCGTGATGCCATCCGTTGCCAGCACGTGCATCAATTCGGCGTGGCCGATCAGCGTGCGGCCCGGGCCGTAATGGCGGAACAGGTCGACCAGCACGCCGCGGCCCTGCATGCCTTTCTGCGCCAGGTTCTCAACGCCCAGCTTCAGCGCGGCGGACGGGCCGCCGCTGTTGCAACCGCAGCCGGTGTGATCGCCATCATTGGGTCCCACAACGTCCACGCCCGCCTGAAAGCCGTTGTAGTAGCGCAGCTCGGGTGTGCCGTCGCCATCGGCATCGAACAATGCGCCCACGTGCGCCAGCGCGTCCCACTGCGTCGAGTACTGCATGGACAGCAGCACCTGGTCGTCGCTCAGCACGTCGAGCGCGTCGGGGTTGACGTTCTTCAACGGGAAGTTCAGGTACGGCGTGTCCTTGAGCTTCGTGGGGCTCAATTGCGGCGGGTGGCGCCGCGGGTTGAGCACGTTGCCGCCGGGCAGGTCCAGCGGCAGGGACAGGCAGAAGGTCTTGCCGGCGCGGATCTCGCGTGCGCCTTTCAGGACTTGTTCTTCGGTGATGAGATTCAGGCGGCCGAGTTGGTCGTCGGGCCCGAAGTCGCCCCAGTTGGAGCCTTCGGGCCGATGCTTCCAGCGTTGCATGCGGCTTACTCCGTCAGGAAGTCGACGACCGCGCGGGTGAAGGCTTCCGGTTGCTCCCAGTTCGAGATGTGGGAGGTGTTCAATTCCACGTAGCGCGCGCCGGGAATGGCAGCCGCAAGTTCTTGGCCTTGCGCGGGCGTGGCGGCCAGGTCGTGCGTGCTGCTGATGACCAGCGTGGGGGCGGTGATGGACGACACCTGCTCGCGGAAGTCGGCGTCGCGCAGCGCGGCGCAGTTGCCCGAGTAGCCGGCGTCCGGCGTGCGGCGCAGCATGTCGATCAGCACCTGCGTCAGGCCCGGCTCGGCGGCGCGATAGCCGTCGGTCAGCCAGCGTTCGACCAGCGTGGGCGCCATCTTTTCAAGCGTCTGCTCGGCCACGGCGGCGATGCGGGTGCTCCAGCCTTCAGCCGAGCCGATGCGCGCGGCGGTGTTGCACAGGATCAGCTTGCCGACGAGTTCGGGGCGCGCCAGCGCCAGCCACAGGCCGGTCGGGCCGCCCATCGACAGGCCGCAGAAATGCGCGCGCTTGATATCCAGGTGGGCCAGCAGTTCGGCGACGTCGTTGCCCAGCTGCTCGAAGCTGTATTCGCCTTCGGGGACCGACGACTTGCCGTGGCCGCGGGTGTCATAGCGCAGCACGCGGAAGTGGCGGGTCAGTTCAGGGATCTGGCGGGCCCACATGTCGGCGTTGGTGCCCAGCGAATTGGAGAGCACGAGCACCGGCGCGTCGGCGGGGCCATCGATGACGTAGAACAGCCGTGCCTGGCTGAGATCGGCGTAAGCCATGTGGAATTCCTTTGGGGAAGGCGGCGGCCGCGCAAGCAGGCGGCCGCGCGGGTATTACAGGTGGCAGACGCCGTCGACGTAGGCTTTGCGCCAGCGGGTGATAGTTACGCGGTCGAACAGGTCGGCCTGCGCAAACGGATCGGCGTCGATGAACTGCTGCGCGGCTTCGCGCGTGTCGACGTCGACGATGTACAGCCCGCCGCCCGCATCCTTGCCGTCATCCTGCAGCTTGGCGCCGCACGCCAGCAGCAGCTGCTTGTTGGCGTCCAGGTATTCCAGGTGCTTGGCGCGGTGCTGCTGGCGCATTTCCTGGTGGTTGGGCTTGTCGAAGGTTTCGATGATGTAGGGCATGCGAGGCTCCTGTCAGATCGCCGAGGGATGGCGCGCGAGCGCGGTGACTTCGATATCCATGTACGGGAAAAGCGGCAGCGACGACAGCAGCGTGTGGAGCTCGTCGTTGTTTTCGACGTCGAAGATGCTGACGTTGGCGTAGCGGCCGACGACGCGCCACAGGCTCTTCCACTTGCCGTCGCGCTGCAGCTGCTGCGCCAGGGCCTTTTCGTCAGCCTTGAGCTTGTCCGCGCGTTCGGCGGGCATGTCGACGGGCAGATTGACCTGCATTTGAACCATGAACAACATGATGGACTCTCCATGATGCCGCCCCGGCGCGCGGGGCGGTGTAGCGGCAATTAAGGCGGAAACTAAGGGAATTCAGTTCGCAAACTTCAGCGGCAGGCCGGTCAGGCGCAGCAGCTCATCGGCGGTCATGTCGCCAAAGATATCGGTGACCGTCACCCCATCCTTGTTGATGTCGAACACGGCCACATCCGTGTACACGCGCGACACGCAGCGCACGCCGGTCAGCGGGTATGTGCAGGCCTCGACCAGCTTGCTCTGGCCTTCGCGGGTCTGCAGTTCCATCATCACGAAGACGTCCTTGGCGCCGATGGCCAGGTCCATCGCGCCGCCGACGGCGGGGATGGCGTCCGGCGCGCCGGTGTGCCAGTTGGCCAGGTCGCCATGCTGCGAGACCTGGAAGGCGCCCAGCACGCAAATGTCCAGATGGCCGCCTCGCATCATCGCGAACGAATCGGCGTGATGGAAGAACGAGCAGCCGGGCAGTTCGGTGACGGGCTGCTTGCCGGCGTTGATGAGGTCGTAGTCTTCCTCGCCCTTGGCGGGCGCGGGGCCCATGCCCAGCATGCCGTTTTCGGTATGCAGGATGACTTCGCGGCCGGCCGGCAAATGGTTGGCGACGAGCGTGGGCAGGCCGATGCCCAGGTTGACGTAGGCGCCTTCAGGAATGTCCTGCGCGACGCGGGCGGCGATCTGGTCGCGGGTCAGTTTGGTGCTCATTGCTGCTCCTTGGCGGCCTGCTGGCC
This sequence comes from Achromobacter sp. ACM05, assembly GCF_019218915.1. Taxonomy (NCBI): domain Bacteria; kingdom Pseudomonadati; phylum Pseudomonadota; class Betaproteobacteria; order Burkholderiales; family Alcaligenaceae; genus Achromobacter; species Achromobacter sp. ACM05. Next base: position 1,277,765 of record NZ_JAHUWQ010000001.1, read on the forward strand.
TGCGATCTGCACGACGCGCTTGACGAAGATGCCGGGGGTGACGACGGTTTCGGGGTCGAGCTCGCCCAGTTCGACGATCTCGCGGACCTGCGCCACGGCCACGCGCGCGGCGCTGGCCATGATGGGGCCGAAGTTGCGGGCGGTCTTGCGGTAGACCAGGTTGCCCCAGCGGTCGCCGCGCTCGGCCTTGATCAGCGCGTAGTCGGCGTGCAGCGGATACTCCAGCACGTACTGGCGGCCGTTGATCTCGCGGGTTTCCTTGCCGTCGGCCAGCGGGGTGCCGTAGCCGGTGGGCGTGAAGAACGCGCCGATGCCGGCGCCGGCGGCGCGGATGCGCTCGGCCAGATTGCCTTGGGGCACCAGTTCCAGTTCCAGCTTGCCGCTGCGGTACAGGCCGTCGAAGATCTGCGAGTCCGCCTGGCGCGGGAACGAGCAGATGATCTTGCGCACGCGGTTGGCGCCCAAGAGGGCGGCGAGCCCCGTGGTGCCGTTGCCGGCGTTGTTGTTGATGATGACCAGGTCCTTGGCGCCCTGTTCAAGCAGGGCGTCGATCAGTTCCATGGGCTGCCCGGCGGTGCCGAAGCCGCCGATCATGACGGTGGCGCCATCGGGGACGTCCGCCAGGGCGGCGGCAGCGCTTGCAACAGTCTTAGAGATCATGATGTTCGCTCATAGGTGGCGTGTCATAATTTGTTCTTCTTTCGAACTTTCGTTCTTCTGAAGAACATCGTTTCATGGGGAATGCGAGGGCGTCAAGGCAAGCCCGCACGCCGCACTCTCCATCGTTCGGAGTCGCCCGCAAGGGGCAACGCAGGCTCGCCGCGGCGGGCCTTTTACTCGTGGAACCAGACGGATGGCCGAGCAAGATCCCCAGCAACCCAGCGACAGTTACGTGCAGTCCTTCGCGCGCGGCCTGTCGGTGATCCGGGCCTTCGGCCCCGACCGTTCGCAGATGACGTTGTCCGAGGTGGCCGCGGTGACGGGGCTGACCCGCGCCGGCGCGCGCCGCATCCTGCTGACGCTGGAACACCTGGGCTACGTCACGGCCGACGACCGCAAGTTCTCGCTGACCCCGCGCATCCTGGAACTGGGCTACGCGTATCTGTCGGGCACGCCGCTGTGGAACCTGGCGCTGCCCTACATGGAAGAAGTGGCCGAGCTGACGCGCGAGTCCTGCTCCGTGTCGGTGCTGGAAGGCGCCGACATCGTGTACATCCTGCGCCTGTCGACGCATAAGGTGATGACGATCAATCTGGCCGTGGGCAGCCGCTTGCCGGCATGGGTAACGTCGATGGGCCGCGTGTTGCTGGCGGGCCTGCCGGAAGCCGAGCTGGACCGGGTGCTGGCGATGAGCCACATCCAGACCTACACGGCGGAAACCGTCACCGACATCGCCGAACTGAAGCGCGTGCTGGCCGGCGTGCGTGCCGACGGCTATGCCTGCGTGGCGCAGGAGCTGGAACCCGGCCTGCAATCCGTGGCGGTGCCCATCATCGACCGCAGCGGCCGCGTGATCGCCGCAATGAACGTCAGCGGTCACGCCAACCGGTTTTCGCGCGAGGCGATGCTGGAAGCCTTTTTGCCGCCGCTGCGCCGCGCCGCCGACCAGATCAACCACGCGCTGCTGCGCCGCTAGGCCAAGCCTGCGGGCGGCAGAGGGATGGGTCCGGACGGACATGGCGGCCGCGATCAGATGGGCGCGACGCCGAGCGTCGTGCCGCCGCAGACATACAGCATCTGGCCGGTGACAAACCCGTTGTCGGGCGACAGAAAGAACATCGCGGCGCGCGCGACGTCTTCGGGCGTGCCCAGGCGCTTGACGACGATGCTGTTGATGATGCGCTCAGTCTGCGGGGCGCCGGCCGGATTGCTCTTGGTGAAGAGGTCGGTGGCGATGGGGCCCGGGCCGATGGCGTTGACGGTGATGCCGTCGCCGCCCAGTTCCATGGCCAGCGTGCGGGTCAGGCCCACAAGCCCGGCCTTGGTGGCCGAATAGACCACGCGATCCGGCTTGCCCAGCGCGGCGCGCGACGACATGTTGACGATGCGGCCAAAGCCGGCTTCGCGCATGGCGGGCAGCGCGGCCTGCACCAGGATGAGCGCGGTGCGCAGATGCAGATTGACGACGTAGTCCAGGTCGGCCAGCGTGGCGGTGTCGGCCGTGCCGGGCCGCGTGGCGCCGGCGTTGTTGACGAGACCGACGATGTTGAACGCGCTGGTGACTTCGCGCGCGACTTCCTGCGTGCGCGCTTCATCGGTCAGATCGGCCTGATACGAGACCAGACCCGCCGGCGGATTCTCGGGCAGCTTGTAGTCGATGTTGACGACCTTGTGGCCGGCATCGAGCAGCATGCGGATGATGGCGGCGCCGATCCCGGCGCTGCCGCCGGTGACGAGATATGCGGTGGGTTTGGTCATATCGGTTTCCGTTCAGTGTTCAAGAACTCAATGGGTGAGATAACCCCATGCCAAAACTGCGGTGATGTGGATCACACCGACCCACAGCATCATGATGACGGTATAGCCCATCACGTCGCGCAGCTTGAGCTTGGACAGGGCCAGCGCCGGCAGGATCCAGAAGGGCTGCACCAGATCGTTCCAGGCGTTGCCCAGCATGACGGCCATGGTGGTCTGGTTGAGCGCGCTGCCGATTTCCTTGGCGGCGTCGATCATGAACGGACCCTGGATGACCCAGTGACCGCCGGCGGACGGCGCGAAGAAGTTGATGACGAACGAGCTGATCAGCCCCCAGAACGGCAGCGTTTCGGGCGTGGCGACGTCGACGAAGACCGCGGAGATCGTGGTGACCAGACCGGAGGCGGCCATGATGGCCATGATGCCGGCGTAGAACGGGTACTGCAGGATGATCCCGGAGATGGTCTTGATGCCTTCGGTCAGCTTGGCGACGTAGGCGGCGGGCGTGCCGAGCAGGATGATGCCCAGGAACAGGATGATGAAGTTGATGAGGTTCAGGTCGAGCGAGCCGCCGTCCATGAAGTGAAAGACGACGTAGGCCACGCCGAGCGCGCCGATCAGCATGCTGAGCAGGCGGCTGTTGTTGAGCTTGGAGGCGATGGTGCCCTTTTCGAGCATGTCTTCGGCGGCGTTGGACGCGTTGGCGTCGCGGTCGATGTTGGGGTCGACTTCGACGATGGCCTCGCCCTTCTTGGGGTGCAGCCAGGCGTTGAGCAGCGGCAGGGTGATGATGATGACCAGGCTGGTGAGCAGCATGGGCACGGAGAAGATGGTTTCCGACAGGGGGATGGTGCCCATCTGCGCGGCGGTGGGGTGACCGGGCGTGGCGACCAGGACGGGGATGCTGGCGGACAGGCCCAGACCGTACATGGTGAAGCCGCTGTAGGCGGCGGCGATGATCAGGGGGTAGTGAACACCCTTGACCTTCAATGCCAGCTTTTTGGCGACGATGCCGCCGATGACAAGACCAAAGCCCCAGTTCAGGTAGCTGCCGACGCCGCCGACGAGGGTGGCGACGATGATGGCGGTGTGCGGCTTGTGGACGTGGCTGACGATGCGATTGAGCAGGCGGTCGGTGAGCGGTGCGGTGGCCAGCACGTAGCCCATTGCCAGGATGACGGCCATCTGGGTGGTGAAGGCCAGGAGGCTCCAGAAGCCTTTGCCCCAGGCGCGGGTGATGTCGCCGATGCCCTGGCCTTCGATGCCCATGGCCAGCAGCACGGTGAGCAAGGTGAGCGCGATCGCAAAGACAAAGGGATCGGGCAGATACTTGCGCATCAGCTCGGTAAAGAATGAAGCCAATTTATTCATGGTGCCTCCAACAACTCCGTAAGGCGGTTCTCTGATGTCCGGCGGCGCGGGTCATCGGGTGACGATGCGGGCGTGCCGGACGATTGCTTTTCTTTGTGTGGGTGGGCTCGTGGCCCGATGGCGCGGTCGGTCATGGCCGCCGCGCCTTTTTGTGGATGCTTGAGAACGGACTCAGGAGCCGCTGGCTTTGCCGTTCAACCAGGTGGCCAGTTCGCCGAGGGCGGCGCTTTTCTCGCGCAGGACGCGCTCGCGGCGTTCGGGGCTCCAGGTGTAGAAGCCTTGGCCGCTTTTGGCGCCGATGTGGCCGCTGTCGACTTTGCTTTTGAGCAGGTCGGAGGGTTCGGTGCGGTTTTCGAGATCTTTGTAGAGGTAGCTGGCGATGGCGTAGTGAACGTCAATGCCGTTCATGTCGCGCTGTTCGAGGGGGCCGGACAGGGCGAGGCGGATGCCCAGGCTCCATTTGACGACTTCGTCAATGTCCTCTGCGCTGGCGACGCCTTTCTCCAGCAGGGAGATGGCTTCGCGGGCGAGGGCGTGCTGGATGCGGTTGGCGATGAAGCCGGGGATGTCCTGGCGCACGAGAACGGGGCGCTTGCCGCCGAAGCGCAGGGTGGCCATGACTTTGGCGACGGTGTCTTCGGAGGTGTCGTCGTTACGGACGACTTCAACCAGGGGGATGACGTCGGCGGGGGTGAAGAAGTGGGTGCCGACAAAGCGGTCGCGGCGCTGGACGGCGCTGGCGATGGCGTTAATCGACAACCCGGAGGTGTTGGTGGCGAAGAGGGTGTGCGCGGGGCACAGGGTGTCGAGTTTGGCGAAGATGCCGCGCTTGAGATCGAGGTTTTCGGGGACGGCTTCGATGACGAGGTCGCTGGCGGCGGCGGCTTCGAGGCCTGGTTCGAGGCGGATGCGCTGGATGGCTTGCTGGACTTGGCCGGGGGCGTAGACGTTTAGCTGGCGTTCGATGGTCTTCAACGCGCGCTCGAGGGCGCCTTCGACGGGGTCAATCAAAACGACGTCGAGTCCCTTCGAGGCGAACAGCGCGGCAATGCCGCTGCCCATGGCGCCTGCGCCGATGACGGCGAGATTCTTGAGGGGAGTGTCCATGATGGCTCGCTTGGCTTGCGGCTGCTGCTTGCAGGCGGACACCCGGGGACCAGGGGTGATGCTGTCTCGTCCGGGGTGCCTTTCTGTGCGCGGCTTGGCCAGAAAAATCTTTATGTTCTATATACGAACATTTGTGCGTGTATAGAATTTCTGTGGGGGATAGTACTAAAAGTTGCTGGGGGTGGACAAATGGGGGATTCGCGGTGTTCGGTGGGTGGACGGTGGTCGCGGCTGTTGGGCCGGCGCGGGGCGGATCGATGGCTGGCGTGGGTTTGCATTCTTTTGACGCCCGGCACGTCGTCGGCCTGGGGTGCGCGGGGCTACGATTGCGGTCCGGAGCCTTCGCTCCGGACTGCCCTAGGCGGGCCCCCCCGTCGTCATCGTCGTTGTCGCCTCCGGCGACTGCCTTCCGATTCCCTCGGGCGCATCTACACGCCCCGCGCACCCCAGGCCGACGACGCGCCGGGCTCGGTGGAATGAACTTGGCGGTCGCTGGGTCGAGCGGGGTTCTTGAGATTCTTATCTCGGCCGACGTGTATTTGAAGCGTCTTGCGGTGCCCGTCACCGTTTGGCCGCGCGGGCGGCCTCCGGTGACTTACGCGGTGTCTTGCGTCGGTGTGATGACGCTTCGCGCTTGCGGGGGGGGGGATTCAGCGCATGTGGCTGCGAATCGCGGCTTGAGTCTTTCTATGGGTGGTGGGGGGCGGGCTCAGCCTGCGGCAGGCTTTCGTCGTCGTCCGCGCGATGGCAGACCACGCATAGTTTGTTGCCGTCGGGGTCGCGGAAGTAAGCACCGTAGTAATGCGCGTGATACTCGGGCCGCAGGCCTGGCGGGCCCTCGCAGGTGCCGCCGTTCTTCAGCGCGCGTGCATGCGCCTGGCGTACCGCCTCTCTGGTGTTGGCCATGAAGGCGACCATCTGACCGTTGCCCGGTTCATGGGGCTGGCCGTTGTGCGGCCTGCTGATGGCAAAGTAGGGGCGTTGCTGGCCGGCGCTTTGCCAACCCGCCCATGGCCGGTCTCGTTCGCAGAAGCGAGATTCGACGCCCAGAATCTCGAACAGGGCGTCGTAAAAGCTCAGGGCGCGGTCGAAGTCGGTGATGCCGACGAAGATGTGCGAGAACATTTTTTCGCTCCTGGGCTTGCCGCCTATCCCGAATTCCGCAGCCCCGCCGCGATCCCGTTGATCGTCAGGTGGATCGCGCGTTGCACGCGCTTGTCGACCTCTGCGTTGGGATTCTTCTGCACCGCGCGATGTCGCCGGATGAGGTCAACCTGCAGGTAATTCAGCGGGTCGATATAAGCGAAGCGTTCGCGCAAGGCGATCTGCAGCGTGGGGTTGTCGGCGAGCAGTTCGCGTTGCGTCAGCAGTTTGAGCATGGCGAGCGTGCGGCCGTGTTCGGCGCTGATGGCGCCGAAGATGCGTTCGCGCAGGGCGCGTTGGGGGACGAGTTGGGCGTAGCGGGCGGCGATGGCGAGGTCGGATTTGGCCAGGACCATTTCCATGTTGGAGAGCAGGGTGCGGAAGGCGGGCCAGTCGCGGGCCATTTCGCGCAGTTGTGCAAGGCGGCCGCGGCGCGAGCGGGGGGCGTCGGGGGCGCCGGTTTCGAGATAGGCCTCGATGGCGGAGCCCATGCCGTACCAGCCGGTGAGCATGAGGCGGCATTGGGCCCAGGAGAAGCCCCACGGGATGGCGCGCAGGTCTTCGATGCGCTGGCCTTTCTTGCGGGAGGCGGGGCGGGAGCCGATGTTCAGGCCGGCGATTTCGCTGATGGGGGTGGCGGCGAAGAAGTATTCGGCGAAGCCGGGGGTGTCGTAGACGAGGCCGCGGTAAGTGCTTTGCGCGGTGTCGGACATGAAGGACATGGCGGGGCCGTGGTGGGCCATGTGGGCGTCTTCGGCGCTGGTAGCTTCGGCGCGGGGGGCCAGGCTGGATTCGAGGGTGGCGGCGATGAGGAGTTCAAGGTGCCAGCGGCCGACTTCGGCGTCCTTGTATTTGCTCTGGATGACTTCGCCCTGTTCGGTCAGCCGGATCTGGCCGGCGACGGTGCCGGGGGGCTGGGCCAGGATGGCGTCGAAGCTGGAGCCGCCGCCGCGTCCGACTGAGCCGCCGCGGCCGTGAAAGAGGCGCAGGCGGACGTTGCGGGTGGAGAAGACGTCGACGAGTGCGCGTTCGGCCTGGTAGAGCGACCAGTTGGACGTGAGGAAGCCGCCGTCCTTGTTGCTGTCGGAGTAACCGAGCATGACTTCCTGGGCGCCGTTTTGCGCAAGCTTTACGCGCTGGCGGATTTCGGGCAGGTCGAGCCAGGCGGCCATGATGTCGGCGCCGCGCTGCAAGTCGGGGATGGTTTCGAAGAGGGGGACGACCATGAGGCCGTCTTCGGGGGGGATGTCTTGCCCGGCGGGGGCGATGAGGCCGGCCTCTTTCTGCAGGACCATGACTTCGAGCAGGTCGCTGAGGGTTTCGGTGTGCGAGACGATGGTCTGGCGCACGGCCTGTTTGCCGTAGCGGGCGCGGCCGGCGGCGGCGGCGCGCAGGACGGCGAGTTCACGGGTGGTGTCTTCGGAGTAGGCGATCCAGGGGGAGGCCAGGGGGCGTGCCTGCGCGAGTTCAGTGCGCAGGAGGTCGACGCGTTCTTCTTCGGACAGCGCGAGGTAGTCGAGGGGTTTGCCGTTGTGGGTGACGCCGGCGCGCGAGAAGAGTTCGGCGAGCGCGGCTTCGTGGACGTCGGAGCTTTGGCGCAGGTCGACGGTGGCGAGGTGAAAGCCGAAGACCTCGAGGGCCTGCTGCAGGCCGGACAGGCGCAGCTTGGCCAGCGGGGCGCCGTGATGGGCGCCCAGTGACGCGGCGATGATGGCGAGGTCGGCGGCAAGCTCTTGGGGCGCGTCGTAGGCGGGGGCGGCGACGGTGCTACGGCGGGCGAGGTTCTGGCCGGTGAGCCGCAGCGCGGTGGCGGCCAGGCGGGCGTAGATGCCGACGAGGGCGCGCCGGTAGGGTTCGTCGCGGCGGTGCGGGGAGTCGTCGCCGCTACGCTCGGCGAGCGCGAGCAGTTCGGGGTCGACGGCGATGAGCAGGGTGGTGATGGAGAGTTCGGCGCCGAGGGCGTGGACTTCCTGGAGGTAGTGCTCGAAGAGGACGGTGGCCTGGCGCAGCAGGGCGCGTTCCAGCGTGGTGGCGTCGACGTTCGGGTTGCCGTCGCGGTCGCCGCCGATCCAGCTGCCCATGCGCAGGAAGGGTTCGAGCGGCGGCGGCGGGGCGGCGAAGGGCTTGGCGGATTCGCGGTTGAGCAGCTTGGAGAGGTCGCCGTAGAGGCGCGGGATGACCTGCAGGAAGGTGCTGCGATAGTAGGAGAGCGCGTTCTCGATTTCGTCGGCGACGGTCAGGCGCGTGTAGCGCAACATGCGGGTCTGCCACAGGGTGGCGACGCGGCCGAGCAGGGCAGTGTCGAGTTCGGCGAGCTCGTCGGGAGTGAGCTGGGCTTCGCGTTGCGCGAGAGCGGTGGAGATTTCGCGGTGGACGTCGAGGGTGCTTTTGCGCTGGACTTCGGTGGGGTGCGCGGTGAGGACGGGCATGACGCACGCTTCGGCCAGCAGGCGGCGGATGCGCGCAACGCTGACGCCTTGTCCGGCAAGGATCTGAATGGCTTCGCGCAGGCTGCCGCGGGCGGGCGTGCCGTCGGTGAGCGCGCGGGCGCGCTGGCGGCGGTTCTGGTCGCGGTCTTCGGCGATGTTGGCCAGATGCAGAAAGTAGCTGAAGGCGCGGGCGACGGAGTTGGGGTCGCTGCCTTGCAGGCGCTTGACGCGCTGTTCGAGCAGTTTGCTGTCGGCGTCGTCGCCTTCGCGGCGGAATTTGACGGCGGTGCGGCGCAGGGTCTCGATGGTGTCGAAGACGCGCTTGCCTTCGCATTCTTCTATGACCTCTCCTAACAACCGGCCCAACAGCCGGATATCGTGACGCAAGGGTTCTGCGGAATCGGACTGCGTGCGCTTGGCATTCATCGTGCGGGGATCCGTCTGACGGCGGTTGGAAGGGGATTAAATCGAAGCGGGCGTTGCGGGCAAACCTTGAAAATGATCGGTCGATTTTACGCAGCGTTCCTTACGGGGGAGGCGGTTTGCTCGGTTAAAGTGCAGGGTATCCCTTCGTTATTCCAGAAGCCCCCTTTATGCAAAATCATCAACGTCGCGCGCTCGTGCTGTTTTCGGGCGGGCAGGATTCCACCACTTGTCTCGCCTGGGCGCTGGAACGCTATGCGCACGTGGAGACGGTGGCGTTCGATTACGGACAGCGCCATCACATCGAACTGTCGGCGCGGCTGAATGTGCTGCGCGAGATCCGCGCCAATTTTCCGGACTGGGCGGCGCGGTTGGGCGAGGACCATCTGCTGGACCTGCAGGTGCTCGGGCAGGTGGGCGATACGGCGATGACCAGCGACCGGGCGATCGAGATGCAGGCGAATGGCTTGCCGAATACGTTTGTGCCGGGACGCAATCTGCTGTTCCTGACGCTGGCGGCGGCGCTGGGGTATCGGCGGCAGTTGGACGTGCTGGTGGGTGGGATGTGCGAGACGGATTTTTCCGGGTATCCGGATTGCCGGGATGACACGATCAAGGCGCAGCAGGTGGCGCTGGGGCTTGGGCTTGGGTCACGGGTGACGATCGAGACGCCGTTGATGTGGATCGATAAGTCGGAGACCTGGGCGTTGGCTTATGCGCTGGGGGGTGATGCGTTGGTGGAGACGATCGTCGAGGAAAGCCATACGTGTTATCTCGGGGAGCGGGGGGCTCGGCATGATTGGGGCTATGGGTGCGGGGAGTGCCCGGCTTGCAAGCTGAGGAAGATCGGGTGGGAGAAGTGGGTGGTGGCTTCTGCGGCTGAGGGTTGAGCGGCCGGTTATTTTCTGGTGCTTGGAACAGACGCAGGAACCGCAGCAGTCGGCTGGCGAACGGCCGCTTCGGGGAAACGGATCGAATCTCCGGCCTCGCCCGCCTTCATGGTGCGGTTCGGGATTCCAGATCCATATCCGCAGGCCATTGAACTCTTGGGGCTAGACGCAAAGCGAGGTTGTACGGGGCGACGTCGTTGGCATCCCGCGGTTCGGCGCGATCGGGGTCGAGGCCTTCGATGCCGTTCTGCATGTAGGCGCACACGTAGGCCCAGAAATTTGAGGTGTTAGCAGCGTCAGTATTTAAGTGGAAGCGTGTCACGACTTTGTTGGTACCCGGTTCCACAACTGCGATGGAGACGCCCTCCTTGATGATGAGACCTCCGCCTGGCGTCGCGCCACGGACTTTCCATTTCTCCGCACGCAGATCGTCCCAATCATAGCTAGCGGTGGTCACGTATGCGCGCTCGAAGGGATTCCACCAGACTGAATGGAAGTCATAGACGTATACCTTGCGACGTAGACGATTGAAGCGAAGTGGAAGATCGCGGGGAGGGGCTACGTCCGCGCGATAGAAAATGCATGCTGCGTAAGCGCAAACGGAAAGTGTCATTGTGTCCAGAAAGACGATTCCAACAATCTCACCGGTGGAGCTGGAAGCCATCGAGCTCGCATAAAAATGCGGTGCGGAAAAAACTACATACTTGAGACCTACCCATGCCATAAGTAGTGAGAAGTAAATGATCAGACCGCGAATGCTCGACGTGTTACGAGCAAACTCGACATACGTTTCATCGATGTGCGTGGGCGCCTGCCAGAGCAGCATGGGCGCCTCCTCTGGAGGATCATTGGGACCTGGCAGATCGCATTGCCAGCCCCTGCAGGGGGGATTAAGTTGCGGTTTTGCCATCAGAGTTCCTTCGTAATTTCTTTGGCGGCCGTGCTGGAGTTCATGAACCGAGAGCATCGGAGCTGTTAAGCAGCAGTGGGATGGCGAACGGCCCATTTTCGGGGAAGTGAATTACACCCTCGCCCCGAAGGACTTTCACGGTGCCGTTCGGGATTCACGGTCCATTTCGGCGGGCCATCGAACTCTTGGGGCTAGACGCAGAGCGATGTTGTACGGGGCGACTTCGTTGACGTCACGCGGTTCGGCGTGATCGGGGTCGAGACCTGCAATGCCGTTTTGCATGTAGGCGCACACGTAGGCCCAGAAGTTGGAGGTATTCGCAGCGTCGGTATTTAGGTAAAGGCGCGTCATGACGTTATTGGTACCCGGTTCAACAACCGCGATGGAGACGCCTTCCTTGATGATGAGCCCTCCGCCTGGCGTCGCGCCACGGACTTTCCATTTCTCCGCACGTAGATCATCCCAGTCATAACTCGCGGTGGTCACGTATGCGCGCTCGAAGGGATTCCACCAGACTGAATGGAAGCCATAAACGTAAACCTTACGGCGAAGACGATTAAAGCGAAGTGGAAGATCGCGGGGAGGTGAGACGTCGGCGCGATAGAAAACACATGCTGCCCAAACGCATAGGCCAATCGCAATTGCAAACAGCAAGAACATTCCAATTTCAAATGCTCCAACCCCCGTCGTCGTGATAGCGCTGAGATGCCTAGTGATCAGAACTGTCTGTTCGAGGCATGTCCATGCAATCAGCAGCGAAAAGATAAGAAGCGTACCCCGCAGAACGGAGGTACTCCGAGCAAATTCGACGTATATTTCGTCCATGTGCGTCGGAGCTCGCCAGAGCAGCATGGGGGGCTCAATAAGAGGGTCATTGGGACCGGGGAGGTCACATTGCCATCCGGCGCAGGGGGGATTTAGCTGTGGTCTCGCCATCAGAGTTCCTCCGTGATCTCGATGGCAGCGAAGCCGGTACTGTCGTCCTTATCGGGCCAGAACGCCACAAAAAATGTGGCCGTTTTAATTTTGTTGATGGGATCCAACCAATACTGGCCGCTGAGGATTGGCCGTTCCGATGTCGGCTTCGTCTCACCGACCAACGTGTAATCCGAATCGTCTAAGGTCGAAGTTTGGATGGCACGGGCAGTATCGTTGACTTGCCCAGATGCCATGACGTGGGAAGACAGAATAGGGCTACGTTTGCCGTCTCGTGCGAGGTCAAAACGCTCGATGGTGAGGGCGAAGCGGTAGCGCGATCGTTCGGCATCGAAGCCGGGTAAGGTTGCGCTGTACACAAGCGCCTGTGTTTTCTTAAATGCGCCGCGGTTCTTGAGCACTTCGATGTCTTCGCTGTAGAGCTCATCTTCCGATATCGCTCGGTCTCCATTTGAGAAGCGAAGGTCGACGTCCATGCCGAGCACCGCGGCATTAAGTGCGGCGATGGCGACTTCCATGTCTTCCGGAGATTGCCAGCGATTTTCGCGATCAGTTCGGCCGAAATAGCAATGCCGAGCCCACTTTTCTAACGCGTCGGATTCGAGGCTTTTCGCTACTTTCAGTATTGCGAAAGCAACAAGTCCGACTGCTATACCCGCACCCAACGCTCCGAACAGTGCGAGAGATCCGGCGACGCCCCACACAGTCAGGCCTGCCCCGAAAATCGACAGAAGACCTGAGAAAATGTAGGCTTTTGCGACGAATGCATCACCAGCTTTTGACACGCGTCCGGCGGCACGAAAACTGGCGCCGGCATCCGCAATCCCAGCCAAAGCCGAAATCGCTCCACCAACCATAACCATTTTCGAACCCAGCCCCACGACGCGAGTGAGCACAGGAGTTTTCTCCGCGCCCCAACGCAGCACGAAATCCTTGGCAGCGTCCGCCGGTATCTTGATCGCCAAGCCCGCCGCCTCAACACTCGCTCCTAGGAATCCGAGCGAAACGCTGTAAAACGCTGCGACGGCCTCCGGATGCTGCGCTCCCACCTTCGCATCCAGGTCGGCAATCGCGCTTTTCAAACTGTCCCGTAGAAAGTACAGCCCGATAAAAGATAAGCCGCCGTCCACGCTACCGACGGCCAGGCCCTTTAAGCTCGCAAAGGTGCTGCCGGCGACACGTCGAGCTCCCGCTGCGCCAACCTGCATTCCATTTAGCACCGCGGCCGCTGCGGGTTCCAGATTTTTCAGGCCGGCATTAACTTGACGTAAGGCATGTTGGGCTTCCCGCTTGATATCCTGTCCAAGTGCGCCGGCCGCCTGCTTGATGTCCTGCGCACCCTCCTTGGCTTCTTGGCTGAAATCCAGGATGCGTTGCCTGACCTCTTCGGCAGCCCCATGCGCCCATAGCGTGACGTTGATGAGCACATTGCGGACATTGGCATTGGGGATGGTGATCAAACTACCCAGCAGCATGGCGCGTGCGCGCTTGCCAGTTGCCTTCTGGGCCGAGTTGGCATGCTCGCGGATCTCGCTCGACAGCAGTTCGAAGCACTCCCCCACCGTGAGCTGGATGGTGATCTGGGTGAACTTGGCTTTACCGTACAGCCAGGCGGCGCCGGACTGGAGGTTGTCCAACGCCGCCTTGGCGCCGATGCTCAGGGTGTTTTCGAGGCGGTTGCTCGCATCGTGGATGGCCGCCAACAGCTGGTCTGCGGCTTCAACAACAAGCGCGCTGCGCCAATCGCCACCCTCCTTGCTGGTGGCGACCATTTTTATCGCGTCAAAGTACTTTTTGCCTGCCTCGGAGGGCATTGCGTCCGTGAACTGCGGTTCGAAGGCTTGCTGCAAGTCGCTGTGTTGCCCGTTGAGTGCGGTATAGGCCGGGCTACCACCGTCGGACAGAAGGTCTTGCCAAGCCTGACTGCTGGGACCCAACACTTCTGGAGTGGGCTTCTCGCCAGCTTCTCTCTCGTCCGCCGCTTTGGTTTGCTGGGGCGGGGCATCCGTAATGCCGCCCGCGAGACAAGCCGCGGCGGTGTTCAGGCGGCATTGCTGCGAACGAGAATCGGAGTCCGCATAGTCCAGGGCCATGATCCGGCGCCAGTTAGCGCCCGTCACCAGGTCGGCCCAGTCGGACGCATATTCGTCGATCTGCTTCTGAAAATTCTCGTCTTCCTTGTCGTACGCATCCTGAAAGGTTTTCCGTCCCGCTGGGCCGGTTTCCCAGTAACGCTCTTCCAGCCGGGCCATGCGACGCTTGGTCTTGCGATCGACCATGCCTGCATGTTGCTGCGCGGGGTCATGGAATACGGGCGGGACGCCGGATTCGCTGGAGGTCCAGTAATCGCTGGCTGGCGGCGGGGGCGGGTGTGCAGCCTCGACCTGCTGGGCGATGTAAGCCTTGATGCCGAGCAGGCACTGAGAGGTGAGGTAGGCATACCGCCTTGTAGGCTCTTCACGCCAACGCTGACGCATCGTGTTGACGGAGAGCCGCAGGCTGTTGAGTTCTGCCGCCATGCCAACCGGGTCGGGCAGGATGAGGCCGGCTACTCCCTTTGGAAGCCCATGCTGCTTCTCGAGCATGCGCAGTTGCGCCTGCATGGCTTCCAAGCGCGCATGACGGGGGTGCCAATCATGAACGCTACCGAAATCGCGGGTGCCGATCGCATACTCGGCGACATGCTGGTGGAGGTCATCACCGTGCTCGAGGGCAAGCGCCTGGTTGCCACCAGTCGGATCTAGCTTGAGCGTCAAGAGATTGACCACCCTGAACCGCTCATGATAATCAGCCGGCAGTGCCTTTCCATCAGCGTGTTTGCCGGTGCGATAAGCATCGAGCGTCGCCTTCGGCCAAGGATCCTGGGAAAACGCGATCCAGGCTTGCTTATGCGTTGCGGTGTCGATATTGATGAATGCCGCGCGCAGATCGTGTCCCGCCTCCACGCATAAGGTGGCTAGCGGCTCCGGCTTCGCTCGCGGCATGGAGAATGGATTGAACTGGCGCAGGTAGCCCTCCGGGGTGACCTGATAGGCATGCCAGATTTCTCGGTCCAGCAGAACATAGACATAACCCTGCCGCAGGATGCGCAACGCAGTCTGGATTGACCTGTGGTGCAGTTCGCCATGATGTTTGAGCCCGTCGGTAAGAGGCATGACTGCAAGCCGAAGCGGGAGGATCGGTATGCCCGAGCGTTCACAGGCGCTGCAATTTCCGGGGGGATTGGGCGCCGCCTGACGGCGCGCCTGAGTCAGAGTCTTGCTGGTGCTCATGAATAGTTCGCCGCTGGAGATAACGATGCAACGATGCGCTTCCACGCATCGTCGTCGTAGGTTTCAAAACGCGCTTGCAACGTGGACCGGCCTGCGGCTGCGGCCGCGATATCGGCTTGAACTATTGGATTCAGTGGCAGGCCGGGATGAATGAATACGCGATGTGTGCACAGGTCGAAGATGTCTGCGCTCAGGCGCAGTCCAAGGTGATGGGCGTCGCGGATCATCCGGAATGCATGCACGGCGGCTTGCGGCGGCAGAATCGTGGCGCCACGCCAGCGCATGGGGGCATACGTCATCGGAAGCGTTAACGCCAGGCGCCACACATCCAGGAAGTCGCCAACGAGCGGTGCTAGTTGTTGAGCCCGTCGAGCTAGCTCGGGTGCATCCATGCCAGGTTCGGTTGAGGCACCGCGAAGCAAGGTGTAGGTACCCCAACTGGTCGGGCATAGCCAACGCTTTACCGGCCATAGCAGTGCAGGAAAGGCACGTTCCATCAATGCCGCGAGCAGTTCGAGTCGCAATGGCTCGAACCAGGGTGTCATCCGTTTGCCAGCTACAGGCTTGATGACATCCAGGCAGCGCGCAGCTAAGTGATCGGCAACGGTATTGATGGGCCGATCACTGGTCAGCCATCCGCAGACATAGCGCTTCCTATAACTTGCGTCGTCAATTGCATGACGTTCAGCGGATGCGAGCAGCGACATGTTCGCTGTGTCGCCAGGTGCCGCCAACTGTACGAGCGCGGGACACGCGTCTGGCGTATGGGCGAGGTCCGGCCGCATTACGGGCGTGATCGCCTGTGCGCCCAACGCTTGGGTCAACGATTGAATACTTAGAGGATCTGTTGGCGGACACGGCGACAGCGGGTCCAGCAAAAGGTAAAGATGGTCGTTGGATGCGCGTTCGTTACGGGCAAATTCCTGTACGGCGCTCCGCATCACCTGGCGCGCTCCATCGCTCTGCCGAAGTGAACGGCTGGCTCGGCCTTGGCCAGCTCCACTCCAAGCGGGATCGTCTCGGACAGGCATCCAGGCAGCGTGAATTTGACGAACTGAAAGGGCGCTTCGCCGAGGGCGCTAGCGGAGTGCAGATCGGTTTGAGTTGGCATGGCGAGCTTCCGGGTAGCGACGGACCGCACGGGTCGTCCTTGGTGCTAGATGGCACTACCGCTTTTAGAAGCTGCCAATACTGCGTGTAAATCAGAGGAGTCTTATTAATGAACCAAATTGACTGAGACACCACTGCTAAACACCATCCCGCGCCACCGGCGCAACATTGGGTGTGATGGCCGCTGTCACCGCAGCTTCCTTCACCCGGCCGATGAACTTCCATCTCAACATCACCGCCGCCGCAGCGATGATCGCTGCCAGCGCGGCGGACACGATCATTGCTGCTTTCGCGCCCTGCCACTCGATAACGAACGCATACGCAACCGGCGCCGCAGCCGTCAGCAAAAAACTGGGAATCAACAACGCGCCAACCAATGCGCCGTAGCTGCGGAAGTCAAAAAGCGCCAGCGGCAGCGTGCCGCGGGTGATGGTCATGAGGCCGTTGCACGCGCCGTAGAGCAGCGTGTAGGCGGCGGTGGCGTAGAGATTGCCGCCGGGGACGAGGGCGAGCAGGAAGCACAGCGGGAGGGCCAGGGCCACTGCCAGGTTGAGCGTCAGCGGATGAAGGCGGGCGCCGACGAGGACGTCGCCTAAACGAGCAGCGAATTGGCCGATGCCCCAGAGCGATGCGACGGTGACCGCGGCGGCGGTGGCCAGGCCCAGGCCGGTCAGCAGCGAGAAAAGGTGCGCGGCGTTGCCGGCTGCCAGGAAGTTGGTCAGCATCGCCATGACGGCGTAGAGGGTGCCGGCCAGGCGGCGTTCGGCGGCGGTGCGGGTGAGGCCGGTGGCGGCCCTGCCGGGGTCGGCGGTTGACGCGGTGTAGCGGCGGCGGGGCAGGGCCAGGTAGAGGGGGATGGTGGCGAGGGCGAGGGCGGCGTAGCACCAAGCGGCGCCGCGCCAGCCAAGCCATTCGGCCAGGAAGTGGCCGACGGGCCACATGACGGTGGATGCCAGTCCGCCGAAGAGGGTGATCTGGGACATGGGCTGGCGCGCGGCGGGGCCGGCGGCGCGGGCCAGCGCGGCAAAGGCGGCGTCGTAGAGGCACAGGCGCATGCCGACGCCGAGCGCGGCCCAGGCGGCGAAGTAGAGCGCGTGCGAGTGCGTGATGGCGAGCAGGGCGCAGCCGAGTGCGGATAGCGCGGCGCCTGCGGGCATGACGAGGTGGCCGCCCCAACGGTCTACCGCGGCGCCAGCGGCGGGGGAGACGAGGGCCATGACGACGATGGCAGCGGAGAAGCCGCCGTAGACGGTGGCGGTGCTCCAGCCGAGGTCGGCGGTCATGGTCGGGCCGAGCGCGCCGATGAGGTAGAAGGTGACGCCCCAGCCGATGAGCTGGGTCAGGCCCAGACAGATGACGGCGCGGGCACGGATCATGGGCGTTGCGGGGGCGTGGAGTCGCCGTCGCCGAGGCTGCGCTGCATGAGGACGGTGTCGCGCCATTCGCCGTGCTTGTGGCCCACGGACCGCAGGGTGCCGACGGGGTGAAAGCCCTGGCTGGCGTGCAGGGCAAGCGAAGCGGCGTTGCGGCTGTCTCCGACGACGGCAAGCATCTGCCGCCAGCCGGCGGCGGTGCAGCGCTCGACCAGGGCGGCGAGCAGCTTGCCGCCGATGCCGAGGCCGGCGCGGCCGGCCTTGACGTAGACAGAGTCTTCGACGGTGTGCCGGTAGGCGGGGCGCGGGCGGTAGGGGGTGACGTAGGCGTAGCCGACGACCTCGCCGTTGATCTCGGCCACGAGGTAAGGCATTTCCTTTTCGAGGACGCCGGCGCGGCGCTGGCGCATTTCGGCGATGGAGGGCGGCTCGAGTTCAAAGGACGCGGTGCCGTGCTGCACGTGATGCGCGTAAATGGTCTTGATGGCGGGCAGATCGGCTTCCGCGCTGTCGCGGATGAGGACGGTGGGCGAATGGGGCGACATGGAAATGGCCGGAGATTTAGTAGGCAATCGGGTGTGCAAGGCGCCGCACCAACGGACACATGAGTTGGGAGGTGTCCGAGGGTGGGAGTACGCAGGGCCGATCGAAAACGCCAGTGTGGGCCAAGCGAATGCATTAATAAAGCTTTGGTCTATTATGATTTTCATAAGCAAAACTTTGGTGAGATCATGCGCGGCTTGAATCTGGACCACCTGCGCACGTTTGCGCAGGTCATCGAACTGGGCAGTTTTTCCGCCGCCGCCGAACGTGGGGGTGTGACGCAGCCCGCCGTCAGTCTGCAGATCCGTCAACTGGAGCGGCGATTCGCGCTGAAGTTGGTGGAGCGCGTGGGACGCCGCGCGGGGCCGACGGCGGCGGGGCGGGAATTGCTGGCCCATATCCGCGTGATCGACGGCGCGATCGCGCAGGCCGAGCAGGCGATGGCGTCGCATGCGTCGCAGGTGTCGGGGCGGATCCGGCTTGGCACGGGCGCGACGGCGTGCACCTATCTGCTGCCGCCGGTGCTGGCGGATCTGCGTCAGCGGTTTCCGGCGCTGGACATCGTGGCCAGCACGGGCAATACGGCGGACATGCTGCGCGGGCTGGAGGCCAATACGTTGGATATCGTGCTGATCACGCTGCCGGCGCCGGGCCGCATGTTCCAGGCGACGCCGGTGATGGAGGACGAGTTCGTGGCGATCTTTCCTTCGCGCGATCCGGCCGCCATCCCGGAGGTCGTGACGCCGCAGTCGCTGGCGCGGCTGCCGCTGGTGCTGTTCGAGCCGGGCGCGCGCACGCGGCGGCTGGTGGATGACTGGTTCGAGGCGGCGGGCGTGGCGGCCAAGCCGATCATGGAGCTGGGCAGCACGGAGGCGATGAAGGAGATCGTGGGGGCGGGGCTGGGCTGCGCGGTGTTGCCCCGGCTGGCGGTATCGGGCGCCGGACGGCGTGACGCGCTTGAAGTGCGTTCGCTCACGCCAAGGCTGTCGCGCGATCTGGCGATCGTCCTGCGGCGCGACAAGCCGCTCAGCCGCGGGCTGCGGCATTTGCAGGACGCGCTGCTGGCGTTGGGGGGGCGGGCGTCATGACGGCTTCACGCAGGTCCGGCTCGACTCGTATGGCGCCTTCGATCGCTACGGCTTCTACCGTTTCTACGGCCCGAACGACGCGTACGACTCCTACGACCACTACGACTCCTTCGGTCGCTGCAGCCCCTACGCTGCATAAGACCCGGATGGCCCGTACGAGCCATCCGACCCGACCCATCGCCGAACCCGATCTCTATCCCTACGAATCCTCGCGCCGTCCGCTGGCGGGGCTGGCCATCGACTATCCCGACGGTCACCGGGTCAAGCGACACCGTCATCGGCGCGGCCAGCTCGTGTACGCGATGTCGGGCGTGATGGTGGTGGATACGGACGCGGGCATCTGGGTCGTGCCGCCGACGCGCGGCGTGTGGGTGCCGGCGTGGGTGTCGCACGGCATCCGCATGAGCGGCGAACCGCGCATGCGCACCGTTTTCGTCGAGCCGGGGGCGGCGGCACACCTGCCGGCGCAGTGCTGTGTGCTGTCCGTGTCGCCGCTGCTGCGCGAATTGATGGCGGCCGCCGCCGAGGTGCCGCTGGATTGGGAGCCGGACACGCGGGACGGGCGGCTGATGATGCTGCTGCTGGATGAGTTGCGCCAGGAACCCGTGCTGCCGCTGCATCTGCCGCAGCCGTCGGAACCCCGGCTGGCGCGCATCTGCCGCGCCATCGTGCGCCATCCGGAACGGCAGGACGGGGCAGCGGACTGGGCGCGGGAATTGGGCGTGGATCCCAAGACGGTGCACCGGCTCTTCGTGCGTCATACCGGCATGACATTCGGCCGCTGGCGCCAGCAGGCAAGGCTTTTGGCGGCGATGGAGCGGTTGGCGCGGGGTGATCGGGTGCTGGATGTGGCGCTGGACCTGGGGTACGAAAGCCCCAGCGCATTCGCAGCGATGTTCCGCAAGGCGCTGGGGGAGTCGCCCAGCGCTTTCGCGGCGCGCGGCGTGGCGTCCGCCTGATGGCCGCCGGCGGGCCGGCTGGTGGCCGGCCGACCGCCGCGCGTCCGTTTCCAGGGCGCGCACGGGCGGCCGGGCGCGGAAGCAGCGTATTATTTAGCGTTTTGCCGCCCACGCTAACAGCTACAGCCTGAGACAGATCATGCCGCACTACCGCTCCCGCACTTCGACCCACGGCCGCAACATGGCCGGCGCCCGCGCCTTGTGGCGCGCAACCGGCATGAAGGATGGCGACTTCGGCAAGCCGATCATCGCCGTGGTGAACTCGTTCACGCAGTTCGTTCCGGGCCACGTGCATCTGCGCGACCTGGGCGCGCTGGTGGCCAAGGAAATCGAAGCCGCCGGCGGCGTCGCCAAGGAATTCAACACCATCGCCGTGGACGACGGCATCGCCATGGGTCACGGCGGCATGCTGTATTCGCTGCCGTCGCGCGAACTGATCGCGGACTCGGTGGAATACATGGTCAACGCGCACTGCGCCGACGCCATGGTCTGCATCTCGAACTGCGACAAGATCACCCCGGGGATGCTGATGGCCGCCATGCGCCTGAACATCCCGGTCGTGTTCGTGTCGGGCGGTCCGATGGAAGCGGGTAAGGTCAAGTCGCCGACCGACGGCAAGGTCATCGCCAAGATCGACCTCGTCGACGCCATGATCAAGGCCGCCGACCCCAACGTGTCGGACGCTGAAGTGGCCGAAGTCGAACGCAGCGCCTGCCCCACGTGCGGCTCCTGTTCCGGCATGTTCACGGCCAATTCGATGAACTGCCTGACCGAAGCCATCGGTCTGGCGTTGCCCGGCAACGGCACCATCGTCGCCACGCACGCCTGGCGCAAGGGCCTGTTTGAACAGGCTGGCCGCCTGGTCGTGGACCTGTGCCGCCGCTACTACGTCGAAGAAGACGAATCGGTCCTGCCGCGCAGCATCGCCACCAAGAGCGCGTTCCAGAACGCGATGGCGCTGGATGTGGCGATGGGCGGGTCGACCAACACCGTGCTGCACTTGCTGGCCGCGGCACAGGAAGCCGGCGTGGACTTCACCATGGCCGACATCGACCGCATCTCGCGCAAGGTGCCGTGCCTGTGCAAGGCAGCGCCCGCCACCGACAAGTACCACATCGAAGACGTGCACCGCGCTGGCGGCATCCTGGGCATCCTGGGTGAACTGGCGCGCGCCGACCTGCTGGATCTGTCCTGCGGCAACGTGCACAGCGGCACGCTGAGCAACGCCATCCAGAAATGGGACGTGGCCGGCGACGCGGGCGAAGAAGCCAAGAAGTTCTACCGTGCAGCCCCCGGCGGCATCCCGACCACGGTCGCGTTCAGCCAGGACGCCACGTTCCTGACGCTGGACACCGACCGCAAGACGGGCTGCATCCGCAGCAAGGAAAGCGCCTATTCCAAGGACGGCGGCCTCGCCGTGCTGTACGGCAACCTCGCTGAAAAGGGTTGCATCGTCAAGACGGCCGGCGTGGACGAATCGCAGTGGGTCTTCACGGGCCGCGCGCGCGTCTTCGAAAGCCAGGACGACGCCGTCGAAGGCATCCTGGGCGACAAGGTCGTGGCGGGCGACGTGGTGGTGATCCGCTACGAAGGCCCCAAGGGCGGCCCCGGCATGCAGGAAATGCTGTATCCCACGTCCTACCTGAAGTCCAAGGGCCTGGGCAAGACCTGCGCGCTCTTCACCGACGGCCGCTTCTCGGGCGGCTCGTCGGGCCTGGTGATCGGCCATGCCTCGCCGGAAGCGGCGGAAGGCGGCACGATCGGTCTGGTCGAAGAAGGCGACACGATCGAGATCGACATCCCCAACCGCAAGATTCACCTGGCCGTTTCCGACGAGGAACTGGCCCGCCGCCGCGCCGCCATGGACGCGCGCGCCGACGGCTGGGAGCCGGTGGGCCGCGAACGCGTGGTGTCACAGGCGCTGCAGGCATATGCGGCGCTGGCCACGTCGGCCGACCGCGGCGCGGTGCGCGATCTGTCGCAGCTCAAGCTCAAGGGCAAGCGCTGATCGGTTGATGGCGAGTTGTTGTGAAAGGCGGCGCACTTGGTGCGCCGTTTTTTTTTTAGCTGACGATATTCGATGCGCATCTTGCTATGGCCCGCATCGGGAGGGCGAGGATCAATTACAGCTTGCACGTTGTATTGTCCAAATACAGCTTATAAATTGTATTTGGAAAATACAGCCTACGTTGCGTATCGCAGTTTTACAACCTAGAATCTGTAAACCTCACCTTCAAGGGCTGGCATGTCCGATTTCACCGTCCGCACGGCGGACCAGCTTCCCGCCTTGCTCCGGGCCTTCCGCAAACAGGCGGGCATGACCCAGGCTGAGGCTGCCCTGCGTCTTGGCGTCACGCAGCAAACGCTTTCGGCGTTTGAGCGCAACGCCGGCAAGCTTGGCGCTGACAGGTTGCTGGAGATCCTCGGCATCCTGGGCGTGGAAGTCGTGCTGCGGCAACGGGAAAAATCCTCCGCGTCCAAAACATCGGCCACACCGGATTGGTAGCCATGGGCCGACGATCACACCACCGCGCTCTGGATCTCTGGATGAACGGGGACTTCGTGGGCGTCTGGAGCGTCCAGCCCCAGATCGGCGAGACGCTCCAGTACGACGAGGCATGGACTGCCTCGGGCCGGGGGCGGCCACTGTCGCTTTCGCTCCCCTTCACGCCGGGCAACCCGCCGCATCGCGGACAGATCGTGCGCAGCTATTTCGAGAATCTGCTGCCCGACAGCCAGAACATTCGCGAACGCGTCGCGCGGCGGTTCCAGGCGGGTTCCACTGATGCGTTCTCGTTGTTGGCCGAAGTTGGTCGGGATTGTGTGGGCGCTGTTCAGGTCATGCCCCGCGGCGTGGCGCCTGACCCCGTGACGCAGGTCGACGCCATTCCCCTCAGCGATGCGCAAGTGGCCCAGGCGCTGCGCAGCACCCTCACGCCCGGACCTTTGGGCGGGCGCAATGCGGACGCCGATGACGGGTTCCGCATCTCGATCGCCGGGGCCCAGGAAAAGACGGCCATGCTGTGGCTCGATGGGAGTTGGTGCAGGCCTCACGGCGCCACGCCGACCACGCATATCTTCAAAATGCCGCTCGGCCTCGTCGGCAACTTGAAGTTCGACATGAGTCATTCGGTGGAGAACGAGTGGCTGTGTTCCGAGATTCTCCATGCGTACGGGCTGCCGGTGGCGCGCACCCAGCCGTTGATGTTCGAAGACATGAAGGTGCTGGCGGTCGAGCGGTTCGACCGCCTGTGGTGGCGCAACGATGATGGCAAGCGCTGGCTGATCCGCCTGCCGCAGGAAGACATGTGCCAGGCGACGGGCACGCCGCCGCATCTGAAGTACGAATCGGACGGCGGCCCCGGCATGCGCAGCATCATGAAGCTGCTGGCCACCTCGCGCGACCCCGATCGCGACCGGCGGGCGTTTTTCCAGTCGCAGGTCCTGTTCTGGATGCTGCGCGCCACGGATGGCCACGCGAAGAACTTCAGCATTTTTCTGCGACCCGGCGGCGCGTACGAGCTCACGCCGTTGTATGACGTACTGTCTGCCTATCCCGTCATCGGTACCGGCGCCAACCAGCTGTCGCCGTTCAAGGCACGCATGGCCATGGCTGTGCGCACCAAGAACACCCACTGGCTCATGCGCGATATTCTGCGGCGGCATTGGCTTGTCGTCGGTGCGGAACATGGGGTCGTGGCGCCGGACGGCCGGGGCGTGGAGACGGTGGTCGACGATCTGGTTTCGCGTACGCCGCACGTGGTGCGCGCGGTGCGAGACATTTTGCCGCCCGCGTTTCCCGGGCACGTGGCCGATACCATCCTCCAGGGGCTGCAAGCCGCGGCAGACAGACTGGCAGATTAGCCAGAAGGAGTCCGAACCAATGTCCCTGAATTCCGATGCCTTGCGCCTGTTCCTTGGCGTGGTCGACGCCGGCTCCCTCAGCGCCGCAGCCGAAATGCTTGGCCAGACCGCATCGGGGGTCAGCCGTGGCCTGCATCGACTTGAAGAAGACCTGGGCGTCACGCTGCTGAACCGCACCACGCGCCGTATGGAGCTGACCGAAGAGGGCCGGCATTTTCTGCCGAAGGCGCGGCAGATCGTGGCGGCGCTGGAAGAGGCCGAAGAGTGCATGCGCATGGTCCACCAGCGGCCCGCGGGCCGTCTGCGCGTGGACGCGTCGGTGCCGGTGATGCTGCACTGTGTGGTGCCGCACGTGGCTGAGTTCCGGCGCGCGTATCCGGAGATTTCGCTGGAACTGACCAGCAACGATCGCATCGTGGATTTGATGGAGCATCGCACCGATGTTGCGCTGCGTATGGGCCCGCTGACCGATTCCACGCTGCATGCTCGCGCGCTGCGGCCGTCGCCGCGCTGGATGATGGCCAGTCCCGATTACATCGCGCGGCGTGGCGCGCCGCGCACGGTGGAGGATCTGGCGGGCCATGAAGTGTTGGGCTTCACGCAGCCGGAGAGCCTGAACCTCTGGCCGCTGCGCCATGCCGGCGGTTCAAGTTTTCAGGCAACGCCGACGCTTGCGACGTCCAGCGGCGAGACGCAGCGGCAGCTGGCGCTGCGCGGCGTCGGCATTGCCTGCCTGTCGGACTTCGTCGTGCGCGAGGACATCGCGGCCGGGCGCCTGGTGAAGGTGCTGGAAAGCGAATACACCGATCACCTGCAGCCGATGCACGCGGTGTATCACCGCAACACGCAGCTGTCGCGGCGTATTGCGTGTTTCCTGGATTTTTACGCGGGCAGGATTTGAGGCGTTGCGTGGCGGCGTAATGTGGGGGTGTTTAAGAGCCAAATCGCGTAGTGCGCCAGTGTCAGACACCCGGGACGATTCGCGTCAGGCTGAACCGATGCCGCAAAGGTGTCAGACACCGATGAACGACGAAGGTGTCTGACACCTGTGGACAACTGCTACGCGTGCAGCGCTCTTCCAAACGCCGCCAGCACCGACTCGTGCAGCGTTTCCGACAGCGTCGGGTGCGCAAACACGGTGTGCATCAGGTCTTCTTCGGTGGCCTCCAACGACGCTGCCACGCCATAGCCCGTGATCAGCTCGGACGCCTCGGGGTGGACGATATGCGCGCCCAGCAGTTCGCCTGACTTGGCGTCGAACACCGTCTTGACGAGCCCCTGGTCCTCGCCCATCGCAATCGCCTTGCCATTGCCGGCGAAGGTGAATTTCCCGACACGGATCTCGCCGCCGGTCTTCGTGGCGTGCTCGCGCGCGCGGGCTTCGGTCATGCCGATGCTGGCAACCTGTGGATAGGAATACGTGCAGGCGGGAATGCGCAGCGGATCGATGGCATGCACCGGCAACCCGGCGATGGCCTCCACGCACAGCACTGCTTCGTGGCTGGCCTTGTGAGCAAGCCACGGCGCGCCGGCCACGTCGCCGATCGCGTAGACGCCCGGCTCGCCGGTGCGGCACAGGCCGTCGGTGACGATGTGCGTCTTTTCGACTTTGACGCGCGTCTTTTCCAGGCCAAGATCCTCGACGTTGCCGACAATGCCGGCGGCGACGATGACGCGGTCGAACGTCTCTTCGATCTTTTTGCCGTCATGCTCCAACGTCACCTTGACGCCGTCGGCGGTGGTCGACGAGGCCGTCACGGCGCAACGGGTCAGCACGCGGATACCTTGCTTCTCAAAGGCCTTGCGCGCCAACTGGGAGATCTCGGCGTCTTCCTGCGGCAGGATCTCCGGCGTCATGTCGATCAGCGTGACCTCGGCGCCCACCGCGCGATAGAAGCTGGCGAACTCGGCGCCGATGGCGCCCGCGCCGACGACCAGCAGCGACTTCGGGATCTCGGTCGGAACCAGCGCCTGGCGGTAGGCCCAGATGCGTTCGCCGACGGGCAGCGCCGGCAGTTCGCGAGCACGTGCGCCGGTGGCCAGGATGATGTGCTTGGCTGATAGCGTGGCGCCGTTTTCCAGCGCCAGTTTGCCCGCGCCCGCAAGCCGGGCGGTGGCTGCGAACACTGTCACGCCGTTCTTTTTCATCAGATGCGCCACGCCCTGACCCAACCGGTTGGCGACTTTACGCGACCGGGCGACCATGGCGGCCAGATCGGGACGCGCTTCTGCCGCGCCCGTCACGCCGTAGTGCGCGGCTTCGCGGCAGGCGCGCAGCACGGTCGCGCTGTGCAGCAGGGCTTTAGTGGGAATGCAGCCCCAGTTCAGGCAGATGCCGCCCAATTCGGCGCGCTCGACCAGCGCGACCGACATGCCAAGCTGCGCGGCGCGGATTGCAGCCACGTAACCGCCCGGCCCGCCGCCCACCACCACCAGATCAAAACTCGTCTTCGTCATGGCGGGGCTCACAGCAGGATGCGCACGGGGTTTTCGATCAGCGCGCGGAAGGCGGCCAGCCAGCGCGCGCCGACCGCGCCGTCCACGACGCGATGGTCGGCCGACAGCGTCACCGTCATCACGGTGGCGGCAACCAGTTGACCATCGTCGTCGACCACCGGCCGGCGTTCGGCCGCGCCGACGGCCAGGATGGCGGCCTGCGGCGGATTGATGATGGCGGCGAACTGGCTGATGCCGTACATGCCCAGGTTGCTGACCGTCAGCGAGCCGCCGGTGAACTCCTCGGGCTTTAAGCGGTTGACCTTGGCGCGCTTGGCCAGTTCGACGATCTCTGCCGCGACGGCGGTCAGGGACTTCACGTCGGCGTCGCGCACGATGGGCGTCACCAGGCCGCCGTCGGTAGCGACCGCCACCGAGATGTCCGCGCCGGCGTGATACTCGATGTCGTCGTCATGCCAGGACGCGTTTACCTCCGGCACCTCGCGCAGCGCCAGCGCGGCGGCGCGGACGATGAAGTCATTGACCGACAACTTCACCGCGCCGCCGTGGTTGGCCTGCGCGCGCAGGGCCAGCAGCGCGTCCATGCGGCAGTCGACGGTCAGGTAGAAGTGCGGCACGTGCTGCTTGCTTTCGGTAAGGCGGCGCGCAATGGCGCGGCGCATGCCGGTGTGTGGCACGCGGCGCGCGGCGGGGCGACCGGCGAGCGGCGCGGTGGCGGGCGCTGCGGCTGGCGCGCGGTCACGCGCCAACTCGACATCGCGCCGCACAATGCGGCCATGCGGACCGGTGCCGGTGACGCCCAGCAGGTCGACGTGCCATTGCGCGGCAAGACGCCGGGCGACGGGGCTGGCGAAGAGGCGGCCGCCGGGAACGGCAGCGGTCGTTGAGGCAGATGCGGACGCGCTGCCGGCTTGCTGCGAGGCAGTGGCAGCGCCGGACGCGACGTTGCTGGCCATAGCCGCTTGCCCTGTCGTCGCTCCGGCGTTCGGTGTCCCGCCGGCCGACGCTGCACCAGCCGACGTTCCGCCCGCCGCCGATGCCGCCCCAGCCGACGCTCCAGCCGAGGCTCCAGCCGACGCTCCAGCAGCCGATTCCGTCGCCGCCGCCGCGCCACCCTGCTCAGCCAGCGCACGATCAATCGCCGCCGCGTCTTCACCATCCGCGATCAGCACGCCGATCACGGTGTTGATCGGCACCGACGCCGGTCCGGCCTGGACCACGATGCGGCCCAGCACGCCGGCCTGTTCGGCGTTGATCTCGACGATGGCCTTTTCGGTTTCGATTTCCGCCAGCGCATCGCCGACGGCAACGCGGTCGCCTTCCTGCTTGAGCCACTGATGCAGGATGCCGCCCGAGGCGTCGGCGGCTACGGATGGGAGTTTGATGAGGGTTGCCACGATGTTCTTCCTATTCAGCGGCGCCGGCCAGGTCGGGCCGGTACGCGGCGGGGTCGTCGTATTCGACGAGTTCGAGCACATTGCCTTCGGGGTCGCGGAAGAAGGCGAGCCACGTGCCGGGCCGCACTTCCATGGGCGCGGGCGCGCTGTCGAAGACGACGCCCTTCGATTCCAGATCGCGCACCACGCCGCGCAGGTCGCGCACGATGAAGGTGAGGTAGGCGGCGCCCTGGCGGTCCAGAATCGCCGCGCCGCGCACGGCGGGTTCAGGGGCAACGGTCGGTTGCAGCAGCTTGATGCGCTCGCCGTACGGCGTCTGCAGGCGCGCGACGTCGTAGCCGTGCGCCGTGAGGCCCGTTGCCCGCGCCTTGTCGGCGGGCACCGTCACGCGGTTCACCAGCGTCAATCCCATGACGCCGGTGTAGAACGCGGCCAGCGCATCCAGATCCGCGCAGCAGATGCCGACCTCCATCGGCACGGTCATGTGCAGGGCGCTCATGACTGCTCTCCAAGATCGGCCAGCACGTCGGCCAGGCCCGCCATCACCTCGTCGGTGTCGGCAAACGCCGCGCGTTCCAGCACCTTCGAGATGCTGGGCGAGGCCTCGCCGCCGGTGACGCGCTTGACCGGCTGGTCCAGCCAGTCGAAGTAGCGGCGCTGGATCTCGTCGGCCAGCATGGCGCCGTAGGACGTGCCGCGCGCGCCTTGCTCCACGATCAGCACGTTGTTGGTCTTCTGGATGCTGGCGCCGATGGTGTCCCAGTCCAGGCTGGCGCGGTCCAGCGTGCGCAGGTCGATGACTTCGGCGTCCACGCCGGCCTGTTCGGCGGCCGCCAGCGCGCGGCTGACCATGGACAGGTACGTCAGGATGGTGACCTTGCTGCCTTCACGGCGCACGCGGGCCTTGCCGAAGGGAACGGCGTAGTCCAGGTCGCCGTCGGGCACGTCGCCCGACGACGCATACAGATCCACGTGCTCGATGACCAGCACCGGATCCTTGGACGCCAGCGCCGTGTTCATCAGGCCGACGTAGTCGTGCGGGGTGGACGGGGCGACGATGCGCCAGCCGGGCGCCGTGGCGAAGATGCCGGCCGGGTCCATCGAATGCTGCGAGCCGTAGCCCGTGCCCATCGCGACCTTGGTGCGCAGCACGAACGGCACGTCGATGTCGCCGCCGAACATGTGACGCGCCTTGCCGATCTGGTTGAATATCTGGTCGGCCGCGACCCACATGAAGTCCGGATACATGAATTCCACGACGGGCTTGTAGCGGCCGTCCATCGCCAGCCCGCCGCCCAGTCCGGCAAAGGCGTTCTCGGAGATCGGCGTGCCCAGCACACGATCCGGGTACTTGTCCTTCAAGCCGCGCGTGGCGCCGTTGGTGCCGCCCTTCAGGCGGTGCACGTCCTCGCCCAGTACGACGACGCCGGGGTCGGTTTCCATGCGGCGGTCCAGCACGTCGGCCACCGCATCGACGAACTTGCGCGTCACCTTCGCGCCGGTGTGGTCGGCGGCTTCCTGATAGCGCAGGCCTTCCAGTTCCGAGCCATCGCTGCGCAGGCCCACGTCGCGGAAATCGGGGCTGGGCCACAGGTCGGCGCGCACGCGGCGCTTGCCGCCGTCCGCCGCTTCAGTCAGGCGGCCGGAAACGTCCTTCATCACGTCCTTGCAGCGTTGACGCAGCGCGTCCACGTCCGCCTGCGTGACGAGCTTGCGCGCGATCATTTCCGAGGCGATGCGGTCCAGCGGATCGCGCTGGCGCCACTGCGCCTCTTCGTCCTTGGTGCGGTAGCCGAAGGCGCTGCCGGGGAAGGGGCCGTTCTGGTGGAAGAAGCGGTAGACATCCACCTCGACGATGGTCGGACCGTTGCCGGCACGCATGTGCGCCACAGCCTCCGACATGGCCAGGTGCACGGCCAGCGGATCCATCCCGTCGACCTTCCAGGACGGAATGTTGAAGGCCAGCCCGCGCGCGGACAGGCGCGGCTCGGCGGTGGATTCTTCCACGGTGGTGGACACGGCGTAGCGGTTGTTCTCGATGAAGAAGCACAGCGGCGTCTTCCACGCGGCGGTCAGGTTCATCGTTTCCAGGACCGACCCGATGTTGACCGCGCCGTCGCCAAAGTACGTGACGGCTACGCGGTCCGTGCCCGCATGCTTGTGCGCCCAGCCCGCGCCGGCGGCCAGCGGCACGCCGCCGCCAACGATCGCGTTGGTGCCCAATGCGCCGGCTTCCAGCCAGCGCAAGTGCATGCTGCCGCCGCGGCCGCGGCAATAGCCGTTGGCCAGGCCCATGATCTCGGCCAGCGTCTTGTGCAGGACTTCGTCGATGGCGGGCGTCAGCGGGTTGCGCGGATCCAGTCCAAGCGGCGCGACGTGTTGCAGCGCCTTCGCCAGGAACTGGTGGTGGCCGCGATGCGAGCCGTTGATCTGGTCGCCTGCGCCCAGGGCCAGCACCGAACCGACGGCGCCGCCTTCCTGGCCCACCGACGAGTGCGCGGGGCCGTGCACCAGGCCTTCGGCGGCCAGCTCCAGCACGGCTTCCTCGAAAGCGCGGATCCAGTGCAGTTGGGTCAGCATCGTGCCGAGCAGCGCGGGGTCAGCCTGCTGCCAGTCCGAGGCCTCGGCCGTCAGTTGCCGCCAGGGCGCCTGGGGCTCAAGCGGTTGGTAGGTGGCCATGAATGAATCTCCAGAGTGTTTTTGTAAGCGTCGGGGCAATCAGAGGTAGCTGTAGCGGCTCCAGCCGCCGTCGGCCACCAGGGTGTGTCCGGTGATGTAGGCGGCCTGGCGCGACGCCAGGAAAACCGCCAGGTCGGCCATTTCGGCCGGCTGCGCCATGCGGCGTAGCGGCGTGCGTTGCTTGAGGCGTTCGGGATCCAGCCGGCCGCGCGCCGCCAGGTCGCGCACCAGGTCGGTTTCGACGTAACCCGGCGCCAGCGCGTTGACGCGCACGCCCGCGGGACCCCATTCGACGGCCAGCGTCTCGGTCAGCAGCACCACCGCGCCCTTGGTGGCGCAGTAGGCCGCGCGGTCGGGGGCGGCCACCACGCCGTACATGGAGGCCAGGTTGATGATGCTGCCCGAGCCCGCGGGCACCATGCGCCGGCCCGCGGCCTGCGCGCACAGGAAGACGCCGGTCAGGTTGATGTCCACGGCGCGGCGCCATTCGTCCACGGTGACTTCCAGCGTGGGCTTGTTGGCCGAGATGCCGGCGTTGTTGACCAGCACGTCGATGCCGCCCCAGGTCTCGGCAACCTGCGCGAAGGCGCGTTCGACCGCGTCGGCGTCGGTGACGGACGCCTGCACGGCCATGGCCTGCGCGCCGGTTCCCGTTGCCGCCAGACTTGCGACAGCCGCCTCCAGTGCGGCGGCGTCCATGTCCAGCAGCGCGACGCGAGCGCCCTGGCGCGCAAACGCCTGCGCCGTGCTGTAGCCGATGCCCTTCGCGCCGCCGGTGATGACGACCGTCTGGCCGCGCAGCTCCGGATGGATGACTTCAGTGGTGTTGTCCACGATGTGTGCCTGTAATGGATGAGTACGTAGGCCGGCTAGACCGCCAGCCATTCCTGGACGACGTCCTGGCGCTCATGGAGCTGCGCGGGCGGTCCTTCGAACACGATGCGGCCGTGGCCCATCACGCTCACGCGCGTGGACACCTTCAGCGCGATCGTCAGCTTCTGTTCCACCAGCACCACCGACACACCCTGCTTGTGGATATCCCGGATGACGTCGGCGATCACCTCGACGATCTTGGGCGCCAGGCCTTCGGTGGGCTCGTCGATCAGGATGACCTTGGGGTTGCCCAGCAGCGAGCGGCACATGGTCAGCATCTGCTGCTCGCCGCCCGACAGGTTGCCTGCCTTCGTGCTGCTGCGTTCCTTCAGGCGCGGGAAGTAGTCGAACATCTGCGCCACGGTCCAGTACGGCGCATCGTCGCGCCGGGGCTGCTCGCCCATGCGCAGGTTTTCGTCCACCGTCAGGTTGGCGAACACCTCGCGTTCCTCGGGCACGAAGGCCAGGCCGGCGCGCGCGATCTCGAAGGGGCGCTTGTTGGTGATGTCGCGGCCTTCGATGGCGATGCGGCCGCCGGTCACGTCCACCAGCCCCATGATGCTTTTCATGGTGGTGGAGCGGCCCGCGCCGTTGCGGCCCAGCAGGCTGACCACTTCGCCGCGCCCGATCGACAGGTCGATGCCGTGCAGGATGTGGCTCTTGCCATAGTGGGCATGCACGCCCTGCAGCGACAAGAGGGGGGATTGCGTCGTCATACCGTTTCCTCTCCCAGGTAGGCCTCGCGCACGCGGGCGTCGCCGCGGATCGCGGCGGGCGTGCCGGTGGCCAGGATCTCGCCATAGACCAGCACGCTGATGCGATCGGCCAGCGAGAACACCACCTGCATGTCGTGTTCGACGATCAGCAGGGTGCAGTCGCGCGTTACGTCCTTGATGAGTTCGACCGTGTAGTCGACCTCGTGCTGCGACATGCCGGCCATGGGTTCGTCCAGCAAAATTACCTTCGGGCGCGACGCCAGCGTCATGCCGATTTCCAGCGAGCGCTGCTCGGAGTAGTTCAGGTCGCCGGCCGCCGTGTCCTGCTTGGCCGTCAACCGCACCTTTTCCAGCAGGCGGTCCACGTCTTCATTGACGGCGCGGTTGCGCGCAATCGGCCGCCAGAAGTTGTAGACCAGCCCGTGCATGCGCAGCACCGCCAGCCGCAGGTTCTCGCGCACGGACAGGCGCGGGAACACGTTGGTGATCTGGAACGAGCGCGCAAGGCCAAGCCGGTTGATGGCCTCGGGCGCCAGGCCGCCGATGGACCGCGAGCGCAGGCTGATGTCGCCCGACGTGGGCGCGAACGAGCCCGACATCAGGTGAAACAGCGTGGACTTGCCCGCGCCATTGGGGCCGATGACGGCGTGGCGTTCGCCGGCTTCGATCGCCAGGTTCACGCCGCGGATGATCTGCGCTTCACCAAAGGATTTGCGCACGTCGGTCAGGGTCAGGATCTCGTGGCTCATTTGGCGGGCTCCAGCAGAGGGGCGGCTTCCCCGGCGTCACGCCACAGGGTCAGCGCCCAGCGGCAGGCGGCAAGGCCGGCGGCGAACAACGCCAGCGGCACCAGCCAGGTCGACACGGCAAGCGGCGCCCACTCCTGGCCGAACAGCGGGATGGCGGGCCAGCCGGCCTCGGGGTTCATGGCGAGGAGGGCGCGGTAATCGCGCGCGAACATGCGTTGCAAGAGTTCGACGGTGAAGACGGTGGCGCCGGTCAGCAGCAGACCCCCGGCCACCGACACCGCGGCGCGCGGCAGCCAGTTGGCCAGGCCGCGCTCGCGCAGCGACTTGGTCGCGCGTTGCACCAGTCCGACCAGGCCGTCGGGCACGAACAGCATCACCAGCACGAACAGAATGCCTTGATACAGCAGCCAGGACCGCGTGATGTCGGCCAGCGTCTGCGACAGGAACGTCAGGATCGACGCGCCCAGCACCGGACCCAGGAACGCGTTGACGCCGCCGATGTAGGCGAACAGCACCGCGTCGGTGGACAGCTTGACCTCGAACAGCACGTAGTTGCCGGCCTCGATGTTCAGCGCCTGCAGGCCGCCCGCAATGCCGGCAAACATCGCCGACAGCGCGAACACCATGGTCTTGAGCGCATGCGGGCGGTAGCCCAGGTAGCGCAGGCGGTTGGCGTTTTCGCGCAGGCCCAGCGTCAGGCGGCCCAGCGGCGTGCGCGTCAGGCCGTACAGCGCGGCCAGCGACACCACCACCCAGGCCAGCACCAGGTAATAAACCTCGATGTCGGACCCGAAGGTAAAACCCCACGCAGGCATGCGCATGGCGGATACGCCTGCCTCGCCGCCGAAGACGCCTTTCAGGTGCGGCGCCAGCGCGTGCAGCAGTTCGGCCAGCGCCAGCGTGATCATCGAAAAGTACACGCCCGAGCGCATGGTGGCGAACCAGCCGGCGACCACGCCGAACAGCAGCCCGGCCACGCCGCCGACGAGCGGCATCAGGGGTGTGGGCAGCAGTCCCGCGCCGCCCAGCGCATTCATCGCATGGATGGTGGCAAAGGTGCCGACGCCAAAGTACGCGGCATGGCCAAAGGACAGCATGCCGCCCTGGCCTGCCAGCAGGTTGAAGGCGCAGGCGAACAGTGCGGCAATCAGCATCTGCACGGCCGCCACGAGCTGGCCGGCAGGCAGCAGCCACGGCAGCGCGCACAGCGCGGCCACACACAGGATCAACAGCAGCGCGCCCGTGGCGCGGCCGGTGGAGGTAGCGGTATGGCTCATGCCTGCTCTCCCTTCAGTCCCGACGGCTTGACCAGCAGCACCACCAGCATCAGCAGAAACGGCAGCGTCGCGGCCAGGCTGGAGATCTTCACGGTCATCAGGCCACCCACGCTTTCGGCCCAGTCACGCGCGCCGAACAGGCCGAACAATGTAGCAAGGCTGGCGTCGATGCCGACCGAGAACGAGCTGATCAGGCCGATCAACAGCGAGGCGATCATGGCGCCTTCCAGCGAACCCAGTCCGCCCACCACGACCACCACGAACACCAGCACGCCCAGTTCCAGCGCCATGTTCGGGTTGGTGGTGTAGAACGCGCCCGCCACCGCGCCGGCAAGGCCCGCCATCGCGGCGCCCACGCCGAACACGCTCATGAAGACGAGCGGCACGTTGTGACCCAGCGCCTCGGCCATGCGCGGACGGTAGATGGCCGAGCGCACCACGATGCCCACGCGGGTGCGCGACAGCAGCAGGTAGATCACCGCGAACATCGCGATCGACACGCCGCCCATCAGCAGGCGGTAGAACGGATAATCCGCGTCGAACACGCGGAACGCCGCGAAGTTCAGGAACTGCGGCACGCGGTAGTCGACGGGAAAATCGCCGTAGAAAAGCTTGACCAGCTCGGCGACGATGAACGCCAGCCCGAAAGTCACCAGCAATTCCTGCGCGTGGCCAAACTTGTGCACGCGGCGCAGGAAAAAGCGTTCGACGCCCATGCCCAGCACGCCCGAAATGATCGTGGCCAGCACGAGGGCCGCCCAGAAGCCCGTGACGGGCGTCAGCGTGTAGGCGGCGTAGGCGCCAATCATGTAGAACGAGGCGTGCGCAAAGTTCAGCACGCCCATCATTCCGAAAATCAATGTCAGGCCTGCCGACACCATGAATAGCAGCAGGCCGTAGATCACGCCGTTCAACAGCGAGACGGTAAAGTATTCCATGTCCGCTCCAGGTTTCTTGCGCGGGACGCCGGGCGTCCCGCGAGCGATTGCGCACGTTGTTTTTGCCCGGCCCGCGCCGGGTGTGCGCTTGTCATGTGCCGGCGGCGGCCCGTTCGCGTATCAGCGCACGGGCCGCCGCGCCGGCATCACTTCGGACGTTGCATCTTGCAGGTGGCCTGCACCGGCGCGGACACGTCGGCCGCGGCCAGCACCTTGACCGGTTCAAAGCCCATGTCGGTGCCGTCGGCCTTGTACTTGGCGTTCTTGCTGACCTTGGACACGACCATCGGCAGTTGCACCTGGTGGTCTTCGGCGCGCATCGTGTAGTCGCCCAGCGCGGATTTGTAGGTGACCTGCTCCAGCGCGACGGCCAGTTCGGGCACCGACAGCTTGCCGTCCTTGGGCTTGACCTGCTTTAAGGCTTCGCCCAGGAAGCGCACGCCGATCACGGTCTGCGGCTCGGTGTAGCTGGGGTAGTGGCCGGTCTTGGACTTGTAGTCCTCGGCAAATTTCGCGCCTTCCTCGCCCGCGGCCTCGATGTTGTACGGGTGCGCGATGTAATGGCCCATTGCGACTTCGCCGGCGTTGGCCAGGTTGCCCACCTGGTCCAGGAACACCGTGGCAAAGCGCACCTTCAGGCCGGCGGCCTGCGTGGCCTTCATCAGCAGCAGCAGGTCGTTGGACCAGTTGCCGGTGATCACCGTGTCCGGCGTGGCCGAACGGATGCGCGCCACGTACGGTGCGAAGTCCTGGATCTTGTTGACCTCGTGCAGCGTCTTGCCCACCACCTCGTAGCCGTAGTCCTTGGCAAAGCGCTCGGTCGCGCCTTCCATGTCCTGGCCCCAGGAGTAGTTCTGGTTGATGGCATACACGCGCTTGCCCAGCGTGCCGTCGGCCGACATCACCGACGCCAGCGCCTTCACGCGCAGGTCGGCGTTGGTGGTGAAGCGGAAATGATAGAAGTGGCACTTCTGGCCGGTCAGCTCAAGCGCCTCGCCGCCCACGTTCAGGAAGACGATTTCCTTGCCGGGGTTGCGCAGGTTGTGCTTGCGCACGTCTTCCGTCAGCTGGCCGGAAATCGCCGATGACGACCCTTGCACCAGCACTTGCACGCCCTCGGCGGCAGCGGCGCGGAAGCGGTCGGAGGCGCCCACCGGGCCGCCCTGGTTGTCGAACTCCACCAGTTCCAGCGGCTGGCCGTTCCAGCCGCCGGCGGCGTTGATGCGGTCCAGCTCGTATTTGACGGCGGCACGGAACATCAGGCCGGTCGAGGCCTGCGGGCCCGACAGCGTTTCGATCAGGCCGATCTTGACGGGCGCGGCGTGGGCGGTGGCGGCGAGTCCGGCCAGGCACAGCAGACCGGTGGTGAAAGCCAATTTCATGCGTGTCTCCTCCGTTGAACGGGAGTGTGGTGATTGCGTGGGTCAGGCAGGCGCGCGCGCCGCATCGCCGCCGCGCCGCAAGGGCGCGAAAGCGATGGGGAGCGAAGGCGGGGAAGTGGCGGCGGCCACGGTCGCACAAGGCGCCGGGGCGGAACGCCAGCCGGGCAGGGCACGAAGCCGCCGGGGCGTCTGAAGGTGCGCCGTCGGACGTGCCGAGGGCGCGGATGCGGTCATGCTGCCGGTGAAGTTCACCTGGTTGTCCCCTGCCTGTTTATGCGGCGTGTCGCCGTGTTTTTCTGACTGACTTGCCTGAAAGCGTCCGTTGATTTACGCTGTCAGCACAAGTTGTCAGGCAACTTTGTCAAGTTGTCCGATAAATCATAGGCCAGGCGTTTTTCTCGTGTCAAGCAACGGATTCAGCAGTTCAATCAGAATTTGCACCGTTGCCGCGACAGCGCCGCGGACCGCTAAAAACAGCTTCAGGAGACAGGATGATTTCGTTTGAGGGGCAGGTTGCCGCCATCACTGGCGCGGGCAACGGCATCGGGCTGGCGACGGCGCGACTCATGGCCGCGCACGGCGCGCGGCTGGTGCTGACCGACATCGACAACGCGCGGCTGGAGGAGGTGGCGGCAGAGCTCGACCCCACCGGGCAGCGCGTCTACACGTATGCGCTGGACGTGTCGGTGTCGCACGATTGCGAACGGGTGTTCGAGGCGGCTGCCAAACATTTCGGTGGGCTGGATCACCTGGTGCACTGCGCGGGCATCTACCCGGAACAGCTCGTCAAGGACACCAGCGACGAGTCCTGGCGCACGCTGATGCGCGTGAATCTGGACGGCACGTTCTACGTGTGCCGCGCCGCCCAGCGCCATCTGCGCCACGACGGTTCGATCGTCCTGTTGACGTCGCTGGCCGCGCAGCGCGGCAGCTATGCGCACGCCGCCTATTCCGCGTCCAAGGGCGCGGTGCAGAGCTTCACCCGCAGCCTGGCATTGGAACTGGCCCCGCAGATCCGCGTGAACGCGGTGGCGCCCGGCATCATCGCCACGTCCATGACGCATGACCTGATCGGGCAGAAGGGCGCGCAGTTGCTGGAAAGCACGCCGCTGCGCCGCTTCGGCACGGCCGAGGAGATCGCGGGCACCATCGCGTTCCTGTGCTCGCCGCTGGCGTCATTTGTGACGGGCGAGGTCATGCAGGTCAATGGCGGGATCTATATCGCTTAAAGTGCAGGAACGCGGCGCGCCGGGACAAACCGGCAAATCTATAATTTCCAAGGCGCTGCCGCGAAGATGCCTGTCAGGACCCCCACGCGAGACATTCCTATAAACATGGCCGCCGCACCCGCGCGCCGCCCTCACGTTTGAAGATCCCCATGCAGCCCAGTCAAGAATCCGATCCGACGCGCGCCGCGCCTCGCAGTTCGCTATCCGCGGCGGTGGCGGATGCCCTGGCCGACCAGATACGCCAAGGCGTGCTGGCCCCCGGCGACCGTCTGCCCACCGAAAAGCAATTGACCGAAATGCATTCGGTCAGCCGCGCGGTCGTGCGCGAAGCGCTGGCTCGCCTCAAATCCGAAGGCCTGGTCACCTCGCAGCAAGGCAGTGGCGTATTCGTCGACCCGAACTTCCAGAAGAACGCCTTTCGCATCGCCGCGCCCACGCCGGGCGACAACCAGGACCTGGAACACATCCTTGAGCTGATGCTGTCCATCGAGGTCACGGCGGCGCGTTATGCGGCGCAGCGGCGCACCGATCATGATTTGAAAAAGATGCGGCAGGCGCTGGTGGGCATGGAGTACGCGCTCATCAACGACAAGCTGGGCGACGAGGAAGACTACCAATTCCACCAGGCCATCGTGCAGGCCACGCACAACCCGCATCTGGTGGCGCTGAACGATTATCTGGAAGCGAATGTGCGGCGCGTCATCCGCAGTGCGCGCAATAACACCGCGCGGATGTATGCAGAGCGCATGGCCGCGGTGCAGAGCGAGCATCAGGCCATCTTCGCGGCCATCGAAGCCGGGGACCCCGATGCGGCGGGCCGCGCGGCCGAACAGCATCTGCGCAATGCGGCGGATCGGCTGCGATTGTTTCAGGCGGAGCGCCCGGCGCCGGTCTAGCGAGCCTCGGTCTGGCGCGCCCCGGTCTGATCCCATGACGAGCGCGCCGTCCTTTACGCGAAGGTCTGCTCCATCTCGCGCCGGAACTGCACCGCCGTCGAGCGTTCGTCGTATTCCACATCGCGCCAGCGGATCGCCTGCGACTGGCGCACGGGATTCTTCAGCTTGACCTTGTTCGACAACCCTAGCGGCAGATAGCCTTCCTCGACCGAATCGGGGGCTGGCATCAGGCGCCCGTACACCGTATAGCCGCCTTCGCCGTCCAGGATCTGGCCGGCTTGCAGGTCGCGCTTGGCCGTCGCCACGACGTCACCATGCCAGCCGGCCGGCGCACCCGTCGGCTCGCGCCGCAGGCCTACGCTGGCCACGCTGATGCCCAACTCAAGCCCGATCAGGTGGTAAGGCTTGTACATGGCGGTGAAATTGCCGCTCGGATCGGTGACCAGGCCGTATTCCTGGAAGCAGCGCCGCACGTAGTCGCTGTCGGCCGCCAGCGTGACATACACGCCCCAGCGCAGGTCGCGAAACACCGGCCGGCCGTCGCGTTCCAGCGACGAAATCACCTCGACCTGGCCGCGATGGTGCAGCATGCCGCCATCTTCGCGGGGACGCAGCACGCGCGCCAGGTCGTCCACGCCGCACGGCGGAAAGTGCAGGCCGGACGGCGAGGGCAGCAGGCCCGTGGCATTGGAGACGGCCGCCATCTCGATGGCGCTCTTGGTGCCATCCAGAAAGCTGTTGAACATCTGCGCGTTGAAGTCGCCCGCCGCCACCATTTCCGCCGTGAAGCCGTAATAGGGCCAGACGGTATCGGGCGTGGACGTATGGAATTCCGGCAGGTACTTGGTGCCCTTGCCGGCGGCCATGACTTCAAAGCCGCTGGCGCGCGCCCAGTCCACCATTTCGCAGATCAGCGCAGGCTGGTCGCCGTAGGCCAGCGAATAGACGATGCCCGCCTCGCGGGCGCGGCGCGCCAGCAGCGGGCCGGCCAGCGCGTCGGCTTCGACGTTGACCATGATGATGTGCTTGCCGTATTCGCAGCAGGTCAGCACATGCGTGATGCCGGCCGCGGCCTGGCCGGTCGCGTCGATGACGATGTCTACGTCGGGACTGGCGATGACGGTGCGCGCATCGTCGCAGAAATAGACCTTGCCGTTCTTGTACGCGTCATTGATGCTGCTGGCGTTGAGCGCGCCCGCGGGCCAGCCGACCCGGGTCAGCGCGGCGCGAGCCCGGTCCGGCACCAGGTCCGCGACGGCGACCAGCCGCATCCCCGGGGTGCGCGGGGCCTGACTCATGAACATGGCGCCGAACTTTCCGGCGCCCAACAATGCGACGCGCAGCGGCTTGTGGTCGGCTTCTCGCTGCTTGAGCAGACGGTACAGATTCATGGCGCGGGCTCCTCCTGGGTGGGGCGTACGACTCCACAGGATAGTCCCAAACGATGACGCCTGAACAGGACTCAGGCATCTGCCGTATAGAGCTCGCCGGCCAGCACGTTGCGCCAGTTCTGCCAGGTGATGCGCGGGCGGTCCGTCACCTCGCGGTTGTAGGGCGCGTCGAACAGGATGTGCTTCCAGCGCGGCCGCACGGCGCCTTCGATATGCGGCTTGTCGTCGATGAGCAGATGGCCCTGCACCAGCGTCTTGTCCTTGGTCAGGATCAGCCGGTTGGTGGCTTCGCGGCCCAGATTCTTTTCCACCCACAGGTATTTTTCGGCGACGCAGTTTTCAAACTGCGACAGCGGCGACGAGCAGATCCGCACATCCATGCCAAGCGCCAGCAGTTCCTTGACGGCATCCAGCGCACCGGGCACGGGCGGCAGATTGCGGATGAAACCCGGCGCGGTGTAGATCGCCTCGGCCATGCCGCGTAGTTCGGGGCCGTAATCCTCGCGGATGTAGAAGGACTTGCGGTCCTCGAACGCGATGGGCGCGATGTCCGGGTGGCGTTCGCGCCAGGCGTCGATGAAGGCGTGTTCGAAATCGGCCAGCACGCCGTCTTGATCCAGCAGGATGATCATGGGGGTCCCAAACGTTGGCAACCGTAGGATTGTGCCCTAGCCGACCAGCGGCCGGGATTGCGCCACGATGCGGTAACGGCTGCCGCCGGTCAGCGATTCGGACGCGACCAGCACCATGCGGTCGTAGCGCCAGTGGAGCGGCGCGGGTGCGTCGCCGGGCGGCTCGGCGTGGGTGATGTTGCGCAGCAATGTGACGTGCGGGCGGAACGGCTGGGTCGGCGGGGTCAGTCCATAGCCGGACAGCCACTGCCAGAGATCGTCGTGGGCCTGCTGCAGCCTCGGGGGCGTCTCGGCGGGACCCGCCCAGAGAATGCGCTGGCGGTGGAAGACCCCGTAGCGGTCCAGCCGCACATCGCCCGGCGTCAGGCGGCGTTCGGGCGTGGCGGCCGCCAGCTCGTCGGCCAGGGCGCTGTCGACGGGCCCCAGGAAGGCGAGCGTCAGATGCAGCGTCTCGGTGCGCATGGCGCGTCCGCCCATGGCCGGTTTTGCGGCTTCCGCCCAGCCGGCCAGCGACGCCGCCAGCGGGGGAGACGGCCACAGCGCGTAGAAGAGGCGGATGGTGGACATGCGCTGATTGTAGGTCGCGTCTGCGAGGGGCGGGCCCACCGTTTTCCTTCAGCCGTAATGCTCGTCGTCCAGCAGCATGTCCTCGAAGAACGCGCCGAACCGGCGTTGGGGATCCAGTAGGTGGATCTCCAGGATCCAGCGCATGTCCGACGGCGCGATGTCCAGATCGGCAAGCGACCCGGTGTGAATGGCCGCGTGGGGAAAGTCGGAAATCCGGTGGCCGGGCAGCTCGAAGTTCAGCGCCCAACCCATGGCGCGCGCCTGGCGGTCGGCGTGGGCATAGAGCGCATGGCCGGTCAGGCGTTCGCGCAACCATCGGTCGCGCACGTCGTGGAAGAGGATTTCGGCATCGCGCGCGCAGCGCGCCTGCTCGGCGTTGCCACCCAATACGAATGACTTGCCGCCGTCGCCTTCCCAGGCGTCGAGGCGGGGTGCGATGTCCAGAAAGAAAATGTCATCTTCGCCGAGCACCGCGCCCGGCTCGGACGGCTGGCGCATGGACTTGAGCGTGTTGGCGCCAAAGCGCACCCGCGTGGGATGCCAGCTCAGGGCCATGCCGGCGTCGATGAGTGTCTGCTTGGCGAGCCTCACGGCGTCTTCCTCCACCATGCCGGGCTGGATGCGGGCGGCGATGTCGGCAATGGCCTGGCGCGTCTTGTTGCGCGCCCGCAGCATGCCGTCCACGGAGAAGGCGGGGCCAACGCGTTCGCTGGCGGGGGAAAGAGGCATCGTCATGGCGGAATTCCTATGTAGCTGGCGCAGCGGCATGCCGCGCCGGACAGGTGCCAGTCTGGGCAGAAGAGGGCAGGCCCGCGAGCGCCCGGCGGGACGGAATCGTGCCAGGCTGGCGCGTGGACGGGCCAGCGACGCAGGCAAGGACGGATTCGGGCCGCCATGGCGCGTTTCAAGGCCAAGGATTCGCGTGGGCCGCCGCACATGGTTGGCGCTGGGCTAACGTAGCGGTTTTCCTTTGTACGCCCGTCACCCGCCATGAAAACCGTCGCCCTTGTCGTGTTCCCCGGGGTGCAGGCCCTGGACGTCAGCGGCCCCATGGATGTGTTCGCGGAAGCGAACCGCTTTCTGGCGCCGGCCCGGCAATACCGGCTGGAGATCATCGGCCTCACGCGCGGCGCGGTACCGTGCTCCAACGGGATGACGATCCTGCCGCAGCGGCATTACGCCGAGGTGTCTGACACCCCAGACCTGTTGCTGGTCGCGGGAGGCCCGGACCTGCCGGCTGCGCGCGAGCCCGACGAGGCGCTGGTCTGGCTGCGGGCGGCCTGCCGGCGCGCGCCGCGGTACGGGTCGATCTGCAACGGCGCCTTCTTGCTGGCACGCGCGGGACTGCCCGATGGCGCGGTCGTCACCACGCACTGGAACGATGCGCAGGCGTTGGCCGCGCAGTATCCGGCGTTACGGGTCGAGGTGGACAGGTTGTATGTGCAGGACGGCCGCCTGCATACGTCGGCGGGTGTCACGGCAGGCATCGATCTGTCGCTGTATCTGCTGGCGCAGGATCACGGCGCAGAGGTCGCGCTGAACGTGGCCAAGCGGCTCGTGGTGTTCACGCAGCGCGCTGGCGGGCAATCGCAGTTCAGTCCGTTTCTGACCCCGTTCGTCGAGGAAACCTCGGTGGTCGCGCAGGTGCAGCAGCATGTGCTGACCAACCTGTCCGGCGACTTGGGCCTGGCAGAGCTGGCCGCCGTGGCCCGGATGAGCCGCCGCAATTTCTCACGGGTGTTCCGGCGGGATGCGGGCGTGACGCCGGCGGAATTCGTGGAAAGCGCGCGGGTGGACGCGGCGCGGGCGCGCCTGGAGCGCGACGGCGCGCCGCTCAAGACGGTCGCGTATGAATGCGGTTTTCGCGATGCGCGCCACTTACGCGAGGCATTCACCCGCCGTTTGGGCGTGTCGCCCAGCCAATACCGGACCAGTTTCAGCCTGGGGCAGGGCGGCGCGGCGCTTGCTGATTAGCGCGTGGGACGGCAGGATGCTTGCCGTTCAGGGGCGGGGATCGCGCCGCTCGCCGTTCAAGGCTTCGTGCGGCGAGTCACACCCGTGTCAAAGCGTTCAACGCCCGGCCGGGCAGGGCGGTCGAAGCGTTCCACGCCGGGGCGCGCGGCGGGGCGGTCGAATCGTTCGACGCCCGGGCGGTTCAGCCGCTCGACGCCGGGGCGATCCAGCCGTTCCACGCCAGGACGATCAATCCGTTCCACGCCCGGACGATCAAACCGCTCGACGCCGGGCCGTGCAAAGCGCTCGACCCGTTGCGGCGTGGCCGTCTTGGCGGCCGCGCTTTGCGCCGCCTCTTGCTCACGTTTGGCGATGATCTCTTCGGCGCGCTGGTGGTGCGGCGCCATCTTGCGCACCATCACCCGGCCGTCGCGCGGGAAGTAGTTGATGCGGCGCGCGTGCACGTCGCCCAGATCCTGCGCCTTGACGGGGATGCCTTCGGTCTTGAGGTAGTTCAGGACGAACTCGCCGTTGCGCTCGCCGATGTTCATCTGCTGCATGGCCGCCAGCACCGCGCCGCCGCCGAACACCTTGGCTTCCAGGCGGTCGCGCGAGGCGCCGGCCTTGAGCAGTTCGTTGATCAGCACTTCCATCGCAAAGGCGCCGTAGCGCATGGTGGCCGACGCGGGCGACTGCATGTCGCCCTCGGGCAACATGAAGTGGTTCATGCCGCCCACGCCCGTGACCGGGTCGTGGATGCAAGCCGCCACGCAGGATCCCAGCACGGTCGAGATCATCATGTTCTCGTTGGTGACGTAGTACTCGTTCGGGAGCACTTTCACTGCCGGAGATTGGAACGCGCTGTCGTAGTAGTGACGCGTCGCGCGGGCTTCAAGAGCGGCCATTGGACTGATATCTGGGCAAAAACGGCGATTGAGACACTAGAAATGCGGGAAAAAGCGACAATTGTGACAAAACATGTAAAAAAATGTCGCTTTATTCTTGCATATCCCGGCAGTCAATGGGAGAAAACTGTGTAAACACGACCAAAGCGTCGTTTATTGGAACTTCCTCCTGACGCCCGCATGCAAAAAGCCTGTGCGGATGGCAGGCAACCATCCTACACAGGCAAGTTCGGAGTCTTTCCCCGGATCACGGGGATGAAGGGGGTTCAAACGGAGGTTTAGACCCGCTGGGCGGAACGATAGGGCGGCGATAGAACCCCGAGCCGGACCGGCCTTCCAGGCCGGTCCGGCAGATCTGCCGGTCTAGAACCGCGTGCTGCGCGTGACCGACCAGCGCGCGGACAGCGCGCCGAGCGCGGCGGACGCCACCACCGCACCGATCAGGACGGGGGCGCCGGGCAGGTGCAGGGCAAATTCGGCCCCATAACTGCGGGCCAGCCCCAGCAGGGCTTCGTTCAGCGGAGACAGCGCAACGGACGCCACGCCAATCGCCAGCAGCGAAGCCAACGCGCCGGACAACGCGCCTAGGTACAGGAACGGCCGGCGCACGAACGATTCGGTGGCGCCGACCAGCCGCGCCACGCCGATTTCCTCGCGTTGCGACAGCGCCTGCATGCGTACGGTGTTGAACACGGTGGCCAGCACCACGACCGCCACGCACGCGGCCAGGAACCCCAGGCCGATCCGGGCAAACCGCAGAATGGCTTCCAGCCGCTGGACCCACGCGCTG
This sequence comes from Achromobacter sp. ACM05, assembly GCF_019218915.1. Lineage (NCBI taxonomy): Bacteria > Pseudomonadati > Pseudomonadota > Betaproteobacteria > Burkholderiales > Alcaligenaceae > Achromobacter > Achromobacter sp. ACM05. Next base: position 1,322,429 of record NZ_JAHUWQ010000001.1, read on the forward strand.
TCCAGTTGCACCAGGTCCACGTGGTTCCATTGCTTCCAGGCCGAGGCCAGCGTGTCGGCGCGTCCGGCCAGGTTGTCGCCGTCGGCCAGCGTGACGACGACCGCGTCGGGCAGCGGGTTACCCGGCAGCACGGCCAGCGCTTCCTGCCAGGCGGGGTTGGCGCGCAGGTCCGCCAGGGCGCTTTCGCGGCCCACGACGCGCACCGCGCGCACCTCTTGCGGATAGTCGGCTTGGATGCGCTTGGCGACGTCGGCCGCGGCGCCCGCAGGCGCGTCCACGCGCATGAAGACGGTGACCTCCGGCGTGACGGACATTTCCCGCGCCACCGGTTGCACCGAGACCAGGATCGCGCTGCCCAGCAGCGGCAGCGCCAGCGCCAACGCCATGACCAGCAGGTTGGCGAGCGATGAGAAGGGTTGCTTGATCAGCCGGCGCAGGGTGACGAGAAGCGCGTAGCGGTGTTGCCGCAGCCAGGCGTTCATGCAGACTCTCCCGGATGGCCGAGGCCAGGCTCGGTGCGGCCGGGACGGACGGGCGCCGCCGTTGCGCCATGCGCGCCATGGGTGGCCGCGCCGTCCGGAGGCGTCGCGGGGCCGTGGGAGTCGGCGAACTTGCCCGGCTCGATCCGCAGCGTGCGGGTGGCGTAGCGCGCCATGAGTTCCTGGTCGTGCGAGGCGATCAGCGTGGTGACGCCGACGCGGTTGAAGTCGCGGAACACGTTCATGATGCGTTGCGCGTTGTCGTGGTCGAGGTTGGCGGTGGGTTCGTCCGCGATCAGGATCGCGGGCCGGTTGACGATGGCGCGGGCGATCGCCAGGCGCTGTTGTTCGCCGCCCGAGAGCTCGATGGGATTGAGGTCTTCCTTGCCCGACAGCCCCACCTTGTCCAGGGCGGCACGGGCACGCGACGCGGCGGAATCCCAGGGGTGTCCCTGGACGGCCAGCGGCAGCATCACGTTTTCGAACGCGCTTCGGTCGAACAGCAGGTGCGTGTCCTGCAGGATGACGCCCACCGCGCGGCGCAGATAGGGCCGGGCGCGCGCGGGCAGCTTGTCCAGACGCTGGCCGTTTACCTGGATCGAACCGCGGCTGGCGGGTTCAAGCCCGCCGATCAGCTTGAGCAGGGTGGACTTGCCGGCGCCGGACGGCCCCGATACGAAAACGAATTCTCCCGCGCTCACGCGGAAGTTGATGTCGGCCAGGATATTGCGGCCGCGACCATATGATTTGAATACGTGCTGGAATTCGATCATGGCGGCTGTCAGATGAAGCCGCCATAGTAACTCGGGGACAGTAAGGTGGCCTACATCTCTTGGCGTGGACCGCGCGGGTCGGCGTCATTCCACCGGCTGAAACATCCGTGCGCAAAGCTGAAAGCGCGTCCCTGTTTTTCGTCAAAAACAGCGTTTCATTTCATCCAGTGTCCCTATATTTCAAGGGAATTCCCGGATGCGCCGCGTGCTTTGCGGACGCTACCATCCGCCCCATGCGTGGGTCCAACCCGGCCCTAGCTTTGGATTCCGCTTCATCCCACACGGAGATCACGATGAAAGTACTGAAACTCGCTGCCATTGGCGCTGCCCTGTTTGCTGCATCCTCGGCTGCCAACGCTGGCGCAACCTTCGATAACGTCAAAAAGAAAGGGTTTGTCCAGTGTGGGGTTTCGACGGGCATTCCGGGTTTCTCCATCGCCGACAGCAAGGGCGAATACAAGGGCATCGACGTGGACATGTGCCGCGCCATCGCCGCGACGATGTTTGGCGATGCCAGCAAGGTCAAGTTCACGCCGCTGAACACCCAGCAACGCTTCACCGCGCTGCAGTCCGGTGAAATCGACGTGCTGACCCGCAACACCACCGTCACGCTGACGCGCGACACGACGCTCGGCCTGATCGGCGTGGGCGTGAACTATTACGACAGCCAGGGCGTCATGGTCTCCAAGGACCTGAACGTCAAGAGCGCAAAGGAACTGAACGGCGCCACCATCTGCGTGCAGCCGGGCACCACCACCGAACTGAACCTCGCTGACTGGTTCCGCAGCCAGAAGATCGAATTCAAGCCGGTCGTGATCGACAAGTACGACGAAATCATCCGCGCCTTCTCGGCCGGCCGTTGCGACGCCTTCACGACCGACAAGTCGCAGCTCGCCTCGACCCGCACCACGCTCGAGAACCCGGACAAGTTCGTCATCCTGCCGGAAGACTTCTCCAAGGAGCCGCTGGGCCCCATGGTCCGCCAGGGCGACGAGCAGTGGTTCAACATCGTGCGCTGGTCGCTGAACGCGATGCTGGAGGCCGAGGAATACGGCATCACCAAGGCCAACGTCGATGAAATGACCAAGAGCCCCAACCCCAACATCCAGCGCATCCTGGGCGTGACCCCGGGCATGGGCAAGAACCTGGGCGTGGACGACAAGTGGGCCTACAACATCATCAAGAGCGTGGGCAACTACGGTGAAAGCTTCGAATCCACGCTGGGCAAGAACAGCGCGATGAAGCTGGAGCGCGGCTTGAACGCTTCGTACAAGCAAGGTGGCTTGATGTACGGCTGGCCGGTGCGCTAACGCGCGGCTGCCTGGCATGGCGGAGTACGGCTCTCCGTCATGCCTAGGGCCTGTCTGCACAGGACGTGTATTCTGGACAGGCCCTAACCCGCCTTCGGGCGGGCGGCAGAAGTGGGTGGCGCGGCTTTTCCGGCATGCCACCCGGTGTCCGACTTCTGTAGATTCATCATGATGACTCCCAACAAAAACGCCCCGATTTCGGCACCCCCTCGGCGTCTGAACTGGAACGATCCCGGCGTACGCTCCGTGGTCTACCAGGTAATTGCGCTGACCGCGGTAGCCTGGGCCGTGTGGTTCCTGGTTTCAAACACGCTCCACAACCTGTCCGTGCGCAACATTGCCACGGGCTTCGGCTTCCTGAACCGCGAGGCCGGATTCGCCATCGGCGAAACCGCTGTCGCCTATTCCCCCTCAGACACTTACGGCCGCGCCATCGTGGTCGGCCTGCTCAACACGCTGCGCGTCGCCGTCCTCGGCATCGTGCTGGCGACCATCCTCGGCACGCTCATCGGCATCGGCCGCCTGTCCAAGAACTGGCTCGTCGCCAAGATCACCTCTGTGTATGTCGAGGTGATGCGCAACGTGCCGCTGCTGCTGCAGCTGTTCTTCTGGTATGCGCTGATCACCGAGAACATGCCGGGTCCGCGCCAGGCGCACAATCCGCTGCCGGGCGTGTTCATTTCCAACCGTGGCCTCAAGGTCCCGGCGCTGGAAGGCAACTCGTTCGACTGGATGCTCGGCGGACTGGGACTGGCGATCGTCGCGATCATCATCCTGGGCCATTACGGCAAGAAGCGCCACGAGGCCACCGGCCACATGTTCCCGCTGGGCCGCTGGGCCATCGGTCTCTTGATCGGCCTGCCGTTCATCGGCTGGCTGGTCAGCGGCGCGTCGCTGACGCTGAACATGCCGGAGCTCAAGGGCTTCAATTTCTCGGGCGGTCTCACGCTGTCGCCGGAATTTGCCGCGCTGCTGGCTGGTCTGGTGATCTACACGTCGGCGTTCATCGCCGAGGTGGTGCGCTCGGGCATCCAGGCGGTCAGCAACGGCCAATGGGAAGCCGCCGGCTCGCTGGGCCTGCCGCGCGCCAAGGTGCTGCGCCTGGTGATCCTGCCGCAGGCGCTGCGCGTGATCATCCCCCCGATGACCAGCCAGTACCTGAACCTGACCAAGAACAGCTCGCTGGCAGTCGCCATCGGCTACCCCGACATCGTGTCGGTGGTGAATACGACGTTGAACCAGACGGGCCAGGCCATCGAGGGCATTCTCATCATCATGGGCGCGTACCTCACGGTCAGCCTGTCGATCTCGATCTTCATGAACTGGTACAACAAGCGCATCGCGCTGGTGGAGCGTTGATATGAGCAGCACTACGCATACCCCCAGCGAAGCCCTGCCGCCGCCCAGCAATCAAACGGGACCGTGGGCGTGGCTCCGCACGCGCCTCTTCTCGTCGCCGCTGAACATCCTCATCACGGTGCTGCTGGCGTGGTTCCTGTTGATGTCCATCCCGGCGCTGGTCGAATGGGCCTTCATCAAGGCCAGCTTCGACGCGGCCAATGCCCAGGAGTGCCGCGCAGCCGGCGGCGCCTGCTGGGCGTTCATCATTGAAAAACACCGGCTGATCCTGTTCGGCACCTATCCCTACGATGAGCAATGGCGGCCGTTGATCGCCACCATCATCCTGGTGGCGGTGATCGTCTGCAGCGGCATCCGCCGCTTCTGGAACTGGAAGCTGGCCGTCATCTGGACCGTGGGCCTGACGGCCGTGGCGCTGCTGATGTGGGGCGGCGTGTTTGGCCTGACCTACGTGGAAAACGCGCGTTGGGGCGGCCTGCCGCTGACGCTCATCCTGTCCACGTTCGGCATCGCCTTCGCGTTCCCGATCGGCGTGCTGCTGGCCCTGGGCCGGCGCTCGAAGATGCCGGCCATCAAGGCGCTGTGCGTCGTGTACATCGAGCTGATCCGCGGCGTGCCGCTCATCAGCCTGCTGTTCATGTCGTCGGTGATGCTGCCACTGTTTCTGCCGGAAGGCTTTTCGATCGACAAGCTCCTGCGCGCGCAGATCGCCATCATCATGTTCGCGGCGGCCTACATCGCGGAAACGGTGCGCGGCGGCCTGCAGGCCATCCCGAAGGGGCAGTACGAAGGCGCGGATTCGCTGGGCCTGAACTACTGGCAGCAGATGCGCAAGATCATCCTGCCGCAGGCGCTCAAGATCGTGATTCCGCCGCTGGTCAGCATTTTCATTGCGCTGTTCAAGGACACGTCGCTGGTGGTGATCATCGGTATCTTCGACCTGACGCTGGCGGCCAAGGCAGCCTTGTCCGACGCGGCATGGCGCGGATTCGGGGTGGAGGCGTACCTGTTCATTTCGCTGATCTACTTCGTCTTCTGCTTCTCCATGTCCAAATACAGCCAGGCGCTGGAAAAACGCCTGGCCACGGGTCACGCACGCTAGCAATTTGCCGCGCGTCCGCTGCAAGGCGGGCGCGCAAAGCGATACTTACGGGAGTACAGGCATGTCGGATGCCATTATTCGTTTGCAGGACGTGAACAAGTGGTACGGCCAGTTCCACGTGTTGCGCAACATCAACCTGGACGTCGCGCCAGGCGAGCGCATCGTGGTGTGCGGACCTTCGGGTTCGGGCAAGTCCACGATGATCCGCTGCATCAACCGCCTTGAAGAGCACCAGAAGGGCCACATCATCGTGGACGGCACGGAGCTCACCAATGACCTGAAGCACATCGAGACGATCCGCAAGGACGTGGGCATGGTGTTCCAGCACTTCAACCTTTTCCCGCACCTGACGGTGCTGGAAAACCTGACGCTGGGACCCATGTGGGTGCTGAAGAAGCCGCGTGCGGAAGCCGAGGCCACCGCAATGAAGTATCTGGAGCGGGTGCGCATTCCGGAACAGGCCAAGAAGTTTCCGGGCCAGTTGTCGGGCGGCCAGCAGCAGCGTGTGGCGATCGCGCGGTCGCTGTGCATGAACCCCAAGATCATGCTGTTCGATGAGCCGACGTCGGCGCTGGATCCGGAAATGGTGAAGGAAGTGCTGGACGTGATGGTCAGCCTGGCCCAGGAAAGCGGCATGACGATGATCTGCGTGACCCACGAAATGGGTTTCGCGCGCAAGGTCGCCAACCGCGTGATCTTCATGGACCGCGGCGAGATCATCGAACAGAACAACCCGGACGAGTTCTTCGACAACCCGCAGAACGAACGGACCAAGCTCTTCCTGAGCCAGATCCTGCACTGATCCGCCAAACCGCCTTCGGGCGGTTTTTCATTGGTGCGGGCTGCCAATCCCGGGAATTCCGGGCGTTCTTGCCGGTAGCCCTTTGTTACCTCCGTCACGCCGGTGGGGTATGCTACTGACCGCCATTGATCCGGAGTGAGGAGAACACACCATGTCGAATACCCCCCGCAGCGCCGTGCGCCGCGCCCTGTTGCAAGGCGCCGTGGCGCTGGCCGCGATCCTGCCTTTCAGCGCCCCGGCGTTGGCTCAGGCCGCCGATTTCCCGACGAAGCCGATCCGCTTCGTCGTGCCTTACCCGCCCGGTGGCCCGCTGGACACGATGGCGCGCATGCTGGCCGAGAAGGTGCGCGGCTCGCTGGGTCAGCCGGTGATCGTGGAAAACCGTTCGGGTGCGGGCGGCAACATCGGCGCGGACCTGGTGGCGAAAGCGCAGCCTGACGGCTACACGCTGGTGATGGGCGCGGTGGCCACGCACGCGATCAATCCGTGGCTGTTCGCCAACCTGCCCTACGACCCGGTCAAGGATTTCGCGCCGGTGACGATCGTGGCGGCGGTGCCGAACGTGCTGGTGATGAATGTGGAGTTCGCCGAAAAGAACAAGATCGAGAAGCTGGCGGACCTGATCGATTACGCAAAGAAGAACCCGGGCAAGCTGAACTACGGTTCGGGCGGCAACGGCAGCGCGGGCCATCTGTCGGGCGAGCTGCTGAAGGCGCGCGCGGGCATCAACGTCGAGCACATCCCGTATCAGGGCGCGGCGCCGGCGCAACTGGCGCTGCTGTCCGGCCAGTCGGATTTCATGTTCGACAACCTGGCGGCGTCGGCGCCGCTGATCAAGGACGGCAAGGTCAAGGCGCTGGCCGTGACGACGGCGCAGCGTTCGTCGTTGCTGGCTGACGTGCCGACGGTTGAAGAATCGGGCGTGAAGGGCTTTGACCTGGGCACGTGGTTTGGCGTGTTCACGACGGGCGGCACGCCGGCGCCAGTGGTGGCCAAGCTGAACAAGGCGTATGCCGACGCGATGGCGCAGCCCGATGTGAAGCAGCGTCTGCTGACGATGGGTTCCGAGGCGGGCTCGATGACGCCTGAGGCGTTTGCCGCGTTCGTGAAGGCCGAGATGGCGAAGTATCAGGAGATCGTGAAGATCTCGGGCGCCAGCCTGAATTGATGGCGCTGGCAACGGGCGTCTTTAATCGGATGCCTGTTGCGATGCACTTTCAACGCCCGCCGGGATGCTTTCCTGGCGGGCGTTTCGCTTTCTGTTGATGCCGGCCGCCGCGCATGCCTACCAGCCCATCGCGTAGGCCGGCCGGCGCGGGTCCGCGCCGCCCCAGCGCACGCCGCTATCCAGATCGTGCCGGACCATGCAGACGGCGCCGGCCCGCCAGCTATGGCCGTTCCACCATTTCACGGTATGGCCCATTTCTGCGAGCGCGTCGCCCGCGCTGCCTGGGATCAGGTCTTCGATCATCAGCCGGCCCGGCATGGCGTTGTGCGGCTCGAACGACGACGGGAAGCTGAAGCTGGCAAAGCGCGGCGCCTCGACCGCCTGCTGCACGTCCATGCCGAACACCTCCATGTTCAGGAACGTCTGCAGCATGGCCTGGCACTGCACGTCGCCGCCCGGCGTGCCGAAAGGCATGACGTACTGGCCGGGCCGGATGGCCAGCGAGGGGTTGGGCGTGAGCCGCGGCCTGCGGCCCGGTCCGATGGCGCAGGGATGGCCAGCCTCGGCCCAGGATTGGCTGCCGCGTCCCGACGCGCAGATGCCGGTGCCGGGAATGACGGGCACGTTGTAGGAGCCATCGCTGGGCGTGGCCGAAAACGCGTTGCCGTCCTTGTCGACGACCGCCACATAAGACGTATCCAGGCGCGGATCCGTGCGCGCCATGTCATCGGGCCCGGCCTCGCGCAGGTCGACGTCCCGCGCGTGGGGAAGCCGGCCCGCAGGCGGCATGTCGGGGCCCGCCCGATCCAGGGCGATCATGGCGAGCCGCGCGCGCGCATAATCCTTTGACAGCAGCGCCGCTTGCGGCACCCGCGCATGGCGCGGATCGGCGTAATGCACCTCGCGGTCGGCGAAGGCCAGTTTGATGGCTTCGGTCAGCAGATGCACATAGGGGGCGGAGTTGTGGCCCAGCGCGCGCAAGTCACACGGCTCCAGGATGTTCAGCATCTGCAGCAGCGAAGGGCCCTGGCACCAGAAACCGCAGCTGTGCACCTGCGTGCCGTTGAAGTCGGTGGACAGCGCCGGCTCGACCTCCACGGCAAAGCCTCGCAAGTCCTCGTGGGTGATCAGCCCGCCTTCCTCGCGGTGATACTTGACGATCGCCGCAGCGATGTCGCCCTCGTAGAATGCGCGCCGCGCGGCGGCCAGGCCCGCCAGGCGGCTGTTTCCGGAATGCGTGCGCTCTTCGTCCGCCATGTACTGGATGCTGCGCGCCAAATCGGCCTGGCGGAATAGCGAACCCGCTTCGGGCGGCTTGCCGCCGGGCAGATAAATGGCCGCGCTGGAGGCCCACCGCGCGTAGTTCTTCTGGTTTTCAGCCAGCACTTCGGCCATCAGCGGATACATGACGAAGCCGTCGCGCGCCAGCCGGATGGCCCCGGCCGCGACCTCGCCGAAACGCATGGTGCCGAATCGTTCCAGTGCGGTGATCCACGCGTCGGGCGCCGCCGGGATGACGGTGCGCAGCACGCCCGCCGGGATCGTGCCGCCGTGCAGCTCCATAAACGTCTCCAGTCGCGCGGCCTGTGGCCAGTAGCCAAGCCCGGAAATGCTCCACACCTTTTGCGTCTTGGCCTGATAGACGAGGATGGGGGCGACGCCGCCGAAGTTGACGATGTCGCTCTGGACCACGCCCAGCGCGATGCCCGCCGCCACGCCCGCGTCGACGGCGTTGCCGCCGGCCTGCAGGATGTCCATGCCGGCCTGCGTGGCCAGATAGTGGCCGGCCGAGATCATGTGATTCAGCCCGGCGAGCGCGGGGCGCATGGAGGTGGGGGCGCTTCCCGCGGTCAGGTCCGGGGCGTAGGGGGAATGGGACATCGAAGACTCCGGTCGGAAGAGGGGGCTCGCGTGCCTGCGCGGGCTCAATCGGTCATTGCGGGGTGATGCCCAGCTTTTGCGTCACGTCCTGCCAGCGCTTGAACTCGGCGTGCAGGAAGCGGCTGAATTCGTCGGGCGAGGTGCCTTGCACGATCACGTCGCGTCCTTCCATGGCGCTGCGCACTTCCGCGCTGGACAACGCGGACTTCGTGGCCTTGTACAGGCCGTCGACGATCTCCGGCGGCGTGCCCTTGGGCACCAGCAGTCCATACCAGGAACCGCCCACCAGATTCGGATAGCCGCTTTCCTTGGCGGTGGGAATCTCGGGCGCCCGGTTCAGGCGCTTTTCGCTGAAGATCGCCAGCGCCTTCAGCTTGCCGTTGCGGATGAAGGTCAGCGTGGTGCCCGGCGTGTCCAGCGTGTATTGCACCTGGCCGGCGATGACGTCGTTCAGCAGCGCGGCGCTGCCGCGGTAGGGGACATGCGTGGTCTTGATCCCGGCATCCATGTTCAGTTGCTCGGAGAAGAAGAAATTGGCGGTCATGATGCCCGGCGACGCGTAGTTGATCTCGCCGGGACGGCTGCGCGCGTACTCCACCAGTTCAGGCAGCGTGTTGGGCGGAAAGGCCGGGTTCGCGACCAGGATGAAGGGGCCGCCGCCGACCAGAGTGACCGGGATCAGGTCGTTCATCGGATCGTATTGCAGGTCCTTGACCGTAAGCGGGGCCCCGGTCAGCGGCGACGCCGTGGCGAACAGCACGGTGTAGCCGTCAGGCTCGGCCCGCACGACCTGCTGGGTAGCGATGGTGCCGCTGGCCCCCGCGCGGTTCTCGACCACGACGGGTTGCTTGATCTCCTGACTGAGTTGCTGCGCCAGCATGCGCGCCACCGTGTCCGTGCCGCCGCCCGGCGGGTAGCCGACGATTATGCGTATCGGCTTGGCGGGCCACACCTCGGCCGACGCCGCAAAGGGCAGTACGGCGGCCAGCAGGCCTGCAAGGCCGCACAAGGCAGCGAGGGCGCGGCGGCGCGCGGGACGTGTGGCGAGTGCTCGAATGATCATGGATGACTCCTGGATGCTTCTTGCTGGCCGGTGCCCTTGCAGATCCCGGCCGTTGTCGGATCCCGCGCCGCCTTGATGCGTGAGGCCCGGCTGCGGCGGCGCAGCCGGATCGGGCCGGCCTACTTGTTCGCGGCCAGCCCCAGTTTGCGCACGATCTCCGCTTCCAGCGCGTACTGCTGCGCGGCATAGGCGGCGTAGTCCTTGCCGTCCATGTAGACCAGTTCCTGGCCGTATTGCGTCAGGATCTGCTTGAAGGCCTCGGATTCGGCCACCTGCTTGAAGACGGCATGCAGCTTGGCGACAACGGCGGGCGGCATGTCCTTGGGACCGGCAATGCCGAACGGCGCGTTGGCGGGCGGCGTGCCGTCAAGTTCGTGCAGCGTGGGCGTGTCCGGATACTGGGTGCTGCGATGTTCGCCCCAGGTCACCAGCATGCGCATCTTTCCCGATTGCACCTGCGGCTGCACGGTCGTCGAGCCGGCGTATGCCGTCACCTGTCCGCCCATCACCGCCGTCAGCACTTCGGATTCGCCCTTGTACGGGATGTGGCGCCAGGTCACGCCGTTGCGTGCGGCGATGTCTTCCATCATCACGTTGGACGCGCTGCCGACGCTGGCCGTGCCGTAGGTGACCTCATTCGGATGCTGTTTCGCATAGCGGATGAAATCTGCCCACGTCTTGTGCGGCGAGCCCGCGGGCACCGCCACGCCCAGCGTGTAGCCGCTGAGCATCATGACGTAGGTGAAATCGCGTGTCGGGTCGTAGCCCATGTCCTGGATGTGCGGCATGCGATAGACCGGGCTGGGCAGGACGGCTAGCGTGTACCCATCGGGACGCGCGGTCTTGATGGCGCGTGCGCCCATGGTTGCGCCGGCCCCGCCGCGGTTTTCGATGACGATGGCCTGGCCCAGTTCGGGCGCGGCCAGCTCGGCGAATTTGCGGATCACGGTGTCGGTGGACCCGCCCGCCTGATAGGGCACGATGATGTGAATCGGCTGCGCGGGGAAGGGCGCGGCCGTGGCCAGGGGCGCTGCCAGAACAGCGCCTGCAAGCGCGAGGGCGCGCGGCGCGCGGGCCGCGCAAGCCAGCGCGGCGGTCAGGGTGCGGAGCAGTCGCGGGATCATGATGTTCTCCATTCGAATCAGGCAGTGGCCCAGGCCTGCGCGAACGCGCGTTGGAAGTTGCCGCCGAGTACGCCGGCGATCTGGCTGTCCGTCAGTCCGGCCTCGTGCAGCGCGTGGGTAAATGCGGGAAACTGCGCCGGCGTCGGCGTTTCGACGGGGTAGCGCGCTTCCATCACATCGCCAAAGGCATCAGAAAAGTCGCCGCCCGACTTCGCATACTTGGTGCGCGACATCACCATCACATGGCGCACGGCCTCGTAGGTGTCGACCGACGGAAAATCCGTGCCGATGCCCACGTGTTCATAGCCGACCAGTTCGCCGATGTACTTCACGTTCGCGACGAAGTCCGACAGCAGCGGCTGCTGGCGGGGATCGCCGCGCCAGCTCAGGTAGGCATGGATGCTGCATCCGACCACGCCGCCCGTCGCGGCGACCGCCTTGATGACGTCGTCCGACTTGTTGCGTGGCCGGGTGATCACGGCGTTGGCGTTGGCGTGGGTCAGCAGCACGGGCCTGGTGCTGTGCCGGGCGGCGTCCAGGCAGGTCTGCGGCGCGCAATGGCTGAGATCGATGGCGATGCCCACGCGGTTCATCTCCGCAACCATCTTCACGCCCAGATCGCTCAGGCCGGCGTTGCGCTTTTCCAGGCAACCGTCGCCCAGCAGATTGGCCTCGTTGTAGGTCAGCTGGATGACGCGCATGCCCAGTTCATGGAACAACGCCACGCGATCGATCTGGTCGCCGAGGGGTTTGCCATTCTGCCAGCCCATGATGAGCCCCAGCTTGCCGGTCTGCTTGGCGCGCGCAATGTCGTCGGCTGTTTCCACCAGCAGCCAGGACGAGTCCGGCGCAGCGCAGCGTTGGCGCCAGGCCATGCAGTCGCGCAGCGCCTGCTCGAAGTCCGCGCCCATGTCGCTGACGGTGACGTTGATGGCGCTGACGCCGCCGGCCAGCATGTCGCGGGTGCTGCCGTCGCTGAAGAAGACAAGGCCGTCGACGACGGTGGCGCGGCGATGCAGGTCGGCGATGTGACTATCCATGGAAGAACTCCCCTTTTGTTGTATGCATGATTTCAATGCGTGCCCGTCAGGTCCCGTAGCGGCCGTAGCGGAACGGGTGCAGGTCGATGGCGGGCGTGTGGCCCTGGATCAACTGCGCCATCAACTCGCCCGCCGCCGGGCCGATGCCGAAACCGTGGCCCGAGAAACCGGAAGCAAGGTAGAGCCCGGGCAGGCCGGGCACCGCGTCCATGACAGGCATCGCGTCGGGCGTGACATCGATGTAGCCGGCCCAGGACTGCGCAATGCGTGCTTCGCGGAATGCGGGAAAGGCATGCACCAGCCGGCGCCAGGCTTGCGCCACGCCGCGACTGGACGGCGATGGATCCAGCACGCGATGCCGCTCGAAAGGCGATTCGCGGTCGGCCGGAAAATGGTTCGGAATCTTCAGCTCTTCAAAAAATCGCTTGCCGAAGCGCAGGCGCACGAAGCTGCTGTTGGCCCGCCACGCGCTGAAGAAATGCGGCATGAGGCGGAAGGTGTCGGGCACTACGTCCGCCATCGACGCGCCGAACTGCGACACCGAATAGCCGCCGTCGGCGCGTTTGCGGCAGGTGAAGTCCTTGCCGTTGATCGCCGCCTGCGGTCCCGCGTCGAGCGGCGTCGTGCGCAGCACGGACCCCCGCACCTTCAACTGCGGGAAGTCGGCACCCAGATTGCCGCAAAAGAGCCGCGACCAGGCGCCGGCCGCCACCAGCACCGCCTGCGTGGCAACGCGGCCGTGCTCCGTGATCAGGGCACTGACGCGGCCCGCGCTGCGCTCCACGCCGCGCACGGCGCAGTGCTCAAGAATGTGTGCGCCCGCGGCGCGCGCCAGCGAGGCGATACCGCGCGTCGCCAGCTGCGGTTCGGCGACCCCGTCCGTCGGGCTGTACATGGCGCCCGTCCAGGCGCGTCCCGTCGGCGGCAGCATGTCCTGCACTGTGCGGCGATCCAGCAGGCGCGCATCCACGCCATGCGCGCGCGCCCCGTCCAGCCACGCCTGATGGCCGGCCGCGTCCGTGTCGTTTTCCTGCAGGTAGAAGATGCCGCTGCGGCGGAAACCCACGTCCACCTTTTCCTGGATCTCTGCCCATAGCCGGTTGGCGCGCTGCGCCAGCGGCACTTCCGGCAGATCGCGGCCCAGCGTGCGCACCCAGCCCCAATTGCGCGACGACTGTTCGCAGGCCAGCGTGCCTTTCTCGAACACGGCGACCCGCAGTCCGGCGCGCGCGAGGGAATAGGCGGTGCTGATGCCGATGATGCCGCCACCAACGATGGCGACGTCGACCGAGGCGGGCAGCGCCGTGTCGGACGGGCCAGAAGCTGAAGCGGGCATTTGAGCGGCGGAGGGCGCCGGCGTTTGAGGCGGATGCGGTTGCATGAAGATCCGGATTGATTAAATATCGCTATTCGATAACAATCTACGTATAACGATAACGGCGAGTATTTTTATACTGCTCGCCGGGTCCGGCTACAACGTAAGGGTTTCCCTAGGCTGCCGGACTTTCCGGCTTTCCGCGGGCAAACTCCGTCCCTGCTACCCAAACCGAATCCGAATGTCTGAACCTTCCGCCTTGTTGATCCAGTCGCTGGAAAAAGGGCTCGCCGTGCTCGAGTCCTTCCGGGGGCACGCCTCTTTGAGCCTTCAGGAGATGGCCCGCGAAAACGGCATCACCATCGGCTCGGCCCAGCGCGTGGCCTACACGCTGGAAAAGACCGGCTACCTGTTCAAGGATCCGCGCACCAAGCGCTACAGCATGACGGTCAAGGCCGTGGGGCTGGGCTACAGCTATCTCTACCGGCAGCCCTTGTTCCAGCATGCGCATGCGGTGCTGCATCAGGTCAACCAGGAGTGCGGCGAGATCGTCAATCTGGCCGTGCCCGACGGCGACAACATGGTGTTCGTCATGCGCGTCGCGCCGGCCAGGCACATTCCCGAGTACCTGCCGGTGGGCACGCAGATTCCCTGCGTGGCGACCGCGTCGGGGCGCGCGCTATGGGCGTTGCTGCCGCCGGATGAACTCGATCTCAGGTTGCGCAACGTGACGTGCGCGAAGTACACGCCGCACACCACCACCGACGTCGACCGGCTGCGCGCATTGATCGACGAGGCAAGACGGGATCAGTACGCCTATGCCGATGAAGAGTTCTTTGCGGGGGATTTGAATGTCGCGGCGGTGATTTATGGCGACAACGGCGATCCGCTGGGTGCGGTCAACATATCCGTGCCGAAGCCGCGCTGGTCGCTGGCGCGTGCGCGGGAGGAACTGGGGCCGCTGGTGATCCGGGCAGCCAGGGCGATCAGCAAGCGCAATTGAGGCCGACCGCCCGGGTTGCCGGGAATTACCAGCGATAGCGCAACGTCGCCATGACCGTGCGTTCTGCGCCCCAATAGCAACTCACGGCCGTGCCCAGGCAGTTGGCCACGTAACGCTTGTCGAACAGGTTGGACACGTTCAACGCGACCTGCGCGCCGGCAAGGGCGGGGCTGGCGCGGCCCAAGTCGTAGCGGATCGCGGCATCGACCAATGTCACGGCCGGGATGGCGTAGTTGTTGTTCAGATCGCCATAGAAGCCGCCGCGGTACGTCACGCCGGCGCCCAGGCCCACGCCTTGCAACGGGCCGTCGCGCAACGTGTAGTCTGCCCACAGCGCCGCTTGATGGCGCGGCACGAAGTTGAGCTGATTGCCGCGCTGCGCGGGATTGTTGCTCTTGGTGATCTCGCTGTCGCTCAGCGCATACGACATCGTCAGATCCAACCCGTTGTCGAAGCTGGCCTTGCCCTCCAGCTCCAGCCCCTGCACCTGGACCTGGCCGGTCTGCACGACAAAGCTGGTATTGACCGGGTCCGGCGTGCTGACGTTGTTCTGGTTGATCTGGAACGCCGACAGCGTCACGAAGCTGGCGTAGCCGTTGGGCTGGAACTTGATGCCGGCCTCGTACTGCTCACCAGTCGTCGGCTTGAGCGCCGAGCCGTCGCGCATCACGCCGATGACGGGCTGGAAGGACGTGGAATAGCTCAGATAGGGCGCCAGACCGTTGTCAAAGCGATACGTGACGCCGAGCCGGCCGGTGAAGCGGTTGGCGTCGGCATCGCGCGAGGTCCATGCCCATTGCCCGGCGCTGCCGCGCGCGCCGGTATCGGTGGTGCCTTCGGTCCAGTCGTAACGGCCCACCAGCGTGAACAACAACCGGTCAAGTTCGATCTGGTCCTGCGCGTACACGCCCAACTGGCTGCGCGTCATGTTGATCTTGGTGGCCGTGGGCGGGCGCGTCACCGGTGTGCCGTAGTCGGGGTTGAACACGTCGAACAGCGGCGACGCCGGCGGCAGCATCAGTCCCAGGCTGCTTTCGTTGTAGCGGGATTTTTCCCGCAGGTAATCCAGGCCGAAGGTGAGGTCGTGGCGTGTGGGGCCGGCCGTGAATTTGGCGTTCACCTGATTGTCGATCTGGAACGCATGCGATGTCTCGGGAAAGGCCCACGCGTACCGGATCGCCTGGGTCTCGGACGCCATCGCGCCGATCTGCACGCGACGGGTGTTGGTGTCCACGTTGGTGTAGCGGGCGCTTTGCCGCACGCTCCAGGTGTCGTTCAGGCGGTGGTCCAGCGTGTAGCCCACCATGGTCTGCTCGTTGGTGAAGATGTCGTAGCCGGGTTCGCCCACGAAGCGGTCGCGCGGAATGTAGCCGGCGCTGCTTTTCTCCAGCGTGCCGATGACCGGCAACACGGGCGCGCCGCCGCCGCCGTGACTGGTGATCTTCTGGTACTGCACGTTCAGATTCAGGCTGGTGTCGGACGACGGGCGCCAGGTGAAGCTGGGCGCGATGAACTGGCGTTCATCGTCGACGTGCTGGTACTGCGTATCGCTATCGCGCAAGGTGCCGGTCAGGCGATACAGAAATTTGCCTTCGTCGTCGGCCGGACCGGAAAAGTCGAAGGAGCCCTGGTACCGGTTGAAGCTGCCCGCCTGCAGGACGACTTCATTGATCGGCTCGGCGGTGGGACGCTTGCTGGTCATGTTCACCAACCCGCCCGGGGCGCTCTGGCCGTAAAGGCCGGACGACGGTCCCTTCAGGATCTCTATCCGTTCCAGGCCATAGGTGTCGATGCGCGGCTGCGCGTAACCCCGCGCGCCGAAGGGCAGAAGCAGGCCGTCCAGATAGCGCGCCGGCGTGAATCCGCGGATGGTCAGCCAGTCATAGCGCACGTCGTTGTCGCCGTACTGGGCGAAGATGCCCGGCGTGTAGCGGACGGCCTGCGCCAGCGAGGTGACGCCGCGCCAGTCCATTTCATTGCGGGTGATGACGTTGATGGTCTGGGGCGTGTCGATCAGGGCCGCGTCCGACTTGGTGCCGGACCGGCTGCGCGTGGCGACGAAGTCGGCGCCGGAGGTCGGCGACGCATCGCTCGATCCCTGCACCACAACCGGCGACAACGTGGAGACATCGGCGGCCGCCGAAGGAGCGGGTTGCGCGCCGACGGACGCGGACGCCGCAAAGGCGGCGAGCAATGCCAACGGCAACGGCTTGACGGAGAAGGACACGGGGTTACCACCTGATCAATTTATAATTAACAAGAATCATTCTTGTGCGACGGCATGATTCCAGAACGCCCGCCGGATGTCTGACGATTTCGCGGCGCCAATTGACGGTTTTGCTGCACTCGGCGCAATTGCGCCTGTTTCCCATGTCCGCTGAGCTCTCGCTTGACCCGTACACCGCTCCCGCCAAGCCTCACGAATGGTGGCGAGGGACACTTCCCACCGTGCCCGCGACGCAAGACTGGGAAAACGTCATCCAGTGCGTGGTGCGCGTCGAGGAAGGCGTCAGTGTGGTGGTGCTGGACGGCTGCCCATCGGCGGCGCTGACAATTCCCGCGCCGGGCGCGCCGGTGTTCGGCATGCAGGTATGGCTGGAGGGCGACGCCGTGCTGGCGTTGGACGGCGGCAAACCGCTGAAGGTGACCGGGGGCGCGGCGCTGCTCTTCAACCACGAACAGCCGTTGGGTTGGACCACGCACCTTTACGCGAATCGGCGCGTCCGGATGCTGGATATCCGATACACGCCTGATGCGCTCGCCCGGGCCGGCGACTCGGCGCCCATCACCCTGCTGACCCAACGGTTTCGCCACGACGTCAGCGTGCCGACCCACGGATCGTTGGTCGCAATGCTGGACGCGCCGGCCAGCCTGCTGACGTTGGCCACCGACATTTCCCGCAACGCGCCGACGGCGCCCGAGGCGCGCCGGATCTGGTACCGCGCCAAGTCGCTCGAGACGCTGGCTGCCTTTGTGGAATTGCTTTCCGTGCCGCAAGTGCTGAAGGGACCCGCCGCGGAGGAGCGCCAGCAGGTGCAGCAAGCTTGCCGCCTGCTGCGGGAACGCTGCTCGGAACAGTGGCCGCCGGGGCGTGTTGCGCGGATGGTGGGCTTGTCCGAAAGGCGGCTTCAGGAATTGATGCGCGAAAACGTCGGCCGTTCGGTGCACGCCTATCTGAGCGACGCGCGGCTGGTTCGCGCCTCGGACCTGCTGCGCAGCGGCATGAGCGTCACGCAGGTGGCCGGCGACTTGGGCTACTCAAGCCTCAGTCATTTCAGCAAGATTTTCAAGGCGCGATACGGCGCATCGCCACGCGCCTGGTAAGGCGCTGAATATGCTCAGCGGCATGTCGATCAATCGATGCGCATCAAACCGCCGGCCCCTTGATCAGCCACTGCAGCATCCTCTGCAGCGAATCCCGGTCATACTCCGCATCGGTAAGCCGGTACTGCTCCGGATCACGATTCACCCACGAATCGGTCACCGTCCACGCATCGCCGTCCTGCTCAAGCCGCAGTGCATAAATCCAGTTGCCGGTCCAACTGCGATGCAAACGCAGCCAGCCGTCGTGCAGGTAGATGAACCATTTGTCTTCCATCTCCTTCGGCACGAAGCCCTGTTGCAAGCGGGCGTACTCGTCGGCGGTAAAACGCCCCTGAAAATGCAGCGGTTCACGCTGCGCCGGCGCGGGCAGGTGCTTCCAGGAGTCTGGGGTGGCGATGGGCATGTGTGGGCTTCTGTTCTATGCTGGATTTTTCGCATACTACCAAGGCCCCGCCATGCACCTTCAAGCCGCCATTCCAATCCTGCGCATTTTCTCCGTGGAAAAGGCGCGCGACTTCTATCTGGATTTCCTGGGGTTCACCTGGGACTGGGAGCACCGCTTCGAGGCGGGATTTCCGCTGTATGCGCAGGTGCATCGCGGGGATCTGGTGCTGCATCTGTCCGAGCATCATGGCGACGCGACTCCGGGGTCGGCCGTGTTCGTGCGGATGCAGGGCGTGGATGAATTCCACGCGGAGGTCAGCGCCAGGCAGTATGCCTACATGCGGCCCGGCGTCGAGGAGATGCCGTGGGGGCGCGTGATGGCGGTGATCGATCCGTTTGGCAATCGGCTCAGCTTTTGCGAGTCACAGGACTAGCGGCCTGCGCCTAGACCCCCAGATAGCGGTGCGCCAGGTCGGGCTGCGCGGCCAGTTCGGCGGGGCTGCCTTGCCAGACGACGCGGCCTTTTTCCAGGACGTGGTGGCGGTCAACCAGGGTCGCCATTTCCTTCAGGTTCTTGTCGATCACAAGAATGGTCTGGCCTTCTTCCTTCAAGCGGCGCAGGCAGTTCCAGATTTCCTGGCGGATCAGGGGCGCGAGGCCTTCGGTGGCTTCGTCCAGGATGAGCAGGCGCGGGTTGATGAGCAGGGCGCGGCCGACAGCCAGCATCTGCTGTTCGCCGCCGGATAGCGTGCGGGCGGATTGGGTGCGGCGTTCTTTCAGGCGCGGGAACAGGTCGAAGACGCGGCCGACGTGCCAGCCTGCGTGCGTGTTGCGGGCGGTGGCGACGAGGTTTTCTTCGACGGTTAGCGATCCAAACACGCGGCGGCCTTCGGGGACGAGACCGATGCCTAGCTGCGCGATGCGGTGCGGGGCCATGCCGGTGATCGGTTTGCCGTCGAGCAGGATGGCGCCGCCCTGCGCGGGCAGCATGCCCATCAGCGTCTTGACGGTCGTGGTCTTGCCCATGCCGTTGCGGCCGATCAGCGAGACAACTTGCCGAGGCGCGATGTCCAGGTCGACGCCAAAAAGCACTTTGCTGGCGCCGTAGCCGCCTTGCAGTTGGTTCACTTGCAGCATCAGTCCTCCTCGCCCAGATAGGCGGCGCGCACGTCGGGATGGCGGCGCACCTCGTCGGGCGTGCCGGTGAAAATGGTCTTGCCGTAGACCAGCACGGTGACGCGGTCGGCCAGCGCGAAGACGGCGTCCATGTCGTGTTCGACCAGCAGGATGGCGTAGCGGCCCTTCAAGGTCTGGAGCAGCGCCGTCATGCGTTGCGATTCTTCGGCGCCCATGCCGGCCATCGGTTCGTCCAGCAACAGCACGGAGGCGTCCAGCGACAGCGCCATGGCAATTTCGAGCTGGCGCTTTTCACCGTGCGCCAGCGCGGACACGCGCACGCCGGCGCGTCCGGCCAGACCGACACGTTCGAGCGCATCGCGCGCCGGTTCGCGCAGCCGGGCCATGCGCCGCGCATTGCGCCACAGGTTGAAACCGCCCGGGCTGCGCGCCTGCACGGCCATGGCGACGTTGTCTTCGGCGCTGAAGTCGGGGTAGAGCTGGCTGATCTGAAACGAACGGGCCAGGCCCGCGGCGGGGCGCCGGTAGGCGGGCATGCGCGTGATGTCGGCGCCGTCGAGCCAGATGCTGCCGGCATCGGGCAGGATTTCACCGCTGATCTGCGATAGCAGCGTGGTCTTGCCCGCGCCATTAGGGCCGATGAGGGCGTGCAGCTCGCCGGGCCGGACCGCGAGGTCGACGCCCTGCGTGGCGTGTACCGCGCCAAAGGATTTCTGCAGGCCGCGGATCTCCAGTTTAGGGTGGGTCATTGCTTGCCTCCCACGAGCCAGCCGTACACGCCGCGTTTGCCGAAGAGCACCACCAGCACCAGCACGGGTCCCAGGATCAGCATCCAGTGCTCCGTCCAGCCGGTGGCGACCTGCTCCAGGCCGAGGTACACGGCCACGCCGAGCACCGGGCCGAAGATCGAACCCATACCGCCCAGGATGACCATGGCCATGAGTTCGCCGGACTTCTGCCAGGCGGACATGTCCGGGCTGACAAAGAGCGCGTAATTGGCCCACAGCGCGCCGGCAAGCCCGGTCCCGGCAGCCGACAGCACGAACGCCGTGAGGCGATAGCGCAGCGGCGCGAGGCCCAGGGCGATGCTGCGGCGCGGATTCTGCTTGATGCTCTGCAGTGCCATGCCGAAGGGCGAATTGACGATGCGCCGGCACACGATGATCCAAAGGGTCATGAGCGCCAGGCACACGTAGTAGAAGCTAGCCGGATCGTTCACGTTCAGCCCCGGCAGCGTGTTGCGCGCATCGATCGACAGGCCGTCGTCGCCGCCGTAGATCATCAGTCCGACGAGGATGAAATACAGCATCTGCCCGAAGGCGAGCGTGATCATGATGAACTGCACGCCGGAAGTGCGCAGCGACAGAAAGCCCACAACCAGCCCGGCCAGCGCGGCAACCGCGACGGCGAGCGGCCACATGACCAGCGCGGCATTGCTGCCGCTCCAGCCAAAGATCGTCTCGCCCATGTTGACGTGGTAGGCAGCGATGCCGATGACGTAGCCGCCTAGCCCGAAGAATGCGGCGTGGCCAAAGCTGACCATGGCGCCGTAGCCCAGGATCAGGTCCAGGCTGACGGCCGCGATGGCGTAGATGAGAAAGCGCGTCATGAGGTTGACGAGGAAGCTCTCGCCCGTGGCCTGCGCGATGGCCGGCACCAGCACAAAGAGCAACAGCCCGATCGCGTTGACGACGACGCTGCGGGTGATGCGCGGTCTGCCAGCCGAGGAGGTGTCTGACACCCTCGACGCGCCGTCACGGTTTGGGGCGCCGCCTCGGGTGTCGGACACCGATGCGCCCGCGCCGCCGGCGTCAGATAGCGGCCCGGCAGCGGGATTCGTTGAAGTTGGTCTGGTCATGAATATCTTTCCTAGCGCTGGGCCGGCACCAGTCCGCGCGGCTTGAACAGCAGCACGATGGCCATCAGGATGTAGATGCTGGCGGACACGAGGCTTGAGCTCGCGGAGTCCGAGAGCTCGGGCGGCAGCAGGCGCGACATCCAGAAGGGGATGTAGGCGCGCCCCAGCGCATCGGTCATGCCGATCATCAGCGACCCCACCAGCGCGCCGCGCACGGAGCCGACGCCGCCCACCACGATGACGACGAAGGTGGTGATGAGAATGCGCTCGCCCATGCCGATCTCCACTGCCAGCAAAGGCGCGGCCATGACGCCCGCAAAGCCGCAGAGCAGGGCGCCCAGCGTGAAGATCAAAGTGAAGAGGCGCTGGATGTTCACGCCCAGCGCGTCGACCATCTCGCCGTCGTCGGCGCCGGCGCGCACCAGCATCCCGACCCGCGTGCGCGAGATCAGCAACCAGAGGCCCACCGCCACCAGCGCGCCCGCACCAATGAAGGCGAGCCGCATGATGGGATAGTTCAGGCTGGGCAGCAGCGCGACGGATCCCGACAGAAAAGGCGGGATGTCCATGAAGGGCGGGCTGCGGCCGAACAGCACGGTCACCAGTTCATTGGTGAACAGCGTGAGCCCCAGCGTGGCTAGCACCTGATCCAGGTGATCGCGCCGGTACAGGTGGCGGATGACCAGCAGTTCGACGATCAGCCCGTACAGCGCCGCGCCGGCCAGCGCAGCCAGCAGGGCGGCCGCGAACGAGCCCGTGGACGCCGCCGCGCTGGCCGCGCAGAACGCGCCCACCATGTAGAACGAACCGTGCGTCAGGTTGATGACGTTCATGATGCCGAACACCAGCGTCAATCCCGCCGACAACAAAAACAGCAAGGCGCTGTACTGCAGGCCGTTCAGGACCTGCTCCAGGAACATCAGCATTGCGACTCCTTCTCGGGAGAGCCTGAATGGCTAGGCCGCGCGGCGCCGGCGAGCCCGGCGCCGCGTGCCTTGTGCCGCGTCATGGCATCTTGCAGTCCGCGGCGTGCACGTCCGTGTGGTCGCGGGCAAGCACCTTCAGGTTCTTGTAGACCAGCTTGCCGTCGGGACCCGCTTCAATGTGCAGCAGATACCAGTCCTGGATCGGATGCTGGTTCGGCCCGAACTTGAATTTGCCGCGCACGCTGGGAAAGTCCGCGCGCCGCAACGCATTGCGGAAGTCGTCGGGTTTGCCGGTGATGTCGCCGTCCACGGCTTTCAAGGCGGAGCCGATCAGATTGGCGGTGTCGTAGGCCTGGGCCGCGTAGGCGGTAGGCGCGCGGTTGTAGGCCTTGGTGAAGGCCTCGACGAAATGCTTGCTCTGCGGGTTGTCCAGGTCGGCGCTCCACAGCGAGCTCAGGTAGAAGCCCTTGCCCGCGGTGCCGGTGGCGGCCAGCATGCGGTCGTCCATCGAGTAGATGGGCGTGATCATCTTGATCTTGTCCGCCAGGCCCGAGTTGGCAAACTGCTTGGTCAGGTTGATGCCCGCGCCGCCCGGATGGAACTGGAAGATGGCGTCGGGATTGAGCGAGCGGATGCGCGCCAGCTCCACCGAGAAGTCTGCCTGCTCGAGCTTGGTGTAGATCTCGTCGGCGATCTCGCCTTTGTAGGTGCGCTTGAAGCCGGCGATGGCGTCTCGGCCGGCCTGGTAGTTCGGGGCCATGATGACCACGCGCTTGGCGCCCAGCTCATTGGCCGCCATGCCGGCCGTGTCTGCGTACGAGTCGTTCTGGAACGCCACCGAGAAGTAATTGGGGTTGCAGGCCTTGCCGGCGAAGTTGGACGGGCCGGCGTTCAGGCTGACGTAGAAGGCGCCAGCGTTGAGCACGGTAGGCCCGACGGCGGCCATGACGTTCGAGAAATTGATGCCGGTGAACAGCCGCACGCCGCCTTGCACCATCTTGTCGGCAATCTGTTTGGCGTTGGCGGGTTTTAGCGCGTCGTCCTCGACGCGCACGTTGACCGGCACGCCGCCCAGCTTGCCGCCGCCTTCCTTGACGGCCAGCATGAAGGCGTCGCGCTCGTCTTCGCCGATGTAGCCGGCGGGCGTGGACAGCGTGCCGATGAATCCGATATCCACAGGTTTCTGCTGGGCGCTGGCCGCGTACGAGGCCAATGACAGCATGACGGCGGCCGCGCCGCGGATGGTGCTTTTGTGCATGGTTGTCTCCTCTTGTACTGATGCTTGTATGCCGCGTGCTCTTTGGCAAGCGGCGTTTTCCCTGCTGTGTCTTTTGCTGCAACTATTGCTGCGTCATTCTCTGCATCTTTTGCTGCGTCCTTTATTGCCGCGCCGTCTATTGCGGCGCGCTTCCCGCCAGGCAGTTCTCCACCTTCCACCCATACAGCCACTGCAATGCGTCATAGAACTGGGCCTGGCTGCGCCCCGTCCACAGCATGTTGCGCACGGTGCGCTCCACGCCGCGCGCGTGATAGAGCCTGCCCATTTCGCGTGTCGACCACACCACGCGCGCACTGCGCGGGATGCGGACCGATTCGTACAACCGGAAGGCGGCGGGCAGGTCGTGCTCGCACTGCCTGATGGCCTCGCCCAGCGTCACGGCGTCTTCCAGCGCCATGCAGGCGCCCTGAGCCATGTATTGCGTCATGGGATGCGCTGCATCGCCCAGGATCGTGACGCGGCCCTCGCCCCACTGTTCCACCGGCTCGCGATCGGCGGTTGCCCAGCGCTTCCATGACGTCGGGCGGTCCAGCATCTGATGCGGCGTCGGGTGTATGCCCTGGAAGTACGACAGCACCTCGTCCTTGCTGCCTTCCCGCACGCCCCATTCTTCCTGCTCGCGGCTATGGAAGGTGACGACCAGGTTGTATTGCTGCCCGCCGCGCAGCGGATAGTGCACCAGGTGGCAATGCGGCCCGGCCCACAGCACCGGGGCGTTGATGCGCAGCTCCCGGGGCATGTTCTCCTCTTCGACCACCGCGCGGTAGACCACGTGACCTGTGACGCGCGCCGGATCGCCCACCATGCGCTCGCGGATCACGGACTTGACGCCGTCTGCGCCCACCAACGCGTCAGCGCGGTAGCGGTTGCCATGCGTGTCCACGACTTCCACGCCGTGATCGTCCTGCGTCATGCTGGCGATCTGCGTAGACGTGCGGAACTGGATCAGCGGGTCCTGCTGCACGGCCTCCAGAATGGACAGATGGATGTCGGCGCGATGAATCACCGCATACGGGCCGCCAAACCGTGCTCGGAACGCTTCGCCGGTGTCGATGCGCACGACCTCCCTGGCGTCCACTGCATCCATCATGATGATGTGGTCGGTGAAGACCGCGCGCTCGCGCGCCGTGCGGCCCACGCCCAGGGCATCCAGCGCCGCGAAGGCATTGGGGCCAAGCTGAATGCCGGCGCCGATCTCGCCGATGTGCGCGGCCTGCTCCAGCAGTTGCACGGCAATGCCCTGCCGCGTCAGCGCCAGCGCAGCCGCCAGCCCGCCAATGCCGCCGCCCACGACGATCACGGTTTGCGTCTTCGGGTTTGCCGCCTGGTTCGTAGTCATGTCGGAATCTCGCGGTTCAGTCGTGGCCGCCCAGGAAGGCGCCCTGTTGCTTCAATTGCGCCTGCAGCGCGGAAATGGAAACGTCGCCGGGCGCAATGCCGTCGCGCAGCGCCATCGCGGATGCGGTGCCGGCGGCTTCGCCCATGACGAAGCAGCTGCCGCTGACGCGCGCCGCCGACTGCCCCTCATGCGTCATCGACGCGCCGCGGCCAGCCACCAGCACGTTGCTGGCCACGCCCGGTCCGCGCCGCGGCACCATCATGCGAAACGGCAGCTGGTTGTAGCCGCGCGATTCGGGGATGGGCGGCCACACCCACTTCACGTCACCCGCCGTGTGCATTTCCAACGGCCAGCCGTTCACGCCGATGCTGTCCGGAAAATCCGCGCAGCCCAGCACGTGCTCCTGCGTCAGCACGGCCTCGCCGACGATGCGGCGCGTTTCGCGGATGCCCAACTGCGGCGCGATGTCCAGCACATAGGCCTGCTCGAACCCGGGCACCTTGGCGCGCAGGAACGCCAGATAGTTCATGATCTGCCGGCGGCCTTCAAGCTCGCCTGCCGACAGGGAATCCGCGTCGGTGCCGTCCGCCGCGCTGCCGTCCGCATTGGCAAGCTGCGTGACGTTGACGCGCCATTCGTAATCGTGCTTTTGCGGCCGCACGATGGCGCCTTTGCGCGGAAACGTGAATTCACCGCTGGCGGCGGCGTCGTCCATCAGCGCGGGGATGGTTTTCCAGGCCTCTTGCGCACGCGCGCCGTCTACATTTCCCACCTTGAACATCAGCGTGGGGTAAAGCATGTGACCGTGGGCGTCGCCTTTCTCAAACGGCAGACCGCCCCAGTGCGCAATGTCGGCGTCGCCCGAACAATCAA
This sequence comes from Achromobacter sp. ACM05, assembly GCF_019218915.1. Lineage (NCBI taxonomy): Bacteria > Pseudomonadati > Pseudomonadota > Betaproteobacteria > Burkholderiales > Alcaligenaceae > Achromobacter > Achromobacter sp. ACM05. The sequence goes on from NZ_JAHUWQ010000001.1 coordinate 1,347,968, forward strand.
TGAAGATCTTCGCGCGAACGGCGCAGCGGCCGGACTTGGTTTCTAGGAACAGCGCGTCCACGCGGCCCGCGTCGTCACGCGTCAGGCCCGTGGCCAGCGCATGAAACAGCACCTGCGCGCCGCTGTCCTGCACCAGACCGTCCGCCGCGCACTTGAAGGCCGAGATGTCGTAGGCCTGCGCGTGGATCTTGCCCAGGATCAGGTGCGGATCGTTCAGCCCGTCCATCGCGCGCATGCGGTCCAGAAGGTCGTCGGTCATGCCGTGCACCACCTGCCGGATGTCGCCGTGGATGTTCGCGTGCAATCCGCAGAAGTTGGACACGCCCGCGGCGGTGCCCATGCCGCCCAGGAAGCCGTAGCGCTCCACCAGCAGCACGCTCGCGCCGTTGCGCGCGGCGCTGGCGGCCGCCAGCACCCCGGCGGGGCCGCCGCCCAGGACGACGACCTCGTACTCGCCATACAGCGGCACCTGACGGGCGGGTTCGGTGATGACCATCTGACTCTCCTTGCGTTCATTGCAGCCGGCGTGCGCCGTCCTTCTTAGCCCACTTCTTGGCCCACTTCTTGGTCCGCTTATGGGCACAGTTATTGGCCCTTGATCCCCAGCTTCTTGATCAGGGGCTCCCAGCGCTTCAATTCGTCATCCATGTAGCCGCGGAATTGCGCGGGCGTATCGCCCACCGGATCCATGAACTGCGCCTGCAGCCGCTTGGCGACCTCGGGATCGTGAATCGCCTGGATCAGTGCGTCGGACAGTTTCTTCTGTACATCGGCCGGCGCCTTGGACGACACCACAAAGCCGATCCACGCCGAGCCCTCGATCCCTTGCACCCCCACTTCCGCCAGCGTCGGAATGTCGGGCAGCAGCGCGGACCGCTTGGACGACGTCACCGCCAGCGCCTTCAACCGGCCATCCTTCACCATCGGCATCACCGCAATGGGCGGCAGCGCGGCAAACTGGGTGTCGCCCGACAGCAGCGACGTCAGCGCCGCCGGCGAGGACGGGTAGGGCACGTGCGTGGCGCGCGCGCCGATCTGCTGCAGCAGCAGTTCGACCGCCAGATGCGACACCGTGCCCGCGCCCGGCGACGGGAAGTTGTACTTGTCAGGATTCTTCTTCAGCGCGTCCAGCAGCTGTCCAATGTTGCCGATGCCGGCGGAGGCCGGGACGACCAGCACGTTGGGCTGATGCACCGCCAGCGTCAGCGGCGCCAGGTCCGTGGCGGGCGCGTAGGGCAGCTTGTCGAACAGCAGCGTGTTGTTCACCAGCGGGCCGGTGATCGACACGCCGAAGGTGTAGCCGTCGGGCTTGGCGTTGGCGATGGCGAATGTGCCGATGTTGCCGCTGGCGCCCGGCTTGTTTTCCACAACGATGGTCTGGCCGAGGATTGCGCCCGCCTTTTCGGTGACGATGCGGGCCACCTGGTCCGGACTTGAGCCTGGACCGAACGGCACCACTGCCTTGAGCGGCTGCGTGGGCCAGGCATCTGCGGCGGTGGCGGTGGCGGTGGCGGCCAGCGGCGCCAGCACGGCAAGGCTTAGTGCCGCAATGCGTCGCGCCACTGCGCGGCTAGGCAGCAAGGTCGAAGCTTCAAGCATGCGTGTCTCCCACGTCCTTCATGGTGTCGAAGTAGGTCTGTTCATTGGCGATGAAGGCGGCGACCATCGCGCGATAGGTGGCGTCCACTACCTGCTCCAGGTTGGAGAAGCCCTGGTTGTGGCGCTGGGCGAGCGCCCGGGCCTTTTCAAATACCTGGGCTTGACGCGCGGGCGCGCTCACTTGAAAGGCGTCGCGTTTGAATCGCGCGGCGTCCTTCACGTACATCGCGCGTTCGGCGATCAGCCGCACGATTTCGTCGTCCAGCCGGTCGATATTGGCGCGCACGTCGGCCAGATTGGCGCACAGCGGGCGATAGGCCGGATCGGTGTACTCGCGCAGCGGCGCGCCGTGGGTGTCGGGTTCTTTGCTCACTGGGTGTAGTCCGGTTGCTGTGCAGGCGCGGCCTGCTGGAAGGCGGGTTGCGCATTGCAGTGTTCGACGATGCGCAGGATGCTCGGATAGGCGGACAGGTCGCAGCCCATGCGCTGCGCGTTGGCCACCTGCGGCACCAGGCAGCAGTCCGCCAGCGTGGGCGCGTCACCAAAGCAGTACGCGCCGTGTCCGTGACGCGCCAGCAGCGCTTCCACTGCCGTCAGGCCTTCGCGGATCCAGTGGTGATACCAGGCGTTCTTCTGGGCGTCCGTCGCGCCCAGCACTTCCTGCAGATAGCGAAGGATGCGCATGTTGTTGACCGGATGGATGTCGCACGAGATGGCGTGGGACAGCTCCAGCACGCGCGCGCGCGCCAGCGCGTCGGCCGGAATCAGCCGCGGCTCGGGATGCGTGGCCTCCAGGTAGTCGATGATGGCGAGCGACTGCGAAAGCTGCACATCGCCGTCGATCAGAAGCGGCACGCCGGCCGACGGATTGCGCGCCACATAGTCTGGTGCTCGCTGCTCCTGCTTGCGCAGGTTCACGGGCAGGTATTCGTAGGACAGACCTTTTAGGGCAAGCGCGATGCGCACGCGGTAGGAGGTCGAACTGTTGAAGAAGTTGTGCAGTTGCATGGATGGGGCGTTTCGTGAGGACGGTTGACCTTGGGCGGATCTTTCAGGGACGTTCAGGGCAGGAACTTTGGTGCCGGAAACACTCATTCGGCCGTGATGCCGGTTCGGGCGACGACGTCGTCCCAGCGCTTGGCGTCACGGGCGATGAGGGATCCAAAATCGGCAGGCGTTGACGTGGCCGGCACCATGCCCTGCGCATCGAATGCCGTGGCGGTCGCGGGCGTCTGCAAGATGGCGTTGATCGCCTGGTTCATGCGGTCGACGATGGCAGGCGGCGTGCCTTTGGACGCCAGGACCCCGTACCACATGTCCACGTCGGCCCCCTGCAGTCCGGCTTCCGTCAGCGTGGGCACGTCCGGCAGTTGCGGCAGGCGCTTCGGGCTGCCGGTGGCGATCACCTTGAGTTTGCCGCCCTTCACCTGCGGCAGCGCCACGTGAACGGGCAGGAACATGTAGTCGAGCCGTCCGCCGAGCATGTCGGTGACGGCGCCCGCCGTGCCCTTGTACGGCACGTGCAGCATGCTGGCGCCGGTGCGGTCCAGAAACAGCGCCATCGAAAGGTGATGGGGCGTGCCCACGCCGGGGGTGCCGTAGCTCAGCTTGCCCGGCGCGGCCTTGGCCGCCTGCACCACGTCGGCGACGGTGTTGGCGGGATTGGTCGGATGCGTGACCAGCAGCAGCGAGCCCCAAGAGGTCAGGCCGACCGGCGCAAAGTCCTGTTGCGGATCAAAGCGCAGCTTGCCCTTGTAGAGGCTGCTGTTCATGACGAACGTGTTGACCGTGACCAGGAATGTGTAGCCATCGGGGGTGGCGCGCGCGACCTTTTCGCTGCCGATATTGCCGCTGGCGCCGGCCAGGTTCTCGACGACGACGGGTTGGCCCAGCGTCTGCGGCAAGCTGGCCGCCAACTGGCGGGCAATCAGGTCGATGCCGGTGCCGGGTGTGAAGGGCACCACCAGCGTGATGGGGCGGTCGGGCCAGGCGGCGTGGCTCGCCGCGGCCGCAAAGGACAGCGCCGCGGCAGCCAGAACACGTAGCAACTTCAACATGGGTTGTCTCCTTGTTTGTCGCCGGTCATGCGCCGGCTTTGAAGGGCGGCGGGTCTTGGGACCCGCTCGCCGGGGCACTGAGGTCCGGCTACTGCTACACGTAAGGCGCGCGCTCCTTCAGGGCAACCGGGTCGAAGCCCGCCACCTGCTTGTAGCGCCGGGAAATACCTTCCAATTCCTCGCGGCTGATGACGTCCTCGATCCGCGTATAAGGCTTGTCCGCCGAACGCACGTGGACTTCACGCAGGATCGCGTCCGGCGGGTTGCTGCGATTGGTCAGCACGACGCGCGTCGTGGCTTCGACTCGGGCGCGGTCGTACTGCTGCAAGGCATCGGGCGTCAGGCCCAGGCGCTTGAACTGGCCGGTCAGGTAGCGGGCGTCCACCACGGCCTGGCCCGCGCCGTTCGAGCCGCGCGGCACCATCGGGTGGGCCGCGTCGCCCAGCAACGTCATGCGGCCCTGCGTCCACGTGGGCAGCGGATCCTGGTCGACCATGGGGTACTCCAGAATCGAGTCTGCGTCCTGAATCAGCTTGGCCACGTCGAGCCAGTCGAAGTGCCAGTCGGCAAAGGCCGGAAAGAAGTCCTCGAGCCTGCCGCTGCGGTTCCAGTCGCGCACGGCAGGTTGCTCGGCTTCGATCTCGGCGACCCAGTTCACGAGCTGGTTGCCGTCCGCGTCGATGTTGTCGCGAATCGGGTAGATCACCATCTTGCCGGTGGACAGCCAGCCGGCGCGCACCATGCTCGCGCCCGACAGAAAGGGTTTGCAGCGCGTCGTGCCACGCCACATGTTCACGCCGGAGTAGCGCGGCGCGCCTTCCTGCGGATAGAGCTGCTTGCGCAATACCGAGTGAATGCCGTCGCAGCCGACGGCAATGCGGCCGCGCATGGACGGCAGCGCATTGCCGTCGTTGTCTTGAAAGCTGGCCGTGACGCTGTCGGCGTCCTGCGTCACGCCCGTGCAGCGCGCGTTCACCACGACGCTGTCCTGGCCCAGACGTTCGCGCACGGCATCCAGCAACGCCATTTGCAGGTCGCCGCGGTGGATGGAGTACTGGGGCCAGTCGTAACCGGCGTCGGTGCCCGCCGGTTCGCCATAGATGAACTGGCCGTGCCGCGTGTAGAACACGGACTCACGCGTGCGCACGGCAATGGCGTCCAACGCGGGCAAAAGGCCCAATTCATCCAGTTCGCGGGTGGCGTGCGGCAGCAGATTGATGCCCACGCCCAGCGGCTTGATCTCTCGCACGGCTTCGAAAACGCGGCAGGAAATGCCTGCCTGATGCAGGCTCAGCGCCAGCACCAGGCCGCCGACGCCCGCGCCGACGATGATGACATCGGTGTCGGTGCGCATCGTCACACCATCTGCACGCTGAGCGTGCCCAGGCCGTCGACGCCGCCGACCATCCGGTCGCCCCGCACCACGGGTCCCACGCCTTCGGGCGTGCCGGTGTAGATGAGGTCGCCGGCTTCAAGACGGAAGTACTTGGAGAGGTACGCGATGGTTTCGGCAATGGACCAGATCAGCTTGCCGATGTCGCTGCGCTGCTTGTCCGCGCCATTGACCTGCAGCCAGATGCCGGCGTTCTCGATGTCCTTTACCGATTGCGCGGGATGCAGCGGGCCGATGGGCGCGCTCTGGTCAAAAGCCTTGCCCAGTTCCCACGGGCGGCCGGCCTCGCGCATTTTCATCTGCAGGTCGCGGCGCGTCATGTCCAGGCCGACGGCGTAGCCATAGATGTGCTGCAGGGCCTCGACGACGGAAATGTTGGCGCCGCCCTTGCCGATAGCCGCGACGAGTTCGATCTCGTAATGCAGGTTGGCCGTTTCGGGCGGGTAGGGTAGTGAAAGCGTGCTGCCTTCGGCAACGGGCACGACGGCGTCGGCGGGCTTGCAGAAGAAGAACGGCGGTTCGCGGTCGGGGTCAAAGCCCATTTCGCGTGCATGGGCAGCGTAATTGCGGCCAACGCAATAAACGCGGCGTACAGGAAAGCTGTCCTGGCTACCGGCGATGGGCACGGCGACGGGGGAGGCGGGGGCAAACACAAACGACATGGAGCATCCTTTGAAGACGGGATGGAGAGTCAGGCGCGCGAGGTGGGTGATCGGCACGCGCCGGTCAGGCGACGCGTTCTTCGCGCCACAGGCCCAGCGCGTCCTGCACCGGGCGGTCGGAATAGCTGAAGAGCGTGGCGTCTTCCAGCGCGGCAAGCTGCACAGGCATCCAGGACGGCGCGACGAAAACATCGCGCGGTCCGAAATGGAATTCCTGGTCGCCGATGCGCGCGGTGCCGCGGCCCTCGACGACGCTGTAGACCGTGGAGTCGGTCGTGCGCGTGGTCTTGCCCTGAAAGCCCGCGGGCAGGAACTGCATGAACGTGGCCATCGTGGGCATGGGGTAGCCACCCGTGGCGGGATTCAGGTAGCGCAGCTTGACGCCGTCCCACGGGTCGAGTTCACCGTGACGGTAGAGCGCATCCAGCGCTTCGCGGCTGCGTTCGTACGGGTAGTTGAAGATGGGTGAGGTGCCGCTCGAAACCTGGTGACGCACGGGCGCCATGTTGTGGCCAAAGCGGGCCATGCTGTCGCCTTCGGGCCGCGTAACGGGCTGGGTGGCGGACGGATAGTTCTCTGCAAAGCCCGCGTCCAGAAAGCGCAGCAGCGGAATGTCCAGGCCATCCAGCCAGACCACGGGCTCGCCGCCTTCGACGGTTTCCGCGTTGCCGTGGTCATGCCAGGTCCATGATGGCGTGATGATGAAGTCGCCCGGGTGCATGGTGGTGCGTTCGCCGTTGACCGCGGTGTAGGCGCCGCGCCCTTCCACGATGAAGCGCAGGGCCGATTGCGTGTGACGGTGGCTTGGTGCGATCTCGCCGGGCAGGATCAGTTGCAGTCCTGCATACAGGCTTTGCGTGATGCTGGCCTGGCCCGGCAGACCAGGGTTTTCCAGAATCAGCACCCGGCGCACCGCTTCTTCAGCCGTGATCAGCGATCCGGACGCCATGACGTCGTCGCGCACATCGTCATATTTCCACAGCGCTGGCACGCAGCGCGGCGCGGGCTGGCGGGGCACCAGGTTGTGCAGCGACTCCCACAGGGGCGCCATGTGTTTCTTGGCGATGCGCGCGTAGTAAAGGGCGCGGTCCGAGGCAGCGCTGTCCGCGCCGGTGGAATGACCGTCGTGCATGGTTGTCTCCTGTATGTCCGGCTATTGCCGGCTTCTACGGGCGGCCGCCGCGTGGGTTCGCAGCTGGTCCTGGTATGGAGACGATTATGCGAGCAGGAGCTATGCAGTTTGAAATGAAATTATCTTATTATCCATACCAATAACCATATACATACGAGACAAACCTCCCACCAAGAGGGCCTGCATGGACTGGACCCACCGCCTGCGGCTGCGCAATCTGAAGATGCTGCTCAGCCTGGCCCAGACCCGCAACATCAGCCACTCGGCCGCCATGCTCAATACGACGCAGCCGGGTCTTTCGAAGTGGCTGAAGGATCTGGAAGACGACATCGGACTGCCGCTCTTCGAGCGCCACGCGCGCGGACTGCGCCCCACGCCGCATGGCGACGTGCTGATCGCACACGCGCAGCGCGTGGAATCACAACTGGATCGCGCCAGTGCCGACATGGCGGCGCTGCGCGAGGGCGGCGGTGGGCGCGTCGTGATCGGCGCATCGGGCGCGTCCGCGTCCGACACGGTGCCGTTGGCCGTGATGAAGCTGCTCGAGCGCATGCCGCAGGCGCGCGTCAAGCTGGTGGAGGGCACGACGGATCGCCTGCTGGCGCAACTGGCACAAGGAGATCTAGACATTGTCGTGGGACGTTCGGCGCCCGAGCATCACGATCCGGCGATCCGCTTCGAGGCGCTTTACCTGGAGCCCATCCATCTCGTGGCGCGGCCCCGCCATCCGCTGTTCGCGGTGGAGCAGCCAAGCTGGCAGGATCTGCTGTCCTATCGCTGGATTCTGTGGCCCAAAGGCACGCCCATCCGCAACGCGGTGGACGCCGCGCTCGCCGCAGCAGGCCAGGCGCCACCGCCGGACCATATCGAGTCGAACTCGGTGACGGTCAACCTGACCCTCATCAACAACAGCGACATGATCGGCGTCGCCTCGCACCGTGCCGCGCTGCGGTTTTCGCAGATGCGGGCGATGCGCATCATCCCCGTAAGGCTGTCCGGATTCGGCTCGGTGGCGATGTATTGGCGCGAGGATGCGTTCCGGCCGGTTGCCGTTGAAGAGGCCATGGCGGCGCTGAGAAATACGGTCGCCGAGCACGCGCCAGGAGTGACCCGGCTATGACTCCCGCGCCCGCCTCCGGCCTGAATGCCCTGATCGAACAGTGCCAGCGGCTGGAAGCGGCGCTGAACGCGGGCAAGGACCCGGGGACGGCGGCGTCGATGCATCGCTTCGTCGCGGAAATGGAAGCGGAAGAGGGCCGCGCGCCGCCAGGAACGTGGTCGCCGCTGGTGCTGTCCGTGCTGGTGATGGCGGGCGGACTGGGCGTCGGGATTGAACTGTTGAGCCTGCTGCTGCGTTTCGTGGGACCGGCAATGGCAGCGTTCGCGCTGGTGGCGGTGTGCGCGGGAACCGCGCTCGCGCTAGCGATCGGGATGGTGCTGATGATGGCGGGACGGGTGCAGGGCGTGGTGCTGTTGAAGCGGGTCTGTATCGGGTTGATTGTGGTGGGTAGCTTCGGCGGGATCGCCTGGACTCAGGGCGACGTCAGGGCCGTGGGGCCGGTGGTTGCGGTGCTTGGCGGATTGGGCGCATGGCTGGTGATGAACTCTTCGGGGTTTTATGTGTTTGTGGGGTATCGGGTGGCGCTGCGGTGTTTGGCTCGAAGGGGATAGCGATCACGTGCCGTCTGTGTAGTGCTTGAAGGCTCCCTCACGAATCCCTCTTGGGCCAATAACAGTTGTTTAACGCCACACGTAGCGTGGCTTTCCATTCCCCTGACCCATCGCAGTCAGATGATGATTGCGCTGAATGTGCCTTTGTTGTTGTGCTATCGGCCTTGAAGTCATGACGCGGTCCTCGATTCGAGGTCCATTGCAGTAGGCCACTTCACTGCGGGCGCTAGGCGCAGTGCGATGTTGTACCAAGGCACGTCGTTATGGTCACGCGGTGGACCCGGCGGAGGGAGCGCCGAGGGACCCTGCTGCATATACGTGCAGATGTACGCCCACGTGAACTCGTCGGCACCCATTGTGCTCAACGGAAAACGGTCAATGACGTTGTTCGTGCCTGGCTCGACGATGGATAAGACAACCCCCCATTTGATTATTAGCGAGCCTTGCGCGGTGAACGCTCGCTTCATCCACCGCTCTGCGCGCACTTGGGGCCAATCGTAGGACACCGGCACAACGTGCCAACGGCCTAAAGGGTTCCACCAACGAAACTGGAAGTTGTAAGCGTAGATTCGCCGGCGAGCGCGATTGAAGCGTAGCGGCATATCGCGTGGAGGCGCGGTATCAACACGAATTCCAAACGCCACAAGCCATACCACAACAAAATCCAGAGCAATTCCAGCAAAGTTGTAGACTGCATCCGTTTCTGAATCGGGTATGAAGAACAGGCCTAGCAGAATCAGCATTGCAGATACTGAAATGGTCAGATATAAGACCAGTCCCCGCGCAAGGTGTGGTGGGCGTGAAACCTCTAAATAAGTCTCGCAGATATGATTAGGATTCTCCGCTCCTAACGATGCCTCTACGGTGGGAGCAATGTCAGGGTGCGTCAGATCTTCCTGCCAGCCGGAGCATGGAGGCCTTAGGTGCGGACCTTTCGAATAGTTATTCATTTTCTGGAATGTCCGTTTTGTCCTGGAGGCGGATTATCTTTGCGACGCCAAGAGTATCGAAGCTGTCCGGCCAGAAAGATAATTCGAGCTTTACGGCGGTTATCTCGTGATTGGCATTCAGTGCGATCGCACCATTAATAAATAGGGCAGCGCGTTGCTCGTCAAAGTGGATGGTGGGTTTTGTGGTTTTTGGGTTGTAATCACGGCCGGTTGTTGATTCGTTGGGTGCTAGTTCTATACCGTCAACCGTGTGGCCGCCTGAAGCAATGATTTCACCTTCCATGCCCGGCCGATATACCGTCACCGCGTATATGTGACGCGACCTGTCCAGGCAGTATCCTGGAAGCCAGATTGAGTAGTCCAAGAACACGCCCATCGGGATAGAAACGGCGTCACCATTAGACGCGTATGCTTCGCCCGAAGCTGCGATGTCCGATGCCCGTTCAAGTCTGAAGTTGACGGAAATGTCAGCGGTGACACCCAATACTGCTGCATTGAGTTCGCCGATGGCGGAATCCATATCGGCCGGGCTCTTCCACCATCTCTGACGTCTTGGCACGCCCCATAGCGTGTGGCGAGCCCACTTTTCAAAGGCTGAAGATTCTTGTTTGCTTGCCAGCCGTTTTAATCCATATGCGATCAACCCGAGCACCACCGCTAACCCCACAGGTCCAAGCAAGCTACCGCCGAAAACCGCTCCATAAACTCCCGGAATAACGGCAACCATTGAAGCCGCGGCGGCGAATTTATAAATGAGGGCGGCTTGCGTGTCTCCTGCCGAGTTGGCCCTGCGAGCAGAAAAGTGATATTCCATACCGTCCAAAATGTTTGCGACGGCGGAGATCGCTCCCCCGTAGTTGGCTATGCGGGCTCCAAGCAGTATTGTCTGCGATCGACCCGCGATTTGAACTGTTACGGTCATGTCCGGTCTTAATGCGCGGATGCCCACACCTGCGACTTCTACGCCCGCGCCCATTACGCCAATCGAGGACGACCACACTGCTGCTAGAGCCTCAGCGCTGCCGCTGTCTGGTGTTCTGATCAAAGTGGCATAGTTCTTCCGGAGGCTGTCCTGCTGAAACCACAGGCTGCCAAGCCCAAGCAGCAGATTCGCGCCTGCAGAGGCCGTTGAAACGGCGACATTGTGCATCCGTTGCATGGCCTCCCTGGCGATAGATCTTGCTTCCGCTGCGCCGATCGCGAGCTTGCCCACCAATTGAACGGCGCCGGTCTGGAGCGTGGCAGCGCCCACGCTAACGGTGCGAATCGCGTCTGCGAGGCCTCCGCTGGCGGCGCTGCGCAGCCTCTGCAGACGTTTCTCTAGCGCGTCGGCACTCTCCAGCGACCAGAATATCAAGTCGACGACCGTCCCGTGGTTGCCAGGAACAGCGATGGCAATGAAGCCGCTCACCACCATTGCGCGAATCTTTTGCGCTGCCGGCTTGCGGAAATTTTCGTCTATATGCGCGATGAACTTATCAACGCCTTCCTGCAGGATCTCGTTAAGTAGCGAAAGATACTCGCCGAGTTTCAGGGACACGATGATCTGGGTCATGTGCTGACCCGTGTATCGCAGTATGGCTGCGCTGTGCACGTGACCGACCAACGTGTGCGCGTGGAAGGCCAGTTGTTGTCCCAGCGTGTTACTGGCATTGGTCATGGCGGCAAGCAACTGGCCGACGGCCTGCTGCACGGGCGAGACCATCAGAGTCTTGCCTTCTTCTGTGCCGATCAAGCTCTTGATGGTGTCATAGAGCTTGCCAAGATCATTGCCCGTCAGCGAGGTTTGCAGTTGTTCGAGCAATGCTGTGTCTTTTGCCAGCAGCGCCTGATACAGTGGGCTCTTTCGGTCCTCCAACTGCGCTTTCCACAGCCGTTGCGTCGCACCTAATTCCTCATCGTCTTTCTTTATGACTTCGGTGGGGCCACCGGCAAGGCAAAGCGCGAGCATTCGAATAAAGCCCTCCATCGAACGCCAGGATTCGGTGCTGTAGTCATACTGGACGGCAAGCTGGAAAGGTCTGGATAGGTATTCTTTGACGTACAACTCGCCAATGCGGTCAACAGACTTTTGCCAATTGGCTTGCGCGTTCAGATATGTTTTCTCGAAACTGGCTCGAGCACTTTCGTCGTAGCGCTTCTCCAGGCGCTCATTCGCCTCGGCCTGTTTGGATTTGGCTCTGCGCGCGGCGTCCTCTGCGATACTTCGCTGTTCAAGCAGACCCGCCGCTCCTGCTATGGGGTGGAGGATGGGCTTACGACGTTCCGCTTCTGCCTCCTTCGCCTCTTCCTCCGCTTCCGCCGTAGCCCAAACGGTCTGCAGTTCCTTGATGCCAAGCAGCGCCTGGGAAGTAAAGAACTCAAATCGTCGCTGCGGCTCTGAGCGCCACTCCTGCATTTCTTTAAACAGATGGACGCGCTGCGCATTGCATTCCTGCACCACCCCTATGGGATCGGGCAGAACCAACGCCAGTACGCCTTGTTGAAGTTTTTCCCGCTGGACGATAGTCCGGACGTGGCCTTCCATTGCCCCAAGCCGATGGTTGCGCGAATAGAACCCGTGAACGCTATTGAAATCGCCGGGGCTGACCTCTGCGTACTCCAACACGGAGCCTAGCCCAAGGTTGTCTTCCGTCATTGCAATACCGACGCTGGCTGGGTCGTCGCGTGCACTTTTCAGATCAAGCTTGTAGAAGCGCTCCTTCGGATCCGTCCCGCCGGCGGCCTTGCCACACAAGTATTGGTTCAGCACACTCTCGGGCCAGGGATCATTTGCGATGGCGATCCATGCGGTCGAAAATTTCCCGGTGTCGATATTGATAAAGGATGCGGGGACGTCGTGATCCTTGTTGACGCAGTCCTGGCTCAGGGGGCTGGGCTCATCCCGTGGGACTTGATAGGGACGAAACTGGCGGAGCGCGCCTTCAGGCGTAACCTCGTAGGCCTGCCACTCCATCTCATCAAGCAGTACATAAAGGTATCCCTGCCGCAAGATGCGAGGCTGGTCCAACTTTATCTGAACCGTTGCCGGCTTGTCGCTGCCGTTAGGCTGTTGGCGGTATGTTTGGCCGGGTGCCGGCGCGTACGCGGCGCGCAAAGGAAGAATGGGTAGGCCAGTGCGCTCGCATGCTTTGCATGCGTCCGTCGGATTGGGCGCGGCATGGCTGATCGTTCTGCCCAACGTCGTGTTGATGCTCATGAATAGTTCTCCGTTCTGGGCAATGAGGCAAAAATTCGCTTCCACGCGGCGTCGTCGTACGCCTGGAAGCGGTTTTCCAGAGCGTGCTTGCCTTTGGCTGCGGCAAGAATGTCCCGTTCGATGTCTGGATGCTTGGGCAGTAGCGGGTGAACGCAAACCCGATACAAGCTGAGCGCAAAGATGTCGCGCTCATTCCGCAGTCCTAACTGTTGGGCATCGCGGATCAGCCGAAAGGCATGCACACCCGCTTGCGGCGGCAGTGGACTCGAGCCATTCCAGCGCCACGGCGCAAACGAAAGTGTCTGACGTTGGACAAGCCGCCAGATGCCCAGAAAGTCGCTCACCAATTGCGCTGCATGTTGGGTATGGCGAACCAAATCCGTGTCATCCTCGCCCGCCGCAGACTTGCTCCGGAGTACGGAGAAGCTCCCCCAGCTTGTTGGAAACAACCAGACACTGATCGGCGCGAGCATGGCCCCCGCTTGGGGTCCGAGTGCGCCGGCCAACAACTCCAGACGCACGGGTTCGAACCACGGGGTTGTCGCTTTTCGTACGCTGGACGAGGTGATTCGGCATTGCGTGGCAATGTGGTGTGCAGTTGGCACCAGGCGTTCTGGGCTGGCCAGCCACCCGCAGACATAACGCTTGCCGTAATCGAGGTCTTCCTGCGTCTGGAGCGCACTGAGTTCCAGGAGACGCTGCGGTGCCGCAGCCCCGGGAGTACCAAGCTGCACCAGGGCTGGACAGAGCGCCGGCGCGTGCGCCAGGTCTGGCCTCAAAACGCGGGTCACCGCGTCTGCGCCCAGCTCGTGCACCAGTGACTCGATGGCTAACGGCCGCGTCATGCCGCATCCTGCCAACGGGTCAACAAGCAGATAGAGATAATCGCCAGGCAACCGGATTTGCTCGGCGAACGTGACGACAGGTGCCGCTATCATCGGTTGCGCTCCGCACAATCCGCGTCCAGGCCTTCAAACGCAACCCCGGACAGGGCGAGGGTGTTACCACCGCCACCCCCCTTCTGGCTCATCGGCCCCTTGATCACGATGGCGACCCCGTCAAGCGTGATCCCCGACCCATCGATCCGTATCGTTCCTCCGGGCCCTTTCAACGTCAGGCTCTCCGCCGCCTGCACCTCATAAACCTTCGTACGCTGCCGGATTGCCTGCCCGGCCTGCAGCTCCGAGTGCCCCTCGACCGTATGCTCCTGATGCCCGCCAATACTCACCCAATGATTCGCCGCGGTCTTGTCGCGGCGGTTATTGCCCACTTCCTCGGTACGGTCCTTGGTGGTGTAGATCGTGTGATTGCGCCCCACGGTCAAAAAGTCGTCCCGCCCGATGTCGTGCCGCCGGTCCTGGCCGATGTTGACCTGTTCGTCGTTGCCCACGGTCTCCTTGCGGTCGTGGCCGATCGTGATGGTTTCATCGTTCTCGACCTGCTCGCTGCGGTCGTGCCCCACAAACGTCGACTCGTCGTTGTTGACGTGGATGTTCTGGTCTTTCTGCGCGTGGACGTAGATTTCTTCCTGGTCCTTCTCATCCTCAAAACGCAGTTCGTTGTATCCCTCGCCTTTGTGGGTCTTGCTCTTGATCGTCATCCTGGTCTTGTGGCGCGGCAGTTCGTAGGGCGGCAATTGCAGGCGGTTGTAGACGCGGCCGGTGATCACGGGCTGGTCGGGGTCGCCGTCGAAGTAAGAGACGATGACTTCCTGACCGATGCGCGGGATGGCCATGTGGCCCCAAGTGGCGCCGGCGATGTTCTGCGAGACGCGAATCCAGCAGGAGCTGTATTCGTCCTCCGTGCCTAGCCGGTCCCAGGGGAACTGGACCTTCACTCGGCCGTATTCGTCGGTATAGATCTCTTCATTGGGCGGGCCGACCACCACAGCGTTCTGCGGACCGTCGATGCGCGGCCGGGGTAGCGGTTCCGCGCGCCATTCGGCGTCGTCCGGGACCAGCTCCGCCTCGTAGCTGTAGTGCGTTCCCAGCTGGGCTTGTGCGCTTTCCTCGGCCTGACTTGTGTGCTGGATGCCACGGTGGACGATGCGTACCGGGCGCCAGCCGCGGTTCAGGTCTTCGCGTGGATGACCGGCGAGGGTGAATGAAATGCCCGGCTGGAGCCGCGGGTCATCGCCCTCAACAAAAGCGACGCGCGAATCGCGGCGATGGCCGCGCAGGCGGTTCTCCGCGAACGGTCTGCCGGCTTCGTCGAATTTTGCGCGGGCGGGGTAGTCATAGCGTTCGTAGCGGCGGCCTTGACGGTCCAGATCTCGTCCGTCGCGGCTGTGCTGGTGGGTGTAGCGCGGATGGTGAAAGGTGTAGTCGCGCTGGGTCTGGCGCGCGGTGCGCACGTTCTCGGTGTAGGAGAATCGCCGCAGCGCTGGATGCGGCTGGTCGCCGCCGGGTGTGGGGTTGTACTGCACCGGCTCGTCGCCGACGCGGCCGTGAATGAACAGGCGGTCGCTGTGGATAAGTTGATGGCCTTCCGCACCATGACGGAAGGAATAAAAAAATCCTTCCTCGCGCATGATGCGTTCGACGAAGTGATAGTCAGTGTCGCCCGCTTGCACGCAGTATTCGCGCGCCTGATGTTCGGTGGTGCCGCGCTGCTCGTAATCCTGGGTAAGACCATGCGCCTTGAGCACCGCCTCGGTGATCTGCGGGACGCTAAGCGACTGAAAGATGCGCCAGTCGGAACTGAGCTTTAGCCGCGCCAGGCGCGGCTCGACAATCGCCGAGTAGCGCGTACGCCGAAAACCCGTGTCGCCCTGAACGAACGACGAGACCGCGCCGTGCACGTAGCGCACGGGCGTGGGGCCGTGCCAGATCGTAAGCAACGCGGCGCGGTCCAGGACTGCGCCGAAATCGATGGCGGGGTTGCCGCTGGCCAGGTCCACTTCCAGCAGGAAGGTCTCCGACAACCCCTCCTGCAGCGTGAATTCGACCACCTCAAAGGACTCGTCGCCGATGGCGAATGTAAAGCGCAGATCAGATTGCGTGGGCATGGTGTCTTTATCTCCGTTTCGGTGCGAGCCAGGTCACTGCTTGAGGATGCTCTCTAGCGAATCCAGCACCATCTGCGTGGCGGCGCCGAGTTTCAGGGAGAAGTACAGATAGGCGCCGGCGATAACGGCCGCCGCCACCGCCCAAGGCGTCCACAGCGGCCACTGGCGGTGAAGCTTGCGACGAAGCCTGGCGATGTTGGCGGGTGCGTCCACCAGCCGTTCGGGCGCGTCTCCTCGCAGTTGCCGAAGCTGCTCATGCAGCTTGGTGATGATGGCGTTGAGCGTGTCTTTGTTGTTGTGCTGCTGGCCATACTTGCCCTGGTAACCCAGGCACAGGCACAGATACTTGAACTCGAGCGCATCGCGGTATTTGGCCGCGTCCATCTGCATGCGCGCCAGCACCGTAAAGAACTTCTCGCCGCCCCAGGTTTCGTTGTGGTGGTAGCTGAGCAGTGACCGGCCCTTCCAGCGCGATCCCACCCCCCACGGCGTGGCCATCACCGCCTCGTCGATGAAGGCGCACAGGGCATAGCGGAATGACAGTTGCGTCGCCCCGTCGTAGCCAAGCTGCCGGACTTCTTCGGACAGCGCAGTGATATGGTCCCGCACGTTCTCATAGAGCCGGCTGACATCTTCCTGCGGCAGGTCCATCATGCGGCGTAGTCGAATCACCAGACCGAAGAGCGGCTGGGCGATGTCCACCAGCGGGTTGATGCTATGGCCGCGCAATTGAAACTGCAGGTCCTCGTCTGCATTGATGCGAAACACGCCGTCGTACAGGACACTCTCGGGGTCATGAACGATGGGATCACGCGGCGCGCGCATGAAGTCCTCGGGCACGTCGGGCAGGGAGGAACGATTGGAAGGCGTGTCGATACGGTCGTTGCCGACCACCACGGTTTGGCTCATCTCATTGACTCCGAATGGCCCAGAACTGCAACTCCAGCTCCGGGAAGTCGCCGGTGATGTGGAAGCCGAAGCCGGATGATCCTTGTGGCATCAGGCGCTGCCAATGCGGATGCGACCGGTCGAGCTGGAAATAGGTGAAGCCGGCATGGAAAGGCAGATGACGCGGCGCGACGGGCAACGTCATCAACGGCACGCCGGGCAACTGCAGGCGGATCAACTCCTGCAGCAGTTGATGCGACGCCACCTTGGCCTGGCGCACGAACTGTTGCCGCATCTGTTCCAGGGGCATGCGCGCACGGACCGCCAGGATGAAGTCGGCGCTTTGCAACAGGCTGGGGTCGTGGAGTTGCGCGGTGTAGACGCCGTGACCCTGCGTGTCCAGCGGGAGCGATACGGCGCGGGGCTGCAACACGGTGCTGAGCACGCGGCGCAGGGTCTCCTTCAGCATGCGGAACGAGGTCTGCGGTGAGTCGTGCTGATACGCGGGGTAGTCCTGCGGCAGCCGGCCCTCGTCAGTGAAGGTGGTCAGTTCGCCACACGCTTGACCGCACGCCAGATACGCATCGACCGGACGGACGTCCGCGTCGCGGGCCAGATGCCGGAACAGATGCTGCCAGCGGTTCAGCGACTGCAGCAGGTTGAAGTCTGTGATATCCGCGACCCCGGATTGGCCCGGAGATCCGATCCGGTGCGCGATGCTTTTCGCGCGCTCGTGCATCAGCGCGGCGATCTCTTCCATGAAGTGCGCCAGCGGCCGGATGGCCTGCAGATACATGCCCGTGATGTGAAAGTCGCTGTCCAGCAGCAGGCTGCCATCGGGGCGGCGGTCCAGAATGCGGCTCAGCGCCAGGCCGGTGAAGGCGCTGCGGTCGTCGCGCTCCAGCGCCAGTTGCAGGTTGGGCACGGCCAGCGCGATGGGCGTGTGATTGCCCTGATGGCTATGGGTGTCGCGGATGTCTTCCGTGCGATGGATGTAGCGGGCGTTGCCCAGCGTATCAGGCCAGCGGACCTCGGATATGCCGTCCGAACGTAGCGGCAAGGTCAGGTAGACCGTCTGGTTGGCGGCGGTTGCGTCCAGAATCGACAGCGGTTCGGGCGGCGGCTGGTCGTGCGGAATGTTGAAGGCGGTGCCGTCGGGCATGATGCCGCGGGCTCGCACGATGGAGATCTTGCCGAACGACAGGAACTCCTGGTTCAACTCCAGCTCGGAAAAGCCGTAGCAGTATCGGCTGCCCATGCGCACGTTGATGTAGTGCTCAAGGTATCGGTCTGTCTGCTGGAAATGCTGGGGTTTGACGAATTGCCCTTCGCCCCAAACGACGGGATTGCGGCTGGTCATGGCTGTTTTCTCGCTTGATTGCGGGCGCGCGGAGCGGTCTTTTCGGGCCGGTGGTTTTCGTCGGTGATGGCGACGCGGGTGTCTTGCAGGGTGACCAGCAAGGCGTACTTGCGGCTGCGCGGTTCGACCCGGAAAACGTCGTACCAACGTTGCGCGTCGGGTGCGTTGAAGGCTGCGACGACGGCGACGTAATGGGTGTCTTCGTCCAGCTCGTGATAGTTGATGAACTTGAATTGACCGGGCGCGAGCATGTAGTCGTCGGCCGTGATGTACGTGCTTCCCAACGCCTTTTTCGGGGCGCTGCGGACCAGGTCGGGATCGGCGTTCTCAAGCAGCGAATCGTCCTTGAGCTGAATCACGCGAAAGGCGATGGGCGTGGCGTTGACGTGATCCTTGGCCGCAAGCGCTGCGGCGGGCGCAAGGGGTACGCCATCGCGATATTGGCCCAACGCGACATCGAGATCGGGACTGGTCGCGCCAATGCCGATCCCGGCAGCCGAATCCTGCGCGTCTTCACTTTTGCGCAAGTGCCATTGCACAGGAAAGGGGGCCCGGCTCGTCGCCACGCTGTCTGCCCACAGGCGTTCAAGCGCGGTACTGACGGCGACGGAGCGCGGCTTGAATGTTCTGGTGAATCCGGACCTGACCAACGTACTTGGCCGGTCTTCAGATGCCGCTGCCGTCGAGGCGTCTTGATGCAAGTGATCTAGCAACGTCTGCAGACTGTGGACCAGGTCTTCGCGGGATTCGCCCTGCACATTGACCGAGAACGACCGTTCATCCGACATAGACGAAGCCGGATCGACGTCCGGCTCGGCCACGGGGTTGGGATTTACGTCTTTGGCGGCGTACAGACTCAGCGCCACTTGCGTCGGCTGATCTTCGGGCGGGCCGACCTGAATGCTCGGATCCATCAGGACCTGACCCGTCTTGGTGAGCACGTTGCCGACCGTGGTGCAGCCGGAAAGCAACGCCACGATGCACAAGAGTCCAACTGCTGGCCTCATGGTTCTTCCTTGCGCAGCGCCTGGTCGTAGGCCTGGTCAAAGACTTCCCAGAACAGTTTGTCGAACCCCTGCTGTCGGCTGGATTTGAGCTCTTCGTAGTAATGCCGGTACATCTGCCACGCCCAATCGCCGGGCAACGCCTCGGGGTGCTGGCCGGACCGGTACCGGGCGAAGCGGCGTTCAAGCTGGTCGGGCGCGAATGCCTGCAGCAATGCGTTCAGGCCCGCAGCAACTGCCGTGAGCATCGCGCGATGCTGTTCGCCGATCTGCTCCAGCGATTCCTCGACGGCGGCGGTGGGCGACAGGTGAACCATGCTGCGGTCCCGGGAAAAGAGCGCGCGCACGGTCTCCGGGTAGGTCTGCGCGAGACGCAGCGGATTGTCTTCGATGGGCTGCAGGGTGCGTTTGGCCAGCGCCAGTCCCTGGCCTTCCGGCGTGCGGTTCAGCGCGGCGAGTCCGCGGATGAGCGCGGCGAGGGTGGTGCCGGCCTCGAACAGCAAGGCATGCGCGGCGTGCGGGTCCAACGCACCCACTGGCGCGCCCAGACCCTCGACCAGCGGTCCCACAAGGCCGGCCGCATCGCCAGTCTGATTGAACTGACTCTGGATCCATTGATCGGATGCGCCAGGGACTGCAGAAGAAGGGGGGTGTCCCGACATGGGGGGATCTCCGAAGGCATGCAAAGGGGAGCCGGATACGGCTTCGAATCGGGTGGTGGACAGGTCGGCCTGCGCGGCCAATTGGGTTTGCCCGTAGTGGCGGGAATCCAGCACAGCGGCGTCGCTGGCCAAGGCGGAATCCGAGCGAGCCGCCTCTTCAAGCGCCAGCAAGGGATCAAGACGTCCCTGCGGCGGCGTCGCCGACAAGGCGTCGAATTCCCGCCAGCCATGCTCGCGGGTCTGGTCTGGCGCCGGGGCATCGTTGCGGTGCGGGGGCAGGGCGTCGATAGGTTCATTCGACGTCCCCAGCAGCTCGGTCACATCATGTTCAGCGAGGTGCCGGGCAGGGTCGGGCAGGTTGAAGGTCTCGTCATCCAGGTTGACCGTCAGGCGATAGGGGCCGACATGAAGGATGTCTCCCCCGCGCAGCCGGGCGCCGACCAGTGCGCCCAGCGGATCCGTCTGGTCGTTCACGCGCGTCTGGCCGCAGCGGTCGATGACGAAGTAACTGCCGTCTTCGTAGCGGACTTCGCAGTGGATGGACTGCACGCGGCCGGACCGGTCATGCAGGATCCAGTCCGCCCCGTGAGCGCCGATCGTGCCGCCGGCGGTGTCAAACATGCACCGGGGCTGGCTGCCCTTTTGCAGGGCTTGCGGATTGTCGACCACCAGGGCAAGGCGATGATTGGAGGGTGTGGGTTTCATGTGCGCAGGGTGACTCTGACGGGCGGCGGGAGGGTCGTGGCCGGCTGTTCAAGAAAGCTGGTCCAGCCCAATTGGGTGCCGTCGGCGTGCCGAAGATTGAAGGGAGGAACTTCGTCCTGACGCAGGCCAAGTTCAAGGTCGCAGGGCACCGGGTCTCGCAGCAGGAACACGACAAGCTGGCGCAGGCGTTCGAAGTTTTCACCTGCCGGCAGGAACTCACGGAAGCGGTCCTGGCTCAGGCCCGATATCACGATGACGAAGCTGCAGTGCCGGGTACGGACGCTGTCGCCGATCTGGAAGCTTTCGCTGAGCTGGCCGTTGCGCCGGCCTAGCCGGATGCGGTCGGAGTCGTCGATGAGCGTGTGGCGCAGTTCGAAATCGCGGATCTGCACGTCCTTCAGATCAAAGCAATGCGCGATCAGCCCGGCCAGCATGGTCGGCGAGCGGCTGCGCAGGACCACGGCGCCTGCGAAGCTCAGCAGCCGGCTCCAGGCTATTGGCGTGTCGCCGCGCGTCGCGTCATGCTTCAGGCCGATCAGCGCGAAGATCCGCCGCGAGAACTGATCGTCCGCACCGCGCCGGAAGCGGATGTAGTACCGGTATTTGCGCCAGGCCTGGTGCAGTAGCGTCAGCAGGCGATGATTGAAGAAGTCCAGGAATGCCGGGCGGATGCCCACGCCTTGGCCGGCCTCGTAGGCCAGACGGTCCAGGTAATAGCTGGGCAGCGGGGAATCCGTGCCGTGCATGCCGAAGAACGTGGCCTGCACCCGGTACTGGTGCGGAACGTGATTCTCCAGCCGTTCGGCCAGGGCGACGTCGGAGGCCGGAAAGCCAAGCCCGGCGTGATTGCCGAGCAGGACGCGCTGGTGATCGGCATCGAAGCTGTCGGGCGATTCCAGATCGTCCTCGTGCAGCGCATGCAGGCGTTCCAGAAGGCAGAAGAAGTCATGCCTTTTGGCCTCGGCCAGCAATGCGTCGCTTAGATCAGGGGCTGCGTGCCGCTGCGCATGGGCCATGCGTAGTGCTCCTGATTGGTGGTGTTGATCGCTTCCAGCACGTGGAACGACGACAGGCTGGCGTACAGCGACAGGAAGTGGCTGAGCACCGTGCCGAACAGGTAGAGATCGCCCTCGCAGGAGAAGCCGTTCTGGTCCAGCTTCAAAAGGGTGCGAGTGCCCCGGATCGGCAGGCCCTTGTACATCCGGTCAATGGGCTCGCTGACTACTTCCTGCAGGCCGTCCAGGCGCTTTTGCGTGGTGCGGGCGCGCTGAATATCGTGGTGTGCCGAGAAGTCGTAGTTGCCGATGATCGCCTTCAGCGGTTCGGCCGACAGCAGCGACAGGTAAGTGGGCGAGAGGTTGGAGATCAGGCTCCAGTGCAGATCGCCATCCAGGACCGGACGGTACGGCGGCGTGGGCGTGGTCAGGTTTCTGAAGCGGACAAACGCCGGGGTGTCCCGCAACCCCTCGCGGATATCGCCCACGCCCAGCGCCAGCGGGTAATCGCGGTTGGTGCACGTCAGCGCGAGCGACACCGTCTCTTCCCGCCCGATGTAGTGGTGATCGTCTCCGCGCACGAAGGCGATGCGGTGCTCGACGCCGGAATCGACCAGGGATGACGACAGGCGCGTGCGGTAATACAGCGTGGTGCGGCCGCGTTCGTGTTCGATCTGATGGCGCAGCGATTCGAAGGGCTCGTAGGTGCGCAGCCATTCGCCGGGTTGCGCGCTGTCGCCGTTCTTCCATCCATCGACCTTGTCGATACTGAAGATTTCGTACGCATCGCCCCGCTGCCCGCCGGGCATGAGGCGGTGCTCGGCAGCCTTGCCGGTCAGGCGGACGGGTTCGGCATCGTGTTCGAACAGGTTTACCGCGGGCGTGCAGTACAGCGCGATGTCGCCCTTGCGTACGCGCACGTCCGCCGGCATGGGCCGCGTGAAGTGGAACTCGATGCGCACATTTGTCGTGGGCTGGTCCGGCCAGAATTCGAGCAGGTGCGTCAGGGAGAAAAAGTAGAAGCGCCTGGGAAAGAGGAAATATTCCTGGAGGATGCGGTAGCCATCCATGGCGTTCTTTGGGTACGGCAGCAATGCAGCGTCGGAATGGAATCCGGGAAAGCCGATCTGATTGACCGGTATGTGTCGCACCGTACCTGCGGACTCCATGCGGATCTCGCCCAGGTACTTCGCCAGCCACAGGTAGAGCGTTTGCGCGGTGTAATCGCTGCCGCTCAGATAAAAATCCAGTTTGTCGCAGCCAAAGGTGTTGGGCGGGTTCTGGCTCAGGGTGGCGAGGTCGACGCGGACAATCGACTTTTCGAGCGAATGGCCGTCATTGACGTCCGCGACGTCGAACGGGAATATCGACACGTCCTGGCAGGTGCGGAACCGGCACTGCACGCCGTCCACGGGCCGCGACTGAATGCCGGTGCCGCGCGGCACGGTCTGGCGGCCGGTGATGGAATGGTCGGTGGGTTCGAACTGCATGATGGTGGCGCTGGGCAGGGGCCGCAGATAGTTGGGCCATAGCATCTGCAGCATCGAATGCGTCAATTCAGGAAAATCGTCCTCGATCTTGAGGCGCAGCTTTGCGGTCAGGAAGGCAAAGCCTTCCATCAGGCGCTCGACGTCGGGGTCGGTCGCTTCCTCGCCAAGAAACGGCGCCAGCTGCGGGTTGTTGCGTGCGAAGACGCGCCGCAAGCGGCGCAGGTAATCCAGTTCCTCGCGGAATTTTCCCTTCAGTGGCATCCGGTCAGCCTCCCATGGCTACGTGCTAGGTCACCCTGACCTGTCGGCCTTGATGGTGAAAGAGCAGGCTGATTTCCACCTGCTCTTCCAGGTTGTTCACCGGCACCCGGCAGACCAGCCGAAAGCCGAGGTTCAGCGACGCGTCCGTCCCGGGAAGCGGCCTGACTTCGACAACGCGCGCGCGTGGCTCGTAGGCGGCCACCGCGGCGTGGATGTCCAGACAGACCTGTTGGCGCAGGTCGACGGCGCCGATGGCCGCGTCGTTCAGATCGCGCAATCCCAAACCAGGGCTGCTCTGCGAGCTGCCCTGGCGGGAATTGAGGATCCATTCCAACTGGCGCTTGATGGCGCGGATACGCTCGGCCGCCATTTCCTGGCGGGTGCGGGTGCGCCGCGGCGGAAGGTCCGGATCGAGGCGTTCGAACAGGCTTCCGCGCCCTGGGGACCGGGGCATGGCTCAGCTCCCTGTCAGTCCTTGTCCAGGCGGCCGACCAGCGACAGTTCGAAGCTGGCGCCCATGTACTTGAAGTGCGGGCGAACCGACAGTGCAACCTGATACCAGCCAGGATTGCCGGCCACGTCTTGCACGACGACCCGGGCGGCGCGCAGCGGACGGCGGCTTCGGACGTCGCTGGTGGGGCTTTCCTGGTCGGCGACATATTGGCGCAGCCAGTTGTTGAGTTCGCGCTCCAGGTCCTGACGTTCCTTCCAGCTGCCGATCTGCTCGCGCTGCAGCACTTTGATGTAGTGCGCCAGGCGATTGATGATGAACATGTAGGGAAGCTGCGTGCCCAGCATGTAGTTGGTCTGCGCGGCCAGGCCTTCGGGCGTCTTCTGGAACACCTTGGGCTTTTGCACCGAATTGGCCGAGAAGAACGCGGCGTTGTCGCTGTCCTTGCGCATGGTCAGCGGAATGAAGCCTTCGCTGGACAGTTCGAATTCCTTGCGGTCGGAGACCAGGACTTCCGTGGGGATCTTGGCCTGCAGCTGTCCCAAGGATTCGTACAGGTGCATGGGCAGGTCTTCCACCGCGCCGCCGGACTGCGGGCCGATGATGTTCGGGCACCAGCGGAACTTGGCGAAGCTGTTGGTGACGCGGCTGCCCATCAGGAATGCGGTGTTGCCCCACAGGTAGTTGCGGTGATCGCCGTCGATGGTTTCTTCGTAGGCGAAGCTGCGCACGGGGTTTTCCAGCGGGTCGTACGGCTGGCGCAGCAGGTAGCGGGGCATGGTCAGGCCCAGGTAGCGCGAGTCTTCGGATTCACGCAGGCTGCGCCACTTGGCAAAGCGCGGGCCTTCGAAGATGTCTTTGACTTCCTTCAGGTTGGGCAGCTCTTCGAAGGATTCCAGGTTGAGCATTTCGGGTCCGGCCGCGCCAAGGAACGGTGCATGCGCCATGGCGCCGACGGAGGCCAGGTAGCCCAGCAGCTTGATGTCGGGCGCGGAGGGACCGAAGTTGTAGTTGCCGATCATGCAGCCGATCGGCTGGCCGCCGAACTGGCCGTAGCCCGCGGTGTACACATGCTTGTACAAGCCGCTGCGGGTGATGTCGGCAGCGCTTTCAAAGTCTTCCAGCAGTTCGTCCTTGGTGACCGGCACGAACACGACCTGGATGTTTTCGCGGAAGTCCGTGCGCTGCACGAAGTCGAACAAGGCGCGCCAGATGGATTCAAGCTGCTGGAATTCCGGCTGATGAAGAATGGCGTCCATCTGCTTGCTGAGCTTGCGGTCGATCGCGGCAAGCATCTGGTCCACCAGTTGCTTGTTGATCGGTTGCTCGCGGGAGTCGGACTTGAGCATCTCGGACACGAATGCGGCAACACCGCGCTCGGCGACCGCATAGCCCTCCTGGCTGGGCTCGATGCGGGTCTGGGCCATGATTTGCGCCAGCAATCCCCCTGGGGGCTGGCTGGCGGCGTGTTCCTGGATCTCGGCGGTTTGGGCTTTGGTCATCGGTGCGTCCTTGAAAACCTGAAGAGTGCGGTTGAGACGGTGCCGGGCATCACGCCTGCGGCGCCGCCAGGAGTTGGTCGAGTTCCTGGGCCAGCTTGCCGCGTGCGCTGTCGTCACCCAGCAGGGTCTGGATCTGCTTGCGGAACGCCGGGATGTTGCCCATGGGGCCCTTCAGCGCTACGAGCGCTTCGCGCAGTTCCAGCAGGCTCTTCAGTTCGGGGACCTGGCGGGCAATCGCGTCAGGACCGAAATCCTTGATGTTCTTGAATTGCAGGTTGACGCTGAGCGTGTCGCTTTCGCTGCCTTCTTCTAGCGTGGCCGGGACGTCGACTTTGAGGCTGAGGCCGGCTTCGGCCATGACTTCGTTGAAGGTGTCCTTATTGATCTGGACAGCGGGGCGATCTTCCAGCGGCGTTTCGTCGGCATGCCCCTTGAAGTCTCCGAGCACCATCACTTTGAGCGGGAGTTCGATTTCCTCTTGCTCGTCGCCTGTGGCGGGGATATAGCGGATATTGATCCGTTCTTTTGGTGCAACTGAACCAACTTTCGATGCCATGGGTCACTCCTTTTAGATATTCAAACGACGCTAGCGCATGGAGATATGAAGCAAAAAAAAGCTGCCTATTCTGATCCGCGAGTCAAAGCTGCGAACATATGAAAAGTTCGAAAAGCTGTCGGGATTGTTCGGATTCGTATGGGAAATATGCGCGGCAATAAGAAAAGAAAGTCGGCCGGCTGATATTCGAATTAGTCCGATTGATGCGCTCCTCTGGCTGTGGTTTCTTAATGCGCTCGGTTTCTGTAGCGCTTAAACCATAAATGGTGAGAAAACCCATGGCCACGAGGAATATCCGGCATGATTTCCGTTGATCTGTCTGCCTTGCTTGACCGATTGCACCCGGTGGCGCGACACGCGCTCGAGGAAGCCGGCAGTCTCTGCATCCGCCAGCACGGCGCAGAGGTCACGGTTGCCCACTTGCTCTATAAATTTCTGGAACAGCCAAAATGTGATGTGCGCTGCGTTCTGGCAAATACGGAATTCGATCTGGATGCGTTGCGCGAGGCCTTAGCCAGCACGTTTCCGAAACTCGACGCAGGGCTGGGGCATGCATACCCCTCGTTTTCTCCCTTGCTGCTCGAATTGATGCAGGACGCCTGGTTATTAAGCTCGGTGGAATTGGAGCAAACCGAAATACGGACTGGCGCGCTGCTGCTGGCCGCGTTGCTGAATCCGGGGCGATACCTGCCGTTTCCCGCGATCCGGTTGTTCGAATCCATTAATCGCGAAACGCTGCGCAAACGTTTTCGCGAATTGCTGGCCGGTTCGTCGGAAGCTCCCGTCCTGGAAGATTCATCGCCAGCGCAATCGGCAACGGCGGCCTCCGACAGCGCGCTCAGCAAATACGGCCAAGATTTCACGGCCCAGGCGCGCGCGGGCAAAATCGATCCGGTTTTGTGCCGGGACCCCGAGATCGATCTGATGATCGACATTCTTTCGCGCCGCCGCAAAAACAATCCGATCGTGGTGGGTGAAGCTGGCGTCGGAAAAAGCGCCGTGGTCGAGGGCCTGGCACGGCGCATTGTCGAGCAGCGCGTTCCTGCGCCGCTGCGCGACGTGACGTTGTGGGGGCTGGATCTAGGCGCCCTCCAAGCCGGCGCCTCTGTCAAAGGCGAGTTCGAAAAGCGCTTGAAGGCGGTCATCGACGAGGTCAAGCATGCGTCCAAGCCCATCATCCTGTTTATCGACGAGGCGCACACGCTGATCGGGGCCGGTAACGCGGCAGGCGGCAGCGATGCGGCGAATCTCCTGAAGCCCGCTCTCGCGCGCGGAGAACTGCGCACGATCGCCGCCACGACCTGGTCCGAATACAAAAAATACTTCGAAAAGGATCCCGCGCTCACGCGGCGTTTTCAACTGGTGAAACTGGACGCGCCCAGCGTGGAGCAGGCCGTGCATATCCTGCGCGGCCTGCGTGGCATTTATGAGGACGCGCATCAGGTCTATATCGCCGACGATGCGCTGAAGGCGGCTGCGGCGTTGTCGGCACGTTATCTCTCGGGCCGCCAGTTGCCGGACAAGGCGATCGACGTTCTGGACACGGCATGCGCCCGAGTGGCGACGGAGTTGGCCGAATCACCGCGACGCCTCGCTTCACTGGAAAACGAATTGCGGCAGGTGGATGCCGAGGCCGACCAGCTCTGGCGGGATGCCCGCGCCGGACGAAAGCCGGATACCGGCAGGCTGGCCGCGCTGGATGTCGCGCGGCAGCAGATTCAGGACTCCATCGAACAGTTGCAGGCCGCGTGGCAGCGGCAGAAGACGCTGATTGACGAGATCATTTCCCTGCGCGCGGGCGAGCTCCAGGAAGACACGTCACAGCGGCTGGAAGCGCTGGTCGCGCAATTGGCGGACCTTCAACGCAACGGCGCCTTGTTGCATGCAGACGTGGGCGCCGAGCAGATTGCTCAGGTGATTGCGCACTGGACCGGAATTCCCGCCGCCACAATCAACAGCGACCAGTTCCACCGCCTGGACAAGCTGCCCGAGACGCTACGTCAACGCGTCAAGGGGCAGAACGCCGCCATCGACACGGTGCACCGGCGCCTGTTGACCGCCATGGCCGATCTGCGGCGCCCCGGGACGCCAATGGGCGCCTTCCTGCTGGTGGGGCCGAGCGGGGTGGGGAAAACAGAAACTGGCTTGGCCGTCGCCGACGCGTTGTTTGGCGGCGAGCAGTTCCTGACCACCATCAACATGTCGGAGTATCAAGAGAAGCACACCGTGTCGCGCCTGTTGGGAGCCCCGCCGGGATACGTCGGTTTCGGCGAAGGCGGTGTACTGACCGAGGCCATCCGTAAGCGGCCCTATTCGGTGGTGCTGCTGGATGAAGTCGAGAAAGCGCACCCGGAGGTGCTCAACATCTTCTATCAGGCCTTCGACAAAGGCGAGCTTGCCGACGGCGAAGGCCGTCGCATCGACTGCCAGAACGTGCTGTTCTTCCTGACCTCGAACCTGGGCTTCGATCAGGACGGCGGCCCGCTTGCCGACCTCGACACCGAGGCGCTGCGCGAACACCTTGCAAGATTCTTC
Organism: Achromobacter sp. ACM05; assembly: GCF_019218915.1. NCBI lineage: Bacteria > Pseudomonadati > Pseudomonadota > Betaproteobacteria > Burkholderiales > Alcaligenaceae > Achromobacter > Achromobacter sp. ACM05. Next base: position 1,376,047 of record NZ_JAHUWQ010000001.1, read on the forward strand.
AAGCCGGCACTCTTGGCGCGCATGCAGGTCGTGCCATTTTGCTATCTGGACGAGGCCACGCTTGCCGAAATCGTCGAAAGCCGCCTGCAACGCATCGAAAGACAGTTCAGCGACCGCTACAGCGCGCATTTGACGATCGAGACATCAGCACGGGATGAATTGCGCGCGCGTTGCCTGCGTCACCAGAACGGCGCACGCCTGCTGGACGCCAGCATCGACGGCGACATGCTGCCGCCGTTGTCGCTGGCCGTGCTGAAGTGCCTGGCCAGCGGGCAGCGCTTCCGCCGTTCCGCAATCAGCTGGAATGGTGCGGCCTTCGACGCCGTGGTGGAGTAAGCGCGATGTCCTTAAGTGCTCAAGGCGCCGCCGCGCTGGCCCGGACATTGGTTCAGGCCAGCGGCATTGCGTCCCTGGCGGACCGGTTCCTCAAAGCCGTTTGTTCGGCGCCGGGGATACGTTACGGGGTCTGCTACTGGCGCGAGGCGGCCGGCGACACCATCCGGCCGATCGCCAGTCATGGCGTCGCGCTGGACCTGTTGCCGGCATACTCCTTGCTCGATCTCGACAACCCCATCACCCACTGCCTGACCACCGCTCAGGCCCGTCATGTCGCGCGTCTGGACAGCATGTTCGGCGTCGCGGGCGGCTATGAGGAACTCCGCGAGCGGCTCGCTGCCGCAGAGGCATGGCTGGTGGTGCCGCTGCTGGATGCGCGTCAGAAGGCTGTGGCGGTGTTGTTCCTGGCGGGAACGGCGTCCGGGCTCAGGTCCTGGACGGCGGACCCCGCGTGGCAGGAACTGTGCAGGTTGTATGACGCCGTCTTGAATGGTCTGCTCGATCGGCTAGGTTCGGTCGAGCTGACGCAGACGCGCCAGACCATGCACCACCAGCAGTCCGAGACGCGCGGACGCCGGCGTCTGCTGTCAACCGGCTTTGTCGGCACCGGGCAGATTGCGCGGCGGCTACGCGAAGACATGCTGCGTTTCGCCGACTCTTCCTTGTCGTTGCTGGTCACCGGAGAAACGGGCTCGGGCAAGGACCATGCCGCCTGGCTGATCCACCAGGCATCCGCGCGCAAGGGCAAGTTCGTGCCGGTGAACTGCGCGGCCATCCCGAAGGACCTGATTGAAGCGGAACTCTTCGGCGCAACCCGTGGCGCCTACACCGGGGCCACGCAGGCGCGGACGGGGCTGGTCGCGGAAGCCGATGGCGGCACGTTGTTTCTGGACGAAATCGGGGATATGCCTTTGAGCCTGCAGGGCGCGCTGTTGCGCCTGCTCAACGAAAAGAAGTACCGGCCGGTGGGGGCAACGCGAGAGCTGCCGTCCAACTTTCGGCTGATCTGCGCCACCCATCGGCCTTTGCTTGAACTGGTGCGGGACGGGCGGTTCCGAGAGGACCTGTATTTCCGTGTCTGCCAACTGACGCTGCACATTGCGCCCCTGCGCGAGCGCCTTGAAGACGTTCCGGCGCTGGTCGCGCACATTCTGCTCGAGCACAACCGGGCATTCCCCGGCCGCGTCGCCGGCATTTCCGACAACGCGATTGCACAGCTCCAACGTCATCGGTTTCCCGGCAACGTCCGCGAGCTGCGCAGTCTTGTGCTTGCGGCCGCGGAGCGAACGCCGCCCGGCAAGCGCATCCAGACCAACCGGCTGGTCGAGCTGACAGATGGCGCGCACAAACCCGTAATCGATGACTCCGGCGAAGCCCGCCTGCAGCGCCTTTGGCGTACCGAAAGTCTTCCCGACGCGCTAGCCGCGTTCGAGCGCTTGCTGCTGGAAGACCGCTTGCGTCAGGCCGCGGGCTCCCGTCGGGTAGCCGCGCAAAGCCTGGGGATTCCCAAACGCACCCTGGCGCGCAAGTGCCTTGATATGAATCTGACTGGAGAGGAAGCAATATGAAGCCATTCGGGGCGCTCCTGCTGGTTGCCGCCGTGCTCGCGGGCGGCGACGCGGCCACGGACGCGGTGGCGGCGGGCCGTAGTTGCAGGACCATCGTGTCGGCAATCGAACGGTTGGCCTGTTTTGACGCCGAAGCGGGTACACCGCCCGTTCCTGCTGCGGAAATGGCGACACCGTCCACCGTGGCGCCAACCGCCCAGGCATCGGCCACCGCGCCTTCCATGGTTCGGGTGCCGGACATTGTCGGGCTGGTGCAACGCAACGAATCCCGCCGCAAGGCAGATCACGCCGGCGTGCTGCTGTTGCGCGTCGGCGATGCCATACCGGGCCAGGACAAGGTCGTCATCTCGGCGCCGGCCCTGGCGGGCAGCGAGCCGCGGCCGCTGCTGGCAATCAGTTGCCTGCAGAACATTTCTCGCTTGCAGCTCATCACCGCCGAGCCGCTGGACGTCAGCCGCGTGAGCATCCGCGTGCTGTTGGACGGGCGGCCGATTTCCGACCGCCGGCCGTGGCAGGTCGTGGAGGACGGCACGGTCACGGATGCGGGTCGCGGCCTGGTCGCGATCGAACAGCTTCGTCATCTGACCCGCGCGTCCCAGCAGATGCAGCTTGAAAGCGACCATGCCGCGTTTCACGGGCTGTCGTTCGACACCGCGGCGCTTCACGAGCTGATGGCGCAACAACGCGAGGCTTGTCATTGGTGAGCACGTTTCCCACGCTGGACCTCGACGCCATCCTGTCACCCATCTCGCCGCATCAGCCGGCCGGCGAGTTCGACGAGGAAGACAACGCCTACCAGGGTGTCGAAAGCGAAATGATGAAGCTCGGCGGGCTGCAAGAGGCGACCATCGACTGGAGCTATGTGGATTCGGCATCGCGACAGTATCTGGAGTCGCAGTGCAAGCACCTGCGCATTGCCGCGCAATTGGCGACCGCTCGCATGCGTTCAGGCGGTTGGCGCGGCTGGGCCGAGGCGGCGGGCGTGTTGGCCGGCATGACCAGCCGGTACTGGAGCACCAGCCATCCGAAGCCGGGCGCGGCCGGGTTGACGGCCAAGCGGCGCCTGATGTCCCAGCAGCTGGAGCGCCTGGGAGAGGCGCTGGCTAAACTGGACGGCAAGGGATACGCCGACGAGTTCTACAAATCTGGCCAACGGGCCTTGGACACGCTGCAGGGCTGTGCAAGCGAATCCAAGCTGGACGTGCCGACGCTGACTCGCCTGGAGGCGCAGCTACGGCTGAAGGCGGAGGCGACACGCGCGCCCGAGCTCGCCGATGCGCACATGGAGCTGTCGGCGCAACCCACCGGGATCACCGAGGCCTTCTTCACGCCGATGGCCATGGCGCAGGGCAACGAACGTGAAACGCGCCGATCGCTGTTGGCCGTGGCGGACCTCATCAACCAGCAAGACGCCTATGACCCGACCGGCTATCTGCTGCGCCGCTTCGCCTTGTGGGCGCACCTGAGCATTGCGCCATCGACTCGAAAGGACACAATGCGGACGGAGCTGATGGCCGTTCCCGCCGAGACCGCCGAGGCCTATTGGGACGCGCTGAAAGCGAATGCGGTCGATCCGGCGCTTCTGCAGCGCGTCGAAAAAAGTGTCACTTCGTCGCCGTACTGGCTGCGCGGCAGCTTTCTGGCTGCCGGTATCGCCCGCCGTCTGGAAATGCAGAACGTCGCCGAGGCGATCCGCCAGTCCACCGAGCGCTTTGTGGCCAAGCTGCCCGCGTTGGTGAAGCTTCAATTTGCTGATGGCCGCGCTTTCGTCGATGGCGAAACGCAGTCGTGGATCAGCGGGGCGGATGCGGACACCGCGAAGCTGGGCGCCGGCCATGAGTACCCGGCGTTGCGTGAGGAGCTGCGCGAGGTGTTGGAAGCCAACGGGGTGGAGTCGATGCTCAAGCGGCTGGAAGCCATCCAGAAGACGTCAGCAGATCCGCGCCATGGTTGCCATGTCATCACGATCGCCGCGGAACTGCTCGGCGCGCGGGGATTGGCGTGGCTGGCCGATGGCTTGTATGTCCGCGCCCATCAGATCATGCAAGACGCATCCGCGGCGCAATGGGAGCCCAGTCTGTTCGGCCTGCTGGGGCGCCACGTCAACGCCGCAATCGAATGCAAGAAACAGGAGCAACCCCATGTTTAAGATTTGGTCGACAGTGAAACGCTATGGCCAGCCCCTACTGAAATGGACAAAGCAGGGCATGCCAGTGGCGTTGCTGCTGATGCTGGCGCTCGCCTTGGCCGCCATCTGGTTGTTGGGGCCGATGTGGACCTGGGATGAATACCAACCGCTGGCACGTCTGACCGCGCGCGTGCTGGCCACGCTCGTGCTGATTGCGCTGCCCTTGCTGGTCTGGGCCATCAGGCTGCGCAAACGGAATCTCACGCTGGAAGCCGAGCGGGCGCAGACACAGAAGCAGCAAGACGATCCTTGCTTGCGCTACGTGCAGGCGCAGGAGCGGGATCTGGACAAGAGCCTGAGCGTGCTGCAGGCAAACCTGAAGGGCCGCAACGCGCTTTATCAACTTCCGTGGTACCTGGTGCTGGGACAGGAAAACGCGGGCAAAACCAGCTTCGTCAATCGGTCTAGCCAGACATTTTCGTTGACCGGTGAGGTCAAGGCGGGCAGTCAGCGCCTGCAGGACGACCCGGACCGGATCTATCGCATTGACTGGTGGATCGGCGATGACGCGGTGCTGATCGACCCGCCGGGCGAACTGATCAGCCAGCCGCGAGTGACGGCGGAAATTGAAGCGTCTGCGGCGTCCGGAAATATTGAAGCGCCAAGGCCGGGAGACGCTGCGGGACCCGCGCTTCTGCCCGAGGCGCTTCATTCCCGTCTGTGGGATAGCTTTGTGAGCTGGCTGGGGCGCAATCGCAGCCGCCGTCCGCTCAATGGTGTGGTGCTGATGGTCAGCCTGGTCACGCTGCTGAATCAGCAACCCAGCGACCGCAAGGCGCTGGCCTCGTTGCTGCGCGCGCGGCTGGCCGAACTTAGCCGCCAGCTCGGCACGCGTCCGCCGCTGTATGTCGTGCTGAGCAAATTCGACTTGCTGGAAGGATTCGAGCCGCTGTTTGCGCGGCTGTCCAAGTCCGCTCGCGAGGACATCTTTGGGTTTACGTTCACGCTGGACTCGGTGCAGCGTTACGATGCGTGGCGGGATGAACTGGGTGCGCGGTACGACGAGTTCCTGACGCGCCTGAACGAGCAGGTTTTTGATGCGTTGGCCGACGTCCGCGAATTGCGTCAACGGGAAGCCCTGTATTCGCTGGTGCGGCAGCTGACCGGCATGCGACCGCTCTTGATGGAGTTCCTGACCGATGTGCTGGGCAGCGATCGTTACATCACGCCGGCGCTGCCGCGTGGCGTCTTTCTGTCCTCGGTCTATCAGCAGGGCGTGCTGACCAATGCATTCGTGGCGTCTGCCTCGCAGAACTACGATATCCGCGAGCCCGTTCCGGCCACGCATCCCAGCGGCCGCGCGATGGTTTACTTCGCCCAGCAGCTTTTTCAGCGCGTCATCTATCCCGAATCCGGCCTGGCGGGCGACAACCCGCGTGTGCGTGCCGAGAAGCGGCGCGCGCTGGCCTTGCGCTTCGGAGTGGCGTCGCTGGGCAGCGCGGTGATCCTCGGCGGTTGGTATCACTACTACGCGGTGAACCTGGACAAGGCCATGAGCGTTCTGGAGCGCAGCCGCGCTTATAGCGCCCACGCCATCGACGGCAAGCTGGACACGACAGGCCGCAATCTGCTTCAGCCGCTGGATCAGATCAGCAGCGCGGTGGCGGTGTATGGCGATTACCGGGAAGCGTGGCCGCTTGTGGCGGACATGGGTCTGTATCAGGGATGGAAGATTGGTCCGAAGGTCGATCAGGCCTATTTGACGCTGCTGTCCCAGCGATTCCTGCCTGCGCTGGCCAATGGGGTGATGGAGCACCTTGACGGCACGTCGATCGACAGCGATGCGCAGCTTGAGGCGTTGCGCGTGTACCGCATGATTGAGGATCGTCCCAACCGCCGGCCGCCGGTGGTTGAGCGTTGGATGGGGCGGCAGTGGGCACAGGCTTTCCCCGGCGAGGACAAGGTGCAGCGTGCGTTGATGCGGCATCTGGACTACGCGATGAAGTATGCCGACACGCTGCTGCCGCAGTTCCAGCAGCGCGTGTCCGTCGTGCAGCGCGACCTGCGGCAGATTCCGTTGCCGCAGCGCGTGTACATGACGATGCGCCGTCAGGCGGGCGAATTTCTCAGGGCGCCGCTGGATCTGCGCAATGAAATCGGCCCGGCCTTTGATGTGGTCTACCAGCCGGCGGCTGCGGCCAAGGCAGAAACGGGACAGCCCGCTTCCGATGGCCGTATCGACGCGCTGTTGACGGCCAAGGGATTTCACAATTACTTCGCGTCGCACAGCCAGGATCTGACCGAACTGGCGATGATCGATCAGTGGGCGTTGGGCGAGCGGCGCAATATCGATTATTCAGAGGCCGACAAGCGCGCATTGGCCGAGCGCATCCAGGCCATCTACGGCCGTGATTACATCGACACCTGGCAGCGCAACCTCAACCAGCTTGAGGTTCGGGATTTTCATGATCTTGCCGAGGCGGTCAATGTGCTGGGCACGGTGACGAGTCCTGCGGCGCCGTTGCGCCGGCTGGTGGAAACCGTGCGCGACAACAGTGAACTTGGCGCCAACACCCCGGCCGTCACGGGTGCGCTCGACGGGAAGGGCGCACTGGTTGCGCAGGCTTCTGGCGTGGCGGAAAAGGTGGCAGCTGGCAAGGACGAAACCGGCGCGATATTCGGGATTGCGCGGGCGTTTGCGCCGATGAGCCAACTGTTGCAGGCCAAGGGCGATCGGGCGTCGTACCTGGACGAAACTCTGGTGGCGATCGGTAGCGTGCAAGACAAGGTGCGCACGGTGCACGACAGCCCGGACCGCGGCAAGACGGCGCTAGACGTGGTGCTGGAGCGCTTCGGGCTGAAAGGGCCGGATCCGATCAGCAATCTGCAGCGCATTGCTGCGGGTCTGCCCGAACCGCTGAACCGTCAGGTGGGCAAGTTGGCCGACGAGTCGTCGCGGGTGATTCTGGTGGAGGCATTGCGCGAGCTTGAGCGTGGTTGGGACATCGACGTGTATCGCTTTTATCGCGAGCGGTTGGCGAATCGTTATCCGTTCAATCCGGCGAGCCGTGAGGAAGTGGCGTTGGACGATTTCACGGCGTTTTTCGGCCCGCAGGGGCGTTTGCAGCAGTTTCGCGAGAAGTACCTGAATCTGTTCATCGAGGACAACCTTGAGGCGTTGTACTCGGAGCGGTTGGGCGGGTATCTGGTGCGCAATGACGTGCTGACGCAGCTTGAAGCGGCCGAGAAGATCCGGGACGCGTTCTTCAATAGCCGCGGCACGTTGGGTGTGCAGTTCCATGTGGAGCCGTTGGGAATGGCGCCGAGCAAGCGCAGCAGCTCGCTTAGCGTGGAAGGGCAGTTGGTGACTTACAACCACGGTCCGACGACCAGCACGGCGTTGATCTGGCCGAATACGCTGGCGTCCAGCAATGAAAGCCGGATGACGTTGGTGCATGCGGGGGGCAGCAGCAGCGGATTGGCATATCGCGGTCCGTGGTCGCTATACCGGCTGCTCAGTCAGGCCCGCCTGAACGGTGCGACGAGCTCGAGCGTTGATATCAGTTTTGCTGCGCCGGACGGCGGTATGCGCTATCGCATCAGTACGGAGAAGGCGAACAATCCGTTCACGCAGCCGTTGTTCAAGGGGTTTGCCTTGCCGAAGACGCTTCTAGAGGATGGCGTGCGCGGTAACGATGCAGGAGGGCAGAGTGCGGGGGGCAAGGCTGGCGGGAAGCAGGCTGCCTCGCCGGGTGGCATGCCTGCTCGGGTGGCTCGGCAGGTGGGGTTGCCGGTAGGCGGGGTCCGGTGAGGGAGGCGTGGCAACGTGATCGCGCTGCCACGCCTGGATGGATCATTCGACCAGCCAGCCGGCCTCGCCTTCAATCAGCGTGCCGCCATGGCTGGTTTTGTCACCTTGGCGCGCAACGTGTTGTCCTTCGATGATGGTGCCGGGCGAGCCGGTCTGAATGATTGCGCCGCAACTGATGCGGTCGCCGATGCGGGCGACGGCGCGGCCGTTGACGATGGCTTCGCTTGCGCCGGTGACGACGGTGCCGGTGCCGTGAGTGGGGCAGCTATGGCGATGACCTACAAGAACGATGGGTTTCATGATTGGCTTCCTGATGTTTGGGGCTGTTGATTAGCCCCGTGTCGATCAAGGTCGGATCAGAACGGACAAGGCCGGCGCGTGATGCGCCGGCCTTGTTATTTAAGAAGCCTGGGATCAGGCTTCTTGCGGCTTGCGCCAGTCGTCGGAGGCTTCGGTGCCGGCGATGGCGTGGGTCCAGGTGATCTTGCGGTAGGCCATGGCGACCTTGACGAGCTGGGTGTACTCGGCCTTGGTGGGATCCTGGGCGTGCGGGAGCACGGTGTTGATGTTGACGATGGTGGCGTCTTCGAGCTTGGTGGTGAAGAAGTGCTCTTGCTTGCCTTCGGTGGAGGTGCGGTACCACTTGACTTCGACTTCGGGCAGCATTTCGCCGGAGGCGAGGGCCTGGTACATGAGGGGGGTGGCCTTGTTGAGGGGCGCGGTGAAGACGAAGGGCTTGTGGACGCGCTGGCCGGAAGGCTGGCCGCTTTGCGGGTCGGTGGGGGTGGCGATCAGGTGTTCGATTTCCTGGACCAGGATCTGGTCTTCATGACCTTCCTGGTAGACGTTGCCGACGGAGTCGGCGGTGAAGGCGCCTTGCGTGATGTTGCCCTGGGTCTTGCCCTGGATGCTGATGTAGGCGGGAGTCGGCATTTGCTGTTTCCTGGTTTGGTTTCTATTGCGTGATGGCCTTAATGGCCGGTGTGTCATCGGGGATGACATCCGGTTAATTGCAAAGTCCGTGCCAAGGTTTGTTTGAATGCTGGTTTTCTCTTTTTTATCAAAGGCTTAATTGATGGTTTCGGGGCTGTTCGCAGATTACGGATTGCTCGAAAAACCGGAAAGTGGTTTTTTCTGCGGGGATTCGGGTCAGTTGTGGCTCGGTGCTTTGGTAAGTCTTTAAAAACAAAGCGGAAAAATTCGGGTCGGGAATGGCTCGGGTGGGTCGGATTTGGCTCGGTCTGTTTTTTTGGCTGACTCTCAGAAGCTGGTCGATCCGGGGGGCTGGCGTTTGGGCGGAGTGGGTTCTTTTGACGCCCGGCGTGGCGGCGGCCTGGGTGCGCGGGGCTACGATTGCGGTCCGGAGCCTTCGCTCCGGACTGCCCCTGCCTCAACCTCGTCCGCCTTCGGCTCCCTTCGGTTTCCGTCGGGCGCATCTACACGCCCCGCGCACCCAGGCCGCCGCCACGCCGGGCTGCGGTGGCTTGCACTTGGTGGCCGCTGGGGCGGGTGGGGTTCTTTAGGTTCTTGCGGGCGCTCCGGGTGGGATGGAGCGGTTTGCGGGGCCCGCCCCACTGCGGCCGCGCGGGCGGCCTGGTGGGGCTTACGCGGTGTCTTGCGTCGGGGCGATGGCGCTGCGCGCTGGCGTGCGGGTGGTTTTTTTGCGGTGCCGTGTCGGTTGGCGACGGCTCGGTGATGGCTTGGTGATGGCTAGGTGTCTGACACCCATGGGGCTTAACCGTAACGAGTGCAAGCCGGTTTACGCGGGGTGTCTGACACCGGGTTAGAAACGCTTCGCGTGTCAGACACCAAACTGGTTTGCGTTACTTCGTCGCGACCTTTTCCGGCGGAACCGGATTATCCCAGCCGCCGCCGATGGCGCGAATCAATGCCACCGTCGACCGGGCCTGTTCGGCAGTCAGTTGCACCGACACGCGTTGCTGCAAGAGCACGCTGCGGTCGGCTTCAATCACGTCCAGATAGCTGATCGAGCCTTCGCGGTACTGCGTGTGCGAGAGTTTCGCGGCGCGGGCAGCCGCTTCCACCGCCTCGTTCTGGGCCTTGGTCTGGTCCGCGAGGATGCGCAGGTTCGCGAGGTTGTCTTCCACTTCGCGGAACGCGTTCAGGACGGTCTGGCGGTAGACGGCGACGTCTTCTTCGTAGACGGCGCGGGCGCGGTCCAGGCCGGCTTGGCGGCGGCCGCCGTCGAAGATGGGCATGGACAGGGCGGCTCCGACCAGGGGGCCCAGTAGGAACGTGCGGCTGGACCATTGGAAGAGGTTGCCCAGTTCCGAGGACTCGTAGCCGAAGGCGCCGGTGATGTCCAGGCGGGGGAAGAACGCGGACTTGGCGGCGCCGACGCGGGCGTTGGCGGCGGCCATGGCGCGTTCGGCGGCGGCGATGTCGGGGCGGCGTTCGAGCAGCGTGGAGGGCAGGCCGGCGGGGATGGTCAGCGCGATCTTTTCGATGGGCTGCGGCGGCATGGTGAATTCGGACGGGGCGCGGCCCAGCAGGACGGCCAGCGCGTGTTCGGCGGTGGCGCGGCGGCGGTCGATGCCCAGGGCCTCGGATTGCGCGGAGGCGAGTTCGGCCTTGGCGCGCGCCAGGTCCAGTTCACTGATGTCGCCGGCGTCGTAGCGGCGCTGGATGAGTTGAAGGGTGTCGGTGCGCAGTTTGACGGTCTGATGGTAAATGCGCGATTCGGCGTCCTGTTCACGGACCAGGAAGTAGGTGGTGGCGACGTCGGCTTGCAGGGCGAGCAGGACGGAGCGGTAGAGCGCTTCGCTTTGCTGGGCGTCGGCGGTGGCGGCGTCCACTGTCGATGCGACGCGGCCGAAGAGGTCGGCTTCGTACGACACCGTGCCTTGCGCGCGCCAGGTGGTGACGGGGGAAGTCGACGTGCCGTCGGGCAGGCCTTGCGAGACGGCCGAGGGGCGTTGGCGGTTGGGGCCGAAGCCGGCGTCCAGGCTGGGGAAGAAGCCGGAGCGCGCTTCGCGTTGCAGGGCGCGGGCCTGGTTCAAGCGGGCGGCGGCGGCCTGCAGGTCCTGGTTGGCGCGCTGGGCTTCTTCTTCAAGCTGGTTCAGGCCTTCGTCGTTGAAGACCTTCCACCAGGCGCCGCGCAGGGCGTCCTCAGAAGGTTCGGCAGGCTTCCAGGTGCCGGCTTCGGACGCGGGCAGGGCGGCTTCCTTGAAGGCGGCGGGCGTGTCGGCCGTGGGGCGCTGGTAGGTGGGACCCACCGCGCAGCCGGCCAGCACGAGCAGCATGGCGAGCAGGGCGGATCCTCGGGTCAGTCTTTTGATCATGATGACGTTTCTCTTTGGCGCGCGTCCCGTGCGAATTCGGACGGGACGCGCTGGCTACTCTTTTTTCTGTCGGCTTACGCGTGGTGTTGCGGCGCGGGCGGCGCGTTGGGGTCGATGTGCGGCACGCAGACGGGCGCTTCGTGCGGCGCGGCGGAGTGCAGCTTCTTGCCGCCGAGCGAGCGGAGCAGGACGTAGAACACCGGCGTGAGGAACAGGCCGAACAGGGTCACGCCGAGCATGCCGAAGAAGACGGCGACACCCATGGCGTGGCGCATTTCGGAACCGGCGCCAGAGGACAGCACCAGCGGCACCACGCCCATGATGAACGCGATGGACGTCATCAGGATGGGACGCAGGCGCAGGCGGCTGGCTTCGATGGCGGCTTCGAGCGGCGTGCGGCCGTTCATTTCGAGCTCTCGGGCGAATTCGACGATCAGGATCGCGTTCTTCGCGGACAGCCCCACCAGCACCATCAGGCCGATCTGCGTGAAGATGTTGTTGTCGTTGCCGGTGAGGTAGACGCCGGTCAGCGCGGCCAGGATGCTCATCGGCACGATAAGGATCACGGCGAGCGGCAGGGTCAGGCTTTCGTACAACGCGGCCAGCACCAGGAAGACGAGCAGGACGCTGATGGGGAAGACCCACAGGCCGGCGTTGCCCGCGAGGATCTGCTGGTACGTGAGGTCGGTCCATTCGAACTTGACGCCACGCGGCAGGGTTTCGGCGGCGACGCGCTCGGCGGCGGCTTGCGCCTGGTCGGACGAGTAGCCGGGCGCGGGGCCGCCGTTGATGTCGGCGGCGGTGTAGCCGTTGTAGCGCACGACCATTTCGGGGCCGAAGGTCTGCTTGACGGTGACCAGCGAGGACAGCGGGACCATGTCGCCGGCGGCGTTGCGGGTCTTGAGCTGCAGGATGTCGTCGGCGTGGGCGCGGAAGGGCGCATCAGCCTGGGCGCGAACCTGGAAGACGCGGCCGAACCGGTTGAAGTCGTTGACGTACATGGAGCCCAGATAGATCTGCATGGTGTCGAAGACTTCGGTCACCGGCACGCCAAGCTGCTTGGCCTTGACGCGGTCCAGGTCGACGTCGAGCTGCGGGACGTTAATCTCGTAGCTGGAGAATGTGGGGCCCAGTTCCGGCGTCTGGCGCGCCTTTTCCAGGAAGGCCTGCTTGGCCTTGTCCAGTTCGGCATAGCCGAGGGCCGCGCGGTCTTCCAGCTGGAGCTTAAAGCCGCCGAGCGTGCCCAGGCCCATGACGGGCGGGGGCGGGAACACGGCGATGAATGAGTCCTGGATGGCGGCAAACTTCTGGTTGAGCGATGCGGCGATGGCGTTGCCGGACAGCTCGGCGTTGTTGCGTTCGCCGAAGGGCTTGAGCGTGACGAACACGATGCCGGCGCTGGAGCTGTTGGTGAAGCCATTGATGGACAGGCCGGGGAAGGCGATGGCCGATTGCACGCCAGGTTCCTTCAGGGCGATGTCGCTCATGCGGCGGATCACGTCTTCGGTGCGGTCCAGCGAGGCGCCGTTGGGCAGCTGCGTGAAGCCGATCAGGTATTGCTTGTCCTGCGCGGGCACGAAGCCGCCTGGCACCAGGTACGACACGCCGATGGTCGCGGCGACCAGCACGGCGTACACGCCCATCGCGCCGGCCTTGCGGCGGATGACGCTGGCCACGCCCGTGCCGTAGGATTCGGACGCGCGGCCGAACATGTTGTTGAACCAGTTGAAGAAGCGGCCGAAGACGCGGTTCATGCCGCGGGTCAGCCAGTCGGGCTTGTCGTGGTGGCTCTTGAGGAGCAGGGCCGACAGTGCGGGCGACAGGGTCAGCGAGTTGAAGGCCGAGATCACCGTCGAGATGGCGATGGTCATGGCGAACTGCTTGTAGAACTGGCCGGTCAGGCCCGTCATGAAGGCAAGCGGCACGAACACGGCGCACAGCGTCAGCGCGATGGCGATGATGGGGCCGCTGACTTCGCGCATGGCGCGATAGGTCGCATCGCGTGGACTCAAGCCGGCCGCGATGTTGCGTTCGACGTTTTCGACGACCACGATGGCGTCGTCCACCACGATCCCGATGGCCAGCACCATGCCGAACAAAGACAGCGCGTTGATGGAGTAGCCGAACATCAGCAGCAGCGCGAACGTGCCGACAATGGACACGGGCACCGCGAGCAGCGGGATGATGGACGCGCGCCAGGTCTGCAGGAACAGAATCACGACCAGCACGACCAGCGCGATGGCTTCGAGCAGGGTGTGCACGACGGCTTCGATACTGGAGCGCACGAATTGCGTGGGGTCGTATTCGATGCGGTATTCCACGCCCGGCGGGAAGTCCTGCGCCAGTTCGGCCATTGCGGCGCGCACCTGGCTGGAGACGTCCAGCGCGTTGGCGCCCGGCGACTGCATGATGCCCATGCCGACCGCCTGCTTGTTGTTCAGGAGCGAACGCAGGCCGTATTCCTGCGCATCCAGCTCCACGCGGGCCACGTCGGACAGGTGCGTCACGGCGCCGTCTGGCGAGGTCTTCAGGATGATGTCGCGGAATTCTTCTTCGGTCTGCAGTCGGCCGCGCGCGTTCACGTTCAATTGCAGCGGCACGTCGCCCTGCGTGGGCGAGGCGCCGATCACGCCGGCGGCCACCTGCACGTTCTGTTCGCGGATCGCGTTGACGACTTCGGATGCGGTCATGCCGCGCTGCGCGACCTTTTGCGGATCGAGCCACACGCGCATGGAGTAGTTGCCCGACCCCCACACCGTCACTTCGCCCACGCCCGTGATGCGCGACAGGCGATCCTTGACGTTCAGGATCGCGTAGTTGCGCAGGTAGGTGATGTCGTAGCGGTCATTGGGCGAGATCAGGTGCACGACCAGCGTCAACGTGGGCGAGCTCTTGGCCGTCGTCACGCCCAGACGCTGCACATCCGGCGGCAGACGCGGCAGCGCCTGCGACACGCGGTTCTGCACCAGCTGCTGCGCCTTGTCCGGGTCCACGCCCAGCTTGAAGTTGACCGTCAGCGTCAGGTTGCCGTCGCTGTTGGCCTGCGACTGCATGTACAGCATGTCTTCGACGCCGTTGATGGATTCTTCCAGCGGCGAGGCGACGGTTTCGGCGATGACCTTGGGGTTGGCGCCCGGGTACTGCGCGCGCACCACCACGGACGGCGGCACGACTTCCGGGTATTCGGAGATTGGCAGCTGGAACATGGCCAGCAGGCCTGCCAGCAGCACCAGGATCGACAGCACGCCGGCGAAGATCGGCCGGTCGATGAAGAATTTCGAGATATTCATAAACGTTCTCGTTCGACGCGTCGGCTCAGTTCTGCGCCGAGGCGGTCTTGACCGGGTTGCGCTTGGCGGCAACCATGGGGACAACGGTCGGGGTCACGGCGTCGCCGGGACGGATGCGCTGCAGGCCGTTGACGACGATGCGTTCGCCGGCAGTCAGGCCGGCGTCGACGACGCGCAGGCCTTCCTGATTGGCGCCCAGCTTCACCTGGCGGTAGACGGCGTGGTTCTTGTCGTCCAGCACCAGCACGAAGCGCTTGTCCTGGTCGGTGCCGATGGCGCGCTCGTCGATCAGCACGGCCTCGCGGGGTTCGCTGCCGCCCAGGCGGATGCGGGCGTAGAGGCCCGGCAGCAGCGTGCCGTCGGCGTTGTCGAACTCGGCGCGCACGCGGATGGTGCCGGAGGTGGCGTCCAGGCGGTTGTCCACCGACTGCACGGCGCCGGTGCGCGAGTAGCCGTCTTCATTGGCCAGGCCCAGTTCGACCGGCACCGCGCCATTGCGGCCGTTGCGGGCGGGGTTCACGTAGCGCAGGAACGTTTGTTCGTCCACGTCGAACGATGCGTACATCTTGGACACCGACACCAGCGTGGTCAGCGGCACCGATGCGGCGCCGGCGGCGACCACGTTGCCCACGGTGACTTCGGCGCGCGACACGCGGCCGTCCACGGGGGCCTCGATACGCGTGTAGCCCAGGTTGAGCTTGGCGTAGTCCAGCGCGGCCTGGGCGCCCTGCAGGTTGGCGGCAGCTTCGCGCGCGGCGTTCTGCTTTTCCTCGAAGTCGCGGCGGGCGATGGCGTTGTCGGTCAATAGGCGCTGGCCACGGGCCAGTTCCGAGGCCGTGTAGGCGGCGCGGGCCTTGGCGGCGGTCAGCGCCGCGGCGGCGCGGTCCACTTCGGCCGCATAAGGGCGCGGGTCGATGGTGAAGAGCACGTCGCCCTTCTTGACGATGCTGCCGTCCTTGAAATGGACGGCGGTCAGCGTGCCGGAGACCAGGGGGCGGATGTCCACGCGGTCGATGGCTTCCAGGCGGCCGGAATAGCGCTGCCAGTCGACGATCGTCTTGTTGAGGACTTCCGCAACCTCGACGGGCGGCGCGGCGGGGGCGCCCTGCGCCATCGCGACATTGCCGCCCGCGGGGCCGCGGGTGAGGGCGTATCCGCCGCCCGCCGCCAGCACGGCTGCAAATACGACGAGCACAGCAATACGTTTACGCGAAACCATGGTGTTTCCTTGAGTGGTCTTTTAGAGGCGGAAGCGCGCTTGCCCGGGATGCGGGGACGACGAGTCGGCGGGGCGGGGATGCCAGTCCTAAGAATCCGGCGTTATATGGATATGCTGCGGTGCAGCATCGACCGGGGTCGCTTATCCAGAGGCGGCGGGCGCCTGATCAGGGCGGGTCGCTGCGGGGGCGGAATCTGAGGATTGACATGCCCTTTTCTTGCGCCGGGCGGCAAGGGCACTTCAAGATGGTTTGCATTCTGAGTGTTTTGTCCGGGCGGATAAACCTGTCTATCCCGGCAACACTGTTCGTGGAGAATGACTAATCCAGGCCGAAATCGGGTTATGCTCCGTCCACCCCGACTTATTTGCCTAAGGACACCCTTGCCATGGACCGCTTTCAGGCTATGCAGGTGTTTGTGCGCGTCGTGGACGCCAATAGCTTCACCCGGGCGGCCGACAGCCTATCGCTTCCGCGCACCACCGTCACCACCATCATTCAGAATCTGGAACGCCTTCTAGGCGTTCGCCTGTTGAACCGCACCACGCGCCGCATCGGCCTGACGCCCGACGGCGCAGGCTATTACCAGCACTGCGTGCGCATCCTGGCCGACGTGGAAGAGACCGAGGCCTGCTTCCAGGAAGCGGCCCTGCGGCTCAAGGGCCGGCTGCGCATTGATGTGCCGACCTGCATCGGCCGGTTGATCCTGATTCCCTCATTGTGTGATTTCCACGACAAATACCCCGACGTCGAGCTGGTGCTGGGCCTGGGCGACCGTCCGGTCGACATGGTCCAGGAAGCCGTGGACTGCGTGATCCGCGCCGGCGATCTCGAAGATTCCAGCCTGGTCGCCCGCCGCATCGGCACGCTGCAGACCGTGACCTGCGCGTCGCCGACCTACGTGGCGCGCCACGGCATGCCGCAGACGATCGAATCGTTGCGCGACCACCACGCGGTGCATTATTTCTCCAGCCGCACCGGCCGCAACTGTGCCTGGGACTTCAAGGTGGACGGCAAGCACCAGGAAGTGGACATGAAGGGCACGGTGGCCGTGAACGAAGCGGGCGCCTACCTGGATTGCGGGCTGAAGGGCTTTGGGCTGATCCAGACCGCGCGCTACATGGCGCTGCCGTATCTGCAATCGGGCGAGCTGATCGAGATACTGCCGCAGTGGAAGCCCAGCTCCACGGCAATTTCGGTGCTGTATCCGCAGAGCCGGCAGTTGTCGCCCAAGGTGCGGGCCTTCACCGACTGGGTGGCCGAACTGTTCGCCGGGTGTCCGCTGCTCAGTGGCCGCGACGAGACCGACCCGGCCGCCGCGTCCTGCGCGGTGTACCAGCGCAATCAGGGACAGACCGCTCCGGCGCAACCGCCCGTGCCCGCTATCCCGGCGCTGGCCGACATGGCCCCGCGTCGCCGCACCGCCCGCGAGGAAGCTGCGGAATACGTGCTGTAAATCCGCGCAGGCTGGACGACGACATGGCGGACCCTCGGGTCCGCCATCTGCGTTAAGCACGGGAAACCCCGTAGTAAATACAGCCCTTACGTCCCTCGTATTGCATGAAACGTCTGTATAGTCCGACAGTCAAAGCCTACAACGCCCTTACAGTCGATCCGCTATGCAGCCTGTTCTACCCGCCTACCTGATCGCCCGTTGGCTGTTGCTGCTTGTGCTGTTGGCGGGGGTTTACTTTCTTAGCGGATTCCTGGTTCCGGCCCTGGCGGCGCTGATCATCGGCCTGGCCAGCTGGCCCCTGTACCAACGCCTCGTCGTCCGTTGCGGCGGCCGCACGGCGGTTGCCGCGTCGCTGGCGCTGCTGGTCGTCGTCGTGGTGCTGATCGTCCCGTTGTCGCTGGCCCTGTCCTATGCCATCAAGGAAGCCAGCGCGTTTGTCGCCTGGGCCATCGCGGCCAACCGCCACGGCGTGGACGTGCCCGCGTGGATTTCGTCTCTGCCGGTGGTGGGCGATCGCCTGGGACAGTACTGGCAATCCTATATCGGCCAGCCCCACGCGCTGGGCGCGCTGGTCGAAGCCGTCAGCGGCGAACACCTGGGCAACATCTACCGCATGGCGCTGGCCGCCACGGGCAACGTGTTCCAGTTGCTGCTGACCGTTCTCTTCATGCTGATTACGCTGTTCTTCGTCTACAAGGACGGCATCCGCATGGTCGCGCAGCTGGACGTGCTGGGCGAGCGCATTCTGCCCGCCCGCTGGCAGCGCTTTTCGCGCGTGGTCCCGGCCACCATCAATTCCACCGTCACCGGCATGGGCCTGATCGCGCTGGGCGAAGGCGTGGTGCTGGGCATCGCCTACTGGGTCGCGGGTGTGCCGTCGCCCGTGCTGCTGGGCGTGGTCACCGGGTTCATGGCGCTGATTCCCGGTGGCGCGCCGTTGTCGTTCACGCTGGTGTCTTTGTATCTGGTGGGCTCGGGCCATGTGGTCGCAGGCATTGCGCTGATGGTCTGGGGCAGCGTCGAACTCTTCATCGTCGACAAGACCCTGCGCCCGCGTCTGGTGGGCGGTCCCGTCAAGCTGCCGTTCCTGCCGACCTTCTTCGGCCTGGTGGGTGGCGTGAAGACCATGGGCATCGTGGGATTGTTCGTGGGTCCGGTGCTGATGGCGCTGCTGGTGGCCGTCTGGCGCGAATGGGTGCACCACGAGGTCCAGGAGCGCGACGCCGCCCGGCTGACGCCGCCGCCGGTCCGCCCCGAGAAGACGCCAGCGGGCTGAGGACGCGGGAGCCGCCCGGCGGCCTTGCCATTTGGTAATCTAGCCATCCCGCGTGACCGGCGCCTTGCCCGGTGCGCGCCTGCCCGCCCGCAGACGCGCCGCCTACGCCGCGGGCTGTGAGGATCAAGATGTCCGGGTTATTGCCTGATGATCAGATAGCCGTCCTGCGCGAGCAGGGCTTCGTGGTGGCGCGCCAGTTCGCCAACCCGGAGCAGGTTGCCGCGCTGCGTGCGCTGGCTGAACGCCATTTGCGCGATCACGTCGCACCCATCGAATACGAAGCCGACCTGCGCTATCCCGGCGCGCCGCAATCGCGCAGCGCTGAGGGCGGCCTGACCGTGCGCCGCCTGCTCAACGCCTACGCGCGCGACCCCCTGTTTGCCCAATGGGCCACCGATCCGCGCATCGGCCAGTGGCTGAAGCGCTATTTCAACGAGACGCCGGTGCTGTCCACCGTGCACCACAACTGTGTGATGACCAAGCACCCGGCGTACGGCAGCCTGACGGGCTGGCATCAGGACATCCGCTATTGGTCGTTCTCGGATACGGATCTGGTGTCCTGTTGGCTGGCCCTGGGGCCGGAGACGCGCGCCAATGGCGGGCTGTCGTTCATTCCGGGCTCGCACGCGGCGGCATTTACGCCGGACCAGTTCGACGACAAGAAATTTTTCCGCGAAGACGTGCCGCAGAACGCCGACTGGATCGCGCGCGCCGTCTGTTCGGAACTGCAAGCGGGCGATGTGGTGTTCTTTCACTGCCGCACCTTGCACGCCGCGCAGGGCAACAGCAGCGACCGCGTGAAGCTGTCGGTGGTTCATACCTACCACCCCGAGTCCTGCCATCCGCTGCCGGGCACGCGGTCGTCATCGCAGGCGGGCGTGCCGCTGGCGGGGGCGTGACGCCCCGGAAAGCCCGTAGACTGTGGCATCAATGATCCGCGCGCCGGCAATGTACCCATGCCGGTCCGGTCCGCAATCCCTACTTCGGAACTGAAGCAACATGCGTGAAAAAATTGTCTTCATCGGCGGCGGCAATATGGCCTCCGCCATCATCGACGGACTGATCGGCCAGGGCCGGGCGTTGACCGATTTTCTGGTGATCGAACCCTACGCGCCGACGCGCGAGGCGCTGGTCGCACGCGGCTTGCCCTGCCAGGAAAGGGTCAGTGCCGACATCGGCGACGCCGCCCTGTGTGTGCTGGCCACCAAACCGCAAGTGCTGCGCGAAGCCTGCGGCCAGGTCCGGCAGTATCTGCCGGCCGAGGCCACCGTGGTCAGCATCGCGGCGGGCGTCGAGCTGGCTGCGTTGTCGGAATGGCTGGGCGGGCACGCGCGCATCGTTCGCGCCATGCCCAACACGCCGGCCAAGGTGGGCCTGGGCATGACCGGCCTCTTCGCCACGCCGGCTTGCGAGCAGGCCCAGCGCGATCAGGTCGACGCGCTGTTCGCGGCGGTCGGCGAACGCATCTGGACCGAATCCGAAGCCATGATCGACGCCGTCACTGCGGTGACGGGCAGCGGCCCCGGTTACGTGTTCCATTTCATGGCGGCGCTGGAAAAGGGCGCCGTCGAATTGGGCTTTGCGCCCGCCGATGCGCGCCGGCTGGCTGTCGCCGCCTTCCGCGGCGCGGCGGAACTGGCCGCCAGCGAAGACGTGCCGTTGACCGAATTGCAGGAGCGCGTCACTTCCAAGGGCGGCACCACCTACGCCGCCCTGTCGCACATGCAGCAGGCGGGCGTGGCCCAGGCCATCACCGAGGCTGTGCACAAGGCGCAGCAGCGCGCCCGCGAGTTGTCCGCGGGATAAAGGCCCCGGCGCGGCAACGGGCCGTCAGCGATGACGGCCCAGCCGCCACAGCAAGACGGCCGCCACCAGAATGGCTGCGACATTGAACTGCATGGCCGATGCGAACGCCTGCGCATGGCGCTCGGCCGCGCTGGCTTCCGCGTAAGCCTCCAACGCACCGCCATACAGCATGCCTGCCGCCGACACCCCCAACGCGGCGCCCACCTGCTGCAAGGTCGACACCACGCCCGCCGCCATGCCGGCCTGGCGGTCGTCGACCAGCCCCATCGCCAGGTTGACCAGCGGCGTGTTGACCGCGCCTTGCGCCGCGCCCAGCCACACCAGCGCAGGCAGCAGCGTCCACGGCGACAGGCTGGCGCCGGCGATGCCGGTGTGCATCATCAGCGCCGCCGTCGCCCCGCCGTACAACAGCGCGGCCAGCGCGATCGCGCGCGTGCCGTAGCGGGCGACCAGTCTTGGCGCGATCATCGATCCCGCCACGAATCCGACGCTGGCCGGCGCGAAGATCATGCCGGCCGTCAACGCATCCAGGCCAAAGCCCGTCTGCACCAGCAAGGCGTAGCAAAGAAACATGGCGCTGGCGGTGGAGAACACCAGCATCACGACGAGGCACCCCTCCGCAAAGCGCGGCTGCGTCAGCAAGGCCATGTCCACCAGCGGCACGCCGCCGCGCGCGGCGACCCGGCGCTGCAACCGCACGAAGGCTGCCAGCGCAACCACCGATGCCCCGCCGCAGACGAGCGTCCAGGCGGGCCATTGCTGGGCGGGGCCTTCGATCAACGCCAGCAGCAGCAACGCCAACCCCAGGCCCACGAGCGCGGCGCCGGGCCAGTCCATCGCCGCGCCCGAGGGTTCGGCGGATTCGGGGATGTGCCGGGCAAGCCAGCACGCCAGCAGCCCCAGCGGCAGATTGATCAGAAAGATGGCACGCCACGCCAACCCGAACAGATCCGCATGGACGATCCAACCGCCCAGCACCTGCCCGGCGATGGCGGCCAGGCCCAGCGTCATGCCCAGCAGCCCGAACGCCCGGCGCCGCGCATGCCCCTCGAAGCTGACGCGGATCAGCGCATACACCTGCGGAAACAGCAGGGCCGCGGCGGCGCCCTGCAGGATGCGCGCGGCGATCAGCGTGTCCGGCGTGGGCGCCAGGCCGCACAGCGCGGACGCCACCGCAAAGCCCGCCATGCCCAGCATGAACAGCCGTCGCCTGCCATGGCGGTCGCCCAACCGGCTGCCCGCGATGAGCAGCACGCCATACGCCAGTTCATAGGCGGCGATGATGAAGTTGATCTGCGCGAAGCTGGCCGACAGCGTGGCCTGCATGCTGGGGATGGCCACGTTCACGACGAACAGGTCGAAGATCGTGATGAAGCCGCCGGATAGCAGCACTGCCAGGCCGAGCTTGCCGAGTCGTGGCGAAGCGGGGTCGGCAGGAGCGGCCGACGGCGTGGCGGGAAGGGTGGTGGTCGACATGAAAGCGTCCAAAAAGTCAGGATCGGCGCTATTCTGGGCGGGCCTTTAGCCTTATACAATTTAGCTGTTTATGCTATTACTCCGTGCAACCCCGTCATGACCGAATCCGCCATTTCACGCCGTCTGGACCGCACCCGCGCCGACCTGTCCGAATTCCTGCGCCTGCGCCGGGAACGGCTCACTCCCGCTGACCTGGGGCTTCCGCCCGGCCGCCGCCGCCGCACGCCGGGGTTGCGCCGCGAGGAAGTGGCGGCGCTGGCCGGCGTCGGACTGGCCTGGTACACGTGGTTTGAACAGGGGCGCAACATCAGCGTGTCGGCCACCTTTCTCGAAAACCTGGCGCGCGTGCTGCGGTTGGACGACGCCGAGCGCCGCCACCTGTATCTGCTGGCGCACCAGCGCCCGCCGGCCGAGATCGGCCGCACGTGGTGCACCGTGCCCGCGCAGGTTCGCCGCTTGATGGATGACCTGCCCGCGCGGCCCGCCTACATCCTGAACCTGCGTTGGGACGTCGTCGTGTGGAATGCCGCCGCGGACAAGGTGTTCAATTTTTCCGGGCAGGCGCCGGGACGGCGCAACCTCCTCTGGATGCTGTTCGTGGACCCCGCGATGCGTGAACGCTTTGTGGACTGGACGGCGCAAGCGCCCCGCATGCTGTCCTCGTTCCGGCGCGATTTCGCCAGCGCGACCGGCGTGTCCGATATCGCTGAACTGGTTGATGAATTGGAACGTGTGTCGCCCGAATTCCAGTCGTGGTGGCGCGAGCACGACGTGCATGGCACGTGCATGGGACTGCGCACGCTGCATGTGGAAGCGCTGGGCGATATCGCGTTCGAGCACGCCACCTTGAGTGTCGATGAAAGCCGGCATTTGCGATTGGTCGTCTATGCGCCCGCGCCGGATGAACCCCGTGCCGCCGACTTCGCGCGATGGGTGCAGGCGGGTCCAGCTGTGCCGCTGGCGCCCTCGGAGTAGGATTTTTCGGGGGCGCCAGCACAAGACATTGGCAGGGGATTTGACGCGACAGACGACGCGGGTATATCGTACGAGCTATCGTAAGACATATCGTAAGAGCTATCTATGCGCCAAACGGCTTTCCGCGAACACCCGCACCATGATCGTCCCCACCATGGCCACCACCACCCCAGTCACCGCCACCCGCGTCACGCCAGCGCGGGTGGCGACTGGTTTTCCGGTTCCCCCGACGGCCGCGGCGATGCGGACGGGTTCGGGGGCGACGGACGCGGCTTCGCTCGCAGCCGCAAAGTATCCAGCGACGACCTGCAATTGATGCTGCTCGGACTGCTGGAACAGAACCCCAGCCACGGCTACGAACTCATCAAGGCATTGGGCGCGCTCAGCAACGGTTTCTATACGCCCAGCCCCGGCATGGTCTACCCCGCGCTGACGTATCTGGAAGAGCTGGGCTACGCCACCGTCGAGCAAGAGGGCGCCAAGAAGCGCTATCACCTGGCGGAACCGGGCAAGGCGCATCTGGACGCCAACCGCGACCGCCTGACGCTGATGTTCAACAAGCTCAAGCATGTCGCGCGCAAGATGGACTACATGCGCCAGGCCTGGAGCGGCCAGCCGCGTACCACCGGCCCGGAGGGCGAGGACGCCCGCACCGGCTGGCTGCCGGAGTTCGTGGAGGCGCGCCAGGCGCTCAAGCGCGCGCTTCTGGACCGTACCGACGCCTCGCCTGCAGAACAACGACGCATCGCGGCCATCCTGGCGCGTGCGACCGACGAGATCACCGGCAAATCCGGCGCGTGATCCCGTCCCACCCTACTGGAGTTTCCATGACTCAAAGCGACCTGACCGTGGCGCGTGTGCGCCACACCCTCAAGATGCGCACGCTGACCGTGGCGCGCGTCGAACGCATTGCCGGCCTGCTGGCGCGCGTCACCTTCACCGGCGAAGACCTGCAGGATTTCGTGTCCGCATCATTTGATGACCACGTGAAGATCTTCTTTCCCGCCGATCCCTCGCAGCCGCCCGTGCTGCCCACGGCCGGGCCCGACGGCATCAAGTTTCCTGAAGGCGTGGCGCGGCCCGCGGCGCGCGACTACACGCCGCGCCGCTTCGATACGGCGCGTCAGGAACTGGAAATCGAATTCGTGCTGCACGGCGATGGCCCCGCGTCGACATGGGCCGAACAAGCCGCGCCTGGTCAGCAACTGGGCATCGGCGGCCCGCGCGGTTCGTTTGTGGTGCCGACGGCGTTCGACTGGCATGTGCTGATCGGCGACGAGACCGCATTGCCCGCCATCGCACGGCGGCTGGAAGAACTGCCGGCCTCGGCGCAGGCGCTGGTGCTGATCGAAGTGCCGGGGGCGACCAACGAAATCCCGCTGCAAACGGCCGCGAAGGCATCGGTGCGCTGGCTGCATCGCAACGGAACGGCGCCCGGCTACAGCACGCTGCTGCTGGAAGCGGCACGCGAACTGGCGCTGCCGTCAGGCGAAGGCTATGTGTGGGTGGCGGCAGAATCGGCCACGGCAAAAGCCGTGCGCGAAATCATGGTGGCGCAGCACGGCATCGACAAGAGCCGCATTCGCGCGGCCAGCTACTGGAAGCGCGGCGCGGTCGCCGTGCATGAATCGCACGACGATTGAGCGTCAGGACTTGCGGGCGGTCCGCGCCAGCGCCAGCAGATTCGCCGCCCGTCCACCCGCCGTGTCGCGCAAAGCCAACCCCAGCACCGCGCGCGGCCATTCCAGCGCAAACGGCCGATACACCACGCCATCCGGCCGCAGGTGACGCAGCGACGCCGGCACGATGGCCACGCCCATGCCCGCCGCCACCAGGTTCACCGCCGACGACAACTGCGGCGCTTGTTGCCCGATGCGCGGACTCAGCCCGTGCTGCCGGCACGCCGCCATGATGTCCGCGCTGAGTCCATAGCCCGATTTGCGCGAATACAGAATGAAGGTCTCGTGCTGCAGGTCGGCGGGGGCGACGCGCTTGCGGCGCGCCAGCGCATGACCCAGCGGCAGCGCCGCCACCAGCGGCTCCTCGACCAACTGCGTGAACGCCAACCCGCCATCCAGCGCGAAAGGCGGACGCACGAACGCGGCGTCGATCGTACCGTCGCGCAACTGCGCCACCAGCGTTTCACTATCCCCCTGAGACAGCGTCATCTCGACCTCCGGATAGCGCTCGCGATATTGCCGGATCAGCTCGGTCACCACGCCATTGAAGGACGCTGATTCGGTAAACCCCAATGTCAGTTCACCGACTTCGCCGCGCGCGGCGCGCTGGGCCGTGCGCACTGCGGCGTCCGCGCGTTGCAGGATGTCCTGGGCGCACGCCAGGAATGCGCGTCCCGCGTCGTTCAGCGCCACGCCGCGGCCCATGCGGTCAAACAGCGGTGTGCCGACTTCCTGTTCAAGCTGGCGGATCTGCTGGCTGAGCGGCGGCTGCGCCATGTTCAGCAGTTCGGCCGCGCGCGTGAAATGCTGGGCTTCGGCAGTGACGACGAAATAGCGCAGATGGCGCAGTTCCATTTTGATATCCAAAAAGTACTGATAAGCAATTTTCAATATATTGGACATTCTAATGGCGCGCGCCGATCATGCAGGCATCAGATCTCCGGAATGAAGGAACGCCCATCATGACTGCCAATCCATCCCCCGGCGCGCGACTGCGCCAGCACCTTGCCGACAGCATCGTGGTGGCGCCCGGCGCATACGACGGCCTATCGGCCCGCCTGGTCGCCGCGGCCGGGTTTCCAGCGGTGTACGCCAGCGGCGGCGCCATTGCGCGCGCCGCCGGCTATCCGGACATCGGACTGCTCAGCTTTACCGAAGTCATGGACCGCGTTGAAAAGATCGTCGAGGCCAGCGGCCTGCCGGTGATCGCGGATGCGGACACCGGATTCGGCGGATCGGCCAATGTTGAACGCACGGTGCGCACGATGGAACGCGCGGGCGTGGCGGCGTTCCATATCGAAGACCAGTCCTTTCCAAAGCGCTGCGGCCATCTGGACGACAAGAGTCTGGTGGACGCCGCCGAGATGGCCCGCAAGGTCCACATCGCGCGCCAGACGCTTGCCGACGCGGACACGCTGGTCATCGCGCGCACGGACGCCATTGCGGTCGAAGGCTTTGACGCCGCCATCGCGCGCGCCGAGCTGTACCTGAAGGCCGGCGCCGACATGATCTTTGTCGAGGCGCCCGAGACGCTGGCGCAGATCCGCGCCATTGCTGAACGGTTGCCGGGCCTGAAACTCATCAACATGTTCTACGGCGGCAAGACGCCGCTGGTGCCGCTGCCGGATCTGGCCGCGATGGGCTATCGCCTGGCGATTATCCCGTCGGACCTGCAGCGCGCGGCGATCCACGCGATGCAGGCCACGCTCCAGGCCATCGGGCAGACGGGCGATAGCAGCGCGCTGGCGGATCGCCTGACCAGCTTCGCGGAGCGCGAAGAGATCGTGCAGACCCGCCGCTATCTGGCGCTGGACGCTCAGTAGGCGCGAGACGCCGCCGCGCGGTTGCAGCCGTGCGGCATGCGCAGCGGCCACAGCCGTTGGCCGGCCGCACCGTACAGCGTGCGGATGCCGCATTGCATCTTCACCTGCGCCAGCATCTGGCCGGCGGGGTCGATGATGCGCGAATCGTCTTCCGTGGACACCACCGCGCGTTGGTCCGTAAAGCCCGACAAGGCCCGGAACTCGGCTGGAATGGCGAACTGGCCCTGGCCGTTCACGTAGCCATAGCTGCGGTCTTCGCTGGCGGGCGCCAGGCCTTCGCGCATCGGACCCAGCGCGTCGAAAGCCGGTCCCGTCAGCGCACCCTTGGCATCCACCCAACGCGCCCCGCCGCCGGACAGCTGCGTCACGGCGCGTCCTTCCGAAAACGCGGACGCAAAGCCTTCGACCGTCACCCGGGTCTTGCCCGAGAGGTCGGTGTAGTCCGTCATGGTGCCGCGGTCCGCCGAGTAATGGCGGATCAGCAGGTCGGAACGCGACGGCCAGCTCCATTCGCCCTTGGGCAGGGTCGCGAGGATCTTGCCGCTGGCGTCCATCACGTGCGTGCCCGCCGCGTCCGTCGCCAGCGCGCGCGCCGGCGCGCCCTGGAACGCGGTGCCGATACGGGACGACGGCGCTATCTGCCAGGCGCCCTTCGCGTTCAGGTAACCCTGACGGTCGGCGCGGCGGATCTCCATCCAGTCACCCAGACGGACGTAGTCGGCGTCCTTCATGTCCAGCGCATCCTCGCCGTCCGGCGAGATGATCCAGCGGCGCTCGCTATTGCCCGCGCTGACCGAGCCGTCTCCAAAATCACCCACCTGTAAGCCGCGCATGAATGCGGTCAGCGCCTTGCCCTTGGTGTTGAAGACCGCGGCGGGACGTTCGTATTCGTTCTCTTGCTTGCCCGGCTGCGTCACGCGCCACAGCGTGTCGTTCACGCGTTCCGCGCCTTGATGGCTGGCCGGCAGGATCCACCGCCCCTGCAGGTCGATGACGCCGACGCGCCCCGTGCCCAGCGAAGCGACGGCCTGGCCGTTCTGGAACTCGCCGATGCTGCGGAACGCCGGCGCGGCCAGCTCCTTGCCGGCGACGAAGTCGTACAGGCCCCACGGCGCGCCGTCGGCCGCCGTCTTCAAATAGCGCACCACGCCCGGGGCGACGACCTGCGTATCGAAGTTCTCGGGCAGTTCGAACGTCTTGCCGGCACGGTCGATCATGCGTACCACGCCGTCGCCATACACCTGCGCGTAGCCCTGGCGGAACATACCGATGTGCTGCTGCGCGGGCAGGTCCAGCGGCTTGCCGCGTGCATCCAGCAGCACCATGCCGTCGGCCGTCTCGGCTGCATAGCGCAACTGGTCCGCCGTGAGATCGGCGCCTTCGCCGGCGTCGTCCAGCGGCGTCACGGCGGTCCACGACGGATCGGTGACCGTGCTGCCGTCGGCCAGCAGCAGTCCCACCTGGACATCATCGCAGTGGCAATGGCTTTGACCCAGCAGGCCCAGCGGCGCGCCAGGCACGCCGGCCGGCAGTGACTGAAGCTGCTGGTTCTGAAGCGTCTTCACTATCTCGGGCTTGAGGAGCGCCTTGCCGTTCTTGTCCAGCACATTGAGCAGCGCGCCTTGCGCGTCGGACAGCCACAGATTGCCTTCGCGCGTTTCCATGCGGCGGGCGTCCGCCAGCCACGCGGGCGCCGCGTCGCCGTGCACCCACGCGCCCGTGGGCGTCAGTACGCCCGCGGTGCGGCTGGCGCCGTCCACGAACAACACATAGCCTTCGCGTTCGTCGCCGGCCGACAGGCCCTTGCCCAGCGTCAGGGGCTGCGGGCGCCCCGGCACCAGCGCCACGAGGTTTTCTCCGGACGGGTACACGATGGTGTCGGCAAAGCGTTGGGATGCGTGGCCTTCCGCGTCCGTCAGCGTCGCAATCACCGCGCCGTCGCGGTCCAGCACCGCAAACCCCGCGCGGCGCGGCAGCGCTGCGCTGTAGAAAGCCTTGCCCACGGGGTTCATGCTTTCGTATTGCTGGTCCGCGCCGATCAGTTTGCCGTCCGCCGTCACCAGCACGGAACCATCCGGGCCATAGCCGGTGGCCAGGTTGCCGCTGTCCTGCGCGTAGATGTCGTCCAGCACCGGTTCCACGACCCAGTTCCAGTCCTTGTCCACCACGCCGTACTTGGACTCGCCATTGGTGGCGATGTACAGGCCCTTGTCGCCCAGCGGCCGCGTGATCACGACGCCGGTTCCGCCGTAGCGCCGCTCGCCCTTGGCCGAGCGGTATTCCTCCTTGTACTGGACCGTGGCGCGCGCGGGCACGCCGTCATACAGGCGCACCGCGCGCACCACGTCCTCGAACGGTTCGCCCGCAGGATTGCCCTGGCGATCGATCAGCAGCGGCTTGCCGTCCAGCGTCACAACTGCCAGTCCGATCTCGACAAAGTCCTGCACCGCGTCAAAGCGGGGCGGAACGGCCATGCGGCCATTGCGGTCGATGTATCCCCACTTGCCTTGCCAACGCACCGCGGCCAGCCCGTGGCGGAAGTCGCCAACCGCCTCGAAGATCGGCTCGATCGCGACGCGGCCGTTCTGGTCCAGAAAACCCCAGGCGTGGCGGCGCAGCGAGTTGTCGCGCGGTACGCGGTCGATGTTCTCGATGGCGGACGGCAGCAGCACCGCGGCGCGGCCGTCGTGCAGGTCCCGGATGCAGCCGTTGCCGAAGGGGTTGCGCGAGGAAATGTCGTCGGCTGCCGGATAGGCCTGGTACTCCGCATCGCTCATGCAATACAGGTGCATCGACGGTATATAGCCGTTCTGCGCCTGGGCGGACAGGGATACGCCCAGCGCGGCCAGGGCGCAGGCAAGGCGGGTGGTTCGTAGCACGCGTGACGTCATGATTATTCTGCGTTGGCGTTGGCGGTCTCGGCGACGGGCGGTTTGACGCCGGTGGCCTCGGGGCAGGTGAGCTTCTGGGGCGGCCAGCTCTGCTGGTCCTTCGCATCCACGATCACCATCGTGTCGCACAGCACGCCGAACAGCGCGGTCGTGTTGCCCTTGGTGTCGATGTACTCGATCAGCCGATTTCGGCGGACCAGCGCGCGGCCTTCGTGGAAGTTGTCGGCCCACGTGAACGCCGGCGCAATCGCATAGCGTCCGCTCAGGTCGACGTACCCGAACAGCTTGCCGGTGCGTTCCAGGCGGCGGGCCCGCGCCAGGCCGTCCTTCAAGGGGCCAAGCTGATTGAAGTGCGCGCCCACGACGCGCTTGCCGTTTGCGTCGATGAAGCCGTACTTGTTGTCGCCATCGCTGTAAGGCACGACGCCTTCGCTGGCTTTGTCATAGTCGACGGCGTGGCGGCCCGGCAGGCGCGCGATCTCGCGTCCTTGGAGGTCCACCAGGATGCTGGACGAGCCCTCGTCGTCGTTGAATACGACGCGCTGCATCGAAGCCAGCGGCATGCCATCGCCCCATTTTTCCAGCATCGTCTTGCCGGTCTGGTCGATCACGCGATAGCCCGCGCCGCTGTTGGCGCGCGCCAGGCCTTCGGGCTGGGTGAAGAAAGGATTGAATTCTCCATAGCGCGCCGGCACCTTCATGTTGCCGCGCGCGTCGATGGCGCCTTCGCGCTCGTCGAACTTGATGTAAAGCCAGTCGCCGTACTGCTGCTTGTCTTCGGGACGGCCGTCGGAGACACGAATCGCGCCGCCTTGCGCGTCGAACAACACGGCGCTCGCGTCGGCCAGTTCGCCCAGAAAGCGCCCATCCTTCAGCTTCTGCGGCTTGCCTACTACCGGCTCGCTTGCCTTGCCGGTGCGCAGGTTGATGACGCGATAGGCGCGTTCGGTGTAGCCGCCGCGCTTGCGCGTGTCTTCGGGCGCTTCGGCCAGCATCATGCCGTTGCCCAGGTATTCCAGGTCGTAGGCGCCGTTGTAGCGGGCAGGCACCACCCACTGACCCTCGCGGTTGACCACGCCCCAGCGATTCTTGTCCCGCACCTTGGCCCAGTCGTCCTCGAACTCCTGGACTTCATCGAAGGCGGGCTTGAGCACGGGCGCACCCTTGCGCACGTTCCACAGGCCCATGCGGCGCTGGCGGTTTTCGTTCACCGCACGGTATTGCAGCAGTTCGCCGTCGAGGCGCGATGCGTCTTCCAGCACGTTGGCCGGAACCGCCACCGTCTGGCCGCGGGTATCGATGAGCAGCGCATCGCCGCGCAGCATGTCCTTCGTGCGGGCCCAGGTGTAGGGGCCTTTGAAGGGACGCATTTCGCTGTACTGGGGCTCGATGGCCCACGTGCCGTCCGCGCCGATCGCGCCGACCGCGCCGGCCCGATCGGCCTTTGAACGCGCCACGATCGGCAGCGTGACGTCGTAGGTGTCGATGTTTGCCCAGTCTGGATTCGTGACGATATCGCCCGCCGCCGTCAGGATGCCAAGCGGCTGGTCATATTCGCTGGGTCGCAGGAGGGCCAGCGGCGCAGCGGCATCGGCGGCGGATTTGCGCGCATAGTGGAACTCGCTGATGTCGTAGGCGCGCAGCTTGGCGACGGTGGTTTCGTCAAGGATGCCCAGGCCGTCGGGGTTGTAGATTTGATGCAGCGTCTCGTCGTCCGCGACGGCGTTGACGCTGCTTTGCACGGCGTCGGCGGCTGCGGTGGCGGTGTCGCTGGCGGCGTCCATTGCCGCGTCCATGGCAGCGTCTGCGGTCGCTTCTGACGGCGTTGCGGGGGTTGGGGCTGCGTCCGCGTAGGTCGCCTCCTTCGCGGCGTCCGCGGCGTCAGCTGCGACCGGCGGATCCTGGATCGCGGCTGCGGTCTCCGCTTGCGACGCGGCCTGCACGGCTGCACCCACCGCAGCCGCCGCGGCCTCGTCTTCCGCGCTCATGTCGTCACGGGTGGCGTCCATGCCGGCGCCGGTAGCGCCTGCCGAAGAGACAGGCACGCCATACACCCACGCGCGTCCCTGATGAATCTTGACGTCGCCGTTGCGCAGGGCGAGCAGCTGCACGCTGCCTGCGGGATCGATCAGCAGCGTCATGCCGGGTTCGGCGGCAAAGCCCCAGCCGTCGCGGCGCTGCACGCCCAGATAGTCGCTCTTGAACGCGTGCAGGGTTTCAAGCTTGCTGTCCAACAGCACCGAACCGCCCTTGGCGTGCCGCGCCAGCCAGACGCCCGGCGCCAGCAATTCGACGCGTTCGTAGCGCTGTTCAGACAGCGGTTCGCCGCGTGCATCCACGAATTCCCAAGCGCGTTCGCGGTTCACAGCCAGCACGTCGCCATCGCGCAGCGGCGGGGCGAGCGAGCGCAGCACCTGCGGACTGATCGCCCATGCGCCGCTTTGGTCCAGCAATCCCCACCAGCCGCCGTAGCGCGAGTCGCGCGATTGCGCCGGCAGATAGTCGCCCGTCGGTTCGGCCAGCGCCATCACGCCGTCGGGCAGCGTGGCCGGTTTGCCGGTTGCGGTGTTGAAAAGGCGCGGCGGGGTAGGGATCTCCATCGCCGCGAGCTTTTGGCCGGGCTGGAACCCGCCAGTGCGCGTGCCCAGCGGAAAGGTCTTCACGACCTTGCCCTGCCGGTCGATCAGCACGTCCCGGCCATCTTCCTCGGCCAGCGCCGTGCCTTCGGCATTGAAGCCGGTGGCTTCCGAAAAGCGCGGCTCGATGACCCAGCGTCCACGCTTGTCGATGTAACCCCAGCGTTCATCCTGACTGACGGCGGCCAGCCCGTTCTGGAAGGATCGGGCGTCCGAATACGCAGGCGTAATCGACATCACGCCCTGCTTGTCGATGTAGCCCCACGCCGCGGATTCGCCATCGGCGGTGCCCACGAGCACCGCCGCCAGGCCTTCCTGGTAAGGCTGGTGGCACATGGTCCCCGCGCCTTCGCCATAGCTGCTGTAAGAGCACTGCTGCGTCCAGTCAGGCCGCGCCTGCGCGTTGCCCGGCGCCAGCAGCGTCACCCCGGCCAGCGCCACGACCAGCGCCAAGGGCTTGAAGAAGGGCGCCGCCGTCATGGCTTGCAGGCGCGGCGCAAGACCGCGGAAATGAAAGAGCCAGACCGGGCGTGCCACATGATTCGATGCCTGCCGAATGATTGGGAAGGCAGCACTGTAACCAGGGGTACCCGGGGACGGATCGGCAGATGTAACTATTGCGGACGAAGCGTTAACACCAAGCACGGGTGCGTCGCATTTTCCCGCAATTTCGCCTAATTTCATCCAAATAAGCGGATTTCGTGGTTATGCGTCGGATAAGGATCGTTTGCCGCTAGAAGAAGGTAAGGGGCCATCGACCAGCTCAGATATCTTCTTTCAGGCCAATGCTTCTGACTAATCGCTCTGTGATTGCAGTTCCTTCACGCCCAAAATGAACTTCCCTGTGGCACGCCGGGCAAAGCGCGGCCGTATTGATGGGATGGTCGACGCCTCCATCTGAGAGACGGTGGACGTGATGCACTTCGAGATAAGGAGATCCGTCAACTCGTTTAAAGGGGGCGGGAGAACCACAGCTTTCACAAATTCCATCCGCGCGCTTAAGAACGTATGAACGAATCACTTCGCTTCGTTGATATTGGGTGTAAACCGTGCTCTTAGTCCCTTTGCCTCGATGCGCTTCAAACGCCGCAATAGCGAGGTTGCGAGCCTCTCGAAGCGAGGAACTCGGCCCCACCTCGGCAGGTGAAGCGTAGGAGGCTGGCAGTTCGTCAGTATTGCCTCCGGGTAAAAGCTCGAAAATGATGAGCTTTCGTTCGGCCCCGTTGCGATCTGGCCCCCTTCTATCGGTGTGCGCTCGGATCAATGAGAACTCGCCCAGGTACCGTTGCTTGCGCGGCTTTCTAAGCGCTTCGAACAAATGAAGCGTCTTTCCGTTAACCGCATGCTCTTGAATGGCTTTGTTGCCCCGGACGAATTGCATGTCCCCGACTTGCCCTTCTCCCGTGTATAGAAATGTTCCGCTGGGCGTATGGCCGTCGCGATATCCATATTGGTCACCCGTTTCACCAGTGAATAAAAAAATCACTGGAAAGACGCTCGAAGTGGAAATTCCGCTCTGGGCGCTACCACCAAAAGGAGCATGAATTTCTGTTCTGCGGTCATAGTCCGCGCCGACCACGAAGCGGGGCGGTTCAGAAGAGCGACGTGCCGACACGCCAAGACAATCCGAGCACCGCTGCACTTCGCGAGCGAGGGGGCGGTGATTCTCGGCCCAGTGAATCAGCTCATGTTCATGCGGCGAGCAGATTTTTACGTAGCCATTTCCCGTAAAAGCATCACCTTGGTGCGCGGATTGATAAATCGAAATGTGCCGACAACTGGCCAGGTGCAAAACTGCATATTGGGTGTTGGAGCTTGCACGAGCGTTCAGTACGAAGCCATCGGCGTTTTCTTCACGCCAGGCTTGATAGGCATCCTCTCGATTTTCAAACACCTCCGCCATTCGCCGCTCCTGAGCATAAATACCTAGTGTGGATTACGGAGTGTAATTTTTGTTTATTTGTTGAAGCAAGTGGAGGTCCTTCGGCTCCTCTCACATTCCCCCCGCGCATGCAGCGGACAAAAATTAATCGGTTGAATCGCCCGCGCGTCAGTTCTGTAATACATCCACTGCCCGCCCGGACGGGGGCGACGTTCCCCTGCAAGAGGTTCGCCATGTCCACCCCCCAAAAACCTTCATTGGACGCATCCCAGCTTTGGCTGCTGGTCCTCGCCGGCGGCGTCGTCATGGGGCTTGCCCTGGGCGTGCGCCATGTGCAGGGCTTGTTTCTCCTGCCCGTCACGATGGACAGGGGCTGGAGCCGCGAGACCTTCGCCATTGCCCTGGCCGTGCAGAACCTGACGTGGGGCATCGTGCAGCCCTTCACCGGCATGATTGCCGACCGCTATGGCTCGGCCAAGGTGATTGCCGGCGGGTTGGTGTTCTACGCGCTGGGCCTTGCCGGCATGGCGCATGCCACGACGCCCGCCGCCTTCATGTGGACGGCGGGCGTGTGCATCGGCATCGCGCTGTCCGGCACGGCATTCGCAGCCATCTACGGCGCGCTCAGCCGTCTGGTGCCGCCGGAGCGCCGAAGCTGGGCGTTGGGCGTGGCGGGAGCGGTTGGCGGCCTGGGACAGTTCACGATGGTGCCGGCGGCGCAATGGCTGATCGGCGGCTGGGGCTGGGTCGCGGCGATGCTGGTGTTCGCGATGGTGCTGATGGTCTTGCTGCCGCTGGCGTTTCCGCTGCGCGAGCCCGCGAACCGCGTGCGCGATGCGGCCGCGCCCGACGCGAACCTGTCGCTGTCTGACGCCATCCGCGAGGCCTTCACACGCCCCGGTTTCTGGCTGCTGAATCTGGGATTTCTGGCGTGCGGCTTCCAACTGGCGTTCATCGGCACGCACCTGCCCGCCTACCTGATGGACAAGGGCCTGCGCGCCTCGGACGCGGTGGCGGCGCTGGCCATTATTGCGCTCACCAACGTCATGGGCACGTACGTCTGCGGCATCCTTGGCGCGCATCATCGGCGCAAGTATCTGCTCGCGGGCATCTACCTGGTGCGGACCGCGGCGATTGCACTCTTCGTGCTCGTGCCGCTATCCACGTGGTCGGTCTATGCTTTCGCGGCCGTGATGGGGTTTGTGTGGCTGGGCACGGTGCCGCTCACCAATGGGCTCATCTCGCAGGTGTTCGGCGTGCGCTACATCACGACGCTCTTTGGCTTCGTGTTCTTTGGCCATCAGGTCGGCTCGTTCCTTGGCGTGTGGCTGGGCGGCGTGGTGTTCGAGGCCACGCGTTCCTATGACCTGATCTGGCTGGGCGCGATGGCGCTGGGCGTGCTGTCGGCCGCCTTGCACTGGCCGATCGACGACCGCGAGATCCAGCGCGCACGGCCAGCGGGCGCGGCGGGATAACTAGCGGGGACGCGGCTACGCCAGCCGGTGCTGCGTGCCCGCGCCCATGGTGATGTGCAGCATGCGGCAAGGCTCCATGACCTTGACCGTATGCCATGCCCCTTTGGGGATGACGTAGGCGTCGCCGGCCAGCATCTTCACCACCTGAATGCCGGTGGGCCATTCCAGGTGCAGCTCGGCCGCGCCAGCCATCAGGCGCACGATCTCGTCGGCGCCGGGGTGCATCTCCCATTGCGGCCAGTCCGCGGTGAACTCGTATTCGGACACCAGCCAGCCGCGCCCGTATTGTTCGAGGTCTACCGGGGATTGGGACCAGAACTCGTCGCCGCCCGTCACGGTGGCGGCGGCGCCGGAGGCGTCCAGGTACACATAGTGCGACGTCAGGTCGATAGCCATGTTGCGGGTCCTCGGGTGTGGGGATCAGGGCAGTGTATGTCAGCGCGCATCCTGTCACATCGTTGCGTTTATCATGTCTGCCATCGGCAACAGGGAGAGCATGCGATGAGCAAGGGATTCGAAGGGGTGCGTCCCGCGTCCGAATCGTCCATCGAGATCGGGTTCTTCCACGACGGCCGGCATTGTGTCGAGCGTATCCGGGTCAAGCCCACCGCCGCCAACCTCAAGCGCGCTGCCGACCGGCGCGTTGCCATCCTGGAGGCCATTGCGCGCGGGGACTTCGACTACGACGCCGAATTCCCCAAACGCGGCGCTAAGCCATCACAGGGTCCCGCATGACGAGCAACACGCAGCTTGAAATCCACGATCTGTCGCCTGATGCCTTCAACGCCTACGGGTGGATGCTGGGCAAGCCTATGCCGGACGGCAACGGCGTTCCGTTGTACACGCATCCGGCCACCGACTTCTGGCACGAACACCAGTTCAACACCGGCGCGGGCGGCGATGCCGAACTGCTGTGGGTCAATTACCGCAGCCAATCGCTTGAGGTCGCCAGCCTTGAAAAGCATCTGCTGACGCAACAGGCGATCGTTCCGCTGACCGGCAGCATCATCCAGATCGTGGCGCGCAGCGCCGCCGACGGCACGCCGGACCTGTCCACGCTGGCGGCCTTTCATGTGGCGCAGGGGCAGGGCGTGTGCATGCGGCCTGGCTGCTGGCACGCCACCCGTGTGGCGGGCGACGAGGTGACCTGCATGATGCTGACGCGGCGCTCCACGACGGTTGATCTGATCCAGCATCTGACCACGGACGCCAACGCCACCGAAAGCGCCATCACCGCCATTCCGGCGCGTCAGCTGGAAGTGCCTCAGGATCTGCTGCAAAGCGCCTGAGAAAGGGTCATTCCGCTTCGCTGCATTCGTAGCCCAGGCGCGCGAACAGGGGCCACTTGTTGCGGTAGCTGTCCGTCCAGCACATGCCGAAGAAGGCGGCAAACGGTGCATCGATCCGTTGCGCGGCTATCCGCGCTGCCGCGTCGGCATCCCGAGGGCAGAAGGGCTGGCCCGGCGTCGGGTACAGCGCGCCGTCCCAGACCGGCTGCTCGCAATGCTCGCAAAAGTTCGACCATTCGCCGGATCGGGCCGGGTTTTCGCGGTAGAACGGAGCAATCGTGCGCAGGGTGTGCGCCACCTCGGGGGCGAGCGCCCGGGTCGACGAGATCATCGCCGGGCCGGGTATCGCCTGCCATTGCGCCGGCCCGAACAGCCAGTCCCGAAACGCCTCCGGATCCAGGCCGGGGCTGTCGGCGTCGTCTTCATCCAGCTCCAGTTCACCCTCGGTGCTTTCATGACCGGGCGGCACGACCAGCGCCGCCACGCGCGTCTGTTTGCTGCAGGCCGCGCAGGGGTGCTCGGCCTGCAGCACGAAGTACGTCGACGCGCGAATGTTGAAAGCCTCTCCGTCCGGGCCGGTCATGCTGGGGTCTTGCGCTGCCATGCTGCTGTGTCTTTCCTGTTGCGTCGGCAAGGTGCGCCGATTCTTTGATATGCGGGGGAAATATGCCAGAATCCCCCGGAATTCGAGCCTGGCGCATTACACGCCGCCGTCACTGGGCGCCCGCGCCATCCCGTCATGCCGGAGCCCTGAATGCGCCACCGCCAGATTAGCACCGCATTTCGCCGCGCCACCTGCCGTCCGTTCATCGGTCTCGTTGCCGTCTTCGCATTGGCGGGCGCCATGGCCGGCTGCACCTTCAGGTCACCCGACGCCGCTTCCGGCTCGCAGTGGGTCGGCATCGAAGGCGTCTCCGCGCAACAGGCGCGCACCATCGCCCGCGAATCCTACCTGTACGGCGCGCCCATGGTCGCCAGTTATCAGGCCATGTATGCATACAGCATCGACAAGAACGGCGCGCAATACAAAGGGCCGCTGAACACCATCAACCCGATGGGCACAGCAGCCGCTGCGGCGGCCGGGCTGGATCCCGCCTATCTGTATTCGTACGCGGCCCTGGACTTGCGCGCTGAACCCGTCGTCGTCACCGTGCCTCGCGTGGAAAAGCAGCGCGACGCCTCGTTGCAGGTGATGGACCTGTATATGCACCACATCGGCGACCTGGGTTCGCGCGGCCTGGGCGGCGGCGTGTTCCTGGTGGCGGGTCCTTCCTGGAAGGGCAAGACACCCGCGGGCATCACCAAGGTGATTCGCGCCGAGACGGAGCTTGCCACGCTGGTCGCCCGCACGCAGCGCTTCAATCCCGCCGACCAGGACAACGCCAAGCGCATCCAGTCTCGCTTCAAGGTCCAGCCCCTGTCGGCGTTCCGCAACCGTTCCGCGCCTGCGGCGCCCGCCAAGGTCGAATGGATGGCGCCCGTACCGCGCGCGCAGATGTATTCGTCGCTCGAGTTT
This sequence comes from Achromobacter sp. ACM05, assembly GCF_019218915.1. Classification (NCBI taxonomy): domain Bacteria; kingdom Pseudomonadati; phylum Pseudomonadota; class Betaproteobacteria; order Burkholderiales; family Alcaligenaceae; genus Achromobacter; species Achromobacter sp. ACM05. The sequence goes on from NZ_JAHUWQ010000001.1 coordinate 1,413,879, forward strand.
TACGACGAGCTGGCCTTCCTGCTGCGGTTCGCGCCCGCGCACAAGTCCGAGACGATGCTGCGCGAGCGCATGGCCAGCCTGGGCCTGCGGCCTGGCGATGCCTACGACACGGCGTCGTTGAACCCAGCCTTGCGGCGCGCGCTGCAAGAAGGCATGCACGACGGACAGAACGACATCGACAAGAACCGCGCGGCGCAGGGCGCCAACACCGATGCACTGTTCGGCGGCAGGGAGACACTCAAGAACAACTACCTGACGCGGGCGACCGGCGCGCAGATGGGGCTGTTTGCGTTTGGCGGCATGAGTGCGACCAAGGCGCCATCCAAGGCGCCACCCAAAGCCCAGCCTTCAACGCGTTAGGTGCGCACCGCATGAAGCGCAACTTCAACATCCACGACCTGCGGATTTTCTATGCCGTGGTCATGACTGGCTCGACGCGGCAGGCGGCGTTGGCCATGCACCTGACGCAACCGGCGATCAGCCACGCGATCTCGCGCCTGGAAAGCGCGACTGGCGTCCAGCTGTTCGATAGATCGCACAAGACCCTGCGTCCCACGGAGGCGGGGCAGTATCTCTACAGCGAGGCCAAGTTCGTGCTGGACGAACTGGTGCGTATCGACGAGGCCCTGCACAGCATCGAACAATTCGGCGGGCGCGGCTTGCGCATCGCTTCGTCGCCCGCGTTGGCGCTGGGTTACGCGCCCGACGCCGTGCGCCGCTATCTGGACATCAACGGTACGCGGCCGTTTTCCATCGACGTGGAATCGTCGATGCAGGTCATCAGCGCGGTGGAAACGATGCGCGCCGACTTCGGCCTGGGCGCCGTGGGCCGCGACAGCACGCGGCTGACCTTCACCCCGTTTCTGCGTGCGGACGTCATGGCGATCGCGCATCGGGAACACCCGCTGGCCGGACGCGAGACCATTTCGGCGCTGGATATTCCGCCGGACACCTACGTCAAGCCGTTGTGGTCCGACTACGTCGTGGCGCAGGGCGACATCGCCGACTCGCTGCTGCTGCGGTCCGGCATGCAGGCGCACATGTCGCTGCTGCCGGGCACGGTGCGCGCGGTCAAGGGCATCAGCCTGGTGAACGCGCTGTCCGCGTCCGATATCGTCGCGTCGTTTCCAGATCTGGTGGCGGTGCCGCTCGCCTCGCGCCAGTGGTTCGACTTCCTGCTCATCACGCGCGCCGAGTCCCGCAATAACGAGCTGACCGGGCGGCTGCTGGATGCGCTGAGGTCCACGGCGCAGGCGCGGCGGCAGGGCGTTTACGCGGAGACGATCGCGCTGCTGTAGCGGCGATCGCCACGCCGTCATTGCGCCGGCGGCTGCCACGGCAGCGATTGCAGATCGCCGTCGATGCTGATTGCCTGGCCGCTGACCATGGCCCCGAACGGACTGGCCAGAAACAGCGCCATGTTGGCGATGTCCGCCGCGCGCACAAACTGCCGCAGGCTGACGCCCGACAGCTCCAGTCGGGTCTGTTCCTCCACCGACAAGCCCATGTTCTTCGCCCGGGCCGCAATCACGCGTTCTATGCGTGGTCCGGCGACCAGTCCCGGAAGCAGCGCATTGACCCGGATGTTCAACGGCCCCAGCTCCATTGCCAGCGAACGTGTCAAGCCCACCACGCCCCATTTGGTGGCGGCATACGGCGTGCGCATGGGCAGGCCCATCCGGCCCGCCACCGAACTGATGTTGATGATGCTGCCACCGCCCGCCTCGCGCAGCGCCGGCAGCGCGTGCCGCACGGTGTGAAATTGCGAGGCCAGATTGATGTCCAGCGTCGCGTCCAGCTCCGCTTCCGTGATGTCGGCGATGCCCGCCGTCGGCCCCGCGATGCCGGCGTTGTTCACGAGCACGTCAAGCCCGCCCAGATGCGACAGCGCGGTCTGCATGTAGCGGTCGATCTCGGCTCGGCTGCCCACATCTGCGCGCGCCCAGGGATGGTGGCACGCGGCCAGGGCTTGTTCATCCACGTCGCACAGATGCACGCGCGCGCCGCGCTCCACAAACGCGTCGGCCAGCGCGGCGCCGATGCCGGACGCGCCGGCCGTGACGATGACGCGCTTTCCGAACAGGTCGACGGGCAGGGCGGTGATCGCGGCGGGCGTATGCATAGGGGTTTCCGGTCGGGTCATGGTCAGGGCTTCATCAAGCGGCAGGTCGATTCCGCAGGCGACGTATACACCTGGTCGCCCGGCACCCGCGCCACCAGCTTGTAGTAATCCCACGGCGCCTTCGATTCCGCCGGCGTCTTCACCTGCATCAGGAACATGTCGTGCACCATCAGCCCGTCCGCACGGATCTTGCCGTCCTTGACGAAGAAGTCATTTACCGGATTGGCCTTCAACCACTTCATGATGGTGTCGCCGTCGGTGCTCTTGGTGGCTTCCACCGCCTTCAGATAGGTCGTTGCCGCGGAATAGTCGCCGGCCTGCAGCATGGAAGGCTTCTTCTTCATCACGGACTCGAAACGCGACGCCCATTTACGCGACGCGTCGTCCTGATCCCAGTACCACGCCGTGGTCAGGTACATGTTCTGCGCCGCTTGCAGGCCCAGCGCATGCACGTCGGTGATCAGCACCAGCAGGCCGGCAATCTTCATCTTGGGCGTCAGGCCAAACTCGTTGGCTGCCTTGACCGCATTGCTGGTGTCGCTGGCGGAATTGGCCAGGCCCAGCACCTGCGCGCCCGAGGCCTGCGCCTGCAGAATGAACGACGAGAAATCGGCCGTGTTCAACGGGTGCCGCACCCGGCCCTTGGCGTTGCCGCCATCGTCCTGCACCACCTTCGATGCGTCCCGCTCCAGCGCGTGACCAAACGCGTGGTCCACCGTCAGGAAGAACCAGTCCTTGTTGCCTTCCTTCATCATCGCGCGCGCCGTGCCTCGCGCCAGCGACACCGTGTCGTAAACGTAATGCACGGTATAGGGCGTGCACTGCGAATTCGTCAGCTCGGACGCGCCCGCGCTCACCACGAAGAACGGCGTCTTCTTTTCCTCGGCCACCTTCGCCATCGCCAGCGCTGCTGCAGAGTTTGCGCCTGCGATCAGCATGTTCACGCCGCGCTGATCCAGCCATTCCCGGGCGCGTGACGACGCGATATCCGCCCGGTTCTGATGGTCTGCGACCAGCACTTCCACCTTCTTGCCTGCCACGGTGCCGCCCATGTCCGCGATCGCCATCTTGATCGCCTCGGCCCCTCCCGGTCCATCGGCGTCGGCCGACAGCCCCGACATATCCGTGATGAATCCGATTCGGATGACCCCGTCATCGGCCTGGGCCGCGCCCGCCATGCCCAACAGCGCGGCCAATGCCGTCGCACGCAACGTTTTCTTCATGTCTCGTCTCCCCACTGGGTGGATGTGTGTTTTCAGAACGCGACGTTGCCGCGTCCCTTCAGTTGCAGGGTCTCGCGTGCGTCGTCGGGTGTGGCGACCTGCAAGGACAGGTTTTCCAGAATCCGCCGGATGCGGCGTACCTGGTCTGCGTTGGACTGCGCCAATTCGCCGGGGCCGTCCCACAACGAATCTTCCAGGCCCACGCGCACGTTCCCGCCCATCGTGGCCGCCATCGTCGCCAGCGGCGTCTGCTTGCGCCCGGCGGCCAGCACCGACCAGATGTAGTCATCGCCAAACAACCGGTCCGCCGTGCGCTTCATCATCATGACGTCTTCCGGGTGCGTGCCGATGCCGCCGCGGATGCCGAACACAGACTGGATCAGGAACGGCGGCTTGAGCAGCTTGCGGTCCACGAAATGCGCGGCCGTGTACAGGTGGCCGATGTCGTAGCACTCGATCTCGAAGCGCGTGCCGTTGTCACTGCAGGACGTGAGGATGTGCTCGATGTCCTTGAACGTGTTGCGGAAGATCAGGTCGTTGCTGCCCTCCAGATAGGGCCGTTCCCAGGCGTGTTGAAATTCCTTGAACCGCTCCAGCAGCTCATACATCCCGAAGTTCATCGACCCCATGTTCAGCGACGCGACTTCGGGCTTGAACTGCAGGGCCGGCGCCATGCGCTCGGCAATGGGCAACACTGGCGATCCACCCGTCGTGATGTTGACCACAACGTCCGACGCCTCCTTGATGCGCGGCAGAAACTGCCCATACAGCGCCGGATCCTGCGTAGGCTGGCCGGTGTCCGGCTGACGCGCGTGCAGATGCACGATGGCCGCGCCCGCCTCGGCGGCATCCAGCGCAGACTGCGCGATCTGATCGGGCGTGACGGGCAGATAGGGCGACATCGACGGCGTATGGACCGAACCGGTGATGGCGCAGGTGATGATGACCTTCCTGGACTTTTTCATGGGCCTCTGGCGCCGTGTGATTGCGCTGTGGATTCTTGTGGCCCCGGCTGTCTCCTCCGGGTGTAGGCCATTCTGTCGCAGGCCTTCGGGTCCTGTCACCTGAACAGAAATTATCAATTGATAGGGAATCCGGTGCTGCGGTGCAGCGTGGGGTGGCGCTGGCGCCAGGCGAAAAAAAACCGCCGCCAGGATTGCTCCTGGCGGCGGCTTTCTGAGCCAGTTGGCGGCGAGGACTTAGTCCTTGCGGCTGGTCACTTCAACGAGGTGGTAGCCGAATTGGGTCTTCACCGGGCCTTGCACTTCGCCGACCGGGGCGCTGAACACGACGGTGTCGAATTCCTTGACCATCTGGCCCGGGCCGAAGGTGCCCAGGTTGCCACCGTCGCGGCTCGACGGGCAGCTCGAGTTTTCCTTGGCGAGCTGGGCGAAGTCAGCGCCGTTTTCGATGGCGGTCTTGAGTTCGTTGGCCTTCGCTTCGGTGGAAACGAGGATGTGACGGGCGGAGGCTTGTGCCATGAGGGAACTCCTTGCAGACTGATTTGGGGAGGGGAGAGTAACGCATTCGCGTGAACTCGCTACGTTGGCAATGATAAACGGGGATTGATCCGGCCCCGGATCAGGCTTGGTGTGCGCATGTGACCAGCATCCGCACTTCCCCTAATACCTGCCCATATCCTTATACGATTATCGTATTTTCAACGCTCCCCTCCCGGGACGCGTCCACAGCCGAGGCAACGCGGGCTGGCAATGAGATGCACGTTTTCGGACGAGACTTCCTATGCCTGATTCAGCTTCCCGAGTACTGTTGAAAAGAGAGTCGGTCCCGCCGTTCTCGTCAGAGCCCAATCTGACGGACCGCGTCACCGAGATGCTGCTGGACGAGATCACCAGTGGCGACTACCAAGTCGGCGAGGTCCTGCCCCCAGAGCAGACCATCGCCACCCGGCTTGGCGTTTCGCGCACCGTGCTGCGCGAAGCGGTTTCCCGCCTGAAGGGCGACGGCATTGTGCAAAGCAAGCAGGGCCGCGGGCTGACCGTCATGCAGACGGCGCGGCCGTCGGTGCTGCGCATGCAGGCGGCGGACATTGGCGACGCGGATCAGGTGCTGCGCATCGTGGAATTGCGCCGCGGCTTCGAGATTGAAGCAGCTCCACTGGCGGCGGCTCGGCGGGACGAGGACGATCTGGCCGCGATGCGGCTGGCGCTGCGCAAGATGGCCGATGCGATTGCGTCGGGCGACGTGGCGGTTGGCGTGGATGCCGACATGGAGTTCCACCGCTGCGTGGCGCGCGCCACGCGCAATGAACACTATCTGAATTTCTTCGATTTCCTGGCGGTCCTGCTCAAGAAGAACCTGCGCGTGTCGCGCTCGCGGTCGGCCAAGATCGCGGGCCGCGGGGCGCAGGCGCAGAAGGAGCATGAAGCGCTGTTTGCCGCCATCGAGAAGGGCGACGTGGAGCTGGCGCGGCAGTACGCGCGCACGCACGTCGACAACACGGAAGCACGTCTGCGTACAGCGGCGGCCACGGCTGAGAAGCCGTAGGCGCCCAATAAGGGCATCCTCCAAGGGGAAGTGGTGATGGGTCAGAAGACGATCGATGAGTTGGTGTGCGCCGAGGAAGGACTGGTCAGCCGGTCCATCTTCGTGGACGAAGAGATCTTTCAGCAGGAACTGAAGCAGATCTTCTCGCGCGCGTGGCTGTTTGTGGGGCACGAAAGCCTGGTGCCCAAGCCGGACGATTACTTCGTCTCGCGCATGGGCACGGAGTCCGTGATCCTGACCCGCGACCGGCAGGGGCAGATCCAGGTCATGCTCAATAGCTGTGCGCATCGCGGCATGAAGCTGTGCCGTTATGACCACGGCAACAACCGGACCTTCACCTGTCCGTACCATGGCTGGAGCTTTTCCACCGACGGCAAACTGGTGGAACGGCCCGGCGAGCTGGTCGGGGTGCCCGGCCACGCGACGCACTACAAGGGCGAGCTCGACAAGAAGCAGTGGGGCCTGAAGACGGTGGCGCAGGTGGTGAACTACAAGGGCGCCATCTGGGCAACGTGGGATCCGAACGCGCCGCCGTTCCTGGACTACATCGGCAACATGCGCCTGTACCTGGATGCGGCGCTGGACCATCGCAACGGTAGTCCTGGCGGCTCGGAGGTGATCGGCGGCGTGCAGAAGTGGCGCGTGAAGTGCAATTGGAAGTTCGCGCCCGAGAACTTCATTGGCGATCTGTACCACGACATCAGCCACCGCTCGGTGGACATCGTGGGCATCGGGCCGGGCGGCGGAAAAGGGCGGCGCGATGCGTCGGCCACGCGGTCGGCGATCTGTTTTCCGGAACTGGGCCACGGCCTGCTGGGCCGCTTGCCGTTCTACGAAGAAGGCCCCTACGCGCCGCAATACGGCCGTTACCCGGAGGTGGAAGCCTACTACCGCGAAATCCATGAGCAGCGCGAACGCACGCTGGGTTCGGCGATGCGGGTGCAGACCAGCGTGGGCACCATCTTTCCGAACATGTCGTTCCACGGACGCCAGCCGCGCACGCTGGCGGTGTTCCATCCGATCAGCTCGACCGAGATGGAGATGTGGCGCATGTATCTGGTGGACAAGGATGCGCCGGAGGCGGTCAAGGAGGCGGCTCGCCATTATTTCCTGCGCTATTCCGGACCGGGCGGCATGACGGAATCGGACGACATGGAGAACTGGACGGGCGCCACCGAGGCCAGCATGGGTGCGATGTCGCGCGAACTCTTCTTCAACTACCAGATGGGCGTGGGCCACCGGCAGGACGTACCCGAGATTCCCGGCTGTGCGGTCAACGGCGAATACACCGAGGAAAACGCCCGGATCTACTACCGGCGCTGGGCGCAGTTCATGAACGGCCTGTCCTGGGACCAACTGATGGCGGGCGCGGTGCGCCTTGAGGAGGCGGCATGAACGCACCCATCGAGAGCGCGCCGACCGTTGCGCAGGACGACAGCGTGGACGACATGCTGCTGTGGTGGGAAGCGCACCGCTTTCTGCACTACGAGGCCGATCTGCTGGACCACCGCGAGTTCGACAAGTGGCTCACCCTCCTGGACGAGGCCATCACGTATCGCATGCCGCTGACGCGCAATGTCCGTCGCGATGCGATGGCGCAGGAATACTCCGGCAAACAGGACGCCGCGTGGTTCGACGAAGGCATCGACACGCTGCGTCAGCGCGTCGCGCAGATCAAGACGGGCATTCACTGGGCCGAAGAGCCGGCCTCGCGTGTGTCCCATCTGGTGACCAACATCCGCGTGCTGGACGTGACGCCCAACGAGGGCGGCGGCGACCTGGTGCGAGTGCGGTCGCGCTTTCTGATCTACCAAAACCGCCTGCAATCCGAAGTGAATCTGTTCGTGGGCAAGCGCGAGGACGTGCTGCGCAGGCGGGACGGGCGCTTCACGATTCTGTCGCGTGAGATCCACCTGGACCAGAACGTTCTCTTATCGAAGGCGCTGACGATCTTCTTCTAGCGCGCTGATGCCGGACCCGGCCCGCCTGCCGGGATTCGATGGTTTTCCTTCCACTCGGGGCCTGACCGCCGACAGGACGCGCTCGCCCATACCTGGAGTTGCAGCATGCAAAGACGTACTGTACTGAAGGCCATTGCCGGCGCGGCCGCGATGACGGCGACGGGAATCTCGTGGGGCGCCGACGCGGCGTATCCCAGCAAGCCGATCCGCCTGATCGTGCCGTATCCGCCGGGCGGCGTCACGGACGTGGCGGGTCGCCTGGCCGGCGAGATCCTCACCCGCAAGTTCGGCCAGCCGGTGGTGGTGGAAAACCGGCCGGGTGCAAACGGCATGATCGGCAGCCAGCAGGTGGCTTCGGCGCCGCCGGACGGCTACACCCTGCTGCTCAACGGCCTGGGCGGCATGGTGCTGCCGATGGCCACCGTGACCGGACTGCCGCTGGACACGGCGCGCGCCTTCACGCCGATTGCGCAGATGGCCGAATTCATCAACGTGCTGATCGTGCGGGCGGATTCGCCGATCCGCAGCGTCGACGACCTGATCGCCACGGCGCGCAAGCGCAGCAAGGACGGCCTGAACTATGGGTCCAACGGCATCGGCTCGTCGGTGCATCTGACCACCGCTTTCTTCGCGCAGCACACGGGCACCAACCTGCTGCACGTGCCGTACAAGGGGAGCGGCGAGATGCTGGTGGACGTGGTCAATGGCAATCTGGACTTCAGCTTCAGCAACCTGCCGCCGGTGATGGGCCTGATCCGCAAGGGATCGATTCGCCCGATTGCGGTGACCAGCAGCTATCGCAGCAAGCAGTTGCCGGGTGTGCCGACGATGGCCGAGCAGGGCGTGGCGGACTTCGACGTGACGAGCTGGCTGGGCGTGTACGGCCCCGCCGGCATGCCGCCCGACATCGTGCAGAAGCTCAGCGCGGCTTTGCAGGAAGGCATGGCGCAACCGCAGTCGGTGGAAACCTTGACCGCCGCGGGCTTTGAGCCCAAGCCGCGAGGGGCCGACGCCTTTGCGGAGCTGAACCGGGCTGAGCTGGCCCGCTGGAAGCAGGTGGCCACCAAAGCCAGCATTTCCCTGAAATTCGGAGCCTGAGCATCATGGAAACCTCATCAGCCCCGCTGCGCGTCCACACGGCCATCATCGGCGCGGGGCATGCGGGTGTCGAATGCGCGTGGGCCTTGCGCGCCGCGGGCGTTGAAGGCGATATCGCGCTGTTCGGCGCGGAAACGCATGCTCCCTATGAACGGCCGCCGCTGTCCAAGGCCCTGCTGACCGGCTCGACCAGCGCCGAGCGCATCGCGTTGCGCGCGGGCGCCGCCTACGAGAAGTCGCGTGTGATCGTGGTGGCGGGCGATCCGGTGGCCGCCATCGATACCGCGGCGCGCACGCTGCGCACGGCGTCGGGCCGCGAGGTGGCCTATGAACATTGCGTGCTTGCCACCGGCGCCAGCGCGCGTGGCATTGCGGAGGTGGCGGGCGAACAGGTGTTTTCCGTGCGCGGCCTGGACGACGCGCACCGGCTGCGCGAGGCGCTGCGCCCCGGCATCCGGCTGCTCGTCGTGGGCGCGGGTTATCTGGGGCTGGAGGCGGCCTGCTCGGCGCGCAAGCTGGGCGCCGAGGTGCTGGTGTTGGAGCAAGGCGGCAACGTGATGGCGGGCAAGGTGTCCGAACCCACCGCCACGCGCATCGGCGACCTGCACCGCGAGGCCGGCATCGAGATCCGCCACGGCGCGGCGGTGCGCCGCTGGGAACGCACGGCGACGGGCTGGCGCGCCCATCTGGCCAGCGGAGAGCCCATCGACGCTGAACTCGTGCTGGTGTCCATCGGCGCGGTTGCCGAGACGGCGCTTGCCGAAGCGGCGGGCCTGATCTGCCTGGACGGCGTGGTCGTCGACGAATGTTGCCGGACCTCGGCGCCCGACGTCTACGCCATTGGCGATTGCGCAAGCGCCTTTCGCGGAGAGCTGCAGCGTTATGCCCGCATCGAAAGCGTGCAGAACGCGCTGGCGCACGCGCGCACGGCGGCGGCGACCATTGCCGGCAAGGCCCCGCCAGCGGCGCGTCCGCCCACCTTCTGGTCCGAACAGCAGGGCCGCCGTCTGCAGATGGCCGGCCTCGTCGACCCGGCCGCGCCTTGCCGTGACGTCCTGCTGCCCACCGCCAAGGGCTGGCTGGTCGAACGCTATCAGCACGGGCGCCTGGCCGCGATCGAAGCGGTCGACAGTCCCGTGGAATTCATCAAGGGCGTGCCACGCATCGGCGCGCCCGAAGCGGTTGCGGCCGCTGTGTAAACGAACCCTGGAGACAACATGCCCGTTGCGATATTTGAATTGCCCGATGGCGCCGAACAGGTGCTGGACGTGCCCGACGACTGGTCGCTGATGGAAGCCGCGCGGCGCGATGGCCTGGAAGGAATCGTCGCCGAATGCGGGGGCGGCGCCATCTGCGGCACCTGCCACGTGCAGGTGGACGCGGATTGGCACGCGCGGCTGGAGCCGCCCGGCATGGCCGAGGAGGCGCTGCTGGAAGTCGTGCCCGAGCGCTGTCCGACCAGCCGACTGTCCTGTCAGGTCATCATGACGCCCGAGCTGGACGGCATTCGCGTACGCGTGCCTTCGTCGCAGCTTGAACTGTAGCCGCGGCGCCTGACTCGCAAGACGCGAACCGAAGGAGCAATCGCATGGCCGACAACAAATCCATCAACCTCGTCGATCTGCAACCCGGCGTGCGCGTGCGCATGGCGGGCGGCGCATTGGCCGAGATCGTCGAGAACCCGCAAGACGGCTTCTGGCTGATCGTCCGTTACCTGGACCATCCCGCCGAGCCCGCGCTGGTCGACGCCGGAGAGCAACAGGTGTTTGCCACCGACGTCGAAGCAATCGAACCCTGACCCCACTGGAGCCCCCAATGAATCAAAAGCCCAAAGTCATCGTCTCCGCACCCGTGCCGCCAGACCTGCGCGAGCGCCTCGCTGAGCGCTGCGACATCGTCGAAGTGCCCACCGGACAGAATCCGGCCGAGGTGCTGGGCGCGGACGAGCGTGCGCAGATCGAAGGCATGGTGTGCACCGTGCGCACCAAGGTCGATCAGGCGCTGCTGGATGCATTGCCCGCGCTGAAGGTCAGCTCGAACTTCGCAGTTGGGTTCGACAACGTCGACCTGGCGGCCGCCACGCGGCGCAAGGTGCTGATCTGCAATACGCCGGGCGTGCTGGATGGCGCGGTGGCTGATGTGACCATCGGCCTGATGCTGTGCCTGTCGCGCAACCTGGTGGCGGGCGACGCCTTCGTGCGCAGCGGCGCCTGGACCAAGGGCGCCTTTCCGTTGACGCGCGACATCCGCGGCAAGACGCTGGGCCTTTTGGGTATGGGCCGCATCGGCCGTGTCGTGGCGCGCGCGGCGCAGGCCTTCGACATGAAGGTGATCTATCACAACCGTCGCGAGGACCCGCAGGCCGAAGGCCTGGCCACCTATGTGGATCGCGATGAACTTTTCAAGACGTCGGACGTGCTGAGCGTGCATATCCCGCTGTCGGCGGAAACGCGCCATTCCATTGGCAAGCGCGAATTGGAACTGATGAAACCCACGGCGTATCTGATCAACACCGCGCGTGGCCCCGTCATTGACGAGGCCGCGCTGATCGAAGCGCTGCGCGCCGGCACCATCGCGGGCGCGGGGTTGGACGTGATGGAGCAGGAACCGCTGCCGGCCGACAGCCCGCTGTGCGCCTTGCCGAACGTGGTGCTGCAGGCCCACGTAGGCAGCGCCACGCACGAAACGCGGCGCGCGATGATCGATTTGGCAGTGGCCAATCTGATGGATGCGCTGGGAGGCCAGAAGCCGCAGGCCATGGTCAATTCCGAGGTCTGGCAGGCGCGCGCCTGACGGCACTGCGCCGATAGACGCGGCCCCGCCAAGATGGGGCTGACGTGGCGGGGCCGGCGCATGCAGCCGGTCCCGCCTTTCACTATTTCCCGCCGTAATCCACCACGATTCCCGCCTGCTGCGCGACCTCGCTCCAACGCTTGAACTCCGCCTTGGAGAACGCCTGGAACTGCGCGGCGTCGCGCAACTTGGGTTCAAAACCGGCGTTGATGATGCGGTTCTGGTATTCCGGCGCGGCCAGCCCGGTGACGATGGTGTTGGACAGTTGGGCGATGATCGCCGGGTCCACCTGCGCGGGCGCATACATGCCCAGCCAGCTCGTCACGTCGAAGTCCTTCATGCCCTGTTCCTGCATCGTCGGCACATTGGGCAACTGCCGCGCGCGGTAGGCGCTGGTCACCGCCAGCGCCTTCAGGCGCTTGCCGTCCACCATGGGCAGCGTTGGCGGCAGGTTCATGAAACAGAGGTCCAGGTCGCCGTTGGCCGTGCCCACCAGCGCCTCGCTGGCGCCTTTGTACGGCACATGATCGAACTTCAGCCCCGTGCGCATGGCAAAGAGTTCGGCCGTCATCTGCGACGAACTGCCGACGCCGTTGCTGCCGTACAGTGGTTTGCGCTTCGTGGCGCGCAGGTATTCGATCAGCTCCGGCACCGTATTGGCCGGATGGTCCACGCGCACGACGAGCGCGTTGACGAACTCGGCCACCTGGGCGATGGGAAGCAGTGCGGTGGGGATGTCGATGGGCAGCCCGCGCAGCGTGGCGGGGGGCAGCACGTTGTGGCCAAGACCCCCGGTGGTGAGGGTGTAGCCGTCAGGCTTGGAGGCGGCGGCGGCCTGCATGCCGATGACGCCACCGGCGCCGGCGCGGTTTTCGATGACCACGCTCTGGCCGTACTTGGCATAGAGCAGGTCGCCGACCAACCGTCCCGCAAGATCGGTGGCGCTGCCTGGGGTGGATGAGACGATGATCTTGATGACGCGGGACGGATACGCCCCGTTCTGTGCCCAGCTTGCGCCGGTCAGGTGCAGGCCGGCGGCGGCCCCCATCAGCTTCAACGCACTGCGACGTTTCATGACGACTTCCCCTTGGGTTATAGACCTACTGCTTCACGTGCTGCTCCAAAAATGTGATCCGGACTTTGTACGATAAACATATTTCTCGTACGGTACGGGGCCCACAAGCGCACGCAAATTGCGGCTAACCCTAGGGGAGTCGTTGCGGGCCTTGCGGCCCGTTTTTTAGCGCACCGGCCAGCCGTACATCAGGCCGCCGTTGCGGTACGAGGCGTTAAGCCCGCGTTCCAGTTTCAGGGGGCTGTTGGGGCCCAGGTTCTTCTCGAAGCTCTCGCCGTAATTGCCGACGGTCTTGATGATGTTGTAGGCCCACTTGTCGTCCACGCCCAGGTTCTTGCCCATGCCCGGCGTCACGCCCAGCAGGCGCTGGATGTTCGGGTTGGTGCTTTTCAGCATCTCGTCCACGTTCTTGGACGTGACGCCGTATTCCTCGGCTTCCAGCATGGCGTTCATGGTCCAGCGGACCAGGTTGAACCACTGCTCGTCGCCTTGGCGGACCATGGGGCCGAGCGGTTCCTTCGAGAAGTTCTCCGGCAGGATGTCGTACTTTTCCGGGCTTTCCAGGTTGCTGCGCGCGGCGGCAAGCTGCGACTTGTCGCCCGTGAATGCGTCGCAACGGCCCACGGCGAAGGCGCGGATGATCTCGTCCAGGCGCTCGACGACGACCGGCTTGAAGTTGACGTTCTGCGAACGGAACCAGTCGGCCAGGTTCAGTTCGGTGGTGGTGCCCGGCTGCACGCAGACGGTGGCGCCTTCCAGTTCCTTGGCGCTTTTCACGCCCAGGGACTTGTTCACCATGATGCCCTGGCTGTCGTAGTAGTTGACGCCCACGCCGATCAAGCCCAGCGTCGTGTCGCGGGTCAGCGTCAGGGTGGTGTTGCGGGTCAGCACGTCGACTTCGCCGGATTGCAGGGCAGTGAAGCGCTGCACGGCGCTGATCGCCTGGATCTTGGCCTTGGACGCGTCGCCGAACAGGGCGATGGCCAGCGCGCGGCACAGGTCCACGTCCAGGCCGATCCAGCCGCCCTTGCTGTCGTTCACGGAAAAGCCCGCGACGCCCGTGGATACGCCGCAGTGGACAAAACCCTTGCTTTTGACCGCGTCGAAGGTCGCGCCGGCATGGGCGGTCCAGGACGAGATGAACAAGGCGGTTCCTGCCGCAGCCAGTTTGAGTGCTTTCATGGTGTCTCCGCGCAGCGTTGCGCATGTTTATCGCTCAGCCGAAGGCTGAAGTGCGGCGCATAGTACCAGTGGGTCCGGGAGGGAGAATCGGGGAATTCCCCTTAAATCCGCAAGACGGAATTTGATGAGGAATAGAATCGGGCATGCGCGGCTCGTCGCGCCGCGCTTGCCCGCGGCGGCCGGCGGGCCGAATACGCCAGACCGCACCCACGCCAGCCTATGAAACGACACGACGATCCCGCAGGGCCGGACGACCGCCCGAGGCGCCCCTTCGCCTTCGTCAAGGACCAGCTGCACGGCACTTGGACCGAGCTGACCCGGGTCAACGCCAGCGACCGCCCGTGGGAAATGCCCCTGGCCGCCGCGCTGTCGTCGGGCCTGCCGCTGATGGTGGGCGCGTATTTCGGGCGCATGGACTACGGGCTGATGTCCAGCCTGGGCGGCATGGTGTTCCTGAGCTTGCCCAATGCCTCGTTGCAGATCCGCATGATGATGCTGCTGGCCGCGTCGTTCGGCATGGTCGCCTGCTACGCACTGGGCGCGCTGACGCAATTCTGGCCAACCGCCACCATCGCGGCGCTGACGCTGATTGCCATGGTGGTGAACATGGTGTGCCGCTGCTATCGCCTGGGACCGCCGGGCAGCCTGTTCTTCATCATGGCCACGGCGATTGCCGCCTACACGCCCGGCACCGTCCACGACGTGCCGCTACGCGTGGGCATGGTGGCGCTGGGCTGCCTGGTTGCGTGCCTGGTGGCCTTTGCTTATTCGCTGCACATGACGCGCGTCGCGCCGCCGCCCGCGCCCATCGAGCTGCCCAAGCCGACCTTCGATTTCGTGGTCTACGACTCGGTGATCATCGGCCTTTTCGTCGGTATCTCTTTGCTGGCGGCCGAACTGCTGCAGCTTCAACGGCCCTATTGGGTGCCGGTGAGCTGCCTGGCGATCATTCAGGGCGCCAGCCTGCGCGCGGCGTGGAGCCGGCAGATGCACCGCATCCTGGGCACGGCGGTCGGCCTGTGCGTGGCGTGGGCGCTGCTCAGCTTGCCTCTCAACGTCTGGACGTTGAGCCTGGTGATGATGGCGCTGTCCTTCGGCATCGAGACGCTGGTGGTGCGGCACTACGCCAGCGCGGTTGTGCTGATCACGCCCTTGACCATTTTCCTGGCCGAGGCGCCGCATCTGGGGCAGGGCTATCCCATCGACGTCATCGAGGCGCGCTTTGTGGACACGGTGCTGGGCGCCTTCATCGGCGTGCTGGGCGCGGTGCTGCTGCACAACCAGCGCATCCGTCCCGTGCTGTCGCGATGGATGCGGGCGGTGCTGCCCCGCCGGGTGAATTGACGCCGCCGCGCCAACGCGGCAGCATGGGCTTTCCGAAACCCTGGAGGTACTCATGGATTGTTCTGTCGAAGGAAAGGTCGCGTTCGCCGACGGCCAGTCGTATCACTTCGCGACCGTGGACGCGGCGCTCGCATTCGCGGAATGCGTCAAAAGCACCCAGAATCCCGCGCAGTGCGCCGCCACGCACGGCAGCACCAGTCAGGTCAAGCTTGAAGACGTGGCCGCGCAGGAAGACGCGGAGCGGCGCGAGCAGGATCCGGGGGCGGGTGTGTGAATCGCATGGCGCGGGGAATGACACCGCGCCATCGCTCAGGGATCAGTCCGCCGCCCCGTCAGCCCCTTCGCCCGCCAGATACGCCTGCACCAATGTGATGATCCGTTCCGCGGTAGGCGACAAGCTGCGGCGGGCGCGGTGGATGACGCTGTAGGTCAGCGGGCCGGAGGCCGGATAGGGCAGGGGCAACGGCACGAGCGCCCCTTGCGCCAGCTCGGCGACGATGGCCTCGCGTGTGCAGAACAGCACCACGTCGCTCCCCACGGCCACGTCGCGCAGCGCGCTGACGCTATCGCACTCGAAGGCAATCGGCAGTTCATCCACGCCGGCCACTTGATACAGCTTTGCCAGATACTCTCGCGCGCGCTGCGGCAGGTCGGTGGCAGCCAGCCGATATTGCGCCAACGCGGCACGTAACTTTGGCTTTCGGACCGATTGCAGCGGATGCCCGGCCCGCACGAAAAGGCCGCCGTGCTGCGGTGGCAACGCACGCACGATGAAGTCCGCCGGCGGCGGCAGGCTGTGCGTTACCGCCACGGCAAAGTCCAGCTTGTCCTGCAACAGCTTGTCCAACAGCCGCTGCCAGCTTTCGATTTCTACATGCACGCTCAGGCCCGGGTGATCGCGTGCCAGGCGGACCAGCAGCGGCGACAGAAACCCCGCCGCCGGAAACGCCCCGACCCCGAAGCTGACGCGTCCCGTGTCGTGGCCCCTCATCAATTCGGCCTCGCGCCGAAGGGCGAGAACATCGCCCAGGATGCGGCGCGAACGGTCGAGCACCATTTTTCCCGCCTGTGTCGGCGTCACGCCGATCGACGCGCGATCCACCAGCACCAGGCCCAGCGTCTCTTCAAGGGACTGGATGCTGCGCGTCAGCGCCGACTGCGTCAGATGCAGCCGCTGGGCCGCCCGAGAGAAGTGCCGCTCTTCGGCAAGGACGGAAAAGTGCTGGAGCGAACGTATCGTCAGGCCCATGTATTTTTCTCATCGGAATTGCGCCAAATATGCAATTGATTCGGGTCAGTTGCAAGACTAAAACAGCTTGACCACGGGCCGGCAGCAAATGTTGCCAGCACCCGGGAAAACACCATACAGAGCGATGCGCGGCCCCGCGACACGCCAACCTCGCAGGAGGAGACAACATGAACCGCAAGCCGATATTCCATCTGGCGGGCTGGAGCGCAGCCGCTGCGCTGAGCATGCTGGCCTGTACGGCGGCCGTCGCGGCGCCATCCCCGCAACCCGACGCCTGGCCTGCCTCGGGCAAGCCGATACGCATGGTCGTGCCGTTTCCGGCGGGGTCGGGCTCGGATTCGCTGGCGCGCATGCTGGCGGCCAAGGTGTCGCAGCAGACCGGCGCCTCCGTCATCATCGACAACAAGCCGGGCGCGGGCACGATGATCGGCGCGCAGGACGTGGCGCGCGCCAAGCCGGACGGCTATACGCTGCTGTACACCATCGTCGTCACGCACACGCAGAATCCGCATCTGTACAAAAAGCTGCCGTACGACCCGGTCAAGGACTTCACGCCGGTCCTGCAGGCGGTCAGGTCGGCCACCGTGCTGGTCGCCAACAACAACGCGCCGTTCTCCACAACCGCCGAGCTGATTGCCTACGCCAAGGCGAACCCCGGAAAACTGAACTACGCCTCGTACAGCGCCGGGTCGACCTCGCACCTGAATGGCGAGATTCTCAAGATGAAAACGGGCACCGACATCGTCCACGTGCCCTACAAGGGCACTGCCGACGCCAGCCGCGCGCTGCTGGCGGGCGATGTGCAGGTCTACTTCGACGGCACCGCCACGGCGGTCGAAAACGCCCGCGCCGGCAAGGTCAAGCTGCTGGGCCCGGCGACGGACCGGCGCCTGAGCGTGCTGCCTGAATTGCCGACGCTGGAGGAGCAGGGGATCGAGGGTCTGAACATCGTGGGCTGGCAAGGCATCTTCGGTCCGGGCGACATGCCGCCCGCACTGGCCGAACGCGTGGCCCAGGTGTTTCGCGCCGCGCTGGAAACCCCTGAAATCACCCAGACCATTCTGTCGCAAGGCAATGAGGTCAGCGGCGCCGGGCCGAAGGAATTCTCGGCCATCGTGCAGCGCGACAGCGCGCGGTGGGGCGACGTGATCCGCCGGATCGGGCTGGTATTGGAATAAGGCTGACGGGCCCGCGGGCCCCAGGAGACAACAATGCACGATGTAGTGATACGCGGCGGCACGCTGGTGGACGGTTCAGGCGCCAGCTCCCGGGTGGGCGACCTTGCCATCGACGGCGGCCGGATCGTACAGGCGGGCGGCAAGGCGGGCGCCGCGCGGCGAGAGATCGACGCGGCGGGCGCATTGGTGACGCCGGGCTGGGTCGACATCCACACCCATTACGACGGCCAGGCGACGTGGGACCCGTACCTCAGCCCATCGACATGGCATGGCGTCACCACCGCCATCATGGGCAACTGCGGGGTGGGCTTTGCGCCGGTAAAGCCCGACCGTCGCGAATGGCTGATCAAGGTGATGGAGGGCGTCGAGGACATTCCGGGCTCGGTGCTGTCGGAAGGCATCGAATGGGACTGGGAAACCTTTCCCGAGTATCTGGATGCGCTGGATCGGCGGCCCAAGGCGCTGGACATCGGGGCGCAGATCCCGCACAGCGCGGTGCGCGCGTACGTGATGGGCGACCGCGCCATTCATCACGACGAGGCCTCGCCCGCCGACCTGCTGGCCATGCGCGAGGTCGTGCGCGCCGCCTTGCAGGCGGGGGCGGTCGGCTTTTCGACGTCGCGGACGTTCCTGCACAAGTACGACGAGCGCAAGTACCCGCCGGGCACGTTCGCCACCGGCGAAGAGATCAGCGCGCTGGGCTCCGTCATGGGCGAAGTCGGCCACGGCGTGTTCCAGATGACGGCCAACCATCCCGCGATGGAGGGCGAGATTCCCTGGCTGGAACAGCTTGCCCGCCACAATCGTCTGCCGGTGCTGTTCAACCTTCAGCAGACCGACGGCGCGCCTGACGTCTGGAAGCAGATCGTACGCACGCTGGACAAGGCGCGCGATGAAGGCGTGCCGCTCATGGCCGGCATCAGCGGCCGGCCGCTGGGCATCCTTTTCTCCTGGCAAAGTTCGTTGCATCCCTTCATTGCCCATCCGACCTATCAGGCGCTGCACGCGCTGCCCCTGCCAGAAAAGCTCGCGCAACTGCGCGATCCGCAGGTCCGCCAGAAAATCATGAGCGAGCAGCGTGGCCTGCTGGACCGCCGGGCCGAGACTTTGTTCAGCAGCTTTCACAAGATCTACCGGCTGGGCCAGGACCCCGACTACGAGCCGCTGCCGGAAGACAGCGTGGCGGCCATGGCGGCGCGCACCGGGCGCCCTCCGTTGGAACTGGTGTATGACCTGATGCTGGAGAACGAGGGCCGGGCGATTCTCTACTATCCGTCCTTCAACTACTCATACGAAAACCTCGATCACCTGCACCAGCTGATGCAGCATGCCAACACGGTGAACAGCCTTTCCGACGGCGGCGCGCATTGCGGCTACATCTGCGATGTCAGCATGCCGACCTTCATGCTCAGCCACTGGACGCGAGACCGCCGCCGAGGTCCGCTCCTGCCGCTTGAACACGTGGTGCGCCGGCAGACCCGCGATACCGCGCTGGTGTATGGCTTGCACGATCGCGGGCTATTGCAGCCGGGATACAAGGCCGACATCAACGTCATCGACCCGGATGCGCTGAAGGTGCATTGCCCGGAAATGGTGTTCGACCTGCCGGGAGGCGGGCGCAGGCTGGTGCAGCGTGCCGATGGCTACGCGGCCACGCTGGTCAACGGTCTGCCGATCTTCGAACGCGGCGAGGCAACGGGAGAGCTGCCGGGCAAGTTGTTGCGGGGGGGCGGACCGCAACCGGGATGAGCATTCGGGCCTTCCTGTCAGACCCCGGAAGGCGGCGCCTTTTTGGTTCTTCTGCCCAGCACCTTCACCCCCGCTGGCACCGGCTTGTCGTGGATGACGTCCCGGATGTACTGCAGGAACAGTTCCGAACTTGCCGACAGCGACCGCAAGCGTCGCGTGATCAGACAGACCTCGCGCGACAACCGGGGCGAACTCAGTTCCCGGAACACGAACGGCCCCGGCTCGCTCCCTAGCGTCTGCGACGGCGCGATGGAGCTGGCCGCAAGCGCCGGCAGGATCGAATATCGCCCGCCGCCACGCAGCACGGCGTGCAGCGACGACGTGCGCGACACCTCATCGTGCTGCTGCTCGAAGAACCCCGGCTTGCCGGCGTGTGCGCGCAGGAACGCGCCGATGCCGGTGTCTTCGGTAAACCCCACGTATTGCGCCGGATCCAGGTCGGCCCACTTCAATGGCTTTGCGCCTTGCGCGTACGGATACGACGCGGCGCAGATCACGCCGTAGCGGTCCTCGAACAGCGGCGTATAGACCAACTCTTCCAAACCATGGTGCGAAGTCGAAATCGCAAAATCGATGTCGCCGTTGGCGATCATTTTCTCGACCAGTTCCGAGCCGGCGTCGTGCAGTGAAAACGTGATCTTCGGATAGGCCTGGCGAAAGGCCGCGATGGCGTCGCCCAGAAAGTAGTTGGTGACCGACGCCACCACCGCGATCCGCACGTGTCCCTGGCGGCCCTGCGACAACGCCTCCAGGTCGCTCAGCGCGCCGTCGAACTGGCTGAGGATGCGCTCGGCCTCCGCCTTGAAGCGGGCGGCCTCCGGCGTCATCGCCACGCGGCGCGTACTGCGGTCGAACAGTTTGACGCCCACGGCGTCTTCAAACTGCTGGATGGTCGCGGTCAGCGAAGACTGCGTCAGAAAGAGCTGCGACGCCGCCACGGTGAACGAGCCGGTGTTGGCCACCGCCACGAAACTGCGGAAGTGCCGCAGGGTGATGCTGCGCTTGGTCGACATGATTCGCCACCGCTCTATATATTGGCAAAACCGAATAATAAGTAAAAACCAACAATTTGTAGTGAAGAAAAGCGCGCTCTAGAATTTTCCTCGACTCGGCGTCCCGTGCCGCCGTCATCGCGTGCAAGAGGGAGCAATCCGAGATGAGCAGTGCAGATGTATCGCAGACCGCATCCTGCTTTTCGCGCGTGGGCTGCCGCCCATGACCAGACCACAACAACCGCTGCGGATCCTCATGTCCGAACCGACGCTAAGCCGCATCGGCAGCGAGATCGCGCAGGCGTTGGATGGACGCGCGTTCGAACCCGTCATCGCGGCGCGGACGCAGGGCAGCGCGCCCGCCGGTGCCGATGTCGCTTTCATCTCGCGCGATGTGACCGGCCTGTCGACCAAGCATCGCGTCCTGGAACCGCTTGAAGCCTTCTACGTCTCGCTGCGTCAATCGCCGAAGCTGGCCTGGGTGCACGTGCACTCGGCGGGCGCGGACCGGCCGATCTTTGGCGAACTGAAATCCCGCGGCGTGCGTGTCACCACCTCGTCCGGCGCCAACGCGCAGGTGGTGGCGCAGACCGCGCTGGCCGGGATTCTGGCGCTGGCGCGCGAGTTTCCGCGCTTGTTCGACGCCCAGCGTGCCCAAACCTGGACGCCGCTGATCGGTGACCGGATGCCGCGCGATCTGCCAGGGCAGACCGCCGTGATCGTGGGATGGGGGCCGATCGGCCGCGCGCTGGGCGGGTATCTGCGGATGCTGGGACTGAACGTCATCGCCGTGCGCAGCGCGGCCGCGCCGCCCGCGGACGGCGTGGAGACCTACGCCTTTGAAGACCTGCCGCACATTGCGGGCCGTGCCGATTGGCTGGTGCTGGCGTGCCCCTTGAGCGACCGCACGCGCGGCCTGGTGAACGCCCACGTGCTGGCCGCCATGGCGCCGCACGCCCGGCTCGTCAACGTCGCGCGGGGCGAAGTCGTTGCCGAAGCCGACCTGATTGAGGCACTGCGCGCCAACGCGCTGGCTGGCGCCTTTCTGGATGTCTTCGAACACGAGCCGCTGGACGCCGCGTCGCCACTCTGGACGCTGCCAAACGTGATCGCCACGCCGCATTCGGCTGGGCACTCCGACGGCAACGAGGCGCGCGTGGACCGCATCTTCCTTGATTACCTGCGCGACTGGCGGCAATGATTCCGCCCGCGATGCCCGCGACCCTTTCAGGACCCTTCATGATCCAGACCGCCGGGCGCATCCAGCGCGGACCGTCTACGCGGCCGCCACGCAATACGGGCAATCGGTCGCGCACGCTTGTCCGTTGGCAGGTTTGCCAAGATCCGGCTTTCCTGGCGCCTGCCCCGCAGGGTCCGTGCCGCCGCCATGAAAACACTCATGCGCCAGCCACTGGCTCAGCCGCTCGTAGCTTTCCATGTTGCTGCGCCAGTTCGGCGCGCAAAGATAATAGCCAAGCGGGCTTTCAAAGGTGCGATCGAATATGTCGACCAGCTGCCCCGTGGCCAATTCCTTTTCGATCAGGCAGTGCGGCATGAGCGCCACGCCAAAGCCGGAGGATGCGGCCTGGATAATCATTGAAAACAGATTGAAGCCGGGGCCAAAACGGGCGCGGTCATAATCGCCCAGGTACGTCGAAAACCAGTATTCCCAGGACAGCGGAATCTCGATGTGCTGCAGCAGCGTGCACTGCTTGATGTCTTCCAGGCTGCTGATCGGATGCTGATCCAGGTATTCCCGCGAGCACACCAGGCGGGTTTCGCGTCCCGTCAGGTACTTGGCGGCGCCGTCGTGCCAGTCGCCATAGCCGTACTGGATGGAGGCATCGAAATCCAGCTCGGTGCTTTTGTAATCCGCGACGCTGTAACGCACGAAATTGATGGAGATGTCCGGATTGACCTCGCGGAACGTCTTCAGACGCGGAAACAGCCATTGCGCCGCAAACGTGGGCGCGGCCGAGACATTCAGGGATTTTGCCGACTGCTGCGTCGCCATGACCTGCGACGTGGCGCTTTCCAGCGTATGCAACGCCGGCCGGATCAGGCTGAGGTAGGTGGCGCCCATGCGCGTGAGCTGCAACCCGTTCGTGCCCCGAATGAACAGCGCGTGGCCAAGATAGCTTTCCAGCGTGGCGATATGCCGGCTGATGGCGCTTTGCGTGACGAACAGTTCCTTGCCCGCCTTCGAGAAAGACAGATGCCGTGCGGCCGCGGAAAACGCGTTCAATTCGGACAGGGTGGGGCAGCGGCGTCTCATAGGGGGGTATGAGTAAAGCTCATAAGGCTCTTCAAATTTGTGTCGAGCGCATAGGGGGAGACCCGGTATCGGACCCCGGAATTGTACCGGTAGAGTTCGGCATGCCGCGATTTCCCGGCGTTTTGAACTGTTTACGTGGTTGATTTATGAATCCGGTTGTCATCAAGAATTGCAGGATCCTCAATACCCGAACCTTGGCCCTCGAAGCCGCTTCGACCGTGCTGGTCGAGGACGGGGTCATCACCCGCATCGCCGCCGACGCAACGGCGCCGGCGGATGCGCAGGTGGTGGACGCCAAGGGCATGACCTTGATGCCCGGCATGATCGACTGCCACGTGCACGTGGTGGCGTCGTCGTTCAACCTGGGCCGCGTCGCGGCCCTGCCCAACGCGCTGGCGCTGCTGCGCGCGCTGCCCATCATGCAGGGCATGCTTGACCGCGGCTTCACCTCGGTGCGTGACGCCGGCGGCGCAGACTGGGCGCTGGCGCAGGCCGTGCTGGACGGCACCATCGACGGCCCGCGTCTCTTCTGCTCGGGCAAGGCCCTGTCGCAGACCGGCGGCCACGGCGACTTCCGCCAGCGTAACGACGAACTGGATCCTTGCCCGTGCTCGGTCAAGATCGGCAACATCGGCCGCGTGGTCGACGGCGTCGACAACTGCCGCCTGGCCGTGCGCGAGGAAATCCTCAAGGGCGCCACGCAGATCAAGGTCATGGCGTCCGGCGGCGTGGCTTCGCCCAACGATCCCATCCAGAACCTGGGCTTCTCCGAAGCCGAGCTGATCGCCATTGTGGAAGAGGCCAGCAACGCCAACACCTACGTGATGGCCCACGCCTACACCCCGCGCGCCATCACGCGTGCCGTGCGCTGCGGCGTGCGCACCATCGAGCACGGCAACCTCGTTGACCGCGAGGCCGCCGAGGTCATGAAGGAACACGGCGCCTACATGGTGCCCACGCTGATCACCTACGAAGGCCTGGCCAACGACGGCGAGCGCTTCGGCTTGCCGCTGGACTCGGTCAAGAAGATCGCCACCGTGCGCACGCAAGGCCTGACCGCGCTGGAGATCCTGGACGACGTCGGCGTGAAGATGGGCTACGGCAGCGACCTGCTGGGCGAAACCCACTACATGCAATCCGACGAACTGGTGCTGCGCAGCCGCGTGCTGGGCAACGCCAAGGTCATCCAGCAAGCCACGCTGATCGGCGCCGAGATCCTGAACCAGGAAGGCCTGCTGGGCGAAGTGTGCGAAGGCGCCTACGCCGACCTGCTGTTGATCGACGGCAATCCGCTGGACGACATCGAACTACTGACCAAGCCGGATTCGATCAAGCTCATCATGAACCGCGGCCTGCTGCACAAGAACGCCTGCTGACGTTCGCCCGCTTCGTACCCCTCTTCTTTACTCCGGAATTTCCCCCATCATGTTTTCCGTATCCGACCGCCTGGAGCGGTTGCCCTTCAGCAGCTTTCATTTCCGGCTGCTGATGATCGGCGGCCTCGGCCTGGCCTTTGAAGCTTTGGACGCCGGCATCATCGCGTTCATCATTCCCTCGCTGCGCACGCAGTGGGGTCTGACCACCGGCCAGATCGGCTGGATCGCCAGCAGCACCTATGTCGGCTTCCTGGTCGGGGCGCTGTTCTCCGGCATC
The DNA here is from genome assembly GCF_019218915.1 of Achromobacter sp. ACM05. NCBI lineage: Bacteria > Pseudomonadati > Pseudomonadota > Betaproteobacteria > Burkholderiales > Alcaligenaceae > Achromobacter > Achromobacter sp. ACM05. The sequence goes on from NZ_JAHUWQ010000001.1 coordinate 1,438,281, forward strand.
CTGGGCGACCGCTACGGCCGCAAGAAGATCATGATGTGGGCGCTCCTGCTGTTCTGCGTCGCCACGTTCTTCAACGCCTTTGCCCGCAACTATCACGAGTTCTACATCCTGCGCATGATTGCCGGCATCGGCATGGGCGCTGAAGGCGCCATCATCGCGCCGTACCTGGCCGAATTCGTCAGCAGCAAGTATCGCGGCCGCTTCACCGGCGCGCTGGCGGGCTTCTTCTCGTTCGGCTTCGTGATGTCGGCGCTTTTGGGCTACTTCATCGTGCCGATGAGCGACGACGGCTGGCGCTGGATCATGATCATCGCTTCTGTTCCCGTCGTGTTCCTGTTGTGGTGGCGCAAGTCGCTGTTTGAATCGCCGCGCTGGCTTGAACACACCGGCCAGACCGCGGAAGCCAACCGCATCTGCGAAGCCATCGAAGCCGAAGTCCTGAAGAGCACCGGCCGCCCGCTGCCCACGCCCGTTGCCACGCGCAAGGCCACGGCCACCAGCGCGCCGCAGCAGACCGCGATGGCCAAGCTGGCGCAGCTGTTCTCGAAGGAGTACCTGGGCACGACCGTGCTGGTGTGGGTGTTCTGGATCACGGTGCTGTTCTGCTACTACGCCTTCCTGGTGTGGATCCCCAGCCTGCTGGTCGAGCGCGGCTTCACCATCACCAAGAGCTTCTCGTACACCATCCTGATCTACCTGTCGCAGATTCCCGGCTACTTTTCGGCCGCGTATTTCAACGACAAGATCGGCCGCAAATACACCATCCTGGCCTACATGCTGCTGTCGTGCCTGTCCGCGCTGGGCCTGGCGCTGGCCAGCGGCGAGCAACAGATCATCATGCTGAGCATGCTGCTGTCCTTCGGCATGAATGGCGTGATCGCCGGCCAGTACACGTACACCGCCGAGATCTATCCCACGTCGATCCGTGCGACCGGCATGGGCGCGGCCTCGGCGTTTGCCCGCATCGGGTCCATCGCATCGCCGACCATCGTCGGCGTCGCGTACCCGGTCCTGGGCTTTGCCGGCGTGTTCGCCATGATGACCGCCATCCTGCTGGTCGGCGGCCTGGGCATCCTGTTCTACGGCAAGAACACGCGTGGCGTCGTGCTTGAGGAGATCAACGCATGACGAAGGGCTCCGCATTCCGCCCGCTGGCCGGGCACGCGCGCGATCTGGCGCTGGCGGCGGACCGGCAGGCGCAGTGGAGCGTGATCTCCAACCTGCTGCACGCCTGCTTTGGCCACAAGCTGTTCACTGCGTTGCTGTACCTGCAGGACCACCGGCTGATGAAGCGTCTGCATACGTCGGACGAATCGATCAGCCCGCTCGGCGGCTTCAAAGCCACCGGCAACGGTCCGTGGTCGCGGCTGGTGCTGGAAGAAGGGCGGCTGTATGTCGCCAGCAATGAAGACGATGTGCGCACCGTGTTCTCCGAGGCGCCGATGCTGATCGAACGCGGGCTGCAGTCGGCTTTCAACATTCCGGTGCGGCATGAGGGGCGTGTGATCGGCTCGCTGAACATGCTGGCCGGGCGTCATGCCTATGACGACATCGATCCGGACCTCGCGGCAGTTGTCGCCGGGCTGTGCGCGCCGGTCTTCATCGAAGAGATGAAGGACGCGGCATCCGCGGCGGCGAGCGTGGACCGGTCTGCGCTGGATAGCGTGTGATGGTTTGAATTTGAGTATCCGTCCCGGTGCGGGACTGGGTTTGCGGGCTGCTTGCCGGAGCAGCCCGTTTTTTTTGGGATTGCCTCGCGTGGCAATTCCTTTTTTTTGTGCATTGTTGCGGGTATTGGTCCGAATTGTTGCGTGCCACTGCATTTTTGCAAGAGGTGGAATCGGTTTTAGAAATCTTTCGATGTGCGGGGTTGCGCAGCGTCAAGAGAATGGTCGCTTTTTTTCGTGGCGGTTCGGCGTTGCTGCACTTGGCTGGCATCTGGCTTTTGGCATCTCCGAGGCCGCGCACGGGTTACGGAGCTTGCGATGCATTTCCCCCTTTCCCCGGTTGTCGCGGCGATTCTCGCCGTCACGATCCCGGCCTTTCCCTTGATGGCGTTGGCGGGGCCGATGCCGCCGATTCTCATTGATGACCCGGAAGGCAACACGTCGATGGAGGTGTTCCCCGGAGCGAGCATCACCGTCAGCACCGGAGACGCAATCCGCGTCAACAACCAGGGCAACAGCGTCTTCGTAAACGGCATCACTGTCACCGCAGAGGCAGACGCCCGAGGTGCGCATACTCAAGGCGGTGGCTCGATCACGATCACGGACAGTACGATCCAGACGCAGGCCGGGGCTGCATTGTCCGCGTCCCAGGAAAATAGTTTTGTCCACGCCGACATCTCCCTGCTCTCCTCAGAGGCAACGGCCGTGCTTGCGACCGATGGGGGCCGCATCAATCTGCTTGGCGGAACCGTCTCGGGATCGGGCGGTTTCCAGGGTACCGTCCGGGCTTCCGATGGGGGCGTCATCACGGCAAGCGACCTGGAGATCAAGAGCATTGATCGCAATGGCGTCAACAGCTATGGCGTGCGCGTGCAGTTAGGCGGCCGCGTCGAACTGTCCAACGTCATTCTGTCCAGCGTGGATGACATGGGCGCGGCGACGGGGGCGGACCTTTCGGTGCAAGAGGCCACGCTGTTGCTGACCGACAGCCACGTCAAGGCAGGAGGCACAGAAAATGCCTCGGCGGCAACCGTGCATATCTCGCAAAATGCCATCGTCACCGTTCAAGGAAGCACCATTGAAGGCCAGATGTCCGTTGTCGACGGTTCCAGCCTGACCATGACGGATACGGTTGTTGCCGGTCCACATTCGGTGGACTTCGGCGTGCTCTTGTATAACGAGGCGAGTCAAAACAGTGGGTCTTCGGCGTCTTTGACGAACGTGACAATCGGCAGCGAAGCCGTCGCGGTCAACGAGGGCGTCACGGTGATGAACAACCATGTGATGACGGGACAGAACCTGGACATCCGTGCGGACTTGTATGCGATCCGAAGCCGCAATGGGGCGGTACAGATTGAAGGCGGTACCTTACGCGGAAGACGGGCCGGCCTGTATGCGCACTCGACCGATAACACGGCGACAACAACGATCGACGCGGTGGGAACGCATATCCTGGCCGAAGCCACGAATGCGGTAGGCGTGAATGCCAACCATCGCGGCACGCAGGTGACATTGGACGGCGTTACCGTGGACGTATCCGGCAGCGCGGGAACTGCGCTTCGAGCAGCCGACGAGGCACGTATTGACGCCGTCAATTCACAGTTGAACGGGCAATCCACGGGCTCGACCGGCGTGTATATGCTTGGCAGCATCGGCGCCGGTGAAACGACGGTTTCGCTGAGCGACACGCAAGTCATCATGACGGGTCAGAACGCAAACGGCGTGCAAAGCGTGCGCTACGAGCCGCAGGGCGTCAACTCGCTCGTATTGTCGGACGGCAGCGACCTGCAAACCCACGACGGTGTGGGGTTTCTCGTCAGGGGCGGTGATCACGACATCACCGTTCAGAACGCCACCGTGGTGGCCCGAGCCGGTGGCGACGAAGGCAGCGGCATCCTGCTTAGAACGCAGGCGACGCCCAGCGCGGGAATCGTCCCCGGGCAACCGTACCAGACGCAAGGCGTCACCCTGAACGCCACAGGCGCGCTCATGACGGGCGACGTGTTGACCGCCGACAGCGGCCGCGTCGACATCGGGCTGGCGAGCGGCAGTGAGTGGACCGGCGCGGTGCGCGCGGGGCAGGGTTCGGTGGACAGCGTCAAGTTAGACGCCAGCAGCGTCTGGAATGTGCGCGGCGATTCGGCCATCAAGACCCTGACCAACGCGGGTGTCGTGCGGTTCGTGTCTCCCGGTGCGCAATCTGGATTCAAGACGCTGACCGTCTCCGACTACATCGGCGGCGGCACCTTGGTCATGAATACCCACCTGGGCGACGATACGTCTCTGACCGACCGGCTCGTCGTGGACGGCGGCACGGTCACGGGCACGACCGGGCTGCGAGTCTTGAACGCCGGCGGCGCAGGCGCGTTGACCACGCAAGGCATCCGGCTCGTGCAGGCCACCAACGGGGCCACGATTTCAGGCAATGCGTTTTACCTGGACGCGAATTCGACTGGCTATCGGCCCTCAACCATTAGCCTGGCGCTCAATGGCTACGACTATTTCCTGGTTCAGGGCGGCACGGGCGGCGTGGCGTCCGATTGGTATTTGACTTCAACGACGCCGCCGGAAGAAGGCGGCGCCACGGACCCGGGCGGTCAGACGCCGCCCGGAAGTGGCGTTGAGACACCTCCTGGCAGCGGCATCGAAACGCCGCCTGGCAGCGGCATTGAAACTCCGCCGGGCAGTGGCGCCGAAACGCCTCCTGGCGGCGGCATTGAAACGCCGCCCGGCACCGGCACTGAAACGCCTCCTGGCGGCGGCATTGAAACGCTTCCCGGCAGCGGCACTGAAACGCCTCCTGGCAGCGGCACCGAAACGCCTCCGGGCAGCGGCACCGAAACGCCGCCGGGCAGCGGCACCGAAACGCCGCCTGGCAGTGGGGGGACGACACCTCCCGGTAGTGGCGGTGGCGCCACCGGTCCTGCCCCGGGCACGCTGCAGAATGTCTCACCGGAAAGCGGTGTGCACATCGGCAACCAGTTCGCAGCCACCCGCATGTTCGTACATCGCCTGGCGGATCGTAGCGTGGCGCAAACGTCGGCCGGCCAGTCTGCACCCGCCAGTGCGGCATCCCGGCAGTTGTGGGCACGTACCGAGGGCGCGCGCCATACCGGAATGGAACTTCAGCAAGGCCGGGTAAGCATCGATACCGACACCGCCATGCTGCAGATGGGCGCCGACCTGTTGAGCACGCGCCTGGGTCAGCAAGGCGTCCTCAAGGCAGGCGTCATGGCCGGCGCGGGCGATGCACGCACGAACGCCACTTCCCAGCTCATCCACCCCGGTACCGGCATGGCGATGCGCGTTGACGCCCGCGGCAAGGTCACCGGGTATTCGGTGGGCATCTATGCAACGGCTTACGCCGACGATGCCACCCGCCTGGGCGCGTACGCCGACTCGTGGTTGCAGTTCGGCCGCTACTCCAACGAAATCAATAGCGAACTGGGCTCGGCCCGTTACCGTTCAAACACCTGGACCGCATCGGTGGAAGCCGGCTACGCCTTCAAGCCCTTCGCTGCCGATTCGGCATTGGGTTCGATGGTGGTGGTGCCGCAGGCACAACTGGCCTATACGCGTTACAACGCCCAGGACGCCGTCCTGCCCAGCATGACGCTGAAAAACTCGCCCGCCAGTTCGGTCACTTCGCGCGTGGGTGTCCGGGCGTACCCGCTTGGCAACGACGCCGCCACGTCGCTGGTGCGGCCTTACGTCGAGGCCAATTGGCTGCATAACTCGGGCAGCGCGAAAGCCAACGTGGGCGCCTCGACGTTCCAGGCAACGCCGATGCGCGACGCGGCGGAACTGCGAATCGGCGTGGCCGGAGATGTCCGCGAGTCGTGGCAGGTTGGCGGCGAGCTGTTCGGCCAGGCTGGAAACGGCGGTCAGCGGGGCTACGGCGGCATGCTGAACGTCGGGTATCGCTGGTAACCCTGCACGCTGAAGGGCAGACTGCAATGCGGGCCGTTGATGGCCGCGGTGGTCTGCCCTTCATGGCGATGGCCGAGGCGATTCAAGCCACGCGCTTGTTGAGAATCACCAGCGACACGCCCGCCAGCACGAGCGCGGACGCGGCCACCAGCAGAACCGTCAGCGGCTCATCGAGAAACAGTGTCCCGCCCAACGCCGCCAGCACCGGGACACTGAGCTGCACGGTGGCGGCGCGCGTCACGTTCAACTGTTTCAGCGCGGCGTACCAGAAGATGTACCCCAGGCCCGACGTCACCGCGCCGGACGCCGCGGCATAGGCGGCGCCTGCGGCGTCGAGCCGAACGTGCGACATGACGAACTGCGCAAGCAACAACGCCAGCGCAACCGGCGCGGCGCGGATGAAATTCCCCGCGGTTGCCGCCACCGGATTCCGTGCGCCCCGGCCCAGCAGCGAATAAATGCTCCACGCCACGCCGGACAGGATCATCAGGAATCCGTAGAACACGGGTGGCGCGTCCGTACCGGGCAGCATCAACGCGACAAGCCCGGCAATCGCCAACGCCATGCCAACGCATTGCAGCGGCGCCAATCGTTCGCCAATAGTCAGGCCGTACAGGATCATGCTGATCTGGATCGCGCCGAACAGCAGCAGGGCGCCCGTGCCGGCGGGAATATGCGTGTACGCAAAGGAGAACGCCAGTGCATACGCCAGCAGCGCCAACGCGCCCGCCCAGGACCCTTCCAGACGTTCGGACTGCTGGCGCAGTGCAAGCACCAGCCATAGCATCAGCGCACCCGACACAACGCGGATGACGACGAAGGTGGTGGGATCGATCGCCGTCTGTTTGAGCGCGAGGCGGCAAAGCAGGGAATTGCCGGCAAAGGCCAGCATGGCGGAAAGGGTGAGCGCGAAGAGGCGGAGGGTCCTGGCGGGGGCCTTTGAATCACCACTGCGATCCGCGGCCTCTGCCGTCTACTGCACGGCCGAAGCGGTCTCGCGGAACCGCTGCACCAGCGGGGAGCCGTCTTCCGAACGATACGCCAGCAGCACCTGGCTTTGGGCGTCTGGCGTATCCAGTTCGCGATAGGCCACGCCGGGAATGCCCGTTTTCATGTAGGTGTCGGGGAGGATCGAAATGCCCATCCCCGCCGCGACCAGACCGATGATGGTTGCGCCTTCGCGCGCCTCCTGGCCGACTTGCGGGGCGAAGCCCGCCCGGTTGGCCAGCACGCTCACGTGGTCGAACAGGCCGCAGCCCAGTCCGCGCGGGAACAGGATGAAGGATTCGTCCGCCAGGTCCGTCATTGACAGCGGCGTGTCACGGCGCGCCAGCGGATGCGATTGCGGCAGGGCGGCCATCAGCCGGTCGGTCCACAGCGGCAGCGTCGCGATGTTGGGCGGCGGCACGAACAGGATGGATGCCGCAGAAATCCCACGTCGATGTCTTTGGAAGCCAGCGCCCGCAATTGCTGGCCCGTCGACTGATGGCTCAAGTCCACGCCCACGCCGGGAAAGTCCGTGCGAAAGGCATGCACGATGCGGGGAAAGGCGTCGAACATCGGCACAGACGCCGTGAATGCCACGCGGATCTCGCCGGTTTCTCCCAGCGCCGACTGCCGCACGACCTCGCCGGCGCGTTCCAGGTGGGACAGCGCGCGGCGCGCCTGGTCCAAGAACAGCGCGCCCGCCTGCGTCAGTTCCACGCTGCGGCTCGTGCGGGTCAGGAGCGGCGCCCCGAGTTCTTCTTCGAGCGCCTTGATCTGCAGGCTGAGGGGCGGCTGGCTGACGTGCAGCCGGCGGGCGGCCTGGCTGAAGCTCAGTTCCTCGGCGACAGCGACGAAGTAACGCAGTTGGCGGAAATCCATATTGATTTGGAAAGCAAATAGATGATCGTGAAAAACGGTATTGGACGATATGAGTGTACGCCGCGCATCATTCGGGCATACCAACACGTATAACGACACAGGAGACAACCATGAAGGCTTTCAAGCCCTCCCGGTCCCGCCGCACGTTTGCCGCCGCCGCAGGCGTGGGCGCACTGATCGCCGCCATGCTGGCGCCGCTGTCGGCTGCCGCACAGGCCAATTTCCCCGACAAGCCGATCCGTATTGTGGTGCCGTACGCCGCCGGCGGCGGCGTGGACATCGTCACCCGCCTCGTCAGCCAGAAAATGGGTGATGCGCTGAAGCAGACGATCATCGTCGAAAACAAACCTGGCGCGGCCACCAATATCGGCATGGACACCGTCGCGCGCGCCCCGGCGGACGGCTATACGCTGCTGACCGCGTCGAATACGCTGGCCGCCAACGGTGCGCTGTTCTCCAAGCTGACCTTCGATCCCGCGCGCGACTTCACCCCCGTGGGCGCCATCGGTTACGCGCCGCTGGCCGTGGTGGTGCCGGTCGAGTCGTCGTTCAGGACCTTGAAGGACCTGACGGACTATGGCCGCGCGCATCCCGACAAGCTGACCTACGCGTCGGCCGGCAACGGCAGCTCCGGCCATTTGGCTAGCGAACTGCTCAAGCGCGAGAGCGGCATGAAGGCGCTGCACGTGCCCTACAAAGGCGGCTCGCCTGCGGTCACCGACCTGTTGGGGCAGCGGATTTCCTTCATGTCCATCAACCCGCTGGAAGTCGTCTCGCACGTGAAGGCGGGCAAGCTGCGCGCATTGGCCGTGCTGGACGACGAGCCGGCAAGCATGCTGCCCGAGGTGCCCACGGTGGTGTCGCAAGGCCTGCCGGGCGCGATGGCCACGGTGTGGTGGGGCCTGATCGGCCCCAAGGATTTGCCGCCCGAGGTCACGGCAAAGCTGAATGCCGCGCTGCAATCCGCATTGAAGGACCCGGCCGTGAAGCAGCGCTTCGGCGAGATGGGCGCGGTCGTCACGCCCGGTACGGACATGCAGTTCGCACAATTTGTCGCGGCGGAAACCACCAAGTGGACCAAGGTCATCAAGGACGCGGGCATCAAGGCTGATTGACCGCGCTCGCGCTGGTACGGGTCCGCAGGGCGGGTCCGGCCGGCAACCATGCATAGAGGAACTGAAATGGAACGGCAAAAGAACGGGCTGGTGGTCAGCGCGCACTCCGCGGACTTCGTCTGGCGCGCGGGCGGCGCCATCGCCCTGTACGCCAAACGCGGCTGGAAAATGACCGTGGTCTGCCTGTCGTTCGGCGAACGCGGCGAATCCGCCAAGCTGTGGAAGCAGCCGGGCATGACGCTGGAACGCGTCAAGGCCGACCGCCGCGACGAAGCTCGTCTGGCGGCCGACATCCTGGGCGCGGACATCCGGTTCATGGACTGCGGCGACTATCCGCTGCGCGTCTCGGACGAGGCGCTGTTTGAACTGGTGGATGTGTACCGCGAACTGCAGCCGGAATTCGTGCTGACGCATTCGCAGAAAGACCCCTACAACTTCGACCATCCGCTTGCAACGCACGTCGCCCAGGAAGCTCGCGTGATTGCGCAGGCGCACGGGCACCATCCCGAGCAGACGGTGCTGGGCGCGCCGCCCGTGTTTCTGTTCGAGCCGCACCAGCCCGAGCAGTGCGAGTGGAAGCCCGAAGTGCTGCTCGATATCTCCGAAGTCTGGGACCAGAAGCGCCGGGCCTTCGAGACCATGGCCGCGCAGGAACACCTGTGGGAGTACTACACCCGCGTCGCCTTGCAGCGCGGCGTGCAGGCATCGCGCAACTCGAACCTGAAGATCAAGTACGCCGAAGGCTATCAGCGCGTGTTCCCGCAAGTCACCGGGGAGCTTGCATGAGCATCGCCGTCAGGAACATCGACCGCGCCGACAGCACGGTCATCGCACGCCTGGCGTCGGCAGGCGTGGCCACCGCACACGAGGCGCAGCATCGCACCGGCCTGCTGAAACCCTACCTGCGGCCCGTGTACGCAGGCGCATCCATCGCAGGCAGCGCCGTGACGGTGCTGGCGCAGCCGGGCGACAACTGGATGCTGCACGTTGCAATCGAACTCTGCCGGCCGGGCGATATCGTCGTCGTGGGCTGCTCGTCGTCGAGCGAGGACGGCATGTTCGGAGAATTGCTTGCCACCTCGATGCGCGCACGCGGCGTACAGGGGCTTGTCATCGACGCGGGCTGCCGTGATGTCGCGGCGCTGAAGGACATGCAGTTTCCCGTGTGGTCCAAGTGCGTCTCTGCCAAGGGCACGGTCAAGGCGACGCCCGGGTCGGTGAACGTGCCGGTCGTGTGCGCGGGAGCGCTCGTGCAGCCCGGAGATGTCGTCATCGCCGACGACGACGGCGTGTGCATCGTGCCGCGCGAGCGTGCGGCGCAGGTTGCTGACGCCTGCGAGGCGCGGCTGATTAACGAGACGGCCAAACGCAAGCGGTTGGCCGCCGGGGAACTGGGGCTGGATATCTACGGCATGCGGGAGAAGCTGGCCGCGGCGGGGCTGGTGTACGTGGACCGCAATCCCGGGGCGTGAAACGCCGGCGCAGAAACTTGGGGCGATCGCCTCAAGCGATGGATGAGGCCATTTGGATGATTTCCGAGGCCGCCGGCGCCGATGCCACGACTGATGCGTCGACGCCACATCAAGATAAACCCCATAGCGATATCGAATAAGAATGCTTATCATGCGCGTTTTACATAATAGATTGCATGGGGTGGGGCTGTGGGTAAAGCATCGAAAGGCCGTCAAGGCAGGCAAAAGGGCGTCGCCCTGGCAGTGAAGCAGGCATTGGCGGGCAGCGCCGCGCTCTATGCCGCGTCGGTAACCGCGCAGACGCAGGCGCCGGCGCCCTCCGATATCACCGTTCTGCCCACCGTCACCGTGACCAGTGCCCCGATCGCCTTGGGCGAGGCGCCCGCACCGATCGCCGGCGGCCTGATCGGCGGCGGTGCCCGCATGGGCATCCTGGGCAATACGTCCGTCATGGACACGCCGTTCAGCGTCACCAGCTATACCGCCCAGACCATCGAGAACGAACAGGCGCGATCCGTGGCCGACGTGGCCACCATGGACCCGTCCGTGCGCATGAGCAGCGCGCGTTCGAACATCAACGAAGACCTGACCATCCGCGGTTTCAATGTGCCGACTGCGGACTTCGCGTTCAACGGCATGTTCGGGCTGACCCCGTATTGGCGCGCACCGGTCGAAACCCTGGAACGCGTGGAGATCATCAAGGGCCCGTCGGCGGCGCTATTCGGCATGACGCCGGGCGGCAGCGTGGGCGGCGTGGTCAACCTGGTGCCCAAGCGCGCGACCGATGAGCCCATCACCCGGCTCACGGGCTCAGTCATGTCCGACTCCGTCTTTGGCGTGCATGCCGACGTCGGCCGCCGCTTCGGCGAAGGCAACGCGTTCGGCATTCGTGTGAACGGGATGCTGCGCGACGGCGACACGCCCATCAAGGACCAATCCACGCGCGAAGCGCTCGGCTCGGTTGCGCTGGACTATCGCGGTGAAAGACTGCGGTCGTCCCTGGACCTGATCTGGCAGAAGGAACGCATCGACAACGTCGTGCGCCAGTTCCAGCTTGGCGACGACCTGACCTCGATTCCCGAGGCGCCCAGCAACAAGAATCCGTATCCCGGCCTGGGCTGGAGCGATGGCCGCAACACCGCTGGCGTCTTCAAGATCGAATACGACATCACGGACTACCTGACCGCCTACGCGGGCTATGGCCAGCGCAAGCTGGACTGGGACGCCTTTGCCGCCAACCCCGTGCTGCAGAATTCGCAGGGCGATTACTCATTTTTCGGCGGCTGGCAGCGGATGACGGTGGACAGCAAGTCCACCGAAGCCGGCCTGCGCAGCAATTTCAAGACCGGCCCCGTGAGCCACAAGGTCGCCTTCAGCTACACGCTGCTGGACCAGGACTCCGACCTGGGCTTCAACACCGGTTTCCCGCCCGGCAATTCCAACATCTACGCCGGCAACACCTTCGACACGCCGTCCATCTCCGGCGTCAGCAACCCCCTGAACCGCTACCAGAGCGTCAAGCTGACCAGCTACGCGCTGGCCGACACCCTGGGCTTCATGGACGACCGCCTGCAGTTGACGCTTGGCGTGCGCCGCCAGAACGTGCAGGGCCAGAACTACAACTTCACCAACGGCGAGCCCAGCGGCCCGCGCTACGACAAGAGCGCCACCACGCCGCTGGCCGGCGTCGTCTTCAAGGTACGGCCGGACCTGTCGGTCTATGCCAGCTACGTCGAAGGCCTGTCCCAGGGCGACACCGCGCCGACCAGCGCGGCCATCACCAACCCGGGCGAGACGCTGTCGCCGTTCAAGTCCAAGCAGAAGGAAATCGGCGTCAAGTACAACCTGAACGACAACATGCTGGCCACCGTCGCGCTGTTTGAGCTGACGCGGCCCAGCTCCGGCATCTCTGGCAACACCTTCGGCGAGTTCGGCGAACAGCGCAACCGCGGCGTGGAAGCCAGCTTTGCCGGCGAAGTCACCAAGGGCGTGCGTCTGTTGGGCGGCATCAGCTATATCGACGCCGTCATCAACAAGGCCACCACGCCCGACCTTCAGGGCAACAAGGCCATCGGTGTGCCCGACTGGCAATTCAACCTTGGCGCCGAGTGGGATACCCCCTTCGTCCCCGGCTTGACGGTGTTGGGCCGCGTCATCTACACCGACAGAACGTATGCCAACGCCGACAACAGCCTGTCGGCGCCAAGCTGGACCCGGGTCGACGCCGGCGCCCGCTACGAAACCAAGATCAGCGGCACACCCGTCACCTTCCGCCTCAACGTCGAGAACCTGTTCAACCGGAACTACTGGGGCACGGCCACCGCCGGTTATCTGTTCGTAGGCTCTCCGCGCACCTACACGTTCTCGACCAGCATCGCCTTCTAAGGAGGCAGATATGTCCACGCAAGCCTGGTCATGGATACACAAGTGGAGCAGTCTGATCTGCACGGTCTTCATGCTGCTGCTGTGTCTGACCGGGCTGCCCCTGATCTTTCATGAAGAGATCGAGCACCTGTCAGGCGTGGTCGAAGCGCCGCCCATGCCCGCCGGCACGCCCAACGCCAGCATGGACCAGATCGCCCAGACCGCGCTGGAACGCCGCCCGGGCGAAGTCATCCGCTACATGTTCTGGGATCAGGACGAGCATCCCGACATTACGTATGTCTCGATGGCCAGCGCCGTCGACGCCCCGCCCGAGGAGAACAACGCGGTCGTCATCGATTCGCGCACGGCCAAGGTCCTGGACGAGCCGGCCACCGACGAAGGCTTTATGTACGTCATGCTCAAGCTGCATACGGATATGTTCGCCGGCCTGCCGGGCATGCTGTTTCTGGGCGCAATGGGCCTCTTGATGGTGGTCGCCATCGTGTCCGGGGTGGTGCTGTATTACCCCTTCATGCGACGTCTGAAGTTCGGCGCGCTGCGCACCCAGCGCAGCACCCGTGTCAAATGGCTGGACTGGCACAACCTGCTGGGCATCGTCACCGTGGTGTGGCTGCTGGTCGTTGGCATCACGGGCAGCATCAACACCTTGAATCGCGTCGTGTTGAGCCTATGGCAAATGGACCAGATGGCGGAAATGACCGCGCCATTTCGCGGCCTGCCGCCGGTTACGCAACCCGCACACCTGGAAGACTCCATCCGCACCGCGCGTGCCGCGGTGCCGGACATGGCGGTGAGCCTGGTGGCGTTTCCCGGGACGATGTTCTCCAGCCCGCACCATTACACGTTCTTCATGAAGGGCAATACGCCCGTGACTTCGCGCCTGCTCAAGCCGGCGCTGGTGGACGCGACGAATGGGGAACTGACCGACACGCGCGAAATGCCGTGGTACGTGAAGACCTTGTTCCTGTCGCAGCCGCTGCATTTTGGGGATTACGGCGGCTTGCCGTTGAAGATCCTCTGGGCGGTGTTGGATCTGTTTGCGATCGTGGTGCTGGGTAGCGGGTTGTACTTGTGGCTGCGCAAGCCCAAGGCTGCGACGGCTGCCAAGCCCTTGGCCGAGGATGCTGCCGAAGCCGCCAATGCGCTGCGTCAGAGCGACCGTCAGGAGGCCGCGCAATGAACAGGACGAGCGAGGCGCGCAGCGCGCGCACCGAACACCTGCAGTCGGCGGGCGAGGTGTTCCGCGCGCCCATCTGGCTGGGCGTGGCGTCGGTGGTGGGATTGGTGTCGGCGCTGCTGGGCGATGGGGTGTGGGATGGCGTGTCGTGGTTGGCGATCTTTGCGCCGATCGGGGCGGTGTGGTGGGCGTGGCGGAGGCGGGGCGGGTGAAGTCTCCTTCATCTCGCCGCCGGCCGCTCGTCAGTGGCGCGCGGCCATCAGCGTAAGCACGTCGCTTAGCGATTGAACGGAGTCCGCTGAGTTTGACGTGGCTGTGTGCCGGTCAAGGTGATAGCCGTGAATGCCGAATTTTCGTGGCCCGATCATGTCGGCCTCGATGGTGTCGCCGATCATCAGCACTTCATCGGGCCGGCACGCAATGCCATCACAAAGGTATTGGTAGATCTCGGCTTGCGGCTTCACGGCGCCGGCCTCGTACGACCAGGCGCAGAAGTCCGGCCGAATGGGCAGCAAGTCCAGCACCGGCGGGCCATACGGCGCCGCCAGGTTGGAGCAAAGCGCGACCTTGATGCCGCGTTCCCGCAATGCAAGCAACGTCGGCGTGGCATCCGCGAAAAGCGAGATGGATCGGATCTCTTCACGCAATTCGGCTTCAAGCGCGTTCAGGTCTGCATCGCTGACCACTCCGCCAAACAGGCTGGCGGCCTGTCGCAGGTCGATCGGATTGCTCATCGCGCGGACCCCGTCGTCGCGCTGGCGCGGTCGACCCGCTTCATGCAGCAGCCGGACCAGCTTGCGGAACGGTCGGGTCGGCCGTTCGATGTGGACCAAGGTTCCGAATACGTCGAATGCCACGGCCTTGATTGCCATTGAACCTCCTGCGCCAATGAGGCTTTCCGGTGATTGGCTGGACCGTGATGTCCAACCTGTCTGCGACGGATTCTAGCGGCAAAACTTGCGGCGGCTTGCTGGGTCCCTTGGTCTTCGGATGAGCAGGGAGGCAGGAGCACCGGGTGATGGGCTACTCGTCGCGCGCAACCGTGACGAATATGCCGTCGGCTTCGTTCAAGCGGGGGCCCGCCAGCAGGATCATTACCGACACGTCATCAGGCAGGTGAGACGCCAGCGCTTTCAGGCGTTCGCTGACGATGCTGTCCAACGAATCGCGGCGCGACTCTGCTGACACCGCAAGGCTTACCCCAACCTTGTTCCAGCTTTCCCAGGATTCCGGCGCTTGCCGGTATGCCACTGTCGTCCATTCCGATGGGTTGATGATGGTGCCGTCCGCCAACCGTGGGGGCGCATCGCTCCAGGCTTCCAACTTCTCACGTGTCGCGCCGGAGTAGATCCACGCAGGGGGCGGGCGGATTCCCTGGGTGGGCTGGGCGGAAATATCCAGTTTGGCGGCCAGCGCCTCCAATGCCTGATCCGTGGACAGCTTGGCTTCCTTAAGCCGGACGGGATCGATCGAGAGCCATAGCTGGATGGGTTCCGGCGTATTGCTCCAGATCTGGGTGATGGTTTGGTTATCGCCAACACCACGACCGATCCTGTCGGCGACCAGTTGTTGCAGCTCGGGCTTGCTGAGACGCGGACTGGCCACCAGCAGGTAGAGATCCGCGCTCGGGACGGCGCCCCACACGAGGGCCGGCGGCTGGATGGCGTCTGATGGCGTTGCCTGCGCGGCATTGGCTGGCAGGTAGACGCAGAGGGCCAATGCGGCAAGCCAGCTGCAGCGCGCCGGCCAAAAGCGGTGAATCCAGGTCATGAGAGGCATAGGTTTTAGTTATTCAAATGCTGTTAAATCCCGCACGCGATGGTCACGAGCGGGGATTTGATGGACATGATCATTGTTTCGATACCGGTCTGGAAGCGCTGAGTCGCGCTCCTGACGGATCTGACGGGTTGAGGTCCGGGATTATCCCAGACGGCAAAAACCCGCAGAGCGCGAGCTGGTGCGGGTTTGATGTACTACCTGGATATCAGTCCAGACAAGTGTCTGGTGCCCGGCGGCCGGAATCGAATCGGCACGCCTGTCTTGCGCCTGAATTACTCGCTTTTCTCTGCGCGAACAAAATGATCAAGGCAAGATTGATGATGAGCATAAACGAACCAACGTCGATATCTAACGCGCTCACTCGCTCACTCACGCGCCGCGGCAAAGGCCGGCCGCGGCGCGTGCGCCTATCAACGCCGACGCGCGGTCAGCCAGTCGATCGGCTGGAGCGCCTGACCGACGATACGGATCTCGCCGACGCTGCCAAAGAAGCCATCGGCCCGCGCGCCATCCCACGAACCGGCGCCGACGATCCACGGCATGTTGGCCGCCAGCGTCGCCAGGCCGCGAGCGCCCGAGGTGTTGCGCAGAACCGGCGCGCCTTCCACGTACAGGATGGTTTCGTGCGTGGTGTCATCGTTCACCACGGCAACGTGCATCCACTTGTCGGGGATGATCTCGCCAGACCAGTTTGCCTTGGGACTACGCGATCCCGTGTCGTCCGGCACCACTTCCCACTGGATCTCGCGCAGGCTCGACACGGCGAACAGCAGCGGCGGGGATTCGGGGTCTCCGCCCGAAAATCCCGCCAGATCGCCGCGCTTGCCGTCACGCGTCATGATGTTCATCCACGCGTGCTTGGACGCGACCCAGTCGCGGTCGATCTTGATGAAGGCTTCCACCGTGTAGCCGTCGGTCGCGGTCTCACCGTTGATGATGGCCGCGGCATCCGTCGTGAAGTAGCTCATACGAGCCGTGTTCTTGTCGGTGTTCAGGAAGCGCACCGAGCCGGGCGCGGCCGACAGGTAATGGTGATCGTCGGACCAGACCACATCGCCCACCTGCGCACCGGCCACGCCGTCGATATTCAGCGGCGCGCGCCGCATCGGGTTCAGACCTGCGCGGTCCGCGATCACTTCGCCCACCGGCACCGGCTGTCCGTTGGCGCCGCCAAAGAAGCGCCAGTGCGCCAGCGTGCCTTGCACCTGCGGATAATCATCCGGATCGGCGGCGGGCTTCTGCTCGGCGGCGACGGGATCCGTGTAGTTCGCCAAAATCAACGCGCGCGCCTGGTCGATCAGCGCAGTGTGCGACGGCGTAGCCGCCTTGAATTCCTTATTGAAGCCGCCAAAGCGCTTCGCAAAATCCATCTTGATGGTGAACTGCTCGTTCGCGCCGGTCAGAATGGCCTGGTCAAACGTGTTGAGCGTGTTCTTCGGCTTCTGCGGCACCCACGGTGAGAACGACAGCACCCGGATCTCGTTGTTGCTGAGGTCGAATTCGTACAGACGCATCAGGCCGTTGCCGCCCTGATAGGCCATCTGATAATCCACCACCATTTCCTCGACCGAATTGCCGAACGCATTGGTCTTGGTCAGATGCGCGGCGCCGTGATAGTGGCCGTTCAGCGTCATGAAGATCTGATCGTTGTCGCGGATCAGCTTGTCCCACAGCATCAGCCCGTAGGGCACTTCCAGCGGCGTGACACCATCCTTGTCGATGTTCAGCAACTGGTGGTTGACCAGGATCACCGGCAGCGTCGGATTCGCGCGAATGACCTGGTTGGCCCAGGTCAACGCGTCATCGGAGATGCGCCACGACAGCGACAGCACCATGAACTTCTGGCCCTCGGCTTCGAACACGTGATATTCGTGGAAGCCGCTAGGATCGCGGCCGCCAAACGTGGCCTGGTTCTTGGCGCGATCGGCACTGAAGGTTTTCAAATAGGGCTCGTTGGCCAGATTGCGCTGCGCGTCCGTGGCGCTGGCCTGGCTGCTGGCGTCGACGTAGTCGCGGTCCAGGATCACGTCGTGGTTGCCGGCCAGAATCGAGTACGGGACCTTGGCGTCTTCCAGAATCGCCATGGCGGCATCGGCCACTTTCCATTGATCCGGTTTGCCTTGTTGATCGACGACGTCGCCCAAGTGGATCAGAAACGGAATGCCCAGCGACTTCGAATGATCGGCCACCCACTGCGTCTGCGCCTTGAACGGCTCGCTGCCGTACTTGCGCATGAACTGCTGGTTTTCGGCGTCGGTTGCGTAGCGCGAATAGAACTGCGTGTCCGGCAGTACTGCTACTGCGAAACTGGAGATGTTGACGGGTTGGGGTTGCGGCTCGGGTTGGGGCTGCGGTTGGGGTTGGGGCTGCGTGCCAGGCGTGTCGGGCGACGTGATGTCGTCGTCATCGTCGTCGCTGGAGCAGGCAGATAGCAGCAGCGATCCGCCTACGGGCAGCAGCGTGGCGCCAAAGCCGGCCTTTAGCAGGCTGCGACGACGCGGATCCGCATCGGTCGGCAGTGCCGCGAGTTTGTTGGCAACCTCAAGTTTGCCGTCGTGCTTGTCGTTCGCCATCTGTGCTGCCCTTCAGAAAAAGCGGGAAGCTTAGGTAGGGCGGATGACGGGATGATGAATGTTGGTGGTGGCGCGAGCAGCGCGTCTGTCTGCTTGAATTGCGCTGGTTCACCACGCCATACGAGTTGGGGCCGATTTTTTAATTTTCGTGTCTGGACACGGAATGTCCAGAGCGCCGTCCAGACTGAAGTTTCTCAAGTCTGCATGGAGTTTGTTCGTGTCCCAATCGTCTGCAAATCACCTTGTTCCTCAAGCCGCATTCAAGGCCCCTCACAAAGCGGTCATTCACCTGGAAGGGTGGGGCATTTCCGCCGAGGAAGCGAGCGAGGTGGCCGCGACGCTGAACCAGCAGCTACCCCAAATAGACTGGCGCGCCGGGGTTGCCCTCGACTCGGAGGCGCTAGTGGTGCATTTGGTCGACATCTCTACCCTTGCAGGCGCAACGGGCCATGCTGTCTGGAACACGTATGGCCCTGTTGAAGCCATGAGGCAAGCGGGCGAGGCCGGCACACCCGCGCTCGCGTTGTGTCGTGGCAAGTTCAGCGAGCTTCCCAGCCAACGGCTTGGTGTCTGGGTCGCGTCGACCGGTCAGGCGTGGGTGAACGCGCTACAGACTTTGGCGCGAGCCCTCGCCGCAACGGGGTGGAACGCCGAGAACGGTTACCGCGACCTGTCAGGGTGGGCAGGCGTGCGTCCTATGTTGAGCGCCAACCTGCTGGCGGTCATGGCGACGGACCATGCTGCCGCTGATTTCCCTTCCCTGATGCGTCAGGTCTCCGCGTCTTCAATTGCCCACCCGACCGCTCTCGTTGCGGCGGGCGTCTCTCGTCATGCCTTTGATCGGACGAGGATTGAAGCGGGCATGCATGATTTGGACATCGCTGTGGTCGCGCCTATGACGCTGGACGGCACGATGCGCGCCGATGCGCTGGTGGGCTATCCCTGGCCGGTAGTCACGGGTTAGACGGAGGATGTTGGTCCGAAATCGCCGGCCAGATAAACCGATGCGCTCGCCACAAGCACTCCATGAATTTCCTTACGCAAATGCGCGGGTTTGATCAGCATGACATCGGGCGCCAGGCTAAGCACGAATTGCTTGAACGTCAGCGAGGGGCGGACTGTCGCCACCAACTCAAAGCCGTCGCGCTTTTCTTTAATGACTTGGTCCTCGGACAACCGGTAATCACGCAAACGGCTGCGAAATTCGCGTTCGCGAACCCTAAGGGTGACCTTTTGCGGCGCTTCCGGGAAAAACAGCAGCGCATGTTCGTATCGCAAGAAACGATCCAGATCAAAGTCCTCGTCGTTGTCCGCAGGCTCACTCGTGGATTCGGCGGTGGAAATCCTGTCGACTCGGTGCAGATAGCGCACGAACCGGCCTGTACGGCGGGATCGGCGGCACGAAACGAAATACAAAACGCTGCCGCGCTCGACCAAAGCCAAAGGAGACACGTGATAACTGACTGGAGCGTCGGTGGACAAAGCGCCGTTCCGGTAACTCAGGAACAGACGTGTGTTGCGATAAAGCGCGTCCGTCAACGCGTGCATGATTTGCGGGTCTTGGGCTGGTGGCAGCAGCGGAAAGCCCGAGTCAATGATCGCTGCCTTGCCCAGCCAGGCCCGGCCCTGCAAGAACCGTGGATAGGTGGGGTGGCTTGCCAGAAGTTCACGGCTTCGATCGCAATGCTCCCTCAGCGCTTTCAGCGCATCGGCCGGCAATTGGTTGGAAGCGAAGTGTTCCAACTGCAAGAGGGCAACGGCCAGTTCCACACTTTTGACCTCCGCCTTGGCAGGCATCTTGCCCGGGATGACGCGCCAACTGCGTGCACTGGCTTGGCCCCGGCGTTCAATAACGCCTTGATCCAGCAGCCTTTGCAGCGCTCGTTGCATCGCTTTGGACGTCGACGCGGAATACCCATAACGAGGCCTTAGCCAGTCAAAAAGCGAGCGCGACGATACCCAGTCTCCAACGCGATGGATTAAATCCAAAACGTCCCAGTGCAGGGCGGTCATACCCGTGTCGTGTGGCTTTGGCCGAAGCCGACCATTTACTGTCATATCAACGTCATAGATGGTTTCTTTTTATAATAACCTGATATACTTCTTGTAACACGTTCTTTCGACGGTTATCTCGGGTGCGTGGGTTTTGAGCCTGCTTTATCCCGCTTCATCGCTTCTTGCTGGATCAGCCAGTTGGTAATAAGGCGCCGGCAACTCCACCGCATTTATTCACTCAGCAGAAAGGTCACACGCAATGCCCCTTCCCTTGATCATCGGTGCAGCGGCTCTGGTAGCTGCCAGTTATGGCGCAAAAAAAGGCTACGACGGTTATCAAAAGCACTCCGAAGCGGACGAGATTGTCAAGGACGCAACTGCGGCCTATGACAAGCGGCGAACCGTGTTCGATGCACAGGAGAAGAAAACTGAAACCGCATTGACGGAGCTGGGCAACCTGGAACTGCAAATCGGTGAAAGCTTTGGCGAGTTTAAAACCTTGGCTGATTCGCTGATCAAGGATTTGAACGCCAATTCCCAGGACAAGCTGGAAATCAAGTTTCCGAAGCGCGAACTTCAAAAGATCGAAAACTACACCTATTCCGCCATGGGGGTGCTGGGCAGCATTGCCGGGGCGGGCGCTGCTGGCGCGGCGGCGGGCTTTGCCGTATATGGCGGCGTCATGGCTCTGGGCGCCGCGTCCACCGGCACCGCCATTTCTGCGCTGGCCGGCGCCGCTGCCACCAATGCCACGCTGGCAGCCATTGGTGGTGGTTCGTTGGCAGCTGGCGGACTTGGGATGGCCGGCGGCACAGCCATCCTGGGCGCGGCCGTCGCCGCTCCCATCCTCGCCATCGCCGGCTGGGCCTACGACAACCACGGCGAAGAAGCGTTGAAAAACGCACGTAGAGCCGCCGAAGAAGCTCAAGCCGCCATCAGGAAACTCATTAAAGCCGAAGAGTTCCTAGGCGATACCGAAGATTATGCGCGCCGTATCAAGCGCAGCCTCTCGCGTATCTACCGAGAGTTCCACCGCTATTTCGACGATTTGAAAGACGTCAGCACGCTAGTCGATGACTTGAAAGGCCGTAACGTTGATGTCGCCGCGGAGTTGGACAAACTGGGTACATCGGTCATTCAAATTATTGAAAATGGTTATGCGCTTGCCGCCATTCTGACCAGAGTCATCACGACTCCGTTGTTCAAGCTGAAGGAAGTCGGCGGGGGCGTCGCAGTGGACGATAACGGTCTGCCGCAAATGGCCAAGGATAAGGATGGCTCCATGATCCTGAACGGCGACAAGCTCGACGACGTTCTCGATACCGCCAAACAAGACGCCGCGCGCTTTGCGCACAGCTGACACGGACCAGCACATGCAAACGATTGCAATTCAGTATCCGTGGGTGCAAGAGTTGGAGAAAACCGTCGTCCGAAGCTTGGCCACAAGCTTCGGTCTGGATTTTCTGCTGTTTGAGGACAAGACCGGCGGCAAGGTCGATACTGTTCAGAATGTCCGCAAGGGAGTCTGGGCGACCGAGGCGGAACAGAAGAAATTCGATGAGCGCGGTGGCTACTCAGCCGTTAAAGCGGCCTATCACAAGGATCCGGAGTTCATTCGCAAGGGAAAGGCCGACGCCGCGTTACAGCAGGACGGCCAGCTTCGAGACGGCTACACCTCGGCCACGATGTCGCCACAGAACGGTATTCGGGATCTGGATCACGTGATTGCGGCCAAGGCCGTCCATGATGACGCAGGGCGCGTGCTTGCCGGTCTTGACGGCATCGAGCTGGCCAACCATGAGTCCAACCTCGTTTCCACGCACCGAAGTATCAACCGGAGCAAGCAGGCATCTTCGGTCGATGATTTTTTGGCGGGCTTGCCCGAGAAAATCGTCCAGCAGAAGGCCGCGGTGCAAGCCGACCGAGATGCATTGGCTGCTTTGCCGCGCGATACGCCCCAGCAACGCCACCGTGCAGAAATGCAGGAAGCCAAGCTGAAAAAGTCGGAGACGCGGCTGGAAGCACTGGAGTCTGTCGACCCCGATGCCATGCGGGAAAAGGACGCGAAGGCTAGGAAACAGTACGACGGCACCGTCAACAAGAAGTACTACACCAGCAGCAAGTTCTGGGGTGCTACCGCCTTGGCCTCTGGCACTGCGGGCATCCAAATGGGCACGCGGCAGATGTTGGGCCTTGTGGCTGCCGAGATCTGGTTCGAATTGCGCTCGGCATTGCCAGCGATGATGGAAAAGCTGCGCGCCAACTTCGCATTAGGGACGTTCCTGCAAGAAGCTGAACTGCTCCTTAAGGGGATATGGACGCGGGTGCAGGAACGCTTCAAAGACTTCCTCATGGCCTTCAAGGACGGCGTCTTCGCAGGTGTTCTGGGCAGCGTAACGACCACGGCATTCAACATCCTGGCCACCACGGGCAAGAGCGCAATCAAGGTCATCCGCGAAATGTGGGGCCAGATGGTTTCGGCATTGAAGCTGCTGGCTTTCAATCCCGATGGCCTTTCCAGCGTTGACCTGACCAAGGCTGTGCTCGCCGCCTTGTCGGCTGGGGTGGCGACGGCAGTGGGCGGACTGATTTACGCCCAGCTGGTTCCAGTAATGACGTTTCCCTTTGGCAGCGAGCTGGCGGCCTTTGTCAGCGCTCTGACGACGGGGATTCTGACGATAGGCCTGCATCATGTCCTGCTGCATAGCCGGATGATGGAGCGCGTGTGGGCGTTGCTGGATCGCAGTAGCCATGCGCTGACCCTGCGGCAGTTCGAAGCGCTGAACGCACAGCTTGATGAATATCTGAGCGAGATCGAACGCGTCGAATTGAATATCGACGTGGACGAACTGGAAGACTTTTCGATTGACCTCAGCCAAGCCCAGAGCGAGTCTTCGCGTGGCGTGGTCATCGCAAGGGAAATTCAGCAACAGGGAATCTCCCTGCCTTATGAAATGGGTAATGCCGACAGTACGCGCAGTTGGCTCACGTCGTTGGCGAAGTGACGTCGACCTTCCCCTGTTCGCAATGCGGGCGGTGCTGCCAGTTGGTGGACCGCTCGCCCCAGACCCAGCATCTGGACCGGGGCGACGGCACGTGTCGCCATTTCATTGCCGATCGAAATGCTTGCGGCATCTATGACGATCGCCCAGACATTTGCCGTGTCGACCGCCAGTATGCGCTTCATTATGCTCAGCAAATGTCATGGAATGAATTTGTGGAACTGAATCAAGGCGTATGTACGGCGTTGCAACGTCAGGAGCTCCAGTCAATAAGGGTGACGGCAACCCATGAATAAAGCTGATTTCCTCACTCAATCAGCACCTTTTTCGAAATGGTTCGCCGATCTTATTACCGAAAAACTTCCGCTCGATTTTCGGCATGAGCAGGGCATAGACCGTAGTTTGCGTTCCGCGCTGGAGCGTTACAGGTGGCCTAATAAGCGGATTGACATCCCTACGCCTAGGGGGCTCCTCAGCATCGCCGCGCACGGCAGCTTTGCGGCCAATGCCGCAGTCCTGCTTCAGTTGGAAATTGGCCTGCGTCGGTGCCTGGACGCTGCCCAGGTGGACGAGACGGAACTTGCGAACTGGGCTGCTGCAATCATGCGTTGGGGCGGGGTGTACACCAAGCGTGGTAACGGGCCTTGGCTCGATAGCAAGCGTGCGAGCTTTTCGGCGTACTTGCGGCCCGTGCTGCGAGCGCTGTCGGACACTAGCGGGATAGCGCATTTGGGCATTGTCGATCTGCGCTCCAACGCGGGCACGACCAAAATACACTCCCTTGCACTTCCGCAGTTCGTCATCTACGACAGCCGTGTAGCTGGCGCGTTGGCGTGGTTGGTGCTGCGTTGGAGTCGCCACCAGAATGCCGCCGTCCCCGCGCACTTGCGTTTTGCCTGCATGCGGGCAAACACGACCAAGAGCAAGGTGAAGATGCGCTCTCCCGATGAAACCCTTTTTCCTTACTTCGCCGCGTCTGGCCCATTGCTGGCGCATCAGCGACACGCAACCTGGAACCTCCGGGCAAACTGGATCATCAGCGATGCGCTTACGCGGGCGAATGCAGTCGCCGGGCAGGAGAAATGGTCACCTCGGCAAGTCGAGGCGGCGTTGTTCATGATGGGTGCGGACTTAGCGCCCGCGATGCGCGACTGTTGACGGCGGCAGCGTTCTCTTAATGCCGGTCTGAATTTCGGCAAGCCATGTCGGGGCGTAGGAGGCGCCGCCGTGCGCTTAGCGAATCGTTGGCTATCGGCCTTAGTAGAAAGGCCATGGTGCCCGGGGCCGGAATCGAACCGGCACGCCTTGCGGCGGGGGATTTTGAGTCCCCTGCGTCTACCAATTTCACCACCCGGGCTAGGGGGTCGCGAGCGCGTCCAGGTGACGGCTGCGGGAGATGCGAAGACCGCGATTATATGCGGTCTTTTTCATCTTGTCAGGCGACGGCTAGGCGAGCCTGCCGTCCAAGGGGCAGGCTGGGGCTGCTAAACCCCGACCCCACCCCCACAAACCTCACTTCTTCTCAGGCAAGAACCAGTTCATCACCAGTGCGCAAATCCCGCCGGTGGCGACGCCCGATTCCAGCACACTCTTCACCGAGTGCGGCAGGTGCGACAGGATTTCCGGCACTTGCGACACGCCCAGGCCCAGCGCCAAAGAGACGGCGATGATGAGCAGCGCGCGGCGGTCCAGTTGGATGCCCGCCAGGATGTTGATCCCAGACGCGGCCACCGCGCCGAACATCACCATGGCTGCACCACCCAGAACGGGCTCCGGAACGGCTTGCAGGACACCGGCCACAACCGGGAACAGGCCCAACAGAATCAGCATCCCCGCAATCCACACGCCGACGTGGCGGCTGGCGATGCCGGTCAGCTGGATGACGCCATTGTTCTGCGCAAATACCGAGCTGGGAAACGTATTGAACACGCCAGCCAGCAGCGAGTTCGCGCCGTTGACCAGCACGCCGCCCTTGATGCGCTGCATCCAGAGCGGACCTTCAACCGGCTGCTTCGACACCTTGCTGGTGGCAGTGACGTCGCCAATCGCTTCCAGGGACGTGACCAGATAAATGATCAGCATCGGCACGAACAAGGCCCAAGAGAACCCCAGGCCAAAGTGGAGCGGCACCGGAACCTGGAAGACGGCGGCTTCGCGGGCGCCGGTGAAATCCAGACGGCCCATGTAGGCGGCGGCGATGTAGCCGACGGCCAGCGCCAGCACCAGCGCAGTGCTGCGAATCCACACCACCGGCACGCGGTTCAACAGGATGATGGTGCCCAGGACGAGGCCGGATAGGGTCAGGTTCTCGGCGCTGGCGAAGGTGCCGTTGGCCATCGCGCCGAAGCCGCCGCCCATGCTGATGAGGCCCACCTTGATGAGCGTCAGGCCGATCAGCAGCACGACGATGCCGGTGACGAGCGGGGTGATGAGGCGTTTGACGAAGGGCAGGATGCGGCTGATGCCCATCTCGACAAAGGACCCGGCGATGACGACGCCGAAGATGGCGGCCATGACGGCTTCGACCGGCGTGCCTTGCTTGACCATGACTGAGCCGCCGGCGATCAGCGGGCCGACGAAGTTGAAGCTCGTGCCCTGCACGATGAGCAGACCCGCGCCGAGCGGCCCGAAGCGCTTGCACTGCACGTAGGTGGCGATGCCGGAGATCACCAGCGACATAGAGACGATGAGGGTGGTGTCGCGGCTGCTGACGCCCAGGGCCTGGCAGATGAGCAGGCCGGGGGTGACGATGGGGACCAGGATGGCCAGCAGGTGCTGCAGGGCGGCGACGAAGGCGACGGGAGGCGCGGGGCGGTCGTCGGGGCCGTAGACCAGGTCGTGGCTGGTGTCGGCGTCATCGGACGTGCCGTGGGGGGCGGGTTGGGTCAGGGAGGCGGGTTGCATGGCGGGAGGGCCGGCCGGGGAGGGGTAGGTGAGAAAAGTGCGGGATTTTACCGGGGACAGCCGCCTGTCAGGTTGCTTCTCCGCCACCCTGGTCTTGAAAAGTTCCCATTGGCCCCCACATCAGTAGGGTTTCCGGGCGGCCGCGCGGGCGCATCGCCCCAGCCGCCGGATATTTGTCCCTAATTTATTTTCCGAGCCACGTAGAACCATGAGCCAAACCGCCACGAATTCCGCGTCCGAAACCCTGGGGTTCCAGGCCGAGGTGAAGCAACTGCTTCATCTGATGATCCATTCGCTGTACAGCAACAAGGAAATCTTCCTGCGCGAGCTGGTGTCGAACGCGTCGGACGCCTGCGACAAGCTGCGCTTCGAAGCCATCGACCAGCCGGAATTGCTGGAAGGCAACGGCGAACTGGCCATCACGGTCAGCTACGACAAGGCCGCCCGCACCATCACGATCTCCGACAACGGCATCGGCCTGTCGCGCGAAGAAGCGGTGGCCAACCTGGGCACGATCGCCCGCTCGGGCACGCGCGAGTTTTTCTCGCAGCTGACCGGCGACAAGCAGAAGGACGCGCAGCTCATCGGCCAGTTCGGCGTGGGCTTTTATTCGTCGTTCATCGTGGCTGACAAGGTGACGGTGGTCAGCCGCCGCGCCGGTTCCTCGGACGCGATCCAGTGGGAATCCGACGGCCAGGGCGAATTCACGATTGCCGCCGCTGAAAAGGCCAGCCGCGGCACGGACGTGACGCTGCACCTGCGCGCCGACGAAGACGAACTCCTGAACGGCTGGAAACTGCGCGAGATTCTGCGCCGCTACTCCGACCACATCTCGTTGCCGATCCGCATGGCCAAGGAAGAGTGGGATCAGGAAAAGGGCGAGCAGGTCAAGACCGACGAACTGGAAACGGTGAACCAGGCGAACGCGCTGTGGGCCCGCAACAAGTCCGAAGTGACGGAAGAGCAGTACCGCGAGTTCTACAAGACGGTCTCGCACGACTACGACGATCCGCTGGCCTGGACGCACAACCGCGTCGAAGGCCGCAGCGAGTACACACAGCTGCTGTACGTGCCCAAGCATGCGCCCATGGACATGTGGGACCGCGACGGCCGTCATGGCGTGAAGCTGTACGTGAAGCGTGTCTTCATCATGGACGACGCCGATCAGCTTCTGCCGTCGTACCTGCGCTTTGTGCGCGGCGTGATCGATTCGGCGGACCTGCCGCTGAATGTGTCGCGCGAAATCCTGCAGGAAAGCCGCGACGTGCGCGCCATTCGCGAGGGTTCGGCCAAGCGCATCCTGTCGCTGCTGGAAGACCTGGCCGAGAACAAGCCGGAAGACTACGCGACGTTCTGGTCGGAGTTTGGCCAGGTGCTGAAGGAAGGCGCGGGCGAGGACTCGGCCAATCTTGAGCGCATCGCCAAGCTGATGCGTTTTGCGTCGACGAATTCCGGTGATCAGGCGCAGACGGTGTCGTTTGCCGACTACGTGTCGCGCATGAAGGAAGGCCAGGACAAGATCTACTACGTTACGGCGGACACCTTCGCCGCGGCCAGCAACAGCCCGCATCTGGAAATCTTCCGCAAGAAGGGCATCGAAGTCCTGCTGCTGTCGGATCGCGTTGACGAGTGGATGCTGTCGTACCTGCGCGAATTCGACGGCAAGTCGCTGGTGTCGGTGGCCAAGGGTGGCCTCGATCTGGCGGAACTGGCCGACGAGGAAGAAAAGAAGCACCAGGCCGAAGTGGCCGAGGACTTCAAACCGCTGGTCGAGCGCCTGCAGAAGACGCTGGAAGAGCAGGTCAAGGAAGTGCGCGTGACGCTGCGCCTGGTGGATTCGCCGGCGTGCGTGGTGGTGGGCCAGAATGAACTCAGCCCGCACCTGTTGCGTATGCTGAAGGCCGCCGGCCAGGAAGCGCCGAACGTGAAGCCGGTGCTGGAGATCAATCCCGAGCATCCGCTGCTGGCGCGTATTCGTGCGGCTGATGATGGCGAGTTCGATCAGTGGGCGCGTCTGCTGCTGGATCAAGCGCTGCTGGCCGAGGGCGCGCAGATTGCGGATCCGGCGGCGTTCGTGAAGCGGTTGAATGCGCTGCTGCTGAAGTAAGCGGCGGTTGGTGCGAAGAGGGGCGTCCGGAAGGACGCCCTTTTTTCGTGGGCCATCGGATTACCGAGCGGTAATTTATCCCGGCAAATGATGGGTCGAGGGCCGAATTGTTACCGCTCGGTAACTTGGGACTT
The DNA here is from genome assembly GCF_019218915.1 of Achromobacter sp. ACM05. Classification (NCBI taxonomy): domain Bacteria; kingdom Pseudomonadati; phylum Pseudomonadota; class Betaproteobacteria; order Burkholderiales; family Alcaligenaceae; genus Achromobacter; species Achromobacter sp. ACM05. Next base: position 1,466,387 of record NZ_JAHUWQ010000001.1, read on the forward strand.
CAAACTTGAAGACCTGTCCTGGCGAGGGTACTTTCCCCACGGATTAATGACCTGAAGTCAAAAGTGTTTGCCCGCTAGACGCCTTTTTCTGCAAGTATCCGGCCGTCATACTGCACGCCTGTCTATCCGATGCGCCGGCCATTTCTGGCCGGGCGCGCCCCAGGAACATCCCGTCGGCGCCGTCGAACCCAAGGAACTTGCATGAATCCCCAAGAAACCCAGCCGGTGAAGGCCGGCCCGCCGTTGTTGGCGCTTGCCGTCGGTGCGTTTGGCATCGGCGTGACCGAGTTTTCTCCCATGGGCCTGTTGCCCGTCATCGCCGAGGGGGTGAATGTATCCATCCCCAGCGCGGGCATGCTGGTCAGCGCCTACGCGATCGGCGTCATGATCGGCGCGCCGCTGATGACGCTGGCGTTCTCGCGCTGGTCGCGGCGCAAGGCGCTGATTCTGCTGATGGCGATCTTCACCATCGGCAATATCCTGTCGGCGCTGTCGCCCAACTACACGACGCTGCTGCTGGCCCGCCTGGTGACCAGCCTGAACCACGGCGCGTTCTTTGGCCTGGGCTCGCTCGTGGCTGCCAGCGTGGTGCCGCGCCATAAGCAGGCCAGCGCGGTGGCGACGATGTTCATGGGGCTGACCATCGCCAACGTGGGCGGCGTGCCGGCCGCGACGTGGCTGGGTCAGACGATCGGCTGGCGGATGTCGTTCTTCGCGACGGCGGTGCTGGGCCTGATTGCGATGCTGTCGCTGTGGTTCGCCCTGCCGGCGGGCGAGGCGGGCCGGCGTCCCAACGTGCGCCATGAACTGGCCGTGCTGCGCAGCCCTGCGGTGCTGCTGGCACTGCTGACCACGGTCCTGGGCGCAGGCGCGATGTTCACGCTGTACACGTACATCGCCCCGACGCTGGCCGAGATTACCGGCGCGTCCCCGGCGTTCGTGACGGGCATGCTGGTGCTGATCGGTCTGGGCTTCACATTGGGCAACGGCGTGGGTGGACGCATGGCCGACCGCTCGCTCGATGGCACGCTGATCTTCTTCCTGGTGCTGGTCATCGTGGACCTGCTGGCGTTCCCGTGGCTGGCGTCCACGCCGGTCGGCGCGGCTGTGGCGCTGCTGATCTTCGGCGTCGCGACGTTCGCGGTGGTGCCGCCCCTGCAGATGGGCGTGATGCGCGCCGCGACCGATGCGCCGGGACTGGCATCGTCGATGAACGTGGGCGCGTTCAACCTGGGCAATGCGGTGGGCGCGGCGGCCGGGGGCGCGGTGATCTCGGCGGGCTTGGGTTACGCGGCGGTGCCGATCGCCGGCGCGGTGATCGCAACGGCGGGACTGGCGCTGGTGCTGGTGCAGCGCGCCGGGAACGTGCGGCGGCGTAAGGTGGCGATGCAGGGCTGCTGAGGCTCGGCGCATTCCTAGCCAGAATGAACGAGGTCGAGCGGTTGATCGCTTGCGTGAACACAACGCGCTGCGGATTGCCCTCGCCGCAGTCGTTGGATCGGACTGTAGAACCGATGAGGCGGCCACACGGGGAATATCTTTTAGCGAACGTCGTACATTGTTCCTAAGACGTTCCAGGGGCCATTTGCTACTCGAAAGTAGAGAATAGGGCTCGGGCAAGGCCTGTCCGGAATGAAGACTTGAAGTTTGGTTTGATCGGTGCGTTCAACAATAGACCCGTGGCAAGATTTAAGGTTTGCAGTTTCGATCAGTTCAAATGCACTAAAAAACTCACCATCAGGGTAGAGCTCAATCCACGAGCCTTTTCGGACCTGGGTCCAGGTCCTCTTTCCTGCCATCGTTCCAAACGCATAATCGAACGCAAAGCTAAGGGGAGTCTCCCCCGCTATGGTTGGATCCAGAGTGGCGACCGTTTTCGGACGAAGGTTTGTAGGAAGTGCGCTTATTGGAAGTTCTTTCCCTGTTGGTAGCTTGACAGGACAGATCCACTGGGAAGGTCCTCCGTCAGGCACAAGGACCGGTTTCAAGAGCAGGATCAGGACAAGCACGCCTAGTGAGCCGCCAGCTCTGACTGTCATCTGATTGGGCAGATTGCTCTTGACGGCCAGATAACCGGTCAACTGAGATGCGACCATCGCTGCGCTGAGGGCCAAACCTAAAGTCAAGAACCATCCCTGGTCCCGGTTGATGCACTCCTTCGAGGTCACCACGGCAATGATCGCTGCGACACCAAAAAGTCCAAGGTAGAAATACTCTCGGCGCACAATATTGCCAGGCGGGACATATGTCGCGGCAGCTTCGGCGTGACGGTCATAACCTCTACGACGTTCTGGCATGTGGACACCATCGAGATATTTTCACTCGGACTGTGCGCTGGATGTGCATAAAAGACTCCAGCGCCGTTCAGACCCGAAGCCACTGAAGATTGTCTCCCGTTATAAATTCACAAATAATGGTCAACTATCCCTAATTCGAGGTATTTACTTGCCGCAATCAGGACACCGAAGTCCCCCTTGCGGCTGGTTGGGCAGAGGGAAGAACTGTTCTGGCGGGCGGGGCTTGCTACATGGAATCGGCCTTGGCCTGACGCCGCGATTGCTCCGACTAAACAAAAAAAGGGCGTCTTTCCAGACGCCCTTTTTGTTAAGACTATTCGCGATGTTGCGAGGTGCACCGCGCAGTGCAGTCCTCAAGCCTCGATCCGCTCCACCTTCCCAACCAGCAAGATATACGACAGCGCACCCAGCAACGCCAGCGACGATACATACACGATCGCCGGCGCAAAGCTGTCCTTGGACACCAGCAAGCCGATGACGATGGGCGTGCAGATCGACGACAGGTTGCCGACGAAGTTGAACACGCCGCCGGTCAGGCCCAACAAGCGCACAGGCGCCAACGTCGAGACCAGTGACCACGTGATCGACGCCAGACCGTTCCCAAAGAACGCCAAGGCCAGGAAGAAGATGACCCACGGCGTGGAGTCCGTGAAGTTCGCGCCGATCATGGACGTGGAGATCAACAGGCCCAGGATGATGGGCAGCTTGCGCGCCATGCCGACGGTGGCGCCGCGCCGGATCAGGAAGTCGGACAGCACGCCCGAGCACAGCACGCCGATGAAGGCCGCCAGGAACGGCACCGAGGCCAGGAAGCCTGACTTGATGAAGTCCATGCCGCGGTACTTGACCAGATATGTGGGAAACCAGGTCAGGAAGAACCACAGCGTGGAGGTCAGGCAGAACTGGCCGAGGTACACGCCCCACAGCTTACGCTTGCTCATGACCAGGCCCAGGTCGTTCCAGTTGAGCGGGGCCTTCTTTTCACGCACGCGCGTGTCCAGGTCGACGACGCCGCCGCCTTTCTGGATCAGCTCGATTTCCGCTGCGTTGGCGCCCTTGAACTGGCGCGGTTCGCGGTAGATCATGAACCACAGCACGCCCCAGATGATGCCCAGGAGACCGGTGCTGACGAACACCATGTGCCAGCCGTAATGATGCTGCAGCCAGGCCAGCACCGGCGTCAGGAACGCCAGGCCGACGAACTGGCCCGACGTGTAGAAGCCGATGGCGGTGGCGCGTTCGCGTTCGGGGAACCACGTGGTGACGACGCGGTTGTTGATGGGATAGGCCGGAGCTTCCAACGCGCCCACGGCCAGGCGCAGGACGAACAGGATGACGAAGCTGCCGGCAAAGCCCATGAAGAACGTGGCCGCGGACCACAGGATCAGCGCGGCGGCATACAGCACGCGGGGGGACACGCGGTCCACCAGCCAGCCGCCGGGAATCTGCATGGCGGCGTAGGTCCAGCCGAAGGCCGACAGGATCAGGCCTTCATGCCAGGTGTCCAGGCCGAACTCGTCCTTCAGGGCGGGGGCGGCGATGGACAGGTTGCTGCGGTCCAGGTAGTTGATGACGACGGTGATGAACAGCATCACCATGATGATGTAGCGGCTGCGGGTCGGGCGCTGAGCGCCTTGCAGGCCGGCTTGGGCGGCGGTGGACAATGGAGTCTCCTCTCTCTTTTATCGGCTTACCACTCGGCGAAGCTGCCGTCGGCGTGACGCCAGATGGGGTTGCGCCAGCGGTGGCCCACTGCGGCCCGTTCCTTGACGTATTCCTCGTTCACTTCGATGCCCAGGCCCGGCCCTTGCGGGATCGCGACCATGCCGTCCTCGTACGCGAAGACCTCGCGGTTGCTGACGTAGTCGAGCAGGTCGTTGGCGGCGTTGTAGTGGATGCCCAGGCTCTGCTCCTGGATGAACGCGTTGTAGCAGCCGGCGTCGATCTGCAGGCAGGTGGCCAGCGCGATGGGGCCGAGCGGGCAGTGCAGCGCCAGCGCGACGTCATAGGCTTCGGCCATCGCGGCGATCTTGCGCGTTTCGGTGATGCCGCCTGCGTGCGACGGGTCGGGCTGGATGATGTCGACGTAGCCTTCGGACAGCACGCGCTTGAAGTCCCAGCGCGAGAACAGGCGCTCGCCCAGCGCGATGGGCGTGGACGTCAGCGGCGCCAGTTCCTTCAGCGCTTCGTAGTGTTCGCTCAGCACGGGCTCTTCGATGAACATGAGCTTGAACGGATCAAGTTCCTTCATCAGCACCTTGGCCATGGGCTTGTGGACGCGGCCGTGGAAGTCCACGCCGATGCCCACGTTCGGGCCAACGGCGTCGCGCACGGCGGCCACGTTCTCCAGGCACTTCTCAACCTTGTCGAACGAGTCGATGTATTGCAGCTCTTCGGTGCCGTTCATCTTGACGGCGGTGAAGCCACGCTCGACGGCGCTCTTGGCGGCCGCGGCGGTGTCGGCGGGACGGTCGCCGCCGATCCACGAGTACACGCGGATGCGGTCGCGCACGTTGCCGCCCAGAAGTTGCGACACGGGCACGCCAAGGTGCTTGCCCTTGATGTCCCACAGCGCCTGGTCGATACCGGCCAGCGCGCTCATGTGGATGGCGCCGCCGCGGTAGAAGCCGCCGCGGTACAGGACCGTCCAATGGTCTTCGATGTTGCGCGGATCCTTGCCGATCAGGTAATCGGACAGTTCTTCGACGGCGGCAGCAACCGAGTGCGCGCGGCCTTCGACGACGGGTTCACCCCAGCCGACGATGCCTTCGTCCGTTTCAATCTTCAGGAAGCACCACCGGGGCGGCACGATGTAGGTGGTGAGCTTGGTGATCTTCATGCTTGTGTCTCCTGGGCAGGATAGGCGCGTTGCCAGGCCGCGACGAAAGCGCGCGCGTTCTGGCCGGTTGCTTCGGCCGTCAGGCCGGGTTTGTACAAGGCGGAGCCCAGGCCGAAGCCGCTGGCGCCCGCCTGGGCGTAATTCGATAGGTTGTCGGGCGTGATGCCGCCCACGGGAACCAGCGCGATCGGCGGGCGCATCACCGCGCGCCAGGCCTTGAGCACGGCCGGGCCGAGCTGCTCGGCCGGGAACATCTTCAGCACGTCGGCGCCGGCAGCCAGTGCCGCAAAGGCCTCGGTGGGCGTGGCGACGCCGGGGCAGGACGCCATGCCCAGCTTCTTGGCTTGGCGGATGACGGCCGGATCGCTGTGCGGCATGACGATGAGTTCGCCGCCGGCCTGCTGGATGCGCGCGCAGTCGTCGGGGTTGAGGACCGTGCCGGCGCCGATGAGGCAGTCGGTGGGCAGCGCGGCGCGCATGGCGCGGATGCTGTCCAGCGGATCCGGCGAATTCAGCGGCACTTCGATCAGGCGGAAGCCCGCGTCGTACAGCGCTTGCCCGACGGGTTCGGCTTCGGCGGGCGTGATGCCGCGCAGGATGGCGATCAGGCCGCAGTGGGCCATGGCGGTTTGCAGACCGGGATGGTTCATCGAAGGTTCCTAGGCGGGGATCGGGGTGGAGGGGGACACAAGCCCGGCGCAGATGGCCAGGTGCCACAGACCGCGCTCGGTGGCGTTCTGCGCCTGCTCGGGCGCGCCCAGGCCGTAATGCTGCATGGCCAGGAGGTAGCGCTTGCACAGCGCGGGCTCGCCGCACAGCACGATGTGGGGCAGTTCGCCCTGCTGGCGCAGCATCTCGGCCAGCGCGGCGACTTCATGGCCGATCAAGAGGCCTGACAGATAGTCGGCCTGCGACTCAGGCGCGAGTTCGCCGGTCAGGCCCAGCGCGCGCGTGCTGAAGATGGTGGACATCACGCCCGCCCGGCCGGCAGGCGCGCCTGCAACTTTCACGCCGCGCTCGAAGGCGGCCATGTCGGCGTTGGGGGCGTCGGCCATCGTGCGGCCCAGAATGGTGTGGCCGCGCAGCGCCGCGTAGACCTCGCCGGTCATGAAGGTGTCGAAGTGCGTGACGCGGCCACGGCGTGCGTTGACCCATTTGGAGTGCGTGCCGGGCAGTCCGATGAGCACGCTGTCGGCATTGGCTCTGGCCTCGTCGGCCATCACGCCGAAGACCTGCGTCTCTTCGCCACGCATCACGTTGGGCAGGCCGTGGCGCTGGATGAGGCCGGGCACGATGTGCACGGGCGTGCCGCCGGGGCGTTCCACCACGGTCAGCAAGGTGCCGATGCGCTCCAGGTCGACGGGCACGTCCAGGTAGGCGGCTTCCTTCCAGCCCTGCGCGCTGCCGACCATGCCGCAGGCAATGACGGGCAGGGAGGGCTCGGCGCGCAGCCAGTCGCCGCATGCCTGATCAAAAGCCAGTTCAAAGCCGGACAGTGTGGTGGTGGCGGCGCCGTCCTGCAGCGGTTGCGGCAGGCGCATGATGCCCCAGGGCAGATGGCGCGTATCGAGCGTACGGCCCGTGGCATCCAGGCGATAGGCGCGAAGTGAAGAGGTTCCCCAATCCAGCGCGATGAGAGCCGCACGGGCGGGCGATCCGGTATTCATCAGAGTCTGTCTCGTCTCTGGCCGCGCATCCGGCTGCCGTCGTTGCGCCGTCATGCGCGCGGGACTGGGCGGAGTGGTCGCGGACCTTGTTGTCTGAAATCTTGCCGTGCGCGCGCGGGAGGCGCGCGGTGCACGATGGCAAAAATTCTAGTTCAGCGCTTGAAAAATCTCAAAATATAGAATTAAATCCCACATACAGGGAATTTGGTGTGCGTTTCGATTAGGCTTTCAGTTGAGCCTTCGAAGTGTTTTGTTCGCTCGGCGAAGCGCCGTGCATATCCCTATCACCGACGCATCCGTGCCGCGGCGCCCGGTATGCTTGCCGATCTTTCCCATCGCGCCGCAACTTTGCCTTTGCCACATGACCGCCATCACACTGCCCCCCGAGCAACCTGCCACGCTTGACCCCGATGCCGCCGCGCCCGCCGGCACGCAGACGCTGATGCGCGGTCTTGCCGTGGTGCAGGCGGTGGCCGATGGCGCACGCGATCTGAAGGAAATCTGCGCGCGTATCGGCGTGGCGCGCAGCACGACGCACCGGCTTGCAAGCTGTCTGGTGCAAGAGCGCTACCTGCGCGCACTGCCGGGCGTGGGCTACGTGCTGGGTCCCAAGCTGATCGAGCTGGGCTTTCAGGCGCGCGAGGCGTTTCCGCTGGCGACGCTGGCGCGGCCCTATCTGGACAGCCTGGCCGACATGACCGGCGACACGATCCACCTGGCCGTGCGCGACAACAACGACGTGCTGTACCTGGAGAAGATTCCGGGCAAAAAGGGATTGGAAATGCGATCGCGGGTCGGCCATCGGATGCCGCTCGCCGCGACCGGCGTGGGCAAGGCATTGCTGCTGGACGCGGATGAGCCGCAGTGGAAGGCGCTGCATCGCGTCGGCGCACCGGTGTCGTCGCGCGCGCCCGGCGGACAGCAGGGATGGGAGGCGTTCCGTGATCGCATGCGCGATTACGCGTCGCAGGGTTATGCGTTCGACCTGGAAGACAACGAGCCTTCGATCCGCTGCGTGGCAGCGCCCGTGCGCGACGCCTCCAGCGGCATCGTCGCCGCCATCAGTGTGTCGAGCACCGTGCCTTATATGTCGCTGGAGCGCATGCGCGAGATGGTGCCGGTGGTGCAGGGCGCGGCTGCGGGGATTTCGGCCGAGATGGGATGGAAGGTTGAGCGGGGCTGAGGGCTACTCAGGCAGATGATCCCGGACCGCGTGGCCATCGACGCGCGCTTTTGAGCCACTGGCGATCAGTCGGGCGCCACACGCTGTCTGCATGCCGTGCAGCGCCACCGGGATGCCATTGACCTTGTACGTCGGGCTGCCCTCGACGATGGGAAAGACGCCCTCGCATTTTGGGCATGAAACCTGATGGCCGACGCCGGCCATGGGTCTGCCATTGAGGTTGGTGTGCGGGAAACCCTCGAGCACCAATCCAGCGTGGTCTGTGGTGTCGTCTTTGCGGATGATTTCTGGCATGTGGTTGTTGCCTCCGCTATAGCGCTTTGACCAGACGCCAGGTGACTATTTGGCCGTTCACTTCCGGCAAGAGATCGTTGTGCATGAAGGTCTGCCTGCCTTGAGAAGGAACTTCTTCGCAGATCCAGATGCCGGGCCATGGACAAGGTGTGCCTGAGGGCATACGGAGGAAGTGACGCTCCTCTGCTTTGACGTTGCCTGCCTCGTCGATTACGGCCTTGATTTCCTGCGGCGTATCGAAGCGGCGCAGCCAGAGGTTGCTGGTCAGCGGATTGAAGCGAACCTCGCCGGCGATGGAGCCGTAGTGGAGTGATCCGATGTCCTGCACGCGCAATGAGCGGATGGCGTTGTTGACCTTTACGTAGAGTTCGGGGGTCGGGTCTGTCTCGGCTTTGCCGAGTGCTGGCCAATCACCGGCGCGGATGGCGGTGCCCCATTCGTAGGGGAGAAGGGCGATGCGTTCGTCGTTGAGCTTGGTCTTCAGTTCTTCCGGCGTGCCCAACGTGGCAATCCAGTGGTGGGCGAGGAAGGTGTACCAGTTGAGATTGGAATAGCCGTCGCGCCATGCTTCGTTTCCCGTGGGGGTGCAGAGGTCAACGCCTCTGTACGCCCAGGCTGTTTCGTACTCGATGGTCTGGTAGTCCCCCCAGTTGTGGCATTCCTGAATACCTAGTCCGGCAGCGCCGTGGAGTGGGCGGAGCAACGAGCAGAATTTCAGCAAGAAGCCCTCAAACCGGGCTTTCCCGTCACCATGGATTTCTTCCACAGGCAGGTAGAACCGGACAGTGGTAAATGTTTTGTGAATCTGTTCGAACCAGCCTTCTGGAGAAAAGACGCCAAACATGTAATCACTGGCATGCCCCAGACTTAGTTGAGACATGCACTTGAACTCGACGGCGTTCATTGGGGAGGTCTTCAAAACGTAGTCCCGATAGGCGTCAAAGTTCATCTTGGAGAAGGGGCGAATTATCATCCGCTTGTCTTCTCTGTATCCCCCCTTCAACTTATCGCCATAGAGGTCGTGGTAAAGGGAGAAAGCGTCCGCAATGCCTTTGCGACGAACTGGGATATACGCGTCGATAAGATGAAAGACCGCAACAATTCCCACCTGCTGCACTGGAAGGGTTTTGTCGTCTTCATCCATGAAGGTGAAGAACCAGCGATCGGCGTCGAACGCGCTAAAGAAATCGGTCATTGTTTTGTCTCCGGGGCATCGGGCCAGAACAGATACAGTTGCTCCGTGCGCGGTTGATGACGTTGGCTGGCCTCCCACACTTGGTAGGCCTTCCATTGGCGTTGAAGTTCAGGAGACAGTACAGGCTCGGAGCTCCCGTCATCCGACTTCGCATAGGCCACTGTCGCTCCTGCCGTTCCCGTCCCGCCTGTGAAACGCGCCCAGGAAAGAAGGCGGCCGTAATGCACGACTCGAGGTCCGGCGCGCGCCGCCAAGGTTGTTCCGGATACTGCGGCGCTGCCTCCAGCAACGGTGGCCATGCCAGCGCCGATGCCCGTGGCGCCTACGATGACGAACGGTCCCACAAGCGACATTTCAATCTGTCCGCGAGCCCGTGCCGCCTGTGCGGCGGCCTCTCGCATGCCTGGACTGGCGCTTATAACAGGGGTTCCAGGCGGAGGCGGCCTGAATTCAAGAACCTGCCGGGCCGCCTGATGCTCGGCGTCAATCAGGCCAACGACCAAACCGTGCGGATCGGCCGAAGCTCGCAGGGGAAGGGACATGACCTGCGATACAGGTTTGTAGACGGGTTCTTGCTGCGCAGCGGTCATCCACTCGCGACGCTGACGCCTGTCCGCTCTGTCACAACGGCCATTGTTCAGCAATCGAAACTTGAGTCTGTCGCCCACGATTCTCTCGTAGGCCTTCTGCTGTCTATCCGAAAGCGGGTCGCCGCCGAACTTCATTTCAATTACGCTGGTGAGATTAGGTTGGCTGTATTGCGGCGCTCCCCCCATCGTGTGATCGGTGACTCTCACAACATCGGGAATTCGCAAGTTCCCCAAATTCTCCGACTCGACATCCTGCCAAATCCCTTTTTCGACGTTTGAAGGTGAAGGCACCGGAACCATCTCCTCCAACTCATGCAGACTCAACAGGTCCACCACCACCTCAACACTGCTGTACTGAGGAAACTGCCGGCTGCTGATCCGCTTGTATTGAGACAACGGAAAAGAACTCGGCCGATGCGGATGTTTCCTGCTCATGATCGGCGCCGGCGGCGTCTTCGTCATGTCGTAGCCGACTTCGGCGCAGTAAGGCCAGCGATACTCAAAGAGCTCGTTATCCGCCCGGATCATCAGTGCCACCGTGCGTTGATACATGGGCGCTTCGTCGCTGGCACGCCGATACGGATTGGCGCTGGCATAGCGCGCCTTTTCGCACAGGTACCAAAGGTCAAGCGGGTTGGTCACGGGCAGCACCTGACCTGATGCGTCAGGTTTGGTCGAGCCTCGGGTGCTGCCCCCGGGATTCTTCGGCCCGGTACGTACATGCTGGGTGGCCATGGTTAAGCCTTTCTCCTCGATGGGGTTGCGGGTGACTTGGGCAGCGCTATGCTTGTCGGTACGCTGACGCACAGACGAGAAGCTGACCCGCTACAACGCTTTGATCAGACGCCAGGTAACTACCTGCCCGTTCACTTCCGGCAAGAGATCGTTGTGCATGAAGGTCTGCCTGCCTTGAGAAGGATCCTCTTCGCAGATCCAGATGCCGGGCCATGGGCAGGGTGAGCCGGAGAGCATGCGCAGGAAGTGCCGTTCGTTTGTTTTGACGTTGCCTGCCTCGTCGATTACGGCCTTGATTTCCTGCGGCGTATCGAAGCGGCGCAGCCAGAGGTTGCTGGTCAGCGGATTGAAGCGAATCTCGCCGGCGATGGAGCCGTAGTGGAGTGATCCGATGTCTTGCACGCGCAATGAGCGGATGGCGTTGTTGACCTTTACGTAGAGTTCGGGAGTGGGGTCTGTCTCGGCTTTGCCTAGCGCGGGCCAATCACCAGCGCGGATGGCCGTGCCCCATTCGTAGGGGATAAGGGCGATGCGTTCGTCGTTGAGCTTGGTCTTCAGTTCTTCCGGCGTGCCCAACGTGGCAATCCAGTGGTGGGCGAGGAAGGTGTACCAGTTGAGATTCTGGTAGCCCTGGCGCAAGTTTTTCTCTCCGGTCGGTCCGCAGACGTCTACCCCTCGGTATGCCCAGGCCGTTTCGTGTTCAAGGGTCTGGTAGTCCTCCCAATCGTGGCATTCCTGAATCCCGAGTCCGGCCGCGCCATGAAGAGGACGAAGCAATGCACAGCACTGCAACAAGAAAGCCTCGAACCGTGCTTTCCCTTCTCCCGCAAGCTCTTCTACGGGCAAATACGCCCTTACCGTGGTGAGAGGTTTGTGAACTTGCTCATACCATCCGGCAGGAGAATAGACCCCAAACATATAGTCACTGACATGGCCGAGACTTAACTTGGACATACATTTGAACTCGACGACTCCCATGGGACTCGTGTCCACGATGTAGTCTCGATAGGCCTCAAAGTCCATTTTGGCGAAGGGCCGGACGATCATGCGCTTATCTTCGCGATAACCGCCCTTGAGTTTGTCGCCATAGATCTCGTAGTAGAGCGAGAATGCCTCCGCGATGCCTTTGCGGCGAACCGGTAGATAGGCGTCAACGAGATGGAAGATGGCAACGATGCCGACTTGTTGGACCAGTAGTGTGTTGTCGTCCTCATCCGCAAAGGTGAAGTACCAGCGTTCGGCATCGAACTCTTTGAAGAAATCGGTCATTTTTTTGTCTCCGGGGCGTCGGGCCAGAACAGATACAGCTGTTCCGTGCGCGGCTGGTATCTTTGGCTGGCTTCCCATTCCTGATAGGCCTGCCATTGGCGTTGAACTTCGGGAGTCAGTACTGGCGCGGAGCTTCCGTCTCCAGATCGTGCGTAGGCCATAGTGGCTCCAGCTGAACCAGTTCCTCCGATGAGACGGCCCCAGCCGACAAGGCGGCCGTAGTGAACCATTCTTGGGCCGGCGCTTGCAGTCAGCGTTGAACTGGGAATCGCTGCACTGCCTCCAGCAACCGTTCCCATGCCGGCGCTGATACCTGCCGCGCCTACAAGCAAGAACGGTGCGGCAAGCGATATTTCGATTTGCGCTCGCGCCTGATCGGCCCGCCGATTGGCCTCTCGAATGTCGGGGCCGGCGCTCATCACAGGGGTTCCCGGAGGCGGCGGACCGACTTCAAGGATGTGCCGTGCAGCTTGGTGTTCGGCATCAATCAGCCCAACGACCAACCTGTGAGGATCCGCCGAAGCTCTCAATGGGAGCGACATGACCTGTGATACGGGCTTGTAGACCGGTTCGTTTTGGGCAGCGGTCATCCATTCGCGACGCTGGCGCTTGTCGGCTCTGTTGCATCGATCCGTATGAAGCAAGCGGAACTTATCGCTGGTGCCAGCAATATCTCGGTATGCTCTTCTTTGGTCATCAGAGAGCGAGTCGTTCCCAAACTTCATTTCGATCACACCGGCCAGATTCGGCTGGCTGTATTGCGTCGCGCCTCCCATCGTGTGGTTGACGACCCGAACAACGTCGGGAATACGCATCGGGCTTGTCGGCGGTTTCTGAATATCCTGCCAAATTCCGTTTTCGACAGCTGGAGGTAACGGCACCGGAATTATTTGCTCTAGCTCCTCCAGCCCCAACAGGTCCACCACCACCTCAACACTGCTGTACTGAGGAAACTGCCGGCTGCTGATCCGCTTGTATTGAGACAGCGGAAAGGAACTCGGCCGATGCGGATGTTTCCTGCTCATGATCGGCGCCGGCGGCGTCTTCGTCATGTCGTAGCCGACTTCGGCGCAGTACGGCCAGCGATACTCAAAGAGCTCGTTATCCGCCCGGATCATCAGTGCCACCGTGCGTTGATACATGGGCGCTTCGTCGCTGGCACGCCGGTACGGATTAGCGCTGGCATAGCGCGCCTTCTCGCACAGGTACCAAAGGTCAAGCGGGTTGGTCACGGGCAGCACCTGGCCCGATGCGTCAGGTTTGGTCGAGCCTCGGGTGCTGCCCCCGGGATTCTTCGGCCCGGTACGTACATGCTGGGTGGGCATGGTTAAGCCTTTCTCCTTGATGGAGTTGTGGATGAGTTTGGCAGGGCTATGCTTGTCGGTACGCTGACGCACAGACGAGAAGCTGACCCGCTACAACGCTTTGACCAGACGCCAGGTAACCACCTGCCCGTTCACTTCCGGCAAGAGGTCGTTGTGCATGAACGTCTTCCTTCCCTGTGACGGCTCCTCCTCGCAGATCCAGATGCCAGGCCATGGACAAGGTGTGCCCGAGGGCATGCGGAGGAAGTGACGTTCGTCTGCTTTGACGTTGCCCGCCTCGTCGATTACGGCCTTGATTTCCTGCGGCGTATCGAAGCGGCGCAGCCAGAGGTTGCTGGTCAGCGGATTGAAGCGAATCTCGCCGGCGATGGAACCGTAGTGGAGCGAGCCGATGTCCTGCACGCGCAATGAGCGGATGGCGTTGTTGACCTTCACGTACAGTTCGGGCGTCGGGTCTGTCTCGGCTTTGCCTAGCGCGGGCCAGTCACCTGCGCGGATGGCGGTGCCCCATTCGTAGGGGAGGAGCTCGATGCGATGGTCATTGAGCTTGCTCTTCAACTCCTCGGGTGTGCCCAGGGTGGCGATCCAGTGATGGGCCAGGAAGGTGTACCAGTTGAGATTCTTGTAGCCCTCGCGCAGGTTTTTCTTACCAGTCGGTCCGCAAACATCTACCGCTCTGTATGCCCAAGCTGTCTCGTGTCCCAGGGTCTGGTAGTCCTCCCAATCATGGCATTCCTGAATCCCAAGCCCGGCCGCGCCATGGAGAGGACGAAGCAACGCGCAACACTTCAACAGGAAACTCTCGAACCGAGCTCTCCCTTCCGCCGCAAGCTCTACTACAGGTAGGTAAAACCGTACCGTGGTAAGGGATTTATGAACTTGTTCATACCAGCCGGCGGGAGAGAAAACACCAAACATGTAGTCACTTGCATGCTCCAAGCTAAGCCGGGACATGCAATCGAACTCAACGGTGTCCATCGGGCTTGTATTGACGATGAAGTCTCGATAAGCGTCAAACCCCATCTTGGAGAAGGGGCGAACGATCATGCGCTTGTCTGCACGATATCCGCCCTTGAGATTTTGGCCATAAAGTTCATGGTAGAGAGCGAACGCCTCTGCGATGCCCTTGCGGCGAACCGGCAGATAGGCGTCAACAAGATGAAAGATGGCAACGATTCCCACTTGTTGGACGATGAGCGTGTTGTCCTCCTCATCGCCAAAAGTGAAATACCAGCGTTCGGCATCGAACTCTTTGAAGAAATCGCTCATTGTGTTGTCTCCGGCAAATCGGCCCAGAACAGATACAGCTGTTCCGTGCGTGGTTGATCGCGTTGGCTGGCGTCCCACTGCTGGTAGGCTTCCCATTGCCGTTGACGTTCCGGAGATGGCGCGGGCGCGGAGCTTCCGTCTTCTGATTGGGCATAGGCCACAGTCGCTCCTGCTGCGCCGGTTCCTCCGGTGATACGGCCCCACGTAATAAGGCGGTCGTATTGCACGACGCGTGAGCCGGCGCGTGCGGTTAGCGCCGAACCCGCGATGGCGGAACTGCCCCTTGCGATGGCGGTCATGCCGGCGCCGACACCAGCAGCGCCCATAAGAACGAAGGGGCCAGCAAGCGAAATTTCAATTTGTGCGCGCACCTGTGCAGCGTGCCCGTCAGCCTCTCGCATCTCTGGGCCGGCGCTTATTACGGGGGTGCCTCGCGGTGGCTTAACCTCCAGCACTTGCCGGGCGGCCTGATGCTCCGCATCGATCAAGCCGACAACGAGGCTGTGTGGATCCGCCGAAGCGCGCAAGGGGAGAGACATGACCTGCGACACGGGCTTATAGACGGGCTCGTGCTGCGCCGCGCTCATCCAATCGCGACGCTGACGCCTGTCGGCTTTGTTGCACCTGTCGGTTTGGAGAGGCGAAATTTTTCGCTATGGCCCGCGATGTACTCGTAAGCGAACTTCTGTTCTTTTGTCAGCGAGTCCGCTCCAAACTTCATTTCAATAACGCTGGCCAGATTCGCCTGGCTGTATTGAGGCGCTCCCCCCAACGTATGGTTGTTGACCCTAATGACATCCGGAATTCGCAACGGGCTTTTCTGCATTACCTGAATATCCTGCCAAATCCCGTTCTCGACATCTGGCGGTAACGGCACTGGAATCATCTCCTCAAGCTCGTCCAGCCCCAACAGGTCCACCACAACCTCAACGCTGCTGTACTGCGGAAATTGCCGGCTGCTGATCCGCTTGTATTGAGACAGCGGAAAAGAACTCGGCCGATGCGGATGTTGCCTGCTCATGATCGGCGCCGGCGGCGTCTTCGTCATGTCGTAGCCGACTTCGGCGCAGTACGGCCAGCGATCCTCAAAGAGCTCGTTATCCGCCCGGATCATCAGGGCCACCGTGCGTTGATACATGGGCGCGCCATCGCCTGAGCGCCTGTACGGATTAGCGCTGGCATAGCGCGCTTTCTCGCACAGATACCAAAGGTCGAGGGGATTAGTTACGGGCAGCACCTGACCCGAAGCGTCAGGTCTGGTGGATCCTCTGGTGCTGCCCCCGGGATTCTTCGGCCCGGGTCGTGCAGTTTGGTTGGCCATGATTCAGCCTGGCTCCTAGTTGGGATTGCGAAGAAAATCCAGCGAATAGCTGCCACCGCCATCCCAATAGCTGGCGTCCAGATGCAAGAGATCGTCAGGGTCCGGTATTGCCGAAGCCTCCAGAGGTTCTCTTGCGTCGCTGGTGATGACCTGCGTACGGCCTTGCGCGTCGGTCCGTCCGCGCACGATGTCGCCGCTGGCGCGGACGATCTCGTAGGCGTGATCCGGCAGGACTCTGTTCGTGCTGGCGTCGCGCAGCACGAAGAACTCTTCAAACGGCCCGGGCCGGCCAGAGAATTGGCCCAGCGTGGGCACCATCGATCCCGGCCCGGTCAAGTTATGGTCCGTTGCCTTGACGGTGAAGACGCCGGGCATGCCCATCTCGATATTGCCGCCAGCCATCTTGATATAGGCGCCGCCGCACAACAGGGTGATGTGTTCTTCGGCGGACACCGTGACATGGTTGTTGTTGGCGCGAACCTCCACGCTCTTGTCGGCATCGATACGGATGGCGTTGTGTTGCGCCTGCAAGAGCAGCTGGCCGGTATGCGCGATGTGGCGCATGTCTCCCCGTTGCGCGAACGTGCCCAGGCCATTGCCGGCGTTGACGACCACGCGTTCACCGGCTGTCAGTTGCAGGTTTGCGTGGGCGACGGCATCCAGATGCTCGCCCGCGCCCAACGCGATGGAGAGGGGCGTTCCGGCCGCGATGCCGGCGGGGGCGGAGAGCGCCATGACAGGCGCCGCGCCTTCGCCTGTGCCGCGGGTCTGGTCGTTGGCGCCATGGCCCAGGTCTCGCACCAATGCGGTCAGGTCCCGGCGGGGCTCGGCGTCGTGCGGGGCTCCTTGATGTTCACTGGCGTAGTTGCCCAGGCTGCGGGCAAGTTGTAGCGCTGCCTCCAGGACGGCCACGATTTCGTCGCGGTCGAGTTGGCCGCCCTGGGCGTTGGCTTGCGCTTCCGTGGTCAACAGCAGGCCTTGCGCTGCGCGCAGCGTCCCGTGCAAGTCGGTGCGTAGTTCGAAGCCTTCGCCGCGCGGCGCGCCGCCACTCGGACGCGGATGGGTGAGGTAACCCAGGTGCAGGTGGCTTGCGCCATGATCGTTCATCAGGGCGGCGCTGATTTGGGATGGCGTGTCATCCAGGCGCAGTTCGCTGGCCCGCTTGCCCTTGTGCTCCTTGCTCTTGACGGTTGCGAGGTCTTTGAACTTGGGAAGTTCGTATGGCGGCAACTGCAGGCGGTTGTAGACGCGGCCGGTGATCACAGGCTGGTCCGGATCACCGTCGAAGTACGAGACGATGACTTCCTGGCCGATGCGTGGAATGGCCATGTGGCCCCAGGTGGCGCCGGCGATGTTCTGGGAGACACGAATCCAGCAGGAGCTGAACCCATCATGTTTGCCCACGCGGTCCCAGGGAAACTGGACCTTCACGCGTCCATATTCGTCGGTATGGATTTCTTCGTTGGGCGGACCGACCACCACGGCGTTCTGCGGGCCATCGATGCGAGGCCGGGGCAGCGGCTCGGCGCGCCATTCGGCATCGTCCGGCACCAGTTCGGCTTCGTAGCGGTAATGCGTACCCGATTGCGCCTCAGCGCTTTCCTCGGCCTGGCTGGTGTGCTGCCTGCCCCGGTGGACGATGCGTACGGGGCGCCAGCCGCGATTCATGTCTTCGCGTGGATGACCGGCCAGCGTGAATGAAATGCCCGGCTGCAAGCGGGGATCGTCGCCTTCGACCAGCGCAATGCGCGCATCGCGGCGATGGCCGCGCAGGCGGTTCTCGGCAAAGGGCTTGCCGGCTTCGTCGAACTTGGCGCGCGCCGGATAGTCGTAGCGCTCGTAGCGGCGGCCCTGGTGGTTCAGGTCTTGCCCGTCGCGGCTGTGCTGGTGCGCGTATTGCGGATGGTGGAAGGTGTAGTCGCGCTGCGTCTGGCGCGCGGTGCGCACGTTTTCGGTGTACGCGAAGCGGCACAGAGCGGGCTGCGGCTGATCCCCGCCGGGTGTGGGGTTGTACTGGACCGGTTCGTCGCCCACGCGGCCATGGATGAACAGGCGGTCGCTGTGGACCAGCCGATGGCCTTCGGGGCTGTGGCGGAAGGAATAGAAGAAGCCTTCCTCGCGCATGATGCGCTCGACGAAGTGGTAGTCGGTGTCGCCGGCCTGCACGCAGTATTCGCGGGCCTGGTGCTCGGTGGTGTTGCGCTGCTCGTAGTCTTGAGTCAGACCATGCGCTTTGAGCACTGCTTCGGCGATCTGCGGGACCGTGACGGCCTGAAAGATGCGCCAGTCGGCACTGAGTTTCAGGCGCGCCAGCCGCGGCTCGACGACTGCGCGATAGCGGGTGCGGCGAAAGCCTGTGTCGCCCTGGACAAATGAAGACACCGCGCCATGCACGTACCGCGCCGGGGTGTCGCCATGCCAGAGAGTGAGCAGCGCGGCGCGGTCCAGCACCTGGGCGAAGTCGATGGCGGCGTTGCTGCTGGCCAGTTCCACTTCAAGCAGGAAGGTCTCGGACAGGCCTTCTTGCAGGGTGAATTCGACGACCTCAAAAGATTCGTCGCCGACGGAGAACGTGAAGCGAAGATCGGATTGGATAGGTATGACGTGCTCCCGCAACGACAGACCTTTCCCTGCAACGGTGAGCGTCAGGTCCGCCTATAGGCAAGCGTCCGCCGCAATCGGAGAATTGCAATGGACTCGCATGGCATGCGCTTCCATTTCGTCATACCGGCCAATTTCTGGGTATCGAACCGTTCTTATATTTGTCGGCAAGGGCGCTGAAAACGCGGGGAAACAGCCGGGCGCGATGATGTCGGCCCGGATCTGCAACGTGGCATTGCATGATGCGTGTTCGGCGCGGACGAGCGGCCCCTCGCTCACCGCTACTTTGCGCTGCCGCGGTGCTCGATGGTCGACAGCATCTCCAGCAACACGTCCATATCCACCGGCTTGACCAGATGCGCGTCGAAGCCGGCTTCCATCGATGCTCGGCGGTCTTCTTCCTGCCCCCAACCGCTAAGCGCGAGAATCGTTGCGCGCTGGCCCCAGTCCAGGGTGCGGATGTGGCGGCAGGCCTCGTGGCCGTTCATGCCGGGCATGCCGATGTCCATGAGGATCACTTGCGGCCTGACCTGCTCGCCCACGGTGATCGCTTCTTCGCCATCGTACGCAGCGGTGACGTCGTGGCCTTCAATGGCGAGCACCGCAACCAGGGACTCGACCGCATCGCGGTTGTCATCGACAACGAGCACCTTGCTTGCCACCGGCGACAGCGCGCCGGCAGGGAGTTGCGGCGCCACCTCCTGAATGTCGGTGACCGGCAGCCGCACGACGAATGCGCTGCCTTCGCCTTGACCGTCGCTGTGCGCGCGCACCGTGCCGCCGTGCATCTCGACCAGGCGTTTGACGAGCATCAGGCCGATGCCCAGTCCGCCCTGCGCGCGTTCCAGCGTTCGGTCGACCTGCGTGAACATCTCGAAGATACGGTCGAGCTGATCCGGCGGAATGCCCGACCCGTTGTCGCGGACCGTGATGTCGACGCTGTCCTTGCCGGGCTCGACGAAGAGTTCGATGTCACCGCCGGGTGGCGTGTATTTGGCCGCGTTGGACAGGAGGTTGCCGAAGACCTGTGTCAGGCGTTCGGCGTCGCCGTGCAGCATGATCTGCGCGTCGGGCTGCACCAGTCTCAGCCGGTGGCCGTGCTGTTCCAAAGCCGGCTTGCACGACTCGACGGCATGCTGCAGAACGGAGTCGAGCGTGAGGGCGGTCAGCCGAAGTTCCAGCTTGCCGCGATTGATGCGGTTGACGTCGAGCAGGTCGTCGACCAGCCGGACCAGCTGGCGCAACTGGCGGTCCATCACTTCGCGGGCGCGCGCCGTCATGCCGGGGTCGCGTTCGGCGCGCTTCAGCACTTCCAGCATGTTGCGCAGCGCGGCCAGCGGATTGCGCAGCTCGTGGGCCAGCACGGCCAGGAACTCATCCTTGTGCCGCCGTTCGCGCGCCAGTTCGGACTCCGCGATATGGCGTTCCAGCAGTTCGGCGGCCTGCCGCGCCAGCAGGTCGATGTAGCGCAAGGCTTCGGGTGTGGGGCCGCCGGGCCAGCGGTAATGGTTGTTGAGCATGCCCAGCAGCTGGCCGCTGCGGCTGAGCAGCGGCGTGCATTGGATCGACCGGATGTTGTCTTCCATGACGATCTCGA
The DNA here is from genome assembly GCF_019218915.1 of Achromobacter sp. ACM05. NCBI lineage: Bacteria > Pseudomonadati > Pseudomonadota > Betaproteobacteria > Burkholderiales > Alcaligenaceae > Achromobacter > Achromobacter sp. ACM05. Next base: position 1,486,569 of record NZ_JAHUWQ010000001.1, read on the forward strand.
GCCCCAGCGTGCCTTGCAGATCCGTCAGTTGCTCGACATCGGGCACGACCAGCCGTTCCAGGTGCTGGGCGGCTTCGGCGCAGCTTGCGACCCAGCCGTCTTCGGCGAAGTGTTCGACCAGGCGCGCGCTCAGGCCCTGGTGCACGGCGATGCGCAGTGTGTTCTTTGCCGGATCGTAGATCTGGATGTTGCCTTTTTCCGTTCCGGAAATGTCGGCGGCGGCGGCCAGGATCTTCTTGAGCAGCGGTTCGAATTCGCCGGGGCCGACCAGTTCGGCGCTCAGTGCCTGCAACCGGGATAGCGCGTTGACCTCGTTGCGCAGATCTGCCGCGGCGCGGTCGCGTTCCACGACGATGCTGGTTGCCAGCGCACCGAACTCGGCGACGCGCTGTTCCCACGGCGTGCAATGACGCACCTGCGGCAGGCAGAGCAAAAACCAGCCGACCGGCGTGCCGTCGGGCGCCATCGCGGCGCGCGCGTGGCAGGCGTGGATGCCGTTGTCGCGGCAGATGGTGCGCCAGGACTCGGCCCACGTCGTCGACTGCTCGATGTCTTCGCTCTCGACGGGATTGCCCCGCCGGATTGCCGGATCATCCGTCGCAAAGAGCGCATCGTGGATCGGCAGGCCGCGCAGGGGGCAGGCGATCGAGGCGGGGAGATGGGTGGAATAGGCGTCGCCGACGGTGACGCGATCGGAGCCGGTCAACAGGACGCATGCCCGGCTGCCGGGCGCCAGGCGGCAGACGGCTTCGGTAAGCGCTTCCAGGCATGACCCCGTTGGGGCCCCCGAAGCGACAAGGAGCAGAAGCTGCCGCTGTTCTTGGTCCAGGGCAGCTTGGCTCGCGGAATCTGGCGGCTCGTGGGTCAAGTGCATCTCCTCTTCTTGCGACGCCTTGGCGGCGGCCGTCCCCCGGCAGGACGGGGGATTGAAACGAGGCGCTCAAGGCAAGGGCCAAGGCGCCTCAGAGGCTTCAAATAATTGCACGAATCGCGCAGAAGGAATGTTGCAATTTGTCCCGGTTGTGGCGGGGCGTGACGGCCCCCGTCCGGTTACTCCAGCGGCAGGGTCAGGACGCCTTGCGGAGCGGGGCGCATCATGACGCGCCGATACCACGCGGACAGGGCGGGCGTGTCGGGCCGCTCGATGGGCAGGGCCAGCCAGCGGTGCGCGGCGGCGACAAGCGCGATGTCGCCCATGGTGAGGTGACGCCCGGCGATGAACTCGCGGCCTTGCAGGGCCTGGTCAAGGATCAGCGCACGGGCGTTGGAGCGTTTGATCGAATTTTCGATGGCGGCCTTGTCACGCTTGTCTTCCGGGGTGCGGATCAGGCCCAGAAAGGCCGGCCCCATGGCCGGCTGCCATTCGGTCGCCTGCCAGTCCATCCAGCGGTCCGCATCGGCGCGCAGGCAGACGTCCTCGGGCCACAGCGTGCCCACGCCGTAGCGCGCCGCCAGGTAGCGGACGATGGCGTTGGATTCCCACAAGATGAAGCCGCCGTCGTCGATGACGGGGACGAGGCGGTTGGGATTGAGCTTGGCCGCGTAATCGGCGGTGTCGACCACCCCGAACGGGCCGCCGGCCTGGACAAAGGTGTGCGGCAGGGCCAGCTCGCGTACGGCCAGCATCACTTTCTGAACGTTGACGGAGGTCAGGCGTCCCCAGATCTTCAACATAGCCAATCCTTCTAAGGGTCAGGCCGGCGGCAGGTGCCGCCGCGCAAAGCCGCTGTCGCGCCCGAAGCGCGTCCAGTCGAATGCCGACCCGGGATCGGTCTTGCGCCCCGGGGCGATATGTTCGTGTCCCTGGGCGGCAACCAGGGGATAGCGCGCGCGCAGGGTGTGGGTCAGCCGGCGCAGCGACGCGTACTGCTCGCCAGTGTAGGGCAGCGTGTCCGTGCCTTCCAGTTCAATGCCGATGGAAAAATCGTTGCAACGCTCGCGGCCGGCAAAGCGCGACACGCCAGCGTGCCAGGCACGCCGGTCCGTCGAGACGAATTGCACGATGCGGCCGTCGCGGCGGATGAAGAAGTGCGCCGACACGCGCAGGCCGCGCAGGCGTTCCAGCCAGGGATGCGAGCGGTAATCGAGCGTATTCAGGAAGAGGCCTGCGACCTCAGGTCCGCCAAATTGGCCTGGCGGCAGGCTGATGTTGTGCACGACCAGAAGCGAGACCTGCTCGCCCGCGGGGCGCGCGTCGCAGTTGGGCGACCGCATCAGGCTAATGCCCGGCGCCGGCGCCAGCCAGCCATGTCGATCCAGGAACAAAGGCATAGAGAGAGACGGTCAGCGTTTGGCCGGACCCAGGCGGGCGTGGTCGGGGCTGCACCAGGTCTGGCCTTCCTGCAGCAGGGCCTCGGAGCGGGGCAGATGGATGCCGCAATGGGCGCAGCGCACCATGGATTCGATGGCGGGCGGGGGCTGCGCGCCCTGCGCCTTTTTCTTCTGGCCGCCTTGCGCGTCGGCCTGGCGCTGCGCGGCCATGCGGCCGGCAATGCGGGCGACAAACAGAACCAGGATGATCAGAACGATCCAGAACAGCAACTTGCCCACGTCAGCCTCGATGCAGAATCATTTCCAGCACGAACCGGCTGCCGGTGTAGGCCAGAATCAAAAAACCAAAACCCGTCAGGGTCCAGCGCAGCGCGACGCGGCCGCGCCAGCCCCAGATATGCCGGCCGGCCAGCAGCACGCCGAAGGTCAGCCAGGACAGCAGGGTGAAGACGGTCTTGTGGTCGAACGGCAGGATCTTGCCGGTCAGCTTCAGGGAGGCGACGGAGCCCGAGCCCACCGCCAGCGTCAGCACGACAAAGCCGATCCAGATGATGCGGAAAAGCAGCTGCTCCTGCACCAGCAGCGGCGGCTGCGAATCGAGCACGCGCCCGATGATGCTGCGTTCGGCGGGGGCGTCCAGGGGACGGTGCAGGTGGCGGTCCAGCAGGGCCATCATCATGGCGTGCAAGGCGGCGATGGTGATCAGACCGTAGGCCGCCAGGGCGATCAAGAGGTGCACGCGCAGCCAGGGATCGTCGGCATGGGGCACGAACTGCCCCTGCGGGAAGATGGCGGCAAGGCCGCTGGCGATGGCGGCGGAGGGCAGCAGCAGCAATTGCAGGCCGTCGATGCGTACCAGCAGGCTTTCCAGCCAGAACACCACCATGCCCAGCCAGATGGCGGCGGACAGGGCCAGCGCCCATCCAATGAAAAGATGCTGGGATCCCAGCATCGATTGTTGCAGCCCGATTCCATGGAGAACCAGGGCGCCCAGCAGGCACAGACGGGCGATTCTGCCGGTCTGTTCCACTTCCCCGGCGCCGGCCAGGCGGATCCAAAGCGACCCCCCTAGCACCGCGTACGCCAAGGCAGCCGCTGTGTGAAATACAATGCCGAGTGACATAGAAACCGTTGTCTGGATGGGGCCTTGGGGTGCGCGTCACCCGAAAGCGCAGAATCCGCGCCTGCGGCCACCGTTCAATCAACTAGTTTAAGCGGAAACGCCTCTCATGCTCGATAACCTAACTCAACGCCTGTCGCGCGTCGTCAAGACGCTGCGCGGGGAAGCCCGCCTGACCGAGGCCAACACGCAGGAGATGCTGCGCGAAGTGCGCATGGCGCTGCTGGAAGCCGACGTCGCACTGCCGGTCGTTCGCGACTTTGTCGCGCGGGTGAAGGAAAAGGCGCTGGGCGAAGAAGTCGCCGGCAGCCTCAGCCCGGGCCAGGCGCTCGTCGGCGTCGTCAACAAGGAACTGACTGCCCTCATGGGCGGCGACCTGGGCGCCGACGCCAATGAACTGTCGCTGGCCGTCCAGCCGCCCGCCGTGATCCTGATGGCGGGCCTGCAGGGCGCCGGCAAGACCACCACCACCGGCAAGCTGGCGCGCTGGCTCAGCGAAGGGCAGCACACGCAGCACGGCCGCAAGACCGGCAAGAAAAAGGTGCTGGTGGTGTCCGCCGACGTGTACCGTCCGGCCGCTATCGACCAGTTGAAGAGCGTGGCCGCGCAGGTCGGTGTGGATTTCCTGCCGTCCGATCCCAGCCAGAAGCCCGAAGACATCGCGCGCGGCGCGGTTGATCACGCCCGCCGCCATCATTACGACGTGCTGATCCTGGACACGGCCGGCCGCCTGGGCATCGACGAGGCCATGATGCGCGAGATCCGCGCGCTGCATGACCTGGTCAAGCCGGTGGAAACGCTGTTCGTGGTGGACGCGATGCAGGGCCAGGATGCGGTCAACACCGCGCGCGCCTTTGCCGACGCGCTGCCCCTGACCGGCGTCGTCCTGACCAAGCTGGACGGCGACGCCCGCGGCGGCGCGGCCCTGTCGGTGCGCCACGTCACCGGCAAGCCGCTCAAGTTTGTCGGCGTGTCGGAAAAGCTGGATGGTCTCGAGCCGTTCTACCCCGACCGCATGGCGCAGCGCGTGCTGGGCATGGGCGACATCGTCTCGCTCGTGGAGCAGGCGCAAAAGAACATCGACATCGCCGAAGCGCAGAAGCTTGCGTCCAAGATCAAGTCGGGCAACAAGTTCGACCTGAACGACTTCCGCGATCAGCTCGGTCAGGTCAAGAAGCTGGGCGACATGGGCTCGCTGCTGGAAAAACTGCCGGCTCAATTTCAGCAGGCCGCAGGCCAGTTGCAGGGCGGCCAGGCAGAAAAGCAGCTGCGCCGCACGGAAGGCATCCTGAATTCGATGACGGCCGCTGAACGCGCCAAGCCCGAACTGATCAAGGCCTCGCGCAAGCGCCGCATCGCCGCCGGTTCCGGCGTGCCGGTTCAGGAGGTCAATCGTCTGCTGGCTCAGTTTGAGCAGATGCAGGGCATGATGAAGCAGATGAAAAAGGGCGGCATGGCCAAGATGATGCGCGCCATGGGTGGCATGAAGGGGCTGGGCCGCTTCGGAATGAAATAGGGCCCCCACGCCGCACTCGCTTCGCTCGCTTGCTGCCCCCCGAGGGGGCTGCCCCGCCTCCGGGCGGCTTTTCTAGCGCAGGACTGTAAGTCCGCAGTCAAAAAAATGGCCAGACATTGCGTCTGGCCAAGCAATCGCGGCAGGCAGGGGGCGCCGCGCCGCGACACAAGCCGGAGAACGCATGGGTGTCCTCCGGTTTGTTTGAATTCGGTGCCGCTTACGACAGCGGCGGGATGCGCAGCACTTGGCCCGGGTAGATCTTGTCGGGGCTGGTGAGCATGGGCTTGTTGGCTTCGAAGATCAGGGTGTTCTTGGCGCCCTGGCCCTTGCCGTATTGCGCTTCGGCGATCTTCCACAGGTTGTCGCCCTTTTGCACGGTGTACATCTTGGCTTCGGGCGCGGCCTGCTTGACCTGCAGCTGATTGTCCACTGCGGCCACGCCGACGGTGTTGCCCAGCGCCAGCGAAATCTTCTCGGCGTCTTCCGTGCTCAACGCCTGGCCCGCGACCGTGACCTTGTCGCCGTCCACCGTGATTTGCAGGCCATCCGCGTTCAGGCCGTGCTTATCCAGCTCTTTCTTCAATTCCTCTGCCGTCGCGGCCTTGGCCTCGCTGGCGCCGAAGAGTTTTTCTCCAACGTCCTTGATGAAATTGAGCAGACCCATAGCGTTTCCTTTATCGATATTGCGGTGAGAAAACCTGTGCTCTCGAAGGCGCCTGTCCGGTTGAAGGCGGCGCGATAGAAACGATTATGACTCGCACATTTGCCCTACGACGAGGGGTTGTGGTGTAACAGGTTGCTAGCCTCTTGCCAGACTACGCAACAATGCTGGCATCTTGGCGGGACGTTGGTATCCGGGGGCGTAAGCCCCCTCGTGCGTGGGGCGGCATGCAAAAAGGCCGCTGGGTGTCAGCGGCCTTAAAGGGGGTGTCGCGATGCGGCGCCGGAGCGCTGCGGTGACCGTAGTTCAGCCGCCGCCCACCGCGACCACGATCTCGATCTGGTCGCCGTCCGACAGCGCCGTCTGCGCGTGCTGGCTCTTGGGCACGATTTCGCCGTTGCGTTCGACGGCCACGCGCTTGCCCGCATAGCCCAGCGTTTCGAGCAATTCGTTGACCGTGGTGTCCAGCGGGAACTCGCGGGCGTCTCCGTTCAGGGTGATGTGCATGTCAGGGCTCCTCACTGTTTGGCGTAGGCGTCGGTGGCGGCGATCAGGCGCGCCAGCGTGCCGGGTTCGTCGAAGGCGTGGCCGGCATCGGGCACCAGGTGAAACTGCGCTTCAGGCCATGCGCGGTGCAGGTCCCACGCGGTACGCGCGGGCGTGCAGACGTCGTAGCGCCCCTGCACGATGGTGCCGGGGATGCCGCGCAGCTTCTGCGCGTCGCGGATCAACTGGCCTTCTTCCATGAAGCCGGCGTTGAAGAAATAGTGGTTCTCAATGCGCGCAAAGGCCAGCGCCGCGCGGTCCGCAGCGTGGCTTTGCTGATGGCGCGGGCTGGGCAGCAGCGTGATGGTGCTGTCTTCCCATTTGCTCCAGGCCTTGGCGGCGCGCAGTTGCTCGGCGGGGTCGTTGCCCGTCAGGCGCTTGTGGTACGCGGTGACCAGGTCGCCGCGTTCGGCCTCGGGGATCGGCGCCAGGTATTCTTCCCAGCGGTCCGGAAACAGCCACGATGCGCCTTCCTGGTAGAACCATTGGATCTCGGCGCGCCGCAGGCCGAAGATGCCGCGCAGCACCAGTTCGCTGGTGTGCGCCGGGTGCGTCTCGGAATAGGCCAGCGCCAGCGTCGACCCCCAGGATCCGCCAAACACCAGCCACTTCTCAGCGCCCATGACTTCGGTGCGCAGTCGCTCGATGTCGGCGACCAGATGCCACGTGGTGTTGTTGTCCAGGCTGGCGTGCGGATGCGATCGACCGCAGCCGCGCTGATCAAAGAGCAGCACGTTGTAGCGTTGCGGATCGAACAACTGCCGGTGCACGGGCGAGCAGCCGCTGCCGGGCCCGCCATGCAGGAAGACGGCGGGCTTGCCGTTGGGGTTGCCGCACATTTCCCAATAGATCTGGTGACCGTCTCCGGTATCCAGCATGCCTTGGCGGTAGGGTTCGATCGGCGGATAGAGCATCAGGCGGCTCGCTTGAAGATCAGGTCCCAGACACCGTGGCCCAGGCGCAGGCCGCGTGTCTCGAATTTGGTGAGGGGGCGGTAGTCGGGTCGCGGCGCGTAGCCGTCGACGGTGTTCTTCAGGAGCGGTTCGCCGCTCAGCACTTCCAGCATCTGCACCGCGTAGTCTTCCCAGTCGGTGGCGCAGTGGATGTAGCCGCCGGGCGCGATGCGGCTGGCCAGCAGCGAGATGAACGTGGGCTGGATCAGGCGGCGCTTGTGATGGCGCTTCTTGGGCCACGGATCCGGAAAGTAGATGTGCACGCCGGCCAGGGAGTCGGGGGCGATCATGTCGCGCACCACTTCAACGGCGTCGTGCTGGATGATGCGCAGGTTCTGGATGCTGGAGTCTTCGATGCGGCGCAGCAGGGATCCGACGCCGGCGTTGAACACTTCCACGCCCAGGAAGTTGTCGCCAGGCCGGGCCAGCGCGATCTTTTCGGTGGTTTCACCCATGCCGAAGCCGATCTCCAGCACCGTCGGGGCCTGCCGTCCGAAGGCGGCGGCCGGATCCAGGCGGCGGGGAGCGTAGGGGATGGACCATTGGCCCATCAGGCGCTCCAGCGCCGCCAGCTGGCCCTGCGTGATGTGGCCGCGGCGATGGACGAAGCTGCGGATGTGCGCGGCGCCCGGGCTGTTAGGCGCATACGCGGCGCTGGCCAGCGCGGCCTGGGTTTCCGGGGAAACGGGGGCGGGCGCGGCGTCGGCGGCGGGCGAGGCGGAAGGACTCACGCCCGGCTTGGCGGGCGCGTCTGCGGGGGTGTCCGCAGGGGTGTTCGTGGCGTTGTTCGCGGGGTTGTTCGTATTCATAGGCGGGATTGTAGTGGCAGGTCTGCCCGCGCGGAGCCGGTCATAGGGACTAAAACAGGGACACATTTATTCCGGACGCCTGCGGCTATAGTTTCAGCCCGGTTTCCCTGCGCCGTAGTCCTTTGTCATGAACTTTGCCCGGATCGACCTCGTCACGCTTGCCCTGTTTGTTTCTGTTGCGCGCCAGGGAAGCATCTCGGCCGGCGCGCGCCAGTCGCACCTGGCGGTAGGCGCGGCCAGCAAGCGGATTTCCGACCTGGAAGCCGCGCTGGGGTCGCCCCTGCTGTTTCGCAATGCCGCCGGCGTGGAGCTGACCGACGCCGGACAGGCGTGCCTGGTGCACGCGCTGCGGGTGCTGCAGGAAGTCGAGCAGATGGCCGGCGCACTGTCCGACTTTGCGCAGGGCGTGCGAGGCCAGGTGCGCATTGCCGCCAACACCTCGTCGCTGACCCAGTTCCTGCCGGAGGATCTGGCCGCCTTCATGGACGAGCATCCTGCCGTGCGCATCGACCTGGAAGAGCAGAACAGCAGCGACATCGTCACCGCCGTGCTGGAGAACCGCGCGGACATCGGCGTCTTTGCCGACCGCACGCTGGCAGACGGTCTTGCCACCTTTCCCTATCGTCTGGACGAGCTGGTGCTGATCGTGCCGCAGCGCCATCCGTTGGCCGCGGAGCCGCAGGTCGCCTTTGCGGACACGCTGGCCTACGACTACGTCGGCCTGCCGCCCGCGACGTCGCTGGCGACCCGGCTGTCGGAAGAAAGCGGCCGCATGGGCCGGGCGATGCGGCTGCGCATCCAGGTGCGCAGTTTTGACGCCATCTGCCGCATGGTCGCGGCCACGCGTGGCGTGGGCATCCTGCCGCGCATCGCCGCCGAGCCGCACGCGCGGTCCATGCCGATCCGGCTGATTCCACTAACCGACGAGTGGGCGCGCCGCTGGCTGCTTTTGGGCGTGCGCGACGCCGACACCCTGACCGTGGCCGCGCGGCTGCTGCTGGCCCACCTGCGCGGCGAGGGCTGAGGGTTAGCCCGGGGTTTCTCGTTCCGGGAATGCCCCTTTCCCCGATTGTCCATTCCGCTCCCCGGCGCTTTGCGCGCACACTGCCGTCCATCACTACCGTAAGACGCGCCTGGGAGGCGATATGGCAGGGCAGATTCTTGCCGGCATTCGTGTGCTGGAACTGGGACAACTCATTGCGGGGCCTTTTGCGGCCAAGACGCTGGCGGACTTTGGCGCGCAGGTCATCAAGATCGAGCCGCCGGGCCAGGGCGATCCGCTGCGCAAATGGCGTCTGCTGCACGAGGGCACCTCGGTGTGGTGGGAGGCACAATCGCGCAACAAGCAGTCGGTCTGCGTGGACCTGCGCCAGCAGGAAGGCCAGGACATCGTGCGCATGCTCGCGCGCGAGGCCGACGTGCTGATCGAGAATTTCCGCCCCGGCACGCTGGAAAAATGGGGCTTGTCGTGGGAAGCCCTGCACGAACTGAATCCCCGCCTGATCATGTTGCGCATCTCGGGCTACGGCCAGACCGGTCCCAAGGCGCGCGAACCCGGCTTTGCCGCGATCGGCGAAGCCATGGCGGGCCTGCGCTACCTGAACGGTGAGCCGGGCCGCGCGCCGGTGCGCGCCGGCCTGTCGCTGGGCGACACCATCGCCGGCCTGCATGGCGCGCTAGGCGTGATGCTGGCGCTGTATCAGCGCGATGCGCGCGGCGGGGTGGGGCAGGTGATCGACACCGCGCTGTACGAAAGCCTGTTCAACCTGAGCGAGAGCCTGCTGCCCGAGTATTCGGTGTTCGGCGCGGTGCGTGAGCCCGCCGGCGCGTCGCTGCCCGGCATCGCGCCGTCCAACGCCTACCCGTGCCTGGACGGCTACGTGCTCATCGCGGGCAACGGCGACGCCATCTACACCCGGCTGATGGCCCGCATCGGCCGCGACGACCTGGGACAGGATCCGGCGCTGGCGCACAACGACGGCCGCGCGCGCCGCGTGGAAGAGATCGACGCCGCCATCGGCGCGTGGACGCAGGAACGGCGGATCGACGACGTGCTGGCCGCGATGCTGGAAGCCGGCGTGCCGGCCGGCCGCATCTATTCCGTTGCCGACATTGCCAAGGATCCGCACTACCGCGCCCGCAACGCCATCACCTCAATGGAATCCGCGGCGGGCGTGCAGGTGGAAATGCCCGCCGTCTTCCCGTACCTGTCGTCCAATCCGGGCGCAGTGCGCGAACGCGCGCCGACCCTGGGCGAACACACCGATACGGTGCTGGCGTCGGCGGGCCTGACCGAAGAACAGCGTGCCGCGTTGCGCGCCAAGGGAGTGATTGCATGAACCACGGACCCGCTCGCATCGAGATCAACGAGGTCGGGCCGCGCGACGGCCTGCAGATCGAGAAAACCCTGGTGCCCACGGACGACAAGGTCGCCTTCGTGGACGCGCTGTCCGACTGCGGCTTTGCCCGCATCGAAGTCACAAGCTTCACGTCCCCCAAAGCCATTCCCGCGCTGGCCGACGCAGTCGACGTCATGCGCCGCATCCGCCGCCGTCCCGGCGTGATCTATACCGCGCTGGTTCCTAACGTACGCGGGTTGGAACGCGCGCTGGAGGCCGGCACCGACGAGATGAACCTCGTCATGTCGTGCAGCGAGACGCACAACCGCGCCAACCTGCGCATGACGCGCGACCAGTCGTTTGCCGAGCTGTCGCAGGTTCTGGCCGCCGCGGCAAAGGCCGGCGCGCCGTGCAACGTGTCGTTGTCGACCGCGTTCGGCTGTCCGTTCGACGGCGACGTGCCCGCGGACACGGTGCTGGACCTGGCCGCGCGTCTGGTCGACGCGGGTGCGGCCGGCATCACGCTGTGCGACACGACGGGCATGGCGTTTCCGACGCAAGTGGCCGCCCTGTGCGAACAGGTGGCGGCGCGCCTGCCGTCCACCGCGCTGACCGTACACATGCACAACACGCGCGGCATGGCGTTGGCCAACGCCATCGCGGCCTGGCAGACCGGCATCACCCGCTTTGACGCCGCAGCGGGCGGCCTGGGCGGATGTCCTTACGCGCCGGGCGCCAGCGGCAACGTCAACACCGAAGAGCTGGTCCACATGTTTGCTTGCATGGACGTGGAGACCGGCGTGTCGCTGGAGCCGCTGCTGGCCATCGTGCGAAGTCTGCCCGGCCTGGTCCAGCGCGATCTGTCCAACGCATTGCTGCAGGCGGGGCCGAGGCTGGCCCTGCATGCGCCGCCCGCGTGGCTGGCCGAACGGTTTCCGGCCGACGCCTGATTGATCTGTCTTTTCCAAGCTGTACCTGCCGTACCCGAACCACCCACAGATAAAACAATACCCAGGAGACAACGCATGGCCTCTTTCCGCCTGCCCACCGCACTGCGCGTCAGCGCCGCCTTCGCCCTGATCACCGCCGCCGGCGCCGCCAGCGCACAGGCCGATTTTCCGAACCGCCCCGTCACGCTGATCGTGTCCGCTGCACCCGGCGGCACCACCGACATCGCCGCCCGCCTGATCGCGCAGCCCTTGGGTGCGGCGCTGGGCCAGAGCGTCGTCGTCGAGAACAAGCCCGGCGCCTCCGGCGGCATCGCTGCGCAGGCCGTGGCGCGCGCCAAGCCGGACGGCTACACGCTGCTGCTGCAGTACTCGGGCTTTCAGGTCATCACGCCACACGTGACGCCCGCCGCCGGCTGGGATCCCATCAAGGACTTCGCCCCGGTTGCCAACGTGCTGTCCGCGCCGCAAGTCGTGGTCGTGCGCCCCGATCTGCCCATCAAGTCCCTGAAGGAACTGGTCGCGTACGCCAAGGCCAACCCGGGCAAGCTGAACTACGCGTCCTCGGGCAACGGTTCGCTGCAGCAGGTCGCCACGGAACTGCTCAACCAGATGGCCGGCACGCAGATCACGCACATCCCGTACAAGGGCACCGGCCCCGCGCTGAATGACTTGCTGGGCGGCGCTGTCGATATGACGATCACCACGCCGCCGCCGCTGCTGGGCCAGATCGCCGCAGGCAAGCTGCGCGCGCTGGCGGTCACGGGCAATGCCCGCTTGCCGTCGCTGCCCGACGTGCCCACGGCCGCCGAAGCCGGCTACCCCGACCTGATCGTGTCGTCGTGGTTCGCCATGTACGCACCCAAGGACACGCCCGCGCCGGTCGTCGACAAGATCGCGGGCGAGATCCAGAAAATCATGAAGACCGACGAGTTCCGCAAGAAGGCGGCCGAGCAGGGCGCCGAGGCGATCTTCATGGGCCCGAAGGAACTGGGCGCCTACACGCAGACCGAACTGGACCGCTGGGGCAAGGTGGTCAAGGCCGCGAACATCACGGCGAATTGATATCGGCGATTCTTTGGTCGAAGGGGCGGGCTTTTTCGACCCGCCCCGACCGAAAAAACCCGCGCTATAATCGCGGCTCTGCCCGGCCCACGGCTGCGGCACGACACCCGAGCGGGTGTAGTTCAATGGTAGAACGGCAGCTTCCCAAGCTTCATACGAGGGTTCGATTCCCTTCACCCGCTCCATCAATCCCGGCAAGTTCCCTTCATGCGACGCTGATCACTTGATTCTGCGGCGTCGGCATTCATTCCCCGCATCGATTCAACGCATTGCCCGAGGATGTCCGGGTCGACCTGCGAGGGGCATTCCTGAGCGCGCCTTGCCGTCAAGCGACGCGGTGATAAACGGCCTCGATGTTGTAGCCGTCGGGGTCCAGGATGAAGGCGCCGTAGTAGTGGGGGTGGTAATGCGTGCGCAAGCCTGGCGGGCCGTTGTCGCGGCCGCCGGCTGCCAAGGCGGCGCGATGGAACGCGTCGACCGCTTCGCGGCTGCGGGCGCGGAAGGCCACATGCACGCGTGGCGCGCAGGGCGTGCCCTCATGTATCCAGAATTCGCCACCGGGGTTGTTCTCGTTGTCCGGTTCTCCGACGCCGAAGCCCATGTCGGTCTCGAACGTCTTGCGTGCCACATAACCCAGCGCCGCCAGCGCGCTCAGGTAAAACGCGCGGCTGCGCTCGAAGTTGCTCACATGGATCGTGATGTGGTCCAACATGCAACGCTCCTTCAGAAAGGTGGCCCATCGGGCCGGAACGATCAGCATAGGCCATCAGGGCGGACGACAGGGCGGTGATTCGCAAGGTGGCCTGATTGGAGGGAGCCGGCGCGGGAGGCGCTCACACCTGCGCCATCCCGCCATCGACAAACAGCGCGATGCCATTGACGAAGCTTGCCAACCGATCACCGAAATAATGGACAACTTCGGAAAGATTGAAACGACTATGCGTGTTTGTGGATAATCGCTTCATCTCAAGGAGTCTTCGGCATGGATCAATTGACCGCGATTCGCGGGTTTGCGCGCGTGGTGGAGGCGGGCAGTTTCACGCGGGCGGCGGATTCGCTGGATATGCCCAATGCCACGCTGAGCAAGATCGTGCAGGACCTGGAGGCGCACCTGGGCGTGCGCCTGCTGCAGCGAACGACGCGGCGCGTCACGGTCACGCCGGAAGGGCGCGAGTACTACGAGAAAGCGTTGCGCATCGTACGCGACCTGGAAGACATCGACGGGTCGTTCAATGCTGTGCAAGGCAAGCCGAAAGGACACCTGCGCATCGACGTGGGCGGCTCCACCGCGAGCGACGTGCTGATCCCCGCGATCTCGGATTTTCTGACGCGCTATCCTGACATCCGGATCGACTTCGGGGTGTCAGACCGCCCCGTCAATCTGATCAGCGACAACGTCGACTGCGTGATCCGCGGCGGACCGCTCGATGATTCTTCGCTGGTGGCGCGGCAGATCGGTACCGCCGATCTGATCACCTGCGCCACACCGGGATACCTCAAGCAGTTCGGCACGCCTGCCTATCCGGATGAGTTGAAGAACGGCCACAAGCTGGTCAGCTACCTGTCGCCGCAGAACGGCCGCGCCTTTCCGTTCCGTTTTGAGCGCGATGGGGAAAAGTCGGAGGTCAAGGTCGAGCATCGCGTCGGCGTCAACGAAAGCAACGCGCATCTGGCGGCGGCGCTGGCGGGCCTGGGGATTGTCCAGACCTTCACCTATGCGGCGGGCCCCGCGTTGCAGAGCGGCGCGCTCGTCGAGATTCTGAAACCGTGGCGGCCCCAGCCCTATCCGTTTCATGTGGTGTACCCGCATAACCGCCATGTGACGCATCGGCTGCGAGTGTTCATTGATTGGCTCGTGGCGAATCTGCCCGCGCGGCTCAAAGGATGAAGGGCAGGTGCTGGTCCACCCAAGCCCTCATCGAAGATGTCATGCAGGGAAAGGCGCACCCCGTCAACACGAAGCGCGCCCCGTTCAGAATTACTGATACGCGTTAGAAGCTGGGCTTTCTGGACTGGCTGCGCTGCACATACTCGATCCGCGCATTCATCCATGCCGGGTCATGCATCTGGATGCTGACGCCGCTGTATTTCAATACCGCCTGCGTCAGGTCCGTCGAGCAGCCCATGCCGGGGTTCGTGCTGGGTTTGGTGCACCATTCCATGTTCAGGTCGTTGGGATAGTTCGACTGGCGGCCGTATTTTTCCAGCACGGCTTTGCCCATGGCTTCCTTGTTGGCCGGCGTCCACGGCAGTTCATAGCGGATCTGCGACACCGCCAGCGGCCGTTGCTTGTCGACAGGCACGCGCGGCTCGAAGTGGACGATGAAGCTGACGCCATCTTTGTCGTAGCTGAAGTTCATCGGCATCTTGGTGTTCGTGACGGGGTTGTTCGTCGCGTAGCCGATCCGGATGTCCTTCTTGCCAACATTGAAGTTCTTGGCAGTGGCAGCAAGGGCTTCGTCGAAGTCCATGCCCGTCTTGACGCCGGCGACATCAAACGTGCGGGCATCGACCGAACGGGGAGACGCGGCATTCGCGGGAGCAACGACGACGGCGGTCAGCGCGGAAATGAGGAGTGCAGCTTTCAACTTCAAAATAAAGATCCTTTTCGAATAGCGCGGGGATTATCCGATCGGGTCTTTATTGTGTCCCTAATAAAGTGCAACCAAACTTGTCACCGAGGCCTTTTATTCAAAGGCTGAAGGCCAGCACAAAGCCCAGCAGGGCAACGGTCATCAGCCCGCCCGCGACGGCTGCGGAAGGACGGTGATCCGGGCCGGAGCCGTTGTCCTTGAACCGGAAAGGCCGTTTGACGCTGATGTAGACGCTGGCCGCCAAGGCGGCCGCCGCAACTGCGCCGGTTGTGTAGGCAAGCATCTGAACTCCTGGACCCATGAAGCGGCCGGGCGCGGGCCCGGCCACCATCTCAAACCGGCTGGCTCGGCTCTTCGGCCAGGAAACCCCCGCTCTGATGCCGCCACAGGCGCGCGTACACGCCGTTCATTGCCAGCAGTTCCGCATGGCTGCCCTGTTCGATGATCTGGCCTTGATCCATCACGATGAGACGGTCCATCGCGGCGATGGTGGACAGGCGGTGCGCGATGGCGATGACGGTTTTGCCCTGCATGACTTCGTCCAGGCTCTCCTGAATGGCGGCTTCCACTTCCGAATCCAATGCGCTGGTAGCTTCGTCCAGCAGCAGGATGGGCGCGTTCTTGAGCATGACGCGGGCAATTGCGATGCGCTGGCGCTGGCCGCCCGACAGCTTGACGCCGCGTTCGCCGACGAGCGTGTCGTAGCCGGTGTTGCCGTGCGAGTCGCTGAGCTGCTCGATGAAGTCGTCGGCCTGTGCCCGGGCCGCGGCGGCGCGGATTTCTTCGCGGCTGGCGTCGGGGCGGCCATAGGCGATGTTGTCGCAGATGGAGCGGTGCAGGAGCGATGTGTCCTGCGTGACCATCCCGATGGCGCTGCGCAGGCTGTCCTGCGTGACCTTCGAGATGTCCTGGCCGTCGATGCGGATGTGTCCCCGTTCGACGTCGTAGAAGCGCAGCAGCAGGTTGATGAGCGTGGACTTGCCGGCGCCGGATCGTCCGACCAGGCCGATCTTTTCGCCGGGGCGCACGGTGAGGGTCAGGCCGTCGAGGACCTGGCGCTCGTTGTTGTAGTTGAAATAGACGTCATCGAACTGGACTTCGCCTTGCGTGACTTGCAAGGTGGCGGCGTTGGGCGCGTCCTGCACCTTCGGGACGTGGGTCAGGGTGGCGATGCCGTCCTGCACGGTGCCGATGTTCTCGAACAGCGACGTCATCTGCCACATGATCCAGTGCGACATGCCGTTCACGCGCAGCGCCATGGCGGTTACGGCCGCCACTGCGCCGGTGCCGACTTCGTTGCCGTGCCACAGCCACAGCGCGTAGCCGCCGGCCGCCAGGATCAGCGCCGACACCAACGCCTGGTTCACGATTTCAAACTGGCTGACCAGACGCATCTGGCGGTAGCCGGTTTCCTTGAAGTCCTCCATGGCGGCGCGCGCAAAGCGGGCCTCGCGATTGGTGTGCGAGAAGAGCTTGACGGTGGTGATGTTGGTGTAGGCATCGGTGACGCGTCCGGTCATGGACGAGCGGGCATGCGCCTGCTCTTTGCCGACCTTGCCCAGCCGCGGCACGAAATACATCATGGCCAGGCCGTAGAGCGCCATCCAGCCGATGAAGGGCAGCATCAGACGCCAGTCGAAGCCCCCGGCCAGCGCGACGATGGTGACGAAGTAGACAGCGATGCCGAGCACGATTTCGCAGAAGGTCAGCAGCACTTCGCGCACGGCAAGCGCGGTCTGCATGACCTTGGTGGTGACGCGGCCGGCGAATTCATCCGAGAAGAACGACAGGCTTTGCCGCAGCATCATGCGGTGAAAGTCCCAGCGCAGGCGCAGCGGCAGGTTGATGGCCAGGACCTGATGCTGGACCAGTGTGCGTAGCGCGACGACGCCAACGCTGACGCACAGCACGATGGCGATGCCCCACAGGACTTGGCGTTCGTGCGCCGATGCGGCCTCGCCGGCTTTCCAGGCGGTGAGCATGTCGACAACCTGTCCCAGAAAGGCGAAGAGCCACGCTTCGTAGATGGAGACCGCCGCGCTCAGGACCGCCAGTGCGGCGATGTAGCGGCGCGAACCGTGCGTGCAGAACCACAGGAAGGCGAAGAAACCCGTGGGCGGCGGGGGGACGTTCTCGGACGGGAACGGATTGAGCTGGCTTTCAAATCTGCGGAACAAGGCAGAGACTCCGGATTCTGGATATGGCTTTCGACGAGGCGCGGTGGCGGCGCACATTGGCGCTGCTGGCCTTGGGAAGCGAGTCCCCAATTAAAGCGATATTTAAGCGCATTCGGCCGAAGCCGAGAAATGCGGCGACAGAATCGTAGGAGTGGTGGTGCAACAAGGATCCGTGCCTGCTGACGAGATGCCGGCCGTTAGCACGATGATGCAGAGGGAATCGGACTGACGAGGTCAGCTTTTGGTGGTGGACAACGCCGTCGCGTGACGCGTCAGCCAGCGCTGGAACTCATCCGCAAAGCAATCGACAACCCGGTCCTCGTGCCCGAGCGACGCGGCGCTGTTATGGGGGCTGATCCACACCGACGGCAGCGACCATAGCGGCGACGCTTGCGGCAGCGGTTCTTCCGTAAACGTGTCGAGGTAAGCGCCCGCCAGGCGTCCCGCTGCCAGCGCATCCGTCAGCGCGATTTCATCCACCAGCTCGCCGCGCGCGACATTGACGATGCGCGCGCCGCGCGGCAACAGGGCAATCCGGCGCGCGTCGATGATGTCGGCCGTCTCGGCATTCAACGGAAGCGCCAGCACGAGCCAGTCGCAATGGGGCAACGCGTCGTCCAGCTGCGCCATGCCGATGACATCGTCAAAGCCGGCCAGCGGCTCGGCATGCCTGCGCACGGCCGTTGTGCGCAGGCCCAACGCGGCGCACAAGCGCCCGATCTCCTGCCCGATGGCGCCCGCGCCCAGCACCAGCACGTGCATCGACGACAGATCTCGCGGCCGGGCGTCGCCGGTCAGCGGCTGCCATTCGCGCCGCGCCTGCGACGCGAGCCAGCGGTCGAAGCCGCGCGACTGCGCCAGGATGGCGGCCACGGCGGTCTGCGCGATGGGGGCAGCGGTGACGCCGGTGGAGGCGGTGACCGGAACGCCGCGCGCCAACGTGTGCGCATACTGCGGCAGGTCCTGCCCCGACGAACACACGTGCAGCCAGCGCAGCCCCGGCGCGGCGTCCGCCACCCGAAAGAAGGCATCGGACAGCGGGCCGGGCTTGCGCAGCGAACTGCCTTCGTACAGATCACGTGAAAAGAACGCCACGTCGATACGCGTGGGGTCGGCGTCTTCGACCGGATGGCGTTGCAGGCGCATGCCGGCAGCTTGCGCGAGGGCATCGAGGCGCGGGCCATGCGCGCGGTCGACCTTGGCCGACAGCAGCAGGCCCAGCGCGGGGGCGGCCGTGTTCAACGGACGACCTGCCAGCGGTCGCGTTCGCCGGGATAGACCACACCGTACTCGGCGATGGCGTCGTCGTCGAACCGGAAGGCAAGGCCGGGCTCGGAAGGCACCAGCAGGTTGCCATCCTCGGCCTGCAGTTGGCGGTCGATCAGGCGGCGGAAGTTGACGATGTGGTCGTCCGGCATCCATTCCACGTAGGTCGCGTTGGGCGCGCTGGCGGCCAGGTGGATGTGCACGTCGTGCCAGGCGTGCGGCGCCACGGTGATGCCGTGGCTGTCGGCCGTGGCCGCGATGCGGCGCCATTCGGTGATGCCGCCGCACACGGTCGCGTCGGTCTGCAGGATGGTGGTGGCGCCGCTGGCGATCAGGTCCTTGAAGCGCCAGCGGCCGGCCTCGACTTCGCCGGTGGCGACGGTGACAGGCGTGGCGCGCGCCAGCCGCACGTGGTTGTCGATGTCGTCGGGCGAGAAGGGCTCCTCGATCCAGAAGGGGTGATAGGGCTCGAACGCGCGCATGTATTCCAGCGCGGTGGGCAGGTCGCGCCAGGCGTTGTTGGCGTCCAGCATCAGGCGCACGTCGTCGCCGATGGCCTCGCGCACGGCGGCGATGCGCTTGCGCTCGCCGGCCACGCTTTCCAGGCCGACCTTAATCTTGACGGCGCGAAAGCCCTCTTTGACGTGCTGCGCCATCTCTGCGGCCAGCTTGTCCGGCGTCTTGCCCGGCTGGTAGTACCCGCCGCTGGCGTAGGCGGGCACGCGGTCTTTCACGGTGGCGCCCAGGTATTGGTAGAGCGGCACGCCGGCGCTGCGCGCGTTCAAATCCCACAGCGCCGTGTCGATGGCGGACAGGGCGCGCATTACGCCGCCGGCGCGGCCCAGCAGCAGCGCTTCCTGGTATAGCTCGTTCCACAGGCCTTCGACGCGCAACGATTCCTGGCCGATCAGGCGGGGCGCCAGCAGGTCCGTCACGGCTACAGACAACAGGCGTCCCGCGCTGTTGACGGCGTAGCAGTAGCCCAGGCCTTCCTGGCCGTCGGTGGCGCGCACGCGCACCAGGCAGTATTCGCGCGCCTTGACCTGGCGTGTGGAGAACGTGACCGGATTCGCGAGCGGCACGCGGGCAATGCAGACAGAGACGGATTCGATGGTAGGCATATGCGGGGATGCTCCGGGTTGGATGGGATCAGTCGAACTTGATGTTGCTTTGCTTGATGACGCCAGCCCATTTCACTTTTTCGCTGTCGATCAATTGCTGGAACTGCGCGGGCGATTCATCCAGCGGTTTCAGGCCCATTTCATCCAGGCGCGCCTGCATGCCGGGCTCGCGAACCACGCGCGAAATCTCCTTGTGCAGGAAGTCGACGACCTGCGGCGGCGTGCCGGCGGGCGCGATGATGCCGAACCACACGTTGGCCTCGTAGCCGGGCACGCCGGACTCGGCCAGCGTGGGCACGTCGGGCAGTTGCGGCAGGCGCTCCTTGGAGGTCACCGCCAGCGCCTTGAGCTTGTTCTGCTTGATGAAGGGCAGGCTCTGCGTGGGCGTGGCGAAGATCAGCGGAATCATCCCGCCGATCACGTCGGTCTGCGCGGGCGCGCCGCCCTTGTAGGGGATGTGGTTCATGCGGATGCCGGCCATCTGGTCCAGAAGCTCCAGCGAGATGTGCTGCGTGGAACCCTGCCCCGGCGTGCCGAAGTCGATGCCGCGTTCTTTCTTCTTGGCCAGCGTGATCAGATCCTTGGTGGTGTTGGGCTCGAACTTGGGATTGGCCACCAGCACGAACGGCGTGTCGGCGATCAGCGAGACCGGCGCGAAGTCCTTGAGCGTATAGGTGAGGTTGGGATACAGCAGCGTGTTGGTGACGTGCGAGGAAATCACCAGCATCAGCGTGTAGCCGTCGGCGGGCGAGCGCTTCAGTTCGCCCGTGGCGATGGTGCTGTTCGCGCCCGGCTTGTTCTCGACGATCATCGGCTGCGGCCAGGTCTTCGATAGTTCCGCGGCGACCAGGCGGGCCACGGTGTCATTTGAGCCGCCGGGCGCCATGCCGACCATCAGGCGCACGGGTTTGGCGGGATAGCTCTCGGCGAAGGCGAGGGGGGCGGCAGCGGCAAAGGCGGCGGACAGGCAGCCGCCAACGAGGACACGGGCAAGGCGCTTCATGATGTTGTCTCCTTGGATTGTTCTGCTGTTGTGAACCCATGATAGACAGGCCGTCTTAGTCGATGAATGGATAATTTGGATAAGAAAATCGAGGAAATCGATAAATGCGCGCGGGCATGTAATGGGCGCGCGAATGCGGGCGCGAGGCATAGCTGCCGTCGCGCCCGCAGGCATGCTTTTGTTGGGGAGGCGTCAGTCCAGCGTGCGGGCCAGCGCCTGTACGGCGGGCTGCAGGTGTTCGCGCAGCAGCGCCAGGAATGCCTGCGCGGCCAGCGAATCGGTGGCGTCGCGGCGCCGCGCCAGACAGATGTCGCGCTCGTTGATCGGCAGCGTCAGCGGCACGGCTTTCAAGCCGGCCAGCCGGAACTGAAAGAGCGCCAAGGTGGGGGCGATGGTGACGCCCAGGCCAGCCGCGATGAATCCGGCTGCAGTCGACAGGCTGTTGACCTGATGCGAGCGCAGCCACTGCCGGGGATAGATGGCGGCATCCAGATGCTGGCGGATGCTGCTGTTGCTTTCGAATCCGATGATCGGATAGTCCAGCACGTCCTGCACCGACAGGCGGCGGCGCGTCGCCAGCGGATGGTTGGCGGGGCAGATGAAATGGAACGTGTCGCGCGCAAGCACCTCGATGTCGAGGTCGGTGCTGGGATAGGCGGCCGCGCACAGCGCGAAATCCACCTGGCGGTTGCGGACCATGTCGATGCATACCGTGCTGGCCACGTCCTGCACCTGCACGCTGATGCCGGGGTAATCCGCGGTGAAGCGGGCGATGAGACCGGGCAGGATGCCCGACGATATCGACGGCAGCGCGGCGAGCGCGACGCGGCCCTTGCGGCGCTCGACGTGGTCGCGCATTTCGGCCAGGGCACGCTCGGTCTCGGGCAGCAGGTGGGCGACGATGTTCTGAAAGGCTTCGCCCTCGGCGGTCATTTCCACGTTGCGCGTGCTGCGCGAAAACAGCTTCACGCCGAGGTCGCTTTCCAGATTGGAGATCAACGCGCTGAACGCGCTCTGGGTCAGGCAGCAGTGCTCGGCCGCGCGCGTGAAACTGCGCAATGCCGCCAGGGCCGTGAAGGCCTTCATGTGGCGTAGCGAAAGATTCATGCGGCGGTCTCCGCTGCGCTAAGGACTAGAAACCATACAGCGCCGCGGGATTGGCCGCCAGCACCTGGCGCTGGAGTGCTGCGTCCGGCAGCCAGGATCCGATTTCGTGCAGCAGGCGGACGGCCGGGACGTCGCGATACGCGCTGATCTCGGTCGGAAGTTTGCCCGGCTCGCGATTCGTATGCGGCCAATCGCTGGCCCACAGTGCACGTTCCGGATTGCGATCGATAAAGGCGCGGGCCAGCGCGGTTATGCGCTGGGCTTCGCCGCCGTCATGAGGGTCCGCGCTAATGCGGTAGGACGCCGACAGCTTGACGTAGGCGGCGCCGCTGCCGACCAGGTCCAGCACCTGCAGGACACGGGGATCGTCCAGCGCAACCTGCGCCGGAATCATCGCGAAGTGATCCAGCACCACCGGCACCGGCAGCCGCGCCAGCGCGGGGGCGGCGCTGGCGATGGCGTCGAGCGAGGCGTACACCTGGATGTGCCAGCCTTGCCCCGCCAGACGGCCCGCCCACGCCGACAGGGCGCGGTTGACGGCAGCGGCGTCGCTGGCGCCGGTGCTTTCCAGGTTGACGCGCAGGCCGCGCACGCCGGCATCGTGCAGGCGGGTGAGATCCGCGTCGAAGATGTCTTCATCGGCCACGGCTACGCCGCGCGCCGCGCCGTCCAGCGCCAACAGGCTGTCGACGAGCAGGCGGTTGTCGCTGCCATAAATGCTGGGCTGCACGATGACGGCGTGGGCGAGGCCCAGCCGTTGCATGTGAGCGCGCAGCGCATCCGCTGACGCGGGGCCGGGCGTATAGTGCCGGTCCGCCAGCATGGGGTAGTCGGCCTGCGGCGCCACCACGTGGACGTGGCAGTCGCAGGCGCCGGCGGGTAGCTGCGGCGCCGTCATGGTCAGCCCGCCTGCAGGCGCGCGACGAAGGCCGCGCCGGCTTCGCGCGTGCCCAGCTTGCCGCCGACGTCGCGTGTGCATTCCTGCGCGAGGATGGTGTCGGCGATTGTGGCCTCGATGGCGGCGGCGGCCTGCGTGAACGCAGCGTTACCGGTCTTCTGGCCGTGCCAGTTCAGCAGCATCGCGCCCGACAGGATCAGCGAGATCGGGTTGGCGATGTTCTGGCCGGCGATGTCGGGCGCCGAGCCGTGCGCGGCCTGGCCCATCGCGTAGTCGCGGCCGGCGTTCAGCGAGCCGCCCAGGCCCAGGCTGCCCGACAGTTCGGCGGTCAGGTCGGACAAAATGTCGCCGAACATGTTGGTGGTGACGACGACGTCGTAGCGCTGCGGCGCGCGCACCACGTGCGCCATCATGGCGTCGACGATTACGTCGTCCACGCGCACTTCCGGAAACTCCTGGGCGACCTGGCGGCACATTTCCAGGAACATGCCGTCGCCCAGCTTAAGCACGTTGGCCTTGTGCACCATCGTGACGTGCTTGCTCCGCGTCATGGCCAGCTCGAACGCCGTGCGCGCGATGCGCTCGCAGCACTGACGGGTAATGCGGCGCAGCGACACGACGACGTCGGGCGTGATCAGCATTTCGCTGCCGCCGGACTCGACGTTGCGGTCGGCGTAGAAGCCTTCGGTGTTCTCGCGCACCACGACCAGATCGAATTCGCCCAAACGCGCCTGCATGCCGGGGTAGGTCCGCGCAGGGCGGATGTTGGCGTGCAGGTCGAGCTTCTTGCGAAAGTACATCGACGGATTGATCTCGCCGCGGGCCTCGTCCTTGAAGTCATACGTGGCCATGGGGCCGAGCATCAGGCCGTCGGCTGCCTTGACCTTTTCCAGGAGGGCGGGCGTGACGGTGGCGCCGTGCTTTTTCAGGCTGTCATGGCCCGCGATGTCGTGGTCGAACTGCAGATTCAGGCCGAAGCGGCGCGACGCGGCTTCAAGCACGTCGACGGCGACCGCCATGGTTTCGGGGCCGATGCCGTCGCCGGGGAGTACAACGATTTTCATGAGAGCGTTTTCCTGTGGGTTGATCGGCCGGGCTTATTCGACCTGGACCCCGGTGGCTTGCACCAGGTTTTGATACTTGGCGGCTTCGCTGTGCACGAAGGCCGTGAATTCCTGCGAAGTGTTCGGACGCACGGCGGCGCCGTCGCCTTCCAGCCGCGACTTGATCGCGGGCTCGGCCAGGATGGCGTTCAGCTTCGCGTTGAGCTGTTCGACCACCGCCGGGGGTGTCTGCGCGGGCGCGAAGACGCCGCCCCACAGACTGAATTGGAAGTCCGGCACGGCGGCCTCGCTGATGGTGGGGATGTTGGGCAGGATGCCCAGGCGCTCCCGCGAGGATATCGCCAGCGCCTTCAAGCGGCCGCTGTTGATGTGGGGCATGACGGCCGATGCGCTGGAAAAGAAGAAGTCGACGTGGCCGCCCAGCAGGTCGGACATTGCCTGGCCCGCGCCCTTGTAGGGCGCGTGGATCATGCGGGTTTGCGTGCCGAGCGCCAACGCGGCAGCGGCCAGGTGGCCGGGCGTGGCGGTGCCGGAGGACGCGTAGGCCAGGGCGTCCGGCTTGGCGCGGGCCGCGGCGATCAGCGCGGCCAGGTCCGCATAGGGCGACTTTTCCGGAACGGCCAGCACCAGCGGCGAATCGCCCACCAGAATCACCGGCGCGAACTCGCGCAGCGGGTCGTAGCCCAGCGACTTCATGGCGTAAGGGTTGACGGCGATTTCGCCGGTCTGGCCGAGCAGCAGCGTGTAGCCATCGGCCGGCGCGCGCAGCACGATGCGCGAACCCACGGCGCCCGACGCGCCGGGGCGGTTTTCGACAATGAAGGTCTGCTTGAATTCCGTGCCCAGGCGTTCGGCCAGGATGCGGGCGAAGACGTCGCCCTGGCCGCCGGGCGCGTAGGGCACGATCATCGTCACGGGCTTGGACGGGTAAGCGTCGGCCGCGCGCGCCGCGCCGGCCAAAATCAATGCCGTGCCGGCCGCCGCTCCTTGCAGCAGGCGGCGGCGCGCGGGATCGAAGGAATAGGGTGTGTGCTGCATGGTGTCTCCTCGTTGTCTCTGTGCGGCGGGCGCGTACGGCGGCTCAGTCCAGCGCCATGCCGGACTTCTTCACCACGCTTTGCCACATCTCCAGTTCGGCGGCCAGCGCCTTGCCGAAGTCGTCCGGAGACCCGCTGATGGCCTGCGCGCCCTCGTGCTTGAGGCGATCGGCCACCAGCGTGTCGACGGCGGCCGCGTTGATGGACTGGTTCAGTTTGGCGACGACTTCAGGCGGCGTGCCGGCCGGCGCCAAAACGCCCCACCACGTCGTGATGTCGAAGTCGGACACACCCGCCTCGGCCACGGTAGGCGTGTCGGGAAAGAGTGGCGAGCGCGTCTTGCCCGTGACGGCCAGCAGGTCCACGCGCTGGTCGCGCACCTGCGACAGGATGGTGGGCACGGTGGCGAAGAACACCTGGACGCGGCCGGCCAGCAGATCGACGGTGGCCGGGCCGCTGCCCTTGTACGGCACGTGCGTCATGGCGGTGTTGGTCTTCTGCTTGAACAGTTCGCCGGCCAGATGGTTGATGCTGCCGTTGCCGGCCGAGCAGAAGTTCAGGTCGGCGTCCGGCTTGGCGGCGAGTTCGCGCAGGCCGGCGATGGAGGTCAGCTTCAGGTCCTTGGCCGTCACGACGAAGAGCGGCCCGCGGCCCAGCATGGCGATAGGCGCGAAGGACTTGCGCACGTCGTAGGTGGTGCTGATGCCGGCGGCGGCGTTGGTCACGAAGGTCGACGTGGCAAAGAGCAGCGTGTAGCCGTCGGGGCGCGCGTTGGCGACCAGCGCGGCGCCGATGGAGCCGCCACCGCCGCCGCGGTTCTCCACGACCACGGACTGGCCCAGCTTGTCGGCCAGCGTGCGCGCCAAGTCGCGCGCAATGCTGTCGGTGCCGCCGCCCGCCGCAAACGGCACCACCAGCGTGATGGGCCGGCTGGGATACGTGTCGGCGGACGCGGCCACCGGCGCGCAAAGCGCGGGCAAAAGAAGGGCCAGCCCCGCCAGCAGACGCTGCGGGGATACGTTGAACTGCTTCATCGACTTGTCTCCGATCGACGGCCGCGCTCAGCCCTGGCGCAGCATCTTTAGGCGTTCCAGCAGGGCCTGGTGAATGTGATGTTGGGCGGCGTCTTGCGCGCCTTGGACGTCGCGGGCGCGGATGGCGTCGACGATGGCCTGGTGTTCCTGGTTGGAGCGGCCGGCCCGCTCGGATGAGCTGAGCGTGCTGCGTCCCAGCAGATAGGTGGTCTCGGTCAGCGAATGCAGCGAGCGGATCAGGTAGCGGTTGTGCGCGGCGCTGTAGATGGCCTGGTGAAAGCGCAGGTTCTGCGCGACGGGGTCGCCGTTGTCGCCTTCGTCCAGGATGGCCTGCATGTTCGCGATCTCGGCGTCGGTGGCGTGGCGCGCGGCGAAGGCGGCGGCGGCGCCTTCCAGCACTTCGCGCATGGAATAGAGCTCGCCGACCTCCTGCTGGTCCATCGTGGTGACGACCAGTCCGCGGCCGGGCTCGTGCGTGATGAGTCCTTCGTCCTGGATGCGCTTGAGCGCCTCGCGCACCGGGGTGCGGCCCATTTCGAGCTGGTCGGCGACTTCCACTTCGCGCAGGCGGTGGCTGGGCGTGAACATGCCCACCAGGATGCGGCGCTTGATCTCGTTGTAGGCCGCAAAGGCCTGCGAATTGCTTTTCGGAATGGGCAAGATTGTCTCGGCGCGTTTTTTGTATATTTTTGCATACAAAAAAATGAGGGGCAATCCGGCCCTTGAATTCAGGTTGTGTTGGCGCGCCTTACGCCATTGCCGCCACGCGCCGCCGGAACATATCCGCCATCGTGGCGGCCGCCAGCGATAGCGGCGCGCCCTGCAGCGTCATGATGCCGATGCTGGCGACCGGCATCGGCACGTCCGCGCGGATGCGCCGGGCCCCGTCGCCATAGGGTTTGATGTCGAGCATGCCGGACGGGCAGATGATGAGCGCGTCGCTGCGGGTCATGAGGCTCCACATGACGCCGAAGGTGTCGCATTCGATCACGCGGGCAGGCTCGGGCAGGCCGTGCGCGCGCAGGCCGCGCAGGAAGGCTTCGGTATGGCTGCCGCCCGAGACGTTGAGCAGCCATTCGCTGCCGCGGATGTCTTCCCAGCGCCGCGCGCGCGCCAGCGGATGGCCCTTGCGGCAGGCAATCATGAATTCCAGCGGGCGCAGTTCTTCGAATTCAAATTCCTGGCCGCCAGCGCCGTCGTTCATGCGCGAGGCCAGCGCAAAATCCAGCGCGCCGTTGCGCAGGGCTGGCTGCACCGAGGCCAGCAGGCCTTCCGAGACCTTGACCTTCGCGGCCGGCATGCTGGCCCGGAATTCGGTCAGCACGTCGGGCAGCACGCTGAGCATGACCATGGGTGTCACGCCGACCGCCACCCGCGCCTGCGCACCGCTGAGCAATTGGCGGATGTCCTGGCGCGCCAGTGCGAGCTGCGCCTGCGCCAGGCGGGCCCGCACCGTCAGGTGTTCGCCGCATTCGGTGACGGCGATGCCCTTGGGGCTGCGCGTCAGGAGCGGCGCGTCCAGTTCGGTTTCGAGTTCCTTGATGGCCTTGGTCACGGCGGCCTGGCTCAGGTGCAGGCTGCGGGCGGCGGCGCGGATGCTGCGCAGTTCAGCGACCTTCAGCCACGCCCGCAATTGATGGTCCTTCATGACGGCTTTCCGGCTGACAACCTAGGGTGGTCACCTTAACAAAAATATAGCCTTACAGGCAGCGCGGACCATCCCTAAGCTGATCGTCGATCAGGCCCGGCAAGAACCGAGAGGCCTGGCCCAAAAAGCGCTTCAGGAGAATGCCATGCCGATCTTTGCCCGCCGTGCCGTTTCCTTGTTTCTTGTCTTTGTGGCCGCCACCGCCGCTGGCGCCGCCCGCGCCGACTGGCCGGAACGGCCGATCAAGCTCATCGTTCCGTACGCCGCAGGCTCCGGTCCCGACGTGGTGTTGCGCCCGATTGCCGACGCGCTGGGCCGCGAACTGGGGCAGCCGGTCATCGTGGAAAACCGGGGCGGGGCGGGCGGCATCGTCGGCACGCAGGCCCTGGCGTCGGCGCCGCCCGACGGCTACACCATCGGCTTCGGCAACATCGTCACGCTGGCGATCAACAAGAGCATGTACGCCAAGCTGCCCTACGACCCGCAGCGCAGCCTGGCGCCCGTCAGCCTGGCCATCAGCAACGCGCTGGTGCTGATCGCGCGCAATGGCCTGCCGGCCAACAACGTGCAGGAGCTGGCCGCGTATGCCAAAAAGAATCCCGGCAAGGTCAGCGTGGGATCGCTGGGGGTCGGTTCCAGCGCCCACCTGGCGGGCGAAATGCTCAAGAGCGAGACCGGCACCACCATGTTGCACGTGCCGTACAAGAGCGGCCAGCAGGCCGTGGTGGATCTGGCGGGCGGGCAGCTTGACGTGATGATCGACAACGTCGCCGGCGTTCTGCCCTTCATTCGGTCGGGGCAGGTCAAGGTGCTGGGCGCCACCAGCCTGAAACGCGTGCCCGTGCTGCCGGACGTGCCGACGCTCGACGAGTCGGGCTTGAAGGGATTCGAGGTGGTGTCGTGGGGTGGCATCGTCACGCCGGCGGGTGTGCCCAAGCCGGTGATCGACAAGCTGAATGCCGCAGTCGCCAAGGCGCTGCTGGACCCGGCGGTGCAGAAGCAGAACGAAACCCTGTCCGTCGACGCCACGCCGTCCACGCCCGAGCAGTTCGCCAGCCTGATCGCCGCCGAGATTCCGCGCTGGGCGGCGATGGTGAAGCAATCCGGCGCGTCCGCCGATTGAGCGCGCGTCGCAGGATGGGGCGGGCAGAACGCGTGCCGCGCAGCGGTTCCTGCACATCCGGTATTTCAGAATAGGGAGACAACATGACTAACGCACTCTGGCGCTGGAACGCGCTCGACCTGGCCCGCGCCATCCGCAATGGTGAAGTATCCAGCCGGGAGGCGGTGCAAAGCTGCCTGGACCGCGCCCAAGTCGTCAATCCAGCCTTCAACCCGCTGACGGAGACTTATGCCGATCAGGCGCTGCGCGCCGCGGATGCGGCCGACGCGGCGGTGCGCGGCAAGCAGGAGTTGGGCGCGCTGCATGGCGTGCCGGTCACGATCAAGGCCAACGCGGATCTGGCGGGCACGGCCACGACCAACGGCGTGACGGCCTACCGGGACCTCATCGCGCAGGAAAACAATCCGGCGGTCGACAACTGGCTTCGCGCGGGGGCGATCGTCATCGGACGCACGAACGTCCCGGCGTTCTCCTGGCGCTGGTTCAGCGACAACGATCTGCACGGCCGCACCGTCAATCCATTCGATGTGGCGCGAACGCCGGGCGGCTCCAGCGGCGGGGCGGCGGTGGCGGCCGCGCTGGGCGTCGGGCCGCTTGCGCATGGCAGCGACCAGGGCGGCTCCATCCGCTATCCCGCGTATGCGTGCGGCGTGGCAGGGCTGCGGCCCTCGCAGGGCCGGGTGCCCGCGTATAACGCGACCCAGCGCGCCGAGCGCCCGGTAGCCTCTCAGATGGCGGCCACGCAAGGGCCGTTGGCGCGTACCGTGGCGGATCTGCGCTTGGGGCTGGCGGCGATGTCGGGCGGCGACGCGCGCGATCCCTGGTGGGTGCCGGCGCCACTGGAATTTCCTGACTTGAACAGCGGCCGTCGTGTCGCGCTGTTTGCGGGCACGGCGCAGCACAAGGCCGACGCTGCAGTCACCGACGCGCTGCAGCGCGCCGCCGGCTGGCTGCAGGACGCGGGCTACTTCGTCGAGGTTGCCGAGCCGCCGCAGTTCGACACCGCGGCCGCGCTGTGGCTGGACGTGCTGATGAACGAAGCCGCCGGGTCCATGCAGCGCGAGATCGAACGCGCCGGCGACCGCGCCATCCAGAACGCGTACCAAAGCATGCTTTCGCACACGCCCCGCCGGGACAAGGACGGCTTCATTCAGGCGATGGCGATGCGCACGACGATCCTGCGCGAGTGGGGCCGCTTCTTTGAGCGCTATCCGGTCCTGTTGATGCCCGTGTCTTTCGCGCTGCCATTTCCGGTGGATCGGGATCAGCAGGGCGCGGACGTGATGGCGGACATCCTTCGGGCGCAGAGCCCGTTGATTTCAACGGCGATCCTGGGATTGCCGGGACTCTCCGTACCCGTTGGCCGCGCCGAAGGCGCGCCGGTTGGGGTGCAGTTGGTCGCCGGGCGCTTTCGCGAAGACCTGTGCCTGGCGGCCGGCGAGGTCATTGAGGCGCGGGCCGGGTGGTCGGTGCTGGACCAGCTGCACGTGTGAACGCGGCGCGTCCGCGTTTCAGCGGGACGCGGCGGTGTCTTGCAGACGCGCGTGGACGGTCGCGCCCAGCGCCGCGCCATGCACGGCCAGATGGGCGCCCAGTTGAATGGCTTGCAGGATATCGCTGCGCGACAGGCCTCGTGAGAGCCCTTCGCCGATGCAAGCGCGCGTGTTTGCCATGTCGCCCTGCGTGAAGCACGCGTGCAAGGCGATGCGAATCAGCAAACGTTCCGTCCGCGACAGACCGCCGGCCGGCGCGCCGCCTTCCAGGAAGTCGAGCAGGACGGCGACATAGCCCCGGTCCTGCGCCGCCAGCCGCAACAGGCTGGGCGCCTGTTCCGGCCACAGCGCGGCGATGCGGGCGCGCAAGGGATCCTGCGCGTCCAGCGCCGGTAGCGGTGCGGCCTCGTGCAGCAGGTCGGCGGCCAGAAGGACCGCGCTCAACCCCTGGAGGGTCACCAGATGCAGCACGTCGAAGACGTCGGCATCCGTGGCGCCGGCCTCGCGCGCCATGCGCAGATGGGTGGCAAGTCCCGCTTCGTAAAGATGCGTGGCCGATGCGTCCAGCGCCACATAGATCAGTTCGACCATGCGCGGCGACAGCGGACCCGTGCTGGCGGGATGGCCCGCGTAGTCGGCATAGTGCGCGAGAAACCCCGGATTGGCGCGCAGCATCGCGTCCGTCCACGGCCGCCAATAGCCGCGCGCGGCGATGAAGCGCGCCTTGATGTCGTCCAGATCGCTTATTGGCTGCATAGCACCTGACCCGTGAGGTATTGCGCCTGCGCGCCCGCGACGAAGCGCAGCAGCGGCGCCAGCGCCTCGGGCGCGGCGCCCGGCGCAACCTGCACCGCGTTGATGCGGCGAGCCACGGGCCCCCATTCGCAGGCCAGCGAGGCCACGAGCATCCGCGCCGCCGCGTGATCCCCGGCATGCTCCCACGCCAGGTCCTCGCCGCCAGGCAGCAGCAGCGTGAGGCTGGCGGGTCCGTCCAGGTCGAAGCGGCGCGCGGCATTCAGCACGGCCGCCAGGCGTCGCCCCGGCGGGCTGGACAGCACCGTGGCATCCAGCACGGCGGGATAACCGTCGCCGGTCGCGTCGTCCCGTGGCGAGGGCCAATCGCCGCGCACGGTCAGCGACAAGGGCGCGTCGATTTGAATACGGTTTTCGGTCGCGGCCGGCGCATAGGTCTGGCTGCCGCCATACACCGATGAGCCGCCATCCACGCACAGCAGACTGCCTGCCAGGGGCTTGGCCTGCGCACCCGCTGCAAAGACCAGCGCACTGGCGATCTCGTCGGGATCTGCCAGCCGGCCCAGCGGAATCTTGGCGACCGCGCGCGCGGGGTCCAGGCGGCCGGATGCGATCAGGCCGTCCACCAGTTCCGTTTGCACATACCCCGGACACAGCACGGTGACGCAAAGTCCGGGGTCGGCCTGCGCCAGCGCGCGGCTTTGCGCGATCAGGCCGGCTTTGCTGGGGCTGTAGCCGCCGCGCCATGGGATGGCGCGCAGCCCCGCGCCCGAGGCCACGTTGACGACACGCGCGCCCGCGGCGAGGCAACCGCGCAGGGCGCCGACCACGCGCGCGGGCGCGTGCAGGTTCAGGTCCAGCAGCCGCTGCCAGTCCTCGTCCGTCTGGTCGACGGTGGGACGATTGCTGCTGTCCGTCATGCCCGCGTTGTTGATGATGGCGTCCAGTCGAGGCATGCCGTCCGCCAGCGCCGCTATCTGCCCGGCATCGGTCAGGTCCGTCACGCAGGCAAGATGGTTCTGACCTGCGCGGACGGGCAGTTCCGCCTGCAGCGCCCGCAACGCCGGCGCGTTGCGATCGACCAGCACGCAGCGATGGCCCGCATCGGCCAGCCGGCGGGCCGTCGCCCGGCCGATGCCGCTGGCCGCGCCGGTGAGCAGGACGGTGTCCATCAGAGCGTCGTGAACGTGATGCCGCCGTCGACCACCAACGCCTGCGCGGTGATGAAGCGCGCCTCGTCGCTGGCCAGGAACACGATGGCGTCGGCAATGTCGTCCACCGTGCCCAGGCGGCCCATCGGCGTGCTTGCGACGCGGCGCGCATCGCGCTCGGCGTTGCGGTTGCGCTGCGTGCCTTCCGTGGGCACCGCTGACGGGCACACGGCGTTCACCCGGATGCGGCGCGCGCCCAGTTCGGCGGCCGCCGCGCGCGTCACGCCCAGCACGCCTGATTTGATGCCGGAGTACACCATCGAACTGGGGGCGGACTTGAGCGCCGCGGTTGACGCCACGTTGACGATGGCGCCGCCGCGGTCGGGGTCCATGACCTCGGCGGCGGCCTGGATGCCCCAGATCACGGCCTTGAAACCGATGTCCAGCATGCGTTCCAGCGTATCGGGCTGGATCTCCAGCACGCTCTGATAGCGGACCCAGGCCGCGTTGTTGACCAGGATGTCCAGGCGCGAGCCTTGTTCGGCGGTCTGTCGCACCGCTTCGCCGATACCTTCACGCGTGGCGACGTTCTGCACGACGGGAAAGGCCTTGCCGCCTTCGGCGGTGATGCCGGCGACGGCCTCGTCCACCAGCTCGTGCTTGAGGTCGTTGACGCCGACCGTGGCGCCGCGCGCGGCGAGCAGGCGCGCGGTGGCCCGGCCGATGCCGGCGCCCGCGCCGGTGACGAGCGCGACGCGCCCGGCGAGATCTTGTGCCATGGTGTCTTCCTATACCGATTGGATGAATGCGCGGCCGTTGCCGCTGGCCAGACCCGCGAAGGCGGCGTCCAGCTTGCGCACCGCGCGCAAGGCGCGATGCAGGGGCAGTTCCCACGTGAAGCCCATGCCGCCGTGCAGGTGGATGGCTTTCTCGATGACGAAAGCCGCGTTGGCGAGCGCGCCGGCCAGCGCGGGCCGCGTGTCGCGCGGCGCGCCGTATTCGTCGGCTTGCGTGGCGCGGCGGATCGCGGCGCTGGACACGTCCTGCAGCAGCCGCATGCGGGCCAGGAGGTGGCGCACGGCCTGCTTGGCCGACAGGGGGCGGCCGAACTGCACGCGGGTCGCCATGTACTCGGCCGCGGCCTGCAGGGCGCCTTCGGCGGCGCCGTTGGCGAACTCGGCAAGCAGCAGATGGGCCTGGCGCTGGAGCGCGTCCCAGGCCCGAGCATCCAAGCGCGCCAGTACGGGCGCGCCGTCCAGCGCGATCCACGCTTGCGGATGATCGGGATCGAGCGCCGCCTGTTCGTCGCGGGGCAGGGCGCTGGCATCGAGCAGCGCGGCGCCCGCGCCGTCAGCCACCAGCACCCAGTCCGCCGGGCCATTGTCCAGACGGGCATGGCCCGACTGCAGGCTGCCTTGCCACGCGATGCCGGCCAGGCGCTCGCCGGCGGCCAGCGCGGCGGCCTGCGGCGTGCCGGCCAGTGCGCTGGCAAGCAGGATCTGTTCGGGCAGCGGCAGCGGCAGGCGCAGGCGTCCGGCGGCGTGCGCGATCGGCAGCGCGAAATCGAGTGAGAGGCCCAGCCCGCCGTCTTCCTCGGCTGCCATCACGCCAGTCAGGCCGGCCTGCGCCAGCACCTGGGCCATGGCGCCGGCATCCGGGCGGGACAGGGCGTCGGTGATCGCGGCTTCGGCGGCCTGCGCGAATTCCTCGGGCCGCAGTTCTTCGTGGCTCATGTCAGGTCCTTGGGCAGATTCATGACGCGCTGCGCGATGACGTCCAGCTGCACTTCGGTGGTGCCGGCGTAGATCGTCTCGGCGCGCGAGAAGAGGTAGGCGGTGGTAAAGGCCTTCTGGGCGCGGCGCGCCAGGGGACTGGAGTGCGGGCCGACCTGCGACAGCAGAGACAGCGCCAGGCCGGCAAAGGCCTGGTGGCATTCCGACCAATAAAGTTTGGTCAGCGATCCGCGCGCGCCGATGGTCTCGCCACGCAGCATGCGCGCCACCGTGAGTTCAACCAGACCCTTCAATCCGTCGATTTCGCTGACCAGATCGCCGACGCGGCGCTGGACATAGCCGTCGTCGAGCGCGGACGCCAGTTGCGCATCGGACTTGCAGGCCGCAATGAGCTGGCGCAATTCGCACTCGAAGCGCCACGGGCGATACATGCGGTTGGTGGCGCGCTCGATGGACAGCACGCGGATGGCGGCGTTCCAACCTTCGTCCGGCGCGCCCAGGCGTGCACTGTCGGGTACCACCACGTCGTCGAAGAACACCTCGGCAAAGGACTCCTTGCCGTCGATGGACTTGATGGGAACGACGCGGATGCCCGGCGTGTCCATCGGCACGGCGAACATCAGCAGGCCGCGATGCTTGTCGGCCACGGTGCCGGTGCGCGTCAGGAGCAGGCAGTAGTGCGCCTTGGCCGCGCCGCTGGTCCAGATCTTCTGCCCGTTGATGCGCCACGTGTCGCCTTCCTGAACGGCCTTGGTGCGCAGCCGTGCCAGATCCGAGCCGGCGTCCGGTTCTGAAAACCCCTGGCACCAGTACTGCCGCATCGCCAGAATCGCGGGCAGGAATTCCTGCTTCTGTTGCTC
Organism: Achromobacter sp. ACM05; assembly: GCF_019218915.1. Classification (NCBI taxonomy): domain Bacteria; kingdom Pseudomonadati; phylum Pseudomonadota; class Betaproteobacteria; order Burkholderiales; family Alcaligenaceae; genus Achromobacter; species Achromobacter sp. ACM05. Next base: position 1,520,858 of record NZ_JAHUWQ010000001.1, read on the forward strand.
GGTGCCGACGGCCATGATGATCGGCCCGGCCAGTTCCTTGCCGATCGAACTGACGCTTTCCGGCATGGGCAGCGCGCCGATCTCCTTGTTCACCGCCAGGTGCTCGCGCAGCGTCAACCCGTGGCCGCCGTAGGCCTTGGGCCACGTCATGCCGGCGAGTCCGGCCTGATACATCGCGGCCTCCCAGGCGCTGCTCTCGGCAAGCGTGGGCGCGCGCCAGTCCGGGCTGTCGGCGCGCATGAAATCTGGCAGGTTGGCGCGCAGCCAGGTGCGCGCATGCTGGCGGTAGACCTCGGGGCCTGCGCCCGGGTCAGGGACCGTGGCAAGTTGTTCGAATTGCATGGCTGTCCTCAATGGGCGGGCGCGGCCCGCGGGATCATCAGCGCGTCCAGGACGACCACGCCTTGGCCCTGCGGCCGGACCAGAATGGGGTTCATGTCGATCTCGGCGACGTCGTCGCGATGGCGGTACGCAAACGCCGACAGGCGCGCCACGCTACGCGCGGCGGCGGCGATGTCGGCCTTGGGCTGGCCCCGCGCGCCGTCCAGGATGGCAAACATCTTGAGCGAGCGGATCATTGCCGCGGCCTCGTCCTCGGTCACGGGCGCGGCCTGCACGGCCACGTCCTTCAGCACCTCGGCGTAGATGCCGCCCATGCCGACCATGACGATGGGGCCGAAGACGGGGTCTTGCGACACGCCGGCGATCAGTTCGGTGCCGCCCGCGACCATCGGCGCGACCAGGACGCCATCGATGCGGGCGCCGGGCGCATGGCGCGCGACGTTGGCCAGGATGCGGGCGTGGCCGTGGCGCACGGCGTCGGCATCGGCCACGTTGAGCAGCACACCGCCGGCTTCTGTCTTGTGCGCGACGTCTTCGGAGGCGATCTTGAGCACGACGGGGTAGCCGATGGCCCCGGCCGCGCGCACCGCGTCGTCGGCACTGCGGGCGATGAATTCGCGCGGCACGTCGATGCCGGCGTTGCCCAGCGCCTGCTTGGCGTGGAATTCGTTGCGGAATACCGCGGGATCGACGGGTTCGGCGGCGGGCAGCGCCGTGTCGGCGTAAGCGGCCGCGCGCAGCTTGCCCAGCTTCACCAGGCCCGACAGCCCCGTCGCCGCGGCGTCGATGCTGGAGAACACCGGAATGCCCAGTGCGTTGATCTGCTCGACGGCGTCGGCGGGGCCCTGGCTGATGACCATCAGCAGGCGGTCTGGATGGCTGGTGCGCACCCGGGCCAGCGCTTCCAGATAGATGCCGCGCAGCCGGGTGTTGTAGAGCGACAGCGACATGAACAGCGCCAGCGAACTGGCCGACGGATCTTCCAGCAGGGCCGTCAGCATCTTGAGCAGAATGTCGGGGCGGCTGGACATCTGGGCGGACGCGTCCACCGGATTGCCGGTGCTGGCCGTGGGCACGGCTTCCAGGATGCGCCGCTGGGTGTCGGGTGCGAGCGCGGGCAGCGCAAGGCCGGCGTCGCTCATGGCGTCGGCCATCATGATGCCGAAGCCGCCGGACGCGGCAACGAGCGTGACCGCGTCGTTGGCCGGCAGGCGGTCGGGCATGAGCAGCGAGGCCGCGTGTCCGATGTCGATCAACGCTTCAACAGAGCGCACGCGCAGCACGCCGTGCCGGCGGAAGACCGCGTCGATCACCGCGTCCGAGCCAGTAAGGGCGCCCGTGTGCGAGGCGGCGGCCGCCTGGCCTTTTTCCGTGGAACCGATCTTCAGGATGATGACGGGCTTGCCCTTGCCGCGCGCAAGGCGCAACGCGTCGATGAGCTTTCCGGCATTCCGGCAAGTTTCCATGCAGCACAGGATGATGCGCGTGTCCGGATCCTCGGCCAGCGCGGCAATGCCGTCGGCGGCGTCCACATCCGCCTCGTTGCCGGTCGCGATGAAGCGGCTGACGCCCATGCCGCGCCGGGCGACGCTCTGCATGGTGTGGCTGCCCACGTTGCCGGACTGCGACACGATGCCTACGTGGCCGACCGGCGGCATGTTCTCTTCCAGCGCGATCGAAAATGAGCCGATCAGGCGCTCGGCGACGTTGACGGTGCCCAGGCAATTCGGGCCCAGGACGCGCATGCCGTGTTCGCCAGCGATCGCCACCAGTTCGGACTGTAGCGCCGCGCCTTGCGGACCGGCCTCGGTGAAGCCGGCCGACAGGACGATGGCCGCCTTCACGCCGCGCGCGCCGCAGTCGCGCAGCGCGGCAGGCGTGGCGGCGGCGGGCACGGCCAGGATGGCGAGTTCCGGCGTTGCCGGCGTGTCTTTCACCGACGTGTAGGCCGGCAGCCCCTGGATGGTGCCGCCCTTGGGGTTGATGGGATACACGGCGCCGCGGTAGCCATGCTTGATCAGCATGTGGACGGGGCGGCCGCCGATCTTGGTGACCTCATCGGAGGCGCCAATCACGGCGATGCCCGACGCCTGGAAAAAGGGGGCCAGCCCCGCACCGGGGCGTTGATTCCGCTGCGTCATGCTCAACGCCCCTTGAATTGCGGCTGGCGCTTTTCCAGGAACGCCATGCGGGCCTCGCGCGCGTCTTCGGTCTTGGCCAGCGCCATCGTGAAGTCCTGCTCGAAGCGATAGGCGTCGCGCTGCGGCATCAGGTCCACCATGTTGGCCGCGCGCTTGGCGTACAGCACGGCGAGCGGCGCCTTGGCGGCGATTTCGTGCGCCAGCGCCAACGCGGCGGGCAACAGCTGATCAGGGGGCAGCACGTCTTCCAGCACGTTGCGGCGCAGCAGGTCGTGCGCGGTCAAGCGCTGTCCGGTGTAGAACATGCGGCGCAGCGTCGAGCGCCCGAACAGCGTGCGCAGCATGGAAGCGCCGCCGGCCAGGCCGACGTTGATCTCGGGCATGCCGAACGTGGCGTTATCGGACGCATACATGATGTCGCAGGCAGCCATGAGTCCAAGGCCGGCGCCGAGCGCCGCGCCGTTGACGGCGGCGATGACCGGCTTGGCGCACTCCTTGATGGCGTTGCCGGTCTCGCGGGTGATGCGGTTGTGTTCCAGAAAGTCGCCGGCAATGTCGGCGTTGGGGCGGTCCTTCAGGTCCGCGCCTGCGCAAAAGACCGTGCCGTTGCCGGTCAGCACCGCGCAGCGGATGTCCTCGCGCTCGGAGATCTCGTCGAAGATCGCCACGATGCGCCGCCGCATGTTGCGGTTCAGCGCGTTGACCGGCGCGTTGTTCAGGGTGACCAGGGCAACGCCCTCGTTGACTTCGAACTTGACGGGGGTGTCGCTCATGCGCGCACCTCGTTCGACTGGGCATGGACAGTGGGGCGCCGGGCGCCGTGGGCGTGCTGCATGGAAGTCTCCTCGGGTCGGATCGACCTGTCTTGTCCGCAGTCCGTGCCGGGCGGCGCCGGACTTTTTTTTGATTTTAAGTAGGGGCTCCTGCGCGATCTACGCCAAAAACGGTGGTTGTGTTCTGCAGGAATGCCGCATATTCCGGCCCACGCCAAGCCGATACCATGGGGAAAAAAGTCGGTGGAAAGCCGGCTAATAAGGAGCGAGGCGGAAGATGCTGATTGAACAAATCGGGACGCTGCGCGCAGCCCTGGGCGAATGTCCGGTCTGGGATGCGGCGCGCGGGCTGCTGTGGATGGCGGATTGCCGCAAGGGGCTGATCCTGGCCGTGAACCCCGACTCTGGCAGCGTGCAACGCTGGCAGTTGCCTGCGCCGCTGGGTTCCTTTGCGTTCAATGGCGAGGACGAGCTGGTGGTGGCGCTGAAGGAGTCGTTTGCGCGCTTTTGGCCGGCGGACGGCAGCCTGCGGATGCTGGCCAGTATCGAGGACAGCCACCCGAATCTGCGGTTGAACGACGGCACGCCCCTGCCGGACGGCAGCTTCGTGGCGGGGACCATGCATATCTACCGCGAGGCCGGGGAGCCGCCGCTGGGCGGCCTGTACCGCCTGGATCCCGCCGGCCGCCTTGACCGCATCGACGCGGGGCTGGGGGTGGTCAACGGGCCGGCCCTGCATCCGGATGGCACGCACTTTTACGTGTGCGACAGTTCGGTGCGCAAGATCTACCGCTACCGCATGGACGCGCAGGGCAGATTGTCGGAACGCGACGTCTTCGTCGATACGGACGCGCTAGGGTCGGCGCCCGACGGCTGCTGTTTCGACCGCGACGGCGGGTTATGGACGGCGTTGGTGCATGCCGGCGCCATTGCCAGGTTCGACCGCGACGGAAAGCTGGATGTGCGCATCGACCTGCCGGTCGCGCATCCGGCGTCGCTGTGTTTTGGCGGGGACGGGCTGGCCGACCTGTACGTCACCTCCATCAGCGACAGCGGACGCCTGTCGGCGGACGGCCCGATGGATGGTGCACTGCTGCGCGTGCGCGGCACGGGTTATGCCGGCGCGCCGCGTCCGCATTGCCGGATCCGGCCGCAAGGCTGATGCCTGCCGGCGCGTTAGTCGCTGGCGGCCGGCTTGCCGTACGCCGCAAAGCGCAGTTCCGCGCCGGATACGTGCGAGGCCACGAAGTCCAGGAACAGCCGGATCTTCACGGGGATCATGGCGGTGTCCAGGATGGTGGCGTACATGCCTTCTTCAAACGTCGTGTTGGTGACCCGGTAATCGGGGCATAGCCGCACCAGCGTGCCGCGCTCGATGTCGTGGTGCACGGTGTAGTCGTCCAGCAGCGCAATCCCTTCGCCCAGCCGGGCCAGTTCCAGCAAGGCCACGCCGTTGTTGGTGACGTGCCGGGGCTTGATCAGCACTTCGTCGATCGTGTCGCCCTGCTTGAAGCGCCAGCACGTCTGGTCGCCTGGCAGCAGGTAGGCCAGGCAGTCATGCTGCGCGATGTCCGCCGGCCGCGTAGGCAGTTCGCGATTCGCCAGGTACGCCGGCGAGGCCACCAGGTATCGTTCGCTCTTGAACAGGATGCGCCGCTTCAGCCCGGCTTCGACGGGCGGCGAGATGCGAAAGTCGATGTCGAAGTTATTGCGCCGCAGATCGGTTTTGGCTTCCGACAGCACGAGTTCGATGTGGATCTCGGGATAGGCCTCGCGGAACGCGGCGACCAGCTGCGGCAACACGCCCAGGCCGAACATCATGCGCGAATGCACACGCAGGATGCCCTTGGGCGCGGCGCGGATTTCGGTGATGTTGCGGTGCGCCTCGTTGATGTTCCAGAGGATGGTTTCGAGCTGGCGCGCGTATTCCTGGCCCGCTTCGGTCAGTACGACCTGCCGTGTGGAACGCAGCAGGAGCTTCACGTTGAGCTCGTTTTCGAAGTCGGTGATCATGCGCGACACCGAGGTGGCGGAGATGCCGAACTGGCGCGCGGTTTCCGAGAAGCTCTCGGTCTTCGAGATCGACAGAAAGAGCTCCATTGCGCGCAGTCTGTCCATCATTCCTCCACTTTATGCAGCACAGAACGCCGCTTTTCTTGTATTCCAGCCCATGACTACCGGCCTCTAGAATTTCCTCAAGGATTCAAGCATCAATGAGGAGACACAATGGAATTCGGCGTATTCATTCTGGCGCAGCAACGAGGTTACCACCAGTCCTCCGCGCAAGTCATCAACAACTCCATCGAGCAGACGGTGGCGGCCGAGCAAGCCGGGTTCAACACGGCCTGGTACGCCGAGCACCACTTCAACAACTACTCGCTGTCGCCGTCGCCGTTGATGACGGTGGCGCATGCGGCCGCGAAGACCAGCCGCATCCGTCTGGGCACGGCGGTGTGCATTTTGCCGCTGTATCACCCAGCGCGCTTCCTGGCCGAGGTCGGCTTCGTGGATACGGTGTCTAACGGCCGCCTGGAACTGGGTGTGGGATCCGGGTATCAGCAGTTCGAGTTCGAGCGCTTCGGCGTGCAGCTGGAAGAATCGGGCGCGATCTTCAATGAGTTCCTGGACGTCATCCCCAAGGGCCTGACGCAGAAGATCTTCGAGCATGACGGCAAGTTCCTGAAGATTCCGCCCAGCTCGATCGCGGTGCGCTGCATCCAGGATCCGATGCCGCCGCTGTGGATCACGTCGGGCAATCCGGTGACGCTGGGCCGCGGCGTGCGCGAGAACCACAACCTGTTCGTGACGGCGCTGCTCAAGGGCAACGACGCCATCGCCGAGCTGCGAGGCCGGCTGGAAAAGGTGGCGGACGACAATGGCAAGGACCTGGATCGCGATGTGAAGTTCGGCTTCCTGCGCTGCGGCTACGCGTCGGACAACAAAGCCGAGATCGACGCCTATCTGGATTGCGCACGCTTCCAGCGCCGCATTTCCGAAAGCTTGAAGTTCCGCCGCGCGCAGAGCGACGACGGCTACATGGTCAAGGAAGTGCCGTCGGAAACCGATCCTACCTTCGAGCAGCTTCGCAAGAACCTGCCGGTGGGGTCGGTCAATGAAGTCATCGACAAGATGCTGGAAGAGATCAGCATCCTGCGGCCCAAGCACATCGCGCTGCAAACGCAGCTTGGCGATTTCGACCAGAAGACGATGCTCAAGCAGATCGAACTCTGGGGCGACAAGATCATTCCCGCGATCCGCAAGGAAGTCGGCAGTACGACCGTCCTTGCCTGAAGGAGGGCAACATGCGTATCTACTTGAGCAATGCCGGCGCGATTGCGCTGCGCGATGCGGCTGATTTCGGCCGCCTGGATGTCATGGCGGATCCGCAGCCCGCGGATAGGCTCGAACGTGCGATCGCCCGCATTGGCCGGCGCGAGGACGAAAGGCACGTGCGGCTGTCGCCGTCGGTGCTGCGCTTTCTGTCGCAGCACGCGGGCGATCCAGCTTGGGAGGCCAGTTTCACGAAGATGGTGGATTACGCTGCGCGGCATGGATGGGTCGATGAACGCGGCGACATCCGCGCGCACATGGTGGTCAACGATTGCGACGAGGTGGTGTCGGTCGATGACTTCAAGGCGGCTATGCGCTCGCTGCCGGCGGGCATCAGCGCCGTCAGCACGGGCGACGGCGCCGACATGGCGGGGATGATCGTTTCCAGCCTCACGTCGATCTCTGCCGATCCGCCCATGGTCGGATTCTTTGTGCAGCAGACCGCGTCGGCGCATGCGCCGCTGCTGCGAAACGGCCGGTTCGTTGCCAACATCCTCGGAGAAGGCCATGCCGAAGTGATCGAGGCCTTTATGAAGAATCCTCAGGGCAGGGCGCGGTTCGCCCAAGGCGGTTGGGTGATGAACGAACATGGCGCGCCTGTGCTGCCCGATGCGCTGGCCAGCATCGAGTGCGACATCGTCTGCACCGAGAAACTGGGCACGCATGATCTCATCGTGGGCAAGATCCGCAGGACCGCCTGCCGGGAAGCGCGTCCGGTGATCAACTTCCAGTCCGCCACGCACGGCATCGCGCCGGCGCAGATCCAATGAACGAATGACCGCATCGGCCTGAACAGACAAGCCCGCCAAATTGGCGGGCTTGTCATTGGGAGAAGGGCTGGCTCAATCGAGAACGATGTGGTTTTCCTGGATGACCTTGCCCCAATATTGCCGGTCGGTGTCCAGTTGCGCTTCCAGTGCCTGCGGGCCGCCGGCCTTCTCGGTCTGGCCGTTGGCTACGAGCAGCTTTCGGAAGCTCTCGGATTGGACGGTTTTGATGGCGGCCGCGGAATAGGCCTCTACGATCGCGTCGGGCGTTCCCTTGGGCGCATGCAACGCCGTCCAATAGCTGGCCTTGAGCTGGGGATAACCCAATTCCGTCACGCAGGGCACTTCCGGCAGGGCCGGATCGCGCTGGTCGGTTGTCAGCGCCAGGATCTTCACCGCGCCCGCCTTCTGGTGGTCGGCCAGGGCGATGGGCGTCATGTAGGAGAGATCGTTGCGCCCGGTGATGAGGTCGATCAGGCTGGTGGGCGTGCTCTTGTAGGGTACGGCGGTCAGCGGGATGCCCAGCGTCTTGGACATGATCAGTCCGTACAGATCGGTGACGCTGCCGGGGCCTAGCGATCCGTAGGTGAGCGCGCGATTCTCTTTCTTTGCATAGGCCACCAGCTCCGCGAGGGAATTGACACCCATCTTCGCGGGCACGGTGATCGTGAGCGGGCCGTCGAACATCATGGCGACGGACTTGAAGCTGTCGAAGCCATAGTTCAGGCTGGGGCGCAGCAGGATGTTCAGCGATAGGGGGCCGGAGCCGCCCATCAGCAGCATGCTGCCGTCGGCGGGCGCGCGTGCGACCTGCGATGCGCCGATGATGCCGTTGGCGCCAGGCTTGTTCTCGACGATGAAGTTCATGCCCAGCTCGGCGCCCATGCCTTCGGCCAGGAGGCGCGCGAAATTGTCGTTGGGGCCGCCCGCGGCATAGGGCACGATCAGGGTCACGGGCTTGGCCGCGGCCAGCACCGGGCGGGCAAACATCATGAGGGTGCCGGCCGCGATGAAGCCGCGGCGCGTGAGCTTGCGCATCTGTCTCTCTCCAGGTTCCCGTCGCCATGCGGGGACCGTGCCTTCCGCAGGCCGGTTTCTTATGTTTTGACGCTGGCGGTTGGGTTGACCGGAATCAGACTTCCGGCCAGGGGTTGTCTCATACGCCGATGATAATTTTTATCCGACCGGCCGATTACCCCATCGATCTGCAGAACAGTTCTGCGAAGCAAGCAAGATTGCGCTGTGCCGCGGCGTTGCCGTTCGTGTCAGCGCCGCGTGAGCGGCGGCAGCCCGGGCATTATGCCGGATTGCGGCTGATCTTTGCGCACCGGTACAACGCCTCCTTGTCCAGCACCGTCAACCCGCCGTAATGCGTTTGCAGTACGCCTTCGCGCGCCAAGCGGGTCAGCGCGGTGTTGCAGCGCTGGCGCGAGACGCCGCATAAGCCCGCGATCTCTTCCTGCGAGATCCGCAACCGGCCCTTAGTGCCCGAATGGACCTCGGCGTCCAGTTGCGCCGCAACGGCGCGCGCCACCGTGGTGTCGACGTCGAGCAGCACGTTGCCCGTGTAGCAGCCCATCAGCCAGTTCACCCGCTGCGCCAGATGCGTCATCAGCGCCTTGGTGAATTCGATGTTGTTGTTCCAGAGGCGTTCGCAGGTGTCGCGCGGCAGGATCACGATGCGGCTGGGGCGCAGGGCGACGACTTCGTATTCGAAGCGTTCGCGGCGGATCATGGTGGCTTCGCCGAACCAGCTTCCCGTGCTGAATCCGGCCAGCGACAACGTGCGGCCATCAGTGCCAGGGGATGACCACTTCACCAGGCCTTCGACCACGCCATACCAGCCGGGCGAGCGGGACCCCGCGCGAAACAGGTATTCGCCCGTCGCCAGCGACACCGTCCGCAGTTCGGCGCGCACCACATCGCGCTCGAGTTCGGGCAGACCCTTGTACCAGGGCACCACGTCGAGCATCTTGTCCACGGCACTGCGCGCCGGCCTGCGATTCACGGCGGACGCGTCGTTGCCCGCCAGGGCAGGCGGTTCACGCATGTTCATTCCCTGTCTGGAGGTGGAATGCGGCCCAGGTAAACCCTAGGGTTCTTTGTCAACATGATGACTGTCCGCAGGGGCAGCCGGACCGCAGAATGTTTGACGCCCACGGGCCAAAAACCATAAGAGGAGACCGGTATGTTGTCAATGCCACGCCTGCTGTCCGCCACCGCCATTGCCGGCGCCATTTCCGCCACGCTGCTGCCCGCCACGGCTGCGCAGGCGCAAGTGTCCGACGACGTGATCCGCATCGGGTTCATCACCGACATGTCCGGCGTCTACTCGGGGCCGGATGGTCCTGGCGGCGCCGAAGCCATCAAGATGGCGATCGAGGAAATGGGCGGCCAGATCAACGGCAAGAAGATCGAGCTTTTGACCGCGGACCACCAGAACAAGGCCGACGTGGCGTCGGCCAAGGCGCGCGAATGGTTTGACCAGCGCGGCCTGGACATGCTGATCGGCGGCACCAATTCAAGCACGGCGCTGGCCATGTCGAAGGTAGCCGCGGACAAGAAAAAGCCGATCATCGTGGTCGGCGCCGGCGCGCCCGCGCTGACCAACGAGCAATGCACGCCCTACACGCTGAACTATGCCTACGACACCGTGGCGCAGGCGCGCGGCACGGGCGCGGCGGTGGTCAAGGCGGGCGGCAAGAGCTGGTACTTCCTGACGGCCGACTACGCCTTCGGGCACGCGCTGCAGGCCGACACCACCAAGGTGGTTGAGTCCGGCGGCGGCAAGGTCGTGGGCAGCGTGAAGCATCCGCTGGCCGCCAGCGATTTCTCGTCATTCCTGTTGCAGGCGCAAAGCAGCAAGGCCGAGATCCTGGCGCTGGCCAATGCGGGTGCGGACGCGACCAATTCAATCAAGGCGGCGAACGAGTTCGGCATCACCAAGTCGATGAAGCTGGCGGGCATGATCATGTTCATCAACGACATCCACGCCATGGGCCTGCCGGCCGCGCAGGGCATGTACCTGACCGACAGCTGGTACTGGAATGCGTCGGACGAGACGCGCGCCTGGAGCCGCAAGTTCTTCGACCGCCGGCAGGCCATGCCGTCGTCGCTGCAGGCGGCCGATTATTCGGCGGCATTGCAGTATCTGCACGCGGTCAAGGCAACCGGCACGGACGACGCGGACAAGGTGCTGGCTTACTTGCGCGAGAACAAGCTGAACGACATGTACATCAAGGACGGGGTGGTGCGTCCCGATGGCCGCGTGGTGCATGACATGTACCTGCTGCAGGTCAAGAGCCCGGACCAGTCGAAGGAGCCGTGGGATTACTTCACGGTGGTGCAGGCCATCGACGGCAACGAGGCCTTCACGAAGCAGTCCGAAAGCCGCTGCGCGCTGTGGAAATCCTAGGAGAACTCGCATGGCCAAACGCAAAGTCATCGTGACCATCGCCCCGACCGGGGGCATGGCCCTGAAAAGCCAGAATCCGCACCTGCCGACGCAGCCCGCCGAGATCGCGGAGGATGTCTACCGCTGCTATAACGCGGGCGCCAGCGTGGTGGCGCTGCATGCGCGGCGTGCGGATGATCTGGCGACGTGCGACGCCGCCGTCTACCGGAAGATGAACCAGCTGATTCGCGAGCGCTGCGACATCGTGCTGAACAACTCCACGGGCGGTGGGGTGCATGGCGACATGGTCGCCGAGACCTCGCCCGGCACGTGGGAGATTCTGTGGGAGGAGCGTCTGAAGGGCATGGACGCGGGCGCGGAGATGTGCACGCTGGACGCCACCACGCTGAATCTGGCGTTCGGCGACCGCGAATACCTGATGAACACGCCGCTCAGCAAAGGGCGCGAACTGGCCGCCGGCATGAAGGCGCGCGGCATCAAGCCCGAGTGGGAGGTGTTCAGTCCGACGCACATCCTGCAGGACGTGACGACGCTGATCAACGAGGACCTGGACGAAGGCCCGCACTTCATCAACCTGGTCATGAACGTGCATCGCAACTTCCAGAACGCCATGCCGTTTTCGCCGCGGCATCTGCAGATGATGGTGGACCTGCTGCCCAAGAACAGCGTCTTCTGCGTCAGCGGCATCGGGCCGTCGCAGTTGGAGGCCAACATCAGCGCGCTGCTGCTGGGCGGCCACGCGCGGGTCGGGCTGGAGGACAACCTGTATTACCGGCATGGCGAACTGGCCACCAACGTGCAGTTGACCGAGCGCATCGTGCGCATCATCCGCGAAATGGACATGGAGCCGGCCACGCCCGCCGAGGCGCGTGAAATCATGGGCTTGCCCCTGAAAAGCGGCATCCGTCCCGAGTTCGCGCTTTGACGTAACCGTCTGGCGGCGCGGCGCGCGAGCCGCGCTGCCGCCACTTGTACATCGGGACATGACATGACCGAATCATTGAAAGGCGCCCGCGTGCTGGTCACCGCGGGCGCGCAGGGCATCGGGCTGGCGATCGCGCGCAGGTTTGTGGATGCGGGCGCCGACGTGCATATCTGCGACGTGGACGAAGGGGCGCTCAAGGCGGCGCAAGAAAGCCTGCCTGCGTTGAGCGTCAGCCGGACGGACGTGTCTGATGAGACGCAGGTGCTGGCGATGTTCGAGGCGCTGGGCGCGCGGTGGGGCGCCTTGGATGTGCTGGTCAACAATGCGGGCGTGTCCGGGCCGACCAGCCGGCTCGAGGACACGACGCTGGACGCCTGGCGCAACACGCTGGACGTCAATCTGACCGGCACGTTCCTGTGCGCGCGCAGCGCGGTGCCGCTGCTGCGGGCCGCGGGCGGCGGCGCCATCGTCAATATCTCGTCCGTGGCGGGGCGCCTGGGCTTTTCTTTGCGTTCGCCTTACAGCGCCAGCAAGTTCGGGCTGGCCGGGCTGACCCAGACCTGGGCGATGGAACTCGGGCCGTCGAACATCCGCGTCAATTCGGTGCTGCCGGGCGTGGTGTCGGGCGACCGGGTCGAGCGCATCATCGCCGCCCGCGCCGAGGCCGGCGGGGTCAGCAACGACGCGATGCGAGAGCAGCTTGTGGAAAAGGTGTCGCTGCGCCGCATGACGCGTCCGGAAGATGTGGCGAATCAGGTGGTGTTCCTGTGCTCGGAGCAAGGGGCGATGATCAGCGGGCAGAGCATCTCGGTGTGCGGGAATGTGGAGTATCTGGGATGAGCCTTCGTGTACGCCCGGCAGGCGCCGGGCGTGCGTGTCATCGGCAATCGGGCGCAGGGCCGCAGGGCTGGGGACGGCCTTGCAGCAGCCGGCCGATCAACTTTTCCACCGCGCTGGCCTCGGCCAGGACCGCCATGATCAGCGCCGCCGTGCCGATGACGAACATCGTCCGGTGCTGGCCGCCGCTGGCGCTGAACACGGCCGAGTAACCGTAACCGGCCAACGCCTGGAAGGTCGCAAAGCTGACCGTTGCGCGGCTCCAGGCCTGGTTTTGCGCAAAGGCATCGTGCGGAATCAGGTCGTGGATGCGCGCCAGCGCCAGCGGCACGATGCCCGGCGGGAAGGTGCCCGCTACCAGCGCGGCGGCGCCCAGCCATGCATGGTGGTGGCTGAAGCTCAAGGCGCCCATCGCGATCGCCTGAACAGCCAGCACGACGCGCAGGGCTTGGCGCGGGCCGAGCCGGTCTCCCAGCCAGCCGTAAAGCGGGGGGCCCACCATTGCGCCGACGCCGTAGAGAATCCAGAAGCGCGCGCCGGCCGCGGCGCCCGCGCCCAGGCCGCGCTCGACGAAGTCCACCAGGAAGACCATCGCCGGGACCAGCGCTACCGCCATCAGCCCATACTGGCCGAACAGCAGGGTCACGCCGGCGCGGTGATCGGAGGGCTGGCGGGCAGGGGAAAGCGTATCCGCCACCGGGTCCGCCAACCGGCGCGATGCGGCGCCATGCGCCGGCCACGCACGCCAGGTCAGCAGGGTCAGCGCGGCCGAGATGGCGGCAAGACCCAGCCATGCCGCCTGCAGCCCCATGCCCAGCAGCCACGGCACGACTGTGCCGGAGCCTGCAATGCCGACGCCGATGCCCAGGAAGATGGCGCCGCCCGCCAGTCCGCGCCGTGCGCGCGGCACATGCGGCAGGATCGTCGCGGCGGCCAGCACCATGATGGCGCCGCCCGCGATGCCCGAGGCAAGACGCCAGCCGAAGAACCAGCCGATCGACAGCGGCAGGCTGCACGCCGCAAAGGCCAGCGTGACCAGCGCCATCATGACGCGCAGCACCTGTGTGCTGGAAAGGCGCCGCGCCAGCGGCTGGCCGATGAGCGCGCCGATGAGATAGCCGGTCAGGTTGGCAGCGCTCAGGAACACGACGCTGGACGAGGAGAACCAGTGCGCCTGGATCAGCGCGGGGACCAGCGGCGCGTAGGCGAAACGGGCCAGGCCGATGCTGGCCAGGCTGGCGGCGAACCCGGCAAGGACGTACCGCCATGCAGCGGTGCCTGCTACGGGCGGTGTTGCCACGGGGGTTGGCGTCGCGGAGGGTGCGACGGCGGATGAATGCGACATGGGGAACCTCACGCTTCGAACGCCGGGCGAAACCGACCGGCCTGCGAAAAAGTATAGGTAGCCCGTGCGCTGCAATCACGCAGCATTTTGCAATTCAACCAATGCAAAAATGCGGCAGTAAACCTGGGCAATAACCGCTGGCAATAACCGCTGGCAGTCGTCGCTGACTATCGCCGCCTATTGCGGCGGCGGGTCGAACTGCTTTGCGACGGCGTCGATGAATGCCCGCACCCGGGCCGTGTGCCGCAGGTCCTGGTGCGTCACCAGCCACACGGGAAAGCCGCCTGCGCGTTCGCGCGCCGGCCACAGGCGGACGAGTCCGCCGCGTTCGGCCATGGGCACGGGCAGTTCGCCGATGCCGATGCCGTCGGCGATCATGGCGCGCAGCATCAGGCTGGAATTGGCCGTGGCCACGATGCAGCCCGCCTGGGCCGGTTCGCCGACGATGGTGGGCGCGCGGCCGCCTTCGAGGTAGGGCTGGTAGTACACCAGGTCATGCCCTTGCAGGCCCTCGCCTTCCGACGGCGTGCCGCGCAGTTCCAGATACTGCTCGCTGGCGTACAGGCCCACTGGCCAGCGGGCCAGTTGGCGCGCGACGAGATCCGGGTTCTCGGGCTTGATGTTACGGATGGCGATGTCCGCCTCGCGCCGGGCAAGATTGGCCATCTGGGTCGACACGTTCAAGCGGACACGCACGGCGGGGTGCTGCACGTGCAGCGCCGCGATGGCTGGTATGACGAATTCCATGGCCAGCGAGTCGGTCGTCGCAACCTTGACCTCGCCTTCCAGCCGCCCGTCCGTGCCTTGGGCCTGCCGCACCAGGTCATGGGCAAATTGCTCCATGCGTTCGGCGGCGCGCAGCACGCTTTCACCCGTGGGCGTGAGCGTGTATCCGGTGGAACTGCGCAGGAACAGCGTCGCGCCCAGGGTGTGTTCCAGCGTGGCGATGCGCCGCCCGATCGTGGCCTGATCGACGCCGGCCACGCGCGCGGCGCGCCGCAGGGTGCCTTCCCGTTGCAGCGCCAGAAAGATCCTTGCATCGTCCCAGTTCATCGCTTCCTTCGCGGCTGTGTGCCGGCTTCTCCAGGCCCGTCGGGGCAGCGGGATTATCGCCTAAACCCCGTTGCCAAACCTCGCCACCCCGGTCCATAATCTGCGCTTTGTTAATTGATAACCGTTCGCATTAATAAGCAATGTGAGCGGTATCGCGTGCGGGCGGGATCGTGAGCGGATCGGAAGGGGCATCCCAGGACTTCGAGAGCCTATACGGCAATCACCACGGCTGGCTGCTGGCCTGGGTGAACTGGCGCCTGGGCAACGCGGCGGACGCCGCCGACCTGGCGCACGACGCGTTCGTGCGCCTCTTGACGCGCCCGTGCAAGTTCGACAACGCCCGCCATGCCCGGACCTATCTGCGCCGGATGGCCAACGGCATGTGCATCGACCTGTGGCGCCGCCGCGACCTGGAGCAGGCGTGGCTGGACGCCCTGGCGGCGCAGCCCGAGCCTACGGTGTCCTCGGCCGAGGATCAAGCCATGGTGCTGCAGGCCCTGGGCGAGATCGACGCGATGCTGCGCGGTTTGCCGCCCAAGACCGCCCACGCCTTCGTCATGGCGGTGGCGTGCGAAATGACCGACCAGGAAGTGGCGGACGTGCTGGGCGTGTCGGCGCGCATGGTCCGCAAGTATGTCGCCCAGGCCATGCTGTGCTGCATGCAGCTTGAGGCGCGCCTGGCGGCAGGACATGCTGACGAGCCGGCCGGCCTGCCGCAGATGCCCGCGGCATTGCAGGCGGCCGCCTCATGAGCGCCGCGCAGGCGCGCGAGCCCTCTCATCGCGCGATGGAGCAGGCCGCCGAGTGGTATGCGTTGCTGCGATCCGGCGATGCGTCGGCCGCCGAGCGCCAGCAATGGCAGCAATGGATCGACCGCGCCGCTGAACACCGCGAAGCCTGGGGTTACGTCGAACGCATCGGCCGCCGCTTTTCCCCGCTGCAATCCAGTCCTGACCGGGACGCCGCCGTGACGGCCTTCGGGCAGGCCGCGTCGGCCCGGCCGCGCGCTCGCCGGCAACTGCTGCTGGGGATGGCGGGGGCCCTGGGCATCGCCAGCCTGGGGTGGACGGCGTGGCGGCAGACGCCCTTGCCCCTGGCGGCCTCGACCTGGGGCGCGGACCATCGCGCGGGGCTGGGCGAAACGCGCCACGTCGCGCTGGCCGATGGCACCCAGGTCTGGCTGAAGGCCCTGAGCGCGTTCGATGTCGACTATGGCGCCACGTTGCGCCGCCTGCAGCTTGTCGCCGGTGAGCTGCTGATCCAGACCGCCGCGGACCCGATCCGTCCCTTTGTGGTCGACACCGCGCAGGGCCGGCTGCAGGCGCTGGGTACGCGTTTCACCGTGCGTGGGGAGGACGACGGCGTGGTGGTGGCCGTGCACGAAGGGGCCGTCCGCGTCGACACGGCCGCCAGCCGCGCCAGCGGCATCGTGCCGGCGGGGCGACAGGCGCGGTTCACGGCGGACACGTTGGACGGCTTCCTGCCGGTGGACCCGGCCCGCGAGGCCTGGACGCGCGGCGTGTTGGTGGCCGACAACACGCCGCTGGCGGACGTGGTGGCCGAATTGCGCCGCTATCACTTCGGCCACCTGGCCGTGGCGCCGGAGATCGCGCGGCTGCACGTCTTCGGCAGCTATCCCATCCGCGAGACCGACCGCGCGCTGGACATGCTGGCCTCGGTATTGCCGGTGCGCGTGCGCCGCACGATGCCCTGGTGGATCAGCCTCGAAGCGCGCGCCTGAAAAAATTTTCGCGAAACGGTTCCGGGTTTTGCCCGCTCGTTCGAATAAGGACAGTAAGAGCCGCTCGCGCCCTGCAATCCGCATGGCTGGCGCGCCGCTCTCCCTTCCAGAACTTACGCACGAGAGCACAGGTCCCGTCATGTCCCACCGTCCTTCTTCCGCCGCCGCGGCCTTTCCCGTGACCCGCGCACGCGCCTTGGCCTTCCGTCGCCGGCGCATCCCGTCCTGGGGCCTGCCGTTGGCCCTGGCGATGGCCGTTTCCGCCGTCTGGGGGCCGACGGCCCACGCGCAGGCCGCGCCCGCGACGACCGGCGTGGCGGATCTGATGACCTTCGACATTGCCCCCGCGCCGCTGAACCAGGTGCTGACGCGGCTGGCGAACGCGTCCGGCATCCTGCTGGCCGCGCAGCCGTCGCTGGTGGCCGACCGCCAGAGCAATGGCGTGCGCGGCCGCTACACCCCCCATCAGGCGCTGGAGCAGGCCCTGGCCGGAACGGGACTGCGCGCCACGCGCGAGGCGCCGAACGAGTACCGGCTGAGCGTTTTGCCCGCCGGCCAGACCACCACGCTGGAACCCGTGACGGTGACGGCCTCCGGGCTGGCGAGCGGCTTGCCGCCGGTTTACCCCGGCGGCCAGGTGGCGCGCGGCGGACGTCTGGGCCTGTTGGGCGACCGCGACGACATGAGCACGCCATTCAGCGCGACGCAGTACACCGCCAAGCTGATCGAGGACCAGCAGGCGCAGAACATCGGCGACGTGCTGGTCAATGACCCGACCGTGCGCAATACCTACTCGCGCGGTGCGGGGCGCGACGAGTTCAACATCCGCGGGTTCACGCTGTTCAATTACGACGTGTCGTTCAATGGCCTGTACGGCGTGTCGCCGCGCAATTCGAGTTCGCTGATTGGGGTGGAGCGCGTCGAAGTGCTGCGCGGTCCCAATGCCTTGCTGAACGGGATGGCGCCCTACGGTTCCGTGGGCGGCTCGATCAACCTCGTGCCCAAGCGCGCGGGCGCCGATCCGCTGAACCGCTTTACCGTGTCGTACATCGGCGACAGCCAGTTCGGCGCGCACGCCGACCTGTCGCGCCGCTATGGCGAGAGCCAGGAGTGGGGCGTGCGCCTGAACGTGGCCGGCAGCAGCGGCGACCTGCCGATGGACGGCGCGAAGGAAGACCTGGGCGCCGTGGCGCTGGGCCTGGACTATCAGGGCGAGCGCCTGCGCGTGGAAGGCGACATCAACTACCAGAACCGCACTACCGATGCGCGCAGCGGCCTGCTGTTTCCGCCGCCGTCGGGCGTGGACATCGGCCGGGCGCCGGACGCGCGCCGCAATTTCTTTCCGTCGTGGACCTATTGGAAGACCAAGGAATGGTCGGGCGCGCTGCGCGCCGAGTACGACGTGTCGCCGGACTGGACCGTCTACGGCGCCGTCGGCGCGCGCAAGCACGACTTTGAAAGCATGCAGACCAGCTGGCTGATGCTGAACGAAGCGGGTGATATCGGCGCGGTGCCGGCCCGCCTGAACGAGTCGCTGCTGAGCAAGACGGGCGAAATCGGCGTGCGGGGGCGCCTGCAGACCGGCCCGCTCAAGCATGAGCCGGCGCTGAGCGCCAGCGTGCTGGACATCGACTATTCGGCGGCGCGGATCCGGTCCAGCACGGTGTTCTCCAACATCTACAACCCCGCGGACCTGCCCAAGCCGAACATCGCGCGGCCGTCGGATCTGCCGCGGGCCAGCGATTCCCGGCTGGTCAGCATTGCGCTGGCCGACACGATTTCGATGGCCGACGATCGCGTGCAATTCATCGCGGGCGTGCGGCACCAGCGCGTGGAGTCGACCAACTTCGACGCGATGAGCGGTCGCCAGACGTCGAACTACAACGAGTCCGCCGTCACGCCGGCGTTTGCATTGACCGTCAAACCCACGGAGCGGCTGGCGCTGTATGGCAATTACATCGAGGGCCTGAGCCAGGGCGGGACGGCGCCCGAAGGCGCCGTCAACGCGGGCGAAGTGTTCGCGCCTGAAATCTCCAAGCAGTTCGAAGTGGGCGCCAAGTACGATTTCGGCCAGTTTGAAACGACGCTCAGCGCGTTCCAGATCGAGCGTCCCAGCAGCTATCTGGATCCTGCCAGCCTGCGCTACGTGTCCAATGGCAAGCAGCGCAACCGCGGTCTGGAATTCCTGGTGCAGGGCGAGCCGACGCACGGCGTGCGCCTTTTGGGCGGCGTGGCCTATACCGATGCGCGCCTGACGCGTACCGAGGGCGGCGTCAACGACGGCAACCGCGCGCCGGCCGTGCCGCGTCTGCAATTCAACGCGGCAGCCGAATGGGACACGCCATTCGTGCCGGGCCTGACGCTGACCGCGCGGATGCTGCGCACCAGCTCGCAGATCGTCGACGTCGCCAACACGCAGGAGATTCCGGGCTGGACGCGCTTCGACGTGGGCGCGCGCTATGCCTTCAACGCCAACGGCAAGCCCGTGGTCATCCGTGCGATGGTCGAGAACGTGCTGAACAAGAACTACTGGCAGTCCGCGGCGCGCGAAGGTCTGACGGTCGGCGCGCCGCTGACGGTGCTGTTGTCCGTGAGCACGGAGTTCTAAGGCAAACGGTCCGCCATCAGAACTTGTACGCCACGCCCGCGCTGAACGCGCGGCCGTTGCCCGGCAGGAAGATGGGCATGGCGGGCGTGGCCGTGTTGCGGATGGCGTAGCTGCTTGCGTAGGTCTTGTCGGTGAGGTTGTCGGCCGTGACGTAGCCGCTCCAGTGCGCGTCGTGCTCGTAGGCGATCTTGAAGCCGAGGAGCGCATAGGCTTCCTGCTGCGTGCCGGGCGCGTTGGCGTGGTTGGTCTCCGTGTCGCTCATCAGCCAGCGCACGTTGGGGCCGAAGCGCCAGCCGCCGATGCGGTACATGACTTCAGCGCTCAGCAGATGGCGCGGCACGCCGGCGATGCGGTTGCCTTCATATTGGCCGTTGCGGAAGCGGAAGTCGCTGAGCGTGTAGGCGATGCGGTAGTCGAACATGCCTTCGCCGGGCGAGGGTAGCGTGCCGTAGAGGCCGGCTTCGATGCCCTGGTGCCGCGTGCGGCCGTTGTAGTTGTAGGTGCCCGCCGGCGTGCCGTTTTCGTTGGTGACCGACATCAGCTCGTCGTCGACCTTGCTGCGGTACAGCGACACGCTCCAGTGCTGGTCGCGACCGGCGACGGTGAACGTGCCGTCGCCGCCAACTTCATACGTGAGCGCGCGTTGCAGGTCCAGCTTGCTCATGGAGGTGCTGGCCGTGGCCGGGTTCATCGGCGCGGCGACTTCGCCGTTGACGATTTCCCAGAAGGTCGGCACTTCGTTGCTGCGGCTGACATTGGCGTACCAGCGCTGCGATGCGGCCGGTTGCCAGATCACGCCCAGCTTCGGCGTGGCGTAGCGCCAATCCTGATCCAGCGTCTTGCCGCTGTTGCGCTCGTGCGCGTCACGCACCGCGACGGTGTATTTGACGTCACCCACCACGCTGAACTGCGGCGTCAGGTGCCAGTCCACGCCCACCATCGCGCTGCGGTTCTCGGCGCGCAGGTCGTAGTTGCCAAAGCGTTGCAGGCGCTGGCCATCGGACGGGCGGATGGCGTACAGGTCGCGGTCCATGTTGCTGCGCTGCCAATCCAGGCCGGCGCGGTAGTCCACCGTGCCGATCTTGCCGTTCAGTTGCCAGGCAATGCCATAGGTGTCGCTGTCGGTCACGTTGGCGACCTGGGGATTGGTGAAGTCGTCGTTCGTGTGCTGCCAGTAGACGCCGGCGGTCTGGTTGAAGGCCTCGGTGCCCCAGAAGCTGCGGTTGGCCAGGCGGAACTGGTTGGTGTCGCGGTGCGGGTCGCGGTTGTAGACGTTGTTGGAAATATCCTGCGGCGAATTGCCGTCGCCCAGCACGCTGCGCGGGTCCTCGTACATACGCGCCTTCGGGATTGGCTGGGGAATGTCGAACTTCAGGTCGGTGTACGAAAGATAGGTGCGGTTTTCAAACAGGCCGCGGCGGAAGCCGACGTTGCCCTGGAAGCTGGTGCGTTCGGACGACGAGTGGTGGCGATAGCCGTCCGACTTGTCGTAGCCGAAGGCGAAGCGGCCGTCGAAGCGTTCGTCCTGAAAGCCCTTGGCCAGCGTCACGTTGCGGGTGCCGAAGCTGCCGCCGCCCAGCCGGATGAAGTCGCCCTGCGTGCCGGTGAGCGACTGGAAGTCGACCTCGCCGCCCAGCGTGCTGGCGCCGGGGGCCAGCGCATTGGCCCCGCGCCGCACGGCGATGATGCCGGCATTGCGTGGTTCGAGCAGGCTGATGATGAAGGAACCGTCCGCGTCGTTGAGCGGCAGACCGTCCTGCATCAGCAGGATGCCGCGCGACAGCGGGTTGCTCTGGATGCCGGAACCGCGGATGTTCAGGCGCGGCTGGTCCAGGCCGCCAAAGAATTCCTGCACGATGACGCCGGGCTGGTATTCCAGCGCGTCGCGCAGCGTGATCAGGCGCACCGCCTGCTGCGGCTGGATCAGGTTGGTGCCGCCGGGCACGGCCTGCAGTTCGGCTTGCGTGCGTTGCACGCTGGGTTCCAGTGCATTGGGGATGGTGGTCCCGGAAACGACGACGGGGGCCAGCGACGGCGCATCCTGCGCCGCGGCGACGGACAGCCCGAGGGCGCTCAGGGTGAGGGTGGATGCAAGCTGGCGCAGGACAGGGGTAGACATCAGATGGATTCCACGAAGGACGGGCCTGGGCGTTACCAGGAAATGTGAAACATGGTCTTGGCCAGCAATACGATGCCGGCCATGTGACAGAACACGCTCAGATGCACGCGTGAACGGAGCGCGGCGTGCAGGCGTTGGCGGCGCGCCAGCGTCATGGCCGTGATGACGTGCAGCAGCACGCTGCCGGCCAGCGCCATCTTCAAGAGCAGCAAGGCGGCGAAGGCCGAGCTGCCAGGGCTGGCGAGCACGGCGCGGTAGTGCCAAGCCATGCCCAGCCCGCAGGCGTAGAGCACGACCAGGACCCAGGGCATCACACGCCGCACGCGCGGCGCCAGTTGCTGCGACAGCGCGCGGCGCACGTCGGCGGGCAGGCGTCTGGCGACGGGTTCGAGGAACAGCACTTCGAAGATCACGGTGCCGATGAAGATCAGCGCGGCGAACAGATGCACGATGTGCAGGGCGAGGTAGGTCATGGTTGCTTCCTTGAGTCGAGCAGCAGGGCGTGCAGGCGTTCGGCGTCGGCGGCGCGCTGCGGGCTGCCAATAGACCCGCTGAGCGAGACGGGCTCGAGGCGGCCGTTGCCGACCATGACGCAGCGGTCGACCAGGCCCAGCAGTTCCTGCGGGTCGTGGCTGATGCAGATGAGGGCCGCGCCCAGGCGCGCGACTTCTTCGTTGCAGCACGCGGAGAGCTGGCGGCGCAGCGCGGGGTCGAGCGCGCTGAAGGGTTCGTCGAGCAATAGGAGGTCGGGCTCCAGCGCCAGCGCGCGGGCCAGCGAGACCCGCTGCGCCATGCCGCCCGACAGCTCTCCCGGCCAGGCATTGCCCGCGCCCACCAGCCCGACCCGGGCCAGCCATTCATCCGCTTTCGCGCGGGCGTCGGCCATGCGCAGGCCGGTGGCGCGCAGCGGTAGCGCCACGTTGTCGCGCGCATTGCGCCAGGGCAAGAGGCGCGGCTCCTGGAACATCAGCACCGGATGCCGGAACGTGTTGCGCAGCGTGCCTGCCGTGGGCGCGAGCAGTCCCGCCGCCAGACGCAGCAGCGAGCTCTTGCCCGCGCCGCTGGGGCCGGCAAGGCCCAGCCGCTCTCCGGCAGCCAGTTGCAGGTCGATGCGGGCCAGCACCGGCTGGGCGCCAAAGCGCAGCACGAGGTTTTGCATGTCAAGCATGGCTCGGCTCCATCCAGCGTCCCAGGCGGCGCTGCAACGGCTGCAGCAGTGCAAATTCAAGCAGCGCGACCAGGCCGAAGATCAGCAGCACCCACGCAAAGAGTTCGGCGGTGTCGAACGTGCTGCGGGCATTGGCGAGCGCATAGCCGATGCCGTTTTCCGCGCCCAGCACTTCGGCCATCACCACCAGCCGCACGCCGCCGCACAGGGCGATGAGCAACGCAGCCAGGAGCGGCGCGCTGAGCGCCGGCAGGTAGAGGTGGCGCAGGCGCAGCCACGGGCCGTAGCGATAGACGTGCGTCATCTCCATCAGCCGCCGGTCCACGTGCAGCATGCCCTTGACGGTGTTGACGTACATGCCGGGGGCCATCATCAGCGTCGTGATGAAGATGACCATGGGCGATCCCATGCCGAACCACAGCATGGCCAGCACCACCATCACCACGGGCGGCACGGCCATCAGCAGCCAGCGCACAGGTTCGATGAGGCCACGCAGGCGCGCGCTGTGCCCGGCCAGCACGCCGAGCGTGAAGCCGATGGAGGCGCCGGCCAGCACGCCGACGCCGATGCGCATCAGGCTGACGCCCGCGTTGGCGAAGAACTGTTCGCTGCGCACGAGGGGGCCGATGGCGCGCAGCGCGTCCCAGGGCGTGGCCATGAGCAGCGGGCCGAGATGGCGGGCGGTCAGGTGCCATGCCAGCAGCAACAGCAGGACGCCGGCCACGCTCCAGCCGCGCGACGTGCGCGCGGGACTTGCGGCGGGGGCGCTCATGGTCCGTAGAAGCCGACAGGGGGCAGCTCGCCGCCGATGGCCTGCGGAAAGCGGCTGGCCAGCAGGCGGTACAGCGCTTCCAGCTCGGGACGGGCATCGTGGGCGCTGCGGCTGTCCAGCCGCGTGCCGCGAATCGCAGTCACGACAGCCGGCGCGGGCAGGTGCGGAAGGTGTTCGCGCACGAGGTCGGCGCAGGCCTCGGGATTGGCCGCGCACCAGCGCGCCGACGCGGCGTAGGCGGCGTCCACCGCGCGGCACAGCGCGGTATCGTCCGCCACGCCTGCGCCGGCCATGACGCCGGCTTGCGGCAATGAAGGCTGTTCGGGAAAGCTGCCGCGCCACGCGGCTTCCAGGCTCTGGCCGCGGTGCAGCGCCATGCCGCCGGCCTGTTGCGCGCGCCACAGCAGCAGCGAGGCCATGGGTTCGACGAGCAACACGCTTTCCGCCTGACCACTCAGCATGAGGGCGATGGCGTCCTGGCCGTCGCGGGTGCGGCGCAGCGTAACCGGCGCCAGGCCTTTGTCGGCCTGGGCCTGCAGCAGCGTGTCCAGCAGCACGGCGGGCAGATCGCGCTGGAAGGGCGCGACCAGTTCGCGTCCCGCCAGGTCGGCGAAGGTCTTGATGTCGGGATTGCGGCTGACGAGCCACAGAATGCCCCAGACCGAGATATTCAACAGGCGCACCGGCATGCCGCGGTTGTGCAGCAGGGCGGGCAGGGTGCTGGGCGCCGCGCTGAACTCGACGTCGCGGTTCACCAGCAGCGTGCGCAACTGGTCCGGCGTCTGCCACAAGCGGAAGCGCAGCTTGTCGGTGTGATCGGCCAGCGCGCCGGTGGCCGCCATGTGCATCAGCGGATAGCTGACCACGGCGCCCGGTCCCGCGAGGGTCAGTTGGGCCCGGCGTTCGAGCGTGGCGGCCCGGACAGTTGCAAGGCGCGGCAGGAGGGCGGCGCCCAACGCCGCGGCGCAGAAGCGGCGGCGGGTGTGCTGAGGTGAGGTCATTATTCTAAATAGGAACTATTATCGTTTTATTCTCACACTCAAGCCGAAAGACCCAGAATGACAAATATCAATGTGCTCGAGCCGCGCGCGGCGGCCGTCCGCCTGCTTGCACAGCATCCGCTGCTGGCCGGATTACCGGCGGGCGTGGCCGACGATCTTCTGCTCGATGCGAGTGTGCTGCGGGCGCCGGCCGGGCAGATCCTGTTCGGCGAAGGCGACGAGGCGCGCCACTACCTGCTGGTTGAAACCGGGCAAGCCGAGGTCATGCGCTACAGCTACAACGGCGACGAGCGCGTGTTCCGGGTTTTCGAGCCAGGGCAGCTGATGGCCGAGGCCGCGATGTTCATGCCGCACGGCCGCTATCCGATGCAGGCGCGCGCACGGACGGATGTACAGTGCTGGCGCCTGGCCCGCACGAAGCTGCACGACGCGTGCCGGCGCTGGCCCGATCTGGCGCTCAAGCTGCTGGCCGGTATGAGCCAGGCGGTTTATGACCAGGTGAACAAGGTCGACTGGATGACGTCCAGTTCCGCTGCGGAACGGCTGGCGAACTACCTGACGGGGCTGCAGGAACGGCAGGGCGCCACGCTGACGCTGCCGCTGAACCAGCGCCAGCTTGCGGCGCATTTGGGCATACGCGCTGAAACGCTGAGCCGGCTGCTGAACGACTGGCAGGCGCAGGGCTATATCAGCGGTAAGCGTAGCCAGTGGGTGGTGACTGATCCGGCCCATCTGGCCAGCCTGTCGATGACGGCCAAACGGCCGTTCTGACACGCTCAAACGCACGCGTGCGCCGGGATCGGGCGCGCTTTTTATGCGGTCGCGTGACGTGAAAAGGCGCGCGCGCCAATGACCTTCGTCATGTGACCGGACGCGCGGCGTGCGGAGAATGGCAGGCGTTCTCACGTCCAAGCGCTTCCCGCCTTTCATGCCTTTCACGCCGCAATCCGAACCCGCTAGCCCGACGCCAGCCCCCACCGAAGACGACATCCGCAGGCTGGTCCACACCTTCTACGCCAAGGTGCGCGAAGACGAGGTGCTGGGTCCGATCTTCAATGCGCGCGTGAAGGACTGGGACCATCATCTGTCGCTGCTCTGCGATTTCTGGTCGTCGCTGGTGCTGGGCACGCGCCGCTTCAAGGGAGCGCCGATCCCGGCGCATGCGCGCATTCCAGATCTGTCGTGGCCGCTCTTTGAACGTTGGCTGGCGCTCTTTCACGCCACGACGGCGGCGCTGGGACACGCGCAGCTGCAGACGACGGCGGACGCAATGGCCGATCGCATCGCGGCCAAGCTGTGGGCCGTCTGGCAGGCGCGGGCGCACATCGCCAGCCTGCCCGACCGCTTGCCGCCCGGCGTGCAGCCCTATAAGGACAGTCCCGTGTTCACGCCGGACAACCTGCCGGACGCGCTGAAGGCGGCGCATTCCACCAAGGCCGGCACGTGGGGACTGTTGAAGGTGCACGCGGGCGTGCTGCGTTTTGTGCTGGACGAGGCCCCGCATACCGAAGCCGTGCTGACCGCGGGCCAGCAGGTGGTGATCGAACCCGGCGTGCGGCATCACGTGGCGTTTGAACTGCCGGGTCGTTTCCAGATCACGTTCTGCCGGGCGGCCGAAGCCTGATGCGCGGCGCGGCCGCGATCAGTCCTTGACCTTTGCAGCCTGATAGAAGCAGTAGCCGCTGCTGCGCAGTGTCTTGACGGGCAGCGTCTGGCCGCTCAGGGCTTCGACGCGGCGGCGCAGCCGGCGCATCTGCGTATCGAGCCGGCGTTGGTCGTAGTCCAGGTAATCGGCGCCGAGGGCTTCGACGATCTGCCGGCGGCTGATGTTTTCGCCGGGCTGGCTCATCAGGCAATGCAGCACGGTCAGGTCCTGCTGCGACAGCGGCATGGCCGCCGCGCCAGGAATGTGCAGGCGGCGGGGGCCGATTTCAAGCAGCCAGCTCAAAGGCGGCTGATCCCGGCCCGGCTGAGGCAGCCCCAGCCGGCGCACCAGCGCGGCCAGCGTCGCAGCCAGTTCGTCCAGGTCGCAACCCTTGCCCAGATAATGGTCGGCGCCCATGCCCAGGCCCGAAATCCGGTCAGGACCGGTCTGTCGCGCGCTGAACACCACGATGCCCACTTGCTGGCCTTCGTGGCGCAGACGCTGAATCAGGTCCAGGCCGCAGCCATCCGGGAGACCGATGTCGATGACGGCCAGATGATGGCGGGCGGGGTCGAAACGCTGGTCGAATTCCTGCAGGCTGGACACGCACGAGGGGGCGTATCCCAGCTCTTCGAGGAATTCGCCGAGCTCCTGACGCAGCACGGGTTCATCTTCGAGCAGGATCACTTCAGGCATGAAGCGCCTGAGGAATGCAGCGTGAGGGGCTGGTGTAATCTGCCGGGTTGCACGGAAATGCTGCGTAGATTGCGATTGATGAAACGGGAATGTTACTCCAGGGCCACGCTGTGGCTGACGCTGCTGGCCTGCCTGTTCGCGGGCCTGGCCGCGGCCGCACCGGCGCGCGCCGAGCCGCTGCGCCTGGATGGCTTCCATAGCGTCCAGGACGCGGCCGGGCATCTTGAGCGCCTGATCGATCCCGATGGCGAGCTCGACGTGGGAAATGCCGCCAGCGCGAACGGCTGGACGCCGCTGCCGGGCAGCCTGAGCGCCGGCTTCACGCCCGCGACGATCTGGCTGCGCCTGCCCGTGCAGGTCGATAAGGTCATGCACGGCGGCTGGATGCTGCGCCTGACCAACGCACTGCTGGACGACGCGCGCATCTACGTGGGCCATGGCGGCGGCTGGACGATGCTGGGACGCAGCGGCGAGGATCTGGCGCGGCGCAAATGGCCGGTGGACTATCGCAGCCCCGTGATCCAGTTCAATCCGTCCAAGCCAGGCGAGTACGTCATCCTGGTGCGGTTGCAAAGCAAGAACGCCATGGCGACGCGGCTGGAAGTCTGGCAGCGGCTGGCGTTCGACAACCAGTCGCGCCGCGAGGGCCTGCTGTTCGGGCTGTATTTCGGCTTCTATCTGCTGCTGATCTGCGCGCACGCGGCGTTCTGGCTGGTCACGCGTGCGCCGATGAGCGGATTGTTCCTGGCCTACATCGGCAATTGCGTTTTCAACGAGGTCCTGTCGCTGGGGCTGGTGCAGCAGTTGACCGGCCTGCCGGTAGCCTGGAGCGATAGGCTGCTGGGCGTTGGCATCGCCGTCAGCCTGCCGGTGGCGCTGCGCGTTGCGTGCCGCCAATTGAACCTGGAAGCTTTGTATCCGCGCGCCGTGCGCTGGCTGGACTGGCTGTTCTGGGGCATCGCCGCGATCTGCTCCGCGCTGATCGTGACGGGGCACTACGGCGCCGGCATGCAGCCGATTCAGGCGCTGGCGCTGTTGGTGATCGTGGGCTTCACCACGCTGGCGGCTTATCTGCTCAAGCGCGGCTGGCGGCCGGCGCGCTTTTTCGCGTTGGCGTTCGGGGTGTTCTACCTGGGCGTGCTGATCGCTTTCCTGCGCAACCTCGGGGTGTTTCCGGTCAACGCCTTCACCGAATACGTTTCCACGCTGGGCACGATGCTGCACATGCTGCTGCTCAGTCTGTTCATTGTTGGCCGTTACGAACGCCGCCGCCGCGTCCGCGAACTGCAGCAGGCCAACCTGGCGGCCGATCTGGCACGCCAGCACAGCCACTGGCTGGAACGCGAAGTTGCGCTGCGCACGGCCGAAATGCAAGGCGAGATCGAACGGCGAGTGGCGCTGGAGGGCGAGCTGCGCACGTCGCTGGAAAAGGAACGGCAGATGTTCACGGAGCAGCGCGAATTCGTGGCGATGGTGTCGCACGAATTCCGCACCCCGCTGGCGATCATCACGACGTCGGCGCAGCAGCTTGGCCGCAACCTTGCCGCGCCGCTGGAAAAAAGCCTGGCGCGTTGCGCCAACATCCGCAATGCGGCCACGCGCCTGCTGGCGCTGGTGGACGAATACCTGACCGATGACCGCATGCGCGAGCCGCGCGCCGAACTGCGCTTGACCCGGTGCGACCTGCCCGCGCTGCTGCAGGATCTGGCAAGCGAGTATCCGCCGGGCAGGGTGCAATGCGCCTACGAAACGCAGACCCGGACGCTTGACTGCGACGCGGGCCTGCTGCGGATCGCGCTGCGCAACCTGCTGGCCAATGCCGATCGGCATTGCGCCGAGGGCGGGACGGTCAGCGTGTCGGTGCGCGAGGACGGGGACCAGCTGCGCATTACGGTTTCCAATCCCGGCAGCGCCATTCCGGCCGGAGAGCAAGAACGGCTGTTTCAGAAATACTATCGGGGGCAGAATGCCACCCGGCATCCGGGGGCGGGACTGGGGCTGTATCTGGTCAGTTCCATCGCAGCGCGGCTGGGTGGTTCGGTGGCACTGGAAGCGGCCGGGGGCGTCGAGCCGGTGCGCTTTTGCATTACGTTGCCTCACCTGCGAGCCGACTGAAGGCTGCGGCGCTTCCGCGAATATTGCGAAGTGCGGGGCAATTGTTGCGTAGATGCATCCATTCCGCGCCAGCCCTCGCGGGCCGCGGACCGTGCAAATCGGGGAAAAGCGCCGTTTTTTGGGCCTATTTGCGCCTATTCGACGAGAGGCGGCTGCACCTATTACAAGTTGCTCAGATTCGCTCAGATTCCGTTTTGCAATGATCGGTACATTTCAGACACGAAATTTACATGGTCACTACAAAATGTCTCGCCGCTTTCCGCTTACTCGCCTCGCCGCTTTGCTTAGCCTGAGCTTGCCGTTTTCCGCCCCGTCGGCGCTTGCACAGCCCACCGACTACATCCTCCATGCGGGTAATGCGCCCACCGTTGTCAACGTTGGGGATTACACCTCGATCAGCCTGGTCGGCGGCACGATCGTGGACGGCGACGTCGTGAACGATGGCTTGATGTGGCCGATGCGCTTCAGCCCCAATGGCGGCATCAAGGTACAGGGATCGACCGTGAATGGCTCGATCATCAACCAGGCCGCCCGGCAACTGACCAGCAATCGCGCCGGCATCAGCATCTCGGCCGGTTCCATGGTCAAGGGCGACATCATCAACGAATATCGGATTTCGGGCGAGTACAGTTCGGGCGTCGGCATCGAAGTGATCACCTCGGGCACGGTCCTGGGCAAGATCATCAACAACGGAAGCATTGACGCGGGCATCGTTGTCTCGGACGGCACGGTCACCGGCGGCATCGTCAACAACGGCGTCATCAATGCCAAGATGGATGGCATTGCCCTTGACGTCGCCGGCGCCAGCGCGCCGATGACGATCGTCAACGGCGGCACGATCGCCGGCGACGTGATGCTTGGCACGTCCACCCTGGACATCACCGGCGGCACCATTACGGGCGGCGTCGTGGGCCCCGACGCCATCATGAACATCAATGGCGACTTCGGGGCAACCTCCAAGATCAGCGTCGGCCAGATCAACGTCGCGCCGGCCGCGACGCTGACGCTGAACGGCAACACCATGAAGGGCCTGGTGAACGTGAAGGGCACGCTGGCGGGTTCCGGCGAAGTCGGCCCGACGACCTTGGAGTCGGGATCGACCCTGTCGCCCAACGCCGCCGCGCAGTCGAACCACATCTTCATGATGTCGGTGTCGCCGGTTGTCGTCACCCCTCCGTCGCCGATCGGCACCATCACGGTGAATGGCGACCTGACCTTCAAGCCGGGCTCGACCTATCGCGTCGACGCCACCGCCGAGGGCCAGAGCGACCGCGTTAAGGTCACCGGCACGGCCAATCTGGCGGGCTCCGTGGTGCACGTGGGTTCGGGCGGCACGTATGCCGAATCGACGGCCTACACCATCCTGTCGGCCAACACCCTGAACGGCCACTTCGACAGCGCGACCAGCGACATGGCCTTCCTGCAACCGTCGCTCAGCCATCAAGGCAACCAGGTCGTGCTGACGCTCGACAAGAAGCAGGTGCCGACCGAGCCGGACAGCAAGCCGATTCCGGGCAAGCCCGTTGATAACGGCAGCAACACCGGCAACACCGGTAATGGCGGCGGCAACACCGGTAATGGCGGCGGCAACACTGACAGCGGCACCCGCCCCATCGAATTCGCCGATCTGGCCGTGACCGGCAACCAGCGCTCCGCCGCGAATGCCGTGCAAAGCCTGCCCAAGACCAGCACCCTGTACACGCGCGTCCTGAACCTGCCCAATGGCGCCCCGGCCGGCGTGTTCGCCGACCTGTCGGGCGAATCGTTCGGCAGCAGCGTGTCGGCGATGCAGAACGTCAGCAACAACGTCGCCAGCCTGCCCACGGCACAACTGCGCGCCAACATGAACGCCGGCTTCGTGGCCGGTCCGCCCACGGCGCAGGTCGGCCGCGGCGACGCCTCCATGCTGCCGCGTTCGAACGCGCAGCCGCTGTGGGCACAGGCCTTCGGCAACTGGCGCACGATGGACGGCAACGGCAACGTGGCCAAGTCGCGTGAACGCGACGTCGGCATCTTCGTCGGCGGCGACCACGGCGTGGGCAACGGTTGGCGTTTGGGCGGCGCGTTCGGCTACACCGACAGCCGCATCACCGTGGACGACCGTTCGGCCAAGTCCGACGTGAACAGCTACAGCGCGATCCTGTACGGCGGCAAGTCGTTCCAAGCCGGTTCGGGCAAGATCAACTTCACGGCCGGCGTGGCGTACACGTGGCACGACATCGACAGCAAGCGCAACATCAACGCGGCGGGCCAGTACCAGGAGCTGAAGGCGGACTACAGCGCCAGCACCGGCCAGGTCTTCACCGACGTCGGCTACGCGATTCCGCTGAACGACCGCGTCACGCTGGAACCGTTCTTCGGCGCCGACTTCAGCGATCTGCGCACCCGCGGCTTCTCGGAGTCGGGCGGCGACGCCGCGCTGAGCGGTCGCAGCAGCACCAACAACGTGGGCACCACCACGCTGGGCCTGCGCGCGCAAACCACGTTTGACGTGAAGGAAACCGCGGGCCGTCTGCGCGGCATGCTGGGCTGGCGCCATGCCTACGGCGACGTCAATCCGGAAGCCACGATGTCGTTCGACGGCAGCCAGCCGTTCACAGTGGCGGGCAACCCGCTGGCGCGTGACGCAGCCGTGATGGAGGTGGGCGTGGACCTGGCGATGAGCAAGAACGCCACGCTGGGCCTGGCTTACTCGGGTCAGTTCGGCGACGGCAACCGTCAGAACACCGGCACCGTCAACGTGAGCTGGCGCTTCTAAGGCGATCCGCCTCGACGCAAGAAAAGGCCGGCCTCTTCGGAGGCCGGTTCAAACACGAAACCTACCTGGTCAACACAAAATGTCTGGTCGCTTTCCGCTTACCCGCATTGCCGTATTGCTGAGCCTCAGTGTTTCTCCGCTCGCCGCGCCGTTCGCATTGGCGCAGACGGGCCCCAACTGGCACGACGGCCAGGTGATCCCCGAGTACAACGGCGATCTCGTGAACACGTCCTCGACGAACTATCCTTTCATGCGCATGGAGAACGTCGCGAAGCGTAACGGCGACTTCATCAACCGCACGTTGCTGGAAGGGGGATACCACGAAGCCGCCATCACGATTGAGTCGGGCTCGACCCTGAACGGCGCGATCCGCAATGAAGCCGACGGCACGGTCTACGCAGTACTGGTATCGGGTAGCACGGTCGGCAACATGGTCAACAACGGCGAAATGAACACTCGGCAGATCATTTTCGGCCGCGCAGGTGGCACGGTGAATATCGGTTCCAGTTTGACGATTACCGACAACAGCACGGTCATTGGCAACATTGTCAACAACGGCGATATCTTCACCACCAGCATCAGCCCCATTTACCAGTCGAGCGGCAACGGGATTGAAGTCTCCAACGGCAGCTTGGTCGGCGGCCGCATCGAGAATAACGGCAACATCTGGGGCGGCGTCGTAGTGAGCGGCGGTTCGGTAGTGCAGGGCGGCATCGTCAACGCCGGCTACATCAATGCCCTGGGCACTTCCACGCTGTCCAACGGCGTCGCGGTCGATGTGGAGGGCGCCTATACGCCGATGGTCATCACGAACACCGGCTCCATCGTGGGCGACGTGCGCCTCGGTGGCTCCACGCTGAACATCGATGGCGGCAACATCTACGGCGCCATCATCGGCGACGACAATCAGCACAGCCTCATGGCCAGCAGCGGCGGCGGCAGCAGCACGGTGAACATCAACACCGACTACGCACCGCAAGGCTCCATTACGGTCGGCGCCGTGAACGTTGCCGAGGGCAAGACGCTGACGCTGTCCGACAAGAAATTGAACGGTCTGCTCACGGTGAAGGGCACGCTGGCCGGCACCGGCAACGTCGGCATGACCACGCTGGAATCCGGCGCGACCCTGTCGCCGGGCACCGCCGCGTCGTCGAACCACGTGATGATAATGGCCGCGCCCGGCGCCAACATGTCGGTCAACCCCACCGGGGCGCAGATCGGCACCCTGACGGTCAATGGCGACCTGACGTTCAAGCCGGGTTCGACCTATCGCGTCGACGCCACGCCCGATGGCAAGAGCGACCGCGTGAACGTCACCGGCACGGCGAATCTGGCGGGTTCCGTGGTGCACGTCGGCGAGGGCGGCACGTATGCGCCCTCGACCAGCTACACCATCCTGTCCGCCGGCAATCTGAACGGGCAATTCGACAGCCTGTCCAGCAACCTGGCCTATCTGCAGCCGACGCTGAGCCACCAGGGTAACGACGTCGTGCTGACTGTCGATCTGAAGCAGGTGTCGACCGAACCGGACAGCAAGCCCATCGACAACGGCGGCAACACCGGCGGCAACAATGGCGGAGAGACCCGTCCCATCGAATTTGCTGACCTGGCCGTGACCAGCAACCAGCGTTCGGCGGCGAATGCCGTGCAAAGCCTGCCCAAGAACAGCAGCCTGTACACCCGCGTCCTGAACCTGCCCAACGGCGCCCCGGCCGGCGTGTTCGCCGACCTGTCCGGCGAATCGTTCGGCAGCAGCGTGTCGGCGATGCAGAACGTCAGCAACAACGTCGCCAGCCTGCCCACGGCACAACTGCGCGCCAACATGAACGCCGGCTTCATCCCCGGCCCGCCCACGGCGCAAGTCGGCCGCGGCGACGCCTCCATGCTGCCGCGTTCGAACGCGCAGCCGCTGTGGGCGCAGGCCTTCGGCAACTGGCGCTCGATGGACGGCAACGGTAACGTCGCCAAGTCCCGTGAACGCGATGTCGGCATCTTCGTTGGCGGCGACCACGGCGTGGGCAACGGTTGGCGCCTGGGTGGCGCGTTCGGTTACACCGACAGCCGCATCACCGTGGACGACCGTTCGGCCAAGTCCGACGTGAACAGCTACAGCGCGATCCTGTACGGCGGCAAGTCGTTCGAAGCCGGCTCGGGCAAGATCAACTTCACCGCTGGCCTGGCCTACACGTGGCATGACATCGACAGCAAGCGCAACATCAACGCGGCAGGCCAGTACCAGGAACTGAAGGCTGACTACAGCGCCAGCACCGGCCAGGTCTTCACCGACGTCGGCTACGCGATCCCGCTGAACGACCGTGTCACGCTGGAACCGTTCTTTGGCGCCGACTTCAGCGACCTGCGCACCCGCGGCTTCTCGGAGTCGGGCGGTGACGCCGCGCTGAGCGGTCGCAGCAGCACCAACAACGTGGGCACCACCACGCTGGGCCTGCGCGCGCAGACCACGTTTGACGTGAAGGACACCGCGGGCCGTCTGCGCGGCATGCTGGGCTGGCGCCATGCCTACGGCGACGTCAATCCGGAAGCCACGATGTCGTTCGACGGCAGCCAGCCGTTCACCGTGGCGGGCAACCCGCTGGCGCGTGACGCGGCTGTGATGGAAGTGGGCGTGGACCTGGCAATGAGCAAGAACGCCACGCTGGGCCTGGCTTACTCGGGTCAATTCGGCGACGGCAACCGTCAGAACACCGGCACCGTCAACGTGAGCTGGCGCTTCTAAGGCATTCCGTCTCGGCGGATGCGAAAGGCCGGCCTCTTCGGAGGCCGGCTTTTTTTGCGTCGGCGGCCTATCTTCGCTCAGCCCGTTGTCAGGCTCCCGCGCCTCCGTGCAATACCGGGTGTCCGGCGAAAACGCGCTCCGATACACTGTCCGGTCACCCCTATAACGAGAACGCCATGAGACAGTTTCTTCCCACCCTGGGCGCCGCCCTGGTGCTAACGCTGGCCGGCAATGCGGCCACCGCGCAGCAATCTCCGCCGCGCGACCCCTTCTTCTGGTTGGGAGAAATCAACAAGGCCACCACGGTGATCAACGCCGACGAAGGCCTGCTCGACAAGTCCATGGCGCCACGGCTGGCGGCTGGCGTCGCAAAAGTCATCCACGACGGCAACCAGCCCGGGGCCAAACGGCCGGCCACCGTCATCACCTTTGAACCGCTGCTGATCAAGGCCGCGGGCGAAGACATCACCCTGCTGCACGCCGGCCGTTCCAGCCAGGACATGCACGCCACCTATCGCAGCGCCATCCTGCGCGACAAGCTGCTGGATCTGGCGGATCAGTTGAACGCCACGTCCACCACGCTGGTGGAGCTGGCGGCCAAGCACGCGGGCACCATCGTGCCCAACTACACCAACGGCGTGGCCGCGCAGCCCAACAGTTACGGACACTATCTGCTGGGTCAGGCCGCAGGTCTGGCGCGGGACGCGCAACGCATCCGCGAAGCCTATGTCCGCATCGACCGGTCGCCCATGGGCACCACCGTGCTGAACGGCACGAGCTGGCCGCTGGACCGCAAGCGCATGGCCCAATACCTGGGCTTCGAGGCGCTGGTCGACAACGCCT
Organism: Achromobacter sp. ACM05; assembly: GCF_019218915.1. Classification (NCBI taxonomy): domain Bacteria; kingdom Pseudomonadati; phylum Pseudomonadota; class Betaproteobacteria; order Burkholderiales; family Alcaligenaceae; genus Achromobacter; species Achromobacter sp. ACM05. Next base: position 1,555,989 of record NZ_JAHUWQ010000001.1, read on the forward strand.
ACGACGCCTCGCAGATCTCGTCCATGGACCAGCCCGTCGAGGTCGCCTCCATCGTCACCAGCATTGCGCTGCGCACGGGTAATTTCGTCGAGGACGTCATGACCCAATACGCCCAGTCGCGCCCGTGGATCCTGCTGGAAGAAGGGGGCGGCAACACGTACGTGTCCAGCGCCATGCCGCAAAAGCGCAATCCGGGCCTGCTCAACGACACGCGCAGCGACGCATCCACCGCAGTGACCTTGGCGATGGGGCCGGTCCTGCAGACGCACAACATCACGCCGGGCATGAGCGATCCCAAGGACGTGAAGCAGAATTCCGCGATGGTCGATAGCGGCATTTCGGCGCTCAAGCGCTGGGATCGCGTGCTCAAGGCCATGGTCATCAGCCCCGACCGTGCGCTGGAAGAGCTGAACAGCGACTGGACGGCCTCGCAGGAGCTGGCGGACGTGCTGATGCACAAGTACAAGCTGCCGTTCCGTGCGGGCCATCACTTTGCGTCCGAGGTCGTGTCGTACGCCAAGGCGAACAACATCAAGCCGCTGGATTTTCCGTATGAACAGGCGCGCCGCATCTATGCCGACGCAATGAAGGACTCGAAGTACGGCACCGACCTGCCGATGAGCGAAGCCGAGTTCCGCTCGACGCTGGACCCTGTGGCCATCGTGAAGAACCGCGCCACCATCGGCGGTCCGCAGCCCAAGGAAATGGATCGCATGATTCAGGCCGCGCGCGAACAGCTGGCCGCGCAGGACAAGTGGATCAAGGCGCGCCGCGCGCATATCCGCGATTCGCTGGCGGAACTGGACAAGCAGTTCGACGCACTGGTGGCCAGCGCGCCCAAGCAATAACGCCCGCCGGCGGAATTTGTGCGCGCCGCCGGCGCGCTCCTTTCTGAGCGGACCTATCGGAGAGCGCCCGTCCCGCAAGCCTGAAGCACGATGCCGCGCAGCCAGCGATGGGCGGCATCGCCGTCCATTCGCGGATGCCACAGCATCGACACCGTAAAGGGCGCCATCGCGAACGGCAGCGCAAAGCTGCGCATGCCCTCGCGCATCACGGCGGTGTGCCGATCGGGCACCGTGGCGATCATGTCGGTTTCGCGGGCCAGCGCCAGCGCCGTTGAATAGCTGCCCGCAATCGTGGCGATCTGGCGCGCGCGGCCGGCCTGCGCCAGGGTTTCATCCATGGGGCCTGATTCCCGTCCGCGGCGCGATATCAGAATGTGGCGCGCTGCCAAATAACGCGTCAGCGTGACGTTGCCGCGCGCCAGCGGATGGGCGGCGCGCATGACGCCGATGTACCGATCCTGAAACAGCGCCCGCGTGCGCAGTTCAGGACTGGCCGACTCGCCCACCACCCCGGTTTCCAGGTCCACAGCGCCTTCGCGCAGCGGCGCGCTGTTCTTGTCCAGTTTCTGCATGAAGCGCAACCGCACCCCCGGCGCTTCGTCGTCAATCAGCGCGAGCAGACGCGCGCCAAAGTTCTCTACGAAGCCATCCGTGACGCGCAGCGTGAAGGTGCGAACGAGCGATGCGAGATCAAGGTCTTGCGAGGGACGCAGCACGGCTTGCGCATCCCTGACCAGCCCGCCGACCTGCTCGCGCAGCGCCAGCGCCCGGGGCGTTGGAACCAGACCTCGTCCGGCGCGCACCAGCAGCGGATCGCCCGTGGTGTCGCGCAGCCGCGCCAACGCGCGGCTCATGGCGGAAGGACTCAGGCGCAGACGCCGGGCGGCGCCGGCCACGCTGCCCTCGGAGAGCAGCGCATCCAGGGTGATGAGAAGGTTGAGGTCGGGCGCGGACATGCGGCAAACGTAGCACGCCGGCGAAATCCGCGCCTGAATTTGGCATGGCGTCACATGCAGGTATTTGCTGCAAATGCTGCGTCTTCCGCCAGGCATGGGAGAGGCATACGCTGGGATTCCATTTTCCCTTTGCACGTCGCCATCATGTCGCTCGCCGCTTCGCCCGTATCGTCATCCCCCTCCCGCCTCTCGCTATTGGCCTGCCTGTCCCTGTCGATGCTGCTGGCGTCCCTGGGCACCAGCATCGCCAACGTGGGCCTGCCCGCGTTCACCCACGCATTTGGCGCGTCGTTTCAGGCGGTGCAATGGGTGGTGCTGGCCTACCTGCTGGCCATCACGACCGCCGTGGTCAGCGCCGGACGGCTGGGCGACCTGATCGGTCGCCGGCGCCTGATGCTGGCCGGGATCGCCTGGTTTACGGTCGCTTCCGTGACGTGCGCAGCCGCGCCCGGACTGTGGACCCTGGTGGCCGCGCGCGCCGCGCAGGGCCTGGGCGCGGCTGTGCTGATGACGCTGGCCATGGCCTTTGCCGGCGAGGCAACGCAGAAGGGAAGGGCGGGCAGCGCCATGGGTCTGTTGGGCACGATGTCGGCGGCCGGCACCGCACTCGGGCCGACGCTGGGCGGCGCGCTGATCGCGGGTCCGGGATGGCGGGCGATCTTTCTCGTCAATCTGCCGCTCGGTCTGCTGGCGTTCTGGCTGGCGTGGCGGCATCTGCCCCGCGATCCGCAACGCGCTGCGGCGCGGAAGATGCGTTTTGATTGGCTGGGCAGTGTGCTGCTGTCGCTGACGCTGGCGGTCTACGCGCTGGCCATGACGCTCGGACGCGGCAGCTTCGGCAAGATCAACGGTGTTCTGATTGCGGCGGCGGCGGGCGGCGCGGGCCTGTTTGCGTGGGTGCAGTCGCGGACGGCAAACCCGCTGGTGCGGCCGGCGATGATGGCCAGTCCCGTGCTGGCGGGCGGGTTCGCGGCCAACGCGCTGGTCGCGACGGTGATGATGGCCACCTTGGTGGTTGGGCCGTTCTTTCTGGCAGGGGCTTTGGGCCTGGACGCGATGCGCGTCGGAATGGCGATGTCTTGCGGCTCACTCGTTGCTGCCCTGGCGGGCGTACCTGCCGGCCGCTGCGTGGACCGGTATGGCGCCCGGCCTATGACGCTCGCCGCGCTGATGACAATGACGGGCGCATCGGCGATGCTGCCCGTGGCGTCGGAAGCGTTCGGAGTGACGGGGTATGTTGTCGCGTTGTGCATGCTGACGGCCGGGTATGCGCTGTTTCAGGCAGCCAACAACACCGCGGTCATGGCCGGGGCGGGCAGCAGCGATCGCGGCGCCGTGTCTGGCATGTTGAACCTGTCTCGCAACTTAGGGTTGATTACCGGTGCGTCGGCGATGGGCGCGGTGTTTGCCGTTGGCGCCGGGGCGACGGCGCTGGTTGATGCCGCGCCCGCTCAACTGTCGGCCGGGTTGCACACGACGTTTGTGATGGCCGCCGTGTTGTGCGCGCTTGCGATGGCAGCGGTGGCGGTTGGTGGGTTGAGGCTTGCTGCGGGCCGGTCGTAAGGCGGCTTTGGCTCATGCGGTTGCCGGTCGCACCCGCGGCGCAGTGGAACGACCTGCGCCGCGTTGCCGCTCAACGCTGACGGTTACGCCGAAGTCACTCCGCCTTCAACCCCGCCTGCACGATCAGCGGCTGCCACTTCTGCCGTTCGCTGCGTGCAAACGCGGCCAGTTCCTCGGGCGTGCCGCCGCCCGGTTCATGCCCCAGATCCAGCAGCTTCTGCTTCACTTCCGGCCGCGCCAGGATCTTGGCCAGGTCCTCGTTCAATCGCTTGATCGCCGCCGGCGGCGTGCCCTTCGGCGCATACAGGCCGTTCCACGCGATCACCTGAAACCCATCCAGCCCCTGTCCCGCCACCGACGGCACGCCGGGCAGCAGGGCCGACTCCTTCAACGACGTCACCGCCAACGGGCGCAGCTTGCCGCTGGTGATGAACGAGCGCGCGGCGCTGACGGTGTCGATGCCGACCTGCACCTGGCCGCCCAAGAGGTCCGTCGTGGCGGTGGCCGAGCCCTTGTAGGGAATGCCGCGAACGCTGTTGACGCCCTGCTGCTTGAGCAGTTCGTACACCAGGCGCGCGGTGGTGCTGGGCATGCCGACGTTGACGCTGTCGGGCTTGGCCTTGGCGCTGTTGCGCAAGTCGGCCAGGCTGGCGTAGGGCGAGGACGGCGTCGTCAGCAGCACCATGGGAAACGAACTGACCAGCATGACGGGCGCGAAGTCCTTCTCCGGGTCGAAGTTGGTGGACGCGTACATGTACTGGTTCAGCACGTGCGTGCCGTTGGTGCCCATCAGCAGCGTGTAGCCGTCGGGCGCGGCGCGCGCGGCTTCGGACGCGCCGATGTTGCCGCCCGCGCCGGGGCGGTTCTCCACGATGAAGGGTTGGCCCAGGTCGCGGGCCAGGTATTCGGCCAGATAGCGGGCGGCGACGTCGGTGCCCTGGCCGGCCTGGTAGGGGACGATGATCTTGACGGGTTTGGAGGGATAGCTGTCGGCGGCCGCGGCGGGCTGCGCGAACAGCAGCGGCGCCGCTAGCGCGGCGATCAGGCGTAAGGTCTTCATGGTGGTCTCCTCGTTTTTATATATGGCTGCATCGGATTGCGGCTAGGGCTTGGGAGGCGGCCATCGCGGCAGGATGCCCTGTTCCTGCAACGCCGCGATCTGTGAATCGCCGAAGCCGGCCTCCCGGAGGACTTCGACGGTGTGCTGTGCATAGGCGGGCGGCAGCCGGTCCACGCGCGCGGGCGCTTGCGACAGCCGGACTGCGGGACCGATGCCGTGATAGCCATCGCGATCGACGCGCATGCCGCGATGCGCGGTATGCGCCTGCGCAAAGGCTTCGGGCACGCTGTTGACCGGGCCAGCCGGCACGCCAAGCTTCATCAGTTCCGCGCACAGCGCATCGCGCGCACGCGACGCCAGGGCGCTTTCGATGGCGTCCCGCAACGCGTCGCGGTGCGACAGCCGCGCCCGGTTGGTGGCAAAGCGCGGATCGTCCGGCAACGATGGCAGGCCCGCGTAGTCGCAGAAGCGGCGGAACTGGCGGTCGTTGACGACGCCCAGGAATATCTCGCCATCGCGGCAGGCGTAGCGGTCATACGGCGCGATGTTGGGATGCGCGCTGCCCAGGAGGCCCGGCGTCTGGTCGGTGTGCATCCAGTTGGCGGCATGCGGCACCAGCAGGCTGAGCGCGGTGTCGAACAGGGTGACCTCGACCCGCTGGCCAAGGCCCGTGCGCGCCCGGTGGTAAAGCGCCAGCAGGATGCCGGACTGCGCGGTGTAGCCGGTCAGGTGGTCAACGATGGGCACGCCGACGCGGGTCGGTCCGCCGGCGGACTCGCCGTTGATGCTCATCAAGCCGCACATGGCCTGCAGCACCGCGTCGTAGCCGGGCAGGCCGCCCAGCGGCCCGTCTTCGCCGAAGCCCGTGATGGCGCAGTGGATGAGCTGGGGAAAGCGGGGCTTCAGGTCCGCCTCGTAGTCCAGGCCCCACTTGGCCATCGTGCCGGGGATGAAGTTCTCGATCAGCACGTCGGCGTCGGCCAGCAACGCCAGCAGCACGTCGCGGCCGGCGGGCTTGGACAGGTCCAGCCCGATGGCGCGCTTGCCGCGGTTGACGGCGGTGAAGTAGGCGGCGTCGCCGTCGGCGTTGACCGGCGGGCCCAGCGTGCGCGTTTCGTCGCCGCCGGGCGGCTCGACCTTGATGACATCCGCGCCCTGGTCCGCCAGCATCTGCGTGCACAGCGGACCGGCCAGGACGCGCGACAGGTCGATGACGCGCAGGCCGTCCAGCGCGCCCCGCGGACGGGCCTCGGGGCTTGGTGCAGCATGTTCCGATGAATCAGACATCGCCCACCTCGTCTTGGGGGTTGCCGCCGGTCAGGCGCGGGTAGGCAATTCGACCACACCGGTACCCAGGACGGAAAGCTCGTCGTCCTGGTTGCGCGCTTCCTGTTCGATCTCGACCAGGTGACGGCCGTCTTCCACGTACTTGCGCACCACCTTGCCCTTGAAGAACAGCATGTCGCCCTCGGGGTTGTGACGGCGGATCTTGCACGTGGACTTGCGCAGGAACCCGGCGTCGCCCATCCAGTTGGTGAGGTGATGGGTCAGCCACGAGTTGCGCTCGGGACCGTAGTCGTAGGCGCCCGGCGCGCCGACTTCCAGCGCGAAGTCTTCTTCCCAATGGACGCGCTCGGGCACATCGGGAATGCCGAAGCGGTTGGTGATGCCCACGCCCGGATGCGCGTCGATGAGCTGCCACGCGAGCTTGTTGGCCCGGATGTACAAGCCGCCCCAGCCCTGCGCGAAGGCGATGAAGCCGGTGACCGTCATCGGGCCCTTGAACATCACGGGCAGTTCCTCGCCTTCCTTCACGTCTTCCCAGTAGCGCGGCGTGGCGCCGCGCACTTCTTCCTGGGCGTAGAGCTTGTAGGCTTCCTTGATTTCCTCGGGGCTGTAGCGGCGCGGCTCGCGGGCGCGGACTTCCGCGTATTTGCTGCCCTGTTCGCGCGCATGGTCGCGTTCGGTGCGGAAGCACCAGCTGTCGGCCTCGGCGACCTTGTCGCCGTCCTGGTTGAAGAAGTCCACGTGATAGATCTGCTGCACGGCGCGGCCGGCAAAGCGGGTCTGGTGTTCGATCAGGTTCTTCAGGTGCGCTTCGGTGGAAATGATGTCGTTGCGCTTGACCGTCTTGTGCCAGGTCCAGTCCGCGCCCGACCACATGGCGTGCACGCCGGGCAGCCCGCCCACGTAGCCGGACACGATGCGGCTGGTGGCAAACAGGAAGCTGGGCAGCGCGATGATGCCGCCGTGCTGGGTCTTGGCTGCGTACTCCGGGTCCGACCACAGCGGGTTGTCGTCGCCGATGCCGTGGGCGTAATGGCGGATGTTGTCGCGCGTGGCTTCATAGCACCACGGCTCGGCGGTGGCGCCGATCTTCACGCCGATGCGTTCGCGCAGCTCGTCCAGCCCGCGTTCGGTGATCTTGGGAAAGCTGCGTTCGGTCTTGGTCTGGGTCAGCATGATGTCTCCTGGGTTTGAGAGGTGGCCTGTGCCGGGTAGCCCTAGGCGTGGGCGGCGCCGGCGGGCGTGGTGTCGGCGGTCGCAAGCTCTTGCTCCCGCAATTTCCTGCGATGGATCTTTCCGGCGGGCGTCTTGGGCAGTTCAGCCACAAACACGACCTGCCGCGGATACTCGTGCTGCGCCAGGCGGCTGCGCACCGCGTCCTGGATTTCCTGCACGAAGGCGTCGTCGCCGGGGCGCGCCGACACCACGAAGGCCTTGACGACCTGGCCGCGCAGCGGGTCGGGCACGCCGATGGCGGCGGCCTCCGTTACGTCGCGGTGCTTGAGGATGGCGTCTTCGATCTCGACGGCGCTCATGGTCCAGCCGGCCGAGATGATGACGTCGTCGGCGCGGCCCCCATGCCAGAAGTAGCCGTCTTCGTCCACGCGCCCGAGATCCTTGGTGGCGACCCACGCGTCGCGGCGCCACAGCTTGAGCTCGCCGGTTTCGCCGGGCGCGCAGGGCTGGCCGTTGGCGTCCTGCACTTCGACGCGCAAGCCCGGTACGGGTTTGCCCAGCGAGCCGGCCTTGACCGTGAAGTCCGGCGCGCCGGGATAGTTGACCAGGCAGACGCCGATTTCCGTCGTGCCGTACATGCTGCAGACGGGCCGGCCGAAGGTGGCTTCGACGAAGGCGGCGGTTTCGCTGTCGATGGGTTCGCCGGTGAAGGACACCTTGTCCAGGTGATAGCGGTAGCGTGCCGCCGCGCCGCTGTTGCGCATCATCCGGTAGTGGGTGGCGGCGGCGGAGATGTTGGTGAAACGGTGGTCCTGCAAGGCCTGCAGCAGACGTTCGGCATTGAACTTGCCGGCATACGCGCCGATGGTGACGCCCAGCGCCAGCGGCGCCAGCGTGCCGTGCCACAGGCCGTGTCCCCAGGCGGGCGACGACGGGCACATGTAGCGGTCGCCGGGCCGGATGCCGGTGCCGTACAGCGCGGCCAGCATCAGCGTGACCAGGGCGCGGTGCGTGTGCTTGACGGCGTCGGGCAGCTCGCGCGTCGTGCCCGACGTGTACTGGAAGATGGCCAGATCGTCGGCGCGCGTGCGGCATTCGTAATGGGGCGGGTAGGCGGCCAGTGTGCCGAGAAAGGCGTCGTCGGCGATGACCACGCGCATGTCCTCGCCGCCGGCGGCAAACGGGGCCTTTTCGGCGTTGGTCACCAGCATGCGCGGCTGGCAGTCCTGAACACGCAACCGGATGCCGTCGGGGCCGAACAGCGTGAAGAGCGGCACGGCGATGGCGCCCATTTTCATCGCGCCGAACATGGCCACGTAGAACGGCAGCGACGGTTCCAGCATGACGGCGACGCGGTCGCCGGCGCGGATGCCCTGCTCAACCAGGTAGTGCGCGAAACGCGAGGATTCCTCGGCGATCTGGCGGAACGAGTAGGTCTCGTCCCCGCCGGCGGCGCGCACCAGGATGATCGCCGGCTCGGCCTTGTCCGCATGCCGGTCGATGCATTCGTGCGCGATGTTCATGTGTTCGCGGTTGCCATCGAACAGCTCCCAGAGCTTGTCCGAGGAACAGAGCGCCTGGGCGTCCGCGTAGGAAAGGGTATCGGTCAGCTTCGTCATTTCGTCGTACCTGTGTGGGTCGGCAACCTGTGGAACCCACTATGCGCGCCACCAAATAAATTGTCAATGACGTTTATTGATTGTATATAGACAATTAAAAGGGCGTGGAGGCGGCCCCGCGAGGGGGGCGCCGCACGGTATGCTTGCCGCAATAAAAATGGAGAACCCGATGAGTGAAACCGGTACCCCGGAAATTGCCAGCGCCGGCGGCCCGCGCGTGCGGCCTGTGCCGGCCGTGACGCGATCGATCGCGATCCTGCGCCTTCTGGGCCGGGGCGGCGAGCCCATGACGCTGAAGGCCATCTCGCAGGAACTGGGCATGGTGACCAGCACGTGCCTGCACATTCTTCGCGTCCTGGTGGAAGAAGGCCTGGTGAAGGTCGACCCCGGCGCCAAGCGTTACAGCCTGGGCGTGGGCATGCTGACGCTGGCGCGCAGCGTGATCGAAAGCAACCCGTTCCCCGCGCTGGCGCAGCCCGTGCTGGATCGCATCGCCAACGCGGCCAGCGTCACCGCGATCGGCGTCGAGGTGTCCGGCAGCGATCACATGGTGGTGCTGGCGCTGTCACGGTCCAACGCGCCGTTCCGCCTGCATGTGGACGTGGGAAGCCGCTTTCCGGCGCTGATCAGCGCAACGGGCCGGTTGGTCGCCGCTTTTGCGGATCTGTCCGAGAAGGAACTGGAGCGGCGCTTCAAGGCCCTGCGCTGGGATCAGGCGCCCGAGTTCGCGGCGTGGAAGGCCGACGTGGACGCCGTGCGGCGGCAGGGCTACAGCGTGGACCGCAACAACTACATCAACGGCGTCGTCGTGATCGCGGTGCCGGTGTTCGACAGTCATCAGCGGCTGACGCATGCATTGGTGGCTGCGGGGTTGGCCGAGCAACTCGATGCGGCGCGCGTGGAATCGCTGGCGGCGGAACTGCAGGGGGAGGCGCGCGCGTTGTCGCAACTGATGGCGGCCAGGAGCTAGACCTATGGACACGCATTCCGCCGACGATTCCGCCGTTCCTCCCGGTTGGCGCAAACGCGCGCTGCCCGGGTTTGCGGGCCTGATCGGGCCGTTGTGGGTGCGCAAGGAGGACGATGGTTGGGCTTATGGCCTGTTGACCACCGCCGACCATCTGAATCCCGCAGGCGTGGTGCACGGCGGATTGCTGACCGCGCTGCTGGACCACGGCATCAGCGCGATTGCGTGGGAAGCGCTGGGCCGGCGCGCCTGCGTGACGGTGCAACTGGACACGCATTTTCTGGCGGCGGCGCGCGAAGGACAGTTTCTGCAAGTGCGCGGCCGCGTGGCGCGGGCCACGTCGTCGCTGGTGTTCATGCAGGGGGAATTGAGCGCGGACGGGGAGGTCGTCGCGACGGCGGTTGCCGTGCTCAAGCAGGTCGGCCCGCCCCGGAAAACGGGGGGAGAATCTGCGGCTGGTTCGCCTGCGGCAGGCGAACCAGCCGCAGGCACGCCGGCGGAGTAGCTCCCCGCCGGCGGTTCCGTATCAGCCCTGCGGCAGTGCGATCAGCCGGCCGGCGCTGGCCGCTTCTTCCTCGCGCAGCTTGAACCGCGCAACGGCGTCTGCCAACACGCGCGCCTGATCGCTCAACATCCCCGACGCCGCCGTCGATTGTTCGACGAGCGCCGCGTTCTGCTGCGTGGCCTGGTCCATGTCGGCGACAGAGCGGTCGATCTGCCCCAACCCCGTGCTCTGCTCGGCCATGGCGCCGTGGATCTCGCTCACCATCCGCTGCACGCGGTTGATGCCGTCGACGATCTCGGTCATGGTCGAACCGGCGGCCTGCACGCGTTCCGTGCCGCTCTTCACGTTCTGCACCGACGCCTCGATCAGCGTCTTGATCTCTTGCGCGGAAGCCGCGCTGCGTTGTGCGAGCGTGCGCACTTCACCCGCCACCACCGCGAAACCGCGGCCCTGTTCGCCGGCACGCGCAGCCTCGACCGCCGCGTTCAGCGCCAGTATGTTTGTCTGGAAAGCGATGCCGTCGATCACGCGGATGATCTCGGTGATGCGCCGCGACGATTGCGAAATCTCGTCCATGGTGGTGACAGCGTCCTTGACCACCTGCCCGCCGCGTGCGGCGACCGCGCTGGCTTCGTCGGCCAGGCGCGTCGCGTGCTCGGCGGTTTCCTCGGTCTGACGCACGCTGGACGCAAGCTCGGTCAGCGCCGACGACGTTTCCTCAAGCGAGGCGGCCGACGTTTCCGTGCGCTGCGACAGATCGCGGTTGCCCATGTCGATCTCGCGCGTGGCGGCGCTCATCGAGTGCACGCCGCTGCGCACCTCGCGCATGACGTGGGTGATCTTCTCCACGAACGCGTTGAACGAGGCCGAAATCTGCGCGACCTCGTCATGACCGACCACGGCCAGACGGTGCGTCATGTCGCCGTCGCCGGAACCGATGGTGTCCATGGCGTCGCGCACGGCGGACAGACGCTTGAAGGCGCGCGACGTGATCACGCTGGCGATGCCCACGGCCACCAGCGTCAGGACCACCAGCGAGATCAGGGTGGCATTCAACACCTGCGTCAGGCCGACCGTGGCCTCGGTCTTGTCCAGCGCCACGACCAGATACCAGTCGGTGCCGGGAATGCGGCGCGCCTTCAACAGCTTCTGCGCGCCGTCCAGCGCAATCTCGACGGGCGCTGCGCCGTCGCGGGCCATGGCGGCAATCGCCTCGGCGGTCAGGGCCGGCGAGATGTCGGTCGACGGCTTGAGCGCCAGCTTGTCGTTCAGGTGCGAAATCACCTGGCCGTCCGTGCCCAGCACGAACGCGCTGCTGGACGGGGTGGGATGGATGGCCTTGATGATGTCCTTCACGCCGTCGAGCGGCACGGCGCCGCTCAGCACGCCGGTCGTCTGGCCGTTGCGGATCATCGGCGCAGTAAACGCCACGTACAGCACGCCGGTGCTGGAATCACCGTAGGGCTTGGTGATCGTCAGCTTGCCGGCGGCCACGGCGCTCTTGTACCAGGGCCGGGCGGTCGGATCGTAATCCGCCGCGGTCTTGGTGGTGGAAAAGAAGGTCTTGTCGGACCAGCCGATGGTGGTGATGGGAAAGCCGTTGGTCTCGCCCATGAGCTTGGTCAGGCCCCGGGGATCGCCTTTCTCGACCACCTTCGCCGTGGCGTCGACAGCCTGCGCCTTGTCGGCCGACCAGCGCTCGATGGCGCTGGCGTTGCCGGAGGCCACGGCGTTCAGGGTCGCGGCGATGGTGGACATCATGTTGTCGCGCACGATCTGGTAGGTGATGAGGCCCGAGAGCGTGAGCGCTCCCACCACCGTAAAGCAGGTAATAAGCAAAATGCGGTTGCGCAGCGACGTTATCTTCATGCTCGTGTACTGGATACGCCGACGTGGAAAGTCGGCGGGTTGCTAGTCGGCCGGGAAATCCCCGGCCGCAATCCGCTAACGGCAGGCGGATGCGGCGACTTTAGGGGGTCGAATCAGAACATCGAGCGATATCAAACGCGGCGCTGTCGGACCGCTTTCATTGCAGAAATGTGAACGGGGCAGAATCTGCCCCGTTTGCGGTTCTGGAATGTGCGAATAGCGGGATCAGAACCCCTCACGCGGCACGTGCACGCGGCCTTCCATCAGCACGCGCGCGCTGCGGCTCATGATGGCTTTGGTCACTTTCCAGTCGCCATCCACCAGCTGCGCCTGCGCGCCGACACGCAGGGTGCCCGACGGGTGACCAAAGCACACGTTGTCGCGTTCGCCGCCGCCGGCCGCCAGGTTCACCAGCGTGCCCGGCACCGCAGCCGCGGTGGCGATGGCGACCGACGCCGTGCCCATCATGGCGTGATGCAGCTTGCCCATGGACAACGCGCGCACCAGCACATCAATGTCGCTCGTGCCGATCTTCTTGCCGCTGGAGGAAATGTATTCCTTGGGCGGGGCGACGAAGGCGATCTTGGGGGTGTGCTGGCGGCTGGCGGCCTCGGCGAGGTCCTTGATGAGGCCCATGCGCAGCGCGCCGTGGGCGCGGATGGTCTCAAAGCGCGACAGCGCGGCGGTGTCGCCGTTGATCGCATCCTGCAGTTCCGTGCCGCTGTAGCCCAGGGCGTCGGCCTCCAGGAAGATCGTCGGGATGCCGGAATTGATCATCGTGGCCTTGAACGTGCCCACGCCGGGCACTTCCAGGTTGTCGACCAGGTTGCCGGTGGGGAACATGGAGCCGCCGTCGCCTTCCTCGGCGGGGTCCATGAATTCCAAACGCAGTTCGGCGGCGGGGAAGGTGACGCCGTCCAGTTCGAAGTCGCCGGTTTCCTGCACCGCGCCGCCGGTGATGGGCACGTGCGCGACGATGGTCTTCTGGATGTTGGCCTGCCAGATGCGCACGACCGCAACGCCGTCCTGCGGAACGCGGGCGGGGTCGATCAGGCCGTTGGTGATGGCAAAGGGGCCGACCGCGGCGGACAGGTTGCCGCAGTTGCCGCTCCAGTCCACGAAAGGCTGGTCGATCGAGACCTGGCCGAAGAGGTAGTCCACGTCATGGTCGGGTCGCGTGCTTTTGGCGACGATGACGGTCTTGCTGGTGCTGGACGTGGCGGCGCCCATGCCGTCGATCTGCTTGCCGTAGGGATCGGGGCTGCCAATCACGCGCAGGAGCAGCGCGTCGCGCGCGGCGCCCGGCACGCGGGCGGATTCCGGCAGGTCGTCCAGCTTGAAGAACACGCCTTTGCTGGTGCCGCCGCGCATGTAGGTGGCGGCGATCTTGGTTTGGGGAGCATGTGCCATGTGTCGATCCTGAAATATCGGTCCTGAGATATCGGTCCTGAGATATCGGAGTAGGGCGGCGGGCGCTGCACACGCCCGCCGTTCGGTACAACGGCCGGTCAGGCCAGCTTGCCGGCGTCCGTCGCCGAGGCGGCTTCCAGGAAATCCTGGGCAAAGCGCTGCAGCACGCCGCCGGCTTCGAAGATGGACACTTCTTCGGCGGTGTCCAGGCGGCAGGTCACCGGCACCTGTTCGGTGCTGCCGTTGCGGCGGTGAATCACCAGCGTCAGGTCCGCGCGCGGCTTGCGCTCGCCGATGACGTCGTAGCTTTCGGTGCCGTCAAGAGCCAGCGTCTTGCGGTCGACGCCCGGCTTGAATTCCAGCGGCAGCACGCCCATGCCGATCAGGTTGGTGCGGTGGATGCGCTCGAAGCCTTCGGCCACGATGGCTTCCACGCCGGCCAGGCGCACGCCCTTGGCGGCCCAGTCGCGCGACGAGCCTTGGCCGTAATCGGCGCCGGCCACGATGATGAGCGGCTGCTTGCGGTCCATGTAGGTCTCGATGGCCTCCCACATGCGCATGACCTGGCCTTCCGGTTCCACGCGCGCCAGCGAACCTTGCTGCACCGAGCCGTCGGCGTTCTTGACCATCTCGTTGAAGAGCTTGGGGTTGGCGAACGTGGCGCGCTGCGCGGTCAGGTGGTCGCCGCGGTGCGTGGCGTACGAGTTGAAGTCTTCTTCGGGCAGGCCCATTTTGTGCAGGTATTCGCCCGCGGCGCTGTCCATCAGGATGGCGTTGGACGGCGACAGGTGGTCGGTGGTGATGTTGTCGCCCAGAACGGCCAGCGGCAGCATGCCGCGCAGCGTGCGCTCGCCGGCCAGCGCGCCTTCCCAGTACGGCGGGCGGCGGATGTACGTGCTTTGCGGGCGCCAGTCGTACAGCGGGCTGACGGCCGTTTGGCGGTCGTCTTTGATGCCGAACATGGGGGCGTAGACCTTGCGGAACTGCTCGGGCTTGACCGCCGACTTGACCATGGCGTCGATCTCTTCGTCGCTGGGCCAGATGTCCTTCAGGCGGATCTCGCGACCATCGGCGGCCACGCCCAGGACGTCGCGCTCGATGTCGAAGCGGATGGTGCCGGCAATGGCGTAGGCCACAACCAGCGGCGGCGAGGCCAGGAAGGCCTGCTTGGCGTACGGGTGGATGCGGCCGTCGAAGTTGCGGTTGCCGGAGAGCACGGCGGTCGCATACAGATCGCGGTCGATGATTTCCTGCTGGATCTTCGGGTCCAGCGCGCCGGACATGCCGTTGCACGTGGTACAGGCAAACGCCACGACGCCAAAGCCCAGTTGTTCCAGTTCGTGCGTGAGGCCGGCTTCTTCCAGATAGAGCTGCACGGCCTTGGATCCCGGCGCCAGCGAGCTCTTGACCCACGGCTTGCGCACAAGGCCCGCGCGGTTGGCGTTGCGCGCCAACAGGCCCGCGGCGATCACGTTGCGCGGGTTGCTGGTGTTGGTGCAGCTGGTGATGGCGGCAATGATGACGGCGCCGTCGGGCATCAGGCCCGGCTGGTTCTCGACCACGCCAGCGATGCCGCGCTCGGCCAGGTCGGACACCGGCAGGCGGCGATGCGGGTTGGACGGGCCGGCCAGCGTGCGCACGACGGTCGACAGGTCAAAGCGCAGCACGCGCTCGTACTGCGCCGTCTTCAGGCTGTCGGACCACAGGCCCGCGGTCTTGGCGTAGTTTTCCACCAGCGCGATCTGGTCGTCCTCGCGGCCGGTCAGGCGCAGGTAGTCGATGGTCTGCTGATCGATGGAGAACATCGCCGCGGTGGCGCCATATTCCGGCGCCATGTTCGAGATGGTGGCGCGATCGCCCAGCGTCAGGCTGGACGCGCCTTCGCCGTAGAACTCCAGGTACGCGCCCACCACCTTTTCCTTGCGCAGGAATTCGGTCAGGGTCAGCACGATGTCGGTGGCGGTGATGCCGGGCTGCGCGCGGCCGGACAGTTCGACGCCGACGATGTCGGGCAGGCGCATCCACGACGCGCGGCCCAGCATGACGTTCTCGGCTTCCAGGCCGCCCACGCCGATGGCGATGACGCCCAGCGCGTCCACGTGCGGCGTGTGGCTGTCGGTGCCGACCAGCGTGTCGGGGAAGGCCACGCCGTCCTGCGTGTAGATCACCGGCGACATCCGTTCCAGGTTGATCTGGTGCATGATGCCGTTGCCCGGCGGCACGACCTCGATGTTCTCGAAGGCCTGCTTGGTCCAGTCGATGAAATGGAAGCGGTCTTCGTTGCGGCGGTCTTCCACCGCGCGGTTCTTGGCGAAGGCGTCCGGGTCGTTGCCGTCGTATTCCACCGCCAGCGAGTGGTCCACGATCAACTGCACCGGCACCACGGGGTTGACCTTGGCCGGGTCGCCGCCCTTGTCGGCGATGGCGTCGCGCAGGCCCGCCAGGTCCACCAGCGCGGTCTGACCCAGGATGTCATGACAGACCACGCGCGCGGGAAACCACGGAAAATCCAGGTCGCGGCGGCGTTCGATCAGCTGCTTGAGCGCGTCGGTCAGCAGCGCGGGGTCGCACCGGCGCACCAGGTTTTCGGCCAGGACACGGGACGTGTATGGCAGGCCGTCATATGCGCCGGGTGCGATGGCCTCGACGGCCGCGCGGGCGTCGAAGTAGTCCAGGCGGGTGCCGGGCAGGTTCTTGCGGTACGACTTGTTCATCATGCCTCCGTGCGCTGTTGGGTGCTTTGCGCGATCTGTTGTTCGATGTTGATGCGGGATGCGCGGATGTGCCGGCGCATCAGAAGTTCTGCCAGTTCGCCATCGCCGTCGGCGATGGCATCCAGAATGCGGTGGTGCTCGGCATAGGCCTGCCGCGGGCGGTTGGGCGTCGTCGAGTACTGGATGCGGTACATGCGCGCCAATTGATAGAGCTCGTCGCACAGCATGCGGAACAGCATCTGATTGCCGCTGCCTTTGACGATGCGGTAGTGGAAATCGTAGTCCCCTTCCTGCTGGTAGTAGCCCAGTCCGGCCTGGAAGGCTTCGTCGCGTTCGTGCGCTTCCAGCACGCCGCGCAGCTCGTCGATTTCCGACGGCGGCATGCGGTCGGCGGCCAGGCGGCAGGCGGTGCCTTCCAGCGATTCGCGGATTTCGTAGAGTTCGACCAGTTCCTGGATCAACAGGGACACGACGCGCGCGCCGGCGTGCGGCACGCGCACCAACAGCTTCTGGCCTTCCAGCCGGTGCAGGGCCTCGCGCAGCGGACCGCGGCTGACCCCGTGTATGCGCGCCAGTTCGGGTTCGGAGATCTTGCTGCCCGGGGCGATCTCGCCCTTGACGATGGCGGACTGGATCTTGCGGAAGATGTGGTCCGACAGGGTTTCGCCATCGGGGGGCGGCGTGCCCGGCAGGGTGAGCACTTTGCTCATGGTGTCGACAATTCGTTCCGTTTTTGGGGTGATAAGCGGAAAAACGCGTGGGTAACGCGACGAAGTGTCAACAATTTACTCCCGGACGGGGGCGGGCGCAAGGGCCGTCGGCCCCTGCGCGCCCCGTTGCCCGTGCGCCTACCGCTTGTGGTGCACCTCCTGCATTCCGTATACCTGCACGGGGAGGCCGGCGTGGCGGGCCTTCAATTGCAGGGACAGATACTGCGAGTAATGGCGCGACTGGTGCAGGTTGCCGCCGTGAAACCACAGGCCCTCCTGCTGCGTGGGCTTCCACATGTTGCGCTGTTCGCCTTCCCACGGTCCCGGGTCCTTGGTGGTGGCCGACCCCAGTCCCCAGCACTTGCCAACCTTGTCCGCGACCTCGGGACTGATCAGGTCCGCCGCCCAGCCGTTCATCGAGCCGTACCCGGTGGCGTAGACCACCAGGTCGGCGGGCAGGGTGACGCCGTTGGTCAGCACGACGGCGTCGCGCGTGAGGCGGCTGACGTCGGTGCGCGATTGCAGCTTGATGCTGCCGTCGATGATGAGATCGCATGCGCCCACGTCGATGTAATAGCCCGAGCCGCGCCGCAGGTATTTCATGAAGAGGCCCGAGCCGTCGTCGCCCCAATCCAGCATGAAGCCTGCGGCTTCCAGCTTCTGGTAGAACTCGGCGTCGCGCTCGCGCATCTGTTCGTAGAGCGGGATCTGGAATTGCGCCAGGATCTTGTAGGGCACCGACGCGAAGGTCAGGTCGGCCTTGCGCGTGGTCATGCCATTGGCCAGCGCCTGCTCGGAATACAGCCCGCCCAGCCCGATGTCCATCAGCGTCTCGGAGCGCACGATGTGTGTGGACGATCGCTGCACCATCGTGACGTTGGCGCCGCCTTCCCACAACGCCGCGCAGATGTCGTGGGCCGAATTGT
This sequence comes from Achromobacter sp. ACM05, assembly GCF_019218915.1. NCBI lineage: Bacteria > Pseudomonadati > Pseudomonadota > Betaproteobacteria > Burkholderiales > Alcaligenaceae > Achromobacter > Achromobacter sp. ACM05. Next base: position 1,573,599 of record NZ_JAHUWQ010000001.1, read on the forward strand.
TGGCGCCGATGACGACGACGTTCTTGCCGCGGTAGGCGTCCGGGCCGGGGTGGCGCGAGGAATGCTGCTGCTCGCCCTGGAATTCATCCTGCCCCGGAAAGCTGGGCACGTTGGGCTTGCCCGACATGCCGGTGGCCAGCACGAGCTGCTTGGGTCGCAGCACCACGGGCTTGCCCTCGCGCACGACGTGGACCTCCCATTCCTCTTTGTCCTCGTCGTAGCGTGCCGACTCGCAGACGGTGGAGGTCCAGTAGTTCAGCTCCATCACCTTCGTGTACATCTCCAGCCAGTCGCCGATCTTGTCCTTGGGCGCGAAGACGGGCCAGTTTTCGGGGAAGGGGATGTAGGGCAGGTGGTCGTACCAGACCGGGTCGTGCAGGCACAGCGACTTGTAGCGCTTCCTCCAGCTGTCGCCGGCGCGCTCGTTCTTTTCGAGGATGAGCGTGGGCACGTCGAGCTGGCGCAGACGCGCGCCCAGCGCGATGCCGCCCTGTCCGCCGCCGATGATCAGCACGTAGGGCTGCGTCTCGTAGCCCAGCTCGGCGGCTTCGCGCTCGCGTTTTTCGAGCCAGGTCTGGCGTTCGCGGCTGTGGCCGTGCTGGGCGCCCATGGGCCGGCGCACGCCGCTCGGTTCTTCGTGGCCCTTCAGTTCCGACATGGTGGTGAGCAGCGTCCAGATCTTGCCGTCCTTGACCCGGATGTGGCCGTAGCCGCGCGCGAGATTCGTATCGACGCGAAACCAGCCCTGCAGCAGGCCGCCTTCTTCGGTGGTCGCCTCGGCCTCGTCGCGGGTGAAGCGCACCGGCTCGACCTGTTGCAACTGATGTTCCAGCATGTCGCGGATCTGGTCCTGGCCTTCGAGCGTGCGCAGGTTCCAGGAAAACAGCACCAGGTCGCGCCAATAGCATTCGTCCTGGAACATCCGGGCAACGGCGTCGATGTCCTTGTTGCCCAGCGCAGTGTTCAGCTGCGTGAGCAACGCGTCCAAGGCGGCGTCGGCGGCGTGGTCGATCGGCATGTCATGTCTCCTTGCCCGTGGTGGGCGGTCGTTGTCGTGGCGGACGCACGGTCCGGCGGCCGGCGGTCCGGCGGTCCGGCGATCCGGCGATCCGGCGGCGGCCCCGTCCTGTGTCGGAAGGTGGTCGCCGATCAGGAACATGCAAATGCCATGCCAGGTGAGTCGGACGGGGGAAGCCCCGGCGCGCGCGGGTCGAGGCGGGAGTGGGGGTGTGGCGCGATGCCACACCTGTGGCGCAACGCTGTCGCGCAACCCTATGGCGCAACCCTATGACGCAACCCCGCGCGATCCGCGCAACGCTGCGGCGTCAGCGGCGCGAGGCCAATCCGTAGCGCCGCATCTGGCGATGCACGGTGGAACGGTCCACGCCCATGCGACGCGCCGCTTCCGATACGTTGCCCGCGCAGCTGGCCAGCGTGGCGCGCAGCGCGGCTTCCTCGGGGCTGCGAGCCGCTGGCGCTGCCGCCAGCGCCAGTGTGTCGGGCAGGTCGTGCGGCTGGATGACGCCGTGTTCGCATAGCGCGGCAGCCACCGCAATGACGTTGGCCAGTTCACGAATGTTGCCTGGCCACGCGTGGGCTTTCAGCGCAATCAACGCGGCAGGCGACAGCGCGGGCGCGCCGGATTCGTCCTGGTGCCGCGCCAGCATGCGCGCGATCAGCCAGTCCAGGTCCTGGCGTTCGCGCAGCGGCGGCACGGTGAGCGCGGCGGCGTTGATGCGGTAGTACAGGTCTTCACGAAAGCGCCCCTCGCGCACCAGCGCGCCCAGGTCGCGGTGCGACGCCGACACCAGCGACAGGCGCAGCGCGCGCGGCGCATTGGCGCCGATCGGCGTGACCTCGGATTCCGCCAACACGCGCAGCAGGCGGCTTTGCAGCGCCAGCGGCATGTCGCCGATCTCGTCCAGAAAGAGGGTGCCGCCGTCGGCCTCCTCGATGAGACCCTTGCGGCCCTTGGGGGCGGCGCCGGTGTAGGCGCCCGGCAGGTAACCGAACAACTCGCTTTCGATCAGTGATTCGGGGATGGCGGCGCAATTGACGGCGACGAAGCGGCCAGCGCGGCGGCTTTCATCGTGGATGGCGCGCGCAAGGTATTCCTTGCCGACGCCGGTTTCGCCCTGCAGCAGCATGGGCAGGCCCTGCCGCGCCAGCTTGGCGGCGCGCACCAGCAGCGCGGCCATGCGGTCGTCGCCGCCGTCCAGGCCGCGCAGCGCCGAGGGCGCCTCGCGCACCGCCACGGTGGCGCCGCGCGGCCGGCGGTTGGGTTCGATGGCGTGGGCAAAGAGGGCGTCGCCGTCACGCGCGACGATCAGCCGGTCCTGCGGCGCGCGGCCGCGCGTGTACTGCGGCAGATCGTCCAGCTGCACGTCGAAAAAGCGCGTCACCGGCAGGCCGATCAGGTCATGCGGATTGCGCCAGTCCAGCCCGGCGGCGCGTGCCAGCAGCTTGGCGCCGCTATGCGTCATGCCGAGCACGCGGCCGGCCCCGTCCAGCGAAATCGCGGCTTCCGGATCCACATCCAGGAATTCCGGCGAGCGGGCAAAGCGCAGCACCCATTCGTTGCGCGTGCGCGCCATCAGGTTGGCCAGCTCGATGCGCCGCGTGGTGCTGTTGACCAGATGCAGCGCCAGGTTCTGGCTGGCCTTCAGGCTGGGCGAACTGAGCAGCGAGATGTCCAGCACGGCGGCCAGCTCGCCGTCGGCGCTGTAGATGGGTGCGGCGGTGCAGGACAAGGGCGTGTGCGTGTTGTCGAAGTGATCGGTCTGGTGGATGGTGAGCGCTTCGCCCGTTTCCAGGCATGCGCCGACGGCGCAGGTGCCGGCGCGCTGCTCGGACCATTCCGACCCCAGATACAGCCCGGCCTTGCGCAGTTGGGCGGTCTGCTGGGCATCGCCCAGGAATTCCACGGTGACGCCTTGCCGGTCGGCCAGCAGCAGCACGTAGTTCTGGCCGGCCACCTGCCGGAACAGGTGATCCAGCCCGCTGCGGGCGATGGCGATCAGGGCTTCGGATTGCTGGCGGTGTTCACGCAGGCGGCCGTCCGGGACGATGTAGGCCTCGCAGGCGTGGGCCGGGTCGAGGCGGTACTGATCCAGGCAGCGCAACCAGCTGCGCACGACATGCGCGTCTCGCTGCGTGGGCAGGCCCTGGCCGACCTGTTCGATTTCGCGGATATGGGCGGAGTGCAGGGATTCCTGACTGGGCATGTCGTCTCCAGGTTTGCCCGATCTGCGCCGGATCAACGGGCAGCATGCCCAAGCGGAGACGCCGCTGTAAATGCTGGTTATCCAGCAGTCGCGCGGCCCTGGCAGCCGGCATCCCGGGGGGCCAAATCCGGCCCAGCAATCCGGCCCAGCAATCTGGCCCCGCGTTCCGGCCCCGAATCCCCCTTAAGTCGGCTTGCTACGGCCTACAGATCCACCCGCACCTTGCCCGACTGCACCAGCCCGGCGACATCCCGGATCTCTGCCAGCAACGCGTCCTGCAACTGCGCGGGCGTGCCACCGGTAGGCTCGAAACCTTGCTCAGCCAGCTTGGCGTGCACGGACTCGGTCTTCAGGGCGCGGTTGATGCCCTGGTTCAAGGCCGCAACCGTCGCCTCGGGCGTTCCCGCCGCGCAGTAAGTGCCGAACTGGATCTGCGCCGAAAATCCCGCAAAGCCGCTTTCGGCAACGGTGGGAATGTCCGGGTATTTGGGCAGGCGCTGCGGGCTGGTCACGGCCAGCACGCGCAGGCGGCCGCTCTTCAGGTAAGGCTCGACCGCGGCGACGGTGGCCACCACCACCTGGATCTGGCCGCCCAGCAGGTCGGTCATCATCGGGCCGGTGCCGCGATACGGCACGTGCAGCATCTCGATGCCGCACGCGGCCTGCAGCAGTTCGGTGGCCAGGTGCTGAGGCGTCGCGTTGCCCGGGGTGCCGAAGGTCAGCCCCTTGGGCTCGCGCCGCGCCTGCGCCACCAGTTCGGCGATCGTCTTGGCCGGCAGGTCGCTGTTGACCGCCACCATGTAAGGCGACCGCGCGATGGGGCAGACGGGGGCCAACTGTTTCAGCACATCTTCGGGCGGCCGGGCGTAGTAGCGCACCGACGGGACCAGGCCGGCAAACAGCAGCATGCTGCCGTCCTTGGCGCCATTGGCCGTGTAGTCCGCGCCCAGCATGCCGCTGGCGCCGGGTTTGTTCTCGACGATGACCGAGCGCTCCAGCGCGCCTTCCAGCGATGCCGCGATGACGCGGCCCAGCACGTCGGTGCCGCCGCCCGGCGGGAAGGGCACGATCACGCGCAGGGGCTGTTCGCGCGCGACGGCCAGGCGGGTGGCGGTGGCGCCCAGCGGGGCCAGCGACATTGCCGCGAGGGTCTTGATGAGGGTTCTGCGGTCCATGTGTTTTGTCTCCGTCCCCGCATCGTGGCGGGGTGTCGCGCATCGTCTCTGTCAGGGCGGACGATTTCGGGTTCTGGGGAATGCGGTTGATGCGGTGTCGTCAGCTAGGCCTTTGCAGAATGCGTCGGCGCTGAACCCGGTTGCGCCGAGTTCGCCTGCGTTGAATTCGTCAGCGTGGTTTGCGTCTGCGTGGATTGCGCCTGCGCCGGATGCGCCGACACAAAGCTGCGCAGCGCGGCCGCCACCGTGCCGGGTTCCTCTACCGGCAGCATATGACGCTGTTCGGGCGCCACGCGAGCGCACGCCCGAGGCAGCGCGCGCGCCAGCTCCCGCGTCATGCGCGGGTTGGAGCCGACATCGTTCTCGCCCGTCATGACCAGCACAGGACATTCGATGTCCGGCGCGGCCTGCGCCAGCAGCGGATCGCCCAGCGCGAACAGCGCGTAGGCGGACAGGAAGCTCTCGCGGTCGTTGTCCAGCAGGCGCTGTTCGATCTGCGCCACGCGCGCGGGCCGCGCCGCTTGAAACGCCGGCGTGAACCAGCGCGTCAAGGACACCTTGGCGGCCTCCTTCGGATCCTGCGTGGCGGCCGACGCCAGCCGGGCGCGCACCGCCGCGGCTTCTTCTTGCGTGCGGCGAAACACGGTGCTCAGCAGCACCAGCCGGCTGACGCGATCGGGGCGGGCCGCCGCATAGGCGCCCGCGATGAGGCCGCCCATGGAATAACCCAGCACGGTCGCCTGTTGCCAGCCCACGGCGTCCAGTTCCGCGTCCAGTTGCGCAATGAAGTCCTGAATGTCCGCCTGGCCGCGCAACGCGGGCGCGGCGCCGTGGCCCAGCAGGTCATAGCGCAGCACGTCGAAATCCGGCTCCAGCAAAGGCGCCAGATCGTCCCACAGCGTGTGGTCCAGGCCGACGCCGTGCAGCAGGACCAAAGGTTCGCCGCGGCCGGTGCGCCGCCGTTGCGTATTCATTTTGCGCGCGCCTCCTGCGCTTCCTGTTCCAGTTCCTTCAGGTCCGAATAGCGGTTGCCGATGCGGTGATGCGGACGGCCCGAGGTGGCCGCGCCCAGCGCGATCACGATCTCGTCCGGCGCCGGCGCGTCATTGATGGTGGTCTGTACCGTCAGATAGTGCGAGCGCAGGCCTTCGTCCAGCTTGTGCATCAGCGGCACCGAGATCACGCAGCCGGGGCCGCCGCGCATGTTGGTGAAGCTGAGATAGCTGGTGCCGCCCACCGCGTTGCGGTAGAAGTTGCCGAAACGCAGCGTGTGAATCAGCGCGGACGCGTGTTCGACCTCGCCGGCGGTGCCCACCACGGCGGCCTTGCCGTAGGCCTCGATGTTGTCCGCCGATCCGGCTTGGCGCAGGATCTCGCTGACCAAGAGTTCGCCCAGCGGCGGCGCGGCTTCCAGGATGCCGGGCCGCAGGTCTTCCTGGAACGGCAGGCCGGCCCACGGATTGCGGATCACGGCGGCGGCCACGATCATCACCAGCGGGCGTTCGGCTGCGCGGCCGCCTTCGATGAGGGTTTTCTCGACGTAGCTGACTACCTTGCGCACTTGCAGTGACATACGCGCTGCTCCAAAAGCTGGGGATGAATGACGAGTCCATTGTTCGGCTCGAAGCGCGTTTTTGACAATCCAAATTAACGTGAGCTAACTTCAGAAAATCCGAATTCAGTCCGGCGTCCGTCATGCCCACCCCCCTGAAAATCCAGCACCTGCGCCAGTTCCTGTTGGCCGCCGACCACGGCAGTTTTCGTGTCGCCGCGCAGGGCACGTTCCGGTCGCAGGCGGCCGTGTCCGCCGCCATGCAGGACTTGGAGCAACAGCTGGGCGCGCCGCTCTTCGAACCCGGCAAGCGTGCCGAGCTGACCGCGCTGGGCCAGGCGGTGGCGCCGCTGTTCCGCGAGCTGCTGGCCACGCATGACCGCGTGCTGGATGCGGCGCGGCAGTTCGGCATGGGCAGCCAGGGGCCCGTGGCGCTGGCCGTCATGCCATCGCTGGCCGACGAATGGCTGCCCCGTCTGCTGGAACGCTATGCGCGCAGCCATCCCGATGTCCGCATCCGCGCACTGGACGAAACGTCGCCCGAGGTGCACCGGCTGGTGCTGTCGGGAGAGGTGCAGGTGGGCGTGGCTGGACAATCCCCTCGCACGGCCGAGGTGGCCTTCACCCCGGTGGCGCGCGACGCCTTTGGGCTGGTCTGCAAGAAGAGCCACCCGCTCGCGCGGCGGCGGGGACCCGTGTCGTGGGCGGCGCTGGCGGATGAACGCCTGATCGGCAACGCCACCTTCGAAACGCTGAAGAACCGTCAACTCGGCAGCGGCATCGACGACCCGGCGATCGTGGTGTCCAACCGCGCGTCGCTGTTGGCCAGCGTGGTAGGCGGCCTGGGCGTGACGGTGCTGCCGGTGCTGGCGCGGCCCGCGGCGGGCAGCGGGCTGGCTTTCGTGCCGCTGGTGGAGCCCGTGGTCGAGCGCATCGTCGGCGTGCTGACACGCAAGGAAGAGACGCTGCTGCCGTCGGTGGCTGCGATGCACGCGCTGGCGCTGCGGTCGCTGGCGCAGTTCACGCGCCGCAAGGGCGCGGTGCTGGTGTAGGCGGAAAGCGGTCAGCCGGGCTGCGGGCCGGCGTCACCCTCCGCACGCATAGATCATGAATTGCCGGAAGGCCTCGGCCGGCTTGGCCATGGCCGCGCGCGGATGCCACAAAAGACCGGCTTCCATCGGCGGCACGGCGTCGGTGATGGGCACCGCCTCGATCTTGCGGCCTTCAAGCGACCAGGGGCGGTAGACCATATCCGACAGCATCGTGATGCCAAAGCCGTGCGCGACCAGCCCCCGCAGTGCTTCCATCGACCGCGTCCTGAAAGCAATGTCCGGCTGCAGGCCGTGGCTGCGCCAATAACCCAGCGTGGAACGTTCGCCCTCGTCCATTTCCAGCAGGATGTACGGATAGCGCGCAATGTCGGCTAGCGCGGGCGCGGCCGCCTGCGTCAGGGGATGGCCCGCCGCCGTCCACAACTGGCGCCGCGATCGCACCAGCACGTGATGGCCGAAGCGCTCGCGTTTGTCGATGTTGGACAGCAGCGCCACGCCCAGCTCCACGTCGCCGCTGGCCACGGCCTGTTCGATCTCGGGGCGGTCCAGGTCGACCAGGTCCAGCACCACGTCGGGATAGCGCCGCCGAAAGCGCGCCAGTAAATCGGGCAGAAAGTAGCCCAGCACCGTATACGACGCCGCGATGCGCACCGAACCGCGCAGCGCATAGCGCTGAAACCCCGGCTCGCGCAGTGCGTCATCCAGCGAATCGAGCACGTCGCGCGCGCGCTGGTGGAAGTTGTGGCCCTCGGGCGTCAGCGTCACCCCGTGCGCGTGTCGGTCGAACAGGCGCACGCCCAGTTGCGCCTCCAGCGCCAGCACGGCATTGGTGACCGCCGATTGGGACACATGTTCGTCGGCCGCTGCCATGGAAAACCGACCGGTGCGGGCGGCGGCGGCGAAGTACCGGAGTTGGCGGAGCGTGACTTCATTAGCCATGTGTTTTTCACATACCAGCTAGTCGAATATATGAATATACGATGGCTGCGCGCGTTCCTACACTGCGGAAAACACGTAAATGCCCGCACCGCAGATTGCAGGAGACAACCCCGATGAACGCCCCTCTACCCCCCGGCGTGGCCGATACCCATGGCCTGTCGCTGGACGACAAATACGCGCAGCCCACCGGCCGCGTCTACCTGAGCGGCACGCAGGCGCTGGTGCGCCTGCCGCTGATGCAGAAGCAGCGCGACCAGCAGGCCGGCCTGAACACGGCGGGCTATGTGTCCGGTTACCGGGGCTCGCCGCTGGGCGGTCTGGACCAGGCGCTGTGGAAGGCCAAGCGCCATCTGAAGGCGAACGACGTGGTGTTTCAGCCCGGCCTGAACGAAGACCTGGCGGCAACTGCAGTCTGGGGATCGCAGCAGCTCAATCTGTTTCCCGGCGCGCAGCGCGATGGCGTCTTTGGCATGTGGTACGGCAAGGGGCCGGGTGTGGACAGGTCGGTGGACGTGCTCAAGCACGCCAATTCGGCCGGCACGTCCGCGCACGGCGGGGTGCTGATGCTGGCGGGCGACGACCACGCCGCCAAGTCGTCGTCGGTGGCGCACCAGTCGGAACACGTGCTGATCGCCAGCGGCATTCCGGTGCTGTACCCCTCCAACGTGCAGGAGTATCTGGACTACGGCCTGCACGGCTGGGCCATGAGCCGGCACACCGGTCTGTGGGTGGCAATGAAGTGCGTGACGGATGTGGTGGAATCCAGCGCCTCGGTCGACGTGGACCCGTCGCGCGTGCAGATCGTGCTGCCCGAAGACGGCATGCCGCCGGGCGGTTTGAACATCCGCTGGCCCGATTCGCCGCTGGCGCAGGAAGCGCGTCTGCTGGACCACAAGTGGTACGCGGCGCTGGCCTATGTGCGCGCCAACAAGCTGAACCGCGTGGTGCTGGATTCGCCCAATGCCCACTTCGGCATCATGACGGCCGGCAAGGCGTATCTGGACGTACGACAGGCGCTGAACGACCTGGGGCTGGACGAGGCGGCCTGTGCGCAGGCCGGCATCCGCGTGCTGAAGGTGGGTTGCATCTGGCCGCTGGACGCGCAGGACGCGCGCGAGTTCGCCACCGGGCTCAAGGAAATTCTGGTTGTCGAGGAAAAGCGCCAGATCCTGGAGTACGCGCTGAAGGAAGAACTCTACAACTGGCGCGACGACGTGCGCCCGCGCGTGTTCGGCAAGTTCGACGAACGCGAGAACGGCGGCGGCGAATGGTCTACGCCGCGCGGCGGATGGCTGCTGCCGGCGCGCTACGAGCTGTCGCCCGCGCTGATCGCCCGCGCCATCGCCGCGCGCCTCGAAAAAGCCGATCTGTCCGACGCACTGCGCGCCCGCATCGCGGCGCGCCTGGCCGTGATCGACGCGAAAGAACGCGAGGCCAGCCGCCCCACGCTGGTCGAAGAGCGCAAGCCCTGGTTCTGTTCCGGCTGTCCGCACAACACCTCGACCCGCGTGCCGGAAGGGTCGCGCGCGGTCGCCGGCATCGGCTGCCACTACATGGCGATGTGGATGGACCGCAATACCGACACCTTCAGCCAGATGGGCGGGGAGGGCGTGGCGTGGCTGGGCCAGAAGGACTTCACGTCCGAGCGCCACATCTTCGCCAACCTGGGCGACGGCACGTATTTTCATTCGGGCCTGCTGGCCATTCGCGCGGCCATCGCGGCGCGTGCGCGCATCACCTACAAGATCCTCTACAACGACGCCGTCGCCATGACGGGCGGGCAGCCCGTGGACGGCGTGCTGACCGTGCCGCAGATTGCGGCGCAGATGCTGGCCGAAGGCATCGTCAAGACGGTGGTGGTGACGGACGAGCCCGATAAATACACGGGCGCGTTGACCTTGCCGGCCGGCATCGAGGTCCACCACCGGAAGGCGCTGGACGAGGTGCAGCGCGCGCTGCGCGACATCGACGGCGCCACCGTGCTGATCTACGACCAGACCTGCGCGACCGAAAAGCGCCGCCGCCGCAAGCGCGGGGACTATCCCGACCCGGCCAAGCGCGCCTTCATCAACGAAGCGGTCTGCGAAGGCTGCGGCGATTGCTCGGTGCAGTCGAACTGCCTGTCGGTCGAACCGCTGGATACGCCGCTGGGCACGAAGCGGCGCATCATCCAGTCGTCGTGCAACAAGGACTTCTCGTGCGTCGAGGGCTTCTGCCCCAGCTTCGTGACGGCCGAAGGCGCGGTGCCGCGCAAGCCCGGCAAGCAGGGCGGCGCGCCCGCGCTGGCCGAGGCCCCGCTGCCCGAGCGCGCCGATATTGCGCCGGGCGCCGCGTATCGCGTGGTGGTCGCGGGCGTGGGCGGCACGGGTGTGGTGACGGTTGGCGCGCTGATCGGCGCGGCCGCGCACATCGAGGGCAAGGGCGTGACCGTGCTGGACATGGCCGGGCTGGCGCAGAAGGGCGGCGCGGTGCTCAGCCACGTCCAGCTGGCCAACCGGCCCGAAGACCTGCACGCCACGCGCGTCGCGCTGGGCGAGGCGGATCTGGTCATCGGTTGCGATGCGCTGGTGTCGGCGTCGCCCGAGGTGCTGTCGCGCCTGCGGCCCGATCATGGCCGCGCGGTGGTCAACAGCAGCGCCGCGCCGACCGCCGCGTTCCTGTCGCAGCCGGCCTGGCGTTTTCCGGGGGCGCAGGCGCAGGCCGCGCTGACGCAGAGCACCGGTGGCCATGTCGACTTCCTGGAGGCCGGCCCGCTGGCCGAAGCCCTGCTGGGCGACAGCATCTACGCCAATCCGCTGCTGTTGGGCTATGCGTGGCAGAAGGGCGGCCTGCCGCTGTCGCTGGACAGCCTGCGGCGCGCGATCGAGATCAACGGCGTGTCGGTGGACAAGAACCTGGCCGCCTTCGAACTGGGCCGTCAGGCCGCGCATCGCGGCGCCGACGCGCTGCGCCCGGCGGCGGCCGAGCGGGTGGTGGCGCTGCCTGAAACCCTGGATGCGCTGGTCAACCGGCTGGCGGCGCACGTGCGCGGTTATCAGGACGACGCGTACGCGCAGCGCTATCTGGCGGCCGTGGCGGCGGTGCGCACCCGCGAAACCGCGCTGGGCGACAAGCGTCACGAGGTCACGCGCGCCGTCGCCCGCAATCTGGCCAAGCTCATGACCTACAAGGACGAGTACGAGGTGGCGCGGTTGCATGCCGACCCCGCGTTCAAGGACCGGCTGCGCGCGCAGTTCGAAGGTGAGCCGGGCCGCGACTACACGCTGCGCTACTACCTGGCGCCGCCGGCGTTGGCGCGCCGCGATGCGCGGGGCCGTCCGCAGAAGCGCGCGTATGGGGCGTGGATGGAAACGGCGTTCCGATTGCTCGCGCCGATGAAGCGCGTGCGCGGCACGTGGCTGGACGTATTCGGCAGGACGGCCGAGCGCCGCATGGAGCGTCAGCTTGCGGCGGATTATCTGGCGCTGGCCGAGGAGTTCGCCCGCACGCTGGACGACGGCAACCGCGACGCGGCGCTGGAACTGGCCAACGTGCCGGATGCGATCCGCGGGTATGGGCATGTGAAGGAAAAGAGCGTGGAGCAGGCGCGCGGCAAACAGGCGGCGCTGTGGGAGCGGTATCGCGCAGGCAAAGCGCGGTTGGCGGCCTGAGCTGGCGGATGGGTCGACCGCGCGCAGCTGCGGCCTGACCGCGCTGGCGAGACGACCTGGCCCCGCGCCGTGAGCCGCCCGGCCATGCTGGCGCTGCGGGAGCGTGGTGTACGATCCCCCGTCAATGCGGGGGCCCGTCCCCGCCGCCCGCTGGATTCGCCATGGAAAGCATCCTCCGCAAACTCGACCTGACTTCGCTGCGCCTCTTTGTGGCGGTCTGCCAGGAGAACAGCATCGCGCGGGCGGCCGAGCGCGAGTTCATCGCGCCTTCCGCCGTCAGCCGGCGCATCGCCGACATGGAAGCGCTGATCGGCCTGCCGCTGATCGCCCGGCACACCCGCGGCGTGTCCGTGACGCCGGCCGGGCAGACCGTCCTGCGCCATGCGCGGCAGATCATCGGCGACGTCGAGGCGATGGGGGCGGAGCTGTCGCGCTTCTATGAGGGCGTGAAAGGGCACGTGCGGGTGGTGGCCAACCTGTCGGCCATCGTGCAGTTCCTGCCCGAGGACGTGGCGGCGTTTCAGCGCCTGTTTCCCGATGTGGACATCGACCTGGAAGAACAGCACAGCCCGGATGTCCTGCGCCTGGTGCGCGAGCGGGCGGCCGACTTCGGGATCTGCAACCAGATGGCGGGCGCCGTTGGGCTGGAACAGCTGCCTTACCGCCGCGACCGGCTTGCCGTCATGCTGCCGTCCACGCACCCCAAGGCGTCGGCGCGCCAGCTCAGCCTGCAGGACATTGCCGACGAGACCTTCGTCGGCCTGCGCGAGAACAGCGCGTTGACGCAGCTGCTGGCGGCGCGAGCCGCGGCGCTGGGCAAGACGTTGTCGGTGAAGATCCGCGTGGCCAGCCTGGACGCGCTGTGCAGGATGACACACGCCGGTCTGGGCATCGCCGTGATGCCGCAGCAGGTCGCGGAGTTGTATCTGCAGGCGCTGGACGTGGTGGTGCGGCCCCTTTCCGATGCGTGGGCACGTCGCCAGCTTTGCATCGTGTTTCCGAACCAGGCGCAGTTGTCGGCGACGGCGGGCAAACTGGTCAGGTTTCTGGCGCAGCAGGGCTGACGGTTGGCGGCGGCGCCTCCCGTCGTCGGAACCCGCCGCCGGAACCCGCCGCCGGAACCCGTCGTCGCCATTCGCGATGGCGGGGCTGCCGATATGACACTTCGCGGTTGACGGCCGTCTTCGTATAGTCAAAGCGCGTTCATCGCCGGTACGGGGCATCCAGACCCCGCTGCGTCCTATACGGAGACATCATGACCCCCACCAGATTGCTCGCGAGCTGTGCGCTCGCGCTTGGCGCCATGTGCGCGGCTGCGGCCGCATCCGCCGCCGGCTACCCGGACCATCCCATCCGCCTGATCGTGCCCACGTCGCCCGGCTCGACCGCCGACGTGGTGGCGCGCGTCGTGGCCGATAACCTGGGCAAGACGCTGGCCCAGCCGATGATCGTGGAAAACCTGGCCGGCGCGGCGGGCATCCCCGGCACACGCCAATTGGTGTCGGCCAAGCCCGACGGCTACACCCTGGGCATCGTGTCGTCCAACCACGCCATCAACCCCAGCCTGTACAAAAGCCTGCCCTACGACACGGTCAAGGACATCACGCCGATTTCCGTCATCGGCACGACGCCGCTGGTGGTCGTGGTGGCGGAGAACTCGCCGTACAAGACGATGGACGACCTGCTGAAGGCCGCCCGCGCGCAGCCGGGCAAGATCAATTACGGCTCGTCCGGCACGGGCAGCGTGCTGCACCTGGCTGGCGAGCTGCTCAAGTCCAAGGCGGGCGTGGACATGATGCATATCCCGTACAAGGGCGGCAACGCGCTGATCACCGACGTGATGTCGGGACAGATCCAGGTCGCCTTCCTGGCCACGCCGTCCGTGCTGGCGCAGGTGCAGGCAGGCAAGCTGCGCGCATTGGCGGTCAGCACGCCCGAGCGCCTGGCCATCCTGCCTAACGTGCCCACCTTGGATGAAGCCGGCGTGAAAGGCTATTCGTACGATGCCTGGATCTCGCTGATCGGACCGGCCGGGCTGCCCGCCGATGTCGTGCAAAAGCTGCAAGCCGCCACGCACAAGACCATGCAGGAGCCGGCGGTGCTCAAGGCGCTGTCGCCGCAGGGTTTTGTGGCGCAAGGCACCACGGCGGAACAGGCGGCGCAGACGCTGGCCGCCGAGATCACCAAGAGCCAGACGCTCGTCAAGGCGGCGGGCGTCACCATCGAATGACCGGATTGCCATGACTGCCGTATCTGTACTCGACGCCCCGGCCCGCCTGCTGTTTCTGACGCAGGATCCGGCCCGCGTGACCGCGCAACTGGGCGGCGCGGCGCTGACGCTGCCCCAGGCCGCGCCGCTGCGCGACGACATCTCCACCGACGAGATCACACCCGTGCCGATCCTGACCCACTTCGACGAGAAGCTGGGCCGGTATCCGTACACGGGTTTTCGGGCAGGCGACACCCAGCCCATCGGCATCGATGCGATCCGGCACGCCGGCATCAACGTAGTCGTCGCGGGCAAGCGGTACGGCAAGGGCTCGTCGCGCGAGCACAGTCCGATGGCCGAGAAGTCCGCCGGCGTGCGGCTGGTGATTGCCGAGAGCTTCGAGCGCATCTACCGCCAGAACGCCGACAACATCGGGCTCTACACCAGCACCGACATGGGGCTGGTGGCGCGGCTGCAAGGGGGCGAGCGCATCACGATCGATGAGATCGTGGCGGGGCGCGACGCGCTGGCGGCGGCGATCGTCAAGGCGGGCGGGCTGCTGGCTTTCGGGCAGGCGCAGTTGCGGGATGTGTCGGCGGCGGGTGAACGTCTGGAGGAGGACGGTCCGGGGACTGGCGCGCCGGAAGCCGGCGTGTCGGGTGTCAGTGATTCCACCGCCGATTCGGCCGCGCCTTCTGTCGGGCCGCCGCTCACGCTCTTCGAGAAGATCGTCCGGCGCCATCTCTTGAAGACCGCTGCGACCGCGCCCAACCCGCAGCAGGGCGACGGCGTCTTCCTGCGCGCGGACTGGCGCTTCATCCATGAGTACTACACCGGCATGGCCGCCCATATGCTGCATGCGCGGTTTGGCCGGCCCCTGCGATTGGTAGACCCCGAACGCATCGTGGTGTTCGAGGACCACACCTCCTACGTCGAGGAAAGCCCCAACCACGTGCGCGCGGGCATCGTGCCCAACGTGCGCGCCATGTGCCAGGCGCAACGCGACTTCGCCGACGCCTACGGCCTGCGCCAGCACCGCACGCTGACGGAAGCCGAGGCAGCACGCGACACCGGCGCCAACGTGGCCGGCATCTCGCACGCCATGATGGCTGAACACTACGCACTGCCGGGGCAGGTCGTCGTGGGCACCGACTCGCACACGCCGCACAGCGGCGCGCTGGGCTGCGTGGCCTTTGGTGTGGGCACCACCGACATGGCGAACGCGTTCGTCACGGGCGCAGTGCGGTTGACGCTGCCGGCCTCGCTGCGCATCGAACTGGACGGTGCGCCTGCGCCCGGCGTCACCGCCAAGGACATCGTGCTGCATCTGCTGGCCCTGCCTGAAATCCGCGCGGGCGCGGGCGTAGGCAAGGTGTTCGAGTTTGCCGGCGAGGCCATCGCCAGCCTGTCCATCGACGAGCGGGCCACGCTGACCAACATGACTGCTGAACTGGGCGGACTGACGGGCATCGTCGCACCCGATGCCGAGACGGCGCGCTTTCTGCGCGAACGCCGCGGCGTGGATGCCGGCATGGAACCGTGGATGCGCAGCGATCCAGGCGCCGACTACGCCGCCGTCCTGCGCGTGGACTGCGCGGCGTTGTCGCCGCTAGTGGCGGCGCCCGGCGATCCGGGCAACGGCGTGCCGCTGTCCAGCCTGACCGCGCGGCCGCGCATCGACATTGCGTACGGCGGCTCCTGTACCGCCGGCAAGCGCGAGGATTTCGACTACTACCATCAGGTGCTGGCGTGGGCGGTGGCGCGCGGACTGCGGCTGCCGGACGGCGTGACGCTGTATCTGCAGTACGGCACCACGGCCGTGCGCGATTACTGCGTGGCGCAGGGCTATGACAAGACGTTTGCCGCCGTGGGCGCGCGCATCCTGCAGCCGTCGTGCGGCGCGTGTGCGAACTGCGGGCCGGGGTCGTCCACCGAGGCGTCTCAGGTGACGATCAGCGCCATCAACCGGAATTTTCCGGGCCGATCCGGCCCCGGCAGCGTGTGGCTTGCCAGTCCGCCAACGGTCATGGCGAGCGCGCTGGCAGGGCAACTGGCGTCGTTCGCCGAGTTGCAGGTGCGATACGGCGCGTAGCCATGCCGGACGGTCCGGATCACTAGGGTTCCCCCCACTTCGCGCGCCGCGAAGCCCAGCTTCACAAATCCTTAATTGGCAGCCAAACCGGGCTGCGTCAGAGTGCGCATCAGAGAAAACGGCCGCCAGATGCCGTTTCCGGCCGCGCGCATGGATATCGCGGCCCGCCGCAAGGCGCCTTCGCACGGAAAAAAACACCCTGTCGACGATGTGAACCCGGGACACACCGGGAGCTTGCTGATCGGCCGCGCCGTCCGGGCTGCGGCTTACCCCTGTTGGTCCGAGGAGACAACAATGAGCAAGAGCTGGAAGGCAATGGTTGGGGCGGTGGCGGTCATGGCAGGCGGATGGGCACATGCTGCCGACGCGCCGCCGGTGGACGTAAAACTGATGCAGCTGTCGGTGGGCAAGATCGAGCTGGACAAGGGTTTCATGACCGCGATGGTCGACGTGGGCACCAAGATCAAGATTCCGGTGCCGGCCTACGTGATCCAGCACCCGCGCGGCCTGGTGCTGTTCGACACCGGCATGAACCAGGCCACGGCCGACGGCAATTGCGCCAATTATTGGGGCCAGGGTCTGTGCGGCGCGTTCAATTCCATCCAGGGCCGCGACGAGGTCATCGACCGCCAGCTCAAGGCCGCCGGCTTTGACGTGAGCGACGTGAAATACGTCGTGTACTCGCACTTCCACCTGGATCACGCCGGCAACATCAAGATGTTCCCCAAGGCCAAGCACGTGGTGCAGAAGGCCGAGCTGCGCGCCGCCTGGTGGCCCGAGAAATTCCAGCGCGCGGCCTACGTCATGAAGGACTTCGACACCACGCGGGACTACGACTTCATCCAGGTCGAGGGTGACTTCGATCTGTTCGGCGACGGCACCATCGTGCTGCTGGACACCAAGGGCCACACGCAAGGCCACCAGTCGCTGCAGGTCAAGCTGCCCAAGACCGGCGTCGTGCTGCTGGCGGCCGATGCCATCTACACGGGTGAAAACGAGGCCGGCGTCATTCCCGGCATCACCTGGAACACGGCGGCGTCCATGCAGGCCATCGACCGTCTCAAGCAGATCCGCGATGCGCGCCAGGGCCAGCTCTGGTACAGCCACGACGCGGAGCAGCACGCGCAGAACGCCAAGACCAAAGTCTTCGACTAAAAGGCGCGCCATGGAGCCCGCCGTCGCCTTGCACCAGGTCTGCAAGTCGTTCGGATCCCGCCAGGTTCTGGAATCCCTCAGCCTGTCCGTCAGGCCGGGGGAGATCCTGGGCCTGCTCGGGCCGAACGGCAGCGGCAAGACCACCACGCTGCGCCTGATGGCGGGCTTTTACACGCCCGACAGCGGGCGCATCACGATTCGCGGACGTGAGCCCGCGCCGGGCCGCGGCAACGCCGACATCGGCTATCTGCCCGAACGCGCGCCGCTCTATGACGCGCTGACCGTCGCGCAGTATCTGGAGTTCGGCGCGGGCGTCAAAGTGCAGGGCGGCGCCAGCGCGCGCCGCCTGGCCATCGAACGCGCCATCGACGGCTTCGATCTGCAGGGCGTGGCGCGCTCGGTGATCGGACGTCTGTCCAAGGGGCAGCGTCAGCGCGTGGGGCTGGCGCAGGCGGTGCTGAACGACCCGCCCGTCCTGCTGCTGGACGAAGCCACCAACGGCCTGGATCCCGTGCAGATCGTGGAAGCGCGCGCGATGATCCGCCGCTGCGCCGAAGGCCGCGCGGTGGTGTTCAGCAGCCACCTGATGCAGGAAATCGAGGCGCTGTGCTCGCGCATTGCGATCCTGCGGCAGGGCCGGTTGGTCGAGGACCAGCCGCTTGGCGAATCGCGGTCGGCGCTGCAATTGCTGCTGGCGTTGCCCGCTGCCGGGCATGCCGCATTGCACGCGGCGTTGTCCGCGTGTCCGGGCGTGAAGGCGGTGGACATCACGCTGCTCGATGCCGGCACCAGCAAGTGGCGCGTCACGTGGGACGCCCCGGGTGCAAGCGTGACCGGCCGCCATATCGCCAGTGCGACTTCAAACGCCGCCAACAACGCCGCCAACAACCCGACCAGCGCAGCCGCCTGCGACGCGGTCCTGCGCACCGCGCTGGCGCACGCGGAACTGCGCGCCGTGCTGCCCGCGCAGGAAGCGGTCGAAGCCCGCCTGCTGGCGGCGCTGGCGCCTAACGATCCCCCGTTACGGAGACGCGCATGAAGGGTTTCGCGGCGCTATACCGCAAGGAACTGCGCACCGACTTCGGCTCGCCCGTGGCGCTGGCCGTCGTGGCGGTGTTCTGGGCTTTGTCGGGCTATCTGTTCAGCTTCAACCTGTTCTTCGTCAGCACCGGGCAGATGGTGACGGCGTTTCACAACATGACCATCCTGCTGATGCTGGTGATGCCGCTGGTCAGCATGCGCGCCTTTGCCGAAGAGGCGCGGCAGGGCACGCTGGAGCTGCTGCTGACGCTGCCGCTGTCGGACTTCACGCTGGTCGCGGCCAAGTTTGCGGCCGGGCTGACCATGCTGGCGCTGATGCTGGCCGGCACGATGTCGGCGGTGCTGCCGCTGGCCTGGTACGGCCAACCGGACTACGGTCCCATCGTGGGCGGGTACATCGGCGTGTTCCTGTACGGCGCGCTGTTCCTGGCGATCGGCATTGCCGTGTCCAGCGCCTGCTCGAACCAGATCGTCGCCGCCAGCGCCACGTGGGGCATCCTCGTGCTGTTGTGGTTCATCGACTATCCGGCGGCGCTGGATGCGTTTCCGGCGCTGTCGCCGTTCTTCCAGGCCCTGTCGCTGTCGGCGCAGCACGTGGACTTCATCCGGGGCGTGCTGCCCGGACCCGCCACCGTCACGCTCGCCAGCGTGGCCGTGCTGGCGTTGATGGTGGCCGCCGTCAACCTGAAGCGCTGGAGGCTGCGATGAGCCCCGCCGTGCGCCGCGCCGGTCGGCGGCTGTCGCTGTGGCTGCCGGTGCTGGCCGTGGCCGCGCTGCTGCTGGCGCTGAACCTGTGGGCGTCGCGCCATCTGGGCCGTATCGACCTGACCGCGCAGCGCGTGTACAGCCTGGCCCCTGAAAGCCTGGAAGTCGCGCGGCAGGTGCGTCAGCCGGTCGAGGTGACGTGGTTCTACGACCTGCGCAACAAGAGCATGGTCGACGCGCTGGAACTGCTGCGCCAGTACGAACGCGAGAACCCGCTGATCCGCGTGCGCGGCGTCGACCCGGCGCTGCGCCCGGCCGAGGCGCGCGCTGCCGGCATCCAGTTCGCGGGCAGCGCGGTGCTGGCCTCGGGCGAGCGTCGCACCACCATCAACGGCGGCACCGAAACCGACTTCACCAACGCGATCATCCGCATCAGCCAGAACGGCGCGCAGACGGTCTGCTTCACGCAGGGCCATCGCGAAGCGCCTCTGGACAGCCTGACGTCGCTGGACGACCTGGAAGACCACGACCACGACGAGAACCTGGTGGCGCGTGTCGAGGTGCATGAACAGCACGGCATGGCGATGGCGCGCAACGCCTTGCAGACGCTGGGGTTTTCGACGCGCGCGGTGGGCGCGGGCAGTCTGGCGCAGGCGTTGCCGCGCTGCGCCGTCGTGGTGGCTGCCGGTCCGCGTACGCCGTTTGGCGAGGACGACGCCCAGGCGCTGCGCCGCTGGACCGGCGCGGGCGGCAAGACGCTGTTGCTGCTGGAACCCGATACCCGGCACGGCCTGGACGGTCTGCTGTCGGACTTCGGCATCGCGCTGGCGCCTGGCGCGCTGGCCGATGCGGGCAGTCACTACCGCAACGATCCCGGCAGTCCGGCCGTCAGCGACTACACGCGCCACAAGATGACGCGCGGCTTGCCCCTCAGTTTCTTTCCGGGTGCGGCCGGTCTGGAACCGGCGGGCGACGCCTTGCCCCCCGGCGTGGTGGTGACGCCGCTGGCGCAGACCTCTGCCGATGCCCAGGTGCCCGGCCAGCCGCCCTCGCGCTACACGCTGATGGCGCTGGCCACGCGCAACGCGCAGGCGGCCAACGCGGACGGGGCCGCGCATCCCACGCTGCTGGTTGCGGGCGACAGCGATTTCGCCATCAACCGGCATTTCGCCACGCTGGGCAACGGCGCGCTGTTCACCAACGCCGTCACCCTGCTGGCGGGCGAGGACGCGCTGTTGACCATT
The DNA here is from genome assembly GCF_019218915.1 of Achromobacter sp. ACM05. NCBI lineage: Bacteria > Pseudomonadati > Pseudomonadota > Betaproteobacteria > Burkholderiales > Alcaligenaceae > Achromobacter > Achromobacter sp. ACM05. The sequence goes on from NZ_JAHUWQ010000001.1 coordinate 1,593,637, forward strand.
CGGCCCCGGCATTACGAAAACCGCCGCGTGGAACTGACCAACCGGCAGATGCGCGCGGTGTTCTGGACCAGCACGGTGGCCTTGCCGCTGCTTGCGCTGCTGACGGGGCTGCTGCTGTGGTGGAGGCGGCGGTGAACGCGCGCGCGGTGCTGTGGCCGGCGCTGCTGGTGGCAGGCATCGTGCTGTCGGCGTGGCAATGGCACGAGGCCGCCGAATCGCCGGCGCATCACGACGGCCACACGCATCTGCACGACGATCGCGGCAAGCCCGCGCGGCTTTACGCCTGGGAACCCGGCATGGCTGCGCAGGTGACGCTGGCGGGTCCCGACGGATCGGTTCGATTGGCGCGCGGCCCGCAGGGCTGGACCGCCACGCCGCCGGGCGCCGCAGCAGGCTTTGACGTGGCCGACTTCATCGCGCTGTTCTCGCAGACCCGCAGCGACCGCACGCTGACCCCGCAGGACGGAGAAACCTATGGCCTTGCGCCGCCGCAACTGCGCATCGACGTGCGCGATGCCGCGGGCGCGACCTTGGCAACGCTGGATGTCGGCGCGCTGGCGCCGGATGGATTAGGCCGTTATGTACGCCTGCCGGATGAGGCGCAGATCCGGATTATCCCGGACTATCAAACCCGGGCGCCGCTGGCGGCGCTGGGGGCGCCAGCCGCCACTCCATCGCTTGTTAAACCCGCCTTGCACAAAGATAAATAGGTCGCCGATGAACCCCTACCTATACTTCGCAAACATAGGACGGCGGACCGGCCCAAGCCGTTGCGGGACGGGCCTGTAAGCCAGCCATAAAAGTGCCTTCCAGCGTCTTGCGCAGCCTGCGCAGGACAGCACGGAAAGGTTGATAACGAGACAAGGGCGCGCCGGGCGCGCCCGGGGCGCAAGCCCGCACGCCGCGCGATCCTGACGGCTCGTCGCGTCCGTGCTCAGCGTATTGGGAGAAGACGCTTGACCTTGGATCTACTGCCTCTCGCCTTGGTGGACGGCGTGGCATACGCCAGTCTGCTATTCCTGGTGTCGATGGGGTTAACCCTGGTGTTCGGTGTGATGGGGATACTGAACGTTGCCCACGGCGCGTTCTACGCCTTTGGCGGCTATGCCGCGGCCAGCCTCGTCATGTTCGTGGCGCCCAAGACCGACTCCCCCATTCTTCTTTTCGCGGCGCTGTTCGTGGCGGCCATCGCCGTCGGGCTGCTGCTGGGCAGCATCATGGAATTCGTCCTGATCCGGCGCGCCCAGAACTACGATCCCATCCTCAAGCTGCTGCTCACTTTCGGCGCGTTCCTGATGCTGGAAGACATCCAGCGCATGCTGTGGGGTGCGCAACCCTACAGCGCCAGCGAAGTCGTCAACCGGCTGGGAAACATCGAGATCGGCGACATCACCTACACGACATATCAGCTTGTCGTGGTCCCCGCCACGGCGCTGCTGGCCTACGTGTGCCTGGAGTTCTTCCTGCGCCACACCAAGCTCGGCAAACAAACCGTGGCCACCACGCACCACCGCGAGGTCGCCACGTCGCTCGGCATCAACGCCAAGAAGATCGGCTACGTCACCTTCGTGATCGCGACCATCCTGGGCGCGCTGGGCGGCGCGCTGGCTTCGCCGACGACCTCGCTGGTGCCGGGCGCCGGCACGGACATGACGGTGCTGTCGTTCGCGGTGGTCGCCACCGCCGGGCTGGGCCAGATCACCGGCGCGCTGATCGCCGCGCTGCTCATCGGCATCATCCGCGCCATCGCCGTGTATGCGGCGCCGGAGCTGGAAGTCGCCGTGCCCTACATCATCATGGTGCTGGTGCTGATCATCCGCCCGCACGGCCTGTTCACCGTTGCTCAAGCGAGGACGATCTGATGAAAGTCCCTGTCCTCAGCCTGCTGGCCGCGTTGTTCACGCTGTTCCTTGGCTACACCTATTCCTGGACCATCACGCCCATCGTCATCGGCCTGACCTACGCGATTGCCGCGCTGGGCGTGTCGGTGATGGCGCGCGCCGGCCAGATTTCGTTCGGCCACGCCATGTTTGCCTGCATCTCGGCGTACACCGTGGCGTTCCTGGCCAAAGCCATGCCCGGTCTGGATGCGCTGGTGCTGATCCTGGCCGGCGTCGTCGCCAGCTTCGTCGCCGCCGTGGTCATTGGCCTGTTCGTGGTGCGTTACCGCGGCATCTTCTTCGGCATGTTGAACCTGGCGCTCAGCATGGTGCTGTTCGCGCTGCTGGGCAAGCTCTACACGCTGACCGGCGGCTCCGATGGCATGCGCATCGTGCGCCCGACCATGGCCGGCATCGTGATGGAGCGCGAATCCTTCGAACGCGCGCTGCTGGTGCTGACGCTGGTCCTGTCGCTGGTGCTGGCGTGGTGGGTGCAGCGTTACTTCCGCTCGGGCAGCGGCCAGGCGCTGTCGGCCATCAAGACTAACGAAACGCGCATCGAATACCTAGGCTTTTCCGCGTACTTCATCATGTGGAAGGGCTATCTGCTGTCGGCGGTGGTGGTGGGCTTTTCGGGCGCGATCCTTGCGCTGATGCAGGGGCTGGTCACGCCGGAAATCGGCTCGTGGCTGCGCTCGGGCGAATTCGTCTTCATCACCATCCTGGGCGGGGCGGGCCACGCGGCCGGCGCTTTCCTGGGCGCCGTGGGCTTCGAATCCGTGAAGCTGGTGTCCGCCGCCTACTTTCCCGGGCTCTGGCAGTTCCTGTTGGGCCTCACGCTGATCCTGGTCATCTTCATGTTCCCCACGGGCTTCGTGGGCCAGATCACCAAGCGCATCAAATCGCGTGAACGTGCGCAGCGGCGCGCGCAGGCGCCCGTGCAGGTCGCGGCAAGGAACTGACATGAAACCCCTGATTCAAACCACCGACCTGTACCTGGCCTTTGGCGGCGTGGTGGCCGCCGACAACATCAACTTCAAGCTGCACGAGGGCGAACGCCTGGCAGTGATCGGCCAGAACGGCGCGGGCAAGACCACCTTCATCAACATCTGCACGGGATACCTGACGCCCGCCAAGGGCAAGGTCTATTTCGACGGCAAAGACGTCACCGCCATGGCCCCGCGCAAGATCGTGCGGCTGGGCATGGGGCGCTCGTTCCAGCTGCCGCAGCTGTTCACCGAGCACACTGTGCGCCAGTGCGTGCAGATCGCGGCCGCGCGCCGCAACAAGGAACTGAGCTGGTTCCGGTCGCTGGAAAGCACCATCGACGCGCGCGAGGTGGACGCCACGCTGGACCTGGTGGGCCTCTTGCCCGATGCCGACGAAGCCTGCATCGAGCTGCCCGAAGGCAAGCGCAAGCTGCTGGACGTGGCGATGGCGCTGGCATTGCAGCCCAAGCTGCTGATCATGGACGAGCCCACCAGCGGCGTCGCGTCGGAAGACAAGTTCGCGCTGATGGAGACCGTGATGCACGCGCTGGACGAGCGCCGCGTGACGAGCTGGTTCGTCGAGCACGATGTGGACATCGTGTCGCGCTACGCCACCCGCGTGGCGGCGTGGATCGCCGGCAAGGTGGCCGCCGATGGCTCGCCCGAGGAAGTCTTGAACAATCCGCAGATCAGAAGCGAAGTGCTGGGGGCCTGAACCATGTTGAATCTATCGGCCATCAACGTCGACCTGGCGGGCAATCGCATCCTGCGCGACGTCAGCGCCAACTTCGAAGCGTCCCGCACCATCGGCATCGTCGGGCGCAACGGCGCGGGCAAGACCACGCTCTTGCGCACCATCATGGGCCTGACGCGCATCCGCTCCGGCAGGATCGCGTTCGATGGCACCGACCTCACCGCGCTGCCCGGTCACAAGCGCGCCGCGATGAAAGTGGGCTACGCGCCCGAAGACCGCGTCATCTTCCCGACCATGACCGTCGAGGAAAACCTGCACCTGCCGTGCGAAGTGCAGGGCCAGTCCAAGGCCGAGATCCAGGCCCGCATGGACACCGTGCTGAAGGTGGTGCCGCAGCTGGAGCCCATGCTCAAGCGGTCCGGCTCCGCGCTGTCGGGCGGGCAGGGCAAGATGGTGGCGCTGGCGCGCGCCGTCATGGTCGGCACGCGGCTCCTGATGCTGGATGAACCCTTCCAGGGGCTCGCGCCCAAGCTGGCGCGCGACTACACCGAGGCGCTGGGCCGGCTCAAGGAAATGCAGCCCGACCTGTGCGTGGTCATCACCGAATCCAACGTGAAGCTGCTGGGCGACATTCCCGACCAGATATGGACGATCGAGCGCGGCTCGATCACGCTGAACTGATACCCCACGGAGACATTCCCATGACGCAGATGATTATCGGCGGCCGCCAGGTCGACGCCCAGGACGGGCGCACGATCGAGGTCGTTTCCCCCGTAGACGGCCAGGTGTTCACCACCATCCCGCGCGGCCAGCAAGCCGACGTGAACGCGGCGGTGCAGGCCGCGCGCGACGCGCTGGAAGGCGAATGGGGCGACATGACGGCGCTGGAACGCGGCCGGCTGCTGATGCGCCTGGGCGAAAGCGTGCTGGCGCACCACGAGGAACTGGCGCAACTGGAATCGCGCGATACCGGTAAGCCCATGTCCACCGCGCGCGGCGACATCACCGTGCTGGCCCGCTACTTCGAGTTCTACGGCGGCGCGGCGGATAAGGTGCACGGCCAGACCATCCCGTTCCAGAAAGACTATTCGGTGCAGCTCATCCGCGAACCGCTGGGCGTCACCGCGCACATCATTCCGTGGAACTACCCCGCGCAGATGTTCGGCCGCAGCGTGGCGCCGGCGCTGGCCATGGGCAACGCGGCAGTGGTCAAGCCCGCCGAAGACGCCTGCCTGTCGATCATCCGCGTGGCCGAACTGGCGCTGGAAGTCGGCTTTCCGCCGGGCGCGCTGAACATTGTTTCGGGCCTGGGCGAAGAGGCCGGCGCCGCGCTGTCGCGCCATCCGGGCATCAACTTCATCACCTTCACCGGCTCCAACGAAGTAGGCGTGCTGGTTCAGCAGGCCGCTGCACTGAACGCGGTCAAGTGCGTGCTGGAGCTGGGCGGCAAGTCGGCGCACATCGTTTTTGACGACGCCAACTACAAGCTCGCCATTCCGGCCATCGTCAAGGGCATCGTCCACAACACCGGCCAGACCTGCACTGCGGGCAGCCGGCTACTGGTGCAAAAGGGCATCTACGACGACTTCATGCAGGCGCTGGGCGAGGAATTTTCCAAGGTGCGCGCGGGCACGCCGGACATGGACCTGACCTGCGGCCCCGTCGTCAACAAGGCGCAGTACGACCGCGTCAACCGCTACATCGCCAAGGGTCTCTCTGAAGGCCTGCAGGTCGCGGCCGAAGGCGGCATCGCCGACGGCGTGCCCCAGGGCGGTTTCTTCGTCAAACCCACGCTCTTTGCCGCCACCAGCCACGACAGCGACCTGCTGACGCAAGAAATCTTCGGCCCCGTGCTGGTCGCGCTGCCCTTCGCGGATGAGGCCGAGGCCATCCGTCTTGCCAACGCCACCGACTACGGCCTGCTGGGCGCGGTGTGGACCGAGAACGGCGGACGTCAGCAGCGCGTGGCGCGCGGCATCAAGTGCGGCCAGGTCTACATCAACGGCTTCGGCGCGGGCGGCGGCGTCGAGCTGCCCTTCGGCGGTGTCAAGAAAAGCGGCCACGGCCGGGAAAAAGGCTTCATCGCGCTGGAAGAGATGAGCACGACCAAGACCCTGATTCAGTTCTATGGCGAGTGATCGCCGCGCATCATACGGAGACAGAAAATGAGCCAGTTGCAAGGCAAGGTTGCGATCGTCACGGGCGGGGGCAACGGTTTCGGCGAGGGCATCGTCAAGCTGTACGCCAAGGAAGGCGCCAAGGTCGTGATCGCGGACATCAATAAAGAGGCCGCCGACCGCGTGGCTGCTGAAGTCGGCGATGCCGCGCTGGCGGTGAAGGCCGATGTGTCCAGCCGCGCCGACATCGACAACGTGGTGCGCGCCGCGCTCGACAAATTCGGCGCCGTGGACATCGTGGTCAACAACGCCGCCATCACCCACAAGAACCAGCCGATGCTGGACGTGGACGAGGCCACGTTCGACCGCATGTTCGACATCAACGTGAAGTCGATCTATCACATGGCCCAGGCCGTCGTGCCCGTCATGCGCAAGCAAAAGCGCGGCGTGATCCTGAACATCGGATCGACGGCCGGCATCCGGCCGCGCCCCGGCCTCAGTTGGTACAACGCGTCCAAGGGCGCGGTCAACGTGCTGTCCAAGTCGATGGCCGTGGAGCTGGGCGGCGAAGGCATCCGCGTCAACGCCATCTGCCCGGTCATGGGCGTGACCGGCATGTTCGAACTCTTCATGGGCCTGCCCGACACGCCGGAGAACCGCGCGAAATTCGTGTCGACCATTCCGCTGGGCCGCTTCTGCCAGCCGTCCGACGTGGCCGCGGCCGCGCTGTTCCTGGCCAGCGATGCGGCCGAGTTCATCACCGGCGTGGAGTTCCCCGTCGACGGCGGACGCACGGTGTAGGTTTGGACGCCGGCTTGCCGCGGGATCGCGGCATGCCGGATGCCGCGACCGCCCGCGGTCCGGATCACTTCTGTGGATGAAGACGCATGAAAATCAAAGCGGCGTTATTGCGGCAAGTGGGGGTCGAAGGACCGTACGCGCTGACCCGGCCCCTGACCATCGCAGATATCGAGCTGGACCCGCCCGGGTTCGGCGAGGTGCTGGTCAGAATCCGTGCGGCCGGGCTGTGCCATTCGGACCTGTCGGTCATCAACGGCGACCGGCCGCGCGGCGTGCCGATCGTGCTGGGGCATGAATCGTCCGGCGAAGTCGTGGAAACCGGACCGGGCGTCTCGGACCTGAAGGCCGGCGATCACGTTGCCATGGTGTTCGTGCCCAGTTGCGGCTGCTGCAACCCCTGCATGGAAGGCCGGCCCGCGCTGTGCGAGCCCGGCGCCGTCGCCAATACGAAGGGCACGCTGCTGGGCGGCGAGCGCCGCCTGCATATCGGCGACGAATACATCAACCATCACACGGGCGTGTCCTGCTTCGCGGAATACGCCGTGGTGTCGCGGCGCTCGTGCGTCAAGGTGAACGTCGAACTCAGCCACCGCGAGGCGGCGCTCTTCGGCTGCGCCGTGCTGACCGGCGCCGGCGCCGTCATCAACCGTGCGCGCATCAAGGTGGGCGACACGGCCGCGATCGTGGGGCTGGGCGGCGTGGGCCTGAGCGCGCTGCTGGCCGCCGTTGCCGCGGGCGCGCGCCGCGTGGTCGCCATCGACCTCAGCGACGAGAAGCTGGCGCTGGCGAAAGAGCTGGGCGCCACGCACCTCGTCAACCCGAAGCAGGTCAAGACCGACGACGACCTCATGGATCTGGCGGGCGGCCGCGTGGACTTCGGCTTCGACATGGCGGGCGCGGTGCCGGCCTTCGAGACCGCCTACAAGCTCACGCGCCGCGGCGGCGCCACGGTGACGTCCGGCCTGCCCAACCCCAAGTTCAGCTTCCCGCTGTCGCTGTCGCAGATGGTGGGTGAAGAGCGCGAGATCCGGGGCAGCTACCTGGGCTCGGGCGTGCCCGCCATCGACATCAGCCGCTACATCGACCTGTACAAGGCCGGCCGCCTGCCGGTGGACCGGATGATGGGCCAATCGTTTTCGCTGGACCAGATCAACGAGGGGTTCGATCACCTCGCCACCGGCGGCAGCCTGCGCGACGCCATCGTTTTCTAAGGGCACAGACCCGATCAACAACACTGGAGACAACACCATGAAGACCTCAAGACTGGCGTCCCTCTTGGGCGCTACCCTGCTGTCGGGCCTGGCCACGCTGGCCATCGCCGCCGACAAGCCCAAGGAATTGAACGTCGGCATCTCGACCTTCCTGTCGGGCTCGGCGTCCGTGTTCGGCGTGCCGGCCCGCGACGCGGCCGACATCCTGATCGAAGAGATCAACGCCAACGGCGGCATCGACGGCGTGAAGATCGTGCCCAGCTACATCGACGAAGGCGGCGGCGGCGAAAAGCTGCTGTCCGAATACCGGCGCCTGGCCGAAGGCGGCACGCGCGTGATGCTGTCGGCCATTTCCAGCGGCCACTGCAACATCGTCGCGCCCGTGGCCGAGGACCTGAAAGTGCTGAACGTGCTGTGGGACTGCGGCACGGAAAAGGCGCTGGAAGGCAAGAAATACAAGTACGTCGTGCGCACGCAGGCCAACGCCACCACCGAGATGGTCGCGCAGGTGCTCTACCTGATGAAGGTGAAGCCCGACTTCAAGACCATCGCCATCGTCAACCAGGACTACGCCTGGGGCCGCGATTCGCGCGACATCTTCCTGGCCGCGCTCAAGAAGTTCAAGCCGGACGTCAAGGTCGTCGCCGAGATGTTCCCCAAGTTCGGCGCCGCCGACTTCTCCACCGAAATCAGCCGTTTGCAGGCGCTGCGCCCGGATGTGATCGTCTCCACGTCATGGGGTGGCGACCTGGACAACTTCGTGCGCCAGGCCTCGCAGCGCAACCTGTTCAAGAACTCCACCTTCGTGCTGTCGCTGGCCGAAAGCTCGCTGGAACGTCTGGGCAACGCCCTACCGGAAGGCGTCCTGGTCGGCGCACGTGGCGACCATTACTTCCTGCATCCGGAAACCAAGGACGATCCCAAGCACCAGGCCTTCGTGAAGAAATTCCACGACAAGACCGGCGCCTATCCGATCTACTCGGTCTATCACATGGTGCAAGGCATCAACGGCCTGAAGGCCGGCTACGAAAAGGCCATCAAGGACAACGGCGGCAACTGGCCCACGCCTGAACAGGTGGCGGCGGCGATGCACGACGTCAGCTTCAAGGGCTATGGCCGCGAGATCCAGATGCACCGCGCCGATGGCCAGGCGTTGGAAGCGCAGCTGTTCGGCGTGACCAAGAAGAGCGACAAGTACCCGTTCAAGGTGCTGGCCGACATCACCATCGTGCCGGCTGAACTGGTCACGCCCGGGGTGACGGATACGTCGATGGCGTGGATCGAAAAGAGCCTGACGCCTGATGTATTGAAGAGCGACCAGATCAAGGTGTTCCCGAACTGATCGGGACGGACAGCGCAAGCAGCATTGTGTGGTGCAGGGATAGCCCCGGCGTGCGCGCCGGGGCGTTTTTTTGCTACAGCTCCAGCACCACCTTCTTGCCCCCGCACGATCGCGAGCAGCAGGCCATCATCTTGTTGTTCGCCTCGCGTTCCGCGCGCGTCAGCACCACGTCGCGATGGTCGATGTCGCCTTCCAGCACGCGCACCTCGCACGATCCGCACAACCCTTCCTCGCAATCGCTCTGCACATCGATATTGGCGCCGCGCAATGCGGTCAGCAGCGTCTGGTCCGCGGGCACGTTGAGGACAATCCCCGAATCCTTCAGCACTACCTCAAAGGCCTGTTCCTTCGACGGATCGAGCGTGCCCAGCGTGGAATGGAAGTGCTCCACCCGCAGCGTATCCTCCGGCCATGCCGCGCAGCAGCCGGCCAGCGCATCCAGCAGAGCCTGCGGACCGCATGCATAGACCTGCGTGCCGGCGCGCGGCTCGGCGAGCAGGGCGGCATAGTCCGCGCGAGTGCCCTCGTCCTTGACGTGCAGATGCAGGCGATCTCCGTGCAGCGAGGCCAGTTCGTCCGCCAGCGCCATGCAAGCGCGCGAGCGACCGCTGTAATGCAGTTCGTAGTCCAGCCCCAGCTCTCGCGCACGCCGCGCCATGGCGCTGATGGGCGTGATGCCGATGCCGCCCGCGATCAGGATGAGTTTTGAAGCCGATTCGTCCAGACGGAAGTGATTGCGTGGTCCACGAATGCGCAGGCGCGCGCCGGGCGTGGCGTTCGCGTGCATCCAGGCGGAACCGCCGCGGCCATCTTCTTCGCGCAGCACGGCAATTTCAAAGACGCCGGTCTCGGCCGGATCGCCGCACAGCGAATACTGACGTGACAGGCCGGTATCGCCGCATTCCACATCGATGTGAGATCCGGGCGACCAGCGGGGCAGGGGCTTGCCGTCCGGCGACACCAGGCGCAGCCGCACGATGCCGTCGGCCGCCGCTTCTGCGCTGTGCACCACGACCGGCCGGGTGATGGCGTGTGAGGACGGCTCGCCAATGCGCACGGGGTGCCTGTTCTCCAGCAACGAAGGATTCGCACGTTCCGGATTCTGCGCCGGATCCCATTCAACCCAGAGATGTTCCGGGCCGCGGAACGAAGTGTTCGGCACATACGTAAACGCCTGTTCCGCCAGCTTCAGATGGGGCAGGCGGCGCGTCAGCTCTTCCAGGAAGATCTGCATCTCCATGCGCGCCAGATTCTTGCCCATGCACTGGTGCGAGCCATACCCGAAGGTGAGCTGGTCGCTGGCGTTTTCGCGGCGGATGTCGAAGAGGTCGGCGTCTTCAAACTGGCCCTCGTCATGGTTGGCCGACGAGGTCACGATCAGCAGCTTGGAGCCGGCCGGAATCGCCACGCCCGCGATCTCCACGTCGCGCGTCGCCAGCCGCCGCCAGGCAGCCACTGAGCCGTTGTGCCGCAGGCATTCCTCGACCGCGTTCGGGATCAGGTTCGGGTCCTCGCAGATCTCGCGCCAGGCCTGGGGATGCTGCAGCAGCAGCTTGATCGCGTTGGCCGACGCGTTGGCGGTGGTCTCGTGCGCCGCCACGATGCCGGCCATCATCATCGAATGCAGGTACGAGTCGGTGACCACCTCCGGATGGGTCTGCTGCTTGCGCAGGCCGTATTGCATCCAGCCGGGACCGGACGGATCCTGCCGCATCTTGTCCAGGATCTTGCCGGCCAACTGCCAGAAATTGCCGACCGCGTGGGCGACGGCAACCTGTTCTTCCGGCTTGGGCCGGCCCCAGGTGTTCACCGTGTGCGCGATGGAATACTGGCGCAGCAGATCCATGTCTTCTTCGGGCACGCCCAGGAAGTGCAGCGCCACCGTCAGCGGCACTTCCCACAGCATCTGGTCCACGAGATCGGCGCGGCCGTCGTCGATGAAGCGGTCCACGTAGTCGCGCGTCAGGCGTCGCACCATCGGTTCGTGGTGCTTCAATTCTTCAGGCGTGAACGGGTCCATCAACACGCGGCGGCGCGGCATGTGCGCGGGCTCGTCCTCGTTCACCAGCGTGCGATTCATGGCATAGCCGTACGACGCCAGCACCGCGTTGGCCTCCGGCCCCGTCGGCGTGATCTTCTCCAGCGCGATGGAGGGGCTGAAGGTGATGTTGTCGCGGAAGATCGCCTTGATGTCGTCGTAGCGCGTCACGACCCAGTAACCCAGTTGCGGGCTGTAGAACACCGGCTCTTGCTCGCGCGCCCAACGCACGTATTCCGGCGGGTCTTGCTGGTAGCCGTCGCCAAAGGGATCGAACGCGGCGGCGCGCGCGCTGACCGGGCAGCCAGTCGGGCTCTGCGCCGCAGCCAGCGCAGCGTGATCGATGGGACAGCCCGAGGGGCGCGGGGTAGCGGATGCTTGGTTCATGAGGTCGTTCCGTGTGTTCGTCTTGCGGGCCCGCCGCGGGTTCGGCGTTTGGTGCGCGGCATACGATGTGCGGCGGGCCGGTGATGCGGGTTCAGCGTGATGCCGTGAGCGTGATCCTCAGTCCAGCGTGATGCCCAGATCCTTGATCAGCTTCTGCCAGCGGGCGCGCTCGGCGGTCAGCATCTCGGCGTACTGCGCAGGCGTGTTGCCGATCGGCTCGATGCCGAACTCCACCAGACGCTGGCGGGTGGCCGGGTCATTGATGGTCGCAACCACTTGCTTGTTCAGCGCATCGATCACGGGCTTGGGCGTCGCGGCCGGCACCACCACGCCAACCTGCGCCGCGGCTTCCACGTTCTTCAGGCCGATTTCGGCAAAGGTCGGCACGTCGGGCAGTTGCGGCAGGCGGGTCGGATTGGCGACCGCCAGCGCCTTCACCTTGCCGCCGTTGATGAAGCCGGCGCCAGCGGCCAGATCCACCATCATCGCGGGCACCTGCCCGCCGGCCACGTCCGCCAGGGCGGGTGACGCGCCGCGGTAGGGCACGTGCGTCAGGGTCAGACCCGCTTCAACCTTCAGCAATTCCATCGCCAGGTGGTGCGGGCTGCCCGCGCCGGCCGACGCGTAATCCAGGCCTTCCTTGCGCGCCTTGGCTTCCGCCAGGAATTCCTTGGCCGAGTTGACCTTCATGGCCGGACCCACCACCAGGATCATCGGAAACCGTCCCATCAGCGTGACGGGCGCCAGATCCTTCGCCGGGTCGTACGACAGCTTCTTGTAGAGGGCCGGGTTGAACACCAGCGTGCCGTTGTCGGCGGACAGCATCGTGTAGCCGTCGGCCGGGGCGCGCGCCGTTTCCGACGCCGCAATCGCCGTGTTGCCGCCCGGCTTGTTCTCGATCACCACCGGCTGGTGCAGGCGCCCCGTCAATCCCTGCCCGATGCTGCGGGCCAGGAAATCCGACCCGCCGCCCGCGGCGTACGGCACGATCCAGCGCACGGGCTTGGACGGGTAGTCGGCCGCCGCCTGCTGCGCGGACGCGCTGGCACAAGCCAGCAGGGGCAGGGCCATCAGGCCGGCCAGGATGTGGTGTTTAACACTGCGCATGGACAAGTCTCCTCGTTGTGGAATGTCAAAAGTGCATTCCTTATTTGCGTAAAGCATATACGCAATGCGTAATTTTTGAAGAAGGGTTAACCTTAGTGCCGCTCCAGGCTTTCGATCCCTCGTTTGCCGGCGAGCGTCTGCCCCGGAGCTGTATTTCCCTATGAGCAAAGCCGCCTTGCCGCCTGAATCCGACCTCGAATCTGAACAGGATCCGGCCGCCCGGCCGCGCGAGCGACGTCAGCGGGTCCAGGCCGCCGAGACCGGCATGTCTGTGCTGAAAGGGCTCGCTCGCCTGGGTGGCCGCGCCAGCCTCACGGCCTTGGCGGCCCACGTCGGCGAAAGCCCCGCCAAGGTCCACCGCTACCTGATGAGCCTCATCGCCGAAGGCCTGGTCGACCAGGAAGTGGCGACGCAGCAATATCACCTGGGCCTTGAAGCGCTTTATGTCGGGGTAGCCGCCATGCGCCAGGCCGACCCCCTACGCATCGGCGAACCCGCGCTCGTGCGCCTGCGCGAAAGCCTGGCCGTCACGTGCTTCATCGCCGTCATGGGCAACAAGGGTCCGACCATCGTGCGATTCGAGGAGCCCGGCCTGCCGGTCACCGTGAACGTGCGCGTGGGGTCGGTGCTGTCGATGCTGTGGTCGGCGACGGGCCGGGCATTTCTGGGCCTGCTGGACGAGGCGCCGGTGCGGGCGCTGGCGGAAGCCGAACTGGCCGGCGCGCCGGCCGAGCAGCGCGCGCTGCTGGATCGCGACGATCCCATCGGCGTCTTGCGCCGCGATGTTCGGGCGGCGGGGTGCGCCACCGTGAAAGACACCAATCTGCGCGGCATCAGCGCCGTGTCGGCGCCCCTGTATGACCATACCGGCCGGGTCTGCGCGGTATTGACCGCGCTGGGCGCGACGGGCGGGTTCGACGTGTCCGAGGGCGGGGCGGTGGTGGCCGCGGTTAAGCGCGAGGCGCTGGCGGCCAGCGTGGCGTTGGGGTATGTGGCGGGGTGATTCTGCGCAGAAGCCCTGCAGATTCAGACCAATCCTCATCGACACCCAAGTCGCTCCTTGCGACATTGTTCGCTGGTTAGCGGATGGGTGAACACATGTTCGACGAATCAAGTGTTGTTGGTGCGAGGCGCCAGTTGGATGGGCAGGGCGAACCATTCGCTAGGGTCGCGCCTGATACAAAAATTTGTATAATTGCGCTTTGAACGCGCCGCGTGAGGTTGAATTCGTTGGCGGCGCGCTGGACGATCTACGCGCGTTGCCGCTCTCGGCTCGGCGTGAGGCCGGTTACCAAATCGATCGCGTGCAGCGCGGGTTGGAGCCTGACGATTGGAAGCCGATGAGTACGGTCGGACCCGGAGTCAGGGAGATACGGATTCGTGACGTGACGGGCGCATTTCGCGTTCTCTACATCGCGAAATTTGCCGAGGTGGTCTATGTGCTCCATTGCTTCCAGAAAAAATCGGAAAAAACCAGCAAGGTTGTCCTGGATCTGGCCGCAAAGCGTTACCGGCACTTGTTGAAGGAGCTGAAACCGTGAGCAAGCAACGATACGAAAGCGTGTGGGACGCAATCGAGAGCACGCCGTCGGAAGCGGAAAACATGAAGTTGCGTTCCGTCCTCATGATGGCTTTGACGAGTCACCTTGCGCAGTCGGGGATGAGTCAGGCTCAGGCTGCCCGCCTGTTCGGCGTAACGCAGCCTCGCGTGTCGGATCTGATGCGCGGCAAGATCAATCTGTTTGGGCTGGATGCGTTGGTCAACATGGCGGCGGCCGCCGGCTTGCGTGTGGAAATGCGCCTGCACGAGGCTGCGTGAACACCCTCTCGTTTTGCGGAGCCGGCGTTACCGCCCCACCTCCAACTTCCCCAACGCATCCCTGAAATCCGGATACTCCTTCAGAAACGCCTGATTCCGCTCGAACCTCCCGAGCAGCCGATCATCGATCGTCAAATTCAACACCGTCTCCCGATCCCACACCCTGGGCCGACGCTTCACCGGAATCGGCACCTTCTCCGTGAACTCCTTGTACGAATCATGTGGTTCGCACTGTTCATAATCGGTCGAGATCCGCTGCACCGTCCCTGTCTCCAGTCCCGCCTGCCGCGCCTTTTCCTGCAGCCATGCCGCCGGCAGCGTCTGCAAGCTCCCATCCTGATATCCGCCGCCCACATCGGAATGCGCGCCGATGAACCAGCGCTGTTCCACGGGCAGGTGCGCCGGCCGTGGCGGTGAACCCGCGCGACGAGTCCATAGCGTGGGAAAGTACGGCTCGCGGTATTCGTTGGTGGCGATGGCGTGGTAGGCGTTCAGGACGTGGTTGCTCAGTTCCGTGTCGTGGAAGTTGTAGAAACTGGAGAAGCCGGGAAATGACACGCCGCCGACGGGAATGCCGAGGCTGCCGACGGTGTCCCAGACGCCGACAAAGTGCAGGTCGGTGTCGCGGGAGAAGCGGTCGCGGAAGGCGGCGGCTTCCAGGGACGATGGGGTGCAGTCGTCGCGGTACAGCGCGTAGGCTTCCGAGACATTGTTTTCGGTGGGTTCGTTGAGCAAGCCGCACTTACGCACCATGCCCGCCAGGCTGCGGGCGGAGTAGGCGCCGCGGCTGAAGCCGAAGAGGAAGATGCGGTCGCCGGGCTCGTGGCGCTGGCAGAGCCAGCGGTAGCCTTCGCGGATGTTGGCCGACAGGCCTGCGCCGAACGCGCCGCCCATGAATTTGTCGATGGCGGACCACAGGCCCTGGCCTTGTGTCCCCACGCCCTCGATGTAGAGCGTTTCCTGCGTGCTGGTCTCGGGCGCGGCTTTGTAGAGCTCGTAGACGTTGGTGCGGTCGTTGGGTTCGTTCCACGTACCGTCGAAGAATACGGCGAGGTTCTTCACCATGATCGTCTCCCCACACACAGATAAAGGCTTGCGATACCTATGCTGCCGGCTGGGACAACGCCTGCGTGAGGCAAGCTAGCACGCGGCGTGTCGAAGGCAGGGCGCGGGGTTTCCCTGCTGCATGTTCGTACACCACCTTTCTGCCTAGCCCCGCGGGCGCGACATTGCGTGCTGGCGGCATTCTGCGCGGCGTACCGTTTTCAAGAGTACGCCTTTACTACCACATCAGGAGCCATCCGAAGCGGTTGCGGATGGTATCCAGGACAAGAAAAAAAGCGGCCCGGAGGCCGCCGTAGCAAACAGGGACAATCCCCGCTTCAGACGATCTGGAATTGCACATCGATGTTGTCGCGAATCGCGCGCGAATAAGGGCACAACTGGTGCGCCGATTCGACCAGCAACTGCTTCTGCTCGCCGGTCAATCCCGGCAGCGAAACGGCCAGCGTGACGCCGAGCGCGAAGTTGGCGCCGTTATCGACCTTGCCCAGCGACACGCTGGCGTCGATGGCGATATCGCGCGGCACGGTGATGTTGTGAGTGGCGCCGGCGCGCTTGATCGCGCCCATGAAGCAGGCCGAGTAGCCCACGCCAAAAAGCTGTTCGGGATTCGTGCCGGGCTTGCCGGATCCGGGTGTGCTCAGCGTGACGTCCAGCGCGCCGTCGCTGCTGCGTCCCGCGCCTTCGCGGCCGGCGGTGGTGTGGGTGTGGGCGGTGTAGAGAACCTGCTCGAGTTGCTTGGCCATGATGACTCCAGGAAGATCGGCGCGGCGTGGCCGTGCCTGTGGTTGAGAGCCTGCATTGCATCAAGCGGCTGTATCGGTCATGTGTCGGCGCCGGCGCGGGATGGCATCACCGCGTATCCAGGACCGGTCCGGATACGCTGCGATACAAACCGCCGTCATTGGCGGGCGCGGCGGCATTGGAGTATGTTGCGCGCTGGCGGCACGGGCCGCATTACGCAACGATCAAGCAACGATCAAGCAACGATCACGGAAAAAGCACACATCATGGGACGTCTCGCCATCCTGGGCGCGCTGCACGAAGAAATCGCCGACCTGCTGGCGGCCATGGATCCCGGCGCCGAAACGCGCCGCATCGCCATGCGCGATTTTCAGGTGGGCACGCTGTGGGGCACGCCCTGCGTGATCGCGCTCAGCCGTATCGGCAAGGTGGCCGCGGCGGCGACGGCGTCCATCGTCATCCAGGAGTTCGGCGTGTCGCGCGTGCTGTTCACGGGCCTGGCGGGCGGGCTGCATCCGCAGGTGCGCGTCGGCGATATCGTCGTGGCGGATGCCTTGATGCAGCACGACATGGACGCGCGGCCCTTGTTCGGCCGCCACGAAATCCCGCTGCTGGGGCGCGAGCGCTTCGATGCCGATGCCGCGCTGAGTGCATTGCTGCTGGATAGCGCACGCGACTTCGCGGCCAAGGGCGGTTTACCGGGCGCGGCCGCCCAGCCGCGCGTTCACCACGGCCTGATCGCGACCGGCGACATTTTCGTCAACGACAACGATCTGGCGCACGAGCTGCGCCAACGCCTGCCCGACGCGCTTTGCCTGGAAATGGAAGGTGCAGCGATGGCGCAGGTGTGTCACGAGTTCGGCGTGCCGTTTGCCGTGATGCGCGTGATCTCCGACAGCGCCGATCACGCGGCCAAGACGGACTTCACGGACTTCCTGGTGAACCTGGCACGGCTGTACACCGCCGGCATCCTGAAGCCGCTGCTGCAGTCGGGCGCGCTGCGCGACGCCTGACGATCAACGCTACGCAACCAGCGGCGCGATCCTGACTTCCGCAGACAAGCCGCCGCCTTCGCGGTTGGCAAGGATCAGCCTGCCGCCCAGCGCCTGTGCAAGCTGATGCGCAATGGCCAGTCCAAGTCCCGTCCCGCCCGTGTCCCGATTACGAGAGCTTTCCAGCCGGTAAAACGGTTGCAGCACCGCGTCCAGTTCGTCTGCCGGGATGCCCGGGCCGCGATCCAGCACATGGATGGATAGCGTCGCGTCGTCCCGTGCCGCCACACGCACTTCGGCGGCGCCCGCGAACTTCAGCGCGTTGTCGATGAGATTGCCCAGGATGCGCCGCAAGGCATGGGGACGCGTCAACAGCGGCGGGACGGCGTCGCCCGACAGGGACACGTCCTTGCCCGTGTCCTGATAGTCGCAAACCAGACTGTCCAGAAAGGCATTCAGGTCGATCCGCGCAGGCTGCTCGGTCTTGCCGTGGGCGCTGCGCGCATAGTCGATGCCTTCGCGCACCAGCCGCTCGACTTCGTTCAGGTCCTGCGCCAGCTTGTCCCGGTCAGCGGACGCATCCATGAACTCCGTGCGCAGTTTCATGCGGGTGATGGGCGTCTGCAGGTCGTGCGAGATGGCGCCCAGCATCTGCATGCGCTCGGCCAGATGCGCGGCGATGCGGTCCTGCATGGCATTGAAGGCGACGGCGGCGTGCGCGACTTCGGCCGGGCCGGCCTCGTCGAGCAGCGGGCTTTTGTGGTCGGGATCCAGTTCCTCGGCGGCGCGGGCCAGGCGGGTCAGCGGACGCACGGCCAGTCGCACGGCCAGCCAGGCACAGCCGGCCAGCAGCAGCAACTGCACGCCCAGCACGCCAAACAGCCACGGCGCCGGCCGCATCCGCAGCAGTTCGATGTCCAGAATCGCGGGCTGACCATCGGACAGCACGACACGCGCCTGGATGTGGCGCGGATCGTCGGCCATGGCTCGGACCGTGACGGGACGCTCCGGCCCCAGCGCGGCCTCGATCGACTGCGCGGCGGTGCGCGCGGCGTCCAGGGAAAGCGGCTGGTCGGCCTTGCCGTCGCCCAGCAGATACTGGCGGTTGTTGCTGGACAGGCGCGGCAGCCAGGCGGCGCGCTCGGCGGCGGGCAGGCGGTCCAGGATGTCCATGGCGATGGCGACGTCGCGTTCCAGGTCGCCCAGCATCATGTTGCGGGTGGCGCTGTAGCGTTCGTAGAACAGCGAGGCGAACGACAAGCCGTACGCCAGGATCAGCCCCGCCACGAAGATCAGGAACAGCCGCGCGACCAGCGTGCGGGGCCAGGCGTGACGGCGCGGCGCGGCTGCACTCACGGTTCGCCTTCCGAGACTTCCACCGCCGCGGAAAACACGTAGCCTTCGCTGCGCACGGTCTTGATGTACAGGGGTTCGCGCGCATCTTCGCGCAGGCGCTGGCGCAGGCGGCTGACCAGGAGGTCGATCGAACGTCCGAAGAAGTCGGCGTCGCGGCCCTGCGTCAGGTTCAGCAGCTGGTCGCGGTTCAGCACGCGCTGCGGGTGGTCCAGAAAGACGCGCAGCAGCCGGTACTCCGCGCCGCTGAGCGCCACGATGGTGCCTTCGGCGTCCAGCAGGTGCCGCGCCGTGGTGTCCAGCCGCCAGTTTCCAAAGCTGATCTCGCGGCCCGGCTCGGTCACCTGAAAGTTGGGCGGCAGCATGCGCGTGCGGCGCAGGATGGCCTTGATACGCGCCAGCAGCTCGCGCGCCACGAACGGCTTGACCAGGTAATCGTCCGCGCCCATCTCCAGGCCCAGTACGCGGTCCATGTCGTCGCTGCGCGCCGTCAGCATCAGGATCGGGATGCGGCGGTGCTTGCCGCTGCGCAGTTCGCGGCACAGCACCAGGCCATCGTCGCCGGGCATCATGATGTCCAGCACGATCAGATCGACCGTCAGGTTCTCAAGCAGTTGCCGCATCTGCCGTCCGTCGGCGGCCAGCGTGACGGTCAGGCCGTTCTTGCGCAGAAAGCCGCCGGCCAGTTCGCGGATCTCGCGATCGTCGTCCACGATCATGACGTGGTCTATGTGGTCCATCTGCGGGTGCCTTCCTGGTGGGTGATGGCGCGCCCGGCGCGCCGGCGGGGTTCCGGAATTCTATAGGGCTAGCGCTCGCCCGGGGGCAGGGGATCGCGGCGCGGGCGGGTGTTGGAGATGAGCTGGCATTGGAAGGGCTTGGCGGCCTCGGCGGTGAAGCCGCCAAAGAGCAGCAGCAGGACGGCAAGAAAGCGTTTCATGAGGGACTCCGTTGCGGGGTGTGATCGGTTTATAGCGCCGGGCCGCCCGCGGAGTGTGTCGTACTGTATACGCCCTGGCGGCGGATACACGCGCTTGAAAAAATCCGCCGATCCGGCACATGCCGGATACGTGCCACGGGTGCAATGGGGTCACTTTCCAAAGGACGACCCCCATGGACCTCATCAACACCCCCATCGCGTTGCTTGCCGGCATGCTGACCATTGCGTCTCCCTGCGTGCTGCCCCTGTTGCCCGTGCTGCTGGGCACCTCGCTGGAACGGTCCGGCCGCCTGCGCCCCTTGTTTGTCGTGTCCGGCTTCGTGCTGGCGTTCGCCGGCCTGGGCATTGCCCTCAGCCTCATTTCCAATCTGAATGAACACGTGCATGAAGCCGTGCGCTCGACCTCGATCGTCCTGCTGGCGCTGTTCGGCCTGGTGCGGATCTGGCCCGACCCTTACGACCGGCTGATCGCCCGCGTCGGCGGCCCGTTGCAGCGCCTGGCGGCGGCGGGCGGCACGGGCAGTGGCAATGCGGGCGGCTTTGTGCTGGGTCTGTCGCTGGGCGCCGTGTGGACGCCGTGCGCGGGGCCGGTGCTGGCTTCGATCCTGGTGCTGGCGGCCAAGGCGCAGGACCTCGTGCAGTCCAGCACGCTGCTGCTGGTGTTCGCCATCGGCGCCGGCGTCCCGATGCTGGTGATCGCCTACGGCGGGCAGGCCATCGCCACCCGGGTGCGCGGCCTGTCGCGCTACACGCAGCGCTTGCAGCAGGGCTTTGGGGTGCTGCTCGTCCTGACCGCCATCGCCATTTACTTCCAGTACGACGTCCTGGCCTATGCCTGGATCACCAACCTCTTCGCCTGACCCTCAAGGAGATAACCATGTTTGCCACGTTCAAGAAGATTGCCCTGGGCGCGCTGATCGGCGCCTGCCTGATGCAGGGCGCCGCGCAGGCCGCCCCGGCCGCCGCACCCCCGGCCCCGGAATTCACCGGCATCGAAAAATGGCTCAACAGCGAGCCGCTGACGATGGAATCGCTGCGTGGCAAGGTCGTGCTGGTGGATTTCTGGACCTACACCTGCATCAACTGCATCCGCACGCTGCCGTACGTCACGAGCTGGTATCAGAAGTACAAGGATCAGGGCCTGGTCGTCGTGGGTGTGCACACGCCGGAGTTTCCGTTTGAACGGTCGACCCCGAATGTGGAAAAGGCGCTGCAACGCTTCGGCATCACGTATCCGGTCGCGCAGGACAACCGCTACGCCACCTGGACCGCCTACCGCAACCAGTATTGGCCCGCGGCGTACCTGATCGACAAGCAGGGCAAGGTGGTCTATAGCCACTTCGGCGAAGGCCGGTACAAGGAGACCGAGGCGGAAATCCAGCGGCTGCTGGCCCAACCCGGCTGAGCCCGGACCAAGGCCCGCAGGAAACCCGGGCCAATCCCCCCGCCAAACCCCGCGCAAACCAGATATGCGATCCCGCGCATAGCCCCGGCCCCGCCCCGCGCCTACCATGCTGCAAACACAAGAACGAAGTTTGGAGACAGCATGAAGATCGTTAGCGCGCTGACCGCGGCCGGGCTTTTGCTCGGCGCGGGTCTGTTTTCCGCGGCTGGGGCCGCGGGTTCCTATCCCGACCGGCCCCTGCGGCTGGTCGTTCCCTTTCCGGCCGGCGGCGCCACCGACCTGATGGCTCGGGCGCTGGCGCAAGGGCTGGGCGAGAAGCTGGGCCAGTCCGTGGTGGTGGAAAACCGGGGCGGGGCGGGGGGCTCGATCGGGGCCGAGGCGGTGGCGACCGCCGCGCCGGACGGCTACACCCTGCTGTATTCGACGATGGGCGTGCTGACGATCAACCCGTCGCTGTACGCCAAGCTGCGCTATGACCCGCAAAAGAGCTTTGCGCCGGTATCGCTGACCAACCTGACCGCCAACCTGCTGGTGGTGAACCCGGCACTGAAGGTGAACTCCGTGACGGAGCTTGCCGAGCTTGCCCGCCGCCAGCCCGGCGAGCTGACCTTCAGTTCTTCGGGCAACGGCACGACCAGCCATCTGGCCGGCGAGATGTTCAAGTCCACCGCAGGCGTGGATATCCGCCACATTCCGTACAAGGGCACGTCCGGCGCGATCAACGACTTCATGGCCGGCCGCATCTCGATGATGATCGACACCTCGTCCAATTTCGTGGAGCAGGTCAAGGATGGCAAGGTCAAGGCCTTGGGCGTGACGAGCCGCAAGCGCCTGGCGGCGTTGCCCGACGTGCCGTCGATCTCGGAGACGCCGGGTTTCGAGGACTACGAAGTCAGCCTGTGGTCTGGCGTGCTGGCGCCCGCGGGCACGCCGCGCGCCATCATCGATCGGCTCAACGCGGACATCAAAACCGTGATGACCGCGCCGCAGATGGTCGAGCGCATGGCGGGCTACGGCATTCAGACCACGTACAGCACCCCCGAGGAATTCTCCGAACGCATCCGCGCCGACACGCAGAAGTGGGCGCGCATCATCGACGCGTCCGGCGCGCGCGCGGACTGAGCGCCGGCCCGCCTGGCCATCGCATCTCCAACCAACGGAACGACCATGCCTTCGATGATCCGAGCTTTGCTGGCGGCGGCTGCCGCACTGTCCTTCGCGTCCGCCCCGGCCGCCGCCGCGTACCCAGACCATCCCATCACGTTGATCAATCCGTACGCCGCCGGCGGTCCGGCCGACGTGGTGGCGCGCAGCCTGGCGCGCGCGCTGGAAAAGCGCCTGGGCCAGCCGGTCGTGGTCGAGAACAAGCCGGGCGGCGGCGCATCCATCGGAACGGGCTTCGTGGCGCGCGCCAAGCCGGACGGCTACACGCTGCTGCTCGGCACGTCGGCCGGCCACGTCGTGACGCCGCTGATGCAGAAGACGATATACGACGGCATCCAGGGCTTCGAGTTCTGCTCGGTGGTGGCGGTGCAGCCCATCATGCTGGTCGTCAACCCGTCGCGCGGCATCAGGACGGTGCCTGACCTGATCGCCCGCGCCAAGGCGGAACCCGGCAAGCTCAGCTACGGGTCGGCGGGCGTCGGAGGGGCCACGCACCTGGGCGCGGAACTGTTCCAGCAGGCCGCGCACGTGCAGCTCAATCACATTCCCTATGCCGGCGCGTCGCCCGCGATCAACGACGCGGTGGGCGGGCAGATCGACCTGGCCATGTTGAACCTGTCCGCCAGCCTGCCGTTCATCCGCCAGGGCCGGCTGGTGCCGTTGGCGTATGCGGCCGACAAGCGCTCGCCGCTGTTGCCCGACGTGCCCACGCTGGACGAGGCCGGCGTGAAAGGGGCGCAGGCCGCCACCTGGTACAGCCTGGCCGCGCCTGCCGGCACGCCGCCCGACATCGTGCAGAAGCTGAGCGACACCGTCCGAAGCGTGAACGACGATCCCGACTACCGCCGCATCATGCAGGACCAGGCGATAGAGTTGATGGCGCTGTCTCCCCAGGATGCCGGCGCCTACGTCCGGAAGGACCGCGCCGACATGCAGCGGCTGCTGGGCACACTGGGGCTGCTGGCCAAATGATTCCCCACTTTCCTGCGCCGCGAAAGGCGCCCGCACCATGAACTTCGACTTCAGCAAGCTGGCCTCGGCCGACGCCTTCAAGCTGCTCTCCAGCGTGGTCGTGCCCCGGCCCATCGCCTGGGTGGTCAGCCAGTCGGAAGCGGGCGTGCGCAATGCCGCGCCGTTCTCGTTCTTCAACGTGGTCAGCAGCGACCCGCCCATCGTCGCGCTGGGCATCGGACCGCGCGGCGGGCAATTGAAGGACACCTCGCGCAACATCC
Source organism: Achromobacter sp. ACM05 (assembly GCF_019218915.1). Lineage (NCBI taxonomy): Bacteria > Pseudomonadati > Pseudomonadota > Betaproteobacteria > Burkholderiales > Alcaligenaceae > Achromobacter > Achromobacter sp. ACM05. The sequence goes on from NZ_JAHUWQ010000001.1 coordinate 1,616,914, forward strand.
TGCAGACGCGGCAGTTCGTGATCAACCTGGTGTCCGCGGAGCTGGCCGAACAGATGAATCACACCAGCCTGGACTACGACGCCGGCATCGACGAACTGGCGCGCGCCGGGCTGGCGACCGAACCGTCCCTGATCGTGGCGCCGCCGCGCATCGCGCAGAGTCCGGCCGCGCTGGAATGCGAGGTCTGGCAGGTGCTGGACGCGGCGCCGCAGCGCGTGATCGTGCTGGCGCGGGTGGTGGCGCTGTACCTGCGGGATGACGCCTTGCTCGATGCCGGCAAGTTCTATGTGGACACGCCCGCGCTGCGCCTGCTGGGCCGCATGCACGGCGCGGGCTGGTACGCGCATACCAGCGATCTTTTTCAGATGCGCACGCCCGACGCGGCCAACGATCCCGCCGTGCGGCCCGCGCAGGGGCATTGAATGCCCCGCAGACCTTGAACCCTTTTGGAGCCTGTCGATGAAACTGCATTGGTCGCCACGATCGCCCTTCGTGCGCAAGGTGATGATCGTCATTCACGAGGCCGGCATCGAGGACCGCGTGGCGCTGGTGCGCACGCCGGTCGCGATGGACAAGCCCAATCTGGACCTCGTGCCCGACAACCCGCTCATCAAGCTGCCGACGCTGGTGCTGGAAGACGGCACGGCGTTGTACGACTCGCGCGTCATCTGCGGCTACCTGGATGCGCTCACCGGCGCGGGCCTGTTGCCCGCCGACCCCCGCGCGCGCCTGCTCGCCGAACGCCGGCAGGCGCTGGGAGACGGCTTCCTGGACGCGTTGCTGTTGTTCCGGCAGGAGCGCAACAAGCCCGCCGCGCGCCAGACGCCCGCGTGGCTCGACGCCTTTGCGCTGAAAACCCGAGCGGTGCTTGCCGCGCTGGAAGCCGAGGCGCCGGCGCTGCAGGCCAGCGGCTTCGACCTGGGCCTGATCGCCATCGGTTGCGCGCTGTCGTACATGGACTATCGTTTCCCGGACATCGCCTGGCGCGACGGCCACCCGGCGCTGGCGGCGTGGCACGCGCGGTTCGCCGCCCGGCCCTCGGTAATGCGCACGCAACCCGACGAAACCCCGTGAACAGAGGACGATGATGAGCCGTATCCCGCTACCCGATCCCGCCACCATGACCGACGCGCAGAAGGGCGTGTACGAGAAGATCGTCTCCGGTCCGCGCGGCCGCCTCGTCGGTCCCCTGCGCGCCGCGCTGCACAATCCTGATCTGGCCGATCGCTGGCAGGCGCTGGGGGCGCTGCTGCGCTTTGGCACCAGCCTGCCGCCCCGCGTCAGCGAGCTTGCCATCGTGGTGACGGCGCGCCGCTGGAACAGCCAGATCGAGTGGCATATCCATGCGCAAGCCGCCCGGGCCGCGGGCCTTTCGGATGCCGTGCTGGACGCGATCCGGGCCCGCGCGACTCCCGTATTCGACAACCGCGACGACGAAATCGTCTATGAGTTCGCGCGGCAGCTCCAGGAGACCGGGCAGGTCGAACCGGCCCTGTATGCGCAGGCGGTCGAGCGTTGGGCCGCCGTTGGCGTGGTGGAACTGACCGCTGTGATCGGCTACTACACGATGGTGTCCATGACGCTGAACGCGCACGAGATCCCGATGCCCGACGACGCGCCGCCGCCGCTGGATACACCGGCGCAGGATGGCGCGCCGGCGCTCAGCCGCCTGGCGCCGCTGGCCGGGAGCGCATCATGAGCGCCGCCGGCAATCCCAACCCCGGCGCGCAGGCGCGCGCCTACGTGCCGGACAGCGTGGAGGCGCCGCGCATGCCCGTGACACCCCGCCATACGCTGCCGGCGGGGGCGTGCGATACGCATTGCCACGTCTTCGGGCCCTACGAACGCTTTCCCTTGCAGCATCCGTCGTCCTACGCCGCGCCGGACGCGCCGGCCGAACGCTATCTGCGCATGCTGGACACGCTGGGCGCCGCGCGGGGCGTGCTGGTGCAACCGGCGCCCTACGGGACGAATCCGGACGCGTTGCTGGCCGCCGTGGCGCAGGGCGGAGAGCGCCTGCGCGGAATTGCCGTGGCGGATCCCACGGCCACCGATGCGCAATTGCAGGCCCTTTACGACGGCGGCGTGCGCGGCCTGCGCTTTGTCGAGGCGCGCGATCCGGCGGGCAACCTGTTTGCCGGCAGCGTGGGATTCGATCAGGTGGCGGCGCTTGCGCCGCGCATGAAGCGGTTCGGCCTGCACGCGCAGCTTTGGGCGCCGTGCGATACCTACCTGCGCCATCTGCCTGCACTGGCCAAGCTGGATCTGCCGCTGGTCATCGACCACCTGGGCAGCCTCGTGCCCGCGCGCGGCGCCGAGGACCCGGTGTTCCAGATGCTGCACGGCCTGCTGGCCGATGGGCGGATCTGGATGAAGCTGACCGTATGCCGGGTGGGCGCCGCGCCTGACTACGAAAACGCGCGCGGCATCCACGACGCCTTCACCCGCGCCAATCCGGACCAGGTGCTGTGGGGGTCGGACTGGCCCTTTGTGCGGATGGGCGCGGCGGCGCCGTCGGCCGATGCGCTGGTGGATCTGGCGCACGATTGGCTGGGCAACGACGCGTTGCGCAGGAAGGTTTGGGTGGATAACCCCGCGCGCCTGTACGGGTTCAGGTAAGCGCCCGCACGCCGGTCCGGGTTTACGGACTGGCGTGCCAGACGCCTTCGCCGCCGATCTCGCGCACCAGCGTCTGGATCTGGGAGGCCACCTCCATGACCGTGCGGCCCGGCCCCTTCGAGCGCGAGAACGCCATGGAGACGATGCGGCTCATCGTCGGATCGCGCAGCGCGGCAATGCTGAGGCGGCCTTCCTGCACCTCCTGCCATACCGCGTGCAGCGGCAGCACGGTGTACATCTTTTCGTGTTCGACGATGGACTTCATCAACGGCAGGGAGTCGGCCTCGATCAGCGGAGAGATGGCGATCTTGCGCGCCCGCGCCAGACCGTCCAGCGCGTTGCGCAAGCCGTTGGGCGCGCCCGGCAGGATGAAGGGCAGGCCATCGAGCTTGTCGAAGGTGATCTCGCCCGCCTGCGTGCGCGCGTCGCCCGCGGCGCCGACCAGGTACGAGTCCACGGAGGCCAGCGCCTGTTCGCCGGGCGGGCATTTGTCGCCGTAGCGGTAAAGAATGGCGATGTCCACGCGGCTGTCGGTCAGCCATTCCTCGATCTGGCCGCTGGAGCCTTCCAGGATCTTGAGATGCACCTTCGGGAATTGCTCGCGCAGCCGGGAAAACAGCCTGCGGATGAGCGGGTGCGCGGTTGAAGGCAACAGTCCCAGTGTGACCTCGCCGGCAGGCTCGCGCGCCTCGCCGTTCAGTTCCATTTCCAGGCGTTCGGCGTCGCCCAGCAGCGTCTGCACCAGCGGGAACAGGCGCTCGCCCACTTCGGACAGGTTCACGCCGCGCCCGGTGCGGTTGAAGAGCCGCGCATTGCACTCGCGCTCGAGCGCATTGATGCGGCGGCTCAGCACCGACTGGTCCTGGTCCAGGTACAGCGCCGCGCGCGTGATGCTGCCCAGTTCCGCGATGGCCAGGAAGGCCCGCCATTTATGAAGGTCGGCGGTCAGGTCCAGGCTCAGGCCCGTGGCTTTTGCTGATGGCATGGTCGATGGCGCAGGTCGGCAGTCGTGGGAATCGGCATAAGCGTACGGCAAAAGCGCACGGGCATGGCGTTATTGCAGGCCCAGCTTGCCGCGCTTGATGACCTCGCCCCACTTCTTCGATTCCGTCTCCATCAGCGTGCGGTAAGCGTCGGGCGTGGTCGCGACGGGGATGGCGCCCTGGTCGATCATCTTCTGCCGCAGGACCGGGTCGGCCAGGGATTTTGCGATCGCGTCGGACATCTTGTCGACGATGTCCTTGGGCGTGCCGGTGGGCGCGATGACGCCGTAGTTGGATTCCACGATGATGCCGGGAAAGCCAGCCTCCTTGGTGGTGGGTACGTCGGGCAGGCCCTCGAAGCGTTCCGGGCTGGCCACGGCCAGCGCGCGCAGTTTGCCCGCCTTGATGAAGCCCAGCGCGGCGGACGCGTCCCCGGGGAACATCTGCACCTCGTTGGACAGCAGCGCCGTGACTGCGGGCGCTGCGCCCTTGTAGGGCACGTGCATGATGTCGATGCCGGTCTGCTGCTTGAGCAGTTCGCCGCCCAGGTGCGGCGTCGTCACGTTGCCGGCCGAGCCGTAGTTGTACTTGCCGGGCTGCTTCTTGGCGCTGTCGACAAAAGCGGCCAGGGTGGTGTCCGGCAGCGACGGATTGACCATGATGACCTGCGGAATGCGCGCCACCAGCGACACGTATTGGATTTTGGACACGTCGTACGGCACCTTCATGACGTGAGGCAAACCGGTGATCGCGCCCGGCACGCCGAAGCCGAAGGTATTGCCGTCGGGCGTGGCGCGCACGGTGGCGTCGACACCGATGGTGCCGCTGGCGCCGGCCTTGTTCTCGATGACGATGGTTTGCCCGAGGCGCTCGCCCAGAGACGGCGCAAGCAGGCGCGCCAGGTTGTCCACCGAGCCGCCGGGCGGGTAGGGCACGATCAGCCGGATCGGCTGGCTTGGCCAGGGCTGGGCTGCGAGCGCGGCGGGCGCGGCGGCGACGCCGCCCAGGATCATTGCCGCCACCGTCAGTGCGGTTGCTTTCTTCATGTGTCTCTCTCCGGATGCGCCGGCTCGGGCCGGCGCGTTGTCGTTGTCAGGCGCCTTGCAGGCCCAGGACCTGCTTGGCGTAGATGTTGCGCTGGATCTCGTTGGTGCCGCTGAAGATGGTGGCCGCCAGGGCGTTGGTATAGGGCGCCAGCGCCTGCACGCCGCCGCCGCCATAGCTCAGGCGCATTGCCGCGCCGCCATATTCTTCGGCAATCTGGATCAGCAGGGCGCCCAGCCGCTCGTGGGTTTCGGTGGCCCAGATCTTCAGGAGCGACAGTTCCGGCGGAAGCGGAAGTCCGGCTTTGGCCATGTCCGCAAACACGCGGTACATCGCGGTCAGGTCGGCGCTGTCCAGCCGCAACTCGGCCAGCCGGTCGGCGAACGCCGGATCGGCCAGCAGGCCGCGCTGGCGCGCCAGACTGAAGATCTGTTGCAGGGCGTGGCTTGCGTGCTTGGGGCTGCCGCTGAACAGACGCTCGAAGCCGAGCAAGGCCTTGGCAATTCCCCAGCCCGCGTTGAGTTCGCCGACCACGTTGCCGCGCGGCACGCGGACCTGGTCGAAGAAGACCTCGCAGAACTCCTCGTGACCCGACAGCGTGCGGATCGGCCGGCGGCTGACGCCCGGGCTGTTCAGATCGACCAGCAGGAAACTGATGCCTGCCTGCTTCTTGACGGTCTTGTCGGTGCGCACCAGCATGAACATGTGCGTCGCGTCCTGCGCCAGCGTGGACCAGGTCTTCTGGCCGGTGACGACCAGTTCGTCGCCGTCGATCACCGCCTCGCAGCGCAGCGAGGCCAGATCCGATCCCGCGTCGGGTTCCGAGTAGCCCTGCGCCCACACCGCCTCGCCGGACAGGATGCCCGGCAGAAACCGCGCGCGCTGCGCGTCCGTGCCGTGGCGGATGAGGATGGGGCCCAGCATGACCAGGCCCTGGTCCGGCGCGCGCGCCACGCCGTAGCGTTCGGCTTCTTCGATGAACGCGATCTGCCGGGCGGGAGACAGGGCCATGCCGCCATGCTCGCGCGGCCACGACGGTGCGATCCAGCCCTGGCGCGACAAGGTGAAGTACCACGCCTTGATCTCATCCCAATGCAGCCGCCACGGCACGTGCCGCAGGTGATCTGGGTAATGCGTGCGGAAGAAGCGGCGCAGCAGCTTGCGGAACGCCGCTTCCGGCATGGCGTTCCAGTCTGCCTCGCGCGGGAACTCCATGGCGTCCAGGCCTGGCGTTGAGCCCTCCGGTGCGTCCTCTGCCGTATCGTCCGCCTCCGGCGCCGGGTCGGCTGCCAGCACGCCATAACGCTGACGATGCGCCGTGGCGTTGCCCAGCCAGGCGGCCAGGTGCAGGGCGCTGCGGAAGTACAGGCTGACGTCGCATTCGTCGGTGTAGCCGATGGCGCCGTGCAGCTGGATGGCCAGCCGCGCCGCATCGATGCCGGCGCGCGCTGCTCGGGCCTTGACCCGGCTGGCCGCCGCCTTGCGGGCCTTGACGTCGTCCGGCGCCGCGGCAATGGCGTTCAGTGCGTCCAGCAGACTGTTGGACGCCAGTTCGACCTGCAGGGTCGCGTCGACCAGGCGGTGCTGCAGCGCCTGGAATGACGAGAGCGTCTGGCCGAACTGCTTGCGCGTATTCAAGTAGGCGACCGAATCGGCCAGCACCTGCCGCGCGACGCCCACGAGTTCTGCGGATTGCATCAGGCGGCCGTAGTCCAGCGCCTCGTCAACGGCGTCCAGCACGCCCTCGCGCGCCAGCAACGCTTCGCTGCCAACCACCGCGGACTCGATCGTCAAATGGCAGGCCGGCGAGCCGTCCGCGCGTTCGTGCGTCTGCACCGCGACGCCGGGCGTGCCGGCCTGCAGATAGAACAGCGCAGACCCCGATTCGCCGTCGGCCGTGACGAGCCAGCCGTCCACGTCCGCGCCGGGGACGACGTGGCGCTTTTCGCCGTTCAGCACATAGGCGCCTTCGCGCGCGGTGACCGTGACGCCAAACGCCCCGGCGGATTCGCCGGCTTCGAGCTGTCCTTCGGTTTCCTGCCAGGCGAGGCCAACCCTTTTTTCACCGGCGCACAAGGCTTGCAGCAGCGCGTCTCGGACGGTGCCATCGCCCGCCGGATTGATGCGCGCCAGCAGCGCCGTGCTCAGCACACCCGCCCCGACAAGCGGTTCGGGCAACTGGGCGCGGCCCGCTTCTTCAAGCACGGCGGCCATCGCGTGCCAGCCCAGTCCCAAACCGCCCAGTGCTTCGGGCACGCTCATGCCCAGCCAGCCGACGGCGGCAATCTCCTGCCAGTACGCGCGCTCGCCGCCCGGGGTGCGGCGCTTGCGCTGCCGCTGGTCGCGGCGTTGCAGGAAGTCGCGCGCGCTGTCGCGGATTTCCTCGATCAGTTCGTGGTCGGCGGCGCTCATACGATGCCCTCGGCATGCAGGCGCTCGATCGCTTCGGCGGACAGGCCAAGTTCGGCGCGCAGGATGTCGGCCGTGTGCTCGCCCAGCATGGGCGGGGGCAGACCGGCGGCGATCGGCGTGGCGGAAAAGTGAATCGGGTTGCGGACGATCGGCATGCTGCCGAGCGCGGGATGCTCCACGCTGCCCAGCACCTGCCGATGGCGCACCTGCGGATCCTCGAACACTTGATCCATGGTGTAGATCGGGCCGCAGGGCACGTTGGCGGCCGCCAGGGCCTGGTTCCAGTCCGCGACGGTTCGCGCCAGCATCGCGGGCTCGATCAGCCGCGACAGATCGGCCTGCGCCGCCGCGCGCTTGGGATTCGTGTCAAAGCGTGGGTCGTCGGCGAGCGCGGGCAGACCGATGACCAGGCAGAAGCTGCGGAATTGCGAGTCGTTGCCCACGGCGACCATCAGGTGTCCGTCCCGGCATTCGAAGGCGCGGAACGGCGCGGTGATCTGCGAGGCCGAACCCATGCGGGCGGGCAGCTGACCGCTGGCCAGATAGTTCATGCCGATGTGCGAGATGGCCGCGATCTGCGCGTCCAGCAGCGCCAGGTCGATGTGCTGACCCACGCCGGAGATCTGGTCGCGATGCCGCAGCGCGGCAAGAATGGCCGACACCGCGTAGAAGCCCGCGGTCAGGTCGGAAACGGAATAACCCGCCTTGACCGGCCCGGCGCCCGGCTCGCCGTCCGGCACACCCGTCACGCTCATCAGCCCGCTCATGGACTGGAAGATCGGATCGTAGCCCGGCAGGTGGCTGTAGGGGCCGGTCTGGCCGAAGCCGGTGATGGAGCAATACACCAGCCGCGGGTTCAGGGCCGACAGCGAGGCGTAGTCCAGTCCGTAGCGCTTCAGGTCGCCCGCCTTGAAGTTTTCGATGACGATGTCGGCCTTCTGCGCAAGCTGGCGCACCAGCGCCTGGCCTTCGGGCCGCGAGATATCGAGCGTCACGGATTTCTTGCCGCGGTTCATCGCGACGAACGACGAGGTTTCCCGGCTGGGCTTGCCGTCGCGGTCCGGCATGGGATAGCCCTGGTGCCGCACGTCGTCGCCGCGGCCGGGGCGCTCCACCTTGATGACCTCGGCGCCGAAGTCGGCCAGCATCTGCGCGGCCCACGGTCCGGAAAAAACCCGGCTCAGGTCCAGGACCTTCACGCCTTCCAATGCACTGGTCATGTCGGCTCCCTTATTTGCCCTGGAACACCGGCGCGCGCTTTTCCAGGAACGCGCGGCGCGCTTCCTGCGCGTCCTCGGTCTTGGCGATGGCCGCCGTCATGTCCTGTTCGTAGCGGTAGCCGTCGCGCAGGCTCATGTCTTCGATGGCGTTGAGGGTCTGCTTGGCCAGCACGGTCGCCAGCGGACTCTTGGAGGCCAGCTCGCGCGCCAGTTCAATGGCGCTGTCCATCAACGCATCGGCGGGCACGGCGGCTTCGACGATGCCCAGGCGATAAAGCTCGTCGCCGTCGACGCGCAGGCCGGTCAGCATCATCCGGCGCAGGCGGGAGTGGCCGAAGAGCCTCATGCCATGGCGGCCCCCGCCCAGCAGCCCGACATTGATCTCCGGCAGTCCCACGACGGCGGTGGACGCGGCGATCAGGATGTCGCAAGAGGCCACGATGGCCAGCCCCGCACCCAGCGCCGCGCCGTTGATCGCGCCCACCACGGGCTTGGCGCATTCACGGATGGCATGAAAGCACTCCCGCGTGCGGCGTGAATGCTGCGGCAGGTCGCCCGGCCCCTTGATCGTCTCGCCGCGGCTCTTCAGGTCGGCGCCGGCGCAGAAGATCTTGCCCTGGCCCGACAGCACCACCGCCCGCACCTCGGGCGTCTCCGAAATGCGGTCCAACACCCACGACAGCTCGTTCATCATGTCGGTGCTGAGCGCGTTCACGGGCGGATTGGCCAGCAGGATGGTGGCGACCCCGTCGGCGATCGTGACGTCCAGCGCGCGGTAGGGTCCAGCCAGGTTCTCCGGCATGCTCATGTCTCTCTCCTTTTTTGTTCAGATGATCTTGCGGTCGCGGTAATCCTGGATCTGTTCGGCGGACAGGCCCAGCTCCGCCAACACGTCGGCGGTGTGCTGGCCCAGCAGCGGCGGCGCGGCGTCGGCGCGCAGCGCGGCGCTGCCAAAGCGCAGCGGGTTCATCACCTGCGGCACCGACCCCGCGGCCGGATGCGGCAGCCGACGCAGCATGGCGCGATGCACGACCTGCGGGTCTTCGAAGACTTCGGGAACCGTATTGATGGAGCCCGCCGGTACGCCGGCCTTTTTCAGCGCCGCCAGCCAGTGGGCGCGCGGCTGGGTGACGAAAATGGCGTCCAGGATCGGGTCCAGGGTGTCCTGATTGCGCACGCGCTGGCTGTTGGTGATGTAACGCGGGTCCTGCGCCAGCTCGGGCCGGCCCAGCATGTCGCACAGCGTGGCGAACTGCCCGTCGTTGCCCACCACGATCACGATGTCGCCATCGGCGCACGCGAAGGTGCGCTGCGGCTGGATGTTGGGATGCGCGGTGCCGGTGCGGCGCGGCACCTTGTTGCCCAACAGGAAGTTCATTGCCTGGTTGGCCAGCAGGCCCACCTGCACGTCCAGCATCGCGACGTCGATGTATTCGCCCTGGCCGGTCTGTGCGCGGCGCAGCAGCGCGGCCACGATGCCCAGCGCGGCATACACGCCGGTGGTCAGGTCCACGATCGGCACTCCGACCTTCTGGGGACCGCCGCCGGGCTTGTCGTCCCGTTCGCCGGTGACGCTCATCAGGCCGCCCATGGCCTGGATCAGGAAGTCGTAGGCGGGTTCGGCGGCGCGTGGCCCGGTCTGCCCGAATCCGGTGACAGAGCAGTACACCAGCCGCGGATTGATCTTGGAGAGCGTGTCGTAATCCAGCCCCATGCGCGCCAGCGTGCCGACCTTGTAGTTCTCCAGCACCACGTCCGCATCGCGGCACAGTTCCTTGACGAGCGCCTGGCCTTCCGGCGTCTGCAGGTCCAGCGTGATGGAGCGCTTGCCGCGGTTGGTGGCAATGAAGTAGGCGCCGTCCTTGGTGTCCTGGCCTTCTTCGTCCTTCAGGAACGGGGGGCCCCAGGAGCGCGTGTCGTCGCCCTGGCCCGGCCGCTCGACCTTGATGACGTCAGCGCCCAGGTCGGCCAGGATCTGGCTGGCCCAGGGACCGGCCAGGATGCGGCTCAGGTCCAGCACTTTGAGATTCGATAACAGCGGCTGCAAAGCCTTCTCCTTGACTGCGGTATGTGCAGGCAGTCTAGGAGTTGGCGGGCGCTGCGGGAGGGGCCCGCGAGCGCAAAGCTGTTATGCGGATTGAGGCCGTCGTCGTGCGTCGGCGTCAGCGTCCCGTGTTGGGATAGTCAGGCCCGGCGTCGTTGAACCCGCCAGAGCTGTACGGATTTGCCGCGCCGGGGTGCGGCGGTCCGCCGGGGCCGGCGCCGCAACCGGCCAGGAGCAGGGTGGCGGCAAGAAGAGAAAGCAGGCGCTTCAGGGAGGATGTCATGGAGGTCTCCTGCGTCTGCCCCTCAGCAGGCGCGTGGCTTGCAGCGTATGCGCGGATTATAGGCCCGCAGTCTTCGCCTTGATCCGGGGTTTTGCGCAACGCGCGCGATACGCGTTCACCGGGTCGGAATCCGCGGGATGAAAGTACGGGTGCGGGTAGCCTGCTTCGCGCAGCGCCGCGTGCAGGCGAACGCCCCACACGCATTCGCGCTGCGCTTCGTCCCACAGCCGCGCCGCCAGGTCTTTTTGTCCGCTGCGCCACAGCGCCAGGCCGTAATCGGCCGCGATTTCTTCGTCGCGCGGTAGGTCGCGGTAGGCAAGGCGCATCAGGCGCAGGCCTTCGTCGGTCTGGCCGCGCAGGGCCAGAATCCAGCCCAGCGTGCCCTGGTTGTACGGACGCGGGCCGACGCGCGCCAGCGAGCGTCGGGCCTGTTCCTCCGCTTGCGGCAGGTAGTCGGGAAAGTCCGCCAGGAAGTAGGCCGTGTTGTTCGCCAGGTCCGTTGCGTCGGCGGCGTGCCTTTTCGATTGCCGGGCCTGCAAGACGTTCGAATCCTCCAGCACCAGATCGGGCATGCCGAGCAGGCGCTCCACTTCAAGCCGCTTGCGCCGGTCGGCGTCGTCAACCGGCTTGAACATGTCCGGAAACGGCCGTTGCCGGGTCTGCAGCAGCCAATGGCGCGCCAGATCGGTTTGGCCAGCGGCCAGCAGCAGCCGCGCCAGGTCCAGCTTCTGCTCGGCGCTGCGGGTGCAGCGCATGGCGCCGATCAGCGCGCGGGCGCCGTCTGCGTCGTGCTGCGCGAACTTGCGGTTGACGGCGTCCAGCTCCGCAAAGCACTTGCTGTCGCGCGTGACGTCCGCATCGATATGCAGCGACACCGAACCCGCCGGCACGTCGTGGCTGAAGTAGGCCGTCGCGCCCTGCCGGGTGGTGTAGCCCAGGTCCACCCATTGTTCGCCCCAGCGCTGGGGCATGGTCATGATGTACGGCCAGGCCGGCAAGGGCTCGGTGCTGCCGCCGCGCTGCAACTGGAAGAAGTGCCCCCAAGGCCCGTCGCCGATGCGGCGGATCAGGGTGAAGTCGTCTTCCGTATGCGGCAGCGAGGTCCGGATCAGCGCCGTGCGGCCTTCGGCGTCAGTGACGCCATGCAGGATGCCATCGCCGGAAGGGGTATCGAGAATCTCGTCGTTCGAGCCGGTTACGAAGACGCGGTACGGCGTATGCGGCGCGGGGGCGGGGCCATTGCCATCCATCAGCGTCAACGTCAGGCTGCGCGTGCGGCTTGGGGTGTCTGACACCTGCGCGGCCGCCGTGCCTGCCGGAGCCGCCGCATGCGCGGCCGCCGCGGCCAGTCCCAGCACGGCCGCCAGGCATGACGCCGAGGCCGATGCGAACCAGGCGGGGCGCGATGCGGCGTCGGGAAGTGCGGGTGAGGCGGATTGTCCGGAACGTTGCTGCGGGTGCTTCATGGGGACTGCCAGTGGCGCCGGGCGCGGCGAGCTGCCACGGCGGTAGGGGAGAAGGCCTGCCTAAGCAGGGCGCTGCGACGCAAGCGCGAGCCGGATTGTGCATCACAAACCGAATGCGTAGCGGGCCGCGGGATCCGATGCGCGTGGCGGCTTCGCGCCGCTGACAGCCCCGCGCCCGCGTCAACGTGTGGCATCCTCGCGCCTTCGCCTTAGCCTTTCCTGCCGTGCCCCATGTCCAAACTCATTCTGCGTGCCCTGGACCTGTCCATCCTGTCCTTTGCCGCCGCGCTTTTCGGCGCGTGCCTGACGTCCGTGCTGCAGACCGGTGACCTCGGCTGGGTGGTCCCCGACGCGCCGTACATGTTCTCGGCGCGCGATTTCTACGCCCAGGCGGTCCTGGCCGGCCTGGCTGGTGTGCTGATGCTGGTCGTGGCCGAGCGCCCGGCCGAGCTGCGCCAGTCATCCTCCTGGGGCCTCGTGGCGACGTTTGCGGCCGCGCTGCTCGTCCTGTACCTCGCGCCGCCTTCCCCGCAAGTGTTCGGCAACACCTGGGCCCCCGGCGAGGCCACACGCGAGCTGTTTCTGGCGCAATGGCGCCTGGTCCTGCCCATTGCCGTCGCGGCGACCGCGCTGCGGTGGGGTTTGCGCCGGCTTTTGCGCTAGGATTGTCGTCACCCAACCCCGCCTCCCCCGGAGATACCCTGCATGTCCTCCCTAGACGCCTTTGCCATCACCAAGAAGTGGCCCGCCCAGCATCCCGACCGCATCCAGCTCTATTCGCTGCCGACGCCCAACGGCGTGAAGGCGTCGATCATGCTCGAGGAAACCGGTCTGCCCTATGAAGTCCACCGGGTCGCCTTCGATACCAAGGACCAGTTCACGCCCGAGTTCCTGTCGCTCAGCCCGAACAACAAGATCCCGGCCATCCTCGACCCGAACGGGCCGGACGGCAAGCCGCTGGGCCTGTTCGAGTCCGGCGCGATCCTGGTCTACCTGGCCAGCAAGGCCGGCCAGTTCATCCCGGCGGACACGGCGGGTCGCTTCGAGACGCTGCAATGGGTGATGTTCCAGATGGGCGGCATCGGACCGATGTTTGGGCAACTGGGCTTTTTCCATCGGTTCGCGGGCAAGGACTATGAAGACAAGCGCCCGCGCGACCGTTATGTGGACGAGTCCAAGCGCCTGCTCGCCGTGCTGGACCAGCGCCTGGAAGGGCGCGACTGGGTGATGGGCGACCAGTACACCATCGCCGACATCGCCATCTTCCCGTGGGTGCGCAACCTGGTGGGCTTCTATGACGCCGGCGACCTCGTCGGCTTTTCTTCGTTCAAGAACGTCGCGCGCGTGCTGGACGCGTTCGTGGCGCGGCCCGCGGTCGCCAAGGGTCTGACCATTCCGGGCTGACCGATGGAACTGCGCCAGCTCCGTTACTTCGTGCGCGTGGTCGAGGCCGGCAGCATCGGCCGGGCGGCCATGTCGATCGGCATGGTCACGTCGGCGCTCAGCCAGCAGATCAGCCGTCTCGAAGGCGAACTGTCCACGCGGCTGTTGCAGCGCAGCGCCAGCGGCGTGGTGCCTACGGACGCGGGGCTGGCGTTTTTCCGGCAGGCGCAGCTGGCCCTGCGCCACGCCGACGACGCCGTCCAGGCTGCGCAACAGGCCCGGCTGGCCGGGCACGTCAGCGTCGGCCTGCCGTCCACGACGGCGGCGGTGCTGGGCGCGCCCTTCCTGCAGGCCATGAATGCGCGTTACCCCGACATCCGGCTGCATCTGGTCGAAGCGCTGTCCGGGCACCTGACCGACATGCTCAACGGCCGCCTGCTGGATCTGGCCATCGTGTTCCATGCCGAATCGGCGCGCCGCTGGAGCGTGATGCCGCTGCTGGACGAGCCCCTGTTTCTCTTTGCCCGGCCCGGCATGCCCGGCGTGCCGGCTGGTGACACGACGCGGCTGGAGGCCATTGCCGACCTGCCGCTGGTGCTGCCCAGCGGCCGCCACGGCCTGCGGGCGCTGGTCAACAACGCCTTCCAGCAACTGGGACGCACGCCCCGGGTGGTGGCCGAGGTCGATGGCCTGTCCCTGCTGATGGACGTGGTGCAGCAGGGCGGCGCGGCGACGATCCAGCCCAGTTCGGCCACCGCGCGCATCGCGCCCGGCCAGTTGCAGATGGCGCGCATCGACGATGCCCACCTGTTCCGCTCCAACCTGCTGGCCAGCCTGTCGGACGAAGAACTGTCACCCGCGGCGCTGGCGGCCCGACTGGTCATGGCCGACGTGTCCCGCACCCTGGCCCGCGAAGGCAAATGGGCGGTGGTTGCTCTTCACGAATCGTGAACACCCGTTGACGCCTGCCTGATATCGCAGCGGCGCGCCGCTGCGTAGAGTCTGCCCCTTGAATTGGGGAAGATGGCATGGTTGACGTCTTGGTGATTGGTGGGGGCAATGCGGCGCTGTGCGCGGCCCTGATGGCGCGCGAAGCCGGCGCCAGCGTGCTGCTGCTGGAAGCGGCGCCAAAGGAATGGCGGGGCGGGAATTCCCAGCACACGCGCAATCTGCGCTGCATGCACGATGCGCCGCAGGACGTGCTGATCGACGCGTATCCCGAGGAAGAATACTGGCAGGACCTGCTCAAGGTGACGGGCGGGCTGACCAACGAACACCTGGCGCGGCTGGTCATCCGCGAGTCCTCCACCTGTCGCGACTGGATGCGCCGCCACGGCGTGAACTTCCAGCCGCCGCTGTCGGGCGCGCTGCACGTGGCGCGCACCAACGCGTTCTTCATGGGCGGCGGCAAGGCGCTGGTCAATGCCTATTACCGCAGCGCCGAAGCGCTGGGTGTGCAGATCCGCTACAACGCGCCGGTCGATTCGCTGGACCTGGACAACGGCCGCTTCGTGGCCGCGCGCATTGGCGACGAGCGCATCGAGGCCCGCGCCTGTGTGCTGGCCGCAGGCGGCTTTGAGTCCAACCGCGAATGGCTGCGCGAAGCCTGGGGTCAGAACGAGCGCGGCGAATGGCCGGCCGACAACTTTTTGATCCGCGGCACGCGCTTCAACATGGGCGTGCTGCTGAAATTCATGCTGGATGCCGGCGCCGACGGCATCGGCGACCCGTCCCAATCGCATTGCGTGGCCATCGACGCTCGCGCGCCGCTGTACGACGGCGGCATTTGCACCCGCATCGATTGCGTATCGCTGGGCGTCGTCGTCAACCGCGACGCTGAGCGCTTCTACGACGAGGGCGAGGACTTCTGGCCCAAGCGCTACGCCATCTGGGGGCGTCTGACCGCCATGCAGCCCGGCCAGATCGCGTATTCCATCATCGACGCCAAGGCGATCGGCCGCTTCATGCCGCCGGTGTTTCCGGGCGTGAAGGCCGATACGTTGCCCGAACTGGCGGAGAAGCTGGGGCTGAATGCGGCCACCTTCGAGAAGACGGTCGGGGACTACAACGCGGCCTGCCGTGTGGGCAAGTTCGACCACACCGCGCTGGACGACTGCCATACCGAAGGCCTGACGCCCGCCAAGACGCACTGGGCGCGGCCCATCGACACCGCGCCGTTCTACGGCTATGCGCTGCGTCCCGGCATCACCTTTACCTATCTGGGCCTGAAGGTGGACGACACCGCCGCGGTCCGTTTCAACGACCAGCCCAGCGACAACCTTTTTGTCGCGGGCGAAATGATGGCCGGCAACGTGCTGGGCAAGGGATACACGGCAGGCGTGGGCATGTCCATCGGCACGGCCTTCGGCCGCATTGCCGGCACCCGCGCCGCTGCCGCGGCGCTGGGCCAGAACCCTGCGGGAGCACACCGTGAAGCAGCTTGAAGCCCTGGCCCGCGAGGCGCAGTCCTTTTCCACCAGCCAGTCCGGACATATCCCGACTCCGGCGCCCGCCGAGCAGCCCGTGCATTTTCATGCAAGGGGCGCCAAGCCGCTGACGGAATCGCTGACCGATGACGAGACCGAAGTGGCGCGCGTCATGCAGATCTGCAACGCCTGCCGCTACTGCGAGGGTTTCTGCGCGGTGTTTCCCGCCATGACGCGCCGCCTGGAATTCGGCAAGGCCGACCTGAACTACCTGGCCAACCTGTGCCATAACTGCGGCGCCTGTCTGCACGCGTGCCAGTACGCGCCGCCGCACGAGTTCGCCGTCAACGTGCCGCAGGCCATGGCCAAGGTGCGGATGCAGACCTACACCGACTATGCGTGGCCCGCGGCGCTGGGCACGCTGTACAAGCGCAATGGCCTCGCGCTGTCGCTGGCCACGGCCGCCGGACTGGCGCTGTTCCTGGTGCTGGCGGTGGTGATGGCGGGGGGCCTGTTCCACGAGCCGATGGCAGGCAATTTCTACGCCGTGTTCCCGCACAACACGCTGGCGCTGATGTTTGGCGTGGTGTTCGGCTTTTCGATGCTGGCGCTGGCGGTGGGCGTGACGCGGTTCTGGCGCAACGTCAGCCCGGGGGCGGCATCCGGCGCAGCGGTGGCCGAGGCGGCGCACGACGCGCTGCGCCTGCGCTATCTGGACGGCGGCCACGGCAAGGGTTGCAACAACGCCGACGACGCCTTCACGCTGTGGCGCCGGCGGTTTCACCACTTCACGTTCTACGGCTTCATGCTGTGTTTCGCAGCCACGTGTGTCGCCACGCTTTACCACTATCTGCTGGACCAGCAGGCGCCGTATCCGATTCTGAGCGCGCCGGTGCTGCTGGGCACCGCGGGCGGCATTGGCCTCTTGATCGGGCCAGCCGGCTTGCTGTGGCTGAATGTCAAGCGCCATCCCCTGCAGGGCGACGCGGTGCAGAAACCGATGGACCGGGGGTTCATCGTGCTGTTGTTCCTGACCAGCGCGACGGGCCTGGCGCTCTTGGCCGGCCGCGACGGCAGCGCGATGGCGCTGCTGCTGGCGATCCATCTTGGCGTCGTGATGGCGTTGTTCCTGACCTTGCCCTACGGCAAGTTCGCCCATGGCATCTACCGCTCGGCCGCGCTCTTGAAGTGGTCCATCGAAAAACGCCAGCCCAACAAGCTGCAGCTCGGTTCGGACTGACCGGACCGGCCTTATCGCCGGCCTGACGGCGCCCGCTCGAGGCGCCGCAGCCGGCCACAACCCTGGAGACTCCCATGTTCCGCACTCGTTTGCTGGCGCGCTGCGCGCTGGCCGCCTGTCTGACCCCGGCCCTGCCGGCGGCGCACGCCCAGACCTTTCCCGCCAAGCCGATCACGCTGGCCGTCCCGCATTCGGCGGGTGGGACGTCCGACATCCTGGCCCGCACCGTGGCGGCCGAAGCCGCCAAGACGCTCGGCCAGACGATCGTGATCGACAACAAGGGCGGCGCCAACGGCACCATCGCCGCCAAGCAGGTGGCTTCGGCCGCGCCGGACGGCTACACGTTGCTGCTGGCCACCGCCAGCACGCACGGCATCAACCCGTCGCTGTACTCGCGCATTTCGTACGACGCGGTCAAGGACTTCACGCCCGTCACGCTGCTGGCCACCGTGCCGAACGTGCTGGTCGTCGGTCCCAACGTCAAGGCCAAGAACGTGCAGGAGCTGATCGCGTTCATCCGTTCGCAGGGCGACAAGACCAACATGGGCTCGGCGGGCGCCGGCACGCCGGGACACCTGGCGGGCGAGATGTTCAAGAGCGAAGCCAAGCTGGAGTTCACGCACGTGCCGTACAAGGGCGGCAGCCCCGCGATCACGGACTTGATCGGCGGCCAGATCGACTTCATGTTCACCACCATTCCGGGCGTCCTGCCACACGTTAAGGCGGGCACGCTGCGCGCATTGGCCGTGACGTCGCCCGAGCGTTCGTCCGCGATGCCCGACGTGCCGACGATGGCCGAATCCGGCTTGCCTGGCTTCCAGGCGGTGTCCTGGCACGGCATCGTTGCGCCGGCCGGTACGCCGGACGCGGTGGTGGCCAAGCTGAATCAGGCGTTGACCGGCGCGCTGGCCTCGCCCGAGGTCAAGCAGCGCCTGCTGGAAGAGGGCGCGCGCGCCTCCAGCGTGAACACCGCCGAATTCGGCAAGTTCATCCAGACCGAGATCGCGGCGTGGGCGAAGGCGGTCAAGGACTCTGGCGCCACGGCGAATTGAGGCGGCAGGCGGTCGCGCGGCTTCTCTCAGCCTTTGAGGATTTCTGAAGACCGACGGGATTTGCCGGGCATCAGACGGGCGGATGAGCGCGAATCCGCCATGCTAGGATGCCCCGCATGCTGATTGCCGCCTTGCTTACCTCGCTGGCCCTGACCTCGGGCCCTGCCATTGAATACGACCTTCCGTGCTTCTTTGCGGACAAGGAAGCGGAAGGCTCCCTCGAACACGTCCAGCACTGCGCCCGCGCCACAAACGGTGGCGTCGAGTTCCGTCCCGCCGTCATGGCGCGCATGGATTTCAGCAAGGATGGCCTGTCACCCGCAACGGCCAATGGCTCGTGGCACTGGGTGCGGCCCGACGGACGCGCCGTCCCCGTGGTCACGTTCGATAACGGCGCCGACGATTTCGAGGAAGGCCTGACGCGCGGACCGTGGGCGGGCGGCATGGCCTACTACGACAGGCAACTCAACCGCGTGCTGGCCACGCCTTACGACTGGGTCGACCGCTTCGAGGGCGGTCTCGCCGCGGTGTGCAAGGGTTGCCGCATCGAACGCACGCGCGACGGCGAACACAGTTACGCCACGGGCGGAGAATGGGGCGCCATCGACCGCGAAGGGCGGCTGGCGCTGCCCATGCGGCCGGATGCGATGTCGTTGCGGGCAGAGATGGAGGCGGCGCGCGGGGCGCCTCACCCGCAATAAATCTGCCGTACAGGGTGGGGGCCGCGCGTTACAAATATGAGGCTCAGCGCGCGGCCCGCGGCGCTACCGCTGGCACGGTTTGACGTTGCGCGCGCTGGCTTAGCCAGACGCTGCCCACCACCACCCCCATGCCTGCCAATTGCAGCGGCGACAGGCTTTGGCCCAGGATCGCCCGCCCCAGCACCGTGGCGGACAGCGGACTCAGAAAGCCCAGCGACGACACCGCAGCGGGTTCCAGCCGCGCCACCCCGCGGAACCACAGCACATAGGTCAGCGCCGCGCCGATCAGTCCCAGCCAAGCCAGGCCCATGACGTTGACCAGCGTGAACGTCGGCAGCGGCGCCTCGGCCAGCAGCGCTGCGGGCACGAGCAGGATGCCGCCCGACGTCAATTGCCACGACGTGAAGGTCAGCGCGGACACAGGCGGTTGCCACCGGCGGCTCAGCACGGTGCCCAGCGCCATGGATGCCGCGCTGCCCAACCCGGCTGCAACGCCGACGGGGTCCAGCGCAGCCTTGGGCGTCAGCACCAGCAGCGCCACGCCAGCCAGGCCCGTCAACGCCGCCACCACGGACAGCCCGCGCACCGGAGCGCCCAGCAGCAACCGGGCCAGCGCGATCACAACCAGCGGCTGGATCGCACCGAGCGTGGCCGCCACCCCGCCCGGCAGGCGGTACGCGGCGACAAACAGCAACGCCCAGAACACCGAGAAATTCAGCGCCCCAAGCACGAACACGCGCAGCCACCAGATGCCGTGCGGCAGCGCACGGACCCACAACATCAGCAGGATGCCCGCGGGCAGGGCGCGCAGCATGGCGACCGTCAGCGGATAGCCCGGCGGCAGCATCAGCGTGGTGACGACGTAGGTGCTGCCCCAGATCGTGGGGGCGAGCGCGGTCAGGAGGAGGTCGGTGTTGCGGGACATTAATCAAAGGGAAGCGGCCGACCAGCGCGCGCAGCGCTGGCCGCCGCCTTCAATACATATGCTGCCCGCCGTTCATGGCCACGTTGCTGCCTGTCATGAACCCGGCCGCGTCGCTGCAGATGAACGCGATCAGCGCGCCGATCTCATCGGGCTCGCCCAGCCGTCCCACGGGGATCTGCGGCAGGATCTTTTCCTGCATGACCTCCGGCGGCACGGCCTGCACCATGCGCGTGGCCAGATAACCGGGCGACACGGTGTTCACCGTCACGCCCTTGCGGGCGACTTCCAGCGCCAGCGATTTGGTGAAGCCGTGGATGCCCGCCTTGGAGGCCGCGTAGTTGGTCTGCCCGAATGCACCCTTGCTGCCGTTCACCGAAGAAATGTTCACGATGCGGCCCCAGCCCCGATCCGCCATCGGCCCGCAAAGCGGCTGCGTCATGTTGAACATGGAGTCCAGGTTGCTGTGCATGACCTCGGCCCAATTCTGCGCGCTCATCTTGCGCAGGCTGGCGTCGCGCGTGATGCCGGCGTTGTTGATCAGGATGTCGATCTGGCGCCCGTCTTCTTCCAGCTTGCGCGCCAGCGCCTGGCAGGCGTCGAAGTCCGCCACGTTGACCTTGTACATGGCGAAGGTGCGGCCTTTGGCGGCCTCTTCCTTGATCCATTCGCGCGTGGCGGTCTCGCTGGAATGGTAGGTGACGATGACGTCGTGGCCCGCATCGTGCAGCGCGACGGCGATGGCACGGCCCAGGCAGCCCGTCCCGCCCGTGATGAGGGCGGTTCGTTTAGCGGTCATGACGGCCTCCCTGCTGGTGGGCGTCCTGCATGGCCGCGCAGGCGGCCGCCATCTGGTTGGTCATCGTGGACCACATCTGCGCAAAGGGCGAGTTGTCGGCGGCCGCGCTGTTGGCCTGCTTGAACCATTCGCACATCGCTTCGCCCACGCCGGCGGCCATGGTGGCCTGTTCCTGCAGCGCGGCGTGCGTGAGGGCCTGGCTGGCTTCCAGTTGCGCCTGCCAGCGCTTGCGCGCGAGTTCGCCCATGGCGGGCATGACATCCTGCCAGTTGGCGGTGGGGTTCAAGGGGGAGAGGGCGGAGAGGACCTGGCCGGAGCTGTCGCCGGCCAGACGCTGGCCCATTTCGAGCCAGCGCTGCTGGCTTTCCTGCGCAAGCTGGGCCAGACGCTGGCAGAAGGCGACGTTGGCGCCGGTCAGGCCGGCGGGCAGGGAGGCATTTGCTTTCTTCATCATCCGTCCTTGTAAATGGCGTGCTAAGGGGAAACGAATACACACGAGCCTCATGCCGTCGGCAGAGGGGCTTGCCCGTCAACGATAGCCCAGCGAGCGGCGGTACGGCCAGCGTTGCGGACGCAAACCTTGCGCAAGGCGCAAGCGCACACGCAGTTCTTGACGCAGCGCCGCACATGGTGTCCCATCGCAACGATGCAGCTGTACTAATGGCCCCCACTGCCGCGGAGACCCCTTGCCGACATCAGGCCTGATGGATCGTGTTCCCTCGTGGCGTTATCTGCCCGTGGCCTTGGCGCTGGTGCTGCCGGTGATCGCCTGCGTCGCCTGGACGTGGTGGCACGCGCAGAAGGAACAGCGCCTTGAAGCCGAGTCGGCCGCGCGCATCGTGCGGGTGCAGACGCAGCACGTCCTGACGCAGACGTGGACGCTGGCGGACCGGGTGGCGGCGCTGACGGCGCTGTCGTGCGACGAAGCGCTGCCCGACCTGCAACGCTGGGGCGCACTGAACCCGTATCTGCGGTCCCTGTTCCTGGTACGCGGCGATCGCATCTATTGTTCGTCGGCCGTCGGCAAGATCGACTACCCGGTCTCTGAGTTTCGCAAGTGGGTATCCGATCTGCCGCCCGACCGCTGGCGCTTTACCGTGACCGGCTCGCCGCTGGCGCCCGAACGGCCGGCGATCCTGCTGGGCCGGCCCGGCGCCGAGGGACGCAGCGGCGTTGTGGTGGTCGACGGACGGTACGTACAGGATCTGCTGGACGCTGTGGCAAGCCTGCGCGATTACCGCATCGAACTGCAGGTAGGCGAGGGCGGGGCGTTCATCCACAATGATTTCAAGGGTGCGGCGGGGGCGTCGCGCGAGCTGGTCTACCACGAGACCACGGGCCACGATGGGCCCACACCGCTGACCATTCGCGTCAATGCGCCGGCTGAAGCCGTCGTGCAGGCGTGGCAGCAATTGATGATGACCTACCTGCCTGCCGCCGCACTGCTTGGATTCGGCCTGGCCGTGGTCGCTTACCGCCAGCAGGCGAACCGCCGTTCCTTCAAAGAGCAGTTGCGCCGCGCGATCCGGGCAGATGAATTCAGGGTGCATTACCAACCCGTGTACGGTCACGCAACGGGCCAATGCAGCGGCGTCGAGGCGCTGCTGCGCTGGGAGCGGCCCGGGGTCGGATCCGTGCGGCCGGACGTCTTCATTGCCGCGGCCGAGGCCGATGGCATGATCGCCCCGCTGACGCGCCATCTGTTTACGCTGATCGAACGCGACATGCGCGGCTGGACCACGCCGCCGGGGTTTCACGTCGGAGTCAACATCGCCGCCGAGCATTTGTCATGCGCCGAGTTCACCACCGACGTTGAGCGCTTCGCCGCCAATATCGCCCATCGTGACCCGACCCTGGTATTGGAGATCACCGAACGCAGCCTGATCACTGATGACGGCCAGGCGCGGCGCAACATCGACGCGCTGCGTGAGCAGGGGGTGCGTGTTGCCATCGACGACTTCGGCACCGGCCACTGCTCGCTGTCGTATCTGCAGCGCTTTCCGGTGGATTACCTGAAAATCGACAAGGGCTTCGTGCATGCCATCGAACCCACCGGCGAAGACGCGCCGGTGCTGGACGTGATCATCACGCTTGCGCATCGTTTGGGCCTGGCGGTGTTGGCCGAAGGCGTTGAGACGGATCTGCAGTTCCGCTATCTCACCGGGCGCGGCGTCGCGTTCATCCAGGGCTACCTGTTTGCACGGCCCATGCCGTCGGATCAGTTTGTGACGTGGTACGCCGGGCACGTGCCACCGAACGCACCGGTCGGCGAGCCGCAATCGCGTTCAAGTGGTCTTGGCGTTGGATGACGGCTTGGCAAAGAACAGGTCCGTGATGGCCTGGCTGTCCATGGGTTCGCCGTTGATCGCGCGCGTCAGCATTTCCGCGCCCAGCAGTTGCACCGAAAACACCAGATCGGGCTGCACCCGGCGGATCTTCTCCAGATGCTTGCTGGTGTTGACCAGCGCGACCGTCTTGGCGCCGTCCGCGCCGGTCGCTTCCTTTGCGGCCAGCACGATGAATGCGTTTTCCGCGTCGTCGTCGCGCAGCGCCAGCACATAACGCGCTCGCGCGACGCCCGCCACGTGCAGCACGTCCACGCTGGAGGGATCACCTTCGATCAGGTCGGCGGCGGCGGGATAGTCGTGCGCCATGCCCGTTGGGACGACGACGGTGACTTCTTCGTTGCGGCTGCGCAGGCCCTGGTAGACGCTCAGCGCGAGGGGCGTCGCGCCGGCGATGATGATGTGGTTTTTTCTCATGGCCGAAGAAAACCTGCCTTTGACGAGCCGTTTCAGATTGCCGCCGATCACCGGTCCGGCGATCGCGCTGACGGAGGTGGCGAACACGGTAATGCCGAGGATGATAATCGACGCCGTGAACAGGCGCGCCGTGCCGCTATGCGGCACGATGTCGCCGTAGCCCACCGTGGACATCGAGACGATCGAGAAGTACAGCGCGGTGCCGGCGTCCAGAATCGGCGGGTTGAATTCGTTGCCCAGGTATAGCGTGCCGAACACCGCGTAGATCATCAGCGACAGCACGCTGACCAGCGCAAACAGCGACCCGGCCGTCACGCTGGCGCGGTCAAAGCGCCGCCAGTACGCCACCAGCGCAATCACCAGGACCAGCGTGTAGATGCCCAGCCCCGCGCGGCCCCCGTCGCCCAGGATGGCGAACGTGCCGATACCGATCAGCAGCACCAGCGAGAACGCCCACGCGATGCGCGCCTTCAGGATCAAGCCCAGCGCAATCACCTGCAAACCGACGCCGAGCACCAGGCGTGGAATCTCCAGCAGACCGACCACGCGCATGATCTCGTGCCAGTTGTCCAGCGCGAGCCAGAACGAATACTCGCGGGCACGGACTTCGCGCAGCACCGGGTGCATGAACGCGTATCCGTCCAGCGCCACCAGGATGGCAAGGCACCAGTTTGGCGGGAAAAACGCCAGTATCTTGCGGAGGCGATGGCGCAGGGATGGCTGGGGCAGGGGCATGGAGGGGAGGGGCTTGCTATATCAATCTGGTATGGAAGACTATCAACAAAGAATTACTGGAAACGCGTCCGAGGTCCTAAACTTTCCTCATCAGGCGGCTATCCGGAAGGAACACCGCCGATATGGCAGTAACGCCCCCCAGCAGCACGGGTGGACGCATTGCCAGGCGTTGATCACGTTGCAGCCCGTGCAGGGACTAGAGACCCGGCGCAGGCCACGGTCGGACCGTGCGTGAGTAGTATGAGGCACGAATGTTGGAATCGCGTGATCCAGGTAGAAGGCATCGGTGCCGGCCGATGACTCCGGGTTCACGTGTTGTTTTAGCGCGGCGTCTTACCCTTCGGGGGCAGCGCCGCGTTTTTTTCGCCTGGCGGTCTTGCGCCGGGCGATTTCAGGCAGACGCGTTCGCCTCCGCTTCTTCGCTGCGCCAGGCTTGTTGCCCGTCCGTGCGCGCGGTTGGCGTTGACACCCGATAGTCCAGATCCAGCGTGATGTCGGCTGCAAACATGTAGCCCCATCCGTGGACCGCGCGGATCGGCAGCGTCATCTGATTGGCCGCGGCCTTGCGGCGCAGGCGGCTGATCATCACATCCACGAAGCGGCGGCGCGTGATGCCGCTGTCGGCTTCGTCCGCGCCATCGGCCAGAAAGGCGTCGCGGCTGATCTTGCGGTCGGGCGACTTCACCAGCCGCGACAGAAAATCGCGTTCACCGGTCGTCAGGCCCAGCGTCCGGCCCTTGGGGCTGATGAGCGTCCATCCCTTGTTTGCCAGCCGCCAGCCTTCCTGGGCCGGTTCTTCAATGGCTTCCGTGCCGGCACCCGGCTCCATGCCGTCCAGTCCGACCGCGCGTCGCACCAGCGCCTGCAGCACCGCCGCGAGCTCCAGGCCGGTCACGTCCGGCGGCAGGCAGGCGTCCGCGCCGCAGAGCAAGGTGCGGATACGGCTTTCGGAATCGGTGAATGGGGCGATGGCTACGATGCCCAGGCTGCGATCGATGGCGCGCAGCCGCACGGCGGCGTTGTGCACATCGGTAAGCGGGGCTTCCAGGACGACCAGCGGGCTGGGCCGGCGGGAAAATCGGTCGTAGACATCCACGAGATCGTGGCAGCGGCGGACGTTGAATCCCAGGTGGGAAAGGGACTCGACGAGTCTGGCATGCCTGGCGTCGTCATTGCCAAGAAAAATGACATCCAGCGTGTTGTTCATTGATGCTTCCAATGAGGCGCCGCGACGGGGCGCTGGCGCCTTGAAAAAGCCGGACGTCTGGCAGAGCCATGCCGTTTCCGGCCGTTGCGGCGCTTGTCGTTCCAGAGTCACGCCTGTGTTGCATTTAAACACGGGCGTGTTTTTTTGTGAAGATACGTTTCTATGGTTTCGGACGGTAACAGTCGTCCAGGGGGAAATAGCCCGGCATCCATTGAAACAGCGTTTGATCCCCGATTTGCGTCAGAAAAATATTATGTATTACCGATACATTATTTTCCCTTTCGGCCGATTTCTGCCCATAAACTCATGCGGCTTTTTTTGCTCCGATTTTGCTGCAACGTCGCGCGACGGCAGCGGTGGGATGGGCGGGCAAGGCGCTGCAAGCCGATGAAAGATATGACTTTTAACGGGGCGGACTGCGGCGTGAAGCGATGGCGCGCGGCAGCATGCGCGCAAGGCCAGGGGGGCCAAGCGGCGATTTATGAATTAGCCCGGAAATTGGGGTCTAATCCCTTTATTTGGCCGCGGATTTGAAATGCTTTAATCCAAAAAAACCATACAAATTAATGTCTCAGGTTGATCGATTGGACACGTTTAGCCATCGTCTGCGCAACGCAAGAATGCTTCAGGGGTGGACTCAAAAAGACTTGGCGGTCGCAAGCAACCTGTCGCAAAGCGCTATTGGCAACTACGAAAGCGGACAGCGCCAGCAGCCGTCCAGCGAGGCGCTCATCAAGCTGACGCGCGCCCTGCGCGTCAACCCCCTGTGGCTGAGTACCGGCGAAGGGCCCATGCTCGACACGCCGTCCGGCCATGTTGCTGCGGGCAGACTGGGCGAAATCCCCGACCCGCCCGCTTGGCCCTTCGAAACCATCTCCTACGCGGCCTACGCCCGGCTTTCGCACCAGGAAAAACGGCAGATCGAGCTGGTGCTGGGCGCTTACATCAAGGCACGCGGCGAATAGTCCCCATCGGTTGCGCAGGAACCTGCGGGCGCGGGCGGACATCGGCGGGCGCGATGGCGCCGGTGCCGCGGGGATCGGTGCGCAGGCGGCTGCGCAGGCGTTCCACGGGATCCGCAATCAGGTAGTTCAGCACCGCCGAGACCCCGATGCATCCCGTGATGGCCATGGCGGCGAACAGCATGGGTTGATGCTCCTGCACATCGTGCATCAGCCAGCTGAACGCCATGATGACCAGCATGTGGCAGATGTACAGGGGATAGCTGAGTTCACCAATGGCCTTGTCCAGCTTGTGGCGCGATTGGAACAGGAATGCCAGCGGCAGCAGTGCGGCAAACAGCAGGACCGCCAGGCCATCGCGCACGGTGGGGTTGATGCCGATCGAGAAGTGCGCAACCGTATACAGGAACAGGATGCCGGTGCCCAGTTCGGGCAGTCGCTTCACGCGCTGCGTCCAGGCCTTCATGCGCGGCAGCAACACCTGATGCGACAGCGAACCGATCAGGAACAGCGCCAGCTCCGTGGGGAAAAAGCGATAGGTCCAAGGATCCGAGCGGCCGACCCCCGTCCAGATCAGGATCGCGCGCAGGGCCAGCGAGGCGGCCAGCAGCGCCAGCAACCGGCGCGGCGAGCGCAGGATGAAGGGCGCAACCAGGTAGAAGCTCATTTCCACACCAAGCGTCCACGCTTGCGGCACCAGCAGACCCTTGTAGAGCGGCACGTCGCTGTTCGCGAAGCTGCCCGTGAAGGCCAGCGCCGAATCGCGGATGCCGAAGAACATCAGCCAGTCCTGGCCGAAGATGAAGAGGTTGGAGAGGAACAGGAAGACTTCGGCGCTGAAGGGCAGGGCTTCGTAGATGCGGAAGAACGAGCCGCCGCTGACGATGTGGGCCGTCAGGGTCAGGGCCGCCACCGCCAGATAGATCGGGAAAAGCCGCAGGAAACGATTGGCGTAGAACTTGCCCGTGGCGCCCTGATAATGGTCCGTCGCCGTCAGCACGTAGGAAATGAGGAAGCCGGAAATCACATAGAAGAGCTGCACGGCAAGCCTGCCGCCGACAAGCTGATCGGCGTAGCCGCCGCCCAGGTGGTCCAGCACCACTGACAATGCCAGTAAGGTTCTCAAGAAGCCCATCGCGCATCTCCCCGGTCGATATTGTTCTCAGCCCCGATGGGCCGGACACTGCGCATGCGGTTGTCGCGGGCTCCGCTCCTCTTTCCCTGTATTACTTTTTAGGCCGGAGTCATCAACTGTCATTGATTCTGCTCGCGGCCACCTACCCCCGCCATGCGGCATTCGATGCAGAACCCGCGTTCATCGGAGCTAGAACCTCCGGCTCAATCGTGCATCTTTTGGATACGGCTGACGGACGGAGAAAATCGCGTGATGACGCACGGGCCGGTTACATTACGACGATACGCATCAATTGGAGGCTTGCTCATGCCCAATTTCATGTCCACGCCCAGCAGAATGCTCTGCCTGGGACTGTTGACCGCGGCCCTGGCCGGATGCGCCGGCATGACCGGCGGCGCGCGTCCCGAAGGCGCCGCTGCGGCCAGCGCGGCCACCAGCAAGGATTCGCTGGCGCAGACGAGCTGGGAACTGGTCCGCTGGGCACAACCCGGTGGCCAGCTGCGCGACATCCCGCACGGGGACAACGGCGAGCCCATCCGCCTGACCTTTCTTGCGCAGGGCAAGCAATACCAGGTCAACGGATTCTCCGGCTGCAACCGTTACACGGGCACGTACAAGCTCGAGCGCAACAAGCTCGTCATCGACGCGCCCGCCACCACGCGCATGGCCTGCGTGCCGCCCGAGCGCGCAAAGCTGGAAGCCGACTACCTGCGCGCGCTGCGCGCCATCGACACGTTCACGCTGGACAGCGGCGGCGCGCCGCGTCACCTGACGTTCAATCTGCGGGGTGGCGACGTGCTGGAGTTCGAGCGCCGCCAGGATCCGCCGACCCCCTGATTCCCGCTTCGCTGAACGATCCGAGAGACCTGCATGCGCTCATTCCTTTTCCAGCGCCGCCTGGCGTCCGGCCTGCTGTGCGCGGGTCTCGTTGCCTGCTCGTCGCCGCCGATGCGCGCGGCCGATGGCCAGGATCCGCGTTTCCAGCCGGCCTCGGCTTCCGACATCCTGGTGCAGACGAACTGGGACCTGGCGCGCTGGACGCTGCCCGGCGGCGCGCTGCGCCCCGTGCCGCATCCGTCGCCCTCCACGCGCCCGATCACGGCCGCGTTCATCCACGACCAGGGCTCGCCCCGGATGATGGGATTCAGCGGATGCAATACCTACAACGCGCCGTACACCATCGCCAATGGCCAGTTGATTGTGCGCGCCGACCCGGTGTCGACCCGCATGGCCTGTGCGCCGCAGACGATGGCGCTCGAGCACGATTTCCTGGCGTCGCTCACCCGGATCACGGCCAGTTCCTTCGATAACGCCAACAATCCGCAACGCATGACGTGGAAGCTCAGCACCGGCGACACGCTGGACTTCGGGCGCCGCGCGGATCCCGTGGCGGGCGGCCAGCGCGGCCCCACCAAGCTGGTCTACGTCAACGCCGAGCGGGTGCCCTGCGACACGGCCGGTGGCCGCGGCATGTGCTATCAGGTGCGGGACAGCGCCTCGCAGCCCTGGCAGGCCTGGCCGGGCGAGATCACGGGGTTCAATTTCCAGCCCGGCGTGCACTACCGCCTGCGCGTGGTCGAGATCAATGACCCGAATGCCACCTTGGGAGCTGCCCCGCTGCGCTGGGTGCTGGACGCGGTGGTCGAGCAGCAGGTCGTCACCCGCTAGGGACGGCAGGCGGTCTGGGCGGTGCGCGGTCTGGGCACCGGCCGCCCAGCGGCACTCCCTTCTGCGGCGCAAACCGCCCAGCGATTATGATTACGGGCTTCGCCGCCTGTTTTCTATCGCTTTGCCATGACTTCCGTCGTCAATATCGCCGCTTACAAATTCGTTCCGCTGGATGACCTGCCTGCGTTGCGCGAGCGCCTGCTCGCCGAGGCCGGCGCCGCCGGGCTCAAGGGCACGATCCTGCTGGCCGGGGAAGGCATCAACCTGTTCCTCGCGGGGGCGGCCGGCGGCATCGACACCTTTTTGCTGGGCCTGCGCGCCGATGCGCGGTTCGCGGACCTGGAGGTCAAATTCAGCCACAGCAACGACGTGCCGTTCCGCAAGCTGCTGGTCAAGATCAAGCGCGAGATCATCCGCATGAACCACCCTGCCATCCGGCCGGCAGCGGGCCGCGCGCCCGGCGTCGATGCGCACACGCTGGCGCGGTGGCTGGCGGCGGGCGTGGACGACAATGGCCGGCCCGTGGTCATGCTGGACACGCGCAACGCCTTCGAGGTGGACGAAGGCACGTTCAAGAACGCCATCGACTGGCGCATCGACCGCTTCACGCAGTTTCCCGCCGCGGTCGAGGCAAACCGGGCGCAACTCGAGGGCAAGACCGTCGTCAGCTTCTGCACGGGCGGCATCCGCTGCGAAAAGGCCGCCATCTTCATGAACGAGGCCGGCATCGAAAACGTCTACCAGCTCGACGGCGGCATTCTGAAATACTTCGAGGAAACGGGCGGCCCCGGCTATGAAGGCAAGTGCTTCGTGTTCGACGAGCGCGTCTCGCTCGACCCGGCGCTGGCGCCCAGCAACGCCTGATCGGATTTCCCGCAGAAACAAAAAAGCGCCCGCATTTGCGGGCGCTTTGCATTGGCAGTGACGCGGTTCAGCGCACGCGCATGCCGGGCTTGGCGCCGGGGAACGGCTCCACCACGTAGATGCCGGCGTCGACGGCTTCATCCGCATGGCTGGCGGCCAGCACCATGCCTTCGGACACGCCAAACTTCATTTTGCGCGGCGCCAGGTTGGCGACCATGACGGTCAGCTTGCCGACCAGGTCTTCCGGCTTGTAGGCCGACTTGATGCCCGAAAACACGTTGCGGTGGCGGCCTTCGCCCACGTCCAGCGTCAGGCGCAGCAGCTTGGTCGAGCCTTCGACGTGCTCGCAATTGACGATCTGCGCGATACGCAGGTCGACGCGCGCGAAGTCGTCGATGGAGATGGTCTCGGCCAGCGGCTCGCCGCCGGGCACCACGACGGGCGCGGCGGGCGGCTCGAACAGGTCTTCCAGCATCTGCGGTTCGACGCGCTGCATCAGGTGCTTGAACGGCGCCACGCGTTGCGGCAGGACCGAGGCATCGGCCCAGGTGAAGGGCGCCTGCGCGCCGAACAGTTCCAGGGCAACGCGTTCGGCCAGCTGGGGCAGCACCGGCGCCAGCATCACCGACAGCGCCTTGAAGCCGGCCAGCGAGCGCGAGCAGATGTCCTGCAGCGCGGCCTTCTGCGCGTCGTCGGCGGTGGCGATGCCCTTGGCCAGCACCCACGGCTGCGCGGTGTCGAACGCCTGGTTGATGCGGTCGGCGTAAGCCATGATCTCGCGGATGGCGCGGTTGTACTCGCGGGCCTCGAATGCGGCGCGGATGGACTCGGCCTGTTCGGCGTATTCAGCGGACAACGCGCTGGTGTCGCCGGAATAACCCAGGACGCCGTCGAAATGCTTGGTGATGAAGCTGGCGGCGCGGCTGGCGATGTTGACGTACTTGCCGACCAGATCGCTGTTCACCCGGGCAATGAAGTCCTCGGGATTGAAGTCCACGTCTTCGACGCGCGCGTTCAGCTTGGCGGCGATGTAGTAGCGCATCCATTCGGCGTTCATGCCGAGTTCCAGGTAGCGCAACGGCGAAATGCCGGTGCCGCGGCTCTTGGACATCTTTTCGCCGCTGACGGTGATGAAGCCGTGCACGTTGACCGCGTCCGGCGTCTTGCGGCCGGCGAACTTCAGCATGGCGGGCCAGAACAGGGCGTGGAAGTACACGATGTCCTTGCCGATGAAGTGGACCTGTTCGGTGTCGCCGTTGGGGTCGAGCAAGGCGTCAAAATCCATGCCCTTGACCGCGCAATAGGACTTGAGCGACGCCAGATACCCGACCGGCGCGTCCAGCCAGACGTAGAAATACTTGCCCGGCGCGTCCGGGATCTCGATTCCGAAATAGGGCGCATCGCGGGAGATGTCCCAGTCGCCCAGCTTGGCCTCGCCGTCTTCGCCGCCCAGCCATTCGCGCGTCTTGGCCAGCATTTCAGGTTGCAGATGCTTGGCGCCTGCCTTGTTGGAACCCGTGGTCCACTGCTGCAGGAATTCCACGCAGCGCGGATCGGACAGCTTGAAGAAGAAGTGGTCGGACGACTTCAGGACGGGCGTGGCGCCCGTCAGCGCGGAGTACGGATTGATCAGTTCGGTGGGCGCATACACCGCGCCGCAGACCTCGCAGGAATCGCCGTACTGGTCCTTGGCGTGGCACTTGGGGCACTCGCCCTTGATGTAGCGGTCGGCCAGGAACATGCCCTTGACCGGATCGTAGAACTGCTCGATGGAGCGCGTTTCGATCAGGTCCTGGGCCTTGAGCGCGCGGTAGATGTCCTGCGACAGCGCGACGTTTTCCGCCGAATCGGTGGAATGCCAGTGGTCGAAACGGATGTGGAAACCGTTCAGGTATTGCGGACGCTCGGCCGCGTAGCGCGCAACCAGCGCCTGCGGCGTGATGCCTTCCTTTTCGGCCTTCAGCATGATCGGCGCGCCGTGCGCGTCGTCGGCGCCCACAAAGTGCACCGTGTGGCCCGCCATTCGCATCGAACGAACCCAGATATCGGCCTGGATGTACTCCATGATGTGGCCGATGTGGAAAGATCCGTTGGCGTAGGGCAGCGCAGTGGTGACAAAGAGGGTGCGAGACATGGTTGTCGACTGAGGTTGAGGGGAAAAGGGATTTGGCCGGCCATTTTAGGGCAAGCGCGCGCGCCTGCCGCTGATGCGGCCCCGGATGAGGTCCCGGACAGGGTTCCGGAGATGGTCCCGGAAAGTACACAACCCGCCCATCGCAGTGACGCGAATCAGGCGGGTTGAGGGAAGCGTGGCCAGGCGATGAGCGCGATTTCAGCGCAGCACGCATTGGCCGGCTTGCGCGCAATCACGCGCAAGCCAGGTTGAAAACCGCCGTCAGCGGATTTCGCGGGCCTCGACGTCAATCACATCGCCACGCGGTTGCGTGGCGAACGGGGCAGTGGCGGACTGGAAGGGTCCAGGGCGGGCGCCTTGGCGCTGGCTCCAATAGGCGCGAACGCCGAAGGGCTTGCCGCGCACCTTGGCGACCACATAAAGGATCGCCACGGCGAATGCCGTGGAAAGCATGAACACCAGCGCCATCGCCATGCCGATCAAGGCCAGGGCGGCGAATAAGACGGCACGAAAGAAGCGGATAAGTGTGTTGGTCATGAATGGTCGGATGCAAAACGCAGCGAAAGGTTCCCGTGTATCCGCTATCCTTTAGGGGATGGCGGCCCGCAGACGCCGCGCTGCCTACGGAACCATAGTGACATGAGTATAACGATAGAAAACATCCGCGCCGCACTGCGCGCCGCGCAAGACCCGAATACCGGTTTGGATTTGGGCGTTTCTGTAAAAGATCGTGACATTCAACTGGCCGGCGGCCGCGTCGCGTTGACGCTGGAGCTGGGCTACCCCGCCGACGCCGTCCGCGACCAGATCCGCGACATCGCCGTGCGTGCGTTGGCGCAAGCCGGCGCGCCCGATGCGCAAGTCACCGTCACCTGGAAGGTCGCCGCGCACGCCGTGCAGAAGGGCCTGAAGCCGCTGCCCAACGTGCGCAACATTATTGCGGTCGCCTCCGGCAAGGGCGGCGTGGGCAAGAGCACCACCGCCGTGAACCTGGCCCTGGCGCTGGCCGCCGAGGGCGCAACGGTCGGCGTGCTGGACGCCGACATCTACGGCCCCAGCGTGCCGACGATGCTGGGCATCTCCGGCCGTCCCGAAAGCCGGGACAACAAGAGCATGGAGCCACTGACCGGCCATGGCCTGCAAGCCAACTCCATCGGTTTTCTGATCGACGCGGACTCGCCCGCCATCTGGCGCGGCCCGATGGTGACGCAGGCGCTGGAACAACTGCTGCGCCAGACCAATTGGCGCGACCTGGATTACCTGATCGTCGACATGCCGCCCGGCACGGGCGACGTGGCCCTGACGCTGGCGCAGAAGGTGCCGGTCGTTGGCGCGGTCATTGTCACCACGCCGCAGGACGTGGCGCTGCTGGACGCGCGCAAGGGCCTGAAGATGTTCCAGAAGGTGGAGGTGCCTATTCTTGGCGTAGTCGAGAACATGGCCATCCACATCTGCTCGCAGTGCGGTCACGCCGAGCACATCTTTGGTGAAGGCGGTGGCCAGCGCATGGCCGAGCAATACCAGACGCCCTGGCTGGGCAGCCTGCCGCTGACGCTTGCCATTCGCGAACAGACCGACGCCGGCACGCCGACCGTCGTGTCGGACGCGGGCAGCGAAGCCGCGTCGCTGTACCGTGCGATCGCTCGAAAGCTGGCCGCGGGCGTTGCGGCGCTTCCGCGCGACATGGCCGGAAAGTTTCCCTCCATCGTCGTTCAACAACCGACCTGACGCATGCGGTGGGCTGCCCGCGCCTTATTGGCAGGACTTTGCATGATGGCGGGCGAGGCGTTGGCCAAGCGCCCGGAGGTTATTGTCGACCCCGGGGGCGTGCCCCCGGCCGCGCTGCAGGCGATCACCCAGGCGGTCGATGCGATCGCGCGTCTGGCCGAAGACCAGGACGGCGGTGAAATCAACCGCCTGCGCCGACGCGCGCGCGACGCGACGCTGGCGGCGCTGGCCACGCAGGGCTATTTCTCGCCCAAGGTGACGCTCGAAGCCGGTACGGATATCGGCGGCGAAACCTGGGACATCGCGATCGTGCCGGGCAAGCGCACGACCGTCGAATCCGTGAACCTGGAATTCTCCGGCCGCATCACGCGCCCCGAGTACGCGCAGCGCGTGCAGAAGCTGCGCGATGACTGGAGCTTGAGGAAGGGCCAGCCGTTCATCAACGGCGACTGGAACCGTGCCAAGGCCACGCTGCTGGACGACGTGTCCACGCGCGACTTCCTGCTGGCGCGCATGACGTCCTCGCGCGCCGACATCGACGCGGACAACGCGGCGGCGCATCTGCACGTCACCATCGACAGCGGGCCGCAGGTGCGCATGGGCGAGCTCAACACCCAGGGTCTGAAGCGCGTGCCGGAGACGCTGATCGACCGCTACGTGCGCTACAACGTGGGCGCCGCATTCGACCAGAACCGGCTGGACCAGTGGCAGCAGGACCTGCAATCGACCGCGTTTTTCCGCGGCGCGTTCGTCTCGCTGCAGGAGCCGCCCAGCCAGAACGATCAGCCCACCGATCCCATTTCCGACCGCGCCCGCGGGCCCGGATCCGAAGACGCCGCTGCCGCCGCGCCGGCGGGCGATCCCACGGTGTCGGGCGGCATGCCCCCGCCGCCGGCGCAATTCGATTCCGACGGCGAGATCACGCTGCCGGTGCAGGTGCGCGTGGTCGAGGCGCCCCCCAAGCGGTTTTCCGCGTCGATCGGCGTGGACGACGAGGCCGGCGTACGGGTGGAATCGGTGTATCGCCAGAACGTCGTGTTCGGCCAACCGGTCACCATGGAAACGGGCTTTGGCGTGGACCGGTTGCGCCAGCGCGCTTTCATGGACATCCTCTTGCCCCCTTCCGAGCGCGGCTACCGCGATTCCGTCGGGATCCTGGCGGACCGGTCCGACATCCAGGGGCTGGAAGTGACCCGCTACGCGCTGGGCGCCACGCGCACGCAAGAGCGCAAGGGCGCGGGCGACAGCCGCGTCGAATATGAAACACGCTACGGCGTGCTGCTGGCGCAAGACCACGTCAAGATCGACGGCGGCGACAGCTACACGCTGCCCACCATCACCACCACGGCCGAATGGCTGCGTCGCGATGTCGACAACAAATACGATCCGCGCGAGGGCAACCTGATTTCCGTGGGCGGCGGTGTCGGCGTGACGCTGGATACCGGCGAGCCCTACACGCGCCTGCGGCTGCGCGGCCAGAAATGGTGGCCTTTCGGTAAATGGGACGTGCTGACGATCCGTGGCGAGGTTGGCCGCGTGTGGTCCAACGGCGACGTGCAGGTGCCGGACGACTTCGGTTTCCGGACGGGCGGTGCGCGGTCGATCCGCGGCTATCGCTATCAAAGCATCGGCGTGCACCGCGACAACGCTGTCGTCGGCGCGCCCACGCTGCTCGTGGGCAGCATCGAGTACGACCATTATTTTGACGAGCGCTGGGGCATGGGCGTGTTCGTGGACGCGGGCGATGCCGCCGAATCGTTCGGCGACATGAAGATGTCCGTAGGCTACGGCGTCGGCGCGCGCGTGCGCACGCCCGCCGGGCCGCTGTTCCTGGACGTGGCCTACGGCCAGCGCGAACGGGACCTGCGTCTGCATTTCTCGCTGGGGATCGCGTTTTGAAGTTCGTGCGTAAATTCCTGCGCCATGTGCTGGTGTGGTGGCTGCCCGGCCTTGCCATGCTGGTTGCGCTGGCGGCTGGCTTCATCTTCTGGCTGGTGGCCTCGCAGAACGGCACGCGCCTGTTGCTGACGACCGCCGCGCAGCAACTCGAAGGCCAGGCGCTGGACGTGAACGGCTCGCTGCTGCACGGAGTGACCGTGGGGCGTCTGGAGCTGACGGCCGGCGGCACGCACGTCGACATCCACGACCTGGATCTGTCCGTGCGCTGGAGCGCGCTGGGCGACCGGCTCTTGCATGTGCGCAATCTGTCCGCCGGCTCGGTCCGCGTGGACATGGAGTCCTCGCCCGAGACGCCGCCCGCCGAGGAAAGCAGCGAACCCTTCACGTTGCCCAAGCTGCCTGTGACTATGGCCGTGGACCGGCTGGCGCTGGGCGACTTCCAGTTCACCCAGGACGGCGAGCCGCTGCCCGTCACCTTGAATGACCTGAACGCGACCTTTGCCGCCAGCCAACAGGGCGCGCAATTGCGCATCGCCAGCCTGCGCGTTGGCCACGAGGTGGGCGAGGCCGATGTGACCGGCCAGGCCGATCTGCAGGCTCTGGCCGACCCCTGGCCCTTTGCGGCGCGCCTGGACGTGACGGCGCGCGGCGCGGGTCCCGACTCTCCCCTGTGCCAGGCCGATCGGCTGAGCGGCGTGTTTGGTCCGGTGGCGGGGCAGGCGCCGGCCAAGGACAAGGCCGAAGAATCGGCCAAGGAGCCCGCTGCGGCCAAGAAATCGGCTGCGTCCAAGGCCCAGGCTCCGGCCAACCGCGCAGGCGCTCGCAAGGCCGAGGCCGCCGCCAAGGGCACAAATGCCGCCAAGCCGGCGGAAACGGCCAAGGGCCGCATCGACGCCGCAGCAGCTTCCAAGGGCAAGGCAGAGCCTGCCGCCACCGCGGCCGCGCCGATGGGGCCGCCCGTGCCTGCGTGCCTTGTCGTGCTGCACGCCGACGCCGCGGGATCGCTGGACGGCATCCAGGCCAAGATCGACGGCACGGGATCCAATTTCGTGCTCGATGTGGTGGCCGATCTGGCGCCGCGCACGGCGCTGGTGCTGCGCAGTGCCAGGGCGCGAGCGCAGTTGCCGGACAAGTCCACGCTGGCCGCGCAATTCGACCTGCAGGCGGGCGACGCGCCCGGCCGCGACCGCATCGTCGGATCGCTGGATGCGCAGCGTCTGGACCTGGCGCCCTGGACGGGCAATGCCATTCCACCCGCGCTGCTGACCGTTCGTGCCGATGTGCAGGCCGACATTGAAAACCTGAGCGCGCTGCGCCATGCCGCCGTCAACCTGCGTTTTGAAGAGGGCAGCCGCTGGAACCGCCAGCCGCTGAGCGGGGATCTGAAGGCGCAGGTGGATGTGACTGGGACGGGGGGCGGTGCGGCAGCCGATGCTGCGGCAGCCGGTGCTGCGGCTGGCGCCGCAGTGGCTCCTGCCGGGACGGCCGCGCGTGATCCGGCGGTGGACCCGTTGGCCGGCCTGCGCATCCATGGCCTGGACGTGGACCTGCGGCTGGGCCGCAATCGCGTGCGCGCGACGGGCGAACTGGGCGCATCCAGCGGCGCCATCACGCTGGATGCCCAGGCGCCGCAACTGGACGCCTTCTGGCCCGACATACCCGGCGGCGCCGACGTGAAGGCCCGCGTCGACGGCACGGTGGCCGCGCACCGCGGCGAGCTCACCGCCAGCTATACGCCGCCGCGGCCCCGGCCCGGCATCATCGGGCAATCCCGCGCGCAGGCCAATCTGACCTTCAACGGCGGCTGGGGCAGGGGCCCCGCAGGCCAGCCCGACGCGGCGCTGGTGGGCTGGCGCGGCACGTTTTCACGGCTGAGCGCGGATACCGCCGGATTCGCCGTTTCCCTGGATCGCCCGGTCACGCTGTCCTTCCTGCCCGCTGCCGTGGCGCCGCAATGGCAGTGGCAGGTCGGCCAGACCGGCGTGAGCCTGACCCTCCCGGGCAAGGAGCGCCTGTCCGTGGCGCACCAGGGATCGCGCGGCGGCGGCAAGCGCTGGGAAACCGCCGGGCAGTCGGACAACCTGGTCATCACGGCCGGCGTGGCGCGCCAGGTGGTCGGCGCCTTCGATCCGGAAGCCGCGGCCAAGCTGGGCCGCAACGCCGGCCGCGTGAACGCGATGGTTCCCGATGGCCAGCGCCGCATCGCGCTCGACCTGCTGTGGGACTTGAAATTTGACGGACGCCTGGCCGGCCGGGCCCGCATCGCGCGCCGGGCGGGCGACCTGCTGATTCCGGGCGATCCCCCGGTGCCGCTGGGCGTGAAGGCGCTGGTCGTCGACGTGACCGCCACGCCCACCTCGGCCAACGCCAGCCGGCTGGACGCCCGCCTGGACCTGTCGACGGAAAAGATGGGGTCGATCAACGGCACCGGCACGGCGGTCCTGCTGGTGGACGCGCAGGGCGGGATGGCGCTGGATTCGCGCCAGCCGCTGCGGGCGCGCCTGAATGCGGACATCGCCGACCTGGCGTGGGTTGGCCTGTTCGTGGGCGACGCCATGGAAGTGGGCGGTACGCTCAAGGCCAACATCGACGTGCAGGGCACGCTTGCCGGCCAATGGGGCGCCACCGGTTCGATCCGGGGCGACAAGCTGAGGCTGGTGCGCATCGACGATGGCGTGCGGCTGATCGATGGCACGCTGTCCGCCCGCCTGGACGGCCAGCGGCTCATTCTGGACAGCCTGCGCTTTCCGGCGTCGCTGCGCGTGATGCCTGCCGAATGGCGCACCAAGGAATGGATCACGACCAACGCGGGCGCCAAGGGCGGTTACGCCGAAGCGAAGGGCGACTGGAACATCATGGACGGCGGCGGCGCGATCAAGCTGACGCTGTTCCGATTCCCGGCCCTGCAGCGATCGGACCGCTACGCCATGGTGTCCGGCACGGTCGAGGTGCGGGCGGCCATGCCGCGCCTGGAGATCGTGGGCAACCTTAGCGCCGACGCGGGCTGGTTCAGCCTGGAGATCCTGCAGGGCGTGCCGACGCTGGATGACGACGTGCGCGTGATCCGCGCGGGCGACGATCCCAACAAGGTCTCGACGCCGCTGCAGACCAGCATGGACCTGAAGTTCGACATGGGGCCGCGCTTCTACATCACGGGCATGGGGCTGGACGCCGGCCTGCTCGGTTCCATCCAGATCCGGCTGAACGAGGGCCGGCTGACAGGCTGGGGCCAGTTGCGCACGCGCGGCGGCGGCATCGAGGCCTATGGCCAGCGGCTGCGCCTGAGCCGCGGAACCCTGACGTTCCAGGGCCGTCTGGACAACCCCATCCTGGACATCGAGGCGCTGCGCACGGGTGAACTGGTCGAGGCCGGCGTGCGCGTGGTGGGCACGGCCCAGCGTCCGCGCATCGACCTGGTGTCCTACCCGGAAGTCAGCGACGTCGAAAAGCTGTCGTGGCTGCTGCTGGGCCGGGGGCCGGACGAAAGCGGCGGCGACGCGGCCTTGCTGGTGTCGATCGGCACCGCGCTGCTGGGGGGCGGTCAGCCGTTCTACAAGCAGTTCGGCCTGGACGACGTGGCGGTGCGCACCGGCAACATGGGCAGTTCGGGCAGCATCCTGCCGGACCGTACGGTGGCCGGCAATGTGAACCGCGATATCGGCAGCGACCTGTCCACGCAATTCCTGGTGGCCAGCAAGAACTTCGCCAACGGCATCACGCTGAGCGTCGAGCAGGCGCTGTCCGGCAGCGATACTGTTGGGCGCGCCAGCTACCGGCTGGCGCGTGGTCTGTCCCTGGATTTGAAGGGCGGCTCGGTCAACGGGATTTCGCTGGTGTACCGCACCCTTTTCGGCAATTGAGCCGGCGCCCGGCTTGAGGCGGGACAAGTCTGTCCCGCCCGGCCGGAATCAGGTCCGGCGCGCTCGGGATAAAATGATGCCCATTCCAAATCCCTAGCACCACACCCACCATGAGCATCAAAAGCGACCGCTGGATCCGCCGCCAGGCCGAAGCCGGCATGATCGAACCCTTCGAACCGGGGCAGGTTCGTACGGCCAATGGCGGGCGCATCGTCAGCTACGGCACCAGCAGCTACGGCTACGACGTGCGCTGCGCCGACGAATTCAAGATCTTCACCAACATCAATTCGACCATCGTCGATC
Organism: Achromobacter sp. ACM05; assembly: GCF_019218915.1. Classification (NCBI taxonomy): domain Bacteria; kingdom Pseudomonadati; phylum Pseudomonadota; class Betaproteobacteria; order Burkholderiales; family Alcaligenaceae; genus Achromobacter; species Achromobacter sp. ACM05. The sequence continues at coordinate 1,656,765 of NZ_JAHUWQ010000001.1, forward strand.
CCAAGAACTTCGACGAAGGCTCGTTCGTGGATTTCAAGGGCGACGTCTGCATCATCCCGCCGAATTCCTTCGCCCTGGCGCGCACGGTGGAATACTTCCGCATCCCGCGCAGCGTCCTGACGGTCTGCCTGGGCAAGAGCACGTACGCGCGCTGCGGCATCATCGTCAACGTGACTCCGCTTGAACCCGAATGGGAAGGCCACGTCACGCTGGAATTTTCCAACACCACGCCGCTGCCCGCCAAGATCTACGCTGGCGAAGGCTGCGCGCAGATGCTGTTCCTGGAAAGCGACGAGGTCTGCGAAACCTCGTATCGCGATCGCGGCGGCAAATATCAAGGCCAGCGCGGCGTCACGCTGCCGCGCACCTGATCGTTCAGCCTGGCTGCGCCGGGCGCGGGTTATCGCTCGGGCAGTCACGCAGGTAGTCGATATCCCACTCGCCTTCGCCGGTCTGCACGAAGCCGTGCCGGCGATAGAAGCGGTTCGAATTGCTGCCGCGCAACGCGCTCAATGTCACCCCGACGCCGCGGCGGTCGGCGTCCTGCAAGATCCGGCGCAGCACCTGGCCGCCCACGCCTCGCCCCTGCGCAGAGGGATGCACGTACAGATGATCCAGCCGCAATCCCTTTCCCTCCGGCCGCAGGCAATAGAACCCGATGCGTGTGCCGTCTTCTTCGATGTGCCAGGTGCACTCGGGGCGGAAGGTGCCGCGCAGCCGCTCGCGCGCCCGGTCCGGGTCAAAGCGGCCCAGCCGTTCCAGGCTGTCGCGCATGGCCTCGATCCGCAGCGCCAGCAGCGCTTCGAAGTCGGCCTCGGCTGCAGGCGTGAAGCGCAGCGACGCAGGCGCCAGCTCGTCATAGCCCCGGCCCAGAAACTGCAGGATGCAGATGCCGTGGCCATAAGGATCGGCCAGATGCGCAATGCGGCCCCAGTCATGCGTGATGGGCGGATCCTCCAGGCGCGCGCCCGCGGCGACCGCCCGGGCCACGGCCTGGTCCACGTCCTCCACCACGACGTCCAGATGCACGGGCGTCCAATGCCGCGCGTAGTCGCGGCGCTGACGGACTGCGCCGCCGGCCGCCGGATCGCCGGCCGCCGGACCGCCGGCCGCCGGACCGCCGGTCGGCGTGCCCGCCGCCTTTTCGAGCAGATAGATGGGGGCATCGGCGCCCAGCAGTTCGGCCCCCGTGGAACCCAGCCGCCGGTTCAGCGTCAAGCCGAAGGCCGACTGGTAGAAACCGATCGCGTGTTCGAGATCGGGAACATCGATATTGACCAGGATTCTCATGGGGACATTCTGATGGTGAAGCGCCAGCACGGTAGAGGTGCAAACCCCGGTGTTGTGCGGCCTGCGCTAAAGAACCTTATGCCGCGTCCGTAAAAAGATTACATGTGTTTGCCGATTTGGCGACGTCATTTCTGCAAGCGTTAGCAAGGCCCAATCCGTGCGTTACCCCCATATTCCCTGGCTGCCCCTGTTGTTCTATCCCGCGTTGCCGGTGGCCGCAGCGGTCGGGCTGCTGTTCTGGCGGGATTGGCCGCCCGCGCTCAGCCTGATCGTGCCGTTCGTGCCATGGGTCATGGCGCTGATCGGATCGGCGATCTGCCTGATGTATCAACGCTCGCAGACCATGGCGCTGATGCTGTGCGTGCTGGCCGTCACGGCGGCCTGGCCCACGCTTGCCCGGGAAGCCCCGTGGGCCATGGGGCCGGTGCTGGCCTGGTGGTCGCTCGTCTACACCATCAATGCCCTGTGGTCCGAACGATCCAGCATGCTGATCGACGTGGCGCTGCGCATCGGCTTGATCGCCGCCGGCGTGGCTGTGATTGCGCTGGTGGGCAAGGACGGCGTGGGCGAAATCTTCAGCACCGTCGCGCTGCAGGGCATGCTGGCGCGCCTGGGCGTACCGGCCGAGGCGCTGATCGCGCTGCTGGGCACCGGCCTGACGTTGACGCTGCTGCTGTTGCGCTACGGGCGCCCGCAGCAGGCAGGGCAGTGGCTGGGCTTCGTGTGCATGGCCTGGGCGCTGCCGCGTGGCGCGGCGCATCCGCTCGAACTGGCGCTGATGTCCGCCGCGGCGTTGACGGCCCTGTGCATCTCGTTGGCGCACGAAGGCTTTCACATGGCGTTCCGCGACGAGCTCACCGGGTTGCCCGGCCGCCGCGCGCTGAACGAGCGGCTGCAACGCATGGGCCGCCTCTACACGCTGGCCATGGCTGACGTGGACCATTTCAAGGCCTTCAACGATACGCACGGCCACGATGTGGGCGATCAGGTGCTGCGCATGGTCGCCTCGCAGTTGCGGCGCGTGCCGGGTGGCGGCCAGGCCTACCGCTACGGCGGCGAGGAATTCACGCTGGTGTTTCCCGGCAAGACCGCGGCCGAGGCCATGCCGCACCTGGAAACGGTGCGGCGCGCCATCGAGGCCTATCAGATGCGCCTGCGCGACAAGCCGGCGCGTCCCAAGGCGGACCAGATCGGCCAGCGCCGCCGCGGCGGACGGGGAGGGCGCGGCGCCCGGCCCTTGCGCGTGACGGTCAGCATCGGGGTGGCGGAACGCAGCGATGCCTTGCGCGCCCCGGACGCCGTCATCAAGGCCGCCGACCAGGCGCTCTACAAGGCCAAGGACGGCGGTCGCAATCAGGTGTGTGCCTTCGGCGCGCGCCGCCGCGCGGGCGCTGCCTGACGCCAGCGCCTACCGGTCGGCCAGCGGCATCGCCATCAACGCTTCGTCGTACAGCTTGCCGTTGACGCACAGCGCTTCGCGCTCGTGGCCATACACGGTGAAGCCCAGACTGGCGTAAAGCGCGGACGCCGCGACGTTGTTGGCGGTGACGCTCAGCTGCACCTGCCGGATGCCGCGCATGGTGCGCGCATGGTCGATCGCCGCGTGCATCAGCAGCCGGCCCAATCCCCGGCCGCGCTCGGCGGGTGCGACGTACATGCTCCAGATGTGCGCCTTGTGCCGCACCTTCAGCTTGCGCTGGCGTCCCACGCCGACGATGCCGGCCAACACCTCGCCGAGAAACGCGCCAAACATCGCGCCATCGTTGGCCGGCGAAATCCATTCGCGGATGTCCGCCAATGTCAGCGTGTGTTCCTCTTCGTAACTCGATCCAAAGGACTCGGGCGTTTCGACCAGCGCATTCAAACGCAATTGCCGCAGGGGCGCGGCGTCGGCAGCGATCAGTCGTCGGACGACAGGCTCGTTCATGGCGGCTTTGAGAGTGTTGGGATTAGGTAACGTTTGAGGAGTATAGGGGGATGGGCTTGCCTATAATGGCCCCAACGCCGCTTGCGGTTTTCAACAAGGAGCCATTGATGTTCGGTTTCCTCAAGACAAACCAGGATGCGACGCGCCACGAAGTCCAGGAAGAATTCGTGGCCCGTGTCGCGGGTGCAGCGCAGGACTTCGTGGAGGCGGCCGGTTCAACCGGCGCCGTGCTGGACTACTCCCCGTCCAGCGTCCATGCGCTGGATGACGCACTGGAGGCCGCCCATCTGGGCACGCTGCCTCTGACCCCCATGCAAACCGTCGGTGCTGCCGCCTATCTCTACGAGGTCGGCCGCCGCGCGCATGGCGGGTTGTACGAGGTCTGCGACGACGAAGATCCCGTGGTCCTCGTCTGCGGAGAACCCGGCTCCGAAGTGTGCTTTGGCGCCATCGCCAAGGTCGAGCGGCGCATCCGTTACGGGGCCGCCGAGGCCATCCCCGCCTACTTTGACCTCTTCATGACAGCCCTCCAGACGGGCGAAGCGCAGACCATCCGGTAGGCTGATCTGGCGCTTCTGGGGATTTCCCTTAGGGCTGTAAGAAAAACAGCCCTACAATTCCGCAATTCCCGCCGGCCGGCGGGTGCTCGTGCCGTCTGTCATCAGACGGTTTTTTACTCGCAGTACATTCGCGCCGCGATACGCGTCCGATCCGCCATGCCCCCAGGAGCGCCTGCATGAAATTCCGCTTCCCCATCTTCATCATCGACGAGGACTACCGTTCCGAGAACGCGTCCGGTTTGGGTATCCGTGCCTTGTCCGCAGCAATCGAGGCCGAGGGCGTCGAGGTGATCGGGGTGACCAGTTACGGCGACCTGAGTTCGTTCGCGCAGCAGCAGAGCCGCGCCAGCGCCTTCATCCTGTCGATCGACGATGAAGAGTTCGACGTGGACTCGCCCGAGGACGTGGCCAGCGCAATCAAGAACCTGCGCGCCTTCATTGGCGAGCTGCGCTTTCGCAACGCGGACATTCCCATCTATCTGTACGGCGAAACGCGCACGTCGGAACACATTCCGAACGACATCCTGCGCGAGCTGCACGGCTTCATCCACATGTTCGAGGACACGCCGGAGTTCGTGGCGCGCCACATCATCCGCGAAGCCCGCAGCTACGTCGACAGCCTGCCGCCGCCGTTCTTCCGCGAGCTGGTGAAGTACGCCCAGGACGGTTCGTATTCGTGGCACTGCCCGGGGCACTCGGGCGGCGTGGCGTTCCTGAAGAGCCCGGTCGGCCAGATGTTCCACCAGTTCTTCGGTGAAAACATGCTGCGCGCCGACGTCTGCAACGCCGTGGACGAACTGGGCCAGCTGCTGGACCACACCGGCCCGGTCGCCGAATCCGAACTGAACGCCGCACGCATCTTCCACGCGGACCATTGCTTCTTCGTGACCAACGGCACGTCGACCTCGAACAAGGTCGTGTGGCACGCCAATGTGGCCGCGGGCGACGTCGTGGTGGTGGACCGCAACTGTCACAAGTCGATCCTGCACGCCATCACGATGACGGGCGCGATTCCGGTGTTCCTGCGCCCCACACGCAACCACCTGGGCATCATCGGCCCGATCCCGCTCGAAGAATTCCACCCGGACAACATCCGCAAGAAGATCGAAGCGAACCCCTTCGCGCGCGAAGCGGTGAACAAGAACCCGCGCATCCTGACGCTGACGCAGAGCACGTACGACGGCGTCATCTACAACGTCGAAATGATCAAGCAGCAGCTCGGCAGCTATGTCGACACGCTGCACTTTGACGAAGCCTGGCTGCCGCACGCGTCGTTCCACGAGTTCTACCAGGACATGCACGCCATCGGCCAGGATCGCCCGCGCAGCCAGGACGCCATGGTGTTTGCCACGCACTCCACGCACAAGCTGCTGGCCGGCATTTCGCAGGCCTCGCAGATCATCGTGCAGGAATCCGAGACCCGCAAACTGGACCGCAACGTCTTCAACGAGGCGTACCTGATGCACACGTCCACGTCGCCGCAATACGCGATCATCGCGTCCTGCGACGTGGCCGCGGCCATGATGGAACCCCCGGGCGGCACCGCGCTGGTCGAGGAAAGCATCCGCGAAGCCCTGGACTTCCGCCGCGCCATGCGCAAGGTGGAATCCGAGTTCGGCAAGAACGACTGGTGGTTCAAGGTCTGGGGCCCGAACCGCCTGGTGGCCGAAGGCATCGGCAACCGCGACGAATGGATCCTGGAAGCCAACGATCACTGGCACGGCTTCGGTGAAATGGCCGAAGGCTTCAACATGCTGGACCCCATCAAGGCCACGGTCATCACGCCGGGGCTGGACATGTCGGGCAGCTTCGGCGAAACCGGCATTCCCGCCGCGCTGGTCTCCAAGTACCTGACCGAGCACGGCGTGGTGGTTGAAAAGACCGGCCTGTATTCGTTCTTCATCCTGTTCACCATCGGCATCACCAAGGGCCGCTGGAACACGCTGTTGACCGCCTTGCAGCAATTCAAGGACGACTACGACCGCAACCAGCCGCTGTGGCGCATCCTGCCGGAGTTCTGCCGCGACCATCGCCGCTACGAGCGCATGGGACTGCGTGACCTCTGCCAGCAGATCCACGAGGCCTACCGCGAGCGCGACGTCGCCCGCCTGACGACCGAGATGTACCTGAGCGACATGGTGCCGGCGCTGAAACCGTCGGACGCCTTTGCCCGCATGGCGCACCGCGAAGTCGAGCGCGTCGACATCGACAAGCTGGAAGGCCGCGTCACGGGCGTGCTGCTGACGCCGTACCCGCCGGGCATTCCGCTGCTGATCCCGGGCGAACGCTTCAACCGCACCATCGTGCAGTACCTGCAATTCGCGCGCGAGTTCAACGAACGCTTCCCCGGCTTCGAAACCTACATCCACGGCCTGGCCGACGAAGTGGGTCCGGACGGCGAAAAGCGTTACTACGTTGACTGCCTGATCGAAGAGTAAGCACGGGCGGGCCGGAAATCTTGATGTTCGATGTTGCAGTGCTTGGCGCGGGCGCCGCGGGCATGATGTGCGCGGCGGTCGCGGGTCAGCGCGGCCTGCGCGTGGTGCTGGTCGACCACGCGCAGCGCCTGGCCGAGAAGATCCGCATTTCGGGCGGCGGGCGCTGCAACTTCACGAACATCGGGGCCGGGCCCGCCAATTTCCTGTCTGAAAATCCCCATTTCTGCCGGTCGGCGCTGTCGGCCTACACGCCGCAGGACTTTCTGGCGCTCATGAAGCGCCACCGCATCGCCTGGCACGAGAAGCATCGCGGCCAGCTGTTCTGCGACGACTCCAGCGAAAACATCATCGACATGCTGCGCGCCGAGTGCGACGCGGGCAATGTGCAATGGCGCATGGGCTGTTCGGTGGCCGAGGTCGCGCATGGGGCCGAAGGTTTCGAGCTGCGCACCAGCCAGGGCATCATCCGGGCCGCCAAGCTGGTCGTCGCGACCGGTGGCATGGCGATTCCGCAACTGGGCGCAACGGACTTCGGGCTGAAGATTGCCCGTCAATTCGGCCTGAAGGTCGTCGAGCCGCGCCCCGCGCTGGTTCCGCTGACCTTCGACCCCGCACAGTGGCAGCCGCTGTCCGAGCTGTCCGGCGTGGCGCTGGAAGTGAACCTGCAGACGGGGCAGGGCAAGACGCGCGGTGAATTTCTGGAAGACCTGCTGTTCACACACCGCGGTCTGTCGGGGCCCGCGATCCTGCAGATCTCCAGCTACTGGAAGCCGGGCGAGCCCATCGTGATCGACCTGGCGCCGGGGCGCGATCTGGCGCAGGAACTGCTGACATCCAAGTCCGGCAACCGCCAGCAGCTTCATACGGTGCTGGGCGGACTATGGCCCAAGCGGCTGGCCGACCGCTGGCTGCAATTGGCCGAGCAGGGCGGCAAGCCGGGCCTGGCCGCGCTGCGCCTGGCCGACGCGCCGGACAAGACGCTGCGCGGGCTGGCGCAGGACATCCATCAGTGGACGCTCGTGCCCAGTGGCACGGCAGGCTACAAAAAGGCCGAAGTCATGCGCGGCGGCGTGGACACGCGCGGACTGGACCAGAAGTCCATGCAGGCCAAGGCCGCGCCGGGCCTGTATTTCATCGGCGAGGCCGTCGACGTGACCGGCTGGCTCGGCGGCTACAACTTCCAGTGGGCGTGGGCCTCGGGCGTCGCCTGCGGCCAGGCGCTGTAGCTGCGGCCAGGCGCGCTGGTTAGGCACCGGCCGCTTTCACCCCAAATCCTGAAAACTCCCGAAGCAACCTGCGTGGCCGCCATTGCGGCTTTCCGGCATTCCGGCATTCCGGCATTGTGATATCAAATAAAAATACATATCATTTATGTTTGGATCTTTATCAAAGCCGTCCCGCGAGGGACGGATCAGCCGGAGACTCGCATGGCCTACACCCTTCCGCCCCTGCCGTACGCCTATGACGCGCTGGAACCCCACATCGACGCAATGACGATGGAGATCCACTACACCAAGCATCACCAAACCTATGTCACCGGCCTGAACACCGCGCTCGAAGGCGCCGGCATCGCCACGGACGAACCCGTGGAAGCGCTGGTCGCGCGCATCAAGGAATTGCCGGAAGCCGTGCGCGGCGCGGTGCGAAACCACGGCGGCGGCCACGCCAATCACAGCCTGTTCTGGTCCGTCATGTCGCCGCAGGGCGGCGGCGAGCCGGATGGGGCGCTGGCTGCGGCCATCGACGCCGAGCTGGGCGGTCTGCCCGCCTTCAAGGAAGCCTTCACCAAGGCGGCGCTGACGCGCTTCGGCAGCGGTTGGGCCTGGCTGAGCGTGACGCCGGCCGGTAAGCTGGTGGTCGAGAGCAGCGCCAACCAGGACAGCCCGCTGATGGACGGCAATACGCCGATCCTGGGCCTGGACGTCTGGGAACACGCTTATTATCTGAAGTACCAGAACCGCCGGCCGGAATACATCGGCGCTTTCTACAACGTGGTGAACTGGCCCGAGGTCTCGCGCCGCTACGCTGCGGCAAAGGGCTAAGCGCATCTCCCCAAAGGAGCGCAGCCGCATATGAATACCTTCAGCCGTCATCGCGTGCGGCCGGCGGCCACCAGCATCAGCGTCTGGACGCTGGCCGTGATGGTGTCCTGCCTGGCCCTGTACCAGCTCTGGGTTTACCTGGACGTGCGGGCGCCGCACGTGGCCGACGCGCTGCTGGGCGGTCTTGTCGCGGCCGCCGCCACCGCCCTTGGCACCCTTCCCATTCTCTTTGCCCGCACCATTCCGCAGAAGGCGCAGGACAGCATGTTCGGCTTTGGGGCCGGCGTCATGCTGGCCGCCAGCGCGTTTTCGCTGGTCGCGCCGGGCATCGCGGCGGGTGAGGAATTGGGGTACGGTCCCTGGGGCGCCGGCCTGACGGTCGGCGCCGCCCTGCTGTTGGGGGCGGCCGTGCTGCTGCTGATGGACCGGGTTCTGCCGCACGAGCATTTCATCAAGGGCAGGGAAGGGATGGAGGCGCACCGCCTGCGCCGCACCTGGCTGTTCGTGTTCGCGATCATGCTGCACAACCTGCCCGAGGGCCTGGCGATCGGCGTGGGCTACGCGGCGGGCGACCCCGTGCGCGGCACGGCGCTGGCCACCGGCATCGCGATCCAGGACATTCCCGAGGGGCTGGTCGTGGCGGTGGCCCTGCTTGCCGCCGGCTACAAGCGCACGTTTGCCGTGGCCTTGGGCATGCTGTCGGGGCTGATCGAGCCCGTCGGCGCTGTGCTGGGCGCCGCCGTGGTCGGCTGGTCTGCGCCGCTCCTGCCGTGGGGCCTGGGTTTTGCCGCGGGCGCCATGCTGTTCGTCATCAGCCACGAGATCATCCCGGAATCGCACCGCAAGGGGCACGAGGTCTACGCCACCTGCGGCCTCATGATCGGTTTCGTGCTGATGATGCTGCTGGATACCGCGCTGGGATAGCGCCGGCGGGCGTGCAACAGGCCTAGGCTTACCCCGGGCTTTCGTTGTATGCTTTCGGCGCTGCCACGCATGCTGCGGGAGAGAGCGGCCGAAGGCGTCAAGCCCGGCCGCCGCCGAAGGCGCAATTCGCCCAGAATCGCTCAGGTAACCGATACCGCGCAGGCTTGCCCCGTCCCGCATTTGCCGCCATTGCCGGCTACGCAGACGTGGCAAAACAGCACTCTGGAGAGACCTGGCGCCGCGCCCTGAACAGGGACACTGCGAGCAGCCCAGGCGCCGAAGGTGCAAACCCGCCACGCGGGGCAACTCTCAGGCAAAAGGACAGAGGGGCGGAAGATTCAGCCGTTGCGCGGGCGCCGTCCGCCCGCAACCAGCGGCATTCCGTAACCCTGGCATCGCTGCCGTCCCGGAGTCCCCCCGCATGTCCGCATCCCTCAAACGCACCGCGCTCGCCGAAGAACACATCGCCGCCGGCGCCCGCATGGTCGATTTCGGCGGCTGGGACATGCCGCTGGCCTACGGTTCGCAGCTCGAAGAGCACCATGCCGTGCGCCAGGACGCCGGCATGTTCGACGTCTCGCACATGCTCAACGTCGACGTGACGGGCCCGGATGCCTTCGCCTTCCTGCAGCGCCTGGTCGCCAACGACGTCGCCAAGCTGACGGTCCCGGGCAAGGCGCTCTACAGCTGCATGCTGAACCCGCAGGGCGGCGTCATCGACGACCTCATCATCTATTTCTTCTCTGCCGACGAATGGCGCGTGGTGGTCAACGCCGGCACGGCCGACAAGGACGTGGCCTGGATGCAGCGCGTCAAGCAGGCCGGCGCGTTCGACGTGACCATCGCCCCGCGCCGCGATCTGGCCATGGTGGCTGTGCAGGGCCCCAACGCCCGCGCCAAGGTCTGGGCCGCCCGCCCGGCCTGGCAAGCCGCCAGCGAACCGCTGACTCCCTTCGTCGCCGCCCGCGTGGGCGACGACACGCTGGTCGCCCGCACGGGCTACACCGGCGAAGACGGTTTCGAAATCGTCCTGCCCGCTGCGGAAGTCGTGCAACTGTGGCGCGACCTGATCGCCCAGGGCGTGCGTCCGGCAGGCCTGGGCGCGCGCGACACGCTGCGCCTGGAAGCCGGCATGAACCTGTACGGCCAGGACATGGACGAACTGACCCACCCCGGCGAAGCCGGCCTGACCTGGACCGTGTCCGGCAAGAACGCCGAGCGCCGCTTCATCGGCCGCGACGCGATCGAACAATTCGCCAAGCCCGCCACCTTCATCGGCCTGAAGCTGCAGGAACGCGGCGTCATGCGCGCGCACATGGCCGTGCGCACCGCGCAGGGCGTGGGCGAGCTGACCAGCGGCACCATGTCGCCCACGCTGGGCGTATCGATCGGCTTTGCCCGCCTGCCGCAAGGCGTGGCGCCGGGCGACAAGGTCGAGGTCGACATCCGCGGCAAGTGGGTGCCCGCCGTGGCGTGCAAGCTGCCTTTCGTGCGTAACGGCAAAGCCGTCGAACACTCGTAAACTCGAACCTCGCGCGTGCACCGGCCCGGTCAGGGCAACGGCCGCCCGCGCGAGGCGCGCAACACCATTCATCTACCCGCATTCCCTCAGGAGTTCCCATGAGTCTGCCCACCGATCGCAAGTACACCGAGTCCCATGAATGGGTCAAAGCCGAGGGCGACGTGTTCGTCGTCGGCATCACCGACACCGCCCAGGAGCAACTGGGCGATCTGGTCTTCGTTGGCGACGTGAACGTCGGCGCGAAGCTGAGCGCGGGCGAAACCGCCGGCGTGGTCGAGTCGGTCAAGGCCGCCTCGGACATCTACGCGCCCGTGTCCGGCGAAATCGTTGCCTTCAACGAAGAGCTGGAAAGCAACCCCAACCTGATCAACGAATCGGCCTTCACCGCCTGGATCTTCAAGATCAAGCCGGACAACGCCGCCGACGCCGACAAGCTGCTGGACGCCGCCGGCTACGAAGCCGTCGCCAACGGCTGATGCTGTACGCGGGGGACGCGGGGCGCTGTCGCGCCCTGTCCCTTGCCAGACGCAATACCTATCCCGAGATCTCCCCATGTCGCGCGCCCTAGACACCCATACCGACTTCATCCCCCGCCACATCGGCCCCTCCGACGCCGACCAGGCCGCCATGCTTGCCGTGATCGGCAGCGACAGCCTGGACGCCCTGATCGAAGAAGTCGTGCCCCCCAAGATCCGCAGCAAGGAGCCGCTGGCGCTGCCCGCGTCGCGCAGCGAAGCCGACGTGCTGGCTGAACTGAAGCAGGTCGCGGGCCGCAACAAGGTCTACCGCAGCTACATCGGGCAGGGGTACTACGGCACGCAGACGCCCAACGTGGTGTTGCGCAACATTCTTGAAAATCCCGCCTGGTACACGGCCTACACGCCCTACCAGCCCGAGATTTCGCAGGGCCGCCTGGAAGCCCTGCTGAACTACCAGACGATGGTCGCCGACCTGACCGGCCTGGACATCTCCAACGCCTCGCTGCTGGACGAAAGCACCGCCGCCGCCGAAGCGATGACGCTTGCGCGCCGCAGCGCCAAGTCCAAGAGCCCGGTGTTCTTCATCTCGGGCCACGTGCATCCGCAGACCATCGAAGTCGTGCGCACGCGCGCCGAAGGCCTGGACATCGAGATCCGCATCGGCGACGAAGCCGAAGGCCTGCCCGAGTGCTTTGGCGTGCTGCTGCAGTACCCGCACAGCACGGGTTCGGTGTCCGACTACCGCAAGCTGGCTGAAGCCGCCCACGCGCAAGGCGCCGTGGTCGCGTGCGCGACCGATCTGCTGGCGCTGGCCGTGCTGGCCGCGCCGGGCGAGTGGGGCGCCGACATCGCCGTCGGTTCGGCCCAGCGCTTTGGCGTGCCGTTCGGCTTTGGCGGCCCGCACGCCGGCTTCATGGCCTGCAAGGACGCATTCAAGCGCAACATGGCGGGCCGCCTGGTCGGCGTGTCCAAGGACGCGCAAGGCAATCCCGCGCTGCGCCTGGCGCTGCAGACGCGTGAACAGCACATCCGCCGCGAGAAGGCCACCTCCAACATCTGCACGGCGCAGGTGCTGCTGGCCGTGATGGCCGGCATGTACGCGGTGTGGCACGGCCCGGCCGGCATCCGCCGCATCGCCGAGCGCGTGCAGCGCGCCACCGCCATCCTGCGCGCCGAGCTGATCAAGCTGGACGTCAAGGTCGCCAACGACACGTTCTTCGACACGCTGCTGCTGGAAACCGGCGCCGCGACGCCCGCCATCCTGACGGCTGCCGACTGCGCGCACATCAACCTGCGCCGCGTCGATGGCGCCCGCCTGGCCATCTCGCTGGACGAGACCGTCACCGTGGCCGACCTGGAAGCCCTGGTCAACGTCTTCGCCGCCGGTCTTGAGCGCGATGACGTCGAACTGGACATCGACGCGCTGGACGCCGCGGCCCCCGGCGGCATTCCCGCCTCGGTCGCCCGCGAAAGCGCGATCCTGAAGCACCCCATCTTCTCCAGCATCCAGTCCGAAACCGACATGCTGCGCTACCTGCGCAAGCTGGCCGACAAGGATCTGGCGCTGGACCGCACGATGATCCCGCTGGGTTCGTGCACCATGAAGCTCAACGCCACGGCCGAGATGATCCCCATCACCTGGCCCGAGTTCGCGCTGATCCACCCGTTCGCGCCGGCCTCGCAAAGCCAGGGCTACGTGGAACTGATCGACCGTCTGTCCGCCGCGCTGTGCGAAATCACCGGCTACGACAACATCAGCCTGCAGCCCAACTCGGGCGCGCAGGGCGAATACGCGGGCCTGCTCGCCATTCGCGGCTACCACCAGGCCAACGGCCAGCACCAGCGCAACATCTGCCTGATCCCGTCGTCGGCGCACGGCACCAACCCCGCCTCGGCGCAGCTCGCTGGCATGGACGTGGTGGTGGTGGCGTCCGACGCCAACGGCAACGTGGACCTCGCGGACCTGCGCGCCAAGATCGAACAGGTCGGCGACAAGCTGGCCGCGCTGATGATCACGTACCCGTCGACGCACGGCGTGTTCGAAGAAGCCGTCACCGAAATCTGCGATCTGGTCCACCAGGCCGGCGGCCAGGTGTACCTGGACGGCGCCAACATGAACGCGATGGTCGGCGTGGCCAAGCCGGGCAAGTTCGGCTCGGACGTGTCCCACCTGAACCTGCACAAGACCTTCTGCATCCCGCACGGCGGCGGCGGACCCGGCGTGGGTCCCGTGGCGGTGCGCTCGCACCTGGCGCCCTACCTGCCGGGCGTGGTGAACGAACAGGGCAAGCTGCCCGGCGACGCCAAGGTCGGCCCGGTCTCGGCCGCGCCGTTCGGCTCGGCCGGCATCCTGCCGATCCCGTTCGTGTACATCGCGCTGATGGGCGCGGACGGCCTGCGCCGCGCCACCGAAGTCGCCATCCTGAACGCCAACTACATCGCGACCCGCCTGCGCGGCCACTACGAGGTCCTGTACGCGGGCCGCAACGGCCGCGTGGCGCACGAGTGCATCCTGGACGTGCGTCCGCTCAAGGAAACCAGCGGCATCAGCGCCGAAGACATCGCCAAGCGCCTGATGGATTACGGCTTCCATGCGCCCACCATGAGCTTCCCGGTCGCGGGCACGCTGATGGTCGAGCCGACGGAATCCGAAGGCGTGGCCGAACTGGACCGTTTCATCGATGCGATGATCGCCATCCGCGAAGAAATCGCCCAGGTCGAGCGCGGCGAACGCGATCGTGACGACAACGTCCTGAAGAACGCGCCGCACACCGCGCAGATGCTGCTGGCCGAGGAATGGCTGCACGACTACCCGCGCCAGCAGGCCGCCTACCCGGTGGCAACGCTGCGCGACGGCAAGTACTGGCCGCCGGTCGCCCGCGTGGACAACGCGTATGGCGACCGCAACCTGGTCTGCGCCTGCCTGCCGATCGAAGCGTACGCGTAAGGCACGTGAATGCGTCCGGCCTTCGCGCCGGACGCTCTCTGCCCGATCCCCGCGATCAGGACGAAAAAAAGCCCCCGACCTTTACAGGCGGGGGCTTTTGCTTGGGGCCAGGCCTTGGATCAAGGCCTGCCGTTCAGCTTACTTCGCAGGCGCTTTCGCCGCGGCGCCGAAGTCTTCGGCGATGCTGATGAACGTGTTGAGCAGGATCTGCAGGTTGTCCTTGCCCAGACCGCCTTCGGCGTTCATGTCCATCTGCAGCACGGCCTGGTTCTTTTCATCGAGGTAGGCGCGGCTCCAGCGGTATTCCTGGTTCCAGGCGTTGATGGCCTTGAGCGTCATCGGCTTCTTGGTGGCATACGTGGCGGTCGCGACCAGGTCCAGGCACTTTTCCGTGAAGTCGTTGCACAGGAACTCCAGGCGCAGGTCGGTGGCGCCGGTGGTGCCCGGGTTCAGGACCAGCACGGGGCCGTCGGTGCCGTCGCTGCGGGTCACGGTGTAGCCCATGTCGTCCAGCATGTCGGCAACGTCTTCCAGGTTGAAGTCCTGCATGACGCCGGCAACCGGGGCCGGAGCGACGGGTTCGGCGTCCGGATCCATGCCGATGCCGGACAGCTCGTCGTCGTCGTCCAGGTCATTCATGCCGGTCGCGCCCAAGAGGCCGCTGAACAGTTCCTCGGCAGGAATCTTCTGGCCGTTCAGGTCGCCCATGCCGTCGGCAAAGGTGAACTTGCCGACGATGTTGTCGCCGTCGTTCTTGCCCACGTTCATCATTTCGGCCATGCCGGACATCTGGCGGATGTTCTCGTCAGCGTCGGCCGCGGCCTTCTCGGCGGGCACGCCTTCGGTCTTGACGGCGTACTGCACCATCAGGTCCTTCACCATGGGCTTGGAGATCACCAGCGAGGCGTCGATCTTCTTGATCGCCTGCACTGCGATTTCCTGCGGGGTCAGGTCCTTGGCGTTGGCCGGATTGGCCAGGTCCAGCGTGAAGGTCAGCTTGCTCTCGCCCTTGGCCGTCTTCCAGCTCAGCGGATCGATGCTGAACGACGGATTGCCCGCCAGCAGCTTGCCGGCGTTGTCCAGCAGAACGTCGAACTGTTCGTCCTTCAGGCCTTCGTCGCTGGCGCCCAGCATGTATTGGCGCATGAGCTGGTTGTAGGTGTCCGAGAGTTGCTTGACGGCCTGGCCGTCCAGCCGGGCCAGCTTGATCACGGCCTGGCCATTGCCCAGCACCACGTCGTTCACGGTGAGGTCGCCCGTCTGGTAGGCGGCCTGCACGTTGATGGACTTGTCGTCTTCGGACAGCTTCACGCCGTAGCTGAAGTTGTCCAGCCCGACCTTCATGTCGTCGGTGGGACGCAGCACGTCCACGCGCTTGATCTTCAGGTCCGAATTGCCCATCGAGATGCCGAACTTGCCCATGCGGCTGTCGACGTCCATGGTCAGGCCGGCGATGGTCATCTTGACGGGGTCGTGGCTCTTGCTGCCGTCCACCGACAGCTTGTCCATCACGCCGTGCGCGGTGACGGCCTGCGTGGCGCGGTCGAAGGTGCCTTCCATCCGCATGCCGCTGAAGTCGAGCGCGTTGCCGTCATGCGTGACGACGATCGGCGCGATCGCGGCGGTGGACGTGGCGTTGCCGCTGTAGCTGACGATGGCGTCGCCCATCAGCGGGGAGATGTCCTTGGTCAGTTCGAAGACGGGCTTGATGTTGTCCGTCTTGGCGATCTCGGTGTGGATGAACGCGAGCTTGGGCGCAATGGCGCCGCGCGACAGGGCGCTCTTGGGGAAGGGGCCGTGCTCGATGTTCGCGTCGAACTCGATCATGCCCGCGGGCAGGTCGTCCAGGCCCTTGTCGTTCTTGACGAGCGACACGCCATAACGTGCCTGCGTCGAGAACAGGCCGCGCTCGTACTTGAGCTGATCAATGCGCAGGCCGAACAGCGGCGTGATCTTGGCGAGCTTTTCGTTGGCCTGTGCCAGATGACGCTGCGCGTCTTCTTCGATGCGCTTGCCGGTGTACCACGTGGCCCCGACCCAGCTTCCCGCTCCCACTATGACCACGCCCAGGGTGATCGCTACGCTCTTTTTCATCGTTCTGCTTATATCGTTGATTGTCGAGTCATATCCGGCAGCGGCCTACGGCGCCACGCTCGTCCGCGCGAAGCGCAAGCGTCCTGGATACGCGTGTTCATCGGCCTGTCAGGCCCGCGGCGGAGTATACCGAGACGCGTGTCACGCTGAACGCGCGCGCAGTTACCGAAGATTTCAAAATGAAAGCCGGCGCCCGAGGCGCCGGCTTTTGTCGACAAAACGCTTGGTCTCAGAGCGGATCAAGCGGATAGATCGGACGGCGCACGTGCTTGAACTCGACCTGGCTGTAGTCGGACGTCGTGACGCCCACGCCGGTGCATTCGATGATCTCGGTCGCCATGTCCGAGAAGCCTGCGCGCCAGTGGATGCGGCTTTTCAGGACGACATACCGCTTTTGCAGCGGGTCGATGCCGGCCGACAGCAGGCAGTTTATGTCGAAGGGTTCCTGGTGGCGCGAGACGACCACGATTTCCACGCGGCCGGTGTCGATGACCACCGTCAGGCCGGTGTCGTTGCGCACGCCGCGGTACATCGGGCCACGGTTCAGGTAGACGCCGTCGAACACCAGCTTGACGCGGCCGGTGACTTCAAGCGGTTCGCTGGGCTGCTTGATGGCCGGCATGGGCAGCTTGCCGCCCAGCTTGATCGTGATGGTGTTGCCCACGCCCGCGGCGGCGGCTTCCGTTGCGGCCTGCGGATCGCAGATGGCGTAGAAGACCACGTTGTCCAGTTCCTGGCGCAGCACTTCGGCCAGCACGGCCGTCGTATCCATCGTGCCGCCCGAGCCCGTGTTGTCGTAGTGGTCCAGCAGCACGACCGGGCCTTGTTCGATGCCCTTGGCGCGCGTGATGGTCGGCGCCAGCGGTTCCGAATGGAACACCCAGTCGGCGCGGCCCTGCCACGCGCGGTCCAGCAATTCGTCGCGATGCTGTTCGGCGGCGGCCAGGTTGCCGTCCGTACAGACCACGGCGCTCAGGCCCGCTTCGCGAATGTCTGCATGGGGAAAGCCCACGAAGACGGACGCCGCCAGCACGCCGCTGGCTTCAAGTTCCTTGCACCGTTCCTGCAGCGGCTTGTTGGGCGCGGCGTGCGTGCCCTGGCACATGATGTGCGGCAGCATGGGCTTGTTGGCCCAGGTCATCACCGGCTTGATCTCGCCCTTGAGCGTGCGAACGATGACGTTCGCGGCGCGCACGCCCGCATCGCGGATATCCACGTGCGGATAGGTGTGAAAGCCGCTGATGACCGTGGCGTTGCGCACGATGTCGTCGTAGATGTTGGCGTGCATGTCCAGCGTCACGGCAACGGGCGTGTTGGGATCGATCTCGCGCAGGCGGCGCAGCAGGTCGCCCTCGGCGTCTTCCACGCCTTCGGCGACCATCGCGCCGTGCAGATCCAGCAGAATGGCGTCAAACCCGCCGCGCTTGACCTCGTCCAGGATCAGCGTGCACAGGCGTTCGTGCGTCTGCGCGCTGGTGGGGCCGCTGGGCCAGGACTCGGCCGCGACCGGCAGCACGATCTCGGCGCCCTCGCGGCGGGCGACCTCGATGTAGCCGCCCAGGCCGCTGTCGGTGTTCTCGTAGGCCTTGATGGCGCGATCGCCAGCCAGGATCTCGGGACTGCCGCGAAAGAAACGTTCAAGCGGGGTGGGCACGGGCGAAAACGTGTTCGTCTCGTGCTTGATCATTGCCAAAAGCCAACGCATGGGAAGTTCCTGTGGGTTGCCGGGGAGGGTCAGTGTGCTGAGGGCGGCTGGGGCCAGGGGCGCTGGGCGGGACGCATCCGTTCCCAGGCGCGCGCCACGCGCAGCACGCCCAGGTCGTCAAAGCGCGCGCCCGCGATCTGCAGGCCGATGGGCAGGCCAGCCTTGGTGTAGCCGCAATTGACTGAGGCCGCGGGCTGCTCGCTCATGTTGAAGGGCAGCGTGAACCCGATGTGGTGCATGGTCGTGGCGACCTCGTTCGTGGGCGAGGGCCATTCGGCGTTGTAGGCCACGACGGGCGCCACCGGCGACAGCACGTAGTCGTACGGCGCGCAGGCTGCGACGGTGCGCGCCCGCACGTTCAGCGTTTCGTAGTAGCTGCGGAAGACGTCTTCGCCGCTATGCCCGCCGCCGCTTTCGGCCCAAGCGCGGATGAAGGGCAGGATCTTGGCGCGGCGCTCCTCGGACAGCGCGCCCAGGTCGATGGCCGAGCGGGTGCGCCAGAACTTGTCCACGCCTTCCAGCATGCCGGGCGTCATCCACGGCTGCATCGGCGTGACGATGGCGCCCGCGGCCTCGAAGGCGCGCGCCGCGGCTTCGACGGCATCGCGCGTCTCGGGATCCAGCGGCAGCCCGCAGCCGGCGTCCAGCAACAGGCCGATGCGCAGGCCGCGCACGTCGTGTTCCAGATTCAGCCAGTCGATCTCCTGGAAGGGCAGGCTCATGTGATCGCGCGCGTCGGGCTGGGACAGCACGCCCATCATGAGCGCCGTATCGGTGATGGTGCGCGTCATGGGACCGGCGCAGCGGCCCATGAAGGGCGGATCGATGGGGATGCGGCCCAGGCTGGGCTTGAGCGTGGCGATGCCGCACCAGGCGGCCGGCAGGCGGACCGAGCCGCCGATGTCGGTGCCGATGTGCAGCGGGCCATAACCGGCTGCTGCGGCGGCGCCGGCGCCCGCGCTGGAGCCGCCGGGGTTTTTGGTCAGGTCCCAGGGATTGCGCGTCAGTTCATGAAAGCTCGACAACCCGGACGACAGCATGCCGTAGTCGGGCATGGTGGTCTTGCCCAGCAGCACGGCGCCGGACTCGCGCATGCGCGCCGCGGGCGGGGCGTCGGCGGCGGCCGGGGTCAGGTCGGTGGCGGCGGTGCCCAGCGGCACGGGCACGCCGCGCGTGGCGATGTTTTCCTTGATGGTGGCGGGCACGCCGTCCAGCGAGTACCCGCCGCAGGCCTGCGGCTCACCCTTCATCCAGCGGGCCTCGGACGCGCGCGCCATCGCCAGCGCGCCTTCCGGATCCAGCGCGTAGGTGGCTTTCAGCCGGGGCTCCCAGCGCTCGATATGGTCCAGCACCGACCGCGTCGCCTCGACGGGCGACAGGGTCTTGCTGCGATACGCCTCAAGGAGTTCCTGGGCGGACATTTCATGCGGTTGCGGCATCTCGGTTCCAGTGGGTCGGAAAAGGCGTCAGACGGCCGGGGAGGCGGACGGCAACAAGCCGGGCGCAATGGGCCGGAAGTTGCGGAAGTCCCAATCCCTGCCGGGGGCGGCGTCGATCAGGGCCCGCGTGTATTGGTGGCGCGGTTCGGTCAATACGGTTTCGGCAGACCCGGTTTCCACCACTTGGCCGCGCTGCATCACCATGATGGTGTCGCAGATCTGCGCGGCCACGCGCAGGTCGTGGGTGATGAACAGCACGCCCACGCCCGTACGTTCGCGCACCTGTTCCAGCAGCTCCAGCACCTGCGCCTGCACGGACACGTCCAGCGCCGAGACGGCTTCGTCGGCCACCAGGATCTCCGGGTCCATGACCAGCGCGCGCGCGATGCAGATGCGCTGGCGCTGGCCGCCGGAGAACTGGTGCGGATAACGCCGCATGGCGTCGGGGCTCAGACCCACGACGCTGAGGGTTTCGCTGGCGCGCTTGAGCGCCTGTTCGCGGGCCACGCCAAAGTTCAGCAGGCCCTCGATGATGGATTCGCCGACGGTGCGGCGCGGATTCAGCGACCGGTACGGATCCTGGAACACGATCTGGATGCGGCGGCGCACGGGACGCAGCGCCGAGCCGGACAGCGTGCTCAGGTCTTCGCCGCCCATCATCATGTGGCCGGCCGTGGGCTCGATGAGCCGCACGATGCAGCGCGCCACAGTCGATTTGCCCGACCCGGATTCGCCGACGATGCCCAGGATCTCGCCCTTGCGCAGCGTCAGGTTGACGTCCGTGGCGGCGATGACATGCTGCGCCGCCTTGCGCGAAAACAGCGAGCCTTTGCCGCCGTAGGTGCGGCCCAGGCCCTTGACGTGCAGCACCGGTGTGCCCGTCGGCGGTTCGCGACGCGACGGCACCAGGCTGGGCACCGACGAGACCAGCCGGCGCGTGTAGGACTGCTTGGGTTCGGCCAGGATCTCGTGGCGCGTGCCGCTTTCGATCAGGTCGCCGCGGTTCATGACGACGATGCGGTCCGCGATCTCGGCCACCACGCCGAAGTCGTGCGTGATGAACAGCACGGCCGTCTGGTGCTTGACCTGCAGCTCCTTGATGAGCGCCAGGATCTGCTTCTGCGTGGTGACGTCCAGCGCCGTGGTGGGCTCGTCGGCGATCAGCAGCTTGGGTTCCAGGATCAGCGCCATCGCGATGACGATGCGCTGGCGCTGGCCGCCCGAGAGCTGGTGCGGATAGGCGTCGTAGATGCGTTCTATGTCCGGCAGGTGCACCGACTGGAACATGTCCAGCACCTTGGCGCGGCGCTCGGCCGCCGACATGTTCTTGCGGTGCAGGCGCAGCACCTCGTCGACCTGCTTGCCCACCGTGTGCACGGGATTCAGCGCGGTCATGGGCTCTTGAAAGACCATTGCCATGCGCGTGGCGCGCAGCTCGCGCAGGCGGCGCTGCGTGGCCGTGGCGACGTCTTCGCCCTCGACGCGGATCGAACCCGCGCTGATGTTCAGGATGCCCTGCGGCAGCAGGCCCATGACGGCCAGCGACGTGACGGACTTGCCCGAACCGGACTCGCCGACCACGCACACTGTTTCGCCGGCGTGCACGTCCAGACTGAGGTTGCGCACGACGCGGTTGCCCGCGCCGGCGACTTCGACCGACAGGTTGCGGATGGCCAGGATGGCGGACGAAGTGTCGCCCGCGGGGGGATTGGGGGAATAGTTCATCGGCATCAGATCCTGCGCACCATTTTCGGGTCCAGCGCGTCGCGCAAGGCGTCGCCCAGGATGTTCACGCTGAGCACGGCCAGCGACAGGAACAGTCCGGGGAACAGGATCAGGCCGGGCAGCATGCGGAAGTACATGCGGCCTTCGGACATGATGTTGCCCCAGGACGCGATCTCGGGCGGGATGCCCGCGCCCAGGAAGCTCAGGATGGCTTCGGTCAGCATGGCGGACGCGAAGACGTACGTGCCTTGCACCGTCAGCGGCGCGATGGTGCTGGGCACCATGTGCCGCCACAGCAGCAGCGGCAGCGGGGTGCCCAGCGCCAGGGCGGCCTCCACGTAGGGCTCTCCGCGCACGCTCAGGATCTGGCCGCGCACCAGCCGCACCACCCGCGGGATTTCCGGAATGGTGATGGCCACGAGCACGGTCGTGATGCTGGCGCCGGTGACCGACACCAGCGCGATCGCCAGCAGAATGCCGGGGATTGCCATGATGGCGTCCATCGTGCGCATGATGGGGCCGTCCAGCGACCGGAACCAGCCGGCGATGACGCCGATGACGAGCCCGAGGGCCACGCTGACCAAGGCAGCGCCCAGGCCCGCGATCAACGAGATGCGCGCGCCGTAGGCCACGCGCGACCAGACGTCGCGCCCGAACGCGTCGGTGCCCAGGAAATAGTCGGTGAAGGGCTGCTTCAGGCGCCCGCCCGGGTTGAGTTGGGTGGGATCGACCGTGCCCAGCAGCGGCGCAAAAATGGCGATGAAGACAATCGCCGCCAGCACCACCAGCGCCAGCATGACGGGCCAGCTCTTGAGTCCCTGGCGGATCTGCCGCCAGGCGGTGATGTGGGGCGTGCCGCCTCCGGGGAGGTCGGCGGCCGCCTGCGCGGCGGCGTCGGTTGGCGTTTGCATGCTCATGGCGTCAGTACCGGATACGCGGGTCGAACACCGTGTAGGCGCAATCGACAACCAGATTGATGAACACGTAGACGAACGCGAAGAAAAGCGTCAGGCCCTGGATGACCGGGTAGTCGCGCGCCAGCACGGCTTCCACCACCAGCCGGCCGAGGCCGGGGATGTTGAAGACCGATTCGGTGACGACGACGCCGCTGATCAAGAGCGCGATGCCCACGCCCACGACGGTGGCGATGGGCACGGCGGCATTGCGCAGCGCATGGCCGAGCAGCACGCCGGTTTCGCCCAGGCCCTTGGAGCGCGCGGTGCGGATGAAGTCCTCGCCCATGACCTCGATGACGCTGGTGCGCGTGATGCGCGCGATCAGCGCCACATACACGGTGGACAAAGCGAGCGAGGGCAGGATGAGCCGGTGCAGGAACGGCCAGAATCCCTTCTCAAGCGGCACGTAGCCCTGCACGTTGAACCAGCCCAGCTTGATGGCGAAGGCCCAGATCAGCAGGTAGCCGGTGACGAACACCGGCACCGAGAACCCCAGCACCGAGAAACCCATGACGGCGCGGTCCAGCAGCTTGCCTTGCCGCCAGGCGGCCAGTACGCCCAGCGGAATGGCGACGAGCAGCGTGAAGACCAGCGTCAGCACCGCCAGGCTCATCGACGGTTCAAGGCGCTGCGCGATCAGCTTGGTGACCGGCACGCCGGACATGAGCGAGGTGCCCAGGTCGCCCTGCAGGAGCTTGCCGCCCCAGATGAAGAACTGTTTGACCACCGGCTGGTCCAGGCCCATCGTCTGCCGTATCTGGACGATACGTTCGGGCGTGGCGCCGTCGCCCGCCATGATGATGGCCGGATCCCCGGGGCTGAAACGCAATATCGCAAAGACCACCACCGCGACCATCACCAGAACCGGGATGGTCGCGAGGAGCCGGCGTGAGACAAATGCCAGCATGTATTTCCCCCTGTACCAATTAGGCCTGCGCGGACTGCTTGCTGCGGCGCGCAGGCCCCGAGCCCATCAAGGGGCCTTTTTGACGTTCCAGAACGCGAAGACCGGCGCGTGCACCAAGCCCGACAGCTTGGTCGAGTAGACGGTGGGCACGGACATCTGGCCCAGCGGCACGTACAGGCCTTCGTCGATGCCGATGCGCTGCACTTCCTCGGAGATCTTCTTCTGCTCGGCCGGATCCGAAGTCAGCGCCATCTTGGTGCGCAGTTCTTCGATCTGGGGGAACTCGGGCCAGCCGAACCACGCGTTGTCGCCGTTTGCAGCCGCGGGGGCGGAGCGCACCGGGTCCATCACGTCGGTGGCGTACCAGTTGGTGTTGTGGACGTTCCAGCCGCCTTCGGCCGGCGCGGCCTTGGAGGCGCGGCGCGTGGCCACGCTTTGCCAGTCCATCGCCGCCAGGTTGACGTTGAAGCCCGCCTTGCGCAGCGCCGCGGCCATCACGACCGGTTGCGCGGACAGCGTGCCCACGTCGGTGGCGTGCATGACGAGGATGGGCGTGTTGTCGTAACCCGCTTCCTTGAGCAGCGCCTTGGCCTTTTCGATGTTCGACGGGACGACCATGTCCTTGCCGATATCACTTTCCAGCGGCGTGCCGCAGCCCCACAGCGAGGCGCAGGTCTTCCAGTACTTGGGATTGCCGACCAGCGCCTTCATCACGTCTTCCTGGCCGATCGCGTACATGGCGGCCTGGCGGATCTTCTTGTTGTTGAAGGGCGGGTACTTGAAGTTGAAGCGGTACATCGTGAAGTAGCCGACCGGGCTGAGCGATTCTTCCTTCAGGTCCGGGTTGCCTTCGATCATCGGCAGCAGGTCGTACGGGAACTGTTCGACGAAATCGATCTCGCCGCCGAGCAGCGCGTTGGCGGTCGTCAGTGCATCGGGCATCACGTCCCATTCGACCTTGTCGACGTGCACGACCTTGCCGCCAGCCAGGCCGCTGACGGGCTCCTTGCGCGGCACGTAATCGGCGTTCTTGACGTAGACGGTCTTCACGCCCGGCTTGAATTCCGCGACCTTGAACGGGCCGGAGCCCGTCATGTCGGTGATGGGCTTGCCGATGGCCTGTTCAGCGATGCGCTTGGGCATCATGAACGGCGCGGTGCCGGTGGGCTTGGACAGGGCGCGCAGCGCCAGGTCCGTGGGTTCCTTCATGACGATGCGAAAGCTCTTGTCGTCGATGACTTCGATCTTGTCGGTGAACTTGAGCAGCGTGCGGCCCATGCCGTCGCCGGCGGCCCAGCGCTTGATCGACGCCACGCAGTCCTCGGCGGTCACCGGCTGGCCGTCATGCCATTTCTGGCCGGGGCGCAGCGTCATGGTGTAGGTCTTGCCGTCGGGCGAGACTTCCCACTTCTCAAGCATCTGCGGCTGTACCTTGTTGTCGGCATCGGTGGCCAGCAAGGTGTCGTAGATCATGTAGCCGTGCCACGTCGTGATGTAGGCGGTGGTGGCGTGCGGATCGGTCAGGCGCAGCGGTGAGTGCATCACCGTCTTGATGACGGTCTCGGCATAGGCCCCATGTGCCATGGCGAGAGTGACGCCGGCGAGCGCGGCCGCTCGGACAAACTTGAGCATGTATTTCCCCTTGAAGCGTAGTGAGCGGCGCGTGGGCCGCTACGTCGTTGACGCGCCGCGTTCAAGCGGCGCGCGAGGGTCAGGCTGTCGCAGCGGACCGGCCGTCAAACACCGGCCCGCAAGGCGCCATTCTGATGCCGGGACGCAACCGTGTCCATGGTTGTTTTGCCGCATCCATCAGCATGGAGCCGGGCGCCGCGCAGACCAGAATCGTGTGCGCGATGGGCGTGAAATCGGCGCGAAAATGCGCCGAACTCTTGACCACCAGGATGGCGGCGCGCGTGGGCTCCACGCCCGCAAATCGGAACATCTCCTGGTCAGCCATCTGCACCTTGTTCGAGGCCAGGATGATGCGCACGCCGCCGATGCGCAGGCACGCGCTGGGCCCCAGATCCATGTGAAAGCCGCGATAGAACGCACCATGCGTATCGAAGCGTCCTTCCGAAGTTTTCTCGACGATGAACTCGGTGTCCAGCGGTTCGTCGTGGGGAATACCCGAATGTCCACCCAGTGCAATGCGCACCGTGTTGCCTGCACCAGCGCGGTGGGCGGCCAGCGCGGCGGCGGGGTCCACAATCAGACCAATGGCCGTATCGCGCGCATCGTGGCGGATCAGCGCGCGCAGTACGCCGGTGGTATCGGAACTGCCGCCCGCGCCGGGGTTGTCCTGCGCGTCGGCGATGACGACGGGTTTGGAGGCATCGCGCGCCAGCCGCAACGCTTCCTGCACGGCTTCGTCCGGCGTGTAGAGCTTGCCGCCGAAGTCCTGTTCGGCATTCATCACCGCGCGCGTCATCTCGTCGGCGGCGGCATCGGCCTCGGCTTGCGTCATGCCGTAGGCCCAGACCGTGGGCGCGCATTCGGGAAAGTCCGCGGCCGGAAACCCGGTCGCAAAGGAAACGCTGGCCGCGCCCCGCGCTTCAAGATCGCCCACCAGCTGATACAGGCTGCGCGCCGGCTCGATGTCGGTGGACTGCCAGCACAGGGGAATCAAAAAGGGCAGGCTGCGCAACGCCACGTAATGCCGCGGCATGCCGCCCAGCCGCTGCGCCAGCAGGCCGGCGGCGCGCTGCCCGGTTTCGGCCATGTCGATGTGGGGATAGGTGCGGTAGCAGACCAGCGCATCGGCATGGCGCACCATCGCGCGCGTCACGTTGGCGTGCAGGTCCAGACTGGCCACGACCGGCACGTTGGGGCCCACCAGTTCACGCACACGCTTGAGCAGCTCGCCTTCACCGTCATCAAGATGCTCGGTGACCATGGCGCCGTGCAGATCCAGATACACGCCATCCAGCGGCATCGCCTGCGACAGCCCTTGCAGAATCATTGCGCTGATGCGCTCGAACGCATCACGGGTCACATGCCCCGAAGGACTCGCCGCCGCCCACGTCGTGGGAATCAACGCATGCTGCCCCATGGCCTCGATAAATCCCGCCACCGGGATATTGGCTCCCGCCACTGCCTCAAACATCGCGGGCCCGCTGACCAGCTTCGGCCACCCCCCACCCTTGTCCGCAAAATCCTCCCACGCCGCGCGCGATGGCGCGAACGTATTGGTCTCATGCTGAAAGCCGCCGATCCCGATGCGCATCAGGTTTCCCCTTGTCGTACAGATATTCGGAAGGCGCGGCGAAGCGCCGCGCAGTTCAGTGCTTCAAGGCGCTACTCCACCGCCCGCAACTCAATTCGAGACACCGCGTACGAGGCACAGCGCCACGACCTGGCAATACCGCCCCGAGCGGGGTCGCGCGGATCCGGGCTCCGCCGGTCCGCTGCGACGCCCCCCTGGGGGGGAGGCGCTGCGCGCCTCGGGGGGGGGGCTCACTTAGCGACGGGCATGGTGAATTCGGCGCCCTTGGCGATGCTGTCGGGCCAGCGTTGCATCACGCTCTTGTAGCGCGAGTAGAAACGGATTCCTTCCTCGCCGTACGCATGATGATCGCCGAACAGCGAGCGCTTCCAGCCGCCGAACGAATGCCACGCCATCGGCACGGGGATCGGCACGTTGATGCCCACCATCCCCACCTTGATCTGCCGGGCAAACGCGCGCGCCACGCCGCCGTCGGAAGTGAAGCACGCCACGCCATTGCCGAACTCATGCGCATTGATCAGCTCCACCGCGCTGGCAAAGTCGGGCACGCGCACGATGCACAGCACCGGTCCGAAAATCTCTTCGCGGTAGATGTTCATGGCGGGCTTGACGTTGTCGAACAGCGTGCCGCCCAGGAAGAATCCCTTCTCGTTGCCTGCCACCTTCAGGTCGCGGCCGTCCACCACCAGATCGGCGCCGCTGGCGATGCCGTCCTCGATGTAGCCCATCACCTTCTTGCGGTGCTGCGCGGTCACCAGCGGGCCCATCTCGGCGTCCGACTGCATGCCGTCCTTGACGATCAGCGCCTTGACGCGCGGCGTGAGGCGTTCGACGACCTTGTCGGCCACGTCGCCCACCGCCACGGCCACCGAGATCGCCATGCAGCGCTCGCCCGCGGAACCGTAGGCCGCGCCCATCAGCGCATCGGTCACCTGATCCAGATCCGCATCGGGCATGACCACCAGGTGGTTCTTGGCGCCGCCCAGCGCCTGCACGCGCTTGCCGCGCTTGGTGCCTTCGGCGTAGATGTATTCGGCAATCGGCGTGGAGCCGACGAAGGACAGGGCCTCGACATCGGGGTGCGAGATCAGCGCGTCAACGGCCAGCTTGTCGCCGTGGACCACGTTGAAGACGCCCGGGGGCAGGCCGGCTTCGGTGAGCAGTTCGGCCAGGCGCACGGACGCGGACGGATCGCGTTCCGACGGCTTGAGCACGAAGGTGTTGCCGCAGGCGATGGCGACCGGGAACATCCAGCACGGCACCATCATCGGGAAATTGAACGGCGTGATGCCGGCCACGACGCCCAGCGCCTGACGCATGCTCCAGTTGTCGATGCCGCCGCCGATCTGGTCGGAGTACTGACCCTTGAGCAGTTGCGGAATGCCGCAGGCGAACTCGACGATCTCGATGCCGCGCATCACTTCGCCCTTGGCGTCCGAGAACACCTTGCCGTGCTCGCGCGTGATCAGTTCGGCCAGTTCATCCTGGTGCTGGTCCAGCAGCGCCTTGAAGTTGAAGAGGATGCGGGCGCGCTTGAGCGCCGGGGTCTCGGACCAGGCCGGAAACGCCGCCTTGGCGGCGGCCACGGCCAGCGCCACGTCGTCGTTGGACGCCAGCGGGATCGACGAGGAGATCTCGCCGGTGGCCGGGTTGAAGCCGTCGGCGTAGCGGCTGTTGCCGCCGTCGTAGGGTTGGCCGTTGATGAAATGGGGAATCTTCTTCATGGATGCAAGGCTCGGTGATTCGTCAAAAATGCGGTTGGGCGGCCTGGGCCGCCCATGTGCGGGTCTGTTGCGCCGCGCGCCATGCGGGCGTGCGGCGGGGGAGGATCAGGCTACCTCTTTCAGGATCTTGCCGATCTGCTCGAAGATCTGGCCGATCTGCGCCTCGTCGATGATGAGCGGCGGCGAGACGGCGATGATGTCGCCCGTGTAGCGCACCATCAAGCCGCTGTCGAAGCAGCGCTGGAAGACTTCGGCGGCGCGCGCGCCGGGGGCGCCCGCGCGCGGCGCCAGTTCAATGCCGGACACCAGGCCCAGGTTGCGCACGTCGATGACATGGGGCGCGCCCTTCAGGCTGTGCGCGGCTTCCTGGAACGCGCCCGACAGCTTGCGGGCGCGGCCGAAGAGGTCCTCGCGGCGATAGATGTCCAGCGTGGCCAGGATGGCGGCGGCGGCCAGCGGGTGCGCCGAATAGGTGTAGCCGTGGAAGAACTCGATGCCGCCCGCGGGGCCGTTGACGATGGCGTCGTGCACTTCGCGCTTGACCGCGACGGCGCCGGCGGGAACGGCGGCGTTGCTCACGCCCTTGGCCATGGCGATGATGTCCGGCGTCACGCCAAAGAACTCGGAGGCCGTGGCGGCGCCCAGACGGCCGTACGCGGTGATGACCTCATCGAAAATCAGCAGGATGCCGTGCTTGGCGGTGATCTCGCGCAGCTTTTCCAGGTAGCCCTTGGGCGGAATCAGCACGCCCGTGGAGCCGGCCATGGGCTCGACGATCACCGCGGCGATGGTCGACGCATCGTGCAGGGCGATGATGCGCTCAAGTTCTTCGGCCAGGTGCGCGCCCCGCGCGGGCTGGCCCTTCGAGTAGGCGTTCTGCTCGATGTTGTGGGTGTGGGGCAGGTGGTCCACGGCGGGCAGCAGGGCGCCCGAAAACGTCTTGCGGTTGGCCGAGATGCCGCCCACCGAGATGCCGCCAAAGCCCACGCCGTGATAGCCGCGCTCGCGGCCGATGAGGCGCGTGCGCTGGCCTTCGCCGCGCGCGCGGTGGTAGGCCAGGGCGATCTTCAGCGTGGTGTCGACTGATTCAGAGCCCGAGTTCGTGAAGAACACACGGTCCAGCCCCTGCGGCATCAGGCCCGCGACGGCGGTGGCGGCCTCGAAGGCGAGCGGGTGGCCCAGCTGGAAGCCCGGGGCGTAGTCCATGACGCCGGCCTGGCGGGCGATGGCTTCGACGATCTCTTCGCGGCCGTGGCCGGCATTGACGCACCACAGGCCCGCCGTGCCGTCCAGGATCTGGCGGCCGTCCGTGGACGTGTAGTACATGCCCTTGGCCTTGGCCAGCATGCGCGGTTGGGCCTTGAACTGCTTGTTGGCCGTAAAGGGCATCCAGAGATGGGACAGGTCGGGCAACTGGGCGGGGGCGCTCATGGTGACTCCAGAAGGGGGATAACCGCGGCCGCCGCGAAACGCGCGCGGGCAGCGGGATTCGGACGATTCTGGAACGTCCCGCAGGGAATGAAAATATACAATCCGCGCATTTGCCGCTAACTGTATAGTCGAGAGCGTTGCAACTGTACAGTTAGCCCGTGATCGACTTTCAACCCGTCCGCGGCCGCGGGGCCGCGCCCACCCTCGTCGAACAGCTCGTCGCGGCCATTCTGCGCGCCGTCGAGGCGCAGACCCTGCGTCCGGGTATGTCCCTACCCTCGGTCCGCGAGTTTGCGCGCCAGTACGGCGTCAGCACTTTCACCGTGGCCAGCGCCTACAGCCGGCTGGTGTCGCAGGGCTGGCTGGCGGCGCGTCCCGGCGCGGGCTACCGGGTGGCGTCGCCCGACGCGCCCGCCCGCCGGGTCGAACCCCTGTCCTGGGAACCGCCGCGGCTGAACGCGGGCTGGCTGCTGTCGGACATCTTTGCCGACCACTCCATCCCCATCAAATCGGGCTGCGGCTGGCTGCCCGGCGAATGGCTGAACGAAGAAGGGCTGCACCTGGCGCTGCGCCATATGGGGCGCGTGCCCGCGATGCGGATCGCCAACTACGGCCATCCCTACGGCTACGCGCCGCTGCGCGAGACCATCGCGGCAAGTCTGAGCGCGCAGGGCATGGAAGTCGAGGCGTCGCAGGTGCTGCTGACGCAGGGGGTGACCCACGGGCTGGACACGGTGATCCGCACGCTGCTGCGGCCGGGCGACACGGTGGTCGTCGAGCAGCCGGCCTACGCGAATCTCCTGCAGATGCTGCGCCTGGCCGGTCTGCGCGTGATCGCGGTGCCGCGCACGGTCGACGGCCTGGACTGCGACGCGCTGGAGCGCGTGGCCGCCCAGCACCGGCCGCGCGCGCTTTTCATCAATACGGCGCTGCAGAATCCCTCGGGCGCCAGCATCACCATGGCCAACGCCTTCCGCATCCTGCAGGCGGCGGAGCGGCATGGGTTGTGGGTGGTGGAAGACGACATCTCGCGCGAACTGGCGCCGGGCGTGACGCCGATGCTGGCCGCGCTGGACGGCGCGCGCCGCGTCGTCTACCTGGGCGGCTATTCCAAGGTCATCAGCCCGTCGGTACGGGTGGGCTACGTGGTGGCGCATCGCGATCTGGTGCGCGACATCGCGCGCACCAAGATGGCGGTGGGCCTGACGACGCCCGAGATCATGGAGCGCATCGTGCACCAGGTCATCCGCGAGGGCCGCTACCGCGCCCACATCGCGCGCACCCGCGAGCGGCTGGCCGAGGCGCATACCGAGGTCGCCGAGCAGATGCGCCAGCACGGATTCGAAGTGTATGGAAAGCCGCAGGGCGGCCTGTTCCTGTGGGCGAAGGTGGCCGGGCAGTGGCGCGAACGGGGCGCCAATGGCCTGGCGGAGCTGGCGCTCAAGGACGGCATCTGGCTGGCGCCCGGTTCGTACTTCGAAGCGGACGAGGCCGACACGGCGTGGGTGCGCTTCAACGTGGCGTACTCGGCGGCGCCCGCGCTGTGGCGGTTCATGCGCAACGCGGGGGCGGCGTAGTTCGGCTCGATGCGTTCGGGGCGATGCGTCAGTGCCGATGCATCAACTTCGATGCGTCACGCCTGAATCCTCACGCGCGTTCGTACGTGACGAAATCGTAGTCGTAGCCGTTTTCGGCAGGCTGCTTCTCGCGCGCTGTTTCCTTCCACTGGAAAGACGGCAGCAGCGGAAAGAACGCGTCGCCGTCGACGTCGGCATGGACCTCGGTGGCCAGCACGCGCCGGGCCAGCGGCAGGGCCTGCGCGTAGATCTGCGCGCCGCCGATCACGAAGGCTTCGTCGATGTCGCCGCAGGCGGCCACCGCGGCTTCCAGCGTGGGCGCCAGGATGGCGCCGGCGGCGCTGAAATCGGGATTGCGGCTGATGACGATGTTGCTGCGGCCGGGCAGGGGACGGCCCAGCGAGTCCCACGTCTTGCGGCCCATGATGATGGGGTGGCCCAGCGTGCTGCGCTTGAAATGGGCCAGATCGCCCGGCAGTTTCCAGGGCAGGGCGTTGTCGCGGCCGATGGCGCGGTTGGTGGAATAGGCGACGATCAGGGTAAGACTGGCGGGCATGCGTGCTTGCAACGGTAAGGGTTGAGCCGGAACGACCCCGTAAGCGTAGCAAATTGCGGGGGCCCGCCCGTCAGGTCGCCGCGTGTTCCAGGAACTCGGTGGCCGGCATGGGCTTGCCCAGCAGAAAGCCCTGCAGCGAGTCGCAGCCCAGTCCGGTCAGGAACTTCTGCTGCGCCGCGGTCTCGACGCCTTCGGCCACGATGCGCAGGTTGAGCTGCTGCGCCAGCGCCACGATGGCCGAGACGATGGCCGCATCTTCGTTGTCGTTGTCCAGCTGGTTCACGAAGCCGCGGTCGATCTTGAGTTCGGTCGCGGGCAGCCGCTTGAGATAAAGCAGGCTGGAATAGCCGGTGCCGAAATCGTCGATGGAGATCGTGACGCCCAGATCGGACAGGCGCTTGAGCACCGTCAGGCTGGCTTCCGCGTCGCGCATGGCGATCGATTCGGTCACTTCGATCGTCAGGCAGGCGGGCGGGACGCCATGCTTCGCCAATGCCGAGCGCACCGTCTCGACCAGGTTGGCATGTGAGAACTGCAGCGCCGAGATGTTGACGGCGATGGTCCAGTGGCCCTGGCCGACGTCGATCCATTCGCGCATCTGGCGGCAGGCTTCGTTGATGACCCATTCGCCGATCGACAGGATCAGGCCCGTTTTTTCTGCCGTGGGAATGAACTGGTCCGGGCCGACCAGGCCGCGCGTCGGGTGGTTCCAGCGCAGTAGCGCCTCGGCGCCCATGATGGGGCCGGCCGGCGCTTCGTACTTGGGCTGGTAATGCAGGACGAACTGGCCGCGCTCCTGCGCCAGCCGCAGGTCGTGCAGCAGCTCGATCTGCTCGTGGGCATCGGCGTTCATGGACGGTTCGAAGAAGCTGTAGCCCGTGCCGCCCAGCCGCTTGGCGTGGTACATCGCCGCGTCCGCATTGGTCAGCAGGGCGTGGGTGTCCTGGCCGTCGTTCGGATAGACCGCAATGCCCACGCTGGACGTCACCAGCACTTCGTGGCCGTAGACCGTGACGGGGCGTGCGATGGCGTCGATCAGCCGATCCGCGACGTTCGCGGCGTCAGTGGGTTCGATCACCTCGCTCAGCACGATGAACTCGTCGCCGCCCAGGCGCGCGACCGTGTCCTGCGTGCGCAAGGCCAGGCGGATGCGCTGCGCCAGATCGATCAGCAGCGCGTCGCCGGTGTGGTGTCCGTACGCGTCGTTGACCGCCTTGAAACCGTCCAGGTCAAAGAACAGCACCGCGAAATGGCCTCGGCGGCGGCTGGCGCTTTCGATGGCCTGCTCCATCCGGTCTTCCAGCAGGATGCGGTTGGGCAATTTGGTCAGCGTGTCGTGCAGCGCCAGTTGCACCAGCTCTTCGTTGGCTTCGGCCAGCGACGAGGCCAGCGCCGACGTGCGCGCCTCAAGCCGGTTGTCCAGCACGGCCACCACCAGCGCGATCGCCAGCACGCTCAGCGTGACCGCGGTCACGGCGATGGCCAGCCAGCCGGCAGAAATGCCTTCATCGGCCGCCATGCAGATGCTGCCCGCCGGAAAGCTCGCGGCTTCCATGCCCGTGTAGTGCATGCCCACGATCGCCAGGCCCATGACTCCGGCGGCCAAGGGGCGCGACAGCGCGACGCGCGGCGCGTCCTGACGCAGCCGGTAAGTGATCCACAGGGCTGCACCGGACGCGGCGATCGCGATCGCCACGGACAGCGCGAACCACGTCGGGTCGTAGTCGATGCCCGGCGACATGCGCATGGCGGCCATGCCGATGTAGTGCATCGCCGCGATGCCGGAACCCATCAGCAGCGCGCCCGCGGCCAGCCGGCCCCACGGCAGTTCGTCCTTGCAGACCATCCACAGCGCGAAGGCCGAGCATCCGATTGCGATGGCCAGGGACAGCACGGTCAGGGGCAGGTCGTAGCCCATGGGGATGGGCAGGCTGAATGCCAGCATGCCCACGAAGTGCATCGACCAGATGCCGATGCCCATCGCGAACGCGCCGCCCGCCAGCCAGAATTTCGCGGCGGGCAGCCCGCTCGACGCCTTCACGCGGTTGGCCATGCCCAACGCCGTATACGACGCCAGGATGGCGACCCCTAAGGATACGAGGACGAGCGAAGGGTTATAAGTTCCAACGAGCATTTGTGGGGTCCTGTCCTAAGCGCATACAGCCGCGGCGCGGGGCACGATTTTCAATTCAATTGGTAGTCAACAGTTGCAGTCCGGTCGCAAGGAGAATCCTGCTCGCGTCGCTGGCTTTTCTCACACTCTATTTATAGGGATGGGGAATTGGGCGCGGCAACGCCAGCGGTCGGCGCGGTTCGGGCGCTCGGCATGGCGCGCCCGAAGGGCCGGTCGAAAGCAACGGGGCGCGCGGCATGCTGGACGCGCGTCCGTGGCTAAGGGATGGGTTATACCGAAATCGCGCTTCCAGAAGCTCACCAATCTTCACCTGCTGCGGGGCGTGCAAGGAATCGGACGCCGGACGGGCGTCCGGCGTGTTGCTGATATGACCTGAAAGGCGGTCGCCGGCGCTGCCGGCGCAAGGGTCAGACGGCCATCGCGGCCGTCAGGGGCGCGTGGTGCGTGTAGCCCGACAACGAAAAGTCGCCGGGTTCGACCTTCTCGAGCCACTCGGGTTCGTAGCGGCCGGTCACGGCGAAATCGGGAATGCGGTCCGACAGCACGAGGCGTGGCGATTCATACGGCGTTCGCGTCAGTTGCTCGCGCAGCATCGGCAGGTGATTCTCATAGATATGCGCATCGCCGATGAAGTAGGTGAACCAGCGCGGGGTGTAGCCGGTCAGGCGCCCGACCAGGTGCAGCAGCGCCGCGCCTTCCGTCAGGTTGAACGGCGTGCCCAGGCCCACGTCATTGGACCGGATGTACAGGCACAGCGAGATCTCGCGCGTCGTTGCGTTGGGCAGGAACTGATAAAGCAGGTGGCAAGGCGGCAGCGCCATTTCCTCGATCTGCGCCCAGTTCCAGCCGTGGAACAGGATGCGCCGGTCGCCCGGGCGTTCGTGAATGGTGTCCAGACATTGCCGCAGCTGGTCGACCGCCTTGTACAGCAGCACCTTCGGCACGCCGCCTTCTTCAAGGTCGGCCACCTTGGCGTACCCGCGCGACAGCGCGTCTTCGATCTGCGCGGGGCGGCTGGCGTCCAGCATCTTGTAGGCCGGCCATTGGCGCCACTGCACGCCGTAGACCGGTCCCAGATCGTCAGGACCTTCGCGGTAGGGGTTGGCCAGCCACTGCGCGTTCTCGTTGGCGTTCTGGTCCCAGACCTTGCAGCCGAGTTCCCGGAATTCTGCCGCGCTGCGCGAGGCGCGCAGGAAACCCACCATTTCGCCAATGGCCGACTTGAACGCCAGCTTTTTGGTGGTGACGGCGGGAAAGCCCTGCTGCAGGTCAAAGCGCAGCGAGGCGCCCGGCATGCTGAGGGTGCGGATGCCGGTCCGGTTTTCCTGCCACGAGCCGGTGTCGAGGATGGATTGAACGAGGTCCAGGTATTGTTTCATGACGATCCTTGTGCCTGCGGTCCCGGGTCGGGAAGCAAGCGCGCCGCCGCGGACGTGCCGCGGCGGCGCCTATATATGGTGAATGCCGAATTACACCACGGCCGCGCGAGCGGCTCAGGCGGTAGCGGCAGCTTCCTGCGTGTCGACGATGTCGACGGAGAACGTCATTTCGGCGGTCTTTTCCAGCATGGCCGACGCCGAGCAGTATTTCTCGTGGGAAAGTTGCACGGCGCGTTCGACGGCCGCGCGCGGCAGGTTGGCGCCGGTGACGGTGAACGCGAAGTGAATCTTCGTGAAGACCTTGGGGTCGGTGCCGGCGCGCTCGGCCTGCAGCTTGACGCTGCAGCCCGAGACCGCGTGGCGGCCGCGCTTGAGGATCAGCACCACGTCATAGGCTGTGCAGCCGCCCGTGCCGGCCAGCAGCATTTCCATGGGGCGGGGCGCCAGGTTGTGGCCGCCGCCATCCACGGCGCCGTCCATCACGGCCACGTGGCCGCTGCCCGTGCTGGCGGTAAAGAGCATGCCGCTCGGGCCGCCCCAGTCGATCGTGCATTCCATTTCAGTGAGTCCTTGAGCTTGAGCGCAGTCAATGGCTGATGATACCCGTTGCGTACAATCCCGGGCAGGAGAACCCCACCCCGCATCAGGGGTGCAGGGCGTCCGCTTTGCCTAGGAGTTGCCATGTCCACCACGTTGTCCAAATCCGGCCCCGTTTCCCTGCGCCGCCGCCACGGTCCCCTGGATGCCCTGCTGGCCGAAACCGACCGTGCGCTGCGGGTGCTTTCGGGCAACGCCAGCGCCGGCCGCGCCTATCCCGCAACCGCCCAGGAATCGCCGCAAACCCTGTCCGTGCAAGAAAAACGCCACGCGGCGGGCCTCATGCGCGTCAACCACGTCGGCGAGGTCTGCGCCCAGGCGCTGTACCGCGGCCAGGCGTCGGTCTGCAAGGAACCCGGCCCGCGCGCGCTGCTGCTGAATGCCGCCACCGAAGAAGTCGACCATCTGGTGTGGTGCAACGAGCGCCTGAACGAATTGGGCAGCCGGCCCAGCCTGCTCAATCCGGTCTGGTACGCGGGCTCGTTCGCCCTGGGCGTCATGGCCAGCGTGGCCGGCGTGCCGCGCAATCTGGGCTTCATGGCCGAAACCGAAAAGCAGGTCGAAGCCCATCTCGACGAGCACCTGCGCACCTTGCCGGTGCAGGACGAACGCTCGCGCCAGATCGTGCAAAAGATGAAGGACGACGAGGCCCAGCACCGCGCCAGCGCAGAGCAGGCCGGGGGCGTGCCGCTCCCTGCACCCGTAAAAGTGGCCATGCGCGCCATGTCCAAGGTGATGACGATCACCGCCTATTGGATCTGACCGGCCACTTGAAACCGCATCTGATAAAAATGTTGCAATGCGCAAATTTGGCCGCCTCGTGGTGCGTGAAGCACCATTTTGGTGCGGCGGCCAGGGTGGGAATACCCGCTATTGTTCAGGGTTAGTCCGAAAGGGGAAAACCCCTTCGGCAAAAACCCCGTTTTTGGTCAGGGCATTGCCTGGTGCGGGTTTCCAGAGGGGCGCCGCGAATCTTGCAGCAAAAAAGCAACGTCGCAAACGCCTCTGAAAATAGATCAAAAAAAATCTTGCAACGCACAAAAAACGTAGGTACTATTCAGTCATTGGATGTTGAAACGCAGACGGCGCGGTGAAAACCCCGGAAGCGCAGCGAGCTGAAGTCCCCGCTCCCAACATGCCACGGTTGTCTCCTCCACCCTCCTCCTTTGGTGGATTTAGCCCGAGATCTCACGATCTCGGGCTTTTTTTTGTCCCGGATCGTTGCGTCCCTATTTGTAAGCGATGTCGGCAAAAAACCGCGCAGCGCAACGCCGCGCGGGGCCTCGGGGCCTTCGCGTTTTCCCTTGCATATTTCGCGTGCCCAGAGGCGGAACGCTCTACAATCCCCCACATGAAACCAGCACTGCCAGGCGCTCGCGCGCCAGCGCGTTCCAGTCACATGCGCGGCGGACGGATAACCCGCCTGCGCGCGTTACGTTCTGTGCCTCGGAATTGCACTTCCTTATCCCTCCCATATATGGGCGTTACACCTGCCTCCGATAATGGCGGGCCTGTCTCGATAGACCAACCAGAGGTGATCCAGTGACCTGGCTGTATATATGCGTGGTCGCGTTCATGGTGGGGGGACTCATCGTGGCGTCCGAGCGCTGGCATGGCGCTTTCACCGGCGATAGCGACCTCAACAAGCCCCAAGCCAATCACTCCCGCGCGACGCCCCGCGTCGGCGGTCTGGCGGTGCTTGCCGGTACGCTGGCTGGCCTGCTGGTCCTCGGACCCAGCAACATGACCCTGACCTGGCTGTGGCCCGCGCTCTTCGTCGCGGCGTTGCCCGTTTTCGTGGCCGGCCTGCTTGAAGACATTACCAAGGACATCGGCGCCAGCAAGCGTTTGCTGGCTGCTTTTCTATCTGCAGCCATCGCGTGGTGGCTGCTGGGCGGCGTCAGCCGCGTCGGCATGGCGCCTGTGGATTACGTGCTGTCGTACTGGCCCGTGTCGCTGCTGTTCACCATGTTCGCGGTGGGTGGCTGTACCCATGCGCTGAATATCGTTGACGGCATGAACGGCCTGGCCGGCATGGTCGCCACGTTGATGGCGGTCTCGATCAGCCTCGTTGCCCTGCAGGTCGGCGACGTGCCGATCTTCCTGGTGGCCGCGGCGCTGGCGTCGGCGACCTTGGGCTTCCTGGTGTGGAACTTCCCGTTCGGACGCGTGTTCCTGGGCGATGGCGGCGCGTACTTCCTGGGATTCATGCTGGCCGAACTGGCCGTGCTGCTGGTCGTGCGCAACCCGTCCGTGTCGCCGTTCTACGCCCTGGCGGTCCTGTTCTACCCCGTATTCGAAACCGGTTTCTCGATCTGGCGGCGCCGCTTCAAACGCGGCGTGCCGGTTGACCAGCCCGATGCGCTGCACCTGCACCAGCTCGTGTTCCGCCGTCTGGTCCGGGTGACCTTCAGCCGCGGCCGGCGCCATGCCGTCCCCGCGCTTTGCAATGCGCTGGCGTCCCCATACATGTGGGTGCTGGCGCTGATCGGGCTGGTGCCGGCCACGATCTGGTGGGACAACGCCTGGGCCCTGAGCGCCAGTCTGGTTGTCTTTGCCAGCGTCTATATCTGGCTGTATGCACGCCTGGTCTCCTGGCGCCGCCCGGGCTGGCTGTTGTTGCCGTCCGTGCTGCGAACCACCGAATAGTTCGAGTGCCCCGGCGATCGCCGCCGGGGGCTCGGTATCCATCACCAGACCATCTTTAAAATGCCGTAAACGTTCTACGGTGAAGGGAGAGTTATGTTGCGAATCCAGGATGTGAAACTCGCTGTCGTCGGCCTTGGCTACGTCGGTCTGCCCCTGGCCGTTGAGTTCGGCAAGAAGCGCCCGGTCATTGGCTTTGACATCAACACGCGCCGTATCGACGCGCTGAAGGCGGGCCACGACCATACGCTGGAAGTCAGCGACGCCGAGCTGGCCGAGGCCAGCCAGTTGAGCTACACCGCCGAACGCGCCGAACTGGGCGAGGCCAACGTGTTCATCGTGACCGTGCCCACCCCCATCGACGAGTACAAGCAGCCGGACCTGACCCCGCTGGTCAAGGCCAGCGAAACGATCGGCGCGGTGCTCAAGCGCGGCGACATCGTCATCTATGAATCCACCGTCTACCCCGGCGCCACCGAAGAAGACTGCGTGCCCGTCCTGGAGCGCGTGTCTGGCCTGAAGTACAACGTCGACTTCTTCGCCGGCTACAGCCCCGAGCGCATCAACCCGGGCGACAAGGAACACCGCGTCAGCACGATCAAGAAGGTCACCTCCGGCTCCACCCCGGAAGTCGCCACCCTGGTCGACCAGCTGTACAAGGAAATCATCACCGCCGGCACGCACAAGGCGTCCAGCATCCGTGTGGCCGAAGCCGCCAAGGTGATCGAAAACACGCAGCGCGACGTGAACATCGCGCTGATCAACGAACTGGCCCTGATCTTCAACAAGATGGGCATCGACACCGAAGCCGTGCTGCAGGCCGCTGGTACCAAATGGAACTTCCTGCCGTTCCGTCCGGGCCTGGTCGGCGGCCACTGCATTGGCGTGGACCCCTACTACCTGACCCACAAGGCGCAATCCATCGGCTACCACCCCGAGATCATCCTGGCGGGTCGCCGCTTGAATGACTCCATGGGCAGCTACGTGGTGTCGCAGCTGGTCAAGTGCATGACCAAGCGCCGCATCCACGTGCAAGGCGCCCGCGTGCTGGTGATGGGCCTGGCGTTCAAGGAAAACTGCCCCGACCTGCGCAACACGCGCATCGTGGACATCGTTCGCGAACTGGGCGACTACAACGTCGACGTGGACATCTACGATCCGTGGGTCGACACCGAAGAAGCCATGCACGAGTACGGCCTGACCCCGGTGGCCAAGCCCGAGGAAGGCAAGTATGACGCCGTGATCCTGGCCGTGGCGCACAACCAGTTCAAGGACATGGGCGCCGAAGGCATCCGCAAGCTCGGCAAGCCGCAACATATCCTGTACGACCTGAAGTACGTGCTGTCGCCCGCTGAATCCGACCTGCGTCTGTAAAAGGATTTCGCCATGACCACACGATTCGAAACTGTCACCCAGGAACTGGCCGCCTCGCCGCGCAAGTGGCTGGTGACCGGCTGCGCCGGCTTCATCGGTTCGAACCTGCTGGAAACCCTGCTCAAGCTCGGCCAGTCCGTCACCGGCCTGGACAACTTCGCCACCGGTCACCAGCGCAACCTGGACGAAGTCCAGGCGTCCGTGTCGCCGGAGCAATGGTCGCGCTTCACCTTCATCGAAGGCGACATCCGTGACCTGGACGCCTGCCGCCGCGCGGCCGAAGGCGTGGACTATGTGCTGCACCAGGCCGCGCTGGGTTCGGTGCCGCGCTCGCTCAACGACCCCATCACGACCAACGACGTCAACATCGGCGGTTTCCTGAACATGCTGGTGGCGGCGCGCGACGCCAAGGTGAAGTCGTTCGTCTATGCGGCGTCCAGCTCCACCTACGGCGATCATCCCGCGCTGCCCAAGGTCGAGGAAAACATCGGCAAGCCGCTGTCGCCGTACGCCGTGACCAAGTACGTCAACGAACTGTACGCCGACGTCTTTGCGCGTTCGTATGGCTTCGAGACGGTAGGCCTGCGCTACTTCAACGTGTTCGGCAAGCGGCAGGATCCGGACGGCGCCTACGCCGCCGTGATTCCGAAGTGGACCGCCGCGATGATCCAGGGCAAGGACGTCACCATCAATGGCGACGGCGAGACCAGCCGCGACTTCTGCTTTGTGGAAAACGCGGTGCAGGCCAACATCCTGGGCGCGCTGGCCGCGCCCGAAGCCCGCAACCAGGTCTACAACGTGGCCGTCAGCGGCCGCAGCACGCTGAACCAGCTGTTCAGCTTCCTGGTGCAGGCCCTGGGCAACCAGGGCGTGGACTACGGCAAGCAGCCGGTTTACGGTGACTTCCGCGCGGGCGATGTGCGCCATTCGCAGGCCGACATCGGCAAGGCCAGCCGCCTGCTGGGCTACGCGCCCACGCACACGGTGCTGCAAGGCCTGGAAGTCGCCATGCCCTGGTACACGCAATTCCTGCGTTGAAAGCACTCGTCCGAAAACTCGGCAACATCCACCCGGATCATCAGCGCATCTTCAAGGG
The DNA here is from genome assembly GCF_019218915.1 of Achromobacter sp. ACM05. Classification (NCBI taxonomy): domain Bacteria; kingdom Pseudomonadati; phylum Pseudomonadota; class Betaproteobacteria; order Burkholderiales; family Alcaligenaceae; genus Achromobacter; species Achromobacter sp. ACM05. The sequence goes on from NZ_JAHUWQ010000001.1 coordinate 1,697,457, forward strand.
CGCGTTCCGGGTGGCGGTGTTTCTGCTGCTGGGCAAGGCCGCCGGCGCCATCAAGGAGATGGCGGTGGCGTACCGCTACGGCGTCAGCGACGCCGTCGACGCCTACCAGTTCACGATGACGATGGGCACCTGGCTGCCGGTCACGATCGTGGGCGTGCTGTCGGTGGTGCTGATCCCGGTGCTGGTGCGCCTGGCGCGCACGGGCGGGGCCGAGAAAGAACTCTTCATCCGCGAGCTTCAGGGCTGGGTCGCCGCCGCCGGCGTCGCCCTCGCTTTGCTGACGTGGTTTGCCTGGCCATATGTGGTGGATCGGCTGGGGCAGGGCCTGTCGGCGCAAGTTCGCGCCATGACGGGCGACCTGCTTATCGCCTTCGCGCCCGTGTCGGCCCTGCTGCTGATCGCGGGCATCAGCGCCGCGCGGCTGCGCGCACAGGAACGTCACGTCAACACGCTGCTGGACAGCGTGCCTGCCGTGGCGACGCTGGCTTGGGTCATGCTGGCCGTCAGCGCCGAGGGCGTCGGACCCCTGCTGTGGGGCACGCTCGTCGGCTACGCGATTCAGACTGTCTGGCTGGCCTGGCTGGCCGCGCGCGCCGACGGCGGTTTCTGGGGCGCGCCGCGCCTGTCGCTGAAGTCGCCGCACTGGCCCGAGCTGATGAGCGCGGCCGGCGTGATGCTGATCGGCCAGGTCGCCATGAGCTTCGTGGGCCCGCTGGACCAATATGCCGCCGCCAACCTGGGCGCCAATGCCAACGCCACGCTGGGCTACGCAAGCCGGCTGCTGTCCTTGCTGCTGGGCATCGGGGCAGTGTCGGTGGGCCGTGCCGCGCTGCCCGTGCTGGCCGACGTGCAGGCCCGCGGTGATACGGCGCGCGCGCGCAGCATGGCGCTCAAGTGGTCGCTGCTGATGGTGGTGGCGGGCGCCGCCGCCGTGGCGCTGGGCTGGGTGCTGGCGCCGTGGGGCGTGTCGGTGCTGTTCCAGCGCGGCGCGTTCACCGCGGAAAACACCGAAGCCGTCGCGCACGTGCTGCGCTGGGGGCTGCTGCAACTGCCGTTCTACTTCGGCGTGCTGATCCTGGTGCAACTGCTGGCCAGCCAGAACCGATATCGCATCATGGCCGCCATTGCGGTCGCCAATTTTGCGCTGAAGGCCGTGCTGAACACCGTGCTCGCGCCCCGCATGGGCGCGGCCGGCATCATGCTGGCCACCAGCCTCATGTATGTGCTGTCCTTCGCATGCTACCTGGTGGTGGCGATGCGCAAGGCTGAACCCAAGGGGACCGATTGAATGTCCGTTGCCGACTCCGCCCGTCCGGCGCGCGTGTTGCTGTTCATCCATTCCCTGCATGGCGGGGGCGCTGAGCGCGTCGCCGCGGACCTCAGCGCCCATTGGGCGGCCGAAGGCAGCGAGGTCATGGTGGTCACGCAGGCCAGCGCCGACGGCGACGTCTATGCGCTGCATCCCAAGGTCCGGCGCGAAGTCCTGCACACGGCGGGCGAGGGCGGCGGGCTGCGCGGCATCCTCAGCAACCTGCAGCGCGTGCGCGCGCTGCGCCGCGTCGTCAAATCGTTCCGGCCCGACATCGTGCTGGGCATGATGACCACGGCGTCCGTGCTGTCCGTGCTGGCCTGCGCGGGACTGAACTGCCGCGTCATCGCCACGGAACACACCCATCCGCCGTCGCAGACCCTGTCGGGTTTCTGGCAGCGGCTGCGCCGGTTGACCTATCCGCGTGCCGCGCGCGTCGTCGCCTTGACCCGCGGCACCGCCGACTGGCTCGAACAGCATGTGCCGGGCTCGCGGCTCGCGGTCATTCCCAATCCCGTCCACTTTCCGTTGCCGCGCGCCGAGCCCATCCTGACGCCGGCGCCGCAAGACGGCCGCAAGCGTCTGCTGGCGGTCGGCCGGCTGCATGGCGACAAGGGTTTTGATCTGCTGATCCAGGCCTTTGCGCACCTGGCGCCGTCGCATCCCGGCTGGGACTTGGTTATTCTGGGCGAAGGCAGCGAACGCCAGGCGCTCGAAGCGCAGGTGCGCGAGGCCGGCCTGGCATCGCGCGTCTCGATGCCGGGACGCGCCGGCAATGTGGGCGACTGGTACGACAGCGCCGATCTTTATGTACTGACCTCGCGCTTCGAAGGATTGTCCAATACCCTGCTCGAATCCATGGCCAGCGGCCTGGCGGCCGTGTCGTTCGATTGCGATACCGGCCCGCGCGAGATCGTGCGCGAAGGCATCGACGGCGTGCTGGTGCGGCCCAATGGCGACGTGCCGGCGCTGTGCAAGGCGCTGGACGCGGTCATGGCCGATGACAAGGGCCGCGCGCGCATGGCGCGGGCGGCCACCGACGTGCGCGACCGATTCTCGGCCGTGCGCGTGCTGCAGAAATGGCAGGAACTTTTTGACGGCGTGCGGGCGTCGGGCCGCTAGGGCCCCGCGCGCGCCGTTGCCACGGTGAACACGAGAACAACATCATGTGTGGAATAGTCGGAATTTGGGGTCCCCTGGGGAACAAGGCGCAGGTGCTGGCCGATAGCTGCCGCCGCATCCGCCACCGCGGACCGGACAGCAATGGATTCTGGGAAGACGCCGACGCGGGAATCGCGCTGGCGCACGTGCGCCTGGCGATCCTGGACCTGACCGAAGCGGGCCATCAGCCGATGACGTCCGCCTGCGGCCGCTACGTCATGGTGTTCAACGGCGAGGTCTACAACCACCTGGACATCCGCAAGCAGCTCGAGGAATCGGCGCTGGCGCCGGCGTGGCGCGGGCATTCGGACACCGAGACGCTCCTTGCCGGCTTTACCGCGCTGGGCATCGAGGCCACGCTGCAAGCCTCGGTCGGCATGTTCGCCATCGCGTTGTGGGACAAGGCCTCGCGCAAGCTCGTGCTGGCGCGCGATCGCATGGGCGAGAAGCCGCTGTACTACGGCTATTCCAATTCGGAGCTGGTGTTTGCGTCGGAACTCAAAGGCCTGATGCCGATTCCGGGCTTTGGGCGCAACCTGAACCGCAACGCGCTGGCGTCGTTCATGCGGCACAACTACATTCCCGCGCCGCAATCCATCTACGAAGGCATCGCCAAGCTGCCGCCCGGCACGTGGATCGAATTCTCGGCCGACGACGCGCGCAACCGCCGCATGCCGGAGCCGCGGGTGTACTGGTCCGCGCGCGAGGCCGCGGATGCGGCGTCAAACGCCCGGCTCTCGTTCGACTCTGATGCACAAGCCACCGACGCGCTGGAAAAGGTGCTGTCCAAAGCCGTGGGCGGCCAGATGCTGTCCGACGTCAGCCTGGGCGCGTTCCTGTCCGGCGGCATCGATTCGTCGACCATCGTGGCGCTGATGCAGGCGCAAAGCTCGCAGCCGGTGCGCACGTTTGCCATCGGTTTTCACGAGAAGGGCTACGACGAGGCGCAGCACGCCAAGGCCGTGGCCACGCACCTGGGCACCGATCACACGGAACTCTACGTCACCGCGGACGACGCGCTGGCGGTCGTGCCCACGCTGGCCGACATGTACGACGAACCCTTTGCCGACTCGTCGCAGATCCCCACGTCGCTGGTCACGCGCATGGCGCGCCAGCACGTGACGGTGGCCTTGTCGGGCGACGGCGGCGACGAACTGTTCGGCGGCTATTCGCGCTACTTCCGCGTGGACAACTGGTGGCGCCAGTTCGAGCGCGTGCCCGGGCTGCTGCGCAAGCCGGCCGGCGCGATGCTCAGCGCGTCCACCCATCTGCCCGGCCGCGGCGCATGGCGCGGCAAGGTCGGCAAGCTGGGCGAACTGCTGCGCGCTGATACGCGCGGCGAGTTCTACCGCGGGTTCGTGTCGTACTGGCCGGACCCGGCCAGCGTCGTGAAGGGCGGCGTGGAACCCCAGTCGGTGTTCGAACGCGCCATGCAGGGATCGTTCTTCGAGTCGATGATGAAGCTCGACACGGTGACCTACCTGCCCGACGACATCCTGGTCAAGGTGGACCGCGCCGCAATGGCCGTCAGCCTGGAAACCCGCGTGCCGCTGATCGACCACCGTGTCTATGAGTTCGCCTGGAGCCTGCCGCACCAGTACAAGGTGCGCGGCAACACCGGCAAGTGGCTGCTGCGGCAGGTGCTGCATCGCCACGTGCCGCAGGCGCTGGTCGACCGCCCCAAGCGCGGTTTCGCCGTGCCGCTGGCCGCGTGGCTGCGCGGTCCGTTGCGCGAATGGGCCGATGCGTTGCTGGATCCGGCACGCCTGCGTCAGGAGGGCTGGTTCGAACCCGAACCCATCCTGCGCAAATGGCGTGAACACACGTCGGGGCATCGCAATTGGGACAGCCATCTGTGGGGCGTGCTGATGATGCAGGCCTGGCTGGACCGCTACCGCGCGGGAATGGACCAAGGGGGACCGATTGAGGACCGTTGACGAATGAAAATACTGATGCTGGTCAGCTCCATGCACGCCGGCGGCGCGGAACGCGTCGCGGCGACCCTGGTCAACGCATGGTCAGAGCGCGGCGACACCGTCATCCTGACGCCCACCTACTCGTCCAAGGGCACCTGCTTTTATCCCCTGTCGGACAAGGTCCAGCTGTCGTGGCTGGCCGATCTGGCCGGCACCCGGGTGTCGGGCGGGATGGCGGCCTTCAAGCGGCTGCTGGCCCTGCGCAAGCACATTCGCGATTCGCGGCCCGACGTGGTGGTGTCCTTCCTGACCAACGTCAACGTGGCCGCCATTCTGGCCACGCGCGGCCTGAACGTGCCGCTCATCGTCTGCGAGCGCACCAATCCGGTCGCTGAAACCACCACGGGAACCGTCTGGCGCAAGCTGCGCCGCGTGCTGTACCCGCGCGCCGACATGGTGACGGTGCAGGCCGAAGACACCGCCGGTCCGTTCGCGCGCCAGGTGCCCGGCATCCGGCGCCTGGCCGTCATCCCGAATCCACTGCCCGCGCCGCTGCTGGATGCGCCGCTGGTGCAGCAGCGTCACGAGGCCGGCCCGCGCGAGCTGATCGCGATGGGGCGGCTGGTGCCGGACAAGCAGTTCGACCTTCTGATCGACATCTTTGCGCAGCTTGCGCCGGAATTTCCCGACTGGAACCTGCGCATCTGGGGCGAAGGCCCCGAGCGCGAGGCGCTGCAGCAGCAGGTGGCGCGTCTGCGCCTGCAGTCGCGCGTCAGTTTGCCGGGGCGCACCGAAGCGCCGTGGGAAGAACTGGCGCGCGGCCAGGCCTTCGTGCTCAGTTCGCTGGTCGAGGGCTTTCCCAATGTGTTGCTGGAAGCGATGTCGCTGGGCTTGCCCTGCGTGGCGTTCGATTGCCCCAGTGGTCCGCGCGAGATGACGCGGGACGGCCAGGACGCGCTGCTGGTGCCGGCGGGCGACCGGGTCGCGATGACCGATGCCCTGCATCGTTTGATGGGCGACGTGTCGCTGCGCGAGCAGTTGGGTGCGCGCGGCGCCGCGGCCGTGCGCCAGCGTTATGCGCTGTCCAGCGTGCTGACCGAATGGGATGAACTGTTCGAAGCGGTGCGGGAGGGGCGATGAGCACCCGGCCGCTGCGCATTCTGCATGTCATCACGGGGCTGGGCCAGGGCGGCGCCGAATCGGTGCTGACGCGCCTGGCGACCTGGCCGGACGCCGACGTCGAGCACATGGTCGTGTCGCTAACCGATGAAGGTTTGTATGGCGAGCGCCTGCGCGCGGCGGGCGTTGCGGTGCATGCCCTGGGCATGAAGCGTGGGCGCGTCAGCCTGGGCGGCTTCCTGGCGCTGCGCCGCCTGATCGCCACGAACCGTCCCGATGCCGTTCAAACCTGGATGTATCACGCCGACCTGATTGGCGGCCTGGCCGCCCGCCTGGCAGGCGTTCGCGCCATTGCGTGGGGCATCCGCAATTCCGGCGAGCACCTTGAGCGCAGCAGCCGGTCGGCGCGGCTGGTGCTGCGCGCGTGCGCGATGCTATCGGGCAGCGTGCCGCGCGCGATCGTCTGCGCGGCGCAGAACGCGGCCGAGCGCCACGCCGAAAAAGGCTACCGCCGCGACCGCATGGTCGTGATCGCCAACGGCTATGACTTGTCGCGCTACGCGCCGGATCCGCAGGCGCGCTCGCGCGTTCGCGCCGCATGGGGACTGTCCGAAGACGCTCCCGTGATCGGCTGCGTGGCGCGCTGGGATCCGCTCAAGGACCACGCCAACCTGCTGCGCGCCGTGGCCGCGCTGGTGCGCGATGGACGCGACGCGGGGTTGCGCTGCGTGCTGATCGGCCGCGACATGACCGACGGTAACGCCCAACTGGGCGCCTTGCTCGACAAGCTGGACCTGCGCGACCGCGTGGTGTTCAACGGTCCCAGCGACGACGTGCCCGCCGTCATGAACGGCCTGGATGTGCACGTGCTGTCGAGCTGCGCCGAAGGCTTTCCGAACGTGGTGGCCGAAGCCATGGCGTGCGGCGTGTATTGCGTGGTGACCGACGTGGGCGACGCCGCCTACATCGTCGGCGACACCGGCGTGGTGGTGCCGCCCGAGCAGGCCGAGGCCCTCGCCCGCGGCATCGAATCCGCGTTGGGCGATGTGGCCGCACGCGGCCGCGAGCGCGCGGGCGAGGCTGGGCGCGCACGCGTCCTGGAACACTTTGATCTTGCACGCATGGTGCAAAGCTACATCGCCGTCTGGCGCCGTATTTCTGGAGTCCAAGCATGAGCGCCGGACGCTGCCTGCTGTTTGTCGTCAATAATCCGGCGTTCTTCATGTCGCACCGCGTGCCGGTCGCCCTGGCCGCGCAGAAGGCAGGCTACGACGTCCACGTCGCGACGATGGACGGTCCGGCGGTGGCTGACATCCAGGCGCTGGGCATGACCCATCACGCGATTCCCATGACGCGCAGCGGCAAGCATCCGCTGCAGGAATTGGGCACGCTGCTGGCCCTGGTGCGCCTGTTCCGCCGGCTGCGTCCCGATGTGGTGCATCTGGTCACCATCAAGCCCGTGCTGTACGGCGGCATCGCCGCGCGCATTGCGCGTGTGCCCGGCATGGTGGCGGCGATCTCCGGATTGGGATTCGTGTTCCTGTCGAACTCGCTGAAGATGCGGCTGGTGCGCGCCGTGGTGGCGCGCCTGTACCGCGTTGCGCTGGGCCATCCGAACAGCCGTGTGATCTTCCAGAACGCCAACGACCGTGACCTGCTCAAGTCGCTGGGCGCCGTGCGCGAGGACCAGGTGGTCATCATCCGCGGCGCGGGCGTGGACCTCGACGCCTATCGGCCCACCCCGGAGCCGCCCGCGCCGCCCGTTGTCGTCACGATGGTGGCGCGCCTGCTGCGCGACAAGGGCGTGCAGGAGTTCGTGCAGGCGGCCAAACTGCTGCGTGAACGCGGCGTGCCGGTGACGATGCAACTGGTGGGCGGCCTGGACGCTGGCAATCCGACGTCCGCCACGCAGGCCGACGTCGATGCCTGGCAGCAGGACGGCTGCGTGCAGGCGCTGGGCGAGCGTTCGGATGTGGCGGCGCTGTACGCGGCCGCGCACATCGCGGTGCTGCCGTCCTACCGCGAAGGCCTGCCGAAATCCTTGATCGAGGCCGCGGCCTGCGGCCGGGCGGTCGTGACGACCGACGTGCCGGGCTGCCGCGATGCCATCGAACCCAACGTGACCGGCCTCCTGGTGCCGGTGCGCGACGCGGCGGCGCTGGCTGAGGCCATTGCGCGCCTTGCGCAAGACGCGGCGTTGCGTCAGGCGATGGGCACGGCGGGCAGGGCGCTGGCGGAGCGCGAGTTTGACATCAACCAGGTCGCTCGCATCCACGTCGCGCTGTACGACGCGCTCAGCGCCTGATTGCGTCGATCCAGAACCGCGTGGACGGATCCTGCTGGCTGGGCTGGGGCGCGTCCAGCTCGCGCATGATGTTCTTGGCCAATACCTTGCCGAACTCCACGCCCCACTGATCGAACGGGTTGATGCCCCAGATCACGCCCTGCGTGAACACCTTGTGCTCGTACAGCGCCAGCAGCGCGGCAAGCGTGAAGGCTTCGAGGCGCGGCAACACGATCAGCGACGACGGCCGGCCGCCCGGATGCACGCGGTGCTGCGCCAGCAGGCGCGCACGCGCCGGGTCGCGTTCTGTGGCGGAGGTTTCCGCCAGGGCTTCTTCAAAGGTCTTGCCGCGCAGGAGCGCCGAGCGCTGCGCCAGGCAATTGGCGACCAGCAGCTCGTGGTGCCGGGCATAGGCATGGTCGGGCTGCTCGCACAGGATGAAATCCACGGGCGCGCCCGTCGTGTCCTGATGCAGCCATTGGAAGAACGTGTGCTGGCAATCGGTGCCCGACATGCCCCACACCGCGGGGCCGGTCGGCACGCCAGCGGGGCTGCCGTCGGCGGTCGCGACCTTGCCCAGCGATTCCATTTCAAGCTGCTGGGCCCACGGAACGATGTGATACAGCCGCGAATCGTATGGGGTGATGACCAGCGAGTCGTAGCCCAGCACGCTGCGGTTGGCCACGCCGGCCAGCGCCATCTGCACGGGGGCGTTCTCGGCCAGCGGCGCGGTGCGGAAATGGTCGTCCATGGCCGCGGCGCCCGCCAGCAGCTGGTCGAAGGTGTCGTTGCCGAGCGCCAGCGCGACCGGCAGGCCGATGGCGGACCACAGCGAATAGCGCCCGCCCACCCAGTCCCAGATCTGGAAGATGTGATCGGGCAGGATGCCCAGGTTGAGTGCCGCCTCGACATTGCAGGTGATCGCGACGACCTGCTTGATGGGGTCGGCGACGCCGGCGTCGCGCAGCCAGTTCATCGCCACTTCGGCGTTGGCCAGCGGCTCGGTCGTGGTGAACGATTTGGACGCGACGATGACCAGCGTGTTGTGCGGATCCAGGCGGCTCATCGCATCGGCGACCGAGTGCGAATCCACGTTGGAGGCGAAGCGCACTTCGCGCCGCACGCCCTCGTGGCGCAGGGCACGGGTGACCAGGCGCGGCCCCCAGTCGCTGCCGCCAATCCCCAGATGCAGCACGCCGCTGTAGCGGCCCGCCGCGTCGGCCGCCCGCACGAATTCGCGCATGCGTTCGCGCTCGGCCAGCACCGCCTTGGCCACCATGGCGGGCGGTTCGGCCGCGCGCAGGGCGGTGTGCCAGGCGGCGCGTCCTTCCGTCCAGTTGGCCTGGCCGCCGTCAAACAGCCGCGCGCGGCTGGCCTCGAAGTCCTGCTGCACCAGCAGCGCCTGCGAGGCCGCCAGCAGGTCGGGCGACTGCGCCTGGGCGCTCAGATCCAGGCGCAGCCCGGGCGCATTGATGAGGCGCAGCTTCTGGCCGTCCCGGGATGCCGTACGTGTTGCGGTGATGAACTGCTGCCACGCGGGGCTGTTGGCTAACGACATGAGCGGATCAGAAGGGCAGTGTGGCGTTCGGCGCCAGCTTGCCGAGTTCGCGGCGGAAGTCGGCCTGGATGCGCGCGAGCGCCGCTTCGCTTTGCGCCTCGAAACGCAGCACGACGACCGGCGTGGTGTTCGACGGCCGCGCCAGGCCAAAGCCATCGGCGTATTCGGCGCGCACGCCGTCGATCGTGATCACGCGCTTGGCGTCGGGGAACTGGCCTTGGTCCTGCAACGCCTTGACCAGCGTGAACGGCTGGCCTTCTTCCATTTCGAGCTTCAGTTCCGGCGTGGAAACGTCCTGCGGCAGGGCTTCCAGCGGCTCGCAGGCGTCGGCAAAGCGCGACACGATCTCCAGCAGGCGTGCGCCGGTGTACAGGCCATCGTCAAAGCCGTACCAGCGTTCCTTGAAGAAGATGTGCCCGCTCATTTCGCCGGCCAGCGGCGCGCCGGTTTCGGCCAGCTTGGCCTTGACCAGCGAGTGGCCCGTCTTCCACATCAGCGCGTTGCCGCCGGCCGCTTCGACCGACAGGCCGACGTGGCGGCTGCACTTGACGTCATAGATGATGGTGGCGCCGGGATTGCGCTCGAGCACGTCGCGCGCAAAGAGGACGAGCTGGCGGTCGGGCCAGATGATCTGGCCGGACTTGGTGACCACGCCCAGGCGGTCGCCGTCGCCGTCAAAGGCCAGGCCAAGTTCGCAATCGGTCTCGGCCACGTGCTTGATGAGGTCCTGCAGGTTTTTGGGTTCGGCCGGGTCGGGATGATGGTTGGGGAAGTTGCCATCCACCTCGCAGAACAGTTCGTCGACCTCGCAGCCCAGCGCGCGGAACAGCTGCGGCGCGACGGCGCCGGCCACGCCGTTGCCGCAATCGATGGCGATCTTCATGGGACGCGCCAGCTTGACGCCGGAGGCCACGCGGGCAATGTAGGTCTGCGCCAGGTCGAGCTGGCGGCGCGTGCCGGCCTCGGCTGCGGGCGCCGGGGCATCGCCATTCATGGCCTGCGCCAGTTGCTGGACGTCGTCGCCGTACAGCGCGCGGCCGCCCATCATCATCTTGAAGCCGTTGTACTTGGGCGGGTTGTGGCTGCCGGTGATGGCAACGCCGGACCCGGTCTGCATGATGTTGGCCGCGAAGTACACGAGCGGGGTGGGAACCATGCCGACGTCCAGCGTATCCACGCCGCCTTCGAGCATGCCTTCCTGCAAGGCGAGGGACAGCATTTCGCTGCTGAGGCGGCCATCGCGGCCAACCACGAGCGTCTGCACGCCTTGTTCGCGGGCGCGGGCGGCAAGCGCCACGCCGAGAGACCGGGCGAAGGCCGCGTCGATCAGGTCCGGCACCGTGCCGCGAATGTCATATGCCTTGAAAACAGAGGCCGGAAATTGTGTATTGTTGCCCACGACGGTTCCTTGTTGAGGGGGACAGCGCGGCGGCTGCCGGGTAATGGTAAACCCGCACATCCAAACCGCTATGGCAAGGGCCAAAGCTGGATTATCCCCCATCGGCGCGGGGGGCTTCATCCTTCGGGCGGAGTAGGGCATTTACCCGGTGCCGGCCTGCCCCGCCATGGTGCGGCGCATGGGGCGGCGCCGCCTGTTTCCGGTGCACGTCCGCAGGCAAAAAAGCCGCTTGCCGGGCGGGCGCGCATGGCACAAAAGTTGCTCGTCATCCGAAGGTGATACGCTTGCCGGGCAAGCAGAAAGACCAGGAGGGGCCATGGGCGCCAAAGTATCCACAGTCATGTCATCGGGCGGCGCCACAAGCAGGCGGGGACCACCCACGGACTTTGCCGGTCCGGCGGCCGGCCGCGAACGCAGGCTTGATATCCACGTCTTTGCCGCGGCAACGGGCGATCTGGCCGCTGGCCGCGCCTGGGAGCGCAGCGTCTGGCGCGATGCGCGCGTCCTCATCGCCGAATGCCCGGCGCCGCATCTGGCGGCATCGATCGAAAGCGCGCTGCGCACGGTTGCCGCCAGCGTGGCGCGCGACCGCGGCTGGCAGGCCGCAGGCACCGTGTCCTTCTCGCTCGACGACCGCAGCGGCGTCTTCCGCGTCATCGACGCGCAGGCGCGGGCCCGCACGCCGGACATGCCGGTTGCCGAACACGATCCCATCGCGCCGCACGTGCTGGAAGTGCGCATCGACGGTTGCGGCGATCGCCGCCTGCCGTGCACTCACCTCATGGTCTGCGGCGCCACCCGTGGCGAAGTCCTGCGCCGCGCCTACCGCGCCTTGTCCGAATTGCCCGGCCCCGCCGGCGTGGACCGCGCCTTCCTGATGGAGCGCATCGCCTCCCGCGCCTTCTGCTCGGGCATGACGGGCACCCGGCTGGACCAGGCGGTCGGCTGACAGGTCCAACAGACACCCGCAGGGGGCTTCGGCGGGCGCCGCCCAGCCCCTACAATAGTCCGCACATCCGATGAACAGCGCCCGGCCCTCGGCGGCCGGGCCGACTCTCTGTGCGGCACCCATGACACTGCTGAGCGATCTCCAGGCCCTCTTGGGCGATTCCCACGTGCTGACCGGCGCGGACGCGGATTCCTATGTGCTGGATTGGCGCCGCCGCTATCGCGGCGCGGCCCTGGCGGTGATCCGCCCCGGTTCCACGGCGGACGTGGCCGCCGCGATCAAGCTGTGCGCGCAGCACGGCGTGCCCGTCGTGCCGCAAGGCGGCAATACCGGCCTGTGCGGCGGCGCCACGCCGGACGACACCGGCACCGCGGTCGTCCTGTCCACGGCCCGGCTCACCGCGGTGCGCGCACTGGATACCGACAACGACACCATCACGGTCGAGGCCGGCTGCATCCTGCAGGCCGTGCAGGAGGCCGCAGCGGCAGCCAACCGGCTGTTCCCGCTGAGCCTGGCGGCCGAAGGCAGCTGCACCATCGGCGGCAACCTGGCCACCAACGCCGGCGGCACGCAGGTGCTGCGCTATGGCAATACGCGCGACCTCACGCTGGGCCTGGAGGTCGTGACCGCCGAAGGCGAGATCTGGGACGGCCTGCGCGGCCTGCGCAAGGACAACACCGGCTACGACCTGCGCGACCTGTACATCGGCAGCGAAGGCACCCTGGGCATCATCACGGCCGCCACCCTCAAGCTGTATCCGCGTCCCGTGGCGTCCTGCACGGCGCTGCTCACGCTGGACAGCATCGACAACGCCGTCGAGGTCCTGTCGCGCGCCCGTTCCGGATTTGGCGCCTCGCTGACCGGGTTCGAACTCATGAGCGGCGCCTGCCTGCAAGGCGTGGTGCGGCTGTTTCCGCAGCAGCGCCTGCCTTTTGAAGGCGAGTCGGCGGCTTCGCCGTGGTTCGCGCTGCTGGAACTGTCCGACAGCGAAAGCGAAACGCACGCCCGCGAGCGCTTCGAGGCCGTGCTGGGCGACGCCATCGAAGCCGGCCTGGTGAACGACGCAGCCATCGCCGCCAACGTGTCGCAAAGCAAGGCGCTGTGGCATCTGCGTGAAAGCATTCCGCTGGCCGAGGCCGAGCTGGGCAAGTCGGTCAAGCACGATGTCTCGATCCCCATCTCGTCGATCGCCGGGTTCGTGCACAAGACCAACGCCTTGCTGCAGGCGCGCTTTCCGGGCGTGCGCCACGTGATCTTCGGCCACCTGGGCGACGGCAACCTGCACTACAACGTGGCCCATGCACCCGGACAGACCGAAGCCGAGCTGCTGGCGCTGCAAGGCGAGATCTATGGCGTCGTGCATGACAGCGTGCACACGCACAAGGGATCCATCAGCGCTGAGCACGGCGTGGGTCAGCTCAAACGCGACGAACTGCCGCGCTACAAGAACCCCGTCGAACTGGCGCTGATGCGCCGGATCAAGCGGGCGCTGGATCCCCAGGGTCTCATGAACCCCGGCAAGGTGCTGCAGGCATAACGCGGCCAGGATCGCAGACCATGAAAACCCCTCCCGCAGCGGGCGCGAACCACCGGGTGCTGATCGTCGAAGACGACCATGTCATCGCCGGCAATCTGTACAGCTTCCTGGAGGCGCGGGGCTTTCTGCCCGATGTGGCGTACAGCGGACCCGCGGCCCTTCAACGGTTGCAGGAACAGCGTTTTGACGCCGTGCTGCTGGACATCGGCCTGCCCGGCATGGACGGCAACGCCGTGCTGCATGACATGCGCACGGAACGGCGGCTGGCCGTGCCGGTGCTGATGCTGACCGCGCGCGACAGCCTCGAAGACAAGCTGGCGGGCTTTTCCCATGGCGCCGACGACTATCTCACCAAGCCGTTCGCGCTGCTCGAAGTGGAAGCGCGGCTGCTGGCGCTGATCCAGCGCGCCAAAGGGTCGACGGTCGATGCGGAGCGCACCTTCGGCCCGCTTCAGTTCGACGCGCGCAGCCGCGTCGTGTCGGTCAGCGGCGTGCCGGTCCACCTGACCCGCAAGGCGGGCCTCATCATCGAGGTGCTGCTGCGCGACCCGGGCCGCGTGGTGACGCGCGAAGAACTGGAATCGGTCCTGTGGGGCAACGAACCGCCCTCGTCCGATGCGCTGCGCAGCCAGGTCCACCTGCTGCGGCGCGCGCTGGCCGACGCGGGTTTTGACGGTATCGAGACCGTGCACGGCACCGGCTGGCGCCTGACGCTGCCCGCCGCCGCATCATGAGCCGCGCCGCCGCCGGCACGCTGACCCAGCGCGTGGTCTGGGCACTGACGGGCACGGTCGCGCTGTTCGTCACCGCGCTGGCCCTCCTGGCCTACCTGACGTTCGACCAGATGGAAGACGATCTGGTCAACGACATCCTGAACACCGAGATGGACCGCCTGGTCCAGCATGCGCGCAGCAGCGACGAGTTCCTGCCGCGCCACGGCGCGCGCGAACTCGGCGGATCCATGCGGGCGTGGCTCAGCGTGGACGGCCAGCCGCCCGCCGGCATGCCGCCGGAACTGCTTTCGCTGGAAAACGGACTGCACCTGATCGAACCTGGCGCCTACACCTGGCACGTGATGGTGGCCGAGACGGGCCGGGGCACCGTGTACCTGCTGTACGACGCCACCGACAACGAAGAGCGGGTGCACGATTTCGGGCTGATCGTGCTGGGCGTGGGCGCCATCTGCGTCGTGCTCGCCTACGGGTTGGCGCGTCGTGTGGCGGGGGTGGCGGTCGGACCGCTGCTGGATCTGACGGACCGGCTGTCGACCTGGGCGCCGGGCTCGCCTGACATGGCCGTCACGCGCGACGACGAGGCCGGGCGTCTCATTGAAGCCTTCAACCGCGTGCAGAACCAGGTGGACCGGTCCATCGCCCGCGAACGCGAGTTCGCCAGCAACCTCAGCCACGAGGTGCGCACGCCGCTGGCGGCGATCCGCTCGGACAGCGAGCTCATGCTCCTGACGCAGGCATTGACGCCGGATCAGCAGCAGCGCCTGACACGCGTGGTGGACAACGTGGACGACGTCATCGTCAGTCTGGAAAGCGCGCGGGCAATGGCGCGCGACGAGTTGCGCGCGCCGGAACCGGTGGACATCGCCGAGTGCATGGAAGACGCGTGGCGGGGGCATGCCGCCCAGGCCAGTCTGGCCGACCTGCGCTTTGACAATCAATTGCCCGCCGGCCAGGTGCTGACGCTGGACCGCTACGCCTTGCTGACCGTGCTGCGCAACCTCGTGCGCAACGCCATCGAACACGCCGCACCGGCCACGCTGACCGTGGCGCTGGACGCGGAGGGCGGATTGGCGTTGCGCGACAACGGCAAGGGCATTGCTGCCAGCGATCTGCCTTTTCTGTTCCGCCGCTATTTCAGCGGCCGCCTGCGCGATTCCGGCGTGGCGGGCGGCGACGAGACGGCGCGCGGGCTGGGCCTGGCGATCGCCAAGCGCGTCTGCGACATGCAGGGCTGGTCGCTCAGCGTCGAATCCTCGCAAGCAGAAGGCCCGGCGCGTGGCACGCGCTTCCTGCTGCGTTTCGAGCCCGACGAGCGGGGCGGCCCGACGGCGAAAATTTGACGAATTTTCGACTGGCGGGACCGTAAAGTGCGCTGGCCCGAAACGTCCGGAACTTCGTCTCCATGCCGTCCCCATTGCTGCAGTCCCCCCTGGTGCCGGCGCTGCATGCGCCGACAAGAACCCGCTATCTGCTGACCCACGTCGCGGGCGTGACGCTGTTGCTGGCCTGTATGGCCTGGTGGTCACAGGCGTCGGGACTGGACATGCGCATCGCGCGCGCGCTGTTCGATCCGCTGCTGGACGACTTTCCGCTGCATGGCAGCCGGTGGCTTGAATTGCTGGGCCACCGGATGGTGCTGGCGCTGCCGATCAGCGTGGGTCTGGCCGCGGCGGGCGTTGCAGCGGGCAGCTACCGCATCGCGGCGTGGCGGCGCTGGCGCGGGGTGGCCTGTGCCGTCGCGATCACGTGCCTGACGGGGCAACTGCTCATTACGCAACTCAAGCATCACACCATGCTGCCGCGCCCCTACGATCTGGAGACGTTGGGCGGCTATACGCCTTATCCGGTGCACTGGTGGACCTGGGCAAAGGCGCGCGCCGGCGGCGCGTTGCCCAGCGGCCATGCCGGCGCGGGCTACGCCTTGCTGACCCTTTACTTCGCGGGGTGGGCGTTGGGCCGCCCGGCGTGGCGCTGGAGCGGACTGGCGATCGGCGTGGCGGCCGGCGTGGCGTTTTCGGCGGTGCGCATTCTGCAGGGCGCGCATTTTCTCAGCCAGACGCTTTGGTCCGCCGCCCTGATGTGGCTGCTGGCGGCGGTGTTCTTCTATCCGCTGATCGCGGGGCGGGCGCCCGGATGCCCGCCCCGCCAGCACCGCGTCAGTTGAGCAGCACGCCCGGCAACCATAGCGAGAACGCCGGCACATAGGTCACCAGCGCCAGCGCGGCCAGCAGCGCGCCGTAGAACGGCCAGATGGTGCGCATGACCGTCCCCACGGATACCCCGCCGATGGCGCACCCCACAAACTGCGTGGTGCCCACCGGCGGCGTGTTCAGCCCCAGCGCGCAGTTCAGCAGCAGCACCATGCCGAACTGCACCGGCCCCATGCCGTACTGCATGCAGATCGGCAGGAAGATCGGCGTGCAGATCAGGATGGTGGCGGCCATGTCCAGGAACGTTCCCAGCACGAACAGGATGATGTTGACCATCAGGAAGATGGCCCACGGCTCCGTCGAGATGGACGCCATCAGCTGCCCGGTCTTTTCGGCCACGCCATAGAAGCTGATCAGGTAGCCGAACGTTGCCGAAATGCCGATCAGCAGCAGCACCACGCCCGTGGTCTTCACGGCCTTGCTGGCGGCGCGCACGAACTGGTCCCAGGTCAGCGAGCGGTAGACGAAGATCGTCAGCGCCAGGGCATACAGCACCGCCACCGCCGCGGATTCCGTCGCGGTGAAGACGCCGCTCAGGATGCCGGTAATGATCAGCACCACCACGAACAACCCCGGCGCCGCGGCGACCAGCGAGCGGAACACGATGTGCCAGCCCGGAAAGGTGCCTGCCGGATAGCCGCGGCTGCGCGCCACGAAATACGCAGCGGCCAGGTTGCACACGGTCAGGATCAGGGCGGGCACCACGCCTGCCGCGATCAGCGCCGCGATGGACACCTTGCCGCCCGCGGCCAGCGTGTAGATGATGATGTTGTGGCTGGTCGGCATCAGCGCGCCCACCAGCGCCGCGTGGGTTGTGACGTTCACCGCGTAGTCAGCGTGATAGCCCTCGCGCTTCATCATCGGGATCATCACGGACCCCATCGCCGACACGTCCGCCACGGGCGATCCCGACACCCCGCCGAACAGCGTGCAGGCCACCACGTTGGACATGCCCAGGCCGCCCCGCACATGGCCCACCAGCGATTTGGCAAAGTTCACGATGCGGTCGGCGATGCCGCCGTACAGCATCAGTTCACCGGTGAAGATGAAGAAGGGGATGGCCAGGAACGAAAACGCGTTCATGCCCGAGGTCATCTGCTGGAAGGCCACCGCGAGCGGCAGGTCCTCGTACATGATGGCCGTGATGGACGACAGCCCGATGGCAAAGGCCACCGGCACGCCGATCACGAGGAACCCCATGAAGGTGAAGGAAAGCAGTGTCAGCGCCATGCCGGGACCACCTTCTGGTTGCGCAGGATCGCGATGATGTGCTCGATGGAAAAGAGCGCGATCAAGGTGCCCGACAGGGTTGCAGGAACGTACTTCCAGGCGTTGGAGATGCCCAGGTTCGGAATCTTGTAGGCCGCGACGGACTCGGCCAGCACGCCGCAATTCCAGGCCATCAGCACGCCGAACAGCAGCACGAGCAGATGGATGAAGATGCGCAGCCGCCGCTGCCCGGCGGCGGGCAGGGCGTCCAGCAGCGACTCGAAGCCGATATGGCCGGCGTCGCGCACGCCGACCGCGGCGCCCAGCATGGTGACGTACAGCACCAGCAAAAGGGCCAGGCTTTCTGCCCAGGTCGGCGTGCTGTTCAGGACGTGGCGGCCGAAGATCTGCAGCGAGACAGCGACGATCAGGCAGATCAGCCCGAAGACGCTGGTCCACATGCAGATTCGCGCCAGCCGGGCGCAGGCGCGGGAGTAGGCATCCAGCGGGGCAGCCAGGGCTTCTTCCCGGCCCCCCGCGGCGACATCTGGTTCATTCGTGGGTGTGGCCAACATGATGTCCTCACTGCACGGCCTGGATCTTGGCGACCAGATCCTTCATTTCAGGGGTGGTGACAAAGCGTTCGTACACCGGCTTCATCGCACCCTGGAACGAGGGTTTATCGACCTGCGAGATCTGCGAACCGGCCTTCTCGACCACGGCGCGCGACTTCTGCTCGCGTTCGTCCCACAGCTTGCGCATGTACGGCACCGATTCGCGCGCGGCCTCGCGCAGGATCTTCTGGTCGTCCGGCGGCAGCTTGTCCCACTGGCGCTTGGAGAAGATCAGGATCTCGGGCGTCATCGTGTGCTCGGTCAGCGAATAGAACTTTGCGACCTCGTAGTGATGCGCGCTCTCGTAGCTGGGAAAGTTGTTCTCGGCCGCATCCACCAGTCCTGTCTTGAGCGACGTGTAGACCTCGCCCATCGGCATCGGCGTGGCGTTGCCGCCCATCGCTTCCACCATAGCGACGGACAGGTCCGACTGCTGCACGCGGATCTTCAGACCCTTGGCGTCGGCCAGCGTCTTGATCGGCTTCTTGGTCGTATACATGGAACGCGACCCGCTGTCGTACCACGCCAGACCAACGAAGCCCGCAGCCTCGCACGAGCGCAGGATCTGGTCGCCGATCTCGCTGTCCAGCACCTTGTGCAGATGCTCTTTGGAGCGGAACAGGAACGGCAGCGACGGCACGCGCGTCGTCTGGCAGATGTTGTGCATCGCCGCGCTGGAGACGCGGGACATGGCCAGCGCGCCCAGCTTCACCTGCTCGATCGAATCGTCTTCGTTGCCGAGCGCGCCGCCGGAAAACACCTTCACGGTGATGCGGCCGTTGGTCCGTTGCTTGACCAGTTCGCCGAAGTGGCGCACGGCCTGCACAGTGGGGTAATCGTCGGGATGGATGTCCGCGGAGCGCAGCTCGGCGGCGTGGGTGGCGGGAATCAGCGTCAGCAAGGCGGCCGCGGCCAGAACGGCGCGGCTCAGGTGAGGGTGCAGCATGTCTACCTCCGGATGGGGTATGGCGTTTCGTTGAGGGCCGGGATGGCCCCGAAGCTCTTTGATATGCACTGCCTGCTCGGGGTGGGCGCGCGCGAAGCCGCCCGTCGGGTGCTAACCGGCGCTGGCGGTTTCCTCCAGGCCCTGCACGCCGGGGTGCAGGGCAAATACCGCGCCATCCAGCGCGCCGGGAGCGGCATTCGCGGGACGGATCGACGTGACGAAAAGGGTGTCCATGCCGGCGCCGCCGAAGGCGCACATGGCGACCTTCGCGGCGGGCACGTCCAGGGTGCGGTCCAGGCGGCCGTCGGGGGTGTAGCGGTACACCTTGCCGGCGTCGTTGCCGCAGACCCAGTAGCAGCCCGCCGCGTCCACGGCGGCGCCGT
Organism: Achromobacter sp. ACM05; assembly: GCF_019218915.1. NCBI lineage: Bacteria > Pseudomonadati > Pseudomonadota > Betaproteobacteria > Burkholderiales > Alcaligenaceae > Achromobacter > Achromobacter sp. ACM05. Next base: position 1,716,785 of record NZ_JAHUWQ010000001.1, read on the forward strand.
CCGGGCGGCCGGCGGGCAGGGCGGGGATGAAGACGCGGCGGTGGGACGGCACGCCGGCATCGGTGTCGTAGTCAAAGGCCCAGACGGTCGCGCGCGATGGGTGCGAATCGGACAGGTACATTGTCCGGCCATCGGGACTGAAAGCCAGGCCGTTCGGCACGATCAGGTCGTCGAGCAGCACGGACGTGCCGCGCGCATCGTGGCGGTACAGTGCGCCGGCGGGCCAGGCGAGGCCCATGTCCATCACCATGGTGCCCGCCAGAAACCGGCCCTGCCGGTCACAGCGGCCGTCGTTGAACCGCATGCCGGGCGCGGTGTGGGCAACGGCGGCAAGTTGCCGGGGCTGGCAAGCCTCGCCCTCGCGCAGGGCGTCGCAGGCATAGAGGCCGTCTTCCATGGCCAGCAGCCACCCGTCGCCGCGCATCGCCATGCAGCCCGCCATCTGCGGCAACGCCCAGTGCGCGAATGCGCCGGTCTCGGGCGTCCAGCGCCACAGCGTCTTGCCGGGGATGTCGGTCCAGTAGAACGCCTTGTCCGCGCGCCGCCAGATAGGGCTTTCTCCGACGCCGCACAACAAGGTTCCAAGACGTTCGGCGGTGATGGACATGAAAGGCTTCAGGCGTTCGGGAAGGGGAAGGGGCCGGCCTTGACGAAGGCGCCGCCCTGGTAGCGCGCCGCGGGATCGTCCGCGGCCAGCGGGGGCTGCGCCTCGACCTGCGCGCGGAAGCGCTCGGAAGAGTCCTTGGGCGCAAAACCAAGCACGGCCGCGCCGCTGTTGTCCCACCAGCTGTCGCGATTGGCCGACGCACCATACACGATGAGGTGGCCGACGTCGGGAGTGAAAAGGGATCGGACAACCAGATCGGTCAGGTCGTCGTGGCTGAGCCAGGTGACCAGCATGCGCCGGTCCCTGGGTTCGGGAAACGACGAGCCGATGCGCAGGCAGACGGTCTGGATGCCATATCGGTCGAAGTAGAAGCGCGACAGGTTTTCGCCGTAGGCCTTGCTCAGGCCGTAATAGCCGTCGGGTCGCAGCGGCACGTCGGCGTCCAGGGTCTGTCCCTGTTCATAAAAGCCGATGACGTGGTTGGAGCTGGCAAACACCACGCGCCGCACGCCGTGCAGGCGGGCCGCCTCGTAGACGTTGTAGACGCCCTGGATATTGGCCGGCAGGATTTCTTCGAAGGGGCGCTCGACCGACACGCCGCCCAGATGCACGATGGCGTCCGTGCCGCGCACCAGTTCCGACACGGCGGACGCGTCGGCCAGATTGCATTGCACGACCTCCTCGCCGTCTTGTGCGGGGGCCATCGCCGCCACGTCCGAGACGCGCAGGATGTCCGCATGAGCTTTCAATCGGGGACGCAGTACCAGGCCCAGGTTGCCGGCGGCGCCGGTCAATAACAAACGATGACACCGAAGGGATTCAGGTATGTTGTTGACAGCTCGGCTCATGACGCAACGCTCTGTGAATGGCGCGGTGGAGTGGACTTGTCTGGTACGTTATCGTACAACTGTCGCAAAGTATAATGAACGCCATTTTTCAGCGTCAAGCGCTGCGCAACCGCTTCCGGATAATCCCTGATGAACGCTCCCGCCGATACCCCTGTTTTGCCGCAGCGTCGTCCCCGCAACCTGGCGCAAGGCCTGGTTGAAAACATTTCCGAACGCATCCGCAGCGGTGAAATCCGCCCGGGCGACAAGCTCCCCACCGAATCCGCCATCATGCGTCAGTTCGGCGTAAGCCGCACCGTCGTGCGCGAGGCGCTGTCGCGTCTGCAGGCCTCGGGTCTGGTCGAAACGCATCACGGCGTGGGCACCTATGCGCTTGAGCCTAGCGGCGGCGGCGACTTCCGCGTCGACCCGGCCGACATCGCCACCGTGCGCGACGTGCTGGTGCTGCTGGAACTGCGCATCTGCCTGGAAAGCGAGGCCGCGGGCCTGGCCGCCATCCGCCGCAGCGACGAACAGTTGCAGGCGATGCGTCGCGCGCTGGATGCCTTCAAACAGGCGCTGGATGCGGGCGGTGACACCATCACGCCGGACTTTCAATTCCATCTGCTGGTGGCCCAATCCACCGACAACCGTTACTTCGCGGACCTCATGGCGCACCTGGGCTCGGCCATCATTCCCCGCACCCGCATCAACTCCGCCAAGTTCGCCCTCGAAGACCGCGCCGCCTATCTAGCGCGCGTGAATCTCGAACACGAAGACATCTACAGCGCGATCACGCGCCAGGACCCCGAGGCCGCCCGCGCCGCCATGCGCACGCACCTGAGCAACAGCCGCGAACGCCTGCGGCGCGCGCAATAGCCATCGTATTGAAGGCGATTGGTCCACGTGTGATGTCGTACAACGTTTGAACCGCCTCTCGTCGCCGTTGATAAGCCCGAAACCGCGTTACTCTTGGCGCGGTTATTTTTTTGGTTCTCGAAGCGGCATGGTTCTGCGCGGCACATCAGGCAATACGCATTCTTCGTTGGGACAGGCATGTCCCGTTGCTCGGAGGGTCGCGGCATGCGTCGCCTGACACTTCGATTCATCATCGCCATCCTGGTGCTGCTGACACTGTCGCGGCTGGGATTGGCCTTCTGGATGTGGGACCGCGTCGAAGCGGCCGGGGGCCTCGGGCCGCTCCTCTTTGGCGGACTGCGCATCGACGTGTGCCTGCTGTCGATGGTGATCGCGCTGCCGGCGGTGTTTTCGCCGTGGTTCGGCCACCGTCCGCTTGCCGCGCGCATTACCGCGTGGTGGTTCCGCGTGTGGTGGATGCTGTACGTGCTGCTGGAAGTGTCCACCCCGCAATTCATCGCGGAATACGACACCCGTCCCAATCGCCTCTACTTCATCTACCTGCTCAATCCGAAGGAAGTGGGCTCGATGCTGTGGCAGGGCTACAAGGGCGTGCTGCTGGCCGCCTTCGTGGTGCTGGTCCTGGCGGCCTGGCTTGCGGTCAAGCTGTTCCCGACGCGCACGCGCGATCCGTTCATGGGATGGTGGAAGCGGCCTGTCGCATCCTTTGTGATCCTGGCGCTGGTGTTCCTGGGCGCGCGCGGCACGCTCGAGCATCGCCCCATCAATCCCGCCAAGGTGGCCTTCAGCTCGGACGCCATGGTGAACGCGCTGGCGCTCAATTCGCTGTACAGCGTGTTCGACGCGGCCTATCGCATGCGCGACGAACGCTCGTCGGCCGCGATGTATCCCAAGATGGCCGTGGACGAGATGAACGCCATCGTGCGCGAGAAGGCCGGCATGACCGGCGCGCCAATAGATCCGACGCTGCCCAGCCTGCATGAGCAGAAGGCAACCGTGCGGCGTGACAAGCCGCTGAACGTGGTGATCATCCTGCAGGAAAGCCTGGGCGCGCAATACGTCGGCAGCCTGGGGGGCCGCGACCTCACGCCGAACATCGACCGGCTGGGCAAGGAAGGCTGGATGTTCCACCGCGCCTACGCCACCGGCACGCGTTCGGTGCGCGGCATCGAAGCCGTCACCGCGGGCTTTTTGCCCAGCGTGGCCGATGCCGTGGTCAAGCTGCCGCGTTCGCAGACAGGCTTTTTCACACTGGCGCAGTTGCTGGGCAAGCACGGCTATCACTCGCGCTTCGTGTATGGCGGCGAGTCCCACTTCGACAACATGCGCGCCTTCTTCCTGGGCAACGGCTTTGACGAGATCGTGGACCGGCCCAAGTTCGTCGACCCCGTGTTCGAGGGATCGTGGGGCGCCTCGGATGAAGACATGTTCAATCAGGTCGACCGCCTGCTGCGCGCGGATGGCGACAAGCCGGTGTTTACGCTGGCGTTCTCGGTGACCAACCATTCGCCGTGGGAATATCCGCCCGGGCGCATCCAGCCCGTGGGCGATCCGGCCACAGTGGATAACACGGTGCGCTATGCGGACTGGGCGCTGGGCCAGTTCTTCGACAAGGCGCGCAAGGCGCCGTATTGGGACAACACGGTGTTCCTGGTCATCGCCGACCACGACTCGCGCGTTTACGGCTCCATTCCCGTGCCGGTACGGCATTTCCAGATTCCGGCGCTGATCCTGGGCGCGGGCATCGCGCCGCGGCAGGACGATCGGCTGGTCAGCCAGATCGACATGGCGCCGACGCTGCTGTCCTTGATCGGCCTGGATAATGTGAACCCCATGCTGGGCGCCGACCTGACGCAGCGCGATCCGAACCGCGCGATGATGCAATACGCGGACAACTTCGGTTATCTGAAAGGCGATCAACTGCTGGTGCTGGAGCCTTCCAAGGCGCCGCGCCAGTTCCGTTACGAGGCCGCGCCGGTGGGACAGGACGAGACGTATGCGCCGGTCGAGCCGGCGGATCCCGCGCTGACGCAGGAGGCGTTGGCGCACGCGTTGTGGGCAAGCTGGGCGTATCGCGAAGAGAAGTACCGGCTGCCGTGACGCATATGACGACCAAGGCGGCCACCCCGGCCGCCTGCCTTGATCCTGCTCAATCCGCATTCCGCGGGCCAATAGCACACTGGCGCCCATGACAACGCCCAACACGTCCTCGGGAGCCTCCCGCCCCGCATCTCCGGCGCTTTCCAGTGTCCAACACGCCGCGCAGCGCCAGCGTCTCCGTATGGCGATCCCCGTGCCGCGTGGCCGTTTTGCCTGGATCACCGGTGTCATCAGCTCGGTCTGGCTTGCCGCCAACACGCTGTTCTGGTGCCTGCTGCTGTTTCCGGTCTCGCTGCTGAAGCTGGCGTTGCCTTTTGCCGCAGTCAGGCGCCGCATCGACCCCATCCTGAATGGCATCGCCACGGCGTGGGTGGCGTGCAATTCCGGCTGGTTCGTGCGCATCCAGCCGCAGGCCTGGGACATCCAGGGCAACAAGGACCTGCGCTATGCCGACTGGTATCTGGTCAACTGCAACCATCAGTCGTGGGTCGACATCTTCGTGCTGCAGTACTCGCTGAACCGGCGCATTCCGCTGCTCAAGTTCTTCCTCAAACAGCAGCTCATCTACGTGCCGGTCATCGGTCTGGCGTGGTGGGCGCTGGACTTCCCCTTCATGAAACGGCACGGCAAGGCGGCCCTGCGCAAGAACCCCGACCTGGGGCGCCAGGATCAGGAGGCCGCGCGGCGCGCCTGCGCCAAGTTTTCGCTGGTGCCCACCAGCGTGATGCTGTTTGCCGAAGGCACGCGTTTCAGCCAAGCCAAGCGCGCGGCGCAGAACTCGCCTTACCGCCATCTGCTCAAGCCCAAGGCGGGCGGTCTGGCGGTGTCGTTGAATGCGATGGGGGCGCAGTTCCGGTCGATGATCGACGTCACCATCGCCTATCCGGACGGCGCGCCGAGCTTCTGGGATTTCGCCTGCGGACGCGCAGGACAAGTGCTGGTGCGCATGCGGCAATTGCCGGTGCCGCCGGCATTCTGCGAAGCCGATTACTCGCGCGACAAGGCGTTTCGCACCACGTTCCACCAGTGGCTTGGGCAGCAATGGCAGGCCAAGGACGACGAGATCGAGGCGCTCGTTGCGCGTCCGGGGGCGCCGGGTGCGGGGTCGCCCGCCGCCGGATCGCCCGCCGCCGGATCGCCGGCCGTCACAAACCCGCCCGTCAACTAAATAAAAAAGCCACGCAGCGGTCGCGCCGCTGCGTGGCTTTGTCCATGCCGCCTGAGCGTCAGACGCGCGCGGGCAGCACCACGCCCGAGCACTCGCCGAAGCCAATGCGCGGATAGCCCGCCTTCACGCATTCGGCGCGGATGATGATCTGGTCGCCATCCTGCAGGAAGGTGCGCTTCTCGCCCCACGGCAGTTCGATTGGCGCCTTGCCGCCATTGCTCAGTTCCAGCAGCGACCCCGCTTCCGAAGGCTGCGGGCCGGACAGCGTGCCGGTGCCCAGCATGTCGCCCGGCTGCAGGTTGCAGCCATTGACCGTGTGATGCGTGATGAGCTGCGCGACGTTCCAGTAGGCGTCGCGGAAATTGCTGCTGGACAGCTTCACCGGCGGCTTGCTGTCGGCGCGCGATTGTTCGGTGGTCATCAGCACCTGCATTTGGACGTCATACGCGCCTTTGGCCCGATTGGCGTCGGAGGCCAGGTAAGGCATCGGCTGCGGCTCGCCCGCGCCACGGGTCCATTGCGTGCGGAACGGCTCCAGCGCTTCCATCGTGACGATCCACGGCGAGATCGTGGACGCGAAGTTCTTGGACAGGAAGGGGCCGAGCGGCTGGTATTCCCAGGCCTGGATGTCGCGCGCCGACCAATCGTTCAGGATGCACAGGCCGAACACGTGCGAATCCGCGTCGGCCAGCGTGATGCGTTCGCCCTGCGCGTTGCCGGTGCCCACGAAAATGCCCAGCTCCAGTTCATAGTCCAGACGCGCGCAGGGGCCGAATTGCGGCGCTTCGCCTTCGTTGGCGGGGCGCGTCTGGCCGACCGGGCGCGGGAATTTCTGGTCCACGCCAATGCTGGAGGCGCGGCCGTGATAGCCGATCGGCACCCACTTGTAATTGGGCAGCAGGGGGTTGTCGGGACGGAACTGCTTGCCCACGGCGGTGGCGTGGTGCACCGAGATATAGAAGTCGGTGTAGTCGCCGATGCGGGCGGGCGTGGTGTATTCGGCATCAGCCTGCGCGACCAGCAGCGGTTCCACCGTGGCGCGCAGGGCGGCGCCTTCGCGCAGCGCGCGCGACAGGGCCAGGCGCAGCGCGCTCCAGTGCGATTGGCCCAGGGCCATCAGCGCATTCAGGCTATCGGTGGCGCAGGCGGCCAGGGCATCCGCGGCCAGGCCTTCGAACGGCTGCTTGCCGGCCAGCGCGGCCAGGTCCAGGATCTGGTCGCCGATAGCCACGCCGGGGCGGAAGGATTCCTGCGAGCCCTTGCGGCGGAATGCGCCGTAGGGCAGGTTCTGCACGGGGAAATCCGACGTGTCCGAATTGGCGCTGGCGACCCAGCTCTTCAAGGACGGGTCGTGGGTTTCGTTGATCGTGGTGGTCATGGCTGCGTGTCTCGGTCAGTGTGGTTATGGGGGCTGGCCGGGCGCTCGAGCGGTTCGTGCGCCGGATGAATCAAACGCCAAACGGCGATGCGCTGTTCGCGCATCGCCGCCGGCAACAAAGGCTGACGCGGTCGCGTCACGCCTTCCTGGGATCGAAGTGCTTTGCGATGCCCTGCCAGCACCGGTAGTAATCGCCCTGCAATTCTACCGACGCCAGCGCCTGCTCCGTCGGGCGGATCACGCGGCGGGTCTCGAACATGAACGCCATCGTGTCGCGGATGTAATGCGCCTTGCTGGTGTCCGCGTGCGACGCCTTTTCAAACGTTTCGGCGTCGGGGCCGTGGCCGCTCATGCAGTTGTGCAGGCTGGCGCCGCCGGGCGCGAACCCGTCGGCCTTGGCGTCGTACACGCCCTGGATCAGGCCCATGAATTCGCTGGCGATGTTGCGATGGAACCAGGGCGGACGGAACGTATTCTCCATGGCCAGGACGCGAGGCGGGAAGATGGCGAAGTCCATGTTGGCCGTGCCCGGGGTGTCCGACGGCGCCGTCAGCACCGTGAAGATCGAGGGATCGGGGTGGTCGAAGCTGATCGATCCGATGGTGTTGAAGTGGCGCAGGTCGTACTTGTAGGGGGCGTGCGTGCCATGCCAGGCCACCACGTTCAGCGGCGAATGGTCGATCGCGGCACGCCAGAAGCCGCCTGTGAACTTGGCGATCAGTTCAAAGTCGCCGTCCACGTCTTCGTACCAGGCCACGGGCGTCTTGAAGTCGCGCGCGTTGGCCAGACAGTTCGAGCCGATGGGACCCAGTTCCGGCAGGCGCAGCGCCGCGCCGAAGTTCTCGAGCATGTAGCCGCGCGCCGTGCCGTCCAGCAGTTCCACGCGGAATCGCACGCCGCGGGGGATGACGGCGATTTCCAGCGGTTCCAGGTCGATAAGACCCAGTTCGGTGGCCAGGCGCAGGCGCCCCTCTTGCGGCACCAGCAGCAGTTCGCCGTCGGCGTTGTAGAAGAAGCGGCCTTGCATCGAGCGGTTGGCGGCATACAGATGGATGCCCACGCCGCCCTGTTCGTCGGGGCCGCCATTGCCGCCCCATGTCTTCACGCCTTCCAGAAAATCCGTGGGGGCATCGGGAATCGGCATCGGGCTCCAGCGCAGCTGGTTCGGCGTGACCGGGCCGTGGCCGAAGGTGCTCAGCCAGCCGGCGGCGCCGCCGAACGCTTCAAAGGGCTTGTGCTGCGCGCCCGGACGGATGCGGTACAGCCACGAACGGCGGTTTTCCGCGCGCGGCGCCGTGAAGGCGGTGCCGGACAGCTGCTCGGCGTACAGGCCGTAAGGACATTGCTGCGGTGAATTGCGGCCGGCGGGCAGGGCGCCGGGCAAGGCCTCGGTTGCGCATTCGTTGCCGAAGCCGGACTGATATTGCAGTTCCATGGAATCCTCCTGGGTGGCGGGCGCGGTGCTTGGCCGCGCAGCTTGGTGTGGTGGCGGGACGGGCGCCGCCCGAGCCGATGTGCCATTGTCGGAAAAAATCCCTATTGCGGCTACGGGAATGCAAAAATAGCGACTATAAATTTCGTGAATAGTAGGGGGGCGCCGATGGCCGAACTGCGCGATGTCGATCTGAACCTGTTGCTGCTGTTTCAACACCTGCTGGAAGACCGCAACCTGTCAGCGGTGGCGCGGCGCATGGACCTGTCGCAACCCGCGGTGAGCAATGCGCTGCGGCGCCTGCGCGTGGCATTCGGCGATGAACTCTTCGTACGTACCGCGCAGGGCATGCTGCCGACGCCGCGCGCCCAGCGCCTGGCCGGACCCGTCAGTGAAGCGCTGGGGTTGCTTTCGCAGGCCTTGCAGGACCAGGACGAGTTCGATGCGACGACCAGCACCCGGCGCTTTCGTGTGGCCATGACCGACGTCGGCGAAATCCACTTCATGCCGCGCCTCATGGAAGTCTGCGTGCAGAAGGCGCCGCACGTGCGCATCGACTCGGTGCGGGTGCTGGGGCCGGATCTGCCGCGCGAGATGGAGTCGGGCAGGGTGGACCTGGCAATCGGCGCGTTCGATGAAATGGGGGCCGGCACGCTGCAGCGGATGCTGTTTCGCCAGGGCTACGCCACGCTCTTCCGCCAGGCGCATCCCACCGCGCATGCGGGCATGGGGATCAAGGCGTTTCGCGCGGAGCGTCATCTGATCGTGTCGCGCGCGGCGCCTTATGGCCAGGTGAATCAGTCGATGGAGCGGGCCGGGGTGGACCTGGCCGAGCATTTCAGCGTGCCGCATTTTTCCGCGGTGCCCTATATCGTCAGCGCGACGGATCTGCTGGCGACCGTGCCGGAGAAGCTGGCGGCCAGCGCCGCCGCACCGTTCGGCCTGCGCTTCATGACCCCGCCGCTGAAAGTGCCCGCGCTGCAGACCAACATGTACTGGCAGCGCAGGGTGGATCGCGACGGCGGCAATCAGTGGCTGCGCGCGTTGATCGTCAACACCTTCGCGGTGGGCTCATGAAGGTCCGCGCGGCGCGTTGACGCCGACGCGGACCCGCGCCGCTTGAATCGGACGCCTTGTCTTGAATTGCCGCCTTAAACCGCCTGCGTCACGGACGCGCGCGCATGTTGCAACGCTTCCTTCAGCAGGGGCAGGTCGCCCAGGTGGTTCGCCAGCAGCAGGATCAGCGCCGCATTCAGCTCCTGGCTCTGCTCGTTCGTCAGGTCGCGATGGGCGTCGATCAGCGCTTCATAGAAGTCGTCCGGCGCGCTCAGGTTGGTTTCGGTGATAAGCATGGTGACAACCTCGGGAATCACGCGCGGCCCGTCGCGCGCTGAACGGCGGCGGCAACGGCGTCGGGATTGAAAACGCGCCAGCGCGCGGCGATGTGCTGGTCGGGGCGGATCAGGTAGGCGGTGCCGTCCTGCGCGTCGTAGCGCTTGGCCAGGCAGCCTTCGCTGTCGCGCACCACGGGCACGTCCGCGGCCACGGCGGACAGGTCGCACTGCATATCGGCCACCAGCACGGCTTTGACGGGCACCGGCGCCATCCGCAGCGCCTGCAACGCCATCAGCGTGTCGTGGCCGGGCAGCGCGCCAGCGCAGAACACCGCCAGCACGAACTCGCCATCCAGTTGCGACAGCCACCAGCCCGCTTCGCCCTGAACCTGCAACGGCGCATCCAGCGCCACCGCGCCCGGCATCATGCGGCCGGTGAAGGCGTCGGCATCCGGCGTGTTCAGGGGCGATCCGGCGTACGTGGCCGGCAGCGAAAGCCGCCCACTGTTCACGAGCGATCGCGCAAATGGGTGGTCTTTCGCCAGATTCAGCACCGCATTGCGGAAGCTGCGGCTGATGTCGCTCTTGGGCGTAATGAAGTCGGTGGCGCGCGACGAGTTCAGGATGTTCTCGTCGGCCGCGAATTCACGCTCGGCGCTGTAGCTGTCGATCAGCGTATCGGGCGCCAGGCCGGCCACGACAAGCTTGAGCTTCCACGCCAGGTTCTCGGCATCCTGCACGCCGCTGTTGGCGCCGCGCGCACCGAACGGCGACACGCGATGCGCGGAGTCGCCCGCGAACACGATGCGGCCGTGGCGGAACTTGTCCATGCGTTCGCACGCAAACGTGTAGACGCTGACCCATTCCAGTTCGAATTGCGCGTCCGGACCCAGCAGCGCCCGGATGCGCGGCAGCACGTTCTCGGGCTTGACCGCTTCAACGGGGTCGGCGTTCCAGCCGAGCTGGAAATCGATGCGCCAGACGTTGTCGGGCTGCCGGTGCAGCAGCACGGATTGATTCGGGTGAAAAGGCGGATCGAACCAGAACCAGCGTTCGGACGGAAAATCCGCGGTCATCTTGACGTCGGCGATCAGGAAGCGGTCGCGGAAGATGCGGCCGTGGCTTTCCTGGCCGATCAGCTTGCGCACCGGCGATCGTGCGCCGTCGCAGGCGATCAGCCAATCGGCATGCAGCGTGTACGGGCCGTCGGGCGTTTCGACGGTAAGCGTCACGCCGTCATTGCCCTGCATGACGCCGGCGACCTTGTTCTTCCAGCGCAGCTCGATGTTGGGCTGCTGGCGGGCCTGCTCGTATAGATAGCCTTCGGCGTAGTACTGCTGCAGATTGATGAATGCCGGCCGGCGGTGGCCGGGTTCGGGCAGCAGGTCGAAGCGCCAGACTTCCTGTTCGCGGAAGAAAATCTTGCCGACGTTCCACGACACGCCCTTGTCGATCATGCGCTGGCCAACGCCCAGGCGATCCCAGATTTCGAGCGTGCGCTTGGAAAAGCAGATGGCGCGCGACCCTGTGGACAAGCGGTAGTCGTCGTCCAGCACCACCACGCGCACGCCCTGGCGCGCCAGGTCCAGCGCCGTGGTCAGGCCGACGGGGCCGGCGCCCACCACCACGACCTGATGGCGCGCCGGGTCGGCCGCCGTCTGGTCCGCGTGCTTTTCATAGGCGAACTCCATCGCCTGAAAGTCGATGTCTCCCACGGTTGTCTCCTGTGTGGGTCATTTTTTTATTTATGCGGACACGCTGCGCCGCAAGGGTCGCGAGTGTCCGGTTCTTGCTTGTCAGGTCAGGGGTAGGGTCAGCCTTCCAGCTGGGCCCACATCTCCAGGTCGCGCTTGTCCGTCCAGATGCGCGGATGCGTGTGGCCCGAGGCCTCGTCATAGGCGCGCGACACGTCAAACGGCATGCAGTGGTCGAAGATGACCCAGTCGCTGTAGCGCGGCTTCATGAAGTCGTAGACCTCGCGGTAGATCGTCTTCAGGTCCTTGCCCTCGGCCACGCCGCGGTTCACGGCGCCGTACAGGTCCGTCAGGAAGGCGCGCGTGCCGGCCAGGCCCTGGCGCACTTCGGTGGCGTTCTTGAGCGCCGGGCCGCGGCCGGGCACCATCTTCTCGGCTTCAAAGCCCGACAGTGCGTCCAGCGTGGTGGGCCAGTCGCGGAAGTAGGCGTCGCCGCAGTAGGGCGTGGACTGGTACTCGACCAGGTCGCCCGCGAACAGGATCTTCTGCTCGGGCAGCCAGGCGATGGTGTCGCCCTTGGTGTGGCCGCGGCCGACCTGCAGCAGCTTGACTTCCAGGTTGCCCAGGTTGACCGTCATTTCGCCCTTGAACGTCATGGTCGGCCAGACGAGACCCGGCGGAATCGATTCGGCGTTGCGGAACAGGCGGGGGAATCGGCCGATTTCGCTGGCCTTGTCCTGCTCGCCGCGTTCGGCGATCAGGTCGAAGGTGTCGCGGCTGGCCAGGATTTCCTGGGCGTTGTAGGCCGACGCACCGAACACGCGCACGGCGTGGTAGTGCGACAGCAGGATGTACTTGATGGGCTTGTCCGTGACTTCGCGAATGCGGCGGATCACGTCCTGGGCCATGACGGGGGTGGCCTGGGTGTCGATCACCATGACGGCCTCGTCGCCGATGATCACACCCGTGTTGGGATCGCCTTCGGCGGTGTATGCATAGGCGTTGTCGGACAGTTTTTCGAACGAGACGACCTTGTCGTCCATGTCCGCGTGCGAGGCGAATTGCTTGCTCATGGAGGCTCCTTCCACTTTTATAGGAATAGGGTGTGTGGAAGGAAATATAGCCCCGCGTTAGTTTTCGTGCAATACGTTTGCTATAAACGAATTCCCCAGTTGTAACGGTGATTTCCCCAGGCGCGGCGGACCGGCCCGAGTCAATTCCGCTGGCATTTCGGGCAGTAGTAAGTGGCTCGCTGCCCCTGGACGAAACGGCGGATGGGCGTGGCGCAGACCCGGCAGGGCTGGCCTTCGCGTTCGTACACGGCCGCGTGGATCTCGAAATAGGCCCCCGGCTCGCCGCTGGCGCCCACGTAGTCGCGCAGCGTGCTGCCGCCGGAGGTCAGCGCGTCGGCCAGCGTGGCGCGCACCATGTCTGCCAGCCGCTCGCAGCGGGCCAGCGACAGCTTGTTTGCGGGCGTCTTGGGATTGATCCGGGCGCGGAACAGGCTTTCGGACGCATAGATATTGCCCACGCCGACCACCGCCATACCGGCCAGCAGCACCTGCTTGATGGCGGCGGAATGGTTCTGGAAATGTCGGTGCAGCCAGGCCCCGTCGAACCGCGGATCGAAGGGTTCGATGCCCAGCTTGGCCAGCAACGGGTGCGCCTCGATGGGCCCCGCTTCGGCGGCGTGCCACAGCACCGCGCCGAAGCGCCGCGGATCGTGCAGGCGCAGGACCGCGCCGTCGAAGATCCATTCGACATGATCGTGCTTGCGCAGGAATTCACCCGGCGCCACGCTGCGCAGCGAGCCCGACATGCCCAGATGCACGATCTGGGTGCCATGTTCGAAGCGCAGGAGCAGGTACTTGCCGCGCCGCGCGCATTCCAGCACCGTGCGTCCGCCGATCAGGGACGGCAGCTCCGGCGGGATGGGCCAACGCATGCGGGGTTCGTGAACGACCAGTCGCGAGAGCGTCTGGCCGGTGATGATGGCGTCGATTCCTCGGCGCGTGGTTTCGACTTCAGGCAGTTCCGGCATGAGCCAGTGTAAGATCATCAATTGCGTGTACGAAGATTGTGCCATCAACCGGACGGGCCGCGTGAAGTCGTCTTTTAAACAAATGAATATCGGGATCGCCGCGTTGGGGCTTGCGCTGGCAGCAATCATGGCCCCGCCGGCCCAGGCCGCCGACGGCCGGACGCGTGACGCGACGGGCCCCCGGATGGCTCCCCAAAGCCGCCAGCCTGAAACCGAAGTCATCCGCCTGCGCCCAGGTCAACTGCCTTATGTGTCGCTGACCGGCGATATCTTCTACCGCGTACTGGCTTCCGAAATCGCCGCCCAGCGGGGCATGTACGGCACCGCCGCCACCACCATGGTCGGTCTGGCCCGTGACACCGGCGATCCCCGTCTTGCCCGCCGCGGCCTTGAATTCCAGCTTGCCGGCGGCAACCTGCCCGGCGCGCTGGACGCGGCCCGCGTTTGGGCCCGCCTGGCTCCCAACGACGTCGAAGCCAGCTCTACCGAGCTGGCGCTGGCGGCTGCCAATGGCCAGACCAAGGGCTTGGCCCAGGCCCTGCGCAAACGCATCGATTCCTCGCGCGACAAGCCCGCCGCCATCGGCCAGGCGCTTGCCGTGCTCAGCCGCCTGAACGACCGGCGCCTGGCGCTGCGCATCCTGGACGAATCCCTGAGCGACAGCGTGCGCAAGCTGCCCGCCGCCCATCTGGCGCTGGCCGATGTGGCCTCCGCCGCCGGCGACTACGAGCGTGCCGCGCAGGAATCCCGCGCCGCGCTGGCCGCCGATCCCAAATCCGAAGGCGCCGCCCAGCGCGTGCTGGAGTACGGCTCCAAGGTCGACCCCAAGCGCGCGCAGACTGAAGCCCGCACTTTCATCAACCGCAATCCGGGCGCCCGCAAGGTGCGCCTGATGCTGGCCGGTCAACTGGCCGACAGCGGCGACTACGACGCCGCGCTGGCCGAACTGCAAGCCATGTCGCGCCGGTCGCCTGAAGACTTCGACCTGCTCTTCATGCAGGCGCAACTGGCTTACAAGTCCGGGCAGCTTCCGCAGGCCAAGACTTTGCTGCAGCAGTATCTGGACGTCCAGAACCAGCGCCAGCGGGCCACGGTCCCGGGCGCCACCGACGCCGGCGCCGCCGCCGCCGATGCCCACGTGCTGCTGGCGCGCATCGCCGAAGACCAGGGCCATTACGACGAAGCCATCGCCGAACTCGGCCGCATCGACGACCCCACGCTGCGCTATTCCGTGCGCATGCGCCAGGCTGCGCTGCGCGCAAAGAGCGGCCGCGTGGATGACGCGCTGGCCATGATCGACTCGGCCGGCCCGCAGGACGAAGAAGAACGCGCCCTGGGCGCGCTGACCAAGGCGCAGATCCTGCGCGACGCCGACCGCATCGGCCAGGCGGTCACCGCCCTGGAAGCCGCCGACCAGGCGCTGCCGGACACGGTCGAAATCAAGTACGAACTGGCGATGCTGTACGAACGCCAGAACCGCCTGGCTGACCTGGAGCGCATGCTGCGTCAGGTCATCGCGCTGGATCCGGACCACGCCCATGCGTACAACGCGCTGGGCTACACGCTGGCGGACCACAATCAGCGCCTGCCCGAGGCCCTGGACCTGATCACGCAGGCGCTGGAGTTGTCGCCCAACGATCCGTTCATTCTCGACAGCATGGGCTGGGTCAAATTCCGCATGGGCGACACCACCGCCGCCGCGGATTATCTGCGCCGCGCCTACAGCGTGCGTCCCGAAGCCGACATCGCCGCGCATCTGGCCGAGGTGCTTTGGGCGCAAGGCAAGCGCGATCAGGCCATGGACCTGCTGCGCGCGGCCCTGCAGAAAGATCCCAAGAACAAGACGGTTCAGGACGTCGTGAAGCGTCTGGGGGTCAGCCTGTGACGGCAGTATTTGCAGGATTGCGCGGCGCCGCGGCCAGCGTGCGCTGGATGGCAATGGCGCTGTTGGCCTTCACCCTGGCGGCATGCACGTCCTTGCCCAAGCCGATCGAAGGCGCCAGCGCCGATGCGTTTTCCCGCATCGGGCGCTTTGCCATTACCGTCAACGAAGAAAGCGGCAAGCAAAACGCGGTGCAGGGCGGCTTTTCCTGGTCCGACGATGGCCGCCGTTATGTGTTGGACCTGACCAACCCGCTCGGCTCGACCGAAGCCCGCGTGGAAGGCACCCCCGGCGCCGCCAGCCTTACCAAGGCAGACGGCACCCGGTTGGTCGCCGACAGCCCGGATGCGCTTGCCGAAGACGCACTGGGCAGCAGCATGCCGGTGTCCGGATTGCGCGACTGGCTGCGCGGCAAGCTGCCCGCAGACCCCGAGGCCACCGACGTCACCCGTGACGAACTGGGCCGCCCCGTGGCATTCGAACAGGGCGGCTGGCGCGCCAAGCTTTCCCGCTACGACGAGAAAGGCCCGCAACTGCTGGTGCTGGAGCGCCAGGAACCCGGACGCCGCATCCTCGTTCGGCTGGTCGTCAACCAGTCGTGAGCGCGCGCGGCGTCAGGCGCCGCACTAGGTGATTCGGGTAAACCCTTATCACATCGCCTTCATTCCAATCAAGCGAACAACCGCCGCAAATCCAGGCGTGTTACCGCTTGAAATATATTGACTTCACTGAATAATTCTCCCTGCCCGCGCCCGGTTCGTGCGCGGCGCAGCAATTCGGGGTCGACGCTCGTCTGCCGCCACCCTTTTGGAGAATGGCCAATGTTCAGGAACACACGCATCGCGACGGTGCTATTGGGAATCATCGCGATATTTTTCACTTTCCAGTTGGTGATTGGCGGCATGGGCTTCGTTGCCCTGCGGCAGACCAATCACGATGTCGAGCAGCTTTATCGCCTGTCGGCGCAACAGGTCAATGCGGTCAATTCCGCGTCGCTGTCGCTCGTCGCGGCCCGCACGGACCTGAGCCGCTACGCCACGCGCGTCGCGCAGGGCAATACCGACGACAAGAGCTCGCTCCAGGCCGCGCGCCAGCGCATCGTGTCGGCCGATCGCGCCTTCCAAGGGTTCTCCGGCAGCCTGTCCGCCGAGGAAAAGGCCGAGTCCGCCGGCATCATCGATGCCTACACCAAGCTCAGCACCAACCTGCAGAACGTGGGCCGCGTCCTCGAAGCCGGCGACATGGACGCCTACTTCAAGCAGGGTACGCAGGCCGTGCAAGAGCGTCTCGTAAGCGAGCGCGACGCCTTCGTGCTGCGTGCCGAGAACACCGGGCAGACAGTCATGGATGAAATCTCCATGTTCCACACGCTGTTCAGTTCGCTGCTGGCCGGCATTCTGGCGCTGGGCTTGTTGATGGCCGTCGGCGCGCATGTGTTGATCCGCCGCATGATCGTGCGTCCGCTGCTGGAAGCGGGCGAAGTCTTCCGCCGCATCGCCGAAGGCGACCTGACGCGCCGCGTGGCGGATATGGGCAAGAACGAAATCGGCGCGCTGATCGGCGCCCTCAAGGCCATGCAGGACAGCCTGGTGCGCACTGTGTCGGCCGTGCGCCGCGGCGTTGACGAGATCAACGTCGGTGCGCGCGAGATTTCTTCGGGCAACACCGATCTGTCCAGCCGCACCGAAGAGCAGGCTGCGTCGCTCGAAGAAACCGCGGCCAGCATGGAAGAGCTGGCCACCACCGTGAAGCAGAATGCCGACACCGCACGCGAGGCCAATCGCATGGTGGCCGCGTCGCAGGCGGTTGCACAGCGCGGCGGCGAGGCCGTGTCCAGCGTGGTCGAAACCATGCATGCGATTTCGGGCAGCTCGTCGCGCATCGCCGACATCGTGGGCGTGATCGACGGCATTGCTTTCCAGACCAACATCCTGGCGCTCAACGCCGCGGTCGAAGCCGCGCGCGCGGGCGAGCAGGGCAAGGGTTTTGCGGTCGTGGCCAGCGAAGTGCGCACGCTGGCACAGCGCAGCGCCGCCGCCGCCAAGGAAATCAAGCAGCTCATCGAGGATTCCGCGCAGAAGGTCGGCGTGGGTTCGGAGCAGGTTGAAAACGCCGGCGCCACGATGCGCGAGATCGTCGAATCCGTGCAGCGCGTGACCAGCCTGATGGCCGAGATCTCGGCCGCTTCGGAAGAGCAGGCCACCGGCATCGACCAGGTCAACCGCGCGGTGTCGCAGATGGATAGCGTGACGCAGCAGAACGCGGCCTTGGTCGAAGAAGCCGCCGCTGCTGCTGGCGCCCTGGAAGAACAGGCGCGCCAACTGGCCGGCGCCGTGTCGGTGTTCAAGCTGCCGGAGGGACAGGTCATCGACGCGCCTGCTGCACGACTTGGCGGGAGCGTGACGCCGCAGTTGGCGTAATGGCGCAGAACGTGTGAAGCCACGTGTCGCATGACGCCTCGCTTCGTATGACGCTACTGTTCGCGTAGCGCCTCTGCGCTTCGCAGGCGCGCGAACGAACACGCGACCTTTCACGGGCCGGCCCGCCGATTTCCACGGCGCGCCGGCCCGTCTCGCTAGAATGACGGATTCATCCGCACCGGTTGTCTTTCGTGACTCTCTACGACGTTCCCGCTCCCGCCAAGTTGAACCTCTTTCTGCACGTCGTGGGCCGCCGCGCCGACGGCTATCACCTGCTGCAGACCGTGTTCCGCTTCATCGACCTGTGCGACACGCTGCACTTCGATGTGCGTGCTGACGGCATCATCAGCCGCGCCACGGACCTGCCGGGTGTGCCTGAAGATCAGGACCTCACCGTGCGCGCGGCGCGCGCCCTGCAGAAGGCCACGGGCACGCGCCAGGGCGCGCAGATCAGCCTTGAAAAGCGCATTCCGCAAGGCGGCGGTCTGGGCGGCGGCTCCAGCGATGCGGCATCGGTGCTGATCGCCTTGAACAAGCTGTGGAACACGGGACTGTCGCGTCAGGATCTCATGGCGCTGGCGTTGCCGCTGGGCGCGGACGTGCCCGTCTTCGTCTTTGGACAGTCGGCGTTTGCGCAGGGAATCGGCGAAGATCTCACCGCCGTGACGCTGCCCGAACGTGCCTATCTGGTGGCGCAACCCGATGCCAGCGTGCCGACTGTTGGAATATTTTCCGCACCCGATTTGACAAGGGATTCTTCTTACATCACAATAGCGGACTTTCTTGCTTCGCAAACATTTTTGCCAAGCGGATCCCTAGGGAAACACCCCGGCGGTGAACACCGAAGTGGTGAAACCCCAAGCGGATGCGCGCTTTACGGAAAAAATGATTTGGAGCCGGTGGTCTACCGTCTTTATCCTGAAGTACTTGGGGCATCGCGGTGGCTTGCTGAGCGGGGTCTCCCTGTTCGCATGTCGGGATCAGGCGCGTGTTTATTCGCCGAATTTTCCGAAACATCGCAGGCCGTTTTGGCAGAACAAGAAATTACCGCTATAATGCGCGGCGCTGATAAAACATTCAGCCAAACGCATCCACGGTTTCGGTTAGTGCAGGCATGTACTGGGTTAGCTGAACATCCGTTGCGGAATTGGATTGCAAGATAGTTGGGGAGTCGCCAAGCTGGTTAAGGCACCGGATTTTGATTCCGGCATGCGAAGGTTCGAATCCTTCCTCCCCAGCCAACCGAATACATAAAAAAGCTGTTGAACACGCCTGTAAGACACTGGCCCGGGTTCAGCAGCTTTTTTATTTTCCGGATTCGCTGGTGCAAGTTGAACGTGCTTGTCCAAGTCACCCCGGGTATCACCCCGCATCATTCGCATCAATCGTTAGTGTCTCAAACGACCATCGCATCATCCATCATGGCAAACGATAGCTTCATGATTTTCACGGGCACCGCCAACACTCGGCTGGCCGTGGACGTAGTCAACCACCTCGACATGTCCCTGGGAAAGATGACCGTCGGTCGTTTTTCGGACGGCGAGGTGATGGTCGAGATCAACGAGAACGTGCGGGGTAAAGACGTCTTCGTCCTGCAGCCCACCTGTGCGCCTACGAACGACAACCTGATGGAAATCATGGTGATGGTCGATGCCCTGCGCCGCGCGTCGGCCGGCCGCATCACCGCCGCGATTCCCTATTTCGGCTATGCCCGCCAGGACCGCCGCCCGCGTTCGGCGCGCGTGGCCATCTCGGCCAAGGTCGTGGCCAACATGCTGCAGGTGGCTGGCGTTGACCGCGTCCTGACCATGGACCTGCACGCTGACCAGATCCAGGGTTTCTTCGACATTCCCGTGGACAACATCTACGCCGGTCCGATCTTGCTGGGCGACATCTGGCGCCGCAATTTCTCGAACCTGGTCGTGGTGTCCCCGGACATCGGCGGCGTGGTTCGTGCCCGCGCGTTGGCCAAGCAGCTTGAAGCCGACCTGGCCATCATCGACAAGCGCCGTCCGCGCGCCAACGTGTCGGAAGTGATGAACATCATCGGTGAAGTCGACGGCCGCACCTGCATCATCATGGACGACATGGTCGACACCGCCGGCACGCTGTGCAAGGCGGCCCAGGCCCTGAAGGACCGCGGCGCCGGCGCCGTTTACGCCTATTGCACGCACCCCGTGCTGTCGGGCGGCGCCATCGACCGCATCGAAGCGTCGGAACTCGACGAACTCGTCGTCACCGACACTATCCCGCTGTCCGAGCAAGGCCAGGCCAGCGGCAAGATCCGCCAGCTGTCGTGCGCCGCGCTGCTGGGCGAGACCATCCTGCGTATTTCCAACGCCGAATCGGTCAGCTCGCTGTTCGTCGATTGACGCGTAGGCGTTGATCGGGCCACAGCCCACATTTGCAGTTCTTTGCGCCTCGCTGGTCGCGGCAAGGCGCAAACAAGCACGGCGCGCCCTTTGCGCGCCGTGAATTCAACCGGTGAAGTCTCTTCACCTTTATCGTTTCGGAGTTATCCATGAAATTTACTGCCACTGCGCGTAGCGTCCAGGGTTCGAGTGCGAGCCGCCGCCTGCGCCGCGCGGGCCGCGTTCCCGCCATTGTTTATGGTGGTACGGCTGCCCCCCTGAACATCGAACTCGACCACAACGAGATCTACCACGCGCTGCGCAAGGAAGAATTCCACGCATCGATCCTGCAAATGCAGCTCGAAGGCGCCAAGGATGAGCAAGTTCTGCTGCGTTCGGTTCAATGGCACGCCTACAAGCCGCAAGTCCTGCACGTGGACTTCCAGCGCGTTGACGCCAACCAGGCCCTGCGTACCAAGGTGCCGCTGCACTTCGTGAACGCTGAAATCTCGCCGGCTGTGAAGCTGAGCGGCGCCATCATCAGCCACGTGACGACCGAACTGGAAATCACCTGCCTGCCGTCGGCTCTGCCCCAGTTCATCGAAGTGAACCTGGCTGACGTCCTGGCCGGCGGTTCGATCCACCTGGCCGACATCAAGCTGCCCATGGGCGTGACGTACGTCCCCCACGGCGGTGAAGACAACCCCCTGCTGGCCGCTGCGGTCACCAAGGGTGGCGCTGCCGCCGCCGACGACGCCGAAGAAGCTGCTCCGGCTGCCTAAGTCCTGCAGGAAAGCCCTTGCGGCTTTCCCGCGGCTTACGCCCGAAACCCTGCGTGTGCATTTGCATGCGCAGGGTTTTTTGGTTTAAACACCCCCATCATGTCTACTCCCATACGCCTCATCGTGGGACTGGGTAATCCAGGTCCCGACTACGAAACCACCCGGCACAACGCCGGCTTCTGGCTGGCCGACCATCTGGCGGACGATCTGCGCACTTCTTTTGCGCTCGAGAAATCCTTTTTCGGCATGGTGGCCAAATCGCGCCTGGGCGCGGACAACGTCCTGCTGCTCAAGCCCAACACCTACATGAACCGTTCCGGCCAGGCGGTCGGCGCGCTGGCGCGCTTCTACAAGCTGACGCCCGAAGAAGTGCTGGTGCTGCACGACGAACTGGATCTCATGCCCGGTCAGGTCAAGCTCAAGCAGGGCGGCGGCCACGCCGGCCACAACGGCCTGAAGGACATCCAGGCTGCGCTCGGCAGCCCCAACTTCTGGCGCCTGCGCATCGGCATCGGCCACCCGCGCACGCTGGGGCTGGCGCAGCAGGTCGCCGACTTCGTCCTGCATCCGCCGCGCCGCGAGGAACAAAAGGAAATCGAAGCCGTCATCGACCGCTGCCGCGCCGTCGTGCCGTCCATGCTGGCCGGTGACTTCGCACTCGCCACCCGCCAGCTGCATAGCGGCAACGAGTCCTGATGACAAAACGCCAGCCCAACGGGAAGATGCGTTTTCGCAGCGAGATCGCCGACTTCTGGCGCTTCATCCGCCATCCGCATCCGCTGTCGCGCCTGCCGAACCGGACCGGCGGCAGCGGGCTGGTCGCCGACTGGTGGCCGAGTATCGGACCGGGACGCCTTCTGGCCTGGGCCGCCGTGCTGTGGGTCATCAATCTTTTTGCGCTGGGGCCCGTGGCCGTCGTCGCGGCCGGACTCGGCGGCGTCTCGCATCGCCTGGATCCCCACAACATTCCGTGGCTGACCGCGGTGTTGTGGGCGCCGCTCGTCGAAGAGATGTTGTTCCGCTACGGCCTGCGCCGGCCACGTCAGGCGCTGTGGCTGATTCCCGCGCTGGTGCCCGTCGTGCTGTGGGGGCCAAAGCTCTGGACGGGGCTGCTGTTGGCGGCGTTCATTCTGCTGGCGGTGTGGGGGCTGCGCGCACGCCCTGAGCCCCTGAAAGGCTGGGACACGAGCTGGCGCAGGTATTACCTGCAGCACTATGGCGTCGTGTTTCATCTGATCGCACTGACGTTTGCGGCGGTTCACCTGACCAACTTTGTCTACAACAAGACGCCGTACTGGCTGCTGCCGCTGCTGGTGCTGCCGCAATGGCTGACCGGGCTGGTGCTGGGGTGGATGCGCGTGCGGCGCGGCATCGGGGCGGCGATCCTGCTGCATTCGGTGTTCAATGCCGGGCCGATCTTGATGATCTGGCTGGTCATGCGCTACGCGCCGACGGCGGCGGGGTAATGGTCATGCGCTACGCGCCCACGGCGGCGGGGTAAGTTTCGCGGCTGCGGCTGCGGCGCCCGGAGCGCGGCGCGCGGTCCGAAGGGACGCGGGCTGGGCGGTCTGATGATGGCAACCCGCGGGCTCCGATCTCCGGATCGCAGCGGGATCGCATCCAGGTCACTTCGGGGCCGCATCACCCCCGGCCCACAAGGCGTCGTTTCCCCCTGCCGGGGTAAACTACGCCGTTAACGCTCAATACCGTACTTACACAGGATTCCCATGGCTCTGCAATGCGGCATCGTCGGCCTGCCCAACGTTGGCAAATCGACACTCTTCAACGCTCTGACCCGCGCCGGCATCGCCGCCGAGAACTATCCGTTCTGCACCATCGAGCCCAACGTCGGCGTCGTCGAAGTGCCGGATCCGCGCCTGCAGAAGCTGGCTGAAATCGTCAAGCCCGAACGCATCCTGTCCGCCACCGTCGAATTCGTCGACATCGCGGGCCTGGTCGCCGGCGCGAGCAAGGGTGAAGGCCTGGGCAACCAGTTCCTCTCGCACATCCGCGAAACCGACGCCATCGTCAACGTCGTGCGCTGCTTCGAAGATCCCAACGTGATCCACGTTGCCGGCAAGGTCGACCCGATCGCCGACATCGAAGTCATCGAAACCGAGCTGGCCCTGGCCGACCTGCAGACCGCCGAAAAGGCCCTGCAACGCCACCAGAAGACCGCACGCTCGGGCGACAAGGAATCGCAACGCATCGTCGCCGTGCTGGAAAAGTGCATCGCCCAGCTCAACGAAGCCAAGCCCATCCGCGCGCTGGACCTGACCACCGAAGAAAAGGCCGACATCGCCCAGCTCTGCTTCATCACCGCCAAGCGCGCGATGTACGTGGGCAACGTCGCTGACGACGGCTTCACCAACAACCCGCTGCTCGACCGCCTGACCGAATTCGCCGCCGCCCGCAACGCGCCCGTCGTGGCCATCTGCGCCGCCATCGAATCCGAAATCGTCGACCTCGACGACGCCGACCGCGAAGCCTTCCTGAAAGACATGGGCATGGAAGAACCAGGCCTGAACCGCCTGATCCGCGCCGCCTTCAAGCTGCTGGGCCTGCAAACCTACTTCACCGCCGGCGTGAAGGAAGTCCGCGCCTGGACGGTGGCCATCGGCGCCACCGCGCCCCAAGCTGCCGGTGTCATCCACACCGACTTCGAACGCGGCTTCATCCGCGCGCAAACCATCTCGTACGAGGACTACATCACGTACAAGGGCGAGCAGGGCGCGAAGGAAGCCGGCAAGATGCGCGCGGAAGGCAAGGAATACATCGTGCAGGACGGCGATGTTATGAATTTCTTGTTTAACGTTTGATCTTTCTTCGTACGTTTGGATGCGCTGTTAAGCGCATGGCAGTCGCTCGGGCCGCGCCCGGGCGGCTGCCTCCGAAGTTGGAAATGGGTTGCCGTTGCCCACATCAACCGGGCCGCGCCCCGTCGATCAACTGCACTGTCTCATGCGATTGGCCCGCCGCGATCTGCGCCGGCACGTCATGGCGCAGCAATTGGTTGGTGCGCATGTTGGCCCGATAGGGAGTGATGCCGGTGACATCCACCGCGAGGGGCAGCACATCATTCCTCAGCGCCATCACCCATCGGCCTACCCAGTTCTCGCTCGATCTGTTCGATCGTCGGCAGGCCAGTTTGCAGCTCTTGCGGCAGGGACTCCACCAGCTTGTATTCGGCGATGCCCATTGGCTGCGACTTGTCACCCAGGGCGTACTCGGCCACCACCTTGTTCTTGCTTTTGCACAGCAGCAGGCCAATGCTCGGATTGTCCTGCGCGTGCTTCACCTGCCGATCCACCGCCGTCAGGTAAAAGCCCAATTGCCCCAGGTGTTCGGGCTGGAACTTGCCCGCCTTCAGTTCGATGACCACATAGCAGCGCAGCTTGAGGTGGTAGAACAACAGGTCGATGAAGAACTCCTCGCCACCCACGTTCAGCAACACCTGCCGCCCGACGAAAGCAAAGCCCGCGCCCAACTCCAGCAGGAAATCGGTGACGTGCTGCACCAGCGCTTTTTCGATCTCGCGTTCCTGTGCTTTCTCCCCCAGCCCAAGGAAATCGAAGCGGTACGGGTCTTTCAGCGACTCGATAGCCAAATCGGACTGCGGTGCAGGCAGGCGCTGATCGAAATTGGTGACGGCTTTGCCGGTGCGCTCCAGCAGGCGGGTTTCGATATGGATGTTCAACACGTTGCGCGACCAGCCATATTCGATGGCGGCGCGGGCATACGCTAGGCGCTCTGTCGGCGCTTTCAGGCGGTCCAGCAATACCAGGTTGTGCCCCCAGGGCAATTGTGCAGCAACCTGCTGCACAATTTCGGCGTCCGGCCAGGCCTCGGCAAACGCCCGCATGTACTTGAGATTGCGCGGCGAGAAGCCTTTCATCTCCGGGAAGGCGGTGCGTAAGTCATGCGCCAACCGATCGATCACCTTGGCTCCCCAACCCTGTTCTGCCTGTCGCGCCAGAATGTCGTGGCCGATTTGCCAGTACAGGCTTACCAGTTCCCGGTTGACCGCCAGCGCCGCACGTTGCTGTGCGGTGTGGATGCGCCCCTTCAGGTCGGCCAGCCAGTCGGCGTAGCCTTGTGGAGCAGGGGTGAGCGAGGTTGGTCTGTCGGCCATCGGCTTTCCATCTACCGTGTTATCCGTACGTCTCGACTTCTTCATGCGGTAGAACTCCTCAACGAGAAAATTCTACTTCCGACTTCATCGCTTTTACGGGAGGGATTGCCGGGGGAGTGGCAATTATGAACACACTCGGGACCGGGGCCGAGACACTTGAAGTCATCGTCCGCGTGTCATCGCCGGTGCTACCGATGTTGATGACTGCCGCCGCATTTTTGCTTGTGCAGCCTTTTTCCGCAGAGAAGAAGAACACGGTACGGTCGGCGCGGCACGACGATTTCGCGCAGTCGGAATGTTCACTGGGGTGGTCACTGTGGCGTCGCTTCTAAGGAATCTAGCGCTTGGCGCTGAAGTGCTCGCGCCCCAGCGATCTGCACGAGGCTGACGTCAAGACCTGATTACCAATGGAGGGGACTTATGAATAAAGTGCTGCGCGCGAGGAGGCGGCGTCCGTCAGGTGTTCCTTTCCCCCGCCGCCCTGACAAAATTCTCCTCCAACACGCTCAACACTCGATTCAACGTATCTACATCCGCGGCTGACAGCCCTTTAAGCGACTCCTCAAAAAACTGAGCCCGCTTCGGCAACGCCTCATTCACCACCGCCTGCCCGGCAGCGGTCAACGTCGCGTTCGTCAACCGGTTATCGTCCGCATCCACCGCCCGCGAAATCCACCCCAGCTTCTGCATCGCCTGCAACTGCCGCGTCAGTGACGCCGGATCCAGCCGGCAGCGCTCGGCCAGATGCTTTTGCGAGCACTGCCCGTTTTCATGGAGCGCCAGCAATATCCGCCACCGCGGCAGTGCGTGACCGACCTTGCTGCTGAAGGCGCTCTGCATCACGCGATACGTCTGGCCCATGTGCTGGATGACTTGAAGGCCTTGTTGTTGTTTGGGCAAAAGCTACTCTCCGACGCCGGCGGGCTCCGGTTTGGATGGCCGGACCAGTTGCACCAGGGGCACGCGCCGCACGCACCAGAGTGCGAAGACGGCGACGGCGAGGGCGATGAGTTGCCCTTCATGGATGGCGCCCACCAGCGCGATGCGCGCGATTTCGATGAGCGACGTTCCGTCCTGGCCTTGATGGGCCAATTGTGCCAGGAACTCGGTCTGGGCCGCCGGGTTGACCAGCATCTGCGGGTCGTTGAGCTTGGGCAGCCACTGCGCTGAAGCGCCGCGCAGGGTGGATTCGACGCCGCTGAAGTAGCTGTGGCTGACCATGGTGCCGACGACGGCGGTGCCCAGCATGCCGCCGATCATGCGCAGGGATTGCAGAAGCGCGGTGGCGATGCCCAGGTGGCTGCGGCCGGCGGTCTGCTGGGCGAAGACGGTGAGGTTGGGCATGATGAAGCCCATGCCCAGGCCGGCCATCGTCATGTAGGCGCCGATCAGCAGGTGCGACGTGTAGCTGTGGGTCGTGACGATGCCCAGGCACGAGAACGCCATGAGAATGAAGCCGGCGTACAGCATGCGGTTGGGGTTGCGGATGCGCGTGATGATGCGGCCGTTGACGATGCTGCCGACGGTGATGAAGACGACCATGGGCGTGATGAGCAGGCCCGCCTGCTGGGGCGACAGCCCGAAGCCACCTTGCAGGAGCAGGGGCGCGTAAAAGAGCAGGGAATACATCGTCACGCCGACCAGCAGGGCCAGAGTGAAGAGCATGGCCAGGCCGCGGTTGCGGAACATATCCAGGGGCAGGAGCGGATGCGGGCAGCGGCGTTCCCACCAGATCAGGGCAGCGAAGGCGGCGATGCTGCCGGCGCCCAGCATCACGAGGGAGGGCGTGAAGCCGTCCTTGGGCAGGAGTTCCACGAGCAACTGCATGGTCCCCAGCGCCACGGCGATCAAGATCGCACCCTGCCAGTCCAGCCGGACCTTGCCCGGACTCTGGTTGCGCAGGTGCGGCAGGTAGCGGGCGACGAACCACAGGCCCAGGATGCCGATGGGCAGGTTGACGTAGAAGACGGAGCGCCAGCCGTAGTGTTCCGTCAGGGCGCCGCCGAGCGTGGGACCGACCGCGTTGGCGATGCCGAAGGCGGCGCTGAGCATGACCTGCCAGCGCAGCCGGACGTGGGGATCCGGGAAAAGATCGGGAATACAGGCGAAGGCGGTGCCGACGAGCATGCCCCCGCCGATGCCTTGCAGCGCCCGCGCCAGCACCAGTTCGAGCATCGTGTCGGCGGCGCCGCACAGGACCGAGGCCAGGGTGAACAACACGATGGCGGCCACGACGAAGGGTTTGCGGCCGTAGTAGTCGCCCAGCCGCCCGAAGATCGGCACGGTGATGACGGACGTCAGCAGGTAAGACGTCGCTACCCATGCATACAGTTCGAAGCCGCGAAGTTCCGCCACAATGGTGGGCAGCGCGGTGCCCACCACGGTCTGGTCGATGGCGACCAGCATCATCACGAAGCACATGCCCAGCATGGCCAGCAGGGTTTGCCGGAAGGGCAGCATCTGGCCGGGCGAGTGTGGAGAAGTGGGGGCGGGGGCGGTCATTGTTGGATGCATCAATAATTGATCGATCAATCATTCTAGCCCTACAATCCGCCGGTCAGGAAGCCGTCAGCTTGGCCGATCCCGCTGATCGGCCTGATTTGTTACGATAGCGGTTATCTGCACGCTGGGTTACCGGCGTCTTCAGCAGGCCTTCCTCGGTAGCACCTTCCTTTGGCGCCCATGCCGCAGGCTCGGCAGGAGCGAGGACACGCCCTGAAAGGCAAGCCTCTGAATGGCAAGTCGGTCCAGGCAAGTCCGTCAAGGCCAGCCCGGCAAGGCAAACCTGACAGGCAAGCCCAGGATTGCAGACAGTTCAATAGGCCAGCGGTCTTCCGCCGGCAACGCACCTTCCCCGCGCGTGGCGCGGTGGGCGGTATCAAGGATTTCCAGTCGAGGTACCGACGGGGCAGCAATGAAAACGTGGTTCAAGCGCATTTTGATAGGCCTGGTAGTGTTGGTTGTCGTGGCCGTCGTCGGCCTGGCCATCTTCTTGCTGACATTCGACCCCAACGCGTACAAGTACAAGCTGGAAGAGCTTGTCCAGGAACGCTATCAACGCACGTTGACGATCGACGGCGAGATCGAGCTATCGCTCTTCCCGCGGATCGGCCTGTATGTACAGGGCGTCTCCCTGTCAGAACCCAATAGCACGGACACGTTTGCCTCCATCGAGAGCACGCGCCTTGCCGTGGCCGTGTGGCCGCTGCTGTCCAACAGCTTTGTCGTGGACCACGTTGCCATCAGCGGGCTGAAGGCGCGCGTGGTGCGGGACAAGCAGGGCCAATTCAATTTCAGCAATCTGGTGGGCGGCACGCAGCCGGTCACCGATTCGCCCAGCAACCCGGCCGAAGCGTTGGTTGGCGCGGCCCAGACCGCGGCGCAGGCGATCACCAGCGGCAACCTGCCGCCGACGCGCAACAACATGCAGATCGACATTGCCGGCCTGGACCTGAAGGACGGCGAAGTGCAGCTGCAGGACGCGATAACGGGCATGGCGGTCGCGTTCACGCGCATCAACGCCAACACCGGCCGCGTCACGTTCAACCAGCCGTTCGATGTGCGCATGACGGCGCGTGTCGAAGGCGGCTATCCGCGCGTGGATGCCAACCTGACCGGCCAGGCGCTGCTGACGCTGGACCCTTCCGCCAAGCGCTATGCCGCACAGCGGCTGGACCTGCGCATGGACGGCAAGCTGCCGGGCGCCGAGGCCAAGAGCCTGGTGATGCGCGGCAACCTGGCGTTCAATGGCCAGAAGTCCGCGTTGGACGTCGGTGGTCTGGAACTGCTGTTCCAGGGCGACGTGACCGAACCCTCGGTCAAGGCGACCAATGTGGAAGCCAGCGTGGCGATCCCCAAGCTGGCGATCGATCCGCACAAGAGCCAACTCCAGATCGAAAAGCTTGCCGTGCGCGCCAAGGGCGGCGTGGTTGATGGCCCCTTCGAACTGGCCGTCGATGCGCCGGCGCTCAATATTTCCCCCGCGTCGGCTACCGGCGAAGCCCTGACGGGCCGGGTGCGGATCAGCGGCCTGGATGCCAGCTTCGGCCTGAACGGCATCAGCGGAAACGCCGGCGAACTGGATATCAAGGAAGCCAAGCTGGACAGCACGTCCAAGAAGGGCGATCGTGTGGTGAAGCTGAATTTCGCGTCACCGCTCAGCCTGAACCTGCTGATGCGCAGCGGCGCCATGTCGGCGTTGCGTGGCGACGTGAACATCACCGATCCTGGCCTGCCCAAGGGCAGCCTGCAGATTCCGGTGATCGGCAGCCTGACGGTGGACCTGCTCAAGGATCAGGCCACCAGCAAGATCAATGCGGTGCTGGAAGGCGGCAAGTTCGATCTCAGCGCCGACATCACGAAGCTGACCGACACGCCGCAGATGAAGTTCGCGCTGGTCGTGGACACGCTGGATCTGGACAAGCTGGTGCCGCCCGTGGTGGCCGCGCCGCCCAAGCCGCCCGCGGACGGCAAGAAGGACGACAGCAAGCCCGCGCCGGCCCCGGCCCCCGCCGCACCGGTCGATGACACGATCAACCTGTCGGCGCTGGTCGGCCCCAGCGTCAACGGCACGCTGAAGGTCGGCAAGCTGGTCGTGCGTGGCCTGAAGGCCGACGAAGTCTCGGCCTCGGTCAAGCTGGACAAGGGCAAGCTCGACATCTCCGACCTCGCGGCGGGCCTCTACGGCGGCAAGCTGGCGGGGGCGCTGTCCGTGGACGCGGCGCAAGGCAATCAGATCGCCACCAAGATGACGCTGGCCGGCATCGCGATCGAACCGCTGCTGGTGGATCTGGCCAAGCGCAACGTGCTGAGCGGCACGGGCAACCTGACGCTGGACCTGAAGACCGGCGGCGCCAACGTCTACGCGATGAAGAGCGGCCTGGGTGGCACGCTGCAATTGAAGCTGCGGGATGGCGCCGTGAAGGGCATCGATCTGACGCAGACGTTGCGCGACCTGAAAGCCCGCTTCTCGCCGGATGCGCAGAACGAAACGGTGGCTGCGGACACGGGCAAGCAGACGCAGTTCTCGGAACTGGACGCGGACTTCGCCATCGCCAAGGGCATTGCCACCGTCAAGCGCCTGAACTTCGTGTCGCCGCTGCTGCGGGTCACGCAGGGCGAGCCGGCCAGCATCGACTTCGTCAAGAGCGAGCTGGATCTGGTGGCGCGCGCTCGGGTCATCAACCCGGCGGCGAATCCCGATGGCAAGGAACTGATCGACCTGAAGGACGTGACTATCCCCGTCCATTTCAAGGGCCCGTTCGACAACCCTTCGTACACGCTGCTCTGGAAGGACGCCATCGGCGGCATTCTGAAGCGCAGCCTGGAGAACAAGCTCAAGGAAGCGGTCTCCGGCAAGGGCAAGAGCGGCGCCGCGGTGGACAAGGCCTTGAAAGGATTGCTGGGCAAATGAGCGCAGAACAGTTCCAGCCGATCGCCGAATGCGGCGTGACGACACAGGCGCAAGCGGCCGGCTATCACCGCCAGTGGCTGGTGGCCAATGATTCGGGGCAGTGGTTGAACCGCGAGCTGTGCCCTCGCCTGGCCGAGGTGTCGGTGGAGCTGCGTCTGGGTTATCTGGTGCTGAAGGCGCCGGGCATGCTGCGCATGGACATTCCGCTGGACGTGATCGAAGACGACGACAGCGTGCGCTACAGCATGATGGTGGGCGAGCAGACCATCGACGTCGTTGACGAAGGCGAGCTGGCCGCGGCCTGGATCTCGAACTTCGTGCAGGTGCCTTGCCGCATCATGAAGGTGCACCCGGACACGCCCGTGTCCGCTTGGCCGGCCTGAACGCGGCCAGCGCCGGTTTTCAAGCGCCCGCTCGGGCGCGCTTGTATTCGAAAGCGGTGTGAGCCACGAGGCCCGCCGCGAGGCCCCAGAAGGCCGACCCAATTCCCCAGAAACTGAATCCCGACGCGGTCGAAAGCAACGTGATGAGCGCGGCTTCCCGCCGTTGCGGATTGGCCATGGCGGCGGCCATGCCGCCCATGATGGTGCCCAGCAGCGCCAGTCCGGCCAGCGCCGCAAGCAGCGCGGCGGGCAGTGCCTGGAAGAAGACCGCAACCGCGCCCGCGACGATGCTGAGCGCGACGTAGCTGACGCCGTAGGTGGCGGCGGCGATGTAGCGCTTGCCCGGGTCGGGATGCGCTTCGGGCCCGGTGCAGATGGCCGCGCTGATCGCGCCCATGGTGACGCTATGCGCGCCAAAGGGGGCGGCCACCAGGCCCAGCAGGCCAGTGGCGGCGACCAGGCGCGATGCGGGCGGACGGTAGCCTGCGGCCTGCAGGATGGCCAGACCGGGCAGGTTCTGCGACGCCATGGCCACGACAAAGAGCGGAATGCCCAGGCTGACCGCGGCCTGTGCGCTGAAGGCGGGCGTGGTCCACACGAATTCGGTCAGGCGCCAATCCAGCTGGTCGACCTGCATGAGGCCCATTCCGGCCGCCATGGCCACCGCCACG
This sequence comes from Achromobacter sp. ACM05, assembly GCF_019218915.1. NCBI lineage: Bacteria > Pseudomonadati > Pseudomonadota > Betaproteobacteria > Burkholderiales > Alcaligenaceae > Achromobacter > Achromobacter sp. ACM05. The sequence continues at coordinate 1,748,279 of NZ_JAHUWQ010000001.1, forward strand.
GCCATCACCACCAGCACCGCGTAACGCGGCGCCCAGCGGCGGCACAGCAGGTAGGCGGCGCACATGGCCAGCACCAGCGCGGGCTGCTTGTTGATGTTGCTGAAGATGCCCATGCCGAAATTGAGCAGCACGCCGGCCAGCATGGCGGCGGCGACCTCGCCGGGAATGCGGCGCAGGATGGGATCGATCCAGCCGAACAGCCCGCAGGCCAGCGTCAGGCCGGCTGCCAGCACAAAGGCGCCGACGGCTTCATTGAAGGGGACGCCTGCCAGCGCGGTGACGAGCAGCGCCGCGCCGGGCGTGGACCACGCCATGACCACGGGCAGGCCCGTGCGCAGGCTGTAGAACGCGCCGCCCAGGCCCAGCACCAGGCTCAGCGAGCCGATCCACGAGCCGATGCGTGCGGCATCCAGGCCCGCGGCATGACCCGCCTGCACCATCAGCACGGCGGTGCCGCCAAAACTGACCAGGACGGCGACCAGCCCGGCAGCGACCGCGGACGCGGAGATGTCGCGGCGGGCGTGGTGCGGGGAGGGGGAAAGGTTGATACTGGGCGGCGCCGCGTCGCTCATGCGGCACCGGTGAGGCGGCGGTACTTGGCCATGAGCTGCTCCTGGCCTTCATTCCATTGCGGGTGCAGCTCGATGCACTCCACGGGACAGACCACCTTGCACTGGGGCTCGTCGTGATGGCCGACGCATTCCGTGCACCGGTCGGGGTCGATGACGTAGTAGTCCTCGCCCATGGAGATCGCGTCGTTCGGGCACTGGGGCTCGCAAACGTCGCAATTGATGCATTCTTCGGTGATGGTCAGGGCCATGATGGGCAACGGAAAGGCGATTGGCCCGGCCATTGTAGCGCCGGGCGGCCGGGGCCCGGAAAGCGCGAAAAGGGCGCTTGCGCGCCCCTTCGGGGATGTTGCAGACGGGGCTTCAGCCCGGCCAGGATTGTTCGCGGCGTTCCTTGGCCTTTTCCTGCAGCCAGCGCTCGACCGACGGGAACACGAACTTGCTGACGTCGCCGCCAAGCTGGGCGATTTCGCGGACGATGGTGCCCGAGATGAACTGGTACTGGTCGGACGGCGTCATGAAGAGCGTCTCGACATCCGGCAGCAGATGGCGGTTCATGCCGGCCATCTGGAATTCGTATTCGAAGTCGGACACGGCGCGCAGCCCGCGCACGATGACGCGGCCATTCTGTTCGCGCACGAAGTCCTTGAGCAGGCCGCCAAAGCTTTGCACTTCCACGTTGGGATAGTGTCCCAGCACTTCGCGCGCGATATCCACGCGCTCGTCGATGCTGAAGAAGGGCTTCTTGTTGCGGCTAGTGGCGATCCCCACCACGACTTTGTCGAAAAGCGTGGCTGCACGGCGAACCAGGTCCTCGTGGCCCCTGGTCAGCGGGTCGAAAGTGCCGGGATAAACAGCGATGATCATGCGAGCTCCGTACCGTTATTAGTGGTGTACACCATCCTCCGAAGCCGGATTATTGATCGATTTGCGCAATGCAGCAAATTCCAGAAGATGGAAGTGCACGGCGCCGGCCTTGTCCTGCCGCAGAATCTCGAATCCTTCGGGGGCTTCGATGGCGGATTCCGCCTCGACATAGACTAGTCCATGATCGGTCAGAATGCCCGGCAGGATCGGCCACAGGCGCGGCAGCCAGCCCTGTCCAAAGGGCGGATCCAGCAGGATGAGGTCAAACCGGGACGCATCCATCCGTTCGGCGACCTGCATCGCATCGCCCACATGGATGCGTATCATGTCGGCTTTGAGCTTGTCGCGCAGTGTCCGCAGCGCGGACGCGGCGGTCCTGTCCCGCTCGACCATCTGCACATGCGCCACGCCGCGCGAGGCCGCCTCGAAGCCCAGGGCGCCGCTGCCGGCAAAAAGATCCAGCACCTGCTTGTCGGCGAACTCGCCGCCCCACAGGTGTGTAAGCCAGTTGAAAAGCGTTTCGCGGACCCGGTCGGGCGTGGGACGCAGCGTCTCCACGTCGGGCACGGCGATGGGGGTGCGCCTGTATTGGCCCCCGACGATACGAATATACTTGTTACCCATGTTTAGCCGCTTCTTCAAGAAAAAATCCCCTCCGCCCGCCACGCCGGCTCAGCCCGCGTCGCCGCCGGAGGTTGTCGACGCGCCAGTCGCGCCCGCGGAGCCGTCTTCGGCTCCGTCCAGCCCGGCGCCTGCGTCGGCAGCTCCCGAGCTTCGTCAGGAACCGGTTGCGCCGGTTGCAGCGCCGGTCACTGCGCCTGTTCCGGCGCCAGTGACCCCGCCGGTCCCGGCTGCGCCTACGCCAGCGCCGGCCGTCTCGGTAACGCCTGCGCCGGCGACGACGTCTGCACAGCCTGCGCCGACTCCGACTCCCACTCCGACTCCGACTCCGGCCGCGCCGTCCCTCACGCGTACCGCGCCGGCTTCCGCACCGGTGGCGGCGCCTGCAACAGCCGCTGCCGCCACGCCCGCCACTGAGCCGTTCCGCGCACCGCAGCCGCCCGTCCCGGCGCCTGCACCGGTCGTCGCGCCCGTGCCGGCACCTGCGCCTGTAGTCCCGGCACCTGCGCCGGTATCAACGCTTGCGCCTGTCGCGGCGCCTGCGCCGGTTGTCCCAGCTGTCCCGGAACCCGCACCCGCCGAGGCGCCCAAGAAGGCCTCCTGGCTGTCGCGCCTGAAGCAAGGACTGTCCCGCACGGGCCAAAGCATCGGCGGCATTTTTGTCGGCGTGAAGGTCGACGAGAACCTGTTCGAGGAACTCGAATCGGCCCTCATTATGGCCGATGCCGGCCTTGAGGCCACCGAGAAGCTTCTGACCGCGCTGCGCGCGCGCGTCAAGAAGGAACGCATCGAAGACCCAGCCAAGGTGAAGACGGCGTTGCGCCAACTGCTGGCCGATCATCTTCGTCCGCTGGAGCGCGCCTTTGATCTGAAGCGCACGCAACCGCTGGTGGTCATGATTGCCGGCGTGAACGGCGCGGGCAAGACCACGTCCATCGGCAAGCTGGCGCATACGTTCCAGCGCCAGGGCGCCAGCGTGCTGCTGGCCGCCGGCGACACGTTCCGCGCCGCCGCACGCGAGCAGTTGGTGGAATGGGGCAGCCGCAACAACGTCAGCGTGATTTCTCAGGATGGCGGCGATCCCGCCGCCGTGGCGTTCGATTCGGTCAATGCCGGTCGCGCGCGCGGCATGGGCGTGGTGATGGTGGATACGGCCGGTCGTCTGCCCACGCAGCTGCACCTGATGGAAGAACTGAAGAAGATCCGCCGCGTCATCGGCAAGGCGGACGCCAGCGCGCCGCACGAGGTGCTGCTGGTGGTGGACGGCAACACGGGTCAGAATGCGCTGGCGCAGATCCGCGCGTTTGACGCCGCGATCAACCTGACCGGCCTGGTGGTGACCAAGCTGGACGGCACCGCAAAGGGCGGCACGCTGGCCGCCGTCGCAGCCGGCAGCCAAGGCGTGCGCCCGGTGCCGGTGTACTGGATCGGCGTCGGCGAAAGCCTGGAAGACCTGCAGCCCTTCGTGGCGGACGAGTTCGCGGCGGCGTTGCTGGCCGACTGAGTCCGTTCATTCGGAACTCATCGCTGTCTTGCAAGAGGCCGTAAAGGCCCAGGAAGACCCATCTGACGGGACGACGCGAAAGCGCCGTCCCGTTGTCGTTTCCTGGGCAGGCGCAGCCACGAATCGCGCTGTGAACGGCGCCGTCAGCGGCGTCCACCAACGGCGCCAGGCGCAGCGCCACCAGCGCCACACGCAGCGCCACCAGCGCCACCCGCAGCGCCGGCGTCCGCTTTACCCGACCTGACCCATCGCCGGATCGCTGATCAGATCCTTGCCCGTCTCCATCCGACCGGCAAAGCGCCGCTGGAACGCCGCATACCCCTCGCAAGCAACCGCGAAGTCATACCACTGGCCGCTGTCGCTGACCGGCCACGCAAGCTCGCCGGTCTGTCCAGGTTCGACCGTCGCGGTCCAAGGACCGTCGCCGCGGTACGCCATCGCCTTGACGGTGAACGTGCAAGCCGTCGCGCCGTTGTTGTGCAGCTTGACCAGCACCTGCGGATCATCACACGGCACGTAGCACACCTGAATCTCCGGCTGAGCGCCGCCCGCCTGCATCAGATCGCCCGCGAACGCGCGGTGAAAACCGTTCGGCCCCAGCACCCACAGGTCGTACTTGCCCGCGTCGCCTGACACGTCCCACGCGTCGTCCAGCGACTTGCCCGCTTCAACCACATAACGGCGCGGGATGCGGTCCAGATGCAGCTTGTCGTACACATGGAACACCGCCGCCGTCTTGGCCGAGCTGGCGTTGGCGAACAGCAGCCGGACCCGGTTCTCACGCACGTCCTCGCGGGCGCTGGCGTGCAGTTCATACGGCAACGCACGCGAGGGCCGTGTGCCTTGCGCCTGCGGAGCCAGCGTCTGTTGCGCCGGGATGGCGATGGCCGGTTGTGCCTCCTGCCAAGTGGTCAGGCCGTCGGCGTCCGTCTTGGTGCTGCGGCCGGACAGCGTGGGCAGCGGCGCGCCGTTGGGCGACACGAAGTTCAGCGTGGACGTGAGGTCGCCGCACACGGCGCGGCGGAATGCGCTGATGTTGGGTTCCATGACGCCGAAGCGCTGTTCGAGAAAGCGCAACGCCGAGGTGTGGTCGAACACCTGCGAATTGACCCAGCCGCCACGGCTCCACGGCGAGATCACCCACATCGGCACGCGCATGCCGGGACCGTAGGGTTTGCCATCGGCGGTCAACTGCTTGGGCGTGGCGGGCGTGTAGGTGTTGTACTCGAAGGCCATCTCGGCGTCCGTCAGCGTGGACTTGCCGGCCAGCGTGCCGTCGTCGTTGCGGGACGGCGCGCTGGGTGTGGGCATGTGGTCGAAGAAGCCGTCGTTCTCGTCGTACGTGACCAGGAACACGGTCTTGCTCCAGACCTCGGGCGACTGCGTCAGCGCGTCCAGCGCGGCCTGGATGTACCACGCACCCTTGGCGGGGCTCGAGGGGCCGGGGTGCTCGCTATACGCCGCCGGCGGGATGATCCACGACACCTCGGGCAGCGTGCCGTTCATCACGTCGTCGCGCAGGCTTTGCAGCAGGCCGCCGTCCGGCATGGTGTTGCCAAAGCCCTTGGCAAATGGGCTGAACTGGTCATCGATGGCTGGGTTGTACGCGGGACCGCCCTGGTTCGTGACCTGACGGTCCGCCGGCATTCTCTCGATCTCGGCGCGCCAGTGGCGAAAGCTCATCATCTCGTTGCAGCCGAAGTTGTCGGGGATGTTCTGGTAGACCTTCCAACTCACGCCGGCCTGCTGCAGGCGGTCGGCGTACGTCGTCCAGGTCCAGCCCTCGGTCGAAGGCCCCACGTCGGCGCCGTCGTTCATTTCGTTCATCACGACCGACACGTTGTCGCCGCTGGGGCCGTTGGTGCCCGTCCAGAAGAAGAGGCGGTTGGGGATCGTGCCCGCGTGCATCGCACAGTGGTAGCTGTCGCACAGCGTGAAGGCGTCGGCCAGCGCGCGGTGGAACGGCACTTCGGCGGTCTCGTAGTAGCCCATCGACAACGGCTGCTTGGCGCTGGGCCAGCGGTTCATGCGGCCGTGGTCCCAGGCGGCCTGACAGTTGGGCCACGAGTGCGGCGTGCTGCCCGCGCGCTGCGCGTTGCCCAGCCGCGCGTCCAGGTGATAAGGCAGTTCCAGCGTGCCGTCGCTGCGCGTTTGATGGAATACCGACTTGCCGTTGGCGAGCGGAATGGGGAAGCGGTCGCCGAAGCCGCGCACGCCCGGGAAGGTGCCGAAGTAGCCGTCGAATGAGCGGTTTTCCAGCATCAGCATCACGACGTGCTTGACGTCCTGGAGGGTGCCGGTGGGACTGTCGGCTTCAATCGCGAGGGCGCGGCGGATGCTGGGTGGAAACATCGACAAGGCGCTCATCGCCGCGGTGGCGCCGAGCGTGGTCGTGAAGAACTTTCTCTTGGAGGCGTCGATCGTCATTGGCTGTTCTGTCTGGAGTTTGCAGGAAACGGCAGCACTGCCGGCATCATGGCGCACAATGCGCCGCGCAGGTAGCCGGGGCGGGCGTCGTGGGCGTGGTGGGCGTCGTGGTAGGGGGCGGCGGCGCCGTTTCGTCCGTGTCGTCGTCGCCGCCGCAGGCGGCAAGCGAGAACACCAGCGAAAGCGCGCAGCAGGCCGCGAGGCCGCGTCTGGCAATGACCAGCAAGGGGGAAGTGGTTTGCATGAGTCCGTGTGCGTGGATGGGCGGACGGCCCGCGCTGGCCGTTGCGCCGTCACACAGGACGAGTGTCGGGCGGAAGCTGCGGGCCACGAATGCGCCCGGCAGTGTGTCCGGACGACAGCCAATGAGTATTGGCACGCCGGATGTCGACGAATTGACAGGGGCCTGACGCGAAGCTGTCAGGCGGCCCTTTTTTGAAACGCCATGCTAGATGCGTGTCCAGGTGAAATCGAATTCAACGCGGGACTTTCGCATGGGTTAAACGCGCGCGATGCGCGCTACTTCCAGAACGGTTTGCTGCGCGCGAGGTCGTCAAAGGCCTGCTGCGCTTCGACGACCAGTTCGTCCAGGCGTGCGCTGATCCAGCCCAGCGCGAACCAGGCTTGCGGATGCGTCGCCGTACACGACTGGTAGTAGTCCTTTGCCATCGCCAGGTCGTTGATTTCGCCCAGCACGTCCTGCACGCGGGACAGCAGCTTGCGATAGCCGCGCAGCTTGCTGGCGGGCAGCAGCGATTCAGCGAACGACAGACCATAGCGCAGGCGCTTGCCGCGCTTGCGCAGATCGTGGCGGGCGGGGATGTCCAGTGCCGCGAAATGCGTGCCCTGGTCGGCCACCTTGTCGTGCCAGCGGTGCAGGCGGCGGGCGAGCAGCTTGTGCAGGTGCTGCGGCTCGGGTTCCGGCGTCAGCATCGGGATGATGGTGGGCTTGACGATGGGACCGGCCACACCGCCTTCCAGCCGGATGGCGGGCTCGGGCGCGGCGTCGCTGGGCGTGCCGTTGGCGATGGTCTGGCTGTCCGTGTCGGGTTGCACGGGCGGCACGTCGAGCGACCATTCCAGCAGCGTGAGCAACCATGCCTGGAAGGCCTGGCCGCCCGCGATGGTCTGGGCGTCTTCGTCGGGCGGCGCGGCTTCCATGGGGATCACGGGCATGCCGGCGCGCAGCAGCGCGGGGGCGACGGTTTCGTTCAGCACGTCCTGATCGCGGTTGGCGCCGAACGCCGCGAAGTGCGTGCGCACACCCTGCAGCAGCGCGTCGGGCACCGGGGCGATCCAGCCGTCGAAGAGCTTCCAGGCCGACCGCAGCCGGCGCACGCCGACGCGCAGTTGATGCACGTGCTCGGAGTTGCCGGCGCGGTAGACGCCTTCAGTGTCGACCTCGGCCAGCACCGCCGCATTGCGGCAGATCTGGTCCAGGCATTCGGCCGCGATCGCGCCCATGGCCTGCGGCGGCGTCATGTCGTCGCGCAGCTTCACGGACGACGCGCCGCGCGGGGACCAGAACTGGGCGATGGCCTGCGCGCGGCGCGCTTCGTGGTCGTCGCCGGCAGCGGCGTCGACCTCGGCCAGGCGATTCGCCAATTGGGCCAGCGCGTCGCCGCGTTCGGACTTGCTGCGGGGATCCAGGATCAGCGCATGACGCTGTTGCCAGCCGCGCGCCGCCGCGAAGATGGCGGCGGGACGGCCCGACACCAGTTCGAATTCCAGTTCTGAGATCGGCAGTTCCAGCGCGCCAGCGCGCAGGATGCCGGTGTCGTAGGCCAGCTCGACCGTGCCGAAGCGCGTGCGGATCTTGCGCAAGAGGCGCTGCACGTCGGTTTCATAGCGCAGGCCCAGTTCGCCCTTGATGGCAGACAGCGGGCCCTCGACGTCGGTGCCGGCATAGACGGACAGGTCGAGCACGGGACCGGGCCGGGGGTGGTTCATCTCGATGCGCGAGATCGCATCGGCGCCGGGCATCTTCAGCGTCTGCACCCAATCGGAGCCTTCCTGCCGCAGCCGGACGGCGATGCGCGCCCGCGCAAGCTCGCGTTCCGGCGTGTCGAAATACATGGCATGCAAGCGAATGCGCGTGGCCTCGCGTTGCTTGACTTCACGCAGCACGGCCTGGCGTGAAGCCGTGGGCACGTGCAGTTTCAATTCCTGTTCCGACATGGCAGCGGGTGTCCAACGGCAAAAGCCAAGATGTTAATCAAGGCGGGGGTGCGTTTTGATGACCGTTCATATTTTGTTCACATTGAGCATAGACGTGATCGCGGCGCAAAAACAAGGCGGCCCATCAAGGGCGACGAGGCGCTTTTGCGTTGCTTGCGAACAGAAAGGAAAGTGCGGATGTCAGTCACCGGAACGCGCTCGCTCAAAGAAAACGCCGCCCCATGTGGGGCGGCGAAGGGAGCGCGAGTCAGGGGAAACCGACAGGCGTAAAGCGGTGCGGCGGCGCTACAGGATGCGTTTGCGCGCCTGGGTGATGATGACTTCGGCCAGCACGACGACTACGAAGATCGCGGCCAGCACCAGCGCGACGCGGTCCCACTGGAACAGGTTCAGCGCGGTATCCAGCGCCATGCCGATGCCGCCGGCGCCGACCAGTCCCAGCACCGCGGATTCGCGCACGTTGATGTCCCAGCGCAGCAGCACGATGGACCAGAACGCCGGGCGGATCTGCGGCCAGTAGGCGTACCAGATCACCGAGGCCTTGCTGGCGCCGGTGGCCGTGACGGCTTCGATGGGGCCGCGCTGGGCTTCCTCGATGGCTTCGCCGACCAGCTTGCCGACAAAGCCGATCGAGCGGAAGGCGATGGCCAGCGTGCCGGCCAGGGCGCCCGGTCCGAAGATGGCGATGAACAGCAGCGCCCACACCAGCGAATTGACCGAACGGCTGGACACCAGGATCAGGCGGGCCAGCATGTTGATGGTCTTGCTGGGCGTGAGGTTGTTGGCCGCCAGCAGACCCACCGGCACCGCCATGAACACCGAAAGAATGGTGCCCAAGGTGGCGATGTGCAGCGTTTCGATCAGGGCCGCGTGTACGCCATCCGGGTAGTAGGCCCAGTCGATCGGCCACATCCGGCGGAAGAGGTCGGCCATCTGTTCCGGTGCGTCGTACAGGAACTCGGGGATGACCTCCACGCCGCGGATCGCTTGCACAACCGCCGCCACGAGCAGCAGGTACAGCGCAAAGCGCAGCAGGCGCTGGCCCATGCTGTAGCGCTGCCAGACACGCGGCTGGCCGGCGGGGTTCAAGGGGGAGACGTGGGCGTTCATTCTTCCACCTCCGCCTTGCGCGCGGCCGTCGGCTTGCTGCTGCCCAGACCGCGGGCGCCAGCGAAGCGGCTTTGCAGGATGCGGTCAAAGCCCAGGTTGTCCAGGAACACCGCCCGCACGAAGCCGGCCAGGATTTCACCCAGCATGATGATCGCGATCAGGGTCAGCAGGATGGCGCTGACGAAGTCGTAATCGAAGCGCTGGAAGGCCGAGAACAACGTGCCGCCCACGCCGCCCGCGCCCACGATCCCCACCATGGTGGAGTTGCGCAGGTTGGAGTCGAACTGATAGGTGGCAAAGCCGATGAAACGCGCGAACACCTGCGGCAGCACGCCAAAGACGATGACGTTGGAGAACGACGCGCCGGTCGCGCGCACCGCTTCGACCTGCTTGAGCGAGATTTCCTCAATGGCTTCGGTGAAGAGCTTGCCGATGAAGCCGATGGACGCGACGGTCAGCGCCAGGATGCCGGCCAGCGCGCCAAAGCCCACGGCCTTGACGAACAGGATGGCGACGATGACCGGGTGCAGCGCGCGGCACAGCGCGACGATCGAACGCGCGGGCCACGAAATCCAGGCGGGCATCAGGTTGCGCGCGCCCAGGAGGCCCACGGGCAGGGCAAGGAAGATGCCCAGCATCGACGCCAGGACCGCGATTTCAAGACTTTCGGCGATGCCCTTCCACAAGGTGGCGGGCTTTTCGAAATTGGGCGGGAACATGCGCGCCAGGAACGTCGACGCATGGCCCATGCCGGCTTCGAAGCGCGACCAGCTGAAGTCCAGCTGCGCGGCGGCATAGACGGTGTAGAGCACCAGCAGCAGCACGCCTGCCTTGGCGCGCCCTGACATGGCGAAGGGGCGGATGCCGCCCCGGGGTTGCGTCATTCCAGCCAAGACTCGCCTCCGTAGATGGTCTTGAGCATGGTCGCGTCCAGGCCCTGGCCGTCGCCGTCGTAGACTACGTGGCCGCCTGACATGCCCACGATGCGCGTGGCATAGCGGCGCGCCAGTTCGACGTCGTGGATGTTGACGATGACGGGGATGCCCGAGGCGCTGCCCTGCGCGGACAGCAGTTCCATGATTTCGACGGAGGTCTTGGGATCCAGCGACGACGTCGGCTCGTCGGCCAGCAGCACCTGCGGGCGCTGCATCAGCGCGCGGGCAATGCCCACGCGCTGGCGCTGGCCGCCCGACAGCGCATCGGCGCGCTGGTCGGCAAACCCGGCCAGGCCCACGGTGTCGAGCAGCTTGTAGGCGTGCTCGATGTCCTCGGGCTCGAAGCGGCGCATCCAGGCCTTCATGGCCGAGGTGTACCCCAGCCGGCCGGTCAGCAGGTTTTCCATCACGGTCAGGCGTTCGACCAGGTTGTATTCCTGGAACACCATGCCGATGCGGCGGCGCGCGCGGCGCAGCGACGCGCCGCGCACTTGCGCCAAGTCCACGGTGCCGTCCTGGGACTGCAGGATGATCTCGCCCTTGGTGGGTTCGATCAGCCGGTTGATGCAGCGCAGGAGCGTGCTTTTGCCGGTGCCCGAAGGACCGATGATGGCGGTGAGCCCCTGACCGGCGATCTGCAGGTCAATGCCGTTCAGTACCGGCCGGCCGGCCCGGTATTCCTTGACCAGGCCGGAAATGCGTAGCGACGTCGTCATGCTGGATTACTTCTTGCTCTTTGCGGATTCGCGGTCGTAGGCCGCGCGGTTGAAGCTTTCGCCACCGGATTCAGCGACCTGGCGGACGATGGCCCAGTCCTTCTCGTACGTCACCGGGTAGAAGCGGTCGGCGTTGTCGAAGGCCTTGGACATTTCCGGCGGGAAGCGGTAGTCGTAGAAGCACTTGAGCATCTGGTCGCGGAACTTCGGTTCCAGGTCATGCGCGTAGGCGAACGACGAGGTCGGGAATTTTTCGCTGGTGTAGATGATGCGGAAATCGGCTTCCTTGACCTGGCCGCGTTCGACCATGCGCTTGAAGACGTCCGATGCCACGGCGGCGGCGTCGTAGTCGCCGGAGTTCACGCCCATGACGGACTGGTCGTGCTTGCCGGAGAAGATGACCTTGTAGTCCTTGTCGGGCGTCAGGCCTTCCTTCGGGAACAGGGCGACGGGCGCCATGTGGCCGGAGTTCGACGAGGGCGCGGTGTGCGCGAGCTTCTTGCCCTTCAGGTCGGTCAGCTTCTGGTAGGGGCTGTCCTTCTTGACGATGACGATCAGGTTGTAGCCCTGGAAGCCGTCGGCATAGCCCTTCACGGCAAACGGCACGGCGCCGGCGATATTCACGGCAAAGGCGGTGGGACCGGTCGAGAAGCCGCCGACGTGCAGGCGGCCCGAGCGCATGGCTTCGATTTCAGCCGCGTTGCTCTGCACCTGATAGAACACGACGCGCTTGCCCGTGCATTCGGACAGGTGCTTGGTGAAGGGCTTGAAGATGTCTTCGTACACGGCCGGATCTTCGACCGGCGTGTAGGTGAACACCAGCGTGGAAGGCGTCTTGAGCTTGGACGCGTCGGTGGGGGTGTCGGCCACCAGGTCCTTGTTCGAGTCGCAATACATCTGGTCGAGATCGCCGCGGTTCGAGCAGGTGTCGGCGGCCTGGGCGGCGGAAGCTCCAAAAGCGAATGCGGCCAGCGCGGCCGCCTGCATAAGACGCAAGGCTTGCATCGTGTGTCTCCTCGTGTAGGTATGAATTGAATCTTTGCTGAATTCAAACACACAACGGGGGACGGCACACTCGGGAAAGTCCCTGCCTTTCTTTTCGTCTTTTGTTCGTTTTGTTCGCTTTGTGTTCGTTATTGCGCGAAAACGCGCTCAGCCGCGAAAGCCCAGCTTGCGGGAGATTTCCTGGGCGCAGGCGATAAGCGGACGCGCGATCGCGCCGTCCCACGACACGTCGAACAGACCGGTGGGACCCAGGCTGGTCAGCGCCAGCACGATGCTGCCCGTGTTGTCGAACACCGGCACCGACAGCGCGTCCACGCCCGGCAGCGGATTGCCCAGCGCGCGCGCCATGCCGTGCACGCGGATGTCGGCCAGTTGCGCCTCGATGTTGGCGCGGGAGGCCTTGCGTGGTGGCGGCACGCTGGCGATGACGGCGGTGTCGCCTTCTTCGCGCGCAATGTAGTGCTCGCTGACCTTGGGCGGCAGCCACGCCGCAAACACCAGGCCGGTGGCGGTGTGCAGCATGGACATCACGGTGCCCTTGCGCATGTTCACGTGGACCGGATAGCTGGCTTCGGTCATGTGGATCATGGTGGGGCCGTGCGAGCCCAGCACCGCGATGCCCAGCGTGTGGCCGATGTCGGACTGCAGCTTGGCGATTTCCGGCATGGCGACGCGCACCGGGTCCAGGCGCTGCAGGCTGACCAACCCCATCTGCAGGGCGAAGGGACCCAGCTCGTACTGGCCGGTGACGGCGTCCTGCTGCACCAGTCCGACGCGGATGAAGCTCACGAGGTACGGGTGCGCCTTGGCGGACGTCATGCCCGCGCCGGCCGCCAGGTCGCGTAGCGTCAGGGGCTTGCCCGCGTCGACCAGCGCGGCCAGGAGCGGCACGCCGACCTCGATGGACTGGATGCTGCGGCGGCCGTCGTTGGCGGCGGGCGCCGCGGTCTTGGAAGTTGCCACGGTGTGCTGACCTTAAGCCGTTAGGCCGGCTGGACTTGGGAGGACTGACGGGCGGCAAGCAGCCGGTCGGCCATTTCGACGAAGCCGCCGCCGCCATGAAAGGCGGCGACAAAGGCGGGGCGGTGCGTCAGGCGGTGCAGCTGGGCCTGGATGTTGGCCACGCCGACCGAGATCGGGAAGTAGGCGAACATCGGCTCGTCGTTGGGCGAATCGCCAATGAACAGCGTGCTGTCCAGGGCGCCGGCCACGTCCATGCCGAACTCGCGCTGGAACATGGTGCGCGTCATGGTGAGCTTGTCGTAGTCGCCAAACCAGCCGTTGACGTGGATGGAGCTGACCTTGGCCTGCGCGCCGGCGTCCTGGAAGATCTGGACGATGCGGCTGATGGCGGCGTCGGGCAGGGCGGGTACGTCTTCGCAGAAATCGATGGCCAGGTCCGCCACGCGGTAGTCCTGGTCGCTGGCGACGGCGCTGCCCGGCACCTCGGCCAGTACGCGGTCGCGGATGGCGTCCAGCCGCTTGCGGCTTTCCTGGCGCGAGGCGGCGTCGGTCCAGTAATGCGTGGTCATGCGGCGGGCCTGGCGGTCGTAGGCGTAATAGAACGCGCCGTTCTCGCCGACCACGGCGCGCACCGGCCACATGCGGGCGATGTGGTCGCACCAGCCGGCCGGGCGGCCGGTGATCGGCACGACCTGGATGCCGGCCTGTTCCAGGCGTTCAAGTGCGGCGTACGCGTCGGCCGGCAGGCGGCCTTCGGTGGTCAGCGTGTCGTCGATGTCGGTCAAGACGACGCGGACGGCTGCCGCGACGTTCAAAGGCATGGCCGCAAGGGCTTGCATGAGGTTTTTCCTTCGTTTTTCTGGGGGATCTCCGGGCGAAAGTTTAACCGGATGCCCCTGTCCGGACGGGGCGGCAAGACGCCAATAGGGGTTCGGCCCGCGAGGGCGGTAAAATCCGGGCTTTCCCGCCTGGTTTACGTGTCACGCCATGTCCGTCCAGTTGTCCTCCTTGTCCGGCTCCGAGCCGGAATCCTTCGGCATCGCTTCGGTTGCCGAGATCATCGCCGAGCTGCGCGCCGGCCGCATCGTCATTCTGGTTGATGAAGAAGACCGCGAAAACGAGGGCGACCTCGTCATGGCCGCCGAATTCGTCACGCCCGAAGCCATCAACTTCATGGTTACCCACGGCCGCGGCCTGGTGTGCCTGACGCTGACCGAAGAACGCTGCCGCCAGCTTGAGCTGCCGATGATGGCCGCTCGCAACGGCACCCGTTACGGCACCAATTTCACGCAGTCCATCGAAGCCGCCGAAGGCGTCGAGACCGGCATTTCGGCCGCCGACCGCGCCCGCACCATCCAGGTGGCCGTGGCGCGCGACGCCAAGCCGGCCGATCTGGTCCAGCCCGGCCACATCTTCCCGGTGCGCGCCGTGCCCGGCGGCGTGCTGGTGCGCGCCGGCCACACCGAGGCCGGCTGCGACCTGACCGCCATGGCGGGCCTGACGCCCGCCGCCGTCATCTGCGAAATCCTCAAACCCGATGGCACGATGGCCCGCCTGCCGGACCTGGTGGAATTCGCCCGCCAGCATGACCTGAAGATCGGCACCATCGCCGACCTGATCCAGTACCGCAGCGAGCACGAGTCCATCGTCAAGCGCGTGGGCAAGCGCACCATGCAGACGGCCTGGGGCACGTTCGAGGCCGTGGCCTACGAAGACGCGGCCACCGGCTCCGCCCATTTGGCGTTGGTGCATGGTAATGTGACTCCCGACGCCGAGACGCTGGTGCGCGTGCACGAGCCCGCGTCCGTGCTGGATGTGCTGGATACCGGCGCCAGCCCGCATAGCTGGGGCGTGGCCCAGGCGCTCGAGGCCATCGCCGCCGCCCCGGCCGGCGTGCTGGTGCTGATGAACTGCCAGTCTTCCACGGAACATCTGTTTGGCCAGATTGCAGGTTGGAACGACCCGAAGGCGCAGGCCAATCCTGCGAACGCCGACCGCTTCGGTCTGCGCACCTACGGGATCGGCGCCCAGATTCTGCGCGACCTGAACGTGGGGCAAATGAGGCTCCTGGCCCGGCCGCGCAAGATGCCCAGCATGGCGGGCTTCTCGCTCACCATTACGGGTTACGATTGCGACCCGCAGAACACTCCCGCAACACACTGAAGGCCGACACATGAACCCTTACATCCTTACCCCCGACCTGAACGGCGAAGGGCTGCACATCGGCATCGTACGCGCCCGCTTCAATGAAGAAATCGGCCAGGCCGAACTCGAAGCGTGCCTGAAGGAACTGGCCGAACTGGGCGTGGACGAGCGCGACGTCATGGTCGCCACCGTGCCCGGCGCCCTGGAACTGGGCGTGGCCCTGTCCCACATGGCCGAAACGTTCGAGTTCGACGCCCTGATCGCGCTGGGCGCGGTCATCCGCGGCGAAACCTATCACTTTGAAGTGGTCAGCAATGAAATGGCCACGGCAATCACCCGTATCTCCCTCGAAACCGGCGTCCCCGTCGCGAACGGCGTGCTGACCGTCGACACCGACGAGCAGGCGCAGGCCCGCGCCGCCGGCAAGGGCCGCGACTGCGCCCAGGTGGCCGTCGAAATGGCCAATCTGGTGGCAGCGCTGGAACCCGAGGAAGAAGACGAAGACGAAGACGACGAGGACGAAGATTTTGACGACGAAGAAGACGACGACCAGCGCTGATAGCGCGGCGCAGGCCCGCGCCAACGCGCGCAGCGCGCGCCGCCGTGCGCGCGAATTTGCGCTGCAGGGCGTGTACGCGTGGCTGCTGCGCGGCGGCGAAGGCACGCAGGACGCCGGCGAGATCGACGCCCATCTGCGCGACACCGAGGACTTCTCCGAGGCCGACGCGCAGTGGTTCAAGACCTTGCTGCACGGCGTGCTGCGCGAGGCGCCCACCCTGCGCGAACGCTTCACGCCCTACGTCGACCGCCCGCTGGCCGAGTTGTCGCCCGTTGAGCATGGCATCCTGCTGATCGGCAGCTTCGAACTGATCCATCACGTCGAAGTCCCGTACAAGGTCGCCATCAACGAGGCCGTGGAACTGGCCAAGTCGTTTGGCGGCACCGACGGCTTCAAGTTCGTCAACGGCGTGCTGGATAAGCTTGCCGCCGACGTTCGCGCGCACGAAGTCCAGGCCGCGGCGCAACAACGCCGATAGGGGGCGGAGTCCCCCCCGCAGCGCTTCGCGCTTCCAAGGAGGGCCCACCCCCGCAGCGCTTCGCGCTTCCCCCTCGGCGGGCCCCCCTCAAGGGGGCGCCGCTGCGGACCGGCGGAGCCCGGATCCGCGCGGCCCCGATCTGGGCCGCGCGGCGGCCATGCAGACAATGGCGACCATCGGGCGCCGCATAGTGGAGGCGCGGTGGCGTCTGAATTTGATCTGATTGCGCGCTACTTCACGCGTGCCGCGCCGGTCGGTTTGCTGGGCGTTGGCGACGACTGCGCGTTGTTTCCTGTCCCTCCCGGTGAACAGGTGGCCACCAGCACGGATCTGCTGCTGGAAGGCCGGCATTTCTTTCCTGATGTTGATCCCAAAGCGCTGGGCCATAAGGCTCTGGCGGTGAATCTGTCTGATCTCGCCGCCATGGGCGCTCGTCCGATCGGCTGCGTGCTGGGTCTGGCGTTGCCCCATTTGCGTGAGCCGTGGCTGGCGGCGTTTGCCGAGGGCTTTCATGCGTTGGCGGCGGCCCATGGCTGCCCGCTGATTGGCGGCGACACCACGCGCAGCGCGCACGATCTGGCAATCAGCGTGACGGTGTTCGGCTCGGTTCCTGCCGGACAGGCGTTGCGCCGCGACGGGGCGCAGGCGGGCGATGACATCTGGGTGTCTGGGGAACTGGGCGCGGCCGACGTGGCCTACCGGCTGCTGGACGGGCAGTACCCGGCCGACGCCACACTGCTGGCCGCCACGCGCGCCGCGCTGGAGTGGCCCGAGCCGCAAGTGGCGCTGGGCCTTGCGCTGCGCGGTCTAGCGAACGCAGCTATCGACCTGTCCGACGGCCTGTTGCAGGATTTGGGGCACATTCTGACCGCCAGCCGAGTCGGCGCCCGCCTGCAATTCGCGGATGTGCCGATGGCGCCCGCGCTGGCCGTTCTGGATGCCGCACCGCTGCAACGCGCGCTGCTGGGAGGTGGCGACGTCTATCAACTGTGTTTCACCGCGCCAGCGTCTCGGCGCGAAGCCGTGCTGGCGGCCGCCGCGTCTGCCGGCTCCCGGGTGACCCGCGTGGGCGAGATTTTGCCGCAGCCCGGCATGGCCGTCGTAGATGCGCACGGCCAGCCGCTGGCGGACCTGCCCGCCGGTTTCGATCACTTTCCCGCGGACTGATCCGCGGCCTCCTGTCGTTCTGACCCAACTCCCATGTCTTCCACTGATAAGCACTCCACCTCCATGCGCGATCGCAGCCGGGCCGCGTACCCGGCCGTGTCCTGGGTCTGCCGTGATCCCGGCCGGCTGATCGCGTTCGGCTTTGGCAGCGGACTGATCCGGCCTGCCTCCGGGACGTGGGGCACGCTGCTTGCTTGGGGCATCTGGGTGGCGGCGGCGCCTGCGGCGTCGGACCTGGCAATCGGCGTGTTCCTGGCCCTGGCATTTCTGTACGGATGCTGGGCCTGCCATCGCGTCGGCCGAGAACTCCAGCAGCCGGATCATGTCGGAATGGTCTGGGATGAGATGGTGGCGTTCTGGCTGGTGCTGTGGCTGACGCCGGCCGGTTGGTTGTCGCAGGCGCTGGCGTTCGTGCTGTTCCGCACGTTCGACATCGTCAAGCCGCCACCCATCAAGTTCTTCGACGCCCATATCAAGGGCGGCTTCGGAGTCATGTGGGACGATATCGTGGCTGCCGGCTACGCCTTGCTGGTGATGGCGCTGGTGGCCCGCACAGGAGTCTTGGGATGAACGATCAGCTTGAAGGCGCGCGGACCAATCTGTCGGCCGCGCAGTTGTCGGAAGCGACGATACTCGGCCTGTCCGAACGATTGGGCGACGTGCTGCGGCAGCAGGGGTGGATGCTGGGCACCGCCGAATCCTGCACCGGCGGCCTGTTGGCCGGCGCTATTACCGCGGTGGCCGGTTCCAGCGAATGGTTCGAGCGCGGCTTCGTCACTTACAGCAACGACGCCAAGGTTACCGAACTGGAGGTGTCGCCTGAAACGCTGCATCACTTTGGCGCGGTCAGCGAACCCATCGCGCTGGAAATGGCCAACGGCGTGCTGCTGGCCGTGCCCAATGCGCACATTGCCATGTCGACCACCGGCATCGCCGGACCGGGCGGCGCCACGCCGGGCAAACCGGTGGGCATGGTGTGCTTCGGCTTTGCCATGCGGGTGGGCGACGGCATCAGCAGCCGCGCGGTGACGCATGTGTTCCAGGGCGACCGGGGGCAGGTGCGCCAGGCGGCGGTGGAGTTCGCGCTGCGGGCGGTGCTGGAATTTGCCGGCGTGCCGATCAACCGGCGCTGATATCCCGCGCCAGTTTTACCGGCGCAGAATCCTGGCGCTAAAAAGCCAGCGCAGAAATTCCCGGCGCTGAAATGAAAAAAGCCGCTGCACCGTGCGCTTACGCACCGTGCAGCGGCTTTTGCCGCTTCTGGCGAATCAGCGGACCGCGTTGATCGCGTCGCGCAGGCCCTTGGCGGCTTCAGCGGAGGCCTCGCGCCAATCGTCGCCGCCGCTGGCGTAGATGATGGCGCGCGACGAGTTGATCATCATGCCGTTGCGCGCCGCGTTGGCGCCGGCGTTCACCGTGGCGGTGATGTCACCGCCCTGTGCGCCGATGCCCGGCACCAGCAGGGGCAGGGCGTCGCCGATGCGCTGACGCACGGCGGCCAGTTCATTCGGGAACGTCGCGCCCACCACCAGGCCGCATTGTCCGTTGGCATTCCATTTGTCGGCCACCAGGCCCGCGACGTGCAGGTACAGCGGCTCGCCATTGTCCATCTTCAGGAATTGCAGGTCCGAGCCGCCGGGATTGGACGTGCGGCACAGCACGATCACACCGCGATCGCGCCACGCCAGGTAGGGTTCCACCGAGTCCAGGCCCATGTACGGGCTGACGGTCAGCGCGTGCGCCTGGTAGCGCTCGTAGGCTTCGCGGGCGTAGTTTTCCGCGGTGGAGCCGATGTCGCCGCGCTTGGCGTCCAGCACGATGGGCAGGTCGGGGTGCTTGTCGCGGATGTGCTGGCACAGCGCTTCGAGCTGATCTTCGGCGCGGTGCGCGGCAAAGTACGCGATCTGCGGCTTGAAGCTGCAGGCATACGGCGCGGTGGCGTCGACGATGTCGCGGCAGAACTGGAAGATGGCGTCCGGCTTGTCCTGCAATTCGCGCGGAAAGCGCTGCGGGTCGGGATCCAGCCCGACTTGCAGGAGCGAGTTGCTGGTGGTCCAGGCGTGTTCGAGTTTTTGCAGGAAATTCATGGGATTCAGTGCAGTTTGACCCGCGGGCGCGTACGCCGCATCAGCAGGCGGGCCAGGGCGAGGGAGACGGTACGCGAGGCGCCCAGCACCGCGCGGTGGTGCATCAGGTGCAGGCTCATGTACATCAGGCGCGCCAGTGTACCGCTTACGAACAGTCCCCGTCCGGCCAGCTTGCCCATCAGGCTGCCCACGCCGGCGTCCTGGCCCAGCGACACCAGCGACCCGTGATCCTGGTAGACGTAAGGCTCGGTGGGCTCGGGGTTGTTGCGCAGCCGGGCCGTCAGTTTCTTGGCTAGGTAGTCGGCCTGCTGGTGCGCGGCCTGCGCGCGGGCCGGCACGGTGCGGCCGTCGCGCCAGGGCGCCGCGCAGCAATCGCCCAGCGCCACGATGTGCGGGTCGGGCGTTTCGAGCCGCTCGTTGACTTCGATCTGCCCCAGCTTGTTCAGCGGCAGTCCCAGGTCGGCCAAGAGCGCCGGACCCTTGATGCCCGCGGCCCACATGCACAATTGCGCCGGAAATTCGCGGCCGTCGGCCGTGCGCACGGTGTTGTCCGTTACCTCGGACACCCGGCAGGAGGTCTCGACGCGAATGCCCAGTTCGGTCAGGCGTTTGGTCGCCGCGACCGAAATCTTTTCGGGCAGCGCGGACAGGATGCGCGGCGCGCCTTCGACCAGCGTGATCGCCAGATCGCGATCCGCGCGGAAGTTCGGCAGGCCATAGGCGCTGACGACGTGGCTGGCTTCGGTCAGTTCCACCGCCAGTTCCACGCCGGTGGCGCCGCCGCCGACGATCACCAGGTCCAGGCGCGCGGACGGATTGCGCACCTTGGCCTGGTCCACCAGCGCCATGGCCTTGAGCATGGTCAGGCGGAATTGCTCGGCGTTTTCGGTGGTGTCCAGCGTGACCGCATGTTCAGCCGCGCCGGGCGTGTTGAAGAAGTTGGACGTGCTGCCCAGCGCCAGCACCAGCGTGTCGTACGCCAGTTCGCGGCGCGGCAGGACTTCCTGGCCTTGCGCGTCGTTGACGGCGTCCACCGTGATCAACCGGCGTTCGCGGTCGATGCTTTCAAGGCGGCCCTGGGTGAACGAGAAGCCGTCCAGGTGAGCCAGCATCAGGTACGAAAGGCCTTCCTGGTGGATGTCCAGCGTGCCCGCCGCCGCTTCATGCAGCGAAGGCTTCCAGATATGGAAGGGGCGGCTGTCGACCAGGGTGATGTGTTCGCGGCCGTGTGTACGGCCCAGTTTGGCGGCCAGTTCGAGGCCGCCTGCGCCACCGCCGACGATGACGATGCGCTTGGAGGGTGCTGACGTCGATTGAGGCATCATGGCTCCCAGTATAAATAGAGTCGCATCCCCGTCGCGGTGCGAACCCGTGTCAATGCATGACGAAACGGCTGATGGCCACCCCCACCCAGACCGTTCCGGCGAATATAAGCAGCAGCATCACCGCCGCGCTGCCCAGGTCCTTGGCCCGCCCCAGAAGGGGATGGCGTTCGACGGACAGCGCATCGGCAAGCGCTTCGATGGCGGAATTGAGCAGTTCCGCCGCCAGCACCATGACCACCACGCCCACCAGGAAGAACACTTCGACCGTGGTGCGGCCCAGAAAGAACGCCGCCGGAATCATCAGCACGGCCAGGGCCAGTTCCTGCCGGAAGGCCGCCTCGTATTTGACGGCCGCCTTCAGGCCCTGCCAGGAATAGCGCAGCGCATTGAGGATGCGGCGCGCGCCGCCGGTGCTCTTGAAGGGCGAGTGTTGCGGATCGTGGGTCATGGAATCGGAAGAAAGCCGTGGTGGCGGCTTTTTAACAGATAAGGGTTGCCCGCGTGGCACACCGCGTGCCTATGGGCAAACCCTAATTGTGACCCAACGGCAGCAGGCGCAGGATTCTGGTCAATTGGTAAGGCCACTTTACCGTTTCGTCCTGTCATCGAGCTGTCTTCCTCATGCCGATTCAGACCATCGAACCTCGCCGCCTGTATCGCCAGATCGCCGATCAGCTTCGCCTGCTGATCGAGGCCGGCGAGTTTCCGGCCGGTGCACGGCTGCCGCCCGAGCGCGACCTGGCGTTGAAGCTGGGCGTGTCGCGGCCGTCGGTGCGCGAGGCGCTGATCGCGCTTGAGGTCGAAGGCTGGGTGGAAGTGCGCATGGGTTCGGGCGTGTACGTGCAAAGCCCGGGCGTCGCACCGCGCGCCAGCCTCACCGCCGAAAGCCCCCTTGAAACCATCCGCGCCCGGCGCACCATCGAAAGCGAACTGGCCGCGCAGGCCGCACTGAATCCGGTGCCCGCGCTGGTGGAGGGCCTGCGCGAAGCCGTCGACGCCATGGAAGACGAGGCACGGGCCGGCAGCGTGCCCATCCGCGGCGACCGGCTGTTTCACCTGCGCGTGGCCGAGATGGCCAACAACGCCGTGCTGGTGCGCGTCGTGGGCGAACTCTTCGACGAACGCCACAACCCGCTTTCCGTGAAGCTGGGCGATTACTTCGAGAATTCCGACAGCTGGGCCGTCGCCATCACCGAACACCGCCGCGTCATCGACGCCATTGCGGCCGGTGACGAACAGGGCGCGCGGGCCGCCATGCGTGACCATCTTTCCTGCTCGTACGACCGCCTGATGGCCAGCTGGCCCGGCGCGGCCGAAGCGTTGCGCGCTGAATAGCAATGGCTGCCGGCGCCCTGTATGGGCGCCGATGGCAGATCGCAGTCGCAGTACGAAGGTGCAGCTCCAGTAGGTGAACTCCATATGTAAAACATGACGCGTGGCCGTCGAGCCCGCCACCTCAAAGAGAGGAGACAACATGAAGCCGAGCAACGCTATCAAAGTGCTGTTTGCCGCCGTCGCGCTAGCCGTCAGCGGCTCTGCACTGGCGCAGACCAAACTGAAGTGGGCGCACGTGTACGAGACTTCCGAACCGTTCCATACCTCGTCGGTGTGGGCCGCCCAGGAAATCGAGAAGCGCACCAACGGCCGCTATCACATCGATGTCTATCCGGCCTCGCAACTGGGCAAGGAAAACGACATCAACCAGGGCCTGACGCTCGGCACGGTGGATATGATCATTTCCGGGTCCAGCTTCGCGGCCAAGAGTTTTCCGCGCATCGGCGTCACCTACTATCCCTACACGTTCCGCAGCCCCGAGCACCTGATCGCCTACACCAAGAGCGACATCTACAAAGAGCTCACGCGCGGCTACGACGAAAAGAGCGGCAACCACATCGTCGCGACCACGTATTACGGCACGCGCCAGACGACGTCCAACAAGCCGTTCACCAAGTGCAGCGAGATGAAGGGCCTGAAGATCCGCGTGCCGGACGTGGCCGCGTACCTGGCGATGCCGCGTGCCTGTGGCGCCAACACCGCGCCCATTGCGTTTGCCGAGGTTTACCTGGCCCTGCAGAACGGCACGGTCGAGGCGCAGGAAAATCCCCTGACCACGATCGAGGCCAAGAAGTTCTACGAGGTGCAGAAGAACATCATCCTCACGGGCCACATCGTCGATCACCTGAACACGGTCATCTCCGGCAAGCTCTGGAAGAGCCTGTCGGACGAGGACAAGAAGATCTTTGCGGAAGTCGCGCAGCAGGCAGCGGAAAAGGCGTCGGCCGAAGTGGCGGCGTCCGAGAAGAAGATGGTCGACGTGTTCAAGCAGCGTGGTCTGACGGTGGCCGAGGTCAATATCGACGACTTCCGCAATACCGTGCTGGAGAAGGTGCCGTTCAAGCAGTACGGCTACGAGAAGTCGGACTGGGAAAAAATCCAGGCGGTGAAGTGAACCACGGCGGGCGGGCCGTTGCCACGGCCCGCTGCGCCTGAATGCAGCGCCTGAATGCATCGCCTGACCGCATCGCTTCCGGCAATCGCCTGACGCGACAGCTTGACCGATCCCGCACGAGGGGAATTCCATGCACTCCAACGCGAAGGCCGCGCCGATGGCGGCCGTCAGCCATCCGCCGGAACAGCCGCCCGGCCCGCATCACGTCTCCTCGGTGGACGAGATCGTCCAGAGTTTCGAGGAAGCCGATCATCACGAAGTCAGCCTGGCCGGCTACCAGCCGGAAGACTGGATCTGTCTGGCGATGTTCTGGGCGATGGCGCTCTTGGTCTTCCTGCAGTTCTTTTCGCGCTACGTGCTGAACGATTCGTACGCCTGGACCGAGGAGCTGGCGGTGTACTGCCTGATCGGCGTGGTGTTCCTGGGATCGGCGATGTGCGTGCGCGCGTGCCGCCACATCCAGGTGGACTTTCTTTACCGCTACCTGCCCAAGCCCGCCGGCCGTGTGCTGTCCACGCTGATCGACATCCTGCGCACGGCCTTTTTTGGCTATGCAGTGTGGCTGACGTACCGCTACATCGTGCTGGTGGGCGACGAGCCCATGACCACGCTGTTCTGGAACAAGGCCTTCGTGTACTGGGTGGCGCTGGCCGGGTTCGCCATGATGTTCCTGCGATCGTTGCAGGTGTCTTGGCAGAACTGGCGGCAGGGCTATTCGATCCTGGAGAATCCCGCGGCCTATGAGTCGTTGGATTGAATCGCTGCACTGAATCGCTGGACAGAACCTCCCCCAATCCGCAGTGCCTTGCCAGGAGCGACACATGGGCACCCTGATAGGAAGCTTTCTGCTGTTGATGATCATGGGGCTGCCGGTGGCGGTCTCGATGGCGGGCGCATCCCTGCTGTTCATCCTGATCTCCGGCAGCGTGCCGGACGTCGTCATTGCCCAACGCATGATCGCGGGCGTCGAGTCGTTTCCGCTGCTGGCCGTGCCGTTCTTCATCCTGGCCGGCAACCTGATGAACATCGCCGGCATCACGGGCCGCATCTACAACTTCGCGGTGGCGCTGGTCGGCTGGATGCGTGGCGGGCTGGGGCAGGTGAACATCATCGGCTCGGTGGTGTTTGCGGGCATGTCGGGCACCGCCATCGCCGACGCCGCGGGCCTGGGCACCATCGAGATCAAGGCCATGAAGGACCACGGCTACCAGACCGAGTTCGCGGTCGGGGTGACGGCCGCGTCGGCCACGCTGGGTCCCATCATTCCGCCGTCGCTGCCGTTCGTCATCTACGGCATGATGGCCAACGTGTCGATCGGGTCGCTGTTTCTGGCAGGCCTGATCCCCGGCCTGGTGCTCACCATCCTGATGATGCTCACCGTCGCCTACTACGCGCGCCGCAACAACTGGGGCGGCGACGTGGCGTTCAACTGGAAGCGGCTGGGCGGCGCGGGGCTGGAAGTGCTGATCGTGCTGGCGTTTCCGCTGTCGATCTGGCTGATGACGCTGGCGGGCGTGTCGCCCAACATCGCCACCGGCATCTCGTTCGCAGCCCTGCTGCTGCTGGACTGGAAGTTCAACTTCTCGGCGGTCATGGCGCTGATGGCGCCGGTGATCCTGATCGGCGGCATGACGCTGGGCTGGTTCACGCCCACGGAAGCCGCGGTGGCCGCCGTGATCTGGGCGCTCTTCCTGGGGCTGGTGCGCTATCGCTCCATGACGTTCAAGACGCTGGCCAAGGCCTCGTTCGACACCATCGAGACCACCGCGTCCGTTCTGTTCATCGTGACGGCCGCGTCGGTGTTTGCATGGCTGCTGACCACCACGCAGGCGGCGCAGGCGCTGACGGACGCGATCCTGAGCGTGACGCAGAACAAGTGGGTGTTCCTGCTGATGGCGAACATCCTGATCCTGATCGTCGGGTGCTTCATCGACACCATTGCGGCCATCACCATCCTTGTGCCGATCCTGCTGCCCATCGTGCTGAAGCTGGGCATCGACCCGATCCACTTCGGGCTCATCATGACGCTGAACCTGATGATCGGCCTGCTGCATCCGCCCATGGGCATGGTGCTGTTCGTGCTGGCGCGGGTGGCCAAGCTGTCGGTCGAGCGCACCACGATGGCCATCCTGCCGTGGCTGGTGCCGCTGTTCGTGGCCCTGATCGCCATCACCTACGTCCCCCAGATCACCCTGTGGCTGCCCACCGCGATGGGCATGGCCGGCAAATAAGGAACCGCGAACATGTCAGGAAGACTGCAAGGCAAGACCGCCATCGTCACCGCCGCCGGGCAGGGTATTGGGCGCGCCGTGGCAATGGCCTACGCGAATGAGGGCGCCGACGTGCTGGCCGTGGACCTGAACGGGGCCGCGCTGGAAACCCTGTCCGGCTGCCGCACGCAGGTGCTGGACGTGACCGATGCGCGCGCGGTGCGCGCGCTGGCGCAGGACGCGGGGGCGGTCGATGTGCTGTTCAATGGCGCGGGCTTCGTGCACGCCGGCACCATCCTGGACTGCGACGAAGACGCCTGGGATTTTTCGTTCAACCTGAATGTGCGCTCGATGTATCTGCTGATCCGCGCCTGCCTGCCGGCGATGCTGGCGCGTGGCTCGGGGTCCATCGTCAACATGGCGTCGGTGGCCGGCAGCATCAAGGGCGCGCCCAACCGCTGCGCCTACGGCGCCACCAAGGCAGCCGTCATCGGCCTGACCAAGGCGGTCGCCGCCGACTACGTGGGCCAAGGCATCCGCTGCAACGCGATCTGCCCGGGCACGGTCGAGTCGCCGTCCCTGCGCCAGCGCATCGACGCGCAGGCGCTGGCCAGCGGCCAGCCTGTCGCGGCGGTCGAGGCCGCCTTCACCGCGCGCCAGCCGATGGGCCGCATCGGCCGTGCCGAAGAGATCGCCGCGCTGGCGGTGTATCTTGCCAGCGACGAATCCGCCTTCACCACCGGCACCGCGCAAGTGATCGACGGCGGCTGGTCCAACTGACTTCTCTTTTTCCAGCAACAAGGAAACCGCTATGAAACTGATGCGATATGGCGCCAAGGGCGCAGAAAAGCCCGCGCTGATCGACGCCCAGGGCCAGGTCCGCGACCTGTCGTCCGTCATTGCCGACATCACCGCCCAGACGCTCGTGCCCGCCAAGCTGGCGGAACTGCGCGCGCTGGATCCGGCATCGCTGCCGCTGGTGTCGCAACCGGGCCGCGTGGCGCCGCCGTGGAGCGGCATGGGCAAGTTCATCTGCATCGGCCTGAACTACGCGGACCACGCCGCCGAGTCCGGACTGCCGGTGCCGGCTGAGCCCGTCATCTTCATGAAGACGACGTCGGCCGTGGTGGGCTGCAACGATGCGGTCGTGCTGCCGCAGGATTCGGTCAAGACCGACTGGGAGGTCGAGCTGGGTGTGGTGATCGGCGAGAAGGCCCGCTATGTCAGCGAGGCCGACGCCATGAAGCACGTGGCCGGCTACTGCGTGGTCAACGACGTGTCCGAGCGCGAATACCAGATCGAACGCGGCGGCACCTGGGACAAGGGCAAGGGCTGCGACACGTTCGGCCCCATCGGCCCGTGGTTGGCGACGGCCGATGAAATCCCGAATCCGCAGGACCTGGAGATGTGGCTGGAGGTCAACGGCAAGCGCTACCAGAACGGCAGTACCCGCACCATGGTGTTCGGCGTCGCGCAGCTGGTGTCGTACGTCAGCCGCTTCATGACGCTGTATCCCGGAGACCTCATCAGCACCGGCACGCCGCCCGGCGTGGGCATGGGCCAGAAGCCTGCGCCCGTCTACCTGAAGGCGGGCGACGAGATGAAACTGGGCATCGCCGGCCTGGGTGAACAGCGCCAGCGCGTCCACGCCTGGGATCCCGCCCTGATCGACGGCTGATCCGCTTCGCCCTCTTGCCTTCCGGAGTCCTCATGTCGCAGACCGATACCGCAGTCATACGCATCCACCCGGCGGACAACGTGGTGATCGCCCGGCGCCAGCTAGTCAGCGGCACGCGGCTGGAAGGCGAGGGCGTGACGGTCGTGGGGCTGGTGCCGCCCGGCCACAAGGTGGCGGTGCGCGCCATCGCGGCCGGCGAGCCGGTGCGCCGCTACAACCAGATCATCGGCGTGGCGCGGCAGGACATCGCGCCCGGCCAGCACGTCCACACGCAGAACCTGGAGTTCTCGGATTTCGAGCGTGACTACGCGGTCGGGCAGGATGCGCATCCGACGGACTTTGTGGACGCGCCGGCCATGTTTGACGGCATCGTGCGCGCGGACGGCCGCATCGCCACCCGCAACTACATCGGCATCCTGACCAGCGTGAACTGTTCGGCCACGGTGGCCCGCGCCATCGCCGACCACTTCCGCCGCGACATCCGGCCCGAGGCGTTGGCCGCCTGTCCGAACGTGGACGGCGTCGTGGCGCTGACGCACGGCGCGGGCTGTGCCACCGGCAGCGACGGCGAACCGCTGCGCGTGCTGCGGCGCACGCTGGGCGGCTACGCGCGGCATGCCAATTTTGGCGGGCTGATGGTCGTGGGGCTGGGCTGCGAGACCAACCAGATCGGCGGGCTGATGGAGCAGGAGCACCTGCGCGAAAGCGGCATGCTGCATACGTTCAACATCCAGGATACGGGTGGCACGCGCAAGACGGTGGCGCGCGGGATCGAACTGGTCGAACGCATGCTGGAGCAGGCCAACCGTGTCGAGCGCCAGGCCGTGCCCGCCAGCCATTTGACCGTGGGCCTGCAATGCGGCGGGTCGGACGGCTATTCGGGCATCAGCGCCAACCCGGCGCTGGGTGCGGCGGTGGACCTGCTGGTGCGCCACGGCGGCACGGCGATCCTGTCCGAGACGCCCGAGATCTACGGTGGCGAACACCTGTTGACGCGCCGGGCGCAGACCCCCGCCGTGGCGGACAAGCTGCTGGCGCGCGTGCGATGGTGGGAAGACTACTGCGCCCGCAACGACGCCGAGATGGACAACAACCCCTCGGCCGGCAACAAGGCGGGCGGCCTGACCACCATCCTGGAAAAATCGCTGGGCGCCATCGCCAAGAGCGGCACGACCAACCTCACTGACGTCTATGAATACGCCGAGCCCGTGCACACCCGCGGACTGGTTTTCATGGACACCCCAGGCTACGACCCGGTCTCGGCCACCGGCCAGGTGGCCGGTGGCGCCAACCTGATCTGCTTCACGACCGGCCGCGGGTCCGCCTATGGCTGCGCGCCCGCACCATCGCTCAAGCTGTCCACCAACACGGCGCTGTGGCAGCGCCAGGCCGACGACATCGACATCAACTGCGGCGAAGTGGTCGACGGCGCGCAAAGCGTGGCGCAGATGGGCGAGCGAATTTTTCAGCTCATGCTGCAGACGGCGTCGGGCCGTCGCACCCGCAGCGAGACGCATGGCTACGGGCAAAACGAATTCGTTCCGTGGCAACTTGGCGCGGTGATGTAGCGAAGACGGCTCGGGGCGTGCTATACCCTGGCGTCGCCCCTTTTAGACATTGCGCACCCATGCTTGAACGTCTGAATTCCGAGTCATTGCCGCGTCTGCCCGCCGACGTGGAAAAGCCCAGCTACGACCGCAGCCGGCTGACGCCGGGCATCGTCCATCTGGGATTGGGCGCCTTTCACCGGGCGCATCAGGCGGTGGTCACGGACCAGGCCATGCAGGCCAGCGGCGACCTGAGCTGGGGCATCCTGGGCGTGTCCCTGCGCCATGCCGCCACGCGCGATGCGCTGACGCCGCAGGACGGCCTGTATACCCTCGCCGTGCGCGACGCCGGCCCGGACGGGCAGGACCGGGAACACCTGCGCATCGTCGGTTCCGTGCTGCGCGTGATGGTGGCCGACGAAGACCCCAACGCGGTCCTTGAACGCATAGCCTACCCGCAGACCCGCATCGTCAGCCTGACCGTGACGGAAAAGGGCTACAGCCACGAACCCGCCACGGGCCACCTGCGCTGGGACGATCCCGACATCCTGCACGACCTGGAAGACCCCATCCGGCCCCGCAGCACCATCGGCATCCTGGTGCACGGCTTGGCCTTGCGCCGCGAGCGCGGTCTGCCGCCGATCACGCTGATGTCGTGCGACAACCTGCGCGGTAACGGCGATACGCTGCGCAGCCTGGTGCTGGCGTTTGCGCTGCGGGTGGACGTGACGCTGGCCGACTGGATCGACCGCAATTGCACGTTCCCGAATTCCATGGTCGACCGCATCGTGCCGGCCACCGAAGAGCAGGACCGCCAGCGGATCGCCGGCCGCCTGGGCGTCGAGGACGCCTGGCCCGTGCTGGGCGAGCCTTACCTGAACTGGGTCATCGAAGACAAGTTCGCCGCCGGCCGCCCGGCATGGGACGCGCAGGGGGGCGCGACCTTCGTGAGCAACGCGGCGCCCTATGAACGGCTGAAGCTGCGCATGGTCAGCGGGCCGCATTCGGCGCTGGCCTACCTGGGCGCGACCCTGGGCCTGCACACCATGGCCGACGCCGCTAACACCCCAGCGCTGCGCGCGTTCATCGAGGCCATGATGCGCGAGGAGATCGCGCCCACCCTGCGCGGCATTCCCGAGGCGGGGCTGGTGGAATACCGTCTCCGCTTCCTGAACCGGATTTCCAATCCGGCGCTGCCGCATCCGCTGGCGCAGATCGTCATGGACGGTTCGCAAAAGCTGCCCCAACGCCTGCTGGACACGATCCGCGACCGCCTGCGCGCCGGCCACGGCATCGATCGCCTGTGCCTGGCGGTGGCCGCGTGGCTGAACTACCTGCGCGGCGAAGACGAGCAGGGCGGCGTTTACGCCATTCAGGATCCGATCGCGGCACGGCTGGACCGCCTGCTGTCGCGCGCCGAGGTGGCCGCGCATGCCGCCAAGCCGTCGCAGGCGGCGCAGCGGCGCGCGACGGTGCTGGCGCGCTTCAAACCCGTGTTCGGCGACCTGGGCGATTCGGCCGTGTTCGTTGAATGCCTGACCAAGCATCTTGAAGCGCTGCGCGAACACGGCGTCCTCCACGCCGTGAAAGCAGCCACCTAGGAGACCCGCATGGACGCCGACAGCCGCGTGACCGCCGATGATTGGGAACGCTGGGCCGAGGCGTGCCTGCTGGCGCAGGACTTTTCCGCCGACGACGCGCGGTGCCTGGCGCACAGTCTGGCGCAGACCAGTCTGTGGGGCATCGATTCGCACGGCATCGCGCGGCTGCCGCATTACCTGAATCGCGTGGCGCACGGCTCGATCCTGGCCCGGCCCGACGTCCGCATCGCGCGCACCGGGCCGGGCACGGCGCAGGTGCATGGCGGCCGGGGGCAGGGCATCGTGGTGGCGCATCGGGCCAATGCGTTGGCCATCGAGATGGCCCGTGAGACCGGCGTGGCAGCGGTCGGCGTCAGCGATTCCTCGCACTGCGGGGCGATCGGGCTGTACAGCCGTGCGGCGGCCCGGCAGGGCTTGATCGGCATTGCCTTCACGCACTCGGATTCCATCGCCGCGCCCTATGGCGGGCGTGCAGCCTTCTTCGGCACCAATCCCATCTCGCTGGCCTTTCCGCGTGCGGACGGCGCGCCGCTATGCCTGGACATGGCGACGACCGCCATTCCTTGGAATCGCGTCATGAATGCCCGGCGCGACGGTGTCGCGTTGCCGGCGGGTGTGGCGCTGGACGAGAACGGCGCGGACTGCACCGACGCGCAGGCCGTACGCGCGCTGCGACCGCTGGGCGGCGAGGAGTACGGCTACAAGGGCTATGGCCTTGCGATGATGGTCGAGCTGCTGTGCGGACCGCTCAACGGCAATCCGTTCGGCCCGCACATCTCGTCGATGTACGAGGCGCTGGACCAGCCGCGCGAACTGGGCGCGTTCTTCATCGTCATTGATCCGGCGCGCTTTGCCGGGGGCGCGGCGCTGGCCGCGGTGGTGGCGGGGATGGCGGTCGAGCTGTCGAAGGCGCCCGGCGCGCCCCGCATGCCCGGTGATCCGGAGGCCGAGCATGAGCGGCAACGGCAACAGCTAGGTCTGCCCGTGCCGCCCGCGCTGTGGGACGAGATGCAGGCCTGGAGCAGCCGGCTGGGCGTCGCGCTGCCGGCGACGCGCCAGGCGTAGTGGCGTAACGCGCGGCCCTGTTCCTACACCCCCAGGTACTGCAGCAGCCGCGCTTCGTCGTCCAGGAATTCCTGCGACGTACCCGTCCACGCAACGCGCCCCTTTTCCACGATGGCGTGGCGGTCGGCGGTGGCCAGCAGCGGCTCCAGGTTCTTGTCGATGCACAACACGGCCAGACCGGTCTGCTTCAGCGTCTCCAGCGCGGCCCAGATTTCTTCGCGCACGACGGGCGCGAGCCCTTCGGTCGCTTCATCCAGAATCAGTAGCCGGGGATTGGTCAGCAATGCGCGGCCGATGGCCAGCATCTGCTGTTCACCGCCCGACAGGTGACTGCCCAAATGTTTGGCGCGATCAGACAGGCGCGGGAACAGCGCGTACACCCGTTCCAGCGTCCAGGGCTGCGCCGCGCCTTGCCGGTTGTGCGCGGTGGCCACCAGGTTTTCTCGCACCGACAGATTGGGAAAGACATGACGGCCTTCGGGCACCAGCCCGATGCCGCGCTGCGCCACCTTGTAGGAAGGCAGCCGCCCGATGTCCACGCCATCGAAAGTGATGGCGCCGCGGGAGGCGGAATTCAGGCCCATCACCGCCTTGACGGTGGTGGACTTGCCCATGCCGTTGCGTCCTAGCAGCGTGACGAATTCACCCGGCGCGATGTCCAGGTCGATGCCGAAGAGCGCCTGGCTGGCGCCGTAATGCGCGGTGACGCCGCGCAGCGAGAGCAGGGCGGTCATGCGCGCGCCTCCCGGGTGCGGCCGCGCTCGCTGCCCAGATAGCATTCGCGAACCTGCGGATCGTCGCGGATCTGGTCGGCGGTGCCGCACGCGAGCGCGCGGCCGTACACCAGCACGGTGATGCGGTCGGACAGGGCGAAGACGGCCTGCATGTCGTGTTCCACCAGCAATATCGTGTAGCGGCCGCGTAGCGACAGCAGCAGTCGCGTCATGGCCTCGGATTCGTGCTGGCTCATGCCCGCCATGGGCTCGTCCAGCAGCAGTAGCGACGGTTGGCACGCCAGCACCATGGCCAGTTCAAGCTGGCGCAATTCGCCGTGCGCCAGCTCGCTGGCGGGCGTGCCTTCGCGCGCCGACAGGCCGGCCAGGGCCAGCGCCTCGCGGGCGGGTTCGGTCAATGCCGGTGTTGACAGCACGGGCCGCCAGAACCGGAAGCTATGGCCGCGCCGCGCCTGCACCGCCATCGCCACGTTCTCCAGCGCGGTGAACGGTTTGAAGACCGAGGTAATCTGATACGAACGCGCCAGGCCGTGTCGCACGCGCTTTTCCACCGGCATGCGCGTGACATCCTTGCCGTCGAGCAGCACGCGTCCGGCGTCGGGCCGAAGCTCGCCGCTCAGTTGCCCGATCAGCGTGGTCTTGCCGGCGCCGTTGGGGCCGATCACGGCGTGCAGTTCGCCGCTGGCCACGTCCAGCGACAGCTTGTCGGTGACCGTCAGCCCGCCGTAGCGCTTTTCCAGGTTCTCGATGCGCAGCGCGCTCATTGCGGCTCTCCGGTGGGATGGCGAGCCGCCTTGCTGGGCAGACGCCACGGCGCGGCCGACAGGCTGCCGTAGACACCGCGCCGCGAGGCAAGCACCACGCCGACGATCAAGAGGCCCATGACCAGCATCCAGTGCTCGGTGATGAGCTTCAATCCTTCCTCCAGCAGCAGGAACGCCAGCGCGCCCGCCACCGGGCCGAACAGCGTGCCGATGCCGCCTAGCGCCACCATCACGATCAGTTCGCCGGAGGTCGTCCACGCCAGGTAAGACGGCGAAACGTACATGGTCAGGTTCGCCAACAACACGCCCGCGACGCCGCAGATGACGGCGGATATCACATAGGCGGCAAGCCGGTAACGCAGCGTGGGAAAGCCCAGCGCGCGCATGCGGCGCTCGTTGGCCTGGCAGCCGCGCAGGGCCATGCCGAAGGGCGCGTGGATCAACCGGTGCATCAGCCACAGCACCAGCAACAGCACGCCGAAGGCTGTGCAATACAGCGCGAGCGGCGTGTCCAGCCGGAAGAGGCCAAAGTCGCTGCCGGCAAAGAGCGACATGCCGTCGTCGCCGCCAAAGCCTTCCAGCCCTGTCGCCAGAAAATAGAACATCTGGGCGAAGGCGAGCGTGATCATGATGAACGCGATGCCGTTGGTGCGCATGACCACATACCCGCTGACGATCCCGACGACGGCACACGCGCCGATGGCGCCAGCAAGATGCCACCAGCCGCTTTCGATGCCGTAGTGCGACAGCACGCCGACGGAATAGGCGCCCAGGCCAAGATACAGCGCATGGCCGAAGCTCACCATGCCGCCGTAGCCCAGCAGCAGATTGAGCGCCAGCGCCGCAATGCCATAGACCAGCACGCGGCCAAACAGCGCCAGCAGAAACGGTTCGCCCTGCCACTGCGCGTAAAGCGGCACCAGGGCGAACAACAGCAGCAGCGCGGCGGCGGCCAGCGTGCGGGGAGATAACGTGAACATGGCGTCGCCGTCCTTATCCGTGCCTGACGGGAAACAGGCCTTGCGGCCGCATCGCAAGCACCAGCGCCATGACGATGTAGATCAGCATCGACGCGATGGCGGGGCCTGCGGCATTGGCCGCGGCCGGGGGCAGGGCGGCGCGCAGCAGGGTCGGCAGCAGCGCGCGGCCCAGCGTGTCGATCAGCCCGACCATCAGCGCGGCCAGGAACGCGCCGCGCACCGAGCCGATGCCGCCGATCACGATGACGACCAGTGTCAGGATCAGAATGGGTTCGCCCATGCCCGTCTGCGCCGACAGAATGGGACCAGCCATCAGTCCGGCCAGGCCCGCCAGCACCGCGCCCAGCACGAACAGCAGCGTGTTCAGGCGCGCGATGTTCACGCCCAGTGCGCCGACCATCATGCGGTCCGTGGACCCGGCGCGGATCAGCATGCCGAGCCGGGTGCGATGGATCAGCAGGTAACACCCCGCCGCAACCAGCAGCCCGACCACGATGATGAGAAACCGGTACAGCGGATACGTGACCCCCAGGATGTCGATGGTGCCGGACAGCCAGGACGGCAGCCCCATGCTGATCGGCGCGGGTCCCCACAGGATGCGGGTCAGTTCATTGAAGAACAGGATGAAACCGAACGTGGCCAGCACCTGGTCCAGGTGATCGCGCGGATACAGCCGCGCCAGCGCGATCCGGTCCAGCAGCAGCCCAAGCAGCGCCATGCCCGCGACGACCGCGGCGGCGGCCAGCAGGAACGAGCCGGTGTGCCGGAACACGGTGGCCGCGATGAACGCGCCCATCATGTACAGGGACCCGTGCGCCAGGTTGATGAAATTCATGATGCCGAACACCAGCGTCAAGCCGGCGGCCAGCAGGAACAGCAGGATGCCGAGTTGCAGGCCGTTCAAGGCCTGCACCAGCAGCAGTGTCGTGGACATGGCTACACCCCCTTGCTGACAGCCCTCGGGGCCGCCCGCTTCACTTCATGACGCACTGGGCGGCGTACTGATCAGAGACCTTGGACAGGTCGGGGAAGATGGGGCCCTTGTTGACGAACGCGACCTTGCCGTCGCCGTTCTCGGCCACGTCGGCACGGAAGAACCCGGCCACGGGGAAGTGGTTGGGCTGATAGCGGAATTCGCCGCGCACGGATTGGAAGTCGGCGGCTTCCAGCGCCTTGCGCAACGCGTCCTTGTCGTCGGTCTTGCCGCCGGTCTTCTTGAGCGCCGAGCCGATCAACTGGGCGGCGTCATAGGATTGCGCGGCGTAGCTGGACGGCTCGCGTCCATATTTCTGACGGAAGGCTGCGGCAAAGGCCTTGTTGGCGGCGTTGTCCAGGTCGGGCGAATACGGCACGTTGGTGACGGCGCCCAACGCGTCCTTTTGCAGCGCGGGCAGCGTGGCGCCGTCGATGGTGTCCACCGACAGCAGGGGGATCTTGCCGAAGAGTCCGGCCTGGCGGTACTGCTTGATGAAGTTCACGCCCATGCCGCCAGGAAAGAAGACGTATGCGGCGTCGGGCTTGGCGTCGGCCAGCGCGGCCAGTTCGACGGAGTAGTCGGGCTGGTTGACCTGCGTGAACACTTCGTTGACGACGTCGCCTTTGTAGAAACGCTTGAAGCCGGCCATGGCGTCCTTGCCGGCCTGGTAGTTGGGGGCCAGCAGATAGACCTTCTTGAACCCCATCTGGTTGGCCATTTCGCCGCTGCCTTCGTGGCGCTGGGTGTTGTTCCAGGATGTGGAGAAGAAGAACGGCGAACAGTCCTTGCCGGCAAGATTGGTGGGGCCGGCGTTGGAGCCCACGAGGAAGACGCCGGCGCTGGTCACAGGCCGCACGACGGCGAGCATGACGTTGGAGTAGACGACGCCGGTGATGATGGGCACTTTGTCGCTTTGCACGAGCTTGCGGGCGGCCTGGACACCGACCTCTGGCTTGAACTGATCGTCTTCCTTGATGACCTGCACGGCCACGCCGCCGAGCTTGCCGCCGCCTTGTTCGACGGCAAGCATGAAGCCGTCGAGCTGGTCTTGGCCGAGCACGGAGCCGGGACCGGTCAGCGTGGTCAGCAGGCCGATCTTGACGTCGGCCTGCGCGGCCGCGTGTAGCGACAGCCCGAGCACCGCGGCGGCGGCCAGCGTATGGATGCGTTTCATGTGATTCCCCTTGCTATGCCGTGTGTCACGGTCGTGGATGTGATGGCGCGCGGGTGCGTGGATTCGCTGGCGCGTGGTTTCACTGCTGCGCTACTGCATTGCTGCCCTAACTCATTGCAGCCCTATTTCATTGCTGCGCCTGCAAGCCAAAGAAGGTCATCGTGTTGCGGAACAGAATCTTCTGCTGCACGCCGGGCACCAGGTCGGCGTGGGTGACGAGCTTGCCGACTTCCTGTTCGCCCAGCGGATAGGGGTAGTCGGAGCCGAGCAGGACGCGGTCTTCGCCCATGACGTCGATGAGCAGGCGTAGCGATCGCGGGTCGAAGACGGCGCTGTCGGTGTAGAAGCGGTCGGTGTAAGACGATGGCGGATGCGGGCAGTCTTCGCGGACGATGTCGCGATGGCGCCAGGCGTTGTCGACCCTTCCGAGCAAGTACGCAAAGCTGCCGCCGCCGTGGGCGAAGCACAGCTTGAGGCTGCGGGGAATGCGTTCGAAGGCGCCGGACAGGATCAGCGACAGAATGCCGAGCTGGGTTTCGGCGGGCATGGCGACAAGCCACGGCAGCATCCATTTCTTCATGCGGCCGTCGGTCATCATGTCCCACGGATGCACGAGGACGGGGATGTCGTCGTTGGCGCAGTGGACTAGGAACCGGACAAGCGTGTCGTCGTCGAGGTCGCGCGAGCCAACGTGGTTGCCGATCTGGACGCCTAGATGGCCGGCGGCGCGTGATCGGGAGGCTTCGCGGCAGGCGAGGTCGAGGTCCTGCAGGGGAACTTGGGCCAGGGATTTGAGGCGCGCGGGGGCGTGGGCGCAGTGTTCGAGCGCCAGGTCGTTCATGCGTGCGGCCCAATCGGCGGCAGCCTGCGCGGGGTAGGTGTAGCCGAACATGATGGGCGTGGCGCACAGGATCTGGACATCGACGCCGTGACGGTCCATCTGTTCGATGCGCAGCGCGGGGTCCCAGAGGGTGGCGTCGACGGGGCGGAACGGACGGTCACCGGCCATGATCTGGCCGGTCGTACCGTTGCCGTCCGGACGCAGCCAGGGCGCGTTGACGGGGTCGAGCGCAGCGGCTTCCTGCCGGGTTATCGGCGGGAAGAAGTGCGCATGCATGTCGATTTTCTGGATCATCTTAGGTGGATGCCTGAGCGGGGGTGGGCTGCGCGGACGGGGCTTGGCCTTTGCCGGGATGGATTTCGCCGCAGCCGGGGCAGGTGCGTTTTTCCTGGCTTTGGTAGAAGGCCTGGAAGAGCGGGGGCAGGTCGGTGACGATGCTCTTGAGCTGGACTTCGACGCGATGCACGAGGTGGCGGCAATGCGGGCAGTACCACTCGAATCCGTCGAGCAGGCCTTCTGGGCGCTGGCGTTCGATGACGAGACAGGCGCTGTCGGTTTCGGGGCGTTGGGGGGAGTGGCGGACGTGCGGGGGCAATAGGAAGATGTCGCCTTCCTTCAAGTCGACGCGTTCGGGTTTGCCGTCGATCCACAAGGAAAGCCAGGCGTTGCCGCGTATCTGGTAGAAGAACTCTTCCAGCGGGTCGTCGTGGTAGTCGGTGCGATGGTTGGGTCCGCCGACTACGGTGACGATGAAGTCGCTGTCTTGCCAGATCTGCTGGTTGCCGACGGGGGGCTTGAGCAGATGCGCGTGGTCTTGGATCCAGCGCTGGAAATTCAACGGTGGGCCGTAGGCAGGCATGAGGAACTCCGTGGGTGTCGCTTGATGAGGGAGAGTCTAGGCGGGGGAGCGGGGGGCTGCACAATAGAAATTGTGGGGGTGGATATGCGGGTTATCTATCGCGGGGTTTCCCTGGTGGCCTCTTTCGTGCAGCGCAGAAGCCCAGCTTTCGAAGCGCGAAGCGGTTCACTGGCGAGCGGAGCGGGCATTGCTGGTGTTGGTCATTGTCAAGGCGAGCGGATTGCACTTGAGAGGAATGGGACGGTCTTGGTGCCAGCGGATTGTTCTTGAGACGCCGGGCGCGTCGTCGGCCTGGGGCGCGCGGGGCTACGATTGCGGTCCGGAGCCTTCGCTCCGGACTTCCCCTTCGTCATCGTCGTTGTCGCCTGCGGCGACTGCCTTCCGATTCCCTCGGGCGCATCTACACGCCCCGCGCGCCCCAGGCCGACGCCGCACCCGGCTGCGGTGAAATCAGCTTGGCGGTCGGCGGGGCGACTTGCGTTCTTAAGGTTCTTGCTCGGGTCAGCGCGTGTTTGGAGCGGCTTGCGGTGCCCGCCCCACGTCGGCCGCGCGGGCGGCCTAATGGGGCTTACGCGGCGTCTTGCGTCGTCGTGATGACGCTTCGCGTGTGGCTGCGATTAAGAGTGCGTCGGTGTTGCATCCGTAGGTGTCACGGATGCGTAGGTGTCTCGCATACGTAGGTGTCTGACACCCCAGCATTGACCTACCGCGCCGGGCCGACGCCTCCCCGGTGTCTGACACCGGCCTACGAAGCTGGGTCTTCATCAGCCATCGCGCGGCTCCGGTCTTAGACGCCGGTCGACGGATCTTCCGCGGGTGCTAGCCGCTGCGCCGTAATCTGCTTCAAGTAATCCACCAGCCGCTGACAAGCCGGTGTCAACGGCCGATCGGCTCTGATCGAATATCCAACGTCCCCGAACGCGCCGAATACATTGGTAGGCAGGCGAGCCAAGATGCCCATCGAAAGAAACTGCGCTGCAGCGTCATAGGGAATAAGCGCCAGCGCGTCGCTATGCATCAGCACGCCGATGTTGGTCAGCAACGACAGCGACTCGACATGCCGGGCCGGCAGCCGCAATCCGGCGTCGAAGAACGTGCGCTCTATCGACGCTCGCAGCGGCGACGTCGGCGCGGGCAAAATCCAGATGTGATCCATCAGGTCGGCCAAGTCGACGTCAGATGCGCCAGCCAGCGGATGACGCGCGCCGACGACCAGGCACAAATCTTCGTGGTAGAGCTTGTGATGATCGACAGCGACGCCGGAGATCGAAGCCATATCCGCGCCAGGCAGGCGACCGACGACGATGTCCACGTCGCCGGTGGCAAGCGCAGGCAGCAATTGCGCGGAGGGGCCTTCGCGGACAGTGACCTGGATGCCGGGGTGGTCGGTCATGAGGCGGGCGATGGCTTCGGGCAGGAGCTTGGCGGAGGCGGCAATCAAGGTGCCGACGACGACGTGGCCGCTGGCGCCGCCCAGGACGGCGTCGATGTCGTCGGCCATGTAGCGCACTTCGGCCATCATGGCGTGCACGCGCCGGCCCAGCACGAGGGCGAGTTCGGTGGGGGTGACGCCGCGGTTGGAGCGTTCGAAGAGCGTCGAGCCGAAGAACGCTTCGAGGTCGTGGATGGCCTTGGTGACGGTGGGTTGCGTCAGGTGCAGTTCGCTGGCGGCGCGCGACAGCGAGCGGCGCGCCAGGACGCGTTCGAAGATCTGGAGCTGATGCAGCTTGAGCTTGTGGCTCAGCGCGTTGGGCGTTATGCGGAAGTTCGACATCCGTGCGGCCGCCCCGGCGCGTGGCCGCGGACGATGGTCCTGTTCCCTGGGTGAGTCCGACATGCCGCCGCCCTTGGTGCGTTGTCCGGATCGCCGGGATCGGCTAGCGGGCGGCGGGCTTGTAGGCGACGGCTTTTATTTCGATCAGCAAATGCGGGTGCGGCAGCTGGTGCACCGCAACCGTGGTGCGCGCCGGACCATCGGCGTCGAAGAACTCGCCGTAGGTCTGATTGTATCCACCGAAGTCGTTCATGTTGACCAGGAAAGTGCTGATCTCGACGACGTCGGCAAGCGTGGCGCCGGCGGTGGCGAGGATGTCGCGGATATTCTCGATAACGGCGCGGGTCTGTTCGCGGATGTCTAGCGTGGTGGTGCCCATGGCGTCGACCTCGGCGCCGGCGATGCGGTTGTCGGGCAGGCGCGAGCTGGTGCCGGATACGTACAGGAAGTCGCCGGCGCGTTTGATGTGGGGATACTTGCCGCGGGGCGTGGCCTTGCCGGGGACGACGGTGGCGGTGGGGGTGGGCTGGTTCATCGTGCGGTCCTTTAAATGAGGTGTCAGAGCTTGATGCAGACGTTGGTGGGTTCGGTGTAGAAGTGCAGCGAGTGGCGTCCGCCTTCACGGCCGATGCCGGACAGGCCGCTGCCGCCGAACGGTGTGCGCAGGTCACGCAGGAACCAGCAGTTCACCCATGCAAGGCCGACGTTCATGGCTTGCGCGACGCGGTGGCCGCGCGTGAGGTTCTGAGTCCAGACGGCGGCGGCCAGGCCGTAGCGGGTGTCGTTGGCCAGGCGGATGGCCTCGTCCTCGGTGTCGAAGGGGGCGATGTGGCAGACGGGGCCGAAGACTTCTTCCTTGATGCAGCGGGCGTCTTCGGACAGGCCGGTCCAGATGGTGGGTTGCACGTAGGCGCCTTCATCGCGGGCGTCGCCGAAGACGGGCACGCCGCCGCCAGCGACGACCGTTGCGCCTTCCTCGCGGGCGAGGGCGAAGTAGGACAGCACTTTTTCGCGATGCTCGCGCGAGACGAGCGGTCCCATTTCGGTGTCTGGGTCCAGCGGCCAGCCGATGCGCATGGCGCGCGCGCGGTCCGCGAGCGCGGCGACGAAGCGGTCGTAGATCGGGCGCTCGACGTAGACACGCTCGGTGCACAGGCAGACCTGGCCGCAGTTGGCAAAGACCGAGCGCGTGACGCCGTCGACGGCCGCGTCGAAGTCGGCGTCGGCGAAGACCAGTGCGGCGTTCTTGCCGCCGAGCTCGAACGACACGGGTTTCACGCCGGGCGCTACAGCGCGCATGATGGCGGCGCCGGTGGAGGATTCGCCGGTGAAGGTGATGCCGTCGATGTCGGGATGCGTGGTCATGAATTCGCCGGCCGAGTTCGGGCCAAAGCCATGCGTCAGGTTCAGGACGCCGGGCGGCAGGCCGGCGTCGTGCGCGACTTCGGCGAGCAGGGTGGCGGTGGACGGCGTGACTTCGGACGGCTTCATGATGACGGTGTTGCCGAACGCCAGCGCGGGCGCGACTTTCCATGTCAGCAATAAGAGCGGCAGGTTCCAGGGCGAAATCACGCCGACCACGCCGAGCGGCTTGCGGTAGGCGTAGTTCAACGCCTGGCGGCCGTCGGGCGTGTCGGTCATATAGCTTTCCATGTCCAGCGTGCGCGCCAGTTCCGCGAAGGTTCGGAAATTGGCCGCGCCGCGCGGGATGTCGATCTTGCCGGCCCAGCCGATGGGCTTGCCGGTGTCGCCGATCTCGGCGTGCAGGAAGTCGTCGAATCGGCGCTCGATGCCGTCGGCAAGCGCCAGCAGGTAGTCGGTGCGCGCCGCCACGGGTAGCGCCGCCCACGCGGGCAGGGCGCGCCGCGCCGCGATGACGGCGCGGTCGACCTGGTCGCGGCTGGCTTCATGCACCTGCGCGATCAGTTGCCCGTCCACCGGACTATGTTTGTCGAAGGTGGACGCGCCGTTTTCGAAGCGGCCGTCCAGGTAGTTGCGCAGTTGGCGAGTCGGCATCGGCGTGTTCCCGTTGGAGTCAGATGGGGTGGTTCATATAAATACGTATACGTACTATATTGGCGGATATTAGGCAGTGGGCGGATCCAAGTCAATGCGCATTTGCGAGAACGGCTGCGCCTACAATCGCCAGGCACATTCCATGGACGCCAGATGACCGCCGCTTCCCGATCCGCCCGACCGGCTTCCGCCCGGACCCTGAAGGAATTCGACCTGACGCATGTGGCGTCGCACTTGCTGCGCCGTGCGCATTTCCGGGCCGAGGCGCTTTTCACGCAGGCGTTTCCGGACGAGGACCTGACCCCGCGCCAGAAGGCGTTGCTGGTCACCGTCTATCAGAATCCGGGCGCGACGCAGAACCGCATCGCCGAACTGATCGCGCTGGATCGGAATTCCTTTGCGGAAATGATCGCGCGGATGACGAAGAAGGGGTACGTGCGCCGGACGCGGTCGGCGGAAGATGGACGCGCTTATGCGCTGGAGATCACGCCGGAAGGGGCGGCGCTGCTCGCGCGTGTCCTGCCCCGAGACGCGGAGGTGGAGGCGCAGGTGCTGGCGCCAATCCCGGAGGATTTGCGGCCGGTGTTCCTGCAGTGTTTGCGTCTGATGGCAGGTTTGGAAACCGCGCCCGCGCCTTGATGCGGACGCCGCAGGTATCGCGGCGAGTCAGCTCTCGCTTTTGGGAACTGGCGCAGGCGGGGGCGTTTGAGAAGACGCTTGCGAGGGCGCTTGTGGATAGGTCGGCGCAGGCGCTTGAGGATGCGCCTGCGGAGGCATTTGCGAAGGCGCTTGCGAAGGCGCCTGTGGATATGTCGACGCGGGCGTTTGAGTATGCGTCTGCGGAGTCATGTGCGAAGACGCTGGAGGGACCGGGTGTGCGCTTGCCGGTGCAGGCGTCGGCGACGACGTGCGCGGCGGCATTTGCGCGGCCGCCTGCCGCGGCCGTTCCACCTTCCCAAATCGCAACGCAAACTGGCGCGTGAACACGGCGCCAAAGAAGAAGATCTGCGCGGAATACCAGATCCACAGCAGTAGCGCGATCAGCGAACCCGCCGCGCCGTATGCGGATACCGCAGCGCCTCGGCTCAAATACAGCCCGATACCCCACTTGCCCAGCAGGAACAGGGCGGCCGTCACGACGGCGCCCGGGATGACGTCCGGCCACGAAATCCTGGCGCTGGGCAGCAGCTTGAAGATCACGGCAAACAGCGCCGCCACGACCGAAAACGAAAACAGGTTGGACGCCCACTCCGCCACGATCGAGAAGGTCGAATTGGCCCAGAGCGAGCCATAGATGCCGCGCGCAGCAGCAAGCGCGGCGTTCACGGTCAACGACACCAGCAGGAACAGCGCCAGCACCAGCACCAGACCGAACGACAGCAGGCGGCTTCGCACCAGGCCTTTAATGCCGCTCTTCTGGTTGGCCTGCACTTCCCACAACTCATCCAGGCTGGCCTGCAATTCCGCGAAGGCGGTGGTGGCGCTGAAGATCAGCACGCCGATCGACACCATGGCCGCAATCCAGCCGCTGCCGGATTCGTGCGCACTGGCAAGTACCGTCTGGATCACCTCGGCGCCGCGCTCTCCGATCAGGTCGCGCAACTGCGCAAACAGTTCGGAACGCACGGCTTCTTCGCCAAAGAAAGCGCCCGCCACCGCAATCACCAGCAGCAGCATCGGGGCCAGCGAAAACACCATGTACAGCGCCAGTGCGGCGCCCTTGCTGGACGCGCGATGGCTGGACCATTGCTTGGCTGAGTCCATCAGCAAACCGCCGATCTGTGAGGGTCGCAGTACTTGCAGAACGGTTCTGGGCAGTCGCATGGCGCAATGTCTCGGTAGGGCGAGCCTTCATTGTAGGGACGCGTACAAGCCCCAGATACGGTCAGATTGTTGGCAAACGTTTTCAAACGCCGGGATATTTGCCGCTACTGAAACAACACGCAAAGTATCGGGCGCCATTTCGGTGCGCAAAAAAGAAAAACCCCCGGGGCGAAGGACCGGGGGTTTTTCGGATACTGCATTCCCCGGCCGAAGCCGGGGAGGCCTTGCAAGAACAGCGGGACTTAGAAGTCCATGCCGCCCATGCCGCCCATGCCGCCGGGCATGGCCGGAGCAGCGGGCTTGTCTTCAGCCAGTTCAACAACGGCGGCTTCGGCCGTCAGCAGCAGGCTGGCGACGGAGGCAGCGTTTTGCAGGGCGGTGCGGGTCACCTTGGTGGGATCCAGCACGCCTTGCTCGACCAGGTCGGTGTACTCGCCGGTCGCGGCGTTGTAGCCGTAGTTGCCCTTGCCGTTCAGCACGTTGCTGACCACGACGCTGGCTTCTTCGCCGGCGTTCGTGACGATGGTGCGCAGGGGTTCTTCCACAGCACGCAGGATCAGCTTGATGCCGGCGTTCTGGTCAGGCGTGTCGCCCTTCAGGTCAGCGATGGCTTGCTTGGCACGCAGCAGCGCAACGCCGCCACCAGCCACAACGCCTTCTTCCACTGCAGCGCGGGTGGCGTGCAGGGCGTCTTCGACGCGAGCCTTCTTTTCCTTCATTTCGACTTCGGTGGCAGCGCCAACGCGAATCACGGCAACACCGCCGGCCAGCTTGGCCACGCGTTCTTGCAGCTTTTCACGGTCGTAGTCGGACGTGGCTTCTTCGATCTGCACGCGCACTTGCTTGACGCGGGCTTCGATGGACTTGCTGTCGCCAGCGCCGTCGATGACCGTGGTGTTTTCCTTGCCCACTTCGATGCGCTTGGCTTGGCCCAGTTCAGCCAGCGTGGCCTTTTCCAGCGACATGCCGGTTTCTTCGGAGATCACCGTGCCGCCCGTCAGGATGGCGATGTCTTCCAGCATGGCCTTGCGGCGGTCGCCAAAGCCAGGCGCCTTGACGGCGGTGGTCTTCAAGATGCCACGGATGTTGTTCACAACCAGGGTGGCCAGCGCTTCGCCTTCGACGTCTTCCGCGATGATCAGCAGGGGACGGCTCGACTTGGCAACTTGTTCCAGCACGGGCAGCAGGTCGCGGATGTTGCTGATCTTCTTGTCGAAGATCAGGACATACGGGTCTTCCAGGACGGCAACTTGCTTGTCCGGGTTGTTGATGAAGTAGGGCGACAGGTAGCCGCGGTCGAATTGCATGCCTTCGACGACGTCCAGCTCGTTTTCCAGCGACTTGCCGTCTTCGACGGTGATGACGCCTTCCTTGCCGACCTTGTCCATCGCGTCAGCGATGATCTGGCCGATGGAGGTGTCGCTGTTGGCCGAGATGGAACCGACTTGGGCGATTTCCTTGCTGGTCGTGACCGGCTTGGATTGCTTTTGCAGTTCGGCGACGGCGGCGGCGACAGCCTTGTCGATGCCGCGCTTCAGGTCGATCGGGTTGAAACCGGCGGCGACGTACTTCAGGCCTTCCTGAACGATGGCCTGGGCCAGCACGGTGGCGGTCGTGGTGCCGTCACCGGCGTTGTCGGAGGTCTTGGACGCGACGTCCTTGACGAGTTGGGCGCCGATGTTTTCGAACTTGTCCTTCAGTTCGATTTCCTTGGCGACGGACACGCCGTCTTTGGTCACGGTCGGGGCGCCGAACGAGCGCTCCAGCACGACGTTGCGACCCT
Organism: Achromobacter sp. ACM05; assembly: GCF_019218915.1. Taxonomy (NCBI): domain Bacteria; kingdom Pseudomonadati; phylum Pseudomonadota; class Betaproteobacteria; order Burkholderiales; family Alcaligenaceae; genus Achromobacter; species Achromobacter sp. ACM05. The sequence continues at coordinate 1,793,210 of NZ_JAHUWQ010000001.1, forward strand.
TGGGGCCCAGGGTGGTCTTGACAGCGTTGGCGAGAACGTTCACGCCACGGACGATGCGCACGCGAGCGTCATCACCGAACAATACTTGCTTGGCAGCCATTTCTTAGCTTCCTTCGAAAATTCGTTTGAGGCGGGAGATTTACTGAACCACGGCGAGGATTTCGTCCTCGCGGATGACGAGCAGTTCTTCGCCATCCACCTTCACGGACTGGCCGGCGTACTTGCCGAACAGAACCTTGTCACCAGCCTTCAGGTCGACCGGCAGGATCTTGCCGTCTTCGGTCTTCTTGCCGGGGCCGACGGCCACGACTTCACCCTGGTCGGGCTTTTCAGCGGCGCTGTCGGGGATGACGATGCCCGAGGCAGTCTTGCGCTCGTTTTCGAGGCGTTTGACGATCACGCGATCGCCCAGGGGACGCAAGGCCATGAGGAACTCCTGTTAACTAAATGAAAGGGGTGGTCGGTTTGCCCGGGAGGTGTTAGCACTCACCGGAGTCGAGTGCTAATTATAGGGATGATGTTCTGAGGTTCAAGGGGGGGCGGGGCGCTGTTACATATTTGGGGCGGAAATGTGCAGCTGTCGAATTTCATGTCGAAGTTCCTTCGACTTGAGATTTGGTTCACTGAAGTTGCCGTGTAACACGTGTGTAGACTGAGGCGGCGTGCAGGCTGCGAGCGAGGAGGGCCAATTTCAGGCCAAAAGTGGCTCGCCGAGCACTTCGTGCCTGACGAGCTTTCGAATGGACTTTTGGTTCATGGAAGCTGGGAAAATGCCGATAACGATTCGATCAACTTGGAAATTGAACAAAAAAGTTCATTGAAGATGTCGAAGATGAGTGCCAGCGGAATGGGCGGAACTGCCTGAGCTGGCACCCGGTCTTCGCAAGTACGTGTCTTTGAGGCCGAAGAGGATAGATCGAGCAATACGGCGGATGGCTCACGTGCCAGTGACGATGACCGGGAAGGTATGCCTGGATACGCCTTCCAATTAAGCCATTCGATGGTCGGAGATTGACGGCCCTCCACTTGGTACACCTACCCTCGGGCACTGGCGGCGCTATCGTCTGACCGTTTGTATGCACAACCCCGAGTCGCCATTCAGCTAGAAGCTCCAAAGGCACGATCTCGCCGTTGTTCGAATTCATCGCCGGCGACGAGTACAACTTTTCACTACAGGCGTTGAACTCGGTCACGTCGGTAATCCGCCATGTGCGGCGATGAACATGGCCACAGCCGATCGGCAATAGGATTCAATTTCGTGGTCGTCTTCTGCCTTGGCTTCATCGAAGCGAGCGATTGTCAGCAGGTCAGAACCTTTGATGAGCGCGGCAAACAAGCGGGCGGACCTGCGAGGATCCGGCACGTTCAGAGCCGCGCTGGCGTGCAACTGACTCAACAGATTCTCAATCTCGGCAATGACATAGGCTGCGCCGGCTTCGAAATAGAGCTTGCTTAACGACTTTTGATTCGTCTTGTCAGCCATGATCATGGCTTCAACACTGCGAACGTCCGGGCTCAACAGCGTGCGAAGCAGGAATGATCCCACCGTGATGAGCTGATCTTCGGCTGAGCCCTCGACGCCATCGATAAGTGCCTGAGGCGCAAACTGGTGGCAGTGCGCCGCGATGGCCGCGCTGAATAGCGCCTCCTTGTTCTCGAAATGGCGATAGATGCTGAGCTTGGATATCTTCGCGCGCTGAGCGACCTTGTCCATGGTCGTCGCCTGAAAACCCAGTTCCACGAATAGCTGGCTGGCCGCGTCCACTATTGCTTGGCCCAGCGCCTCGTTGGCGGGGCGGCCACGCCGCCCCTGCGTTTTTTTCTCCGCCACGTGTATTCCAGTACTTGACAGTATCGTAATTAGAGATTTAGGATACCTCATGGTATCCGAAATGTGCGCGCCGGTGAATAGGCTTCAACCGTAGCGGCGCCTTCCGGCGCCTCGCGCATGCACGGCTCACCGCCAAGCGCAGTCCCAATCCCTTCGATATAGAACACGGATCCCAATACCATGAATGACGTCATCATCATCGGCGGCAGCTTTGCCGGCCTTGCCGCGGCGCTTCAACTCGGACGTGCCCGCCGAAAGGTCATCGTTCTCGACACCGGCCTGCAGCGTAATCGCTTTGCCGACCATTCCCATGGACTGCTCGGTCACGACCACAGGCCACCGCAGGACATCCTGACGGAGGCGAGGGAGCAGCTCGCGCGGTACCCCTCAGTCAGGATCATCAATGCAAAAGCTGAAAGCGTTTCCGGCGCCTTGGACGATTTCTCCGTCCTGACTGGCGATGGCGAGCGCCTTGGCGCGCGCCGCGTGATTTTGAGCTATGGGGTGGCTGACCAGATGCTTGGTGTTCCGGGCTTCGCCGAGGGCTGGGGCACGTCCATCGTTCCATGCCCCTATTGCGACGGCTTCGAGGTCGCAGGGCGGCATTGGGGCCTTATCTGGTCCGGCCCGCCGTCGCACAACTACGTCAGGCTCTACCACGACTGGACTGAAACGCTGACGGTCTTCGCTCATGGTCACGACATCTCGCCCGACGTCCGGGATGATCTAGCACGCCGCCGCGTCCACGTCGTTGATGGCCTGATCACCGAACTGAACCATCACGAAAGCCATAACGTCACCGTCAAGCTGGATGCAGGCCCTGCTGTTGCAGTCGACATCGTGTTTGCCCATCCGCGCAACAAGCCCTCTGCACGCTTGCATGAATCGCTGGGCCTAGTCACGGTTGAGACGCCCCAAGGCATCGCCCTGAAGGTCGACGAGCGCCGCCAGACCAGCACGCCCGGCATCTACGCCGCGGGCGACCTTGCCAACCCCACCATGCATTCAGTCACCACGGCATCCTGGCAAGGCGCGATGGCGGGAATCTTCGCGCAGCAGTCGATGGTTCTATGAGAGCGCTGATCCCTTTCTTCCGTTGCGTCGCCGCCTCCAAAAGGTTGTCGTAGATGGGCGCGATCAAGGACATATCGTCGATCCAAGGAGATGACATGGCAGAGCAAAGGGCCGATCAGGTCGGTGATTGGAGTGGTGAAAGCGGGGAGCGTTGGGTCGCCAACCAAGCCCGGCTCGACGCTATGGTGGCGGTGTTCGGCCAGGCCGCCATAGAAGCCGCCGCGCCCGTGAAGGGTGAGCGCGCGCTGGATATCGGCTGCGGCGCGGGCGCGTCGAGCCTGGCTCTCGCAGCCCGTGTCGGCGCAGGGGGCCGAGTGCTGGGCGTGGATATATCCGAACCGCTGGTTGCGCGAGCGCGCGCGCTCGCGCAACCAGATACGCCGGCCCTCTTTCAGGTGGCCGACGCCAGCAGCGCAGAGCTGCCCAGGGGCGCCTTCGACATTCTATTCTCGCGTTTCGGAGTAATGTTCTTCGACGATCCAATAGCGGCGTTCACCCACATGCGACGCGCGCTCCGGCCTGGTGGAAGAGTCGCTTTCGTCTGCTGGCGTGCCGCGGCGGAGAACGATTGGGTGCGCCTGCCGATGGCTGCGCTCAAGGGTATCGTCCCGATGAGCGCGCTGCCCAATTCTGATGCGCCGGGCCCATTTTCGTTCGGCGACCGGGCGCGCGTGGCGCAAGTTTTGATAGCAGCCGGCTTCTCGGCTATTGCGATTGCCCCCTTCGACTCTGCCGTCCCGTTCGGTGAAGGCGGGACGCGGGACGCAGCGATCGACGACGCGGTGAAGATGACACTTGAGGTCGGTCCATTGTCGCGCGCACTCTCTGACCAGTCCGATGAAATCCGCGCGCGCGCCTCAGCGGCAGTTCGTGCCGCCTTTGCCGGGCTCGCCGGCGAGCGGTCGGTGACTATTAACGGGGCGGCGTGGATCGTGACGGCACGCAATCCGATAAGTTGAGGGTGACGTAAACCGGTGTGTCAGAACTGGCAATTCCTCGTGTCTCGGGGAGGGACCACCTTGAGCTCCGAACGGCCCGAATGTGGCGCTGATCGGCCATAGAGGGCGAGAAGAACAGTGGCTCTTGATGGCCGTAAGCGGCCAGTTCTGACGGTTGCCCGAGCGATGACCGCGAGGGCTGAGGTTCGCGGTAGCAGAAGCTACCGTGGGATGGCTCGACGCTGGCGAGGCTTTTGAAAAATAAGACGTATTGCGAAATGCGGATTTGTTGGGTCAGAGCTCAAACATCCCGACCCTGCACTTTTCGCGTCATGTCTATGAGACCTTCGGATCGAAGCTTCGTCGGATGCGAGCTGCACGAGGCCTGACCACAAAACGGCTTGACGGAGACAGTTGCGGGGCCGTCGACCGGCTCAACTCCCTCGTGACGGAGCTTAAAGAAGGCCCGCCGAGTGAACAAATCGACGGGTTGGCGAATCTGTCCATCGCATTGGCTGGGGTAGGGTACGTGGAGCGGGGGAAACAGTTGCTGGCGAAAGTTCCCGAACAATGCCTTGGCTACGCGCTGCCTCCCGAAGAAGATCCACGGTCCGCAATCTGGCGGGACATCCCGTCCTTGCGAACGCCGCTGAGCCTGAGTGCCGTGTCAAGCGGCTCTCAGGCTTGATGCGCCAAGTCAGCGGCATGACCGAAAAGGAAGGGCCTTCGGCCCCGCAACGCCTGACAATGTGGCGGATTGAGGAAGCGATGCTAGTCGGGCCTCGCTTCCGTTTCGAGGAGTCAAAGGCACTGGCAGATTGGTATCTGGTTGGCAGGCCGAACCGCGTCGATCTACTCATGAAGGGGATGGCCCGCCGAGACCCTGATCATCTTGCCTTGCGCTACTGTTTGGTGCGGGCTCTGCCTACCGTTCTACATGGAACCGCACTACTGGGATCCGTACCACGTGAGCGACTTCATTGATGTCGCCGCCGACGCGGCAGGCCCCGGCCATACTGATCCGCTACCCGTGCCCCAGGACAAAGTAGAAGAGCGGCAGTAGGGCACGCGATGTACGGTCTCGTTTCCTCGCCAATGTTCAACACTAGCCGTGGAGGGTTCTTCCACCTAAGTAGTTGAAATAGGGCAGCCGAGACAGGGGCCTCGGAATGGTGCTCCGTTTGCTCACCACCGACGTCAATCGTGGCATAAAAAAGTCACTTTTGGACTCAAGCGCCCGAGCAATCGGGTCCAGGCGCTGGGCTGCGGTAGTGCCTTACTTCCGTAGCCCCAACATTTCGATCTGCTTCTGTGCTTCAGCTCGCCGCTCCTGCAGAAATGCGGCGAATTGCTGTGGCGTCGACCCGATTGGCGCGTAGCCGAACGGGTCACCGACCTTCTCCACATACTCCGGAGTGCTCAAGACTGTCTTTACATCTGCTGCGATCCGATTCAGCACCGATTCGGGCGTGCCGCGCGGAGCTGCTAATCCTACATAACTTCCGATGCGCATGTCCGGATATCCCGCTTCAGCAAAGGTAGGCGTATTGGGTATGGCCTTCTGGCGCCGATCGCCACTCACTGCCAAAACTTTCAACTTCCCGTTAGGTACGAATGGGGCGGCGGTGAATACGCCAGCCACCAATGAGCTCACCCGGCCACTGATCAGATCCTGGACAATTTCAGGCCCAACCTTGTAAGGCACCATCATTACGGAGATCCCCAACGTCTTGTTAAGGCTTTCCATGCTGAGGTGATTCGGGCCTCCAATCCCTGTGGAGGCGTATTGATGTTTTTCTCCTTCCGCTTTCATAAGCGTCGCGTACTCTGCGACGGTATTCGCCGGAAAGTTGCCTGGAACGATCAGGCAAAAAGGGAGCTCGAACAGTTCGGTGACCGGCGCCAAGTCGCGCTCTGGGTCAAAGGGGAGGTCTTTGAACAGATACTGATTGCTGCTGAAGTTCGAATCCGCGCCGACGAAGAGGGTGTAACCGTCGGGCGATGCGGTGGCGACGGTCCTGCCAGCGATGATCTCACTGGCGCCGGGTCGCGTTTCCACCAAGACCGGTTGCCTCCAGATGGCCGCGAGTTTTTCAGCGAGATATCGGGTCGCAGCGTCCAGCGGCGCGCCGGGGTATGCGTGCACGATTCTGACGGGCTTTTCCGGCCACGCAGCCGTGGCGGGAGTTACCGCAAAAGCAAGAGTTAGAGAAGCGGCGATAGCGAGCTGCCGAGCGCAGGTCTGTAGTGTTCGATTCACGGTGTCTCCTCCAGCCGACGATAGCAGCATGGGTTTTTGTTATCGGCACAATGGCCTTGCCCTTCATGATCGGCAGCGAGGATTGCGGAGCCAATGGCAGTGATCCACATCGTGGACCTTTCGTCGAATTCTGTGAACGTTCCTTCTAGGCGATTCGAAAATCTACCGGCGAAGCGGTATGCAGAATCTCCTGTTGCGAGAAATCCTGCCTATTGTTGAAGCCTTGGTTGCACTAAAGCTTGGGCGTTCACCAAGTCGCGACGCATCTTTGCGGCAGTGCTAAGCAGAGAGCCTATGGCTTTTTTTCGTGTTCCGTCCGTCCAACTGACGCTTGGCATTGCGAGGCTCACCGCCACAACGGGGGTGCCTACCGGATCGAAGATTGGTATCGCGGCCGCAGTCACGCCTGGTACAACATCTCCCTCCGAAAACGAGTAGCCGTTATGCCGCGTTTGTTCAACATCGAATAACAATTTTTCCAAATGCAGAGGTGCGGACATGCCTGGCTGCGAGGTCGACCCCTGCATTGCTATAAGCCGCTCTTGTTCGGGCAAGAAGCTCAGGATGGCCATGCCGCACGCGCCGACCCCTAGCGCAACGCGACTACCACGTGACGACCATGCTTTATCGTTTCTTGAAGCAATGTCGAGACAAAACACGTCCTGGCCGCTGCGAACCTTGAGGTAGGCTGTCGCTCCTGTTTCACCAGCCAACTCCGCCAGCAGGCATTGACAGACATCGCGTATCTTGAACTGCGAAGAGGCAATCACGCCGAGTTCGTGCGCAAAATTTCCCAGGCGATAAAGCTTCTGGTCATCTCGCATCAACAAACCGGATGCGAGCAACTCGGAAAGGAGTCGATGAACGGTCGGTTTCGCCAAGCCGCTCAGGCTGACGATGTCGGAGAGCCGTGCCCCCGTCAAATTGAACGTGGACACGAGCTTCAACAAACCAAGGGCGCGGCTGAGGCTCTGGGCTCCGGTGCGTGACGATTCGGTCGAATCTTCGAGAAGTTTCACCATGTGGACCTCTGCTTAACCGTTGTTCTTTGCCGCCGCTATAGTTGTTCACTTGCTCGGCAAAAGTACGCCAATTTTAGCTGCTTGCGCGTCAGGCGGCCCCTTAGGAGTTTCCGCATGTCTCCGAAAGACTTCGCTGCAGTGGAGGCGGCCTGTATCAGGCTATCGGTCGATTTCGCAAACGCCGTTGACGCCAGAGATTACGATCGTGTCGTGCAATTGTTCACGCCACAAGGGGCTTTCAATACCCCCACACACTCGTTGCATGGGGCCGCCGAGATTGGGGAATTTCTACGCAATCGTCCCGTCGAGCTTGAGACTCGGCATTTCTGCACCAACTTTCAGGTCGAATTAGGCGGCGAGGGAGAGGCATCCGGGCGCTGTTATGTTGTTTGCTACAAAGGTGCAGGAGAGACTGCGGGCAGGGATGTTCCAGCGACACCGGCGCCGATCGTGGCTGAGTACCACGATAAATACATAGAGGTTGTGGACGGGTGGCGGATCGCAGAGCGTAACGTCCATATGGTCTTTCAGCCATGAGCCGGAGATCAAAGCAATGAAGCTCGTAACGTTTGACCATGGGGGGCACCGAATAGGCGTCGTTGTGGGTGATGCGATCATTGACCTCAGCGGCGTTGCTGACATCCCTCAGGACATGAATGCATTGATTGCCGGATGGTCGTCGGGCGTTTCCGAGATCGTCAAACAGGTCGTCCAGCATCGACAGCCCGACTTCGGACTCCAGGATGTGCGTCTGGTAGCTCCCATTCCTCGGCCTGGAAAGTTGCTGGGCACGGGGCTGAACTATGCTGATCACGTGGTGGAGAGTGGGCTGCCGTTCCCCGAAAGCCAGATCTGGTTCTCCATGCCTGCATCGGCCGTCAATGGGCCGCAAGATGATGTCCAATTGCCGATTGTGTCCAACGAACTCGACTATGAAGCTGAGTTGGTTTTCGTGATCGGGCAGCGATGCCGTCATGTGCCGCGCGAACGGGCGCCTGAGGTGATCTTCGGCTATTGCGCTGGAAACGACTTCAGTGTGCGCGATTGGCAGCTGCGCACAAGCCAAGTATTGCTAGGCAAGTCGTTTGATGGCCACGCGCCGTTTGGACCTTGGATCGTAACCAAGGACGAGATCGAAAATCCGCACGACCTGGGAATTCGGTGCTTCGTAAATGGGGAGCAAAGGCAAGCATCTAATACCCGTGAGATGATCTTCAACTGCTATGACCAGATTGCGCTGCTGTCCCAAGTCATGACGTTGGAGCCGGGTGACGTGGTCTTTACGGGCACCCCAGCGGGCGTGGGGCTTGGGTACAAGCCTCCGAAATGGCTCAAGGTTGGCGATGCGGTCCGCGTTGAGATCGATGAAATAGGAATTATCGAAAATACCGTGGTCGCCGAACCACGGATCTGAAACGTGAAGTTGAACTTCTTTTGAAATGGGTCGCTAGAGTCCAAGTGAGGCATCATGGGAAAAACCACCGTATTGGCCGAAAGCAATGACCAGTTGCGAGTGACGGCGCCAACGAAGCTCGCCCACATCGTATTTCGCACATCACGATATGAGGCAATGGTTCGCTTTTACACCCTCCTCCTTGGTGCTCACGTGACCTTTGCCAATGAGGTTTTGACGTTCCTTACTTACGACGAGGAGCATCATCGCATCGCAGTATTGAATGTGCCGGACCTGGCCCAGCAGATTCCGGCGGCGGCAGGCGTGCATCACATCGCGTTCACATACCGCGGTCTGAATGAGCTCTTGTCGGTGTATGAAAGCCTTCACGGTATTGGCATTGATCCGGTTTGGTGCACCAACCACGGGCCGACCACCTCCATGTATTACGTCGATCCAGACGGCAATCAGACTGAATTGCAGGTCGACAACTTCGATACCGTCGAAGAGGAGACGGCGTTTTTCCACTCTCCCGAGTTCGCTCACAATCCAATCGGCGTGGACTTCGATCCGGCAGAGCTATTGCGTCGTCTACGTGCTGGCGAGCCTGAAGACAAGTTGAAGAAGCGACCCGAAATCGGTGCGCGCCAGTTTGACGAAACGGTCAGAATTCGCTGACGTCAACAAGTGTGTGGTGTGGAAGCCGCAGCGAGATGGTGACTGTCGAATCTCGCCGACCTCTTGGCTATGGCGCCGGGGCCTTGGCATTGCCTTCGTTTAGTGCGGATGCTGAACGTGACGAGCTGATCCGAAGATAGTCCTACAGAGCAATTCGATACCCGCAGCTCGAATACGGCAACCTCTGCAGGTTGGCTCAGGACTCTCGTACACGTGGCTACGCTTTCGCGAAGCCCATTCGCTGTGCAGAGCAGAGCAGAGCACGGGCGTCGGCCAGGTGGGACAAGCGGTCATGCAGATGGACGAAGTGACGCAACAGAACGCAGCGCTCGTCGAAGAGATGGCCGCCGCTGCAAACAGCCTGGCCGATCAGGCGTCCGCGTTGGTGCGCACCGTGGCGGTCTTCAAGCTTGGCGCTGCGGGTGAGCGGGCCGCTTCCGCCGTCAATGGCATGGGGGCGGGGCGGTCGGATTCGCCTCGGGGGGGCGATTCGCGCCCTGGCGGCGCGGCCGGTGTCGAAGTTTGGACAACCTGCGACTGACGTGGGATTCACCGCTTCGTAGCGTTTGGCGAAGGCGGCCGGTCCGGTAGGCATCGCGTCCAGAAAGGCGCCTGCAAACTTCTCATGGATGTCCGGCATCTGCATGACGCGCTCCAGATGCTGCGAAAGCGTCATGGTTAGAGTTTTGCGCGTTCCGGAGTCGGCGCTGGATTGCCATCCCCCGCGGCTGGATCTGCGAGCCTGCGCTCAAGGCGCTGGAATGCTGGTGTTCGACAGCATCATGTCGGCGATATCCAGCATCACCCGCAAGCGATCCATGTGCCGCAGGTCCTGGTGGTAGCCGACCCATATATCCCGCGTGGGTGGTTCATCCGGCGTGTGCAGGCGCTGCAATCCGGGAACTGCATCGCCTAGCGGCCGGGGCAGCACCGCGATGCCCACACCCCTCAAACACATCTGCGCCTGCACCGAACGATTCGTGCTTGTGAACGCGCGCCGGCTGCGCGGAAACCTCTCCAGCACCCAAGCCACATCGGGGAAATGCGACTGGGCGGTGTTCATCAGAATGACGCCCACTGATGCGGGATCCTCCTGCAAGGCCTGGGCGGTTGCCGCCGACGCATAGACGCCATATGACATGCGCATCAGGCGGCGCTGGACAATATCCGGTTCGCTGAAAGGCACGATGCGAAAGGCCACGTCGGCCTCCCGCCGTGAGAGATCGAGTAAGCGATGGCTGGCAATCACTTCCGGCACGACAGCGGGATGGCGGTGGGTCAACTCGACCAGGACGGGCGCCAGGACATAGCCGGCGAACCATTCCGCGGAAGAGATTCGCAGGATGCCTTCCAGGCGCTGGTCGTTGCCGGTCAGACGCCTTTCCATGGATAGCGCGGAATCTTCCATGGACTCCGCCAGCGCCCGCACGTTGTCACCGGCATCCGTGAGCACCAGGCCATCCTTTGTTCTTCGAAAGAGTGCCTGCTTGGCTTTCTCCTCAAGCACCTTGATGCGGCGACCCACTGTCGGATGACTGACGTTCAGTGTCCGGGCCGCGCCGCCGAAGGATCCGTTGCGAGCAACCGCTAGAAAGATGCGAACGTCATTCCAATCCATGCCAATCCATTGCGTACAAAAATGTACGGAAAATATACATGTATGTCAGTGTCCGAACAACATTGTTCAGAGGATCATGCGTTCCATGAAATGTCCTGGCGAACCGTTGCGCTCACGCTCAGGCACATCTGATTTGGAGCCTCAAGCTATGAATATTGAACCCCGCCACGTTGCAGGCGCGCTCGAAGCAGCGCTGGCGTCATCCGAACGCGCGGCTGGGACAGCCGCCGCTGATCCCCGTCGCTGGCTCGCCTTGGCCGTCCTGTTGACTGGCACGCTCCTGCCGCCTTTGGACTTCTTCATCGTCAATGGGGCGCTGCCCGCCATACGGACCGACCTGCAAGCTTCTTCCGACGTCTCGCAGTTGGTGATCTCGGTGTATGCCGCCGCCTATGCCGTCACGCTGATCCTGGGAGGTCGTCTGGGGGATCTTTATGGCCGCAAGCGCGTGTTTATCGCGGGCATGCTCGGCTTTGGCGTGGCGTCCGCGTTGTGCGGCCTGGCGCCGTCCCCGGGCATGCTTGTCGCCGGCCGGCTGCTGCAAGGGATATCTGCCGCGATCATGGCGCCGCAATCATTGGCATCGATACATGCCATCTTTCCGGCAAGCGAAAAGAATCGCGCGCTGAGCCGATACGGTGCGACCTTCGGCTTCGCCTCGGTGGGGGGGCAATTGCTTGGCGGAGTGCTGGTTTCGACGAGTCCGTGGGGACTGGGGTGGCGCAGCGTCTTTTTGATCAACCTTCCCATCATCATCGTTGCCATTCCAGCTGCAATGAGGTTGCTGCGAGAAACTCGTGACGAACATTCGCCACGCCTGGACGTGCCCGGCGCGGTGCTGCTGGCGATAGGCTTGCTGGCGCTCGTGGTTCCGCTTATCGAAGGGCAGCAACATCATTGGCCCTGGTGGTGCATCGTGCCGCTGGCGGTGAGCATGCCGTTGCTATGTCTCTTCTGGAAGTACGAACAGGCAGAGGAGCGCGCTGGCAGAACCCCACTGGTCCTGCCATCGCTTCTGGCCGTGCGCGGGTTGCGACGCAGTTTGGCATCAACGTTCCTTTTCTATGCGCTAGCCGCGTTCTTCCTGGTGTTCGCCGTGTACGAACACGCCGGCCTGGGCCACGACGCGATGACAGCCGGCCTGGCCATCCTGCCGCTTGGCGTCGGGTTTTTTCTTGGTCCGCTGTGCAGCCCGCACATCGCTCGGCAAATAGGCTCACGCACCGCCGGGTTCGGCATGGTTCTGGAGGTGCTCGGTCTCGTCATGGTCGCAGTGTTGGCGTTGGCCAATGCGCCGTCCTGGCTGGCGTTGCCCTTGTTTTTGATTGGCGCCGGGCAAGGCATCGCCCTTCCTGCGTTGGTGCGCTTGAACGTGGACCATGTGGAAACACGTTGGGCCGGGTTGGCCTCGGGCTTGGTAAACGCCACATTGCAGATCAGCGCTGCAGTAAGCGTCGCCTTGGTCGGCGGTCTGTTCATCGCGATCGCGCCTGATGGGGCAAGCGCTCAGGACGTGCAGCTTGGATTTGCGGTGGCCTCATTGGCGATAGCCGCATCACTGGCGCTGGCCGCCGCATTAAGTTGGAAACGCCAAGAAATATGAAAGATCGAGAATCCTTTTGCATCGTGGATGCATGCTTCCGAGAGAGCCCTCTGCTATGAACACTGCTTTGAAGAATTCCTTGCCTGGTCTTGCCCATAAGCGGGCGCTTGTCACCGGCGCTGCGCGTGGCATCGGCGCGGCCATTGCGCTCAAGCTGGCCGAAGACGGCGCGGACGTCGCTATCACGTACGAGAAATCAGTGGGGAAGGCCGAGGCGCTGGCTGCCGAGATTCGCGCCCTCGGCCGCAACGCCGTTGCGATTCAGGCCGATGCTGCCAGCCCTGATGCGGTAAAGGCCGCGGTAGATAGGACCGTGGATGAACTAGGGGGCCTGGACATCCTCGTCAACAACGCCGGCGTTCTGATTTCAGGTCCGTTCTCCGAGCAGTCGCTGGAGCAGATAAGCCTGCAGCTGGACGTCAATGTGCGCGGCGTGTTCATGACCACCCAGGCCGCGCTGAGATACCTTCCTGATGGCGGCCGCATCATCACGATTGGCAGCAATGCCGGCTTGTCGGTGCCATTCGCCGGCATCGCAGTCTATGCGGCGACCAAATCCGCGATGGAGAGCTTTACCCGCGGGCTTGCACGTGAGCTGGGGCACCGTGACATCACCGTCAATCTTGTCCGCCCTGGTCCCATCGACACGGACATGAATCCTGCCGACGGCCCCCTCGCCGCATCCATCTTGCCAAGCTTGTCAATTGCCCGCTACGGAAAGACCAGGGAGGTCGCCGAAGCCGTCGCCTTCCTGGCGGGGCCGGGCGCCGCATATGTCACCGGGTCGGGAATTCTTGTCGATGGCGGCATAAGCGCGTGATGCGGTCTTTTGCTGGGATGCACGAGGTATTGATGTGGCGGTGGCGGCCGCAGAAGCTGCTTCCCGCATGGGCAACAGCTTCCTGTTCCGGTTGGCTGCCGCATTCTGAGCTTGCCAGATGCCTGTCGATTGTCTACTTGGATCGGAGTGACCCGAGATGTGCGTCAATCCACGACGCGACATCGGTGACCGGAATCCCTTTGCGCTGATTGAACGTCCCGCCCTTGTCCCATGACATACCCCTGCCTTGCGCAAAGGCTGCGCGGTATTTGCGCATCATGTTCTGCGGGTCGCGCGCCAGTTCATCCAGCAAATACTCGACGCTCCAAGCCGAACGCTTGAATGGACGCCCGAGGCCCGCTTGCAGCTTGTCGGCGACTTCGCCGTACGTCACGGTGTCGCCGGCAAGATACACAATTTCGTTACGGATACGAGGCGTGGCGAAGACGATTTCGGCGGTCAGCGCGCCAATGTCCTCGGGCGTCGTCAGCGTTACGGCGGTGTCGAGGGTACCAAGCGCATGGACGGCATTGTTCTGCAAATCAACGACTCCGAACTCAGGCTCAAAAAGGTAGCTCATGAACATGCCGGTCGAGATGATGACCCACTCGGTCTGCCGCTGACTGCGCAATAGTTCGCGCACGTCCAACTGAGCGTCGAAAATGTCTTGCGGACCTCCACGACCGATCACGTCAAAATCGACTCCGAATTGCCAAGGGAAGTACCGCGGAATGCGTGCCTGCAAGGCGGCGCGGGCGAGCTTCATCGGAGTGTCGATTCCCGCTGCGTAGCCGGCACAACCAATCACAGTGTCGTACCGCGCGAATACAGCCGAGAGCTCGTCGATGGAGCTCTTAACAAGATCGCCTGACACGATCTCAATCCCGAGGTCTCGGATCTCCGCGATATCATTTCGCTTGTTTGGCTCGCGCGATTCGATGGCGCTCGCGCGCAATAGCACGTTGATCCTTGCGCCCTCGACGTCTTTGGCTTTGCGCGCAAGATTGCGCAGCACCGGAAGGCCGAGTTCGCCGGCCCCGAGCACCAGAATGTTTTTAGACGTAGCGTCAAGGTCTGTTTGGTTCATGATGAAGCCCACTTACGATTGCGTTGAGGCAGTCTAGCAATGCTTCATCGTGGATGTAAGAAGGCACACGCGTGATACTGGGAGCTGGATGCGATGGATCGAGACGAAATTCTCCGATACTCACAGACCGTTTGTGACGGCCTGCGGGATGATGACGATGGGCTGCGGCGAGAGGTACTCGCACATGCCGGAAGCCGCTGGTCTCTGGGTGTTGTCCACACGCTCGGCGTGTATGGAAGGTTGCGGCATGCCGAGATCGGCAGGCGCATGCATGGCGTCACGCAACGTATGCTGACGCTGACCTTGCGGCAGCTCGAGCGGGACGGCTTGGTGCTTCGGCATGACTTCGGAGAGGTGCCCCCAAGAGTCGAGTACGAACTTTCCGATACGGGCATGGAGTTGCTCGTCCGCATGGTTCCGTTGTGGACCTGGATTGTGGAAAATGCGGACCGCTTCCGGGAATCGCGGCAAAATTTCGACAGGCTGCAGAGCGCGGAGGGCAAAAGCCGCTCTGCATGAGTTGATTCCGCCATTTCCGTCTCGTCCAGGGTGTCGTCGAGATGTCCACGAATCAGCGCGATAAGTGCGGCACTCGGGGGCGCGTGCCCGGCTCAAAAGTCATAAAGCCGCGCCGCGTTATCGACCAGGATCGCCTGCTTCTCCGCTTCGCTCACCCACGCGCAGAACGCCGACAGCTGTTCGCCATCGTCAATCGGATGCAGCGGTTCACTGCGATCACGCGTGCGGGCCACGCCCGGCCAGGCCCCCGAATGCGGCCAGTCGGTGCCCCACAGCATGCGATCAAGCCGCGTATCGATCAGCGCTCGTGCGATCTCTCGCGCCTCGATGGGCGGGCGGCCATCTTGCCAAACCGTGAGGCGGTACGGGGCAGAGAGCTTCACGTACACATTGCCTGACGCCACAATTTCCAGCAGCGCATCGAAGCCGGGCTGACCCGTACCGGCCACGGCGCTTGCCAGTGCGAAATGATCGATCACGACAGGCACGGGGCAGTCGCGCAGCGCGGGCGCGAGCGCGCTCACGACCGGCAGCGTGGTGTAGATCTGCACGTGCCAACCCAGGTCGGCTACCTGTTCGGCTGTTCGCGCCAGCGCATCGCGCGCGATGGCCGGATCCTGCTGGCCGAACGATTGCAGGTTGACGCGGGCGCCTCTCACGCCCGCCGCATGCAGCGCGCGCAGGCCGTCGCGCGAGATATCGGGCGCCAGGACCGCGACGCCGCGGGATGCATGGCCTGCCGCATTCAGGGTGGCAAGGGCATCGGTCATGCACCGATTGTCGGTGCCTTGCGGGCTGGCCTGCACGACGACAGCGCGGTCGATCCCAAGCGCCGCGTGCAGCGCAAGCAGATCGTCGGTCGACGCAAGCCCCGGCATGAACACGCGGTTTTCGGCCAGCGGATAGCGGTCGAACGGGCCGAAGATATGCACATGGCAATCGCAAGCGCCCGGCGGAATTGTGCCGGTGACCGGGCTGTGACGGACGCCCAGCACGGTGCGCGGGTCGTCGGAAGAAGCGGCAAGCTGGGTACGGCTCATGGAATGCTCGGGAAGATGATGGGGAAGGGCGTGCACACGGCCGCGCTCAGGGGTTCTGCTTGATGCCGGCGGTCTGGATCAGCCGCACCCATTTGTCGCGATCGGCCTGGTAATAGCGCGTGAAGGCCGCCGGGCTGTCGTCCGACAGCGCGTACCCTTGCGCCTCCAGCTTTTCGCGCACATCCGGCAGGCGCAGCACACGACGCACTTCCGCGTTCAGCGCGTTGACGACGTCGGGCGGCGTGGCGGCAGGCGCAAGCAGGCCAAGCCACGTCGCGACCTCGTAATCCTTGAGGCCCGCTTCGGCCGTGGTCGGCAATTGCGGCGCGAAGTCGACGCGCGCCTTGCTCGTCACGGCCAGGGCGCGCAGGCGCTGGTCCTTCATGTAGGGCAGGGCCGTCGAGGCGTTGGCGAACATGAACGGCAACCGGCCCGCCAGCATTTCGGTGATGCAGGCTTGTTCGCCCGCAAACGGGATGCTGTGCAATTCGATGCCCGCGGTCTGGGCGAACAGCACGGCCGCCATGTAGGGCGAGGTGCCGATGCCGCCCGAGCAGAAATCGATCTCGCCCGGCGCGGCTTTGGCCTGGGCGATGAGCTCCTGGACGGAGTTGGCGCGCAGCTTCGGCCCGGCCAGCAGCACTTGCGGCGCACTGCCCACCAGCGCCACGCCGGTGAAGTCCTTCATGGGGTCGAACGTTGTCACGTTCTGCAGCGTGGGCGCGACGGCGACTGTCGTCTGGCTGGCGAGCAGCAGGGTGTTGCCATCGGGCCGCGCGCGGGCCACGTAGGCCGCCGCGATCATGGAGGCGGCGCCGTTCTTGTTTTCGACCATCACGGCGCGCCCGCCCACCTGCATGTGCTGCGCGACGATGCGGGCCACGGTGTCGGGCGCGCCACCCGGCGGCGCACCGACGACGATCCGGATCGTGCCGCCCGCCGTCTCGGACAACGCGGGCGCTGCGCAAGCCAGCAAAGCGCTTCCCAGCAGCGGCGCGAACAGGCTAGCCAGCAGCCTGCGTGGGTGTGCGCCAGGTTTCGTTTGCATCGGTGTCTCCTCGCTATATTGCCGTGCGCCGCATCCAGGCCGCGCCGGCTGTTGTGATGTTGGAGCCAGTGTCCGATGCGCCGGTTGATATAGTCAAATATATAAATTGAGTCATTTCATACATGAATGTGTATGAGCACCGAGGTTCACATGAACAAACGCGAAATGGCGCTTTTCGAAGCGGTGGGGCGCACGGGCTCCGTCACCTTGGCGGCGGCCGCCACCGGTATGTCGCAGCCGGCGGCGAGCGCGATGCTGAAGTCGTTGGAAGACAAGCTGGGCTTTGCCCTGTTCAGCCGCGACAAGCGCCGGCTGGCACTGACCGCCGAGGCACGCATGCTGCTGCCGGAGATCGTCCATGCCTTGGCGGCGATGGACAACGCCGAACGGGTGGCGGCCAGCATGCGGGGCGGGGCGCATGCGCGGCTCGACGTCGGGGCGGTGGCGGCGGTGGGCGCGAGCATTCTGCCTGGCGCGATGGCCTGGTTGCAGGCTCGCGAGCCCGGTGTGCGCGTCAGCGTGCGCACGGACATGACGCTGGGCGTGGCGGGGCTGGCGGCCGATCAGCGCATCGATATCGGCATCGTGATCGGTTCTGCGGCGCTGCCGAACGTGGGCCAGCGCACGCTGGCGCGGCTGAGCCTGCAGGCCGTGATGCCGGCAGGCCACGCGCTGGCGGATCGCCACCGTCTCGCATTGGCCGACCTGGCGGACATCCCTTACATCTCACTCAGCCGGCACTTGCAGGTGGGGGCGCTGACGGCGCGGCAGTTCGAGCAGGAGCGCTTGCCGTTTCTGCCGGTGATCGAAGTGAATCAGTACTCGGCCGCCTGCGCCTTCGCGGAACGCGGCCTGGGTGTGGCCATCCTGGATAGCATGAGCGGCCTGTATGCGCGGCGACACGGGCTGAGTGTCGTGCCCGTCGATGTGGAAGGCGGGCTTGATCTGGACATCGTGTGGCCGCTGAACCGCGGGCTGGGGCGCGTGGCGCGGCAGCTCGAGGCCGGATTAGTGCATGAGCTGTCGCTCGCCGCCGAGTAGGCGGGCGTCAACCGGGGGCCGCGTTCGAATGTCAGCTCGCGCCAGTCAGGCGCGAATCGCTTGTGGCATGTGGCTTCACCGGCTCAGTGCGACGGCCTTTCTCCGCATGGCAACGCCAAGGGCGGCGACGGACAGCGCCAGCGGAATGAATGACACCCACAGCACCGTGTTCCAGCCGAAAGCCGACAGCAGGCCCCCCGATGAAAAGGAGCCGATGGCCATCAGGCCGAAGACGATGAAGTCGTTCAGCGACTGGACGCGTGTCTTTTCCTCGGGCCGATGGCATTCCAGCACCAGCGCGGATGCGCCCAGAAACCCGAAGTTCCATCCCACGCCGAGCAGGATCAGTGACCACCAGAAGTGCATGACGTCGATACCGCCGAGACCTACCGCAGCCGCCACGCCAATCAACACGAGGCCCATGGTTGCGATCCGTCCCGCACCAAAGCGGGAGATCAGTCTGCCGGTGAAGAAACTGGGCGCGTACATGGCAATGACATGCCACTGCAGTCCCAGGTTGGCGGACTCCTGGGAGTGGCCGCAGATGTGCATTGCCAGCGGTGCGGCCGTCATGAGGAAGTTCATGAGCATGTATGAGACCGCGCCAGCGATCACTGCGGCGATGAACCGCGGTTGCAGCGCAATCTCGGAAAGCGGGCGTCCGCCCGCGACCTCGGCGGCAGTGGGCGCGGGCAATCTGACGCCGAGAAGAATGAACGCGGAAATCGCTGCAACCGCCGCTTGCGCCAGAAACGTGGCGGCAAACATGTGCGGCGGCCACAGGTTCATCGTCCAGGTGACGAGTTGTGGCCCGACGACCCCGGCGGCGACGCCACCCGCCATGACCAGGGATAGCGCGCGCGCCCGTCGCTTGGGCTCCACGCCGTCCGCGGCGGCGAAGCGGAAGGACAGGACCACTGCCGCATAGACACCGCCGAAGAACGTGGCCAGGCTGAATAGCCAGAAACTTCCGATCATGACCGCCAGCATCGCCAGCAGGCCGGTGAGCACGCCAGCGCCGGTGCCCAGCAGAAATGCCGCACGCCGGCCGTGACGCCTGGCGACGGCGCCCATCGGCAGCGTGCATGTCGCCATGCCGACGACAAAAATGGAAATCGGCAGGGTCGCGAGCATGGGCGTCGGGGCAAGCATGTTGCCAACGATGGAGCCGGTTGCATAGACCACCACCGAATTCGCGCCCGCCAGGGCTTGGGCGGTGATCAGTCGCCAGATATTGCCTTGTTGAACGCCCTCGGGCAGAACGGCGGGGCGATCATGCCCAGGGGAGGCGCTACTTTGTGTCATTGCGGTGAACGGCGTGGGACGGGCCAGGTGAGCTGGCATTACAACGCAAAGTTACGTAGGCGATCTATCGACAGATTGCCAAGTTATATAGAATCGGCGACATATGAACGCGCTCATGCAATGGAAAGCCATTACGGCCCCCGCCGACGTCCGGCCGCCGGCGCCAATGACCATGAGGGTGCAGTCCATTGGCGCGCGGGATTACTTTGCCGCGCATACGCATGAATGGCACCAGGTCGTATACGCCGTCTCTGGCGTCCTCATGGTCACGGCAGACGACCATTCTTTCGCCATCTCCCCAAACCAGGCCGCCTGGATTCCGTCCGGGACTGTCCATAGCGTCGGTTCCTTTCTCGGCGCCGAGTACCGCAGCTTGTGGCTTGCCGACCATCCCGGGGGAACGCTTTCCGAGGACGGGGTGGCGGTCTTTGGCGTGTCTGCGTTGTTGAAAGCGTTGATCGTTGAGGCGGCGGCAATTCAAGGGCGCTCGGACGAAGACGAATACTTCGGCCGGGTGTATCGGTTGGTGCTCGACCAACTGTGCCGTGCCACCCCGATTTCATTGGTGCTGGCGTGGCCGGCGAGCCGCCCGCTATTGACCATTTGCGAAGCCTTGTACAACCGGCCGGCCGATCAAAGGAGCCCGGACGATTGGGGCAGGGAATTGGGGATGTCCGGGCGGACGCTGGCCAGAAAATTCCTTGCGGAAACCGGGTTGACGCTGCGCGACTGGCGGCGCCGGCTGAAGTTGTTCAGAGCCATCGAGCTATTGGAAAGTGGTCTCGACGTAACGGGGACTGCTTTGGAACTCGGCTATGGTTCCACGTCGTCGTTCATCTTTGCGTTCCGCACGGAGATGAAGTGCAGCCCGATGGCGTATATGCGAGCACGCACGCCATACCGTGACATTGCGCCCACATCCGCTCAGAAGGTTGAATTCAGTGAACAGCAGGACCACGAGGCGCCTCGCTCGTACCCGGGGAATTAGGGTTATTCCGGGATTCTTTATGCTTAAACTTTTGTGAAGAATGGGCGGCGGATGCAGGGCCGCCGCCGATAAGGCATGAAGGCGGCTCACCGTGGTGCGGCACGTGACGCACCGTGCGCGACATTGCGGGGTGACGCCCCATCTGGAGAATCGCATGCTGCTGCGTAGACGTTGTCTGGCCGTGATGATGCTGGCGCTGACCGGCTGGACGACGGGTAGCCATGCGCAGACGCCGTCTCAGGCCTGGCCCACCAAACCCGTGCGCCTGGTCGTGGGACTGGCGCCGGGCGGGCTGGTCGATGTGCTGGCGCGCACCGTGCAACCGCACTTGGCCGAGGCCTTCAAGCAGACCGTCATCGTGGAGAATCGGGGCGGTGCGGGCGGCAACGTGGCGGGCGCCGAGGTGGCGCGCAATGGAAAGGACAACCACACCTTCCTGCTCAATCCCTCGACGACCGAGTCGGTCAACCCGCTGATGTTCGCCAACATGCCGTTCGATCCGCAGCAGGATTTGCGGCCGGTTGGGTTGCTGGCCAACAGCCAATTGTTCCTGTTTGTCCGGTCCTCGCTCGGCGTCAACACGCTCGAGGAGTTCGTGGAATACGCGCGCAAGCGGCCCGATCCGCTCAATTACGGTTCTGCCGGCAACGGCACGACGCCGCATCTGGCCGGTGAACTGCTCAAGCAGGCGACGGGCATGCAAGCTACCCATGCGCCGTATCGCGGCGTGGCGCCGGCGATACAAGACCTGGCAGCGGGCCAGATCGACTTTGCGTTTGGACCGGCGACGGTCTTTCCCATGGTGCAAGCGGGCAAGTTGAAAGTGCTGGCGGTGGCAAGCCGGCAGCGCGCTGCCGTGGCGCCCGACATTCGAACGTTCTCCGAGGTCGGCATCGACGGGGTTTTCGCGGACAGCCTGTTCGGCGTATATGCCGCCTCTGGCACCCGAGATGATGTGGTCGAGCGCATGAACGTTGAGCTCAACAAGGTGCTTGCGCGGCCGGACATCCAGAAGCGCTTTCTGGATGCGGGCGCCGAAGCAATACCGCTGAGCGCGGCCGATTATGCCGCGCGCGTGCAGGAAGAGAAGAAGCTGTTCGCGCCGCTGATGAAATCGTTGGGGTTGAAGGAACAGTAGACAGCACAAGGATGAGCGTGCCGCACTTAAAAGTCCCGCACCTCATCCACCGCACGATCCAGCGCATCGCGATCCAGCACGGCCGCGTCTTCACCCGCGTCCTCGATGAGCTTGGCCTGGACGGCGTCCAGGATGCCCATCAGCGCCACGTAGATCTGATCGCGTTCCACCGTCTCGATGAAGCCGGTGCGCCGGTCGAGCGCGTTGAAGCCTTCGGTATACGCCCGCACGATCTCGGACAGGGTCGCCATCAGCGCTTGCGCATCCGCGGCCTGGGTCGCGGCGGCCTTCAGAGCGTCGGCGCGGGTCTTGCGGTACAACGCGGCGGCTTTCTTGGACTGGGCGGCCGTGATGTGCTCGCTGCCGTCCCATTCGCGAAACGGATTGTCCAGATTCGCGGCCAGCCATTCGGGCTTGCGGGGCTTGCTGACTTCCAGATCCAGACCCGCCGCTGCGGCATTCTTGTAGTCCTTCTTGGCCTGCGCCAGGATCTCAGCGGGCATGCTCGTGAGCCAGAGCGATTGCAGCTTGGGCCAGGCGTCCGGCCCGGGCAGGCGGCTCTCGGCAGGCGGGAACACGTCGTTGATCAGGATCATCGCCAGCTCGCGCAGGGCCGCCAGATGCTCGATGCCGGTGGTCACGCCGGGGGCGCCCCACACATACAGCGAGTGCAGGTGCGGAAAGATACGCGCGACCTCGGCGCAGTCCAGCGTCTTCATGCCGCGCAGCGAGATCGCTCCAAGGCGCGTCAATCCGGCGCCGGACCAGATGGCGTTTTCGCGTTCCAGCCGCAACCACATGCCGTCGTCTTCGGCGTGCACGACCAGGTCGGGATGCACTTCACCGCGCAGCGACAGCGTGTTCAGCCCGTCATTCAAATAGAGTTTGCGCACGCCGGTCACGTCAATCGCGACCCGCCCGAACGAGGTGCCGCGCAGGTCGACGACCGGCTCGCCGAAACTGGCGTATTCCAGTTCGCTGAGAATCGGCTTCGTGCGGGCCCATTCGATCAGCCCGGGCACGGGCGCATCCACGTGCAGCTTGATCAGCAAGGGCATGTCGTCGAACGTCGCGAGCGACGGCGCGGCGAGCAGCGCCGCGCTGTCCAGGCCGCGCATGGCGCGCGTGATCGTGCGGCCTGGTTGCTCCAGCACTACGGTGTTATCGGGCGTATCCGCGTGGGCGGCCGCTTTGAATCGCGCACGGACGCCGGCGTCGATCGCGTTCCAGCGGCGCTGGTTGTAGAGCATGTCGCCACTGGACCAGCCGCCGGAATACGAGCGTGACTCCTCGGTCACGAGCGGCTCGCGCCAGCCCACGTGCTTGGCGTGCGTGGGTACCGGCCCGCTGATCCACGTATGGTCCACGCGGTCGCGCCAGAAGTAGAAGTCGAAGTGCGCCGGCCGCATCGCGGCGATGTCGGCGTCGCCGGGCAACGCGCTGCCCACCCAGTCCAGGCTCAGCACCGCGATCTCGGCGTCCGCGCCGTCACCCTTCACGTGCGTGATTTGCGAGGCGGTGTAGGCCTGCAGGCGGCGGTTGAACGTGACGTAGATATCGCCGGGCGTGTAAGACATGCGGGGGGCTTCCGATAGGCATTCAAAGAATGCGCAGTATACGGTTGCGATCTGTCCCCGTGGATCGCGCACCTTGGCCCCTGTCGCGCAGGCGCCGCCATCGCAGGCTCGGGGGAACACCTGCCTTCCGCTGCAGGTTAAAAGCATATGTCTGAATCGTATTTGGACGCCTGAGCCCGGCGTGTCCATACTGAGCGGTTTTGGCCGCCGCCGTTGGCCAGCCTTCCTTCATTGCATCGGACGCATCATGAGCACCCTGTCACCCGAAGTACAAGCCGCCCAGGCCTTGGGCCGTGAAGCCGGTGTCGGCACCCCCAACGTGCTGACCACCCCGCTGGATCAAGTGCGCCGGCAGGCGCGCGGCTATCAGATCTGGTTGGCTGGGGACGTGCCCGAGGTCGGGCGGGTGGTGGAGCATCGGCTGGATCATCTGCCGGTGCCGGCGACGTTGCGGCTTTACTATCCCGCGGGCTCGGAGGGCAAGGCGCTGCCGCTGTATCTGCATCTGCACGGCGGCGGGTTCGCGCACGGCGATCTGGAAACATTGGATCGCTGGAAACGCGAGATTGCCAATGAGGCCGGCATCGTGACGGGCGGGTTGGAGTATGCGCTGGCGCCCGAAGCACGATACCCGGTGGCGGTCGATCAGGTCTTGGGAGCGGTGCGCTGGCTGCATGGCAATGCGGCAGCGCTGGGCCTGGATGCCGGACGCTTGAGCCTGGGCGGAGAGTCCGCTGGCGGCAACCTGACGCTGGCGGCGGCGCAACGGCTGCGGGATGCGGGCGAGCCGCTGCTGCGCGCGATTGCGCTGATCTACGGCATGCTGTCGGCGCGCCGTGATACGCCTGCGCAGCAGGAACTGGGCGATGGCCGCTTTGGGTTGTCGACCGACAAGCTGGATTGGTTCTGGCGCCAGTATGTGGCCGATGAAGCGCAATTGCAGGACCCTGGCGTTGCGCCGCTCTTGGGCAGCGTGCAGGGTCTGCCGCCCGCCATCCTGCAAGCCGCAGAGCTTGATCCCTTGCTGGACGACACCAAGGACCTGGCGCAGGCGTTGCGCGAGGCGGGCGCGCAGCCGTGGCAGAAAATCTACCCCGGCGTGCCGCATAGCTTCATCAGCATGACCCGCATCCTGCCGCAAGCGCAGGAGGCCCGCTCGGATCTGGTGCGGCAGTTGCGTCTGCTGCTGGCCTGAGCGCCTTGGTTGACCGATCCTGATGCCACGACCACGGCGTCGCGGCATCAGGCCGGAGAGGGCGGCGTCTGAATCGGGGGGCGGTCCCGCTTAACTCCGAACGGGCTTGTTTCCGTGAGACACGCTGGGCGTATCGCGGAACAGCGACATGTGCGTGTGCGTCGCCACCCACGGATCGCCAACGTTTTCACGCGCGAACGACACGGTGGCGCGGCCCAGGCGGTCGAAGGTCTTGCCGTCCGGGTGATAGCCGATCGAGTCCCACACCGCCGCACCGACGGCAAACAGGCGGTCCGGCGACACAAAGGTCTGCACGTCGTCCAGACGCCACAGGAACTTGTCGATGCTGAACCACACGTTGCGCCACTGGTTTTTCTCGGCATGATCGCGGCCATGCACGAAGTTGGTGTACGTGCCGAACGCGACAAAGTCTTCCGCGAACAAATGGCGCGCCGCTGCGTAATCCACGGCTTGGACATGGTCGGACAGTTCCTTGAACCAGGCGCGCACCGCGTCGGCGTCAGCCGGATCGACAGGGGTCAGAGCTTTAACAGACATGGTTTCTCCATGAAAAATTACGAGGAAATCGGGGCGGCGCCGGGAAACCAGCAAGCCACTTTGTGTTCGCCCGCCATGGCCATCAGCGGCGGCGCTTCCTGGCGGCAACGTTCAACCGCCAGGGGGCAACGCGGGTGATAACGACAGCCTGATGGCGGGGACATCGGGCTGGGCGGTTCACCCAGCGCCACCGGAAACGTCCGACGGCCATCGCGATGGCGTTCCGGCTCGGGTACGGCAGCCAGCAAACCGCGTGTATAGGGATGCAGCGGCCGGTCATAGACATCATCACGACGTCCCGTCTCGACGATCTGGCCGGCATACATGATGGCGATGCGATGCGAGATATGCCGCACCACCGCCAGATCGTGCGCGATCAACAGGAAGGATAGTCCCAGCTCCTGCTGCAAGTCCTGGAACAGATTGATGATCTGCGCCCGCACCGACACGTCCAGCGCCGACACCGGTTCATCGGCCACGATCAGCTCGGGCTGGATCGCCAGCGCGCGGGCAATGCCGACGCGCTGGCGCTGACCGCCGGAGAAGGCATGCGGATAGCGCTTGGCCGTATCGGCCGGCAGACCGACCTGCGTGATCAACTGGGCTACGCGCGCTTCGAGCGCACGCCGTCCGGCTGACCAGCCATGCACGATCAAGGGTTCGGCGATCGCATCAAACACGGTGTGACGCGGATTCAAGCTGGTGGTCGGGTCCTGGAACACGAGCTGCATGTGCCGCCGCAGCTCGCGCAATTGCGCGGTGCCAGCGGTGCTGATGTCTTTCCCCTGAAACCGGATGGACCCCGACGTCAACGGCGTGCGGCGCAGGACCGCGCGGCCCAAGGTGGTCTTGCCCGAACCGGATTCGCCTACCAGGCCCAATGTTTCACCGCGCGCCAGTTCCAGCGACACCCCATCGACCGCGCGCGCGGTCATGGGCCGGCTGAACCAGCCCGCCGAGCGCACCGGGTAATGCACACGCAAATCCTCTACCTGCAACAGGGGCGCCGTCATGCCAGCTCCTTCCAGACCGGTGCAAACGGCCGCACACAGGCAGCCAGACGTCCGGGCGACAGCGATTGCAACGGCGGCCGCGCGGCGCAGGCCGCATCGGCGCCCGGGCAACGTGGCGCGAAGTCGCAATAGCTTCGGCGCACGCGCGGATCGGGCGGCACGCCGTCGATCGCCGTCATGCGGGGCTGGTTATCCGACAGCCGCGGCGTCGCGCGCAGCAGACCCGCCGTATAGGGATGGGCGGGCTGCTCGAACAAGGCATCGGCATCGCCTACCTCCACCAGACGGCCGGCATACATCACGGCCACGCGGTCGGCTACTTGCGCCACCACGCCCAGATCGTGCGTCACCAGCAGCACCGCCAGTTTCAGGCGGGCTTTCAATTCGGCCAACAGTTCCAGGATTTGCGCCTGGATCGTGACATCCGACGCGGTGGTCGGCTCGTCGGCAATCAGGATCTGCGGATCGCAGGCCAGCGCCATGGCGATCAGGATGCGTTGCCGCTGGCCGCCGGAAAACTCGTGGGGCAGGCGCCCCAGGCGCTCGGCCGGTTTGGGGATGCCGACCTGCTCCAGCAGACCGATGATGCGCGCACGACGCGCTGCGGCATCCAGCGCGGTATGGCGCTCCAGCACCTCGTCGATCTGTGTGCCGATGGTCAGGAGCGGATTCAGCGCGCTCATGGGATCTTGAAACACCATGGCGATGCGCCGGCCGCGGATGTCTTCCAGTGCGCGCTCCGGCAGGGTCAGGAGATCCTGGCCGTCAAACACCACGCTGCCGCCGGCCACCCGGCCGGGCAGGGTGGTCAGGCCCATCAACGCCAAGGCGCAGGCGCTTTTGCCGGATCCGCTTTCGCCGACCAAGGCCAGCGTTTCGCCGGCATGCAGTTCAAAGGACACGCGATCGACCGCATTGACACTGCCCTGGCGGGTCAGGAATTCAACGCTCAGGTCACGCACGCTCAACAGAGGCTGCGTTGTCATCGCCCCTCCTTGGCCAGCAGTTTGCGGGCAAAGTCTTTTTCGCGTTCCCGCGGGTCCAGCGCCAGGCGCAGGCGGCTGGCCGCCAGGTTGACGCCCAACACGGTCAGCGCGATGGATAGACCCGGAAAGGTCGCCAGCCACCACGCGCTGGTCAGATAGTTGCGGCCGTTGGCCACGTCCAGGCCCCACGATACGCCCGGCGGTTGCACGCCAACACCCAGAAACGACAGGGC
Source organism: Achromobacter sp. ACM05 (assembly GCF_019218915.1). Lineage (NCBI taxonomy): Bacteria > Pseudomonadati > Pseudomonadota > Betaproteobacteria > Burkholderiales > Alcaligenaceae > Achromobacter > Achromobacter sp. ACM05. The sequence continues at coordinate 1,820,175 of NZ_JAHUWQ010000001.1, forward strand.
CGCCTCGGCCAGCACGACACGCGCGAACTCCAGCACCATCAAGGTGATCAGCGGCGCGGCCAGATTGGGCAGGACATGGCGCAGCAGGATGCGCGCCGGCCGCGCGCCAGCCATTTCGGCGCTTTCGATATAGGGCAGCTGGCGCACCGACAGCACCACGCTGCGGATCTGCCGCGCGTAGACCATCCAGCCGTTCAGGGCCAGGGCCAGAATCACCGTTCCCGGGCCGGGACCCAGAATCACGAGGATCACCAAAGACAGCAGCAAGCCGGGGAAGGCCACGTGGATATCGACCCAGCGCATCAGCACCGCGTCCACCCGCCCGCCGGCAAAACCGGCAATCAGCCCCACCAGCACGCCCACGCCGGCCGAGATCGCCACCACGGCGGCGCCGATGAAGATCGACAGCCGCGCGCCGTGCAGCACCCGGCTCAGCACATCGCGGCCCAGATTGTCCGTGCCCAGCAGATTCGCCAGGCTGCCGCGTTCTTCCCAGGCCGGCGGACGCAGGCGTGCCGACAGCTTGATCGTGGCGGGGTCATAAGGCGCCAGCCACGGCAGGATGATGGCAACGGCCGCCAGCGCCAGCAACAGCACCACGGCCAGAATCCAGCCGCGCTGGCGATCCGACAAGGCACGCCAGCCACGTGCCGCCGGTGCGGACACCGGCACTTCCCACACAGGTGCGCTCATACCGCGATTCTCCGGTCCAGCACGCGGTACACGATGTCCAGGCAGAAATTCAGAATCACGATCAGGAAGGCGATGAAGAAGACCACGGCCTGCAGCAGCACCAGATCCTGGCGCTCGATGGCCTGCACCGCCGTCTGGCCCAGCCCCGGCCAGGCGAACACGGTTTCGACCACGACGGTATGGCCGGCCAGCATGGCGGCGAATTCCCAGCCCAGCAGCGCAACCGTCGGCACGGCGGCATTGCGCAAGGCATGCACCAGCACGACGCGCCGCGAGCGCAATCCCTTGGCGCGCGCCGTGCGCACGTATTGCGAATTGAGCTCATCGATCAGCGCCGAGCGCAACATCATGGCGATGCGGCCCAAGGCCGGCAGCGCTAGCGTCATGATGGGCAGCACGGCGCTGGCCGCGGTGTCCGAACCCGATGAGGGCAGCCAGTTCAAGGTCACGGCAAACAGCAGGATCAGCAGCAAGCCCAGCCAGAACTGCGGCAGGGACAGGCCGCTCAAGCTTAGGAACACCGAAATGCGATCCGCCCATTGCCCGGGCTTCAGGGCGGCGGCAATGGCCAGCGGCACGCCCAGCAGCACGGCGACGGTCAGCGCGCCCAGGCACAAGGTGAGGGTGCCGGACAGGCGTTCCAGCACGATGTCCACGGCCGGCCGGTGTTGCCACAGCGAGTCGCCGAACTGAAAGCTGGCGATGTCGCGCAGATAGTGCAGGTACTGCAGCCAGATCGGCCCATCCATGCCCAAGGCGCGCGCCAGCACGGCGCGGTCTTCGGCCGAGGCATCGACCGGCAGCATGGCCTGCACCGGGTCGCCGATAAGCCGCGTGACGACGAACACGATCGTCGTCACGCCCAACACGACCAGCAAGCCTTGCAGAAAGCGGCCCAGCAAAAAGCGCGGCAAGCCGCGCCCGCCCTGATCAGTCGGTGACACGGAAGTCCTTGAGCGGAATCAGGCCGTCGACGCGCGGCGAGAAATCCACGCGCTTGGACAAACCGAAAATCTCGCCGCCATCGAGCAGGAAGACGAGATAGGCCTGATCGCGGCCGATCTGCAGCGCCTTGGAATACAAAGCCTGACGCTTGGCGGGATCGGCTTCCTGGCGCGCGTCTTCGATCAGCTTTTTCAGCTCGGCGTTGTCGTTGGCGGCTGCGACGCCGCCTTCGGCGTAATAGGCGCTGAGCGTGCGATCCGCGTCCAGCAGCTGGTTCGAATGGCTGCTGCTGATTTGCGCTTCGGTCGGCACGCGGTTCTTGTTCAGCGCGTCCAGGTATTCGGCCCAGGCCAGCACACGGAAGTTGACCTTCAGGCCCGCGGCCTCCCAGTAGGCGGCAATGGTTTCCGCCAGTTCCTTGTCTTTCAGCCAGCGGCCCGAGGGGGCGTAGAGGTCGATGCTTTTGCCATGGGCGCCGGCGGCTTTCAGCAGCTCGGTTGCGCGCTTGGGATCGTACGGATAGGGCTTGATGGAGGCGTCATAGCCAAACCAGCCCGGCGCCAGCAATTGGCCGTGCGACACAGACGCGTAGCCGCCATAGAGGTCGTTGGCCAGCGCTTCCTTGTCCACTGCGTAGTTCAAGGCCTGGCGCACGCGCACGTCGGCCGTCAGGCCTTTCAGGGCGTTGAGCGACACAAAGGGCAGGTCGGTGCCCTTGAGCGTCACGGCCTTGGCCACGCGCTTGGTGTCTTCCGGCAGCAGATTGGTGATGAAGTCGAAATCGCCGGCGCGCAGGCCGGACAGGCGCGTGCCGGGTTCGGCGACGAAGCGATAGGTGGCGCGGTCGACATTGCCGACGGCCTTGGGATTCCAGTAATTCGGGTTCTTGGTGAGGACGATGCGGTTGCCCTTGGACCATTCCGTCAGCACATAGGGGCCGCTGCCCACCGGCTTCTGGCTCAGGCTGCCATCGGCGGCCGCGGCTGGCGACACGATGGTCAGCCAGGACAGACGCGCGGGCAGCGCCGGATCGGCGCCGTTGGTGTGCACCTTGACGGTCACGGCGTCCACGGCCTCGGCCTGCTTGATGCCAAGAAAGAACGGACGCTGGCGGGAGGCGGTCTTGGGGTCGACGATGCGGTTGATGCTGGCGGCCACGGCAGCGGCATCCAGGGGCTTGCCGTCGCTGAACTTGAGGTCCGGACGCAGCGTGACCTCCCAGGTCGTCGCGTCGATCTGACGCGGCAGGGCTGTCGCCAATTGCGGCACCAGCTCGCCCGCGGGCGTTCGGGTCAGCAGGGTTTCGAAGATGTTGCGCGACACGGCGCGCTCGGAGCCGTCCTGCGCCGTCTGCGGATCCAGCGTCGAGGGCTCGGTGCCCAGCGCCAACGTGATATCAGCCGCCTGGGCGGCGCTCAGCACCGACGCAGACAGCAGCAAACCCAATAACTGGTTAAGGCGCATGGCGCACTCCGGATCCATCGTAAATAAGGAAAACGAAGTTTGCCGTCAGAAAATCAAACGTGCCGTTCTAAGGATATGTCGCGGAATTACTTGACTGTCGCGGGGCGGGTTGCGGGACTACGCCGCCCCGGACAGCAACACGGGCAGTTCCCAGGCCCGATGCTGCACCGGCTCGCCCAGATACTTTTCCACCTGCACCAGGGCGGTCTGGGCGCTGGGGCCCTGCGTCAGCCGCGAGGTTCCGATGTCCGCGGTCAGTGCGTTCGGATTGCCATGCCTGTCCAGAGGGCCGTCGGGATCCGACCAGGCGCCCGTCGCCATGATCACCACGCCGCGCGACAGCCCGTCGTCCAGCACCGCACCCGCCAGACAGGCGCCACGGTCGTTGAACACCCGCAGCACATCGCCTTCGCTGATGCCGCGCTCGGCCGCATCCAGCGGGTTGATCGCAATGGGCTCATGGCCGGACACCTTGCCGGCGCGCGACAGGCTGGCGGGATCCAGTTGGCTGTGCAGCCGCGTGCGCGGTTGATTGGTCAGCAGATGCAGCGGCCATTGCTCGGCGGCCGGCGCGCCCAGCCATTCGGTCGGCGGCAGCCAGGCCGGATACCCGGGGCAATCGTCATAGCCATAACCGGCCACCGCTTCGGAATACAGCTCGATCCGCCCGGACTTTGTGTAAAGCGGGTTGCCGGCTGGGTCCTGCCGGAAGCGCTCAAACAGCACGTAGGGCGTTTCGGGCGGCGGCACTTCGGCATGCCCGCGCGCCCAGAAGGTGTCGAAGTCAGGCAGTTCCACGCCCCGCGCCTGGCATCCCGCCCGCATGCCGTCATAGACATGCCGGCACCAGCCGGGCACATCGCGCCCCGCGGTGAACGCCTCGCCAAAGCCGGCGCGCCGCGCCAGCTCGGCAAAGATGTCGAAATCATTGCGCGCCTCGCCTTGCGGCTCCACGGCGCGATGCATGGCGAACACGTAAGGATCGCGCGACGACCCGCCCACATCTTCGCGCTCGAGCGCCGTCGTGGCGGGCAGCACGATATCGGCGCGCCGTGCCAACGGTGTCCAGAGGGACTCGTGCACGATCACCGTCTCGGGCTTGTTCCAGGCCTGCCGCAAGCGATTCTGGTCCTGATGGTGATGGAAGGGATTGCCGCCGGCCCAGTAGATCAGCTTCACGTCCGGGTACACATGGCGCCCACCATTGAATTCGTATTCCGTGCCCGGCGCCAGCAGCATGTCCGCGATGCGCGCGACCGGAATCGCCAAGCCCGACGGGTTCTTGGGCACGGGAATCTCCGGCCCCGGCACCTGACGGCGCGGCTGGCCGACGCCGTTCAACGAGGCATGGCCAAAGGCAAAGCCGCCGCCGGGCAGGCCGATCTGGCCGAGCATGGCCGCCAGTCCGATCAATGCCCAATACGGCTGCTCGCCATGCTGCGCACGCTGCAAGGCCCACGCAGCCGTCAACAGGCTGCGCTGCTGCGCGGCCTCGCGTGCCAGCGCCGCAATGCGGGTCGCCGGAATGCCGGTAATCGCCGCGGCCCACGCCGCGTCCTTGGGCTGGCCATCGGTATTGCCGCGCAAATACGCGGCCCAGCGCTCGAACCCGGTGCAATGGCTGGCTAGAAATGCTTCGTCGTGATGGTCCTGGGTCAGCAGGGTATGCGCCATGCCCAGCATCAACGCGGTGTCGGTATTGGGCCGTATCGGCAGCCACTCGGCCGCCATTTCGGCGGGAATGTCGGCCCGGGTGGGGCTGACCACCACCAGCTTGATGCCGCGCCGCTGGGCCTCGCCCAACCATCCCGGCAGGTTGTGCAGACCTGCGCCGCCCGACGTCACCTGGCTGTTCTTGACCGGAATGCCGCCAAACGCGATCAGCACCCGGGTGTGTTCCAGCACGCTGTCCCAATCGGTCACATCGCCGCTGACGGGAGAGGTGGTGCCGATGACATACGGCAGTAGAAACTGCGCGGCGCCCCAGCTGTAGTTGCCGATCTGATCGACGCAGCCACCGCCCAGGAACAGGAACCGCCGGATCAGGCTGCGCGCATGATGGACCCGCCCGGCCGAGGACCAGCCATACGAGCCGCCAAATATTCCGGCAGCGCCATGTTTGGCGCGCACGCGCGCCAGCTCGCCCGACACGAGGTCGAGCGCGCGGTCCCAGGAAATTTCGATGTAGTCGTCGCCCTCGCGGTCGCGGCGGCCTTCAAGCCAGCCGCGCCGCACCGCGGGACGGCGCACGCGCAGTGGCGAATGCACCATCTCGGGAATGGAATCCAGCATGGGCGAGGGCGCCGGATCCGGCTCAAAAGGCTCGCAGCCGACCAGGCGGCCGGCTTCGGTAATTGCCGTGAAGGCGCCCCAATGCGCGAGCGAGGGGTGACGCGTACGTGCCATGCGGAAAACTCAGAGTGCTTGATCGTCGAAATCATACTGCGGCGGGTGCAGGCCCGATGCATCACCTTCGCGGGCATCGCCCGGCAGTGACTTAGAATGGCCGGTCAGGACCGGCCATTTCCGTGCCGATCAGCAGACCGTTCAACAACCTTATGGCAACGACATTCCAGCTGGATACGCTCAAGATTCAAATGAACGAGGCGGCGCTCCAGCGGTTGGATCTGCATCAGCGCATCCAGCGGGCGCTGCGCGCGCTGATCCTGGACGGCGCGCTGGGACCGCGGGTCAAGCTGCCCGCGACGCGCAGCTTGGCCAAGTCGCTGGGCGTGTCCCGCGACACCGTCGAGAACGCCTACGTGCAACTGCATCGCGATGGCTACATCGTGCGTCGCGAGGGCTCGGGCAGCTATGTGTCCGAGACGGTGGGAATCGAACTGCGGGGCGTGACGCGCAAGCGGGCAAGGCTGGAGCGCAAGCCCGGCGCGGCGCAGCCGGGTGCGGGGCTGAGCCGGCGCGGGCGGGCGATCCTGGATAGCGGCGGCGTGTCAGACCAGCAGGTCATCAAGGCGTTCGCAACCGGCCTGCCCGAGACGCGCACGTTTCCCACTGGCGTCTGGGAACGCCTGCAGCGCCAAGTCATGAAGGACAGCCGCAGCCACGTGCTGCTGCATGGCGAACCGCAGGGCGCTGAACCGCTGCGCCGCGCCATCGCTGCCTATCTGAATCTGGAGCGTGGCGCCAAGGTCGTGCCCGAGCAGGTCCTGGTGCTCAGCAGCACCCGGCAAGCGCTCTTCCTGTGCGCGCAACTGCTGGCCGACGCCGACAAGCCCATCCTGATGGAGAACCCCGGTTACTTTGGCGCCCGCAAGTCGTTCGAGGCCGCCGAAACGCGGATCGTGCCGATAGACGTCGACGCGCAGGGCATACGCATGGACCTACTGCGCGCGGACCGCAGCGGCGCCAGTTGCGTGTATGTGACGCCGTCGCACCAGTATCCGACGGGCGTGACGTTGTCGCTGGAACGCAGGCTGGATCTGATCGGTTGGGCCGCCGACCATGGCAAGTGGATCATCGAGGACGACTACGACAGCGAATTCCATTACGACGGTTTGCCGACTGCTTGCGTGCAGGGGCTGGACCGGCATCAGCGCACCTTGTACCTGGGTACGTTCAGCAAGACGCTGTTTCCCGGCCTGAGGATGGGATACATGGCGCTGCCGCCCGAACTGGTCGACGCCTTTTCACGGGCGCGCAGCATCATGGACGGACACACGCCGCAGATACTGCAATTGACACTGGCCCGCTTCATGGAAGACGGTCATTACCATTCGCACGTGCGGGCAATGCGCAAGCTGTACGCGGGGCGCCGCGAGGTTCTGCTGGCGTCGCTGGTCAAGCGGCTGGGCCACGTCGTGCAGGCAGTGCGTCCCCCCGGCGGCCTGCAGATCCCGTGCCTGCTCGAGCCGGGCTGGTCCGAGGAAAGGACCCTGCTTTTGGCGGAGCGCGCCGGCCTGCGCCTGCCCGGCCTCAGCCGGCTGTATGCCGGCCCGTACAAGCAGCCGGGCTGGCTGTTGGGCTATGCGTCGTTGACGGCCTACGAGATCGAGGACGCCGTGCTGCGTCTGGAGAACGCGCTGTCAAGGGCTTGACCGGCCTTGATTGGGCAGCATGGAGTGCCGTCCCTGAGGGGCGCCGTGCATCAGCAGATGCGCGGTCAAGCCGGCCACCAGGCCCCAGAATGCGCCGCCCACACCTAGCAGCGTGACGTTCGCGGCGGTGGCCAGAAAGGTGATGAGCGCCGTCTCACGCGTGCGCGCGTCGGCCATGGCGTTGGCAAGGCTGCCGCCAATCGCGCCAAGCAAGGCAAGGCCGGCCAGTGTGGTGATGAATGCCTTGGGCAGCACCATGAACAGTGTCGCCAACGTAACGCCGAAGGTGCCGACCAGGATGTAGAACGCACCGCAGGCCAGACCCGCGATGTAACGCTTGGCGGGATCTTCATGGGCGTCCTTGCCGGTGCAGATGGCGGCGGTGATCGCCGCAACATTGAATGCGTGCGCCCCGAACGGCGCCATCACGAGCGAGCCCAGTCCCGTCACGGTCAGGATCGGATTCGCGCTGGTCCGGTAGCCATCGTTGCGCAGCACCAGCATGCCGGGCATGTATTGACCGGTGAGGGTGATGATGAAAAGGGGCAGGGCAACGCCCAGCGCGGCCTGCAGCGAGAAGCCGGGCATTTCGAACACGGGCGCCGCCAGGCGCAGATGGACCGCCGAGAAGTCGATCCGGCCCTGCGCGATGAGCAATGCGAGGCCGATGGCCAGGATGCCGATCACGGCGAAGCGCGAGGAGAAGCGCTTGAGCAGCGCGTAGGACACCACCAGCACGATCACCAGCAGGGGGGCGGCGCTGGCGCCGCCAAAGGCATTGACGCCAAACTGCAGCAGGATGCCCGCCAGCAGACCAGCGGCGATGCCAGCCGGGATCCTGCGCACAAGCTTTTCGAATGCACCCGACAGTCCCAGCACGATGAAACCCAGCGCCGACAACATGTACGCGCCGATGATTTCCTGATAAGGCGTGAACGGCATGACCGTGGCCAGGAACGCGGCGCCGGGCGTGGACCACGCCGTAATGATGGGCGCTTTGTAGCGCCAGCTGAGCAGCGCGCCGGTCACGCCCACCCCGATGGATACCGCCCATACCCAGGAGGTGGTCTGCGCCGGCGTCAAGCGGGCCAGCTCTGCCGCCTGAAACACCAGAACAAAGGTGCCGCCATAGTTCACCAACACCGATATCAGGGCCGCGACGGTCGGGGATAGGAAGTCGGCGAGTCGGATACCCGCCCGAGGTGCTGTCATGAATCACTCCGCATTCAAGGGGCGCCCGGCCGCGGGCCGGACTTGAACGGGGAGTCTATGGGGGGCGCGGCAGGTTGATACCTGCCACATCCCGCCGGGCGGGCAGACCGCTTCTGAAGTGGAGCCTTTCTTAAAGCTCGTCCAGGCGTGTCAATGTCAGCGCCGCGTGCTCACGCAACGCCGTCTGCGCGTCCTCGGGCATGTCCCGCCAGCGTTGGTACACCATGGCCAGGCGCCGGTTGTCCTTGAGCTGCGGTTGATGGCGAGCAAAGAAATCCCAGTACAGCGCGTTGAACGGACAGGCGCGATCGCCTGTCTTCTGTTTTCTGTCGTACGAGCATCCACGGCAGTAATCGCTCATCCGGTCGATGTATGACGCACTGCCGGCATAGGGTTTCGTGCCCAGCAGACCACCGTCGGCAAGCTGGCTCATGCCAACCGTGTTGGGCAGTTCGACCCATTCGAACGCATCGATGTACACGCCCAGATACCAGCGGTGCACTTCGGCAGGGTCCAGACCGGCCAACAGTGCGAAGTTGCCGATGACCATCAGGCGTTGGATATGGTGCGCGTAGGCGTTGTCCAGCGAGTTGCCGATGGCGTCGCGCATGCAGCGCATGTTGGTCTTTCCGGTCCAGAACCACGTCGGCAGCGGGCGTGTGTGCGCCAAGGCGTTGCGCGTCTCGTAACTCGGCATGTGCGCCCAATACACGCCACGCACATATTCGCGCCATCCCAGGATCTGCCGGATGAAGCCCTCGACCGCTGCCAAGGGCGCGCGCCCCGTTTCGTAGGCGGCCTGCGCCTGGCGCACCAGCTCGTCTGGATGCAGCATCTTGGTGCACTTCCATCAGCACAAACACGACATTCTGGTCTGTCCGGGCGAACCAGCTTGCAACGGGTTCAGCTGGTCGCCGAGACTCAGGCGCAGGGTGTGCGCCCTCGCGCGCTCGGATGTCATGGCGCGCGGTTTTGCATCAGGAGGCCGGTTCAAGTGGCGGCTGTTCGCGATCCTGGCTGACCCAGATGAATGCGTCGGTGTCCAGGCCCAACGCCTTGGCGCGGCGCAGGATGTCGTCGCGCGTATCGCGGCCCAGCGTCTTGTCACGCGCGAGAATCCAGGCGTAGCTGCGATCCGGGCCGACGACCAGGGCCCAGCGGTAATCCGGATCCAATGCGGCCACATGGTAGCCGCCATAGAAGGGGCCGAAGAACGACACTTTCAGCGATGCCACCGACGGGTCACCCGTGAAGCGGGCTCGCCCCTGCGCCGAACGCCAATCGCCTTGCGAACCCTTGGCCGGGTCGAACCCGCGGTTGACGACGCGCACGGTGCCGTCGTCTTGCAGCGTGTAGTGGGCGGTGACGTCCGTCATGCCGCGTTCGAAGCTGTGGTCCAGCCGCGCAATTTCAAACCAGCGTCCTTCATAACGATGCACGTCGAACGAGCCAACGGGTGTCACGCCTTTGGGCGGCGTCGTCGCGGCACAGCCATACAACGTCAAACCCAACAGTCCCAAGGCCAGCCACGGGGCGACGCGCCGCAACGGGTGGATGAAACGACGACCGGCTTCTGCATGGCGCATGAAAAACCTCCGCTGAATTTGAGTCTCGGAAATTATATTTGCGGGGGTCTGCGCCCTTGGTTCCAGTTCGGAAAGAAAGGAAACAATTCATGGGCTTCGCGCCGGCTTCAGGTCCGGTGCCTGGGCCGGCGCCGATTCAGGCGCGCCGGCGCTACATCACCTTGACCGCGCGGCCGATGAACTGGATCGGCCCGGTCGGCTTGCCGGTGGGCGACCCGGTGGCCGGTTCCAGCGTCAGCTCAAACAACTGGTTCGGTTCCAGCGGCGGCAGCTTGTCCAGCGGGATGCGCACCGGCTCGCCCGGTTTGATCAGGCCCAGCGAGACCGGACCGGCCCAGCCGTCGGCCTTGGTCCAGAATTCCAGCGCACGATCGGCCGGTACCTGCATGGCCGCGATCGGCACCAGTTGCACGTCGCGCTGACCGGCACTGGCCTGCACGACCCAGCCCGGCGTTTGCGACTGGGGCGCGACCAGCACCACCATGTACTGCACGGGACCCGGCGCGGGCGCGGGCCGCAGCGCCAGCGTGCCGGCCAGCACCAGGGCGGCAGCCAGGCCGCTGGCGGCCGCACCGCGCCAGAAGAACAGGCTGTCCCACCAACCCGGGCGCGCCGGCTGCGCGGCTTGTGGGGCCGCGCGTTGGCGATCCAGCGTAACCGCAATGCGAGGCCACAGGCCCGGCGACGGCTCGATCGGCTCGGCCAGGCTGCTGAGCGGCAGCAGGCGTTCTTCCCAGCGGTCGACGGCGGCGCGCAGCGCGGCATCGTGCGGCAGGCGGGCGTTGACGTCGCGCCGGCGTGCGGCGGACAAGGTGCCCAGCACGTATTCGCCGGCCAGTTCGTTCAGGTTGTCGGGGGAAGGGGACGGGGCGCTCATGCCAGGCATTCCTTCAGCGCTTTCAAGCTGCGCTTGATCCAGGCTTTGACGGTGCCCAGCGGCGCGCCCAGGCGCTGCGCGATTTCACTGTGCGACAGGCCTTCCACGTAGGCATGCAGTACGCAGTTGCGGCGCACGGGTTCCAGTTGTTCGAGGCACGGGCCGATGCGGCCGGCGCTGTCGCGCCAGTCGAAGGCGTCGCGCGTGTCGTGCCAGGCATCCATTGCGTCGCGAGCATCCAGCGCGGCGGCGGTGTCGTCGTCGACGGCGGTTTCGTGGCGGCCGTCGCGCACGGCGTTCAGCGCCAGGTTGCGCGCGACGCTGTAGATCCAGCCACGGGCCGAACCGCGCGTGGCGTCGAAGCTGCCAGCCCGGTTCCAGATATTGACGAAGGCGTCGTGCACGATGTCTTCGGCCCGGGCGCGGTCACGCACGATGCGCTGCGCGACGCCCAGCAAACGGGGGCCTTCTTGGCGGTACAGGGCCTCCAGCGCCGAGCGGCGTCCCGCGGCGCACTGCTCGAGGGCCGCGGTGTAATCGAAGTCCGGATCAGGTCGGTTCGGCATGCGCACAGAGCAGGAAGGGGGGGGCACGGACCGGGCTGGCAAGCCCCGGGCGGCGGCGGATCCAGGCATGTTACCGGAGTTCCGTTGCCGCCAGGGGCCTGCCTGCCCGATGTCAGTTGGCCTTCCAGAAGATGTAGTCGGCCTGGTAAGACACCTGGCTGCGTTCGCCGGCCTTCGTGCAAGGCGTCTGCGGCGCCACGCCGCCCTTGAGCGCCGTGCGCTGGATATACGTGACGCCGGTCAGGGCGCCGGCGCCCATGGCGGGATTGGCCTTGACCAGTTGATAGGGCAGGTTGCCCGCGCCGGCCGGCGCCACGGCGACCTGCGTGCCGGTCAGCTTGGAGCCGTCCGCGGCTTCCCAGGTGGCGGGCGGGCCATAGTAGGTGCCGACCTGTTTGCCCTGGCGGTCTTTCAGCACCGCCTTCGGACCGGCGAACACCCATTCCATCTGATCCTTGGCGTCGGCCTTGGCGCGGCATTCATAGGTGATGTCGCCCGTGCCCACGGTTTCCCATGCCACTTTGTGGCCGGCGGGCACCTGAACAGAAGCGGGCAGGGCGTCTTGCGAGGCGGCCAGCGCCGGGGAGGTGTGCAGCATGCCGCAAGCGGCCAGCATTGCGGCCGCGAAAAGGCCGTTGGCGGGGGTGTGGCGAGTCATCATGAGCGGTCTCCTGCGCAGTAAAACGCTGCGGATACGGCGCACGGAATGTGCGCCGTTGCAGGTACTACACGCGGGAGCCGCAGTTGGATGCAGGCCGCGGAAAATATTTCGCGGCCTGGACTTGCCTGTATCATCCGCTGCAAGACATCCATCCCCCGAGCGCCGTTTTGTCGTCGCGCGGCCTGAATGCCAGTGACCCCGGATAGCCGCCATGCCCGATCCGCTTCGTCTGCAGGCTTTGATACAGGAGTGCGCTCGCGGCCAGGAGTCCGCGCTGGCGGAACTCTATCGTCAGACTTCCCCGCATCTGTTCGCGCTCGCGGTACGTATATTGCGGCGAAGCGACTGGGCAGAGGAAGTCCTCCAGGACAGCTTCATCAATATCTGGCGCAATGCCGCCCGCTATTCATCGGAGCAGAGCCAAGTCATGACCTGGATGACGCGCATCGTGCGCAACCGTTGCATCGACATGCTCCGCCGGCCGGACCTGGAACGCCCCGACGCCGACGGCGCATTGACGCAGGCCTGGGCCGATGACGCGCCCGGCCCGTTCGAACGCTTGCAACGCGACCAGGACGGCCAGCGTCTGGCGGACTGCCTGAAACAGCTCGAAGGTCAGCAACGCGCGGCCATCGCGCTGTCCTTTTTCGACGACCTCAGCCACAGCGAGATCGCCCGCCGCCTCGAGGCCCCGCTGGGCACGATCAAGAGCTGGGTGCGGCGCGGCATGGACCGGCTCAAGAGGTGTCTGTCATGAACTACACCAATCCTCAACTGCGCGAGCGGCTTGCCGCGGATTACGTGGCCGGCGCCATGCGCGGGGGCGCACGCCGCCGCTTCGAGGGCTTGATGGCCGCCGACGCCAACCTGCGCCGCCAGGTGCGCGAATGGGAAGACGACATCTACCCCCTGTTGTGGTCGCTGCCGGCCCGGGTGCCGCCGCGCCGCGTGTGGCGCGCCATCGAATCGCGCCTGAAGCCGGGGGGCGGCCGTGGTTGGCAGGGCCTGGCATTCTGGCGCGCGGTCAGCGGCGCGCTGGCGGCCCTGCTGGTGGCAGGGGTGGCGATCTACCCGATGCAGGTTGACCGCGCCGCGCGCACGCAGCTGATGGCGGTGCTGCAAAGCCCGGAGGCGCAGGCCATGCTGGTGGTGCGCGCCGACGAGCGCGGCGGCCTGCACGTGCATGCCTTGCAGGATCTGGCCTCGCGCGCCGACGGCAAGGCCCTGGAGCTCTGGGTGATTCCGCCGGGACAGGCGCCGATATCCGTCGGGGTGGTGGCCCCCGATGGCCAGACGGCGCTGCCGCGCGCCCAAGGCCTGGAAGGCGGGCAGACCCTGGCCATCACGCTCGAACCGCCGGGCGGGTCGCCGTCGGGCAAGCCCACCGGCCCGGTCATCATGAAGGGCGACGTGCTCAAGATCTGAGCCGCGTCTTGAGCGGGGGCCGCGCGCTTGCCGCGGCCCGCTCCGCACCAGGGTTTTCACCTACGCATCCGATGCTGTGCCGGGACCGTATATCCCCCTACGTTTCCCACAGGACAGCATGATGCGCTCCATTCTTACCGGCTGGACCGCTTCGATGCGGCGCTGGGTCGATACGCAGGCGCAGGACGCGCCGGGCGGCGATCCCGATCGCATCGACTGGACCCGCGCCTTGCCTTTCGCCTTGCTGCACGCCGGCTGCCTGGGTGTGCTGTGGACCGGTGTCTCGCCGGTTGCGGTGGCGCTGGCGGGGGCGCTCTACGCGGTACGGATGTTCGCTCTGACCGGCTTCTATCACCGCTATTTCTCGCATCGCACATTCCGCACGTCGCGGGGCATGCAGTGGGTGTTCGCCGTGCTGGGAGCATCGTGCGCGCAGCGCGGTCCGCTGTGGTGGGCGGCCCACCATCGGCACCATCATCGCCATGCCGACGATGCGCATGACCTGCATTCTCCGCGCCATCACGGCTTCTGGTGGAGCCACATGGGCTGGTTCCTGACACGCCGCGCCTTCGCCACCGACCTTGCGCGCGTGCCGGATCTGCGCGGCTACCCCGAACTGCGCTGGCTCGACCGCTTTGACGCCGCGGTGCCGCTGGCGCTGGCAGTGGGGTGCTACGGATTGGGGGCGCTGTTGGCGCGCGTGGCGCCCGGCCTGGGCACGGACGGGCCGCAGATGCTGGTGTGGGGCTTCTTCATTTCCACCGTGGCCCTGTTCCACGCCACCGTCACCATCAACTCGCTGGCGCACCGCTACGGCAAGCGGCGCTATGACACCACCGATGACAGCCGCAACAACGTGTGGCTTGCGCTGCTGACGTTCGGTGAGGGCTGGCACAACAACCATCACTTCTATCCGGGATCGGCGCGCCAGGGTTTTCGTCCGCGCGAGATCGACATCACCTGGTACGGCCTGCGCGTGCTGGCCGCCACCGGCCTCATCTGGGACCTGAAGGCCGTGCCGGATTGGGCGCTGGCCGCTGCCAAGGAGTGAGCATGCGCATCGCCATCATCGGTTCGGGCATCGCGGGACTGGTCTGCGCCTGGAAGCTGGGCCGCGACCACGATGTCACGCTGTACGAGGCCAACGACTATCTGGGTGGGCATACGCATACGCACAGGGTCGAACAGGGCGGCCGGCGCTATGCGGTCGATAGCGGATTCATCGTTCACAACCCGCTCAATTACCCGCATTTCACGGCGCTGCTGGAGGAATTGGGCGTGGCGTCGCAGCCCACCACCATGAGCTTTTCGGTGCACAAGGAAGCGGACGGTCTTGCCTATAACGCCGCCTCGCTGGACACGCTGTTCTGCCAACGGCGCAACCTGCTGTCGCCGCGATTCCTGGGCATGGTGCGCGACCTGATCCGCTTCTACCGCGAGGCGCCCGCGCTGCTGCGCGCGCCGGAGCCGGGCCCTACGCTGGGCGAATACCTGGCGCAACACCGTTACGGTGAGGCGTTCCGCACCGACCACCTGATTCCGATGGCGTCGGCGCTGTGGTCATCGCCGGCCTCGCGCATCCTGGCGTTTCCGGCGCGATACCTGGTGCGGTTCATGGCGAACCACCAAATGCTGCGCCTGAGCGGCCGGCCGCAGTGGCGCGTGGTGCAGGGCGGATCGCGCCGCTATATCGACGCCATGCGCCGGCAATGGGCGGTGCGCGAGCGGCTGAACTGCGCCGTGCGCGCCGTCCGGCGCCTGCCGGGCGGCGTGCAGGTCATGACGCCCGATGGCCAGGATCACCATGACGAGGTGATCTTCGCCTGCCACAGCGACCAGGCGCTGGCGCTGCTGGCCGACCCGACGCCGCAGGAACGCGAGGTCCTCGGCGCCATCGCCTACCAGGACAACGATGTGGTGTTGCACACCGACGCGCGCCTGTTGCCGCATCAGCGCAAGGCCTGGGCCGCCTGGAACGCCTATGTGCCGGCCGATCCGGACGCGCCGTGTTCGGTCAGCTATTGCATGAACCTGCTGCAGGGCATCAGGTCGCCGCAGCCCTTCATCGTGACGTTGAATCGCAGCGATGCCATCGATCCGGACACGGTGCTGGCGCGCATGCGCTATCACCACCCCGTGTACACCCACGAAGCCGTGGCCGCGCAGTCGCGCCGCGCGGAGATATCGGGGCGCCGGCGCAGTTGGTACGCCGGCGCCTATTGGGGCTGGGGCTTTCATGAAGACGGCGTGGCGAGCGCGCTGGACGTGGTGCGCGGCATCCTGGAACAGCCGCGGGTGCGGGAGAGGGAGGCGGCATGATCCAGCAGAGCGCCGTCTACGAGGGCCGGGTGACTCACCGGCGCCACCATCCGCACGCGCATGGCTTCGGCTACCGCATGGCGCAGCTTTACCTGGATCTGGATGAGATCGACCGCGTGTTTCAGGATCGCTGGCTGTGGTCCGTAGAGCGCCCCAATCTGGCGCAGTGGCGCAGGGCAGATTACCTCGACGCCGGCGAAGGCCTGCCGCTGGCGCAGGCGGTTCGGCAACGCCTGCGGGCGCATTTGGGAGACGTGCCGGAAGGACCCATCCGACTGCTGGCGCACCCGCGCTACGCCGGCTACGTCTTCAATCCGGTGAGCTTCTATTACTGCTTTGACGCCGACGGCAGCACGCTGGCGGCCATCGTGGCCGAGATCACCAATACGCCGTGGAAGCAGCGCCATTGCGTAGTGCTGCCGGCCACCGCCGCCGAGCGCGAGGGCGACGCCCTGGCCTGGCACTTTGACAAGCGCTTCCACGTATCGCCATTCCTGCCGATGGATTGCGCTTATGACTGGCGATTCAACCTGCCCGCCGACGACCTGCGGGTGCACATGCGGGTCAGCCGGGCAGGCGTGGCGCAGTTTGACGCGCGCTTGGATCTGCAGCGCCGCGCCTTGGATGGCGCGGGGCTAGCGCGCCTGCTGTGGCGCTACCCGTTGATGACGCTGCAAGTCGTCGGCGCCATTCATTGGCAGGCGCTGCGTCTGTGGCTCAAGCGCAATCCCGTCTACGACCATCCCCGCACGCCCAACGGAGAACCGCGATGAAACCCATGACGCCCTCGGAACATGCCTCGGTCGCGGCCAGCCGCCGCGCCAGTCCGCTCGAGCGGCTGTTGCGCCAGCGCCTGTTTGCCAGTCTGGCGGCACTGGACCATGGCCGGCTGCTGATCGAAGACGGGCTGGGCAGCGTCACGCTGGGCCGCGGCGAGCCGTGCGTGCGCCTGACTGTCAGTGACCTGGGCTTTTACCGGCTGGTGGCCGCGCAAGGCAGCGTCGGCGCGGGCGAAGCCTACGGCGACGGCCTGTGGCGCTGCGACGACCTGGTCGGACTGGTGCGCCTGCTGGTGCGCAACCGCGACACGCTGGACGCCATGGAGTCGGGGCTGGCGCGGCTGGCCGGTTGGGCACTGCGTCGCTGGCATGCCGGCAACCGCAATACCCGCGACGGCAGCCGCCGCAACATCGCCGCTCACTACGATCTGGGCAATCCGTTCTTTGCGTTGTTCTTGTCCGACGACCTGATGTATTCGTCGGCGCTGTGGGCTGACGGCGATGACACGCTGGAGGCGGCGTCCCATCGCAAGCTGGAGACGATCTGCCGCAAGCTGGCGCTACGTCCCACGGACCGCGTGGTGGAGATCGGCAGCGGCTGGGGCGGCTTGGCCATCCACGCGGCGCGTCACTACGGCTGCCACGTCACCACCGCCACGCTCTCGCGCGAGCAGCATGACCTGGCGGTCGAGCGGGTGCGCGCCGCCGGCCTGCAGGACCGCGTCAGCGTCGTGCTGCGGGACTATCGCGATCTGCAAGGCCAGTACGACAAGGTGGTGTCGGTGGAGATGATCGAAGCCGTTGGCGCAAATTTCCTGGAAGCCTATTTCGCCAAGGTCGCCAGCCTGCTCAGCCCGCATGGCCGCGCGCTGATTCAAGCCATCACCATCGAGGACCACCGCTATGCGCAGGCGCTGGCCTCGGTGGATTTCATCAAGCGCCACATATTCCCGGGCAGCTTCATTCCGTCCATCGATGGCATGCTGCGCGCCAAGACCCGCGCCTGCGATCTGGCGTTGGTGCACCTGGAGGATTTCGGTCTGTCGTACGCGCGCACGCTGCAAGTCTGGCGCGAACGCTTCCTGGCGCGGCAGCCCGAGGTGCGGGCGCAAGGCTTCGACGCACGCTTCAGCCGCTTGTGGGAGTTCTACCTGGCGTACTGCGAAGGCGGCTTTCGCGAACGCTCCATCGGCGTTGCGCACCTGCTGCTGACGCATCCGCAGGCGCGCCCTGAGGGCGAGCGCTGGGTGCGGGAGGCGCCATGACGGTCTGGCAACAATGGTTCTGCATTGCGCTGGGCATGATTGGCGCCATGACGTTGGCTTGGCGCTGGCAGCGCCGCCGCGCCAACGCCGGCATCGTCGACGTGGTGTGGGCGCTGGGCATGGGCGCGGCGGCATTGCTGATCGCAGCCACTGGCGCGGGCAGTCTTGCCGCCAGGCTCGCGCTGGCATTGATGGCTGGGGTGTGGTCGTTGCGGTTGGCTTGGCATCTGTGGCGGCGCGTGCGCGCGGGCGAGGACGGCCGCTATCGTGCGCTGCGCGAGCATTGGCAAGGTCACCAGGGCAAGTTCTTCGGCCTGTTCATGTTCCAGGCCGGGCTGGTGATGCTGTTCTGCCTGCCCTTCCTGGCGGCAGGCGCCAGCCCGGCGCAGGGCTGGCCCGTGGCGCTGGCCCTGCTGATCTGGCTGGCCGCCCTGTCGGGCGAGGTGATTGCCGACCGCCAGCTCGACCACTTCCGCGACAACCCCTCTCACCGCGGCCTGACCTGCCGGGTCGGCCTGTGGCGCTATTCGCGGCACCCCAACTACTTCTTCGAGTGGTGCCATTGGTTCGCCTACGTCGCCTTGGCGTGGGGATCGCCGCTGGCATGGTTGTCGTGGCTGGGGCCGGTGCTGATGTATGTATTTCTGCGCTGGATCAGCGGCATTCCGTTCACCGAGCAACAGGCGCTGCGCACGCGCGGCGACGACTATCGCGACTACCAACGCCGCACGCCGGCGTTCTTTCCCTGGTTCCCGAAATCCTGACGAGGTATGCCATGACGACCGCGACGCTGCACGACACTCCGTTGCCCACCGACCGCCCCGCGCCCGGTCTGCTCGGCCTGGCCGAACGCGGCCTGCTGCCCGATGGGTTGCTGCGCCTGGGCATGCGGCGCCTCTGCGCCGAGCGTCTGGCGCAGGAATACGCCGGCGGCATCGAGGCCTGGACCGAGAGCGACCGCCAGCTTATCGCCGGCCTGCGCACCAGCGCCGTCGCCATCCACACCGATGCCGCAAACGCCCAGCACTACGAATTGCCGACCGCGTTCTTTCAGCTTTGCCTGGGCGCGCGCATGAAATATTCAAGTTGCCTTTACCCGACGGGCAGCGAAACGCTGGACCAGGCCGAAACCGCCATGCTGCGCCTGTATGGCGAGCGCGCCGAGCTGGCTGACGGCCAGGACATCCTGGAGCTGGGTTGCGGCTGGGGCTCGCTGACGCTGTGGATGGCCGAGCGCTTTCCCAATGCACGCATCACCGCGGTGTCGAACTCGGCCACCCAGCGCCAGCACATCGAGGCGCGCTGCCGGGAGCGCGGCTGGTCGCACGTGCGCGTCGTGACCTGCGATGTCAACGTGCTGGCGCTGCCTGCCGCCGCCTTCGACCGCTGCGTTTCGGTGGAAATGTTCGAGCACATGCGCAACTACCAGGACCTGATGGCACGCATTGCGCAGTGGCTGCGGCCCGGCGGCAAGCTGTTCGTGCACATCTTCGCGCACCGCGAGCGCGCCTATCCGTTCGAGACCGACGGCGCCGGCAACTGGATGGGACGGCACTTTTTTACTGGCGGCATCATGCCGTCGGCGCAGACGTTGCTGCACTTCCAGCAAGACCTGCGACTTGAGGAGCGCTGGTTTCTCGACGGCACGCATTACGCCCGCACCGCCAACCACTGGCTGGCCAACCAGGACGCGCGCCGGGAAACGGCGCGGGCGGCGTTGGCAGACGCTTACGGCCCGTCCTTGGCCCGCTTGTGGCACCAGCGCTGGCGCATGTTCTGGATGGCCTGCGCCGAGCTCTTTGGCTATGACGACGGCCAGCAGTGGGGCGTGGCGCACTATCGCTACACGCGGCCTTGAGGAGAACCATCATGTTGCGAAACCTGTGTATTGGCGTGACGGCCCTGCTGGCCGGCTGCGCGTCGCCGCCGCCCATGCCGCCGGTGGCTCACGTGGACCTGAACCGTTTCATGGGCGACTGGTATGTAATCGCCCACATTCCCAGTTGGCCCGAGCGCAACGCGTACGACGCCGTGGAAAGCTATCGGCTGCTGCCGGACGGCCGGGTGCAGACGGATTTCCGCTACCGCGATGGCAGCTTCGAGGCGCCCATCGACACCATGCACCCGGTGGCCACCGTGCGGCCCGGCACCGGCAATGCGGTGTGGGGCATGCAGTTCATCTGGCCCATCAAGGCCGAGTACGTCATCGCCTATCTGGACGAGTCGTACCAGATCACCATCGTTGGCCGCTCCAAGCGCGATTACGTCTGGATCATGGCCCGGGTGCCGTGCCTGGACGATGCGGTCTATGCCGATCTGCTGAGCAGGGTGATGGCGTTGGGTTACACGGAAGCGCCGCGCAAGGTACCGCAGCGTTGCGAGCGGTGATGGCGGACGGGCAGGCGCGGCCGCCTTCCCGCCTGCGCTATCCTTCGCTCCATTGCCCATGTCGTGGCGAATAGGAACGAAGACAATGAGACGCGTGGCACTGATCTGCATGCTGTCTGCCTCGGTGGCAAGCCAGGCGCAGGAAGTCCGGACCTGGCATTTTTCCGGCGCCGATCTGATCGCCGCCATGGAAGGAAAAATGCCGTCGGAGATTCGCGATGCCTCGCTGGGCCGCCAGTTCTCGTCGGCGTATGCGCAGGCCTATGTGAGCGGGATTGCCGATCAGACGCAAGGAACGCTTTGGTGCACCCGAACGGGTGTCCTGCCGCATGAGTTGAAGGACAGGGTGCACAGCTATCTGACTGCGCTGCCAGCCAGCCGTCTGAAAACGAACGCCGGACCGCTGGTTGGCGAGGCGCTGGCGCGTTCGTTTCCTTGCCGTTAAGGCCACCGTTGTTGGCGCGCACCAATGCGTTGGCGCCGCCCCGGCAGCATCCTGACCGAAGTGCAACATTGCTGTGCAAAGGCACGCGTCCCTGGTAAAAATCCCGAAGCCGAAAGAATCAGAAAACTTATGCGGCCCGTTGTTACGGGTTTGCGCCGAGGGGATGACGATGGGCAAGCCGACTGCAAAGCGACCTTTGCGAGCCAGAGCCGCTGCATTGGGGGGCCTCGAACCGCGCCGTTCGCTGCTGCGTCCGCCAGATTGGCGCGAGATGCTCTCCGTCACGGCCGTGGGACTTGTCATGGTGCAACCGGCGGCCGCGGCGCTGAGTTGCCCATCGGTCGACACCAACCCCTCCAATTCCACCACCTGCACCATTTCGTCCAGCCAGGGCGGGGCCGGCGCGCAGGTCAGCGTGGTCAATACCGCCAGCGCCGGCACCGGCGACAACGTCGGCGGCTATGGCGGCAACTACACGGTGATCAACAACGGCGCGGTGTTGCAGCCCAGCGCCCCGCAGGGTGGCATCTTTGTTCGCCTGACGGGCGGCGAGGGATCCAGCGATACCAGCAACAATGCGACGAATGGCGGTAACGGCGGCACCATCACCGTCAACAACAACGGCGGGACGATCACGGTGCAGAACTCGCCGACGTCCAGCACCCAGGGCAGCGGGCCTGGGATCTGGGCCGATTCGGGCGCGCAGTTCGGCATCTATGGCGCGTCGGTCGGCGGCATTGGCGCCAATGCCAATGAGACGGTGATCGGCGGGGGCAACGGCGGCCGGGGGGGCGACGGTTCCGCCGTGACGATCACGAATAGCGGCAACGTCAGTGTGTCGTACCTGCCATATGGAGGCGTCGGCCTCTACGGCGCCAGCATCGGCGCGGTGGGCGGAAATCAGGACAGCGCGGCGACGGGGGATCAGAACGGCGGCGGTGGCGGCAACAGCAATATCGTCAATATCAGCAACACGGGCACGGTCTCGGTCAGCGGATCCGCGGGGCGCTATGCGTGGGGCATCGGCGCCGAATCCATCGGCGGCGATGGAGGGCATGCCAACGGCAGCGGCGCCAGCGCCGGAACGGCCAATGCCTCGAACCCTACGATCATCACCAATAGCGGCAACGTATCCGTGAATGTCAGCGGGTCGGCCCTGAGCAGCGTGCGCGGCCTGTCTGTGCTGAGCCAGGGCGGCAACGGCATGACGTCCGAGGACGGCAGCGACAACGGCGGCACCGGCGGCCAGTTCGGCGCGATGACGGTCGTGAACAACGGACAGGTATCCGTGGCGAGCTCGTCAACGGTCCAACCCGCCAGCCTGTCGCAGGTGTCCGGCGGAATTGTCGTCATCGGGCTCGGCGGCAATGGGGGGATGGGTCCGCAGACGATCACCAACACCAGCGGCGAGGTCGGCGGATACGGTGGCGGCAATGGGGGCACCACGACCAGCGTCACGCTCAACAGCGGATCGTCGATCACAACCTCCGGCAACTACATCCCCGGCGTCAGCGTCATCACGCAAGGCGGCAACGGCGGCGCGGGCCGCGAGGACAGCAATGGCGCGGTCGGCGGCAATGGCGGCACGGTGAGCGTCGCCATGAATGGCAATGCCAGCATCCGGACCAATGGTTTGCAGTCCACCGGCATTTCGGCCAGCAGCCTGGGCGGTGCGGGCGGCGGCGTCGAAACCAGCAGCGGCATCATCGACTTCACGCCCGAGAATGCCGGCAGCGGCGGCGCGGGCGGCGCAGTCACGGTCACGACGACCGGCGGTTCCATTCAGACGTTGAACGATTACTCCATCGGCATTCTCGGCCAGTCGATGGGCGGCATTGGTGGCGCCACCACGGCCAACTTCGAACTGTTCGGCAACGCGGGTGCGAATGCCGGCATCGGCGGGGCCAGCGGCTCGGTCACGATCAACAGCCAGTCGTCCATCTCGACGACCGGGCAGTCGTCGCACGGGATTTCGGCGCAGGCCATCGGCGGCGGCGGCGGAACGGCGGGCGTCAGCAGCGGCATCGTCGCGTTGGGCGGCGCGGGCGGCACCGCGGTGTCCGGCGGCACGGTCAACGTCAGCCAGTCCGGTGCGCTGACCACCAGCGGGGCGGGCTCGATCGGGATGCTGGGTCAGTCCATCGGTGGCGGCGGTGGGGACGGCGGTGCGGCAAGCGGGGTCGCCGTCATCGGCGGCCAGGGCGGCGGCGGCGGTAACGGCGGCGCGTCCACCGTGGGTCTGAACGGCTACACCCTGAACACAAGCGGCGATCATGCCTACGGCATCGTGTCGCAATCCATCGGCGGCGGCGGCGGGACCGGCGGCGCCGCGTCTTCCTACGACGCCAGCGTCGGGTTTGCCATGTCGGTCGCAGTGGGTGGCATCGGCGGAAGCGGGGGCGCGGGCGGCACCGCAGCGGGCAATGTATCCAACGCAAGCCTGACGACCGGATCGTCGGGCACCGCCAATGGCGACGCGCACGGCGTGGTCGTGCAGTCCATCGGCGGCGGGGGCGGAGCGGGCGGCGCCTCCGTGGCGAAAGCCTTGGCGATCGCCGTGCCGGACGAGGATGCGTCGTTCGGCGTTGCGGTGACCTTTGCGATGGGCGGCTCCGGGGCAAGCGGCGGCGCGGGCGGCACGGCGTCCTCGGCCATCAACAACTCAATTTTGACGACCTACGGCGCCAACTCGCAGGGCGTCCTGGTGCAATCCATCGGCGGCGGCGGCGGCCTGGGCGGCAGCGCCTCGGCGCTGTCGACGCTGGTCGGCACGGGCGACTCCGTGGGCGGCACCGTGCAATCGACGGTGGGCGGCAGCGGCGGGTCCGGCAGTTACGGCGGCAACGCCACGCTCAGCCTGGCGGGCAGCACCATCACCACGTGGGGCGACTCCGCGAATGCGCTGGTGGTGCAAAGCATCGGCGGCGGCGGGGGCGCGGGCGGCGTGGGCTCGGCCACAGGCCGCAGTCCCAATGTGGACGCCAACGTATCCATCACGGCGAACGTGGGCGGCAGCGGCGGCGCGGGCGGGCAGGGCGGCACGGCGGCGCTCACCGTCGATCCCGCCAGCACGATCGTCACGCACGGCGACGGCGCGCGCGCGGTGTTGGTGCAGTCCATTGGTGGCGGTGGCGGCGCATCGCAAGGCGGTCAGGTGGGCCTCGCCGTCAATAGCGAAAGCGAAGACGGCTCGACCGATGTCAGAGGCACCGTGTCCGTCGGTCGTGGCGGTTCCGGCGGCGGCTACGGTGGCTCGATCAACCTGAACAGCGATGGCAACGTCACCACCCATGGGGCGGATGCGGACGGTCTGCTGGTGCAAAGCATTGGCGGCTCGGGAGGCCTGGGCGGTGCGGTCGGCGGAACCAGCGAGAACAATTCGTCGGAATCGCTGGACGATTCCGGCACGACGTATCAGTTCAACGTGTCAGTGGGCGGCAACGGCGGCGCCGGGGGCAATGGCGGCGCGATTGGAACCACTTCCAACGCCGCGAGCATCGGCGCTTCCACGAACACGTTCGGGGACTACGCAGACGCTGCGGTGCTGCAATCCATCGGTGGCGGTGGCGGGTCCGGCGGCGCATCGACCGCGTCTTCAAGCATCTCTTCGTCCAACGTGTCGATTTCCGTGGGCGGTTCGGGCGGAAGCGGCGGTGCGGGCAACAGCATCGTGGCGTTCCTGAACGGCAACGGCACCAACAGCTTCAACACGGCCGGCTATGGCGCCATGGGCATCGTCATGCAGTCCATCGGCGGCGGCGGCGGCATGGGCGCCACCGGATCGCCGTTGGCGCATGGCTCGCTGCGCGTCGGGGCCACGGGTGGCGGTGGAGGATCGGGTGGCGGCATCACGGTGACCAGCGGCAGCTATGCTTCCATCCAGACCACCGGCGACAGCGCGCACGGACTCGTGTTGCAGTCGATCGGGGGCGGCGGCGGCATTGCGATGGCCGGCAGCACGGCATCGGCCGCCAATCCCGGCAGCCAGCAGTTCAGCCTGCACGCGGGCAGCAACGGCCTTGGCGGTGCGGGCGGTTCGATCAACGCGTCCACCGGCCTGAACCTGAACACCTATGGCGACCGGGCCATCGGCGTCATCGCGCAGTCGATCGGCGGCGGCGGCGGGATCGTGTCGTCCGGCACGGCGACCGGCGTGGGCGCGACGGTGCTGGGCGGCGGCAATGCCAACAGCGGCGCGGTAAACCTGGATCTGCAGTACACCCTGAACACGCATGGCGCTGGCGCGCACGGCGTCGTGGCGCAGTCCATTGCGGACGGCGGCGGCATCCTGGGCGACACGACGAAACTCATCACCACGAACTCGGCCGGGTTCCTGCCCACCGCATTCAGTTCCGGTACCGCCGGCAACGTGTCGGTGTCCTACAGCGGACGGCTTTCGACGTCGGGCGCCAATTCCTACGGCATCATCGCGCAGTCAATCGGTGGCGGGGGCGGGCTGGCCGGCGGACCGCAAGGCGGCTTTGCCGGGTCGGTGGGCGGCAGCACGGGCAATGCAGGCAGCGTGACCGTCAACCAGAGCGGGACACTGAGCGCCACGGGGCCGGACTCGACCGGCATCATGGCGCAGAGCCAGGGCGGTCAAAGCGAACAGAGCGTCACGGTCAATATCAACGGCAGCGTGGCGGGCGGCACGAACAGCGGCAAAGGCGTGTGGATACTGGGCGGGCGCAACAACGTGGTGAACGTCAATGCGGGCGGTTCGCTCAGTGCGTTGTCCAACACGGCGCTGACGTTCAATGGCGATTCCTCCACGGCGGCCGGATCCTTCCTCACCTTCAACGTCTACGGCACCGTCTCCGGCAACGTGTATTGCGGCAACACGGATTCCTATGACGCCTGCAACTACATCGTGCAGTCGGGCGGTGTGGTCGACGCGGCGGTGGCTTACCAGGCCAACGTCACCAACTCGGGACTGGTGGTGATCGGCTCGCCGGGCCAGTTCCAGACCCTGACCGTCAGCGGCGATTTCAAGCAGTCGCGAAGCGGCGTCCTGCGCGCCGACGTGGATTTCGACCAGATGCGCGCGTCGCAGATGGTGGTGCAGGGCAACGGCGATCTGAACGGCAAGGTCGACGTGCTTGCCGCCGCGCTGCTGCCGGACCGCGAGTTGACGGTGCTGACGGTGCAAGGCGATTCCCAAGGCAGCGTGGATGCCGTGGACAGTCCGGTCTTCGATTACGCCACCCGCCAGGTCGGCCAGACCACGCGCATCCGCGTGGCGGGGGCGGACTTCAATGCGCCGTCGATGGGCCTGAAGTCCAACCAGCGGCAGGTCGCGGCTCAGCTTCAGCGCATCTGGGATGCCGGCGGCAATGCCGCGCTGGCGCCGCTGTTCGGGCAGTTGGACCAGATATCGCGCCAGGGCGCGGGCGCTTACCGGGATAGCGTGGCCAGCCTGTCGCCGGGCGTGACGGCCGCCCCGGCGGTGCAGTCGGCCGCCAACCTGGGGCAATTCACCGGCGCGATGATGTCTTGCCCCACGTTCACCGGCGTCGATGCCTTTACCGGCGAGCAGAACTGCTTCTGGGGCCAGGTCACGGGCCGCTACACCAACCAGGACGGCAGCAAGGGCACGGCGGGCTTTGACTACGACACGGTGACCTATCAGTTCGGCGGCCAGCGTGAAGTCAGCCCGGGCTGGTTCGTCGGCGGCTCGATGGCCTACGAAAACAGCAAGGTACGCGCTTCCGACGGCGGCGTGCGCGGCAATGGCGACAGCGGCTACGTCGGCGCGGTGGTCAAGCGCGAGCAAGGCCAGTGGGTATTCTCGGCGGCGGTGGGCGGCGGCTACGGCGGCTATCACATGGATCGCAACATCGGCATCGCGGGATACCAGGACACGCTGACCAGCCGTCCCGATGTCTATGGCTTCAACGCCCGTCTGCGCGCCGCGCGCACGTTCGCGTTCGACAAGATGTATGTGAAGCCCTACCTGGACTTCGATGCCAGCTATACCCGCATGCCGGGATACAAGGAGTCCGGCTCGAATCCGCTGGCCCTGTCGGTCGACAGCAGCGACCAGTTCATCCTGGGGCTGTCGCCGATGATCGAATTCGGCGGTCGCGCCGAGCTGCCCAACGGCGCCATCCTGCGGCCGTTCGTGTATGCCGGCGTGTCGTTTCTGTCCAAGGATGATTGGACGTCGACTGCACGCCTGCGCGGCGCGCCGGCCGGCACGGGATCGTTCGACACGTCGCTGCCCATCGACAACGTCGTGGGTAAGGTGGGCGCTGGCCTGCATGTGGCGCGGGCAGGGGGCGTGGACTTCCGGCTGCAGTACGACGGCCAGTTTTCGGAGCGGGTGCGCAGCAATAGCGGGACGTTGAAGGTCATGGTGCCGTTTTGATGCGTGGGGCGCCGGGCTTGTCTGCATGCAGCCGGGCTCGTCTGCATTCAGCCCGCCTCTGCGCGTCAAACTGCCCGCTTCAGATCGGGTACGCTGTGACGCTCGCAAATCCGGGAAGTCTTGATATGTGGCGCGCGATTTTCAAAATGTCGTTGGCGGTGGGTTGGGGGCTTTGGCTGACCGCCATGGGGTGGTTCGCATTTGGTATGGGGCGTTACATACCATCCGCCGACGCGACGCTGACGCCGATCATGCTGACGGCCGGCCAGACGGCGCGGGCCGAGGTTTACCGCATCCGCGAAGCGCCGCTGTGGATGGAGGCGCGATTCGGTGGTCCGATGGGCCGGGACCGACCTGAACTGGGAGATCCCGCGACGCGCATCGGTGCGCCGGACGCGAAGCCGCGCAACGTTAATCCCGGAGAGCCGGTGCGAATCCGCGTGCGCGATGGCAAGGGGCTGGACATCGTGGTGAGCGCGGCGCCGCGCAGTGGCTCCAGCGCCACGCATTTCTATCGCAAGCTCTGGCCTGAAAGCCATGCCGACGGCGCGCAGCTTGAGACCGCGCCGGGATTTCCGATGCTGGCGAAGGGGGCGTCGGATCTGACCTTCACGGTGGAAGAGGTTGGACCAGCGCTTCAAGGCGAGCAGATCGAACTGGAGATCAGCGCGCCCATCGGGTTGAAGCGTACGGCGCCGGGGTGGGATGACGTTTCCGCCTTCATTTTCTGGCCGTTCTATGCCGCGATTCTGGGTGCGTGGGCGCTCATATGGGCAGGGCTGACGTGGTGGTATCGCCGACGGAGCCGGCGGACGGCGAAGCGGGAATTTGCCTGAGTTCAAAGCAACAAGGCCCACGCAATTGCGTGGGCCTTGTTGCTTGCCGGGGCGGCTGAAATCCCGAATGCCGCCGCGCTTTAGAACCGGTACGACGCTTGCAACTGGAACGTCTGTCCCGACACGTTGCCGGTGTCGAACAGGCGGTCGTAGCTGGCGGTCAGGTCTAGGGCCTTGCTGACGGGCAGCGTCAGGCCCAGGCCCGCAGAGAACATGCCGCGCGAAGGCGCCACGCCGGGCAGCGTGAAGCCGGTGCCGTCGCTCGCTGTCGCGCGGTAATTACGGTTGGTGTCGAGGGTTTCGTAGGCGTAACCGACGCGGGCTTCGACAAGGGCAGGCTTGTCCGACTTCATGTTGAAGGGCAGGCCCACGGCGAGTTGCGCGTAAGGCTGCAAGCTGTTGAAGTCCTGGGCGCCGACATCCAGGTTCTGGCTGGTCGAGCCCGTTTCGCTGAAGCGTTCGGTATGCAGGTACTGATAGCGCAGGCCGAGACGGGGCGTGATCGTGACGGGTCCCGCAGCCAGCGGCAGGCTGGCTTGCAGGCCGGCCGTGATTTCCTGGCCGTCCGAGTCGCCCCGGGCCTTGCCCGGGCCGGGGAAGGACCGGCGCGTCTGGAGGAAGTCGTAGGCGGCGCCAACCGTCGCGGCGATGGTGACGGCGCCCACGCGGCGGCTGCCGTAGCCTGCGATGCGCAGGGTGTCGATCTTGCCGGTTGCCTCATCCTCGGTCACGTCGACGTGGCTGTAGCCGCCCGCGACGCCGACCGTCCATGCGCCAACCTGCTGATCCAGGCCGGCCAGAAAGCCGTAATGGCGATCCTTGTAGCTGGAGGCCTCATCGTTGCCGCGCACGTTCGCGGTATTGGAGACGATCTGGGCCCACGCCTGGCGGCCCGGGCGTGCGCAATTGGCGTCTGTCGCGGCGTCGGCGCAGTCCTGGCCCAGCCGCGCGAGCAGCGTGTCGTTCACACGTTGGCCTTCGCGGATGGCGGCCGAGGCGACAGCGCCGAAGATCGAGGCGTTGGTGGGGGCGATGACGACCGGATCGCCGCCGTCGCTGACAACGGCGGCCAGCGTGAGGGTGCTGCCGTCGGCCAGGCTCTGCACGCTCTGCGCCAGTTCTGCCGGCGCGTTGCTCGTGACGGAAGCGAACCGGCCGGTGACGCTTGCCGCGTCGACGATGCGGAAGGACGTTGCGCTGTAGGTGCCGGGGCCGTACAGCACGTTCAGCGTGCCGGCGAGGGTGGCAGTGCCGCCCACCTTCAGTTGCGAAGCGGCCGTGGGGCTGACGTCGATGAACAGCGTGCCGGTGGGGGACTGCGTGTAGTTGCCCAGGACCGTCAGCGTGCCGATGGAGCCGCCCGGGCGCACGATGCCGTCGTTGGTCACATTGCCGCCGATTGAGCCATGTCCGCGCAGCGTGCCGGCGTTGCCGACGGCAACGTCGCCCAGGATGCTGGCGGTGGGGTGGGCGGCATCGCCGATCTCCAGCGTGCCCGCGGACACCGAGGTGCCGCCCGAGTAGGTGTTCACGCCGTTCAGGATCAGCATGCCGCTGCCGGTCTTGGCCAGCGCGCCGGTCCCGGTCAGTCTGGAATCGATGATGGCGGTGGCATTGGCATCGACTTCAACGGCCGAGGAGGCCGCCGCCAGCCCGATGTCGTCGCCGGTGACGCGGTAGCCGTCTGTGGAGAACTGCATGCCGTTTACCGCGATTGCACCTTGGCTGCCATCGACCGTCACCGTACCCGCCTTCCCGCTGAACACGGGGCGCACATAGGTCTGGTCGAGCTCGTAGTTGGTGGTGCCGTCGGTCGAGGTCCAGTTTGTGCCGTTCGCCGTCCAGGTGCCGGAGCCGCCGGCAATGGTGCCGTCCGGCGTGGTGTTGGCGCCGTCCCAGTAGTGGGTGCTGGGGTCGGGGAGGAGTGTCACGGTCAGCGCGCCGTTCACATTGCTCAGCCGTGCGAGCAGGCCGTTGTTGACGGAGACGAAGGCCGTGTTGTCGTTGTAGGTGCTGGAGCCAGTCGGACGCACGACGGTATAGGATTGACCGAACGCCAACCCGGTGCCGGCCAGGCTGATCGCGGCGCCGCTGATGGCTGCCGAGCCGTTCACATCCATGTAGCCGTAGCTGCTGGTGTCGACGACATTGAAGGCCAGTCCACCGCCGGTCTGCGAGTAGTTGCCCGTGACGGTGATGGGATTGTTGATCTGAAGGGTGGCGCCGTAGTTGTTGACGGAACGGCCCGCCGCAGCGATGTCATCGTTCAGCAACAGGTTGCCGCCCGAAAAAAACAGGTTCGCACCCGTCACCTTGATGACGCCTTTGTCGGCCACGCCGAGACCGCCGCTCGCGCCGGTGAGGGTGCCAACGACGTTGCCCCTGCCGCCGGAGATGCCGAGGGCCATGGTGCTGCTGGAGGTCACGTCGCCCGCGATGAGACCGCTGTTGGTTATCGTACTGATCCTGCTGTCGCTATCGAGCTGGATCGCCGCACCCCCGCCGGTGATGGTGCCGCTGTTGGCGAGCAGGCTCACGTTGCTGGCGCGGGAAAGGTTGATCCCGGTACCGATCGTCCCGCCCATGGCACTGCCGGGGGCACCCACGATCAGGCCCGTGTTGGTGATGGTGCCGGCCGTGCTGGCCTCCATGAAGATGCCTGCGATGTCGCCCGAGATGGTCCCGGAATTGGTCAGCGCGCCCACCCGGCCGCTGCCCTGCACCAGCATGCCCACCATGCCGGCAATGGTTCCGGTGTTCGTCAGCGTTTCGATGGCGCCGTTTTCGGTGACCACACCGAAACCAGAGAGGACACCGCCGATGTTGGCGCTTTGCAAGGTGCCGGTGTTGGTCAGGTTGCCGATCGTTCCGCCATCGTTCCAGATGGCTGCAACCGTCCCGCCGGAGGAACTGTTGCTGTTGATCATCCCGGCATTGCTGATCGTGGCGATGCTGCCCTCATTGAAGATCCCCGCACGTGCGCCGGCGATGGAGCCGCCCGTGTTGTTGACCACGCTGGTGATGCTTCCGGACCCTGTATTCCGAATGCCGGCCACGGTGACGCCCGTTCCGGTGGACCAGATCAAGCCATTGTTTTGCACCTGATCCAGAACGCCGTCGTTCTGCAGGCCCGCCAGTGTGCCAACGATGGTGCCGGAGTTCGTCAGTAAGGAGCCAGGGGTGGTGTTGGCGGCGTGCAGACCGATGTCGGTGCCGGAAAGGCTTCCAAAACCCGTGATCGTAATGTTGCCTTTCGTCCAATCGATGCAATCAACGGCGCCTACAACGGTCGAGTTGCCCGAGTAGTTAAGCGCGACGCACCCCGCGGCATGGACCATGCCGGGAAGCAGGCTGGCGGCCACGAGGGAAACACCCGACAGAATTTGCGTCGACCGGGCAGGCGCCGCCCTCGAGCCGGCTCGCGCGGATGCCACGGGAAAAGAAGGTGTACGTTTTTTTCGGTGTTTCAGCTTCAAGGCAAGCTCCCGCCTGGGGCGATTTCGGTTGGAATGTGCGGCAACCGTTGGAGCTATGGACTATCCGCGCGGCCGGTGCCAGGGTATGAGGCTAGACAGGCGGCCTTTTGCTGGGGCGTACTATCTCACCCCGCACATTACTGGCGATGCCGCGGTCTCAAAGGCCGCAATAATGCCGAAATTCAGGCCTTTTTCCGGTTGATACTTCGGGCGCGCCGGCTTGGGCGCCGGTTGCGCCCGCATGTTCATGCCTGGCCGCGGTGAAACCGGGTGGCCAGCGCCTGCCCCACGTCGTGCATGACCCGCTTCCAATCGCCCGGCGCGGGCTGGCGAAACAATTGCAGCGACGGATACCAGGGGGAGTCGGACCGCTGCAACAGCCAGCGCCAGTCGGGCAGGAAAGGCAGCAGCACCCAGGCGGGCCGATTCAATGCGCCGGCCAGATGCACGGGCGAGGAGTCGACCGAGACGAGCAGATCGGCCAGGGACAGGATCGCGGCGGTGTCCTCGAAGTCGGCGATCTCGGCATCCAGCGGCACGATGTTCATGCCGGCCGGGGCCGTGGCGGCCTGGGCCGCGGCAGGGCCTTTCTGGATGGCCAGGTACGTGATGCCGGGCACGGCGAGGGGCACCATATCCGCCAAGGCAAGAGACCGGTTGGCGTCGTTCGAATGCGTGGGTCTGCCTGCCCAGGCAAGCGCCACCCATGGCCGTGGCAAGCCGGCCAGCCGCTTGCGCCATTTCTCGACGCGGGCCGCATCGGCCGACAGGTAGCCGACCTGGCCCGGCAGGTCGGCCATGCGCAGGCCGATCGCCATGGGCAGGGACATCAGTTCGCAGTGCTGGTCGAACGGCGGGGGTATCTGTCCGCGCGGGAAGGCGTCCGGGCCGACGAGGCGCCGGGCAAAGGACAGCAGGTCGGGATGGACTTCCAGCACGACGCGCGCGCCGCTGCGGGTCCGGGCCGCGTCGATCAGGCGCATGAATTGCAGCGTGTCGCCGTACCCCTGCTCGTCATGAATGAGCAGCGTCTGGCCATCGATGCGGCTGCCGTCCCAGCGCGGCCGCTGCACCTTGCGGTCCATCGCCGCGGTATGGGAAAGGCTGTAGCGCCAACGGTATTCCGTCCAGCCGCGCTCGAAATCCCCTTGCAGCAAGCGCGTTTCGGCCAGGTCGAATCGGGCGGACAGGTTGCCGGGCATGGCTGTCGCGAGCATGGCCTGAATCTCAGCGGCTTCCTGAACGCGCCCTTGAAATTTCACCGTCAGGCCGAGAAGCCGCCATAGTGCGGCGGGCGCGCCGCGCGGGTCCATGTTCTCGCGCAGCAGACGCTCGGCGTCGGCGTGCTGCCGCGCAGTCAGCAACGCGCGGACGCGGTGCGCCAAGTCGTGCAGGTCTTGCGCCTGCGCTGCGGCTGGGGCTGTCATTGCGGCCGGGTGCGCCCCGACTGATGCCGTGTCCGCTGACGTCGCTGGCGTCTCGGCTGCTGCAGCCTGCGCGCCGCATGCCGTCCGCAGGCGCGTGCGCAGTTCAAGCGCCTGCGGATGGTTGGGCGCGAAGGTCAACAGCGCTTCGGTCCACTGCAGCGCTTCGCGAGGCCGCGACCGCGCCGCTTCGATGCCCGCGAGATTGATGTAGGCGTTCATCAGGCGCGGGTTGCACGCGATGGCGCGATGCGCCGCATCGGCCGCCGCATCGTAGTCACCCAGCTCACCCAGCACGAAGGCGAGGTTGCTGTGTCCTTCGGCGTAGTCGCTTTGCAATGCGAGCGCCTGGACGTACAGCCGGCGCGCCTCGTCCAGGCGATTCACGCCTACATATGCGTTGCCGAGGTTGTTGAGCGCTTTCGGGCTGTGCGGCTGAAGTTCCGCCACCCGCTCAAGACAATTGACGCTTTCGGCGTCGCGTCCGGCCTCTTGCAGGATGATCCCCAGATTGTTCCACGCCATGACCAGCCCGGGGTCCTGCTTCGTGGCTTGCCGCGCGGCCGCTTCGCCTTCTGCGAGCAGGCCCTGCTGCCGGCAGACTTCGGCCAGGTTGCCAAAGTAGACCGCGGGCGCGGCGTCTGTCCGGCATGCCTGACGCAGCAGATCCAGCGCGAGCGCCGGCTGGCCGTAGGCGTGCGCGATCAGGCCCAGGAGCTGCGACGCATCCGCCTGTCCGGGCGATGCGTCGAGGATGCGGCGGCACAGGATCTCGGCCTGGTTTGCCTGGCCGGCGTTCCAGTGGGCGTGGGCCTGCTGCAGGGCCTGGGATAGGGAAAGCAGCTTGTCTGCCTTCGGCGTTGGCGTTGCGGGCTCGTGGGCCATGGGGATACCAGCGGCCGGCGTCAAGGCCGGACAGGAGGGGACGTGGAGCGGAGATTCTAGTGCCTCGCCGGGGCATGCCCGACGCATGGCACTTTAGATGTGGGTCAAGATGGCCGTTACTTAGCCGGTATATACACATCCACAGACCGCTGCGCGCCACGGCGCGGCGGTTCCGGCATCGCGCCGGACAGAAAAAAAGCGGGAGCATCGCGTGCAGCAGAAACTACCGGTATGGCGGGTCATCCGCGAAACCTTCGACTACTTGGGAGACCATGGCGGGCGCACACTCGCAATGGCGCCGCAACTGGTGGCCATCCTGATCGTCGGCGTTTGCCTGGGCGTTTACCTGGACCAGATGGCGGTTGCGCGGCATAGCATGCTGCTGCAACTGGCGGGATGGCTCGTGACCACGGCGTGTCCGGTGATGCTGGCAGTCGCATGGCATCGCCGCATCCTGCTGAACGAGTACGCCCGCGCAGGCATTGCCACGGGCAAACCAGAACGGATGTACTTCATCGTTGCGGTGATCCTTTCAGCCTCTGTGTTCGTCCTGTCGATCGCGCAGATCGTGGTCGCCGCGTTGATGTCTGGCCCGGAGGGCGTGTCCCCGCTGGGCAACGCGCTGCAGCTGGTCCTGATGCTGTTGCCGGCGTACTTCGTGGGGCATTTCTTTCTGGCCCTGCCGCAAGCTGCACTGACGGGAACCGTGGACGTTCGGCGCATCACTGCATTGACCCGCGGCAACAAGTGGCGATTTCTGGCTGTGTCGTTGCTGCCCATTCCGCTGCTGCTCTTGATGGAAGCGGTCAGGAGCTATCTGCTGCGGATGCCGCACGGACCGGGTGTTGGCTCCTATCTCTACGGCGCGTTGATGATGCTGGTGACCACCGTGATCTCCGTGACGACGATGTCGATCTGCTACCGCATCCTGGCCCTGCCCCCCGGCGACGACGCGCCCGAAGCACAGGCGCGGGAAACGGCGGTCGCCGAAGGGTAGCGAGGTGCGGCAGGGCGGATGTTCAGCACATCCGCCCGCCGCCCTGCCTCAATACTGATACCGCACCGTCAGCATCACGCTGCGCGGCTGGCCGTAGTAGTTTTGCCGCGAGGCGCCGCCAAGCTTTTCGTAATACTTGCGGTCAAACAGATTGTCGACGGTGAGCGTGCCTTCGACGTGGCGGTTGTATCGATAGCCGATCTGGGCCGAGACGAGCGCATAGCTTCCCTGATCCCAACGCACGTTGCCGCTTTGCAGGTAGTTGCCGCTGTTCCAGCGCACGCCCGTGCCCACGCTGAAGCCTTCCAGCGCCGGCTGGGTGAAGCGGTAGCGGGTCCAGAGGTTGATGGCGTGACGCGGGGTGATTGTGCTGTACGACAGTCCCTGCTGGGCTTGGCTCGCTTCCAGGTATTTGGTCTGCGTGTAGGCGTAGCCGGCCACGATGTCCCAGTTCGGCAACGGCGATCCGCTGATCTCGGTCTCGAAGCCCTGGCTGCGCACCTTGCCCGCGGCCACCGAGTACATCGGGTTGTTCAGGTCGCTCATCGCCCGGTTGCGGTCCACGATCTGGAACAGGGCGGCATGGGCGTTGAGCGCGCCGTCCATGAATGCGCCTTTGACGCCCGTTTCGATCTGGCGTCCCACGCGCGGCGACAGCGTGCTGCCTTGCGCATCGATTTCGGTCTGCGGCTGGAAGATGCTGGTGTAGCTGGCGTAGGCGGAGAGCTGCGGCGTCAGTTCGTACACCACTCCGGCATACGGAGAGGGGCGCGCGTCGATGCGCGTCGTCGCCTGGCTGAAGTCGCCGAAGTACTGGTTGGCGTTGCGTGCGTCGTTCTTCCACCACGACAGGCGTGCGCCCGCGATGACCTTCAGGTGATCGGTCGCTTGAATGTTCGCGCGCGTGTACAGGCCGAATTCGCTGGTGCGGCCGTCGTTGCCGTTGACCTGTTCCATCTCGGGCTGTGGCATGTCGATGACCGGGTCATTTACGTTGGTCGGGAAGATCGTGCCGCCGCCGTAGTTGAATTGCTTGCGCGTATAGCTGTAGTCGGCGCCCACGAGCACGCTGTGCTCGCGGCCGAAAGCCTCGAACGGCAGGTTCACGTGCGCATCCGCGCCCGTGGTTTTCCAGTGGTTGCGGTACGACCAGGCGATGAGGTTGGTGTCTCCGGTGACCGGATCGACGGCGCGGTTGGGCCAGGTGGTCACGCGCGTCGGGGTGTCGGTGTCGCGATGAAAGACGCTTGCCTTCATGGAGCCGCCGCCATCCAGCCGGTGTTCCAGATCGGCAAAGACCTCGGTGGTTTCTTCTTCGATGCGGTTCCATTCGGCGCTGAGATTGGTGCCGCGGCGCACGTCGAGCAGCGAGCCGTCGGCGTATGCGGGCAAGCCGAATGCCGGCGTAACGCGGGACCGTTGGTGCGTGATGCCCGCCGCCAGCGTCGTGGCGGGTGTCAGGTCGGCCTCGACGATGCCGTAGAGCGTGGGCCGCTCGGAACTGACGCGGTCGACGAAGGACCCGCGGTCTTCGTAGGCGGCAATGAATCGGCCGCGGACCTTGCCTTCGCTATCGAACGGCGTGCTCAGATCGGCCACGGCACGGTAGTAGTCCCACGACCCGACGCTGGCCTGGGCGCCAAAGGCGAATTCCTGCATGGGACGCTTGCGCACCAGATTCACGCTGCCGCCGGGCTCGCCGGTCCCTTGGTAGAGCCCGGAGGGGCCGCGCAGCACTTCAATGCGATCGTAGATGGCAAGGTCGAAGCCCGCCGACAGGTTGCCCGCGCCGGCCGGGGCGCGCATGCCGTCCACCTGGATCGAATCGAGCGAGTAGCCGCGAGAGATGAACCCGGAAATATTGCCGCCGCTGGACAGCGTTTCGACGGTCATGCCGGTGACGTTGCGCATCGCGTCCGACAAGCTGTTCAGGTTCTGGTCGTCGAGCTGCTGGCGCGTGACGACGGACACCGACTGCGGAATTTCCTTGAGTGTCTGCGTGCCTTTGCCGATGGTGACGGCATTGCTGGTGTACGAGCCCGTGCCTTCGCTGGTGGCGCGCTCGGCCGCGCCGGTGACGGTGACGGGCGCCAGTTGCGTAATTCCGCCTTGCGGCATCGCCTGCAGCGCGTAGGTGCCGGCAGCGCTGGGCACGGCGCGATAACCGGTGCCCGCGAGCAGGCGGTCAAAGCCTTGCTGGACGTTCATCTCGCCCGAGATGCCTGGGCTTTGGCGGCCGGCGAGCCAGGCGGGGTCGTAGACGATCTGCACGCCAGCGGCGGCCGCGTAGCGCGCCAGCACGGCGTCGAGCGAGCCTGCGCCGATTGCGACGGTGCGCACCTGGGAGGCCGGCGCTGCGCCGGTCTGGGCCGCGGACTGTGCGCCCGCGGTGGCGCTTGCCATGGCCGTGCACCAGAGCGCCGTCCAGATCATTGCCTTGCGGGATCCTCTGCCCCGCGCTGCGCGTACACGTGCCATCACTCTTTCATCCTTTCATCGTCAAGCAAGAAGCGCCCGCATCCCCTTGATGCGGTCTTACTTCCTACTCCGCACGACAACGAAAAAGTGATCACCTCGACGCAAAATATTTTTCCCGCGCGGCCGTTCAAGCGCCGGCCGGACCGACCGATACCCAGTAGCGGGTGACGCGTTGCACCGCGATGGGCAGGCGTTCGGCCAAGGCTTGCAGCGCCGCATCGGTATCCCGCAGCGACAGCGCGCCGGACACCCGCAGGTCGGCGACCTCGGGGGCGCAGCGCAAAAACCCCGGGCGATGGCGCGCCAGCTCGGCCACCACATCGGCCAGGCGCTGGTCGCGCACGACCAGCATGCCTTGCTCCCAGAGCGCCGCGCCATCGTCCACCGGCGCCAGCGCGCCGGTCTGGGCAAGGGTGAAGCTGCCACGTTGCCCGGCGTCGATGCGCAGGGGAGTGCCATGGATCGGGCGTGCCAGCACCGCATGCTCGAACACCATGACCTCGGTGTGGTCCTCGACGACGCGTACCGAAAAGCGCGTGCCCAGCGCCTGCACCTCGCCCTGCGGGGTCTGCACCACGAAGGGCCGGTAGGTGGGCAGGGGCTCCTGGCCGGTGGTCACCAGCACCTCGCCGGCTACCAGCACCAGACGGCGCTCGCTGCTGCCGTAGCGCAGGTCGACGGCGCTGCCGCTGTTCAACACCAGCCGCGTGCCGTCGTCGAGCTGGCGTGTCAGTTGTTCGCCTGCGGCGGTGCGCAGGTCGGCGCGCCAGGCGGGCGCCTCGCGCCATGCCATCCAGCCTGCCGGGGCGAGCACGCCCAGTCCCAGCGCCGCGCGCAGCAGGGCTCGGCGACCCTGGCGTTTGCGGGTGGCGCGCAGCACGCGATGTCCGATGGGGGCGGGCAGGCCTTCGAATGCGCCCAGCACCTGTTCGGCGCGGGCCCACGCCTGCGTGTGGGCCTCGCCCTGCGCCAGCCAGCGTTCGAACGCGCGCCGCGTGTCCGCGTCGGCGGTCTCGTAGCGCAGCCGGATGACCCAGTCGGCGGCTTCCTCCAGCAATAGATCGCCCGGCGCGCTCATGCGGCGGCCGTCATGCACGCCATCAAGGCCTTGCGCAGATGGCGCCGGACCGTGATCACGGGTTTGCCAGTTTGTTGGGAGATTTCCTGCAGCGTCAGTCCGTCCAGTTGCGCCAGCAGGAACATCTCGCGCGTGGCAGCGGGCAGGCGCTGCAGCATGGCGTCGATCGCCACCAGCGTCTGCACGATCATGAGGCCCGTTTCTGGAGACGGCACCTGCGGCTCGGGCAGGTGCGCGATGGCGTCCAGATAGGCCTGCTGCACCGCGCGGCGGCGCCAATGGTCGACGAGCAGGCCCTTGGCAATATGCGTGATCAGCGCGCGCGGCTCCTCGCGCAGCACGGGCGGCCGGCGCGCGGCCATCAGCCGCACGAACGTGTCCTGCGCCAGATCGGCCGCGTCGCCGCTGTCGCCCAGCTTGCGATGCAGCCAGCCTTGCAGCCAGCCATGGTGATGGCGATAGAGCTGCTCGACCGCGGGGAGGGAAAGGGAGTCGGTAGATTGCAAGATGTCCAGCAGTCTACCGAATGCGAATAAGAAATACTATTAATTGGGTTGAGGGGACGGGCGCAGCGCGGCTTGCGCGCAACAGGCGTCTGTTGTGCGGGCCGCATTCCTGCAATCGAGATGCAGCACCTGCCGACAGACCGCACATCAGTCCATCTTCAACCCCGCGGTTTTGGCGACCGTTGCCCATTTCTGGATCTCGCCGGTAATGAACGCGGTGAAATCCTGCGGGCTGCGCAAGGTGACGGCGTTGCCGGTGGCCTTCAACGGCTTGACCACTTCCGGGTCGGTCAGTGCGGCCCGGGTGGCCTGCGCCAGCCGGTCGCGTATGGCATCCGGCAGGCCTGCAGGCGCGGACAGCCCCGTCCACGACACGGCGTCGAAATCCGGAAAGCCGGATTCGGCGACCGTCGGCAGATCCGGAAAGAGCAGGCTTCTTGAGGCGCCGGTCGAGGCCAGCACGCGCAGCTTGCCCGCGCGGACATGCGGCTCCAGGGTGTCAGCGACCATGACCAGGATGGGGACCTGCCCGCCGATGACATCGGTCACCGCCTGCGAGGCGCCCTTGTAGGGGATGTGCTGCACCTTCAGGTCGGACCGTTGTTTCAGGAGTTCGAAGGCGAGGTTGCCGGAAGATCCGGCGCCCGGGCTGGCGTAGTTG
Organism: Achromobacter sp. ACM05; assembly: GCF_019218915.1. NCBI lineage: Bacteria > Pseudomonadati > Pseudomonadota > Betaproteobacteria > Burkholderiales > Alcaligenaceae > Achromobacter > Achromobacter sp. ACM05. The sequence goes on from NZ_JAHUWQ010000001.1 coordinate 1,859,563, forward strand.
TATTTGTCCGGCGATTGGCGAAGCAGGCTAACCAGTTCCGCGAGCGTCTTGGCCGGAAACTCGGGGTTCACGGCAATGACGTTCGGACTGGAGGTAATGCTGCTGATGTGGGTGAAGTCCTTGAGCGGGTCGTACGGCATGGACGCGTACAGGGCAGCGTTGGCCGCGTGGGTGCCCACGCCGGACATCAACAAGGTATAGCCGTCCGGCTTGGCGCGTGCGACGAATGCCGAACCGATATTGCCGCTGGCGCCCGCGCGGTTTTCCACGATGACCGATTGGCCGAGCTGCGTGGACAGCGCGCGAGCCAGGATCCGCCCCGTGACGTCGGTGGTGCCGCCAGGTGGAAATGGCACGATCAGCGTGATCGGCTGGCTGGGCCAGGCGTCAGCGGCATGTACGGGGGGCGCGAACGCGGCTGGCAGGGCCAGCGCCGCAAGCATTGCAGAAAAGCGGCGGCGCGACAGCCGTGCGCGGTTGCCATTGAGGTTGTGCATGTTGTCTCCTGTTCTGGTTTTGATTGGGGGCGTGCAGGCGGCGCGTCAGGGTTCGATGCGCCAGTGCCGCACCGTCCAAGGTTCGAACTGGTCTGGCGTGAAGTCCATGCCGAGGCCAGGACCGTCGGGTAGCGCCGCAGATCCGTTGGACTGAATCGCCGGGCCGGCCAGCGCGATGAGCGGATTGCCGGTCACGTCGTACTCCACGAACGGATAGCTGGCCCACGCGCCGCCGCGCGTCGGCATCTGTGTCGCCGCGATCTGCAGCGAGGCCAGAAAGTTGATGGCGGTGCCGAAGGCATGCGGCATGACGGCGATGTCCCGGCTTTCCGCCAGGGCCGCGACCTTGCGATAGCCTGTGAAGCCGCCGCATACGCCTAGGTCCGGTTGCAGCACGCTGACGGCGCCGGCGCGCAGGAAGGCGTCGAAGCCGGCCAGGCTGCCAATGGCTTCTCCGCCGGCGATGGCGCAGGCAGTTGCCTGGGCGGTGGCGGCGTAGCCGTCCAGGTTCTCCGGCGCGACGGGCTCTTCGATCCACAGCGGGCGCGCCGGTTCAATCAGCGAAGCGGCCAGGCGCGCCGCCGCCGTGCCGTAGCCCTGGTTCATGTCGAGCATGAAGTCAGCGTCGGGGCCGATCAGCGCGCGCACGTGCTGCGCCATGACGGCATCCGCCTGCGGAGAGACACCCGCGCGCGGCTTGACCGCCTTGAATCCCTGGCTGAGCAGCGATTCGATCTCACGGGGATAGTTGCCATAGGGGTCATCGCCCTCGGCAATGAATGGCCCGCTGGCGTAGCACGGCAGTTCACGCCTCACCGCGCCGCCCAGCATCTGCGCGATGCTCACTCCGTGTGCGCGGGCCGCGATGTCATGCAACGCCATGTCCAATGCGGAGATGGCCATCATGGCCGGCCCGCGCTTGTCATAGCCGATGCGCGGCACCAGGTCGGCGTAGATCGCGCCGTGATCGAGCGCAGACCGGCCGCACACGAGCGGGCCAAGCTGCTGCTGGATCAAGACCGCCGCGGCCCACGGCGAGGAGAAGACTTCCCCCCATCCCCGAAGCCCGTTGTCGGTGCGGATTTCCAGCGCCAGAAACTCGCGTTTGCGCATGAACGTGCGCGCGTTGCCGAGCGGCACCCGGGGTGTATAAGCCAGGTGGTAGCCGTTGATCTGAATGACTTTCAAAATGGATGCCGAGCTGATTGGGATCGGTCCAGTTTGGAGCTCGAGTAGCATACGGTCAAATACATAGCCAATGCTGTTTCATATGAAATCCCTTATACGTCCGCGCGAGATGGAGCTGGTGGCCGCGATCTGCCGCACGGGTTCGGTGACCCAGGCCGCAGAGGCGTGCAGCCTCACGCAGCCGGGTGCCAGCGCCATGCTCAAAGAGCTGGAAGTCCGGTTGGGGGCGACGTTGTTTTCGCGGCGCCACCGACGGCTGGAGCTGACGGCGGCGGGGCAAGCCTTGCTGCCGGAGATCACGCATGCGCTGGCGGCGCTGGATGCCGTCGACAAGCTTGCGCAAAGCCTGGGGAACCGCCGGCGCGAACAACTGATCATCGGCACGGTGTCCGCCACGGGCGCCAGCGTGCTGCCTGCAGTGCTTAAACAGCTGCAGGACGCGGATCCGCTACTGTCGGTGGTGCTGCGCGTGGGAACGGCTGCCGAAGTCGTCGAGATGGCCATCGCGCAGCGCATTGACCTTGGCGTCATCCTCGGGGCGGGAGCGCATCAGCACGCCAACTTTGAAAAGATCGCGGACCTGGGCCTGGTTTGCGTCGTGCGTCCGGACCACGCGTGGGCGTCGCTGCCGGAGGTCACCGTGGATATGCTGGCGTCGGAGCGGTTCATCGGTCACAGCCGGCACCTTCCGGTCGGCGCGCTGACGGCGCAGGTGCTGGAGGAGGCTGGGCTGTCCTGCCGCCCCGCGATTGAAGTGATGCAGTTCTCCGCGGCGTGCGCGCTGACGGATGCAGGGTGCGGTCCGGCGGTGCTTGAGAGCGTGACGGGGGAATATGCCCGCCGTTTGGGTTTGGTCCCGGTTCCCCTGAATGCAGGAAGAACGCTTTCGCTCAGCCTGGTATGGCCGCAGGGAAAAGGCATGAGCGGCGGCGCGCGCTTCGTGAAGCATGCGCTGTCGCAAGCGCTGGTGGCATAAGTCTTAAACGCAATCTCAAGGAGACGTACGTGCTGGGTTCTGAACTGATCATTCGCTCGCTGCGCCGGCGGGGCGTCACCACCATCTTCAGCCTGTCCGGCAATCAGATCATGCCGCTCTACGACGCGTGCATCGACGCCGGCATTCGCATCGTCCACGTGCGGCACGAAGCGGCCGCCGTCTTCATGGCCGATGCGTGGTCGCAGATCACCGGCGAGCTCGGCGTAGCGATGGTTACGGCGGCGCCGGGCCTGACCAATGGCCTCGCGCCGCTGTACTCGGCCTCGCAGGCGGAAAGCCCGGTGCTGCTTATCTCAGGCGATTCGTCGGTGTCGGAGGACGGCTCGGGTGCGTTCCAGGAGCTGGACCAGGTCGCCATCACGCGGCCGTTGACCAAGTTGTCGGTGCGTCCGCAGTCCGCGGCAGAACTGTGCCCCGCGCTTGAAGATGCCATCACGCAGGCGCTTGCACCGCGTCGAGGCCCCGTCCACGTGGCGCTTCCGTTTGATCTGCTGACGGCCGAATCGGGCATCGCTGATCTGCCGCAGGCGCCGGCAGATCAGCCGGCTGTCGCGCTGGATGCGGCGTATGTGGATCAACTGGCTGAACTGCTAAATGCCGCACGCCGCCCGCTGGTATTGGCGGGGCCGACGAGCGCGCGATCGCACGGTCGTTCCGCCCGCGCGGCTGCGCAAGCCACGCTTGGCCTGCGCATCATTCCGATGGAAAGCCCCCGCGGGCTGAAGGATCCTTCGCTGGGCGCGTTGGCCGGCATCATGCCAAGCGCGGATCTGATCGTGCTGGCGGGAAAGTGCCTGGACTTCACGCTGGGATTCGGCGGCACGGGCGCGCTTGGCGACAACGCACGCCTCGCGGTGATCGACCCGGATCCCGCGATGCTGGAACGCGCGGGCCGTCTTCTTGGCGAGCGTCTGGTGCTGGCGTTCCAAGCTGACCCGGTTGCGGCGCTAGCCGCGATACGGGCGGCGCGAGCTTCGGCCGAACGTCTGGCGTGGCAGGAACAGGTGGATGACGCGCTGCGCAGCCGGACGATCAAGGCGCCGTCCGCGCCTGTCGAGGGAGCGCTGGGCCCGCGCGCGCTGTGCGAGACCGTGCAGGCATTCCTGGCGTCCGCGCCTGATCCGATCCTGATCTGCGACGGCGGCGAGTTCGGCCAGTGGGCGCAGGCATTCTGCCAGGCGCCGGTACGCATCATCAACGGCATGTCCGGCGCGATCGGGGTAGGTGTCTGCTACGCGATCGCCGCGAAGATCGCACGGCCCAAAGCCACGGTGGTCGTCATGATGGGCGACGGCACCGCCGGTTTTCACTTGATGGAGCTGGATACGGCGGTGCGCGAAGGCGCGGCGGTCATTGCAGTGATCGGCAACGACCTGCGCTGGAACGCCGAACATCTGATCCAGATGCGCACCTATGGTCCGCAGCGGTTGATCGGCTGCGAGCTTTCACCGACGGCGCGGTATCACGACGTCGCGTCTGCGCTGGGCGGCGCGGGGTTTGCGGCCCACGACGTGGATGGTCTGGCCAACGCGTTGAAGGGGGCCGCCGACAGCGGGCTGCCAGCCTGCATCAACGTATCGCTGGCGGGCGAGGCCGCCCCGGTTTTCAACGCGGCATCGATGGCGTCAACGAGCGGACATTGAACGGGAAGCTGGTCAGCGTCCGCAATAATCGCGCGCCCACGGCGGCTGGCGGACCAGCACATTTTGCCGGCCCAGGCGGGCGCTATGCCGACGCCCGCCGCGGCAGCCACCGCCAGAACACCCCCGCCGCCACCAGCCCCAACGTCCCCACGCCAAACGACGCGCCACCCAGCGACAACAACGCCGTCAGCGCCGACAACGCCACAGGCCCGCCGCTCGCACCCAGATCGGCCATGAACCGCCAGATACCCAGAAACTGCGTGCGCGCGCCGGGCGGCGCGGCATCCGCGCCCAGCGTCATCACGATGCCCGACCCGATGCCGTTGCCAAAGCCCAGCAGCAGCGACACCAGGATGAAGCTCGTCACGCCGCTGGTCAGCGGGATCGCCATCAAGCTCAAGCCCATCAGCAGCGTGCACGGCAACGCCACCCACAACCGGCCCCGCTGATCCATCACCTTGCCCGCGGGATAGAACACCGACATGTCGACCGCCGCGACCAGGCCGTAAACGAGCGACGTGGTGGTGGCGTCCAGCCCAAGATGGTCTGCCCACAGCGGTATCACGACCTGGCGCGACGCGCGCAGCGCGCTGATCAGCATCACGCCGACGCCCAGCGTGGCGTATACGCCGCGATGGTCGCGCGCGACTTCGCCGATGCGTGCGCGCGGCGCGCCGGCGGCCTTGGCGTGCGAGGGTTCGATGTCGGGCGCCTTGATGGCGATGAAGCCCGCGCCGAGCATGGCGCAGACGGCAATCCAGTACGCGCCGTCCAGCCCCATGAAGTGAATCAGCGCCGCGCCCGCGAAGGGGCCGATGAAGGTGCCGATGCGCGTCGTGCCGCCCAGGGTGGACAGGGCGCGCGCACGGTACGTCAGCGGCACGACCTCGATCATGTAGCTTTGGCGAGCCAGCTGGAACACCGATTGCGCGCAACCCTGCATCAGCATGGCCAGCGCCAGCACCCAGAGATGCGGCACGCCGATCACCAGCAGCAGACCCGCCACGCTCAACAGCGCGGCGCCGGCCATGGCGCGCTTTTCGCCGAAGCGCTCGGTGATCAGCGCGGACGGTATGTTGGAGAGCAGCGAGCCGACGCCGATGAGCGCGGCGATGAGACCGGCGGCCGCAAACGACGCGCCTTGTTCCCGCGCGGTGAGCGCGATCACGGGAAGAATGGCGCCGTTGCTGATGCCGTAAAGCAGCGACGGGCCGAACGCCGGCACGGCGATCTGCTTCAGATTGAACGATTCGGGATGCAACATGAGGGAAGGGCGTGAGCACGGCCGCTTGCCGTCCGCCTCGCGTTTGCGCGTGGGCCGGCCCGGCGGTCATCGATGCGGAATCCCGTGAGTGTAGCGAAAGCGCTCGGCGCCCGGCTGTCAGCAGCCTGACAGCGCATTCGCGATGGCGCCGCGATCCCGCGCAAGTGGAAGGGAGGGTCGGCGTACGCGCGATCTCCGGGTTTCTCCCTATTTGCATACGTATGCAAGGCTTTGAAAGTGCCCTCCATCGATGAACTTTCAACGCTTGCAGGACCCGAGACCATGATCCGTTATCTGAAGCGCGGCCGGACCGCCGCCGTCAAGACCGACGACGACGCCAAGGTGCGCGCCACCGTCGAAGACATCATCCGCGACATCGAAACCCGTGGCGACGACGCCGTGCGCGATTACAGCCGCAAGTTCGACAACTGGGACCCGGCGGACTTCCGCCTGTCGCGCGCCGAGATCGAGGCGGCGCGCAAGCAGTTGTCGGCGCGCGAGATCGAGGACATCGCATTTGCGCAGAGCCAGGTCCGCAACTTTGCGCAGATCCAGCGCGACTCGATGCGCGATGTGGAAGTGGAAACCTATCCCGGCGTGGTCCTGGGCCACAAGCACGTGCCGATGAACGCGGTGGGCTGCTACATCCCGGGCGGCAAATATCCGCTGCTGGCCTCGGCGCATATGAGCGTCCTGACCGCCAAGGTGGCGGGCGTCAAGCGCATCGTGTCCACGGCGCCGCCGTATCAGGGCAAGCCGCATCCGGCGATCGTGACCGCCATGGACATGGCGGGCGCGGACGAGATCCTGGTGCTGGGCGGCGTGCAGGCCGTGGTGGCGATGGCGGTGGGCACGCCCAGCGTGGCGCCCGTGGACATGCTGGTCGGCCCGGGCAACATGTTCGTGGCAGAGGCCAAGCGGCAGTTGTACGGCCGGGTGGGCATCGACCTGTTCGCGGGACCGACCGAGACGCTGGTGATCGCCGACGACAGCGTGGATGGCGAGCTGTGCGCCGTCGACCTGCTGGGCCAGGCGGAACACGGCCCTACGTCTCCTGCGGTGCTGCTGACCACCAGCGAACAACTGGCGCGCGCCACGCTGGCCGAAGTCGAGCGCCAGCTGTCGATCCTGCCGACGGCGGGCATCGCGGCTAAGGCGTGGGCCGATTGCGGCGAGGTCATCGTCTGCGACAGCGACGAGGAAATGCTGCAGGTGGCCGATGACCTGGCGTTCGAGCACGTGCAGGTCATGACGCGCGATCCCGATTACTTCCTGAACCGGATGACGAACTACGGCGCGCTGTTCCTGGGCCCGCGCACCAACGTCAGCTTTGGCGACAAGGTGATCGGCACCAACCACACGCTGCCGACGAACCGCAACGCGCGCTACACCGGCGGCCTGTGGGTGGGCAAGTTCCTGAAGACCTGCACCTATCAGCGCGTGCTGACGGACGAGGCCAGCGCGGCGATGGGCGAGTATTGCTCGCGCCTGTGCCACATGGAGAATTTTGCGGGCCACGGCGAGCAGGCCAACATCCGCGTGCGCCGCTATGGCAATCGCCCCGACCTGCCGTGGTATCGGCCGGTGGAGGCCCAGGCATGATTGCGCTGCCCAAAGGACCGGACTTCCGCCTGGACGGACGCCGCGCCCTGGTGACGGGCGGCAGCGGCGGCATCGGGCTGGCGGCGGCCGCCGCGCTGGGCCGCGCGGGCGCGCATGTGACGGTGGCGGCCCGGCGCGAGCCGGAACTGGCGCAAGTGTGCGAAGCCTTGCGGGCCGAAGGCATCGGCTGTGCGCCGCTGGTGCTGGACGTGACGGACTCGGCCGCCGTAGATCAGGCGGTCGCGCACGCCGAGCCCTTTGACATTCTGGTCAACAACGCGGGCATGAATCGTCCCAAGCCGCTGGTCGAGCAGTCCGACGAGGACATCGACGCCGTGCTGGATCTGAACGTGAAGGCAGCTTTCTACACCAGCCGGGCCGTGGCGCGCCGCCTGCTGCAGGAAGGCCGTGCGGGGTCCATCGTGAATGTGTCGTCGCAGATGGGGCACGTGGGCAGTCCACGCCGCACGCTGTATTGCGCCAGCAAGCACGCGCTCGAAGGCATGACGCGCGCCTTGGCGTGGGAACTGGGCGCGGCCAACATCCGCGTGAACACCGTCTGCCCGACCTTCATCGAAACGCCCATGACGGCGGGCATGCTGGAGCAGCCCGGCTTCCGGGACTGGGTCTGCGCGCGCAACGCGCTGGGCCGCGTCGGCCGTCTGGACGAAGTGATGGGCGCCATTGTGTTCCTGGCCAGTGATGCGTCCAGTCTGATGACGGGCAGCGCGCTGATGCTGGATGCGGGATGGACCGCGGCATGAGGACCGCGCCCCGCGCGCAGGACGTGGCGGATCTGGCGCAGGTGTCGCAATCGGCCGTCAGCCGCACGTTCACGCCCGGCGCCAGCGTGTCCGAAGAGACGCGGCGCAAGGTGCTGGCGGCCGCGCAGAAACTGGGCTATCGGCCCAACGCGCTGGCGCGCAGCCTGATCACCCGCCGCAGCCGCATCGTCGCATTGGTGATGAGCTATCTGGAAAACCAGTTCTACCCGCTGGTGATCGAGCGTCTGTCGCAGAAGCTGCAGAAAGAGGGCTATCACGTGCTGATGTTCATCGCCGAGGTGGACGAGGCGGCCGACGGTGTGCTGGCCGAGATCCTGCAATACCAGGTCGACGGCATCGTCATGGCCTCCGCCATGCTGTCGTCCAACGTGGCGCGCAGTTGCGCAGAAGTCGGCGTGCCGGTGGTGCAGTTCAATCGGGTGTCCATCCTGGGCGGCCTGGCACGTCACGCCAGCAGCTCGGTCACGTCCGACAACTATGCGGGCGGCCAACTGGTGGCGCGCCTGCTGGTGGACCGCGGCTACCGGCGCTTTGGATTTCTGGCGGGGCTGGAGGATTCGTCGACCAGCATCGAACGCGAACGGGGCTACCGGGACGCGTTGACCGAACTCGGCCACGACATCGCCTGCCGCGAAGTGGGCCACTACGACTTCGATCTGGCGCAGGCTGCGGTTCGCCGAATGTTTGCCGCCGACCCGCCGGACGCGCTGTTTGCCGGCAACGATCACATGGCGATTGCGGCGCTTGACGTGCTGCGTCAGGAACTTAGCCTGCGCGTGCCGGAGGACGTGGCCGTCGTGGGCTTTGACGACGTGCCGCAGGCGGCCTGGGGCGCGTATCGCCTGACCACCGTGCGTCAGCAGGTGGAACCCATGGTGGACGCCACCGTCGCCCTGCTGCGCGAACAGATGCAGGCCGAACTGCGGCCGCGCGACATCGTCATTCCCTGCAGCCTGGTTGAACGCGCGACGGTCCGGGCGGGGCCCTGAAGATTCGCTATTCCCCTTTTTCCGGCACTACCCAATGAAAGCGCGCACAGACCGCGCTCATCGACTCCAGGAGACAAACGCATGCGCAGCATTTTTGTACGCACCCTGACCGCCGTCGCGGCCATCGGGTTGACCGCCGGCTTGGCCCACGCCCAAGGCGGCGCGCCCGCCTGGCCGAGCAAGAACATCCGATACATCGTGCCGTTCTCGCCGGGCGGCGTGTCCGACGGCGTCGCGCGCCTGATGGCCGAGCAGTTGAGCGCTCGTCTCGGGCAGTCAGTCATCGTCGAGAACAAGCCGGGCGTGTCCGGCATTGTGGGCACACAACAGGTGGCGCGCGCCGAGCCCGACGGCTACACCATCGTAGGCGGCACCATCACCACGCATGCCGTCAATCCGTTCTTCATCAAGTCGCTGGGCTATGACCCGGTCAAGGACTTCACGCCCGTCAGCCTGGTGGGCATGGTCAGCAACGCTTTGGTGGTGCGGGCAGACAGCCCGTTCAACACGGTGCAACAGGTCATCGATGCCGCGCGGGCCGATCCGGACGGGCTGACGTACGGCACGGCTGGCGCGGGCACATCGCAGCATCTGTCGGGGCAGCTCTTCCAGTCGATTTCCAATACGCGCCTGCGCCAGATCGTCTACAAGGGAGGATCGCAGTCGATGGTGGACCTGATCGGCGGACAGATCGACATGGTGTTTGAAACGGTCGCGGCCGCGCGTCCAATGATCGATGCCAAGCGGGTCAAGGTGCTGGGCGTCACGTCAAGCGCGCCGCTGGCGGATCTGCCGGGCGTCAAGCCGCTGGCCGAACTGGGCTTGCCGGGCTTTGCGATGCAATCGTGGCAAGGCATCTTCGCGCCGGCGGGCACGCCCGCGCCGGTGGTGGAGCGCTTGGGACGCGAGATTGCGGCCATCGTCAACACCCCCGACGTGCGCGCCAAGCTGCTGACGCTGGGCGTGGCCCCCGACGGCCGCGGCTCGGCGGAATTCTCGCAATTCCAACGCAGCGAAATCGAAAAATGGGGCAAGGTGATCAAGGACGCCGGCATCCAGGCCGACTGACCCCGCCCCGACACAGGAGACTTGCATGACCGATCCCCGCTTCCCGCTGGACGGCCGCCTGCCGGACATGCTGCGCAGTGGCAAGCCGCTGCGCGGCCTGTTCAACGGATTGCCCAGCCCGGCCATCGTCGAGATGTGCGCGTACGCCGGCTTTGATTTCATCATCCTCGACAACGAGCACGGCAGTGCCGATTTCGGCATGACCGAGCACATGCTGCGCGCCGCACGCGCCACGGGCATCGTGCCGATCGTGCGCTGCTTCGAGCAGGACTTGCCGCGCATCCTGGACATGGGCGCAAGTGCCGTGCAGGTGCCCATGGTGGAAAGCGCCGAGCAGGCACGGCGTCTCGCCGGCATGATCCACTATCCGCCAGTGGGCCGCCGCGGCAGCGCCTTCAGCACGCGCGCGGCCGGTTACGGGGCCTTCGGCGGCGCCGGGCACACGCAGCGCAGCAATGAGGGCATCGGCTTCATCGCCATGATCGAAACGCCCGAGGCCATTGCGGCGGCGGGCGAAATTGCGGCGGTGGACGGCGTGGATGCGGTGTTCATCGGACCCAACGATCTGGCGCATGCGATGGGTCACGGCAGCGACTGGAACGCCGAACCCGTGCAACGCGCCATCGCGGCCGGGCTGCGCGCGATCGCCGGGGCAGGGAAGTGCTCAGGGATAATCGCGCTGACGCCGCAGGACGAGGAAAAGTACGGGGCCATGGGCGCGCGCTACTTCGCCAACGTGTCGACCAGCATCATCACCCGCGCGCTGGCGCAGGCGGCCTCGGCCGGGCGCGAGGCGAAGCCGCCCGCCTATTGACGCTATCCGCCCATCGCCCGGCAAAACGCCCGCGCATCGCCGTCGATGATGACGCCGGACGGCAGATAGCCTTCGCGCTGTTTCGTGGCGCGCAATTGCTGCGCCAACGCCGCATCGCCGCCCACCGCGTACACGAAGACGCGCACGGATTGCGCGGCGGCATCGCGCAGCAGTTGCGGGTTGGCGGACAGCGTCAAGGCGTCCACGTGCACGCCCACCGGCGCGCCGACGGTGGCGGATAGATTGGCCAGCCACTGGCGCGTCAGCTTGGGCGCGGTGGCGCGCTGCGACACATACTTGCCGAGCGGGCTTGCGCCCAGGGAATCCGCGTGGCGCGGGTCGAAAACGATCAGGCCCAGATAGCCCTGCCGGTCGGTGCCGCGCACGCAGCGCAGCGCCTCGGGGAAGGCGGACGTGATCATCCAGTTGCCGTGCGGCAGCGCGGTCTTCATGCCGGCGACCAGCTTGGACACCGGCGCGCAGTCGCGGTAGAGGACCTTCAGTTCCGCATTGAAGGTCTTGGCGGGCTGAGCGGCGGCGACGCGCAGCGCATCAGTCAGGAAGGGCGGGGGCGCTCCGCCGCCGGCGCCCGTCAACTTGGCGTCGCGCCATTGGTCGCTGGACAGTTGCAGCACGGCGCGGCGTCCGACGCCGCTTACCGTCCTGCCGGTCAGCAGGTCGTGGTGCAGCACCCAGACGCCGTCCTTCAGGCGCTGCATGTCGATTTCGACGCCATCCCATGCGCCGGCGTAGACCGCGCGAATCGAGGCCAACGAATTTTCGGGCAGCGCGGGCGCGCCGCGATGCGCATGCACCTGCATGCCCAGGCACGCGGCGCTGGCGCCGGACCAGGGCAGGGCGGCGGTCAGCAGCGCGGCTATCAGACGGCTAGCCCGCATCGCCGTGGTATCCGAACCGGAAGCCGCCCAGCACCGTCGTGCGCACGGCTTCGTTGAAAGGATAGGTGTAGGCCTGGCCCACGACGATCACGTGCGCCACGTTGGCCAGCACGCGGCGCCGCAGCGCCTGACCGATCGACTCGTCATCGCGCCCGCCTTCCACGCGCGACATCTGCTGGAAGAGTTCACTTTGCGTCACGCCGTTCTGCATGAACGAGAACGCCGTCCAGACGCAGGCCAGCGTCAGCACCAGCGCCAGACCCGCCGCGCGCGTGGCGGTGCGCCCCGGCTGCTGGCCGGCGGGCGTGCGCAGCCAGACGACGAGTTTGACGATCAGGTAAAGCAGCTTGCCAAAGTGGCCCACCGCACCCAGCAGCGAGAACAGCAGCGCAACCGGCGGCACGATGGCCGCGCGCGCGGCGTCTTCGCCCAACTGTTGATGCTGGCCGCCGCGCGCAAAGTCCGCGCTGCTGGCGGAAAAGCGCGGCATGGCTTCGTCCACGGCCCGGTCCAGCATGCCGTCGTACAGCCGCTTGAAGCTGGCGGCGTCGGTGTAATTGGGCGCGACGTTCATGGTGGCCGGCACCATCAAGGTCTGGCGCAGCAGCTTCTGCACGCCGGGGCGCGCCACGAAGTCTTCGTACGACAGACCGGGCGGAATGGCATCGCCCTCGACATGCACCGTGCGGCTGCGCATGGTCTTCCAGTATTGCTGCGCGACCGCTTCATTGAAGGTGGCCCGGTCGTGCGGCTGCCAGCCGGCCGGCACGGGAATGCGCTTGCGCACGTCCTGCACCACACGGCCTTGGTAGCGAGCCGGCACGCTGTCGGGCGTCCAGCCGCGGCGCGACAGGTTGCGGCGGTAGTCGCCCCACGCGCGATCCTGTTCGCGCGCCAGGCCGATGTCCGACGGGACGGGCACGCCGGCGTATTTCTTCCAGCGTTCGGCGACGGACTGCATCACGCTGGTGTAGACCTGGTGATAGCCGCGGATGCCCGGGGACGTCATGCGGACTTCGCGGTCATCGAAGGTGAAGGTCTTCATCTGGCGCTGCAGGTCGGTGCGGATGACCTGGCGCTTCTTGGGTTCGACCTTTTCATCCAGATTGTCGATGTTGGTCAGCAGCACCTGGAACACCGCCAGGAACGCCTTGCCCTCGGGCCGCGCGTAGATGCCGTCGTCCACCAGCCCGTCCAGATGCAGGTCGCCCTGCACCAGCGAGCGTTGCAGCAGCCCGGCGTTGGTGGCAATGCGGCGGAACTCGCCGTCGCGCGAGTCGACCAGCACGTTCACCATCATCTTGATGGCGCTGAAGACCAGTAGCGCGGTCACGGCGCAGGCCACGGCAATCTTCAGGTAAGACGGCCGGCCGCCGGTGGCAAGCCGCCGGGTCAGCATCAGTTGCAACACCACCAGCGCGGCGGCGATGCCGGACAGGGTGCGGCCGAAGAACTCCAGTTCCTCGATATCGTGCGGCGTGGCGCGGCTGCCCACCACATCGAGCAACCGGGCGTTGAAGCCGAGTTCAAAACTGAGGTAGATGACCGTCAGGACGATCAGGAACAAAATCTGGCGAATCTGGGCCTGGCGCACGATCAATCCCTCAGGTCCAGACGGGTCGAGGTGATTTCTTCTTCGGGCAGGTCCAGCTTGGCGGGTGTGCGCGATGCCGCGCCCGAGCGGGGTGTTGCGGGCGCGTCGCCCGTGGACACGCGCTGCGGGGGCGGCGGCACCACGCGGCCAGCGGATGTGTCGCTGCCGGCCGTCTGTGTCTGCACCGCGGCGGGCGCATTGGGTGGCGAACGGCGGCCGCCGCTGGCCGGCTTAGCCGCCTTGCCCGATCGCGCGGCCGGCGCGGCGGGCGGCGGATAGACGCCATGCAGCCGGATCGAATCCATGTACCCGGGCGGATGCAGCGACTCGTCGGCAAACGGCTTGGCGCGCGGATTCAAGCCCGCGACGCTCTTGACGTTGCCGCGGCGCATCCGGCCATCCTGCGTGTAAACAAAGCGCTCGATTGCCGAGCCCTTTGGAAAGTCGAACGTCAGCGCGCTGCGGTCGTCCTGGACCAGCACGACGGGCCGGTCACGGCAATTGCCCACGTCCCACGACAACACGTCGGACCCCTCGATGGCCAGCACGGTATAGCGGTAATCGCAGTTGCGGCGCTGGGTCTCGATGACGACCACGGTGCGCGGGCCAATGTTTTCGGTCCGGGCGATGCGCGCGGACTCGACATTGTTCAGGGGCACCACGCGCTGGTTGCCTGATAGCTTCACCGAGAAGTTCTTGCCTTCACGGCGCAAAGTGCCCAGTCCGCCGTCCTGCAGCGGGAACTGGCCGATCTCGGTGCCGAACAGGGCGGCGGTGTCCACGCCGAACACGTAGTTGCCCCGCGAATTGGTCTTGACGGCGCAGGCGGACAGGCCCGCCAGCAAGAGGAAGCTGGCCGCAAGGCGAAGGATCAACGAACGGGATACGTGCAGGCGCAATGACATCATGGGAAGGCGGAAAACCGGGCGCCACACGGGCGCCTTTTTCGTCAAAGCCCTGCAATGTATCGCAAAGTTACAGCACAGGACCAGACTTGTTTCAATTGCGGCGGGCGCGTCGCGCCGTGCGTCGTCGCCAACCAGGCGCGGGTTTGGCGCGTCAGTTGGCGGCCTGCTTCAGTTCCATCGACAGTTTCACCAGTTCGTGCACGCCATTGCGAATGGCGGACACGGTGCGGGCAACGGTGGCGCGCAGCAGGGCGATGTCGGGCAGGGTGTCGGGCGCGGCCACGAAGCTTTCCACCGAGGCCGAGACGCGCGCCGGGCGATCGGCGTCCTCTTGCGGCAGCGTCAGCTTGATGGCCTTGCAGCGGTTGTTCACGACGTTGATGACTTCAAGGAACTGGCCGCGCGTCAGGTTCAGTTCATCTGCCTGCACGAAGGCGGGGTAGACGAGGCGCAGGAATTCCGGGTCCGAATCGCTCAGGCTGAAATACATGATGCCCATGTCGGGATGCTTGAAGACCACATCGCCTTGCTCGTCAAAGCTGGCGACGAGGCCCAGTTCTTCTTGCACCACGGTCTGGTACAGGGTGGACAGCGGGGTGGGGGTGGACATGATTCAACGCTCCGTTGGTGGTAAGTGGGAAAAAAGACGAGCCCATGACCCTTGCTACGCGCCGTCTTGAAAAAGGTTCGAAAAATTTAGCGACGAAGGATAAACCGAACCCGGCAAATCAATTGGCCGAAAAAAGGGCGAAAAAAAAATCGAACCTTTTGCGCTGTGGCGCGTAGGGGTCATTACCGGCATCCGCCTCACGCAAAAAAAGGAAACACCATGCAGGACAAAGCACAAGACGTACTGACGCAGGCAAAGACCCACGCAACCCGGTGGGCAGCCATTGCGGTTCAGCGCGTCAACCGGGGCGACGCGGCGGGCGCGTTGCTGTTTCTTCTGGGCACCACGCTTTTCGCGGTGGTCTCCGTGCGCATGATGGGATCGGGCGTCAGTCTGAGCTTCTACGACCTCCTGCGCTTGCAGAATGGCGGCAGCGTGCAGGGCGCGATGGCCGGGCAGGGGGCCGGCGCGGGATTCTATGCCGTGTTGTGGCTGCTGGCCGTCGTGGGGCCTTTGCTGCCTTCGCTGCTGGACCATCGCGCGGCGCGCCTGGGCTACTTTGCGCCGCTGGCGTTGTGGATCATCGCGTTGGCAGGCGTGGTCTCGCAGGTGCAGGAGTTCATGAATGCGACGCGCCAATTGTCGGGTTTCATGGGCAGTTCGCGCGCCGGCCGCAGCCTGGCGGGCGACATGGCGTCCAACCTGTGGAGCGGCCTGTCGTTCGGGTTCGGCTTCTATCAGTCTGTCGCCATCGCGCTGGCCTTTACTGTCCGCGGGGTCGCCGCGTTGCGCCGCCGCGCTTGATTTTCCGCCCCTGCGCAGCTAAGGTGCCGCAGCCCCAAGAACCTGAATCATGAACACGCTCGAATCCAAGCGCTACGTCATCGACAACGTCGACGCGCTGTTGCGCATCATGCACGCCGACCCGCGCTACGCGCTGGCGTTCCGGAACAAGGCCGAGCAGCACATCACGCTGAAACTGCGCAGAAAGTTCTTCAACACGCCGCCCGAAGGCGTGGTGGACGCGTTCAACAACGCGCTCATGAAGTTCCTGCAGACGCGCAGTTTCAAGGACGAGGTCCTGCTGCACGGCCAGCCCGAGGGCGGATGGACGGCGCATGAACTGGCCGTCAGCAAGCTGGGCGGCTACCTGTACCGCGGATCGCTGCACGAGCTGATCCAGTATCACCGCCGCACGCGGCACGAGGTGCAGTGGGCGGGTCCCGACGACGGCGGGGATCGGGACGACACGGCGTTTGACGACGCCCGGGATGTGGCGGATGACTCGCTCTTTGCCGACCCCGCGCAGGCGTACGAGCACCTGTCGGTCGTCAAGCGAATGCGCGACTGCCTGAACAAACTCAGCGACACGCTGAAAACCACCATGTTCCTGTACCTGGACGACATGCCGATGGAACAGATCGCCCGGCAGCAGGACCTGCACGTGCCCACCGTTAAGAGCCGCCTGCACGCCGCGCGCAAGCTGGTGACGGAATGCACCCGCAAGGGGATGGACTGATGATGGCTGAAGACCGAGTGCTGTCGTATTTGTCCGGCGAGCTGGACGCCGATGCCCGCCGGGCCTTCGAAGCCGATCTCGCGCGCGATCCCGCATTGCGGGAGGAACTGGAGGCGTGGCGCAATCTTGCCGAGGCACGCCAGCTTGCGCATAACGAGATCGGGCAGGGCGAGCGCGATGCGGCTTTCTTGCGTGCGCTGGCGCAGGGCGTGGAGGCGGCGCCTGCGCCGGCGTCTGCCGAATCTGCGTCCGCGTCTGAGCCTGCGTCTGCCAAATCTGCGCGTGCGTCAGCGTCTGAGCCTGCGTCTGCGCGTGCGTCAGCGTCTGAGCCTGCGTCTGCGCGCGCGCCGGTGTCTTCGCACGCGCCGGTGTCGCGCGTGCGGCGCTTGTGGCAATGGCTGTGGCCTACGCCCGCCAGCCCGTTGATGCCGCTGGGCTGGGCGCTCGCGATCATGCTGTCCGTCGTGGTGATCCAGCAGGCGCCGGTGCAAGGTCCCGCGGTTGTCCTGTCTGACGACGTCCTGACGCGCGGCGGTGCATCTTGTCCGCGGTTGGTGGTCGATCTTCCCGATGCCCTGACGGCGCGGCAGTTGCGCAATACCTTGTCCCAGTACGCGGTGTCCATCGTCGACGGGCCTGATGCGGACGGGCGATACGTCCTGGCCGCTGCGCGTGAGTCGTCGCTGCGCGATGCCGCGACGGCGCTGGGCGCGCTGTCAATCACGGCGGCGCCAGCGGGCGCGTGCCCCAAACGGTGAGGCCCGGCGCAAGCCCGAGATAACGTCCAGTCCCTCCCGAACAAAAGTCAGACCGCGAATGTTTCTATGAAGCCCACCAAAGAACCTGCCCTTTCCAGCATGCCGGACGCGCGGCCGCAACCCCTGATGCGGCGGCGCCTGCTGGCCGCGCTGGTCGGCGCGGGGCTCTGCGGCGGGCACGCCAGCGCCGCGCTCGCGGCGGGTGCGAATGCGCGGGGGCTGAACAACCGGAACATGATGGACGAGGAGCCGGCCCGCTCGGGCGCGCCGGCACCCCAGCCGACCACGCCTGCGCCTGCGCCGGACGACAGGCCTTCCGCAGATGCGACGGATTCCAAGGCCGCATCGGATGCCAAGGCGCAAGCCGACCCCCAAGCCGACCCCCAAGCCACGCCCGCCAAGCGCCGCTACGCGCTGGTGATCGGCAACGCGCGCTACGCCGTTCCCGCGAACGCGCTGGTCAACCCGGTCAACGACGCCCGTCTCATCGCCGACTCGCTGCGCCAGCGCCAGGTCGATGTGACCCTGCTCACGGACCTGACCACGGCGCAGATGGAAGCCGCCGTCGACGATTTCGCCCTTCGCGCCGCCGGCGGGGACCTGGCGCTGATGTACTTCGCCGGACATGCTGTTGCGGTGGACGACGTGAACTATCTGTTCGGTGTGGACCTGCCTTTGCCGCTGGGTGAAGTGCGCATCCGCACGGCCCAGCAAAGCTCGTTGAGCCTCAAGCGCGTGTCGCAAGCGCTGCGGCGTGCCAATGTCCGCGCGCGCCTGATGGTGCTGGACGCCTGCCGCACCAACCTGACGCGGGGCACCCCCGCCGCGGGACTGGTGCATGCCGTTCCCGCAGGCGGTGAACTTATCGCCTTCTCCACACAGCCCGGCGCCACGGCCGAAGACGGCTTTGGCAACGACGGCCCCCGCCACAGCCCCTACGCGTACTACTTCGCGCAAGGACTGCGCACGCTGCCCGGTTCCGCGCCGGTGGAGACCTTCTTCAAGCAATTGACCGCCGACGTGCAGGTGGCCACCGCCTACCGGCAGATTCCGCACTACGCCAGCAGCCTGGTCGGCACCGTCACGTTCACCACGCTGGCGGACGGACAGACGCCCGCGACGCCGGGGGCATCCGGCGGTCAGACGGCGCAGGGCCGAGGCCCGTCCCCCACGCTGGGCCGCGATCTGATCAAGGCCCGCATGAGCGCCTGGGAATACGAAATCGAACGCGGCGCGCAGTATGTGGACGAGCCCCGGCTGGCGTCGTTGCAGGCGCGCGCCAAGGCGGGCGACGTGGTCGCCATGACCACCTTGGGGCTAATCGCCGAGAACGGCGAGCACGTGCAACAGAACTACTCCGTCGCCGCCCGCTGGTATCAACGCGCCGCGGATCAAGGCTTCGCGCCCGCGCAGACCTATCTGGGCGAGCTGACCGGCATGGGCCGGGGCGTGCCCAAGAACTATGCCGTGGCCGAACGCCTGTTTCGCGATGCCGCCGAGGCAGGGCACCGGCGCGCGGCGATGGACCTGCTGGATGTGCGCGCGCGCATGGGCGAACCGATCGACCCGCGCGAGTGGGCCAAGGTGCTGCAGGACGCCGCCCTTAATCCGGTCGGTTTTCCGATGCCCGGCATGGCGCCCATTCAGGGCCTGCCGGACAACCCGTGGCTGCGCGCGCTGGGCGTGCGCCCGCCCGGCCAGCCCTGAACCCCGTGGCGGCGCGCGTATGACGTCGCAGACGCGTCAGGCAGGGCGGTGATACACCGCCTCGACGTTGTAGCCGTCGGGATCCAGGATGAAGGCGCCGTAGTAGTTCGGATGGTATTTCGGGCGTAACCCCGGCGGGCCGTTGTCGCGCCCGCCGGCCGCCAGCGCCGCGCGATGAAAGGCGTCGACCTCGTCACGGCTGCGCGCGCGGAACGCCACATGCACGCGCGGCGTGCTGGGCGTGCCCTCATGAATCCAGAACTCGCCGCCCGGGTCGCCCGCGTCGTCGGCCTCGCCAACGCCAAATCCCATGCCCGTCGGGAGCGCCTTGCGCGGCACATACCCCACCGCTGCAAGCGCGCTCAGGTAGAAAGCCCGGCTGCGCGCGAAGTCGCTGACGTGAATCTCGATGTGGTCCAACATACGCTGCTCCTGGGAAAGGCGGCCGCGTGGGCCGGAGAGGTCAGCATAGGTGAGGGGGCGGGGCGGGATGGCTTCGATTTGCAACGTGGGGATACGCGCTCTGGCATTGCGAATCCACGCTGGTGCCTGGTGAACGCGCAGGCGGCTTGCGCCGATCCTGCGCGCGGTGTCACCGCCTACCGATCAGAAACTCTCCCAATCATCATTCGACTGCGCGGGCTTGCTGTCGCCCGGCACGCGCAGCGGCGCTTTCACTTGCGGCGCGGGCTTGGCGTCGGCGCGGCGAGTGTCCGCCGGCTTGCCAGCGGCCGCACGTGAAGATGCCGGCTTGGCCAAGACGCGCTGCGGCTTTGCAGGCTGGCTAACTACAGGCTGCACCTCCCGCACCTGAGCAACCTGCGGCTGCGCTACAAAACGCGGCGCATCATCCTCGGCAAGACGGAACACACTGACCAACTTCACCAGCGTCGCCGCCTGCGAATTCAAGCTATGCGCAGCGGCGGCCGATTCTTCCACCAGGGCGGCGTTCTGCTGCGTCGTCTGGTCGAGCTGGTTGATGGCATCGCCCACTTGCGAGATGCCTTGTCCCTGCTCGTGCGCGGCGGCGCCGATCTCGGCGATCAGGTCGGCAACGCGGCGCACCTGCGTCACGATGTCGTTCATGGTGCTGCCGGCTTCGCCGACCAGGTTCGAGCCGGCTTCAACGTTGCCGACGCTGTCGCTGATCAGCTGCTTGATTTCCTTGGCGGCGCTGGCGCTGCGTTGGGCCAGGGCGCGCACTTCGCTCGCCACGACCGCAAAGCCGCGGCCTTGTTCGCCCGCGCGGGCCGCTTCAACGGCGGCGTTCAGCGCGAGGATGTTGGTCTGGAATGCAATGGAGTCGATGACGGCGATGATGTCGACGATCTTGCGCGAGCTGGCGGAGATGGCGTCCATGGTGCTGACCACGTTCCCGACCACTTCGCCGCCGCGTGCGGCGGCTGCGCTGGCCGAGCCGGCCAGGCTGCCGGCCATTTGCACGGATTCCAGGTTCTGCTTCACCGCGGCATTCATCTCTTCCATCGAGGCCGCGGTCTCTTCGACGTTGGCGGCCTGTTCTTCGGTGCGCTGGCTGAGGTCGGCATTGCCGGACGAGATCTGCGTGGCGCCCGTGGCGATGGACTCGCTGGACTGGCGCACCTGGCTCACCAGTTGCGCCAGGTTGGCGCGCATGGCGTCCATGTTGGCCAGCACGCTGGTCTGGTCGCCTTCGCGGCGTTGCACGCGCACGGCCAGGTTGCCCTTGGCGACTTCCTGGGCGATCTGCGCGGCGTAGGCCGGCTCGCCGCCCAGACGGCGCATGACGGAGCGCACCAGGCCCAGACCCAGGATGCTGCCGATCAACGCGCACAGCACGATCAGCGCGGTCAGCGTCCAGAACGTGCGTTCGACTGCGGCGGCGGCGTCTTCGGTGTCGAGGCGGGCCAGTTCTTCCTGGCGCTTGGCGGCTTCCATCAGGATGTTGCGCGCGGCGACATGCAGCGCGGCCGAGTCCTTGTGCAGGACGGTCATCGCGGTCGGATCGTTGCGGTCGGCAAGGCCCTTCACGTCGTTGACGGCCGCCTTGTAACGGGTCCAGGTGTCGGCCAGCTTGCCGCCGAGGTCGCGCAGGGCAGGGTCCTGCTCCTGCTGCAGACGGTCACGCGCTTGCAACACGGATTTTTCGGATTCTTCGTTCAGGCGAAGTTCGTTCTGGCGGCCTTGCGGATCGGTGTTCCAGATGTAGACGTACATGCGCCGGAAGTGCGTGGCGCCTTGGCGGGCGGCGTCGACGACGACGCGCAGCGGCATGACGGTTTCCGTGTACATGGCGCGCTGCTTCTGGCTGATGCTCCAGAGCTGCTGCATGGCGATGGCGCCAACGGCCACCAGCATCACGATGAAGAACAGCACCAGTGCGGTCAGGCTGCTCCGGAGAGAGAGATTTCTGAGTTTGGACATGATGGGCACGCGACGGGGGCGCGGAATGCGCCCTCCACCCGGGCACTACAGCACATCATGTTGCGGTGCAATACGGGGAATTACGGGTGAAAAAGCCGGATCGGCGCGGTTGCGCCGCCGGCAGTTCCGATATGCGGGATTTTCTAGGCTGGCGGCTCAGCGGGCCGCCTTCTCCGCGTGCGCTATGGGGCCACCTGCACGTGTTCGATGCGGTTGCGCCCGTTGGCCTTGGCCAGATACAACTGCTGGTCCACGGCCTTGATGAAATCCGCGCCCGTGACGGGCCGATCGGGAATCACCGTGCCCGCACCGACGCTCACCGTGACGCGCCTGCCATGCGGCGACAGCGCGTGCACGATGGCTTTCTTCTGCAATTGGCGCTGGCAGCGTTCAGCCACTTTCCGGGCCACCTCGGCATCGGCTTCGGGCAGCAGCACAACAAATTCTTCGCCGCCGTAGCGCGCAACCAGATCGCGCGGACCATCCAGCGCCAGGCTCAGCGTCTCGGCGATTTCGATCAGGCATTTGTCGCCCTGGGTGTGGCCATACAGGTCGTTGTATTGCTTGAAGAAGTCGACGTCAAAGAGCAAGACCGACAAGGGCTGGTTTTCGCTGCGGGCGCGCTCCCATTCCAGTTCGAAACTGCTGTCGAATCGCCGCCGGTTGGCGATGTTGGTCAGGCCGTCCTTGAAAGACAGCACCTCAAGTTCTTTCTGCAGGCTGAGCAGTTTCTCTTCGGTCTTCTTGCGCTCGGTAATGTCGAACATGAAGCCGATCAGGGCCTCGGGCTCGCCGCTTTCCGTGCGCACCACGTGCACCACGTCGCGGATCCACACGTAGCCGTTGTCCTTGGTCAGCGCGCGGTAGTCGGCCTCGTGGTCGACGCCGGCCTGGGATTGCGAGACGCAGAAATTCACCACGTACTCGCGATCCTCGGGATGCATGCGCATGGCCCAGTCCTCGACGGTGACCCAGCTATCGGTGCGCCAGCCCAGCAGCGCTTCGATCTGGGGGCCGATGTACGCGAATTTCATCGTGGCCCAGTCGATCTTCCAGGGAATCGCCTTGGTCGATTCCAGCAACGTCCTGTAGACCGCGCTGTCGTTCAGAAGCGTACTGTCGTCAGCCATGCTCAATTCTTCCGGGATTCCGAGGAACGAGCACTGTAGCCCGAACCGGGGACTGATGGGAATCTGCTGGCGGCCGCTATTTGCGGTTCCAGTGCCCCAGCCCGCTGTCGTCGTAGTACTTGATGTCAAAGCCTTGTGCCTGCCCGTTTGCCATCTTGAAGACGATGGACGCCCGCGAGGCCAGCATCTCGGCTTCGCCGGCCGGCGCAAAGGCGAACGTGTCGCCGTCCCAGTGGCGCACGGGAAAGCGCATGTCCTTCGGTCCCAGCACCAGGGTCAGCGCGCCGTACGCTTCTTCGAACCGCGCGGGGCCGTAGTACGGGTTGTCGAACGTGCCGGTGTACTGCGACAACGCTTTGGGCGCCGCGGGCGTGGCGGGATCGGGCTTGCCGGTCAGGTCCGCCTGCGGTTCGAACAGCTTCTTCATGGCGCCGTTGTACGCCGCATACCAGTCGCGCGTGGATTTGCCGTACAGCGCGATGTCGGTGAACGTGGCCGCCACGGCTTCTGCCGCGCCGACCGGGGCGCCATTGGTCAACACGACGATGCCGATGCCGGCGGAGGGCACGATGCGGAAGGTGGTGCCGGTGCCCACCAGGAAGGCGCCGGAATGCCCCATCGCAGGGCGGCCGCCGGTTTCCGTGTTGACGTTGAACCCATAGCCATAGAAGCCGGAACGCGCATTCAGATTCGGCGCGGGGGCGCTGAAGGCCTGCGGCGACAGCGCGGGCAGCAGCGCGCCGGCGGCGGCCAGCGGCTTGCCCTGGTGTTGGCCATCCGCCAGCAGCAGTTTCAGCCACTGGGCCAGATCCACCACCGTGGAAGACACGCCGCCCGCGGGCGCCTGCGCATCGGCGTTGCGCTTGCCTACCTGCACGAAGCGGCCATTCTGGTAGGCGTGCAGCAAGGCGCGGTTGCCGTGCGACTCGAAGTCGGCGTAGCGGTAACTGGTCGATGCCATGCCCAGCGGCTTGAAAAGCTGTTCGTCGGCCAGTTGCTCCCACGGGCGTCCCGCCGCGCGGGCCACGGCCTCGGCGCCGATCGTGGTGCTGAAGTTGGCGTAGTGATACGACGTGCGGAAGGGGGTGAGCGGCAACAGGCGCAGGCGGGCGATGACCTCGTTGCGGGAAAAGCCCAGGTCTTCCAGATCGTCGCCCGCCGTGGGCGGCAGCCCGGTGCGGTGCGCAAAGAAATCGCCGATGGTGGCGTGCTCGGACACATAGGCGTTGCTGAGCGCGAAGCCCGGAAGATGACGCGACACGCGGTCGTCCCACGTGGCCTTGCGCTGCGTGATCTCGATGGCGGTCACGGTCGCCGACAGCGACTTGGAGATGGACGCGATTTGAAACACGGTATTGGCATCCACCGGCGCGTCCTTGCCGACCTCGCGTGTGCCGAAGCCTTGCGTCAGCACGGTCTTGCCGTCGATGACGACCGCGACGGCCAGGCCCGGCACCTGGCTGCGTTGCATGATGTCCTTGATGATGCCGGGCAGGTCCTGCACGGCGCGTTCGCGGCTGCCGGCAGGAATCGTGACGGCGTCCGCCGGCGGGTAGTCGGCGGGGGTAATCGGCACGGGTTGCGACCAGGCTGACGTGACGCCGCCCAGGGCAAGAACGATCGTTGCGGTGATGCGCGTGGTTGTGCTGTGCATGTTGGCCTCAGAATCCTGCTTGGTAAGCGATGCGAAAGACGCCCTGGTTGAGGCGCAGGGCCTGGTCGCGCTGATGCGTGATCCCGGCCTGCACGATCAACCCCACGGGCGTGACGTAGGTGACTGCGCCCGATACTCCCCAATCCGTACTGTCCAGCAGGCCATACCGGGCCAGCGTCTGGCCGCCGCCGGTCAGCTTGCGCACGGCGGCCGTCGCGGTGACCTGCCAGCGGTCTCGAGACAACGACACCGAGGTTACGCCATTGCCGTTGGAAACCGGCGCGCCGCGAAAGGCGCTGGAATAGGTAGCCTCGTTGAACCAGTTCAGGTGCCATCCGTCATCCAGCGGCGTGTCGTAGCTCAGCCGGGCCGATACCGTGTTGGCACTTTCGCCCTGGTTTGGATCCAGGTGCAGCCGGCCCGCGTCCACCCCGCCCGATATGCCCGGCAGTCCGGGTAGATCGCGGAAGTCGTACGAAAGGATGAAAGACTTGAGCTGGTCGCTGAACAGCGGCGGCTCGTCGGGGCCGAGCAGGCCGCCGTCCAGGCTGAACCTGCGGTTCATGGCGGTGTTGTCGCGCTTGAACAGCAGGGCGGCCACGGAATGCGTGCCGCGGCCCGACGTATCCAGCGTGTAGCGTCCGCCCACGCCGATCGAGCCGCGGAATTCCGAGTTCTCGTTGAAGCCCGAGTACAGGCCGTCGACGGCGTGCCAGGCGTCGCCAAAGCCCAGATCCATCTTCCCGCCGTACAGCGCGTAGTTGTCGGCGGTGTAGGCGGCGAACAGGTTGTCCAGGTTCACGCCCAGGTCGGAAAACGCGTTGTCCTTGGTGTCGTTGGTGGACGAGTTGAACGTGGCCTTGGTGCGGATCGAAAACTCGCGCGTCAGTTGCAACACCAGAGCGGCCTCGGCGGTGGGCTGCACACTGCTCCAGTGCGAGCGCGGAAGCTGGCCGTTGTCGTCGTGCACGCCAAAAAAGCCGGTGTAGCCGGTCATCAGCAGGAACCTGCCGTTCAGGCGCGGATACGATTCGTCGCTGTCGGCCAGGTCGCTGTAGGGCGTGAGAAAGATCTCGGTCTTGAAAATGTCTCTTGCCTCTTGCGCCGACGCGCCGTGCGCGGCCACGGCAAGCAGCGCCGCCGCCGGGGTCTGGCGCAACGCACGATGCAGACGCATCACCGCGCCAGCTCAGCCGCCAGTTCGCGCACCTGCGCATGGATGTTGTTGAACATCCCGAAATTCACGCGGCTGGCGACGACGAACACGCCCAGGTCGCGGTTGGGCGACAGCACCACATACGACATGAAGCCGCCAATGCCGCCGCTCTTGCCCAGCAGGAACGGCGAGCCGTTGCGCGGCAGCGTCACCACCCAGCCCAGTCCCATGCCGTCGGCGTCCGTGACCTCCGTGCCCACCACGGATTTGAGCCCGTCATAGGGCAGCCACATCGTGTGCGCCAGCAGGGCGTTCTCGCGGGCCTGCTTAGCGCCATCAAGATGCCAGCGCATCCAGCGCACCATGTCGTCGGCCGTGGCGTAGACGCCGGCGCTGGCATACATGATGTCGGGCGCCACCGCATTGGGGTCGGGCTTGTCGAAGGGATCGAGGCCCGTCATCAGGCGCTTTTTCTGTGCGTCGTTCAGCACGTTGGTGGCGTCGGTCATGCCGGCGGGCTTGAAGACCTCGTTGGCAAGCACGTTGGAATAGTCCGCGCCGCCGGCCTTGGCCAGCGCGTCGCCCAGCAGGCCATAGCCCAGGTTGGAATACAGCGTGGTGGTGCCGGGCACGTAGGCGGGCTTGTGGCTGCCCATCCACTTCCAGTAATAGGCCCGGTCGAAGACAGCGAACGGATTGTCGGAGGGCTTGGCGTCCGGGTCGGGCAGTTCGCGCGGCAGGCCGGCGGAATGCGTCGCCAGGTCGAGCAGCGTGATCGGGCGGCCGTTGGCATCGACCTTGGCATTGTCGGGCGCGTACTTCGACAGGGGATCGGTCAGCTTGAGCTTGCCCTTGGCGGCCAGCGACGCCAGCACGTCGCCCGCAAACACCTTGGACACTGACGCGATCCGGAAGATCGATTTGCCGTCGGGTTCGACGCCGCTGCCCGGCGCGGTTTCGCCATAGCCCTGGACCACCACGTCATTGCCGCGGACCGCCGCGATGATCAGGCCCGGCGCGCCGCCGTTCAGATACATCTGCATGCCGGCCATGGACACGGCATCCTGCAAGGCCAGGTCGGCGGCCTGGGCGTGGCCTGCGCCCAGCGCGCAGGCGGCGCTCAAGGCAAGTACGGGGATGCGCGGGAGAAGGCGGGAGGTCAGCATGCGGTTCTCACTGAAGGAGCGAGGAACGGGTGTCCCTGCGCATGCCGCGATGATCCCAAAATCCCGGTGCGTAGCCACCAGCGTCAGGACGAAACAACATCCCGGCGTGATGAATGGCATATTGGCCGGCTTGGCCCGGGCAGCCCCGGCTCAGATCCCCATGCGTTCGCGCAGCGGCTTGCGGTACGAGCGCGACACCGGCCACGTGTCATCCACGGCCCGCATCCGGATCTGCCATCGGTCAACGCTTCTGCGGTCCACGTCCATGACATGCAACGCATTTGCAATCGCCGTTCGGTGCACGCGAAAGAACGTCTTCTCGGGCAGGAGGGTCGACCAGACCCCTAGCGCGCGCGAGTCCAGCACCATCGAGCCGTCGTCCAGCCAGATCTCGCTGTAGTTGCCGGCGGAGCGCACCCCGACGATGGCTTCCGGCTGAACGCCCCGGACGACGCCGCGCATGCTCAGGTAGACGACCGATGCGGCGGGATTGCCCAGCGGCGCGCGCGTGCGGCCGCTGCCGTACTTGGCCTGGGCGATCAGGTTGGCGCATTGGTACAGCGCGCCGACCTCGCCGGCGGTCCAGTGCCGATGCCGGACGGTGGTGTCGAAACCGATGATGCCTTGCAGCTTGCCGTCAAGGCACACCGGCACGCTGAGCACGCTCTTGTTGCCCTGGCGCTGGAATTCGGCCTGGATGGCGCGCGCGGTGCGGGGCAGGTCGTTGACGTCGTGGATGGCGACCGCCTGCCCTTTGACCATGAACCGGTGCAGCCAGGCGATCAGCGTGGTCGGCACGTCCTGCAGTTCGGCGACAAAGGGTTCGGTCTGGCCGCGGCACCATTCGTGGGTATTGCGCAGCCGCAGCATGTCGGGGCGGTACTCGATCATCCAGGCGCGGTCGATGTCCGAGGTTTCGCCCATGTAGGCAAGCTGCTCCGAGATCGCATCGTCCGCGGGCAGCTTGAGCAGGCTCATGGCGCAGTGATAGAGCCAGTCCGATGACGGGTTGGGTTGGAGGAGGGTGACGGGGTGAGTCTGGTATTGGCCAACATCATCCTTCACGGGCGGTTCCTTCTGAGGCGGCAGGGCGCTTCGGGGGCGCGCTGTCGGACGCGCGCGGCTCGGCGGGATTTTCCTACCGGCGGCGCGGTCTGACAACCGCCCGTGGCGGCCAGCGTTCAGCTAGATGTCTGGCTATGTTGCCCCACAGGCGCCCGTCGATTCGCGCTCGACGATCCGGAATCCCACGTCAATGACAGGTTCTGGCGGGGTCTCGCCCCGGCATCGCGCCATCAGCACGCGCGCGGCCTGGGCGCCGATGTCCGCGCCGTCGATCTGCACGGTGGTCAGCGACGGCGCCAGGTGCGCGGCGAAGTCGGCCCCGCCGAAGCCACAGACCGCCAGATCCTGCGGCACGCGCAGGCCACGCACGCGCGCCTCGGTCAGCACGCCTTCGGCCAGCGCGTCGGCGCTACAGAAGATCGCCTGCAGGCCGGGCGACTTGTCGAACAGTTCGGCCGCAGCGCGCCGGCCTGACGCCACGTTGCTGGGCGCCGGAACGACCGCCGTGGGCACGTCGTGGCCCAAGGTTTCCAGGAAGCCCGCGCGGCGCACGGCGGCGCGCTGGTCGTCGCCGGTGGCCAGTCCCACGTTGCGCCATCCCTTGGACAGGAAGAATTCGGCGACGGCGCTGCCCACCTGCCGATGTGAAAAGCCGACCAGCATGTCGAGCGGGCGTTCGGTCAGGTCCCAGGTCTCGACCACCGGAATGCCGATCTCCCGCAGGCGGTGCGCGGCGGGGATGTCGCTCAATAGGCCGGCAACGACCACGCCGTCGACGCGCCGGCCCGCCATGGCGTTGAGCAACGCTTCTTCGCGGCCGCGGTCATAGCCCATTTGCCCGAGGATGAGCTGGTAGCCCTCGCGATCAAGTTCGGCGGTCAGGGCCTCGATGGTGGGCAGGAACTGCGGGACCGAGATGATGGGCACCAGCGCCGCCACGGTGCGGCTGCGCCGGGACTTCAGGCCGCCCGCCAGCAAATTGGGGATGTATCCCGTTTCCGTGACTGCCTGCTGGACCCGCGCGATCGTGGCCTCCGACACGCGGCCCGGATTGCCGAGCGCGCGCGAGGCGGTGATGAGCGACACGCCGGCCGCGCGGGCGACGTCATGCAGGGTGATGGATTTGGGTTTCATGGAACGGGAAGTACGGGTTTGTACGGATCGCGCGCTGGCTTGCCGCGAATTTTGGACAACGTTATCATGAACGTCAGCTGCAACGTTTTAATCCTGCCGCCAGCCAGGCTCCGCACATCGGCGCTTTTTATTTGGCCGCAAATGACAACGTTGTCCATGCGCCACCGTCGTCCTCGCAGGACCGTCCCAGACACCCGGAGAATTCTCATGACCGCCACTTCCAACGCCGACCGTATCGCCTGGTTGCGCATCTCGTCGTGCTACCTGCCCCTGGCCACCCCGATCAGCGACGCCAAGGTGCTGACCGGCCGCCAAAAGCCCATGACCGAAGTCGCCATGCTGTTTGTCGAAGTGCAGACCGAAAACGGCGACGAGGGCATTGGCCTGAGCTACTCCAAGCGCGCCGGCGGTCCCGGGCAGTTTGCCCACGCCAAGGAAATCGCTCCCGTCCTGATCGGCGAAGACCCCAGCGACATCGGCCGGCTCTGGACCAAGCTGTGCTGGGCCGGCGCGTCCGTGGGCCGCAGCGGCCTGTCGACCCAGGCCATCGCCGCCTTCGACGTGGCGCTGTACGACCTGAAGGCTCGGCGCGCCAACCTGCCGCTGGCCAAGCTGCTGGGCGCCTATCGCGATTCGGTTGCTTGCTACAACACGTCGGGCGGGTTCCTGCACACGCCGCTGGAACAACTGCTGGTCAACGCCAGCGCGTCGCGCGAACGCGGCATCGGCGGCATCAAGCTGAAGGTCGGCCAGCCCGACCGGCAACTGGACATACGCCGCGTCGAAGCCGTGCGCAAGCATCTGGGCGATGATGTGCCGCTGATGGTAGACGCCAATCAGCAGTGGGACCGCCCGACCGCGCAGCGCATGTGCCGCATCTTTGAACAGTTCAATCTGGTGTGGATCGAGGAACCGCTGGACGCCTACGACCATGAAGGCCACGCCGCGCTTGCCGCGCAGTTCGACACGCCGATCGCCACCGGTGAAATGCTGACCAGCGCGGCCGAACACAGCGAGCTGATCCGCCACCGCGCAGCCGATTACGTGCAGCCCGACGCCCCGCGCGTGGGCGGCATCACGCCGTTCCTGAAGATCCTGTCGCAGGCGGAACAGGCCGGCGCGATGCTGGCGCCGCACTTCGCGATGGAACTGCACGTGCACCTGGCCGCCGCGTATCCGACCGAACCGTGGGTCGAGCATTTCGACTGGCTGGAACCGCTGTTCAACGAGCGGCTCGAGATCCGCGACGGCCGCATGCTGGTGCCGACCCGGCCAGGCCTGGGCATCTCGCTCAGCGATCAGGCGCGCGCGTGGACGCGCGACACGGTCGAAGTCGGCAAGCGGGCCTGAACCCTTTCCGGTCCCGCCGTCTTGCGGCGGGACGCCATGCACGACCAACGGCGCGACAGACGCCAACCCAGAGGAGACTCGCATGAAAAAATGGTTCACCACGCTCGCGCTTGGCCTGGCCGTCTCGGCGTCGGCCCAGGCGCAGAACTGGCCCGCCAAACCCGTCACGATGCTCGTGCCGTTTCCGCCGGGCGGTTCAACCGACCTGATCGCCCGGACGGTTGCGCCCAAGCTGCAGGACAAGTTCGGCGGCACCTTCGTGATCGAGAACAAGCCGGGTGCGGGCGGCACGCTGGGCGCGGGCCAGGCCAAGCGCGCCGCGCCCGACGGCTACACGGTGCTGGTGTCGTCGCTGGGACCCTTCGTGATCGGCCCGCATCTGGTCAAGGAGCCGGGCTACAACGCGCTCAAGGATTTTGAATACATCACGGTGGCCGTGCAGGCGCCGAACGTGCTGGTGGTCAACGCGAATTCGCAGCTTCGCGACATGAAGGGCGTGCTGGACTACCTGAAGTCCAACCCGGGCCGCATGACGTTCGCGTCGGCCGGCAACGGCACCTCGGATCACCTGACGGCCGAACTGTTCTGGCAGGAGACCGGCACGCAGGCCACGCACGTGCCGTACAAGGGTGGCGCGCCGGCCATCGTGGATCTGCTGGGCGGGCAGGTCGACGCCAGCTTCAGCAACATCAACACCTGCCTCACGCACATCCAGTCGGGCAAACTGCGCGCCATCGCGGTGACGAGCGCGAAGCGATCGCCGCTGCTGCCCGACGTGCCCACGATGGAAGAGCTGGGCCTGAAGGGCGTGACGGTGACGTCGTGGCAGGCGTTCGCAGGTCCCAAGGGCATGCCCGCCGACATCCGCGACAAGCTGCGCGCCGGCATTGTCGACGCGCTGAACGACCCGTCGGTCAAACCGCGCCTGCTGGAACTGGGCTTTGAAGTCGTCGGCAACACGCCGGCCGAATTCACCAAGTTCCAGGCCGAGGAATTTGCCCGCTGGAAGAAGGTGATCGAAGTGGGCAAGATCACGGCGAATTGATTGCACGCCCCCAGGAGCCAAGGTAACGTCGCACCGCGGGCATTCGCCCGCGGATCGACGTTCAGGGGTTTGCATTGGGGACTTTCACCGTAGTCATGGCGATGCTGGTCGCCGTCCTGTTCAGCGGCGTGCTGGTCCGGATGTTGCCGTTGGCCGTTCCGCTACCTTTCGTGCAGATCGGTCTGGGTTTCGTGATCGCGGCCGTGTTCCAGCGTGGCGTGCTGATCGAACCCGAGATCTTCTTCCTGTTGTTCCTGCCGCCTCTGCTTTTCCTGGACGGATGGCGCATATCGAAGCTGGCGGTCCTGCGCGAGTCCTCCTCCATCATCCAGCTCGCGTTTGGTCTGGTGATCCTGACGGTGATCGGCGTGGGATACCTGATCCACTGGATGATTCCCGACGTCCCGTTGCCCGTGGCGTTCGCCATCGCGGCCATCGTGTCGCCGACGGACCCGGTGGCGGTCGAAGCGATTTCCCGGCGCGTCCATATCCCGCGCCGCATGATGGCCATCCTGGAAGGCGAGGCGCTGTTCAATGACGCGAGCGGCCTGGTGGCGTTTCGCTTTGCCGTTGCGGCGGCGGCGACCGGCACGTTCTCGCTGGCGCAGGCCACGATGTCGTTCTTCTGGGTTGCCATTGCCGGCCTGTCGATCGGGGCCGGGCTGACGTGGCTGATCATGCAATTGCGGACCATCTACACGCGCCGGGTGGGCGAAGAGCCGGGGTCCGAGGTGCTGCTCAGCCTGCTGACGCCTTTCTTCGTCTACTTCGTGGCCGAGCACGCCAACGCCTCGGGCATCCTGGCCGCGGTGTCCGCCGGCGTCATGATGAGCTATTCCGAACTGTCGGGCCGCGCACTCGCGGCCACTCGCATGGAGCGCAGGGCCGTGTGGAACACGGTGCAGTTCACGCTGAACGGCATGATCTTCGTGTTGCTGGGCGAGCAGTTCCCCACGATCTTCGCCGGCCTGGCAAGCGCCGCGAAAGAGGCCGG
Organism: Achromobacter sp. ACM05; assembly: GCF_019218915.1. NCBI lineage: Bacteria > Pseudomonadati > Pseudomonadota > Betaproteobacteria > Burkholderiales > Alcaligenaceae > Achromobacter > Achromobacter sp. ACM05. The sequence goes on from NZ_JAHUWQ010000001.1 coordinate 1,891,502, forward strand.
CGGCCAATCCCTCTGGCGGTTGCCCGTCTATGGACTGGCCGTCTGCCTGGGCCTGGTGCTGTGCCGGCTGCTGTGGGTGACCGTGTCGTTGAAGCTGAGCGCGATGGCGGCCCGCCGCCGTGGCGCCGAGCCGCCCGAGGTCGGCGCGCGCGTGATCCTGGCCGTCTCCGTGGCGGGCGTGCGCGGCGCGGTGACGCTGGCCGGGGTGATGACGCTTCCCTTTGCGCTGGACAGCGGCGCGCCGTTTCCGGCGCGCGATCTGGCGGTGTCGCTGGCGGCCATGGTCATCGTGTTTTCGCTATTGCTGGCCAGCGTGGCCTTGCCCCCCTTGATGCGCGGATTGCACTTTGCGCCGAACAGCCGCACCGAGCGCGAGGCATCGCTGGCGCAGGACGCCATGCTGCGCGCGGCGCTCGACAGCGTTGCGGCCGGCGCAAGGCGCCGGGGCGTGGAAAATCCGGAAAACGCCGCGCTGTATCTGGAGGTGGCGGAGGACCTGAGCGGCGCGTTGCGGCGGCAGTCCGGCGCGGCGGCGGACGTGGCCGATACAGAACGCCTGGGCAGGCAGATCGCCATCGAGCGCGAACTGAGGCTGGAAGCCATTGCCGCTTCCCGCGAGGCGGTTTTTCATCTGGCTCGCACGCACCGCATCTCGGATTCGTTGGCGCGCGAGCAGGGGCGGCTGCTGGATCTGCTCGAAGCGCATCTGCGGTAGCCGCGGGTGCGCGCCCACGGGGTACGGATTGGTCGCTCATGATCCGCGTGACGATATGTCCACCCGCTTCAGATCGGTCAGACCCTTAAAGTATTGAGAATTCCGGTCAGTCCTCAGTGCATTTGCAGATTATTTATGCTTTAAAGGTATCAATTCGGATTCCCAAAGTATTGGACGCGAAAAGTCGCCGGGTTCTATAAACGCCTCGTGACCATCCCTTATCCAACGCCGTCCATGTCTGCAGCCACCATCGAACGCATCGAAACCTGTCTCGTCGACCTTCCCACCATCCGTCCGCACAAGCTGTCGGTGGCCACGATGTATGGCCAGACGCTGATGCTGGTGAAGGTGTATTGCAGCGACGGCGTGGTGGGCATTGGCGAGGGCACCACCATCGCCGGCATGGCGTACGGTCCGGAAAGCCCGGAGGCCATGAAGCTGTCGATCGACGCGTACTTCGCGCCCGCCATGATCGGCCAGGACGCCACCCGCGTGCAGGCACTGATGGCGCACGTAGGCAAGCTGGTCAAGGTGAACCACTTTGCCAAGAGCGCGCTGGAAACCGCGCTGCTGGATGCGCACGGCAAGCGCCTGGGCGTGCCGGTCAGCGAACTGCTGGGCGGCCGGCGCCGGGATCGCGTGCCCGTGGCGTGGACGCTGGCGTCGGGCGACACGGATCGGGACATTGCCGAGGCCGAGCAGATGCTGCAAGAGCGCCGCCACCGCATCTTCAAGCTGAAAATCGGCGCCCGTGATCCGAAGGTCGATATCGCCCACGTGGCCGCCATCAAGCGCGCGGTGGGCGACCGCGGCGCGGTGCGCGTCGACGTGAACATGGCGTGGAGTGAAACGCAGGCGGCGTGGGCGATTCCCGCGTTGGCAGAGGCCGGTTGCGAGCTGGTGGAGCAGCCCGTGGCCAGCGCTGCGGCGCTGGCGCGGTTGATGCGCCGGTTCCCGGTGGCGTTGATGGCCGACGAGGTATTGCAAGGCCCGGACACCGCGTTCGAGATCGCGCGCCAGCACGGTGCGGATGTCTTCGCCATCAAGATCGAGCAGAACGGCGGCCTTTTTGCGGCGCAGCGCGTGGCGGCGATTGCGGACGCGGCGGGCATCGAACTCTACGGCGGCACGATGCTGGAAGCTGCGGTCAGCACGGTCGCGTCGGCCCACCTGTTTGCCAGCCTTGCGCATCTGCAATGGGGCACGGAGCTGTTCGGCCCCTTGCTGATCACCGAGGAAATCCTTGCGCAACCGCTGGACTACAGCGACTTCGAATTGACCGTGCCTGCCGGACCGGGGCTCGGCATCGAGCTGGACGACGCCCGCGTCAAGCGCTTCACGCGTGACGGGCTGGTCAAGGTCACGAACAAAAGCCATTGAGAAAACCTGGCGATGCGGCGGCATGCAACGCCGCATTTCCCGACCCATACCAATAGACAAACTCTGGAGACAGACATGAGCCTCGACGTATTCAACACCCCGGAAGTGCAGGACCTGCTGAAGGCCGCGACCAACATTGCAGGCAGCGAGGGCAACCCGCGCTTCAAGCAGATCCTGAACCGCCTGTTGAGCGATCTTTTCAAGGCCATCGACGACCTGGACATCACGCCCGACGAGGTGTGGGCCGGCGTCAACTACCTGAATCAGCTGGGCCGCGACGGCGAGGCCGCGCTGCTGGCCGCCGGGCTGGGCCTGGAGAAATTCCTGGACGTGCGCATGGACCACGAGGACAAGCTGGCCGGCCTGGACGGCGGTACGCCTCGCACCATCGAAGGCCCGCTGTATGTCGCAGGCGCGCCCGTGCAGGACGGCGTTGCCCGCATCGATCTCGATCCGGATGCGGACGCCGGCCCCCTGGTGATCCGTGGCGTCGTGCGCGATACCAACGGCGCGCCGCTGGCCAATGCGGTGGTGGAGTGCTGGCACGCGAACTCCAAGGGTTTCTATTCGCACTTCGACCCGACGGGCGCGCAGACCGACTTCAACCTGCGCGGCGCGGTCCGTACCGACTCGGATGGCAAATATGAGTTCCGCACGCTGATGCCCGTCGGCTACGGCTGTCCGCCGCAGGGCGCCACCCAGCAGCTGCTGGACGCGCTGGGCCGCCACGGCAACCGCCCGGCGCACGTGCACCTTTTTGTCAGCGCCGACCAGCACCGCAAGCTGACGACGCAATTCAACATCGAGGGCGATCCCCTCATCTGGGACGATTTCGCTTACGCCACCCGCGAAGCGCTGATCCCGCCGGTGACCGACAAGACAGGCGGCGCCGAACTGGGCCTGAAAGCCGACGCGTACAAGGAAATCGAATTCGACGTCGTGCTGACGGGCCTGCTGCAAGGCAAGGACAACCAGATCGTCAATCGCCTGCGCGCCTCCGCCCAGGCCTGAACCCGGCAGGCATCGCCACCGCGCGATGCCGCCATCCGACACTCATACCCATACCGATAACGGGCTCCGCACGAGCCCGGGGAGACTCTCATGGCCTCAACAATCTCCATTCCGAGCCTGATCGATCAGGAACGGATGGGCGCCTTTCAATGGCGCGTCCTGATCCTGTGCTTTCTGATCGCTTTGTTTGATGGCTTCGACACGCAGGCAATGGCGTTCACCGGGCCCGCGATCCTGACGGCATTCAAGCTGCAGGCCGGCGAACTGGCGCCGATCCTGACCGCCGGCATCGTCGGCATGACGGTGGGCGCCATGACGTTGGGCCTGGTGGGCGACCGTATCGGCCGCCGTCCCGCCGCGCTGATCGGTGTGGCCGTCTTCGGGCTGGCGACGCTGTTGACGGCCGCCGCCACGGAGACGTGGCAGATTCTGGCTCTCCGGTTCATCGCCGGGCTGGGCATGGGCGGCTGCACGCCCATCGTGCTGGCGCTGGCGGCGGAATACGCGCCGGCGCGCCATCGCGGCGTGGTGATCACCGGCGTGCTGCTGGGTCTGCCCGCGGGCGCCATGCTGGGCGGCCTGTTGGCCGCGCGCATGCTGCCCGTGATCGGATGGCAAGGCATCTTCATCGTGGGCGGCGTCGCGCCGCTGTTGCTGTTGGCGGCGCTGATGGTGCTGCTGCCCGAGTCCCTGCAATTCAAGGCGATGCGCGGTGATACGGCGGGCCAGGGGTATGTCGCTCGCATCCTCGCGAAGATCTCGCGCCAGCCGCTGCCGGCCGGCGTGCGGTTCACGGTGCCGGAAGACGCGACCATCCGCGCCAGCGTCAAGGCGCTGTTCACCGACGGTTATGCCCGCAAGACGCTGGCGATCTGGTCCGTGTATCTGCTGAACTGGGTGGCGTGGTTCATGCTGCTGTCGTGGCTGCCTACGGTGCTGAAGGCCGCGGGTCTGCCGGCCGACCAGGCGCCGATGGGCACGTTCACCGTGAATCTCGTGTTCATCGTGTGCGCCTTCCCGCTGTCGTACCTGATGCCGCGCGTGTCTACCCGCACGCTGCTGATCGCCATGTTCGCGCTGGGCATCGCGGTGTCGCTGGGGCTGGGCTACGCGGGAACGGACTGGACGCTCGTGTTCATCCTGATCGGCGCGGCGGGCCTGGGCATCGGCGGCCAGCAGTTGGCGCTGAACTACCTGGTCATCGGCGCGTATCCGACCGCACTGCGCGCCACGGCGACGGGCTGGTCCATCGGCGTGGGCCGCGCCGGCGCCATCATCGGCTCGGCCATCGGCGGCAGCTTCCTCGGCTGGTTCGGCCCGTCGGGCTTCTTCATGGTGCTGGCGGTTCCGCTGGCGGGGGCGCTGCTCGCCGTGCTGGCTGTGGACAACAAGTCGTCGCAACCCGTGCCGGGCGAGCTGTCGCGCGCACATTGACCGGGAGCTTGCATGAATCGCTTTGAAAATCAGATCGCGCTGGTCACCGGCGCGGCCCAGGGCGTCGGACGCGCCACCGCCAAACGCCTGGCATCCGAAGGCGCTGCGGTCGTGCTGGTCGACCGCGCCGCCGAACTGGGCGAGGCCGTGGCCCGCGAGATCCGCGAGGAGGGCGGACAGGCGTCGTTCATCGACGCCGACCTCGAAACCCACGCCGGTGCACAGCGGATGGTGCAGTACACGCTGGACACGCACGGCCGAATCGACGTGTCCGTGCACAACGTGGGCGGCACGATCTGGATGAAACCGTTCTGGGAGTACACGCCGGACGAGATGCAGCGGGAGGTCACCCGTTCGCTCTGGCCGACGCTGTGGTCGTGCCGCGAGGTGATCCCGGTAATGAAAAAGCAAGGCCGGGGCGCCATCGTCAACGTCGGCTCAAACGCCACGCGCGGCATCTACCGCGTGCCGTATTCGGCATCCAAGGGCGGCGTTCACGCGGCCACCGTCTGCATGGCGCTCGAACTGGCCGAATCCGGCGTGCGCGTCAATTGCGTGGCGCCGGGCGCCCTGGACAACGGCGTGCGCGCCATTCCGCGCAACACCGAAGTCCCCTCGGATCAGGACCGCATCTGGCAGGGCGAGATGTACACGGACTGCCTGGCCGGCACGCCCATGCATCGCATGGGCAGCATGGAAGAGGTCGCGTCAGCGATCTGCTTCATGGCGGCGCCGGAGGCGTCGTACATCACGGGGCAGGTGATGTATGTGGCTGGAGGGCATGTGGGGTGAGGAGGCGAGGGGTGACAGACACCCACTGAGCCCCCCGTTCTCGCAAAACGAAAGGCCGCTGGCTCATGGCAGCGGCCTTTTCTGTTTGCGGCCGCCCCTCGACGGGGGCTCGCAGCGTCTATGCGGCGCGCGCGAGCGGCGCGGCGCCGATGCGGCTTAGGGAGCCGGAAAATGGGCCGGTGCGCTGGCGCGGCTGCGGCTGGCGTTCGTGGATCAGGCCGCGAACGGCTTTCAGCACGTCGTCCGGGCTGGCCGGTTTACGCATCAGCATCGCGCGGCCCGCGCACGCTTCCAGGATCTCGTGTTCCGGCCGGCCGCTCAGCACCAGCACCGGCGTTTCATGCAGATAGGCGTTGTCCCGCATGGCGGTCAGGAGGGCGGCGCCGTCCATGCCGGGCATGGACAGATCGGTGATGACCAGGTCGGGGCGCAGGGCGATCATCTGCTGCAGCGCGGTCAGGCCGTCGGTATGCGTCGTGACGTCATAGCCTTCGCTGGTCAGGAACTCGCTCATCAGGGCGACCAACGTGGGTTGGTCGTCCACCAAAAGAATCTTCGTCATTTTTTTCGGTGCCACGGTGGGCAGGAATTCGGTTGTCTGCGCGGCCGGCTGTCCCCAGGTTCAGGCGGGGGGGGGGGCCGAGGGCGTGCCAGCAAAGGCGGCAGGCGCGCGAAAAGGCGGCCGGCAGATCGGGAAGCCGAATCCTAGGGCATGGCAGGGCCGCGTTGGTGTAGTAGTTGTATCCATACGCAACCCAGCTGCGCACATACCTGTATAGTTCGCCAGTGCGCAGGATGGTCTGCAGACTTCTCCGTCCCTATAATTCTTCGCACTCTGCCTTAGCGCAATCCGCGCGCTTTCCCTGAATTGGTAAATCGATCTCATGCTGAAATCGCCGCAGCCGGCCAGTCGCCTGGCCTTTCCCCGCACTTTGATGGCCGGATTCATCCTGGCCGCAGTGGCCACGCTGGTCATCGCCTTCGTCAACGTACGCTCGGCGGACACCCGCGCGCGTGCCGTCCAGTCCATGGACCGCGCGACCGAGTCGCTGCGTCAGCTCAGCCTGTTCAATTCGGCCCTGAAAGACGCCGAGATCGGCCAGAGGGGTTACCTGCTGACGGGCGACCCGGCCTACCTGGAACCGTATGTGCGCTCCGTGCCGCTCATCGAGCAGCGCCTGGCCGTCGTGCAGGAGTTCTCGCAACAGGACGCCACGCAGCGCCGGATTGCCAATGACATCGCGGGCATCACGAAGCAAAAGCTTACCGAGTTGAACAACACCGTCGAGATGCGCCGAGCGGGCGACGTCGAAGGCGCGCTGGCGGTGGTGCGGACCGATTCGGGCAAGGAGGCGATGGACCGGCTTCGCGATCTCGTCGGCGACCTCTATACGTCACAGATGCGCCGGGTCGAGCAGGAGCGCGACGCCTGGAGCGATGCGGCCACGATTTCCACCTACTATTCCTGGGGCGGCGCCCTGGTGCTGCTGGTCCTGATCTTTGCCTCGGCGCTCATGACCATCCGCGAGTATCGCGTCAAGGCGCGCCAGGCCTGGGTGACGACGGGCCTGTCGGGTCTGAGCATGCGGCTGCGGGGCGACCAGCGGCTGGACGAGATCGGCCGGCGCGCCCTGGACTATCTGGCCGAATACCTGAACGCCAGCGTCGGCGCGGGTTATGTGGTCAACGGTGACGACCTCGAGCTGTTCGGCGGCTACGCGGTGCCGCCGGAAAGGCTGCCCCAGAAGATTTCCACGGCGCAGGGCCTGGTCGGCCAGGCGGCCGTATCGCGCAAGCTGCTGCACGTGCGCAACGTGCCCGCCGGCCACCTTGAAGTCTCGTCCGCCACGGGCCGCTCGAATCCGGTCGAACTGGTGGTCGCGCCCGCCATGCAGTACGAGCGCGTATACGCCGTGATCGAGCTGGGCTTCAACCATCCGGTCAGCGAGGGCGAACGCAGCCTGCTGGAAGGCGCGTCCGAAATGCTGGCGTCCGCCATCCGTGCCGGCATGGACCGATCGCGGCTGGAATCGCTGCTGGCGGAAACGCAGCGCCAGTCCGAAGAGCTGCAGACCCAGCAGGAAGAACTGCGTGTCAGCAATGAAGAACTGGAGCAGCAGAGCCGCATCCTGCAGGAATCGCAGGCGCGCATGGAACTGCAGCAGACCGAGCTGGAGCAGACCAACCTCAATCTGGAATCGCAGACCGAGCAGTTGCTGCGGGTGCAGAGCGCGCTAACCGACAAGGCCCGCCTGCTGACGCAGGCCAGCCAATACAAGAGCGAATTCCTGGCCAACATGAGCCACGAGCTGCGCACGCCGCTCAATTCCACGTTGATCCTGGCCAAGCTGCTGTCCGACAACAAGACGGGCAACCTGACGGCAGAACAGGTGAAGTACGCGCAGACCATCAACGCGGCGGGGCGCGATCTGCTGGCGCTGATCAACGACATCCTGGACCTGGCCAAGATCGAGGCGGGCCAGGCGACGGTCGAGATCGAAGACCTGGCGGTGACCCCGGCGCTGCAGCGGTTGCTGGAACCGCTGCGGCCGCTGGCCCAGGAAAAGGGCCTGGCGCTGGAGCTGGACATTGCGCGCGACGTGCCGGACACCCTGCGGACCGATCCGCAGCGGCTGGGCCAGGTGCTCAAGAACCTGCTGTCCAACGCCATCAAGTTCACCGAGCAGGGGTTCGTCGCGCTGCGCGTGACGCGGGCGCCGGGGCGCATGCTGTCATTTGCGGTGCACGACACCGGCATCGGCGTGGCTCCCGACCAGCACGAACTGATTTTCGAGGCATTCCGTCAGGCCGACGGCAGCACGCACCGCAAGCATGGCGGCACGGGGCTGGGTCTGTCGATTTCGCGGGATCTGGCCAAGCTGCTGGGCGGCTCGCTGTCGCTGGTCAGCACGCCGGGGCAGGGCAGCGTGTTCACGCTGTTGCTGCCGATGAACATGCTGGTCGTGTCGACCGCCCCGGCGCCGCGCGAGGGCGCGGAGGCGCCTACCACGCTGGCAGGCCCGGCTGGCGCCATCGCCGCCCCGCCCGCCGCGCTCACCGAGCCTGCCCAACCGGCGGCGCTGGCCCAGTCAGCCGAGCCAATTGAGCAGGAGCCGGGCGAGACCTTTGCCCGAACCATCCTCGTCATCGAGGACGACGAACGCTTTGCGGGCATCCTCGCCGATCTGGCGCACGAGATGGGCTTTGGCTGCCTGGCCGCGCACACCGCGACGGAAGGCCTGGCGCTGGCGTCGCAGCGGCGTCCCGATGCCATCGTGCTGGACGTCAACCTGCCCGACTTTTCCGGTCTGGGCGTGCTGGATCAGCTCAAGCGCAACCCGAACACCCGCCACATTCCGGTGCACATCGTGTCGGTGGCCGATTACGCGCAAGAGGCGCTGGTGCGCGGGGCGGTGGGTTATGCGCTCAAGCCGGTCAAGCGGGAGGAACTGGTTCACGCGCTGCACCGCCTGGAAGCCAAGTTCACGCAGAACGTGCGGCGCGTGCTGGTCGTCGAGGACGATGACCGCCAACGCGACAGCGTGCGCGAACTGCTGGCGCGCGACGACGTCGAGATCGTGCTGGCGGCCAATGCCGGCGACGCGCTGGCGCTGCTGCGCGACACCACCTATGACTGCGTGGTGATGGACCTGAACCTGCCCGACATGAGCGGCTACGAACTCCTGCGCGAAATGGCAGAGCAGGAAAGCGTGTCGTTCCCGCCCGTGATCGTGTACACGGGCCGCGCGCTGTCGCGCGACGAAGAGCAGCAGCTGCGCCGCTTCTCCAAGTCGATCATCATCAAGGACGCGCGTTCGCCCGAGCGCCTGCTGGACGAAGTGACGCTGTTCCTGCACCAGGTGGAAGCCGAGTTGCCGCCGCAGCAGCGCCAGATGCTGGAGCTGGCGCGCAGCCGCGACACGACGCTGGAAGGCCGCACGGTGCTGGTGGTGGAAGACGACGTGCGCAACGTGTTTGCGCTGTCCAGCATCCTGGAACCCACCGGCCTGCACGTCGAGATTGCGCGCAACGGTCGCGAGGCGCTGGATGCGCTGGGCCGCGCCGGCGTCAACGGCCACCGTGCGGTGGACCTTGTGCTGATGGACATCATGATGCCGGAGATGGACGGCTATACGGCCATGCGCGAGATCCGCGCGCGGCCCGAGTGGCGCCGTCTGCCCATCATTGCCCTGACGGCCAAGGCCATGAAGGACGACCAGGAAAAATGCCTGGCCGCCGGCGCCAACGACTACATCGCCAAGCCGCTGGACGTCGAGCGCCTGCTGTCGCTGGTGCGCGTCTGGATGCGCAAGTAAGCCCGACCCGGCCACGACACAGCGATCACGCCCATGCCTAATCAAAACAAGGCGAACATCGAAGACATCGAGCAGCGATTGCTGCTCGATGCGATCTATCACCGCTACCACTACGACTTCCGGGAGTATGCGCAGGCTTCGCTGAAACGCCGCCTGCGCACCGCGCTGGGCGAGTTCGACTGCAAGACGCTGTCGCAGCTTCAGGACCGCGTGCTGCACGAGCCCGCCGTGTTCACGGGCCTGCTGCAATACCTGACGGTGCAGGTCAGCGACATGTTCCGTGATCCCAGCTATTTCCTGGCGCTGCGCAACGAGGTGGTGCCGATCCTGCGCACCTATCCCTCGATCAAGGTGTGGGTGGCCGGGTGCAGCACGGGCGAGGAAGTCTATTCGCTGGCCATCCTGCTGCACGAGGAAGGGCTGCTGGATCGCGCGCTGATCTACGCCACCGACATCAATCCGCACGCACTGCGCGCGGCCGAGCAGGGCGTGTTCGACCTGGAGCGCGCGGCGGCCTTCACGGCCAACCATGCGCAGGCCGGCGGCCGCAATTCGTTGTCGCACTATTACACGGCGCGGTATGGCCGGGTGGTGTTCGACAAGACGCTGCGCGAGCACATGGTGTTCTCCGACCACAGCTTGTCGACCGACAGCGTGTTTGCCGAGGTGCATCTGGTGTCGTGCCGCAACGTGCTCATCTACTTCGAGCGCGACCTGCAGGACCGGGCGCTGGGCCTGTTTCACGATGCACTGGTTCATCGCGGATTCCTGGGCCTGGGGTCCAAGGAGTCGGTGCGATTCACGGCGCAGGCCGACGGCTTTGACGAATTCGTGATGGCCGACCGCATCTACCGTAAAAGGGCCGACCTGTGACCACGCGCGGGCCGGATCTGTCCGTGGACGCTTCGGACGCCTGGGACGCAATCGTCATCGGCGGCTCGTCGGGCGCTATCGACGCCCTGAGCGTTCTGCTGCCGGCGCTTCCCGCAGGCCTTCAGGCGAGCGTGATCGTGGTCCTGCACCTGCCGTCCGACCGCCGTAGCCTGTTGAGCGACATCTTCAGCTATCGCTGCGCCTTGCCCGTGCAGGAAGCGCAGGACCAGCAACCGATACAGCCTGGGCACGTGTATTTCGGGCCGCCCGGCTACCACCTGCTGGTGGACCGGGGGCCGCGCCTGGCGCTGTCGATCGACCCGCCGGTGCATTTTTCACGGCCGTCCATCGACGTGCTGTTCCAGTCCGCCGCCGATTGCTATGGCGAGCGGCTGCTTGGCGTGCTGCTGTCCGGCGCGAATGAGGATGGGGCCGAAGGCCTGGCCGCCATCCATGCCGCCGGCGGCCACGCGCTGGTGCAGGCGCCGGCGTCGGCAGCGGCACCCACGATGCCCGACGCCGCCCTGGCGCTGGTTCCGGCGGCAAGGGCGCTGACGCCCGACGAGATTGCCGCCGTGTTCGCGCAGTTGCCCACAAGACGGCTGCCCTGAAACCCAAACGCATTGACACCATGATCCCGACATCAGCCCCATCCCGCGACGACCGCATCAAGTGCCTGCTGGTTGACGACGTTCCGGAGAATCTGATTGCGCTCGAGGCGCTGCTGGCCAGCGACCGTGTCGAGGTGCTGAAGGCCCAGTCCGGCCCGCAGGCGCTGGAACTGCTGCTGCGCCACGGCGACGTCGCGCTGGCGCTGCTGGACGTGCAGATGCCCGACATGAACGGCTTCGAACTGGCCGAACTGATCCGCGGCAGCGAGCGCACGCGCCACATTCCGCTGATCTTCATCACCGCCGGTTCGCGCGAACAGAACTGGCAGTTTCGCGGCTACGAGAGCGGCGCGGTGGACTTTCTGTACAAGCCCGTCGACCCGTACATGCTGCGCACGAAGGCCAACGTGTTCTTCGAATTGCACGAGCGCAAGCGTGCGCTGGCGCAGCAACTCGAAGAGCGCACCGAAGCGCTGCGGGTCAACGAAATGTTCATGGCCGTGCTGAGCCACGATCTGCGCACGCCCTTGCAGGCCATCATCATGGGCGCCACCGTGCTGCAGCGCCAGGGCGACGACGAACGTGTGTCGAGCCTGGCGCGGCGCATGCTGCAAAGCAGTGAGCGCATGTCGTGCCTGATCGAAGACCTGCTGGATGTGACGCGCATTCGCCAGGCGGGCGGGCTGACGCTGGCGCCCTCGGAACTGAACATGGGAGCGCTGGTCGAGCGCACGCTGGACGAGGTGCGCACGGGCTTTCCCGATCGCCAGGTGGCGTCGCACTGCCGTGGCGACGCGGCCGGCGCGTGGGACGGCCAGCGCATTTCGCAGGTGATCGCCAACCTGGTGGGCAACGCCTTGCACCATGGCAGCAAGACCGCCCCGGTGCGGGTCGAGGTCAATGGCGAGGACGCCAACGAGGTGGTCGTTACCGTTTCCAATGGCGGCACCATTCCGCCGGAGCTGCTGCCCCATCTCTTCAACCCATTCCGCAGCGGCGCGCGGCGGCCCGGCGGTCACCACGGATTGGGCTTGGGCCTTTTCATTGCGCAGCAGATCGTGGTGTCGCATGGCGGCTGCATCAGCGCGGACTCGCGCGACGACGTGACGAGTTTCCGCGTGGCTCTGCCGCGGCGGGCGGCGTCGGCCGGCGCGGCGGTGATCGCGCGGCCGCGCGGCGACGCGACGCCCGCCTAGGGCGGCGCAGACTGTCCACCGCAGTCAGCGGTGGACAGGTCATCCGGTGTATCCACATCGGCGCATACGCCCGCATCATCGACCGCCAGCTCGGTCACACCATGACGGGCCAATACGGAACGTGCGCCCACATCTCCCGCCAGCGCCGCAAGCGCCGGCCAGATCGATCGCTGAAACGCGACCGGGTGGCCGCGCTGGCCCTGCCATGCCGGCGCGACGATGGGATGCTCCTTTGCCGCTTCTGCAACGCGCAGGAAGGTATCCGCGCGGATCCAGGGCATGTCGCCAAGCGCGACAAGGCAGGATTGCACGTCCGGGCTTGCGGTGCGCATGACGTGCCGTGCGGCCGCAGCAAGACTGTCGCCCATGCCACCGTTCGTGCCATCGGCGTAAGGGCCTATCGTGACCACCTCGCATCCGGCTTGCGCCAGGAGTGCCGCGACGCGGTCATTGCCCGCGCGGACGACCGCCACGACGCCGGCCGCCGCGGCCAACAGGGACGACGCGGCCGCCATGACGACAGGTGTGCCGTCTGCAAGGCGCGCCAGCAGCTTGTCCTGGCCGGCGGCCGCGCTGGCAAAGCGCCGGCCGCGTCCGGCAGCTAGCAGAATGCCCACGCAGCGGACGCGCGCGGGGCTGTCCGGATTGGTTTCGAGATCGAACATTTTCTTGTCAAACGGGCGTGGCGGCCGGGCGGTTCCGGTCGCTATCATCGATTGACGACGATCTTATCGGGAAATCCGCCCCGTTTTCACGCGCGCGGCAGCGCGGCACCCGGCATGCCGTGGGCGGCGCCGCCAGGAACGCGGTTTGCTGATAGTGCGCGCTGATGGCGAGCTGCGGCCCGCCGAATGCTCAAAGGAGTTCCAGCCTTGGAAAATTCCATCGATATCAAGATTTCGCGGCGCAACCTGCTCAAGGCGGGCGCCGCTTCAGCCACCGCACTCGGGACATCAACCATGTCCGCAGCCCAAAGCGCCGCGCCGGCGCACAACCTGACCACCACGGTCACCCTGCAGGTGAACGGCCGCACGCATGAGTTGGCGCTGGATGTGCGCACCAGCCTGCTGGACGCGCTGCGCGAGCACCTGCACATGACCGGCACCAAGAAGGGCTGCGATCATGGCCAGTGCGGCGCCTGTACGGTGCTGCTGGATGGCAGGCGGATCAATGCCTGTCTGACGCTGGCCGTCATGCACGACGGCCAGCAGATCACGACTATCGAAGGGTTGGGCACGCCGGGCGCGCTGCATCCGCTGCAGGCCGCGTTCGTCAAGCATGACGGTTACCAGTGCGGTTACTGCACGCCGGGGCAGATCTGCTCTGCGGTCGGCATGCTGGACGAGGCCGCAAGCGGGATGCCCAGCCATGTCACCGGCTCGTTGACCGAGCGCCCGTTGCTGACGCCCGAGGAGATCCGCGAACGCATGAGCGGCAACATCTGCCGTTGCGGGGCGTATTCCAACATCCTGGACGCCATCGAAGACGTCGCGGAGGGCAAGGCATGAGATCGTTCACGTACGAGCGTCCCGGCACCGATGCCGAAGCTGCTGCCAGCGCGGCACGCGAGCCGCGGACGCGGTTCATTGCAGGCGGCACCAATCTGCTTGACCTGATGAAGATTGAGGTCGAAACGCCCGTCCACCTGGTCGATGTCAACGGCCTGGGTCTGGACCGCATCGAACCCACGGGCGACGGCGGGTTACGCATCGGCGCCGTGGTGCGCAATGCGGACCTTGCCGCCCACGACGTGGTGCGGCGTGATTATGCGGTGCTGGCGCGCGCGCTGCTGGCTGGCGCGTCGGGACAGATCCGCAACCGCGCCACGACCGCCGGCAATCTGCTGCAACGCACGCGCTGCCCGTATTTCTACGACACCAACCAACCCTGCAACAAGCGCGTGCCCGGCAGCGGCTGTTCCGCAATCGGCGGCGTGTCGCGCCAGTTGGCGGTGATCGGCGCCAGCGACGCCTGCATCGCCACGCATCCTAGCGACATGGCTGTGGCCATGCGCCTGCTGGACGCGAAGATCGAGACGGTGCGTCCCGACGCCACGCGGCGGGTAATTCCCATCGCCGATTTCTATCGCCCGCCGGACGGCACGCCGCATATCGAGACCCATCTGGCGGCTGGCGAACTGATCACCGCGGTGGTGTTGCCCAAACCGCTGGGCGGCAAACACCTCTACCGCAAGGTGCGCGACCGCGCGTCGTTCGCCTTCGCGCTGGTGGCGGTGGCCGCCGTCGTGCAAGACGATGGCACCGGCAGGGTGGCGCTGGGCGGCGTGGCGCCCCAGCCCTGGCGCAGCGAAGCGGCGGAAGCGTATTTGCCGGACGGCGCGGCGCGCGTGACCGATGCGCTGCTGTCCGGCGCCAAGCCGACGCCGGATAACGGTTTCAAGCTGACGCTGGCGCGCCGCGCGCTCGGTTCGGTCTTGATGGAAGCGAGGGCGTGAACTCATGAAATTCGATACTCCCGCGACACAGAACCCGATCGATCAGCTTAAGGTCGTGGGCCAGCCCGTCGATCGCATCGATGGACCGCTCAAGACCAGCGGCCAGGCCCCTTACGCGTACGAGCACCACGACATCGCGCCGAATCCCGCGGTCGGCTACGTGGTGGGCGCGGGGATTGCCAAGGGCGCCATCACGGCCATCGATACCGAGCTTGCGAGCCGGGCGCCGGGTGTACTGGCCATCGTGACCGCGCAGAATGCCGGCAAGCTGGGCAAGGGCAAGATGAACACGGCCACGCTGCTGGGCGGTCCGGACATCCAGCACTATCACCAGGCGATTGCGTTGGTGGTGGCCAACACGTTCGAGGAGGCCCGCGCGGCCGCCAAACTGGTTCGCGTGCAGTACGTTCGGCGCGAGGGCGCCTTCGACCTGGCGGCGCAGAAGCGGGACCACGGCGACGCCGGAAAGCACATCCCGAAAACGGACGCGGGCGACTTCGACGCTGCGTTCGCCGCGGCGCCGGTCACGGTCGATCACACCTACACCACGCCCGACCAATCGCACGCGATGATGGAGCCGCACGCCTCGCTTGCAGTCTGGAAGGGCGACAAGCTCACGATATGGACGTCCAACCAGATGATCGCCTGGGGGCGGTCCGATGTGGCCCGGACGCTGGGCATTCCGAAGGAGAATGTGCGCCTGATCTCGCCCTACATCGGCGGCGGCTTCGGCGGCAAGCTGTTCGTGCGGGCCGACGCGTTGCTGGCGGCGCTGGGCGCCCGAGCGGCCGGCAGGCCGGTCAAGGTGGCGCTGCCGCGTCCGCTGATCATCAACAACACGACGCACCGGCCCGCCACGATCCAACGCATCCGGCTGGGCGCGGGGCGCGACGGCAAGCTGACGGCGATCTCGCACGAGAGCTGGTCCGGCGACCTGCCGGACGGCCAGCCCGAAGAGGCCGTGCAGCAGACCAAACTGCTGTACGCCGGCGCCAACCAGCGCACCGCGCTGAACCTGATGACGCTGGATCTGCCCGAGGGCAATGCGATGCGCGCACCCGGCGAGGCGCCCGGCATGATGGCGCTGGAAATTGCCATCGACGAGATGGCGCAGGCGCTGGACATGGACCCCGTGCAATTTCGCGTGCTCAACGACACGCAGGTGGATCCCACCGATCCGTCGCGGCCTTTCTCACAGCGGCGTTTCGTCGAATGCCTGCAGACGGGCGCCCGGCATTTCGGCTGGGATAAACGCGATCCCAAGCCCGGCACGCGGCGCGAAGGACGTTGGCTCATCGGGCTGGGCGTGGCCAGCGCCTTTCGCAACAACCTGGTGACCAAGTCGGCCGCGCGCGTGCGGCTGGATGCGGCGGGGCGCGTCATCGTCGAGACCGACATGACCGACATCGGAACGGGCAGCTACACCATCATTGCGCAGACCGCCGCCGAGATGCTGGGCGTGCCGCTGTCCCGCGTGGTGGTGCGGCTTGGCGATTCGGCCTTTCCCGTATCCGCGGGCTCGGGCGGGCAGTGGGGCGCGAACAGTTCCACGGCGGGCGTGTATGCCGCCTGCGAAAAACTGCGGACGCTGATCGTGGAGCGATTGGGATTCGACACGCAGGGCGTGGTGTTCGCCAACGGCGCGGTCACGGATGCCAGCGGGCGCAGCGCGCCCCTGACGCGCGCGGTGTCGGGCGGCGAGCTCATCGCTGAAGATGCCATCGAGTTCGGCGACCTGGACAAGAAATTCCAGCAATCCACGTTCGGCGCGCACTTCGTGGAAGTGGCCGTGGACGCCGCCACCGGCGAGACTCGCGTGCGCCGCATGCTGGCGGTCTGCGCCGCAGGCCGCATCCTCAATCCCAAAACGGCGCGCAGCCAGGTCATTGGCGCGATGACCATGGGCGTGGGCGCGGCGTTGATGGAGGAGCTGGCGGTTGACCATCGCGCGGGATTCTTCGTGAATCACGACCTGGCAAGCTATGAGGTCCCCGTCCATGCCGACATTCCGCGCCAGGAGGTCATCTTTCTAAACGAAGACGATCCGGTGTCATCGCCCATGAAAGCCAAGGGCGTCGGAGAACTGGGCCTGTGCGGCGTGGCGGCGGCGATTGCCAATGCGGTGTACAACGCGACCGGCGTGCGCGTGCGGGATTATCCCGTGACACTGGACAAGCTGTTGGCGCAGATGCCGTCCGACGCGTGATGCGATGCCGCCGTGCGCTATGCTGGCGCGATGACAAAACACGACTATCAAGACGCGCTGCGCCGCATCCTGGACGCGCACACGGCGGCCGCTTTGCGCACGCTGGCCGGCATGTTTGCGCGGTTGCCCGAGAAGGCGCGCGAAATCCAGTTCGGCATCTTTCCCGACCAGGGCGGCGAGGGGACTTTTTCGGTGGTGATCGGCCTGGAAGGGCCGGATCTGTATGTGCTGAACAAGGCCATCGAAGGGTACCGCGATCTCTTTGACGTCGTGCACGGCGAAACGGGGTTGGAGCCGCCGGTGCCCATGTTCTCCAGCGAGCCGGCGTTCTGCGTGCAAGACGCGATCGCCGACGTCGCGGCCGATTGGGTTGAATCGCTATGGGAGCAAGGCGGCCGCCTCGTATCGCCTTTGCCGGCAATGGTGTATGCCCAAGACGATTACGGAACCGACCTGCCGCGCGCATTGCCGGGGACATAAGCGGGTTTCGTTCAACACAGATCAAACAGTCCGGCCGTTTTTCGCCGGCGTGACATCAAGCCTATTTAGAATGCCGGCGGGCGCCGACCGCCCGGTGCGCGGCCATGCCGCGCGTCTCGAATCATTAATAGGCTTGATCACTCATGTACCGTCACTCCCGCTTGCGCAGCCGTATCGCGCAATCGCTCCATCGTCTTTGCGCGGTGTTGACTGTTCTTCTGCTGGCGGCGCTGCTTGCGCCGGCCGCGCACGCGCAGTCTTCGGCGCCGCTTCAGTGCGGACTGTACGAGTACGACGGCGGAAGGGGCCAGATGCGGGTGCTGAGTTCCAACCTCATCCGCAAGAGTGCGCTGAACGGTCCCGAGCTGCTTTACTACAAAATCGAAAACGGCAAGCTGGGCTTCTATAACCTGGACCTTGGCCTGGACGATGAATACAAGCTTTCCCCGGATGGCAAGTCGATCGACGTGGGCTTTGAAATGGTCTACGCGCTGAAGACCTCCGCGCCGTGCGCCGCGCCCACGGAACTGCCGCAGACCAAGGTCTGGCCGCTGTGCTGGAAGGCGGGCATGATGGAATGCCTGGACGCGTACAACGAGACGTCCGTCAAGGAACTGGAAAGCATGTGCGCAAGCGGCCTGCCGTTCGTGTGCAAGAAACTGCCGGACGCCTGGCGCGAAGCCGGCGGGCTGGAACCCGGCGAAGGCGGCCAGCCCGCGCCGCTGGGCGAGGCGGCGCACAAGACGCTGCAGGCCGCGTGCCTGAAGGGCATCTCCGCCAGCACGTGCACGCTGGCGGCCGAAGAAGCCTGGACCGCGGGCCGATACCTGGATGCCCGGCCCATGCTGGAACATGCGTGCGCGGCGCCGATCGCCAGTCCCGATGCGTGCACGCTGGCCGACAGCCTGGCGCCGCTGACCACCGAGGCGTTGGCGCAGGCCGCGCCGGCCCAACTGCCGCAGGGCACCTTCAAGCGTCCGATCGGCACATTGCGCAAACTGGTCTTCGGAGCGGATGGCGTGGTCAAGGACGACGGATCGCTGACCATGAAGGCGCGCCGGGAAGGCGGCCTGATCAAGATGCAGCACAACCAGGGCGGGGACTTCGTCCTCAAGCCGCTGGGTGACCGCTTGCTGCTCGGGGTTGATTACTGGAATCGCCTGGCGCTATTCGTGCGCGCTGACAACTAAAGCCTGTCGTCATCCCGCCGGCAGGCGGCGTAGCTGCAGCTTGCCGGTGGCGAAGGCGAATTCGTACGCGTACACGGCGTCGATGGCGTAGGCATCGGCGCCGTGCGGTGCGTCTTCCGCGACGATGCCGCGCAGCACAGTGCGCCCGTCGACGCGGTCCAGCACGGCGTAGGCCGTGTGGCCTTGGCGCAGACCGGCGTCGCGCAACCGGTCTGCGATGCGATACGCCTGCAATACGTTCATGCGGGGCTGCACATAGATGCCGTGGCGCGCCTTGAAGTGATTGTCGGCGCGCAGCGTGGCGATGGCCGTATAGCAGGCCTCGCGCAGGCTCGCTTGCCGCTCAGTCACGATATGCGGCGCGGGCAGGGCGGTGGCATCGACCATCCACCATGCGTCGGCCCCGTCTTCCAGGCTTTGCAGGAAGGTTGCCGGCTCGCCGCCGATGAACTCGATCCGCCCGTGATAGCCCTTGTCGAGCACTGCCCGATACTCGGCGCGTTGCGTTGCGGGGAGCAGGCTGATCGTCGGTTCCGGGGCAAGACCGGCGTGCGCAATGCGGCCCAACGCCCGCCACGCCGCGTCGTCCAGCATGGCGCTGTCCTGGCGCAACGCATCCATATCCGCAAAGACCGCCACCCTCCAGCGTGCGCTGCCGTAGATGGACGTCGCCTGCAACGAGAACGCATCGCCCCGCAAGCCCAGCGCCTGCAATTGCGCCAACGCCGCCTTTTGCCGCGCCACGTGCCGGTCTTTTTCCTGGCGCGCGGCGTCGATGCGGCCGGTCAGCGTGGCCAGCCCCTCGTCCGGTCCCAGCCGCACCATGAATTGCTCGGTGTCGATGCGGTCCTGCAGGTAGATGCCGTATACGCCGTTCCAGCGGGCCAGCGGCGCCGAGGGCCGCAGCGGACGCATACTGACCACGTGCAGGTCGGCGCCGTAATGGTCCGTGATCGTGCGTTCGACGTCGCGTATCGGCCCTTTGCCGGTGCAGGCGCCCAGCAATGCGGTGAACAGGCACGCAATTGCCGTCAGCCGCTTTCTTGTGTTTGTCATCGGGACTTCTGTGGCCAGCGCCCGGGCGGGTGCCGCTCGGCTGCAAAGAGCGCGAGTGTAACGAACCGGGCGACGGTGGCACGGCTTTCGCTGCAGTGCGCGTTGACGCCGGACAAGCCGGTGGTGTCCAGTTCCGCGCAGGGAGGCGAAACATTCGCAACAACGTTTTACGACGGGCGGGACACGCACGCCCCGTAGTCTGGCCAAGATGCATCATCTAGCCTGCCACCATGTGTTTCAGCTGCCAAACCGGATGTTGCGATCTGTATGCAACCCGGTAGGATGCGCGCACATTGCTCCAGCCCATTTCCACCGAGGATCGATCCCATGTCCCTGCCGCGCCCGCGACTTGCTCTTTCTGCCCTGATGCTCGCCCTGACCCTGTCGGGCTGCGTCACGATCCCGGATTCGAACGGCGCGGGCACCGCGGACGACAAGCGTTATGGGCAATTGGTCGATCTGATCGGCGAGGCGATGAAGGACGGCATGGCGGTGGTGCTGGTCGCGGACCTGATGCCGCACGCCACGTTGAAGGACGCCATGAAGATGACGACGTGGACCGGCAATACCGTCTGGATGTTCGAGCCCGATCCGCGCATCACGTTCGGGCGCAAGTTCCAGAACAACTCGCTGCAACGCGACAAGGACACGACGTACCTGTTCAAGGCCTTCGAGGTCCACATCCTTCCGCCTGGCAAGTACCTGCTGACGGGCGGGGACGACTACAAACTCAATGCCAAGCTGGACGACATCGGCGCGCGCGCCGGCGCGGTGGGCTCGGGCCGTGGCGCCAACGGCACCACCTATCTGTCGCCGGAGCTGTATCGCGAGTTCTACAAAGAGACCAACTGGCACGAAGGCACGACGGGCAGCCAGACGCGAACCGAAAAGGTCTGCACGGCCGTGCACCGCGCATCCGGCGCCTGCGTGGCCTGGGGCGAACAGCAGGTCACCGAGACCACGCCCGGATCGCGTGCCGGCTACTACGAAGACACCACGTCGCGCGACATCCCCGCCATCAAGGTGCAGTCGCGCGTGGTGCCCAAGCTGGCGCTGGCCAGCTTCACGCTCAAGGGCGGCGACCTGGTGCTGAGCCAGCGCATGCACATGAGGACGCCTAGCTACAAGTTCAAGCAGTCCGCGTGCCGAGCGGTCGATCCGAAGATGATCGAATGCCCGCTGGAGGACTTCACGGTGTACACGTGGCCGGCGCCGATGGACTTCGCGCAGAAGTACTTCGCGCAGCGCACGAACCTGACCGACGCGCAGCGTGAGCTGCTGGCCAAGCTCAAGCCGATGCAGATCACGCCGTTGGGCAAGCAGGGCATGCAGGATCCGGTATGGGGCGTGCCGCTGTCGCTGGGCAACCGGAAGTAGGCCGGATCGGTCCACAAGCTGCGGGCCGCTGGCCAAGTGCCGTGGCACCGCAGGGCATCCGTTTTCGCGCATAAGCGAATCGCGAAAATTTCATATTGAATGAGTTTGATTCTTAGTTATACTCGGACACATCTGTGCGGGCGGTCACGCCGTTCGTGCGGATCTCCGGTCTACGTACCAATGCAACGGGCGTTTCGGCTTCGGCGGAATGTTTCGGTACGCCGGCGGGCCGGCGCATAAAGACAATAAAAACCAGCGTTGACAGCATCACCCAAGCGCATTCCTCGAGCGACGACGCATCGACAGGTCGACCCGTCGAACGTCCGCCGCGCCCGCCGTCCTTCGTACAGAACCTGGAGCACTGCATGCCTGTCCCCACCCGTCGCCGCAAGCTCGCGATCGCCTTGACCGCCGCCTTGGGCGCGCCCACCGCTTTCGGCCCCTCCGCCTTCGCGCAGTCGTCCGGCGCCAATCCGCCGGTGCCTCAATTGCCCGCCGTCACCGTGACGGGCGCCAGCGAGAACAAGCCGGATGAAATGCCGCCGGTCTACGCGGGCGGCCAGATCGCGCGCGGCGCGCGGTTGGGCATGCTGGGCAATGTGGACATGATGAGCACGCCATTCAACGTGACGGCGTACACGTCGGAACTGGTGTTGAACCAGCAGGCGCGCAGCCTGGCGGACGTGATGGCGAACGATCCCGGCGTCGTCAGTGCGGGGCCATGGTTCTTCGACAACTTCAATATCCGCGGCTTTGTCGTCAACCGCGCGGAGATCGGTTTCAACGGCCTGTACGGCATCGCCAATTCCGAAGGCGTGCAGCTTGAAGGCTTGGAGCGCATCGAAGTTCTCAAGGGGCCGAGCACGCTGCTCAACGGCAGCGCGCCGCGCGGCACGGCGGGCGGCGCGATCAACCTGGTGCCCAAGCGGGCGGACGACACGCCGCTGACGCGTTTTACGACCAGCTATGTGGGCGACGCCAATCTGGGCGCCAACGTGGACATCGGCCGGCGCTTCGGCCAGGACAATAAGTTTGGCGTGCGGTTGAACGCGGCCTATCGCGACGGAGAAGGGTCGGTCGACAACGAGAAGCCGCGCGCCTCGAACGTGACGCTGGGGCTGGACTACCGCGGTGACCGGCTGCGCGCCAGCGCGGATCTGGGCGCCAGCAACCAGAAGGTCAGCGGCGCGCGGAACAATTATTTCGTCACGACCGCGTTTCCGCCGTCGGCGCCGCGCGGCGACATCAATCCGTATCCGTCGTGGTCGTACCAGGACAAGGATTATGCGTTCGCCATGGTGCGCGCCGAGTACGACCTGACCCGCAACTGGAGCATCGGCGGCGCGCTCGGTCTGGCCGAGACGACGCGCAAGGCCAATTCGCCGTGGGGCGTCATCATCAACGACGCCGGCGACCTGGATTTCACGGCGTTCGGGCTGAAGGAACGCAACAAGACGCGCAGCGGCGAGTTGAACACGCGCATCCAGTTCGACACCGGCCCCATCAAGCACAGCGCCGTGCTGGCCATGACCGACTACGACTCGAAGGTCAGCGGCTATCAGCCGCAGTCGTCGTGGAACGAGTTCAGCAACATCTATCACCCGACCAGCCTGTCGGAGCCCGACAACTTCAGCCTGAACGGCACGATGGTGCCGCAGAACGACATGACGTTGCGCAGCTACGCCATCACCGACACGCTGTCGATGCTGGACGAGCGCGTGCTGCTGACGCTGGGCATGCGCCATCAGAAGATCGACGTGAATTCCTATGTCTGGAATACCGGCGCGTGGCAGTCCAACTACACCCGCAGCGCCAACACGCCGGCGGTAGGCCTCGTCGTCAAGCCGACCGACAAGCTTTCCCTCTACACCAACTACGTCGAGGCGCTGGCGCAGGGCGCCGTGGCGCCGGCCACCGCGGTGAACGCGGGAGAGGTGTTCGAACCGTTCGTATCCAAGCAGTTTGAAGTTGGCGCCAAGATGGACTGGGGCACGTTCTTCACGTCGCTGAGCGCCTTCCAGATCAAGCGGCCCAGCGGGTTCCTGGGCGCGGACAACGTGTATCGCCTGGCGGGCGAGCAGCGCAATCGCGGGCTGGAATTGTCCGTCGCCGGCGAGGCCGCGCGCGGCCTGCGGCTGCTGGGCGGCGTGGCGTGGACGCGTGCCATTCTGACCGAAACCCCGGGCGGTGAATTCAACGGCGCCAAGGCGTCGGGCGTGCCGACGTGGTCGGTCAAGCTGGGCGCGGAATACGACATCGCGCAGGTCCCCGGGCTGACCGCGACAGCGCGCATGATCTACACCTCTTCCATACCGTGGGATGCGGACAACAACGCAACCGTGCCGGCCTGGACGCGTTTCGACGTGGGCGCACGCTATGCAACCCGCATCGCCGACCGCAACGTGGTGTTCCGGGCGGCTGTGGAGAACGTGTTCAACCGCCGCTACTGGGATTCGTCGCCCGCGTACCAGATGGTCACGTCCGCCGCGCCGCGCACGTACATGCTGTCGGCCAGCGTCGACTTCTGATGGCCGCAGGCCGGCATTGGCTGGGAGAGCGCCAGACCTGGGTCTGGCTGCACCGCTACGCCGGTCTGCTGACCGCGCTGTTCCTGACGGTGGCGGGGCTGACCGGCAGCATCCTGGCGTTTGGCCACGACATCGACGCGTGGCTCAATCCCGCCTTTCACCAGGCGCGTTCCACTGCGCCGCCGCTGGGCTTTGACGCATTGGCGGCGCGCATCGAGGCGTCGGATCCCACGCTGCGAGTCGACTACGTGACGCACGATGGCACGCCCGGCCGCACGGCGCTGGCGTTCGTGTCGGCGCGGGCCGGACGTCCGCCGCTGGGCTATGACGAGGTGTACGTCGACCCGGGCACCGGTGAGATCCAGGGCAAGCGTTCGCGCCGGGCCTGTTGCCTGCAGGCCGAAAGCTTCGTGCCCTTCATGCTGCAGATCCATCACAGCCTGTATGTGCCGGGCTTGTGGGGGTGGTGGTTCATGGGCGGCATCGCGCTGATCTGGCTGGTGGACAGCTTTGTGGGTGTTTACCTGACGTTGCCGCGCGGCGGGCTGCGCATGGCGAAATGGAAGCCCGCATGGCTTATCAAGCGCGGCGCGGGAGCGTACCGGCTGAACCTGGACCTGCATCGCGCCTTTGGATTGTGGCTATGGCTGGCGCTGGTGCTGCTGGCGCTGAGCAGCGCCTACCTGAACCTGCGCGAAGAATTGTTCCGGCCGGCCTTGTCGGCCGTGTCGACGCTGACGCCGATTCCCACGGCCAGCACGCCGGCTGCGGGGCGCGATGCGCTGTCCGTAGTGGGCTTTGACGCCGTTCGCGCCCGCGCCAACGCGTATGCCGAGGCGCAGGGGTGGCCGCAGCGCGTAAGCGGCGTCAGCCACTTCAGCGATCTGGGCTTGTACCTGGCGCTGCTGTGGCCGTCGCATCACGACCGGGGGCAAGGCCTGGGATCGCCCATGCTGTACTACGACGCGCACACCGGCGCGCGGGTGGGGGTGACGCAACCCGGCCACGGCACCGCGGCCGACGTCTTCACGCAGATGCAGTTTCCGCTGCACAGCGGCCAGATCGGCGGGCTTGCCGGCCGGATCGTGGTCTGTGCGCTGGGGCTGGTCGTCGCGATGCTGAGCGTAACCGGCGTGGTGATCTGGTGGAAGAAGCGGCGGTCGCGGGAAGTCTCGGACCGGCGTGCGGAGCGCGGTTGACCAGGGCGACGCCGCAGCTTGCCGGATTGCTACCAATGTCGAATGGTCGTAGTCATTCCGGCTACTTGAGTAGCTGAAAAACTGCGCATAGATTGACCAAGGCCGATTTGCCGTTGTGCGAATCGGCCGTATGGATGGTCCGCAGCAGAAAGTGTTCAGTGGTGCGTTTTCTCTGTCTTTGTCAGGGAGCCCCTTCTTGGACGTCCACCTCCTTCTTGCAGACCGGTGCGCCTTACGCACACGCCGTCTATCCCCGTTCGCGCCGCTTGATGCCGCCGCCTCGTTTTGCGGCGGCGCGCTGTCGTCCCTTTCCCCTCGTTTCCACTGACCTTGATCCTCGGAGCGTGCCCGCCACATCGACACCGAACGCGCATTAGCTAGAAAAAACATCGTCGTGCATGTTGGAAGTCCCCTCAGTGAACTTCGCCAAACACATCCATTAGGAGCGACAACAATGAAGCTAACTCGCCGCAAACTGAACGCAGGGGGATTGGCCCTGCTGGCTGCAGGATCGCTCGGGCCGGCCTTCCGGGCCTCGGCCGCCGCCTCGGAAGGGCTGGTCGCCAATCTGCCTGAAGCCGATGACCGTTTCGTCCTGGCCACCGACGCCTACATCTACGCCTACCCGCTGGTGACCATGGAGATGACCCGCCGGGTGATCACCAACGTCGCCGAACCCAAGGGCACGCGCGCGCCGATGGGCCAGCTCATCAAGCTGCGCCAGTACCCGGACGCCAAATTCCGCGACGTGACGGCGCCAAACGCCGACACGCTGTACACCACGGCGTTTTTTGATGTGGGCGACGAACCCTGGGTCGTCAGCCTGCCCGACCTGAACGGCCGCTACGCGCTGTTTCCGCTGCTGGACGGCTGGACGACCGTGTTCGACGTGCCCGGCAAGCGCACGACGGGCACGGGCGCGCAGACCTTCATCGTGACGGGGCCGGGCTGGGAAGGAACGGTGCCGCAGGGCATGAAGCAGTACAAGTCGCCGACTAGCATCGTCTGGCTGCTGGGCCGCATCTATTGCACGGGCACGCCCGAAGACTACGCTGAAGTGCACAAGCTGCAGGACCAGGTGAAGATCGCGCCGCTGAGCGGCTGGGGCAAGGACTGGAAGGCGCCGCAGGGCAAGGTCGATTCGGCCATCGACATGAAAACGCCGGTGCGCGACCAGGTCAACAACATGGATGCGACCGAGTATTTTTCGCTGTTCGCGCAACTGCTCAAGCGCAATCCCCCGACGGTGGCCGATGCGCCCATGGTCGAGAAACTGGCGACGATCGGCATCGTGCCGGGCCAGGATTTCGACAAGTCGAAACTGCCCGCCAATTTTGCCAAGCGGGTGCCCGAGACCGGGTTCGCACGCATCATGGCGCACTTCCGATCGACCGATGGCGACATCCAGCACATCGACGGCTGGGGCTTCACGACCAAGACGGGGATCTACGGCACGAACTATCTGCAGCGCGCCTTGGTCACCGCGATCGGGCTGGGCGCGAACCGGCCGCAGGACGCCGTCTATCCGACCTCGTTGCGGTCCTCCAATGGGGCGATCCTTCGCGAATACAACGGCTCGGAAAAGTACGTGCTGACCTTCCGCAAGGGGCTGACGCCGCCGGTGTCGGGATTCTGGTCGCTGACCATGTATGACCAGAACTACTTCTTCGTCGATAACCCGCTGAACCGCTATTCCATCAGCGAGCGCCAGCCGCTCAAGCGCAAGCCCGATGGGTCGATTGATCTGCTGATCCAGAACGAATCGCCGGGTCCGGAGATGGAGTCGAACTGGCTGCCGGCCCCCAAGGGCCGGTTCATTCTGATGATGCGTCTGTATTGGCCGAACGAAAGCGATCCTTCCATCATCAATGGCTCGTGGACGGTGCCGCCGGTGCGGCGCGTGAGCTGACGCGGTCATGGCGGCAGGGCGCGCCTCGGATCCTTCCGGGGCGCGGCCCGCCTGCCTGTATACGCCTTCGGGCCGGAGGACACGCGATGAAAATGCACGTCTTTGCCTGTGCGGCATGCACCGCGCTGCATGTCGGAACCGCAATCGCGGCCGAGCCGCAGACGACACCCGCCGTCGACGCAGCAGTTTCCGACGAATGGACGTTTTCGGTGTCGCCGTATTTATGGGCGCCGGCGCTGTCCGGGAAGATCACGCATCGGCGGCTGCCGCCCGTAGACGTCGATGCGAGCTTCGACAAGATCTTCGACAACCTGGATTTCGCGGCCATGCTGATGGGCGATGCGCGCAAAGGCCGGTACAGCATCTTTGGCGACCTGCTGTACGTGAAGGTCGGCGCGCAAGGCGACACGCCGCGGGGAATTCTGGCCGACAGCGCGGACGTGAAGAACGAGTCGTTCACGGGCATGATCGGCGCGGGCTATTCCGTGCTGGACAGGTCAGAGCACAGCCTGGACGTGGTAGGCGGCCTGCGGGTCTGGTCGGTGGACAACAGCATCAGGTTCAATGGTCCGCTGACACGGGGCACAAAGCACAGCGACAGCGCGACGTGGGTGGACGCCATGGTGGGCGTTCGCGGCACCTACAACTTTCATTCCAGGGCCTATCTGACGGGCTGGGGCATGATCGGGGCAGGGGGCGCGCAGGCGGACTGGGACCTGGGGCTTGGCGTGGGCTACAACTTCAACAAGTCGGTGTCGGCCACAGTGGGATACCGCGCGATGGGCGTGGACTACGAACGCAACGGCTTCAAGTACGACGTGGTGTTGCAGGGGCCGATCGCGGGGGTGACGATCCGTTTTTGAACGACGTGTTCCGCAGTGGGTTCAGCGCAGGTCGGCCACGTTGACGGTGGTGGCGCCGCAGGCCTGCACCAGCTCAGGGTCGTGGCTGGCAAACAGCACGACGCGGTCTTGCGCCCAGCGCTTGAACACGTCTGCCAGCACGCCGCGCGCCTGCGCGTCCAGCCCATTGCTGGGGCCGTCGGCCACGACGACCGCCGGATTGCCCAGCGCGGCGGCGGTCAGGTAGACCTTGCGCCGCGTACCGGTGGACATCTGCTCGAAACGCTTGTCCAGATGCGGCTCAAGACCAAGCTGGCGGGCCAGTTCCCATATCGAGTCGTCCAGCGTCACGCCTTTGGCTTGGGCCGCCTGTTCCAGCAGGCCGCGTCCCGTCTGCTCGGGAAACGCCATGCAATTGTCCGGCACCCAGGCCAGGCGGGACTGCGCAACTTGCGGCGCGTCGCGCAGCGAGTGGCCGTCGATGTGCACGTCGCCGCTGTCCGGCGCGAGGGCGCCGGCGATGATGTTCAGCAGGCTGGACTTGCCGGTGCTGTCTTCTTCGCACAGCGCCACACAGCCTGGCGCAAAGGTATGCGTCAGTCCCTGGAACACGATGTAGTCGCCGTAGCGCTTGCTGAGATTGTCGATGCGTAGCATGCGGCAAGTGTACGAGAGGAACGCGTTCCGCGGCCACTGGAAGGCGAGGCCGTATTCGATCGGGTCGAGCAGGCCATGGGTTGTCGTGTCCGGACCCGGCCGTTAGCATCGGCGGCTACCCGCCAAAAAAACAGGAGACTTCATGACTGCGCCCATTCCTGAATTCACCCATGCCGTCGTGACGCGCGACGCGCGGGGCGTCTATACCTTGCAGATCCACGATGCCAAAAGCCTGAACATCCTGGCGTCGGCCGTCACACTGAGCCTGACCGAGGCGGCGCGCTGGATCGCGGCGCAGGATGACGCGCGCGCCGTGGTGATCCGCGGGACGGGCGAGAAGGCCTTCGTGGGCGGGGCCAATATTCATGAAATGGCCGAGCTGGACCCGCCCGGCGCACGTGCCTTCATCACGCGGCTGCGCGACCTCTGCGATGCGGTGGCGGACATTCCCGTGCCGACCATTGCCCGGTTGCCGGGCTTTTGCCTGGGCGCCGGTATGGAGCTGGCGGCTGCCTGCGACATCCGGCTGGGATCGGCGGACGGCGTGTTTGGCATGCCGGAGGTGCGCGTCGGGATTCCCTCGGTGATCCATGCGCTGTTGTTGCCTGCGCTGATCGGCCAGGGCCGGACCAATTGGCTGCTGCTTACCGGCGAGACGGTGGATGCGGTGCAGGCGCGAGATTGGGGGTTTCTGGAGTTCCTATGCGAGCCCGGAGGGCTGGACGCGCTGGTTGAACGGACCGTGGCGCCGATTGCCGCCAGCGGCCCGCGCGCCGTGCGGTCGCAGAAGGCCTTGCTGCGTTACTGGGCGGAATCGTCGATCCAGGCCGGTTTGGACCGTAGCGTCGAGGCCTTTGGTGAAGCCTTCACCACCGACGAGCCGCGCCGGTGCATGGCGCCGTTTCTGGCGCGCAAACGGCATCGCTAGGCAAGAAGACGGTGCGCTGCAACCGGCCCCGCAGGACGCGCGCCGCGGTGCGTGCGCAAGAGGGTTTCGCGCATTCAGACAGGAACGCCATGTGCTGACGTTCAAGGATGTCACGGCACAAGGAGCCGACATGATTGCCGAAACGAACGAAATGGAATGCTGTATCGATAGCTGTCTGACCTGCTATCGCACGTGCGTAAAGACCGCAATGACTCATTGCCTGGAGGTGGGGGGCGAGCACGTTGAAATGGCGTCTTCAGCGATCGGGAAGACGGGTACGCAATGACAAGCCCCGCAAACGGGGCCTGCCTCAGATCACTTCCGGAGATGCTCGCGCACGGCCGTGGCGGATGGCCCGACCGCTTTCACGGCGTCGCGCAGTTGGGCTTCGCTGACGCCGAGCGCCTGGGTCCAGTAGCGCAGCTCATGCGTTTCGTTGACATTGATTCGGGAACGGTCCTGGGGACCGCGTTTGCTCAGGTCGTCTGACATGTTTCTATCCTCCGGGTTGAGACGCCCCGGAGGTCAGCAAGCGTCATGCCCGCGCCCAGCGGGCTTTTTTGTCATTGCACGCGGGTCGGCGTCGCCACGCGCGAGGTCTGGGCGGGCATGCGCTCGACCGTCAGCGCAGCCGGTTCAGCCGTGGATGGCCGGACCACGACGGCCTTGTTTGCGCTGGCGGCGCCCAGATTGGGCAGGTCGGCCGGCCGCGCGGCCACGGCCGTGAACGGACCGCCGCCGCTGGCCGGAACGCCGTCCAGCGTCAGGTTGGCAGCCCAGACGCCACGTTGGCGCGACAGCACCTGATAGCGCTGCGGTGCGCCGGCGGCGCGTGCAACCAGATACAGCGTGCCGTCGACCAGGCTGATGGCGGGTGGCGATGCGGCTTCGGCGTCCAGCTTGCCGAGCTTGCCGTGTTCAAGCAGCCAGAGCTGTCCGCCCGCGCGCTCCAGTATCGCGAGCACGACGTTGCCGGCGTTGTCGGCGTGGATGGCGGGGCGGCCGATGTAGGGCACGCCCAAGTCGGCCGGCGCGCTCCAGTCCATGTTCAGGTCGGTGGTGTCGCCGGCTTCGACCAGCTTGGTCAGGTGGTTGTTGGCGCGCTGGCGGAAGTAAAGCTCGACGCGGTCTTCGTGGTTGCGGATGGCGGCCAGTCCGCCGGCCGCTTCCGGCGCGGCGACGCGGCGCCAGCCTTGCCATTCCGACCGTTGGCCCTTGGCGGCCGGGAGCTGGCGGGTATAGAAGAGTTCGCCTTTGGCGGCGATCGCAAACACGACGTAACGTCCATCCGAACCGCGCGCCGCGGCCGGTGAGCCCGATGCGCCTTCCAGCGGCGGCAGCGCCTGCCAGGTGCTCCAGCTGCCATCGATGCCGGACGGCGTGATCCAGTGCAGCACGCCGTCATAACCCAGCGCGACGGCGGCGGCCTCGCCGCGCGGCGCGACGGCGGGGATCTGCGTGACGCGCAGGCCGCCGAGCGCCTGCCACCCCTGCCAGGTGCCGTCATGGCGCTGTTTGTTGGCCCAGACGCCGCCCAGCGGGTCGCGCGCCATCAGGCCGGCCGTGCCGTCGGCGTGGGCAAACGACACCACGGGGCCGGTGGTCCGGCCGCCCAGGCTGTGCCAGCGCTTTTCGCCGGAATCCCAGCTGTTCACGGCGGCGTTGGTCTCGCCCGCGGCAAACACGACGAGTCCGCCGCGTCCGTCGGGGTAAACCTGCGGGGCAACGTCGTGCCGGGATACGTAGTAGGCGCGCTGCACCCACGCGGCTGCAGGCCCGGCGGGTTCCTGGCAGCCCTTGGGGCCGGCGCAATAGTGGTAGTCGTTCCAGGCGTAGTGCTGGAAGATCACCGACTTGCTGGCGATTTCCGACTCGGCCAGATTGGTGGCGCGTTCCTGGCTGGGGTAATCGATATAGCCGGTCTCGGCATAGTTGCCGGGCGCCCGCAGCATGGCTTCGCGCGCCAGCCGGGCGCTGGCGATGTGGTCGGGGTGGCCGTGGCCCGCGCAGCGCCAGCACAGCTGGGTGTACGGCACGCTGATCGTGTCGTCCAGGTGCCGTACGGTGGTGGGGCCGTACTGGCGGATCATTTCGGCCAGCGTGTCCACAAGCTGCTCGCGCGTGTAGACCTCGGCGTGCGGGCCCAGCGTGTCCACGCTTTGGTTGGGTTCGGACTCCGTGCGGCTCAGCGGCGTCAGGCTGCCCCAGCCTTTGCCCAGCCAGGGATCCTTCAGGCGCATGTGCCACAGCTGCACGCGCGGGTTGCCGGTCAGCGTGAAGCGCGCAATCTGGCGGCCCGCGACGATGCCGGTGTCTTCCTTCCATGCGTCGGGCTGATGCGCCATGTAGGCGTAAGCGGCGCGCACGCCCCGCTCGCGACCCAGCATGTAACCTTCGCCTTCGCCAGCGTCGCTGGCGGTCAGGTAGACCAGGCGCACGCAGCCGCCGGCCTCGATGTTCGAGGCGACGTCCGGATTCATGAAGAGCAGGTCATCATCCAGATGGGCAACGAAGGCCAGATCCTTGATGCCGTGGCATTCGGCCAGCGTCGGTGGCGCGGCCAAGGCGTGGGTGGAGAAGAGGGCCGCGGCCAGGCAGCAAAGCGCCTGGCACAGCGGGCGCAGCAGGGCAGTAAAAACGGGCATAAAAAAAGCGCTGCATGTTGGAGGTGCAGCGCGTCTTGTGGGTGGTAAAGAGTGCGGAAAGTATAGCTGCGGCGCGGCTGCGGGCTGCAATAGGCGCTTGCCCGGTGTGGCGTGGGGCCGACGTTTTGCAATGCGATAAATGGGGACGTCCGAATGGCGTCCCCCATTCATTCAACGCGCCGATTCGGTGCTGACCACCAGCTTGTCCGCCCGCGCCGAGCGCGTCCGGCGTTCCAGCATCACCGCCCACAGCCACAACGGCATGCTGGCGATGGCGAGCAGGCTGCCGACCCAGCCGGTCGACGTCCATCCGAACCCGGCGGCAATCGCGAGTCCGCCCAGGAACGGCCCGAGCGCGTTGGCGGTGTTGAACGCGGAATGGTTGAGTGCCGCGGCCAGCCCCTGCGCGTCGCCCGACACGTCCATCAGGCGCGTCTGCAACACGGTGCCCAGCGCGCCGCCCACGCCCACGAGGAACACGTTCAGCGTGATCAGCCACACGTTGTGCGCCATGAACGGAAACAGGGCCAGCACCACGGCAGACCACAGCAGCAACAGGCCGGCCGTGCGCATGACGGCGCGATCGGCAAACACGGGCACGACCATGTTGCCCACTGTCAGGCCGACGCCGAAGGCGCTCAGCACCAGCGGCACCGTGGCGGGAGAGACCTGCGTGACGGCGGTCAGTGTGTCCGCCAGGTAGGTGTAAATGGAGAACAGCCCGCCGAACCCGACCGCGCCGATGGCCAGTGTGATCCACACCTGGCCGCGGCCCAGCGCGCTCAGTTCGCGCAGCGGGCTGGCGTGCGGATCGGCGGCCGTGTCCGGGGCATAGGCGCGCACGCTCAGCATGGTCAGCACCGCCAGCAGCGACACCAGGCCGAAGCTCCAGCGCCAGCCGATGACCTGACCCAGCCAGTTGGCCAGCGGCACGCCGACGATGGTGGCGACGGTCAGGCCCAGGAACACGCGGCCCACGGCCACAGTCCGCCGGTTGGCGGGCACCATGGAACTGGCCACCAGCGAGGCGATGCCGAAGTAGGCGCCATGCGGCAAGCCGCTAAGAAAGCGGAAGAACAGCATCCAGTGGTAGTTCGGCGCAATGGCGCTCAGACCGTTGCCGATGGCGAACAGGCCCATCAGTGCGATCAGGAGCCGGCGGCGCGGCATGCGGGCGCCCAGCACAGCAAGGATGGGCGCGCCCACCACCACACCCAGCGCGTACGCGCTGATCACATGGCCGGCGGTGGGGGCGTCAATGCCCAGCGACTGAGAGAAGTAGGGAAGCAGGCTCATCGTCGCGAATTCGGTGGTGCCGATCGCGAAGCTGCCGATGGCTAGCGCCAGCAGCACCAGGGCGGGCCGGTGCTGCGCGGAAATGGGATGGGACATGAAGACTGGAAGGAGAGGATTGCGGAATGCTGCGATGCAACAGGGGCATTGTAGAGGGCCGAACCTGTCATTTGCATGTCGGGTTGTCTTGCCGTCGTCACTGGATGTGAGCCGCGGCAGGGCGCAACGTGCCGTGGCGCCCGCGCGATGACCTTCGCGCTTCTTGATATTTGTTCGTTTGCAGGCCC
The DNA here is from genome assembly GCF_019218915.1 of Achromobacter sp. ACM05. Taxonomy (NCBI): domain Bacteria; kingdom Pseudomonadati; phylum Pseudomonadota; class Betaproteobacteria; order Burkholderiales; family Alcaligenaceae; genus Achromobacter; species Achromobacter sp. ACM05. Next base: position 1,924,882 of record NZ_JAHUWQ010000001.1, read on the forward strand.
CAACAATAAAAAAGCTTCGATGGTTACGTGGTCGGACGGTCGGTAGTTTGAGAGAGAAAACCTCTCCCTCAATCAATCAGGTGAATTGCTTGAACGGACCTTTTTCGACAATGAACGCGCATCGGCGCGGGGTGGACACGCTATGGACCTCATCATTTCAACCGTTCGCAACGTAAAGGCAACCGTCTGCAAGGCAGAAAGAAACGCAAGCAACGCAACCTTGAATAGATGCACGGCAACGGCACCTGCCGAGTCCGCAGTTGGCCGAATTCTCCGCAAGCCGCGAAAGGAGCGCCTGGCCGCATCCGCCGCGGCTTTTCTACTAGGCGGCGTGGGCAATCTCGGTCTGGTCTCGGTTGCCCACGCGCTAGGCGGAGAGCTACAGCTGTGCAACGTAACCACTTCGACGGGGTATGAATACGACTTCAACGCCGGACCCGCGACGTGGGTATCCTGTGCCTCCCAGGAGGCATTCTCGCTGAACAACGACCAGAGCAATAACGGGGGGACGGGACTTGCCGGTTCGACGGCCCGAATCACTGGCTACGGCGATGGCACGCTGGAACTGAAGGGCGAAAACGGCATCTCGATGCTGAACGGCGTCAACATGAACGGCAACCGGATCACCCAGGTCGGCGTGGGTGTACTGTCGTCCACCAGTCAGGAGGCGGTGAATGGATCGCAGCTTTACGCCACCAACCAGCAAGTGCAGTCCAACAGCGCGGCCATCACAACCTTGGGCGGTTCGGTGGCGCAGAACACGGCAACCCTGAACACGCTGACCACCAACCTCAACAACGGCGCCGTCGGCCTGGTCCGGCAGGATGCGGTCACGGGCGCCATTACCGTGGCTGCCTCCTCGGGCGGCAATGTCATCGACATGACGGGCACTGACGGCACGCGCACCGTCACCGGCGTCGCCAACGGCGTCATCTCGGCAACCAGTACGGACGCCGTCAATGGCAGCCAGCTCTACGCCCTTACGCAACAGGTCGGCCAACTGAATGCCGCCAATGCGTACGTCAGCGTCGACGGCGCGGGCGATGGCAGCGACAACGCGGCAGCGGGCGCAGGCACGATGGGCGCGGCGGTCGGGGCCAACGCAACAGTTACCGCGTCCAACGGCGTGGCCGTTGGCGCCAATGCATCGGCGGCAGCGGCCAACAGTGTGGCGCTGGGCGCGGGTTCGGTGGCCGACCGCGCCAACACCGTGTCTGTCGGCGCGCAAGGCGCCGAACGCCAGGTCACCAATGTGGCGGCCGGCACGCAAAGCACCGATGCCGTGAATGTGGGTCAACTGAACCCCGTGGTGGCCGGCCTGGGCGGCGGTGCGCACATCGACACGGCCACGGGCGCCGTCACCGGCCCGGCGTATCAGCTTAATGGCCAGACGTACTACAACGTCGGCGACGCGCTCGGTTCGCTGGACACCACCGTGCAACGCAACCGCGAAGGCCTGGCCCGTCTGGACAACCGCATCGACCAGACCAACCGCGCCATCGACGACGTTGCGCGCAACGCCTATTCGGGCATCGCGGCCACCACGGCGCTGACCATGGTGCCGGAAGTCGATCCGGGCAAGCGGTTTGCGCTGGGCGTCGGCGCCGCCACGTATCGCGGCTACCAGGCCGTTGCAGTGGGCGCGTCGGCACGTGTGAACGACCGCGTCAAGCTCAAGGCCGGCGTGGGCATGGCCTCGGGCGGGCCCACGGCCGGGATCGGCGCGTCGATGCAGTGGTGATGGCCGCGGGATCACACCGTCACGACATTCAACCCGCCGTTCGCCAGCACTTCCGGATTCGCGCCTGACACAAACAACCGGAAATCGTTGTGCGCGAAGTTGCCGATCACCTTGGCCTGCGTGGCGATGAGGGCGCCGGCGTCACCGTTGGTCAAGAGGTTGTTGCCGGTGACGGCGGCGTCGAATGCCGGAAAGTGGCTGTAGGCCTCCAGCGCGTTGTCGGCGGCGCGCAGGCAGCGCCACACGGCGAATTCGCCGCCCGTCTGGATGATGGTCAGCATGGCGCGCGCCGCTTCAGCGCCGAGCCGCAGGCTGGACAGATGATTGCCTTGCAGCGTCAGCGTGCCGTCGCCTTCCGGCACCATCTTGCCCGTGCGGATGCCGCCGCCCAACAGCTTCAACTGATCCGTCGTCAGTTCCGGAAAATCTCCTGATTCCGCAAAGAGCGCGATGCCGCCGCGCAGTCGGTTGTCGCGCACAGTGGTGTCGGCGTCGTTGTCCAGCAGCGCCAGCGCGCAGGACATCGGATCGGCCAGCAGCGCGGCGGCAAGCGCGGCGATGGCGGGGCGCAGGCGCTTGGCCGCTGGCGTTTCGCGGCCCAGCTGCGTGGCCAGCGTCGTCAGGGCCGACTGGATGCGCGGCGTTATCGTCAACGCGTTGCCGGCGGCGCCGGCGCGCAGCAGCGCGGCGATCTCGGTCGTCATCGCCTTGCGCGCGTCCAGGGGTTGGCGCGACAGTGCCGAGGCGGCGCGATCGTCGTCATCGTCCAGCACTGCCTCGGAGGAAAGCGCGCGCTTTAACGCGGCCAGCGTCGGGGCGCGGGTGAAGAGCTGGTCGAGGCGTTCGGCGTTGCCGCGGCCGGCGGCATAAAGACGGCAGGTCTCGATGTGCACGCGCCGGCTGCCGTCGACCCGCACCAGGCTGTTGCCGGGCCCGGCCGGTCCTGCGCAATCGACGCGCGACAGCCGCAGGTCGGCGCATTGGTTGAAAGCGATCGCCGCCGGTTGGCCGCGCCGCGTGATCACCAGGTCGGCGATGGACACGCTGGCAAAGCCGTCCAGGCTGAACATGCGTTCATCCAGCATCAGCCGGCTGGCCGGGCCGCACCCATGGAGCATCAGGCGCACGCGCGGCCCCTTGATGATGAGGTCATCGTCCAGCTTGTGTTCGCCGGGCGTCAGGCACAGGGAGATGTCCATGCGGTCCTGTCCGATGAGCGTGCGCAGCGCGTTGTCCAGCGTCGGGAAATCGCCCGCCGGGCCGACGGTAAGGCAGCAGCCGCCGCCGTGCGTGCGCCGGCACAGCGCATCCAGGGCTTCTTGCACCGAATAGGCTTGTTCCGCGAGCAGGTCCGCGCAGTTGCGCGGGTCGTAGGCCACCTCGGACGCCAGCGCCAGGGTTGCCGTGTAGCGCAGCGGCAGGTAGCGATCAGGCGCGGGCTGGCCCGCGCGCAGCAGTTGCGCCGTGGCGCGTTGCACGGGGCGGGCGGCATCGCAGGCAAGGGACCAGGCGATGGACGCCACGCCGTCGGCGCCGGTCGCCACGTCCTGCGTGGCCGTGCCATTGGGCAGGCGGCCGGCGTCCACCGTAAAGCGCACGACGGCGCCCGCCACCGGCAGGCTGCCGTTGGCCACACCCGCGCGCAACTCGGAAGGCAGCGGCACGACATCCGGCGTCATGGCGGGATTGGGCTTGACGCTCTGCCCGTCGCCGCCCGCGTAGTAAAGCTGAGTCAGTTCCGTCAACGCGGGAAAGAGCGGGCGGCAGTCGCTGATGGCGGTCCACGCGCCGCCCTGCCAGCGCAGCAAGGCCAGCCGCGCAAACGCCCGCAGGATCCCGGCGGGCGCGTTGAAGGCGGGCTTGCCGTCGGGCATCTGCGGCCATTCGATGGAGGCGGTGGCGGTGCGCGCGGGAATCAGCCAATAGTCGCCCACGCGCAGGCGGCCTGGGGAAAACTTGATTTCGACGCCGTCCTGCTCCAGCTCCACCCAGCCGGCGTTGGCGCTGTTGATGGGCGCGGGCGTGATTTCCGCGACGCCGTCCCAACGGCGCACGCGCGGATTGGACGGAAAGCGCGCCGCATCCAGCGCGTGGCCGATCAGGCTGGCCGGATCGATGGTGACCGTGTTGCCGTCGGTGCGCACCACCTGCGCCAGCGGGCCCGGCTGTCCCAGCAGTTCGTGCGTGTCATCCAGAAATTCGACCCAGCAGCCCGCGGTGATGGCCAGCACGTCGTCGCGGCCGATGCTGGCAACTTCAAATTCGTTGGCCACGGGGTCGTCCAGCCAGCGCACCACACGCGACAGGATGCTGCCGTTTTCGCGCGACCACTTGTAGCGCGCCTTGCCCGCGCCCGCGCCGTCCTGATGGATCTCGATGCGGTAGAGATGGTTTTCCAGCAGACGGTAGCCGGCGTCGGGCGGCAACTGGCACGGCGTCTTGGGCGGCACGCTGGCTTCGGCGCGCGCGGCCATGCGCGCATCGGGCGGGGCGATCAGCGCATCCCACGCCGGCAGCGCCGACAGGCAGGTGAGGGCGGCGTCGGGCGCGCCGACCTGCATCAGCTTGACCTGCCACACCGTCTTTTCGCGGGTGGCGGTGTCGGGGCCGCCCAGCGCGACCTCGCGCATGCTGGTGTCGCCGGCAGGCAGGTCGAGCGTGCACAGGTGGCGCTGCCAGGCTTCCAGATAGGCCAGGTACATGCCCTCGGGCGGCGGCGCGGTTTGCCCGTTCGATCCGAAGACGACGACACCGTCGATGTCGGCCGGCGTGAGGGCGGGCGGCGGCAGCGGCAGGACGGACGCGCCAGCCGGCAGCACGGGCGATGCCGTCGGCGGCATGTCGGGCTGCTTGGCCACGGTGGCGGGCTGCGGGTTTTCGCACAACAGGCCGTCCAGATAAAGGCGACCGGTCGACAGCGACAGGTCTTTACCGGCAGGCGCCAACGCAAAGCCCGGCGCGGCCAGCGGCACGCCCACCCGGCCGACCGTGTCCGCCGTCTCGGTTTCGATGCGGCGGTTCAGGATGTCCTGCTGCTCGTTCCAGTCCGAGTCCATCTGCACGCGGCCCTGTTGCATGCGGACGGCCCGGTAGCGCCGGGCGGGGTCGAATGTGAGGCGGCTGAGATCGGCTTTCATGGTGTTGTTCCCGAAGACAGGGGGCTCAGTTCACGGGGATCAATCCCGCTTCGAGTCCGAAGCGCAGATACTCGTCCAGCGCCTGCCGCAGGTTGGCTTCGCGCTGGGCTTGCAGCAGGAAATTCCAGGCGCCCATTTCGGCGCCGTTGTCCGCGCCTTCGCGGATCTCGAGCGCGCAGCCGCGCGCCAGTTGGCCGTAGGACGGCGATCCGAACTGCGTGGAGGTAAACGAGGGGGCCACGCGCGCCGCTGCGCGCTTGGCGGCTGCGGCGCCCAGGTCCTGCATGGCCAGGTCCGGCTGGCAGCGGTAGCGCCGGGGCGTGACCGACGGCATGGGCACGTGGCAATAGCGCACGCAGCCTTCCTGGCGGCGGTTGATGGCGAGCGGGCCGCCGAACAGCGTGTTGGACGCGTCGAGCCGCCCGGCCGCCACGCGCCCGAACAGCGTGCTCGCCAGCACGCGCAGGGCGCTGTCGTCCACGTCGACCGCGGCAGCCGCGCTGCCTTGCGCATCGATCAGGCACGCGTCGATCTCGACGGCGGCAAGCGGTGTCGCGCAGCGCACCGGCCCGCTGATGCAGCGCGTAAGGCTCAATTCAAGTTCCGGCGCTGCGCCGCTGTGGCGCACGCCGCCGCGCGCGGGCGCCAGCGTGCAGTGGCGCAGCGCCACGGCACGCAACGTGCCTTCCAGCCGCAGGCGGCCATCCACCAGCAGCCCGTCGAGCCGCACGCGCGTGCTGGCGTTGCCGCGCAGCCGCCAGTCGCCCCGCAGCACGGGCCGGCGCAGCGGGGCCGCCTCGATCAACAGATGCGTGTCGGGCAGCACCAGATCGGGGGCGATGGCTTCGGTGCCGTCGTGGTCCAGAACGATGCGCACTCGCTGGCCCGCCTGCACCGCGGTCAGTGCGGCCGCCAGCGTGGGCGTTGCCGCCGAGGGAACGCGCAGTTCGATGTCGAAGGTGTCTCCGGACGCCGCGTCCGCGTCATCGCCAACCGGGGCGCTGCGGTCGTACGGACCCGCGCCAATTTCGCCGGGAAAGCCATACGCATATCGCACCTGCACCGATTGCGCGGTGACGCCGGGCGGCAGCGCAAGGCGTCCGCGGTGCGGGTCCAGGCCCACCAGCACGCCGCCCGCAACAGGGAAGCTGCGGTCCGGCCGCCCGGGCTTGCGCGCCTTGACCAGCAGCGACGCGTCGGGCCGGCGCCAGTCCTCGGGGGAAACGCCGGGGATGGGCGCCAGGTTGCAGATGACCAGATGCTCGGGCGGCACGGCCTGTCCGTCCAGCCACACCTGCACGACCGGCCCGCCGCCGCTCTCGGCAAACCCCCCTTGCGGCGGCGCGTCGCCATCGGTCAGCGCCTGGCGGCGCGCTTCCAGTTCGGCGTGCAGATCGCGCCAGGACAGCGGTTCGGGCACGTTGACCGGCTCGGCCAGGTGGTCGATGTCGGTCTCCGTGCGGGGCCGGTTGAACAGCGGCTGGTCGCGGCCCAGCGGATCGATGGTGTAGAAGCCATCGCGCGTCGTGGCGGGGGCAGCGACGCCGCGCTGGACGGTGTAAGACTGCAGCCGCCACAGGAACAGCGCGACGTTGGGCAGGTTGTAGCGCCCGGCTGGCAGCGCGCGCACATCGGCCGTGTGCAGCTCGGCGCCAAAAGGGCCGTCAACGCGTTCCATTGCGCGGGAATCGCGCAGATCCGGTGTGCGCAGCGCGTGCGGGCGCGGATGGTTGACGTGCTGGGTGGTGGCGACGCGTTCAAAGCACTCGGACACGCGGCTGCGCCAGCCCGTGGCGTCGGCGGCCAGTTCTTCCAGCACCAGTGCGGTGCCCTTGCGCCGGCGCAGCCGCAGCGTGTTGGCGACCAGCGCGCGGGGTGAGAACGCGGCGCCGACGGGGTATAGCGCGCGCACGCCCAGCAGATCGCCCAGGTACGGCACCACCCAGTCGTCGCAGGTCTCGATGAACCAGTTGTCGTAGAGCCGGTCCACGTCGGCGTCCACCAGCGCGCCCTGGCGCGCCAGCACGTCCAGCAGCGCGCGCAGCGGGCCGCCGGCCGCGGCGTCGCGTTCACGGTAGAAGGCCGGCAGCAGGGCCATCAGCGCATCGGCATCCAGGCGGGTGTTCATGTGCGCTCCGTGAGCAAGATGTTTGCCGGGTCAGGGCGCAGCAGTTCGGCCGGTTGCAGGCTGCCTTGCTGCCACCGCGCGGTGCGCGCCGGCAGCGTGGCGCCGGGCCCGTTGCTGCGCCGCGCGGTGACGCTGGACAACACCGCGCTCAGTCCAGTGCCCAGCCCCGGGTTCAGTCCAGTATTCAGCCCCCCATCCAGCACCAGCGAATCCAGATCCACCCACTGCACGCCCGGCACGCCTTGCAGCACGGTCAAGACTTCCGCGCCGTGCACCGGCTGGCCGAATGCGCGCGCGGCAAAGCCAAAGGCCTCCAGCACGCGGGCGCGGGCCGCCTGCAATACCTTGGGCGTCTCGTAGCGGGGATCAATGCCCAGACCGGCCCGCAGGCCGAAACCCAGATAGCGGCACGGCGCCACGCGCAGCGGCTGGTAGGGCGGCCGCGCTCCATCGATGGCCGCGAGCAGATTGCGATACAGCGCGCCGGCAGGATCCAGCGCGGCGCCGTCCTCGCCGGCGACGGTCAGATGCACGAGCCGTTGTTCCCCGTCCCACAGCCACACCGCCTGCGACTTGCCGATGCCGGTGAACGCGGCGGAAAAATCCTCGAAGTCGCGCAGCGAGACGATGCGGTCCAGCGTGCGCACGCGCAGCGGCGCATTGCGGCGGGCGGCGTCGCCGGCTTCGGGATCCACCCCGCCGGTGGCGGCTGCCGGATTGACGACCGCCTTGACGCCCGGCGCGCGCGTGAGCAGCACGTTCAGTTGACCGCGCGCGACGTTGCCTTCGCGGCCCAGGCCGACGCGATAGCGCGCCTCTACATTGCCCGACCCCGACGGCAGCCGCGCGCCGTGCAGGCCGTCGCCGAACTGCACCGTGGCGCCGCCGCTGTCGTCCAGCCGCAGCAGATAGGCGCGATCGTCCGGCGCCAGCTCCGTGATGCGTGGCGCTTCGGTCCACAGCAGGCCATCCACGCGAACTTCCAAGCTGCTCGCTGCGCCGCTCGCCGTGGGCGCGGGCACGAAGGTCAGCGGCTTTTGCTGCAGCGTGAAACGCTGGAACGCCCGGTTGCCGGCGCCGCTGCCGAGCACCTCGGGCTGGATGCGCATCTGCCGGCTGTCGCCGTGGCTGGCCGGCGCGACGTTGGCGTTGATGCGCACCGTGGCGGGCAGATAGGCGTGCGCCAGATCGGCGTCCAAGTGCAGCGACGTGCGGCCGCCAGCGCTGTCGTTGCGCTGGATGCGGACGATGTCGCTGGCTTCAGCCAGCGTGACCGTGGCGCGCGCGCCGTCCTCGAATTCCAGATCCGCGCTGGCGCGGTCGCGCGCCACGCGCACGTTGGCCAGCGCGTCGCCGCGCAACAGCCGGTCGCGTGGCGCGATGTTCGCGGCGTCGGCCTCGTCCAGGATCAGCCCCGACACCGCCAGCACGCGGTCTTGGGGCAGGTCGGGTTCGTACGACGCCAGCACCAGCGCGTGGCCCTGCGTGAGGCCGGACGCGGGGCGCACGCCCCAGTCCAGCGCATCGGATTCGCCATACGCGGTGGTCTCGCGCACGGCGTCGTTGAACTGTTCGCGCAGGCGTTCGCCCCGCAAGGTCAGCCGGGTGGTCGGCCCGGCCAGCGCAAAGCCGGTCCGCGCGTCGGGGCCGGCCTCGGCAATGCGGTAGAGCTCTTCATACCCTGGCATGGACAGCACGGCCCAGCCGCCGGCCACCCATTTCGGATAGACGGCATCCAGATGCACGCCGTGCACGTCGGCGGGGAACAGGCTGGCGGCGGGTATCGTCTGGCGCGCCAGGCCCGGTCCGGACCACGCGAGCGTAAGGGTGGCGTCGCCGCTGGCCTCGTAGTAGTCGATGCGGATGTCGTGCTTGCGGCCTGCCGTGAGCCGGGCGCTGGCGCTGTACTCGGTAGGCGATTGCTCGCGCCACTGGTCGATGAGCAGGTTGCCGTCCACCCACAGCCGCACGCCGTCGTCGGCCGTGACGTGGAAGGTGTAGCTGCCGCTGCCCGGCGCGCGCACCCAGCCGGTCCAGCGCACGCAGAAGTTGTCCGCGGGCATGCCGTCGCCGGGGCCGCCCGCCGCCCACCGGAAATCCAGTTGCGGATCGGTGCGCGTCATTACCTGTTCGCTGAAGCTGCGGCCGCGGTAATACTCGCCGTAAAGGCCGGACCCCGCGCCGCTGGCGCCCGGCGGATCGGAGATGTCGGCCAGCGTGTAGCCCGGCCATTGCGGGAACTGGCTGAAGGACGGCTTGGCGTCGTCGGCCATGCCCAGATAGGCCGCGCGCAGTGTGGCGGGCATGGCGCGCCAGTCGGGCGCGTTGTAGCCGAACAGCCGCGCCTGCGCGCGCAGCGCGTAGCAGCGCGGATTGCGGCGCGCAGGCTGCACGTGCGGGGCCGCGCTGCCCAGGCCGCGTTCCAGCGAGATCAGCGTGTAGGCGGGCGCGCCGTCTTCGCCGGGGCCCGGCACATACTCGCGAACCTGCGTCAGGCGGCGGAAGTCCCAGTTTTCGTTGCCCGGGTCGCGTACGCGTTCGTCGCCGACGATCAGCACGGCGTCGCCGGCTTTGAGGCGCGTGGCCGCCCCGGCCAGGCACAGCGTGCGCGCGCCAAAGCGCGGCGGCGCCGGTTCCAGCCACGCCAGTTCCAGCGCGTTCCAGGCGGCGCGCGCCTCGACCGCCTGCAGGGTCTCGAATGTCTGGGCGCGTTCATCCTGCGCGGGCACGCTTTGCGCGCGCGTCCACGGCTCGATGCGCGCGCGCAGTGGCGCGCCGGGCGCGGTTTCCATCGTGAACGCCAGCCACGTCGTTGCCGCCACACCGGGCCGCAGTTCGTAGCCGATGGCCCGCGCCAGTGACTGCACTGAACGACGCTCGGTCGCCGTCCGCAGATAGCCCTCGTTGCCGATGCGCTCCTGATAGAACGCCAGCACGTCCAGCACCGCAGCCCACGCGTCGAACAGGGCGATGACCGGGTCGTCACGGTCGCGTGTGGTCAGCGCGGCCAGCGCCGGCGACCGCGCCAGGTCGGCTGTCAGGCTGGCCAGAAACCGGCCATGCGTGCCGATGCGCAAGCGCAAGGCGGGCTGGCCCGGCGGGTTGTCCAGGTCGGACGGTGTGAGCGCAGGCTGGCCGGCGCAGCAGCCGCAATCGGCGGGGGTTGTCATGATCCGCCCTCCACGATGAAGTCGATGCGGCCGTTCTCGGGAAAGTTGGGGTCGCCGTCGGCGCGTAGCACTTCCAGCGGCGCAATCAGCAGGCGGCCGGTGTCCAGTTCGCCCGCGGGGTCGCGGCCCCAGCGCTGGAAGCGTTCGGCCCGCGCCGACGCGACGCCCGGCACCGCCATGACGGCGCGCATCAGTGCCGACAGCGCCAGCGGCGTGCCGAAGGTGTAGCGGTCGGGATGAAAGAAGCCCGGCCGGCCTGCGCGGTCCAGGCCCGCGGTGAAGGCATCGCGCAGCGCCGCTTTGACGTCCGCGGCAAAGTGGCCCGGCGCGGCGCAGACGCGCACCAGGATGTCGAGCGGCACGTGTACGGGATCGGAGAATTCCAGGTCCTGTCCGGCCAGCCGGAAGCGCTCCATGAAGGCGCGCAGCGTGGCGCGAAAGGGCGCGTCCACCTCCCGCCCGCCGCGCCGGTCGACAGTCAGAAAGACCGTGTGCCAACTGCCCGTCCAGCGCAGCCGGGCGGCCGCGCGCTGCACCTGCGGATGGCGTTCGGCGAGGCGCGCGTAGTCGTCGGCCGTGACCGCGCGCTCTTGCACCCGAAAGGCCTCGGGCGCGTTCAGCTTGATGGCGTCGGCCGGTTCCGGCGCCGCGCCGCCCTGCGCGGGCAGCGGATTGCGCACGCGCGCCACGCCCACCATCAGGTCCGCATCGTCGGTGACAAGCGCGCCGATGGCCTCGGCGCCCACGTTGCCCTCCGCTCCGCCGCCCAGCCGGTAGCGCGCCAGCAGGCGTTCGCCGGCCACGGGAGCGGCGCCGTAGCGGTTGTCGCCAAAGCGCAGCCAGGCCGCACCATCGGTTTCCGTTTCGACCACGAACTCGCGCGCGTCACGGGCGCTGGCCAGCAGGCTGCGCTGGGGCGACCACGCCGGGCTGGCGGGGGCGGGCACGTCGCCGGGCTGATCGGCGTCGTCCGCCTGCAGCGACATGCCGCTGGGCAGGGCGCGGCGCGGGTCCTGCGCCAGCGCCGCACCGGCGGGCAGCAGGGCGGCCACGGCGAGGTCATGCCGGTAGGATTCGGCGCAGGCCAGGCCCGCGTCCGGCAGGCGGGGGCGGTAGGGCCGCGACGCGGGCGCGTCGCGCGCGTTGGCCGTGTCCGGCAGTAGCGGCGTCCAGTCGCGCTGCATGCCGTGGTCGGCCAGGACGACGTTGCCGCGCGCCACGGAAACGGCCCGCTTGACCAGCGCACCGCCGTCGTCGAACTCGCGGCTGACGCACAGCGGAAATGGCAGCGCGTCGTCCGGATGCCAGGCGATCAGCAGCAGGTCGGTGCCGGTCAGGTCGTCGCGGCCGGCGCGCGTTTCAGTCAGGCGTACGGCCACGCGATGCGTGCGGTCGGCGTCGGCCCTGCGGCCCGTCAACGGGTCGATGGTTTCCTCAAACACCAGCACGTCGCCCGCGCCAAGCGTCAGCGGGGGATCGTTCACCAGCGCCGCCTGCGTCTGGCCGCGCGGCAGGCAGTAGGCGGGATCGGCGAAGTCATGCAGCAGGATGCGGCTGTGCGCGGCGTGCAGCGTCAGGTCGTGCAGCGTCTCGAACACTTCAATGCCGGCCGCGGGCAGCCCGTCTAGCACGTCACGGCGGCGCACGGGCTCGGCAAGCGCGGCTTCGGGCGTGCTGGTCAATAGCGGCGTGCCCGCCGGGATGACCTTGCCGTCACCCTGCGCGTTCGCTTCGATCGCGACAAACACGCGCGCGTTGCAGCCGTCATGCAGGGGGTAGTCCAGCAGACGCGCGTGGCGCCGCAGCGAGGTCCGGCGGCGCGCGGTGTCCAGATAGGCCTCGGTGGCGGCGGCGTCCTGCGCGTAGGAAAGATGGTCGGCCACGTAGGCCAGCGTTTCCACGAGCGCCACGGTGAAATCGGCGGGATTGCGCTCGGTGAAGTCGGGCATGCTCTGCGACAGGCGGTCCAGCATCAAACGCCGGAAGCTCTCGTAATCCTTGGCCAGGTAGTCCAGCAGCGGCTCGGGCGGCGCCGGCGCATCGCACGCGTGCGTGTCGGCGCAGTCGAACTCCGACGGGCAGCCCGCCTTGAAGTTGATCTCGATGGTGGACAGGCACAGGTCAAAGCCCGGCGCGGGCGCGTCGGGGTCGGCCGGGTTGACGAGCGCGAGCGTGTACCACGAGAAGTCGCCTGCCTTGTCCACGGTCAGCCGGATCTCGTTGCCGGACAGCACCGGGTCCGCGGCCAGCGCGATGCCGCGAATGCGCGCGCCGCCTTCGATGCGCACGTGGGCGCGGCCGATGCCGGACACCGGATGCGCGCAGACCACGCGCACCGTGCGCTGGTCGGCCGCGTCAATTTCCACGAAGGCGATGCCGTTGTCGCCGGGCGGCTGCTGGGCGCGCAGCAGTTGCAGCCGGCGCGGGTTGGCGCTGCGGAACTGGCGGTTCATGGCACGTCGCGCGTAAAGCGCGCCAGACGCCGTTGCTGGCCTTGGCGCAGCACGTACTGCACGTCGACCTGCAATGTTGCATCGCGGTGCGCGACGTTGACGGATTCCACCGCGATGCGCTCGCCCAGCCATTGCTGCAACGCGCCTTGCACGCTCATCTGCACGGCGGCGGCCAGCGTGTCGCTGTTGGGCGCAAACACCAGTTGCAGCAGCCCGCAGCCGAAGTCCGGCCGGTTCACGCGCTCGCCCGGCACGGTGAACAGCACCTGCTCGATCATGTCGCGCACGTGCGTGGCGTCGTCGGCATTACGGCTGCGGCCGCGCGCGTCGGGTTCGAACGGAAAGCGCAGGAGGGCCATGGCGATGCGTCCTTACATGCCCACGACGCGGGCCTGCGCCTGCAGGGCCAGCATCGGCGTGCCGGTGGGCATGCAGATCGACGAGCCCGCCTGCAGCGCGGCCGGCATCCCGCCGATCAGCACGCGCGTCGCGCCGGCGAGCCACATGCCGGTGACACACGGGCCGTTGCCTGACGGCGGCGGCGGAAACGCGCAGCCCGCGATGGAATACGTCGACAGGATGGTCACGGCCGGCTGGCCCGACAGCAGCACGCGCGGATTGGGCGCCGTCGGAATGGCCTGGCCGCCGTGCGAACACTGCACGGTGGCGCCGAAATGCAGCAGGGGTCCGGGCATGCTCTTGGCCTCCTCAGGTCACCGTCAGGGCGCCCTGGTTGATGTTGACGGCCGGACCGGCAAGCATCACCGTCGCGCCCTGGCCGTTGGACAGCGTGATGCCCACATCGCTGATCGAGATCATCGCGCCCGTTTTGGTCTTGAGCAGGATGCCGCCGGTGGGGCCCGGCAGATCGGAAATCATCAAGGTGTTCTGCCCGCCGGTCTGCAGCACGATGCTGGGCGACACGGGCAGCCCGGCCAGCGCCAGCGCTGGGACTTCGGCGGCCGATCCCCAGAATCCGCCGACCCAGATCGGGTAGTCGGGCTTGCCCTGTTCAAACTCCACCCATACGCCCGCACTGACCTGCGGCACGACGAACACGCCGCTCTGCTGGCCGGCGAACGGCACGCACGGCATCGCCCAGCTTGAGACGCCCAGGCCCAGCACGTCGGGCACCTGCACCTGGATGCGGCCCATCTGCATGGGATCGACGTTGTTGATCACCACGCCGCGGAATTTGCCGTAGTGGCGTTGGGGTTCTGTCATGGCGGCACCAGGGGCAGGGTGGAGATCAGACCGTTGCGGGCCAGCGAGAATTGCTGCCGGAATTCGCCCGCCTTGAGCGAGCTGTCGACGCGCTTGACGTAGTACAGGCCATCGAACGCCAGCCCCGCGCCGCGCACGCCGACCAGTTGGCGCGACTTGAGCACATGGCCGTAGCGCAGCACGTTGAGCGATCCATCGGCGGTCACGGCGTCGGCAGTGGTGCCGGCGGCCATGGCCAGACCTTTGCCCAGCGCGGCGGCCGGCGACAGCTTGGCGGTGTCTTTCAGCAGCGTCAGCCCCTTGGCCAGCGGCGGCAGCAGGCCCAGCGGCGGGCTGGTCAGGCTGACGTCGGGAACGGGAAGCGGAATCGGAAACTTGGTCAGCGGATTCTGGATGAAGATGACCGGCAGCGCGGCGTCCGACTGGTTCACCGCGAACGACAGCGATTCGACGTTGCTGTGCACGTCCATGCCCAGGTTGAGCGCGGGCTGCACTGGTCCCAGCCGGATCTCCGGTCCCCAGTACGCCACGTTGGCGCCGGGCAGCGGGCCGGGCTCGATGTAGAACACGTGGCCCACTTCCCGCGCCAACTGGCGTACATAGGCGAGGTCCGTGCCTTCGTGCAGCGGAATGCGTTCCACCGGAATCGGCACGTCGGTGAAGGGCGACGGCACGACCAGCGGCAGCATCCCGTACAGCGCGTAGCGGCCAATGATGGCGGCGACGCGGGCGGGCGGCGGCATGGCCGGGTAGGGCAGGCCGCTCATGTCCTGCTTGTCCATCGCCACCGTCAGGTCTTCGCCGGTAACGGTCAGCCGCGACTGGCCGGGCGCGCTGCCGTCCGTGATCTCCTGGCGCGTCACCAGCCCGTCCATCAGCACGGTGGGCAGCCCGTTCAGCGTGGCGACCAGGATGACGCGCAGCCACGGCACCTGGCCGCCAGCGATCACCAGCAGCGTATGCAGCGGCGAGCGGTTGCTGACGGAGAACGTGAGCTGGAATCCGCCCGGCCCGTCCGCGGACGACGACACCTCGACGCGCTCCAGGCCGTCCATGATGGGGCGGGGCGCAGGCACCGGCAGGCCAGGGCCGACCAGCAGCGTCAGGTGCACGCCGCTAAGCATCGCTGCCTCCGAAGGGCGCACCACCGAAGGGAGAACCCAACGCGGCGGGCAGCGTCACGCGCAGGCTGCGCCCGGGCACTTCCAGCGCGGCCGGACGCGGCGCGTCGTTGCCGTCCGCCAGGCGCCAGAACTGCAGCGGATCGCCCAGCGCCGCAGCGGCAATCCGGTCCAGCCGGTCGCCTGGGGCGACCGCGACCTCGCCCACCGCGGTCAGCGCCGCCGGGTCCGGCAGAATGCGCCGTCGCAGGTACACGAGCGGCCGGCCGTCCGGCCCAGGCATTTCCGCCGTTGGCACGTCGTGGTACCGGCTGTTGGCTGGGAAGCGCTGCACGCTCATGGCAGGGACTCCAATCCGACGGAACCCAGGTCGCCCAGACCGGCCAGCGCGGCCAGCCGTTCCTTGCGCTGCTGATACACCAGGTACAGATGGCCGCCCTTGTCGCCAAAGCCCAGATCGCCCACGTGCAGCACGCGCAGGCCCAGCGACACCTTTGCGCGGATGGGATTGAGGCGCGCGTCGAAGGCCTCTTCGGTAATCGAAAAATCCGTCACGCGCATCGGCACCACGCGCTCGCGGCTCCACACGAACAGGCTTAGCGGCGCGACTGTGGGCGCGATTTCCAGCGTGCCCAGGTTGGCGATCCGGTTGTTGCGGATGAGCGCGGCGCTGTCCGGGTAGACGATGGTCTCCAGCGCGGCCAGCTGCGCATGGATGCCCGTGTCGCGCGCCTGCGGATGATCGTCGGGAAATTCGAGCTGATCGGTGGCGTCCAGCTCGGCGTCCAGCCGGATCGTCTCGGACGGCGGACCTTTCAGGCGCAGCGGTTCGCCTGCCGCGCCGCCGTCGTCCACGCTCTGCGGCTGCAGCGAGCGCGTCAGGGTCTCGGGGTTGTATTGCAGCGATATCACGCGCTGCACCGCCCCGCTGGCCGGATCGATCAGGATGATGCCGCCGCGCAGCAGGCGGGGCGAAAGCGGTCCGCTCATGGATAGGCCTGCGGTTCCGCAGCGTTGCGTACGGCGGTGATGCGCTGCGCGCCCACCAGCGCTTCCGGCCAGTGGCGCGCCGCGCTGAATAGGTCGGGGCGGTAGTCGAACTCCAGCACGAAGCGCGACACCGGCACCCGCGCCACGCAGTCCAGTTCGACGGCGCGCAACTTGCCCGGCGGCTCGTCGACCATCGTGACGTCGGCGTAGCGCGTCTGGCACAGTTCCAGCACCTCGCCCACGGTCTTGCCAATCCAGTCTTCCATGGCGGCTCCTAGATCAGGTTCATGTTCTTGGGCACGGCGCTCGCGTCGTCCGGCCGGCAGGCGCGATAAAAGCAGATGCCGCAGCCGTCGACCGAGGCCCGCACGGCGGTCTCGACCTTGGCCTGGAACGTGCCGGTGGCGGCGGCAAACGCGTCGTTCCAGCGTGTCTTGAAATCGACGCCGCGCTTTCGGCAGTCGTACACGGCCTCGTAGTCCTGCATGTTCAGCGCGTAGTTGCAGCTGCCGGCGCCGATGTACTTCACCCAGCCCTGGCTGCCCGCCATGAAGTTGGCCACGTCGGCGCCGGAGAACGCGACGCCCAGCTTGGATCCTTCCGAGCTGCTGTACGGATGCGTGTGATAGGTGCCGAGCGTGTAGTCGCCCTTTTTCTCGGCGGGCAGGCTGATGCTGCCGCCGCCGCCCGATCCGGTGCGGATCACCCGCTTGCCGTCCTTGTCGGACACGATGCGCCCGCCATGTTCCTGCACGGTGTCGCCGCCGTGGCCGGACTTGGACCAGGCTTCGTTGACCGCGTCATACACGTCGTCCGGCATGGTGTGCGTGGTGGGGCACTTGCGCGCCTCGGCTTCGGCCACGCGCAGATCGCCCATGCCGGCGCGCTGCACGGTCTGCGCCAGGCCCGGCGCCGCAGCGGGCCGTGACAGGCTGTGCGCGGCGCGGTCGGCTTCCGCTTCCTGCGGCGAGTGCGACGGGCCAAGTTCCAGCGGCAGCCCGGGACGGTAGCGCCCATGCTGCTGCACGACGTGCGCCAGCTCGTGCGCCAGCAGGTCGCGGCCCTGGCGTGTGCCCGGCGCGTAGCGGCCCGCGCCAAAGGCGACATGCGCGCCGACGGTCCAGGCCTGCGCATCCAGCGCGCGCGCCGATTCCGCGGCCCGCGCATCCGCGTGGATGCGCACGCGCCCGAAATCGTGGCCGTAGCGCCGCTCGAATTCCATCCGGTCGGCGGAGGCCAGGGGCTGACCCGCGCTGCGCAGCACGTCCTCGACCTGCTCGGGCACCGCTGATTTTGCACGACCCGAAGTCGACGAGGCGGCGCACGTCGACTTGCCGCCGCAACCGCAGGCGCATCGCCGCATCACCAGGCGCGAGCGCGGCGTTGCGGTGTCCGGCCGCGGCGCGAACAAGGACGTTCTCATGGCTCTGCTCAATGCTTCAGATGAAACGTGTCCGCGATCGCGCGGCCCGCCTGCGTGCCCGTCTGCGTCGGTTGCGCGCCGTCCGCCACGGTGCGTACCGCTTCTGCATGGGCATCGGCGGCCGCGCCGCCGTTCTGCGCCGCCCGCCGGACCAGCTCGTGGACCAGGGCGGCAACGAACGCATTGCGTTGGGCCGCGTCATGGCTCGGCAGGCTGAGCGCGCGGATATGCAGGTGAATTGCGGATTTCATGGCCATCCCCTCGTTTCGGCATCGGCCAGCGGCCGTTCCCGTTTGGCGGCTTCAGCGTGCGCGGCTTGCAGCACGTGAGCCATGGTGACTTCGGAGCCGGCGTCGGCGGCCAGAAAGGCCGCGTTCAGCGCGACGTTGCGGATGCTGCCGCCCGTCAGGTTCAGGCGCGCCAGTTGGCGCGGATCAAGATCGCGGGTAGGCGTGGCGGCCGGGAACACGCCGCGCCAGATCCGCGCGCGCTGCTCCAGGTCAGGAAACGGAAACTGCACGACAAAGCGCAGCCGCCGCAGAAAGGCGCTGTCCAGGTTGGACTTCAGGTTGGTGGTCAGCACCGCGAGGCCCCGGTACGACTCCATGCGTTGCAACAGGTAGCTGATTTCGATGTTGGCGTAGCGGTCGTGGCTGTCCTTGACCTCCGAGCGCTTGCCAAAGAGCGCGTCTGCCTCGTCGAACAGCAGGATCGCGCCGCCGTCTTCCGCGGCTTCGAAGAGGCGCCGCAGATTCTTTTCGGTCTCGCCGATGTACTTGCTGACGACGGCGGACAGGTCGATGCGGTACAGGTCCAGCCTGGTTTCGCGCGCCAGGACCTCCGCGGCCAGCGTCTTGCCCGTGCCGCTTTCGCCGGTGAACAGGGTGGCAAGACCCAGACCTCGCGACTGCGCGGCCGCGAACCCCCAGTCTTGATGGACCCGATAGCGCTGGCGCAGATGCGCGGCGATCTGGCGCAGCACGGCGCGTTGCGGCTCGGGCAGCACCAGGTCGTCCCAGCCTGCGGCCGGCGTCAGACGTTGCGCCAAGCCGTCCAGCTTGCGGCGGCTGGCCTGCGCGCAGCCCTGCCACAGCACGGCGGCCGGATCGGCGCCGGGTTCCTGCAAGGCGGGGGCGAGCGCGGCGGCGGTGCGCTGCAGGGTCCGCGAGTCCAGCCCGAACTGGCTGGCCGCCTGGTCCACGGCATCGCCGACTTGCGCGGCGGCTTGCGGCCCCAACGCCTGCCGCCACAGCGTTCTGCGGTCGGCCTCTTGCGGCCGGGAGACGGCGCACGGGCGCGAGGCCGTGCGCAACGTGACGGGTTCGCGCACGCCCACGAGGCACAGCCCGCCGGCCTGTTCCACCAGATGCCGCGCCGCCGGCGTCAGGCCCTCCGAGGCGTCGATGAACAGGGCGGCCCCCAGCAGCACGGCCTCGCGCTGCCAGAGCGTCAGCATGACGTTGCGCTCGGCGGCGTCCGCCGGCACGTCTTCTGCCTGCAGCGCCAGGCACGCGAGGCCCGCAGCATGCGCGGCGCGCGCCGCCACGTCTTCCTGCGCGCCGGGGTCATCGCCTTCCAGCACAAACACCGGCAGCGGCGTGCCTTGCGCGGCGGTGACCTGCGCGGCGATCTGTTTCGCCGCCGCTTCGTGCGCGGTCGCGGTGTGGGGCAGGGGCAGCGCCGGCCGCAATAGCGGGCGCAGTCGCGCGTCCGGCTCGTTCAGGCCGGCCAGGTAATGCAGCACGCGTTCGTCGATGCGCAGGCGCGCGGTGCTCAGGTCGGCCGTGTCGTCCACGTCCAGCAGGCGCCAGCGGCGCAGCGGACGCTGCGGCGACAGGGCGCTCCAATGCGCGCCTTCCAGCTCGGCCAGCGCCAGCGCGAAGCTGGCATGACGCTGGCTGCCCGATCGGCCGTTCGCGTGGGCGCACAGATCGGCCAGCACCGCGTCCATCTCGATGCCGGCGCACAGCAGCAGCAGGTCGCGCTCGAACGCCGACAGGCCGAAGGTGGCGGTCAACTGGTCGATGGCCGAGTCGCCGTCGAGCGCGGCGCGCGCCTGCGCAAGCTGCTGCGCGCCGTGGCGCGGCGGCCGGCTGCCGGGCTTGCGCAGCCTTGTGCGCAGCCGCGTGAACTCGGCGGCCAGCAGTTGCTGGTTGGCTTCGATCCAGTCGGTGGGCGCGCGCGCGTTCATGGCAGCTCGATCTGGCGGTCTAGATAGCGGACGGGGACCGCCTCGCGGTCCACCAGCGGGCTTTCAATGCCGTCCACCCGCAGCCGCACCAGAAAGCGCGCGCCGGCGGGTGGCGCGTCGCGCCATTCGAAGATGAGCGCGCTGGCGGGTGCGGTGGCGGGTTCAGCGGGCAGCTCGCGGTCGCCCAGCAGCAGGCTGGCCGCTTGGCCGGGCAATAGCGGCGGCGCGATGCCCAACGTGATGCGCACCGTGCCCGCGTTGCGCGTGGCGGCGGCCGGCGGCAGCACGGGCTCGGGCGCCAGCACCAGCGCCAACTGATTGCTGTCGCGCCGCAGGCCGGTATCGCTGGCCTGCACCGTGGCATGCACGCGATAGACGCCGACCGGCAGGTCCGACGGCATCGTCAGCCGCAGCCACGCGTCCGTGCCTGCCTCGACGGGCACGTTGCGTTCGGCATCCAGCGTCGAATGGCGCAGCGTCACCGTGCGCGCCAGGCCATCCAGATGATGACCCTGCAACGTCACGGCGCCGCCGGGCACGGCAACCGGCTGCCTGCCCGCGGGTTGCACCGATAGCAGCGTGGGCAGCGGCGGCGTCAGGCCGGGGAACACCAGCACACCCCGGTCGCGCGGCGTGCCGGGAATGGCTTCCCCGCGTGTCAGCACGGGCAGGGCGCCGCGCGCGGGCCGCCTGGACTCGATCAGCACCACCGACACCTGAAACGCGGCGGTCGGGCGGTAGTGCGCCTGCAGGGCGGACCACAGGCGCGACATCTCTTCCGCGCCCAGCGCTGCCGGGGTGATCTTCAACAGTTCGATCTGACTGGCCAGGTCTGCGCTGCGCAGGCTCTGGTAAACCGTCGGCAGAATGGCGCCATCGACCACGTCCGGATCCAGCGCGCGGCGCACGGCCTCGCGCGGCAGCACGGCCGATTCGTGCAGCAATTGCAGCGCATAGCCCAGCAGCACTTCCGCCTGCAGCTCGGCGCGGCCATACGCGGTCAGCAGATAGTGGAGGTCCAGGGCCAGCGGCGGATTCGCGATGCGATCGCCTGCCGGATCGCGCGACGGCAGCGCGGCATTGCGCCACGCAGCGTTGGGCGTGACCTGATGCAGGAAGAGGTTCAGTTGCGGATCTTCCTGGTTGTCCAGCGACACCGCGTCGGGCGCCAGCGCGGATACCTTGACGCCCGCGCCCAGCGCGTCCGTGACCGCGTGGTCGATCATGCCCGAGTCGAGCAGGTCCTTGATGACGGCGGTGACCGCCGCGATCGCCAGCGCGTTGCTCATGGCAGCCCCGCGCGTCTGGCGGTCAGGTAGGCGCGCAGCGACAGCGCAGACGATCGCGGGGCGGCGGGCGCCGCGCGTTGGGGCGGGGGGGCGACTTCCAGGCGGTCAATGGTGATGTGGACGTCGGGCGGAGAGGGCGGCAGCGCGGGAAGGCGGGAGGCGGACGCCGCATCGGCGGCGTGGCTTCTTGCGTTGCGTGCGTTGGGGCCGGCAAGTTCTCGTGCCTCGGCGGACAAGGCCGCGTCGCGTGGGGCAGCAGGGCGGGTACTGTCAGTGACGTCGTGCTCGCCTGACTTTTCCGCCGGTAAGGGCGATGTGATTGGCGATACGGCTGCGGGGCGGGTCTGCCGGTCGTCGGCGGCGTGTTTGTCTGCCTCGATGGACCGAAGCGCGCGCGATTGGCGAACCGGCGAGGGCGCATCTTGATCACCGCGCGCCGGGTTGCGTGGGGGCACGTCCGCGTCGGCGATCGGCGCTGTCACGCTGAAATGCGTGCGATGCCGGCGTGTGTCATGCGCCGCGTCAGGCCCATTCGCGCCCGCCGCATCAACGTTCCATTCTGTCTGGCCAATCCCCCCGGAATCCGCAGCGTGCAACGGCGTCTGCGCGAAGCTGGCCACGCTGGATCGCGCGTCGTCTCTGGCCGCCTGCACGCGCGCGTCCGACGCCGCCTGCGCAGCCCCCAGCCCCTGCGTCTCACCCCGCCAATCATCACGCGGCACAGTCCCGACAAGCGCCACGGCCCGCGGCGACGGCGCGCTGCGCAGGCGCGGTGCGGAACCCACGCTGCGGCTCGCAAGCTGGCGCAGGAAGCCGCTCATGGAAGCGCCTCGCTGTCGGCCAGTTCCAGATACGCGGCGCGCCGGGCAGGTCCCAGCGCCAGCACCTGCGGTTCGGTCCAGCCGTAGGCGCGCGCCAGACGATGCACGTCCCGCAGCAGTCCCCGCGCGCAAAGACTGATGTCGTCCCACACGCAGGCGTCGGCGTCCAGCGCCACGGTCCACGCGTGCGCGCAGTCCGCGCAGCGCAACGACAGCTCGATGTTGGCGGCGGGATCCAGCGCTTCCATGCGCGCTTCGATGTCGTCCAGCGCCGCACCCTGCGGCAGGTCGGCGTCGGGCGGTGCGTCAACCCGGCACGCACGCAGCAGCAGCGCAAGCGCCGCGTCGCTGTCGGCGGCCACCGCGGCCTGCGCCTGGTCGCGGCTGCTGGGCAGACGCCATGCCGCTCCATGCGCGTCGAACATCGGCTCGGCCGATGCGCGTTCCGGCGGCGCGGACACCGATTCCAGCAGCGTGGCCACGTTTAGGTCGAACGCCATCGCCGCGCCGCAAGTCGGACAATCGGCGCAAGCGGCCAGCTGCGGCCCGAACGTGGCTTGCCGTAGGCGCAGCAGCGCCAGGTTCCGCCATCCGACCGGCCGTGACGCGACATCCACGCCAGGCAGTGCCTCGGCAAGCGCGAGCAGGCCGCGGTCTATCGGATGACAGTCACGGCCCGCCTCCCACAGCGCAAGAATCTGCGATTCGATCAGGGCGTTCATCGCGGCGCTCCATCAGGCCGGCTCGACGAAACTCGGTTCGGATGGCTCGGCGACTTCGTAGTCGCGTTCCCATCCTTCGTTTTCCAGCTTGATGGTCTGAATGGCGACCGCGTTGGCGTTCGCATCCAGATCGGGAATCGCCTGGTACTCCGACACCCAGCAGCGGAACACCTTGTAGGCCAGCACGAGCTGCCCGGCTTCGTTGTAGACCTCGATGATGAGGTCCTTGCGGAAGTTCTTCAGCGACACCTCGCTGCCCAGGCCCGATCCAAAGTTCCACACCTTGTTGGCCCACTGCTCAAATTCGCGGTCGTGCGTGACGCCGCGTTCCAGCGTCACCGCCTCGAATTTGCTGCGGCCTGGCGACTTGCGTCCGCTGGACGGGTCGCCGCCTTCGCGGTGCTCGACCACTTCGGTGCTGCGCTTGAGCGCCGACACCTTGCTGACGCCCGCCACGTAGCGGCCATCCCACTTCACCCGGAATTTGAAGTTCTTGTACGGGTCGAAGCGCTGCGGATTGACGGTGAACTGCGCCATGGCAATCTCCTGGTAACCGTGGTCGGCAAACGCGCCGGGCCGCAAGCGGCGCCGGCGCGTGCCGGGCTCAGGCCTGTATCTGGCCGGCCAGTTGCTGGATGCTGATGACGACAAACTCGGCGGGCTTGAGCGGCGCAAACCCCACCAGGATGTTGACCACGCCGCGATTGATGTCGTCCTGCGTGGTGGTTTCCCGGTCGCACTTGACCAGATAGGCCTCGCGCGGCGAACTGCCCTGGAAGGCGCCTTGCCGGAACAGCGTGTTCATGAACGCGCCGATGTTCAGGCGGATCTGCGCCCATAGCGGCTCGTCGTTGGGCTCGAACACCACCCATTGCGTGCCGCGATACAGCGACTCTTCCAGGTAGAGGGCCAGGCGCCGCACCGGCACGTACTTGTATTCCGAGGTGAGCTGGTCCGCGCCGCGCAGCGTGCGCGCGCCCCAGCACACCGCGCCATACACCGGAAATGTGCGCAGGCAGTTGACCCCCAGTGGATTCAGGCTGCCGTTCTCGCCGTCCGTCAGCGTCGCGGCCAGCGAGATGACGCCGGTCAGGTTGGCGTCGGTGCCCGCGGGCGCCTTCCATACGCCCCGGTTGCCGTCGGTGCGCGCGTACAGGCCGGCGACGGTGCCGCACGGGGGCGCAAGACGCGGCTTGCCGTTCTTGAGCGGATCGGACACGTACGTCCACGGGTAGTAGACGGCGGCGTGATCCGACTTGGGCAGCGCCGTGCCGTTGGCCACCGCCACCATCGCCGCCGGATCGGTGGCCGTGGGCGGAGCGTCCACGATCATGAAGGCGCGCCGCTCTTCGCAGTACGACGCGGCATCGGCCAGCACGCCGCTGTGCGTGATGGCCGGCAGGCAGAGCAGATTGAAGATGTCGGCGTCTTCCAGGGCGTACAGCCCTTGCCGCAGCGCGCGGCTGCCGATAAACGCGGCATAGACGTCCTCCGGCCCGTACGGCGTTTCGGTGCCGCCTTCCAGTAGCGCATCGACCGGGGGCGGCGAGGCGACGGCGCCGGTCAGCAGATGCAGGGAGGCGGCCAGGTCGTTGGCCGGGGCGGCCGCCACCGCGATGGTCGAGCCCAGGCCGCGCGAGCCGCTTGCCAGCACCAGCGTGCTGCCCTGCACCCGCGCCGTGAAGTCGCGGAAGGCCGGCGTGCCCGGCCGCAGCGCGCGCACGGCGGCCTGCAGGCGCGCCGCCACGTCTTCCAGTTTGGCGGCCAGCGAACCGCCTGCGGCGGTGGCGTCACCCAGGCTCACGAGTTCGGGCCCCAAGCCATCCAGCGTGATGCGCAGGCTGGTGTGCGTGGCGTCGGGCAGCGCGTCCAGGTCGGTTGCGCCGAAGGCATCGCTGGTCAGCGTTGCCGCGTCGGGCGTGGGCGCGGGGCGGATGATGGCCGCGCCGTCGGTTTCGATGCCGCCTGCCAGCGACCCTAGCATCAGCACGCCCGCGGCGTTGTTGCGCGCGCCCGGCAGCACGCGGACGCTGGCGTTTTCGCCGCCCGCGCCGGACGTCATCACCAGCGTGTTGCCGTTGCGCGCGGCGGTGAAGTTCGCCAGCGCCGGGCGGCCCTGCGCCTGCGCCCGCACCTTGGTCTGGATTGCCGCCGCCAGCGCGGTCAGACGCTGCGTCGCAGTGCCGCCGGCAATGTCGCCGGGCAATGCGATGCTGACGCCCACGGGTTCCAGCCCGTTCACGGCCACGCGGAAATCCGTGTGCGTCGCATCCAGCAACGTCTGCACGTCGCCCAGCGCGCCGCTGACGCTGGTGCCCGCCGGCAGCGCATCCAGCGCGCCCTGCGACAGCATCCGCTCCAGACGAACGAGCTGCGATACGCCCTGCACCAGATCCAGCAGATAGCGCGGATCCTTGGCGTTCAACGAGACGTTGGCGTAGCTTTCCGCCCGCCCGTCGCTGCCGCGGATGAACTGGATGTTGAAGGTGCTGGAGGGCACCGCGGTGGCGTGGTCGACGCGGACCTGGATGCTGTTGCCGGATACGCCGGGGTCCAGCGCGCGCACCGTCAGCACGTCCACCGCGGTTGCGCTGCGCAAGGTGCGCTGGGCGGGCGACGCTTCCTTCACGACGCGCACGACCCAGGCGTCCGTGCCGCCGTTCACGAAGAACTGGCGCACGGCATAGCCCAGCTCGGAATCGTCGGCCAGTCCGCCAAAGGCGCGTTCATAGTCGGAGAAACTGAATATCCGGACCGCCTTGTTGACGGGACCGCGTGGGGCCGCGCCCAGAAAGGCGGCGACCGAGGTCGCGACCCCGGCAATCGTGCGAACGCCGCTGGGAATTTCCTGGATATAAACCCCGGGATGGGACAGGGTAAGGGCCATGAGCTGCTCCTTCACACGGCTGTCGGGATCAGTGTCCTAGCCGCAGGAGAGGCTTAGAGAGCCGCCAGCGCGCCACGGGAGACGGGCAGGAGAAGGCTGGCGATTCGCGCGAGGCTTGCGCGGGGTGGCGGGCGTTGCGCCGCTCTAGTTGGATTGCAGCGGAAAGGCAATCGGGCAAAAGCAGCAAGCCCTGGTAGGAACGAGTTATAGAAGTTCTGATTGATGCGATCAATAGCTTTTTAACGGCGTTAACCATCTGTTTCTTATTCAGGGGGCGGTCAGCTCCGGTCTTGCCGCAATTGAACCCCGGGGCGCGCTGGCGTATAACCCGAAGCGGCGCCGCCCGCGATCATCCGGGCGGCGGAACGCCCCAGCCGGTTTGGCAGGCGGCCAGAACCTCAAGGAGCGTGAGATGAATTGCGTGTCCCGAATGCTGCATTTGCATGATTGGTTTTCCCGCTTGCCTGCCACCTCCGGCGATGCCGCCCGACGCCTGCGCATGACGCGCGTCGTCCTGGGCGTGGCGGCCGGAACGTCGCTGGCGTTTGGCGCCGCGGCGCAGCCGCAGAATGCCGGCCAGCCTGCGTCAGCCCCCGCGACCCAGACTGCTGCCGCGCAACCGGGCGCCGGCCAACAAGACTCGTCCGCCGCGCGCGCGCTGCAATGGCCGCGTAGCTTCACCGCGCCCGACGGCAAACGGGTCGAGCTCTACCAACCGCAGATCGACACCTGGACCGCCGACCGCCTCACCGGCCGCATGGCGGTGGCGGTGGGACCGGCCAAGGGCAGCCCGACCTACGGCGTCGCCGAGTTTTCCGCCCGCGCCGACGTGAACAAGCCGGCCGGACTGGTGCGCCTGTCAGACATCCGCGTCGAACGCGTGCAGGTGCCCACCGCGCCGCAGGAGGCCGCGCGCCTGCGCAGCGAGCTCGAAGCCCGCATCCCCGCCAACGGCGTGGTCACGCCATTGGATGCGCTGCAACTGAGCTATGCGCTGTCGCAGAACAACCCGCCCGCCAAGACCGTGCCGGTGAACAACACGCCGCCGCGCATCATCTACCGCACGGTGCCGGCGATCCTGGTGCTGGTGGATGGCGCACCTGCGTGGACCCAGCTGCCCGAGACGCAGGGATGGCGCCGCGTCATCAACACCCGCGCCCTGATCCTGGGCGACAACGCCGGCCGGTTGTACCTGCAGGCCGCGGGCCACTGGTACGAAGCCGGCGACATCAACGGGCCGTGGCGCACCGTGGCGCAACCGTCGCCCGCGCTGCTTGCGGCGGCAGACGCCGCGCGCCGCGGTCCGGCGGCGGACCCGTTGATGCCGCACGACGGCAAGGCGCCGCACCGCGCGCCCGATATCGAAGTGTCGACCGTGCCCGCTGAACTGCTGATCACGATTGGCCAGGCCGAGCTGCGGCCGGTGCCGGGAACTTCGCTGCTGTCGGTCACCAACGCCGACCACGCCGTGTTCATGAACCCGGGCGACAACCGTTACTACCTGCTGGTGTCCGGCCGCTGGTTCCGCGGCGCGCGGCTGGAAGGGCCATGGTCGTATGTGCCGGGCAAGGACCTGCCGCGTGATTTCGCGCGCATTCCGCCGCGGGATCCGCAAGGCGGGGTGCTGGTGTCGGTGCCCGGCACGCCGCAGGCGCGGGAAGCCGTCATTGCGTCGACCATTCCGCAGACCGCCACGGTGTCGCGCAGCGCCGCCAAGCTGCAGGTCGAATACGCCGGCGGCGCGCCGGTGCTGCGGCCCATCGACGGCACGACCCTGCACTACGCGACGAACTCGCCGGTGCCGGTCATCCAGGCGGAAGGCCGCTATTACGCGCTGTCGAACGCGGTGTGGTTCGTGTCGGACTCGCCAACCGGACCGTGGCGCGTGGCCGACCATGTTCCGGCGGCCATCTACGCCATTCCCGCCAGCTCGCCGCTGCATTACGTGACCTATGTGCAGGTCTACGGCGCCACGCCGCAAAGCGTGGTGTTCGGCTATTCACCCGGCTACATGGGCGTGGTGGTGGCGCCCGACGGCACCGTCGTCTACGGCACGGGCTATTCCTATCCGCCCACGATCGTGCAGAACACCTGGGTCGGCTATCCGCCCAGCTATGGCTACAACGCCGCCTTCGATTCGGCCGCGGGCTTTGCCTTCGGGTTTGCCGCCGCCGAGGCCTGGGGCGGCGCGGCGCCGTACTGGGGACCGTACTATGGCGCGCCCTATTGGGGCGGCGTGGACGTCAACAAGGTCGACGTCTACGGCGCCTGGGGCGGTTCCGGCACGGTCACGCACGCGGCCGGCTGGAACGGCTGGACGGGTACCGAGTGGCAGGGCGCCCACGCCGAAGGCTACAACCCGCAAACCGGCGCCGCGTTTGAAGGCACGCGCGGCGCGGCTTACAACGAGTACACGGGCAACGCCGCCGCCGGACGCCGCGGCGCCTACACGGATCCGGTCACGGGCGCATCGGGCGCGGGCCGCGCGGGCGCAGTCGAGAACGACGACGGCCAGTGGGCCGCAGGCCGGCAGAACGTGCGCACCAATGCCGACACCGGCCGCACCACGTACTCCGCCGCCAGCGCGACCGGCACGGCGGGCCAAGGCGCCGACAGCGTCGACCGGCGCGGCGCCACCTACAACCGCAACACCGGCAGCGGCGCGGCGTGGAACAACGGCAACGTGTATGCGGACCACAACGGCAATGTCTACGAGCACAACGACAACGGCTGGCAGCAGCACACGTCGTCGGGGTGGCAGCCGGTTCAGCCGAACACCCAGTCCAATTACCTGAACGCACAGCGCCAGGCGCGCGATTATTCGGCGCAACCGGGCGGCATGGATGGCGGAGGCTGGCAGAACCGCATGAACGAGTCCGCGGGCGGCTGGCAAGGCCGCAGCGACGGCGGCTGGCAGGGTCGCGCGGAGGGCGGCTGGCAAGGGCGCGGGGAGGGCGGCTGGCAGGGCCGCGGGATGGAGGGGCGCAGCTTTGGCGGGTTTGGCGGGTTCCGGGGCGGCGGCTTCCGGCGTTGAGTCGGTAGGGGCAGCGCGCTCACGTCGCGCGCAACGCGTGCCGGCTCGGCGGCCGGCACGCATGTTGTCTGTGGTCAGTCCTGCACCAGGTACGCCTGTCCGCCCGGCTTCAGATAAGCCGCCAGATCGCTGAACGGCACCTGCGCCAGCGTGCCAAGACACACGCCCGACGCGTGCCCCACGCCCGACACCGACAGGCTCAGCGCACCCGGAGCGCTCGCGCCCAGCGCAAGATACGTGGGCCAAAGATCCCAGCAGCCTTCCTTGGAGCGGTCTTCCGTCAGGCCCGACTCGTCGCGCGCCGCCAGGGTTTTCTGTACCTGGCCGGCAAGTTCCTTCAGCGCGGGGCGCGGTTCGCGGTTGTTCGGCTCGTAGGCGTCGAACACGCGGTTCCAATCCAGGGTTTCGCCGCGTAGCAGGTCCAACGTGTAGGGATCGAAGTGGTTGTTGGGATGCGCGCCGCCACAGTCCAGGCTGCCGGACTCGGTCACGGTCATCAACGCGCTGGACAGCCACGGCACCTTCACGACCTCTTCCTCGTAGTTGCCCAGCGTTCCCGCGGACGGGCCGTCGCTGGTGTAGGCCGTGGCCTTGCAGACCAGTGCTGCGTGGCTCATGCGCCAGTGGCGCTGTTCGAGCAGATGGTTGACGCGCGCCATGACCGCTTTGTCCGGATGCCGCGACAGGCGCGGATAGCTGAACTGCGTGCGCGGATCGCGCCACATGCGATAGGCCACGGTGGCGCTGCCGATGTCGTCGCCCACGGGCTCGGCATGGCCCGCTAGTTTGAGCGTGTCGTAGGGCACGCGGGCCGCGTCGATCTCTACGCCGAACTCGATGCCGCCATCGGGCGTCAGCGCGCTGGCGTCGTACTGCGCGACACGCTTGAGCGTGAAGCTGCGTTGCTCGCCCGTGCGCGTGTCGATCCAGACCCCGCGATAGCCCTGCGCGTCGAGCGTGCCTTGCCAGGTGGCGGCAGGCTTTGCGCCCGGCTGTTTGGCGGCCTGGTACGTCAGCGGCTCGGCCAGCGATTTGACGGTGCCTTTGAGCGGAATGTCGACGCCGTTCTTGGGATAGAAGTAGCGTCCGGTCAGCTCGCCATCGGCGGCCGCGCTGTCCAGCTCCATCACGATGTCGCCCACGCCTTGCAGCGTGCCCGTGTAGACGGTGCGCTCGGCGGCGCTGGCCTCGCCGGGCGTCTGCAGCAGCAGGGCCAGCGCCAAGGCGCTAAACGGAATCGAAAGCGGGCGTGCAATGGGAAAGGGCATCTGCGTGGTGGACCCTGAGACGTGGGCCGGTCAATATACCCGACGCATCAGGGCTTCAATCTGCTGACCGCCACTGTCCAGCGCCGGGGTCCACGCTAACGCGCCGGCCATCTGCCCAGACCTGTTCCTCTTCCAGCCGCGACGCCGTTCCGGTGTCGATGTCGAAGACAATGCCAAGCGCCCGTGCGACCGCCGGATCTTCGATCGGCAGCTCCCAGGTCAGAAAGAGTTGCGACAGATCTTGGTCATCGGCGAAGTCCGCCTCGTCGTACCCGCTTTGATGCCGGCGAATCACGGCGTGCGGCTGGCAGGTGTCGAAGACGATGGCCACGCCGCGTGTGAGCGCAATGCGGTGGCCGGTGCCGGGAAAATGCACGTCCAGACCCTTGTCGTCGGACAGGAACAGATTGCAGAACGCCGCGCTGCCGTATTGACTGCCGTCGTGGTGATAGCGCGCGCCGCGGCAGGCCATCAGCGCCATGTCGCTGGCGCCCAGCACATCGCCCAGCCCTTGCGCGCGCGTCCAGTCGCGCATGGCTTGCACGCACTCGCCGAATTCCGGCCAGCGCGCGCGGGTGCGGGACAGCGGCATCTGCTCGACGTCGCCGGGTTCGAGCAGCAGCCGCGTGCGGATCTCGCGATTCCAATCGGCCAGCAGGCGTGCCGGCGGCGCGGGCACGTTCAGGTGGCCCGCGAGCAGCCGGCTGCTGACGCTGCGGCTGCGCAAGACGTCATCGTGCGCGTAAAAGAACGACGTCAATTGGTCCTGCATTGGGTGATTCATGACTGCAATGGGTGATTCATGAGCCGCGCCTGCCGCGCCTAACCTCCGCGTCCTTCATAAGCGCCTTCGTCGCCGTCCTCGTCTTCCATCGCGGCCTGCGCGCGTTCCAGCAGATAGCGCTTCAGGCCTTCAAGGCCATCCGGCGTCCAGTCCGTTACGCCGGTCACCGCAACCCATGCATCCACATAATGCTGCGGCGCATAGACGTGTCCATAGCCCATGGGTGTGGCCGTGCCCACCGCCATGTCCAGCGCCAACTGCAACATCGTCACCACGGGATACCAGCGCAGCTCGGGCGACACGTCCGGTCCCATCGGCGCGTTCATCCACGCCGGCGGACGGTAGAGGTCGCGATAGTCGAAGAACGTGACCGGGTCGCTGGCGTATTGCAGGTAGACGACACGCATCGGCCCCCACGGCGCGTCGGCTGGCACCGGCGAGCCGTGCTGGTTCATGAAGCGCACGAAGGCGCCATCGCGCAGCTCGGGCAGCCACGCGGGCGAGCCGGGATTGCGGGCGTCCGTGATCTTGCGCCAGACCCGACTTTCAAACGGGGGGCCGCTCCACAACGCGCCCTGGATGGGATCGCCGATCATCTCGAACAGTTCGGCCGAGCCGGCTGAGTTCATGGCGCCCAGGCTCAGGCCATGCAGATACAGCCGGGGCCGCCGGTCCTTGGGCAGCGTGGTCCAGTGGCCATACACCGCCTGGAACAGGGCGCGCGCCGCCTCGGCGCCGTATTCGGGTTGCGCCAGCAGCGACAGCGGGCTGGACAGGTACGAATACTGCATTGCCACGCTGGCCACGTCGCCATTGAGCAGGTATTCCAGCGAGTCTGCGGCGGCGGGGTCGACCCACCCCGTGCCGGTCGGCGTGATGACGACCAGCACCGAGCGGTCGAAGGCGCCGACGCGTTTCATCTCGTCCAGCGCAAGCTGCGCGCGGGCCTGCGGCGTGGCCGCGCCGCGCAGGCCGACATAGACGCGGATGGGTTCCAGCGCCTCGCGTCCGGACTGCGTGGTGATCTCGCTGGCTGTCGGGCCCGACGCGATGTATTCGCGGCCCGCACGGCCCAGTTCATTCCAGCGGATCAGCGACGCCGGACCGCCGGTCTTGTTATCGGCGGTCGGCTGCGGGCGTTCGGGTTCCAGCAGCGCGTCGAATTCTTTGAACGACGCATCCAGCACGTGCAGCGCGCCGCGGAAGAACACGTCGGTCGCCAGCAGCCAGAAGATCAAAAGGGCGATGGCCGCGCCCGTGACGTTGGCCACGCGCCTCGGTACGACACGCCGCACCTGCCGGGTCAGATAGCGCGCGATCAGCTTGAACAGCCGCGCCAGCGCCAGCAGCACGGCGAACGTCGCGAGGGCGATCAGGCTGACCTTGATGGGATGTGCGCTCGTCACGGGTTCCATCTGCATCAGCGCGCGGATGGTGTTCTGCCATTCGGCTGCGCGGCCCAGGAATACGATCGCCACGGACACGCACAGCAGGCCGATGACGGCATTGATGATGCGCGCGGTCCGGCCGCGGGGCTCGGGTAGTTCCATGTAGGCCCACAGCCAATGCCACAGCACGCCCAGACCATATCCCGCGGCAAGGCAAGTGCCGGCCAGCACGCCCTGCGTGACGTGGGTGCGGGGGATGAGGGTGGGCGTCAGCGCCGCGGCAAAGAACAGCGTGCCAAGCATGAGGCCGACGCCGGATAGGGACTCCAGGTGCGAGCGCAGGAAGGTAGGCAGGTGGCGGGGCAAGGTCTGCTGCACGGTGGGCGTCCTCATCCGGGAGGGAATGGCGGGGATTCTCGCACGTTGCGGCGCGATGGTCGCGGGTGACGATGTTTGTGGGTGCCGATACGGACGGGGCTGTCAGTCGCGGTCGGGCGCGCCCAGCGGAAAGAGCGTCCGGTAGGGCCGGGCCTCGTCGACCGCCCGCGCGAACGACGGCCGCGCCAGCAGCCGCGCGCGATAGGCCCGCAGATGCGGATAGGCGTCGGCGATCGGGTGGGTCCAGTCGGCGTAGAACAAGGCGGGCGCGGCGGCGCAGTCGGCCAGCGTGAAGTCCGCGCCCGCGGCCCATGTGCGCGTGGCAAGCTGCGCGTCGATCCAGGCGTAGGCCCGTTCCAGCTTCTGCGAGGCCAGCGACCGCGCTTCGTCACGCTTGGCGGGATCGCCGGTCAGCGCGCCGTTCACCGCGTGCTGCATCCAGTACATGACGTGCAGGTCGAAATAGCGGTCCAGAAAGCGCACGTCCAGCGCGGCCATCGGGTCGGCGGGAATCAGCCGGACCGGGCCGGGGTGGGTCAGTTGCAGGTACTCGATGATGATGCTTGATTCAACGACGTTGCGTTCGCCGTCGACCAGCAGCGGAAACTTGCGCAGCGGCCAGCGCTCGATCCAGTCGGCGGCATGCTGGGGCGTGTCGGGCCCGATGCTGCGGAACTCGAACGGCGTGGCGTTTTCGTACAGCGCAATCAGTGTCTTCTGCGTGTACGACGAAAAGGGATGACCGTAAAGTGCAGGCAGCATTCTCGGAGTCTCCTCGGACGTGGCTCACAGGTTAATGGGTCTCGGGCTGTTTCACCAGACGGACGCCGCCCCGACGCCGCCGTGCGCACCGGGCGCGAAAAGGAATACAGTGCATGACGGATCCCGGCGCAACGGCTCGGGGCCGACACCAACAATACGGAGACAGGATGGATACGGCAGGCAAGCAGGGCGCCAGCGTGCGCGAACAGGTCGGCGAAACGGAATGGCAGGTCCGCAAGGATCTGGCGGCGTTGTACCGGCTGGTGGCGCTGTTCGGGTGGGACGATCTCATCTTCACGCACATCACCGCCAAGGTGCCGGGCACGGAGCATTTCCTCATCAACCCCTACGGGATGATGTTCGACGAGATCACCGCGTCCAGCCTGGTCAAGATCGACCTGCACGGCAACAAGGTGATGGAGTCGGAATACGACATCAATCCGGCCGGCTTCACCATCCACAGCTGTATCCATGCGGCGCGCAAGGATGCGATGTGCGTCCTGCATACGCATTCGATCAACGGCGTGGCGGTGTCGGCGCAGAAGGCGGGCCTCTTGCCGCTGTCGCAGTTCGCGTTCATCGTGCTGCGCTCGCTCAGCTACCACGACTACGAAGGTCTGGCGCTCAATCCCGACGAGCAGCCGCGCCTGGTGCGCGACCTGGGCGCCAACAACTACCTCATCCTGCGTAACCACGGCCTCTTGACCGTGGGTCAGAGCATGGCCGAGGCCTTTCAGGCCATGCATCGGATGGAAGCCGCCTGCATGGTGCAGGTGCGCGCCCAGGCCGGCGGCGAGCTGACCCACATCCCTGCGGACATCCTGGCCCGCGCGGCGGTGGAGTCGCCGGCTGACCGCGCCCACAAGGCCCAGCTGGCCTGGCCGGGCCTGCTGCGCCGGCTGGACCGGCGCAATCCGGGCTACGCGGAATAAGCGTGAAGGCCGGTGCCCGACACCGGCCAGCAGCACGCCGCCGACTACTTCTTCGCAGCCGGATCCGCCGACAGGAACTCGGCGCAATCCGGCAGCGGCTTGGCCGGCTGGTATGACGACGAATCGGCTTGCCACGCGTAAGTCACCGTATAGCTGCACTGATTGTCCACCTGCGGCGCGAGCTGCGCCTTGGTCAGCGCGGGCCGCGCGCTTGAGTCCGCGAGACGGCTGGCCCCTGACGGCGAGCGGGTGGCCTGCGTCTTCACCTGCAGATCCGGCAATTCCTTGCCCGGCAGGGCCTTCAACGATGCCGTGAACTGATAGACATCGCTGCATTGCCCGGCGCGCTTTTCCTGGTCCGCCTCGTTGAAGCACGCCCGGATGGAGGCATCGGCCGAGTACGGCATGACGAGCGCCAGGCTGGCGCCGGCCTGCTCGCCCAGATTGACGTCGTACAGATACAGATCCCGGCGTTCGAATCCGCCGCCCGAGAACGGGGTCGACGCCTTGAAATCCGGCTCCGCCGGGCCGATCACGCCGACCAGCGCCCGCTCTTCGCTCAAGCGGATCAGTTCCGGCCAGACCTTGAAGTCCTTGAAGTCGGGAATGTCGGGCGAGTCCCAGAACCGGTAGTCGGCGCGCAGGGTCCTGCTGGTCGCGAAGGGCCCGTTTTCGTTGAACGCGCCGTCCGTCTTGATGCCCACGCACCAGTCGGTCTGTGCGTTGCAATACAGCTTGTGGTCCGCGTTCAGCTTCAGGGGCTCGGTATCGGGGGCGGCCAATGCCGCGGCGGGCAGGGCGGCGCAGAGCAGCAGGGCAAACACTTTTGACACGATTCTTCCTTCTTGTGGGATGCGCGCGGGCCGGTATGTTACGGCCCGCGCAGCGCCGCTGGGGCGCGCCACATTTTGTAGGGAGTCGGGCCATTGCGCGCGACCCGATGGTGTCAAAAGATGAACAAACGTATCGGAGTCGATGCCGTTCGCGTCGGCGGCCTCAGTCGCGCACCGGGCCGTCGGGCGTATCGGTTTCCACCAGCCGGGCCAGTTGCAGCAGTGATTCCTGCCAGCCCAGGTAGCACATCTCGGTCGGGATGACCTCGGGAATGCCCTCCTGCACGATGGTCAGTTCCGTGCCGCACGAGACCTGCCGCAGGTTGATGGTCGTCGTCATCTCGCCCGGCAGGGCGGGATCGTTGAAGCGGTCCGTGTAGCGAATCTTCTCGCCTTCCACCAGCTCCAGGTATTCTCCGCCGAACGGCTCGAGGTGGCCGGTGGCGAAGTTGCGAAAGGCCATCCGGTGCTTGCCGCCCACGCGCGCGTCCAGTTCCTGAACCGAGCAGGTGTAGCCATAGGGCGGAAGCCACTTGGCGACCGCGTCCGGTTCGAGAAAGGCGCGATAGACGCGGTCGGGGGAGGCGCGCAGGACGCGCAGGTGTCGTACGGTTCCGGTAGTCATGGTGTAGTCCGCCTTGATGTGAGGGTGGGTGCATGACTACGACGAACCGCCGGCACCCGGATCGACACGGATTTACCTGGGGATTTCCCTAGGTCATGGCGTCTGTCCCGATTGCCGCAGGCGTTCAATGTACGCCGACAGCGTCTCGGCGTGCCGCTGCTCGGCGCGCAGGCCGACGTGCCCGTCCGCCCGCACCGCCAGCAGCATCATGTCGCCCACGCCCATCCGCGCCGCCGTGGCGGGCTCCAGGTAGGCGTCCACGTCGGTGACGCCATCGCTGGCGGTCAGAGCCACCACCACCTCGATGATGTAGCCGTCAGCCAGCGCCATCAGCTGGCGGCGCAGGTCCGACAGCGGCTGCTGCGCCGTGCCGGGGCCGCCAATCAACAGGACGGTGTGGCCGCGCCGCTTGGCGTACTCATGCAGCTTGCCCCGGCCGCCGGTGGAAAACCGCACGTCGATATGGTCCGGCAGCCGCTGGCCCGGCCAGATGGCCTCGTGCCGGTCACCCATCACGATGGGCGACCCCGCGTAGTCGATGTCGAGTTCGGCTTCCGACACGGCCTCGCGGTGCCGCGCTTCGGGGTTGCCGAAGGCCGCGCGGATCGCCAGATCGCGCGCGCGCCGCTCTGCGTTGCCCTGCGCCATCTGCGCGCTTTCGGCGGCATCGCCCGACGCCATCACCATGTCGGCCACGGGCCGGCGCTCGGCGTGATAGCTGTCCAACAGCGCGGGCGAACAATGTCCCTGGCAGACGAGTGCCAGCTTCCAGCCCAGGTTGTAGGCATCCTGCAGGCCGGTGTTCATGCCATGTCCCTGCGCCGGGCTGCACGTGTGCGCGGCGTCGCCCGCCAGCAGCACGCGGCCGGACCGGAACGCGCGCGCCACCTTGGTGTGGCATTCGAAGCGCGCCGGGTGCGAGACGTTGTAAAAGCCGGCGTCGGGCAGGTAGCGCCGCAGCGTGGACAGCGCGTCCTCGACCAGGTCCGACTCCGCGGAGCTGGGGCGCAGGTAGACGCGCCAGCGCTCGCCGGGAAGCGCGGTCAGAATCACGGGAATCTGATCCAGGTAGGCGTAGTTCGCCTCGAACGCCTCCGGCCAGTCGGGGATGGTGGCGTCGAACACGGCCCACGGCTGGTTAATGTCGTGGCCGTCCTGCTCGATGCCGGTCAGCATCCGCACGGTGCTGTGATGCCCGTCGCAGCCGACGACCCACTGCGCCAGCACCTGCGACAGCTTGCCGCCGCGCTCCACGGTGGCCAGCACGCCGTCTTCCTGTTCCTGCAATCCCACCAGCTTCGTGGCGCGCGTGACCTTGCCGCCCAGCCGCGCCAGATGGTCGGCCAGCACCGTCTCCGTGACTTCTTCCGAGATGCCGATGTTGAAGGGATAGCGGCTGCCGGCAAGTTCCAGGTCGATGATGCCCAGTTCGCTGCCGCCCGCGTGAATGCGGGCGCGCCGCTGCTTCACGCCCGCGGCCAGCAGGGGTTCGATGATGCCCAGCGCATCCAGGATTTCAAGTGAACGCGGATGCACGACGGTCGCGCGGTCCCAATCCAGCGGGCGTTCGTGCGCATCGATCAGCAGGCAGTCCACGCCGCGGCGCTGCAATTCGGCGGCGGTCAACAGGCCGGCCGGGCCCGCGCCCACGACCAGGACGGAAATCGAGATCACCATGTCTTGCCCTCAGCAATGTGGTCATCAAGTCCTGCCGCAAGGGATGCAGCCTGCCCGGCAGTCGGAAGCAGCGCGGTCGCGCCGATGCTGCCGGCAGCACGACAAGGGCGGCGCATTGCGCCGCCCCTGCCGTTTCGCGTGTTGCGAAATTAAAGCAGCGCCGGGGCGCCGTCAACGGCAATGCGCGGCGCCGCGCGCGAGTGGGGGGCACCTCGTTCCGCGGTATGGGTGCATCAGTGCGCGCGGTCTCATGCGATGGGATGAGGCGCCGCTCGCCCGGTTGGCCACGCCCGCGAAGGCATCCGCCGTCCGGTCCATTACTATTTCAACCATGAGCCAGCGCAAGAATCCTTCGAAGCCGGGCCCCGATGCCTGCATCCGCGTGCGAGGCGCGCGGGAACACAACCTGAAGAACGTGGACGTCAGCATCCCGCGCGATGCGCTGGTGGTGTTCGCCGGCGTGTCCGGGTCGGGCAAATCGTCGCTGGCATTCGGCACGCTGTACGCCGAAGCGCAGCGCCGCTACCTGGAATCGCTGTCGCCGTACGCCCGGCGCCTGATCGATCAGGTGGGTGTGCCCGACGTCGACGCCATCGATGGTCTGCCGCCCGCCGTGGCCTTGCAGCAGCAGCGCGGCACGCCGAACGTGCGTTCCACGGTCGGCAGCGTCACCACGTTGTCGAGCATGCTGCGGATGCTGTATTCGCGCGCCGGCACCTATCCGGCGCGCCAGCCCATGCTGTACGCCGAGGACTTCTCGCCCAACACGCCGCAGGGCGCCTGCCCGCATTGCCACGGCCTGGGCTACGTGTACGACGTGACCGAGGCATCCATGGTGCCGGACCCGTCGCTGTCCATCCGCGAGCGCGCGATCGCATCGTGGCCGCCGGCCTGGCATGGCCAGAACCTGCGCGACATCCTGGTGACGCTGGGCTACGACGTGGACAAGCCGTGGCGCGACCTGCCCAAGAAGGACCGCGACTGGATCCTCTACACGGACGAACAGCCCACGGTGCCGGTCTACGCCGGTTTCACGCCGGCCGAGACGCGCGCGGCGCTGCGCCGCAAGACCGAACCCAGCTACATGGGCACCTATACCGGCGCGCGCCGCTACGTCATGCACACGTTCGCCACCACGCAGAGCGCCATGATGAAAAAGCGCGTGGCGCGCTTCATGACCGGCGCGCCCTGCCCGGAATGCGGCGGCCGGCGCCTGAAGCGCGAGGCGCTGTCCGTGACGTTCGCGGGCCTGGACATCGGCAGCCTGTCGCAACTGCCGCTTGCCCGCATCGCAGAGGTTCTGGCGCCCGCCGCCGAAGGCCGGTTCGACGAACACGCGGCGCAGTCTGGATCGACGCGCAGCAAGGCTGCGGGCGTGCGTGCCAACGCCAAACGCGTGGCGGCCGGCGGGCTGTCGCATGCCGGCAGCAGCGACGTGCGCCGCACGCCGGACCTGTCGCCCGAGAAACGCATCGCCGCGCAGCGCATTGCACATGATCTGGTCGAGCGCATCGGCACGCTGCAGGCGCTGGGCCTGGGCTATCTGGCGATGGACCGGTCCACGCCCACGCTGTCGCCCGGCGAGTTGCAGCGCCTGCGGCTGGCCACGCAGATCCGCTCCAACCTGTTTGGCGTGGTCTACGTGCTGGACGAACCGTCCGCCGGCCTGCACCCCGCGGACGGCCAGGCGCTGCACCGCGCGCTGGATCAGCTGAAAGCGGGCGGCAACACGCTGTTTGTCGTGGAGCACGATCTGGACACGCTGCGCCGCGCCGACTGGCTGGTCGACGTGGGGCCGGGCGCGGGCCAGCACGGCGGGCAGGTGCTGTACAGCGGTCCGCCCGAGGGGCTGCGCAAGGTAAAGGATTCCGTCACCGCCAAGTACCTGTTCGACATGCGCCCCGCCAGCCGCCGCACCCCGCGTGAACCGGCCGGGTGGCTGGAACTGCGCGGCATTCATCGCAACAACCTGCATGGCGTGGACGCGCGCTTTCCGCTGGGCGCATTCACGGCGGTGACGGGCGTGTCCGGCTCGGGCAAATCCAGCCTGGTCAGCCAGGCGCTGGTTGAACTGGTGGGCGAACACCTGGGCCAGGAACTGCCGGCCGAGGAACCCGACAGCGACCTGCCGCAGCCCGGCAATTTGCCGCGCACCACGGGCCGGCTGCATGCGGGCGGGCAGGCCATCAAGCGCCTGGTCAACGTGGACCAGAAGCCCATCGGCCGCACGCCGCGCTCCAACCTGGCCACCTACACCGGTCTGTTCGATCACGTGCGCAAGCTGTTCGCCGACACCAAGGCCGCGCGCGCCCGGCGCTACAGCGCGGGCCGCTTCTCCTTCAACGTCGCGCAAGGGCGCTGCGAGACCTGCGAGGGGGAAGGCTTCGTCCACGTCGAACTGCTGTTCATGCCCAGCGTGTACGCGCCGTGCCCCACGTGCCACGGCAGCCGCTACAACGCCAAGACGCTTGAAGTCGAGTGGAATGGCCGCAACATCGCCCGGGTGCTGGACATGACGGTGGACGAAGCGCGCGATTTCTTCAAGGACGAGGCGGTGGTGGCGCGCCCCTTGACGCTGCTGGCCGAGATCGGCCTGGGCTATCTGCGCCTGGGCCAGCCCGCCACTGAACTGTCCGGCGGCGAAGCCCAGCGCATCAAACTGGCCACCGAACTGCAGCGCAGCCAGCGCGGCAACACGCTGTACGTGCTGGACGAGCCCACCACGGGCCTGCACGCGGCGGATGTGGACAAGTTGATGACGCAGCTGCACGGCCTCGTGGATGCCGGCAATACCGTCGTCGTGGTCGAACACGACCTGCGCGTCGTCGCGGGCAGCGACTGGATGCTGGACGTCGGACCGGGCGCCGGCGAAGAGGGCGGCGCTATCGTCGCGGCCGGCACCCCGGAAGCCGTCAGCCGCGGCAACGCGGGCGTCACCGCCCCGTTCCTGCGGCGTTTTTTTGACTGAGGAAACATGGAATTCACCTACCGCCCCGCGCGCGGCGAAGACGTCGCGGCCTGCATCGACATCCGGGGCAAGACCCGCGAGAACGCGTTTTCCGCAGCGGACCTCGCCGCGGTCGGCGTCACGCTCGAATCATGGACCGCGGCGGTCCAGGACGGCTCGCTGCCCGGCTACGTGGCCACGGTCGACGGCAAGGTCGCCGGGTACTGTTTCGGAGACACCGAAGCCGGAGAGATCGTCGTCCTGGCGCTGCTGCCCGACTTCGAGGGGCATGGCGCGGGCAAGACGCTGTTGAATCTGGTCGTGCGCGATCTGAAGGCGCTGGGCTTTCAGCGGCTGATCCTGGGATGCGCCAGCGACCCCGCCGTGCGTTCGTATGGCTTTTACCGGCAC
Source organism: Achromobacter sp. ACM05 (assembly GCF_019218915.1). Taxonomy (NCBI): domain Bacteria; kingdom Pseudomonadati; phylum Pseudomonadota; class Betaproteobacteria; order Burkholderiales; family Alcaligenaceae; genus Achromobacter; species Achromobacter sp. ACM05. The sequence continues at coordinate 1,965,218 of NZ_JAHUWQ010000001.1, forward strand.
CTGGGCTGGACATCGACGGGCACGTTCGACGACCGGGGCGACGAGGTGCTGGAGCTGTATCCGTAAAACGCGTTTCGTGAGCGCCCGCGGTCCTACTGCTGCATTTCCTGCGCAAGCGTAGCCTGCATGCGCTCCATGCTTTCCTGGCCCACCTGGATCAAGCCGCTGCCCGGCTGATCGATATCCAGGATGAAGGTCAGCACCAGGGCAATCAGCGCAGCAAACATCCCGGTGGAAATCGGCCGCCGCCGTCCATACAGGCCCGTGCCGTACGCGATATAGCCCATCGAGCCGCCCGCCACGATGAACAGCAGGTAGTACACCGGCTCGGGCACGTGATTTTCCAGCGCGACGCGCCGCTTCTCGTTGATCTGCGCCATCTCGTTGATGGCCTGTATGAACATGATCGTGGAGATCGACGGCGGATTCTCGGCCCGCGCCGCCACCGCCGCCCGGATCTGGCGTTCGATGCGGCGTGCCGTGGCGTTGGCGGCGGCAAAACGCGGCGAATCCTGGTCGGCCAGGTGGTAATCCAGCGATGCCGACGTGTATTCGTGCAGCATCTTTGCCACCACCGGCCGGTGCTCAGTGGGAATGAGCTGCGACCGCCAGTAGGCGTTGCCGATGGCGTTGGCCTCTTCCAGCACCAGGTTCTTGCGCGTCTCGAACCGCGTGACCGACATGGCGAACGTAAACCCCAGCAGCAGGGCCAGGAGGCCGAGCAGGGCGGTCTGCAGTGCGGTGATGTGCGTCTTGGCGGCCTCGTCGGCCGGCTTGCGCAGCCGGCGGCCAAGGCGATAGCCGACCTCGATGACGCCCAGGAAAATGATGAGCACGACGAAAAAGAGGATGACCTCGTCGACTTCCCGCAGCATGCCGTTTTCCCCCCCGGATCGGATTTGCGGATCAGCGTATGCCGATTGCGCGGCGGCGGCAAGCCTGGCCGAACGCCGGGCCATCCTGTCAGCGAAACGCCAACATCTTGGAGTAAGGTGTCGCTTCTTAACCCCAAGACCCGCACGGAGCAGAACTTGAAATACCGCAAACTCGGCCGTACCGACCTGGATGTCAGCCTGATCGGGCTGGGCACCATGACCTGGGGCGAGCAGAACACCGAAGCCGACGCGCATCAGCAACTGGACTACGCGCTGGAGCGCGGCGTCAACCTGGTCGACGTGGCCGAGATGTATCCCGTGCCGCCCAAGCCCGAAACCCAGGGGCTGACCGAAACCTACATCGGCACGTGGCTGGCCAAGACCGGCCGCCGCCAGGACATCGTGCTGGCCAGCAAGGTGGCCGGCCCCGTGCGCGATGCCAAGCGCCCCGGCCACATCCGCGACGGCAAGACCTTCCTGGACCGCAAGAATCTGACCGCGGCCCTGGACGCCAGCCTGAAGCGCCTGCAGACGGATTATCTGGACCTGTATCAACTGCATTGGCCCGACCGCACCACCGCGACGTTCGGCCAGCTCAACTACCCGTGGGTCGAAGACGAGCACACCGTGCCGATCGAAGAGACCCTGTCGGTGCTGCAGGACTTCGTGCGCGCCGGCAAGGTGCGCCACGTGGGCGTGTCGAACGAAACCCCGTGGGGCGTCAGCCAGTTCCTGCGCCACGCCCAGAATGCCGACCTGCCGCGCATCGCGTCGATCCAGAACGCGTACAGCCTGCTGAACCGCGTGTACGAGATCGGCCTGTCGGAATTCACGCACCACGAAGGCGTAGGCCTGCTGGCGTATTCGCCGCTGGCGATGGGCATGCTGTGCGGCAAGTACCTGGACGGCGCCAAGCCGGCCGGCGCCCGCCTGACGGTGTACACGCGCTTCACCCGCTACAGCAACCCCCAGGCCGAAGCCGCCACGCGCGAATATGTGGAACTGGCGCGCAAGCATGGCATCTCTCCGACGCATCTGGCGCTGGCTTGGGTGAATCAACGCCCGTTCGTCACCAGCAATCTGATCGGCGCAACGTCGCTGGAGCAGTTGAAGGAAAACATCGACAGTGTTGATGTGACGTTGTCGGCTGAGGTGCTGGACGCGATCAACCAGATCCACGTGCGTCATCCGAATCCGGCGCCTTGAGGCGCGCGGGGCGGGACGGGAAACCGTTCATGCCCCGATGGAAGGCGGTTGATCTCCTTCGAGGTCAACAACCGAAAAGCTCACTTGCGAAAGCGGTGGGCTTTTTTCATTTCCGAGGGGTAGTTCTGTAATGCCGTCGTTGGCACGCATGTTTGAAGCAGGGGGGATTCAAATCGTGCGTGGCATCACGGGAGAAAAGTGAATCAGGCAATTTTCGCGTTTATCTGATTCAAGTCGGCTTCTGCGACGCTCAGACTTTCGCGCATCAGTAATTGCCTGGAGCAATGATGACAGCGCGCCCGATCATTCGTGTTGGTGACAAGACGACCCATGGCGGAAGGGTGTTGGAGGGGTTTTCGTCCTACGACATCGACGGCAGGGCGGCAGCAGGGCTTGGTCACAAGGCTATGTCGGTGTGGCGGTCGGATTCACCCCAGATGAACTGATCAACGGAGCAGGGATCGCTCAGGCATTGCATGACACTTTGGGCGCCTTGGAAAAACGGCGAATGCCGACCATGCAGAATCATCCGGAAAACGGCGGATGGCCTGCTAGCGCAGACGATAGGCCGGACCATATTTCAATTCAGTTGGGGTGTGACCTGTACGCAAACGTCAGACCTCATGCACTGACCCCGGACATCCTGCTTGGAACAGTCGAAGCTGTACCGTTGCCTTGGGGAAACAGCAGGGGAAGTTCGAAAGAATTGCACGTCTGCGAACGCTAGCCAGGGCAAATATGCGGATTCTCGGAAGGTCAATTTGCATTCTGCTGGCTTTGCTAGGAGGGTTGTGTGGAAGTCTGGTAATTTGGGGTTCGCTGACGCCTACGGTGGTACTCCACTATGCGCAAGACGCTGCAGCGCCCGTGGTGGTTTACTTCAACGATAATCATCGCCTCACAAGGGAAATCATTCATCCCGGGGAGTCAGTCAGATTTTCGACCACGATGTTTGCGTCGCCGGCGTCGTGGATTGAGGTCAGCACGCCATTCGTCAATCGCCGAAGCGTAGAGATTACGGGCAAGTTCAGTCGGGTGGATGTGTGCATCAGTGCACAAGCGCGGTTTAGCTCGCACACAAGGCATCAGTATTTCTCGCGCTTCACGTCGCCAAGTGAGCCATGCGGGGTTGCCGATCACGGGCGGTAGGAGGCCGACTGCTGTTCGCCAAATCGGAGCGCGACGGAATCGATTTCGATCCCGCAATCCAGGGATCCGTCCACCGCCATCACGGCAGGTCCCGCATTCATGTCTGCCGACGCACCGGAACCTCCCACAACTTCTCCGGCGCAAAATCCGCCTGTTCCCCCTTCTTCGCATACCCCCGCGGATTCGCAATCACCCGGCAGCCGTCCTTCACGTAATCCTGCGCGCAATGCAGATGCCCGTGAATCCACACGTCGGCCAGCGGCAGCAATCCATCCAGCGCGTTGCAAAATCCCGCCGTGCCGGGCGTGACGCCATAGCGCGGATCGGCGCTAGCCAACGTAGGCGCAAAGTGGGTGACCGCCACCGTCGTGCCGTCGAAGGGCACGCGCAGGGCGGCGTCCAGCCATTGTTGACAGGCCAGCCCCTGCTCGCGCATCTGTTCAGCCATGAAGGGCGCGCCATGGCGGCGCATCTCGGCCTTTTCCAGATAAAAGTCCGCCGCTCGAAAAGCCTTGGCGCGCTTTTTCAGCGCTTCCCCCAGCGTGTCGTCCGGTGAGGCCAGCGCGTCGAAGTCCGTCCACAGGGTCGTGCCGACGAAGCGCACGCCGCCGATGACGGTGGTTTCGCGTTCCAGCCACTGGATGTCGAGCGCGCGGCACAGGTCTTGCAGGCGCGCGTGCGCCTCGTCGAAATCCACGTTGTCGTATTCGTGGTTGCCCGGCACGTACAGGACAGGCGTCGGCCAGCCGTGGCGCGGCGAATAGTCGCCCAGGCCGAAGTCGTCCCGTTCCAGCCGTGAGCCCTGGCGGTACGAACCGATGTCGCCCGCCAGCACGAGCAGGTCGGCGCCCGGCAACGGTTGTGCCACAAAGGTGGGATCGGTTTCAAGATGCAAGTCGGAAAGCAGTTGGATCTTCATGGGGGCTATCTTAGGCGACGGACAGCCGCGCTGCGCCTCGCCGGCATCCATGCGACACTTTCCCCCATGCGTTGACCACCCCAATCCCACCCAAAAAGGAGGAATTCCCATGCGTATCGTGTTTGCCGCCGCCGCGCTCCTGCTTGCAGCGGGGGCGCAGGCCCAAGTGCTCAAGTGTGACCAGGCGTCCACTCAGACCGACATGAACCTGTGCGCGGATCAGGCGTATCGCCAGTCCGACGCCGAGTTGAACGCTGCGTACAAAGAAGCGACGGAGCGCCTGAAGGACAGCAAGGACGCCTTGACGCAACTGCAGGCGGCGCAGAAAGCGTGGCTGTTCTTTCGCGATGCCGAATGCGCGTTTTCGTCGACAGGCGTGACGGGCGGCAGCGCCTATCCGATGGTGTTGAGCATGTGCCTGGATAAGCTCACGAAGGTCCGGACCAAGGAATTGCGCGCGTATCTGGCGTGCGAGGAAGGCGACACGAGCTGCCCGGTGCCGCGCAAGCCATGATTGCTGCCGCGCAGAATGCCGGACATCAGGCCAGCCCGGAAGTCGGCACTCCGGACGTCAGCAGTCCGAACACCAGCAACCCGGACATCGCCGACCCGGCCGCCGGCATCCCCGACACCGGCCTGATCATTGACGAGCATGGCAAGCCGCGTTGCTTCTGGCAGCCGTCCATGCCGGACTATCACGATCATGAATGGGGCCGGCCCGTCGTGGACGACCGGCGCCTGTTCGAGAAGATCTGTCTGGAAGGTTTTCAGGCCGGCATGGCGTGGATCACGATCCTGCGCAAGCGCGAGGCGTTTCGCGAGGCCTTTGACGATTTCGACATGGAGCGGGTGGCACGTTATACCGAGCGCGACGTGGAGCGCCTGATGGGCAACGCCGACATTGTGCGCAACCGTGCCAAGATCGTGTCGGCCATCAATAACGCGCAGCGCGCGCGCGATCTGGCCGACGAGACCGGGTCGCTGGCCGGCTGGCTCTGGTCGCATGAACCGCCGCCGCAGGACCGACCGGCGGCGGTGGATCGGCATTATTGGGACAGCAATCCCACATCCAAGGCGTCGAAAGAACTCTCTCGCGCGCTGAAGCGGCGCGGCTGGACGTTCGTGGGCCCGACGACCATGCATGCCTTCATGCAGGCCGTGGGCATGGTGAACGAGCACATGAGCGGTTGCGTCTGCCATGGGCAGATCGAGGCGGCGCGCGCGTACTTCCGGCGTCCGGGCTGACCCAATGCGCGGCAATGCAGGCGCTGGCCGCATCGCCGGCCTGCAAGTCCGCAAAGACGGGCTGCGTCAGAACCGTGTCAAACCACGCTGATGCGCAACTCGGCCAGCAGCGCCGCCGCCTGTGTCTTGGAGATCGTCGCGCCGGCCAGCCGGGCGGCCGCGGTCAGGTCCAACCCGCCAAGGTCCGCTTCCCGCAGGTCCGCGCCTTCGAAGTGGACGTTTTTCAACGTGGCATTGCGCAGGCTGCCGCCGTGAAACACCGTCTCGCGGAAGTCGCTTCCCGACAGGTCCGCGTCCGAGAAATCCAGCTGCAGCAGATTGCACTTGCGAAACGACACGCCGCGCAGCAGCGCGCCGACCAGCAGGCATTCCTCGAGCGACCAGCCCAGGCACGCAATGCCATCGAAATCCGATCCGGTCAGCTTGCACGACCGGAACTTGGCGCTGGCCAGCCGCGCGCGGCGCCAATTGGCGTTGTTCAGGTCGCAGTTCTGGAAGTGGGCCTCGCTGGCGTCCGCCGACGCAAAGTTGGCCGACCCGCCGCGGCAGCGTAGCCATTGGCTGTCAGTCAGATCCGCGCCCTGGAACGAGGCGCCCGCAATCGCGCAGCCGCTGAACTGGAAGCCGCGCAGTTCCAGGCGCGAAAAGTCTGCCTCCTGAAAGTCGCAGTCCACGAACGACAGCGCCTTGCCTGCCGCCGTCTCGATGAGGGCCTGCATGGCCTTGCGATCGATGTCCTGGCCCTCGATCGGCGCAGTAACGGGTTGCGTCATGCGGATCAGGCCAGGGCGTCGGACTGCAGACGGCCCAGGATGAACCCGTCGACGGCGCTCGTGCGGCCGCGCCACAGCGTCGGCTGGCCGGCGATGGGCGTGCCGTCGGCGGTGAAGAACAGGGCGTCCGCCAGGTGAATGTAGTTGGGCAGCGGATCGACGGGCTGGGGCAGGCGGAACACGTCGCCCAGTTCGGCCAGCGAGGCGTGTACGGTCTGGCGCGTGTCGGGGTCCAGCGATTCCAGCGAGCCCGAGAAGCTGGCCGCGAAGGTGTCGAAGTACTCGGCGCCCGAGACGATCGAGCCGGAGACCAGCATGCCGCCCATCTGCAACGTCACGCCAATGCTTTCGATCTGGCTGCCGTTGTTGACGAGGTTGACCAGGAACTGCAGGAAGGCGTCTGCGGCGGGCGTGGCGGCAGCGGGCTGGCTCGAAGGGGTGTCGATGCTCATGAGAAGGGTCTCTGGAAGATTTGCGAGAGGCACAAGATACTCGAAGGGCGCTAAAAATGGTCGGACCGCAATCCGCAGAGAAACGGGCGGTTCGGGCGGCTGACCCAGTTTTCCGGCTGCGCGGTCGGGGAGTATGTTGGCACCCTGACCGCCAATCCCTCTGGAGCATCCATGAGCAGCGTGAATTTCCTGGGTATGAATGCCGCCGCCGGCCAGTCCGCGCCGGCCGCCAAAAATGCCAACGCCAACGCCGGCGAAAGCTTCCGCGCGGCGTTTGCCGATGCCACCGAGCGCAATCGTTCTGCCATGGGCCAAGGCGTGTCCGGCGCCTCGCAGGCCGCGCCGTCGCAGGCCGAAAAGGAATTCCTGGGCTACGCCGGCATGTCGCTCGAGGACAAGATGTTCTACGCGGCGCTGGCGAGCCTGGGCATTTCCAAGGAAGAATACGACGCCATGTCGGCCGCCGAACGCCTGGAAGTCGCCAAGAAGGTCGCCCTGGCGATGCAGCAATTGGCGAAGGCCGAGAACACGCAGGAAGTGCTCTGACGCGTTGACCGCCCGATGTGAAAAGGCCCGCTTGCGCGGGCCTTTTTTCCTTACCAGCCCCAGCAGGTGCCGGCCGCAGGCTTGCCGCAGGTGCGGTAGTTCACCGCGAACCACAGCTTGCCCGCGCCGCGCGGCGTGCCGTCGGACGTCTTGACGTCGTTGCGCGGCAGTTCTTCCAGCGTGTCGCGCGCCGTCTTGGTGGCCGAGCCGCTGGCGGCATTGGCTTCCAGGACGATGCGGCCAAGGCTGGCGGCGTCGCGGTCTTCGAACACGATAGCCGTGTCAGCCAACGCGCTCATCTTCACCGACGCATCGCGCACGGCGGCGGCGTAGCTGTCATTGGCCCCGGTGGGCAGGATGTCCTTGTTCAACGTGCTGACCGCCAGGATTTCCGCAGGCGTTGCCGGCGCCTGCATCTTGTATTGGTCCAGGCCCTGCAGCTGCCCGGCCGCCGCCTGGCGGCGCAGCCAGTCGCCCCACAGGAATTCCGCGAATTCAGGCAGGTTTCCGTTGCTGTAGGCGATGTCGCGCGTGAAATACACCAGGGAGCGGTAGCGGTCTTCCTGCATGCCGCCGGGCTCCTGCGCATTGGCGAGGCCGACGCGCGTGGGCAGCTGGTCGACGGTGATCGGCTGGTTCTGGCCGTCACGCAACCATGCCCGGCGCTCGTCGACCAGACGCTGCCAGAAGGCCGCCGCGGTCGGGAGGTCGCTGTAGTTGGCGTCGACCTTCACCCACACGGGGAGCTTCGGGCCGCCATCAGAGATCTCGCGCAGGGACGAGAACGTGTGGTGGCCGTCGGTCAGGTACAGGTTGCCGTCCCAGCCCACGATCACCGTCTTCAGGTTGGCCGTATTCGTGCCCGGCGCGTCCAGGCAGGTGAACGTTTCGGGCTTGTCCAGGCGCGCGGCGCGCGCCTCGGCGATGCTCTGGAACTTCTGCGCGCGCTCGGCGCCGCCCACGTCCTCGCAATAGTCGTCGAACTTCTTGCCGACGGTGCGGTTCAGGTAATCCAGTTGCAGAACTGGGTCGGCCGCCCAGGTGGCGCGGTCGAAGTCGCCTTGCCAGCGGCCGAGCTTGTAATAGATCTGGTCGTAGCCGATCGCGGCCTGGGTCGGATGCAGTTCCTCGATGCGGACCTGGATGACGTCGCCCGCCTTCTTCTGCAGATAGGCCGTGTTGCGCGGAGGCGATTGGGGTTCGGGTTCCGGTTCCGGTTGCGGTTGCGGCGTGGGCTGCGGCGCCGGGGTTTCAGCGACGGGCGGCTGGACGCCGTCATCGTCATCATCGCCGCCGCCATTGCAGGCAGCCAGGGCCAGCGGCAACAAAGCCAGGGCCAGGGCGCGCATCAGGCGCGACGGACGGAAAAGGGGAGAAAGCGCGGATTCGGTACGGGAGGGCATGGCAGTTCTTGGGGGCTGCGATCAGTAAGGGAGGCCGATCATGCCGGACGCGTGTTTCCTGCGCATTGCACGTCACCGAGAACCTGACCGAGCATAGGCCGCGCGCGCGGCCGGGGGCAAGGAGATAATGGCAGCGCGTCCGGCACCGGACCGGGCGTCAAGCAGACACATACCAAGGAGGCTGCCGGCAATGGCTTACATCACATTCTGGCGCGTCTGCGTCGTACTGACGCTGAGCGCGATCGGTTTTGGCGCCGCCGCGGAAGACCGCGCCGCGAACGCGCGCGGCCCCCAACTGCTGGAGGCGTCCGGCAAGGGCGATGCGGCGCGCGTGCGCCAATTGCTGGCAGAGGGCGCGCCGATCGAGGCGCGGGACGGGCAGGGCAATACGCCGCTGCTGCGCGCCACGCAAGGCAACCACGTACAGGCCGCGGCGGCGCTGATCGGCGCCGGCGCAAACGTGAACGCCCAGAACGGCATGCAGGACAGCGCATACCTGCTGGCGGGCGCGCAGGGCTATCGAGAGATATTGGAGCTGACGCTGTCGCATGGCGCCGACCTGAAAAGCACCAACCGCTATGGCGGCACGGCCCTGATTCCGGCGTGCGAGCGCGGCCACGTCGAGGTCGTGAAGCGGCTGCTGCAGGCGGGCGTGGATCCCAACCACGTCAACCGGCTAGGCTGGACGGGGCTGCTCGAGGCCATCATCCTGAGCGACGGCGGACCGCGCCATCAGGCCATCGTGGCGCTGCTGATAGAGGGGGGAGCGGACGTGAATCTGCCCGACAAGGATGGGCTTACGCCATTGCAGCACGCGCGTCAGCGCGGCCAGACGGAAATCGTGCAGATGCTGGAGCGCGCCCGGGCGCGGTAGCGACCCGGGCGGCAGGATGGGCCGGCGCCGCGGGGCGGCCGGCCCGGCACACGCTTAGAACTGGTGGCGGATGCCCACGCCAGCGGCGGTGCTCTTCAGACCGTCGATGAACGCGTAGTCCGTGCCGTACGAACCGTAGGCGTACAGGTTGGTGCGCTTGGACAGGTCGTAGGTGTAGCCCACGCTGTACACATTCATGTTGGCGTCGCCGCCCGTCAGCTTGTCGTTGGACGGAGCCACGTGCTGCCACGAGGTGAACAGGCTGCCCGAGGCGCCCACCGGGAACGTCGCGCCCAGCATGTAGGAATTGGCCTTGAAGCCGTCCACGAAGCGGTTGGTGCCGAACTCATCGCTGAACGGCGTGCCCGACGGCAGATCCTGGCCGACGAACCAGCCGTCGGTGGTGCGGCCGTAAGCGGCAGCCAGCTTCACCACTTCCAGGTCGTACGAAGCGCCGACGGCGTATTGGCGCGGCGTGGCGCCGTTGTCGACGGTGCTGCGGTTGGCGCCGTTCAGCTGGTCGTACGTCAGCGTCACGTTCAAGGGACCCTGCACATAGCGCAGGCCGGTGGTGATGCCGCGCGTGTTGTCGGCGGTCTGGAAGCCGGTCTGGTCCGAGGTGGTGTCGTCCACGCTGAACGAGTAGCCCACGGCGAATTCAAAGCCGTTCACCGACGGGGTGCGGTACATGACCATGTTGTCCCAGCGCATGGTGTTGGCCGCGCTGAAACCCAGGCCCAGGTTGGATTGGGTGTAGCTGGTGTAGAAGGGGTCGATGTCGGCCAGGTAGTTCGAGCCGACCGTGGCCTGACGGCCGAATTCCAGCGAGCCCCAGGCGTCGTTGGCCAGACCGATGGTGGCTTGGCGGCCGAACAGGCGGCCGGATTGGCCGCGCTGGCCGTTGGCCGAATCAAAGCCGCTTTCCAGCTTGAAGACGGCGCGCAGGCCGTCGCCCAGATCTTCGGATCCGCGCAGGCCCCAGCGGGAGCCGGCCTGGATGCCGTTGATCATGCCGACTTTGGAACCACTGTAGCCATCGCCTTTGATCTTGTTGTAGCCGAGGCCGGTGTCGATGACACCGTAGAGGGTGACTGACGGTTCTGCCTGGGCAACGCCTGCGAAAGAGGCCAGCATTGCCGCGGCGAGCAGCGTCTTTTTCATCCGGAAAACTCCTGAGTTGCAGTTGAAGAAAAAGCAAAAGGAACACGACGCCAAGCATCAACCCGACGGTGTTCCTCGGCGCATAGTGTAGAACAATGCGTTAATTGTCGTTATCCACCGTCAATTCTTGCCAAAATTCGAACACTTTCTAGTGGGGCGTTCAGGTGCTTTTTCTGGAACGAAGCCGAGCGAATTGACCTTGCGGCGTCATAGTGGCATCTTGCCCAAAACCTCAATCACGGAACCCGCTCCTTGGACTTTCCCCAACCGCTCGTCACCGTCGACGCCGTCCTTCTTACCCTGCGCGAATCCGGCCTGGAAGTCGCGTTGCATCAGCGCGACCGCGAGCCGCTTCAGGGCGCCATGGCGCTGCCGGGTGGCGTGGTGCACGCCAACGAAGACACGTCCACCGAAGACAGCATCCGGCGTGTATTGCGCGACAAGACCGGCTTCGAGCCGCGCTACCTGGAGCAATTGCAGGTGTTTTCCGGTCAGGATCGGGATCCCCGGGGATGGTCGATGTCGGTCGCCTATGTGGCGCTGGTGCCCGCCGCCGAACTGGCAGCCGCCACCCGCGCGGAATTCCGTTTTGTCAGTGTGGACGCCTTGCCGCCGCTGGCGTTCGACCATGCGGACATCATCACTGCCGCCGTGGACCGCCTTCGCAGCAAATCCACGTACTCCACGCTGCCGTTTTTCCTGCTGCCCGAGCGCTTCACGCTGACCCAACTGCAACACACCTACGAGGCGATCCTGCAGACCCGGCTCGAGAAGTCGAACTTCCGCAGGAAGATGGAAGCGTGGGGGGCGCTGGAGGCAACCGACGAAGTGGTCGGGGGCGCGCAGCGTCCGGCGCGTCTTTACCGGTTGAAGGATTTCACCTTTTTCGACCGGAGCGTCGGCTGATTCGACGGGACGAGCCTTTTGCAACGCAAAGATAGTTGCAAAACAACAATAAGTAGGCATATACTGGCCTCACTTAGTTTTGAAATGCCACTAAGGGGCCATCATGTTCACCATCACTGCGGTAATCGAAGGACAGCGCAAGACCGATACGCCAGCCGCGTTCCGGTTTCCCGGCGGCGAAATGCAGGTCACCATTCCCGCCGGCTTGCGTGAACAGGCCGACGCCGCCCGCGAATTCCGCATCCACGCCTTGCTGAAGTCGGCCGACGACGTCATGCAGTTGCTGCTGCTGACCGACGCGCTGCGCCGCCTGAACCCGGCCGCGCCCGTGCACCTGGACATGCCCTATGTGCCGTATGCGCGCCAGGACCGCGTCTGCAATCCGGGCGAGGCGCTGGGCGCCGCCGTGTTCTGCAAGCTCATCAATGACCAGCAGTACGCCACGGTCACCATCGTGGAACCGCACAGCGACGTCACGCCAGCGCTGTTGCAGCGGGTGCGGGTGATCGACGCCGCCGCCTTCCTGAAGAAAGCGCTGGCCGCCCCGGCCTTTGCCCAGGGCGTCACACTGATGGCCCCGGACGCCGGCGCCCGCAAACGGGTGCAGTCGCTGGCCAAAACGCTGGGCGTGGCGGACGTGCGCTACGCGGAAAAGGTCCGCGACCCGCAGACCGGCCGCATCACGGAAACCCGCGTGCCCGACGATATCCCCGCCCAACCGGTACTGGTGGTCGACGACATCTGCGACGGCGGACGCACGTTTCTGGAACTGGCCGCCGCCCTGGCCGACAAGACCCGCCAGCCGCTCTATCTGTATGTGACGCACGGCATCTTCAGCAAGGGCTTGACCGAACTGAAGGCGCGATACGCCGGGATTTTCACCGCCTACGACTGGACCCGTACCGAAGAGGCGGCCGCGACCGCCGCCGGTGCGGTGCTGGTCAACTAAGCATGCAGATCAACCAAGAACACAGATCAACCAAGAAGGAACCCGCCATGAATGCCCCCAACACCCTGGCCCCCCAGCTCAAGAATGGCCTGAATCCCTTCCTGCAGGCGGACTTCTACAAGACCGGCCACCCGTTCCAGTACCCCAAGGGCACGAACAAGATCCTGGCCAACTTCACGCCGCGCTCGGCCCGCCTGGCGCCGGTGTTGCCCGAATTGTTCGACGAGAAAATCGTCTGGTTCGGCCTGCAAGGATTCATCAAGGAAATCCTGATCGGCCTGTTCAACCGCGAGTTCTTCGGTAAGCCCGCCAGCACCGCCGTGCGCCAGTACCAGCGCCGTGTGGACAACGCGCTGGGCAAGGGCGCGGTCACGGTCGATCACCTGCAGGCGCTGCACGACCTGGGTTATCTGCCGCTGGAGATCCGCTCGGTGCCTGAAGGCGCGCGCGTCGACATCCGCGTGCCGCCGGTCACCTTCATCAACACCCAGCCGGAATTCGCCTGGCTGGTGACCTACATCGAAACCCTGTTCAGCTGCGAGTCCTGGAAGCCGTCCACGGTCGCCACCATCGCCTTCGAATACCGCAAGCTGCTGACGTACTTTGCGCAATTGACCGGCAGTCCGATGGCGTTCGTGGACTGGCAGGGCCACGACTTCTCGATGCGCGGCATGGCCGGCCTGTACGACGCGCGCAAGTGCGGCGCGGGTCACCTGCTGTCCTTTACCGGCACGGACACGATCCCGGCCATCGACTACCTGGAAGACCTCTACAACGCGGATTCGGACCGCGAACTGATCGGCGGCTCGGTGCCGGCGACGGAGCACTCCGTGATGTGCCTGGGCAGCAAGGAAGGCGAGATCGAGACCATCCGCCGCCTGGTCAAGCAGGTGTATCCGGCCGGCATCGTGTCGGTGGTGTCTGACACCTGGGACTTCTGGCAGGTGGTGACGGACTTCGCCGCGGCGCTCAAGTCCGAGATCATGAGCCGCCAGCCGGATGCGTTGGGCAACGCGAAGGTGGTGTTCCGTCCGGACTCCGGCGACCCCGTGAAGATCCTGACCGGCTATTTCTGCACCGACGTGCCGGACGTGCAGGACCGCGCCGCCCTGCAAGCGGCGCAGGCCGCCGGCTTCGAGGCCGTGCGGGATGCGGCCACGGGCACGTACTGGCTCCTGGGCGAAGACGCCAGCGCGCAGCAGACGCTGCGCGCGCCGGAGGTGAAGGGCGCGGTGCAATGCCTGTGGGACACGTTCGGCGGCGTAGAGACCGATCGCGGCTACAAGCTGCTGGATCCGCACGTGGGCCTGATCTACGGCGACTCCATCACGCTGACCCGGGCGCGCGACATCCTGGTGCGCCTGGAACGCAAGGGCTTTGCGTCGGGCAACGTCGTGCTCGGCATCGGGTCGTACACCTATCAGTACCTGACTCGCGACACCTTCGGCTGGGCGCTGAAGGCCACGTATGCCGAGGTCAACGGCGAACCGCAGGAACTGGTGAAGGACCCGGTCACCGATTCCGGCGTGAAGAAGTCCGCCAAGGGCTTGCTGCGTGTGGACAAGACGCCGGACGGCTACGTGCTGCACGACCAGCAGACCCCCGAGCAGGCGGCGGGTGGCGCGCTGGTGCCTGTGTTCCGCGACGGCGAACTGCTGGTGGAACAAAGCCTGGCCGAGATCCGGGCGCGGCTGCAGGGATCGTGGACCTGCCCTGAAGCGGGCAGCATCCGCTGGCCGGCCTGCTGATCCCGCCGGCATTCGCCAGTCTTTGCCGGCAGATCAGACGACAACGGCGCCCTTGCGGGCGCCGTTTCTCATACGTGGCGGCGAATCAGTCCGGCCGGCGTGCGCGCTTTTCCTCGCGCACGAAGATCACCACGCCCACGATCACCATCAGCGCCAGCGCATACCAGGTGATGGCGTACGTCAGATGGTTGTTGGGGAAGTTGATCATCGTAAGTCCGCCAACCGGCTCCCGGGCGGCATCCTTGCCGGGGCTGGACGTGGCGTCGGCGTCGATGAAGTAGGGCGCCACGTCGGCAAGTCCGCGCGCCGCCGCGATGCCGGGCAGATCGCGCGAATACCAGAGGTTGGCGGCCGGATCGTTGTTGCGCAGAAAGCCGCTGGCCGGTTCGCCCATTCGCAGCAGGCCCGTGACCTGGCCCGGCGCCGGCGGCTGGGCGCTGTTGGCTGCGTCCTTGCGCCATGCCGGCAGCACGAAGCCCCGGTTCACCAGCACGGTGCCGCCGTCCGCCAGCTGCAGCGGCGTCATGACCCAATAGCCGCTGCCCAGTTCCGTGGCGGCCTGCACCAGCGTCTGCTTGTCGAAGTGGTAGGTGCCGGATGCGGTAACGTGGCGGTATTCGGCGTTGTCCTGCGTCAGCTGCGCCCATTCGTTCTTGCCGGGGGCGGGCGTGGCCGGCGCATGGGCGCGCTGATCCACCTGCGCGATCAGCGCGCGCTTCCAGGCCAGCCGGTGCACCTGCCAGGTGCCCAGCGCGCAAAGCCCGGCGAAGATGGCAACAGCCAGCAACCCCAGGATGACCAGGGTTGCCTTGCTGCGCGGATTACGGGAGGTGTCGCGTGAAGAAATGTCTTTGACTGCTGCCATCAGGGCATCTTGCGCATGTCATGCGGTGACATGGGCATCATGTTGGAGTTCAAGTGGTACATGATCCAGATGGATCCGCTGAGCGTGATGACGACCAGCACGAGCGTGAATATTAACGCCAACATGTTCCACCCGCTTTCGGACTTGGTGTCCAGGTGCAGGAAATAGATGATGTGGACCACGATCTGAACGACGGCAAAGGCCAGGATCACCAGGCCGGTGACCCGCGAGCTGTCGATGACGAGGTCCATGACCAGCCAGAACGGAATCGCGGTCAGGATGGCGGCCAGCACGAAGCCGGTCATGTAGCTTTTGAAGGTGCCGTGGCCGGCGCCGTCGTCATCGTCATGGTGGCCATCGTGATGATCGTGGCCGCTATGGCCACCGTGGCCGCCGTGGCCGGTGTCGGCCAGGTTATCCATGTGCGACGTCATGGCAGCACTCCCATCAGATACACGAACGTGAACACGCCCACCCAGATCAGGTCCAGGAAGTGCCAGAACATCGACAGGCACATCAGGCGGCGGCGGTTTTCGGGGATCAGCCCATGCAGGCGCACCTGCAGCATCAACGTCACCAGCCACACGATGCCGAACGTGACGTGCAGCCCGTGCGTGCCGACTAGCGTGAAGAACGCCGACAGGAAGGCGCTGCGCTGGGGACCCGCGCCCTGGTGGATCAGGTGCCAGAACTCGTAGATTTCCAGCGACAGAAAGCCCAGGCCCAGGATGCCGGTGACGGCAAGCCACAACTGCGTGGCGCCGATGCGGTTGCGCCGCATCTCCAGCATCGCGAACCCGTAGGTGATGGACGACAGGAGCAGCAGCGACGTGTTCACCGCGACGAGCGGCAGGTCGAACAGGTCGGCGCCGGATGGGCCGGCCGCGAAGCTTCGGCCCAGCACGCCGTAGACCGCGAACAGGCACGCAAAGATGAGGCAGTCGCTCATCAGGTAGACCCAGAACCCAAGCAGCGTGCCGTTCTTGGGATGGTGTTCGCCAGGAACGTAAAAGACCGGTTCCTGGGACGACGGTGCGGCGCCGCCGGGCATGGGGTGGGCGAGGGTATCAGACATGTTGCGCTAGCAGCCTTGTGCGGGCGTCTTCCGTGGCGACGACCTCAGCGGCCGGCACGTAGTAGTCGCGCTTGTAGTTGAAGGTATGGATGATCGACACGAGGATCAGCGCTGCGAACGACAGCACCACCAGCGGCCACATGTGCCAGATCAGCGCAAAGCCCAGCACCACGCTGATCCCCGCCAGGACGATGCCCGCCCAGGTGTTCTTCGGCATGTGGATCGGAATGAAGCCCTGTTGCGGACGCTGGTAGCCGTGCTGCTTCATCTGCCACCAGGCGTCCAGGTCGTGCACGCGCGGCGTGAACGCAAAGTTATACACGGGCGGGGGCGACGAGGTAGACCATTCCAGCGTGCGGCCATCCCACGGATCGCCCGTGGTGTCGCGCAACTGATCGCGGCGGCGGTAGCTGACCACGAGCTGGATGATGAAGCTGGCGATGCCGCATGCGATCAGCAGCGCGCCGAAGGCCGCGATCTGGAACCAGATCTGCAGCGACATGTCTTCAAAGTGATTCACGCGGCGCGTCACGCCCATCAGGCCCAGCACGTACAGCGGCATGAAGGCCACGTAGAAGCCCACCAGCCAGAACCAGAACGAGCACTTGCCCCAGAACGGATCCAGCTTGTAGCCGAATGCCTTGGGGAACCAGTACGTGATGCCGGCCATCAGCCCGAACAGCACGCCGCCGATGATCACGTTGTGAAAGTGCGCGATCAGGAACAGGCTGTTGTGCAGCGCGAAGTCGGCGGGCGGAACCGCCAGCAGCACGCCCGTCATGCCGCCGATCACGAACGTCACCATGAATCCCAGCGTCCAGAGCATCGGGACTTCAAAGCGGATGCGCCCGCGATACATCGTGAATAGCCAGTTGAAGATCTTGGCGCCTGTCGGGATCGAGATGATCATTGTCGTGATCCCGAAGAACGAGTTCACGCTGGCCCCGGACCCCATGGTGAAGAAGTGGTGCAGCCACACCAGGTACGACAACACGGTGATCACGACCGTGGCGTACACCATGGACGCATAACCGAACAGGCGTTTGCGGCAGTACGTGGACACCACTTCGGAAAAGATGCCGAAGGCCGGCAGGATCAGGATGTAGACCTCGGGGTGGCCCCAGATCCAGATCAGGTTCACGTACATCATGGCGTTGCCGCCAAAGTCCGCCGTGAAGAAGTTGGTGCCCACGTAGCGGTCCATCGACAGCAGCGCCAGCACCGCCGTCAGCACCGGGAACGCCGCCACGATCAGCACGTTGGTGCACAGCGCGGTCCACGTGAAGATGGGCATGCGCATCATCTTCATGCCGGGCGCGCGCATCTTCACGATGGTGACCAGCAGGTTCACCCCCGATAGCAGTGTTCCCACGCCCGCTATCTGCAAGGCCCATATGTAGTAATCGACCCCGACGTCCGGACTGTGCAGGATGCCTGATAAGGGTGGATACGCCAGCCAGCCGGTGCGGGCGAATTCCCCCACGAACAGCGACATCATCACCAGGATCACGCCGCCCGCGGTCATCCAGAAGCTGAAGTTGTTCAGGAACGGAAACGCCACGTCGCGCGCGCCGATCTGCAGCGGCACGATGAAATTCATCAGCCCCGTGACCAGCGGCATGGCCACGAAGAAGATCATGATGACGCCGTGCGCCGTGAAGATCTGATCGTAGTGGTGCGGGGGCAGGAAGCCGGTGGAGTCGCCGAAGGCCACGGCTTGCTGCGAACGCATCATGATGGCGTCGGCAAAGCCGCGCAGCAGCATGACGATGCCCAGGATCACGTACATGATCCCGATCTTCTTGTGGTCGATGCTGGTGAACCATTCGCGCCACAGGTAGCCCCACTGCTTGTAGTAAGTGACGGAGCCCAGCAGCACGATGCCGCCGGCCGCCACCACGAAGAAGGTGCCCAGCAGGATGGGGTCGTGAAAAGGAATGGCGTCCCAGGTAAGCCGGCCGAAGATCAGCTTGGTGAGGTCAGGTTGATCAGGCATCTCGATTCCAGCAAAAAAACCGCGTTTACATGGAGCACGTCGCGTGCCGAAAAACCTGCCGCGCTAGAGCACCAATCCTTCAGAGGCCGTGCACATGGCGCCGACATACTTGCGCGGCGGCGTTTCCGTAAGGCCCAGCTTCTCGCGCACTTGCGGGTCCAGGGTGGTGAGGTTGTGCGCGCCCGGTATGCCGGCGCCGCCCTGCGCGTCGATGGCCATCGCATCGCGCATGCACATGCGGTTGGGTTCGACGCAGCGGTTCACGATGGCGTCGAAAAGGCCGGGCGCAACGGTGGCGTAAAGCTGCACCGGGTTGCGCTCGCTGGGTTGTTCAAGCTTCAGGTAAGCGGCGCGGTCCAGCGTGGCCTGCGATTTCTGGGCCTGCGCGACCCAGTCGTCAAAGCCCTTCTGGTCCAGGCCATGGAAGCGGAAGCGCATGCCCGAAAAGCCCGAGCCGCTGTAGTTGGCGGACAGGCCTTCGTATTCACCGGGATGGTTGATGACGGCGTGCAGCGTGGTCTGCATGCCGGGCATGGCGTAGATCTGACCGGCCAGCGCGGGCACGAAGAACGAGTTCATGACCGACGACGACGTGATTTTGAACTGAATGGGACGGTCCACCGGCGCGGCCATCTCGTTGACGGCGGCCACGCCTTGCTCGGGATAGAGGAACAGCCACTTCCAGTCCAGCGCCACCACTTCGACGACCAGCGGCTTGGTGTTGGGCGGCACTTCGCGGCCTTCGGACAGGCGCGCCAGCGGCCGATAGGGATCAAGCTGGTGCGTGCTGACCCACGTGAGCGCGCCAAGCGCGATGATGATGAGCAGCGGGGCCGCCCAGATCAAAAGCTCCAGCATCGTGGAGTGGTTCCAGTCGGGGTCGTAGGCGGCTTCCTTGTTGCTGGCGCGATAGCGCCATGCGAACAGCAGCGTGAGGATGATGACCGGCACGATGATGATGAGCATCAAGCCGGTGGAGATGATGATCAAGTTGCGTTGTTGCACGGCCACGTCGCCCGATGGCGACAGCAGGACCGCATTGCACCCGGCGAGCAGCGGCAGGGCGGCAAACAGGATCAATCCGCGGAGCCTTGCGAAGGACGACATGGTCATACCCCGAAACGTAACCGTGCGAAGTAAACGAAACACTACGCTGGAAGCCGCGAAAAATCTAGGGTAAAAAGAGCAAAAGTATGCACGGGAACGCGTGCGGGGCAGTCATGGGCCAAAACGCTTGCGGCTTCCTGCATGATGCGCGTACCGTGGTGCTGGTGTGTTGCAAGATCGTAGACAAGGCGTATTCAGAACCTTCTTTTGCGAGCGAACCCATGTCGACCACCACGCAGTATCCTGGTCATCCCTCTCCCGGTTCCGGACCCGGGGCGATCAGCGGCGGCACCAGCCACGCCAAGGTGGCGCCCGGTGAAATCGCCGTGGGGGTGGTCGTCGGACGCGCCTCTGAATACTTCGATTTCTTCGTCTTCGGCATCGCGTGCGTGCTGGTTTTTCCGAAGGTGTTCTTTCCCTTCGAAGGCCAGCTGGAAGGCACGCTGTCAGCCTTCATCATCTTCTCCTTCGCCTTCATCATGCGTCCCATCGGCACCGCGCTGTCGATGGCGATCCAGCGCCGATGGGGCCGCGCAACCAAGCTGACCGTCGCCTTGTTCGTGCTGGGCACCGCGACCGTCGGCATGGCGTTTTTGCCCAGCTATGAATCGATCGGCGTGCATGCCATCACCTTGCTCGCGGTCTTCCGCTGTCTCCAGGGCCTGGCGTTTGGCGGCTCGTGGGACGGCCTGCCGTCGCTGCTGGCGCTGAACGCGCCGCCCAACCGGCGCGGCTGGTATTCGATGATGGGTCAGCTGGGCGCGCCTGTGGGATTTCTGGTGGCCAGCGCGCTGTTTCTCTATCTGCACATCACGCTGACGGAGGCGGACTTCATTGAATGGGGCTGGCGCTATCCGTTCTTCGTGGCGTTCGCCATCAACGTGGTGGCGCTGTTTGCGCGGCTGCGGCTGGTGGTGACCGAGGAATACACGCAGTTGCTCGAAGAAGGTGAACTCGAGCCCATCGGCATCCGCGAGATCATCAGCCAGCAAGGCTACAACCTCTTCATCGGCGCCTTCGCCGCGCTGGCCAGCTATGCGCTGTTTCACCTCGTCACGGTTTTTCCGCTGTCGTGGATCGCTGTCAGCGGCACGCAACAGATTTCGGATGTGCTGATCGTTCAGATCATCGGCGCGGTGATCGGCATCCTGGGTACGATCGCTTCCGGGTGGCTGGCTGATCGCATCGGACGCCGCACCACGTTGGGACTGCTGGCCATGCTGATCGGCGTGTTTGCGGTGGTGTCGCCCTGGCTGCTGGGCGGCGGGCCGAAGGCGCAGGATGCGTTCATCCTGATCGGGTTTGCGCTGCTGGGTCTGTCTTATGGGCAGGCATCCGGTACGGTCACTGCCAACTTCACGCGGCGGTTCCGTTATACCGGTGCGGCCTTGACGTCCGATATGGCGTGGCTGGTCGGCGCGGCGTTCGCACCGGTGGTGGCGCTGGGGCTGTCGGCGCGATTCGGGCTGGTGGCGGTCAGCGTGTACCTGTTGTCTGGCGTGGCGTGCACGTTGATTGCGCTGCGCATCAACAAGGTGCTTGAAACGCGCGATTGAATCCGGGGCAGTGGGTTGCTGCCCCGGTCTGACGTTCAGCCCACAAACCCCTCAAGCACGTTCGCGACGTTGATGCCCACGTCGGCGACCGCATAGCCGCCCTCCATCGTGAACACCGTAGGCAGGCCAAGGTCGGCCAGCATGCGGCCGACCTGCAGATAATCGGCGCTCTTCAATTTGAACTTGGATATCGGATCGCCTTCGTAGGTATCCACGCCCAGCGCAACGACCAGCGCATCGGCCTTGAACGTGCGCACCGCGTCCAGGCCTTGCTGCAAGGCCGCCGTCCATGCGGCAAAGTCGCTGCCGGCGGGTAGCGGCAGGTTCAAGTTGCAGCCCTGGCCCGCGCCGTCGCCGCGCTCGTCCGCGTATCCCAGGTAAAACGGATACTCGGTAGTCGGATCGCCATGGACCGACACGGTCAGCACGTCGCCGCGGTCGTAGAAGATGCTTTGCGTGCCGTTGCCGTGGTGATAGTCCACGTCCAGCACGGCAACGCGCTGCGCGCCGGCATCGCGCAGCGCCTGGGCCGCCAGCGCCGCATTGTTCAAAAAGCAGTAACCGCCAAAGAAGTCCGCGCCAGCATGATGGCCCGGCGGGCGCGTTAGCGCCATGGCGGCGCGCTGGCCCTGGCCTTGGGAAATGGCGCGCGCGGCGTCGATCGCGCAGGCCGCGCCCGCAGTCGCCGCTTCCCACGTGCCCGCCGTCAGCGGACAGCCGCTGTCGAACGAGAACAGCCCGACGCGCGCCGCGAAATTGGTGGGTTCGACGTCGTGCCGAAATCCGCGCACGGGCCAGATCGACGGCAGCACGTCCAGATCCGCGTTGGCCGGATCCAGCGCAACCCATTCGTTCCAGGCGCTTGCCAGAAAGTCCACGTAGCGCGGCGTGTGCACGCGCTTGATCAGATCCATGTCGGGCGCGGACGGCACGCGCAATTCACCGATGCCGCGCTGGCGCAGCGCGTCCAGCACGTATTCCAGCCTGGCCGGCGTTTCGTGGCAGGGAACCAGCTTGCCGCGGAACATCTCCTGGCGGCCGCTGTGTTTGTCGTGAACGGGATTGTGGAAGATCAGCACGATGGAAAGTCCTGGAAGGGTAGGGCAGGCGGATGCGCCGCTACAGTGGCCGGAAAATATACAGCGCCACGGCGGGCAGCTCGCGCAAAACGGAATAGACGTCGCGTAATTCGAAAAATGCAGGGTATGCGCCGCTTACGTCCGCGACGCCCTGGCGCTTGAGCGCGAGCATCGTGCGCGGCACATGGAAATACTGCGTCACGGCCATCGCGCTCGTGTAGCCGTGCTGGCGCATGTAGGCGCTGGCGTGGCGGGCCGTGGCCCAGGTGTCGACGCCGGCCCTGTCCACGACGATGCGGTCGGCGGGCACGCCGCGCGCCAGCAGGTAATCGCGCATGGCGGCGGCCTCGTCCGTGCCGGCCGGATCCACGCCGCCACTGACGAACAGGACGCGGCAGGTTGATGCGGCGTAGCAGTCGTAGGCGCGGTCCAGCCGCGCGGCCAGGCGCGGCGAAGGCTGGCCGCCGGGTTCAACTTTGTTGCCCAGCACGACGGCCACGTCGGCGTGGCGCGCGCTGGTCAGCAAGGCGGTCGCGGCCAGCGCCGCCGCGGCCAGCAGCACGAGCGCCGCCAACGCCATCAAGGTACGGGCCGCAAATCGGTAGGTCGGAACGGTCATGGGGGGAGCCAGGATTCAGGGCAAGGGCAGGAGCTTACGGCAAAAGGCGTTCGGGGCAATCTCATGTCTGAACGATTACTGGTAGGGGGGCGGAGGGGCGGGCCGCCCCGCGCTTGCGGGTAAACGCGCAGTGCGCGTCGGCGGGTGGTCATCCTGGTTAGAATCGGGAAGATATCGTCCCGCGCCGTTGTGGCTGGTGCACCGTCCCCATGAACCTGCCGTTTCCCATCCGCCAAGAATGTCCTCCCGGCGCCTGTGTGTGCGACCGGGAGCAGTTGCTGGCCAATCCAACGACGGACATGCGGGTCCTGCGGCTGACGCGCGAGGAAGAGAAGCGCCTAGTGGCGCGGCTGGAAAACATCACCAGCCTGGACGACCTGCGTGCGATGCAGGGGCGCATTCAGGCGCAGCTTGGCATCGTCATCCACATCACGCCCAGCGAAAACGAGGTGCGGACCTCGCGCGGCATTTCGATCCAGCTTGAAGAACTGCCGGGTCTGTGCCGCAAGACGCGGGCGTCGCTGCCAGCCGCGATCCGTCGCGGTTTCGACAGCCGGCCCGAGATCGTCTATGCGCTGCTGAACGAGCGCGACCTGCTGAGCGGCACGTGATAGGAAAGCGTAGGGGTCGTGGGACGGCAATCTCGCCGTAGCAACGCGGTCCGGCGTCAGCAAATGAACGCGATCAATGTGTGCGAGGCGTGGCGCAGGAAAGTAGCGGCACCACGTCCGCAGGCGCGCGCCCGGCATCGGGCCGCGTGACGTCACGCTTCTTTCCGGTGCGGGCGGGATAGATGAGGAGCACGGCGCTGCCGGGTTCCAGCTTGGGACTCTGCGCCGTGCCGTAGGCGACGGTCCAGCCGCGCAGCGCCAGCGGCGCCAGGGTGTACTGCAATGCCGAGCCGGGCGCCACGTGCGCGACTTTGCCTGCGTAGAGTTCCTGCTGCGGCGTGTCGACGCCGTTGACGGTCTGGTAGGTGGCGATGCTGACCAGCGCCGCCGATTCGCCGTGGCGCGCCAGGACGGCGGTCTTGTACTTGCCGGGCGGTACGTCCTGCAGGTTGACGGTAACGGTGTTGCCGCCCTGGCCGGCGGCGTTCAGATGCACGCCCACGACGTCCGCGTGCGAAAGCGTCTTGTCCGTGGTGTTGCGCACCCGCACGCTGTATTGCCCCGAGGTCCCCGTCACCGTGCACACGTCGATGCCGTGGGGGGAGGCGGCCTGCGTTGTTGCGGCCTGCGGTGGTGCGGCCTGCGTTGGTGCGGTTTGCGAAGGCGCCGCCTGCCCGGACGTCGCGGCGGCGCTGGCCAGCAGCGCCGCAAACGGCAGGATCAGACGGCGGGTAGATCGAGAGGGCACGGCACGCTCCGGTTGAGGGCAGCGTGCCGGGCGGCGCGTTGCCTGCCCCTTTTTACACCACTTGACGGCCCGGGGCCGTCTGCTGCTCGCGCTTGCCGGCCAGCCAGTGCAGGATCAGCGCAAGCACCAGCAGTCCCGCCATGATGAAGCCCCAGCAGAGCCAGCCCAGCACGGTGATCAGCGTACCCAGGCTGCCGGCAAAAGGCAGGACCTGGTTCAGGCCTTGCGCGGCCCAGACCAGGCCCCCTTGCAGCGATGCCAGCCATGCCGGGTCAACCCACGGCGCCGCCCAGGCCGGCGCCACCCACTGCGAGGTGTCGATCGCGGTGCCCGGCACCTGCGCCGTGGCGATGGTGGCCAGCACCCAGTCGGTCAGTTGCAGGGTCAGCGCCACCAGCCCGGTCCAGAGCGCCGCCAGGACGGCAAAAACGAGCCAGATGATTTTCTTCATTTGTTCAGGTACTCCGATGACTCAAAAAGAACGGCCACGATACCGGGGATTCTATTTCTGAAAAACCAGAGTGGATGTGACAAACATTAAGATAAAACCGAAGTTTTCGCCTGCTCGAGGATCTGGCGGACGAGCGGATGATGCTGGCCGCGGCGGTTGCGGATGGCGTGGATTTCCTCGTGCACGTCGTCGCAGCGCGCCAGTGGCCGCAGGCCGCGCAGCAGCGCAACGTCGTCCCCGCCCAGCCGGCTGAGCGGAAAGACGCCCAGGCCCCGCGCCGCGAACACCGACATGAGGGCGCTGTCCTCGAACTCGCCCACGACGTTCGGGTAGACGCCCTGTTCGGCAAACCAGCGATCCAGCGTCTGGCGCAGCACCGAATGGCCGGTGGGCAGCAGCACGGGCAGGCGCTCCAGACAGCCCGGAAAATCCAGCGTGTCCGGCTTGCGCACCAGCTTGGCCGGGCCGTACCAGTCCACCGGCGACGACACGAGGCGGTCGCTGGTCAGCCGCAGGTTGGGATTGGCGGGGGCGCCTTGGCCGGCCAGCACGAGGTCCAGGTGATGCCGCGCCAGCTCGCCCAACAGTTCCTCGACTTCACCTTCATGACAGGTCAGATGCAGATCCGGCGTGTGCAGCACGGGCCCCAGCAAGGCGTGTGCCGCCAGCTTGGAAATGCCATCCGACAGGCCCACGGACAGGCGCACGACGGGCTTGGTGGCGGCGGCACGCACTTCCTGCGGCAGCACCTGCCCGATCTGGAAGATTTCTTCAGCGCGGGCAAAGGCGGCTTCGCCGGCGTCGGTCAGCGTCACGCCGCGGCCGGCCGGCTTGAGCAGCTGATGGCCCAGGTTCTTTTCCAATTCGCGGACCTGCGCGCTGATGGTCTGGATGGCCATGTCCAGGCGCTCGGCGGCGCGGGAAAACCCGCCCTCCTTGGCGACCATCCAGAAGTAGTACAGGTGGCGGTAGTTCAGCATGGGTGTTGGCTCAGTCAGTCGGATCACTTCGGTTTTTTCGAACCTTAACTCACTTTCAGGCTGATTTCTCCATCCCCGGCGGATCCGGATCATGGGCACCTTCGAATCTAGCGGGGCAATCATGGACACTTTGATCACCTTCTTCAATGCCGATTTTCTCGGCACGCCAACCTGGAGCTGGCTGCTCTTCATCAGCATCGTCGTCAGCCTGCTGGCCTTTGACCTGGGCGTGCTGCACAAGGAAGACCGCGAGATCGGCGTGCGTGAAAGCCTGCTGCTTTCCGCCGGCTACATCACCGCCGCCGTGCTGTTCGGTGGCTGGGTCTGGTGGAACATGGGCGCCGAAAGCGGCATGGCCTATTACACGGGCTTCATGATCGAGAAATCGTTGTCCATGGACAACGTGTTCGTGATCGCGCTGATCTTCAGCTTCTTTGCGATCCCGCGCCAGTACCAGCACCGTGTGCTGTTCTGGGGCATCCTGGGCGTGATCGTGCTGCGCGCCACGATGATCGGCCTGGGCGCCGCGCTGGTCAGCAACTTCGGCTGGCTGCTGTATCTGTTCGGCGCGTTCCTGGTGTTCACGGGCATCAAGATGTGGATGATCGCGGACCAGACGCCTGACATCGCGACCAACCCGATCCTGAAGTTCCTGAAGCGTCACATGCGTGTCACGGACGGCTTGCGCGGCAACGCGTTCATGGTGACCGAAACCGATCCGGCGACGTCCAAGAAGGTGCGTTACGCGACGCCGCTGTTGCTGGCCCTGGTGCTGATCGAGTTCGTCGACCTGGTGTTTGCCGTGGACTCGGTGCCCGCAATCTTCGCCATCACGACCGACCCGTTCATCGTGTACACCAGCAACATCTTCGCGATCCTGGGCCTGCGTGCGTTGTACTTTGCCCTGGCGGCGATGATCCACCGCTTCCATTACCTGAAGTACGCGTTGGCCCTGGTCCTGGTGTTCATTGGCACGAAGATCTTCCTGGTCGGCTTCATCGGCAAGGTGCCTCCCGCGATTTCGCTGGGCGTGACCTTCAGCCTGATCCTTGGCGGCGTGCTGTTCTCGCTGTGGAAAACCCGCACGGATGAGCTGAAGCCTCAGTAATCCGGCTTACCGCCCCACGAACCCGCCCGCCGGCAGCGCTCGGCGGGCGGGTTTTTTTGTGGCAAGCCATATGCGCCCGATATGGCAGGCGGGTGTTTTGTGGATTTGTCATTGGAAAGGGCCAGGCGTAGAGTCGGCGGCTGACAAACCGCTATTTCCGACACGCACCACCGAGTCGCACCACCGAGTCGCACCACCGAGTCGCACCACCGGGTCGCACCACCGGGTCTCACCATCCGGCCGCCAAACAAGGAACGATCATGAACACCTGGTCCGCCAAGCAGTATTCCGCTTTTGAAAACGAACGCACGCGTCCGGTGCGGGATCTGGTGGCGGCGCTGCCCAATCTGGTCGTCAAGCGCGCCGTGGACCTGGGCTGCGGGCCGGGCAATTCCACCGAGGTGCTGGCCAGCCGCTATCCGGACGCGGAGATTTCAGGCATGGACAGTTCGCAGGACATGATTGACGCCGCGCGCAAACGCATGCCTGCGCTGTCGTTCGAACTGGCCGACATCGCCAGCTGGAATCCGCCGCAGGCGTACGACGTGATCCTGGCCAACGCCGCGCTGCAGTGGGTGCCCGACCACGCCACGCTGTATCCGGCGCTGGTGGCCAAGCTGGCGCCCGGCGGCAGCCTGGCGGTGCAGACGCCGGACAACCTGGAAGAGCCCGCGCACCGTCTTGCCCGGCAGGTGGCCGGTGAGGCGCCCTGGGCCGCCAAGACGGGCGGCGTGAAGCATCCGCCGCGGCACAGCGCGGCCTGGTACTACGAATTGCTCAAGCCGCATTGCGGCACGCTGGATGTGTGGCGCACGACGTATCACCATCCGCTGGCGGGCGCTGCGGCGGTGGTGGAATGGTTCAAGGGTACGGCCCTGCGGCCGTATCTGGACAAGCTGGATGCCGATGAGCAGGCCAGCTTTCTGGCGCGCTATCAGTCGCTGATCGAAGCGGCCTATCCCGCGCTGGCGGACGGCACCGTGCTGTTGCCGTTTCCGCGGCTGTTCATCGTGGCGAGCGCGAAGCAGGCGTAGGGCGGGCAATCCCGCGGCCACACCGATACCCGGTTCTTTGGGCGAGGCCAAGCCCTTGGACGGGCATCATTGCACGGCCGTCTGCCCGTCGGTCTTGTCCGCAAAGTAACGCGCGGGCGTTTTGCCCAGCGTCTTCTTGAACATCGTGATGAAGGCGCTGACCGATTCGTACCCCAGGTCGTCCGCCGTGCGTTGCACCGACACGCCCGCCGACAGCCGCTGCAAAGCCAGGATGATGTGCAGTTGCTGGCGCCAGCGGCCGAAACTCATGCCGACCTCCTGCTGCACCAGCCGCGCCAGCGTGCGTTCGCTCATGGCGACGCGCTTGCCCCATTGTGCGACGGTGCTGCGGTCGGCGGGGTCCGCGTTCAGCGCGCCGGCGATTTCGCGCAGACGCGGGTGGTCGGAGATGGGAAGGTGGAGCTGCTCGGTGGGCATGTGCGACAGCTGGTCCAGCAGCACGTCGGCCAGCTTGCGGTTGGCGTCGGCCGCGGCCTCGGCGGGCGTCAGGTTGGCCAGGTGCACGACCAGCTCGCGCACCAGCGGGGTGATCGACAGCGTGCAGCAGGCCGTGGGCAAACGCGGCGTGTCGGCCGGCACGAACAGGAAGCACATGCGCCCATTGGCGGTGACACGATTGCTGTGGGGTTGGCCGCCGGGAATCCAGACCGCGCACTGCGGCGGCACCATCCACAGGCCCTGCGCCACCGAGCACGTGACCCCGCCGCGAAGCGCCAGGACGAGCTGGCCCATGTGATGCTGATGTGTGGGCGATTCGTTGTCCCGCTCGGCCGCATGCACGGGCATGGCGAAGGCCCATTGCGTGGGGCTGTCGGGATCGAACGGAGCAGTGGGCGTATCGGGCGTGCGCATGGGCGTCGGCCGGGCAGAAGGGCGCGTTTTGGCCGGATTGCGAGAGAGTTTGTCATTATCTCGAAATTCGGTAAAGCGGCCGATGCGTAAGCTGGCGGGATCGAATAGGGCCTCCATGCCTGAAGAATTTCCAAGCTGACTCCATGCAAGCCTCCCGCCACCCGATGCCAAGCCACCCCGCACCCGGCCACCCCGCACCCGGCCAACCTATGTCCAGCCACGCCTCATCCAGCCACCCCATACCCAGCCGCCCCGCGCTGCTGATCTTGGGCATCCTGTTCATCGCCATGGCCCTACGCGCGCCGTTCACCGGCGTGCCGCCGCTTATCGGCCTGATCCGCGCCGAGTTGAATCTGTCGTCGGCGGCGGCGGGGATGCTCATCACGCTGCCGCTGCTGGCCTTCGCCGTGGTGTCGCTGTTTGCCGCGGGGCTGGCGCGCCGCTTCGGACTGGAACGCACGCTGTTCGCGGCGCTGCTGCTCATCGCCGGCGGAATCGGGATCCGCGTGCTGGGCGATGCCGTAGGACTCTACGCGGGCACGGCCATCATCGGCGCGGGCATCGCGCTGGGCAACGTGCTGCTGCCCGGTCTGCTCAAGCGCGATTTCCCGCAGCGCCTGGCGGGCCTGACGTCGGCCTACGTGCTGACGATGGGCCTTGCAGCCGGGCTGGCCTCGGCCGTCGCGATTCCCCTGGCCGAATTGCCGATGTCCAACTTTCAACTGGGCGGCTGGCGGTTCTCCACGCTGTGCATGCTGGCGCTGCCGCTGCTCAGCCTGTTGTTGTGGCTGCCGCAGCTTGCCAACCATACGCCGCCCGCCGCGACCACCGCGCACGCGCCGCACGGGGTGCGGTTGTGGCGCTCGCCGCTGGCCTGGCAGGTCACGGCGTACCTGGGCATCAATTCGTTCGTGTTTTATGTCGCGGTGAGCTGGCTGCCCGCCATCCTGCACGACGCGGGCTTTTCGGCCGAGCGCGCAGGCTCGCTGCACGGCTTCATGCAGCTGGCGTCGGCAGCGCCCGCGCTCTTTCTGGCGCCGTTGCTGCGCCGCTTGAAGGACCAGCGTGCGGCGGCGTTCTGCGCGGCGGGCGCATCGTTCGTGGCGTTCACGGGCCTGATCGCGGCGCCCGCATGGGGCGTGGTGTGGATCGCGTTTCTGGGATTGGGCACCGGCGCGGGCATCATCCTGGGCCTGGCGTTTGTCGGGCTGCGCGCCAGCCACGCGCAACAGGCGGCGGCCCTGTCTGGCATGGCGCAATGCGTGGGGTACTTGTTCGCCGCGACGGGCCCGACCCTGGTGGGCAGTGTGCACGACGCGCTGGGCGGCTGGGCCGTTGCGCTGGGTGTGTGTGCGACGTTGTGCGCGCTGATGGCGCTGGCCGGGCTGTACGCCGGGCGCGCTATCCAGATTGGCCGGCCTGGCGCTTCCACAACTGCACCAGCGTCGGCGGCGCATCCGCCTCGGGCACGTCAAAAGTGATCCGTGGCGCGTCCGCGCCTTCGAACTCCACTTCAACGTGAAAATAGCGCTGATCGCCGCGCGCATCCGGCCCGCAGGACACGGCCTTGGGCGCGGCATGCAGCAGCGCCTCGCACACTTCCTGCCGCACGCCGGGCGGGCAGGCAGTCATGTCGATGTGGCGCGGCTGCGCCAGGCCGGGCAGGTAGGCAAGACCGCCCTCGCGCGTCAGGCGCACCAGTTGGGCGAGATCCAGCGAGGGCAGTTCGATCATGGCAGCACTCCCACGGCCTTCCAGGCGTCGTCGATGGCGCGGCGCACGGCCGCATCGTGCTTCTCGCCGGCGATCTGGATCGTCAGGCCCGCAAAGTCCTTGAAGCCGGCGTCGTGGCGCAGGCGCTTGTCGCACAGCGTGTCGTACCAGACCTGGCCCGCGCCTTGCCACGCATTGCCATTCAACGCCGTGGCGGCCAGATAGAACGCGCGGTTCGGAATGCCCGAATTGATGTGCACGCCGCCGTTGTCGCGCGGCGTGTCGACGTAGTCGCGCATGTGCGCGGGCTGCGGGTCCTTGCCCAGCACCGGATCGTCGTACGCGGTGCCCGGCTCGGCCATGGAGCGCAGCGCGCGCGCCCGCACCTTTTCCGTGAAGAGGCCCTGGCCCACCAGCCAGTCCGCCTGGCGGGCGGTTTGCCCCAGCGAATATTGTTTGACCAGCGCACCGAACACGTCGCACAGCGATTCGTTCAGTGCACCCGACTGGCCCTGATAGAGCAGGGCCGCTTCGGTGTCGATGACGCCGTGCGTGAGTTCGTGGCCGATGATGTCGACGGCGATGGTGAAGCGGTTGAAGATTTCGCCGTCGCCATCGCCGAACACCATCTGCGCGCCGTTCCAGAAGGCGTTTTCGTAGTCTTCGCCGTAATGCACCGTGCCGATCAGCGGCAGGCCGTGCGCGTCGATGGAATGGCGCTTGTACACGTTCCAGAACAGCTTGTAGGTCGAACCCAGGTGCGCGTAGGCCTCGTCGACCGCGGCGTCGCCGCTGGGCCGCGCGCCTTCGGCCCGCACCAGTTTGCCGGGCAGCGTGGTGCTGTTGCCCGCGTCATGCACGGCGCGGTCGGGCGTGCCGGCCGGCGCCACCTGGCGTGCCGGCGCCAGCGTTGCGCGCGGCGGCTGCTCGGCCATCTCGCGCAGGCTGCGTTGCTGCTGATCGATGATCATCGTCTTGACGGCGGGCATGCTGACGCGCGCATCGGTATGCTGCGCAAGCCGGTCCAGCATGTACGGCGGGACCACTCCGATCAGAGGAGCGGACTCGGAAGGGCGGGGCATGGTCGGTCTCCGGCAAAGGCGCCGGAGGACACCCCG
Organism: Achromobacter sp. ACM05; assembly: GCF_019218915.1. Taxonomy (NCBI): domain Bacteria; kingdom Pseudomonadati; phylum Pseudomonadota; class Betaproteobacteria; order Burkholderiales; family Alcaligenaceae; genus Achromobacter; species Achromobacter sp. ACM05. Next base: position 1,996,357 of record NZ_JAHUWQ010000001.1, read on the forward strand.
GCGTATGCCTGGTTAACGTAGCAGATGGGTGAACAGCGCGCCGTAACAGGATGCGGCGCGATGCGCAGCGGCAACGCACGCGCCTCGACAGCGCTGCGCCGATCCGGTAGCGTCTTGCGCTTTCCCGTTTTTCCGGACCCTTGCATGGCCACGCCTGACTACCGCATCGCCTCCTTGTCGCTCACCGATACGCACGTGCTGTTGACGCTTGCCGACGGCCGCGAGATCAAGGAGCCGATCCGCCGGCACATCCGCCTGCACGAGGCGACACCCGAGGCGCGCACGCATTGGCAACTGGTGGACGATGGGCATGGCGTCGTGTGGCCCGCGCTGGCCGCACCTGTGCCGGAAGGAATGCTGAACGTGCACGATCTGCTGTGGGATCTGCGCTACGAGCAAGCCATGGCGACGCTGCAAGCCGCGCAATGGAAGCTCGACCGGCTGTCGGAAACCGATCAGGAACTGGTGGCCTTGTGGCGCATGGAGGCCGACATCAACAATGGCGGCTTCATGCAGTTTCTGTGCAATTGGGGCGACCAGACCTGCCAATTGGCGTTGCAGGCGCTGCGCAAGATCGGCGCGGTGCACATGCTGGATGTGCTGTCGCGCATGCGCGGACTGATCGACCGTTTCGAGGCCTCGCCCGAGGTGGTGCAGCTCAACGACATCTACGGCGCGATGACCGAGCAGGAGCAGGAAGAAATGGAGTCGCTGGATCACGCATTCTGGGATTACCCGGACTCGATAGCGCGGCTGGGTTTGCGCTGGTACGGCGCCTGAAACCGTCAGAATCACTGCAGCAGAAACGTTCAGAAACGTATCGCCACATTACGTCGATACACGCCTGCGGCGGGTCGGCCGCTGCGGGATAGAATCCCGTCCTTCTTTCCCGGGGGGGACGCTCGATGCGGTATTTCCTTATCTTGGTGGGGGCGGCGGTAGTCGCCTATCTGCTCGCGCGCGGCATCGCGGCGGTGCTCTCGGACCGTAAACGCAAAAGAACAGACAGGGATTGGAAGTGAAGATGAAGCCGACAGATATCCAGATGGTCAAGACGATCGGCGCGGTCAAGCCGCGCAACGTGAAATTCGCCATTGGAACCGCACTCATCTTCCTGCTGATCCTGTTCATCGCCTTCGGATCGTGGTTCCAGGTCGATCAGGGCGAACGCGGCGTGGTGCTGCGCAACGGCAAGCTCGTGCGCGTGGCCGAACCCGGACTGGATTTCAAGACGCCGTTCATCGACAACGTGATGACGGTGTCCGTGCGCGACCACACCTTCGTGTTTGAAAAGCTCGAGGCCTACAGCTACGACCAGCAGCCCGCGACGCTGCGCGTGTCGGTCACGTACCGCGTGCCGTCCGAGCACGTGGCCGAGCTCTACTCCGAATACGGCACCATCGCCAATCTGCAGATGCGCGTGCTGGAGCGCAAGACGCCGGACGCGGTGAAGAACGTGTTTGGCCAGTACACCGCCGTGCGCGCCATCCAGGAACGCCAGAAGCTTGGCCTGGACGTGAACAACGCCGTGCTCAAGACGATGGAAGGCGCGCCGGTCCAGGTGGTGGGCGTGCAGATCGAAGAGGTGGGCTTTTCGCAGGCCTACGAGCATTCGATCGAACAGCGCATGCTGGCGCAGGTGCAGATCGAGACGACCCGCCAGCAGAAGGAAACGGCGATGATCACCGCCGAGATCCAGGTGGTGAAGGCCAAGGCCGAAGCCGATGCGCGCCGTCAGCAGTTCACCGCGGAAGCCGACGGCATCCGCATGCGCGGCGAGGCCGAAGCGGCGTCGATCCGCGCCAAGGCCGAGGCGCTGGCCGCCAACACCAATCTGGTGAGCCTGAACGCCGTTGAAAAGTGGGATGGCGTGCTGCCGTCCACGCAGGTGCCGGGCGCCGCGCTGCCCTTCATCGGCATCAAGTAGCGGCCGCGCTGGCAGGATGCGCCGGCAGGGCGGAGAGCTCCCGCCGCCGGCGCGCAAAGTCCACGATGTGTTCGCCGGACACCGCCTTGCTGTAGTACCAGCCCTGCACGACGATCTCCGCGCTGGACGCCAGCGCGGACAACTGCCCCTCCGTTTCCACGCCCTCGACGATGATCTGCAGGTTCAGCGCCTCGCAGAATCGCAGCAGGCCGCTCATCACCAGCGCGCCCCGGTCGTGGCTCTGCGCCATCACGAAGCTGCGGTCGATCTTGACCGCGTCGATCTGAAACTGGTGCAGGTAGCTCAGCGCCGAATACCCCGTGCCGAAGTCGTCGATATAGACGCGTGCGCCGATGCCATGCAGGCGGTCGAAAGCCGTGTGCAGCGCGTCGGCGTCTTCGACCAGCGCATCTTCCGTGAGCTCGACCGAGACCTGGCCCTGCGCCTGCGCCAGCACCTTGATCAACCGGTCCAGAAAGGCCGGCGCCGTCAACGTGCCGCTTGTGACGTTGATGGTCATGGGCATCGTGAAGCCCTGCGCCCGCCACGCCAGGCATTGCAGCACCGCCTGCCGCGCCACCCAGAGATCGACTTCGCGCATCAGGTCCGCGCGCGCCAGCCAGCGCAGGAATTCCAGCGGCGCCTGTTGCGTGCCTTCGGGGCCGGTGGCGCGCAGCAGGGCCTCGCAGCCGGTGCATAGGCCCGTGCGCATCGATACCTGCGGCTGGAACTCCAGATAGAAGTCGTATTCGCTGATGGCGCGGATGCGCGCGACCTCGGCCTGGCGGCGCGCGCGCGTGGCGTAGGTGGACGCGACCGGGTCATGGGCATACAGCAGGGATTCTTCCTGCAACTGCGGAAAGGTGGTGTCCAGCGACTTGAAATACACCGTGGCATCGGCCTGGCGCTGCCGCTCCAGCGCGAGCAGAAAGGGCACGTAGATGCAGGCGCCCAGCGCGACCAGCGCGCATTGCAGCGCGATTCCCGCCAGGCTTTCGCCCGCGCCCAGGTAGGCGTTGAACAGCACGGGCGATGTCAGCGGCAGCGCCACGGTGGCGGGGGCCAGCCAGCCCAGCTGCACGACCGCCACGGCAACCAGCACGTTGACTACGGGCGTCAACACGAAGGGCAGCAGCAGACGGGGATTCAGGATGAGCGGCAGGCCGAACAGCAGGATCTCGTTGATGTTCAGCAGCGACACCGGAATGCTGGCCACCGCCAGCACCCGCAGCGAATCGCTGCGCGAAAACAGCAGGATCGCCACCACCAGCGACAAGGTTGCGCCGGAGCCGCCAATGAAGACGAACGCGCCCAGCAGCGTGCCGTTCAGCGCATAGACGCCTTCATACCCCGCGGCCACGCTGGTGGCGTTGAGCCGGGTCGCCTGGTCCAGCACGTCCATGATGGGCGCCATGGCCTGCGCGCCGTGGATGCCGAAGAACCAGAACAGGGAATTGAGCGCCCCGACCAGCGCGCCGGACGTGTAGGGGCTGTCCAGCGACGCAAGGCTCAGCGGAATGTCGACCTGTGCCACGGCGGGGATGCTCAACGCCGCCGACAGCGCCGCCATCACCAGACCCGCCGTCAGCAATCCCGGCACGATCATGTTCAATGAGTCGCGGACGTTTTCGCCGATCAGTCCGTCCGGCGCCAGTTGGGTCCAGCGGCGCCGGTGCAGCCAGGCCATCGCCGGCACGGCCGCGATCGGCGTGACGATGGCGATGAACAAGGTGAGCGTGGCGGCTGCGCGGGGGTAGGGAGCAAGCAAGTTTTCGGCGATGGCGACAAAGCACAGGCACAGCAGCGCGGTGGGCAGGTGCGGAAGCCGGTGGCGGATCGACAGCATGTAGCCGATGGCGGTGCCGGCCAGCAGCGGGATGACGCCCGACAGCGCGCGGTGCAGACCCGCCAGCAGATCGGCAATGCTGTCGGGCAGGCCGAACAGGCGTGCGCAAACGGACAGCACCAGGAACAAGGCAGAGACCAGCAGGCAGGGCATGGCCCACAGCAGGCCTTCGCGGATGGCGCGCAGGGAGTTGGCGCTTGCCAGGGCGGCCAGCCGATCTCTTGGGTACTGCGGAAAGATCGATTTCGGCATGGCCGTCTTGTGGCGCGAGGGGCCCGGGCGATGCATGTCCGCCGGGGGTAAAAATCCGTTGCCGCATGCTAGCGCCTGTGTTCGGGCTTTAGCAATGCAAAAACGTGCCGGCGGCCTAGGGATTCCCCTCTGTCAATAATTGGAAATTCAGTCTTTTTGATAGGGGACAAGCCGGTCCGGACGCTATACGATCAGTGGAATCCGCCTTGCAAGGACCGCGCGTCCTTGCACATAAGCTTCACCAGGAGGAGACCTGGATGCCTCAATTGGATTGGACGCCCGGCGACACCGTGCCGGATCGTCAGGGTTATTACGAGACGCGGCTCGATACCGGCGGCACCGCGATTTCGCTGTACAGCGTGTTGGGCTGGATGCCCTTGAAGACGCCGGGCAACCTGGTGAGCTGGCGCGCGCTGCCGCCCGCCGTCGAACGCCAGGAAGCCGAACGCCATATACAAGAGATACGCGCCGCACAGAGCCACGTGCCGATGGACTACTAGCGGCGTCACGCCACCATACGGCGGGCGCGTGCGGCAGCGCCTTGCAAAGACGAAAACCGCATCTATAATTGCGAATCATTTTCATCTCGTCTTGCTCTCAGGCGGCGACGCCGGGCCGCACCGCCATGCCATCCTCCTCATTTGCCTCTCGTGCAGAGGTGCAGTCCGTTTACCAGGCCCATCACCAATGGCTGCGGGGCGTGTTGCAACGCAAGCTGGGCAATGCGTCGGACGCGGCCGACCTGGCGCACGATACGTTCGAGCGCCTGATCCGCGCCAATCTCCGCGAACCGCTCAATGAACCGCGCGCCTACCTGCGCACCATCGCCACCCGTTTGCTGATCGGCCGGGCGCGCCGCGCCGCGCTGGAAGCGGCCTACGCCGAGACGCTGGCGCTGCAGCCCGTGGCCGTCGAACCCTCGGTCGAGGCCCGCGCGCTGATCCTGGAGGCGCTGGCGGAAGTGTGCGAACTGCTCGACGCCTTGCCGATGACCAGCCGCCGGATCTTCCTGATGGCGCAGATCGACGGCCTGTCGTATGCCGAGATCGGCCAGCAGCTGGGCCTGACGCCCAACGCCGTGCAGAAGTCGCTGGCGCGCGCGTTGGTGCACTGCTACACGGCCGTATACGGCTGACCCCAGAATTCATGGACAACGCCAAGCTGCTGCGGCCCCACGCGCCCGAGGCCGGCGCCATCGATCCCAAAGTGATCCGGCAGGCGGCGGACTGGTGGGCGCGTCTGCGTGAAGACGCCAGCCCTGCCGAACGCGATCGCTTCGAGCGCTGGCGGCGGGCGGAACCCGCCCACGAACTGGCCTGGCAACGGTTGGGCGCCTTGACGCGCGACGTGGCTGCGGGCGTGGCGCAGGCGGGGCCGTCGGTGGCGTCGCGCACCTTGCGGCAGGCGCCGCTGATTCAATCCCGCCGTACCGCATTGCGCCTGATGTTCGCGGCGGTTGGTGTGGGTCTGGGCGCGTGGGCCGTGGGCGAGCGTGACGCGATCCGCCGCTTGTCGGCGGACCTGCGCACCGGCACCGGCGAACGCCGGTCAGTGACGCTGCCCGACGGCACGCAGGTGGAACTGAACGCCGGCACCGCAGTGGATCTGCGCTATACCGCAAGCCACCGCGAACTGGTGCTGCTGCAGGGCGAAATCCTGATCGCGACCGCGCCCGATGCGAACGGCCGGCCGTTCAGCGTGCGCACGCGCGGCGGCGTGGTGACGCCGGTGGGCACGCGCTTTCTGGTGCGCGATTTGGAGGCAGGCCGCATGCGGGTGGCGGTGCTGGAAGGCGCGGTGGACGTGCGCGGCCTGGCGACGGACGCCGGCCCGCGGCGTGTGCGGGCCGGCGAACAGGCCGAGTTCACGGCGGGCGGCAGCTTTGCGCCGGGGACGCTGGAGCCCGGCGTGTCCGCCTGGTTGGACGGCATGCTGATCGCGGACGAAATGCCCTTATCGGCCTTCCTGAACGAACTGGGCCGCTACCGCCCGGGCCTGCTGCATTGCTCGGACGCGGTTGCCGGGCTGCGCGTGGTGGGGGCGTTCCCGCTGGCCGACACCGACAAGGTCCTGGCCATGCTTGAAGAAATCCTCCCGGTGCAGGTGCGCCGCTATACACGTTACTGGGTGACGGTGAGCCACGTGTGACTCGCGTGGCTTTGTGATTCTCGTCCCTCGGTGAGCCGCGTTTCCCTTATTGCCGGCTTTTTTGTAACAGCAACGGCGGATATCCCGATCTCGCGCTTCATGTCAGGAAAGCAGCCCGTGTCTCGCGGCTGCGCCGACCTTTCATGAGCCTGGGAACCCTTACATGTCACCTCGTCCTGTCCGCGCCGTAAGCGCCGCGACGCTTGTCCGACTTCCCCTGCGCAGCACGGCCCTGAGCGCCGCGCTGCGGCGTTTCACGCCCCTTGCGGCGGCTGCCGTCCTGGCGCCGGTGGCGGTGCATGCCCAGGCGCAGGCGCCGCGCGCCATCGCGTTCAGCATTCCGGCCGGGCCGCTGAGCGCGGCGTTGGGCACGTTTGGCGTGCAGGCGGGCGTGATGGTGGCGTCCGATCCGGGCCTGACGGCCGGGGCCTCGACGCGGGGATTGACGGGCACGTACGCCGTGGACGCCGCGCTCGAGCGCCTGCTGGCCGGCACGGGCCTGCAAGCGGTGGCGCGCGCCGAGGGCGGCTATCGTCTGCGGCAGGCGCCGGCCGAGGCGGCCACGACGCTGGCGCCCGTGACGGTGACGGGCACCTACAACACCACGACAGACGGCACGGGTTCGTACACGTCGCCGGCGGTCACCATCGGCAGGACGCCGCAGGCGCTCAAAGACATTCCGCAGTCCATCACCGTGCTGACGCGGCAGCGGATGGACGACCAGGACATGACCAGCCTGCCGGACGCCGTCAACAACACGGCCGGCATGGTGGGCGTGCAGGGGGTCGGCGCCGGCGTCGCGATCAATGCTCGCGGCTTTCCCGTGGACCTGCTGCAATACGACGGCGTGTCCCTGCTGCGCAACAGCTACAGCCTGGGCAACTGGGAGCAGGATTCGCTGGTGTTCTATGACCGCGTGGAAATCCTGCGCGGTGCGGCGGGCCTCTTGCAAGGCGCGGGCAGTCCCGGCGGTGCGATCAACCTGGTGCGCAAGCGCGGCGGCGCAGAGCCCTCGGTGGTCGTGACGGGCAAGGTGGGATCGTGGGATCACTACGGCCTGACGCTGGATGCGGGCGGTCCGCTCAATGAATCGGGCACGCTGCGCGGGCGCGTGGTGCTGGACGAGGACCGCAGCCATTCGTACATCGACTACGTGTGGGACAGGACGCGCAACCTGTACGCCGCGTTGGACTACGACATCACCGAGAACACGACGGTGGGGCTGGGCGTCAGCAATCGGTACAGCAAGTCGCGGCCCATGTTCGTCGGCTATCCCCGTTATGAAGATGGCGGCAGCATCGATCTGCCGCGCTCGACGTTCACCGGCTCGACCTGGAACCGCGCCACCAACGATCAGACCATCTTCAACGCCGACATCACGCATCGCTTCAACTCGTCGTGGCGCTTCCGGCTGGCCGGCGTGGCGATGGACGAAGACAACACGACCGTGCACCAGCGCGTCGCCGGAGCCGTGCAGCGCGACGGCAGCGGCCTGGACTACGGCAATTTCGGCGTGGACTTCACGAGCCGCCAGCGCGGCATGGACATGTCGGTGGCCGGTGACTTCAACGCCTGGGGCATGGCGCAGGAAGTGGTGATCGGCGCCAACTACTCCAAGCTCACGACGAATGACCGGTTCACCCGCTCCTGGGAAAGCGGCGGCAACATCTTCGATCTGGACCATCACCGTCCGTGGCAGGACATCGATTCCATCGTCGCCGCCAGCGGCTACGATTCGCGCAGCGCCTACGACATCCGGCAGAAGGGCATCTACGGCACGTGGCGCGTCAAGCCCACGCAATCGCTGGCGCTGATCGGCGGCGGCCGCGTCGGCTGGTTCGACTACCGCTACAGCGGCGGGGGCGAAGCCACGACGTCATCGACCTCGGGCGAGTTCATTCCGTACGCCGGCATCGTGTATTCGCTGACCGACAACTGGTCGGTCTACGGCAGCTACACCACGGTGTTCGAGCCGCAGACGCAGCGCACGGTGTCGGGCAGCCTGCTCAAGCCGATCGAGGGCAATAACTACGAGGTCGGCGTGAAGGGCGAGCTGGCGGACGGCCGGGTCAATACCTTGCTTGCGTTGTTCCGCTACGACCACAAGAACCGTGCGGTCAACGATTACGACGCCGGGTTTGCCTGCAACGGCTGGTATTGCTCGCGCGCGGCGGGCAAGGTCCGCAGCCAGGGCATCGAGGCCGAGATCTCCGGCGAAGTGGTCAGGGGGCTGGAGCTGTATGCCGGCTACGCCTATAACACCACCAAGTTCCTGGAGGACCCGGACAACCAGGGCAAGGTCTTCAGCACCTGGACGCCCAAGCACATGCTGCGCCTGTGGGCCAACTACAAGCTGCCGGGCACGTGGAACCGCCTGAGCGTGGGCGCCGGCGTGAACACGCAGACGTCGACGATCAGTTCGGACCGCGAATTCAAGCTGGCGGGATTCACGATCTGGAACGCGCGCGTGGGTTACCAGGCCACGCCGGAGCTGAGTTTCGGGCTGAACGTGAACAACGTGTTCGACAAGAAATACTACGTGCCGTCGTACAACACGCTGTCCAGCAACAACTACTACGGCGAGCCCCGCAATGTGATGCTGACCGTGCGCTACGCGCCCAAGCTCTAAGGACGTCCGCGGCGCCTCGTGTATAACGTCCGGGACGGCGCCACCCGTGCGCGCCGTGCAAGGAGCCGATTTTGCGCGAGTTCGTGGCGACGTTCCTGGATGCCGGCCTGCTGGTGCTGGCGGTGCTGGCCTTTGTGCTGCCGGCGCTGTCGGCGCTGGCTTTGCTGCTGCGCGCCCGCCCGCATCGATTTCCGCGCTTGAACACCCCCGGCTGGCGCCGCGCCGGCGTGGCGGTGCTGTGGCTGCCGTTCATCGTCATGGCGGTGTATGGCGGGGTTGCGTGGTGGGCGGCCAGTGTTTACGACCGCTACTATTTCTTCGGCCTGCTGATCTGTTTTGTGTACCTGCTGTTCGCCATGCTGCTGTCGGGGGCGGGGCTGTTCTGGATCCGCACGACGCGGCGCCTGCCGTCCGCTTGAGCACCCGCCCGGCCGCGTTTTTCAGCGCATCAGCGCATGCACCTGGCTTGCCAGATCTTCAAGGGTGAATGGCTTCAGCAACACGGGCGCACCCGTCGCCGGTGCGTTGTTCCCCTCGGCGGTTTCGCCGTAGCCCGTGATGAACAGCACTTTCATTTCCGGCCGCAATGTCTTGCCGGTCTCCGCCACCCGCCGCCCGTTCACGCCGCCCGGCAAGGCCAGGTCGCAGACCAATAGGTCGATCCGGGCCTGCGTGGTCAGGTGCTTGAGCGCGCTGGCGCCGTCCGTCGCTTCGATCACATCGAAGCCGATTTCCTTCAGCACTTCGGCGGTGATTTCGCGCACGGCCGGATCGTCCTCGGCCAGCAAAATCGTCCTGCCCTGCAAGACCCGCGACGGCGAGACCGATGCCGTGTCCGCGGCGACCTGGATGCGGGCCCCGCCATGGCGCGGAAAGTAGAGGTCGATATCCGTGCCCAGGTCCGGTTGCGAGCGCACCTGGATGTGACCGCCGGACTGACGGACAAAGTCGTGAACCAGCGCAAGTCCCAGGCCGGTGCCGCGCTCGGCCGGCTTGGTGGTGTAGAAGGGTTCGAACATGCGTCGCATCGTCTCGGGCGTCATGCCGCACCCCGTGTCGGACACGCGCAACCGCACGTGGTCGCCCGGTTCCAGATTGCGCTCGCGCGCGTCCTCGGCGCCCAGGGTCACGTTGGATGTCTCGATGCGCAGCGTGCCGCTCGCGTACAGGGCGTCGCGCGCATTCAGGCACAGATTCAGCAGCGCATTTTCAAGCTGGTGCGCGTCCACCCAGACCGGCCACAACCCGGCGGCGCAGTCCACGTCCAGCGTGATCGCCGCTCCGGCGCTGCGCGTGATCAGCGCCTCCATGTCGGCGATGACGTGGTTGATGTCCACCGCCGTGCGCTCAAGCGGGTGGCGGCGCGAAAAATTAAGCAGGCGGCGCGTCAGGATGGCCGCCTTGTCGGCGCCGCCTTTTGCCACCGCGATGTGACGGGCGAGGTCATCGGTCCGCCCCTGCGCAAGGCGCTGGGACAGAAAATCCAGACTGCCGGAGATTCCCGTCAGCAGATTGTTGAAGTCATGCGCGACGCCACCCGTCAACTGGCCGATGGCTTCCATCTTCTGGCTTTGGCGCAGGGCCTCTTCGGTCAGGCGCAGCGCGTCGGCCTGGGCCTTTTCGGCGCCGACCCGCGCGGTGGTTTCAATGACGGTGTCGATCATGCCGGCGACATTGCCGTTTTCATCGCGCACGGGGCTGTAGCAGAACGTGAAGTTGGCCATCTCGGCGCGGCCGTATCGGTGGACGACGAGTGGGTAATCCTCGATGAAGGTGGCCTCGCCGGCGTAGGCGCGTTCGGCGATCGGGCCGATCAGCGACCAGGCTTCGCGCCAGATCTCATCGAACGGGCAGCCCAGCGCGTCGGGCTTGGCGCCCAGGATGGGGACGAACGCGTCGTTGTAGATCGAGATGAGCTCGGGGCCCCAGACCAGGCAGGACGGAAACCGGGACGACAGCACCATGCTCGCGGCAATGCGCAACGAGGCGGGCCAGGAAGCGATGGGACCGAGCGGCGTGGCAGACCAGTCGTGGCGGCTGACTCGTGCGCCCATTTCCCCGCCGCTGGCAAGGAATAGAGGCTTGGACGGGTCGTTCTGCATGGCACTCGATAGGGTGGCGGGGTAGGTGACCGATTCTATCCCAGCACTCGGGCGCGCGTGCGCGGACAGGAGGCTCGTATAGAATAAGAACAATTCCTATTTGCACATATGCCGAGGTGCGCCTTGCCTGCGCCGCTATCCCCATCCGCCGACAACGTCACCCAGCTTTATCGCGAACACCACGGCTGGCTCTCGATGTGGCTGCGCAAGAAGCTGGGCAGTTCCTTCGACGCCGCGGACCTGGCGCACGACACCTTCGTGCGGCTGATGGCGGGCCGGCGCCGCGACGACACCGGCGCCGAGCCGCGCGCGCTGCTGACCCACATCGCCAAGGGCCTGGTGGCGGACCATTGGCGCCGCCGCGCGGTGGAAGACGCCTACCTGGCCGCCGTGGCGCACGTGCCCGAGGCCGAGGCCCCATCGCCCGAGGCGCGCGCCCTGATCCTGGAAACGCTGCACGCCATCGACGCCGCCCTGCGTTCGCTGCCCGCCCGCACGCGGGAAGTCTTTCTGCTGTCGCAGTTCGACGGCATGGCTTATGACGAGATCGCGCGCAAGCAGCGCGTGTCGCTGTCGACGGTCAAGCGCCATATGCAGGCCGCCTTTGCCGCGTGCCTGATCGCGTATCAGGCGGACGCGGCGTGAACGCGGTCATCGACCCCGCCATCCTCAACGAAGCGGCCGGCTGGCTGGTGCGTTTGCAGTCCGAGACACTCTCAGCGGCGGATCGCGCGGCGCTGGCGCGCTGGCGGGCGCGCAGCGCCGACCATGAAGCCGCCTGGCAACGCGCCGAGGCGATGCTGCGCGGGTTTGGCCAGGTGCCGCCGCGGATCGGCGGGCAAGCGCTGCGGCAGGCGGACCGCGCCGGACGCCGCCAGGCCGTGCGCGCGCTGGCGGGGCTGCTGGTGCTGGGTCCGGCGGCGTGGTTGGGCGTGCGCGAGCTGCCCTGGCGCGAATGGCGCGCGGACCTGCGCACGGCGACGGGCGAGCAGCGCCGCGTCGAACTGGCCGATGGCACGCAACTGGTGCTCAACACGGCCAGCGCCGTCGACGTCGACTACACCCCGACGCAACGCATGCTGTGGCTGCGCGCGGGCGAAATCCTGCTGACGACGGGACGCGATCCCGCGCCGGCGCCGCGCCCGTTCCTGGTGCAGACGACCCAGGGCGTCCTGCGCGCGCTGGGCACGCGCTTCATGGTCCGCGACGAGGGCGCCAGCGTCCGCGTGGCGGTGTACGAGGGCGCGGTCGAGGTCCGGCCCGCCCAAGCGGACGCCGGCGCCATGGTGCTGGAGGCGGGCGAGCAGACCGTCTTCACCGCGAACGGCGTCCGGACGCCGGGGCCGGCCGATGCTTTGGCGGCGTCGTGGGCGGACGGGATGCTGGCCGCGCGCAACTGGCGGCTGGCCGATCTGGTCGACGAGCTGGGACGCTACCGCCACGGCGTGCTGCGTTGCGATCCCGCGGTGGCTGACCTGCGCGTGTCGGGGGCGTTTCCGTTGAACGACATCGAAGCCAGCCTGCGCCTGCTGCAAAAGACCCTGCCGGTTCGCGTCAGCCGCGTGACTCCGTGGTGGACGACGGTTGCGCCGCGCGCCGCTGTTACAAATTAATCGCCGATCGGCTGACACTTTTTTCCGCTTCGTCCGGTGTACCGGGTGAACCGCCGCGACATGCGCGTTACCCCAACCCCACGAAGGATCGTTACATGGTTTCCCGACTCTCCCGATCGCCCCGCCTGCCGCGCGGCCTTGCCGTCCTGTCGCCCGCGGCGTCGCTGGTCCGGGCCGCCGGCCTGGGGCTGGCGCTGCTTGCGGCCTCGGGAATGCCGGCGGCCACGTTCGCGGCCGAGACAGCCAGCGCCGCGCCGCGCAAGTCCTATGCCATCGCGCCTGGACCGCTTGGCGACGTGCTGGCGCAGTTCGCCGCCAGTGCGGGCGTGCCGCTGTCGTTCGATCCCGCGTTGGTCGCGGGCCAGCGCAGCGACGGTCTGCAGGGCGCCTACACGGTGCGAGAGGGGTTCGCCCGCCTGCTGTCCGGATCGGGCTACGCGCTGGCCGAACAGGGCGGCGGCGCCTATTCGCTGCGCAGGCTGCCGGTGGCCGCCGGCGAGACCACGGTGCTGCCCGCGGTCACCGTCGATGGAGCGGGCATCAGCCCCTCCGCGCTGCCGGCGGAATTTGCCGGCGGCCAGGTGGCGCGCGGCGCGCGGATGGGCCTGTTGGGCAACCGCGACGTGATGGACACGCCGTTCAATGTCACCAGCTACACGTCGGAATTGCTGGCGAACCGTCAGGCCGTGACGCTGGCCGACGCGCTGACGGTGGAGCCGTCCGTGCGCTTTACCGGCCAGATCGGCGGCGTGACCGATTCGTTCTACATCCGCGGCTTTCCCATCGGCGAAGGCAACCTCGGCGAAATCGCCTTTGACGGCGTCTATGGCGTGGCGCCCAACTACCACGTCTTCACCGACTACATCGAGCGCGTGGAAGTGCTGAAGGGGCCGGCGGCGCTGCTGTACGGCATGTCGCCCAACAGCGGCGTGGGCGGCGTCATCAACATGGTGCCCAAGCGCTCGCTGCCCGAGGACCTGACCCGCGTGTCGGCCGACTACGTCGGCGACTCGCAATTCGGCGCGCGAGTCGACCTGAGCCGCCGGTTTGGCGACGCGGGGGAATGGGGTGTGCGGGTCAACGGCATGCAGCGGCAGGGCGACACGCCCCTGGACAACATGAGTTCGCGCACGACCATCGGCGCGCTGTCGCTGGATTACCAGGGCGAACGGCTGCGCGCCTCGCTGGATCTGCTGACGCAGCACGAGAAGATCGACGCGCCGACGCGACCGTTTCTGGTGGCGCCGGGCATTGCCGTGCCGCGTGCCCCGGATGGCCGCCGCAACGCCACGCAACCGTGGGGCTGGTGGAAGTCCGACGGCCAGTCGGCGCTGCTGCGCGTGGAATACGACATCAGCGACCGCCTGACGGTGTTCGCGGACGCGGGCGGCTCGGACACCAGCGTGTCGCGCCTGTCGGACCAGACGCCCACCATCGTGAACGAGGCCGGCGACACCGTGGTGACGCCCAACAACTTCCGCTTTCAGGTCAACCGCAGCACCTACAACGCCGGGCTGCGCGCCAAGCTGGACACGGGGCCCGTGCGCCACGCGATCAGCTTCATGGGCAGCCTTTACAGCGACCGCAATCTGCAGGCCAGCGTGAACGGCACCCCGCTCACGTCCAACATCTACCACCCGATCACGCGCCCGGAGCAGCACATTCCCGCGCCGGCCAACGTGCCCAAGGTGTCGTCGTCGGATCTGTCCGGCCTGGCGCTGGCCGATACGCTCAGCATCCTGGACGAGCGCGCGCAATTGACGCTGGGCCTGCGCCACCAGCGCATCGAATCGCGCAACTTCAACGGCGCCACGGGTGTGCGGACGGTCAGCTACGACGAAAGCGCGACCACGCCGCTGGCCGGGCTGGTCATCAAGCCCTGGCACAACGTTTCGTTCTACGCCAACTACATCGAGGGGCTGAGCAAGGGCGACGTGGCGCCCGCCACCGCCACCAACGCGGGAGAGGTCTTCAAGCCGTACAAGGCCAAGCAGAAGGAAGTGGGCGTCAAGGTGGAGCTGGACAACGCGATGGTGACGCTGAGCGCCTTCGAGATCACCAAGCCCAGCGGGCAGCTCACGAACGGCGTGTATGCGGCCGATAGCGAGCAACGCAACCGCGGGCTGGAATTGAATGTGTCCGGCGAACCGATGCGCGGCGTGCGCCTGTTGGGCGGCGTGACCTTCCTGGATGGGGAGCTGACGCGCACCAACAGCGCGGCCACGCAGGGCAACCGGCCCGTGGGCGTGCCCACCGTCGCCGTCAACCTGGGCGCCGAGTGGGACACGCCGTGGGTGACGGGGCTGACCTTGACGGGCGGCATGGTCTACACCGGACGCGAATACATCAACCAGGCCAACACGCAGTCGGTGCCGTCGTGGACGACGTTCGACCTGGGCGCGCGCTATGCGCTCAAGGTCCAAGGCCGGGACGTCACGCTGCGCGCCAACGTCGTCAACGTGTTCAACCGCGCCTATTGGTCCGGCGTGGCCTCGTACGGCACGATCTCACAAGGCGTGCCGCGCACCCTCATGCTGTCGGCGTCGATGGACTTCTAAGCGCCGGCAAACACCATGCACACCGGGCTGCCGACGGACAGCGCGTAGCCGTCGTGCGCCAGCATGCCGCTGGCCGGATCGACACGAAACCGCTGCAGCGTGTCGCTGTCTTCGTTCAGCGCGAAGACAAACCGGCCGTCGGGCGACAGCGTGAAAAAGCGCGGTGTCTTGCCGTGCGTGCGGGCATGCTGCACGGTGGTCAGTCGACCGGTGGATGCGTCCACGCGAAACACCGCAATGCTGTCGTCACCCCGATTCGACGCATACAGGTGCCGGCCATCGGCGTCCAGCGCAATGCCGGCGGCGCGGCTGTTGCCGGTATAGGTGTCGGGCAGGGTGGACAGCACCTGGAAGGGACGCAGCGCGCCTGCTTCCACGGCATAGGCCGTGACCGTGTTGTCCAACTCGTTGACGACGTACAGCCATTTCCCTGATGGATGAAAGACCGCATGGCGTGGGCCCGCGCCCTCGCGCGACGTCGCAACGCTGGCAGGCTGCGCGCCGATCCCATGCGCGTCGGCGGGATACAGGAACACCCGGTCCAGCCCCTTGTCCGGCACCGCTACATACTTGCCCGACGGGTCGAGCACGTTGAAATGCGGCTTGGAAAATGGCTGCTCCTTGCGGTGCGGCCCCGGTTCGCCGGCCAGCGGCACCGTCTGCGACACGGCTTGCAGCGCGCCGTCCGCCGCTACGGGCAGCACCGCCAGCGTGCCGGTCAGATGGTTGGACACCATCAGATAGCGGGCCGACGGCCCCAGCGCCAGATGGACGGGATTGCGGCCCTGGCAGTCCTGCGTATGCCAGGGCGTCAGCGTGCCGTCATGCGCATCGCGGCGCAGCGCGCTGACCTCGCTGCTGTCGCCGTGCACGGTGTACAGGATCGGCAGCGACGGATGCGGCAGCAGATACGACGGATTGTGCAGACCCCCCACGACCTGCTTGAGCGTCAGCGTTCCCGTCTCGGGCGCGTAGTCGAACACGCTGATGCCCTCGCCGCGGGCATTGCGTTCCCGGGTGGTCCGGGAACCGATATAGACATGCATGGCGCGAGCCTCTTTTTGCCAGTTGAAAACGGCCGCGCCACGCGCGGCCCTACGAAGTCAGGATGCCGCTGATGCGGGCCAGGTTGTCGAGCGTGCTGCGCAGGTGGGCCGAAAGCGCCTCGGCCGCCTCGTCGTTGCGTTCGCGTTCCAGCAGGTCCAGGATGGCCAGGTGCTGGTCGCAATGCTGCTGGTAGCGGCTGCGGTCCTGCATCGAGCGGTAGGACAGCAGGCGGCGTACGCGATTGACGCGTTTGATCGTGTCGATGAAGAACGGATTGCCGGAGGCTTCCACCAGCGATTCATGAAAGCGCACGCCGCGATCGTGGAGCTGGTCTGCGGTGTCGGTGGCGATGCCGCCGTTCAGCAGGTGCATTTCCGCGGCGCGGCAGCGCGCCAGCACGGATTTTTCGATGCGAAAGCCGGGCTCGCGCAGCGCCGCCGGCTCCAGCGCCAACCGCAGCCGGTAGGACTGCAGCAGGCTGTCGGGCGTCGTCATCATGGACGAGAATTCCCAGCCGTATCCGGGCCGGCGCTGCGCCCAGCCCTCTTGCGAAATGCGGCCCAGCAGCGCCTGCGTTTGCGCATTGGTCAGCGCGTAGCGCGTGCGCAGCTGCGCTTCGCTGCACTGCATCGGCAGTTCGCCGCGCAGCAGTTCGTCGGCAAGCGCAAAGTACGTCTGCGTGACGATGTCGTCCGCCGATGGGGGCGTGATGTCGGCGGGGGCGTCGCCCGCGACATCGAAGTCGCGCAGCAGGAAGTACCCGCGGTTGGGCTTGCGCGCCACCACACCGTGCTGCTCCAAAATACCCAGCGCATCGTTGACCGGCGAGCGCGACAGCCGCAGGCGGTCGGCGATCTTCTGCGCGCGCAGGTGCGCGCCCTCCTGCAGACGGTCTTCCTTGATGAGGTCCAGGATCTTCGTGACGGTATTGGTTTGCGCGCTCATGGGTGGCGGACGGCCGATGAAATGGTGTCCGACAGGATAGCGGGAATGACGCCGCCCATCTGCAACAGCCGGATCTCCAGCCGGGTCTCAACCGCCGCGGTGGCGGTCAGCGCCTCGATCCGGCCATCGGCGCGCAGGACGCGCACGGGAATGGCGGCGCGGGGCGCCAGCGCGGCGGCCTCGACGTCGATCTCGATCCGGTCGCCCGGCTGCAGCCGCAGCGTCGCGGGTGTCACCCCGTCGGGCAGGCGCAGCGGCAGGATGCCCATGCCGATCAGGTTGGACCGGTGGATGCGTTCGAAGCTGACCGCCAGCACCGCGCGGATGCCCAAGAGCCGCTGGCCCTTGGCCGCCCAGTCGCGCGACGAGCCTGTGCCGAAGCGCGCGCCCGCCACCAGCACGACGGGCTGCGACGCCTTCGCGTAATGCGCGGCGGCGTCCCAGATGGGTTCCAGCCGGCCGCTGGGTGCGTGCAGGGTGTGGCCGACGGGGGCGGAGGGACAGAGCAGGTTGGTCAGGCTCTTGCTGTAGAACGCGGCGCGCATCATGACTTCCCAGTTGCCGCGGCGCGATGCGAATACGTTCAGGTCGTTGCGGTCGTCGCCGCGTTCGACCAGGAAGTCCGCGATCAGGCTGTCGGGCGGGATGGCGCTGGCGGGCGACAGGTGGTCGGTCGTGACGTCGTCGCCCACGACGAGCAGTGGATGCGCGGTGTAGCGGCCCAGTTGACTGCCGGCCTCGGTGCTGGCAAAGGGCGGGCGGCGCAGCGCGGTGGACGCAGCGTCCCACGGAAACCGCGCCGACGCGGGCGATTGCAGGGCCTGCCAGGCCGGGTTCGCGCTGGCGATCTTGAACGCGGCGCGATAGTCGTCGGGACGCTGCCCTGCGGCCAGCGCGGCGTCGATCTCGGCTTCCGTCGGCCATAGCTCGGACAGGTGAACCGCGCGCCCGTCGGGCGTCACCTGGACCGGCTCGCGGCTCAGGTCTCTTTCCGCGTCGCCGGCCAGCGCAAAGGCGATGACCAGCGGCGGCGACATCAGAAAGCCCAGGTCCAGATCCGGATGGATCCGGCCCGTGAAATTGCGGTTGCCGGACAGCACCGCCACCGGGTGGATGGCGCCGTCGGCCAGCGCCTCCCGCACGACGGGCGGCAGCGGACCGGAGTTGCCGATGCAGGTGGTGCACCCGTAGCCGACGATGTCAAAGCCCACGGCGGCCAGGTCTTCCAGCAGACCGGCGCGCGCCAGGTATTCGGCGGCGGCGGGGGAGCCGGGGCCGAGTGACGTCTTGACCCAGTGCGGCGGCCGTAGCCCGGCCCCGCGGGCCTTGCGGGCCAGCAGCCCGGCGGCCGTCAACAGGCGCGGATCGGACGTGTTGGTGCAACTGGTGATCGCGGCAATGGCGATGGCGTGGCGGGGCAGGGCGGACGGCGCGCGCGGCGTGAAATCCAGCGCCGCAAGAATTTCGCGCGTCTGCCCGTAGGGATGCAGATCCTGCGGACGCTTGGGACCGGCCACGTGCATCTGCACGGCATCCAGCGCGATGTCGACCACACGGGTGTAGCGGGGCTCGGCATCGGGGTCCAGCGCGATGCCGGTGCAACGCGCGTAGGCCTCCACACGCGCGATCTGATCGTCGGCGCGGCCGGTCTGGCGCAGGTAGGCCAGCGTTTCGCCGTCGATCGGGAAGTAGCCCGTGGTCGCGCCGTATTCGGGCGCCATGTTGGCGACAACGCAGCGGCTGCCGGCGGGCAGCGTGGCCACGCCGGGCCCGAAGAATTCAACGAACTCGCCGGACACGTGGATGACGCGCAGGCGCTGGGTGACGGTCAAGGCCAGGTCCGTGGCCGTGACGCCGGGCTGGAGCGCGCCGGTCAGCCGCACGCCGATCACGTCGGGAATGCGCAGCATCGTGGGCATGCCGAACATGACCGTCTGCGCTTCCAGTCCGCCCACGCCCCAGCCCAGCACGCCGATGCCGTTGATCATCGGCGTGTGGCTGTCGGTGCCGATCATCATGTCGGGATAGAGGGCGGTGCCGTCGGGGCCTGGCTGCTGGCAGACCACCGTGGCCAGTTGCTCCAGGTTGATGGTGTGCATGATGCCGGTGCCCGGCGGGTGGATGCGCACGTTCGACAGGGCCTTGGAGGCCCAGCGCAGAAAGCGGTAGCGCTCGGCATTGCGCCGCAGTTCGAGGTCCAGGTTGGCTTGCGCGGCATCGCTGCGCGCATAGGCTTCGACGGCCAGCGAATGGTCCACCGACACGTCCACCGGCAGCATGGGGTTCAGGACCGCCGGGTCAACGCCGGCCTCGGCCAGCGCGTCGCGCATTGCGGCAATGTCGACCAGAGCGGGCGTGCTGGTGGTGTCGTGCATCAGCACGCGGCCCGGTTGAAAGGCGATTTCGGATTCGCTGGTGCCGTGCGCCAGCCAGCCGAACAGCGCGGCGACGGCGGCGTCGCGTTCGGCGCCCTGCATGTTGCGCAGCGCGTTCTCCAGCAACAGGCGCAGCACGACCGGCAGCCGGAAGTAGTCCGCGCCGTATTCAGCCGGCAGGTCCAGGCAGCTGTACGAGGCGCCATTCAGCGTGAAGTGTGCGCGACGGAGCGGGGCATTGGTGTTTTCCATAGCTGCCAGTTTTGCATATTGACTGCATAAAATGCAATTAAGGACAAACCCGGCCGCGCATTGACGCTATGGCCCCATAGGAGACAGACATGCCCCCCATCCGTACCCTGGCCGCCGCCGCGGCCCTGGCGCTCGCCGCCTCGACCCCTCTGCAGGCCGCCGACTTGCCAGCCAACCGCCCGATCACCCTGATCGTGCCCTTTGCCGCGGGCGGGGGCGTGGACGGTATGGGCCGGCTGCTGGCCGAGCGCCTGCGCAGCGAACTGCCTCAGGGCGTGGTCGTGGAGAACAAGCCGGGCGCCAGCGGCATGCTGGGCGCGACGGCGGTGGTGCGTTCCGCGCCTGACGGCGCCACGCTGCTACTGGGATCGGCCGGCGAGACCGCCATCAACCCGCTCGTCTTCAAGAGCAAGATGCAGTACCAGCCGGAGAAGGACCTGGCGCCTGTCGCGCTGATCGCCCGTGTGCCGAACGTGCTGGTCGCCAATCCCAAGCTGCCGGTGGCCAACGTCGAGCAACTGGTGGCCTATGGCCGCGCCCATCCCGACAAGCTGACGTACGCGACCAGCGGCGTGGGCAACCCGCAGCACCTGAACGGCGAGCTGTTGCAGTCGCTGGCGGGCATCAAGATGGTGCATGTGCCGTACAAGGGCGCCGCGGCGCAACTGGTGGAC
The DNA here is from genome assembly GCF_019218915.1 of Achromobacter sp. ACM05. Taxonomy (NCBI): domain Bacteria; kingdom Pseudomonadati; phylum Pseudomonadota; class Betaproteobacteria; order Burkholderiales; family Alcaligenaceae; genus Achromobacter; species Achromobacter sp. ACM05. The sequence continues at coordinate 2,016,725 of NZ_JAHUWQ010000001.1, forward strand.
GTGGCGGCGGGCAGCGTGGACCTCACGTTCGTCAGCCTGGCGGGCGCCTTGCCGTTCATCAAGAGCGGCAAGGTCAAGCCGCTGGCGGTCACGTCCGCCAAGCGCGCGTCGTTCGCGCCGGACATCCCTGCGTTGGCCGAATACGCGCCGCTCAAGGACTATGCGTTGGAAAACTGGTTTGGTGTCTTCGTGCCGGCCAGCACGCCGCCGGAGGTGCAGCAGAAGCTGGCGGCCGCCATCGACCGCAGCCTGAAGGACGAGAAATTCGTGGCCAGCATCCGTGAACTGGGCGGCGAAGTGCAGCCGATGAGCCAGGACGAGTTCCGCGCGTTCATCAAGGCGCAGACGGCGGTGTTTGCCAAGGTCGTGGCCGACGGCAACATCACGGCGGAAAACTGAAAGCGGGTTGTGCGGGCTGGTGGGGCGCCACGTGGGTCAGCTCCTGGGTCAGCTCTTGGGAGGCCGTTCGCGAAGACGTGCACAGCGCTACTGCCCGTTACGGCGCGTCGTGCAGCATCAGGTCAAGGCCCACGCGTTCGCCGCTGCGCACCCGGCTGACGGCCTGGCGCTCCGTGACGCGGTAGACGCCCTGCGAGCCCGATACGGGCCGGTGCGACGTCGCGATCACCACCCCATCGCCCAGGCCCAACGGCAGCACCATCGGGCGCGACTGCATGCGCGGACGCTGCTCGGTCATGACAAGTTCGCCGCCCGTGAAATCCACGCCGGGCTCGGACAGCAGCACGATCAGCCGCAGCGGAAACACGCAGGCGCCGTCGGCATGCTGCAGCAGCGGCTGGTAGCCGGGTGCGTCCAGGCGCTGGATCGCGGAAAGGCTGCGCGATTGTCCTGAAAGGCGGTTCTGCTGGAGGTAGGCGGGCAGATCGTCCGGGTAGGAGACATCCACGTCCAGTGCGCTTGCCCAGGCGCGCGCCACCGGCAGCAGGCGCGCGTAGAGATCGGTGCGCAGGCTGGCCAGCGGCGCCGGCAGGGGATCGGGCAGGCCTTGCAGCGCTGCCAGCGCGCGTGCGTCAGCCGGCGCATAGAGCGCGGGCAGCAGCGCCCAGCCCTGCGCGTCCAGGTCCTGCGCGATGCGTATCCAGTCGTATTCGCCGAGCGGGCGGGAGGCGGGCGTGGTCATGGTCCGGGGCGCGTCATGGAAGGGATCGGGGTCTTGGGCGTGGTCATGTTCATGTGCATCGTCTTGCGCGGGGCAATCGTCCTGGCGGCCAGGCGTTACCCGCCGCCGGCACGAATCCACAGCTTAGCCAGTCCGGCGCGCCCGGGCACTCCGCCGCTTGCTGTCCGCTGGGCCGCACCAGCCGGCGGTCAGTTGCCGTGCAGTATGCTTACCGGCTTCATCGACACTCCCCCCGCTGCCCGCAATGACTGATTTTCCCTTTGACGCCGTGCTGTTCGACTGCGACGGTGTCCTGGTCGATTCCGAACCCATCACCAGCCGCGTGCTGACCGAGATGCTCAATGAATTGGGCTGGGGCATCACGCACGCCGAGACAATGCAGATCTTTACCGGGAAGGCGGTCAAGGACGAACTGCCGCTGATCGAGGCGCGCACCGGCGCCACGATCGATCAGGCATGGTTCGACCAGTTCCGCCAACGCCGCAACGACGCGCTGGACCGCGATCTCGTCGAGATCCCCGGGGCGCCCGACGCCGTGCGCGCCTTGCACGAAGCGCTGGATGGGCGCATCGCCGTGGCATCGGGCGCGGACCGACGCAAGGTCGAGCTGCAACTGGCCAAGGTGGGCATCGCCGACTGCTTCGATGGGCGCGTCTTCAGCGGCCACGAGATGCCGCGCAGCAAGCCGTTTCCGGACGTGTACCTGGCGGCCGCGCAGGCGCTGGGCGTGGACCCGAAGCGTTGCGCAATCGTCGAGGACACGGTCACCGGCGCAACAGCAGGCGTGGCCGCCGGCGCCACCGTATTCGGCTACAGCCCCGGCGAACTCGGCCACAGCGGCGCGCAGGCGCTGCGCAACGTGGGCGTGTCGCACGTGTTCACCGATATGCGCGAGTTGCCGGCGCTGCTGGCGGGCTGGCGGGCGCAAGCTGCCTGAGGCGCTGGCGCGCGATTGCCGATCGATGTGCCGGCAGGCGGCGGGCGCCTGACGCGCATCCGCCGCGCCGGGCATCAACGCCCGTGCGTGGCGTACTGTTCGCCGCCATCCAGGTCGATCACGGTTCCGCTCAGATAACCCGCGCGCGGCGAGGCGCCGAAGACGATCATGTCGGCCACCTCGCCCGGCTCCATCAGCCGCCCGAACGGTAGATCCGACAGTGTTTCCTGCCAGCGCGATTCATCGCCCCAGCGCGCCTGCGCGCGTTGCCGCGCCAGCGTCAGCACGCGATCGGTGCGCGTGCGCGACGGATTGACGCCGAACACCCGCACCCCGTGGCGCGGCGATTCGCCGCCCAGCGCTCGCGTGAATGCAATGAGGGAGGCGTTGGCCGCCGCGCCGCAGATGTAATCGGCGCGCGGCGCCGAGCCCGCCATGCCGATGATGTTGGCAATGACGCCCGACCCCGCGTCGCGCATCGCCGGATAGTAGTGGCGCGCCATGCTGATGTAGCCGTGCACCTTCAACTCCCAGCCCGCGCGCCAGCGTTCGTCCTGAACCTGATCCAGCGCGCCGCCCGGCACGGCGCCGGCATTGTTCACCAGGATGTCGACGGGCCCCGTTTCCTTGCACAGGCGCTCGGCCGCGCCGGGTTGCGCCAGATCCAGCGTCACCGCGCCGGCCTGCCGCCCCGTCTGCTCGCGGATTGCCGCCGTGGCGTCATGCAGCGCGGCATCGTCACGCGCAACCAGTACCGGCTCGGCGCCTTCCCGCGCAAACGCGATGGCGCACGCCAGGCCGATGCCCTTGGAGGCGCCCGTGATGAGGACGCGTTTACCCGCCAGCTGCAAATCCATGTAGCGCTCCTGTCGATGCGCGCCGGTCGGCGCGGCCTTGCAGACGTTGTAAACCGGATGCGCGGCGCTGTGGGATCCAGGGCAGAATTTTTGAAGACGCGAAGGTGCGCCGCGTCCGCGCGCCGCCTGCTATGCTCGGTTTCTCCTCGGATCCAAGGACTCGTCGATGTCGCAAATCTGGCTGGAAATCTGGACTGCAGTGCGTACTGAATTTGCCGATATTCCCGATGTGGCGGAGGCAACACGCATTGTGCTGCGCTTAAGCATGGCCGTCCTGCTGGGCGGCCTGTTGGGTTACGAACGGGAACGCAGAGGCAAGGATGCCGGGCTGCGCACGCACATGCTGGTGGCGCTGGGCGCGGCCATCTTCGTGCTGGTGCCGTTGCAGGGCGGCATGGAAGTCGGAGACCTGAGCCGCGTGCTGCAAGGCGTGATCGCGGGCATCGGCTTTCTGGGGGCGGGCGCCATCATCAAGCTGGGCGCCGAGCGCGAAATCCATGGCCTCACCACATCGGCCAGCATCTGGATGACCGCCGCCATTGGCGTGGCCGCCGGCATGGGCCGCGAGGCCACCGCCGTGGTCAGCACCCTGATGGCGCTGTTTGTGCTGGCCGTGCTGCGGCGCGTCGAGGCGCGCATTTCCGCAAGCCAGGAAAAGCGCGTGATCTCGACGGATGACAAGGGATCGCCGTAGACACCGGAAGCGGATCCGCCCGGCGCAGTCTTGCCGGGCCGCCCGCTAATTGCCGCCCGCTAATTGCCGCCCGATACCTCGATGAACGAGCCGCTGGTATAGCCGGCCTCGTCCGAAAACAGCCACATCACCGCCCCGGCCACTTCTTCCACGGTGCCGCCGCGGCGCAGCGGGATGACGCTTTTCAGCCGGTCGACGCGGCCCGGCTCGCCGCCGCTGGCGTGCATCTCGGTGTAGATCGTGCCGGGGCGCACGCCGTTCACGCGGATGCCTTCGGGAGCGACTTCCTTGGACAGCCCGATGGTCAGCGTGTCCATCGCGCCCTTGGACGCGGCGTAGTCCACGTATTCGTTGGGCGATCCCAGCCGCGCCGCGGCCGATGACACATTGACGATGGCGCCGCCCTGGCCGCCGTGGCGCGGCGACATCCGCCGCACGGCTTCGCGTGCGCACAGGAATGCGCCGACCACGTTGGTGGACAACACCCGGTGCAGCCGGGCGGCATCCATGTCCTCGACGCGCATCTGCTTTTCCAGGATGCCGGCGTTGTTGACCAGCGCGTGGATGCGACCCAGGCGCTCGTCCAGCGTGCGGAACATGCGCAGCACCTGGTCCTCCTGGGCGACATCCGCCTGAATCGCGACGGCCTTGCCGCCGTCTCGGGTGATCTCGTCCACGACCGCCTCTGCGGCATCGGCATTGGCGTGGTAATTGACGCCGACCGCGTACCCGCGGCGGGCGGCCAGCTTGGCGATGGCAGCCCCGATGCCGCGGCTGCCGCCGGTGACAAGCATGACTTTGGACATGGTTTCCTCCTGTGGTGGCATCACTGTTGGGCCACACGTTAGCAAACGCGGCCGATCAGATCCATACGTCGTTGGGCGCACGGCGCGGCCCGCCTTCGTCGCCGGTGTTCGCGACGCCGCGCGGCTCGATCAGCATGAGCTGCACTTCCTGCGGCGCACAGGGCTTGTGCTCCACGCCCTTGGGGATCACGGTCATTTCACCGGGACCCAGCGCGATCTCGCCGTCACGCAGCGCGATCCGCAGATGGCCCGCGATGACGATGAACGTCTCGTCCGTGTCGGCGTGCGAATGCCAGACAAAATCGCCTTTCAGCTTGACGAGCTTGAACTGGTAGTCGTTCATCTCGGCAATGACCTTGGGCATCCAGTGGTCGTGGATCAGGGCCAGCTTGGCGGCCAGATTGATGGAAGCAGGGAGGGACATGGCGGGCTCATGGGGATGGAAAGCCCCACGATACGGCGGCGCCGGGCGCGCCGTCTTGTACGATCGAGCAGCTTTTTCCGTTGCGCGCCGGGGCCGCGCGTCAGCCGTTCAGCATCCGCCGCCAGCGGTCGGGCGCCATGCCATAGGCCTGCACATGGCGGCGCGTAAGGTGACTTTGATCGGTGAAGCCTGCGTCGGCGGCAGCCTGCGCCAGCGGCGTGCCCACCGCGATCAGCCGGCGCGCCAGGTCCAGGCGCCGCAGCATCACGTAGCGGTATGGGCTGGTGCCGAACAGCGCGCGGAAATCGCGCGACAGGCTCCAGCGATCCGTGCCCGCCGCGCGCGCCAGGTCGTCCAGCAGAATCGGCTGGTCCAACGATGCATGGATGAACTGCCGGGCGCGTTCGGCCGCGGCGTAATCGGGCGCGCGCCGGCCGGTTCTGCGGCCCGCGGCGGCGCACAGCGCGTGCGCCAGTTCAAACAGCGCGTCGTCTTCCTGCAGCGGATCGATGTCCTGGCCCGTGGCCTGGAGCAGCGCGCCGCTGGCCGCGTACAGCCGCGGATCGGCGCTGATGCCGTCGCGGATGAACGGCAGCGGCCGGCCGCCCAGGATCTGCTGGATCAGCGCCGGCTCCACGTAGATCATCCGGTAATGAAAGCCCGCGTCGGTGCCGGCCTGGCCGTCATGCGCTTCGTCGGGATGCAGCACGATGGTGCCGCCCGGCAGGCTGTGCTGCATGCCGCGCCGGTAATGAAAACTTTGCACGCCGGCCAGGGTGCGGCCGATGGCGTAGGTGTCGTGGCGGTGCATGTCGTAGCCATGCCCGCCGAAGTACGCCTCGATGCGCTCCACGCGGCTGGACGGCGCGGCACGCCGGATCCAGTCCTTGCGGGTCGCATCGAAGGCCATGAGCAGACCCCGCGGCTACGCCGGCTGCTTTAACTGGACCAGCACGAACTCGTTGCCGTACAGGTCGATGAAGTGGGCGTACGCGGCGGTCTCTTCCTGTACGGGCTCGCGCGTGAAGCGCACGCCCTTGGCCGAGAAGTGCGCGTGATCGCGCAGCACGTCGTCCGTGTAGAACACGCCGACGGGCTGGCCGCCCGTCTGGTCGCCCACGCGATCGCGCTGGGCCTGCGTCTGGGCCTGCAGCAGCCACATGCCCACCGAGGGCTGATCGTGCAGACGCAGATGCACATAGCGCTGCTGGCCGACAGGCATGTCGACAGACACCTCCATCCCGAGCTTGTCCCGGTAGAAGGCGATGGCGGTGTCGTAGTCGTTCACCAGCAGGACGAGACGGCCCAGCGTGTGCATATCAGGACTCTCTTCAAATGGATCGTGCGGCCATGCTAACCCACCAGGAAGTCTTTGACCTCAGTCGGCGGCGTCGGCCTCGCGCAGCAGGCGCACGCCGACCAGCGGATAGCGCGTTTCCTGCGTGTTCCAGTTGCGGTACGACGAGCGCGTGTACAGCGCCCACGTATGCCACGAGCCGCCGCGCCGCACGCGCACGTTGCCGGCTTCCGGACCCTGCGGATCATCAGTCGGGGAGTGGGCGTAGTAGTCCTCGCCGTACCAGTCCGCGACCCATTCCCATGCGTTGCCGTGCATGTCGTACAGGCCGAACGCATTGGGCGCGTAGCTGGCGACCGGGGCGGTGAAGGTGTTGCCGTCGTGGCGCGGCGAGGCAAAGGCCTGCCACTTCGGCCACAACGGGCTGGCGTCGGCATCGAAACCGTTGCCCACGTCAGGCATCGCGGCCGGGTCGTCGCCGTTCTGGTAGCGCGTGCGCGTGCCGGCCCGGCAGGCGTATTCCCATTCGGCTTCGGTGGGCAAGCGGTACACGCGGCCTTCCGTCCTGGTCAGCCATTGCGCCAGCGCCTGCGCGTCGTTCCAGCTGATGTTCACCACCGGGTGATCGTCGCCCTGCACAAATCCCGGGTTGCGCCAGGAATACCGTCGGTCGCGGCCTTCGAAGGCGTCGCCCGACGCGGACGTTTCCGGATCGTACGCGGCGTTGTAGCCGTAGCCGCCGGTGCCGTCGGCTTCGGACTCCGGCACGTAGCCGGACGCTTCGATGAAGCGCCGGAACTGGCCCACGGTGACTTCCGTGCGCTCCAGGTAGAACGGCCGCGTGATGCGAACGGCGTGCACCGGCGCTTCGTCAAAGAGCTGGGCGTAGCGGTCAGGCGGATAGTGCGGATACGCGGCGGCCAGCGTGTCGGCCCCTTCGTCGCTGCCCATCTGGAATGTGCCCGCCGGGACACGCACGAAGGTCATACCCAGCGAATTTTCGACGATGTCGGGCGGCGTGGCCGCCTGGACGGACGCGCAGGTCAGGGTGCAGAGCAGGGCGAAGGCAGTGCGGGTACGCATGGCAGTCCGACGGGTTAGGCCTGAGGGGTGCGCAATAGTAGGTCCGCTGCGCGGCCGCCGCCAGACATGGTGAACCCTCATGTTGGACGGACGCGTCGCGGAAAGCCGGTCCGCCGGAGCGCCGGATCGCCGGAGCTTCGGACCGCCGGACCGCCGGACCGCCCGCTGGCGGACCCCAAAGGCTGCATCGTCGACTGCCGCCCGCTCAGTTTTCCGCCGCCCGCGCATCCAGCCATTGCCGCGGTGATGCGCCCAGCTTCTGGCTGAAGATGCGCGACAGGGCCGACGCGTTCGCGTAGCCCAGCTCGGCGGCGATCGTCTTGACGGCGATGCCTTCCCGCAAGCGCGACTGCGCCAGCGTCAGGCGCCAGTCGGCCAGGTAGTCCGCCGGCGGCTGGCCGACCACGTGCTTGAACGCGGCGGCAAAGGCGCTGCGCGACATGCCCGCACGGCCGGCCAGCGCTGCCAGCGTCCAGGCCGCGCCGGGCTGCTCGTGCATGGCGACCAGCGCGCGCGCCAGGCGCGGCTCGGCAAGACCCGTCATCAACCCGATCTGTATGCCGGCCTCGGCAGGATGGTCGATCAGCCAGCGCAACAGCTGGATCAACACCACCTCAAACAGGCGGTCCGCCAGCAGCCGCTGTCCGCATCGCACCTGTTCGGTTTCGGCGAACAGCAACGCCAGCGCCTGCGCCAGTCCGTCAACACGCGCCAGCGGCAGCGCGATCAGCGGCGGCAGCGCGCGCACCAGCGGATGGTGGTCGCCGCCTTCGAAGTGCAGCGTGGCGCAGGTGAAATCCGAGCCGTCCTCGGGCGGGTTGTGGAATTCATGGTGCACCGGGCGTGCGTAGAACAGCAGCGTCGGCTCGGCTACGCGCAGCCGGCGGGGCAGACCGCTGCCGGCCCGGTGCGCGACCTCCATGTCGCCGCGTCGCAGCACGTGCAGGAAGGCGCGCCCGGGTTCGGGCGCGAACCGGTTCAGACCGCACAGCGGGCCGGCATGGAACAGGTGCGCCCGCACGCGGAACCGGTCGAGCAGGGCGGACAGACGGTCGAGCGAGGGTGTCATGGCGTCTTGGACGAATAGATATGAATCGTGGACGTTAGGTGCCCAATATTACTCCCGGCCCGCCCATACTGGCGCAAAGGCAGCAGGAAACCAGCCGGCGCCTTTCCCTTAACGATTGAATCAACTCACTGAAAGGAAACATCATGTCCCGCGTTCAACTCATCGACTCCTCCGTTGCTCCCGCTGCCAGCAAGGCGCTGCTTGACCAGATCCACGGCGCGTTCGGCGCGACCCCCAACATGTTCCGCGCAGTCGCGAACTCGCCCGCCGCCCTGAAAAGCATGTGGGGTGCGTTCGGCGCCCTCGGCGGCGGCGTGCTGCCCCCGCAACTGACGGAAAAGATCGCCGTCGCCGTCGCCGACCGCAACCGCTGCGAATACTGCCTGGCCGCGCACACCGCGCTGGGCCGCAAGGCTGGCGCCACTGCCGAACAGATGGCTGCGGCCCAGGCCGGCCACGCCGACGATCCGCAGACGGCCGCGGCGCTGGATTTCGCGCTGAAGCTAGTGCGCCAGCACGGCCAGGTGGCCGACACCGACGTGGCGGCGGTGCGCGCGGCCGGCTTCAATGACGAGCAGATCGTCGAGATCCTGGCGCATGTGGCGTTGAACCTGTTCACCAACTACGTGAACGTGGCGTTCGACGTGCCGGTGGATTTCCCGCGTGTGCAGTTGCGCGCGGCGTGAGCGATCCGGGGCCAACCTGGGCAACCCAGGCGGCCTTCGCAACGCGCGGCCCGCGCTGTCCCCACGGCCCGGGCCACCGGGTTCCACAGGGGCGCCGGCAGCGGCCGCGCGCCCCTATCCCGCCTTGCGTATCGTGAAGTTGATGCGCTGGCTTCCCAGCCGCGGATGCGGCAGGTCCTTCAGCGGCATCACGCCGTGAAACCGCAGGCGGTCCACGCCTCCCCACACGACGACGTCACCGTGAAACAGCGGCACCCGCGCCGCGCGGTCCGCGCGGTCGTCTCCCCCGAACAGAAACATCGCCGGCATGCCCAGCGACACCGACACGATGGGCGCGTTGAAATCGCGCTCGTTGCGGTCCTGGTGCAGCGACAGACGCGAGCCGGGTTCGTAGCGGTTGACCAGGCACGCATCGGGCGCAAAATCCGGAAAGCCGGCTTCCCGCGCCGCGTCCTGCGCCAACTGCCTGAAGGCCTGCGGCATCGCCGGCCAGGGCTGTCCGGACACGGGGTCGATGCGGCTGTAGCGATAGCCGCGGGCGTCCGTCGTCCACCCCAAGTCGCCGCAGTTGGTCAGCGCCACCGACATCGTGTACCCGCCCGGCGTCTCCATGTGCCGGAACGGCGCCTGCGCGGTTACGTCGTCCACGCCGGCCAGCAGCGCGTCAACGGTTGGCAGCGCAAAGCCGCGCAACACCACGGATTGCGGGCCGATGGTCACGCGGCCATGCTGGGCGGGATCGTCGCCGCCAAATAGGTCCAGGGTCATGTCACACCGCGTCGTGAAAAATGATGCCCAGCGTGTGGCGGCGCCCCGACCGCAGCTCGCTCACGCCGTGGCGCATGGCCACCTTGCGCCATCCGCGCACGCCGGGAACCGGGCGCTGGTTCACCGTGAAGATCAGCGCATCTCCTTGCTTCAGGGGCAGCACGTCGGCGCGCTGCTCTCGGCTGCCGGTTTCCGTCATGACGAATTCACCGCCCGTGAAGTCCACGTCCGGCGTGGACAACAGCACCGCCACCTGCAACGGAAACACGTGTTCGCCGTACAGGTCCTGGTGCAGGCAGTTGTAGTCGCCCGGCCCGTACTGCAGGATCAATGGCGTCGGCCGGCGCTGGCCGGCCGCGTGGCACCGCGCAAGAAAATCCGCGTGATCTGCGGGGTACTGCACGCCGATGCCCATCTGCCGGTTCCATCGGTTGGCGATGGGCGCCAGCTGGGTATAAAGCGCGCCGCGCAGGCGGGCAAGCAGGTCAGGCAAGGGATAGCGGAAATACTTGTACTCGCCACGCCCGAATCCGTGACGCGCCATCACGATACGGCTTCGGTAGCGATCATCGTGGTCGTAGGCGTCCGACAGCGCGATGCATTGCGCAGGCGTCAGCAAGGCGGGCAGGACAGCGTTGCCGTGCGCGTCGAGGTCGGCAACGGCGCGGTTCCAGTCCTGCTGCGCGAGCAGGGCGTCGGCGGGCGTGGTGGTCATGGTCGTTGAATGGAGAACTACTGCGGCAAATTTACGGCGGCAGATTCACTGCGGAAAATCGCTGCGTCCAGTCTACGCCTTGCGAAATAAACGGCCACTCCGCTTGTTGCGGATTGCGGTAGACCGGGTCGCGTTTGACTTCCACCCCTACAACAACGGCTCCAGCGGCAACAGCGACGCCACCCACACGGTCGCGCGTTGCAAGATGCTGGCGCCGGGCTCGCGGTCATGGCGCACCGTGTGACCGTCGCGATCTTCCAGCCAGTAGAGCTTGCCCATCTCATCCAGCATGACGCGGTAGGCGGTGCGGGGCAGTTCTTCCTCGAAGGCGTCTTCGATGCCACGCGCCAGCGCCGGGCTGTCGATCACGAATCCCAGCTCGGTGTTCAATCTCGCCGAGCGCGGATCGAAATTGAACGACCCGACGAAAACGCGCTCGCCATCCACCGCGAAGGTCTTGGCGTGCAGGCTGGAGCCCGAACTGCCGAAGGGACCCATGCTCTTGTTGCGCTCGACGCCTTGCACCGCGCGCTTCATTTCGTAGAGCTCGACGCCGGCGGCCAGCAAGTCCTTGCGGCGCTTGGCGTAGCCCGAATGCACCACCGCCACGTCGGTGGCTTCCAGCGCGTTGGTCAGCACCCGGACCTTGACGCCATTGCGCGCCATCTTGGCAAACGCCTGCGTGCCGGCGGCGGTGGGCACGAAGTAAGGCGACACCAGCAGCAGTTCCTTTGCTGGCTCGCCCACGATCTCGTGCAGTTGGTGCGGCAGCATCGCCTCGGGCGGCGCGGTGCCCAGCGTCTTGCCCGGATCGTCGCTGACCATTTGGGTGCTCGCCCAGATCAGGGGCAGTTCGCCGCCAAGCAACTGCCGGATGAAGGGCAGGTCGCGCATCGCCTGCGCATAGGCTGCGGCCTCGGGCGACTGTTCGACCGCGGCCGCGTCCGCCTCCAGTTCTTCCAGTTCGTTGGACGCGGCCTTCCGGACGATGCCTTCCACCGGATAGGCGGAATCGCTGCGCCAGTAGCGGTCGAAGTCGCCCGACACGTCGCTGACGGCGGCGCCGATGGCCAGCACGTCCATGTCCCTGAACAGCACGCCGTCGGTGGCGCCAAAGTACTCGTCGCCGATGTTGCGGCCGCCCACGATGGTGGCCTGGTTGTCGGCGGTGAATGACTTGTTGTGCATCCGGCGGTTCAGCCGGTTGAAGTCCGTCAGGTAACCAAGCGGCTTGGGCCAGCGCAGCGTGAAAGGGTTATAGAGCCGCACCTCGATGTTCGGATGCCCGTCCAGCGCGGACAGCGTCCGGTCCAGTCCCGACGTGCCGTTGTCGTCCAGCAGCAGACGCACGCGAACGCCGCGGTCGGCGGCCTCGTGCAGCGCCTCGAACAGCATGATGCCCGTCATGTCGTCGTGCCAGATGTAGTACTGCACGTCCAGACTGCGTTCGGCCGCACGCGCCAGCATCATGCGCGCGGCAAAGGCGTCCAGGGGATCGGCGAGGGCGTGGATGCCGGACTTGCCGGGATGCGCGGCGGCCAGTGGGGCGATCGCCCGGCCCAGCGGCGTTGCGCCGGCTTCCTCATCGGTAAGTCCCTGCGACACGCTGCGCTTGTCCAGCGAGGGAAGGGAACAACCGGAGGTCAACGCGCAAAAGATGGTCATGTAGAGGTGTTTGCCCAAGTGCATGACCGCTATTGTGCCGAATCCGGCGCGGGTCGCTCGTAGTGTCCGGCGGGCGAACGGATTGCGCATCGGGGAAACCACGCGGTCGACATGTTTTCATATATGGAATAAATTCCCGGATATGGAACAACCACACACCGCCGCCGCCGCCGATGCCGGGCTGGACCTTCGTCTGGCCGCCCGGCTAAAAACACTGCGCCAGGACCGGGGCTGGTCGCTGGACGATCTGGCCGGCCGCGCCGGCATCAGCCGCGCCACGCTCTCCCGCCTTGAAAATGGCGAGGTCAGTCCCACCGCCAGCGTGCTGGGCAAGCTTTGCGCCGCCCATGGCATGACGATGTCGCGCCTCATGCTGATGGTCGAAGACGACTTTGCCGCCCATGTGCCCCAGGCCGCGCAGGCGGTGTGGGTGGATGACAGCGTGGGTTTCCGCCGCCGCTCGGTGTCGCCGCCGTCGCAGCGCCTGGCGGGCGAGGTGCTGGCCTGCGAACTGGCCGCCGACGCCCGCATTAGTTATGACCAATCGCCACGGCCCGGCCTTGAACACCATCTGCTGATGCTGGACGGCGAGCTGTCCGTCACGGCCGACGGCCACACGCATCGCCTGCTGCCGGGCGACTGCCTGCGCTACCAGCTATTCGGCGCCAGCGCCTTCGTCACCCCGCCGCACAGCGGCGCCCGCTACCTGCTTTTCATCGTCTGAGCCTGCCATGACCCCTGCAAACCTTGAATTGACGCTGCTGACGGCCGATGCCGCCGCGGCCGCCATCCCCGAGCTGGCCACCTTGCTGCACGCGTGCGTGCAGGGCGGGGCCAGCGTCAGCTTCGTGCTGCCGTACACGCATGACGACGCGCAGGGGTTCTGGCGCGGCAAGGTGCTGCCTGGCGTCGAAAGCGGGGCGGTGAAGTTGTGGGTGGCGCGCGTGGACGGGCGGGTTGCCGGATCCGTGCAACTGGACGTCGACACGCCGCCGAACCAGCCGCACCGCGCCGAGGTGCGCAAGCTGCTGGTGCATCCGGATTTTCGCCGCCAGGGCATCGCGCGCCGGCTGATGCACGAGGTCGAGGACATGGCGCGCCGCCTGCATCGCAGCCTGCTCACGCTGGACACGCGCACGGGCGATTCGGCCGAGCCGCTGTACGCGTCGCTGGGCTATCAGACGGTGGGGGTGATTCCGGGATTTGCACGAGATCCGCTCGACCCGGCGAAGGTGGACGGAACGACGATCATGTACAAGCCGCTATGACCGGCGTTCCGCGCGGGGCGATCAGGCCAGCGGCTTGATGCCCACGCTGTAGGGCGGCGCGTTGCCGCGCGCGGCGGCCTTGATCTTCAGCATGGACCCGCCGGGCGTGTACTCGAAGTCCTGATAGGGGACTTCAAACCATTGGTGAAAGCTGGTGCGCGAGAACTCGGGCACCCACACCTTTGCCCGTTTGGCGTCGCAGTGGAATTCCACCAGCGTGCGGTCGATGCCCAGTGGGCGGGTATTGCCGATGCGGTAGCTGACGCGCAGTTCGGCGCGTGCGACGCGGCCGGGCTGCCAGGTCAGGCCGATGGATTCCATGAAGTGTTCGATCGCTTCAATGCCGCGATGCATAGCTGACTCCGAAAGCAGCGGGGAAAGAAAGCCCCGCAATGACCCGCCGCGCGTGGCGGCGGCAAACAGACGGATTATCCGCCATATCGCATTGCCGTAGAAATAGGCAGGTTTCACGCAAGATCCTGCCTGTACGCCCGCGCACGCGATTCTTACTATCCTGTCCAGGGCCGCGCCGGCCGTGGCTCTGCGGAGCGCGGGGGCAATCGGCCGGGCAGCCAGGCATCTTGCCGGCGGCCGCAAGCAAGGGAAGGGAATCGCATGAATACCGAAAAAATCTGGTTGGTGACGGACGCGTCGGCCGGGCTGGGCGTCACGCTGGTCAAGATGCTGCTGGACCAGGGGCACAAGGTCGCGGCTACGTCGGACGACGGCGATGCGTTGCTGGAAGCGGTGGGCGCCAAGCTGGAAGGCCGGTTCCTGCCCCTGACCGTCAACCTGGCCGACGAGCGCGCGGTGCGCCGCGCGGTGGACGCCACGACGGCGGCCTTTGGCGGCATCGACGTCGTGGTGAATGGCGCCGGCCAGGGCGTGCAAGGCTCGCTCGAGCGGTTGTCGGACGCGCAGTTGCGCGGCACGTTCGATATCCACGTGTTCGGGGTGCTGAACGTCATCCGCGCCGTGATGCCGCGTCTGCGCGCGCAGCGCGGCGGGCATGTGTTCAATATCTCGTCGATTCTGGGTTTCGATGGCCGCGCGCCGGAATGGGGCGCCTACAGCGCCGCCAAGTTTGCCGTCAGCGGGCTGACCGAATCCCTGGCCGCCGAAGCCGCGCCGCTGGGCATCCGGGTGTCGCTTGTCTACCCGGGCGCGATGCGCGCGGGTGATGCGCAAGCATCCCCGGAGCTGGCCGCGCGCGGCGAGCAAGGGTGGGACCAGGGCGGCGATCCGGTCAAGGCGGCGCAGGCGCTGATCCAGGCCGCCGAGGCGCAGTACGCGCCCCTGCATCTGTTCCTGGGCCGCGATTCCTTCGATCAGGCGCGCAGCAAGATCCAGTCGGTGCAACAGGAGCTGGCACGGTGGCGCGAGATGTCCGTGTCGATCGGCGCTGTCGACGGAAGACGGCTGGCCGCTTGAGGCCTACAGCGCGCCAGCCGCATCGGGTGAGCAGCCCGCAGACCGTTGAGGCGCGCAGCCGCTAGCCGCCCAGCAGCCCGCGCCCGGCCTGGTAGGCGCCCAGCAGCGCCAGGCTGACCATGAAACACAGCTTGAACGTGCGCGCGGAAAGCCGACCGCGCAGCCGTTGCCCGAGCGCCATGCCGGCCAGTGCCGGCAGCAGCATCAGGAGCGACGCGCTGGCGGCGCCGGCCGTGTAGCCGCCGTTCAGCCACAGCCCCGCGGCCAGCGCCACGGTCGACACCGTGAAGGAAATCCCCATGGCCTGGATGAGCGCGTCCTTGTCCAATTTCAGGGCTTGCAGATAGGGCACGGCCGGGATGACGAAGACGCCGGTGGCGGCGGTGATCACCCCGGTCACCGCGCCGGCCGCGATGCCCATCCATTGTTCATGCCGGGGCTGCACCGTGGGCGGCGAGCCAAACAGTCCCCAGGCGGCATAAGCCACCAGCGCCAGCCCCAGGAAGATGCCGGCCCAGTCGCCCGAGGGCGGACCCAGCCACAGCGCGCCCGCCACCGTGCCCGCGCAGACGCCGGCCTGCATGCCGGCGATCCGGCGCAGGACCCCGCGCAGTGTGACCCACGGCAACGCCTGCCACAGGTTGGTGATGAGCGACGGTACGATGAGCAGCGCGGCCGCCTGCGCCGGCGCCATCACCAGCGCCAGCAATGCCATCGAAATGGTGGGCAGGCCCAGCCCAACCACGCCCTTGACCACGCCGGCCAGGACGAAGACCGTCACGACAGCCGCGAGCAATACGGGATCGAAAAGATTCATGCGGGCTCGCAGTGCGCGGTCAGCGCGTCCTTGGGGCGGCCGAACAGGGCGAAGGCCACATCCTGCGACGATCCTTCGTTCTGGCGGGCGGCGCGCAGCAGCCATGCGCGCCCCTCGCACAGGTCGGCGGGCAGCGACGGGCCGTACAACGCGGGACCGCCGATCAGCACCATGCCCAGCATCCGTTGCGCGGGCGGGTGGTCCGCGCGCGCGGCGGCGCGCAGCCACGTCAGCATTGCGCCATGGTCGCCCTGCGTCTGCGCTTCCAATGCCAGTGCGTACTGCTGGGCGGGGGTGAGGGGGCCGCCAAGTCCGGCCTGCACTTCGGCTACGCCTGAGGCGTGCAGCGCCAATGCGACCAAGGCCAGCCCCGGCCAGCGCGCGGTCCGGGTGCGCAACATTGCAATGTTCATGATTTCCGCCTCTCTGGATGGGTATGGACGCATTCTCACGCTCGCGCCCGACCGCGCCTATCGGGATCTGGCTTACCCAGACTATGGCTGCGCCTGAGGCTGGCGTGCTACGCTTTTTTTCATGCGCTTTGACCTGACCGACCTACGCCTTTTCCTGAACGTGCACGAAACCGGCTCCATCACGGCGGGCGCGGGGCGGTCGCACATGACGCTGGCGTCTGCCAGCGAGCGCATCCGCGGCATGGAAGACGCGCTGGGCGTACCGCTGCTGGTGCGCGAGCCGCGCGGCGTGCAGGCAACGCCCGCGGGGCGCACGCTGGTCCATCATGCACGGCTGGTGCTGGGCCAGATCGACCGCATGCGCGGCGAGCTGGATCATTACGGCGCCGGGCTGAAAGGCCATGTGCGGTTGCTGTGCAACACCACGGCGCTCAGCGAATACCTGCCGCCCGTGCTGGGCGCGTTTCTCAAGGACCATCCGCATATTTCCGTCGACCTCGAAGAGCGCCTGAGCCACGAGATCGCCGACGCGCTGCGGACCGGCGCATGCGACATCGGGGTGCTGGCGGACTCGGCCGATCTGCACGGCCTGCGCACGCGCATCTTCCGCCATGACCCGCTGACGCTGATCGTGCCGCGCGGCCATCCGCTCGCGGCGCTGCAACAGGTGCTGCTGGAGGACGTGGCCGGGTATGAATTCGTCGGACTGGTGCAGGGCAGCGCGCTGCAGGAGCACATCGCGCATCACGCGCGCCGCAGCGGCAAGGCGCTGTCCTATCGCGTGCGGTTGCGCAGTTTCGATGCCGTCTGCCGGATGGTGGGACAGGGGGTCGGCGTGGCGATCGTGCCGCGCGCGGCGGCGGTGCGCTATGGCCGCGCGGCGGGGGTATGCCGCGTGGCGCTGGCGGATCCGTGGGCGGCCCGCGATCTGGTGCTGTGCGTGCGTGATGATCTTCCCGCGTACGCGGCGGATCTGGTGGCCTATGCGTTGCGCGACGCACCGGCTGGCGATGCGGCAGAAGCGCGGTCTGGCGCGCCTGGCCAGAATGCAATTGGCGTTCCCGCCACCACTCCCGCCACCGCGCCCGCCCGCGCTACCGCGCGAACTGCCGGCGCCCTGGCAGGTGGCCGCGGTCGAACCACGAACCCGACGCGACGGCGGCCAGGATGATCAGGCCGTAAATGCACATCGCCACGGCCGCGATCACGAAGAACACCGTCAGCGAACCGGTCATGTGCAGCGCGACGCCGCCTGCGCCGATGCCGACCAAAAGCCGCAGGAACCCCGCCAACAACGGCCACTTCAGCCTTCCGGCGCCTTGCGACGCGAAGTACAGCGAAAAGCCCAGCGCAAAGAACCCATACACCGGACCCACAATGCGCAGATAATCGGCGCCGGCCTCCAGCATGTGATCCTGCGCGCCGAACAGGCGCAGCCACGCGTCGGGGAAAAACGCCGCGGTCAGCCCGATCGCCTCCGCCAGCACGAACGCCATCGCCCCGCCCGTCAAGGCGATGCGCATGGCGCGCTCCGGTTGGCCCGCGCCGATGTTCGAGCCGACCATCGCCACCATGGGCGCGCCCAGCCCGAAGGCGATGGGCATCAACAGATATTCCAGCCGCACCGCCACGCCATAGCCCGCCACCGCTGCCTCGCCCGCGTAGGCGCCCACCAGTGCCGCGGTCAGTGCCACCAGCGCGTTGGTCATGAGCGGGTTGATGGTGGCCAGCGCGCCCACGCTGAGGATGTTGCGCATCAGCGTCGCATGCAGCCGGCTGGAGACCAGCCGCGCCGCGTTGCGTCCGCTGGCGCAATAGGCGCCCAGGATCAGCGTGCCCACGGCGTAGTAGATCACCAGCGCCCAGCCGCCGCCCGCCACGCCCAGCGCGGGGAAGGGGCCCCATCCGAAGATCAGGCATGGCGACAGGGGAATCAGCAGCAGCGCGCCGCCGCAGATGATCGCGCCCGGCACCAGCATGTTGCCGGTGCCGCGGATGGCGCTGGCAAAGGCGTTCATCAGCCACATCAGGACGATGCCGCCGAAGATCACATTGGAATACGCCAGCGCGGCGTCGAGCGCTTCGCCTTCGGCGCCCAGCGCGCGGTACAGCGCCGGACCGAAGGCCAGCAACAACACGCAGAAGGCCAGACCCAGCAAGGCGTTCAGCACGACCGCATGCAGCACGAGCTGATCGGCCTCCTGTTGCCGTCCGCCGCCCAGCGCGCGCGCGACCGCGGCGGAAATCCCGCCGCCCATCGCGCCCTGCGACATGTTCTGCATCAGCATCAGCACCGGCACGACGAGCGCCACGCCGGCCAGCACCGGCGTGCCCAGCCGCGCCAGGAACCAGGTCTCGATCAGGCCGGTGGACGACTGCGCCAGCATCATGAGGATGTTGGGCCACGCCAGCCGCGCCAGCGTGGGCGCGATGGGGCCATGCAGCATGGCTTGCAAGCGCGCATTGGCGGGGCGTGGCGGAGCGGTCGCTGGCATGGGGAAGGCCGGTGGACGTGATCGGCAAAATTTACGTGCATATGCCAATAACTGTCAATAACGGGCTGGACGTGAACCCGCGCGGGCGGTAGCGTTATGTCCTTGCCCGCCGATTTTCCCTCCTTGGCCGCCATGTCCGACGCCCCGCTCCTCGGCTCTGCCGTTCCTCCGGATCCGCTTGTCTGTAACGGCGCTGCGCTGCGCAAGGCGACGCGTCGCGTGTCCCAGCTCTATGACACCGTGCTCGCGCCCTGCGGGCTGAAAGTGTCGCAACATTCGATCCTGGTGCACATTGCCCGCGCGGGTTCGCCGTCGATGACCGACCTGGCCCGCGCGATGGTGCTGGACCGGTCCGCGCTGGCGCACAACCTCAAGCCCTTGCAGCGCGATGGGTACGTGCAGATGATGCGCGACCCGCTGGATGGCCGCAGCCGCCGGGTGGAGTTGACCGAGACCGGCCGCGCCAAGCTGGCGGAATCCCGCCGCTTGTGGAAGGACGCGCAGAACCGTTTCGAAGCCGCGTACGGCGCCGAGCGCGCCGCGGCATTGCGCCACGCGCTGGCCGCCATCTTTTCCGACGACTTCGCGCAGGCCTTCAGCCGCGGCTAAATGCCGTCCCCCGTTCCATTGCTGCGCGGGCCGCCGCGCCGGGTCATTGCCAGGACGCCACCCAGCACGCAACTTATGCCGGCGATCTGCGCGCCGGTCACCGGCTCGTCCAGCAGGCTGGCCGACAGCATCACTGCGGAAACGGGCGCCAGTGCGGTAAAAAGCGCCGCCTCTGAGCCAGGCACGCGCGCCGCGCCCGCGTACCAGAGCAGAAAGCCGCCCACCGTGGGCACCAGCGCGTAGTACGCGACGGCAGCGACCGCGCCAGGCGTGTAGTCCAATGCCCATGGCGCTTCGGTCAGGCTGGCCACCGCGGAAAACGCCAGGCCGAATGCCGTCATCAACGTCGATAGCGCCAGCGGCGCAACCGGAGTGCGCAGGCGCTTGTTCAACAGGATGAACAGCCCCTCGCAGGCCACCGCGCCCAGGATCAGCGCGTTGCCGGCGAGCGACCCGTCCATGCCCCGTGAGGGGGTTCGGCTGGTCATCAGCCACACGCCGAACGCCGCCATGCCGATGGCAGCCAGGGCCCGCCGGCCCGGGCGCTCGCCCAGCAGCAGCATGGCGATCGCGGCCGTGACGAGCGGCAGCGTCCCCAGAATGATGCCGCCGTCCACTGCCGAGGTCCGCTGCAACCCGGCGATCAACAAGGTCGAATACCCGACGCTGCCCGCCACCGCCTGCACCGTCAGCAGCAGCCAGTCCCGCCGGTGCAGCCGGGGCAGGCGCGCGCCGGTCGCCGCCATCAGCAGGGCGAAGCAGGGCAACGCGATGGCAAAGCGCAGGGCGGTCGCGGTGAAGGGCGGCAACCCCGCGCCAATGACCTTGCTGGCGGTCACGGTGCTGCCGACCAGCACCATGGCCAGTGCCAGATAGAGATACCCGTGCCGCAGCCTGTTGATGGCCATCGCCTGAATTCCCGTTGGAAAAGGCGCAGCGTAGGGCGCAGGCGGGAGGCAGGTCTTGAACGAAATTGCAGGGAAGGCGGATCAGGCGCCCGCGGCTAACGCATAGCGGCGCGGCGACACGCCATAGGCGCGCACGAAAAGCCGCGTCATGTGGCTCTGGTCGGCAAAACCGCCCAGCGCGGCCGCATCGGCCAGCGCCATGCCCTGCCGGATGAGCCGCCGAGCCAGCAGCAGGCGACGCTGCATCTGGTAGGCGTGCGGCGTCAGCCCCGTGGCGCGCGTGAAGGCGCGCAGCACCTGGTAGCGGCTCAGGTCGCTGGCGGTGGCCAGATCGGCGAGCGACAGCGCCGCGGCCGGGTCGTCGTCGATGCGCGCGATCGCATGGCGCAGGGAGGACGGTATCGCGTCGCGCGCAGGGGCGGTGGCCAGCGTGCCGCGCGGACCGCCAGCCTGCGCCAGCACGCGCAACAGCAGGCTGTCGCACGCCAACGGCGATCCGCCTGCGGTGATGTGTGCATAAAGCGCAAGGACGTCACGGGCCAGCGCTGGCTGGTGCCGCGCCGGGTGCTCGAATTCGTAGAGGGAGGCGCCCGGCAGACTGCCCGCATCGTGACGCCGAGGCACGCCCGCGCCGGCCAGGTCTTCGGCGCAGACGGCCACGACACCGGGATCCAGGTAGATCATCTGCCAGGCCCGCACACCGTCGCCGATGGGCGCGCCATCGTGGACCTCGCCCGGATTGACCGTGATGACGTAACCCGGCCCGGCCTCCACCTGGCCCCGGCCGCTGTGCGACACCTGGGCGCCTTGGCGCATCACGCCGATGCCGAATTGTTCATGCGTGTGGCGCGCGAACGCGTGGCCGCTGCAGGCGGAGACGGCCTGCACGCCGGCGATGGCGCTGCGCTGCATGAGGAATTGGCCTGCGGGCATGAATGACGTGGCGGCGATGGCGGTCGGGCCAGTATCGCCCGCAGATCTCGCGCCGATCAAGCGCCGCTATTGCAGGCCGGTCCAGCGCGCCACGGAGGGTTCGGCCGAGGCCCATTTCCATTGCCCGTCCCGGCGCTGGCAGATCGTGCTGGTGTAGGCAGGCGCGGCGCCTTCGACCTCGACCGTAAACAGCACCTCGCGGCAGTGCGCCAGCGGCGTATCGATGTCGCGCACTGCCTGGATGCTGCCGCGCTCGTTGCCCACCGCCAGGGTGCGTTTGATCTGCCACTGCTGGACTTCACCGATGGGCAGCCCGCCCACCGTATTGGCCATGACGTTCTGCTGGTCGTTCTTCCATTCGCGCAACACGTACTTCACCGTGGCGTCCACCGCGGCCTGCACCGTCACACCAATGGCAAAGCCGGCAACGGGATTGGCCGTGGCCGCGCCGCTCAGCGTGCCGACCACCGCGCCCGTGGCGGGACCGATGGAGGAACTCTGGCAGCCCGCGAGCGCCAGGCTGGCGGCCAGCGCCAGCATGCCGATCGCCCGCGTCACTGCAGCGAACCCCAGCGGGCGGTCGCCGGTTCGGCGCTGGCCCAGCGCCAGTTTTCGCCGTCGCGGCAGACGGTCGTGACGTAGAACTCGCGTTCCGGATCAGCGCCGGGTTTGCCGGCAGGCGTGTCCACCGAGAACACCACTTCCTTGCATTGCAGATCGCCACCGCCGATCAGCCGGCTGACGGTGACCTGGCCGCGCGCGTCGTCCTCGATCGGCAACTTATGCTGGACGTTCCAGCTGGCGACCTTGCCCACCGCGAGCGCGCCGGCCGCCTTGGCGATGGCGTCCTGCTCTTCGCCGCGTGTCTGGCGCTGCGCATAGGCCAGCGCCGCCTTCGCGCCGGCCTGCACGCCCAGGCCGATGCCCGTGGCCACCGTGGCGTTGTCGGTCACCTTGTTGGCGATGGCGGTTCCGGCGATACCGGCCGCGGCGCCCGTGCCTTCCCCGAGCATCGAACTGCAGCCTGAAAGCGCGGTCAGCGCGGCGAGTCCCAGCAGGCAAAGCGCGCGGCCGCTCGCAAAGGTTGGCGAGATGGTGAACAAGCTGCGGGCCCTCCTGTGAATCTTGGCGGGCGCAAGTATAGGAGGGCGCGCAGCCGCGCGGCCGCGGCCTTTACATTTGTTGGCATTTTTGTGCGCGAGGCGCGGCGGGCAACCGGGGCGCGCCATCACGCCGCGGTCGTCACGTCATGCTGCGGGACGATGCGCCAGCTCGAGCCGGGCGCGCCGCGCGCGCCATGTCCGCAGCACCAGCTTCTCGATCTCCACCACGCAAAAGAGCACCGCGGCGGCCACCAGCGTCAGGGTCCAGTATTCGGGCGGCAGCGGGACGGTGCCGAACACGCGGTTCATCGCGGGCAGATAGATCAACGCGCATTGCAGCAGGCCCAGCAGGATCGTGACCAGCCACAGCGCCTTGTTGCGGAACATGCTGGGCGTGATCGGCCACCGGTCCTGCAGGCGGCAGTTGAACAGATAGGTCCATTGCGCCGTCACCAGCGTCTGCAGGATGACGGTGCGGATGAAGTCCGGATCGCGCCCGGCGGCAATCAGGCTCTTTTCGATGATGAAGGCGGACGTGGTGAAGAGCAGCCCCACGAACGCGATGCGCCAGAGGGCGAAGCCGTCCAGGATCGATTTCGCGGGATCGCGCGGCCGGCGCTGCATCATGCCCGGTTCGGCCGGTTCAAACGCCAGGCCGAAGGCCAGCGTGATGGAGGTCGCCATGTTCATCCACAGGATCTGCAGCGGCGTCAGCGGCGCCTGTGCGCCGGCCAGCAGCGCCACGATGACCAGCAGTCCCTGCGCCAGGTTGGTCGGCAGGATGAACAGGATCGTCTTCTTCAGGTTGTCGTAGACGCGGCGCCCTTCGCGCACGGCATAGGCGATGGAGGCGAAGTTGTCGTCCGCCAGCACCATGTCGGCGGCCTCTTTGGTGACCTCGGTGCCCTTGATGCCCATGGCCACGCCCACGTCCGCCTGCTTGAGCGCGGGCGCGTCGTTGACGCCATCGCCCGTCATGCCGACCACTTCGCCCATGCTTTGCAGCGCGCGCACCAGGCGCAGCTTGTGCTCGGGGCTGGTGCGCGCAAAGATGTCGTGGTCGCGCGCCAGCGCGGCAAGTTCTTCGTCGCCAATCTGCTGCAACTGGGCGCCGGTCACCGCCTCGCGCACATGCGTCATGCCCAGCATGGCGCCGATCGCCAGCGCGGTTTCGGGGTGATCGCCCGTGATCATCTTCACGCGGATCCCTGCCTGGTTGCACTGCGCGATGGCTTCGATGGCTTCGGGACGGGGCGGGTCCATGATGCCGGCCACGCCCAGCAACACCAGCCCGTCCTGAAAGTCCGGATGGTCCAGCGCCGTGGCGTCCGCCGTGCCGGGCTTGTATGCCGCTGCCAATGTCCGCAGGCCCTGGTGCGCAAAGGCCTCCAGGCCGCGCTCCCAGTAGTCCAGCCGCAGCGGCTGCGGCCCGGCTTCCCCCTGTTCCTGCGCGCACAGCTTGAACAGCACGTCGGGCGCGCCGGTGACGTAGATGATGTTCTGACCATGGTCGTCGCAGCGGCGCGCCATGTACTTGTAGCTGGAATCGAACGGCACCTTGCCGTGCTTGGCCACACCCTCCAGGCTCTGGCCGGCCTTGGTTGCCAGCACCATCATCGCGCCTTCCGTGGGACCGCCCACGATGCGCCACTGCCCATCGGCATCTTCGTGCAGCTGGCTGTCGTTGCAGATGGCGGCCGCACGCACGAAGCGCGTCAGCGCGTCCTCGCGCTGCCAGTCCACGGGCGTGCCGTCGGATTCACGGGTGATCTCGCCGACCGGCCGGTAGTTGTCGCCCGACACGCGATACACGCCCTGCGCCAGCAGCACATTCTTGGCGGTCATCTCGTTCATGGTCAGGGTGCCCGTCTTATCAGAGCAGATGACCGTCATCGCGCCCAGCGTTTCGACGGTGGGCAGCTTGCGGATGATGGCGCGGTTGCGCGCCATGCGCTGCACGCCCAGCGACAGGATGATGGAGATGATGGCAGGCAGGCCTTCCGGCACGGAGGCGACCGCGATGCTGATCAGCGACATCAGCAGGTCCGACAGCGGCATGTCGAGCACGTAGCGGCCCAGCACGAACAGCGCCACCACCATCACCAGCACCACCTGGAAGATGCGCTTGCCCAACAGCTCCATCTGCCGCAGCAGCGGCGTCTGCAGCGTCTGCACGTCCGTCATCATGCGGTTGATGTGGCCGATCTCGGTGTCGCTGCCGGTGGCCACGACGATGCCGCGCGCATTGCCCGCGCTGACGTGGGTGCCCGAGAACCCCAGGTTCAGGCGGTCGCCAAGCGGCGCGTCACCCGGCAGGGGCGCATCGTGCTTTTCGACGACGGTGGATTCGCCGGTCAGCATCGATTCCTCGACGCGGAAGTTGTGCGTGTCAAAGAGCCGCACGTCCGCCGGGATCTTGTCGCCGGGTCGCAGGATCACGATGTCGCCCGGCACCAGGTCGCGGGCGTCGATCTCTTCCTTCTGCCCGTCGCGCACCACGCGGGCATGGTTCGACAGCATGTTGCGGATGCCGTCCAGCGAACGTTCGGCGCGGCTTTCCTGCACGTAGCCTATGACGGCGTTGATGACCGCCACGGCCAGGATGACGCCGGTATCGAGCCAATGGCCCATCAGCGATGTCACCACCGCCGCACCCAGCAGGATGTAGATCAGCACGTCATTGAAGTGGCCCAGAAATCGCAGCCAGGCGCTGCGGCGGGCAGGCGGGGGCAGTGCGTTCAGGCCGTGGGTCTCTTGCCTGCGCCGGATCTGGTCTTGCGAAAGGCCGGCGGCGCTGGTCACCTGGATGCCCAACGTCTCGTCGACGGAGAGTTGGTGCCAGGGGCGAGGAGCTTGCGGAACCTGCGTGTTCGCCTGCGTCATGACGTACGGCCTCCCGGAGGGACCGGCCACGTGACCGGGCCGGAAGTCGGGGGCCGCACAGGTCAGTCCGGCGTCCATGATACGACGGGCTGCCGGCCCGGGGCGTCACATCGGCCGCGCGCCCTTCAGATAGACCTCGCGCAACGCCGCCGCAAACAGCGCCTCGACGTTGCGCCGCAATCCGTCGGACCGCGTGAACAGCGAGATCGGCGGAAGCGTCCAGTCAAACGAATACGGCACGATGGCCGCGCCTGCGATGCGGACCAGTTCGTCGGCGATGTCGGCCGGCAGGATCGTGACGGCGCGGTCGCTGGCCACGATCATCTCGCCGATCAGCTTGGACGAGTCGCTTTGCACGGACGGCGGCGGGGGCGCCAGGCCGGCGCGCAAGAAGATGTCGGCCACCTGCTCGCGGATCGGGCTGCCCGGCGTGCCCAGGATCCAGTCCAGATCGGCCAGCCGGTTCCATTCCAGGCGCGACCGACCCAGCCGGGCGGCCAGCCGGCGGCTGGCGATCAGGCGCGGCTGCTGGTGGTACAGCACCTCGAAACCGATGTTGCTCAGGTCCACCGAGGGCGTGGCCCAGCCGACGACCACGTCCAGCGTGTGGTCGCGCAATTGGCGCAGCAGCGCCGGCCCCTGACCCTCGTGGATGGTGGCGGTGAGCTGACGGCCCTGCGGCAGCGTGCGGCCGATGGCCGCCGACAGCATCTGGCCCGACACGAACGGAATGACCCCGATGTGCAGGTGGGCGGCGTGCCCGGCCGCCACGGTTTCCATTTCCTGCACCAGATGGCCCAGGTCATGGACCAGCCCGCGGGCACGCGCCAGCACCACGGCGCCCATGGGCGTGGGGGTCATGCCCCGCACCGAGCGGTCGAAGAGGGGCACGCCGAACATGCTTTCCAGTTCGGCCAGGGCGTTGGTCACGGCGGGCTGGCTGGTCGCCATGTGTTCGGCCACCCGGGTCAGTGACCCGTGCTGCTCGATCTGGAGCAGCAGCATCAGGTGGCGCATCTTCAGGCGCGAGGTCAATTTCCGGAAAACGGCATCCGGATCAAAGGCTGTCATAGACAAGGCATTAGGAAAGCGTGATGGGACGATATTAAATCCGAATGAACACCTTATGTCTTCCACCCTAGAATTTTGCACATTCAAGACAGCGAGGCCACAGCCCATGAACAACCCCTCCGACCGCCAGGCAGCCCTGGACTATCACGAGTTCCCCACCCCGGGAAAGATCTCCGTCGTGGCGTCCAAGCCGCTCGTCAACCAGCGCGACCTGGCGTTGGCGTACTCGCCCGGCGTGGCGGCGGCTTGCGAGGAAATCGTGGCCGACCCGTCCAACGTGTACCGCTACACCGCCCGCGGCAACCTGGTGGGCGTGATCTCCAACGGCACCGCGGTGCTGGGCCTGGGCAACATCGGCGCGCTGGCCTCCAAGCCGGTCATGGAAGGCAAGGCGGTGCTGTTCAAGAAGTTTGCCGGCCTGGATGTCTTTGACATCGAAATCAACGAAACCGACCCCGACAAGCTGGTCGAGATCATCGCCGGCCTGGAAGCCACCTTCGGCGGCATCAACCTGGAAGACATCAAGGCCCCGGAGTGCTTCACCGTCGAGCGCAAGCTGCGCGAACGCATGAAGATCCCGGTCTTTCACGATGACCAGCACGGCACCGCCATTACCGTGTCGGCCGCCTTCATCAACGGCCTGAAGGTCGTGGGCAAGGACATCAAGCAGGTCAAGGTGGTCACGTCGGGCGCGGGCGCTGCGGCGCTGGCGTGCCTGGACCTGATGGTGGACCTGGGCCTGCCGCTGGAAAACATTTGGGTCACCGACATCGAGGGCGTGGTCTACGAAGGCCGCACCACGCTGATGGATCCGGACAAGGCGCGCTTTGCGCAGAAGACCGATGCCCGCAAGCTGGCCGAGGTGATCCAGGACGCCGACGTGTTCCTGGGCCTGTCGGCCGGCGGCGTGCTGAAGCCCGAAATGGTCGCCGCCATGGGTTCGCGTCCGCTGATCCTGGCGCTGGCCAACCCCACGCCGGAAATCCTGCCCGAAGTGGCCCACGGCGTGCGAGACGACGTGGTCATGGCCACGGGCCGTTCGGATTACCCGAACCAGGTCAACAACGTACTCTGCTTCCCGTACATCTTCCGCGGCGCGCTGGACGTGGGCGCCACGACCATCACGCGCGAGATGGAAATGGCCGCGGTGCATGCCATCGCCGACCTGGCCGAAGAAGAACAGAACGAAGTCGTGGCCGCCGCCTACGGCACCTACGACATCTCGTTCGGTCCCGAATACCTGATCCCCAAGCCCTTCGATCCGCGCCTCATCGTGCGCATCGCGCCGGCCGTGGCCAAGGCCGCGATGGAAGGCGGCGTCGCCACGCGTCCGCTGGCCGACCTGGAAGCCTACGAAGAACAGCTGCAGCAGTTCGTGTACCACTCGGGCGCGTTCATGAAGCCGCTGTTCTCGGCGGCCAAGCGCATCGTGCGCTCGGGCGGCAAGGCGCGCATTGTCTTCACCGAGGGCGAAGACGAACGCGTGCTGCGCGCGGTCCAGGTCATCGTCGACGAAGGCCTGGCCCGTCCGATCCTGGTGGGCCGTCCCGCCGTGCTGCTGTCGCGCATCGAAAAATTCGGCCTGCGTCTGCGCCTGGGCGAGGACGTCGAAGTCACCAACCCCGAATACGACGAGCGCTTCCACCAATACTGGACGACGTATTGGGAGCTGATGAGCCGCCGCGGCATCACCAAGGAAATGGCGCGCGTGGAAATGCGCCGCCGCCTGACGCTGATCGGCGCAATGATGGTGCATCTGGGCGATGCCGATGGCATGGTCTGCGGCACGGTCGGCGCGTACCACGACCACCTGCGATTCGTGGACGAGGTCATCGGCCGCCGTCCGGGCCACAACGTCTACGCCGCCATGAACATCCTGCTGCTCGACGAGCGCACGGTGGTGCTGGTGGACACGCACGTGAACGACGAGCCCACCGCCGAGCAGATCGCTGAATTCACCATCATGGCCGCGCAGGAAATGGCGCGCATGAATCTGGCGCCCAAGGTCGCGCTGCTGTCGCGCAGCAACTTCGGTTCGGGCAGCTCGGCCTCGGGCGAGAAGATGCGCCGCGCGCTGGAACTGGTGCGCGAAGCCGCGCCGGAACTGGAAATCGACGGCGAAATGCACGGCGATTGCGCGCTGGACGAGGGCCTGCGCATGCGCATCCTGCCGTCGTCCACGCTCAAGGGCGAAGCCAACCTGCTGGTGTGCCCGAATGTGGACTCCGGCAACATCGCCTACAACCTGCTCAAGACGGCAGCGGGCGGCAACGTCGCGGTGGGTCCGTTCCTGCTGGGCGCCAATGCCCCCGTGCACATCCTGACCAACAGCTCCACCGTGCGCCGCATCATCAACATGACGGCCATGACGGTGCTCGACGCCAACCGCGTCGAAGGCGCCTGATCGCCATTGAGCCCGCCGCGTGATTCGCGCGGCCAAGACAATGCGCGCCGCTCCTCATGGAGCCGGCGCGCATTTTTTTCCGCGGGTGAGCGGCCAGGCCTAGTTTGCGCTGGCCTTCCAGGTGCCGTCCGGTTGCTTGCAGAACCAGAACTGCCAGGTTTCGGTCGTGGTGGTCCGCGAGAAATTGCCGACAAGGAAGCGGCAGACGCGGTCATTGCCGGCTTTGGTGGTCTGCTTGGGCGTCAACTGCACCGTGATCGGCGCCGCCTTCTTGCGCTGGTGCGTGCTGGTCCATTCGGTGCTCTGGCCGTCGGCCGAGCTGTTCAGCGCCTGTGCCACGGCCTCGTGAAACGAGGCACGGTCGGCCGGCAATATCTGCGTGATGAGGGCGTCGTTGAGCATGACGGCAGGGGCGGCGACCGCCGCCGACGCCATGACGCTGGACAGAAGCACTGCGGCAAGAACGCGGGGATATTTCAAGATGGGCTCCCTGATGTGAACAGCCAGTAAGGCGGTAAGCGAGTCTGCACCGTGAATCTGAGCCGATAGTACGCCAAAAAAAGGCCGCCCAACGGGGCGGCCAAGCTACAACAAGGGGAGGGTAAATCGTTGCGCGGCGGGAGAGCCGTTTCAGTTGCCGTTTCAGTTGCCGCGATACACGCCGGCAAACGGCATGTCATTCGGTTCCACGTTCGACACTTGGCCGGCGGCCTTGGCGGCGGCCAGTTCGGCCTGCACCTCGGCGCGGGTCTTGCCGGTGTGCGGCGTGCCATACACGCCTTGGAACGGCGTGTTGTTCGGTTCGGCGTTGGTGTTGATGCCGGCAGCCTTGGCGGCGGCCTTGGCGGCAGCCAGTTCGGCCTTCACCTGAGCGCGGGTGGGGCCTTCGTACGGGGTGCCGTAGACGCCCTGGAAGGGCACGTTGTTGGGTTCGATGTTGGGCGAGGCGTAGGCGCCGGCGCTCAGTGCAGCCAGCGAGAACATCAAAGCGGTAGCAAGGGTCTTCATGGTAAACCTCCGATTTCTAGAGCCTGGGAGCGAATCCGGCGGCCTTTCCGTCGTGGTTCGTTGCTGTTTCCCGATGGGTTGAATCTTGCGCCGATCTAGAATGCGGATAAACCCGGATATCGGTAAAAGATAATTCTATCAGTGGAAAGATTTCGCCTCTAAGTAGGCTAAGTCGCCATTGTTGGAATACCGAGGCGGGGCGGATCGACTGGACTTGTGCATGGAAAAAATCGACCTCACCCGGGAAAAGGCCACGCTTCTCATCACGCTGTACGCCAAGGCGCGAGAAAGCCGGCTGCCCAATTCCGTGCTGCAGGACCATCACGCCGCCGATGCCGTTAGCCGCATCGACTACGATTTTTCCCGCCTGCGCATGCGCCGCGACGAAATGATCGGTCTGGCGATGCGCGCGCACACGCTGGATGGCTGGGCCCGCGAATTCATCGCCGCGCACGGCGATGCCACCGTGCTGCATCTGGGCTGCGGGCTGGATACGCGCGTGCAGCGGGTGAATCCGCCACCGGGCATAAGTTGGTACGAGGTCGACTATCCCGAGGTCATCGAACTGCGGCGCAAGCTGTATCCGCCGCGGCCGGGCTGCACGCTGGTGGGCACGCCCGTCACGGACCTGGACTGGCTGGCGCAGATCCCGGCCGGCAAGCCAACGCTGGTCGTGGCCGAAGGACTTTTTCTTTATCTGCCCGAGGACGCGCTGTTGACCTTGCTGCGCGCGGTGACGGCGCGGTTTCCGTCCGGCGAGGTCGTCTTTGACGCCTACAACCGCCTGGGCTTGAGCTGGGTGGCGCACAACCGCATGATCCAATCGACAGGCGCGGTCACGCGTTGGAGTCTGAGGCGCCCGCAGGATCTGGAGGCGCAGGTGCCCGCCTTGCGGCTGCGCACCGTGCGCGGCGGGTACGAAACCGACGACCCCGCGCAGCGGGCACGATATTCGCTGCCGGCGCAGGCGGCGTTATGGCTGATGCGCCGGGTCGAGCCCTTGGGTAGTATGACCAGGCTGCTGCGCTATCACTATTAGCGATCAGTAGTGCGGCGGCAGTTCGTCGCGCAGGCTGCGGAAGGGGGCTGCCCCCTCGGGCGCCTGCTGGCGCAGGTCGGCGACCTCGCGCATGAGCCGGTCGATCTGCTGTTGTTGGCGGACGATGATCTGGTTCAACTGCTCCAGAAGATCATCCGAGAAGCTGGCTTTGACCTCCAGGTCCATCAGCCGGCGTTCGATGTCTTGCGTATTTTCCATGGCGGGTATTAGAACCCATTCCCGCCCGATCACAGGAGAGAAGTTTGGTACAGCGGCAATGGCGGGACAGCGGCACGTGGTGGTGGACGGCAAGCACGATACTGGCGCTTGCACCGGCTGCGACCGCGCTGGCGCAAGCCCAGACGCTGGCCCCGGTGGTGGTGACCGGCACTCGGCTCGGCACCGCGGTGCTGGACACGCCGGCCTCCGTCGATATCGTGCAGGGCAGCACCATGCGTTGGCAGCAGCCCGGCATCAATCTGTCTGAAGGCCTGGCCGGCGTGCCCGGCCTGCAGATCCAGAACCGCCAGAACTACGCGCAGGACCTGCAGATTTCCAGCCGTGGCTTCGGGGCGCGATCCACGTTCGGTGTGCGCGGCGTGCGGCTGTACGTGGACGGCATTCCCGCAACCATGCCCGACGGCCAGGGGCAGACCTCCAATATCGACATCGGCTCCATCGACCGCGTCGAGGTGCTGCGCGGGCCGTTCTCGGCGCTGTACGGCAATTCCTCCGGCGGTGTCATCCAGGTGTTCACGCAGGACGGCGCCAATCCGCCCGAGATCACCGCCAGCGGCTGGGGCGGCAGCTACGGCACATGGCGCTACGGAGCGCAGGCCAGCGGCGTCACGGGCACGGGCGCGGGTCAGCTGGATTACGTGCTGGACCTGTCGCGTTTCACCACCGATGGCTATCGCGACCACAGCGCCGCGCGCAAGAATCTGGGCAACGCCAAGCTGGGCCTGCAACTGAACGACGACAGCCGCCTGACGCTCGTCGTCAATAGCGTCGACCTGAAGGCGCAGGACCCGCTGGGCCTGACCTACCAGCAGTTTCAGGACGACCCGCGCAGCGCGCCGCTCGCTGAGGAGTTCAACACGCGCAAGACGGTAAAGCAGACGCAGGGCGGGCTGGTCTTCGACCACCAGATCGACGGCCGCAACGCGCTGCGCGTGATGGTGTATTACGGCCAGCGCGATACCACGCAATATCAGTCGATCCCGCCCGCCGTGCAGACTCCGCCCACGCAAGCCGGCGGCGTCATTGATCTGAAGCGCCAATACGGCGGCGCGGACGTGCGCTGGACCTCGGAACTGACGCTGGCGGGCCGCGCGCTGACCCTGATCGGCGGCTTCTCGTACGACACCATGCAGGAAGACCGCAAGGGCTACGAGAACTTCATCGGTTCGGGCGCAAGCCGGCAGTTGGGCGTGAAAGGCGCGTTGCGCCGCGACGAGACCAATCGCGTCTACAACGCCGATCCCTACGCGCAGGCCTCCTGGAATTTCGCCGACCGCTGGACGCTGGACGCAGGCTTGCGCTACAGCACGGTCCGCTTCGACTCCGACGACCACTACATCACCGCCGGCAATACCGACGACAGCGGCGGCGCGCGCTACCGCAAGGCGTTGCCCGTGGCCGCGCTGCGCTACGCCGTCAACGACGACGTCGGCGTCTACACCTCGTACGGCCGGGGTTTTGAGACGCCCACCCTAAACGAGATCTCGTACCGGCCCGGCGGCGACCCGGGGCTGAACTTCGGCTTGATGCCGTCGGTCAGCACCAACGTCGAAGCCGGGGTCAAGGCGCGCATGGCCGGCGGCCTGCTGACGGCCGCGGTGTTCAGCACCCGCACCGACGACGAGATCGTGTCTGCGGGCAGCCTGGGCGGGCGCACCAGCTACCAGAATGCCGGCCGCACGCGCCGCGATGGCCTGGAACTGAGCTGGTCCGGGGAATTTGCGCGCCATTGGCGCACGCAGCTCGCGTACACGCTGCTCAACGCACGCTACGCCGACGACGGCAGCGGCGATATCCGCGCGGGCAACAAGATCCCCGGCATCGCGCGCCAGGCGGCCTATGCCTCGCTGGCCTGGGCGCCGCCCGAAGGCTGGCAGGCCGGAGTGGAAGGGCGCTACCTGAGCAAGATCTACGTCAACGACGCCAACAATGGCGACGCGCCCGCCTATTTTGTAGCGGCCGCCAGCGTCGGCTACATCAAGCGCGCGGGCCCGTGGGAGCTGAACGCCTACGCCCGCGTCGACAACCTGTTCGACCGCGACTACGCAGGCTCGGTCATCGTCAACGAAGGCAACGGGCGCTATTACGAACCGGCGCCCGGACGGAATGCGGGCGTGGGCGTGGGGGCGACTTACCGGTTCTGACGCGCGAGGTGCGGCGGGTTGTCGTGACCCCGCCCGCGCCTTACGCCGCGGCGGGATAGCAGAACGCGCTGTCCTCGCAATCGCTGCATCCCGGCGCGGCCGCGGCGGGCAGGTCGGCGTGTTCGCACGCTGAATGCGCCAGGAATTTCTTCCAGCGCAGATTGTTCACGTTACGGCTCACCAGGCCCGGATAGTGACGCGCCAGCAGCACGGTGACGTCTTCGCGTCCCGACAAACCCAGATCGCGCCACAGGTGGTCGGGCCGCAGGCAGGCGTGCGCCAGGACGCTGCTGACCCATGGGGTGGTGTCGGGGCCGGGCGCGCGGTAGGCGTCGAGCAGGACGCGCATCAACAGCGTGAAACCGGGCTGAGGATCGCTCACGCCCATCCCGACGTAGGCGGCATATTGCTCGCGCAGCGGAGACAGGGATGTGTCGAAGCCGGTCAGCGCGCCCGGGAACAGGTAGTCCAGCAGGTCGTGCAGTTCGGCCGGCGACAGACCGCTGCGCGCGAGGTCCTGGTGGGCAATGCTGGTGCCGATGACGGCGGCGAAAAAGCCGGCGTCGGGATGAACGGGCGGTGCATATCGCAGCAAGGCATGCGCAAACCGCTGGGCCCGATCGGTGATGCTGGTGTCGGGAAGAGAGGGCGGCACGGGCACGGCGTCCATCATGATTCTTAAGGCGGTAACGGTTTTATTAAGCTGTTAACTAAACAGTGTAGGGGCGAATATATAACGAAAAATCGGCGCGCTTCTGCCATATGCGGGTGAATCCCCGTTGGGACATACCCGAGGGCAATTAGCGGGGACAGGTATGATCGGCGTCCTTTCCATTGCATAACATCCCAAACATGCCGCGCCGTTTCCGTCCCGCTGTCACCCGTCTGTTTGGCGCTGTCGCGCTGGCGCTGGCCGGCATGGCCGCATCGCCGCCGCCGGCCCTGGCCTTTGACGTCGGCGCTGTCATTGATTCGATCCGGCTTTCCCGTTATCCGCTGCGCGAGCCCGAGCGCCGGGTGTGGGGCACCGAGAACGTCAAGGACGCCGTCCTTGTCGGTCAGATGGAAAACCGGCTGTACCTGTACCGGTACGTGCGCGAGGGGGCCAAGACCTTCAAGCTGGATTTCCGCTCGCAGCCGCTGGTGATCGACCCCGAAGGCTGGAAGGCGTCGCGCGAGGACAACGTGGCGGTCCGGTCCCCGCGCGCGGGCGAGGCCTTCTACTGGGTCGGTTATGCCGATCGCGGCGCCGGCGCCGGCAAGGCCACGGGTTTTCTGGTGGACGACAAAGGCGAGGCCGCGTCGGTCAACGCCGACTCGCAGCTAGCGGTGGTCACCAGCAGCCGCCCGTGGGACGAGGCGCGCCGCGCGCAGGCCCTGGCGACATTGCAGGCGGCGCTGCGCGACTATCCCACGCGGCTGGACCCATTTCCCGCGCAGGTGCGTTTCGAACACCAGACGGCGCCGGACGTGACGGCCACGTTCCGCACGTTGCATCAGGTGGCGCGCGCCATTCCGCGCGCCAAGACCGCCGAGTTCAACCGTGCGCTGGCCGACCTGCGCCGCTTCGTCATGGCGCAGGATTATCGCGAGATCGATCCGGACGGCAAGGACGCCGAGATGCTGACCGCCTTGAACGACTACGGCTTCTGGCTGGCCGAGTCGGGCGACACGGCGCAGGCGGAACGCATCCTGACCGACGTGCTGCGGCGCGATCCGTCGCGCACCGCCGCCTACCTGAACCGCGCCGACGCCCGCTGGAAGCAGCGCGAGAAATCGCGCGAGGAACGGGCCTACTACGAAGCGCTGGCGCGCGAGGACTACCGCCTGTATTGCGCAAAGCGCCTTGCCGCCAAGGAAGCCATTCCGGCCAACATCGCGTCCCGCATCGGCGCGGCGCTGGAGGCCTCGGCACTGGATGCGCAGGTCTGCCGTCCGCGCCTGGCGATCTTCCAGGCGATCCAGGCGAACGATCTGGACGCGGTGCGCGCCCAGCTGGCGGGCGGACAGGATCCGAACGGCGTGAACGAATACGGCAGGTCCGCACTGTCGGTGGCCGTGTCGCGCAAGCAGCTTGAGATGGTGCGCGTGCTGCTGGACGCGGGCGCCAAGGCGGACGGCCCCGACAACGGGTTCTCGCTGGTCGCCAGCGCGTTGCCGGACGCCAAGGACACCCGCCCGGCCGCAGAGCGCTACGCGCTGGCCGACATCCTGATCGCCGCGGGCGCGCCGGTGGATGCGCTGGACTCGAACGGCACGCCGCTGCTGATGCGCCGGATTTCGTACTACAGCGACAGCAAGGAAAACCTGGTCTACCTGCTGGAGAAGGGCGCCAATCCGAACGCGCGCGAAAAGAACGGGCGCTCGCTGCTGCATGCCGCGCTGCAAACGCCGAAGAATTTCTGGTTTGCCGAGAAACTGCTCGCGCGGGGGGCGGACATCAATGCCGCCTACACCCGCATGTACTACGGCAACAGTCCAATGTGGGAAACGCCCTTGCTCGAGGCCCTGCGGGAATCGCCGGGCGGCGACCTGACCCCGTCGGCGACCTATGCCGTGCCTGAGCGC
Source organism: Achromobacter sp. ACM05 (assembly GCF_019218915.1). NCBI lineage: Bacteria > Pseudomonadati > Pseudomonadota > Betaproteobacteria > Burkholderiales > Alcaligenaceae > Achromobacter > Achromobacter sp. ACM05. Next base: position 2,052,201 of record NZ_JAHUWQ010000001.1, read on the forward strand.
GTGACATACGTGCTGGCCCACGGCGCCGATCCCGCGGTAGGCGGCTACGGCGCCAGCAAGGACGCGCCCGACCGTAACGGGATGAATGAAGGCCTGTCGCTGGCGGTCCGCTACCTGCAGCCTGGCCTCATCGATCAGCTGGTGCAGGCTGCTCGCCCGCCGCAAGCGCCGCTTTCGACGGAGCCGTTGTCCAGTCTGCTGTCGATGTGGAATCAGGTGGAGCAACGCGCGGCGGCTGACGGCAACAGCGCGGCGTGGGACGGCCAGCGCGCGCGGCTGCGCGCCATCGCGGACCGGCTGGTGGCCGCAGGCGTGCCGCTGGCGGCGCCGGCCGACACGGCGGGACCGCTGCGCAACCGGATCGCGCCGCTCAGCCTGCCGTGGCTGCCCGACGATTTGTACGAGGCTTGGCTGAAGGCGGGTGCGGACCCGACCGACCGGAGCGATTCCGACATGCGGCTCGAGGGCGTCGCGGCGGCGGACGCGCTGCCGCTGGTGACCATGCTGAACCTGGGCATGGACAACAAGGTTCAGTTGCTGCTCGAACACGGCGGCGCGCCAAAGACGCCGGCCCGTTGCGGCATGGCGGTGGCGGACGTGCTGGCCTGGCAGCTTGGCAACAACGGCCCGGTCAGCCCGATGGGCGGACGTGGGGTCAAGCAGGTGCTCGATGCAGCCGCTGGCCCGGCTGGATGCGATCTGAACCAGACGTCGCGCGTGCAGCCCTTCGAGGGCGTGACGGCATCCGAGCTGGCACGGCGCGCCGAGGTGGACCTGCCGGCGCCGCCGCGCTGAATCGCCGCGCTGATCCGGCGCGCTGATCCGGCGCGCGCTGCGCAGCGGCTGTGGCGTGCTGGCTGCCCGCGACGCCCCAGCGCCTTCCGCGCAATCCCACCCCAAAAAAAACAGGCGCCCGAAGGCGCCCGTTTTTGCATGCCTGAACGGCAAGCGGTCATTACATGGCGTGGCCCATGTTGACGTTCATGTTGTACAGCACCCAGGCCGAACCACCGACGATGATGAAGATGATCAGCACGGTGAAGACAAACGTGGCCAGGTTGTCGCGGGACGACTTCGATGCGCCCATGTGCAGGAAGTACACCAGCTGAACCAGCAGCTGGAGAATGCACAACGCCACCACGCCGATGATCGTGGCGGTGTGGGACAGCGCGCCGTGCATCACCAGGCCGAACGAGCCGAAGGTGAGCAGCAGCGAGAGCACGAAACCGATGATGTAGGACTTCAGGCTGCCGTGATCGGCGGCGTGATCGTCGTGGCCGTGTGCGGCCGCAGCGGAGTGCGACATCAGAGGGCTCCCAGAAGGTAGACAAAGGTGAAGACGCAGATCCAGACGATGTCCAGGAAGTGCCAGAACAGGCTCAGGCACGCCAGACGACGCTTGTTAATCGAGTCCAGGCCATGACGGCGGATCATGTCGAGCATGACGATGATCCAGATCAGGCCAAAGGTCACGTGCAGGCCGTGCGTACCGATCAGCGTGAAGAACGCGGACAGGTAGGCGCTGCGGCCCGGACCGGCGCCGATGCTGATCAGGTGATGGAATTCATAGATTTCCATCGCGATGAAGCCCGCGCCGAACAGGAACGTGACCATCAACCAGCCCATGGCACGGCTCTTGTTGTTGGCGTGCACGTTCAGGTTGGCCATGCCGAAGGTGAAGCTGGACACCAGGAGCAACAGCGTTTCGACCAGGACGAAGTTCAGGTCGAACAGTTCCTTGCCGGACGGACCGCCCGCGGTGGCGTTGGACAACACCGCGAACGTGGCAAACAGCACCGAAAAGATCAGCAAGTCGCTCATCAGATAGACCCAGAAACCGAAAACGGTCTTGGATCCATCGTCGTGATGCGCGTGATCGTCGTGACCCGCGTGGGGGTGAGTGGCTACGGCTTGAATCATGGCTCAGGCGGCCTTCTGCATTTTGTCAAAGTGAGCGTTTTCGATGCGTTCGACTTCCGCGGCCGGGACCCAGTAGTCGACGTCGCGGTCATAGGCGCGAACGATGAACGAACCGATCATGCCCACGAGGCCGGCGATCGACAGCCACCAGATGTGCCAGATCAGCGCAAAGCACATGACCAGGCCAAAGGCGCCAATCCAGACACCAGCGGCGGTGTTCTTCGGCATGTGGATGTCTTCGTACTTGGCCGGGCGCTTGTACGCCTTGCCGCTCTGCTTGTCTTCCCAGAACTGGTCCAGTTCATCAACGTGAGGAACGTGGGCGAAGTTGTAGAAAGGCGCGGGCGACGAGATCGACCATTCCAGCGTGCGGCCATCCCACGGGTCGCCGGTGACGTCCTGGTTCTGCTTGCGCTGACGCACGGAGACGAACACTTGCTGCAGCAGGAAGAAGATGCCCAGCATGATCAGCGCGGCGCCAGCCAGCGCGACCAGCAGGTACGGCTGCCATTCGGGGTTGTCGTAGTGGTTCAGGCGACGCGTCATGCCCTTGAAGCCCAGGACGTACAGGGGCATGAAGGCCAGGAAGAAGCCGACGAACCAGCAGTAGAACGAGTAACGGCCCAGACGCTCGTTCAGCGTGAAGCCGAACGCCTTCGGGAACCAATAGACCATGCCGGCGATGCAGCCGAACACCACGCCACCGATGATGGTGTTGTGGAAGTGCGCGATCAGGAACAGGCTGTTGTGCAGGATGAACGACACGCCGGGGATGGCCAGCATCACGCCGGTCATGCCGCCGATGACGAACACGATCATGAAGCCCAGCGTCCACAGCACCGGCGTCGTGATGCGCAGGCGGCCGCGGTAGATGGTGAACAGCCAGTTGAAGATCTTGGCCCCGGTCGGGATCGAGATGATCATTGTCGCTATGCCGAAGAAGGCATTGACGTTGGCCCCCGCTCCCATGGTGAAGAAGTGGTGCAGCCAGACCAGGAACGACAGCACGCCGATGGCGGCCGTGGCGTAAACCATGGACTTGTAGCCGAACAGGGTCTTGCGGGCGAACGTGGCAACGATTTCCGAGTACACGCCGAAGGCCGGCAGCACCAGGATGTAGACCTCGGGGTGGCCCCAGATCCAGATCAGGTTCACGTACATCATGACGTTGCCGCCACCGTCGTTCGTGAAGAAGTGCGTGCCCAGGTAGCGGTCCATCGTCAGCAGCGCCAGGGTCGCGGCCAGCACGGGGAAGGCGGCGACGATCAGGACGTTGGTGACCAGCGAGGTCCACGTGAAGATCGGCATCTTCATCAGGGTCATGCCAGGCGCACGCATGCGCAGGATGGTGACGATGAAGTTGATGCCGCTAAGTGTTGTCCCCAGCCCTGATATCTGCAGTGCCCAGAGGTAGTAATCCACCCCCACGCTTGGACTGTAGTCCAGCCCGGACAACGGCGGATACGCGAGCCAGCCGGTCGCGGCGAATTCGCCCACGAACAGCGACAGCATCATCAGCACGACGCCGGCGGCGAACAGCCAGAAGCTCAGCGAGTTCAGGAACGGGTACGCCACGTCGCGGGCGCCGATCTGCAGCGGCACGACAATGTTCATCAGCCCGGTGATGAAGGGCATCGCCATGAAGAAAATCATGATGACGCCGTGGGCGGTGAAGATCTGGTCGTAGTGGTGCGGCGGCAGGAAGCCGGCCGAGTCCGCGGACGCGACGGCAAGCTGCGTGCGCATCATGATGGCGTCGGCAAAGCCGCGCAGCAGCATGATCAGCGCAACGATGATGTACATCACGCCGATGCGCTTGTGGTCGACGGTGGTGAGCCACTCCGTCCAGAGGTACTTCCACTTCTTGAAGTAGGTGATGGCGCCGAAGACCGCTAGGCCTCCCAGGCACACGGCGGCCAGCGTAACCATGACGATGGGGTCATGGTACGGAATGGCCTCGAGGGTAAGTTTCCCGAGCATTGTTAGTTGATTCCTGCGATCAGATTATTCGACGTGGAGGTGCACGTGGCGGAGTCCACGCCGGCCATCTTGGTCATCGTGCTGCCCAGAATGAAATCAAACATGGCGGGCGGCGCCGACGAATACTTCACGACCGGGTTGCGCTCGCTGCGCTTGGTCAGTTCCGCATAGACCTCGGGGGTCAGCGCGGTGGGAGCAGCCTTCGCTTCCTTGATCCAGTTGTCGAACCCTTCCTGCGACATGGCGTGCGCCTTGAAGCGCATGCCCGAGAAACCGCCGCCGCTGTAGTTGGCCGAAATGCCGGCGTAGGTGCCGATTTCGCGCGCGTTCAGGTGCAGCTTGGTCTCCATGCCGGCCATCGAATAGATCTGGCTGCCGAGCTGGGGAATGAAGAACGAGTTCATGACCGAAGCCGACGTGATCCGGAAGTTGACCGGAACGTCCACGGGGAACGCGATCTCGTTGACCGTGGCGATGTCGTACTCGGGGTAGATGAAGAGCCACTTCCAATCCAGTGAAACCACCTCGATGGTCACCGGCTTGTGTTCGGACACGAGCGGCTTGTAGGGATCCAGCGCGTGCGTGGAGCGCCAGGTGATCACGGCAAGAATCGCCACGATGATACAAGGGACGGTCCAGACGACGGCTTCGATTGCCGTGGAGTGGGCCCACTTGGGCTGGTAGTCAGCTTTGGTGTTGGAAGCGCGGTACTTCCAGGCAAACGCCACGATCATGATGAGGACCGGGATCACGACGATGAGCATGAGCCCGGTCGCCGTCAGCAGCAACGTCTTTTCCTGGATGCCGATATCTCCCTTGGGGGAGAGGATTTCCATGTTGCAGCCGCCAAGCAGCATGACCGCGCCGACGCCAAATATGCGCGTAAGGGTCGCAAGGAGGGGGTGTTTCACGTACAGCCTTGGATGGAAGGTGGGAAATGCTGCAAAGCAGCAGACTGGAATGCTGCTAGGCAGCAACGTCCATCCTATCGGTTTGATCTGGGTCAAGCCTGCGACGAAAGGTCGCATTGCCTGGGAGAAATCCGGCCCAATGGCGGCGGATTCAGGGTTTTCCTAGGGGAGCAGAAGCCCCGAGGGGAGGGAGGGGGTGCGACGATATGTCGCACGTGCACATGGGGGTGTTGTAAAGATGTGTCGCCCCGCACAACTCATTCCGGAAGCACCTCGCGTTCCGGCCCCGGTTTTTTCGCCAGCTTGCGTTGCAGCGAGCGCCGGTGCATGCCCAGGAGGCGCGCCGCGGCGGAAACATTGCCGCCCGTCTCGTGCAGCGCCTGGTGAATGTGCTCCCATTCTAGGCGGTGCAACGGCGTCATGGTCGTTTCGATCGTAACTGTTTCTGGCTTCACCAGACCCAGCGTGCGCAGGATCATGGGCGCCGTGGCCGGCTTGGGCAGATAGTCGTCGGCGCCGCGCTTGATGGCTTCCACGGCGGTGGCCACGCTGGCGTAGCCGGTGACCAGCAGGATGCGCATGTCTTCGCGCAGCGCGCGCAGCGGGCGGATCAGGGTCAGGCCGGAGTCTTCACCCAGGCGCAGGTCGACCAGGGCAAAGGCCGGACGGATTTCCTCGGCCACGCGCAGCGCCTCGGCGATGCCGGTGGCGGTTCGGGTTTCCAGGCCGCGGCGCGACAGGCTGCGCTGCAGGGTGCGCACGTAGAGTTCGTCGTCGTCGATCAGCAGGCCAAGATCGTTTGCATTCATCACATTCAGGTCCCGGGGTTGCCGAGAGGCAAATAAAAGCGGATGCGGGTGCCGCCGCCTTCGGCCGCGGTCATGGTCATTTCGCCGCCCATCTGTTCCACGGTGGCGTGCGACAGGGCCAGGCCCACGCCCAGTCCTCCCGGCTTGCCGCTGTTGAACAGGCTGGTCGCCGGCAGCACGGCATGATCGGGATCGAAACCCCGTCCGTAGTCCCGGACTTCGCCGCGCAGGGCGCCGTAACCGTATTCCAGATGCAGGTCCACGCGGGGCGCGTCGGCGGATTCCCCCGCGTCCGCGGCGTTGTTCAGCAAGGCCTGCAGCAGGTGGGCGATGGCGGGATCGACGCGCAGGCTGGTGGGCAGCGTGCCCGAGCGTTGCAGGTCGATGGTCGGCCGGATCAGACGCCACTGCCCCACGACGCGAACCAGATCCACGGCGGTTGGGACCGCCAGATTGCGGATGCGTTCCCGGCACAGAGCCAGAAGCTGGCTAAGGGTGGTGACGTCTTCCCGCAGGTCTTCGTCGTCCTGGACCTCGGCGGCGATCTCGTCGGTCAGGAGCGTCATCGTGGCGAGCGGCGTGTTCAGCTCGTGCGCCATCGCGGCGGCGTGGGTGGCCAGGGCGACGATGCCTTCGTTGCGCGTGAAGCGTTCGCGCAGGCGGGCCAGTTCGCGCTCGCGGGCGCGCATGTCGGCGGCCAGGCGGGTCGAGAACACCAGCACCACCACGACCGAAATCAGGAAATTGGCGCCCAGACCCCATAGCAGCAGGGTGTGGGGGTCGACGTCGCCGCGCAGGGGCTGCCCGAAGATGGCGGCGGCGCCATAGCCCAGCACGCCGGCCAGCGCCGCGGCCAGCGCCCAGTTGCGCGGCAGCGCCAGCGCGGCCAGGGCGGTCAGGATCAGGAACATCGTGCCGAACGGATTGCTGATGCCGCCGCTCCAGCCCACCATCCAGGCCAGCACCGCCATGTCGATGAACAGGTGGCCGAAGGCAGTGGCGTGGGAGAGGTCGCGCGGATGGCGCAGGCGCAGGCTGGCGTAGACGTTGAAGCCGATCAGCATGCCCACGCCCAGCCACAGCGGTTCCAGCGGCAGATCCAGGCCCAGCACGCTGCTGGCGACGAGGACGGTGGCGGCCTGGCCCGCGATGGCGAGCCAGCGCAGGCTGCAGAGGGTACGCAGGAAGGAAAAGGCGGAACTACCGGGCATATCCAGATACAGAGGGCCGGCCAGCCTGCCGGCAGTTACGGGCGCCCGGCTGCGCGGAACGCTGGCATCCGGAGCGCGGCGGCGGTGGCCGGCTGCTGCCCGGGCCGGAAGGCGCGGGATTCGGACGTGCAGGCATTGTATGGTGAATCGGAGGGCGGCGCTGTCGCGGCGGCGGGGCGATGTGTCCCTGATATGTGGCCGCCGATAGGTGAACATGCGAGCATGGAGCGCCGGCGATAGGCGTTCAAATGGCGAGATCGCGGAGCGACCCCGCCACGCGGCAGGCGCGCGATGAGCGCCTGCCGCCCGTCATCAGTGGCCGTGACCGGCCGCTGGCGCGGCGGTCGCATTCAGCGGCCGGGCCACTGCGTCGATCGGCACGCGCCGCTGCTGACGGGCCGCGTCTTCCACGATCAGCGTCAGCGCGACGTGATCGCCCGGCACGATCTGCTTGGCCAGGTCGATCAGCATGACGTGGTAGCCGCCGGGTTTCAGGTCCACCGCCTGGCCGGCGGGCAGGTCGATGCTGGCCACCTGGCGCATCTTCATGACGTTGTCCTGCATCGCCATCTCGTGCACTTCCACGTGCTTGGCCGCCTGCGATTCCACGCCGACCAGCCGGCCGGCTTCCTTGGAAGTCAGTTGCATGAACACGCCGGTCGCGTGCTGGTTGGGCACGGTCGCGCGCACCCAGGCGTCCTGCACGGACAGGCCGGCGTCCTGCGCCAGCGCAACATGGCTGAATCCGGCCAGGGCCAACGCGAAGACGGCGGCCAGCGGTTTGATCGAAAGCTTCTTCATGAGGGGTTCCTTTATTGGGTCAGAGGACGGTGCGCAGGTCTTGCGCGCATTCCTGCGCGCTCTGCTGATGGCGCAGCGCCACGCGCAGCTTGCCTTCGGCGTCGATGAGGTACGTCAGCGCGGTGTGGTCCATGGTGTAGGACGAGCCGGTCGGGACCTTCTGGTAGAACACCTTGAAGGCCTGGGCGGCGGCGCGGGTCTGTTCCGCCGTGCCGCGCAGACCGACGAAGCCGGGATCGAAGGCCTGGGTGTAGGCGCGCAGGATCTCAGGCGTGTCGCGCTCGGGGTCCACGGTAATGAAGAGAACGCGCAGCTTGTCGGCATCCTTGCCCAGCAGCGTCTTGATCTCGACGGCGCGGGTCAGCGCCGTCGGGCAGATGTCCGGGCATTGGGTGAAGCCGAAGAACAACATGACCGGATGCCCGCGGTAGTCGGCCAGGGTGCGGGTTTTGCCATCGGTGTCCTGCAACTGGAAATCGCCGGTGGTCATGCCGGACAGGTCCATGCCGTGCAGCGGCGGGGCGTCGGGACCGCAGCCCGCCAGCGGCAGCAGCGCCAGTGTCGACAGCAGCAGACGGCGACGCGGGTCGGGCGCGCCCGGCGTGGGGGCGGCGCGCGTCACGCCGGCGGGCGTGCGAGAAAAAAGGGAATTCATTGAAACCTCTGGATTGACGAGTCGGCCACGCGGTCTGGCCGCGCGGCAAGTGCCGTCCGCAGCGCCTTACTAATTAGTAAGGGGCGTGGACGATCCTGGACGAAGTCATGCCAGCGGCGGCGGCGCGCGCGAACCCAGCGGCGGACCGTGGGCGGGCTGCGCGGGCAGGGCGCGATGCGCAGGAGGGAAGACAGGATGTCCGGCGGCCGTCAGCAGCAGCGTCGTCATGGCCGGCGCCGTGGCGGGCGTGGCGTGGACAAGCAGGCCGAAGGGACATTGCGCGCCGGTGTTGGCGTTGTCGTGCGGGGCCTTGCCGCCGTCATCGGCCGGCAGCGCCACGCTGAATGACGACACGTTGCCCGCCGCCGAGCAGAATGTGACCTCGAGCCGGCCATCGTGCAGCGCGCGGGCGTCCGGCATGTAGCCAGCGGGAATCAGCGCCCGCAGCGCCAATGCCAGGATCGCCAGCCAAAGCACGGCGTCGGCGCGCAGGGCGCGCAGCGTGCACAGGAGGCGGGTCGACGAAGGCATGCAGGCATTCTATGCCAAGCGTTCCCGATTTCTTGGTACCCTTGAACGCACTTCTTTGCGACACGCGACCCCGTGCCCCAGGTTTCAGAGCTTTCCTTGTCCGTTTCGACTTTGTCCGCCGCCAGTTTGTCCAATGCCGACCCGTCCGCCGGGCCGGGACGCGCGGGCTCATATTCCCGTCTATGGCTGGGCGCGCTGATGGCGGCGCTGCTGGTATTGCTGACCGCCTGCGGAACGACCAAGGTCCAGCCGGGCTATTACCGGGTCCAGTCGGGCGACACGCTGTACCAGATTGCGCGCAAGGAAGGCACGACCGTCAGCAACCTGGTCCGGTGGAACAAGCTGTCGAACTCCAATTCGATCGAAGTCGGCCAGGTCCTGCGGGTCGAGCCGCCCGCCGGCCAGGCGCGCACTTCGCCGCCCAGCAAGGCCAGCACCAAACCCAAACCCGCGCCGCGCGCCACCGCGTCATCCGGCAAGCGGCGCACGGCGCCGCCGGGCGCGATCTCGCTGGTCTGGCCCGCGCAGGGCAAGGTCACGCGCGGCTACGACGGCTCCCATTCAAACGGCATCGTCATCAGCAATTCCGCCGGCACGCCCGTCGTGTCCGCCGCGCCCGGCACGGTGGCTTACTCGGGCAGCGGCTTGCGCGGCTACGGGCATCTGGTCATCGTCAAGCACAACGCCAGCTTCCTCAGCATCTACGCGCACAACAGCAAGCTGCTGGTCAAGGAAGGGCAACGCGTGTCGCAGGGCCAGAAGATCGCCGAGATGGGCAACAGCGACAGCAAGCAGGTCGGGTTGTATTTCGAACTGCGCTACGACGGTCAGGCGGTCGACCCGGCGGGCTCCCTACCGCCGAAGTAGCAGACGGCGGCTTTGCGCCAAGTAAAACAGTCTCCAACTTGCGGCAGGTGTCTGACACCATGGTGAGACGATCGCCAATACGCCGCAGCGTCTCGGAGGGTGTCAGACACCGAGTTCTTTCATCGGGTGTCAGACACCCGGATCTACGGCGCTTCCTGCGTCAACGTCGATACAAACGCCGCCGTGCGTGAATCACTCGGATTCGTGAACACCGACCGCGAATCCCCGGCCTCCACCACCACGCCATCCAGCAGAAACACCACTTCCCGCGACACGCTGGCCGCCAGCCGCAGATCATGCGTGGCCATCAGCATCGTCATGCCTTCCGCGGCCAACTGACGCAGCACATCCACCACTTCCGCCGCCAATCCCGGATCCAGCGCCGAGGTCGGCTCGTCGCACAGCAGGACCCGCGGCGCCGGCGCCAGCGCGCGGGCGATCGCCACGCGCTGCTGCTGGCCGCCCGATAGATTCGCCGGCCAGGCTTCCGCCTTTTCCAGCATCCCCACCTTGCGCAGCAATTCCTCCGCCCGCGCGCGTGCACGGTCGGCGGGCCACTTCTGCACCGTCACCAACCCTTCCATCACATTGCCGATCACGGTCTGATGCGGAAAGAGCTGAAAGTTCTGGAACACCATGCCGGTCTGCTTGCGCACCGCCTGGACCTGTTCGCGCGCCAGCTTGCGGCCGGGTTCAAAGTCGACCGTTTCCGGACCGATCTCCAGCCGCCCGCGATCCGGCACTTCCAGCAGGTTCACGCAGCGCAGCAGCGTGCTCTTGCCGCTGCCCGACGGGCCGATCAAAGCCGTGACGCTGCCTTCGTCGATCTGGACATCCACCTGCTTGAGCACGGGATTGCCGCCGAAGGACTTTTCGATTTTTTCAAGGCGGATCATCGGGTCTTCTCGCTAAACATCGCATGCTGGCCAAAGCGCCGTTCCAGCCGCACTTGCGCGGCGGACAGGACGGAACTGAACGCAAGGTAGATCAGCGCCGCTTCCGTATAGAGAATCAGCGGCTCATACGTGACGGCCGCGATGCGCTGCGCGGCCTGGAAGATTTCCGGCACCGTCAGCACCGCCGCGAGCGACGTGTCCTTGACCAGCGCGATGAACGAATTGGACAGCGGCGGCACGGCCACGCGGGCCGCCTGGGGCAGGATCGTGCGGCGCAAGGCCTGGCCGCGCATCATGCTGAGCGAATAGGCCGCTTCCCACTGCCCCTTGGTGATCGACTCGATCGCGCCCCGGATCACTTCGGAGTTGTACGCGCCGACGTTCAGCGTGAAGCCGATCAGCGCCGCGGGCAACGGGTCCAGCACGATGCCCACGCTGGGCAGGCCATAGAAGATCACGAACAGCTGCACCAGCAGCGGCGTGCCGCGGATGAGCCAGACGTAGAAGCGCACCACCGCCACCAGCGGCGCGGGCCCGAACAGCCGGATCAGCGCCACCACGAACGCCAGCGCCAGCCCCAGCGCAAACGACATCAACGTCAGCGGAACCGTGAAGACCAGCCCCGCGTGCAGCAGCGGCCAGAACGAGTCCGCCATCAGCTGCACCCAGGCCGGCACCGACCATTCGCCTATTTTTGCCAGCAGCCAGTCGGGCAGGACGGCGTGCAGCCAGGGGGGCAGCGTCATGGGCGCTCCAGTGGTTTATTGCGCGGACAGGTCCGTGCCGAAGTACTTGACCGAGATGGTCTTGTACGTGCCGTCAGCCTTGATGTCGGCCAGCGCCTTGTTGATGGCGGCCTGCAGCTCGGGGTTGTTCTTGCGGATCAGGACGCCCGAATTGCTGAACTCCGCCGTCTTGTCGGTGGCCGCAATCTTCACGCGGGCGTTGGGCTTCTGCTTCTTGAAGTCCAGGAACGACAGGTTGTCATTGACGGTGGCTTCGACGCGGCCCGAGGTCAGGAGGTCGATGGCTTCATTGAAGCCCTGCACGGCGACCACTTCCGCGCCGTGGTTCTGCGCCAGCTTGCCGAAGTTGCTGGTCAGCGTGTTGGCGGACTTCTTGCCCTTCAGGTCCGCGAAGGATTTGATGCTGGTGTTGTCGTCGCGCACGATCAGCACGGCGGCGGACGAGATGTAGGGATCGGAGAAGTCGTACTTGGCGCGGCGCGCATCCGTGATGCCCACCTGGTTGATGACGGCGTCGTAGCGCTTGGCGTCCAGCCCGGCGATCAGGCCGTCCCACTTGCCTTCGACGAATTGCGCCTTCACGCCCAGGCGCTCGGCGATGGCGCGGCCAATGTCCACGTCAAAGCCGGTAAGCTTGCCCGATGCATCGTGGAAGGTGAAAGGCGCGTAGGTGCCTTCGGTGCCGATCTTGAAGACGCCCGCGGATTTGATCTGGTCCAGTTCGGACTGGGCATGGGCGGCGGACAGGGCGGCGACCTGCACGAGGCCGGCGATGAACAGCGTACGGAAGAGTTTCATGGCAATGCTCCACGGATGATCACTGTGGAGAGCATGTGGGCCTGCAATGCCCTCCGGCGTAGCGGCACTCTAACAACCGGCCTATTTTTCCACAAAGCATATGGAATAGTAAAAATATAGCTGCAAGTCATATAGCTTTTACCGATTGCCCGGGGCAGTCGGTCCGGGACCTTCTGGCTTTACGTTGACGGAGACGGGTGTGGAACAGCAATGGAACAGGCGTGCGTTCATGGTGGCGGCAGCGGGCGCTGCCGCGGCGGGGGCGATGCCCACGCAGGCCGCTGGCGGCGCGGCGCCCATGCCGGGCGGCGGCAGCATCACCGATGTGGCGGGCTTGCGGGTGGGGCATTACACCGAGACGCGCCGGCCCACCGGTTGCACGGTCATCATTGCCGAGGCCGGCGCGACGGGCGGGGTGGATGTGCGCGGCGCGGCGCCCGGTACGCGCGAGACCGACCTGCTCAACCCCATCAACATGGTCGACAAGGTGCACGCGGTGGTGTTGACGGGCGGCAGCGCGTTCGGCCTGGACGCGGCGTCGGGCGTGATGCGCTATCTGGAAGAAAAGAAGATCGGCTTTGACGTAGGCGTGGCCTTCGTGCCCATCGTGCCAAGCGCGGTGTTGTTCGACCTGGGCGTGGGCGACGCGTCGGTGCGGCCCGATGCCGCCGCCGGTTACCAGGCCTGCCGGTCGGCGACAGCCGACGCGCCGCAGGAAGGCAACGTGGGCGCGGGCGCGGGGGCGACGGTGGGCAAGCTGTATGGCCCCAAGCGCGCCATGAAGGGCGGCATCGGCAGCGCGTCGCTGACGGTGGCGGGCGTGACGGTGGGCGCCATCGTTGCGGTCAATGCCGTGGGCGATGTGCTGGACCCGGCCACCGGGCGCATCCTGGCCGGCGCGCGCACCGAAGACGGCAAGATGCTGTTCGACACGCGCGCGGCCATCCTGGCGGGCGACCTGCCCAAGTCGATGCGCGCGGGCGCGGCCACCACCATCGGCGCCGTGGCCACCGATGCGCGGATCACCAAGGCCGAAGCCCAAAAGATCGCCGGCATGGCGCACGACGGCCTGGCGCGCACGATCAACCCCATCCACACCATGCTCGACGGCGACACGATCTTCGCGCTGGGCACGGGCGCGTCGGGCAAATCCGCCAACGTGATGCTGCTGGGTGTCATGGCCGCCGAGGTCATGGCGATCGCGGTGCAGCGCGCGATCCTGGCCGCGCGCGCCATTGACGGCTATCCGGCCGCGGTGGATTTCGTGGGGTGATGCCGCTGACCCGCGCCTGTCACACAAGCCCGCCATGATGACAAGCGCCGGCACGACGCCGGGGCGGGGGCGCACATGCAGGAAGGCGAACGACTAAACGGCGTGACGCATCTGGCCGGGCTGGCGCTGGCGGTGCTGGCTTCCGGCGCCTTGATCACGCGCGCCGCCGAGCTGCGCGTGGACACGCGGCAGATCGTCAGTTGCGCGGTGTTCGCGGCGTCGATGATCGCGGTGTATGCGTCGTCTTCGCTGTTCCACTGTTCGCAGGGGCGCCGCAAGGCGATGTGGGCCAAGGCGGACCACTGCGCGATCTACCTGCTGATAGCCGGTACGTACACGCCGCTGGCGTACGGCCCCGTGGATCATCGGTGGGGCGCCGCGATGGGGGTGGCGATCTGGCTGCTGGCCTTGGTGGGCATCACCCGCGAACTCTGGTGGGCGCGCAACGCGCCGCCGGCCTTGCCGCTCTATTTGCTGATGGGATGGCTGGGTGTGGCCTTTGCCGCGCCGATCGCCGGCGCGCTGTCGACGGCGGGGCTGACGTGGCTGTTGGCGGGCGCCGCCATCTACACGATCGGGACGCTGTTCTATGCCAACGACAAACGCTGGCGCCATGCGCACGGCATCTGGCATCTGTTCGTCATGGGCGGCACGGCCTGCCATTTCGTGACGGTCTTCGGCTTTCTGGAGCACGCGCCAACCTAGCGCGCCTTGCTTCACGCCGACGGCGAGGTCACCTCAGCGCCAGGCCGCCAGCGGCAGCATGCCTTCGCGGTCTTTCACTTTGCGCATGACGATATGCGAACAGAGATCGCGCACGCCCGGGATCTTGCTGAGCTTGTCCTCGACAAAATTCGAAAATGCCGACAGGTTGCGCGTACGCACGGTGAGGATGTAGTTGGACGCGCCAGTGACGATGGCCGCCTCGGTGATCTCGTCGTGCAGCGCGATGCCCGCCAGAAACTCCTCGTGCCATCCCGCGCGCGACTGGTCCAGCGACACATGCACGATGGCCTCCAGCTCGAAGCCCAGCTTCTCGGCGTCCAGCAGCGCACGGTAGCCGCGGATGAGCCCGGCTTCTTCCAGCGCGCGCACACGGCGCAGGCAGGCGGAGGGCGACAGCGCCACCTGTTCCGCCAGGTCCTGATTGCTGAGGTGGCCGTCTTCCTGCAGGCGGGCCAGAATGCGCTGGTCTATGACGTCAATCTGCATGGCGCAATCCAGTTCGAAAAAATGATGATGAATGCAATTTAATGCGGAAAACGCGGGTAAGTCACGACGGGATTTGCAATTTTTCGGACTGACTGCGCTGATAGCATGTATCCGGAAATTTGCTGAAGGAATGGAACATGAACACTCGTGAAGCCTGCGTCAACGCCGACCGCCAGGATCCCCTGGCCCACGTGAAAGAACAATTCGACCTGCCGCCCGGCGTGCTCTACCTGGACGGCAATTCGCTGGGCGTGCTGCCCAAGACCGCCGCGGCCCGCGCCGCGCAGGTCATTACCGAAGAATGGGGCACGGGCCTGATCCGCAGCTGGAACACCGCGGGCTGGTTCGATCTGCCTGCGCGCCTGGGCGACAAGCTGGGCCGCCTGCTGGGCGCGCGCGAGGGCGAGCTGGTCGTCACCGACACCACGTCGCTCAACATCTTCAAGGCGCTGGCCGCCGCGCTGCGGATCCAGCAGCACAAGCACCCCGCGCGCCGCGTCATCCTGTCCGAGCGCGACAACTTCCCCACCGACCTCTACATGATCCAGGGCATGATCGACCTGCTGCAGCAGGGCTACGAAATGCGCCTGATCGACGACGACCTGCCGCTGGACAAGGCGCTGGACGACTCCGTTGCCGTCATGCTGCTGTCCCACGTCAATTACCGCAGCGGCCAGATGCACGACATGGCCGCGGTCACGGCGCAGGCGCACGAACACGGCGCGCTGGCCATCTGGGATCTGGCGCACGCCGCGGGCGCGGTGCCCGTCGACCTGAATGGCGCCAATGCCGACTTCGCCGTGGGCTGCACCTACAAGTATCTGAACGGCGGCCCCGGTTCGCCCGCGTTCATCTGGGTCGCCCCGCGTCACACCAAGGATTTCTGGCAGCCGCTGTCCGGCTGGTGGGGCCACAGCCGCCCGTTCGACATGGCCGTGGCCTACGAGCCCGCGGGCGGCATCCGCCGCTACCTGTGCGGAACGCAGCCCATCGTGTCGCTGTCGATGGTCGAATGCGGTCTCGATGTCGCGCATGCCGCCGGCATGGACGAAGTGCGCAAGAAGTCGCTGGCGCTGAGCGACCTGTTCATCCAGCTGGTGGAATCGCGTTGCGCCGGGCATCCGCTGACGCTGGTGACGCCGCGCACGCACGCCGACCGCGGCAGCCACGTCAGCTTCCGCCATCCCAACGGCTTCGAGGTCATGCAGGCCCTGATCGCGCGCGGCGTGATCGGTGATTACCGTGAACCCGAGGTCCTGCGTTTCGGCCTGACGCCGCTGTATTTCGGCTACGCCGACGTCTGGGACGCGGTCGACATCCTGAAGGACGTGCTGGATACCCGCGCGTGGAACAAGCCCGAGTTCAAGCAGCGTTCCGCCGTGACCTGATTCCGGTATCGGGCCTCGTCGCGCCGGCCTCGCGGGCCGTACATCACACAAAAATGCGCAGTACAGGAGGAGACAATGCAACAACAGAAAGGGTTCGGCCAGATTGCCGAACGCGAACAGGGGCTCAAGCGCCGGCTGACGTCCGGCCAGATGAGCATGATCGCCATCGGCGGAGCCATCGGCACGGGCCTGTTCCTGGGCAGTAAATTCGCCATCGGTTTCGCCGGGCCCAGCGTGCTCATCAGCTATGCCATCGGCGGCGTGATCACGCTGCTGCTCATGGCCTGCCTGGCCGAAATGACGGTCGCGCATTCCACGTCCGGCTCGTTCGGCGCCTATGCCGAACACTACATCGGCCCGCTCGCGGGCTTTCTGGTGCGCTATGCGTACTGGTCCTGCGTGGTGCTGGCCGTGGGCACGGAAGTCACGGCGGTGGCCAAGTACATGGCTTTCTGGTTTCCCGGCGTGCCCGGATGGTTATGGGTGTGCATTTTTTCCGGGGCGCTCATTCTCATCAATGCCCTGAGCGTCAAGGCCTTCGGCACGATCGAATACTGGTTCTCGACCATCAAGATCAGCGCCATCATCGGCTTCATCATCCTGGGCGCCTACGTGGTCTGGGGCAATCCGCAGTACGGCACGGCGAACTACACCGCGCACGGCGGGTTCTTTCCGAACGGCGTGTGGGGCATGTGGATCGCGGTCGTGATTTCGATCTTCAGTTATCTGAGCGTCGAGATGATCGCCGTGGCAGCCGGTGAAGCCGAGGATCCGGAACGCGCGGTCAAGCAGGCGTTTCGCGCCACCATTGTCCGGCTTGTCGTGTTCTACCTGCTGACACTGGCGCTCATCCTGGCCATCGTGCCGTGGGATGATGCCGGCAAGGGCGGCAGCCCCTTCGTGCAGGTGATGGAGGTGCTTGATATTCCGGGCGCGGCAGGTGTCATCAACTTCATCGTCCTGGTGGCCGCGCTGTCGGCCATGAACAGCCAGCTCTACATCACCACGCGCATGATGTTCAGCCTGTCGCGCGCGGGCCATGCGCCGTCGGCGTTGGGCCGGCTGTCCAGCAA
Source organism: Achromobacter sp. ACM05 (assembly GCF_019218915.1). NCBI lineage: Bacteria > Pseudomonadati > Pseudomonadota > Betaproteobacteria > Burkholderiales > Alcaligenaceae > Achromobacter > Achromobacter sp. ACM05. The sequence continues at coordinate 2,069,272 of NZ_JAHUWQ010000001.1, forward strand.
CGGCACGCCGCTGAACGCGCTGTTGCTGTCGACCAGCGGCATCGCCATCGCCACAGTGCTGAACGTGCTGTACCCCGAAACGGCCTTCACGCTGATGATGGCCATCTCGATGTTCGGCGCGCTCTTTACCTGGATGATGATCTTCGTCACGCACTATTTCTTCCGCCGCCGCTGGGTGCGCGAAGGCGGCGCAAAGCTGTCGTTCCGCATGCCGGGCTTTCCGGTGCTGACGCTGCTGGGCGCGGGAGCGATGCTGGCGATTCTGGTGACCACGTACTTCACCAGCGTCTTCAAGCTGACGCTGGTGTTTGGCGTGCCGTTCCTGGTGCTGCTCGCCGCGGCGTACTACCTGCTGTTCAAGAAGCGCGGCGAAGCGGTCGCCATGAATACGCGGCAGCGTGCGTGATGGGTCGTCAACGGCCGCGCTTTTTGGCGCGGCCGTTTGTCATCAGACGGCCGCGACGGCGCGCTCGGTGCGGGGCGCGGCTGGCGCCGGCGCGGGGGCCGGGGCGAACACGCGCAGTCGATGGCCGTCGGGGTCGAGCGCCACAAAGGTGCGGCCGAAATCCATGTCGGTCGGCGCCTGCAGGATGGGCAGGCCGCGCAGGCTCCAGTCCACGTGACGCTGGTTGACCGCATCGGCATCGGCCACGGTGAACGCCAGTTCGGACGCTCCGCCGCGTCCGGCGGCTGCCGGCGCCACCGTGTAGCGCGACCACAAGCCCAGCATCAGCCCCGAGTCCAGCGCAAACAGCGCAAACGTGGGCGACGATTCGATGGGCGGGCGTTGCAGCAGCGCGCTGTAGAACGCGGCGCTGGCCTGCGGCTTTTCCACATACAGAATGACGAAATTGGTGTCTGACATGATGCGCTCCGGGGGTTGGATGCGCTCATGATAGGCAGGGGTACTGTCAGTTTTTGGCAGTAGTGAACATCAGTCCTTGCGCGCCTCGTGATCCAGCGCGCGCCACGCCTTGAGCAGGATGTGCCGCCGTTTGGGATACCTGGCGCCGATGGCCAGCGTGGCGATGCGGTCGGTGCGGAAATGCCGGAAGTCGCCCCGCAATTCACACCAGGCCATCACCAGCCGCACGCTGTCGAAAAAGCCCAGCGCGAACGGCCAGATGATCCGGCTGGAATCGGCTCCCTTGTCGTCGCGATAGGTGATTTCCAGTTTCTGTTCGCCGCGGATGGCCTGGCGGATCAGCGCCACGTCGACACGGTCCGTGACGGCTACGGCGCTGGGCGCAACCAGCAGCGGAATGGCGTCAAGCTCGTCGCGCAGTTCCTGCGGCAGCACCGCACCGATCTTGGCCAGCGCATTGCGCGCGGCCAGCCCCAGGCGTTCGTCCGAGCGGCGGGCCACCCAGCGCGTGCCCAGCACCAGCGCCTCGATTTCTTCGGTGCTGAACATCAGCGGCGGCAGCATGAAGCCGGGCCGCAGCACATAGCCCACGCCCGGTTCTCCCTCGATCTCGGCGCCCTGGCATTGCAGCGTGGCGATGTCGCGATACAGCGTGCGAAGGCTGATGCCCATCTCGGCCGCAAGCCGATGGCCGCTGACGGGCAGGCGGTGGCGGCGCAGGGTCTGGAGCAGCTCCAGGAGGCGTTCGGTGCGGGACATGGGGGCGGGGGAAGGGCAGACGGCGCAATACTGCCATGGATTGGCAGCAGGCGGCGAATGTCCTGCCCGGGATTTGAGCCCCGGATCCGCAGTCTTACTTGGCGGCCGGCTTGCCCGACGCCACGTCCAGCACCGACCCGTCTTCCAGGCTCACGCGGTAGATCTCGCGCACGACATTGCCCGCAAACCCGATCTCGACAATGGACACGTCCTTGAAGGTCGTCTCAATCCCATCGGGCAGCACGGCGTTGAACTTGTCGGATTCCGCCTTCATGGCGTCCTGCAGCCGCGCGTCGTACGGCGTCATGCTGTAGACCAGCGTGGTGTGCGGGTTGTGCGCGCGCACTTCCTTGCCGTCCTGCATGACGTTCACGCCGCTCACGCCCAGCGTCTTGACCAGTTCCTTGCCGGCATCGCCCATCTTGGCGTAGACCGGGCCGGTCACGCGCGGCAGCGGGCCGTCGCGCAGCGGGGCGAGGGCGGCGGTGGCCACGGTGTTGTAGCGCATCATGTCCTCGAAGCCCTGGCCGCTCTTGACCACACCCAGGTCCAGCCACCACGGATGTCCCGCGCCCTTGGCGGCCTCGGTCGGATAGAAGGTCTTGAGCGTGACGCGCAGCGGCGCCGGCGGCTTGGGCAACGCTTTCAGCATGCGCGCGGGCGTCTGCGGATCGGCGTTGTGGATGTGGACAACGGTGACGTGCGGCAGGTTGGGCGTGTCGGCTTCGGTCTTCAGGCCGAGTTTGATCAGATCTTCCTTGAGGACGCCGGTGACTTTGGCGTCGAGCACGGCGTTCACGTCTGCCGGCAAGCGGTAGACCACGCCGTAGGTGGCCTTGTGCGCGCGGAACTCGGGCTGGCCGATGGCGCTGTTGTCGATAGCGGCGGCCTGGGCGGCGCCGGCGGTGGCGAACAGGCCGAATATGGTCAGATGCAATGCACGTTTGATCATGGGATTTCCCTGTTGTCGTGGACGTGACCCGCGAGAGTCATCCGCAGTGTGGCCAGCGCGGATGTACGCCGTATTGCACCAAGGCCAAGATTTCCGATACCAACCGGCGTTTATCCGATTGGTCCTGGCGGCCGCCAGTCATTCGCTAGCCCAGGAACATGACCGCCACGATGGCGATGCCGAGCAGCAGGTTCACACCGACCCAGCGCCGGATGCCGGCCATCGCCTGGCCGCCCCTGGGCCAGTCGGACGCCGCCACGGCAGCGGCCAGCCGCTTGAACAGCGCAAACCGGATGTGGCCGAAGATCGCCATCATGACGATGCCGCCGCTGGCCATCAGCGTCCAGTTGCGGGGCATGAAGAACGAGCCGCCCGTCTGCGCGGCCTGGCTGGCCGACGAGCCGATCATCCAGGCGCCGGTCACGAGAATCAGCACGATGGCCGCCAGCACGGCATTGAGAAAGGGGCCCAGCACCGAGGCCAAGAGCGGCAACCGCACGGGCGGATCCAGTTTCGCGGCCGCCGGCCGCAGAAAACAGTGGGCGAACAGCATGCCGCCCACCCAGAGGATCACGGCCATGACGTGGAGAAACTGCAGGACGGCGTAGAGCATGGGATCAGCCTGTGGAAAGCGCCGCCGCGGGAGGCGGCGGACGTCGTACGGATGATATCTCCGCAAACCCGACGCGCGGACTTGACCAAGATCATGGTTTTGCATTTAGAATGAGAACGATTGTTATTTGTAGTTATGAATTTTGTAGTTAGTGAGTCAGGGAGCCGTCCGTGCCGAATTCCGTGCTCGCCTCGGGCGACGCCGTCAACATGCTGTACCGCACCCATCACGGATGGCTGCACGGCTGGCTGCGCGCCAAGCTGGGCAACAGCTTCGATGCCGCCGATCTTGCGCAGGACACCTTCGTGCGCGTGCTGCGGCACCGGCACGAACTGGACGCGCTGCGCGAGCCGCGCGCGTACCTGACCACCATCGCCAAGCGCCTGCTGCTGAACCACCATCGCCGCCGATCGGTCGAGCAGGCCTACATGGAAGCGTTGGCGTTGATGCCCGAGGCGCTTGCTCCTTCCCCCGAACAGCGCTTCATCATCCTGGAGACGCTGCAGGAGATTGAAGAAATGCTGGCCGGCCTGTCGCTGCCCGCCCGCCAGGCGTTCCTGATGGCGCAACTGGAAGGCCTGAGCCATGGCGAGATCGCCGACAAGCTCAACGTGTCGCTGCGCACCGTGCACCGCTACATCACCAAGGGATACGAGCAATGCATCATGGCGGTGATGTGAGCGCGCCAGCGGAACCGGCAGCCGAGCTGCCCGCCGTCGAGCGCAACGTCGCACGCGAGGCTGCGCGGTGGCTGATGCGGCTGAGCTCAGGCCGGGCTACCGACGCGGACGTCCATGCCTGCGACCAATGGCGCGCCAGCAAGGCCGAGCACGAACATGCCTGGCAGCGGGCGCAGCGCGTGAATGCGCGCTTCGGCCTCATTCCGTCGGCGCTGGGCATGGCAACGCTGAATCGACCGGACCTCAAGAGCCGCCGCGCCGCGCTCAAGACGCTGGTTGCCCTGATTGTGGCCGCGCCGGTCGGCTGGGCTGCCTGGCGGGCCGATCCTCTCGACTGGAGCGCCGATTACCGGAGCGCCGCCGGCGAGCGGCGCGACGTGATCCTGGCCGACGGCTCGACGCTGCACCTGAATACCTCCAGCGCCGTCGACGTGTTGTTCGACGACGCGACGCGCCTTTTGCGCCTGCGCGCCGGCGAGATCGCCGTCCATGCGGTGGCGGACCCCGCCAGTCATCCGCGTCCCTTCATCGTGCGCACGCGGCTGGGCGATATCGAGGCGCAGGCCTCGCGCTTCTGTGTGCGCGAAGAGAGCGGGCGTTGTCAGCTCAGCGTGCAGGAAGGACGCGTGCGCGTCAGCAGCGCCGGGCAGCCGGGGCGCTACGTGGACGTGGCGGCCGGTGAGCAGAGCAGCCTGTCGCCGGATGGCGCCGGCCCAGCGACGCCCGCCGATCCGCATGCCAGCGACTGGCTGCGCGGCGTGCTGTACGCCAGCGCACTGCGGCTGGACACCTTCGCGGCCGAGCTTGGCCGCTACCGGCAGGGCATCCTGCGCTGCGCGCCGGAGATCGCGCACCTGCGCATCTCCGGCGCCTTCCAGTTGCACGACACGGACGCGGTGCTGGCGGCGCTGCCCGCCACCTTGCCCGTGCAGGTGCGCTACCGCACGCCGTATTGGGTAACGATCGTGCCTCGCGACACCTCGGCGTGAGGCGCGGGGTCGGCATGGCGGATCACGTTCACGGCGTTGCCCCGCCTTTTTCCGGCGCGCTGAAAATATTTTTGAAAATGCTGTCCGGTTTTGATTTCACGCGGGTCATGGTCTGTATAGGCACACGGATGCCGATACCTGTTGGATCCAAAGGACGACCATGGCTTACTACCCCGCCGGCCGCGCAAGCGGCTCCCGAGCAGCCCAAGGCGCGCAATGCCGGCTGACCCGTCTTACCGCTGCCGTGCATGCGGCGCTGGCCCTGACCGCTGCATCCGCCGCGATGCTGCCGGCCTCCGCCGCGCAGGCGCAAGGCGCCGCGGTGACGCAGGCCGGGGCGCGCGGCTACAGCATCCCGGCGGGATCGCTGGCGGACGCGCTGCCGCGTTTTGCGGACAGCGCCGGCGTGACGGTGCTGTTCGATGCGGCGCTGGTGGGCCAGCGCCGCACCGCCGGACTGCAGGGGGCGTACTCCGTGCATGAAGGGTTCGCGCGTCTTCTGGCGGGCAGCGGGCTGGGCGTGCAGGAACGCAGCGCGGGCGTCTTCGTGCTGCAGGCGTTGCCGCAGGGCAGCGTGACGCAGCTTGCGCCGGTGCAGATCGACGGCGAAGCGGCCGTCGTCACGCCGGCCTGGGAAACCAGCACCGATCGCCGCCGCCTGGACAATCTGCAGATCCGCAACTGGACCGACCTGAGCCGGCGCGCCGAACCGGGCGTGAACTTCAATCGCACGACCAACAGCATCAACATCCGCGGCCTGGATCAGGACCGTGTGCTGACGCGGGTGGACGGCATCCGCCTGCCGTGGCTGGACGACGGCGCGCGCGGCGTGAAGGGCGGCCTGGAAGCCGTGGACTTCAACAGCCTGTCGCGCCTGGACATCGTGCGCGGGGCGGACGCCACCGGCGGCGGCTCGAGCGCGATTTCGGGCATTGCCGACCTGCACACCCTGAATCCGGCGGATCTGCTGGGCGGCGGCAAGACCTTTGGCGCGCTGGCCAAGACCGATTACGACTCCGCCGACAACAGCTGGGGCGCCAACGCCGCGCTGGCGGGCCAGATCCACAGCAACACGTTCTGGCTGGTGCAGGCCGGCGTGCGCAACGGCCACGAACTGGACAACCGCGGCGACGTCGGCGGCTACGGCGCCAGCCGCAGCAAACCCAGCCCCGAAGACTACGACCAGCGCAGCTTCCTCATGAAGCTGCAACAGCGCGTGGACGGCGCGCATCTGTTCGGCCTGACGGGCGAATACTTCAAGCGCAATGCCGACATCGACAACAAGTGGGAGCAGGGCCCCGGCACCAGCTACCTCATCGGCGAAAACAGCACCCGCAAGGAAACCGAGCGCGAGCGCGTGTCGTTCGACTACACGTACACGGCGCCGGATTCGGGCGGCCTGATCGACACGGCCAACGCGGTGGTGTACTGGCAGCGCGTTCGCCTGGACAACTCGCTGGACGGCATCCGCGGCGTGGACGCGCGCGCCCGCATCATTCCGGGCGACCCATTCCGTTACGGCTTTCCCAACGGCCCCTACGGCCGCAGCAATTCGATCCAGCAGACGCTCTTCGGCGCCAGCACGGAGTTCACCAAGCGCATCGCGGGCGCGTCGGTGTCCCAGCTGTGGTCGTTCGGCGGCGAGTGGTACGGCAACAAGACCGAGCAGAATTCCAGCGGCTACGACAACTGCCCGGTGATCCGACCCGGCACGCCCGCGCCGTTCGGCCCGCGCGCGTGCGACATGCTGCACACCAACCAGGCCGACGTGCCGCAGTCCAAGGGCAATCAATGGGCGCTGTGGGTGCAGGACGAGTTCAGCTTTGCAGATGGCAAATATACGCTGGCGCCGGCCTTGCGCTACGACCACTACGAGCAACGGCCGCAGTCCACCGCCGGCTATGAAAGCAACCCCAACGCGGCCGCGCTGCCGCCCAGCAACAGCGGCAGCCGCTTCTCGCCCAAGCTGCTGGGCACGTGGCGGGCGGCCGAGCAGCTCAGCCTCTATGCGCAATACGCCTACGGCTTCAAGGCGCCCAGCGCCACGCAGCTCTACACCAACTACGGCGGCCCCGGCACCTATCTGCGCGTGGGCAACCCGTACCTGAAACCCGAAACCAGCAAGGGCTGGGAACTGGGCGCCAAGCTCGGTACCGACGACCTCGGCGGTGCGGTATCGTTCTTTGATAATCGTTATCAGAACTTTATCGATGGCGATGTGCCGCTGAATCCCAATTCGCCGCAGTGGCAGCCGGGTTGGGCGGGGCAGTATCCGCTGGGCGTGACCGGCAACGTCAACCGCGCCAAGGTCCGCATCTACGGCGCCGAGGCCAGCGCGCACTGGAAGTTTGCGCCGGGTTGGCGCACGTGGGGCTCGCTGGCTTGGGCGGTGGGCAAGGACGAGGGCACGGGGCAGTACCTGAACTCCGTCGCGCCGCTCAAGGCGATACTGGGCGTCGGGTATGGCCGCGACGTGTGGGGCGTGGACGCCATGCTCACCACAGCCATGCAGCGCAACAAAGTCGAGTATCCCGATGCGTCGCCCGACGCGCCCAATCCCGACTTCAAGGCGCCGGGCTATGGCGTGGTGGACCTGATGGGCTACTGGCGCCCGGCTGCGGTGAAGGGCTTGCAGGTGCAGGCGGGCGTGTTCAACCTGTTCGACAAGAAGTACTGGGAGGCTATCAACGTGCCGACCGCGGGCGCCACCGCGATCCCGCGTGCGGTGGATTGGTACACGGAACCGGGACGCAGCGTGCGCGTCTCACTGACTTATCAATATTGAGTTCGGTCCGCCGCCATTCGGCGCTGACCGGACCGGCGGCGGTTTTCTGCAGTGTTTTTTTGCACCGGCCGGAGGGCCTACGATGACGAATAATGATTTCTCGACCCGCGCTGAAGAACTGCGTGCCCGCAATGAGGCGCTGGCGGCGTCGCAACCCGGGCTGCGCGCCCGCAATCTGGCCCAAGCGTTGGGCGTGTCCGAGGCCGAGTGGGTGGCCGCCGGCTGTGGCGGCGTGAAGGCGACGGCGCTGCATGGCGCGCCGCAAGAGATCTTCCGCGAACTGGGCACGCTGGGCGAAGTGATGGCGCTGACGCGCAACGACTGGTGTGTGCACGAGCGCCATGGCGTGTATGAGGACATCCAGGCCGACGGTCCGGTAGGTCTGGTGCTGGGACCGGACATCGACCTGCGCGTGTTCTTCACTGCATGGAAGTCGGCCTGGGCGGTCGAGCAGGATGGACGCCAGAGCCTGCAATTCTTCGACGGCGCGGGCGTGGCCGTGCACAAGGTCTACCGCACCGACGGCACGGATGCCGCCGCATGGGACGCGCTGGTCGCGCGGTTCGCGGGCGAGTCGCAATGGCCCGTGGCCCAGGCCTACGCGCCGTCCGCCGACGCCGAGCAGGTCGAAGACGCTTCCGCGTGGCGCGAAGCGTGGCTGGGCATGAAGGACACGCACGAATTCTTCCCGCTGCTGCGCAAGTTCAAGGTGTCGCGCCTGGCGGCCCTGACGGCGGCCGGCGAAGACCTGGCGCAGCCGGTGCCTGCCGACGCCGTGGAGCGCATGCTGCAATCGGCGGCCGAATCGGGCCTGCGCATCATGTGCTTCGTGGGCAACCGCGGCATGATCCAGATCCACTCCGGTCCGGTGCAGTCGCTGCGCCGCACGGGCCCGTGGTTCAACGTGCTGGATCCCAGGTTCAACCTGCACCTGGACACCACGGCCATCGCGTCGGCCTGGGTGGTCAACAAGCCGACGACCGACGGCTGGGTCACCTCGCTGGAGGTGTACGCCAGCACGGGCGACCTGATCGTGCAGTTCTTCGGTGAACGCAAACCCGGTCAGCGGGAAATCCCGCAATGGCGCGACCTGATGGTCAGCCTGTGCAGCGCGCCGCTGGCCGCTTGAGCGCATAAGGAAACGAGAGCGATGAAGAAATGGTTGGCAGTGGCGGCCTGGTTGTTGGCGGCAGGCGCGCAGGCGGCGCCGCCCGAACGGGTGGTGACCTTGGGCGGCACCGTGACCGAGATCGTGTATCAGCTCGGGCAGGGCGGCAAGCTGGTGGGGGACGATCTCTCCAGCCTGTACCCGGAGGCCGCGACCAAGCTGCCGCGCGTCGGCTATTACCGAGCGGTGCCGGTGGAAGGCGTGCTGGCGCTCAAGCCGGATCTGGTGCTGGCGTCCGAGCAGGCCGGTCCGCCCGACGCGCTCAAGCGCCTGGGCGACGTCGGCGTGCGCATCGTCACCGTGCCGGACGCCCCGTCGGTGGATTCGCTGAAAGCGCGCATCCGCAACATCGCCGAGGCGCTGGACGTGGCCCCGGCGGGTGAAGCGCTGGTGACCGAGATCACCCGCGACCTGAAGGCGGTCGAGGCGATTCCGGGCACTGGCGCGCGCGCCATCCTGGTGATGAACCGCACCGGCACGCTGCAAGGCGCGGGCGGCGGCACGGCGGCCAACGAAGTCATGACGATGGCGGGGTTGGCCAATGTGCTCAAGGACCAGCAGGGCTACAAGCCGCTCTCGGCCGAAGCGGTCAGCGCGCTGGCGCCCGACGTCATCGTGGTGACGCGCACTTCGCTGGAAGCTTCCGGCGGCGTGGACAAGCTGCTGGCGCTGCCGGGCCTGGCTTCCACGCCCGCCGCCGCGCACAAGCGCGTCATCGTCATGGACGACCTGCTCCTCTTGGGCATGGGCCCGCGCCTGCCATTGGCGCTGACCGAACTCAAGCGGGAGGCGGCCGGTGTCATGGGGCGCTAGCGCAAAGCGCGTCTCCGCGCCGCTGGCGCTGGCAGTGCTGGGCGCCGTGCTGGCGCTGGTGGCGCTGGCCGCCAGCAGCAGCGGCGCGGTCCAGATTCCGTTGCGCGACATGCCCACGCTGCTGTTTGGCGACCCCGCGTCGGGCGATGCGCTGTGGCGCAACGTCCTGATCGACATCCGGCTGCCCCGGGTGTTGTTTGCGATGGTGGCGGGCGCCGCGCTGGCCATATCCGGTGCGGCGATGCAGGCGCTGTTTCGCAATCCGTTGGCCGAGCCCGGCCTTATCGGCATTTCGGCGGGGGGCTCGCTGGGCGCGGTGGCCGCCATCGTGCTGACCTCGGGCGGCTTCTGGGTGCTGGCGCCGGCCGCGTTCGCCGGCAGCCTGCTTGCCACCTTCTGCGCATACGCGCTGGGCCGGCGCGTGCCCGGCATGGCGGGACTGCTGCTCGCGGGCATCGCCATCAACGCGGTGGCGGGCGCCATGATCGGCCTGTTCACGTTCGTGGCCAATGACGCGCAGTTGCGCGACCTCACGTTCTGGACCATGGGCAGCCTGGCCGGTGCCAAGTGGACGTTGCTGGCGTTCCTGGGCCCGTGGGTGCTGCTGATGTCCTGGTGGCTGATGCGCCAGTGGCGCGTCATGAATGCCCTGCTGCTGGGCGAGCGCGAAGCGCAGCACCTGGGTTACGCGCTCAAGCGCGTGCGCGCGCAGCTGGTGCTGGCGTGCGCGCTGATCGTCGGCCCGCTGGTCGCCGCCACGGGCGGCATCGGCTTTGTCGGCCTGGTGGTGCCGCATCTGGTGCGCATGACGCTGGGCGCGAATCACCGCTGGCTGCTGCCGGCCTGCGTGCTGGGCGGCGCGCTGGCGCTGACGCTGGCCGACTGGCTGTCGCGTGTCGCCGTCGTGCCGGCCGAGCTGCCGATCGGGCTGGTGACCAGTCTGGTGGGCGGACCCTTTTTCTTGTGGCTGCTGGCGCGCGGCCGGAGGCACGGTTGATGCTTGCAGCCGACGATCTCGTATTGACGCGGGGCGGCAACCGCATTCTGGACAAGGTGTCGTTGGCGGTGCGGCCCGGCGAAGTGGTCGGCCTGCTGGGCGCGAACGGCGCGGGCAAGTCGACGCTGCTGGGCGCGATGTCCGCCGAATTGGCGCCGGAAGCTGGCTCGGTCCGCCTGGGCGATGCCGACGTGCAGCAATTGGCGCATCGCCAACAGGCCCGCCTGCGCGCCGTGCTGCCGCAAAAGCCCGGGTTGAGCTTCGACCTGGACGTGCGTGACGTGGTGGCAATGGGGGCGTACCCGTTTCCCGAACTGTCGCCCGCGCAGGTGGACACGCTGGTGGATCAGGCGCTGGGCTGGGCCGACGTGTCGCATCTGAATGCGCGCCGCTATCCCGAGCTGTCCGGGGGCGAGCAGCAGCGGGTGCAGTTTGCGCGCGTGCTGGTGCAGTGCAAGGCGGCCCGGGGGCAGGGTGAGCCGCGCTATCTGCTGCTGGACGAGCCCACCGCCAGTCTGGACCCCAAGCACCAGGGCGACCTCTTGCGCGTCGCTGCAGGCCTGGCCCATGACGGCGATACCGGCGTACTGGTGATCCTGCACGACATGAACCTGGCGGCGCGCTGGTGCGACCGCTTGCTCCTGCTGTGCGGCGGCCGGGCCATCGCGTCGGGCACGCCGGCCGAGGTGCTGACGCCGAAGAACCTGTTCCTGGCCTACGGCATCGACGCCCATGTCATGCCGCATCCCCTGCAGCCCGAGCGCCTGCTGGTGGTCACGACATGACGGCGTGACGCCGGACGCGGGGCCGGTAAAATGGCGGGCATTGCACTTTCCCGCCAATTTTCACAGGACCCCGTGTCATGCCTACTTTTGACGTCGTCTCCGAAGTCGACAAACACGAACTGACCAACGCCGTCGACCAAGCCAACCGCGAACTGTCCACGCGCTTCGACTTCAAGGGCACTGAAGCCAAGTTCGAACTCGAGGGCTATGTCGTGACCCAGGTCGCTTCCAGCGCGTTCCAGCTCAAGCAGATGCTGGACATCCTGCGCGGCCGCCTGTCTGCCCGCGGCATCGACGTGCGCTGCCTGGACGTGGCCGACCCGCTCGAAAACCTGGGCGGCGCCCGCCAGAAGGTCACCATTAAGCAGGGCATCGAACAGCCCGTCGCCAAGAAGCTCATCGCCGCCATCAAGAACGCCAAGCTCAAGGTCGAATCGCAGATCAATGGCGACAAGCTGCGCATCTCGGGCAAGAAGCGCGACGACCTGCAGACCGCTATTGCATTGCTGAAAAAGACCGACGTCGAGCTGCCGCTGCAGTTCGAAAACTTCCGCGACTAAGCCGCGCGGGCCGCACCGATGGGGCATTCCAGCGAACTGCTCCTTGTCGTTGAGCTTGCGCGCGCGGGCGGCATGTCGGCCGCGGCGCGCGAGCTCGATGTCACCCCTGCCGCAGTCAGCAAGCGGCTGGCGCAGATCGAGGCGCGGCTGGGCGTGCGGCTCTTCAACCGCAGCACGCGGCGCCTCAGTCTTACCGCCGAGGGCGAGGTGTATCTGGAAAACGCCCGCCGCATCCTGGGCGAGATCGACGACCTGGACGCGCTCATCGCCAGCCGTCAGGCCGCCCCGCGCGGCCTGCTCAAGGTCAATGCGCCGCTGGGTTTCGGGCGCAGCTATATCGCGCCGGCCATCGCGGAATTCGCGCAGCAGTATCCCGAAGTCTCGCTGCAATTGCAGCTGACCGACCGGCCCGCCGACTTCGTGCGCGAGGCCTTTGACGTTGCGGTGCGCTTTGGCGATCTACCCGACACGAGTCTCATCGCGCGCAAGATCGCGCCCAACCGGCGCCTCGTGTGCGCGTCGCCCGGTTACCTGAAAAAACACGGCACGCCGGCCACGCCGCACGATCTGGCGCGGCACCAGTGCATCGTGCTGCGCCAGAACGACGCTGCCTATGGGCTGTGGCGTTTCACGAAAGGCCGGCGCAGCGAAACCGTGAAGGTGCGCGGCAATCTCAGCAGCAACGATGGCGAGGTCACCCTGACCTGGGGCCTGGCCGGCCTGGGCATCCTGCAACGCGCGGAATGGGACCTGGCGCGCTACCTGCGCAGCGGCCGGCTGGTGCAGGTGCTGGAGGACTATGCGCTGCCGCAGGCGGATATCTACGCTGTTTTCCCGGAAAGGCACCACCTGTCCGCCAAGGTGCGGGTGTTCGTGGATTTTCTGGTGGCGTATTTCGGCGAAGGGTCGGAGGGGCGGTGGTGAAGCGCTGTTCCTTTGTGCGAGATCCCGTTGCGCGTGATTCCTTCAACCTCGATCACGCTGTCCACAGGTGCTGCGCCGCGTAGGCGCGCCATGGCCGCCAGGCCTCGGACCGCGCCAGCAGTTGCGCGGGTGTGTAGGCCCGCGATTCCAGTTTTTCCAGCGCGCGGATCAGGCCGATATCCGCATGCGGAAACGCATCCGGCTCACGCAGTTGCCGCAGCGCGATGTATTGCGCCGTCCATTCCCCCACGCCGCGTATCGTGCGCAACCGCCGCACGGCGTCTTCCAGGTCGACGGCGGCGTCAAAGAGATGCGGGTCCGCGACCGCTGCCGCGGCCACCGCGGACAGCGTCGCCGCCCGGCTGCGCGGCATGCCCAGCGAGGCCAGTTCGGCGGCGGCCACCACGTCCGGCTCGGGAAACACGTGCGTCAGCGCGCCGTCCGGCTGCGCTAGCGGCTTGCCATGCGCCGCCACCAGCTTGCCCGCCAGCCGGATGGCGGCGGCCACCGTTATCTGTTGTCCCAGCACTGCCCGCATGGCCAGTTCAAAGCCGTCCCACGCGCCCGGCACGCGCAGCCCCGGCCGCGCCTGCATCAGCGCCGTCATGACCGGATCGGCGGCAAACTGCGCAGCGATTGCCGCCGGGTCGCTGGCCAGGTCGAACACGCGGCGCAGGCGCGCGATGATGGCCGGCAGCGACGGCAGATGAGGAAAGCGCACCGCCACCTGCAGCGCGTCGCCCGCGCCCGGCCGCACCGTGACCGTGCCTTGCGCGCCATCCAGGCTGACGGTGCGCGCATAGGTGTCGCCCGTCACGGACTCGACGCCGGGAATGGCGCGCAGCCGCAGGAACGCCAGCATGGCGTCCCAGTCGTAGGGCGGACGGTAGCGCAGCAGCAGCTTGATTTCCCCATCCTGGCCCACCGGGACCTCCGGCTTGCCTGAACGCCGCAGTTCGCCGGGGGCCCGGCCGAACAGGTCGAGGAACACCTCGTTGAAACGGCGGATGCTGCCGAATCCCGACGCGAAGGCGATCTCGGCCATCGGCAACTGCGTTTCATGGATGAGCTGCTTGGCCAGCAGCACGCGGCGCGTCTGCGCGAATGCGACGGGCGAGGCGCCCAGGTGCCGGCGGAACTGGCGCCGCAACTGCCGCTCGCCCACGCCCAGGCGCAGCGCCAGCGCGTCGACGCCGGCCTCGTCCAGCGCGCCCAGCTCGATACGCTGCAATGCGCGCGACACGGTGGGCGGCAACTCGTGGCCGGGGCCGACTTCGGGCGCCGTTTCCGGGCGGCAGCGCAGGCAAGGGTGAAACCCGGCTTCCTGCGCGGCCGCGGCCGTCGAAAAGAACGTGACGTTTTTCGACAGCGGCGTGCGCGCCGGACAGACCGGACGGCAATAGATGCGCGTGGTCTTGACGGCCGTGAAGAAGCGGCCGTCGTAACGGGCGTCGCGCACCTGGATGGCGCTGTAGCAGGCTTCGTGGTTCAGGTTCATGAAGCGATGCTAACGCCGCCGGGCGGGCAAGATCTAGCGGATTTCGGACAGGGTTGTGAATGTCACACTGCTGTCCGAAAACCGCCAGCGCCCGGTCCGGCGGCGGGTCTATATTGGCGGCTTGCACACCTATCCGGAGCGACATCATGCCGGTACACACCTTTCTGCTGGAACGGGTTCCCACCCCCATTGGCCGGATGCTCGTGCTGACCGATGCCCAAGCCCACCTGCGCGCCGTGGACTGGGAAGACTACGAATCCCGCATGCACCTGCTGTTACAGCGCCAGTACGGCCGGGGCGCGGTGCAACTGCAGGACGCCGCGCAGCCTTCGCAGGCAAGCCGCGCGCTGCAAGCGTATTTCGATGGCGACGTGGACGCCATCTCGGATCTTCCGGTCGCCTTGGGCGGCACGCGCTTCCAGCAGCAGGTCTGGCACGCGCTGCGCGGCATCGAAGGTGGCAGCACCATCAGCTACGGCACGCTGGCGACGCGAATCGCCCGTCCCACGGCCGTGCGCGCGGTCGGGCTGGCCAACGGCGCCAATCCCGTGGGCATCGTCATTCCTTGCCATCGCGTGATCGGCGCCAACGCCGCGCTGACGGGCTACGGCGGCGGCCTGCACCGCAAGCGCTGGCTGCTGGCGCACGAGGCCGCCTGGCGCAGCGCGCAGCCGCAGCGCCGTACCGAGGCGGTACTTTCAACTTCAAGTTGAAAATGTTGTGAATTTCGGCGCGTCCGCCACGCGCCGCGCTCGGTACAGTGCCAGCAGACTCATCCGCACGGAGCGCTGGCACCATGAAGACCTATCGCATTGCAACCATCCCCGGCGACGGCATCGGCAAGGAAGTGATTCCCGCCGGCCAGCGCGTCATGCAGGAACTCGCGGCCCAGGGCGGTCTGCGGTTCGAATTTGAAGACTTCGACTGGGGGGGCGACTACTACCGCAAGCATGGCGTCATGATGCCCGCCGACGGGCTGGATGCGCTGCGCGACAAGGACGCGATCCTGTTCGGCTCGGCCGGCGATCCCGACATCGCGGACCACATCACCTTGTGGGGCCTGCGCCTGAAGATCTGCCAGGGCTTTGACCAATATGCCAACGTGCGTCCCACGCGCATCCTGCCGGGCATCGACGCCCCGCTCAAGCGCTGCACGCCCGAACAGCTGAACTGGGTGATCGTGCGCGAGAACTCCGAAGGCGAGTACTCGGGCGTTGGCGGCCGCGTGCATCAAGGCCATCCCATCGAAGCCGCGACCGACGTGTCGATCATGACGCGCGCCGGCGTCGAGCGCATCCTGCGCTTTGCGTTCAAGCTGGCGCAATCGCGGCCGCGCAAGCTGCTGACCGTTGTCACCAAGTCCAACGCCCAGCGCCATGCCATGGTGATGTGGGACGAGATCGCCGTGCAGGTCAGCCGCGAATTTCCCGACGTGACCTGGGACAAGGAACTGGTCGACGCCGCCACCGCCCGCATGGTCAACCGGCCCGCGACCCTGGACACCATCGTCGCCACCAACCTGCACGCCGACATCCTGAGCGACCTGGCGGCCGCCCTGGCCGGCAGCCTGGGCATCGCGCCCACCGGCAACATCGACCCCGAGCGCCGCTACCCGTCCATGTTCGAACCCATCCACGGTTCTGCCTTCGACATCATGGGCAAGGGACTCGCCAATCCGGTCGGGACGTTCTGGTCGGTGGTGATGCTGCTGGAACACCTGGGCGAAGCCGAGGCGGCGGCACGGCTGATGCAGGCCATTGAAAGCGTCACCGCCGACCCCGCGCTGCACACCGGCGACCTGGGCGGCCGCGCCACGACCGAGCAGGTGACCAAGGCGGTCTGCGCAAAGCTGGCGGAATCGGCGCAAGCCAAGGCAGCGTAGACGGCTTCCGGATGTAGGACCGATTCCGGTGTCAGACACCTGAATCTGTCTTACGGCTTCAGGACATCCGGTCAGGTAAGAGGACATCAGATCCGACCCCTGCGCCCGGCAACACAACAACAAGCGAAGTTCATTCGTAGTCAGGAGACAAATCATGCATAAGAAAGCGATGACCGCGCGCGCCCTGGCGTTCGCCTGCCTGATCGGCGTTTCATTCGCGGGCGGCGCGCAGGCGCAGTCCTACCCGGCGCGTCCCGTGAGCCTGATCGTGCCGTTCCCGGCGGGCGGCACGACGGACGTGCTGGCGCGCGCGTTGGGGCAAGAGCTGGCCAAGAGCCTCGGCCAGCCGGTGGTGGTCGAGAACAAGCCGGGCGCAGGGTCGACGCTGGGCGCGGACTACGTCGCCAAGGCGGCGCCGGACGGCTACACGTTGCTGATGGGCGCGGTGCATCACACCATCGCCACCAGTGTCTACAAAAGCCTGCATTACGACTTCCAGAAGGACTTCGCGCCGGTCACCACGGTGGCGTTGGTGCCCAACGTGCTGGTCGTCAATCCGAAGCTGCAGGCCAAGGATGTGGCGTCGCTGTTGAAACTGGCGCAGGCGTCGCCCGGCAAGCTGACCTATGGTTCCAACGGCATGGGCACGGGCCAGCATCTGATCGGCGCACAGTTCGAGCGCGCGGGCCATGTTCAGTTGCTGCATGTGCCGTACAAGGGCAGTGGTCCGCTGACGACCGATCTGCTGGGCGGTCAGATCGACATGTCGTTCGACACGATCACGCCGGTGCTGGCGCACATTCAGAGCGGCAAGCTGCGTGCGCTGGCGGTCACCACCAACCAGCGCTCCGCGGCGCTGCCGGATGTGCCAACGATGGAGGAGGCCGGTCTGAAGCCCTTCAACATGGGTACGTGGTTCGGCGTTCTGGCGCCAGCGGCGGCGCCCAAGGAGGTGGTGGACCGGCTGAATGCCGAGATGGTGAAGATCATCCGATCACCCGATTTCACGCGCCGCATGGCGGAAATCGGCGCGGTGCCGATCGGCGACACGCCCGCGGAAATGAAGGCGCGCATCGGCGCGGACACCGCGAACTACGCGAAGCTGGTCAAGGAAGCGAAAGTTGCAGTGAATTGAGGGGCAGGGCGGGAGCGGCCATTGCGGCCGCTGCCGCGCCGGCCGTCATGCCCCCCGTCATGCGCGGATCCATCCACGCGAAATCGGCAGGGCCAGCACCTTGCGATACAGCCCCTGTACCGCCGCCGTCACCGGCGCGCCCGCGCGGCGCCACATGGGAATCGTGACCGCCGCGGCCATGGGCGCCAGCAGCAACCCACCCGCGATATCCAGCGGAAAATGCACGCCCAGGTACACGCGCGACGTCCCCACGAACAACGCGCCCGCCAATGCCAGCCAGCCCCATCCCGCCCAGCGGCGATCCAGGATCAGCGCAAAGGCGAAGGCCGCGATGATGATCGTGTGATTGCTGGGAAACGACGAGGTCGCCTTGTGCGTGAAGAAGGCCTGCCCAAGGCCGATCACGAAGGGCCGTGGATGCGGCCACAGCACGCCGCATAAATAGCTGGCGGCCAACGCCACGGCGACGCTGGCCAGCGCCTTGAGCATCAGGCTGCGCTGGGCTTCCTTGCCCCACAGCCACACGGCGGCCATGACGCCCGGCACCAGCAGGATGAGCTTGTTCGCCACCAGCATGGCCGCATGGATCCGCCACGCGGGCGTGGCGGGGTCGGCGTTGATCAGAAGAAAAAGGGACTGGTTGAAGCTTTCCAGGAAATCCATGACACGTCATCGCGGCGTAATAAATCGGTTGCCGCGATGGTAATGACCGTACCCGTCAGTTCCCTTACAACGCGCTTCGATACGGCCGCTTTTACTTCTGGATGCGATTGCCCTGCGCATCGACAACCGGCTCGCCGCTTTCCTTCGAGAAAGCGCCCTTCTGCGGCGACGGAAGAATGTCCAGCACCAGTTCGCACGGCCGGCACAGCTTCGCGCCCAGCGGCGTCGACACAAAGGGACGGTTCAGCAGGATCGGGTGCTGCTCGATCGCGTCCAGCAACGCGTCATCCGACAGCGACGTGTCGTCCAGACCCAGTTCCGCGTAGGGCGTGCCCTTTTCGCGCAGGGCATCACGCACGCTGACGCCGGCCTTCTTGAACAGCGCTTTCAGCGTGTCGCGCGAGGGCGGCGTTTCCAGGTACAGGACGACCTGCGGCTCGATGCCGGCGTTGCGGATCAGGCCCAGCGTGTTGCGCGAGGTGCCGCACTTGGGGTTGTGATAGATGATGACGTCGGACATGAGGGCTCCTCCTTCGGGTGATGCGCGATGAATCTGCACAATGCAACTGCGCCATGCCATTGAGCAAGGCAAGACCCGGAGCATAGTTCATCTACCGCGCCGCAGTCCGGCGCCGCGCCGCCGTCACACCGACAGATGCCGCCGCACGTCCTCGCCGTCGATGGCATCGCGCCCGCCGCTTGCCACCACCTCGCCGCGCGACAGCACGACAAACTGGTCCGCCAGCTCGCGCGCAAAATCAAAATACTGTTCGCACAGCAGGATCGCGATGTCGCCGCGCTGGCGCAGCATGTGGATCACCCGCGCGATGTCCTTGATGATGGACGGCTGGATGCCTTCGGTGGGCTCGTCCAGAATGATGAGCTTGGGCTCGGCCACCAGCGCCCGCGCGATGGCCAACTGCTGCTGTTGCCCGCCAGACAGATCGCCGCCGCGCCGCGACAGCATGCTTTTCAGCACCGGGAACAGTTCAAAGACTTCCTCCTTGATGCGGCGGGCGCGGGCCGCGGGTTTGGTCGCCATGCCCATCAGGATGTTTTCTTCGACCGTCAGCCGCGCGAAGATGTCGCGGCCCTGGGGCACATAAGCCATGCCGCGCGCGGCGCGTTGGTGCGGCGCCAGGCGCGTGATGTCGGCTCCGTCGAAGGCGATGCCGCCGCGCGCCACGGGCAGCACGCCCATGACGCACTTGAGCAGCGTTGTCTTGCCCACGCCATTGCGGCCCAGGAGCGCCAGGCATTCGCCTTGCCGCACCGACAGCGACACGCCGCGCAGGGTATGGCTGCCGCCGTAGTATTGGTCGATCGTGCTTACGTCCAGCATGTTCAGCGCCCCAAGTAGACTTCGATCACGCGCGGGTCGGCCTGCACACGGCTCATCGGGCCTTCGGCCAGCACCGAGCCTTCGTGCAGCACCGTCACCTTGCCATCGCCCGCGATCTGGTTCACGAAGTCCATGTCGTGTTCCACCACCATCAGGGAATGCCGGCCGCGCAGTTCATTCAAGAGTTCGCCGGTGCGTTCGGTCTCGGCGTCGGTCATGCCGGCCACGGGTTCGTCCAGCAGCAGCAACTGCGGCTCCTGCATCAGCAGCATGCCGATCTCCAGCCACTGCTTCTGGCCGTGCGACAAGAGGCCCGCGGGCCGCCATACCTCGGGCCGCAGCCGGATCAGGTCCAGCGTCTCGCCGATCCGGTCGGCCTGTTCGCTGGACAGCCGCGAGAACAGGGTGGGGCGCACGCGCTTGTCCGTCTTCATCGCCAATTCCAGGTTCTCGAACACGGTGTGCTGTTCGAACACCGTGGGGCGCTGGAACTTGCGGCCGATGCCCGCGTGCGCGATCTGCGCCTCGCTCAGTGTCGTCAGGTCGATGCTCTGGCCGAAGTAGGCCGTGCCAGCAGTGGGCCGCGTCTTGCCGGTGATGACGTCCATCATGGTGGTCTTGCCGGCGCCGTTGGGGCCGATGATGCAGCGCAGTTCGCCCACGCCGATATCCAGCGTCAGGTCGTTCAACGCCTTGAAGCCGTCGAAGCTGACCGTGATGCCTTCCAGGTACAGGATGGCGCCGTGGCTGGTGTCCAGGCCCTTGGGGCTGACCCGGCCATAGCCGGCGTCGCCGCTCGGGCCGCCGTCCAGCGTGGCAGATTCGATGTGCGTGGTGGTCATGCCTTTTTCTCCTGGACGCGGGCCGCGATGCGGCGGGCAAGACCGACGATGCCGGTGGGCAGGAACAGGGTCACCAGCACGAAGATGAGGCCCAGCGCGTACAGCCAGTATTCCGGCAGCACGCTGGTGAACCAGGTCTTCAGGCCGTTGACGGCGCCCGCGCCGATGATGGGGCCGATCAGCGTGCCGCGCCCGCCCGTCGCCACCCAGATGACCATCTCGATGGAGTTCTCGGTGGACATTTCACCTGGATTGATGATGCCGACCTGCGGCACGTACAGCGCCCCGGCGATGCCGCACAGCACGGCCGACAGCGTCCACACGAACAGCTTGAAGCCCAGCGGGTCGTAGCCGATGAAGCGCACGCGGCTTTCAGCATCGCGCACGGCGGTCAGCACGCGTCCCAGCTTGCTCTGCGTGACCATGCGCGCAAGAATCAGCGCGCCGGCCAGCGCCGCCAGCGTCACCCAGTACAACGTGGCGCGCGTGCCGGGCGCGGTGATGTCAAAGCCCAGGATGCGCTTGAAGTCCGTAAAGCCGTTGTTGCCGCCAAACCCCGTGTCATTGCGAAAGAACAGGAGCATCGCGGCAAAGGTCAGCGCCTGCGTGATGATCGAGAAGTACACGCCCTTGATGCGTGAGCGGAAGGCAAAGTAGCCGAAGACGAAGGCCAGCACGCCGGGCACCAGCACCACCAGCAGCATCGCGTACCAGAAGTGTTCCGTGAACGACCAGTACCAGGGGTAGGTCTTCCAGTCCAGGAACACCATGAAGTCGGGCAGGTCGCTCTGGTAGACGCCGTCGCGGCCGATGGCGCGCATCAGGTACATGCCGTGCGCGTAGCCGCCCAGCGCAAAGAACAGGCCATGGCCCAGCGACAGGATGCCCGCATAGCCCCACACCAGGTCCAGCGCCAGCGCCGCCATGGCGTAGCACATGAACTTGCCCATCAAGGCCACGGCGTAGGCCGACACATGCAGTGCATGGCCGGGCGGAAACACCAGATTCATCAGCGGCAACAGCGCCAGCAGGACGACGCCCGCGGCCAGCGCCGCCCACACGCGGCCCGAGAAGATCGGGCGGCGCGCCAGCAGGTTCAGGTCGGTCAGCGCGGTCTGTTTCATTCGACGCTCCGGCCCTTGGGGGCGAACAGGCCTTGTGGCCGCTTTTGGACGAACAGCACGATGAGCACCAGGATGGTGATCTTGGCCATGACAGCTCCCGCGTAAGGCTCCAGGAATTTATTCACGCCGCCCAGACCGAGCGCGGCGATGACGGTGCCGGCAAGCTGGCCCACGCCGCCCAGCACCACGACCATGAACGAGTCGACGATGTAGCCGCGGCCCAGGTCCGGCCCCACGTTGCCCAGCTGGGACAGCGCCACGCCCGCCAGCCCCGCGATGCCCGAGCCCAGGCCGAAGGCCAGCATGTCAACGCGGCCGGTGGGCACGCCCACGCAGTCCGCCATGCGCCGGTTCTGCGTGATGGCGCGCACGAAGAGGCCGAGCCGCGTGTGGTTCAGCAGGGCCCACACCAGAAACACCACAAAGAAGGCAAAGCCGATGATGACGAGCCGGTTGTAGGTGAGCACCAGCCCGCCCAGCACGGTCACGCCGCCCGACATCCAGCTGGGGTTGCCGACCTCCACGTTCTGCGCGCCGAAGAGCGACCGCACGCCCTGCATGAGCATCAGGCTGATGCCCCAGGTCGCCAGCAGCGTTTCAAGCGGACGGCCATACAGCCAGCGGATCACGGTGCGTTCCAGCGCCATGCCCACCAGCGCCGTCACCACGAAGGCAAGCGGCAACGCGGCCACGACATACCAGTCCAGCCAGCCCGGCAGCCAGGCGCGAAACACCGTCTGCACCACGTACGTCACATACGCGCCGATCATCAGCAGTTCGCCGTGCGCCATGTTGATGACGCCCATCAGGCCGAAGGTGATGGCCAGGCCCAGCGCGGCCAGCAGCAGCACGCTGCCAAGGCTCACGCCGTAAAAGAGATTGCCGGCCCATTCGATCGTGGCCAGGTGCCGGTCGATCTGCTTGAGCGCATTGGCCGCCGCCTCGCGGACGCCGGCGTCGGGTTCGGTGTACGTCCCGTCGCGCTCCTGCGTCAGGGCCGCCAGCGTGGGCCGGAAGGCCGCATTCTTCGTGTCGCCCAACACCTGCACCGCGTGGCGGCGCTTGGCGGGGTCTTCGCTTTTCAGTTCCAGGTTGGCCTGCGCGATCAGGAGCGCGCCGCGCACGGCCTCGTTCTTCTCCGCTGCCAGCGCCTTTTCCAGCATCGGCAGGCGCGCCGGGTCGCCGGTCTGCTGCAGCCGCCGGGCCGCGTCCAGACGCTCGTTGGCGTTGTCGGAGAACAGGCGGGATCCCGCCAGCGCGGCCTCGATGGCGCGGCGCAGGCGGTTGTTGATGGAAATCGTGCCCGCGTCCGCGGGCAGGTCCACGGCAGCGCCCGTGGAGGGGTCAGTGGCGCGCGACCCGCCGGCGCCGATCAGCACGCGGCCGTCGGCAGTGGCGTAGAGCTGGTCGCTGCCCAGCGCCTGCAGCACCGCGGCCGCAGCGGGATCGGGCAGTTGGCCCAGCGCGGCAATCGCCTGCAGCCTGGCGTCGGTGTCGTCGCCGGCCAGCGGCGCAAGCAGGGCCTGGTCCACGCCGGCGGCGGCCGCGGGCGCGGCCAGCGCCGGCACGGCGATCAGCCATGCCAGGAGGAAACGACGCAAGAAGTGTGCGATTGCCGCGATGCGCATGGCTGCCTTTTCCTTGGGGTTGAGACTACAGGCCTTGCTTGCCTTCGTTGCCCGGGATGTACGGGCTCCACGGCTGGGCGCGGATCGGACCCTTGCTCTTCCACACCACGCTGAACTGGCCGTCCGCCTTGATCTCGCCGATGTAGACGGGCTTGTGCAGGTGGTGGTTGGTCTTGTCCATCTCGATCGTGTAGCCGTCCGGCGCGTTGAACTTCTGCCCACCCATCGCCGCGATGACCTTGTCCACGTCGGTGGTCTTGGCCTGTTCAACCGCCTGCTTCCACATGTGGATGCCGATGTAGGTGGCTTCCATCGGATCGTTCGTCACGACGGTGTTGGCGTTGGGCAGATTCTTGGCCTTGGCGTAGGCCTTCCACTTCGCGATGAACGCATCGTTGACGGGGTTCTTGACGGACTGGAAGTAGTTCCACGCAGCCAGGTGGCCGACCAGCGGCTTGGTGTCGACGCCGCGCAGTTC
This sequence comes from Achromobacter sp. ACM05, assembly GCF_019218915.1. Taxonomy (NCBI): domain Bacteria; kingdom Pseudomonadati; phylum Pseudomonadota; class Betaproteobacteria; order Burkholderiales; family Alcaligenaceae; genus Achromobacter; species Achromobacter sp. ACM05. The sequence goes on from NZ_JAHUWQ010000001.1 coordinate 2,092,754, forward strand.
CTCTTCGCCCACGCTGAACGCCACAACCGGCACGTCGGTGGCCTTCAGGCCGGCGTTGCCCAGTTCCTTGTAGAAGGGCACGTTCGAGTCGCCATTGATGGTCGAGATCACCGCGGTCTTGCCGCCCGTGGCGAACTTCTTGATGTTCGCGACGATGGTCTGGTAGTCGGAGTGGCCGAACGGGGTGTAGACCTCGTCGATGTCGCTGTCCTTCACGCCCTTGGAATGCAGGAAGGCGCGCAGGATCTTGTTGGTGGTGCGGGGATAGACGTAGTCGGTGCCCAGCAGCACGAAGCGCTTGGCGCCGCCGCCGTCTTCGCTCATCAGGTATTCCACGGCGGGAATGGCCTGCTGGTTGGGCGCGGCGCCCGTGTAGAACACGTTCTTCTCCAGCTCTTCGCCTTCGTACTGCACGGGGTAGAACAGCAGACCGTTCAGTTCCTTGAACACCGGCAGCACCGACTTGCGCGACACCGAGGTCCAGCAGCCGAAGACCACCGCCACCTTGTCCTGCGCGAGCAGCTGGCGCGACTTCTCGGCAAACAGCGGCCAGTTCGAGGCGGGGTCCACCACCACGGCTTCCAGCTTCTTGCCCATCACGCCGCCGTTGGCGTTGATCTCGTCGATGGTCATCAGGGCCACGTCCTTGAGCGACGTTTCCGAGATGGCCATGGTGCCCGACAGCGAATGCAGGATGCCGACCTTGATGGTGTCCTCGGCGGCATGGACCTGCGGCATCCATCCTGTCATGGCCAACAGGCTCACGGCGGTCAGTTGCTTAAGGGCTAGTCTGCGTTTCATGGTGACTCCTGGATGGAAGGTGCCGGCCTGGCCGGCGAGAGAACGTTCTGAAAATGCAGTCGCACAGGGACTCAAAAGCAAAACGCGTGCCAAGTTTTGGCAGGCATGCGGCTGCTGTATGAAGCGGGCGGGTTTACGCGAAGGCGCGTGGTGATGGCGGCGCCGTGCGGCGGGGATCAGAACGGTGCCGTCTGCACAGAATCGGTGCGTGTTGCGCGCGATGACGGTGCGGCGTGCATGCCGATGCCATGGCATGCGAAAGCGGCAGGCCCGCGGTCTTGCCGCGCGTCAGAGGGAAAGCGGCGTGCGCGGCCAACATGGCACGCACTTTGCTTGGGAATCCGTACTTGTATACAAGAAAGGATTCCAGCATGAATGCCGCAGCAACGCAGAAGCACCCCGCCGGTTGGACGATCGCGCAATGGCAGGCCGCCTACCGCGACGGTGCGCAGCCTGAAGGCTTGTTGGCCGGCCATGTGGCCGCGCCGGATGACGTCGAAGACAATGCCTGGATCCGGCGCGTGGACCGCGCGCAGCTCGACGAACAGCTCGACGGCCTGCGGCTCTTGCTGGCCGCGGCGGGCGGCGACATCTCGCGCCTGCCGCTGTATGGCGTTCCCTTCGCGATCAAGGACAACATCGATGCGGCCGGCTGGCCCACGACCGCGGCGTGCCCCGAGTTCGCCTACACGCCGCAGGAAGACGCCACCGTCGTGCGCCGTCTGCGCGCGGCCGGCGCCATCCTCATCGGCAAGACGAATCTGGACCAGTTCGCGACCGGCCTGGTGGGCACGCGATCGCCGCATGGCGCCGTGGCCAACACGTTCGACCCCGCCTACGTCAGCGGCGGTTCCAGCTCCGGTTCGGCATCGGTGGTCGCGCGCGGCATCGCGGCGTTTTCGCTGGGCACCGATACCGCGGGCTCCGGCCGCGTGCCGGCCGGCTTCAACAATATCGTCGGGCTTAAGCCCACCAAGGGTTGGCTCAGCACCGCAGGCGTGGTGCCGGCGTGCCGCACGCTGGACTGCGTATCGATCTTTGCGCTGACGGTGGACGACGCCGACAAGGTGGCGCAAGTGGCCGGCGGGTACGACGATGCCGATCCGTATTCACGCCCCATGCCGGTTGGCGCGTCGCTGCCGTGGCCGAAGGCGCCTCGGTTGGCCGTGCCCGCATCGCTGGAATTCTTTGGCGACACGCAGGCCGCCGCCGTGTTCGACGACGCGGTGCGCGCACTGCGTGCCGAGGGCGCCCAGGTAGAACCGATCGACTTCGCGCCGTTCAGCGAACTGGCCGCGCTGCTGTATCAAGGGCCATGGGTCGCCGAACGCTTTGCGGCCGTGGAATCGTTGTGGAAAGAGAACCCCGGCGCCATCAACCCGGTGGTGCGCGGCATTGTCGAACAGGCCGCGAACTACACCGCGCTGGACGCGTTCAAGGCCGAGTACCGGCGCGCCGAGCTCACCCGCCAGATCCATCGCGCGCTGGAAGGCTTTGACGCGCTGGTCGTGCCGACCTCGCCGTCCATCTACACCATCGCCCAGCTTGAAGCGGACCCCGTCACGCTCAATTCCCGCCTGGGTGTCTACACCAACTTCGCCAATCTGGCCGATCTGTCCGCGCTGGCAGTGCCGGCCGGCATGCGAGCCGATGGGCTGCCGTCCGGCATCACGCTGATCGGACTGGCGTGGCAGGACCGCGCGCTGGTGCAGTTCGGCAGGCAATGGCAGGCGCGGCGCGGGCTGCCGCTGGGCGCAACCGGGATGCCGCTGCCCACGCTGGCGGCGGATGGCGCACCGTCCGCGGACACCGTGCGCGTCGCCGTCGTGGGCGCGCATCTAACCGGCATGCCGCTCAACCACCAACTGACGTCGCGCCACGCGGTGTTTGTCGAGAAGACGGCGACGGCGGGCGACTACCGCCTCTTCGCCCTGGCCAACACCACACCGCCCAAGCCCGGGCTGGTGAAGATGGACAGCGGCGCCGCCATCGAGGTCGAGCTGTGGGACGTGCCGGTGACGGCCTTCGGCGCGTTCGTGGCCGAGATTCCCGCGCCGCTGGGCATCGGCACGCTGGAGCTGGCCGACGGCCGGCTGGTCAAGGGCTTCATCTGCGAACCGCGCGGCCTGGAGGGCGCGCGCGACATCACCGCGTTCGGCGGCTGGCGGGCCTATCTGGCCAGCCTGAATGCCGCCACCCGCTGACTACCCGCTACCCACTCGATAACCCCGCCCTCACCTCAGGGAGTCGCACCGTGTTCGATACCGTTCTGATTGCAAACCGCGGCGAAATCGCCGTCCGCGCCATCCGCACCCTCAAGCGGCTGGGCATCCGCAGCGTGGCCGTCTATTCCGACCCGGACCGCAATGCCGCGCACGTGCGCGAGGCCGATGTGGCCGTGGCGCTGGGTGGCGAGAAGGCGGCCGACAGCTACCTGCGCATGGACCTGCTGCTGGCCGCCGCACGCGAACAGGGTGCGCAGGCGATCTATCCCGGCTACGGCTTTCTGTCGGAAAGCGCTGAGTTTGCGGACGCCTGCGAGGCCGCGGGCATCGCCTTTGTGGGCCCCACGCCGCTGCAGATCCGCGAGTTCGGGCTGAAGCACCGCTCGCGCGAACTGGCTGCGGAAGCCGGCGTGCCGATGACGCCGGGCACCGGTCTTCTGTCCAGCCTGGGTGAGGCGCTGTCGCAGGCCGAGCGCATCGGCTATCCCGTCATGCTCAAGAGCACGGCGGGCGGCGGCGGCATTGGGCTCTCGCGCTGCGAGAACGAGGCGGAACTGACCGTGGCGTTCGACAGCGTGCAGCGCATGGGCGAGCACTTCTTTCGCGATGGCGGCGCGTTCATCGAACGCTACGTGGATAACGCGCGGCACGTTGAGGTGCAGATCTTTGGCGACGGCGCGGGCCGCGTGCTGGCACTGGGCGAACGCGACTGCTCGGTGCAGCGCCGCAACCAGAAGGTCATCGAGGAAACCCCCGCGCCGTTGCTGCCGGCCGCCACGCGCGCCGCGCTGCTGGATGCCGCCGTCAAGCTGGGCGAATCGGTGAACTACCGCTCTGCCGGCACGGTGGAGTTCATCTACGATCCGGCGCGCGACGCCTTCTATTTTCTGGAGGTCAACACGCGCCTGCAGGTCGAGCATCCGGTGACCGAGGCCGTCACCGGCCTGGACCTGGTGGAATGCATGCTACGCGTCGCCGCGGGCGAGCCGCTGGATTTCGCAGCCATGTCGCGCGCGCCGCAAGGGGCATCCATTGAAGTGCGTCTGTATGCGGAGGATCCGCTGCGCCAGTTCCAGCCGTCGCCAGGCGTGTTGACCGAGGTGGCGTTCCCGGAAGGCGTGCGCGTCGATGGCTGGGTCGAGACCGGCACGGACGTGCCTGCGTTCTATGACCCGATGCTGGCCAAGCTGATCGTGCATGCGGACACGCGCGAGGCCGCGCTGGCCAAGCTGGCCGACGCGCTGGCGCGCACGCGGCTGCACGGCATTGCGACCAACCTGGATTACCTGCGCCAGATCGTGGCCGATGCGCGCTTCCGCGCGGGTGATCTGTCCACGCGCTTTCTGGAAAGCTTTGCGTATCGCCCGTCGGCGATCGAGGTTGTGGAAGCCGGCACCTACACCAGCGTGCAGGACTATCCCGGCCGCGCGGGCTACTGGGACATCGGCGTGCCGCCGTCCGGTCCCATGGACGACTACGCGTTTCGCGTCGCGAATCGCATCGTCGGCAACGCGCCGGACGCGGCCGGCATCGAGACCACGTTGGTCGGACCCACGCTGCGCTTTCACGGCGACGCCGTCGTGGCGCTGACCGGCGCCTCGTGCGCCGCCACGCTGGACGGCGAACCTGTGCCGATGTGGCAGCCGATCTTCGTGACGTCGGGTCAGGTGCTGGCCACCGGCCGTGCGCTGTCCGGCTGCCGCAGCTACCTGGCGGTGCGCAACGGTCTGGACGTGCCGCTGTATCTGGGCAGCCGCTCCACGTTTGCGCTGGGCCAATTCGGCGGCCATGCCGGCCGCACGCTGCGGGTGGGCGACATGTTGCCCGTGGTGCGGCCCGAATTGGCGGGCGCCACGGCCGCGCCGCCCGAGACGCTGCCACAGGCCGCGCCTGCGGCGCTGATCCCCGAATACGGCAGCACCTGGGAGATCGGCGTGCTATACGGCCCGCACGGCGCGCCGGACTTTTTTCAGCCGGAAGCCATCGACGCGTTCTTCGCGGCCGACTGGGAGGTGCACTACAACTCCAACCGCCTGGGCGTGCGCCTGATCGGGCCCAAGCCGACGTGGGCGCGTGAGAACGGCGGCGAGGCGGGCCTGCACCCGTCCAACATCCACGATTGCGAGTATGCGATCGGCAGCATCAACTTCACGGGCGACAGCCCCGTCATCCTGACGCGCGACGGCCCCAGCCTGGGCGGCTTCGTGTGCCCCGTCACCATTGCCCGCGCCGAACTGTGGAAGGTCGGGCAGGTCAAGCCCGGCGACCGCATCCGCTTCGTGCGCATCGACTACCCGCAGGCCGTGGCGCTGGAAGCCGCGCAGGACCGACGCATTGCCGATCTGGCGCCGGCGGTTCCCGCTGCGACCGAACCGGCGCCGGCGCCGGCCACCGTCTCTGAGACGATCGTGGCCGCGCTGCCCCCTGAAGGATCGCGCCCCTCGGTGTCGTACCGGCAGGCGGGCGACGGCTACCTGCTGCTGGAATACGGCGACAACGTGCTGGACCTGGCGCTGCGCATGCGCATCCACCTGTTGATGGAAGCGTTGAACGCGAACCCGGTGGCGGGCGTGCTGGAGCTGTCGCCGGGCGTGCGCTCGCTGCAGATCCGCTACGACAGCCGGGTGATCCTGCAGGGCGCGCTCATCGCCAGGCTGCTGAAGATCGAGGAAGGACTGGCCGACGTCGCGACGCTGAAGGTGCCGACGCGCGTCGTTTACCTGCCCATGGCCTTCGAAGACAGCGCCACGCTGGGCGCGGTGCAGCGCTATCAGGAAACCGTGCGCGCCAGCGCGCCCTGGCTGCCGAACAACGTGGACTTCATCCAGCGCATCAACGGCCTGGATTCGCGCGACGAGGTGCGCCGCATCGTCTTTGACGCCAGCTATCTCATCATGGGCCTGGGCGACGTCTATCTGGGCGCGCCGTGCGCGGTGCCGATCGATCCGCGCCACCGCCTGCTGACGTCCAAGTACAACCCGGCGCGCACCTTCACCGCCGAGGGCACGGTGGGCATCGGCGGCGTCTACATGTGCATCTACGGCATGGATTCGCCCGGCGGTTATCAGCTGGTGGGACGCACGCTGCCCATCTGGAACAAGTTCCTGAAGAATCCCGTGTTCCAGGACGGCAAGCCCTGGCTGCTGCGTTTCTTCGATCAGGTGCGGTTCTATCCGGTCACCGAAGCCGAACTGGACGTGCTGCGCGAAGACTTCCGCGAAGGCCGCGCGACGGTCCGCATCGAAGAAGAGATGTTCGACTTCGCGGCGCATCAGCGTTTCGTGGCCGAGCAGGCGGACAGCATTGCCGCGTTCCAGGCGCGCCAGAAGACGGCCTTCGATGCCGAGGTGGCGCTGTGGAAGAACGAGGATGTGGCTGCCGAGCCCCCCGCCGCGCAGCCCGAGGCCGAGACCGTGCTGCGCGAGGGCGAACGCCTGGTCAGCGCGGATATGTGCGGCAACATCTGGAAGATTCCGGTCCAGGTGGGGCAGAGCGTGTCGGCCGGCGACACGCTGGTGGTGGTCGAGGCCATGAAGATGGAACTGTCCGTCATCGCGCCGGCGTCCGGCACGGTGTCCGCCATCCGATGCGTGCCCGGCAAGCCCGTCAACGCGGGCGATCCGCTCGTCGTGATCACCGAAGACGCCACGTGCGTCGTGACCGGATGATGCGGCTGGAAGCCGTCCAGGCCGGTCCGGCCATCCGCCAGTCGCCGGCGCTGGCGGGCTCGCTGGCCGATCAGGTCTACCAGCGCATCAAGGACGACCTGTTCGGCTTCCGGATGCTGCCCGGCGAACGCTTCACGGAGGCCGACCTGGTGGCGCGGCTTGGCGTGAGCCGCACGCCGGTGCGGCTGGGTCTGGCGCGGCTGGAACGCGAAGGCTTCGTGCTGGCGCGGCCGCGCAGCGGCTGGCAGGTGCGGCCCTTTGATTTCGAGCGCTTCGAGGCGCTGTACGACGTGCGCGTGGTGCTGGAGCTGGCGGCGGTGGATAAGCTGTGCGCGCGGCAGGACATGGATCGGGCCGGGATGCTGGGCGCGCTGACCGACGTGTGGCTGGTGCCGCCGCCGCAGCGCATCCTGGACGGCCGGCTGGTGGGGCAGCTGGACGAGGCGTTTCATTGCGCGCTGGTCGCCGCGGCCGGCAACCCCGAGATGGCGCAGATCCACCGCGACGTGACGGAAAAGATCCGCATCGTGCGGCGGCTGGATTTCACGAAGGACTTCCGGGTGGATGCCACGTACGACGAACACGCGGCCATCCTGCGTGCGGTGCTGGCGCGCCGCACCGATGAGGCCGCGCGCTTGCTGCGATCCCATATCGACATGAGCAAGGCCGAGGTGCGCAAGATCACGCTGCACATGCTGCACGAGGCGCGCGCCAGCGCCGGTTGACAGGTCGAGGGCAGTTGGCGGGTTTCGGTTCCCAGCCGCTGTCTTCAGCCCTGAAGCTGCCGGTAGACTTCCTGCGACACGCGCTGCAACTCATCGCGGCTGACCGCGCCGGACAGCGCGTAGCCGAACTCGCCTTCGACCCAATAGAACACGCGGACGGGCCCTTCCTGCGTGAACTGGAAGGCGGTCTGCCCGCCTGCCGCTTCCCGCGTGACGTACAGCGTGAGGCGCTGACCATCGGCAGCGCCGTACATGAACTGCGCGACGGGGCCCGCGCCGCCGGGCAGGAGGCGTCCGCCGATCAGTTCGTAACCCGTTTTCGACAGCGACGGTGCGCGCATCGGCGCGCCCATGCGTTTGGTCAGCCAGGTCACCAGCGCCTTCTCGTTCTCGCCGCTGACTTCAACGGGCCGGCCCATGTCGGGCGCAAACACGGCGTGGGCGATGGCGGCGCGCTGGGCGTAGCCGCCCGCCGCGCGCTCGGGACTGGCGGTGGCCAGCGCGGCTTGCAGATGACGCGCGTCGACGGCGCCGCGCGCGAACCACGCCAGGCTGGCGCTGACCGCGGCAATCGCCACGCTGGCCGCCATCGCGCGCCACGGCCACGTCCGTGCCGGGGCGCGCAGCGGCAGGCGCAGCGGCAGCGGTTCGTCCAGCACGGGGTCCAGCAAGGCATGCAGCGCGCGCCGTTGCGCCTGCCAGTCGTCCACGCGCGTCTGGTCCTGCGGATGCGCGGCCAGAAAGGCGGCCACCTCGGCATGACGCGCGGCGGAGAGTTGGCCGTCCGCGTAGCCATGCAGATCGGCTTCGGTGATCGGCGTGCCCGCGGCGGGAACCGGGTGGAGGCGTTTGTCGTTCATGGCATTTCACGCGGGGTGGGAACGGGCCGCAGGCGCGGTGCGGCATCGCGGCCGCGCATCAGTGCGCCGAGCTTCTCGCGGGCGCGCGACAGGCGCGACATGACGGTGCCGATGGGCACCGACAGGATGCGTGCGGTCTCCTGATAGGAAAGGTCTTCGACCGCAATCAGCAGCAGGACCTCGCGCTGCTCGGCCGGCAGGGCCTGCAGGCAGCGGTCCAGGTCGCGCACTTCAAGCTGATCGGTCTGGGTGGCGCGCACCGGCGCGTCGGGCAGGTCGCCCGGCGCCGTCTGGTCGGTGCGCCGGCTGGCGGCGCGCACACCGTCGATGAAATGGTTGTGCATGATGCCGAACATCCAGGCGCGCAGTTCGCCGCGCCGCTGCCAGCGGGAATAGCGGCTCCATGCGCGCTCCAGCGTGTCCTGAACGAGGTCGTCGGCCCGGTCGGGGTCACCCGTCAGCCCACGCGCGTAACGCCGCAGGCTGGGGATGCAGGCCAGGATCTGGGCTTCGTCTTCGGCGCGCATGGTCTGATCGGGCAGCAGTCCGGATCAGGGTTTGACGACGTGCCAGATTTCCTTGAAGTTGTCGCCGGTCTTGTCACCCGGCTTGGTGTCCTTGGCGAACAGGTACAGCGGCTTGTTCTTGTAGGCCCATTGCTTGCTACCGTCGGGGCGGGTGATGACCGTCAGGTCGCCCATCGGCTTGGCGTCGCCGGTGGCCATGGCGGGCGGCCAGGCCTTGGCGCACTGGTCGACGCAGGCGCTCTTGCCCGCGGTGTCCTTGTCGAAGGTGTACAGCGTCATGCCGGCGCTATCGACCAGAATGCCGTTCTGGGTCTTGACGGCCTGGGCGTGGGCGCCGGCCGAGAACAGGGCGGCGCAGGCAAGAGCCAGGGCCGCGGCGGTGTGTTTGCGCATGGTGTGCCTCGTAGAGGGAAAGGATTGGGGGACTGCCCTCTACGGACGCCGGCCGGGGCCGCTTTATTCCAGCGGTCCGGAAAAAAGCTGCCGCGAAGGGTTCAAGCGCCCGGCCGGACCGCGCCGGGGTCATACCGCATTTCATGCTCCAGCTCGGTCTCCTCCACGGAAGTGAAGCCCAGCGCCTCGTACAGCCGCCGGGCGGGATTGCCTTTCAGGACGCTCAGGGTGACTGGCGCGCCTTCCTTGTCCGCCCGGTCCAGCACCTTGGCGAGCAGCCGGCGGCCCAGCCCCTGACCCTGGAAGTCGGGATCGATCTGGATCTGCACGATGCGCCAGCCCGCTGGATCGCGGTAATGCTTGAACAGGCCGGCAGGACGGCCGGCCAGCCAGACGATCTGGGCGTCGTCAAAGTGGTAGTGGATGCGCGCCAGGTGCTCGGCATCGTCCACCGGAATGCCGGCGCGCTCCAGATACGCCGTCATCGTGCGCTTGCGCAGGGACAGCAGGAACGGCACGTCTTCTTCGGTGGCGGGCTGCAACGCCAGATCGGGGGTGAGGCACATGTTGCGGTGCGAAGGGAAGGGGGGAACGCGGGCGCCGCCGGATGGCGGGCGGGTTGCCTGACGTTATAGATCGGTTGCGCGGTGGGCGCCAGTGCCTAACCCTTCAACATCCCCAACGGCTCCGGCCCGAAATGCCGCAGATTCGGGAACACCGTCCGCAGATCGTCCCGGCTGGCGCCGAACCACGCGCCCAGGTCTGCGCCCAACTGATCCACCGACGTAGTGGGCAGCAGCCGGCCGTTGTCGACGAATCCAGGCCCATTCAGCGCGATTTCCGGGTGGGCGCCGTAGCAGCGGCCGCCGTTGACCGCGCCGCCAAGCACAAAGTGATGCGAGCCCCAACCGTGATCCGAGCCGTTGCCGTTGGAACCCAGCGTGCGGCCGAACTCGGAGGCCGTGAAGGTGGTGACCTGATCCGCCACGCCCATCTCTGCCAGCGCGCTCTGGAACACCGCCAGCGCCTGGCCCATCTCCTTCAGCAGTGCCGGGTGCGTGTCGTTCAGTCCGGTGTGGTTGTCATAGCCGTTCTGCGACACAAAGAACACCTGACGCCGCGCGCCCAGCGTGTCGCGGGCGGCGATGATGCGCGCCACGATCCGCAGTTGCTGTGCGAGCGGCGTGGAAAAATCCCCCGGCACGGCGACGTCCGCCAAGGCGGCCCGCAGGCGCGTGTCGGCCGAGATGGATTGCGCGGCGATGCGCGACATCTCGCGTTCCATCAGGTGTTCGCGCGGCTCGGTGATCAGGTCTCGCAGCAGCGCGGTGCAGGCGCTGGAACCGTACATGTCGCGATGCAGCAGGTCGATCTGTGTCGAGCCGTTGATGCCCACGCGATAACCGGCCACCTTGCGCCCGGCCAGCAGCACCGTGCTGCCGCCCGCCGTGATGCCGGTGAAGGTGCGCTGCGCGTTGGCGCCCGCGAACAGATCCGTCAGGCGGCCGGCCCAACCCGACGATGCGCCCTCCGGCGCCAATGCCTGCCAGACCGATTGCTGGTCATTGTGCGAGAACAGCTTGGGCGGCAGCGGCACGCGCGCCCCGATGTATTCGGCCTTGGTCGTGGGCACGATCAGCGGTCCCACGTTGAGCAGCGCCGCCATGTCGCCGCGCTCGTACAGCGGGGCCAGCGGCGCCAGCGCGGGGGCCAGCGCAAACTGCATGCCGCCCTGCGTGTCGGCCTTGCCGCGCAGCAGGGTGGCGCGCAGCGCGTCGCGGGGCAGCGCGATGTCGCTGCGGGCCGTGGAATACGCGCGGTACGACGACGGATCGTACGGGACCAGCGTGTTGTAGGGATCGTTGCCGCCGTACAGGAAGACGCACACCAGCGCCTTGTACGAGGGCGGGGCGGATTGCGCGGCAGCGGCGCCGATGGCGGCCAGGTTCAGCGCCAGCGGGGCGGCCGCGCGGGTCGCGCCCAGCGCAAAGGCGCGCAGCAGGAAGGCACGGCGGTCGAGGTCGCGGCGGTCTGTCATTTCTGCACCAGGTATTCGGGCGTGGCGGCCACCAGCATGATCGCGGCGCGAACCCGGTCGCGCGGGCGGTCCGGCGGCAGCGTGGCCACGGCCTTGGCGATGGACGCCGCCGTGCGTGCGCTGAAGGCGTCGCCCGCCAGCAGCAGCACGACGCGCGCCACGAGTGCTTCAGGATCCTTGGCCAGCGCGATCTCGGGCGTATAGCTCGTCTGCAGATCCTCCCAGCCGCGGTCCGCGTAGATCGCCAGGAAGTTCAGGTAGCCCGCAATGCTGGTCTCGTCCGTGATCTGCAGTTCCGGGGCGACCAGATGGCGGCGGGCCAGTTCGGTGACCGGCGGCACGTAGCGGGGCCGGAAGAAGTTGAACACCGTGGCCGACCGCATGGGGCTTTGCGCCAACCTGATCGTGTTGTCCGTGGTGTCCGGCATGGCCCATTCGCCATTGGTGGACGTGGCCCCGAATGCGCGGGCCCAGCCCGAAAAACGCAGGATGGGCTCGCGCACCTTGCCCCAATGGGGCGAAGACAGGTCCGGCTGGCGCGCCTCGGGGTCCAGCAGAATGGCGCGCACCACGGCCTTCAAATTGCCGCGCTGGCCCGTGCCGTCGTCGTTGAACACGGCCGAGACGCGCCCCACGTACGCGGGACTGGGATTGCTGGTCACCATGCGCTGGATGAGCTGCATGCCGATGAAAGGCCCGACATTGGGATGGGCGCTGATGACCTCCATGGCGCGCTTGAGCGACAGGTGGCCGTCGGTGCCGGGCGGGATGACCGCGCCCAGGAAGCGCTTTTCCGACATCGAGTGCAACGCGTTGTTCAGCGCCATGGGACGGCGATGAAACTCCACGTTCGTCTCCGGACCGTTGATGTCCCAGCCCGTGAAGACCTTGGCCAGCCCCTGCACGTCCGCATTGGTGTAGGTTTCGACGGGCGCGCCGTTCACCATCTTCACCGTGCCGTCCTGGTTCAGCACCAGCAGGCCGATGCTGAACAGCTGCATCACCTCGCGCGCATAGTTTTCGTCGGGGTGGCGGCCGGTCTTGGGATCTTCCTTGCGGTTGCCGCGATAGGTCAGCATGCAGCCCATCGACAGGTTCTGCGTCACGGCGGTCAGCAGGTCCTGGTAGTTGCCCAGCGCGTGCTTGGCCAAGAGGTCCATGAAGCCCGCCGCGCCAAAAAGCGGCCACGACGCCGTGATGGACGAAACGCCGACGACAAAGATCTCCGACAGCGAGAACGCAACCCGCGTGCGCACCTGATCGGGCGCACTGATGAACTTGCGCCACAACGTCGATTCCAGCGGCGCGTTGATGCCGTTGCCCTTGAAGGCCTCGGTATTCCGGTTCTTTTGCAGCAGCCAGTCGAAGTGCGTCTGCGACGGCGGCATCGCCAGCTGCGCGTCCAGCCACGCCGCGTAGCCGCCGCGCACGACGGCATCGATGTCGGCCGGCGTGGGGCCGAACGTCGCCTGCGCCAGAAAGCGCGAGGCCTGGCCGGGAGTGGGGGATGCGGACTGCTGCGCAGCCGCTGACGGCGTAGCGGTCATGCGCCGGGCACCTCATCGAATGCAAAAACTTACGGTACTAAAAGCCCGGCGGGGCCTTCAATACCGTCATTCGGACGAGGGACTACACCAAACGCATGAGATGAGGCGGATATGACGCGTCGCGCGCGCGTCATACCGCGCGCGTCACACGGAGCGCGTGATGCCGCCGTCGATGCGGATGTTCTGGCCGGTGATGTAGGACGACGCATCGGAGGCCAGGAACGCGATCAGGTCCGCCACTTCCTGCGCCGTGCCGTAGCGGCCCATCGGAATGCGCACGCGGCGGTCTTCCTTTTCGGGCAGGCTGTCGATGAAGCCGGGCAGCACGTTGTTCATGCGCACGTTGTGCTGCGCGTATTCGTCGGTGAACACTTTGGTGAAGGCGGCCAGGCCGGCGCGGAACACGCCCGACGTCGGAAACAGCGCTTCCGGCTCGAAGGTGGCGTAGGTGGAAATGTTGACGATGGCGCCGGACTGCTGCTGCTTCATCACCGGCGCGACCAGGCGGGTGATGCGCACGACGTTCAGCAGGTAGAACTCCATGCCCAGGTGCCAGTCGTCGTCGCTGATCTCCAGCAGCGGGCCCTTGGGACCGTGGCCGGCGCTGTTGACCACCGCGTCGACGCGGCCCCACTTCTGCAGGGTGGCTTCAACCAGGCGGGACAGGTCTTCGGTCGAGCGGTTTGAGCCGGTGACGCCCAGGCCGCCCAGTTCCTGCGCCAGCGCCGCGCCCTTGCCGGACGAGGACAGGATGGCCACGCGGTAGCCGTCCGCCGCCAGCTTGCGCGCCGCCGCCGCACCCATGCCGCTGCCGGCCGCCGTGAGGATCGCCACTTTTTCCGTGCTCATGCTCGCTCCAGTCTGGAATTCGGGAGCGGCCATTGTAGGGGCGGGTGGGCGTGCGGCCCAAGACGCCGGACGCGGACGGCTACGGCTTGGACCCCACGCGCCAGATCACGTTGCCCACGTCGTCCGCCACCAGCAGGCTGCCCTGCGCGTCGATGGCCACGCCCACCGGACGGCCCTGCGCCTGGCCGGCGTCATTGAGAAATCCGGTCAGCACGTCCAGGGCCGGACCGGCGGGCTGGTTCTGGTCGAAGGGCACGAAGATCACTTTGTAGCCGCTGCGCGGATCGCGGTTCCAAGACCCGTGCTGGCCGACGAACATGCCGTGGACGAAGGGCGCCGGCAGCTTGGCGCCGCCCGACCACGCGAGGCCCAACGAGGCGGTGTGCGGGCCCAGCGCGTAATCGGGCACGATGGCCTGCGCCACGAGATCCGGCCGCGGCGGCGTCACACGCGTATCGACGTGCTGGCCGAAATAACTGTACGGCCAGCCATAGAAGCCGCCGTCGCGCACAGAGGTCATGTAGTCGGGTACAAGGTCGCTGCCCAGTTCATCGCGCTCGTTGACCGCCGTCCACAGCGTCTTGCCGTCCGGCCCCCACGCCATGCCGACCGGATTGCGCAACCCCGTTGCAAAGAGGCGCTTCTGGCCGCTGGCCACGTCCAGCTCCCAGATGGCGGCGCGGCCCTCCTCGATGTCCATGCCGTTTTCGCCCACGTTGCTGTTCGAGCCGACAGACACGTACAGCCGCGACCCGTCCGGGCTGGCGATGAGGTTCTTGGTCCAGTGATGGTTCAGGTCCGCAGGCAGGTCGGTGACCTTCTCGGCGGGGGCGGTGATGTGCGTCTGCCCCGGCGTAAAGGGAAAGCGCACGACTGCATCCGCATTCGCGACATAAAGATGGTTGCCAACGAGCGCCATGCCGAACGGTGAATTCAGGTCTTGCAGCAAGACGGTCCGCGTTTCGGCGACGCCGTCGTGGTCGGCATCGCGCAGCAACGTGATGCGGTTTGCGCTGACGGTCTTGGCGCCGGCCCGCTTCATCACCAACCCCGTGGCCCACGCCTTGATGCCGCCCGGCGCGTCCTCGGGCTTAGGCGGGGCGTTGGTCTCGGCGACCAGCACATCGCCGTTGGGCAGCACGTACAGCCAGCGCGGATGGTCCAGTCCGCTGGCGTAGGCGGTGACGGCTAGGCCGGCGGCGGGCGTCGGCTGCGCGCCGTCCTGCCAGCCCACGGCCTTGGCCGTGTTCACCGTGGGAATGAGCGTGGTGTTGGGCGGCGGCAGTTGGGGATCAGGACCCATGCCCGCTTCGACGGGCAGCTTGGCAACCTCGCCGCAGGCGCCGAGCAGCGTCAACCCCAGGACGGCCGCCGGCAGGATGCGCAGGGTAGGCATGACGCGCGCCTACTTCACCAGCGTGACCGGCACGTGCGCCAACTGCACGACCTGATTGGCGACCGACCCGATCAGGATGTTGGTCAGCTTGCCATTGCCGCGCGTGCCCATGACGATGCGCGCGCAGCCATGGTCCTGCGCATAACCCGCGATTTCCGCCGGCGCGTTGCCAAAGACCACATGACTGACATAGTCCACGCCGGCCGAATCCAGCTGCTTGCGCGCCTCTTCTGACGCTTCGCGGCCTTCGCGGGCGTAGAAGTCATTGATCATGTCCTGCGTGATCAGGCGCGACACCCCGGCGCGTCCGCGTGGCGGGGTCTGGATGTTGATGAGATG
Source organism: Achromobacter sp. ACM05 (assembly GCF_019218915.1). Classification (NCBI taxonomy): domain Bacteria; kingdom Pseudomonadati; phylum Pseudomonadota; class Betaproteobacteria; order Burkholderiales; family Alcaligenaceae; genus Achromobacter; species Achromobacter sp. ACM05. The sequence continues at coordinate 2,108,122 of NZ_JAHUWQ010000001.1, forward strand.
GATGCGCGCCGATTTGGCGCCCTGCGCGAGGCGGCGGGCGTACACGACGGCGCGGTCGGCGTTTTCGGAGCCGTCGACGGGAACAAGGATATTCAGCATCGCAGCTCCTTACTTGACCAGCGTGACCGGCAGTTCGGTCAGGGACAGCACGCCCGTGGCGACCGACCCCATGAAAAGCGCCGACACGGACCCCAGGCCGCGTGTCCCCATGAAGATTTCGTTTGCGCCGGTTTCTTCGGCCACGCGTACGATCGTCTCGGCGGCCGCGCCGCCCTGGATGTGGGTCTCGAACGGTACGCCGGCCTGCGTCAGCAGTGCGCGGGCGGACTCAACCGCGGCCTCGCCTTCTTCCTGGTGATAGGCGTCGATCTCTTCCTGCGACAGGCCGCTGCCGAACGCGCCGGCCTTCAAGGGAATCTGGACTGTCAGCAGGTCCACGCGTTCGACGGGATCGTAGCGGCGCGCGTCGAGCAGCGCCTTGACCGCGTTCAGGGCGGGTTCCGAACCGTCGACGGGAATCAGGATGCGTTTCATGAGCGTCTCCTTGCGAACCGTAGGGGGGCATGCGTTCCACTGTATCCCACATTCGCCCCGCCGGCGGCGCCCCGGCGATGCGTCGGATCAAGGGGAGGGCGTTCCCCGCCACGCGTCGGGCACCGTCTCCGCCGTCATTGCGGTGCCCAGCAGCAGGCTGGCCTGCTGCGCCAGCGCGGGCGCTTCGCCGGTGGTCTGCAAGCGCAGTCCGCCCGGACCGCGATCCCTCAGCAGGCCGCGTTCCTGCAGCTGGTGGCGCAGCCAGCGCGCCACCGGCGCGCCCGTTTCCAGCAGCGGCACGCCAGGGCCGGCGGCGTCCTGGATCACGTCGCGCAGAAAGGGAAAGTGCGTGCAGCCCAGCACCAGCACGTCGGCGCCGGCCTCGCGCAATTCGGCCACCGGTGCGCGCACGGCTTGCGCGGCCTTCGGGCCGGACACCACCCCTTGTTCCACCAGCCGCACCCACTCCGGGCAGGGCCGCAGCAGGATGCGCACCTCGGGCGCCTCGCGCTGCACGAGCGCGGCGAACTTGGGGCTGGCCAGCGTCCCTGTCGTGGCAAAGACGCCCACCACGCCCGTGTGCGTCAGGTGCGCGGCGGGTTTGATGGCAGGTTCGACGCCGATGATGATGAGATCGGGATGACGCTGGCGCAGCAGCGCGATCGCCGCGGCGGTGGCGGTATTGCAGGCCACCACCATGGCGCGGGCGCCCTGCGACACGAAGTAGTCGGCGATGGCGCAGGCGCGGCGCTCGACGAACGCCTGGGTCTTTTCCCCGTAGGGCACATGCGCGGAGTCGGCGACGTAGAGCAGGGACTCGTTGGGCAGCGCGTCGCGGATCGCGCGCAGGACGCTCAGCCCGCCGACGCCAGAGTCGTACACGCCGATGGGGGATTCGGAAAGCATGGAAAGACGTTGGTCTATGCAGGATGCGGTGGCGGCAAGTGTAGCGCCGGGCCCTGCTGGCGTTCTGCCGGCGGGGTTCAGCGGCGGGTCCAGCGGCGGGTTTACCGGCGGGTTTACGGGCGGGTTTACTGGCGGGTTTACTGGCGGGTCTATTGGCTTTCCGCCGCCGGCGATGCGTCCCGCTGCCGCCGTGCCTCGTCGATCAGCTTGCGCGCGGCGCCCGACAGCGGCGCATCGCGCCAGATCAGGTTCAGCGGCGCGCGCAGGGCTTTCGGGTGCGTCACGCTGACGTACACCACGCCTTCGATGTTCACGCGGCGCAGCGACGCCGGCACCAGCGACACGCCCAGCCCCGCGGCAACAAAACTCAGCGTGGACAGCATGCGCGGCGCTTCCTGCGTGACGCGCGGGCTGAAGCCTTCGGCACTGCAGGCCGCAATGATCGCGTCGTACAGACCCGGGCCGCTGTGACGCCGGTACAGGATCAGCGATTCGTCCGCCAGTTCCGACAGCGCGATGCGCTTGCGCGTGCGGCCCTTGACGGCGGGATGGTCGGCCGGAAAGGCCGCCAGCATGGCCTCTTCAAGCACGGTTTCCATCTGCACGCCCGGGTCCGCGTGCGCGCCGCGGATGAAGGCGACATCGATGCGTCCTTCGGCCACGGCCTCGCGCAGTTCCCCGGTGCTGCTTTCTTCCAGCACCAGATGCACGTGCGGCGCGCTTTCGCGGAAACGGCGGATGACCGACGGCACGAACGGATGAAATGCCGCCGACCCCGTGAACCCCACCGTCAAGCGGCCCGCCTCGCCCTGCGACACCCGCCGCACACCGTCCACGGCCTGGTCCACCATCGCGATGATGTTGCGCGCGTCGTCCAGCAGCGCGCGGCCGCTTTCCGTGAGTTCCATGCCGCGCGGCAGGCGGTGGAACAGGGGCACGCCCAACTCGGCCTCCAGCACCCGGATCTGCTGGCTGAGTGGGGGCTGGCGAATGCCGAGCCGGGCGGCAGCCTTGGTCAGGTGGGATTCCTCGGCGACCGCCAGGAAATAACGCAGGAGCCGTAAATCTACGCTTGCCATATGTGTTCGATATGAGTTTTGAACTTGTCATATATTAGACATTATTCAAGGCGAAGCGTACGCTGCAAGTTCGTTATCCACCTCTGGCGCGGCCCCCCGCCAGTTCCCATCGCTGGGCTTGCGCCGGCCACCAAAAAGATGAACGCAGCACTTCCCATTGACGAGGCCGGCGTACGGCCTCCCCCTACTTGCGGCCAGTTGTTCTACGGATTCCTCGTGCTGGGCCTGACCGCCTTTGGCGGCGCGTTGCCCCTGGCCCGGCGCATGGTCGTCGAAAAGCACCGCTGGCTGACCGGCGCCGAATTCACCGAATTGCTGGGCCTGTGCCAATTCCTGCCGGGCGGCAACATCATCAACCTGTCCGTCGCCCTGGGCATGAAATTCCGCGGTCCGCGCGGCACCTTTGCCGCGCTGATGGGCCTGATCCTGGCGCCGTCCATCATCGTCATCATGCTGGGCATGGTCTACGACCGGTTCCAGAACGATCCCGACATCCAGCACCTGTTCGCCGGTCTGGCCGCCGCCGCGGCCGGGTTGCTGATCTCGATGGCGGTGAAGATCGGCATGCCGGTCATCAAGCGCCGCGACTGGCTGGCGGGCGTGGTCGCCACCGCCTGTTTCATTGCGATAGCCGTGTTGCGCATTCCGTTGCTGCCCACCATGGCGGTCCTGACGCCGCTCAGCATCCTGATGGTCTGGAGGCAACGTCGATGATCCACACACTGATCGCGCTCGTCCTGATCTTCACCCAGCTGTCCGTGCTGGCCTTCGGCGGCGGCAACACCATCCTGCCCGAGATGCAGCGCCAGGTCGTGGAAGTGCACGGCTGGATGACCGCCGCCGACTTTTCCGCGCTCTTCGCGCTGGGCCAGGCCGCGCCGGGGCCCAATCTGATGGTCGTCACGCTGGTCGGCTGGCACGTCGCGGGATTGCCGGGCGTGCTTGCCACGACCATCGCCAAATTCGGCCCGTCGTCGATCATCACCGTCATCGCGCTGGGCCTGTGGGAAAGATTCAAGGACCGCCCTTGGCGCGGGGTCATTCAGGCGGGCATCTTCCCGATGACCGTCGGCCTGGTCGCGGCCAGCGCCTCGCTCATCACCGAGGCGTCTGTCCATACGTGGTTGCTGGGCGCCATCGCCGCCATCGTGGCGATCCTGGGCAGCGTCACGCGGATTCACCCGCTGTGGCTGCTTTTCGCGGGCGCGCTGGCCGGTTTGCTTGGTATCAGTTAGCGTAGGGGACTCTTGCGAGCCCGGCGCGCGATACGCGCCACGGGTGCGCACTGCGGACAGGAGCCCGCCATGCAGCCGCTCACAGACGAAAACGCTTCAGACGAGAACGCTTCAGACGAAAACGCTTCAGATGAAAGCGCCCGGGGCCGCAGCGCCCGGGATGACCGCGCCGAGCAAGACACACCCCGCGATGCCGGCGCCGGCGCGGCGTCGATTGCCGAGCCGCTGCCGTTCTTCGACGCCCATCGCCGGCTGATGCTGTGCGCCGGCCTGCTGCTCGTCGTCGCGGGCGGGCTATACGCCGCCGGCCTGACGCCCAGCCTCGCCCTCCTGCTCGGCTTTGACGCCGGGGCTCTGGTCTTCCTGATCCTGACCGTGCGCGTGTTCAGCCGCACCAGCGCCGCTTCCATGCGCCTGCACGCCCGCCAGCACGATGTGGGCCGCACCGGCGTCCTGTGGAGCAGCGTCGCGCTGTCCTGCATGGTGCTGGTCGCGTTGTGGGTGGAGCTGCATGCGCAAAGCAGCGTCGGCGCCCTGGTGGACACGCTGGCCGCCGCCGTGACCATCGTGCTGTCGTGGCTTTACATGAACATGATCTTCGCGCTGCACTATGCCCACGGGTACTACGGCCATAAGAACGCCATGCGCAAGGGCCTGGATTTTCCGGGTACGGACGACCCCGACTACTGGGACTTCGCGTATTTCTCGCTGGTGCTGGGCATGACGTTCCAGGTGTCGGACGTGCAGATCGTCAACCGGCGGCTGCGGCGGATGGCGATGACGCATGGCGTCATCGCGTTCTTCTTCAACGTGTTCATCATCGCGATCAGCGTCAACGTGGCGGCGGGGCGGGCGTAGGACAGGGCGGGGGCGCAACTAGCCCTGCGTCCGGACGCGCCGGTCCAGTCCGAACGCGGCTGCCTGCGCGATCGCGGCCGCGAGTCCGATGCCCCAAATCGCGCCCGCGCCCAGGATCGCGGCGCCCAGCGCGCTGCCGACCGAAAAACCGAAGTACATGGTCGACGTGTTCAGCGCCAGCGCCACCGGCGCCTGTCCCGGCGAACCGGCCCCGATGAGGCGGGCCATTTGTGCGGGAAAGAACGACCAGACGGTAAAGCCCCACAGGAACACGGCGCACAGCACGGGCGCCAAGGCGTTCGATGCGGCCAGCGCCGTCGCCAGTGACAAGCCCAGGAACGCCAGCCCCAGCACGGTCAGCGACATGCGCACGACGCGGTTCGCGCCCAGCCTGTCGGACAAGGCGCCGCCCGTCGTCACGCCAAGCGCGGCCGCAACGCCCCAGAGGGATACCGTCGCGCTGATGCCGGTCTCGCCAAACCCCAGCACGCTCGCCAGATATGGCGCGAGAAAAGGGTAGGCCGTGAACGCCCCGATCGCCCAGAACAGGCTGACCGACAGCAGCCGGACAATCGCCGGTTGTCGCACGACGGCAAGCCGTTGCCGAAGCGTCGCCACCGGAATTCCGGCGCCCGCGTCCGCTGCGATGCCGGCCCGGACGCCGGCGATGGCCACAAGGCTCATCACCGCGACAATCGAAAACGTGGCGCGCCAGCCGAAGAAGTGACCGGTCACCGCGCCCAGCGGCAGGCCGAGCGCGATCGCCAGCGTCATGCCGGCGCTGACGACGGCCAGCGCCTTGCCTCGCCGCTCGGGCGCCACGATCACGCCTGCCAGGGCGTTGGCGTTGGGCACATACAAGCCCGCCGCCACCGCCATGACGACACGCGCCGCCATCAATGTCCAGAAAGCGGGAGACCAGGCCGCCAGCACGTTGCCCAGCGCAAACAACCCCATGGCAAGCTGCAGGGCGGCGCGGCGATTCCAGCGCGCGGTCAGGACCGTCATGACCGGCGAACTCAACGCCAGCGTCAGCGTGAATACCACGATGAGCGATGCCATCTGCGGCACGGTCATCCCGAAGTCCGCCGCCATCGTCGGCAGCAGCGGCGCAATCATGAAGCCTTCCGTGCCGATGGCGAAGGTGCCCAGCGCCAGGAAGCCGGCGGGCAGCAGTCCGGCGTCACCGCTTGCCGCCGTGGATGCACGGGCAGGCGCCGCGCCTGCCGTGTCAGCGTTCGTTGTCATGACGTCTATCCAAAGTGAGACGGCGCCCGCAGGGCGCCGCGTTTTCGTTGCCTCAGACCGGGATCGGATTGTCGACCAGGCTTTGATTGAAGGCATTCACGAACCCATGCTCGTTCGAGCCGGGGTTGTCGCGCAGATCGCGGATGGCGTCGACCAGCACCTCGGGCGCGTCCGTCGCCAGCTTCTGCATCGTCTCGGCGATGAACGCATCCAGCGGCATGGCGCGCGGATCGCCGCTTTTCTTGATGAGGTCCGTGTCGACCCACGGCGGCGCGATTTCCTGGACCGTCACGTTGGTGTCGCGCAGCATGAACCGCTGCGACAACGCGTACGAATGCAGTGCGGCCTTGGATGCGGAATAGACGGCGTTCGAGGCGATCGGCACGTAGGCAAGGATCGACGTGTTATGGATGATCGTCGCGCGAGGCTGCGCCTTCAAATGACCGATCAAGGCGGACGTGAGGCGGATCGGACCCAGCAGGTTCGTTTCCAGGATCTGCTGCGACACGGCGTCGTCGATCGTGGCCGACGGGTCATCGAACGGCATGATGCCCGCATTGTTGATCAGCACGTTCAGCGACGGGTACTTGGCGATCAGGGTCTTGGCGACGCGGTCGATGTCCTGAGCGTCTGAGATGTCGAGCTGGATGCCTTCGATGCCCGGATGCGCCGCGGCGATTTCGTCCAGCAGCGCCTGCCGGCGGCCGGCGATGATGACCTTGTTGCCCAGGTCGTGGAAAGCAACGGCCAGCGCGCGGCCGATGCCGGAAGTGCCGCCGGTGATGAAGATGGTGTTTTGGGTCAGTTGCATGTCGGTGCCTCGGTCGGTTGTAAGCGTCTGGGTTCGTTTCAGATCGCGGTGTGGTCACTATGAGGCAGTTCGAGTTTGTCTCAAATGCCAATAAAGCGTCGTTTTAGGACATTGGCTTTTCCATGTCCTGCCGGAGTCGACAGGATGGGTGCGCAAAATCCGGCGGATAGGTGCGTCTTTCTGGAGGAGGACGCGAATTTCCGTTGACTATCGCCAATGGCTTCAATAGCCTGTACGCGTCATTTACAGACACGGGTTTTAAACATGCGCCAGATCGGCCTCATTCTCGAAGACGGTTTCCAGGTGATGGGCCTGGCTGCGCTGGCGGCATTCGAATTCGCCAACATCGCCTTGGACCGCGACGGCTACCGCGTCACCATCCTGTCGGAAGGCGGCGGCCTCATCCGGTCCACCATGAACGCCGGCATCGAGACGGTTGCTCTCGGCGTGATGCCTGACACCCTGATCGTGGCGGGCGAACTGATGCCAGGGCCAATCTCGCCCGGCCTTGCCCGCTACGTGGCGCGCGCCGCCACCGAAGCGCGCCGTGTCGCAGGCGTCTGCACGGGCGCGTTCGTCCTCGCGCAGGCCGGCCTGTTGAACGGCCGCACCGCCACGACCCACTGGGCACATGCACGCAGCCTGCAGGAACGCTTTCCCGAAGTGCGCGTCGACCCTGACCGCATCTTCGTGCGCGACGGCAACATCTGGACGTCGGCCGGCATGTCGGCCGCCATCGACCTGGCGCTTGCCTTGATCGAAGACGACCACGGCGCGGCACTGGCCCGCGACGTCGCGCGCCGGCTGGTGGTCTATCACCGCAGGCCGGGCGGCCAATCGCAGTTCTCCGCCTTGCTCGAACTGGAACCGCGCTCCGACCGCGTGCAACGGGCGCTGGTCTATGCCAAGGAGCATCTGCGCAATCCGTTGACAGTGGAGGAACTGGCCGAGGCGGCCAGCTTGTCCCCACGCCAGTTCAGCCGGGTGTTCCGTGACGAGACCGGGCATTCCCCCGCCAAGGTGGTGGAACTGCTGCGGCTGGAAGCGGCCCGCGCGATGCTGGAAGAAGGGCGGCATTCCCTGGATGTCGTGGCGCGCGATACCGGCTTCGCGGACCGCAATCGCATGCGGCGGGCGTTCCTGCGCGCGTACGGCCAGCCCCCAAGCGAAGTGAGGCGCGGGGTGCAACCTGCCGGCGCATGACGCCTCATTGCAGACCTGAAACTGACAGGGCGTTGAACGCCGCGCCGCTGTAGCGCATTGTCGCTGACGCTCGGATCGTTGTGATCTAAGATGCGCCATCCGAACGCTGGCGCATGCCTGGCGCGGCCCCGGCGAATCCGGCACATCGAGGCAAGCCTCGCGCCGATTTCAGGCCGACACCGATCGACATCCACGCTTTCCACGTCTGCCTTGCACTCTCCATCGCCCGCAACGCGTCCTCTCGATTGGCTGAACTTCTTCGTGGCCGATGTGCGGGACGGGCTTGGCCCCTATCTCGCCATCTATCTGCTTGCCGTCCATCACTGGCGCCCTGACAGCATCGGGCTCGTCATGACGATATCCGGGCTGGCGGCGCTGGCAGCCCAGACGCCGGCCGGCGCGCTGGTGGACCGCGCCTCCAACAAGCGCGCGTTGCTGATCGCCGCCGCCGTGCTCGTGACGGTGGCGTGCATGGCGGTCCTGGCCAGCCCGAACTTTGTCTGGGTCACGCTGACGCAGGCGGTGGCAGGCGTCGCGTCATCGGTGTTCGCGCCCGCAATTGCGGGCATCACCTTGGGACTGACCACTGCGCACGCCTTCACGGCACGCATCGCGCGCAACGAGTCGTTCAACCACGCGGGCAACGGTTTCGCGGCGCTGCTCGCGGGCGGGCTGGCGTATGTGTGGGGGCCGGTCGCGGTGTTCTACCTGATGGCGGCGATGGCGCTGGCCAGCCTGGCCGCCACGATGCGTCTTCCCGCGCATATCGATCTGGACAAGGCGCGCGGGTTGGAGCCCGGCCACGATGCCGCCGCGCATGCGCAGCCCGTGCCGCTGCGCCAGTTGCTGTCCAACCGGCCGCTCGTGCTGCTGGCGCTGAGCTGCGCGCTGTTCCACCTGGCCAACGCGGCCATGCTGCCGCTGGTCGGGCAGAAGCTTGCCCTGGCGAACCCCGCGCTCGCCACGCCGCTGACGGCGGTCTGCATCGTCGCCGCGCAGTTCGTCATGATTCCCGCCGCCATGGCCGTGGGGCGCTATGCGGACCAGTGGGGGCGCAAACCGCTGCTGCTGTTCGGTTTCCTCATCCTGCCGCTGCGCGGCGTGCTCTACACGTTTTCGGATGACACGGCGTGGCTGGTGGGCGTGCAGTTGCTCGACGGCATCGGCGCGGGCATCTTCGGCGCTGTCCTGCCCCTGATGGTGCTGGACCTGACCCAGGGCAGCGGCCGGTTCAACGCCAGCCTGGGCGCCGTCACCACGGTGTTCGGTATCGGCGCGGCGCTCAGCAACGGGCTCGCCGGCCTGATCGTGCAGCACGCGGGTTACAGTGCAGCGTTTCTGGCGCTGGCAGGCATTGCCGGCCTGGCTTGCATGACCTTGCTGGTGTTGCCGGAAACGCGCGTGGCCGCTCCGGCGACCGCCGCGTCGGCTTCCAATTCCCTTCCTTGATCCTCTTCTGAAAGCATGTCGCTATCCAACGCCGTGATCTGGTTGATTGCCGCCGCGACCACCATGGCCATCCTTTTTCGTCCGTGGCGGCTCCCCGAGTACGTTTGGGCCACCGCCGGCGCGGTCGCGCTGGTGGCGCTGGGCTTGCTGCCGGCCGCCAAGGCGGGCAGCGCCATTCTGGAAGGCACCGACGTCTATCTGTTCCTGATCGGCATGATGCTGGTGGCCGAGGTCGCCCGGCAGGCAGGCCTGTTCGACTGGGTGGCGGTGGCGGCTGCCGATCACGCGGCCGGGTCCGCCCGGCGGCTCTTCGATCTGGTGTTCCTGGTGGGCACGGCGGTCACCGTGCTGCTGTCCAACGATGCCACCGCGGTCGTGCTGACGCCCGCCGTCTATGCGGTGGCGCGGGTGGTCGGCGCGCCGCCGTTGCCGTACCTGTACGTCTGCGCCTTCATCGCCAACGCGGCCAGCTTCGTCCTGCCGATCTCCAATCCGGCCAATCTGGTCGTGTTCGGCGACCGCATGCCCGCGCTGGGGCCATGGCTGGCGCACTTTGCGCTGCCTTCCGTCTTGGCCATCGGCTCCACATACGTGACGCTTCGGCTGGTGTTTCGGGATGATCTGCGACAGCCGTTGAAAGCTTCGCCGCCGTTGCCGCCCATGACATGGCCGCTACGCATGGCCGCGCTGGGCGTGGCCATCACGGCGGGGACGCTGCTGATCACGTCGGCGCTCGGCCATCGCCTGGGCTTGCCGACGCTGATCGCCGGCTGCGTGTCGGCGGCGCTGGTGCTGGCGGTGACGCGGTCGGGGCCGCTGCGGCTCATCAAGGGTGTCGCGTGGGGCGTGCTGCCCCTGGTGGCCGGGCTGTTCGTATTGGTCGAAGGCATGGCCGCCAGCGGCGTGCTGCAGGATCTGGCGGACCTGATGCGCGGCCTGTCTGCGGACGCCGCGCTTTGGGCTGGCGGCGTGGGCGCCGCGCTGTCGGGCAACGTCATCAACAATCTGCCCGCGGGGTTGATGGCGGGCACGCTGGCGCGCATGGCCGACCTGTCCAGCACGGCTAATGCCGCGCTGCTGATCGGTATCGACCTGGGTCCCAATCTGTCGGTCAGCGGCTCGCTCGCCACCTTGCTGTGGCTGCTGGCCGTCCGCCGCGAAGGCATGCACATCAGCGCGCTGAGCTTTCTGCGGCTGGGCGTCTTGGTAATGCCGCCTGCGTTGATTCTGGCGTTGGGCGCGCTGCACGTCTTCAGTTGACGCCGCACGTCTTGAATTGACGCGGCGCGCGGCGCCGGCCTGGCGATGGCCAGCGCGCCGCGCGCCTTTCCGGTCCCGCGTCAGAACGTGCCGCGGACCGTCAGCGTCGCGTTGCGCGGATCGCCATAGAAGCTGCCCCAGCCCGGCGCGCCGATGGTCTGGTAGTAGGTCTTGTCGAAGATGTTGTTCACATTCAACGCCGCCGACCAGTTCTTGTTGATCTGGTACGCGACGCGCGCATTCCACACCGCGTAAGACCCCTGCGAGACCCGCACCGAGCGCGTTTCCGTGTAGCTGCCCGTCTGGTAGTTCACGCCGCCGCCCAGCGACCATGCCGACAATTCACCCGGCAGCCGGTAGTCGGACCACAGGCGCAGGATGTGCTTGGGCGTAACGGTGCGCGCGAAGTTGGTGTTGGTGACCGAGGTGTCGTCCAGGAACTTCAGCGTGTTGAACGTGTAGCCCGCAAACAGTTGCCAGCCCGGGGCCACTTCGCCGCTGATCTCGGCGTCCAGACCCTGGCTGCGCACCTTGCCGCTCGCCAGGTAGCAGATGTCGCCCGTCGAGCACACGCTGGTCAGATCCTCTTGCGCGCGGTTCTTCTGATCGACGCGGAAGAGCGCGATGGACGTGTTCAGGCGCCCATCCATCAGTTCGCCCTTCAGGCCGATCTCGTAGTTCTTGCCCACGATGGGGTCCAGCACCTTGCCCGATGCGTCCACCGCGTTCTGCGGTTCGAAGATCTGCGCGTAGCTGACATAACCGGACCACTGCGGATTGAACGCGTAGATCAGGCCGCCATAGGGCGTGACGACGCCGTTGTCCTTGTAGGGATCGACGTACTGCTCGCCGCTGTCGCGGTAGCGGCTGGTGTTCTCGTACCAGCTCACCCGCGCGCCGGCCACCAGCGTCAGCGGGTCGGCCAGGCTGAAGCGGCCGACGCCGTACACGCCGGTCTGCTTCATCTTCACGATGGTCGCGGCGCTGCGGTAGGCGTTCTCGCGCATCCAGTCGTCGGTGGGTTCCGGCACATGGTGATCCGGGCTCCACACGTTCACGGCGCGGTTCAGGCGGTTCAGCGCGAAATCGTTTTTGCTGGTCAGTTCGTTGATGCTGGCGCCGAAGGTCACCGAGTGCTTGCGGCCCAGCGCCTCGAAGGCGCCGTCCACATCCAGGTTCAACGCCTTGTTGTGCGTGGACATGTCGAACAGGCCCGCGTACAGCATGGGCCCCAGGCCGGTCACGGGATTTACGGCGCCTTCCGTGAACGCGTACTTCGAATCGTTGGATTCCTGGGTGGACGTGCCGGTCAGCTTGAGCGACCAGTCCTTGTTGAAGCGATGCGCCAGCTCGGCAAAGACGGTGGTCTGCTTGCCGTTCCAGCGGTTCCAGTCCTGGCCCAGCGAGGTTGACCGCTTCAAACCGATGTCGTCGCCGTTGCTGTAATGCGGCAGGCCGTGGAAGAAGGGCGTGGAGCGCAGTTCCTCGTAGCTGACGCCGCCGGTCAGGGTGGTGTCCGGTGTGAAGTCATAGCTCAGCACGCCGTACAGCACGCCGGTGCGGCTTTTCGCGCTGTCGTAGAAGTATTCGCGGTCGTTGTAGCTGGCCACGCCGCGGGCGCGCAGCGTGCCGGCTTCGTTGAGCGGCGCGCTGGCGTCGATGTCGGCGCGATAGTTGTTCCACGAGCCGCCGCTGGCCAGCATCTGCACCTGGGTCTCGGCCAGCGGGCGCTTGCGCACCAGGTTGACGGCCGCGCTTGGCGAGCCGGCGCCTTGCAGCAGCCCGGTGGCGCCGCGGATGATCTCCACGCGGTCCAGCGTCACGGTTTCGGTGGTGAAGCTGTCGGCCTGGGGATAGTAGAAGGCGCGGTTCACGCCGTCGAACTGGTAGCTGTCCACGCGAAAGCCGCGCGAATACACGTAGCTGCCGCCCATCGGGCTCTTGTAGAGCGTCATGCCGGTGCTGTTGGCCAGCACCTCGTCCAGCGTGTTGGCGTTCTGGTCGTCCATGCGCTGGCGGGTCACAACGGTGACCGACTGGGGAATTTCCTTCAGCGTCTGGCGGCCCTTGCCGATGGTGACGACACGGCTGGTGTAGCTGCCGGTGCCTTCGGTGACGGGATCGTTGGTCATGCCGGTCACCGTCACCGGCGCCAGCGTGGACACGCCCGGCGTGTCCTGCGGGATGCGCCGCAGGTGATAACCCTCGCCGTTGGCGTTGGGGACCGCCTGCAGGCCGGTGCCGGCCAGCAACCGGGACAGGCCCTGTTCCGCCGTGTACCGGCCCGACAAGCCTTGCGTCTGCACGCCGCGCGTCAGGGCGGGCGAAGCGGCCACTGTGACCTTGGCGGCCACGCCGAACTGGCCCAGCGCCACATCCAGCGTGGTGGGTGCGATGGCAAAGGCGACTTCGCCGGACGACGCGGCCTGCGCCCACGACGCGGCGGGGACGGCGAATGTGGCGGCCGCCGTCAGGGCAAGGTGGACGGCAAGGCGCAAGCGCATGCGCGGGGACGATGACAAGGCGATGGGAGAAGGGGAATGGCGTCGTGCCATGGCTGGGGGTTCCTGATTCGTCGATTGAAAAGCGCGGCCCGCGGGCGCCTCGGGGCCTTCTCTTGGTCTAACGAACCAGAAATGAAAATCTGCGGCGTTGTTACAAAATAGTCGGGATGCGCCGTGGGTGGGCGGCGAAATCGGGCGGGAAATCGGGCGACGAATCGGCGCGAATCAGCGCCTTCATGCTCGGCCCACGCTGACCCAGTAGCGCGTGCGATAGCGCAGCCTCAGGTCCAATACGCCGGCAAGCACCTCGAGCGCCTTGTCGGTGTCGTCGATCCGGAACGCGCCGGTGACTTCGCGGTGCGCCACGTCGGCGTCGCAGCGCACGATGCCGGTGCGATAGCGGCCCAGCTCGGCCACAAACCGGTCCAGCCGCATGCGGTTCGCGACCAGCATGCCGCCGGTCCAGGCCGGCGCCGTTTCGTCCACCGCGGTCACGGGCGACAGGCTGCGGCGGTCGAACTCGGCCTGCTCGCCCGCATGCACGACCCGGCGCGCCTGCACTTGCGCGTCCGGCTCCACCTGCACGGCGCCTTCGAATACCGCGACGTGCGTGGCGCCCCGGCTGTCGTCCATCTGGCGCACGGAAAAGCGCGTGCCCAGCGGTGTCAGCAGGCCGTTTGGCGTTCTTACGCCGAAAGGCCGGCCTGCGTCGTCGGTGCCTGTAGCGATCAGGATCTCGCCGCTGCGCAGTTCGATGCGGCGCTGGTGCGCGTCATAGCGCATCGCCACGGCCGAATCGGTGTTCAGGGTCAGCACGGTGCCGTCGGGCAGGTGCACGACGCGCTGCTCGCCCGTCGCGGTGCGATAGACCGTGCTGCCGTCCCACAACCCTTCGCGCGCGCCCATCCAGCCCAGCGCGCCCAGGCCGACGCCGGCCGCCATCCATTTGAGGGCGCCGCGGCGCGAGCGTTGGTCGCAATAGCGCAGGATGGTCTGCCCCGCGGCGGCGGTCGACACGTTGCCGGTGGTGGCAGCCTTCAGATCCTGGCTGATGCCCTGCAGGCGCTGCCAGGCCAGTTCGTGGCGCGCGTCTGCTTCGCGCCATTGCGTACAGGCGGCCTGCGTGGCGGCGTCCGGGGTGTCGCCGGCGCGCATCATCCACTGCGCCGCCTGCCGGATGATGTCGGGATGCACCCGCTCGGTGTGCGCGGCGCTCATGCGTACAGCACCGTGTAGCAGTGTTCCCACGCCTTGATCATGTCGCGCTGCACGGCCGCCACCGAAATGCCCAGTTCGCGCGCCACGTCCAGATAGGGCAGGCCTTCCACCTGTGCCAGCACGAAAACCCGGCGCACCCGCGCCGGCAACTGCTCCATCATGCGGCACACGGCATCCAGCGCCTCGACCACCAACGCATGCGTCTCGGGACTGGGCGCCACGTCTTCGCTGCGCGCGGCGAGCGTCTCAAGATAGGCTTGTTCGATCGCCCGGCGGCGCGATTGGTCGATCAGCAGACGCTTGGCGACCGTGGTCAAAAAGCCGCGCGGCTCGGCAAACGCGGCGCGAGACTCGCTGCGCATGACGCGTTCGAACGTGTCGTGCGCCAGATCGGCGGCATTGTCGGCATTGCCGGCAAGCCGGCGGCGCAGCATCTGCACAAGCCAGCCATGGTGCTCGCGGTACAGACTGACGAATTCGGCGGAGGACGCAAAAGGGGCGGGCGGCACGGGTCTGCTGGTCAGATGCTAATGGGAATGATTGCTAATTGTAGCCAATCAGCGGCGCGTGGCTATTTCTTTTCACGCCCGCCCATTCCCGCTGCGCCCAAGCCGCGGTCGCGGCCTTCCGCTATCTGGGGTTGAAAGGGGCTCCCGCCCGGCGTCGAAAGCCCCGCACCCTCAAGCCCTTCAGGCGTCGGCTGCGCCCAATCTCCACAGCGACGTCATTTCCTTAGACCGCGCCGCAAACAGCGGATCCGACGCGTCCCGCGCCTTGCCGTGCACCGGCCGCGTATCCAGCTTGTCGATCACGCGCAGCCCGGCGGTTTCGATCATCTCCAGCAACTGCTCGCGCGTGCGCAACCCCAGGTGCTCGGCCAGGTCCGACAGAATCAACCAGCCTTCGCCGTTCGGTGTCAGATGATCCTTCAATCCATTCAGAAACCCGCGCAGCATGCGGTTGTCCGGGTCATACACAGCATGTTCCAGCGGCGAGCTGGGCCGCGCGGGCAGCCACGGCGGGTTGCAGACGATCAGCGACACGCGGCCTTCGGGGAACAGGTCGGTCTGTTCGACCTCGACCTGTCCCGACAGGCCCAGACGTTCCAGGTTCTCGTGCGCGCAGGCGATGGCGCGGGCATCCGTGTCAGTGGCGATGACGCGCTTGCCGCCACGGCGGGCAATCACTGCGGCCAGAACACCGGTGCCCGTGCCGATATCAAACGCCACGCTGCCGCGCGGCATGGGGGTGTTGGCGACCAGGTCCACGTATTCGCCGCGCACGGGCGAGAACACGCCGTAGTGCGGGTGGATGCGGTTGTTCAGCGCGGCAATCTCCACGCCCTTCCTGCGCCATTCATAGGCGCCGATCAGGCCCAGCAGCTCTCGCAGCGACGCCACGAATGGCGCATCGCCCGGCACGTTCGCGGCTTCGCAGGCCGGATGCGCGTCGGGCGCGCGGCGCAGGGGGATCGTGTGGCCGGCATCGAAGGGAATCAGCAGCATGCCCAGGATGCGGGCGCGCTGCGACTGGACCTGCCGATGCTGGTTGAAGGCTTCGAGCTGGGTTTCGACCGGCTTGCGCGGGCGCTTGTCGACGCGGCGCGTGATGGCCTGCAACAGCTGGCGCGCGTTCTGGAAGTCGCCGCGCCACAGCAGGCCGACGCCTTCGCAGGCGTGGCGGTAGGCCATGTCGGCGGTCAGCGTGTCGTCGGCGACGATGACGCGCTTGGGCGGCGTGGCGCCGGTTTCCGAGTGCCAGCGGGCCGAGCGGGCGACGCCGTTTTCTTCCCAATGCAGTTCAGGCGCGTTCAAGAGGTCGCTCCGGTGGGGAAAAGGGGGAAGGGCAGGATCATGGGAAATGGCACATAAAAGATAAGGGCGCGGGCTGCCAATGTAGCAGCTTCGCGCCCTGGAACTGCCGCGCGGCGCATGCGGCGCCGCGGCAGGATGGGGTCAATGGAACAGGACGACGGCCTTTTGCAGCGTGATCCAGATGCCCCAGGCGAGCGGGATGCCGACGCACGCCCACGCAAAGGCGATCAGCGCGGGCGGCGTGCGGAAGTTGGACTTGCCCACGCCGTGGGTTTCGGAGGCGACGGCGCGCTCGTGCGCCAGCGCCTTTTCCTTGGCCAGTTCCTCGTCGGTCATGAAGTACTTGGCGTTGACCGGGCGGATGGCCAGGTTGCACAAAAAGCCCACAACCAGCATACCGGCCAGGATGTACATGGTGATGTCGTACACCTGGGCGCGCGGCACGCCGATGGACAACTGGTACTCGCGGATGTAGTTGACGAGAACCGGGCCGAAGATGCCCGCCGCCGACCACGCGGTCAGCAGCCGGCCGTGGATGGCGCCCACCATCTGGGTGCCGAACAGGTCGGCCAGGTAGGCCGGGACCGTGGCAAAGCCGCCGCCGTACATCGACAGGATGACGCAGAAGGCCGCCACGAAGAGCGCCAGGGCGCCGATGTGCGCGGTCCAGGGGATGGCGGCGTACAAAAAGAAGCCCAGCACGAAGAAGACGAAGTACGTCATCTTGCGGCCCAGCTTGTCCGACAGGCTGGCCCAGAAGAAGCGGCCGCCGATGTTGAAGAGGCTGAGCAGGCCCGTGAAACCGGCGGCAATGGCGGCGATGGCCGCGAGCTGGTCCTTGTCGAGCTGGCCAAACCCCAGTTCAGGCTTGTCGATGAGCCCGCCGCCGAACACTTCTTGCAGCAGCGGCGAGGCCATCCCCAGAATGCCGATGCCCGCGGTGACGTTCAGGCACAGCGCCCACCAGACCAGCCAGAACTGCGGCACGCCCCACACGCGCTTCACGTGGACGTGACGCTGCGTGATCATCACGTTATTGACCTGCTTGGCGGGCGGCGTCCAGCCGGCGGGTTTCCAGCCGGTGGGCGGCACGCGGTAGCCCAGGGCGCCCGACATCATGAAGATGAAGTACACCAGCGCCATGGTCAGGAATGTCTGCCAGACGCCCGGCGAGGTCGGCGTGGCGAAGTGACGCATCAGCAGGTCGGCCAGCGGCGCGCCGATCATGGCGCCGCCGCCAAAGCCCATGATGGCCATGCCGGTCGCCATGCCGCGGCGGTCCGGGAACCACTTGATCAGCGTGCTCACCGGCGAGATATACCCCAGCCCCAGCCCGATGCCCCCGATCACGCCCGACCCCAGCCACAGCATCCACATCTGGTGCAGGTAGATGCCGATGGCCGAAATGACCAGGCCGCCGCACCAGCACAGCGCCGACACGACGCCTGCCTTGCGCGGGCCCGCGCGTTCCAGCCAGCCGCCCCACAGCGCGGCCGAACATCCCAGCAGCACGAAGAACAGGGTGTACATCCACCCCATCGTCGAGATCTTCCAGTCACAGCTCGTGGTGAAGAGCTCGGCCACGAGGCTCATGTCCGGCGGGCAGGCCAGCGGCTTCGCGCCGCCCACCACCTTGGACAACGGCAGCCAGAACACGGAAAAGCCGTAGGCCATGCCGATGCACAGGTGGATGGCCAGGGCGGCCGGCGGCACCAGCCAGCGCGAGAAGCCCGGCCCCGCGATGGTGCGTTCTTTGTCGAAAAAACCCGGCCTTGAGCCGGGCAGGTCCAGGGTGGCGCTACTTTCCATGATGTCTCCTCAGGGGTGCGGCTTTATAGCGTGCGTAGCCCGGAAAAGCCCGGAGACGCCGCCTCTTTTATGGATCTGTTGCTGTCCTGCCACTTCGGGACGGGCCGTCATGCGGCGGCCCGGGGTGCGCTATGCGACGCGCGCAAGCGGGGTGAGACGCTCGCGATGCTGGGTGACCGCCTGCAGCACCAGCGGATGCAGCTGTTCTTCGCCGGCGTCGCCGTCGGGGCTGCGCGCCAGGAAGTCCAGCAACTCGTTGCGCATGCGCGGTTCCCAGAATTTCTGAATGTGATTGGTGACGCCTTCCAGCGCCTCGGGCCGGTCCGGCATGGCGTCGAAGAACTGGCCGATGCGGTTGGCCATGCGGATCAGGTTGACGATTTCCATGCTGTCTGCCGTCCGGTTCAGGTAAGAATGCGTTCGGGGTGGGTGTAGATGGCGGCGTCGCCATCGCGCGTGAAGCCCAAGAGCGTCACGTTGGCGTCAGTGGCCAGGCGGATGGCCAGGGCGGTGGGGGCGGAGACCGAGGCCAGCACGGCGACGCCGGCGGCAGCGGTTTTCTGCACCATCTCGAAGCTGGCCCGGCTGGACACCACGACGATGCCGTCGCTGCCGTTGACCGCCTGGCGCGCCAACGCGCCGGCCAGCTTGTCCAGCGCGTTGTGGCGGCCCACGTCTTCGCGTACAAGAGCGACGGCGCCATCAGCGCCCGCCCAGCCCGCCGCGTGCGTGGCGCCGGTGATGTCGTGCAGCGTCTGGCGCGCGCGCATGTCGCGCATGGCGGCCAGCACGGCCTCGATGCGCACGGGTGCGCCGTTGGTCACCGGGGCCACCGGCCGCAGCACTTCGGGCAGGGTTTCGACACCGCACAGGCCGCAGCCGGTGCGTCCGGCCATGGCGCGGCGCCGCGTCTTCAGCTGCATTTCACAGGCGGACGAGATCTCCAGCTGCACGACGATGCCGCCGCATTGCGGCAGCAGGTCGATGCCGCGCACGTCGCTGACGCTGCCGATGATGCCTTCGGACAGCGAGAACCCCACGGCAAAGTCTTCCAGGTCCGCCGGCGTGGCCAGCATGGTGGCGTGGCTGATGCCGTTGTATTCCAGCGCCACCGGCGTTTCCTCGGCGACGTAGTCAGTCTCGGCGTCGGGGGCGATGGCCCCCGACCGCACGCGGATGACCTGGGTCGGCGTGCAGTCGGGGCGGGCGGTGGTCGGCGTAGGCATGGGATCCCTGGCGTGCTGGCTGTCGGTTACTTCCCGGTCAGCGCCGCCTCGGACTCGCGCGAGCGTTCGCGCAGGAGCTTTTGCTGGATATCCGCAAATCGCGACCATTGCCGCTGCCATTCCGACGGCTGCGACACGCGCGTCACCTGCACGGCCGTGACCTTGTACTCGGGGCAGTTGGTCGCCCAGTCGGAGCTGTCGGTGGTGACGACGTTGGCGCCGGACTCGGGAAAGTGGAACGTGGTGTATACCACGCCCGGCTGCACGCGGTCGGTCAGCGTGGCGCGCAGCACGGTTTCACCCGCGCGGCTCTGGATGCCGACCCAGTCGCCCTCGGCCACGCCTCTGTCTTCGGCGTCCTGCGGATGGATTTCCAGCACGTCCTCGCCGTGCCACATGACATTGGGCGTGCGGCGGGTCTGCGCGCCCACGTTGTACTGCGACAGGATGCGGCCGGTGGTCAACAGCAGCGGGAAGCGGCGCGTGCTGCGTTCATCGGTGGGCACGTACTTGGTGATCATGAAGCGGCCCTTGCCGCGCACGAACTGGTCGATGTGCATGATGGGCGTGCCGTCCGGCGCGTCGTCGTTGCACGGCCATTGCAGGCTGCCCAGCTTGTCGAGCTTGTCGTACGTGACGCCGGCGAACGTGGGCGTCAGCCGCGCGATCTCTTCCATGATCTCGCGCGGGTGCTTGTAGTTCATGGGGTAACCCAGCGCGTTGGACAGCGCCACGGTCACTTCCCAGTCGGACTTGCCGTTCTTGGGTTCCATCACCTTGCGCACCCGGGAAATGCGGCGCTCGGCATTGGTGAAGGTGCCGTCCTTTTCCAGGAACGAGGAACCCGGCAGGAACACGTGCGCGTACTTCGCGGTCTCGTTCAGGAACAGGTCCTGCACGACGATGCACTCCATCGCCGCCAGCGACGCCGCCACGTGCTGCGTGTTGGGATCGGACTGCACGATGTCCTCGCCCTGGCAGTACAGGCCCTTGAACGACCCGCCCAGCGCGGCTTCGAACATGTTGGGGATGCGCAGGCCGGGCTCGGGCTGCAGCGTGACGCCCCAGTCCTTTTCGAATTGCGCGCGCACGGTGTTGTCGGAGATGTGGCGGTAGCCGGGCAGTTCGTGCGGGAACGAGCCCATGTCGCACGAGCCCTGCACGTTGTTCTGGCCGCGCAGCGGATTGACCCCCACACCTTCGCGGCCGATGTTGCCGGTGGCCATCGCCAGGTTGGCGATCGCCATGACGGTGGTCGAACCCTGGCTGTGCTCCGTGACGCCCAGGCCGTAATAGATGGAGCCGTTGCCGCCGGTGGCAAACAGGCGCGCCGCGCCGCGCACCGCCTGCGCCGGCACGCCGGTGATTTCTTCCATGGCTTCCGGCGAGTTCTCGGGCAGCGAGACGAAATCGCGCCATTCCCGGAATGCCTTTTCCTCGCAGCGCTCGGCGACAAAGTCTTCGGCGATCAGGCCCTCGGTGTCGATGACGTGCGCCAGCGAGGACAGCAACGCGGTGTTGGTGCCGGGCCGCACCTGCAGGTGGAAGTCGGCCTTGATGTGAGGCGAGCTGACCAGCTCGATGCGGCGCGGATCGATGACGATGAGCCGCGCGCCTTCGCGCAGCCGCCGCTTCAGGCGCGAGGCGAACACCGGGTGCCCGCTGCTGGGGTTGGCGCCCATGACGATGACCACGTCGGTATGCATGACGGAGTCAAAGGTCTGCGTGCCCGCCGATTCGCCCAGCGTCTGCTTCAGGCCGTAGCCGGTGGGCGAATGGCAAACGCGCGCGCAGGTGTCGACGTTGTTCGTGCCGAAGGCGGCGCGCACCAGCTTTTGCACCAGCCACGTTTCTTCGTTGGTGCAGCGCGAGGACGTGATGCCGCCCACCGCGTCGCGTCCGTACTGGCTCTGGATGCGGCGGAACTCCGAGGCCGCGTAGTTGATGGCTTCGTCCCAGGACACTTCCTTCCAGGAATCCGTGATGTGCTTGCGGATCATGGGCTTGAGCACGCGTTCCTTGTGCGTGGCGTAGCCCCAGGCAAATCGTCCCTTCACGCAGGAATGGCCGCGGTTGGCCTGGCCGTCCTTCCAGGGGACCATGCGCACGACTTCCTGGCCCTTCATTTCGGCCTTGAAGCCGCAACCCACGCCGCAGTAGGCGCAGGTGGTGACGACCGAGTGCTCGGCCTGGCCCATCATGATGACGGTCTTTTCCTGCAGGGTGGACGTGGGGCAGGCCTGCACGCAGGCGCCGCAGGACACGCATTCGCTATCGAGGAAGGGCTGGTCCTGCCCGGCCGACACATGCGAATCGAACCCCTTGCCGGAGATCGTGAGCGCGAAGGTGCCCTGGGTTTCTTCGCAGGCGCGCACGCAGCGGTTGCAGACGATGCATTTGGACGCGTCGAAGGTGAAGTACGGGTTGGATTCGTCTTTTTCGGCCTTCAGGTGGTTGGTGCCCTCGTAGCCGTAGCGCACATTGCGCAGGCCCACCACGCCCGCCATGTCCTGCAGTTCGCAGTCGCCGTTGGCCGGACAGGTCAGGCAGTCGAGCGGATGGTCCGAAATGTACAGTTCCATCACGCCGCGCCGCAGGTCGTGCAGCTTGGGGGTTTCGGTAAAGACCACCATGCCGTTCTCGGCGGGCGTCGTACAGGACGCCGGATAGCCGCGGCGGCCTTCGATCTGCACCAGGCACAGGCGGCAGGAGCCGAAAGGTTCAAGGCTGTCGGTGGCGCAGAGCTTGGGGATGTTGATGCCCGCATCCGCGGCCGCGCGCATCAGCGACGTGCCTTCGGGGACGGTGATCTCCTGGCCGTCGATGGTCAGGGTGACGGTCTTTTCGGACACGCGCGCCGGCGTGCCCATGTCGCGATCGCGCTTGATGACGGTTTCTAGCATGGCGGTCTCGGGTTCAGGCCGCGTGGGCGGCAGACTGGGAGGACTCGATGCCGAAGTCCTGCGGAAAATGGTTCAGCGCGGACAGCACCGGGTAGGGCGCCATGCCCCCCAGCGCGCACAGCGAACCGCCAAGCATCGTGTCGCACAGGTCGCGAAGCAGATGCACCTGCTGCTCGCGCTGGTCGCGGCTTTGACCGCCAGCGGCGATCTTGTCGATGGTTTCCATGCCGCGCGTCGAACCGATGCGACAGGGCGTGCACTTGCCACAGGACTCGATGGCGCAGAACTCCATGGCGTAGCGCGCCATGCGCGCCATGTCCACGGTGTCGTCGAAGGCGACGAGGCCGCCGTGGCCGATCATGGCCGAGATCTGGATATAGGCTTCGTAGTCCAGCGGCACGTCCCATTGCGATTCGGGCAGATAGGCCCCCAGCGGACCGCCCACCTGCACCGCCCGCAGCGGCCTGCCGGACGCGCTGCCGCCGCCGAATTCATACAGCAGATCGCGCAGGCTGAGGCCAAATGCCTTTTCCACCAGCCCGCCTTGCTTCAGGTTGCCCGCCAACTGGAACGGCAGCGTGCCGTGCGAACGGCCCACGCCATAGTCGCGGTAGTACGCCGCGCCTTTGGCCAGGATGATCGGCACGGTGGCCAGCGAAATCACGTTGTTGATGACGGTGGGCTTGCCGAACAGACCGGAAATGGCCGGTAGCGGCGGTTTGGCTCGCACCACGCCGCGCTTGCCTTCCAGGCTTTCCAGCAGCGAGGTTTCTTCGCCGCAGATGTAGGCGCCGGCGCCCTTGCGCACTTCCAGGTCGAAGCGGCGGCCGCTGCCATGCACGTCGTTGCCCAGCCAGCCGACGCTGCGGGCGCGTTCGATGGCGGCTTCGAGCGTGGCGATGGCGTGCGGGTATTCGGACCGGACGTAGATGTAGCCGTATGTCGCACCCACCGCCAGCCCGGCGATGGTCATGCCTTCGATCAGGACGTACGGATCGCCTTCCATCAGCAGGCGGTCGGCAAACGTGCCCGAGTCGCCTTCGTCGGCGTTGCAGACGATGTACTTGGTGTCGCCGGGCGTGCCCGCCACGGTCTTCCATTTGATGCCGGTGGGGAACGCTGCGCCGCCGCGGCCGCGCAGACCGGATTCGACCATTTCGTCGACGATCTGGGCGGGCGCCATGGCCAGCGCGCGCTTCAGGCCTTGCAGCCCGCCATGCGCGGCGTAGTCCTGCAAGGACAGCGGATCGATCACGCCGACGCGGGCGAACGTCAGGCGCTCTTGATGCTTGAGGTAGGGAATTTCCTCGGTCAATCCCAGGCGCAGCGCGTGGTCGCCGCCCGTGAGCCAGCCGGCGTCGAACAGCGACGCCACGTCTTCCGGCTGCACCGGGCCGTAGGCGACGCGGCCTTGCGGCGTGGCGATTTCGACCAGCGGTTCCAGCCACAGCAGGCCGCGCGAGCCGTTGCGCACCACCTGCACGGACAGGCCGCGCTGGTCGGCCATGCGTTCGATGTCGCGGGCCACGGTGTCGGCGTCCATGGCCAGCGCCGCGGCGTCGCGCGGCACGTAGATGACGACCGGGGCGCTCATGGCGTGTCCTCCAGCGTGCGGGCCAGCAGGCGATCAAGCTTGGCTTCGGTGACGCGGGCGTGGGGCTGGCCGTCGATCATGACGGCGGGCGACTGCGCACACAGGCCCAGGCAATACACCGGCTCCAGCGTGAAGTTGCCGTCTGACGTGCTGCCGTGGAAGTCACAGCCCAGCGCGGTGCGCGCGTGGGCGGCCAGGCGTTCGCCGCCCATGGACTGACAGGCTTCGGCGCGGCAGACCTCGAGCGTGTGGCGCGCGGCCGGCTCGGTGCGGAAATGGGGGTAGAACGTGATGACGCCGTGGACTTCGGCGCGGGAGAGGTTCAGGGCCTCGGCGATGGTTTGCACCGCCTCGGCCGGAATACAGCCCAGTTCGTGCTGGACCGCGTGCAGCACCGGGAGCAGCGGGCCGGGCTGGTCTTGCAGCCGGGCAAGGATGCGGGCCGTGGCCGCGATGGCCGGGGTGGTGGATGCCTGGGCGGCGTCCAGGGCCAGCTTGCCGCCCCGGGCCCCACCGCTGGATGCCAGATCGGATTTTGCCTCGCGCAGGTGCACGTCGGTCTCCTCCTGTGTTGCGTGACCCCGTCAACGGGGGCTTATGTGGCGGTCGGACAAAAGCAAATTAATATGTTTAAAAAAACATATAAAACATCCATCCGCCGCGTTATTTGTGTACTCTAACGAGGTACTTGAACGCCTTCAATAAGAAATAAATGACATATAAGTTCCGAATCGGCCTGCGGCCGCAATGGACATTGGGCGGAGACGACGAGGCGACCCCCGTGCCGTTGCAGGACATGCTTGCGCTGCTGGCGGCCATCGACGCCACTGGCAACATCGCCGGCGCCTGTCGCGCGTGCGGGCTGTCGTACCGGCACGCCTGGGGCGTGTTGCGGCGCTTCGAGACGCTCTTTGGCACGCAACTTCTCATCACCAATCGCCGCCAGGGCACGCAGTTGTCGCCCTTTGCGGAGCGCCTGCTGTGGGCCAACCGGCGGATCGAGGCGCGGCTGATGCCCACGCTGGACAGCATGGCGTCCGAACTGCAAGAGGAACTTGAACGCCTGCTGCCCGAAAGCGGTCCTCACCTGCGCCTGCATGCCAGCCACGGCTTTGCAGTGGAATCGCTGATGCAGCACATGAGCGGCCGCACGCCCGGGCTGGAGCTGCGCTATCGCACTGCGATCGAGGCGCTGGCGTCGCTGGAACGGCACGAATGCGACCTGGCGGGTTTCCAGGTGCCGCTGGGCGATTTCGAATCCCCCATCATGGAACGCTACGCGCAGTGGCTGCATGCGGACGATTACATGCTGATCCATCTGGCCGTGCGCAACACGGGGCTGTTCGTCACCGCCGGCAATCCCAAGCAAATACGCGGCATGGCGGACCTGGCGCGCCGCGACGTGCGCTTCGTGAACCGGCAGATCGGTTCCAGCACGCGCTATCTGGTCGGCCTGATGCTGCAGCGCGCCGGCGTATCGATCGGCGAAGTGCAGGGCTACGAAACCAACGAATTCACCCACATGGCGATCGCCGCGCACATTGCCAGCGGCATGGCCGACACCGGGGTCGGCGTGGAGACGGCGGCCTGCCGATTCGGACTGGACTTCATCCCCTTGGTGCGCGAGCGGTATTTCTTCGCCATCCGCAAGGCGTCGTTGGACACGCCGGCCATGCAGGATCTGCTATCCATCATGCGCGGGCCGGACTATGTCGGTTACGTGGGCCAGCTCATCGGTTACGACGCCCGCGATACCGGCCGGCTGCAGACCCTGGACGAGGCGTTCCCCCGTGAACGCGCACCGCGATCCGCCGGGATATGATGTGCCAATGAGCAAAGTGATTTTCCTTGCCGATCACCGCGGCGCGCCGCTTTCCGTGCCGCCCGGGGAACTGCCGCCGCCCGGACAGCCCGCGTTGGACCAGCGCGCGCGTCCGCTGCGCGACCTGCGCATTTCCGTCACCGACCGCTGCAACTTCCGCTGCACCTACTGCATGCCGCGCGAGGTCTTCGACAGCAGCTACAGCTTCATGCCGCATTCGGCGCTGCTGTCCTTCGAGGAAATCAGCCGGCTGGCCGGCATCTTCACGCAGTTGGGCGTCGAAAAAATCCGCCTGACCGGCGGCGAGCCGCTGCTGCGCAAGCACATCGAAAACCTGGTTGGCATGCTGGCCGACCTGCGCACGCCGCAGGGCCGGCCGCTGGACCTGACGCTCACCACCAACGGCAGCGTCCTCGCGCGCAAGGCCGCCGCACTGAAAAGCGCCGGACTCACCCGCGTGACGGTCAGCCTGGATGCGCTGGATGCGGCCATGTTCCAGGGCATGAGCGACAGCGGCTTCACGCCGGACGACGTGCTGCGCGGCATCGATGCCGCGGCAGAGGCGGGCTTGGCGCCCGTCAAGGTCAACATGGTGGTGCGCAAGGGGCTGAACGACGGGCAGATCCTGCCGATGGCCGAGCGCTTCCGCCACAGCGGCCACATCCTGCGCTTCATCGAATACATGGACGTGGGCAACAGCAACGGCTGGAACCTCGACGAAGTGGTGCCGTCGCGCGAAGTCCTGGACCGCATCGGCGCGGTCTATCCGCTGGAACCCGTGGAATCCGTCGAAATGGGCCGCGTGGCCGAACGCTGGCGCTACGTGGACGGTGGCGGCGAGGTCGGGGTCATCTCCAGCGTCACGCACGCCTTCTGTGGCGGCTGTACGCGGGCCCGCCTGTCACCCGAAGGCAAGCTCTACATGTGCCTCTTCGCCCACGAAGGCCACGACCTGCGCGCCCCGTTGCGCGACGGCGCGTCGGACGAGGAAATGGCGCGCATCCTGGCGGGCATCTGGTCCGCGCGCGGCGACAACTATTCCGAACTGCGCGGCCAGAACATGGCTGACCCGTCGCGCAAGATCGAGATGAGCTACATCGGTGGCTGAATCGTCAATGGCGCGTGACGACGTGGCCGGATTGATCCTGGCTGGCGGCCAGGGCTCCCGCATGAACGGGCAGGACAAGGGGTTGGTCATCTTGCGCGGCGATCCGATGGCGGCTCACGTGGCGCGTCGTCTGGCGCCGCAGGTCGGACGCTTGATCATCAGCGCAAACCGGCATGCGCCGGCGTATGCGCAATACGGCGAGGTGGTGGCGGACGGTGCGTCTGAACTGGGCGACTGGCAAGGGCCGTTGATGGGAATTGCGGCGGCGCTGTCGTCGGTTTCCGTGCAAGATACGGCCGCGCCGCAGTGGCTGGTCGTATCTCCGTGCGACACCCCTTTCGTGCCAGCCGATCTGGCACAGCGCCTGATCGGCACGGCACTCGCCGCAGATGCGCCAATGGCCTATGCCGTCGCCCACGGCCAGCGGCATTCCGCCTGCATGGCGCTGCGCACGGCGCTGCTACCTGAATTGCTGACCTACCTGCGCGGTGGTGACCGCAAGGTCGGGCTGTGGCAGGCGAGGGCGGGCGCGGTTGAAGCGAATTTCGACGACGCGCCGCCGCATGCCTTCATGAACGTCAACACGCCAGAAGATCTGGCGCTGGCGGAACGCTACGCCAGCCAGTGACGCAGGTCGTAGTACGAGACCGTATCCCTGTCCTGCACGAGCACATCCGCCGGGAGGCGCGCCAAGCCAGTGGACCACGGCAATGAGCTGATCACGCCCGACCCCTGATGGCCGTAAGGCACGAGCTCGCTGCCGCCTTCGTCCGCCACGCGGCACTGCACGCGCAGGAATTCCTCGCGGCCATCCTGGCGCGGCTGCGCGGTGCGCAGCGGCAGTTGGCTGACCGGCGGGAAGATTTCTTCGCGGCCCTGCATGCGGCGCATCAGCGGCGTCACCAGCGTGGCAAAGACGGCATAGGCCGACACCGGATTGCCCGGCAGGCTGACCACGGGCTTGCCGTCGATTTGCGCCAGCGCCACCGGTTTGCCGGGCTTCATGCGCACCTTCCACAACGACAGCTCGCCGCCCAGCGCGGCCAGCGCCGGCTTGACCAGATCGCGCTCGCCAACCGACACGCCGCCCACGCTCAGCACCAGATCGCAATCGGCCAGCAGCGTCTTGAAAGCGGCCAGCAGGTCGGCCTCGGTATCGCGCGCATGCAGCACGTGGACGGGCAGCGCGCTCATGCCGCGCACCATCGCCGCCAGCATGGGGCCGTTGGAGTTGTAGATCTGTTCCGTGGCGCGCGGCTGCCCCGGCAGGACGAGTTCGTCGCCGGTGGTCAGGATGCCGACGCGAAGCTGACCGTAAACGGGCACGGTGGCCATGCCTTGCGAGGCCAGCAGTGCAACGTGCGCGGCCTGCAGCAGCGTACCTGCCGGCAGCAACGCGGCGCCTGCCATCGTGTCCTCGCCGCGGCGGCGGATGTGCTGGCCCGGGCGCGGCTCGCGCGAAATCTGCACATGGTTGTCGGCTTCGGTCGTGTCTTCCTGCATGACGACTACATCGGCGCCCGCGGGAATCACGCTGCCGGTGAACAGGCGAATGGCTTGGCCGGGCTTGAGCGGCTCGGGCACGTCGCCGGCGTAGCAGCGCTGCTGGATCGGCAGTCGCGCTTCCGGACTCCAGTCGGCCAGGCGCAGCGCATAGCCGTCCATGGCGCTGTTGTCGGCCGGCGGAATGTCCACCGTGGCGTCAAGATGGGTGGCGAGCACCCGGCCGCTGGCATTCGCCAGGTCGACGTGCTCGGTGCGTTGGAGGGGGGCGGCGGCGTTGGCCAGCAGGGTCTGAGCTTGATCGAAATCCAGCATGGGTGTCAGGCTTCTTCTTCGTGATTCTTGAATTGCGAGGCGAAATTGCAGGGGCGGTGGCCACTGTCGAGCTGCTCGCGCAGGATCTTCGTCCAGGCGGTCTCGCAAGCGTTGTTCGAGCCGGGCAGGCAGAAGATCAGCGTCTGGTTGGCCGACCCCGCGAACGCGCGCGACTGGATCGTGGAGCTGCCGATCTCGGTGTAGGAGATCTGGCGGAAGAGTTCGCCGAAACCCGGAATCTCGCGGTCCAGCAGCGGCAGGATGGCCTGCGGCGTGTGATCGCGATGCGAAAAGCCCGTGCCGCCGGTGGTCAGAATGACCTGCACTTCCGGGTCGGCGATCCAGTCGCTGATGACGCGGCGGATCTGGTAGATGTCGTCGCGCACGATGTCGCGCCGCACGCACTGATGACCGGCCTGCGCCAGGCTGTTCGCCAGCAGGTTGCCGGACGTGTCATCGCCCGCGCTGCGGGTGTCGCTGATCGTCAGTACGCCGCAGCCCAACGGGACCGGGATGGCTTCGCTCATGGATTCTCCTTTTTGTCGGGAGTGTCTTCGTCCCAGGCGTCCGTGCGGTCCTGGTCGGATTGGCGCTGTTCCACCCAGAAGCTGTCGCCGCCCGCCAGGGTTTCGCGCTTCCAGAAGGGTGCGCGCGTCTTGAGCGCGTCGATGATGAATTCGCAGCCGCGGAAGGCGTCGCCGCGATGGGCGCTGGCCGCCGCCACGTACACGATCTGCGCGTTGCGGTGCAGCGCGCCGACGCGGTGGACGATGACCGTGCCGGCCAGATTCCAGCGCGCGCGGGCGGTGGCGGCAATGTCTTCGAGCTCGCGCTCGCACATGCCCGGATAGTGTTCAAGAAACAGCGTGTCGGTGGGCGTGTCCGGCGCATAGTCGCGCACGTAGCCCACGAATGTGACGATGCCGCCCACGCCGGGGCCGGCGGATTCCCGCAGCGCGGCGGTAAGCGCCGCGCTGTCAAAGTCGGCTTCCTGGACGCGGATCATGGCGTCAGCCTCCGGTGACCGGTTCGAACACCGCGACTTCGTCGCCGGCGCGGATAGCGGCGGTGGGCTTGGCGTGCGTCTGGTTGATGGCCAGCTTCAGGCGCGTGGCCGGTTCCAGCTGGGGATAGCGTTGGCCCAGCTCGGCCAGCAATTGCGCGCCGGTGGATTCGCCCTGCACGGGCCAGGTTTCGGTGCGCTTGCCGACCAGTTCGGCCACGCGCGCGAAGTACAGCAGATTAATCGTTGCGCCATTCACCGCTTTTACCTCCCGCCTTGTACTTAAGGCGAACTTGTTCGATCACGATGCCTTTGTCGGCCGCCTTGCACATGTCGTAGATGGTCAGCGCGGCCACGCTGCACGCCATCATGGCTTCCATCTCGACGCCCGTCTTGTAGCTGGTGCGGCAGGTGGACAGGATGTCGATGCGATGCTCGGCGTCGTTCAGGGCGAATTCCACGCCGACGAACGACAGCGGCAGGCTGTGACACAGAGGGATCATGTCGGCGCAGCGTTTGGCGGCCAGGATGGCGGCCACGCGCGCCGTGTTCAGGACCTCTCCCTTGCCTTGGCCCGGCTGGGTCAGCAGGCCATAGGCCACGGCGTTCATGCGGATGCTGGCGGCGGCGACCGCCACGCGCTCGGTGTCCGTCTTGGCGATGACGTCGACCATGCGGACCTGGCCGGCTTCGTCCAGGTGACTCAAGGTGGGGGTGGTCTCGGACATGGAAATCGGGATCAAGAATTGTTAATGAATGAAAAGAGCGGGGCCGGGCAAGCCGGCCGGGTCCGCTGTTCCGCCTATGATAGACGAGCAGTAAAGGGGGCGCGATAATCGCGCCTGCAGTCAGTGGAAGGTTGGATCGCCTTCAATATGTATCAGGAGACTTTCAATGCCCGTGCGGATGCCCAAGCTACGGTTCACCCGACGCGCCGGCAAGATTCTCCTGGGTATTGTGGCGTTCGTGCTGATTCTGTTTGGCGTTGCGGCCTGGCAAGTGCCAAAGGTGCTGCACGGCGTCCTGACTGACGATGTCTCGAAGATGATCGGCCGCGACGTTTCCGTCGGCAAGATCACCTTCAATCCCTTCACGCTGACCGTCCGCGCGCAAGACCTGGCCGTGGCGCAGCCCGGCGCGCAGACGCCGTTGCTGACCTTGGCCGAACTGGATGCCAGCGCATCGTGGACATCGCTGTTCTGGTTTGCACCGGTGGTCGATCGTCTGACGCTGCGGCAGCCTACCATCGCCATCGTTCGCGAAGACGTCCTGCGCTTCAATTTCTCTGACATAGAACAACGCGTCGCCGAATTGGCCGCCGCCAAGCCTGACGAGCCGCCCAAGCCGGACGAAGGCCTGCCGCGTTTTTCACTGAACAACATGGTGATCGAGAACGGCACGATCACGCTGGACGACAAGGTTACCGGCCGCAAGCAGGTTGTCGACGAGTTCGCCATCGGCATCCCGTTCATCTCGACCTTCGGCTATGCCACCGACATCGACGTGCAGCCGCGCCTGCACCTGCGCATCAATGGCAGTCCGTTCGACCTGACCGGCGTGGCGCGTCCGTTCGACGTGGTGCCTTCATCCACCTTGCGCGTGGCCTTTGACGGCCTGCAACTGGAAAAGTGGGCGGACGTCTGGCCCATGCCGCTGCCGTTCAAGGTCGAGAGCGCGCTGCTGGATTCGAACCTGCAGGTCGTTTTCGAACAACCCAAGGACGCGCCGCCCAAGATCCGCGTCGTTGGCGACCTGGGACTGCGCCGTCTGGACGTGCGCGATCCGTCCGGCGGCAATCTGGCCGCATGGAGCGCCCTGACCGTCAGCCGGCTGGAACTGGAGCCGATCGCGCGGCAGGTGTATATCGGCGAGGTCGGGCTGTGGGCGCCGCAGATCCATGTGCGGCGTCATGCGAATGAGCACTTGAACTGGCAGGATGTCGTCGCCGGGCTGAAGGCGCTGGGCGGCGTGGAGCCGACCGCCACGCCTGTCCGCGATGAAATGCGCAAGGCCAGCGGGCTGAAGCCGCTGGCTGCGGGCGGGGCGCCCGCGTCGGCGGGGACACCTGCCGCGGCAGGTGCGCAGGCGCCGGGTACGCAATCGCCTTCGACCCCGGCCCCCGTCGCCAAGGCAGACGCGGGGACGGGGTCAACGGCGCAAGCGCCCACCGGACCAGCGTCAGGCGCGCCACGCCCCGCTGACCCGGCCGGCACTGCCCCGACGGCTGGCGCTACCCCGACGGCTGGCGCTGCCCCGGCCGCCGACACTGCCGCCGCTAGCGCGCCCACCCCCGCACCGGCCGAATGGCAAGTCACCCTCGACGCCTTCAACCTCCACGAAGGCGAGGTCTACGTCACCGACGCGGTCAGCAAGCTCGACTACGTGATGACCGGCTTGGCCGCCACTGTTGAAGGCGTCGAACTGCCGCAGCAGCCGGACCGGCCCATCAACCTGTGGCTGACCATGGACAACAGCACCGATGGCGGCTGGCTGCGCGCCAAAGGGCCGCTCGTCATCAATCCGCTGTCGCTCGACATGAACGTGCGCCTGGGCAATGTGGCGCTCGCGCCGTTGGCGCCCGCCGTGCGCAGCGCTGCGCCGATCAGCCTGCTTGACGGCCGACTGGGCGCCACCGCGCAGGTCCACGTGCGCGAAAAAGGCGGCGCGATCGACGCATCCGCCACCACCGTGCAAGCCGACCTGACACAGTTCAAGGCCCGTGACGAATCGCTCAAGCCCGCGCTCGACATCGCAATGCAGTCCTTGCGCATCACCGCCGACCGCCTCGCCATGGGCCCCGGCCAAAGCAACTTCACCCTGGCCGCTGCAGGCATCCAGGGCGACGGCAAGCTGGACCTCAAAGGCGTCTTCACCCCACAGCCGCTTACCCTCAAGACCGCCGTCGACCTCTCCGGCCTGAACGTCGCCAGCTTCGCGCCGTACTTCGCCTCCAGCCTGAACGCCACCGTCCGCGCCGTCACGCTGGGCGCCAAGGGCAACGCCGAATTCATCGCCGCCGCCGGCAACGCCCCGATGAAGGCCGTCTGGAAGGGCGCCGTCGACGTCACCGACCTGGATCTGCAAGACCGCGTCAACAAGGACGACTTCCTGAACTGGAAGCGCCTGGGCTTCACCGGCATGGACATCTCCGTGGCGGGCGACAAGATCGGCGCCAAACTGGGCGACATCGCGCTCGAAGACTTCTACGGCCGCATCCTGCTCAATGCGCAAGGCCGGCTCAACGTCATGGACCTGGTGGCCGCGCCTGGACAGGCCGGCGGCTCCATCACGCAGGACACGCAGACCCCAGGCCGCAGCGCCGATACACCCGCCGCGCCGCCTGCACCCGCGGCGCCTGCGCCGTCCGCCAAGGGCAGCCGGGCAAGCGCCATGCCGGACATCTCGGTCAACAGCGTCACGCTGACTCGCGGACGCATGACCTTCACCGACCGCTTCGTCAAACCCAACTACGTCGCCGAGCTGTCCAGCATCGAAGGCGGCATCACCGCCGTCTCTTCCACCAACCCGCAGCCCGCCAAGGTCAAGGTCACGGGGCGGGTCTACACCACCGCGCCGCTCTCCATCAGCGGCGTCGTGCAGCCCTTCGCCCAATACCTGACCCTGGACCTCAAGGCGTCCGCCAAGGGCGTCGACCTGCCACGCTTCAACACTTATTCGGCCAAGTACGTCGGCTACCCCATCAAGCGCGGCAAGCTCTCGGTAGACCTGGAATACAAGATCAAGAACCGCGCCTTGCAGGCCACCAACCACGTCGTGCTCAACCAGCTCACCTTCGGCGACAAGACCAACAGCCCCGACGCCACCAAGCTACCCGTGCTGCTGGCCGTCGCGCTGCTCAAGGACTCGCGCGGCAACATCGACATCAACCTGCCTATCTCCGGCTCGCTCGACGACCCCGAGTTCTCGGTCGGCGGCATCGTCGTGCGCGTGCTGATGAACCTGGTCGTCAAAGCCGTGACCTCGCCCTTCAGCCTGCTCGCGTCCGCGTTCGGCGGGGGCGAAGAACTGTCCTACGTCGAATTCGCGCCCGGCAGCGCCGTTCTCACCAAAGACACGATCCAGCGCATCGATACCCTTACCAAGGCGCTCACCGACCGCCCGGCCCTCAAGATGGACATCAGCGGCCGCGCCGACCCCAAGACCGACTCGGAAGGCCTGCGCCAGGCCTGGGTCGACGCCCAGATCCGCGCCGCCAAGGCCGCCGACGTCGCCCCGCGCGGCAAGAAGCCCGACCCCAAGGGTGTCACGGTCTCCGCCGCCGAACGTGCCAAGTACCTCGAAGACGTCTACGATGACGCAGACCTCAAGGACAAACCGCGCAATTTCATCGGCATGGCCAAGTCGGTGCCGGCCGCACAGATGGAAGCAATGCTCCGCGCGGCCGCCCCGGTCGGCGAGGATCAACTGCGCCAACTGGCTGATGCCCGGGCGCAGGCGGTATATGAGAAGTTGCAAGCCCAGGAAGGACTCGCGGATCGCGTGTTCATCGTTGCGCCGCAGCTGGACGCCGATGACATCAAGGACGAGGGGCAACCCTCACGCGTGGACTTCTCCCTGAAGTGAACTCGGCAGGCCAGGGCAGGGACGCGAGGCGCGTCCCGCCGTGCCCGTCTTTTACCAGGAGATTTTCGATGAAAGACCAGGACGACGCGCATTTCGACAGCCTGCTCCCGCCCTTGCGGCTGGACCGGCGAGGCTTCCTTGCCACCACCGCGGCGGCAGGTTTCTCGCTGGCAGCAGGCCCCGTGGTGGCGCAAACCGCCATCACCACGGACGCCAAGGGCCTCGTGGCCGGCAGGATCGAAATCCCCACCTCCGACGGCAAGATCCCCGCGTTCCGCGCCGCGCCGGATGGCAAGAAGAACCTGCCCACGATCATCGTCGTCCAGGAAATCTTCGGCGTGCACGAATACATCCAGGACGTCTGCCGGCGCCTCGCCCACCAGGGCTACCTCGCCATCGCGCCGGAACTCTATGCGCGCCAGGGCGACCCGTCCAAGTACACCGAAATCCCCAAACTGCAGGCCGAAATCGTCAGCAAGGTCCCCGACAAACAGGTCATCGCCGACCTGGACGCCACCGCCGCCTGGGCCGCCGCCAACGGCGGCAACCCCGACCGTCTGGGCATCCTGGGCTTCTGCTGGGGCGGCCGCCAGGTCTGGCTCTACGCAGCCCACAACCCCAAACTCAAGGCCGGCGCCGCCTGGTACGGCCAGTTG
Source organism: Achromobacter sp. ACM05 (assembly GCF_019218915.1). NCBI lineage: Bacteria > Pseudomonadati > Pseudomonadota > Betaproteobacteria > Burkholderiales > Alcaligenaceae > Achromobacter > Achromobacter sp. ACM05. The sequence continues at coordinate 2,142,764 of NZ_JAHUWQ010000001.1, forward strand.
GCGGGTGACCCCACCGAACTGAAACCCAAGTCGGCCCTGGCCATCGTCAACGACCTGAAGGCCCCGGTGCTTGGCGCCTACGGCGGCAAGGACGCCGGCATCTCCCAAGCCGACGTCGACCGCATGCGCGTCGAACTCGCCAAGGGCTCCGCGGCCGCCAAGGCGTCTCGCATCGACATCTACCCCGAAGCCGGTCATGCGTTCCACGCCGACTATCGTCCTTCGTACCGCAAGGCGGAAGCCGAACAGGCGTGGACGCGGATGCTGGACTGGTTCAAGCAAAACGGGCTGTAAAAGACCCAAGCCCGCGGGCAAAGCTCCCTACACGCGCAGCGGCAACACGCCGACGCAAGACACTGCGTAAGCCCCCGAAGGCCGCCCGCGCGGCCGACCGGGGGCGGGCACCGTAAGATCTTCCATCACGCACCACCCGTGAGAAGAACCTCAAGAACCCAACCCGGCCCGACGACCGCAAAGATTCAAAGATGCAGCCTGGTGTGCCGGCCGCCTGGGGTGCGCGGGGCGTCGATAAGCCCGAGGGAATCTGAAGGAATCGCCGAAGGCGGTGACGAAGATGACGACGGGGCAGTCCGGAGCGAAGGCTCCGGACCGCAATCGTGGCCCCGCGCACCCCAGGTGGCCGGCGCGCCGGGCGTCTAAAGAACTCAAATCACGCCGCACAAGAACCAAAGCCCTACCGTGCCTTCTCCCCCGGCAGCCCATCACTAACCTCCGCCAGCGCCCGTTTCATGTCCTCATACTTCATCACCCGCTCGCTCTGAAACCCGCCCAGCACCCCCCGGCACCCATCCACCCCAGACCGCTTCATCTCCTCCATCATCGTCGTCCCATCGGCCTGCCCCTTTGCAAACGCAGAATCGAAGCCGCCCGTCGGGAATCCATATTCCTCGGCATAGCGTGTGAGATTCTTCCGAGCCGTCTCCTGATGCTGCGCCAGGTCAGGCTCTGAAGCCCCGCAAGCACGCGCCGCGCCATTGGACGCGCCAGCGGCGATAACGAAAGAGTCGTATTGGGCCTGCTCAGCCGCATCGGGAGCCGCCCACGCCGGGGCAGCAGCGGCTAGCGTCAATGCCAGCCCGGTAAGGAATTTGCGCATCGAAAGTCTCCCGGTGAAGCCCTCCGCAGCGGTCAGCCTCTCGCGGCTGCGGCGGGCGTTGTCTACCACGGCATTATGGCAATCGCGCGTTTCCTCGCCGTGTACTCGCCGTGTGGAGTCGTTTCGAACTGTTCATCTTCTTTTCGCCTTCCGCCAAAGGCAGCAAGCCGGGCGCGCTCGAACTATGATGGGGGCTGTGAGGCAGTCCTGCCTCAATGCATTGCCCCCTTTCATTCTGGAGATCTACATGACGATCAAAGTCGGCGACCGCGTGCCCGATGGCACGTTGACCGAATTCATCGAAACCGAAACCGCCGGCTGCTCGCTCGGTCCCAACGCGTTCCAGGTCGCCGACCTGACCCGCGGCAAGACCATTGCGCTGTTTGCCGTGCCGGGCGCCTTCACGCCCACCTGCTCGGCCAAGCATCTGCCCGGCTACGTCGAACAGGCCGCTGCCCTCAAGGCCAAGGGCATCGACGAAATCTGGTGCGTGTCCGTCAACGACGCCTTCGTCATGGGCGCCTGGGGACGCGAACAGAAGACCGACGGCAAAGTCCGCATGCTGGCCGACGGCTCCGCGCTGTGGACCAAGGAACTCGGCCTGGAACTGGACCTCGTCCAGCGCGGCATGGGCGTGCGCTCGCAGCGCTACTCCGCCCTGATCGTCGACGGCGTTGTGAAGCAACTGAACGTGGAAGCGCCTGGCAAGTTTGAAGTCAGCGACGCGGCCACCATGCTCTCGCAAGCCTGATCCCCGCAGGTTCCTGTTTTACCCCCAGTGTTGCGGGCCGCCCAGGCGGCCCGCGGCGCTGAAAGCCAGCAGCGGTTGTCGACGCCATGCTCTCCACGATCTCATCGTTTTCGTCGCTTTATTTTGCGACCTTGCTGATGCTTATCGGCACGGGTCTCTTCAACACCTACATGGGCCTGCGGCTGACCGCCCAGTCCGTTAGCGAAGTGTGGATCGGCACCTTGATCGCCGGCTACTACCTCGGGCTCGTGTGCGGCGCGCGGCTTGGGCACAAGCTCATCATCCGCGTCGGCCACATCCGCGCGTTCGTCGCCTGCGCGGCCATTGCCACCAGCATGATCCTGGCGCAAACGCTGGTCGAATCCATGCCCCTGTGGCTGGTGTTCCGCATCGTCTCCGGCATCGTCATGGTGACCGAGTTCATGGTCATCGAAAGCTGGCTCAACGAACAGACCGAAAACCACCAGCGCGGCCGCGTTTTCTCCGTCTACATGGTCGTCTCCGGCCTGGGCACCGTGCTTGGCCAGTTGGCCCTCACTGCCTACGCCACGCTGGACCTGCGCCCGCTTACCCTGGTCGCGATGTGCCTCGTGCTGTGCCTGGTGCCGCTTGCCGTCACGGCCCGGTCCCACCCGCCGACGCCGCTGCCCGCGCCGCTGGACGTAAAGTTCTTCATGCGGCGCGTGCCGCTGTCCATGACCGTGCTCTTCGTGGCGGGCAATCTGTCCGGCGCGTTCTACGGCCTGGCCGCGGTGTATGGCGCCAAGAATGGCCTGTCCACATCGCAGGCCGCCATCTTCGTCGCCGCCGCCGTGACGGCGGGTCTGTTGTCGCAGTGGCCGATGGGCTGGCTGTCCGACCGCATCAACCGCGCCGGCCTCATCCGCTTCAACGCGTTGTTGCTGGTCCTGCTGCCTGCCGTCATGTGGGGCTGGATCGCGTTGCCGTTCTGGGCGCTGGTCGCCATGTCCTGCGTCTTCGGCATCCTGCAGTTCACGCTGTACCCGTTGGGCGCGGCCTTTGCCAATGACCACGTCGAATCAGAAAGGCGTGTCAGCCTGTCGGCGGTGTTGCTGATGACCTATGGCCTGGGCGCCTGTGTGGGGCCGATGATCGCGGGCTTCATGATGTCGCTGGGCGGACCCGCCATGTATTACGTGTTCATCTCGGCGTGCGCCGTGATTCTGGTCTGGCAGGTGCGGCCCACACGCGTCACCGGCGCGCACCAGGTCGACGAGGCGCCGACGCATTTCGTACCGATGCCCGACACGCTGCAAAGCTCGCCCGCGGCGGCGGTGCTGGATCCGCGGGTGGATCCCGAGAACGACATCGCCATGGAAATGGTGCAGCCGGATCCTTCCGCGGCGCCCGCGCCGCCGGAGCCGGTGGCCGAGGCCGCATCGGTGGATTCGGCGGCGGGGCAGGGCGGAATGGATGAGACGGCGGATACGGCTGCGGGAGCGGGAGGCGCGATGCCGGATTCGATGTTGGACCAGACACCAGACCGTGTATCGGGCTCCGCATCGACTGCCGCATTGGACGCTGCATCGACCGCAGCATCAACCGTCGCATCGACCGCCACATCGGACTCCACATCGGACGCCGCATCAGACGCGCACCCCGAACGCCAGCGCCGCACCGGCACCTGAAGCGCCCCTACCAGGGCGTCATCAGCAAAATGGCGGACAACGCCAGCGCAATGCCCAGCACGTTCACACGCGTGAGCGGTTCACGGAACGCCAGGGCGCCCACCAGGGTGCCCAGCGTGATCACTCCCATGTTCATCGACGCGAAAACCAGCGCGGGGTGTTCGGGCAGCGACTGGTGCGCGCGCACGTAGGTCAGGATATTGCCGAAGTTGGCCAGCCCCAGCGCCACGCCCGCGGCCAGATGCCGCGCCTGCCAGCGCACGCGGCGCCACAACAGATACGCAAGCATCAGCGCGCCCGCCATCAGGAACGTCAGCAACAGGCTGCCCGCAAATGCAGTCCCCGTGCGGGCAACCTGCTTGAACAGGATGTCGATCACGCCATACCCCGCCCAGACCACCAGCGGCCACATCCACATCGCGCGCCGGTCCTCGGCCGCCGTGGCTTCGGATAAACGAATGCGCGGCGGTTGGCGTAGCAGGCAGAAGAGGGCGGCGAAGGCCAGCGCGATGGCCGCCAATTTGCGTCCCGTGACCGGTTCGCCGAACAGCGCGAACGCGGCCAGCAGCGGAATGAACAGCGACAGGCGCTGCGCGGCGTCGCTGCGCACGATGCCGGCATGCCGCAACGCTGCCGCCATCGCCAAAAAGACGCTCGGCAGCAGCACGCCCAGCGCGGCCAGCACCAGCCAGGGCGTTTGCGGCGCCAGCAGGCGCGCCGGATCGGGGCGCAGTACCAGCCAGCAGAGCAGGGCGGCCACGGCGTAGTTCATGGCGATCGCCTGGCGCACGTCGATCTGCCAACGCCGCGCCAGCTTGAGCATCACGGCGACCGTGACGCTGCAGGCTACGCTGGCCGCCAGATACAGAAGACCGGGCGTCAACGGCATGCCGCCTCCTCATGGCGGTCGTGCGCGGCGGCGTCGACCCGCATGCCCAATCGGTCGAGCAGGCGCTGGTCGGCCGCCATCTGCGGATTGGCGGTGGTCAGCAGCGCGTCGCCGTAGAACATGGAATTGGCGCCCGCCAGAAAGCACAGCGCCTGCATCGCATCGTCCATCGTCTCGCGCCCGGCCGACAGCCGAACGGCGGCGCGCGGCATTGCAATGCGCGCCACGGCGATGGTGCGCACGAACTCGAAGGGATCGAGGGCTTCGACATCGGACAACGGCGTGCCTTCCACCTGCACCAGGTTGTTGATCGGCACGGACTCGGGATAAGGCTCCATGCTGGCGAGCTGGGCGATCAGGCCGGCGCGTTCGCGGCGCGATTCGCCCATGCCCACGATGCCGCCGCAGCACACGCTGATGCCGGCGTCGCGCACGCGGTCCAGCGTGTCCAGGCGGTCCTGGTACGTGCGCGTGGAGATGATCTTGCCGTAGAACTCCGGCGAGGTATCCAGGTTGTGGTTGTAGTAGTCCAGGCCCGCGTTCTTCAATTGCTCGGCCTGGCCGTCCCGCAACATGCCCAGCGTCACGCAGGTCTCCAGGCCCAGCGCCTTGACCGCGCTGACCATCTCGGCCACGGCGTCCAGGTGATGCGGCTTGGGACTGCGCCACGCGGCGCCCATGCAGAAGCGCTGCGCGCCGCCGGCCTGCGCCGCGCAGGCCGCGGCGACCACGTCTTCCAGCGGCATCAGCTTGTCGGCGTCCACGCCGGTGTCGTAGTGCGAGGACTGCGGACAATACGCGCAGTCTTCGGGACAGCCGCCAGTCTTGATCGACAGCAGGCTCGACAACTGGATGACGTTCGGATCGAAATGGGCGCGATGTGTCTGCTGCGCCCGGTGCATCAAGTCCATGAACGGCAGCTCGTAGAGCGCCATGATGGCGTCGGCGCTCCAGGCCGAGGCCGGCAGGCGCTTGGGCGATGTCGGGACGGGAATATACGCAGTCTGCATGGTCGGTGGCTCCTTCGTTCGTGCCGGGGATCTCGCCGCTGGCCTGATGGCCTGGGCTGGATCGGCGGATCGTAAGAAGGGGCGGCCTATTCGCGCAATGCGTTCGACATCGCCGGATTTAGCGCACGGTTGGAAACCGATTCAAAGAAAATGGCCGCTTTTGAGCGGCCAGTCGTCCTAACGCGGCGGCATCTTCGGCGACGCGAAGATCCAGGATATTTTGATTCAAATTGTAAAAACGTAGCAAGCCGTTCAGGACTTGCCCTGCTTGTCCCGGTTGCGCGCGCTTTCGTGACCGGTGATGCCGCGGTCACGAGCCCACACGATGGCGGCGCTGCGCCGGTGCACGCCGATCTTGCTGTAGATCGTGGCCACGTGATTGCGCACGGTGTTGCGCGACAGCTTGAGCGCCTTGGCAATGCCGTCGTCATCGTGACCCTGGCAGAGCAGGCCCAGCACCTCGCGCTCGCGCGACGTAAGCTGCGCCAGTTCCGCCACGTCGCGCGTCGCGGGGGCGGGCTGGCGCAGTTGCGCCAGCTTTTCGATGATGCCGCGGCTGAACCACGAGGTGTCCTGCATGACCGCCTCGATGGCCGTCAGCAGTTCGGTCTCGGAGCGCTTGCGCTCGGTGATGTCCTGCATCACGATCAACACGCGGCGCAGCCCGCCGATCATGACGGGCTCGGCGGACACCAGGCAGTCGAGCTCGCCGCCGTCGCGCGCAATCATCACGGCTTCGCGGTTGCGCACGCTTTCGCCGCGCTTCAGGGCGGCCAGCATGCCTTCGTACGGCCGCAATCCCAGTTCGACGAGGTCCTGCTCTGCCTTGTCGTCCAACGTCAGACCCGTGGCGGCGGCAAAGGCATCATTGAGGTTCAGCACGTTCAAGGTGACGCCGTCGCAGACGGCCATCGGCACAGGGGCAAGCTGGAAGGCTTTGGAGAAGCGCTCTTCGCTTTCGCGCAGGGCCTCTTCGGTGCGCTTGCGGCCCTCCAGGTCGATGAACGTGAAAAGCATGCAGGGCTCGTCGTGCATGTCGATGGGCTGGCCTGCCACCACCACGAACTTGGAGGTGCCATCGGGCAGCTTCAGCACGCCCTCGCGCTGCGGAATGGTCTCGCCTTCATTGAGCCGAACCACCGCCGTTTCTTTGTCGTCGCTCCCGTCCAGCACATCGATTTCATAGGCCGACTTGCCCAGCACCGCGTCGCGCGAGTAGCCGGTCATTTCCAGGAACCCCTGGTTCACCTTGACGTAGCGCAGGTCCGACAGCCGGCAGATCAACGCGGGAGCCGGATTGGCCGAGAAGGTGCGTTCAAAGCGTTCCTCGGCGTTGATCTGCGCGGTCTGGTCGTGCAGGATCAGGACGCGATAGGGCATGGGGCCGCCATCGTCCAGATTGAGGCCGCGCGCAAGCAGGTTGCGCGTGAATTCGTCGTCGTCTTTACGGGTCAGATCGAGCAGCAGGTCTTCGAATTCTTCGCCCGCCGCCAGCCGGTCCAAGGGATACTGTCGCGCCGGCACGCGATGATGGTTGCGATAGGTGAGCGTATATCGCTTGCGAAAGCCCGCGGGCGTGCCGCCCAGGTCTTCCATTGATTCGGCGCCGTGCAGCGCAAGTGCGCTGGCGTTGGCCCAGGCTATCGAGCCATCGGCCTCAAGCAGGATGATGCCCTCGTTGAGGCCCGCGATGATGCTCTGCAGGTGTTGGCGATGTGCTTGGGGTGCGGCGTCGTTGGGGGTCACGTAGGCCTCTTTTTTCTTCGCATGGCGTGTACGCGCAAGCATGAAGCCGCGCGCCGGTGCTGTCCAGAGGTCAAAAGGGAGGAGTCTCGCGGAAGGGGTACAACGAGAGGGGATTGCACCGCGCGAATGGCGGCGCCGGACAGCCCATGCAAAAGCATATGCGAAAGCAAAATCAAAATTGCAGAAATCAAAAGCACAAAAGCAAAAAGCTCCGGAATCCGGAGCTTGAGATGCGTGTACTTCAAATGCGTGCTGCGAGCAGCGTTCGGTAAGCGCAAAGTGCTTGGCGGAGCGGACGGGGCTCGAACCCGCGACCCCCGGCGTGACAGGCCGGTATTCTAACCAACTGAACTACCGCTCCGCAGCGGCTTACTGATGACTTCAACTTCTTTAGTGCAACTTCTTTACTGCGGCTGTGGTGTCAAGACAGCTTTTACTACATGCCAGATGAAGCTGGCGTCCCCTAGGGGATTCGAACCCCTGTACTCACCGTGAAAGGGTGATGTCCTAGGCCTCTAGACGAAGGGGACCTGGAACCAACAAGTTTACTACTGAACTGCGTTACTACTGTACTGCGTCACTACTGAACTGCACTGGTGGAGGTAAGCGGGATCGAACCGCTGACCTCTTGCATGCCATGCAAGCGCTCTCCCAGCTGAGCTATACCCCCAGGGCGTCCTGCTGTTCCAAACTTCAAACAACAAGGTCTCACACTTATAAAACAAAAAAGCCCCGAAAACGGAGCTCTTGAAAGACTCTGAGCGAGAGAGCTTTTGGCGGAGCGGACGGGGCTCGAACCCGCGACCCCCGGCGTGACAGGCCGGTATTCTAACCAACTGAACTACCGCTCCGCAGCGGCTTAACTCAACTACATAATCACTTCAACTGCATCACTAATACTGCATGCCAGTAGACTGGCGTCCCCTAGGGGATTCGAACCCCTGTACTCACCGTGAAAGGGTGATGTCCTAGGCCTCTAGACGAAGGGGACTTGGACTTGCTGTACTGCTCTTCGCTTTGGACTGGTGGAGGTAAGCGGGATCGAACCGCTGACCTCTTGCATGCCATGCAAGCGCTCTCCCAGCTGAGCTATACCCCCGTTTCTCTAATCAATTCCTTCAACGTTTTCGCTTGAAACGCGCCGGTTAGAGCGCGTTTTTTGCTGTTTCGTTGCCGGTTTTGTTTAGTGCCGTTGGCGAAGAAACGAGATTATGCACGAACTAAATTGGGCGTGCAAGTCGCTTCATGGCAAAAAGCAAAAAGTTGCGAAAAAAGAGGGTTGGATGGGCATTCTGAGGGCGGATTTAGCGCTGTATAGGTTGCCGAGCAAGCCTTCGATTGATGCGGAAATCAATGAAATCAAAGACTTGTGCAGGTGCTATCGTGGATGGGAAAAATTTTTTCGGCGTGTGGAAATTTCCACGCGAAGGCAGCGCGGAAAGTTGACGCGGATCGGCAAGGAAATCGACACATGAGCACTTCTCCATGAGCAGCACAGGCTTTCCCACCGTCGCTCTGGGGCGCACGGACATGAACATCACGCGCATCGGCCTGGGCGCTTGGGCCATGGGCGGCAACGGGTGGGCGGTGGGCTGGGGGCCGCAGGACGACGCCGAATCCATCAAGGCGATCCGGCACGCGATTGACCGCGGCATCAACTGGATCGACACCGCCGCGGTCTACGGCCTGGGCCATTCCGAGGACATCGTGCGGCAGGCGTTGGGCCAGATGCCCGCCAGCGAGCGTCCGTACGTGTTCACCAAATGCGGCCTGACCTGGTCGCCCGAGCAGCCACAGGCGATGCCGCGGCGCACCGGCGCGCCGTCCAGCATTCGCCGAGAGCTTGAAGGGTCGTTGCGGCGGTTAGGCGTCGAGCGCATCGACCTCTATCAGATGCACTGGCCTGCGGGAGACGGCACGCCGCTGGAGGCGTACTGGCAGGAATTGCTGGATCTGAAGCAGGCCGGGAAAGTCCGCGCGGTGGGATTGTCGAACCACAACCTTGCGCAGTTGCAGGCCGCGGAACACCTGGGGCATGTAGACACCCTTCAGCCGCCGTTCTCGGCGATCCAGCGCGCCGCGGCTATCGACCTCATTCCCTGGTGCGCGGCCAATGGCACGGGCGTGATTGTCTATAGCCCCATGAATTCGGGCTTGCTGACCGGCAAGTTCAGCGCCGAGCGTGCACGGGCCTTGCCGCCGGACGATTGGCGGGCGCGGCACGCGGATTTCCGGTCGCCCGAGCTGGAGCGCAACCTGGCGCTGGCCGATGCCTTCAAGCCGATTGCGGAGCGGCACGGCGCCACCGTGGCCGCTGCCGCAGCGGCATGGACGCTGGCGTGGCCGGGTGTGACGGGCGCCATTTTGGGGGCGCGCAGCGCATCGCAGGTGGACGGGCTGATCGGCGCGGCCGAGCTGGAGCTGGATGCCGACGACATGCAGGCGATTGCAGACGCGATTGAAGTCACGGGAGCGGGCAACGGCCCGCTGCGCCCGCCCGACGAAACAGGCTCGCTGCCCGCGAACCTGTTTGCCTGAAGGAAGTCAGCCGCGCCGGGAAATGAGTTGCGCGGGGACGTCGGTGCTGCGTGGAATCAGCCGAACCGTGGAATCAGCCGCGGCGCGGGCGGCGGGCGCTGCCCACGGCCGCGATCAGCGCCAGACCGATCAGCGCCAGCGCGGTCTTGTCCCCAAAACGCGCGTAGGGCGTGAGCCCAGTCATGCCCTGCACCGATACCGGCAGCACACCCGCCTGCAGCGGCGCGAGTTGGGCGGCAACCTGGCCCTTTGCGTCGATGGCGGCGGTGATGCCGGTGTTGGTGGCGGTCAGCATCGGGCGTGCGGTCTCGATGGTGCGCAGCCGGCCGATCTGCAGATGTTGCCGCAGCGCCCAGCTATCGCCGAACCAGCCCAGGTTGCTGACGTTGACCAGGATGGTCGCGCCGGGCTCGCCGTTGGGGCCGGGCTGCAAGGCGGGCAGCAGGTCGGGACCGAAGAGGTCTTCGTAGCAGATGTTGAACGCGATGTGCTGGCCGCCGACGGCAAACGGGGTCTGGCGTTCGCCGCCGCGATCGAAGTCGCCCAGCGGGATGTTCAGCATTTCGACAAACCAGTGAAAGCCGGGCGGCACGTATTCGCCCCACGGCACCAGGTGGCGCTTGTCGTAGCGCATGGCGGTGTTGCCGCGCACCAGCTGTTCAACGGGCGTGGCGCCGTCAAAACCGATGACACTGTTGGTATAGCGCTCGCGGCCGTTGACGCGGTCATGCAGCGGCACGCCCATCGCGATGACGGTGTTGCGTTGGCCGGCCAGGTCGCGCCAGACTTCCCAGACGCGCGGATCGAGCTGGTCCTGGAAGATGGGCACCACGGTTTCCGGCAGGATCACCAATTGCGGCGCGGGCACGCCGGGCGCCCCGGGCAGGGCTGTCAGCTCCAGATGGCGCCGCAGGCTTTGCTCGAGGAGCGCAGGATCGAATTTCTGGGATTGCCCGATGTTGCCCTGCACGAGCCGCACGTTGAGCGGGTCGCCAACCGGCGCCGACCAGTCGATGCGGGACAGTGGCCAGCCCGCCGCAGCAAGCGCCACCGCGACGCCAGCGGCCAGCGCGTGGCGCGGACCCATGCCGGCCGTGCGCGAAGGCTGCCACAGGCTTGCGGCCGCCGCCGCGACGAATGCGGCCAGGAATGCCATGCCGTGCACGCCGAGCAGCGGCGCCCAGCCTGCAATGGGGCTGTCGACCTGCGCATAGCCGATGTTCAGCCACGGAAAGCCGGTGAGCAGCACCGAACGAAGCCATTCGAACGCGCCCCACATCGCAGCCCAGGCCGCCGTGGCGGCCAGGATGCGGGACGGGGCGGAATCGGCGGACAGCGGCGCGTAGCGGCGCGCCAGTGCATTGGCGGTCGCGGGAAACAGGGCCAGGAATGCTGACAGCGCCAGCACGGCCGCGACAGCCAGCGGTGCGGCAAGATCGCCGTAGCGGTGCAGGCTGATGAAGATCCAGTACAACCCGAGCGCGTAGCTGGCAAAGTTGAACAGCCAGCCGCGTAGCCACGCCTGACGCGCCGACGGCGCATACAGCGTGACGCGCGCCAGCACGGCCAGCGCGGCGATCTGGGTGAACGCCAGCGCCCATCCGGGCAGCGGGCCGGGGGCAAAGGTCAGGGCGTGGACGGCGCCCGCCAGCACGAGGCCGGCGGCGCCACGCAGGAGTCGGCCGCGCGGGGTGCTGGTCATGCGTCGGTGGCGGGTGCTTCGGTCTGGGGTGTGGCCAGGCGCTTGACGCGCAGCCAGATGGCCCGGCGGGCGTCGCCGCGCGCCACTTCAAGGCGCAGGCCGTCGAAATCGGCGTGGTCGCCGCGGCGCGGAATACGGCCCAATTGGCCGCCCATCCAGCCGCCCACGCTGTCGTACTCGTCGTCGGGCAGTTGGCAGCCGAACACTTCGTTGAAGTGCGAGATGTCGGTGGCCGCGAGCACGCGCCACTGGTTCTCGCCTTCGGGGAAGATGGAATCTTCTTCGGTTTCGTCGAACTCGTCTTCGATGTCGCCGACGATCTGTTCCAGCACGTCTTCCATCGTCACCAGGCCCGAAATGCCGCCATGCTCGTCAATGACGATGGCCTGGTGGTTGCGGCTGGCGCGGAACTCGTGCAGCAGCACGTTCAAGCGTTTGGATTCGGGAATGAAGACGGCGGGGCGGACCAGCGTGCGCATTTCGATGTTGGGCTCGAGCATGCAGCGCAGCAGATCCTTGGCCAGCAGGATGCCGATGATGTTGTCGCGATCGCCCTCGTAGACGGGGAACCGCGAATGCGCGGTTTCGATCACCGAAGCCACCAGGTACGGGATGGGCTGCGTGACATCGAGCAGATCCATGCGCGAGCGCGGGACCATGATGTCGCCGACAGTGCCCTCGGACACGGCGAGCGCGCCCTTGATCATCTTGTACGACTCCGCGTCGAGCAACTGGCGTTCGTGCGCGGCTTCGAGGACGGCCTTGATGCCTTCGCGGTCCTCGGGCTCTTTGCGCACAAGGGAAAGCAGGCGGTCTAGGAGGGATTTGGTGGCGGGTTTGGTAGAGCGAGCAGGCGTCGCTTCGGGAGCAGGGTAAGGGTCAGACATCGTCCGGGAGGACAAGTTAGGGAGGAGCCAGCATAACCGATACTGGCCCATCGTTTGTAACGCCGGCCCGGAAAATGGCTGCAATGGACGCGATCTGCGCCTTGCTGCACGCCATTTGCCGGCATTTTCTCAGGGTTGTCCCGAGGCTACCGGCACGCGGGTGGCGGCGGTCAGTCGGCCACGTACGGATCGGCAATGCCCATCTGCGCAAGCGTCGCGGTTTCCAACGCTTCCATGCGCTTGGCTTCGCGCGCCTTGATGTGGTCGTAGCCCAGCGAGTGCAGCACGCCGTGGATGGTGAGGTGCGCGGCGTGGTCCAAAAGCGTCTTGCGCTGCTCGCGGGCCTCGCGCACCAGCACGGGCACGCACATGACGATGTCGCCGCGCGCCACGCCCACGGGATCCACGCCGTACTCGAAGGTCAGCACGTTGGTGGCGTAGTCGCGGCCGCGGAAGTCGCGGTTCAGGCGGCGGCCCTCGGCCGCGCCGACCAGCCGAAGGCTCAGTTCAGCGGCCGAAAATTCGACCAGACCGTCTTCAAAGGCGGCGCCCAGCGCGCGCTCTGCCCAGCGGCGCAGGCGCCAGCGGGGCAGGCGGGCCTCTTCGACGCCGTACTGCACGGACAGGGACAGCTCAGGCTTCATCTTCGGCGGCGCGGTCGTAAGCGTCGACAATGCGGGCGACCAGGGGGTGGCGCACGACATCGCGGCTGGTGAACTTGGTGGTGGCGATGCCCTGCACGTCATGCAGCACCTTGACCGCATGCGCCAGCCCGCTTTCCTGGCCGCGCGGCAGGTCGACCTGCGACGGGTCGCCGGTGATGACCGCCTTGCTGCCGAAGCCGATCCGCGTCAGGAACATCTTCATCTGCTCGGGCGTCGTGTTCTGCGCCTCGTCGAGGATGACAAAGGCGTGGTTCAGCGTGCGGCCGCGCATGTAGGCCAGCGGGGCGATCTCGATGGTCTGCTTCTCGAACAGGCGCTGGACCTTTTCGAAGCCCATCAGGTCGTACAGCGCGTCATACAGCGGGCGCAGGTACGGGTCGACCTTTTGCGCCAGGTCGCCGGGCAGAAAGCCCAGGCGTTCGCCGGCTTCGACGGCGGGGCGGGTCAGCACCAGGCGTTGCACCGTGTCGCGTTCCATGGCGTCGATGGCGCAGGCCACGGCCAGCCAGGTCTTGCCCGTGCCGGCGGGGCCGACGCCGAACGTGATGTCGTGCTTGAGGATGTTGTTCAGGTAGTCGCGCTGGCGCGGCGTGCGCGGGCGCAGGTCGCTGCGCTTGGTGCGCAGCGCGATGCCGTCGCTTTCATCGTCCAGGGCGGGCAGGGCGTCCAGTTCCCGGGCCTGCTCTTCCTTGAGCTTGTCTTCCTGGCGCCCCACGCCGATCTCGACCAGTCCAAGCTGGATGTCGTCGATCGACAGGGCGCGGTGCACGGCCTGTTCGTGGAAGCGGCGCAGGATGCGGCCCGCCAGTTCGGCCCGCTCGCCTTCGATGGTGACGCGGCTGCCGCGGCGCGACAGCTTGACGGTCATGCCGTCGGCCAGTTGCCGCAGGTTTTCGTCCAGGGGGCCGCAGAGATTGGCCAGGTGGGTGTTGTCGCCGTCCAGGTTGACGATGACGGGCATGCTGCGACGCGCGCGGGGGCGGGGTGTGGTCATTCAGCCTCTTGCGAAGTGCGGTCCACGTCGGCCACGCGGGCACGCAGCGAATTCGTGTGCGCCTCGGTGATGACGACGTCGACCATTTGTCCGATGAGCCGCGCGGGCGCGGGGAAATTGACGATGCGGTTGTTCTCGGTGCGGCCCATGAGTTCGTTCGGGTCGCGGCGCGAGGGGCCTTCGACCAGCAGGCGCTGACGCGTGCCCACCATGTTGCGGGCGATCGTTGCCGCCTGGTCGTTGATGAGCGCCTGCAGGCGCTGCAGACGGCGCAGCTTCACGTCCTGCGGGGTGTCGTCGGTGAGGTCCGCGGCGGGCGTGCCCGGGCGGCGCGAATACACGAACGAGAACGAGGTGTCGAAGCCGACGTCCTCGATCAGCTTGAGCGTCTTTTCGAAGTCTTCCTCGGTCTCGCCGGGAAAGCCCACGATGAAGTCCGAGGACAGCGTCAGATTCGGGCGGGCGGCACGCAGGCGGCGCACGACCGACTTGAATTCCAGCGTGGTGTAGCCGCGCTTCATGCCGGCCAGCACGCGGTCGCTGCCGGCTTGCACGGGCAGGTGCAGGAACGACACCAGCTTGGGCAGGCGGGCGTAGGCGTCCACCATGCGCTGGGTCATTTCCTTGGGGTGCGAGGTCGTGTAGCGGATGCGCTCGATGCCGGGAATTTCATGCACGTATTCCAGCAGCATCGCAAAGTCGGCGATCTCGTCGGAGTCCGTCATGCGGCCGCGGTAGGCGTTCACGTTCTGGCCCAGCAGCGTCACTTCCTTGACGCCCTGGTCCGCCAGGTCGGCCACTTCGATCAGGACGTCGTCGAACGGACGCGAGACCTCTTCGCCGCGCGTGTAGGGCACGACGCAGAAGCTGCAGTATTTGCTACAGCCTTCCATGATCGAGACAAAGGCCGTGGCGCCTTCGACGCGCGGCGGCGGCATGTTGTCGAACTTTTCGATCTCGGGAAAGCTGATGTCGACCTGCGAACGGCCTTCGTCGCGGCGGCGCTTGATGAGGTCCGGCAGGCGGTGCAGGGTCTGCGGTCCGAACACCACGTCGACATACGGCGCGCGTTTGACGATGGCCTCGCCTTCCTGGCTGGCGACACAGCCGCCCACGCCGATGACGAGGTTCGGATTGGTCTTCTTCAGGTGCTGCACGCGGCCCAGATCCGAAAACACCTTTTCCTGCGCCTTTTCGCGCACGGAACAGGTGTTGAACAGGATGACGTCCGCCTCTTCCGGATTGTCGGTCAGTTCGAGCCCGCCCTGGTCCTCGCGCAGCACGTCGGCCATCTTGTCCGAGTCGTACTCGTTCATCTGGCAGCCGAAGGTGCGGATGTACAGCTTGCGGGGGGAGCCGGCGCCGGGAGTGGCCGAAGGCAGGGCGGCGGAGACGCCGTCGCGGGGATTGCCCGCGCGCTTGAGAGAGGTTTCTTGCATGATGGTCGCCGTGACGGGTGTAGATCCCGGGGGCTGGAAAGGGGGAAAGGGCGGATTTTAACCCTTGCCCAAGAATTGTTTCTTGGACGCGCGCGCGTTGGCCGTTACGATAGCGGTCCGCGCGCCCGCAGGCGCCGGTAAAATCCCTTTTTTCTCCCGAGCGGCACCGATGAATTCCAATCGCCTTACGCCTCCGGCAGCCGCTCCGTCCCTCGCTGGCGGGACCGGTTCCGCAGTCCAGGACGAATACCGTAATCCGTACCCCGCGTCCGTGTGGGCGCTGCTGGCGGGCGCGCTGGCGCTAGCCGCCGCGGCGTGCGCGCTGTGGGTCGATCTGCCGCTGGCCATCTGGATCCAGAAATCGGTGTCGGAAGGCGTCGACCAATCCTTTGAGTGGGTGGGCGAGCTGGGCGAAAGCGGCCATTACATCGTCATGGCGCTGGCGTTCTACGTGACCGGCCTGGTGGGCCTGGCGCGCGGATGGCGCAATCCGCTGCGCGTCAGCTATGCTGCCATGGCGCGCGGCAGCTTGCTGATGCTGTCGACCATGGCGGTCGGCGGGCTGGTGGTGCTGGTGCTAAAACGCACCGTGGCCCGGGCGCGGCCCGAGTTGTTCTTCGAGCAAGGCATTTACGGGCTGGGCGAATCGTTTTCGCGCGCTCAGCAGTTCAATTCGTTTCCGTCCAGCCACACCTACGCGGCCTTCTCCGTGGCGGTGGTGTTGGGCATTCTGGCGCCCCGTTGGCGCTGGGTGTTCCTGCTGCTGGCGGCGCTGGTGGCGATTAGCCGGCTGGTGAACCTTGATCACTACCTGTCGGACGTGATGACGGCTGCCGGCATCGCCGTGCTGGTCGGGCACTATCTGGCCCCCCGCGTGCTGTGCAGCAAGTATCAATGGCCGCTGCGCGCGCCGTGGCGCTGGTGGAAGAAAGGCTAAGGCAGCACCTGGACGCCAGAGAAGACCGCGGGAGGCAGATCACCCCGCGGTTTTTTTTCGGTCGTTGAAAGGCGTCGTCGCGAGGCATGGCGTGCAGGGACGGATACTCCATGGCGGCAGGCTATGGATGAAACCTAGGCGTCCGGCCCCGGATGCACCCAACGCGCGTCAGGTCACGGCTACACCGCAGGCGTCACGTCAGCAGCTTGATTCCGGACGGCGTTTCGATCTGCGCGCGCAGGCGGGCCGGGCCATCGGCCTGCTCGACGTCGATCAGGCTATCCGCACCCATCCAGGCGAGCCCCTGGCGCAGCAGCGAGGCGCGGGGGTGGCAGCCGGTCAGACGCAGCAGCCGCAGCGGCTGGCGCGGCAGCGTCGCGCCCGGCGTGTTTTCCACGTCCCATTGGATCAGCGTGGGAAGCAGGCCTTCGCCGGCCTCGTAACCGGCTTCGCGCCATGCCGGCAGGCTGCCGTCATCCGGCACGGTCAGGCGCCAGCGCAGGTCGCCGCGCGTCATGGCGATGGCGGGCGGCAGCCGGTCGGGGTGATCGGCCTGCATGCGCGTCAGATCCAGCGGCGCCTCCACGCGCGCGGCCCAATGGGCCAGGAATGGCCCTTGTTCGATGCGTGCGCGCACGTCACCCTGGTCCAGTCCAAACCAGCGGGGGCGATCAGGCGCCGGCGCGTCGGGATCGATGGCAATGACTTCCAGGTACACGCCGTCCGCCATGCCCAGCACCCGGTTATGGGTGCCCATGCGCGGATGCGCCCCGCCGCCCTGCGGCGCGATGCCGAGCAGGCCGGCAACATATTCGGTGCCGCTGGCGAGGTCCGCGGCGGCGATGACGAGGTGGTCGATGGAGAGTTTCATGAGGGGCATGGTAACGAATGCGCGCGCGTCTGTATGCGTTGGTTGAGCGCAACCAGCGCCTTAATGACCCGTTCCAGAGAAATGTTCTGGAGCTTGTACCTCCGGATTTGAGACACCTTGGGCTGCGTCATCCATGTCAGCGCGGCGACCTCCCGCTGGTTCAGGGCGCGTGCGTCGATCAAGTCGTTCAATCGGATGGCCAATTGGACCTTGGCCGTCAGCTCTGCTGCGTCGTCAAAGCCAAGGTCATAAAGCACGTTCTGCGTGCCAACAGTAGTAGTGCGAGTCATGTTGAGTTCCGAGTCTGGTGCCAGCACGCAATGGCTCAATTCCGCCGAATGGAGGCGAAATTTGGCAGGCCAAATCAAGATGTCTGTTCGGATGCACAAATCAACTGTCCGCAAGGGAATCAGACGAGCTAACCAGCAAAGGTGCGCGAGGCTATTAGTATTGAACGCAGCTGCCCACGCAAAAAGAAAAACCCGTCGCAAGCGACGGGTTTTGCATGTCAGCAGGCCGGCAATCAGGCGACTTCGCCTTCCTCGCCTTCCTTCTTGACCGGCTTGACCAGGTCTTCGCGCTTGACGCCCATCCACATGGCCAGCGCGGCGGCGACGAACACCGACGAGTAGATGCCGAACCAGATGCCGATGGTCAGGGCCATGGCGAAGTAGTGCAGGGTGGGGCCGCCGAAGAACAGCATGGCCAGCACCATCATCTGGGTCGAACCGTGGGTGATGATGGTCCGCGAGATGGTCTGCGTGATGGCGCTGTTGATGACTTCGTGCACGTCCGCCTTGCGGTATTTGCGGAAGTTTTCACGGATCCGGTCCATGATGACCACCGATTCGTTCACGGAGTAGCCCAGCACGGCCAGCACGCCTGCCAGCACCGCCAGCGAGAACTCCCACTGGAAGAACGCAAAGAAGCCCAGGATGATGACCACGTCGTGCAGGTTGGCGATGACGCCGGCGACCGCGAACTTCCATTCGAAGCGGAAGCCGAGATAGATCATGATGCCGATCACGACGACCAGCAGGGCCATCAGACCGTTGTGCAGCAGTTCTTGCCCGACCTGCGGGCCCACGAACTCGACGCGGCGCAGTTCCACGCCCGAGTCGGCGGCCTTCAGTGCGGCCATGACGGTCTCGCTCTGCGTGGCGGACGTCTGGCCTTCCTGCAGGGGCAGGCGGATCATGACGTCGTGCGAGGTGCCGAAGTTCTGGACCTGGAAGTCGGTGTAGCCCAGCTTGGACACCACGCCGCGCACGTTTTCAAGCTGTGCGGTCTGGGCGTAGTTGACTTCCATGACCGTGCCGCCGGTGAACTCGATCGACAGGTGAAAGCCGCGCGTGACGATGAAGAAGACCGCCAGCAGGAAGGTGACGAGACTGATGATGTTCAGCACCAGCGCATGGCGCATAAACGGGATGGTGCGGTGAATCCGGAAAAATTCCATTTTTCGCCTTCGGTTCTTTTCTGTGGCGGACGGCCCGGGCCGTCCGCCCTATTTTCAGTTTGCCTTCGGCTTCCAGACTTCGCCGATGGAGATCGAGGTGAGCTTCTTCTTGCGGCCGTAGTACAGGTTGGCCAGCGCGCGCACGCCCACGACAGACGAGAACATCGAGGTCAGGATGCCCAGGCAGTGAACCACCGCGAAGCCCCGGATCGGGCCCGAACCGAACGCCAGCAGCGCCAGGCCCACGATCAGCGTGGTGAGGTTCGAGTCAAGAATGGTGCCCCACGCGCGTTCGAAGCCGTGATGGATGGCCTGCTGGGGTGTGGCCCCCGCGCGCAGCTCTTCCCGTATGCGCTCGTTGATCAGCACGTTCGAGTCAATGGCCATGCCCAGCGTCAGTGCGATAGCCGCGATACCGGGCAGCGTCAACGTTGCCTGCAGCATGGACAGCAAGGCCAGCAGCAGCAGCACGTTGAAGGTCAGGCCGATCGTGGAGAACACGCCGAACAGGTGGTAGTAGATGATGATGAACGCGGCGATGGCCAGGAACCCGTACAGCGTCGAGTAGAAGCCCTTCGAGATGTTGTCGGCGCCCAGGCTCGGGCCGATGGTGCGTTCCTCGATGATGGACATCGGAGCGGCCAGCGCGCCGGCGCGCAGCAGCAGTGCGGTGTCGGCGGCTTCTTCGGACGACATGCTGCCCGAGATCTGCACTTGGCCGCCCGCGATTTCGCCGCGGATGACAGGCGCGGTGACCACTTCGCCCTTGCCGTTTTCAAACAGCAGGATGGCCATGCGCTTGTTGATGTTGTCGCGGGTGACGTCGCGGAAGATGCGGGCGCCCTTGGAATCCAGCGTCAGGTGGACGGCGGCCTGCTGGGTCTGCGAATCGCGGCCGGGCTGGGCGTCCTGCAGGTTTTCGCCGGTCAGGATGACTTGGCGGCGGACCAGGATGGGACGGCCGTCGCGGTCGTTGTAGCGCTCGAGACCGAACGGGACGCTGCCGCCCAGCAGCGCGGCCTGCGCGGCGGGGGAGTCGTCGACCATACGGATTTCGAGCGTGGCGGTGCGGCCCAGCAGTTCCTTGGCCTTGGCCACGTCCTGCACGCCAGGCAGTTGCACCACGATGCGGTCCGAACCCTGTTGCTGGATGACCGGTTCGGCCACGCCCAGTTCGTTGATGCGGTTGTGCAGCGTGTTGATGTTCTGCTTGAGCGCGGAATCCTGCACGCGGGTGACGGCGGCCGGGTTCAGGGAGGCCAGCAGCAATTGCTTGCCGCCTTCTTCGCGTTCGGTGAACTCCAGGTCCGGCAGGCGCGAGCGCAGCGTCGAGATGGCGCGGTCGCGGTCGTCGGTGTTGGCGAAGGTGGCGGCGATGCTCTGGCCGGAGCGTTCAACGCCGGCCACAGGGATCTTCTGGTCGCGCAGCACCGAGCGCACGTCGGCGGACAACGAGTCGTAGCGGGCGGTCAGGGCGCCCTGCATGTCGACCTGCAGCAGGAAGTGCACGCCGCCGCGCAGGTCCAGACCCAGGTACATGGGCTTGGGCGCGAACCAGCCCAGCGCGCGCATCCAGGGCGGCGAGGCCGGCAGCAGGTTCAGCGCCACGGTGTATTGCGGGTCGCCGGGAACGGTATTGAGCGATTTTTCGATCAGGTCGCGGGCCTGCAGCTGCACGTCGGTCGACGGGAAGCGGGCGCGCACGGTGCCGAGCGTGCCGTTCAATTCGAAATAGGCGCCTTCGTTGGGGATCTTGGCGTCGGCCAGGATCTGTTCCACGCGGGCCAGCACGGCGGTGTCGACCTTGACCGTGGCTTTGGCGCTGGACACCTGTACGGCGGGGGATTCGCCGTAGAAATTGGGAAGCGTGTACAGCAGGCCAATGAGGACCGCGACCAGGACCGTAATGTACTTCCAGAGGGGATAGCGGTTCATTGCCGGCTACTTCATGTAAAGAGATGAAAGGGCCGCCCGAGCGGGTGAGCGCGGCGGGCGGCGGTAGGCGCCTTCAAGGACAAGAGCCCCGTTGGGGCTCTTCTGGGACGCTTACAGGGCCTTGATGGTTCCCTTGGGCAGAACGGTCGAGACCGACGACTTCTGCATGATGACTTCGACGGGCTTGTCGGCCAGTTCGGAGACTTCGACGGTGACGTAGCTGTCGTTGACCTTGGTGACCTTGCCGAGCAGGCCGCCGGCGGTGACGACTTCGTCACCCTTGGCCAGGGCCGCGATCAGGTTGCGGTGTTCCTTCTGGCGCTTCATCTGCGGACGGATCATCAGGAAATAGAGGATCACGAACATCAGGATGATGGGCAGCATGCCCATCAGCGCATTGCCTTCGGGGGCGGCGGCCTGGGCCACGACGAGGCTGGCGGTATCGATAACGGACATTGAATTCTCCTGCGTTTGAGTCTGTTTGGGTTTATCGCTATGTTTTTAATGCGCCCATCCCCGCGCGAGCCATGGATAGGGCAAGCCGACTATTGTATAGAGGTTATCGCCCGCCTTTAACCAGGATGTCATCCCGGGCGTCAAGGCGGCTTCCGCTTGCAGCGCCGACCTGCCCGGACAAATGGGGGCGAAACCTGCCGGTAAAAGCCCCTGGCGGGGCTTTTTTAACCGGCTACTCGATGCCGCGGGCGCGGTCCGCGGCGAACTGGGCGCGCCAGGCGTCAAAGCGGCCTTCCGCAATGGCCTCGCGCATTTCTTGCATGATAGTCAGATAGAAGTGCAGGTTGTGAAGCGTGTTCAGGCGCGCGCCGGTGATTTCGTTGGCGCGCTGCAGGTGGTGCAGGTAGGCGCGCGAGAAATTGCCGCAGGTGTGACAGCTGCAGCTCGGGTCCAACGGGCGGGTGTCGTCGCGGTACTTGGCGTTGCGGATCTTCACGTCGCCAAAGCGCGTGAACAGCCAGCCGTTGCGGGCGTTGCGGGTGGGCATGACGCAGTCGAACATGTCGACGCCGCGGCTCACGCCCTCGACCAGGTCTTCGGGGGTGCCCACGCCCATCAGGTAGCGCGGGGCCTGGACGGGCAGCTTGGGCGTCACGTGCGCCAGGATGCGCATCATGTCTTCCTTGGGCTCGCCCACCGACAGCCCGCCGATCGCGTAGCCATGAAAGCCGATGTCCTGCAGTCCGGCCAGGGATTCGTCGCGCAGCGACTCGTACATGCCGCCCTGCACGATGCCGAATAGCGCATTGGGGTTGCCCAGGCGATCGAATTCGTCGCGCGAGCGGCGCGCCCAGCGCAGCGACATGCGCATGGAGCGGGCGGCTTCCTCCACCGTGGCGGGGCGCCCGTCGATTTCGTAGGGCGTGCACTCGTCGAACACCATGACGATGTCGGAGTTGAGCGAGCGCTGGATGCGCATCGACTCTTCGGGGGTCAGGAACAGACGCGCGCCGTCGATGGGCGAGGCGAACTTCACGCCTTCCTCGGTGATCTTGCGCATGCCCTGCAGGCTGAACACCTGAAAGCCGCCGGAGTCGGTCAGGATGGGCTTGTCCCACTGCATGAAGCCGTGCAGGCCGCCATGCTTTTCCATGATTTCGGTGCCGGGGCGCAGCCACAGGTGGAAGGTGTTGCCCAGCACGATCTGCGAGCCGATTTCCTTGAGCTCGTGCGGCATCATCGCCTTGACGCTGCCGTAGGTGCCCACCGGCATGAAGATGGGGGTCTCGACCACGCCGTGATTCAGCGTGATGCGGCCGCGGCGGGCGCCGCCGTCGGTGGCGAGCAGTTCGAAGTTGAGTCCGGTCATGAGGCAGGGGTTTCGATGAACATGGCGTCGCCGTAGCTGAAGAAGCGGTAGCGCGCGGCGACGGCGTGGGCGTAGGCGCGGCGGATGGGCTCGACGCCGGCCAGCGCCGACACCAGCATCAGCAGGGTCGACTGGGGCAGATGGAAGTTGGTGACCAGCGCGTCCACTACCCGGTACTGGTAACCGGGGGTGATGAACAGACGCGTGTCGCCCTGGGCGGGGGCCAGCGGGACGCCGGGGGCGGTGCGGCCCTCGGTCTGCGCGGCGGCCGATTCCAGCGCGCGCACGCTGGTGGTGCCGACAGCGATCACGCGTCCGCCCTTGGCCCGGGCCGCGGCAATCGCGTCCACGGTGGCCTGGGGAACGGTGAACCATTCGGCGTGCATGACGTGGTCGGCCAGGTTGTCCACGCGCACGGGCTGGAAGGTGCCGGCGCCCACGTGCAGGGTGACGAAGGCGCGGGCCACGCCCAGGCCCTCCAGGCGCTCCAGCGTGGGCTGGTCGAAATGCAGGCCGGCCGTGGGGGCGGCGACGGCGCCGGGTTCGCGCGCGTAGACGGTCTGGTAGCGGTCGTCGTCGCCCGCGTCCGCGGCGTGCGTGATGTACGGCGGCAGGGGCGTCGCGCCGTGGGCGTCCAGCAGGTCGAGCACGGGGCCGGGGAAGCGGATGTCGAAGAGTTCGCCTTCGCGGCCCAGCACCGTGGCCTCGAATGCGTCGGCCAGGCGCAGCACCATGCCCGGGCCGGGCGGCTTGCTGGCGCGCACGTGCGCCAGGACGCGGTCGGGTTCGGTGATGCGTTCGACCAGCACCTCGATCTTGCCGCCGGTGATCTTGTGGCCCGGCAGACGCGCCTTGATGACGCGGGTGTCGTTGAACACCAGCAGATCGTTGGGCCGCAAGAGGGAGGTCAGGTCGGCGAACTGGCGGTCATGCAGCTGGCTGGCGGCGTCCAGGTGCAGCAGGCGGCTGCCCGTGCGCTCGGCGGCCGGCGTCTGCGCAATGAGCTCGGGCGGCAGTTCGTAGTCGAAATCGGAAACGGTGAAGGACTGGGTCACGCGGGTATCTGGAGCAATGGGATCGGCCCTGCAAATGACGAGCCATGCCGGTTGGGCGGGCTTGGGGCAACCCCATATTGTAAAGGGGACGGTTAATAGGGGCGGATCGGCGTCCCGCTCAGATAAATACGCCGCCAAAAGGCCCCGAGGGCCGTCCCGCGCCGCCCGTAACCGTTCCAGGTTTTGTATGCTCTCGGTTTTGCTGGACGAGCAACCAGGTGGGCGAGGCATGACGGGACAAGTGATCAGGCGGGTGGGCGGACTGAAGCAGTGGCTGGCCGGCGGTGTCCTGGCCTTGGCCGCGTGCGCTGCCTTTGCGCAGGTTCCCGGGTTGCCGCCCGACGTGGTGAAGGCCTGGAAAGCCAGCAAGCTGCCAGACAGTTCGCTGTCGCTGGTGGTGCAGGAGGTGGGCGGCCCGCGGCTGGTGGCGCTGAACGCCAAGGAGGGCCGCAATCCCGCGTCCGTGATGAAACTGGTCACGACCTGGGCGGCGCTGTCCGAGCTGGGGCCCAATTACGTCTGGCGCACCGAATTCATGACGGCGCCCGGCTCGCGCCCCGACGCCAAGGGCGTGCTGACCGGTCCGCTGTACCTGCGGGCCGGGGGCGATCCGCAATTCCTCATGCAGGATCTGTGGACACTGCTGCGCGAGCTGCGGCTGCGCGGCGTCAAGCAGATCAATGACCTGGTGATCGACCGCAGCATCTTCGGCCAGGTGTCGATCGACCCCGGCGCGTTCGATGGCGCGCCCGACCGGGCCTACAACGCCAGTCCTGACGCGCTGATGGTGGGGTTTGGCGCGCTGCGGCTCCTGTTCACGCCGGACCCGGTCGCCAATAAGTGGGTGCCGCTGATCGACCCGCCGCTCCCCGGCCTGAAGATCGAAGGCCAGGTGGAGTGGAGCGACGTCCGCTGCCCGGGTCCGCCGGTGGTCACGACCGATCCCGTCATTACCCAGCAGGGCGTGACCATTCGCGTCAACGGCAAGGTGGCGGGTTCGTGCGGGGAGTTCAGCCTGTATCGCCTGGCGCTGTCCCAGCCCGAGTACGCCACCGAGGTCTTCCGCATGCTCTGGAAGGAACTGGGCGGCACGTTCAAGGGACAGGTCCGGTCCGGCATGGTGCCGGCGGACGCGGTGGTGCTGGCCTCGCATGATTCGCCGACGCTGGCCGAGGCCATCCGCCAGATCAACAAGCGCAGCAACAACGTCATGGCGCGCACCCTGCTGCTGACGCTGGGCGCCGAGCGCGGCCGCCGGCCGGCCACCGTGGCCAGCAGCGAAGAGGTTGCCAAGCAACTCCTGGCCAAGCAGGGGCTGGACATGCCGGAGCTGGTCATCGACAACGGCGCCGGCCTGTCGCGCGAGGCCCGTGTGTCCGCGGATAGCCTGGCGTCGATGCTGACCGTGGCCTGGAATTCGCCGGTGATGCCGGAATACATTTCGTCCTTTGCCATCGCCGGCGTGGACGGAACGGTGCGCCGCCGCCTGAAGGGCAACGGCACGCTCGGCATGGCGCATCTGAAGACCGGCTCGTTGCGCGACGTGCGCTCGATCGCCGGTTACGTGCTGGGGGCGAGCGGCAAGCGCTATGTCGTCGTCAGCATCGTCAACCACGAACAGGCTGGCGCGGTCCGAGCCTTCGACGACGCCTTGATCTCCTGGCTCGCCGAACAATGAATGTAGGCCCCCACGCCGCGCGCACGTTGTGCGCTAGCTGCCCCCCGAGGGGGCTGCCCCGCCTTGGGGCGGCCCGGCGGCGGGGCGGGCTTAAAACGATTACGATCCTCCCGTATGGCCCGCCACCGGCTGGCGCAGACGCGCCGCGCCGTGCCCGGTCCGCCTGAGGCCAAAAGAATTCTGACCAACAAATACTCTGGAGAGTTACGCACATGCCCGTGCACGAAATCCGCCATCCGCTGATCCGCCATAAGCTCGGGATCATGCGGCGCGCCGACCTCAGTACCAAGAGCTTCCGTGAACTGTCGCAGGAAGTGGGCGCGTTGCTGACGTATGAAGCGTCCAAGGACCTGCCGCTGGCCCCCGCCACCGTCGAGGGCTGGTGTGGCCAGGTCGAGGTCGAGAAGATCGCCGGCAAGAAAGTCACCGTCGTGCCGATCCTGCGCGCGGGCATCGGCATGCTGGACGGCGTGCTGAGCCTGATTCCGGGCGCCAAGGTCAGCGTCGTGGGCGTGGCCCGCAACGAAGAGACGCTGGAAGCCCACACGTATCTGGAACGCCTGGTCGGCGAACTGGACCAGCGCCTGGCGCTGATCGTTGACCCCATGCTGGCGACGGGCGGCTCGATGGTCGCCGCCATCGACCTGCTCAAGCGCGCCGGCTGCAAGGAAATCCGCGCGCTGGTGCTGGTGGCCGCGCCGGTGGGCATTGACGCCGTGCTGGCCAAGCACCCGGACGTGCACATCTACACCGCGTCCATCGACGACGGCCTGAACGAGCACGGCTACATCATGCCGGGCCTGGGCGACGCGGGCGACCGCATCTTCGGCACGCAGCAAAAGGGCTGAAAGCAAAAGGGCTGAAGACGCGTTGCGGCCGGTTCCCTTCCCGGGATCGGCCGGAACTCGACCGCACAGCGGCCCAGGACCGCGCGCGGTCAGCAGGTCAGGTTTTCACGCCGTAACCGCCGGCTGTCCCAGGTGCTGGCCGAACCAATGCAACTGCGGCGCCAAGCCGGCGACCTCGCCCACGATCAGCAGGGCGGGGGACCGGACGGCATGTTCCCGTGCCAGTTCTGGCAGTTGCGCCAGCGGACCCGACACCACACGCTGTTCGGGCCGGCTGCCGTTTTCGATGAGCGCAAACGGCGTCTCGGGCGAACGGCCATGACGCAAGAGGCGCTGGGTCAGCAATTCAAGCTGGCCCACACCCATATAGAACGCCAACGTCTGTTTTTCGCGTGCCAGCGCGGGCCAATCCAGGTTGTCTTCATCTTCGCGGCAATGCGCGGTGATCAGGCGGACCGATTGCGCGTGCTCACGGTGCGTCAGCGGAATGCCGGCATAGGCGGCACAGGCCAGCGCCGCCGTGATGCCCGGCACGACTTCGTAGCGCACGCCATGCGCGCGCAGAAATTCCAGTTCCTCGCCGCCGCGGCCAAAAATGAATGCATCGCCACCCTTTAGCCGCACCACGCGGCGGCCGGCGTGCGCGTGTTCGACCAGCAGCGCATGGATGCGCGCCTGCGTCGCGTGATGGTTTTCGCCGGGCAGCTTGCCCACCGACACGCGTTCGGCGTCGCGCCGGGCAAGCGACATGACCTCGTCGCTGACCAGGCGGTCGTAGAGGATGACGTCGGCCTCGTTCAGGGCGCGCAGGGCCTTGAGCGTCAGAAGACCGGGGTCGCCGGGGCCAGCGCCCACCAGCACCACGCTGCCCTCGGCGGGCGCGATGGGCGAGGCCAGCGCATCGGCCAGCGCGGCCTCGGCCTGCGCCGGTTGTTGCTGGCGCAGGAATCCCGCGACCGGGCCATCCAGCAACCAGTCGTAGAAGCGGCGGCGCGCGCCCAGGTCAGGATGGCTGGCGCGGATGCGTTTGCGGTAGGTGGCCGCCAGGCCGGCAAGCTGGCCCAGCGTGTGATCGAACAGCGATTCGATGCGCTCGCGGATGCGGCGGGCCAGCACGGGGGCCACGCCCGACGACGAAATGGCGACGATGACCGGCGACCGGTCGACGATGGACGGCACCTGGAAAGACGACAGTTCGGGGTCGTCCACGACGTTGGTGAATATGCGGCGCGCTTTCGCAGCCTCTGAGACCGCGGCGTTGACCGCGCGATCGTCGGTGGCGGCCACGACCAGCCACACGTCCTGCAGCCAGGCGGGGTCGAACGGCCCCGGCAGATGGCGGATACGGCCCTCGGCCGCAAGGGCCGCCAGGGCCGGCGTCAGTGCGGGCGCGCCCACGACCACATTGGCACAGGCCTCCAGCAGCGCGAGCGTCTTGCGTTCGGCGACGGCGCCGCCGCCAACAACGAGTACCAGCCGGTCTGTCAGATCGGCAAAAATCGGGAAAAGCTTCATGAATGCCAGCCTCGGGCGTACCCGGCTCAATGTGGGTCGATGATAGGGACGGGTTCTCATCCCCACAACTTTTGATTTCTTTATTTCATATAGCCATAACTTATTTGGCAGCGTGTCAGGCACTGCCCAGCCATTGGCTCATTTCGACGACTTCGCGGGCGACTTCGCCCAGCCGTTTCTGGCTTTGCATGGCGCGTTCGCGCAGCAGCCGATGCGCGTCCTCCTCGGAAACGGCGCGCGTCTTCATCAGGATACCCTTGGCCTTCTCCACCCACTGCCGGTCCGCCAGGCGGAGCTGGGCCTCGCGCAGTTCCTCGCGGCGGGTCTTCTCCACGGCAAAGCGCTCGATCGCCACGGTCAGCAGCGGTTCGATGCGCGCGGCCGGCACATCGCCCACCACATAGGCGGCCACGCCGGCGCGTAGCGCCGTGCGGATGGTCTCGCGGTTGTCGTTGTCGGTGAACATCACGACTGGCCGGTCGCTGTACGAACTGGCGACGCAGATGTTCTCCAGCGTGTCGCGGCCGGGGGCATCGCTGTCGATCAACACGACGTCGGCGGCGGACTGGGCGATGCTGGCGGCCAGGTCGGCGCCCGGCGCCACCTCGGCCACGACGTGCACGCCCGCTGCGGCAAGCGTTTGCCGCAGCGACGCCGCGCGTCCTTCGCCATCGTTGAGCAGCATGACCTTCAGCATGAAATACCCCCTGTCCAATTGCTGATGCAAGTTCCATGCCATCTGTTCCGCGCGCGGCGCGCCACCAATGCGCACGGCGGCGGGGCGCACGCCGCACAGCGATGGTGCGTTGCGGTATCGATCTGCGCACCAACATGGCTCCGCCCCTGATTCGCGCGGTCATGACAACGCAGACGCGCGGTCCCCGCAGCGCCAGCGCTGGCGCGGCTTGTAGCGTGGTTTTCATCGTCCAGCGCAAAACTGGCACAGCGATTGCTTAAGTGAAAACGGGGCGGCCAACGGCGGTCGCCCGACGCAACACGCCGCGACACGCGGCCAGGGACAACGACGTTCCGCTGCGCCATCGGATCCAGATCCGTGGCGCGCGGGACGTTTTTTTTTGCCGCCATTTTTTCCGTCACCCCGCAAGGAACCCTCCATGACGCCCATGACCCGCAGTCCCTCGACCGTCACCGCGCCCGCCGACGCGACCGCCAACGCCAGCCGCCGCAAATGGCTGGGCGGAACGGCGCGCGCGGTAGCTGGCGCCGGCCTGCTTTCGCTGGTCGATCCGCTGGTGCGCGCCGGCGCATGGGCCGCCGGGACAGATGCGCCGGAAAAGACCGAGGTCAAGATCGGCTTCATTCCGCTGACCGACTGCGCCTCGGTGGTGATGGCGTCGGTGCTGGGCATCGACAAGAAGTACGGGGTCAAGATCACGCCGTCGAAGGAAGCATCTTGGGCCGCCGTGCGCGACAAGCTCATGAACGGCGAACTGGACATGGCGCACGTGCTGTACGGCCTGGTCTACGGCGTGCACATGGGCATCGGCGGTCCGAAGAAGGACATGGCCGTGCTGATGAGCCTGAACCAGAACGGTCAGGCGATCACGCTATCGAACAAGCTGCTGGAAGCGGGCGCACGCGACGGCGAATCGCTGGCCAAGCTGATGGCGGCCGACAAGCGCGAATACACCTTCGCGCAGACCTTTCCGACGGGCACGCACGCGATGTGGCTGTATTACTGGCTGGCCGCGCATGGCATCAACCCCATGAAGGACGCCAAGGTGATCACCGTGCCGCCGCCCCAGATGGTGGCGAACATGCGCGTGGGCAACATGGACGGCTACTGCGTGGGCGAGCCCTGGGGGGCGCGCGCCATCATGGACAAGATCGGCTTCACCACGGTGACGTCGCAGGGCATCTGGACCGACCACCCCGAAAAGGTCCTGGGCGCCAGCGCCGACTTCGTGAACCGCAATCCCAATACCGCGCGTGCGGTCACCGCCGCGATCCTGGAAGCGGGCAGGTGGATCGACGCGTCGCCCGAGAACCGCCGCAAGACGGCCGAGACCATCGCCGCCAAGTCCTACGTCAACACGGATGCGGGCGTCATCGTGGACCGCATGCTGGGGCAGTACGACGATGGCTTGGGCAAGAAGTGGTCGGACGCGCACGCCATGCGCTTCTATGCGGACGGCGCCGCCAATTTTCCGTACCTGAGCGACGGCATGTGGTTCCTGACGCAGCACAAGCGCTGGGGCTTGCTGAAAGAGCATCCCGATTACCAGGCGATCGCCACCCAGATCAATCGCGTCGACGTCTACAAGCAGGCCGCACAGGCCGCGGGCGTTGCGCTGCCCGCCAGCGAAACGCGTACGTCCAAGCTGATCGACGGTGTGGTCTGGGACGGCAGCAATCCGGCGGCGTATGCCGACGGTTTCAAGGTCAAGGTCTGATGGCCACCACCAAAGGGGACTCGCAATGTCTACCGTAACGATGACAACCCGCGGCGACGCATTCGCCGCGTTGGGGCGGGAACGCCTGGAATCCGCGCTGAAGGCGGTCGTGGGGCCGGTCGCCGGCTTTGCGCTCTTCGTGCTGGTCTGGCAGGTGGTGGCGATGCGCATACCGGAGATCCCGACGCCGGGCGTCACGTGGCATGCGGCCGTCGAGCTTTTCTCGGACCCGTTCTACGACAACGGCCCCAACGACAAGGGCATCGGCTGGAACCTGCTGGCTTCGCTGGAACGCGTGGCGATCGGCTTCGGGCTGGCGGCGCTGGTCGGCATTCCCGTGGGCTTTGCGATCGGCCGTTACGCCGCCGTGCGCGCCATGTTCTCGCCGATCGTCAGCCTGTTGCGGCCGGTGTCGCCGCTGGCGTGGCTGCCGCTGGGGCTGCTGCTGTTCAAGGCGGCCAATCCCGCCGCGATCTGGGCGATTTTCATCTGTTCTATCTGGCCGATGATCATCAATACCGCCGTGGGCGTCTCGCGCGTGCCGCAGGACTACCTGAACGTGGCGCGCGTGTTGAACCTGTCCGAATGGAAGGTGACGACCAAGGTGCTGCTGCCTGCGGTGCTGCCCTACATGCTGACCGGCGTGCGGCTGTCGATCGGCACCGCCTGGCTGGTGATCGTGGCCGCCGAGATGCTGACGGGCGGCACGGGCATCGGATTCTGGCTGTGGGACGAATGGAACAACCTGAAGGTCGAGCACATCGTCATCGCCATTTTCGTGATCGGCATCGTGGGGCTGCTGCTGGAAACCCTGCTGGTCGCGCTGGCCCGCCGTTTCACCTATACCGAGGAATAGCACCATGAAGAAATTCGTACGCATCGAACGCGTGGGTCAGACCTTCGACACCCGCAAGGGCGCCTTCGTGGCGCTGCGCGATATCGACCTGACGGTCGAGCAGGGCGAGTTCATCACGCTGATCGGCCACTCCGGCTGCGGCAAGTCGACCTTGCTCAACCTGATCGCCGGGCTGACCCGGCCGACCAGCGGCGTGCTGCTGTGTGCCGAACGCGAGATCACCGGCCCGGGGCCCGACCGCGCGGTGGTGTTCCAGAACCATTCGTTGCTGCCGTGGCTGACGTGTTTCCAGAACGTGCACCTGGCGGTCGAGCGGGTGTTCGGCGCCACGGAAAAGCGCGCCCAGCTGGCCGAGCGCACGCGCGCCGCGCTGGATCTGGTGGGCTTGCTGCCCGCGCAGAACAAGCTGCCGCGCGAGATCTCCGGGGGCATGAAGCAGCGTGTGGGCATCGCGCGCGCGCTGGCGATCGAGCCGGGCGTGCTGCTGATGGACGAACCGTTTGGCGCACTGGACGCGCTGACCCGCGCGCATCTGCAGGACGAGTTGCTCAAGATCGTGGCCAAGACGCGCACGACCACGATCATGGTCACCCACGACGTGGACGAAGCGGTGCTGCTGTCGGACCGCATCGTGATGCTGACCAACGGGCCGGCCGCGACCATCGGGGAGATCCTGCCGGTGCCGCTGTCCCGCCCGCGCGACCGCGTGCGGCTGGCCAACGATCCGACGTATCTCGCGTGCCGCGCGGGCGTGGTGGACTTTCTGCATCGCCGGCACGGTAATCCCGAACGTTCGCAGGCCGCGGCGCCGGCGAATGCGGTCCTGTCGGTTGTGCCCGCGCCGTTGGAAGAAGCAGCGGCGGCGGCACGCGCCGCCGCGTAGGAGGTCTGTCATGCAAGCCAGGCAGAAGCTGGTCGTGATCGGCAACGGGATGGCCGGCATTCGCACCGTGGAGGAGCTGCTCAAGCTCGCGCCGGATCTCTACGACATCACGGTGTTCGGCGCCGAGCCTCACACCAACTACAACCGGATCCTGCTGTCGCCCGTGCTGACCGGCGAACGCACGCTGCAGGACATCGTGCTGAACGACGAGGACTGGTATGCACGCCACGGCATCCGGCTGCTGCGCGGCCGCACGGTGACGGATATCGATCGCGCGCGGCGCGTGGTGCAGGCCGACGACGGTTCTCGTACGCCTTACGACAGGGTGCTGCTGGCAACCGGGTCCACGCCTTTCATCCTGCCGGTGCCGGGTCATGATCTGGACGGCGTGGTGGCGTTTCGCGACATCGGCGACGTCAATCACATGATCGACGCCGCCACGCGCTACCGGTACGCGGTGGTGATCGGCGGCGGATTGCTGGGCCTGGAGGCCGCCAACGGCCTGGCGGCGCGCGGCATGACCGTGTCGGTGGTGCACCTGGGCTCGGCGCTGCTGGACCGCCAACTGGACGGCGAGGCGGCCGCGCTGCTGCGCGAAAACCTGGAAGCGCGGGGGCTGACGTTTTTGCTCCAGCACCAGACCGAGTCGATCCTGGGCGGCACGGACGGGCGCGTGCGCGCGGTGCGCTTTGCCGACGGCACGGAAGTCCCGGCGGATCTGGTGGTGATGGCCGCCGGGGTGCGGCCCAACACCGAACTGGCCCA
Organism: Achromobacter sp. ACM05; assembly: GCF_019218915.1. Classification (NCBI taxonomy): domain Bacteria; kingdom Pseudomonadati; phylum Pseudomonadota; class Betaproteobacteria; order Burkholderiales; family Alcaligenaceae; genus Achromobacter; species Achromobacter sp. ACM05. Next base: position 2,175,192 of record NZ_JAHUWQ010000001.1, read on the forward strand.
ACGCTGTGGACTGCATGTGGATCGGGGGGTGGTGGTGAGCGACACCTTGCAGACGTTCGACCCGCGCATCTATGCGGTGGGGGAATGCGTCAGCCACCGTGGCACGGCCTACGGACTGGTCGCGCCGCTGTTCGAGCAGGCCAAGGTCGCGGCCAATCATCTTGCGCTGCACGGCATCGGCCGTTACGAGGGCAGCGTCACGTCGACGAAACTCAAGGTGACCGGCATCGACCTTTTCTCCGCGGGCAACTTCGCGGGCGGCGCGCAGACCGAGACGATCACGCTGGCCGACATGCCGGGCGGCGTCTACAAGAAACTGGTTATTCGCGACGACCGCCTGGTCGGCGCCTGCCTCTACGGCGACACGGCGGACAGCGCCTGGTACGTGCGGCTGATCCGCGAAGGCGTCGGCATCGGCGCGCTGCGCGACCGGCTCATGCTGGGCGAAGCGGGGGCGGAGTAGGACATGGACATGCCGATGGCGCGACGGATTGAAATCGTCAACGAAGCGGCGCGAGACGTGGCGTCGGTCTGCTGTTATTGCGGCACCGGCTGCGGGGTGCGCGTGCAGGTGCGCGATGGTGCGGTCGTTGGGGTGCGCGGCGACGAGTCGCATCCGGCCAATCGCGGCCGCTTGTGCAGCAAAGGTCTGGCGCTGGCCGACACCGTGCGGCGCGATGACGCGCGCGTGTTGTCGGCGCAATGGCGTTCGGCGCGCGATCAGCCCCTTGAGGATGTCGCGCTGGCGCAGGCGCTGGACATCGCCGCGGACCGGCTGGCCGACGCGATTACCCGGCACGGCCCGGATGTCGTGGGCTTTTATCTGTCCGGCCAGTTGCTGACCGAAGACTATGCCGTCTTCAACAAGCTGGCGCGGGCGCTGGCAGGCACGAACAACATCGACACCAATTCGCGCCTGTGCATGTCAAGCGCGGTGTCGGGCTACAAGCGCACGCTGGGCGCGGACGCGCCGCCCGCCTGCTACGAAGACCTGGAACTGGCCGACACCGTGCTGATCGCCGGATCCAACATGGCCTACGCGCACCCCGTGCTGTTTCGCCGGCTGGAAGCCGCGCGGACCAGCCGGCCGCACATGAAGGTGATCGTGATCGACCCGCGCCGCACCGACACGGCCGCGTTTGCCGACCTGCATCTGCCGATCGCGCCAGGGTCCGACGTGGCGTTGTTCAACGCCATGCTGCATGTGATGCTGCGCGAGGGGCTGGTCGACGAGGACTACATCGCGCGCCATACCGAGGGCTTCGAGACGCTACGGGCGCGCGTGCAGACGGTGACGCCCGAGGCGGCGCAGCGCCTCTGCGGCGTGCCGGCGCAGGACATCGTCCAGGCGGCGCGCTGGTTCGGCCAGGCGCCGGCGGCGCTGTCGCTGTACACGATGGGCTTGAACCAGTCGGTGGCGGGCACTGACAAGAATGCGGCGCTGATTCACCTGCATCTGGCCACCGGCCAGATCGGGCGTCCCGGCGCGGGGCCGTTTTCGCTGACGGGCCAGCCCAACGCCATGGGCGGGCGCGAAGCGGGCGGCATGGCGACCCTGCTGCCGGGCCATCGCGATCCCGCGTCGGCCACGGACCGCGCCGAGGTCGCGCGGCTGTGGGGGGTGAAGCGCCTGTCCGACGCGCCAGGCGCCACGGCGCTCGACATGTTCGACTCGGTGCTGGACGGGCGCATCAAGGTGTTGTGGATCGCGGCCACCAATCCCGCGCAGTCGCTGCCGGATCAGGCGCGCGTGCGGGCCGCGTTGGCCCGCGCGGAGTTCGTCATCGTGCAGGAGGCATTTGCCGGCACCGAGACGCTGGCCCATGCCGACCTGGTGCTGCCCGCGGCGACCTGGCCCGAGAAATCCGGCACGGTGACCAACTCCGAGCGGCGCATCAGCCGGGTCCGCGCCGCCATCGCGCCGCCCGGCGACGCGCAGCCCGACTGGCGATTGGCCCAGGCAGTTGCGCAGCGGCTCGCGGCGCGCATCGCGCCGGCCAAGGCGGCGCTGTTTGCCTATCGCGACGAAAGCGAGGTCTTTGCCGAGCACGCCCGCATGACCGCCGGCCGAGACCTGGACTACAGCACGGTGGATTACGCCGTGCTGGCGCAGCACGGACCGCAGCAATGGCCGTACCGGGCGGGTCAGGGCACCGCGCGCCTGTACGCCGACGGCGTGTTTCCCACCACCAGCGGCCGCGCCCGGTTCTGCGACGTCGCATGGCGGCCGACCGCCGAAACCGTTTCCGGCGACTTTCCGCTGCAACTGACGACGGGCCGGTTGCGCGATCACTGGCACACGATGGCGCGCACCTCGTTGGCTCGCGTGCTGACGCAGCATGTCGAGGAGCCATGGGTATCGCTGCATCCGGACGACATGCGCCGCTTGGATCTGGCGCCCGGGTCACTGGCCCGGCTGCAGTCGCGGCGCGGCGCGCTGGTGCTGCCGGTGCAGGCGGACGCGTCGCTGCTTCCCGGCCAGGCCTTCGTGCCGATGCACTGGGGTAGCGCGTTCATGGCCGGCTTGGGCGTGAACGCGCTGACCAATCCGGCAGCCGATCCGATATCGCGCCAGCCCGAGCTCAAATTCAGCGCCGTGCGCGCCGAGCCGGCGGGCCTTGCGTGGCAGGCGGCGGCGTGGCGGCAGGGCGATGTGGCGGCGCTGCGCACCCGGCTGGCGCCCTGGCTGCACCGCTTCGACTATGCCGTCGTCCTGCCGGTGGGCGCGGGCGGCGTCCGGTTGCGGCTCGCCAGCCGCGTCGCGCCGGAAGCCGACGTGCTGCACGAGTTGGCAGACACGCTGGACCTGCGGCGTCCCGATGTGGCGTATGACGATCCGGCGCGCGGCTATTTGCGCCGGGTCAGCGCCGGCCAAGGCACGCTGCATGCCTTCCTGCTGACGGGCGACCTGCGCGCGCAGGAGCCGCTGCTGGCGTGGGCTGCAGGGGGCGAGGCGCCCACCAGCATCGCGGCGCTGCTGATGGGACGCGTTGCGGGCGCGGTGCGTTCGCGCACCCTCTGCGTCTGCAATGGCGTCAGCGAAGCGGCCATCCTGAAAGGCATCGAAGGCGGCTGCGATCTGACGGGGCTGAAGGACACGCTGGGTTGCGGCACCGGCTGCGGTTCGTGCGTGCCGGAGATCCAGGCGCTGATGGCGCGCGCGCCCGCGGCGCCGGTGCTGGCGTGACGACACGTTCGGACATACGCCGGGCACGGCAACCGGTGTAGTATCAAGCCAGTTGTCCCCAAGGCGGGACGGCGCTTTCGGATTTCTGGAGTGGCTTGTGACGACGATGCGAAAAATGGCATCCCTGGTTTTTGCGGCCGGCGCGTTGGGCGCGGCCGCTACGGCGCAGGCCGGCGTGTGTGACGCGAAGTTCATGCACGACGGCGGCGCCGTCCAACTGACCGGCTCGGGCAATCTGGCGCTGGGCGCGGATCTGACCTTTGCCGAAGTTACAAAAAGCAATGGCGACAACTGCCGCGCGCGCGTGCAGGGCGTTGCCCGATTCAGCTACGCGGGCCTGCCGCCCGGCAAGTCCAAACTCGACTACCTGATGACCGTCAAGGGTGGCCAAGCCACCTTCCTGCGCTACGCCAGCGCGGGCGAAGCGCCCAAGCCTTCCGAAGGCCAGTTCGACTTGCGCATGCTGGGTCTCTTTGCCTACGACGGCAAGCTGGCGGCGGGCCAGAAGCTGCCCGGTTCGTCGTTCCGCCTGAAGATCGGCAAGGAAGCGCCGGTGGGCGGCCAGCCCAGCACCACGGTGCGCATCGGTGAAAAATCGGTTGGTCAGAAGACCTCGATGGACACCGCACTGGGCAAGCAGTCGTGCCACCCGATCACCTACACGCGCAATTCGGATCCCACGATGGCCACGTTTCAGGGCCTGACCATTCCCATCCCCGGCATGAACACGACGGTCACCGATTGGTATTGCCCGGCCGTGAATCTGGTGATGAAGCAGGACATCGATCAGGGCGGCGTGAAATCGGCCGTTGAGATTACGCAGATCAAGTAGCACCCGGTAGCAAGCGGGCGTTTCCGCCCGCATGGCCGCTGGTATCATCGTTTCCGTCATGGACACACAACAGGAGCTCAGAAAATGGCAACGAGAAAATCCGAAGACGTCGCAAAAGAAAAACTCATGGACAGTGTCAAGACCAGCCTGAACGACGCCGAAAGCCTGCTGCGCGAAGCCGCCAGCAGCACCGGCGACAAGGCCAACGAACTGCGCGACCGCGCCATGACCTCGCTGCGGCGCACGCGCGAGGCCCTGTACGAAGCGCAAGACGCCGTCCTCGAACGTGGCCGCAAGGCTGCCCGTGCGACGGATGACTACGTGCACGACAATCCCTGGCAAGCCATCGGGGTCGCAGGCGTGACCGGCCTGCTGCTCGGCTTGCTGATCAGCCGCCGCTGACAGGGCAGGACGTCCGGGCGGCAGGCACGGCTTCATGCCGTTGCCTGCCGCCCGGCGTTCATTCAACCATGGGTCTAAGAAAAACTGTTTTCGGTGTTGCCTCCAGCCTGGTCGGGCTGATGCGCACGCGGCTGGAGCTGCTGGCTCTGGAAGCCGCGGACGAAAAGGCGCGCCTGCTCAAGCTGCTGGGCCTGGCGTTTGCGGCCCTGCTATTTCTGACGCTGGCGGTGCTGGTGGCCACCATCACCATCGCCGTGGCGTTCTGGCCCACGGAAGACCGCTATCTGGCCCTCGGGCTGCTGGCGGCGTTCTATGGGGTGGCCGGCGTGGTGCTGTTGCTGGTGGTGCGCCACGGACTCGTGTACGGACAGACGCCGTTTTCGGCCACGCTCGAAGAGCTGGGCCGGGATGCGGAACTGCTGGACCGGGTGCGCGACATGCATGCCGACGACGAGACGCCGGTGCGCCGGCGCGAGGAGTTCTAAGCCATGTCGAAAAGATCTCCGACCGTCGACCGCGCCGTGCGCATCGAATTGCTGCGCGCCCGCGCCGCCATCGAGCGCGAGTCGCTGGCACAGAACATCGTGTCGGCCGGGCGCAGGCTCGAGCCCAGCGCGCTCATCCGCGGCATGCTGCCGGGCCTGGCGTCTGGCGGCGCGTCCCGCTGGGCGTTGCAGGCCATCACGATGGCGCGGCGTTATCCCATCATCAGTTCGTCGCTGTCCGCCATGTTCATGCGTGGCGGCAAGCGCGGCAAGCTGTTGAAGCTGGCTGGCGGCGCCTTCGTGGGCTGGCAGCTCTTGAAGGCCTGGCGCGGCGCGCGCCAGGACGACGACCGGGAACGCGACTGACGCCGGCTGCCAGATAAAAACCCCGCCGCTCAACCGGCCCCGCACCGCCAGACTTTCGTCCAGCAATGCGGGCCCGGCCAGGCGGCGGGGTTTTTTATGCGCAGACAGTGGCGCGTCTACAGTCCCAACTGCCCCCACATATCGTCCACGCGCTTCTTGACATCCGCGTCCATCGTGATGGGGGTGCCCCATTCACGATTCGTCTCGCCCGGCCACTTGTTGGTGGCGTCCAGGCCCATCTTGCCGCCCAGGCCGGACACGGGCGACGCGAAGTCCAGGTAGTCGATCGGCGTGTTCTCCACCAGCAACGTGTCGCGCACCGGATCCATGCGGGTGGTCATCGCCCAGACCACTTCCTTCCAGTCGCGCGGATTGATGTCCTCGTCCACGACCACGATGAACTTGGTGTACATGAACTGGCGCAGGATGCTCCACAGCCCGAACATGACGCGCTTGGCGTGGCCCGCGTACTGCTTGCGGATCGACACCACGGCCAGCCGGTAGCTGCAGCCTTCGGGCGGCAGGTAGAAATCCACGATTTCCGGAAGCTGGCGGCGCAGCAGCGGCACGAAGACTTCGTTTAGCGCCACGCCCAGCACGGCGGGCTCGTCGGGCGGCTTGCCGGTGTAGGTGGAGTGATAGATGGGGTTGCGGCGCATCGTGATGCGCTCGACGGTGAAGACCGGGAACCAGTCCTGCTCGTTGTAATAGCCTGTGTGGTCGCCGTACGGACCTTCCAGCGCCATTTCGTAGCCGGTGTCGGGCGGGGGATTGACGCCTTCGGGCACCACGGGCTTGATGGCACGCGGGTCCGAGGACGGCAGCAGATGGCCTTCCAGCACGATTTCGGCCCACGCGGGCACGGACAGGTTGCTGCCCAGCGCCTGCGCGACTTCGGTGCGCGAACCGCGCAGCAGCCCCGCAAACTGGTATTCGGACAGGCTGTCCGGCACCGGCGTGACGGCGCCCAGCGTGGTGGCCGGGTCGGCGCCCAGCGCCACCGCGATCGGGAAGGGCGTGCCGGGGTTGGCGATCGCATGGTCCCGGAAATCCAGCGCGCCGCCGCGGTGCGACAGCCACCGCATGATGAGCTTGTTCGGGCCCAGCAACTGCTGGCGGTAGATGCCCAGGTTCTGGCGCTTGGCGTTGGGACCGCGGGTAATGACCAGGCCCCACGTCAGCAGCGGCGCCACGTCGCCCGGCCAGCAGGTCTGGATGGGCAGCCGGTTCAGGTCCACGTCCTTGCCTTCCCAGACGATTTCCTGGCAGGCGGGGCTTTTGACGTTCTTGGGGCTCATGTCCCAGAGCGCCGATTTCAGCATCGACACCTTGGCCAGCGCATCGCGCAGGCCCTTGGGCGCCTCGGGTTCGCGCAGCGAGGCCAGCAGTTCGCCGATGTCGCGCAGCGCGCTGACGTTGTCGGCGCCCATGCCGCGCGCCACGCGGGCAGGCGTGCCGAACAGATTGGCCAGCACCGGCATCTGCGCGGGCTGGCCGTTGTGGCGGGCGTTTTCGAACAGCAGGGCGGGGCCTTCGGCCCGCAGCACGCGGTCGGAAATCTCCGTCATTTCAAGCTGCGTCGACACCGGCGCAGCAATGCGTTTGAGTTCGCCCATTCGTTCAAGTTGGGCGATGAAGTCTCTAAGGTCGCGGTATTTCACTACAGATCCCAGCGATTTGGTTACATTTCGGATTCAAAGAGAGGTTAACATTGACTCCCTCTTTTTTACGCAGGAGGTTTTATGCCCGATGCGTCAGTGGCCAGCCTGTTCAGGAACATGGCCCAAGGAGTGCACCAATATCTTGCCGAATCCCTGCGCATTTGCTCTGTCTACCTGGGCATCGCGGTCATTGTGACGGTAAGCATGGGATTCGCCCTGCCTGGTTTGCGCGACCAGGCATTGCAAGTGCACAAAGCCTTGTTGACCGCCCTCGCGCCTTCATCCATGCAGGCCAGCTCCGAGTCCGAAGCCGGCTCCGAACTGGGTGCCGACACCTCGTCGGCAATTGCCATGGCCGTACCCACCGCACCCGCCAGCAACGCCACCGGCATGCTGGGGCCGGCTCGTGTCGCGCCGCCCGCACCCAAAAAGACCGCGTCGGCGGCTACGGGACCGCAGGCCGAAGCACTGCGCAACTATATCTCGCGCAAGTACAAGGTTGCGTATGACGCGACCGGTCCGCTGCTGAACACCGTATACAAGGTCAGCCGCGAAAAGCAGTTGGACCCCTTGCTGGTCCTGGCCGTGATCGCCATCGAATCGCGTTACAACCCGCTGGCCGAAAGCCATGTGGGCGCACAGGGCCTGATGCAGGTCATGACCAGCGTGCATCAGGACAAGTTTGACGCGGTCGGCAAGAATCCGCTGGACCCGGCCGCCAACATCGGCGTCGGCGCCACGATCCTGCGCGACTGCATCAACCGCCGCGGTTCGATCGACGGCGGGCTGGCGTGTTACGTGGGGGCCACCGGCCCGGACGACAACGGCTACGGCGCCAAGGTGCAGGCGGAACGCCGGCGCCTGGCGCTGGCGTCGGGCATTGCGCTGGCGCGCGACTGATCCGCGCTGTCCGTTCTGAAAAAAAGGCGCGTCCCGCAAGGACGCGCCTTTTTCATGGGGACGGCACAGCAGGGTCAGCGCCGCAACAGCACGCCCATCCGCGCGACCGCTTCTTCCAGGCGGTCCAGGCCGGTGGCGTACGAAAACCGCATGGTGTGCGCCGCGTGCGCCGGTCCGAAGTCCAGGCCCGGCACGGCGGCCACGCCGGCTTCCAGCAACAGGCGCTGCGAGAACGCGGCGCTGTCCATGCCCAGGCTGCTGATATCGGCATAAATATAGAAGGCGCCGTCCGGCTTGACCGGCACGTCGATGCCCAGGCGCTCGAATTCCGGCAGCAGGTAATCGCGGCGTTGCTTGAAGGCTTCGCGGCGGTGTTCGAAGGTCTTCAGCGCGGCGGGCGTGAAGCAGGCCAGCGCGGCATGCTGGGCCAGCGTGGGCGCGCAGATCGCCAGGCTGGAGGCAATCTTTTCCACCGGCGCGACCATGTCGTCGGGCACGATCATCCAGCCCAGGCGCCAGCCCGTCATGTGGAAGTACTTGGAGAAGCTGTTGATGACGATGACGTCGTCGTCCAGCGTCAGCGCCGAGCGCGGCTGGCCGTCATAGGACAGCCCCAGATAGATTTCGTCGACGATGGCAAAGCCGTCGCGGGCGCGCACCTGCGCCAGCAGCTCGGCCAGCTCGCCGTGGGCGATCGACGTGCCGGTGGGATTGCTGGGCGAGGCCACCATCACGCCCTGCGTGGCAGGCGTCCAGTGACGCGCGACGTCGTCGGCGGACAGCTGGAAGCGTTTTGCCGCCGTGCTGGGAATCAGGCGCGGCACGCCGCCCGCGGCCAACACGAAATTGCTGTTCGCCGGATACGACGGATCGGGCATCAGCACCTCGCCGCCGGTATTCACCAGCGCCGCGCAGGCCAGCGTCAGGGCGCCCGAGGCGCCCGCGGTCACAATCACGCGCCGCGGGTCGATGGCGGCGCCGAACTGGTCGCGGTAGAACTGCGCGATGGCCTCGCGCAGCGGCGCGATGCCCGCGCCCGGGCTGTAGCCGCTGAGGCCGGCGCGCGCGGCACGGTCCAGCGCTTCCACCACCTGGGGTGGCGCGGTAAAGTCCGGTTCGCCGATGCCCAGGCTGATAATGTCCCTTCCGGCCGCCTGCAGCGCCTGCGCCTGCTTGAACAGTTCCATCACCTGGAACGTCAGGAAATCGTGAGTGCGGGTAGCAAGGCGGGGCATCGGAATCTCGAAAGCGTCATCTAGCAAAAAAGGAATTGTAGTCATGCAGCCATCCCGGCGCGCCTTTCTCATGGGCCGGCGACCCGTCCAGACGCCGTGGGCGGCCTTCGTGCAACGCCTCGCGCTGGTGTGCCGCGGCAAGGTCCGCGACCTGGGCGAGGGTGGGGCGGACGGCACCTGCGCCATGCTCACGCCGGCGTCCGGGGCCGACGTCGTCCAGGCGCGCAAGCTCTGCGCCGAGTACCACGTGACGCTGGAATTGGAAGGGGCGGCGGGACCCTTCGCGCCCTCGGCCCGACCGCGCCTGCGGGTAGATCCCGTCTTGCTGACCGCATTGACCCGGTTGGACGGGGATGCACCACGGTGGCACGCGCAGCCCGGCGTGACCGTGGCGGCGTTGGCCAGCGCGGGGCTGCGGCAGTTCGCAGGGCTGCCGGGCGACATGACGCTGGCCCAGTGGGTGGCGGCGCCGGCGTCCTGGCCGGCGGGCCATTGCGCGGCCTCGGGCCTCGTGGCGGCGGACGTCCTGCTGGCCGATGGCATCGAGGAAACGCTGGGCGCGTTCGGCGAAACCGACGTGCAGCCGCTGCGGTCGGCGACCGTGCAGCGCCTGGTGCCCGCGCTGTTCCAGCTTGCGTCCGGCGGCGATGCGTTCGCGACCAACGATGGGTATCACTGGCTGGGCCGCTACCGGCTGGACGCGCTCAAGCCCGTCACGCCGGCCACCGTCAACCTGGCGCAATTGCTGCTGGGACACGGCGGCACGCTGGCCTGGCTGCAGGGCGCGGTGCTGGTTGACGTGCCGCCCGGCGACGATGCCCGGACCGGCGCCGCGACCGCGTCCCGGCCTGAACCGGCTGCCCCGGGATTGGCAACCGTCCGCCTGGACGGCCGCGTCAAAACCCAGTTCGACCCCGACGGCTGCTTCCCGGAACTCCTGTGGCCGGAAGTCTGACAAACGTTCAGCTTGCTGTAAGATTCCGGCGCTCGACCTCAAGAAAGAGCAGGGCCCGCGTATCGCACGGCCCGTCATGGGAATAGAATTCCTCCCTCTTTCGTGTCACACACTCTAGCCAGTAGCCGCCCTATGGATGCCAACCTTCGCAAAGCCGCCCTTGAATATCACGAGCACGGGCGCCCCGGCAAAATCTCGGTCACGCCGACCAAGCAGCTGACGAACCAGCGCGATCTGGCGCTGGCGTACTCGCCCGGCGTGGCGGCGGCCTGTGAGGAAATCGTGGCGGATCCGGCCAACGTGTTCCGCTACACGGCCCGCGGCAATCTGGTGGGCGTCATCACCAACGGCACCGCGGTGCTGGGCCTGGGCAATATCGGCGCGCTGGCCTCCAAGCCGGTCATGGAAGGCAAGGCCGTGCTGTTCAAGAAGTTCGCCGGCCTGGATGTCTTCGACATCGAAATCAATGAAACCGACCCCGACAAGCTGGTCGAGATCATCGCCGGCCTGGAAGCCACCTTCGGCGGCATCAACCTTGAAGACATCAAGGCGCCGGAGTGCTTCACCGTCGAGCGCAAGCTGCGCGAACGCATGAAGATCCCGGTCTTCCATGACGACCAGCACGGCACGGCGATCTGTGTGTCGGCGGCCTTCATCAATGGCCTGAAGGTCGTGGGCAAGGACATCAAGCAGGTCAAGGTGGTTACGTCCGGCGCGGGCGCTGCGGCGCTGGCGTGCCTGGACCTGATGGTGGACCTGGGCCTGCCGCTGGAAAATATCTGGGTGACCGACATTGAAGGCGTGGTTTTTGAGGGCCGCACCACGCTGATGGATCCGGACAAGGCGCGCTTTGCGCAGAAGACCGACGCCCGCAAGCTGGCCGAGGTGATCCAGGACGCCGACGTGTTCCTGGGCCTGTCGGCGGGCGGCGTGCTGAAGCCCGAAATGGTCGCCGCCATGGGTTCGCGTCCGCTGATCCTGGCGCTGGCCAACCCCACGCCGGAAATCCTGCCGGAAGTGGCGCACGGCGTGCGCGACGACGTGGTGATGGCCACGGGCCGTTCGGACTACCCGAACCAGGTCAACAACGTGCTGTGCTTCCCGTACATCTTCCGTGGTGCGCTGGACGTGGGCGCCACGACCATCACGCGTGAAATGGAAAAAGCGGCGGTGTACGCCATCGCCGAATTGGCCGAGGAAGAACAGAACGAAGTCGTGGCCGCGGCCTATGGCACGTTCGACATTTCGTTCGGCCCCGAATACCTGATCCCCAAGCCCTTCGATCCGCGCCTCATCGTGCGCATCGCGCCGGCGGTGGCCAAGGCCGCGATGGAAGGGGGCGTGGCCACGCGTCCGCTGGCGGATCTGGAAGCCTACGAAGAGCAACTGCAGCAATTCGTGTACCACTCCGGCGCGTTCATGAAGCCGCTGTTCTCGGCGGCCAAGCGCATCGTGCGCGAAGGCGGCCCGGCGCGCATCGTGTTCGCGGAAGGCGAAGACGAGCGCGTGCTGCGTGCCGTGCAAGTGGTGGTGGACGAAGGCCTGGCCCGGCCGATCCTGGTCGGCCGTCCGTCGGTGCTGCTGACCCGTATCGAAAAGCTGGGCCTGCGTCTGCGCCTGGGCGAGGACGTCGAAGTCACCAACCCCGAATACGACGAGCGTTTCCATCAGTACTGGACGACCTACTGGGAACGCATGTGCCGCCGCGGCATCACCAAGGAAATGGCGCGCGTGGAAATGCGCCGCCGTATGACGCTGATCGGCGCGATGATGGTGCACCTGGGCGATGCCGACGGCATGGTCTGCGGCTCCGTCGGCGCGTATCACGATCACCTGCGTTTCGTGGATGAAGTGATCGGCCGCCGCCCGGGCCACAACGTGTATGCCGCCATGAACATCCTGCTGCTCAACGAGCGCACGGTGGTCCTGGTGGACACGCACGTGAACGACGAACCCACGGCCGAGCAGATCGCGGAATTCACCGTGGCCGCCGCGCGCGAGATGCGCCGCATGTATCTGGCGCCCAAGGCCGCGCTGCTGTCGCGCAGCAATTTCGGTTCGGGCAGCTCGGCGTCGGGCGCCAAGATGCGCCGCGCGCTGGAACTGGTGCGGCAGATGGATCCGGAACTGGAGATCGACGGCGAGATGCATGGCGACTGCGCGCTGGACGAGGCCCTGCGCATGCGCATCCTGCCGTCGTCCACGCTCAAGGGCGAAGCCAATCTGCTGGTGTGCCCGAACGTCGACTCGGGCAACATCGCCTACAACCTCCTCAAGACGGCGGCGGGCGGCAACGTCGCGGTGGGTCCGTTCCTGCTGGGCGCCAATGCCCCCGTGCACATCCTGACCTCCAGCTCCACCGTGCGCCGCATCGTCAACATGACCGCGATGACGGTGGTCGATGTCAATACGCCACGTTGAAGTCAAACCGGCCGGCAGGGCGTGCCCGCGCACGCCCACCGGCCTGGTCCTGACGGGCGGCGGCGCGCGCGCCGCCTATCAGGTCGGGGTGCTCAGCGCCATCATGGAGCTGCTGGACCCGGACTGGCATTCCCGATTCCAGAACCCCTTCGACATCATCTGCGGCACGTCCGCCGGCGCCATCAACGCCGCCGCGCTGGCCTGCCGCGCCGACCGGCCCCATCTGGGCGTGCGTCGCATCCGCCGCCTGTGGTCGTCGCTGAACACCGACATGATCTACCGGGCCGACGCGCCCGGGCTGATCCGCACCGGCGTGCGGTGGCTGGGCCTTCTGTCGCTGGGGTGGATGTATTCCGGTTTGACGCGCAAGCGTCCGCACTCGCTGTTGGACAACACGCCGATGCAGGGGCTGCTGGAACGCGTGCTGGACTTCAGCAATCTGCGTTCCAACCTGGAGAGCGGTTCGCTGTCCGCGCTGGCCATCACCGCGTCGGGCTACACCAGTGGCGAGCACCTGACGTTCTACCAGGCGCACACCCCGATCGAACCCTGGCACCGCTACCTGCGGCTGGCCATCCCCACGCCCATCGGCATCGAACACCTGATGGCCTCGTCGGCCATTCCTTTTGTCTTTCCGGCGCGCCAGGTGCAGGTGCACGGCAAGGGCGAATGGTGCGGCGACGGTTCGATGCGCCAGCTTGCGCCCATCAGCCCGGCGATCCACCTTGGCGCGCACCGCGTCATGGTGATCGGCACGGGCTACCGCGACGACACCCACCCTGAGAATCGCGAGGATTCACCGCCGTATCCGTCGCTGGCGCAGGTCGGTGGTCATGCGCTGTCCAGCATCTTCCTGGATGGGTTGTCGGCGGATGTCGAGCGTCTGGAGCGCATCAATTTCCTGATGGACCACGCCGGTCCGAACGGCGCGCCGCCCACCGTGCGCCGCATCGAGGTGCTTACCATCACGCCCAGCCAGTCGCTGGATTTGATGGCGCTTGAACATTTGCACGATATGCCCGCACAAGCGCGTGCGCTTTTCCGCGTACTCGGTGTATCGTCCGATCCAAACCGTCCGGGGGGCGGGGCGCTGATGTCCTACCTCCTGTTCGAAGCCGGCTACACCAAGCGATTGATAGAACTGGGTTATGCCGATACGATGCGACGTAACGATGAAGTGATCGCCTTTTTCAGGGAGGCACAGGCATGACGCGCAATGGCCAATCTACTTTGCAGCGGCAGCTGATGCGCGGCGGTGCGCTGGCTCACGACGGGCTCGACAAGAAGGCCGTGGTGGACGCCGCGCACGAACTTGGCCTGTCCTTGTTTGTTGCCAATTGCGACCCGTGCCGCAGCCGCTCGGCCGTATTGCGCGCTATCGTCAAGGCAGTGGATTTTCCTGAATACTTCGGCGGCAATCTCGACGCCCTGTACGACTGCCTGTGCGACACGGTGCTGGATCACAAATCCGGTGTGGTGCTGTGGCTGTACCGCCTGCATTCCGGTGATCCGGCACTTGAAGAGGACGCCGGCCGCATCGAAACCGTGTGCTCCGATGCCGCGGATTTCGCGCACGAGAACGGCCGCGTGTTTGCCTATGTGATCGAACACGCCGGCGCGCATCCCGAACCCGAGCCCGGCGTGGCCGCTGCCCCTTACGGCGAGAACGACTGACCTACCACCCGCGCAGGGCGCTGATCGCCGACAGCAGCGCCAGCCCGGCCGTCTCGGTGCGAAGCACCCGGGGGCCGAAGCGCACGGCCTGCACACCCGCCTTGCGGGACGCTTCCAGTTCCTTGTCCGACCAGCCGCCTTCCGGCCCGACCAGCAGGGCGATGCCCGTCTGATCCGATGCGCCTTGCAACATGCCGGCCAGGTCTTGCTCGGCCTCGGGGTGGCAGAGCACGCGCAGGCCGTCGGCAGGCTGGGCCAGCCAGTCTTCCAGCGTCAGCGGCGCGTCGACGGTCATCAACCGGTTGCGGCCGCATTGCTCCGCGGCCGATTGCGCGATGCGCTGCCAGTGGGCAACGCGCTTTTCCAGCCGGGCGCCCGACAACTGCAATACGCTGCGCTGCGCGGCGATGGGGCTGACCCGGGCCGCGCCCAGTTCCACGGCTTTCTCGACCACCCAATCCATCTTGTCGCCCGACGGCAGGCCCTGGGCCAGGATGATGCGCCCACCGAGTTCAGCTTCGCGCGGATTGAAGTCGCCCAGCTGGGCGAAGCCGGCCTTGCCCTCGACTTCCAGCACCGCCGGGTACTCGCCGCCCTGACCGTTGAACAGCGTGACGGCTTCGCCGGCCCGCAGGCGCAGCACGCGCAGGGCGTGATGGGCAAGGGCTTCCGGCAGGGCGATGCGGGCGCCGGCGGTCAGCGGGGCGTCGCAGTAGAAACGGGGGGCGGGCATGACGTATTGCGGAATTCGGAGAGTGGGGGAGGTGACAAGTTCGCGTAGCTTACATTGCCCGCGCAATTCGCCCGAAACCCGCGATTACATAGGGCATCCGGCCGATGGCCTCCGGGAAATCCCCTGATGCTAAAATCTCCTGCTTCGCAACCTACTCAACCGGCCCTATTTCCTCTGTAGGCGCGCCGGTTTCAAAGAGCCTTCCGAATGAGCAATCCGACCGCCCCTAAACTTGCCTTGGCGGATGCCATCCGCGCCCTCGCGATGGATGCCGTGCAACAAGCGAACTCCGGGCATCCGGGTGCTCCCATGGGCATGGCGGAAATCGCCCAAGCCTTGTGGGCCGGCAACCTGCGCCACAATCCCAAAGATCCCGCCTGGGCCAACCGCGACCGCTTCGTGCTGTCCAACGGCCACGGTTCGATGCTGATCTACGCCCTGCTGCACCTGACGGGCTACGACCTGCCGATCGAAGAGATCAAGAATTTCCGCCAGCTGCATTCCAAGACGCCGGGCCACCCCGAAGTGGGCATCACCCCGGGCGTGGAAACGACCACCGGCCCGCTGGGCCAGGGCCTGGGCAATGCCGTGGGCATGGCGCTGGCCGAAGCGCTGCTCGCCGCCGAATTCAACAAGCCGGGCCACACGCTCGTCGATCACCACACCTATGCGTTCACCGGCGACGGCTGCCTGATGGAAGGCATCTCGCATGAAGTGTGCTCGCTGGCCGGCACGCTCAAGCTCAGCAAGCTGGTCGTGCTGTACGACGACAACGGCATTTCCATCGACGGCCATGTGGAACACTGGTTCGCCGACGACACCGCCAAGCGCTTCGAAGGCTACGGCTGGAACGTCGTCCGCGGCGTGGACGGCCATGACGTCGCCGCTGTCGACGCCGCCATCAAGGCAGCGCGTTCGCAGTCGGACAAGCCCACGCTGATCGTCTGCCGCACCGTGATCGGCAAGGGTTCGCCCAACATGGCCGGCACGCACAACGTGCACGGCGCGCCGCTGGGCAAGGACGAAATCGCCGCCACGCGCACCGCGCTGGGCTGGTCGTCGGAACCCTTCCAGATTCCGCAAGACGTGTACGACGGCTGGGACGGCCGCAAGCAGGGCGCCGAAGCCCAGGCCGAATGGCAGAAGCGCTTTGACGCCTACGCCGCCGAATTCCCCGCCGAGGCCGCTGAATTCACGCGCCGCATGAAGGGCGAGATGCCGGCCGGCTACGCCGAGCAGTTCAAGGCCTTCCTGTCCGCCACGCTCGAAAAGGGCGAAACCGTCGCCACCCGCAAGGCCTCGCAATTCGCGATCGCCGCGCTGGCGCCGCTGCTGCCGGAAATGCTGGGCGGCTCGGCCGACCTGACCGGCTCCAACTTCACCGACTGGAAGGGCGTTGCCGCCGTCCGCGCCGGCGACAAGGGCATCCAGCTCGGCCGCCACATCAACTACGGCGTGCGCGAATTCGGCATGGCCGCCATCATGAACGGCATCGCGCTGCACGGCGGCTACCTGCCGTTCGGCGGCACGTTCCTGACGTTCTCCGACTACTCGCGCAACGCCATCCGCATGGCCGCGCTGATGAAGCAGCGCGTCGTCCACGTGTTCACGCACGACTCCATCGGCCTGGGCGAAGACGGCCCGACCCACCAGTCGATCGAACACGCGGCCAGCCTGCGCCTCATCCCCAACCTGTCGCTGTGGCGTCCTTGCGATACGGCCGAAACCGCCGTGGCCTGGAACGCCGCTGTGACGCGCCCGGCCAGCATCGGCATGGACGTGCATGACGGCGGCCCGACGGCCCTGTTGCTGTCGCGCCAGAACCTGCCGTTCGTGCCGCGCGACGCGGCCACGGTGGACGCCATCGCCCGCGGCGGCTATGTGCTGCGCGATGCCGAGGGCGCCCGCGCCGTCATCATCGCCACCGGCTCCGAAGTCGCCATCGCCCTGGACGCCCAGGCGCAGCTGGCCAAGGAAGGCATCGCCGTGCGCGTGGTGTCCATGCCCAGCACCGACGTCTTCGACAAGCAGGACGCCGCCTGGAAGCAGTCCGTGCTGCCCAAGGGTCTGCCGCGCGTCGCTGTCGAAGCCGGCGTCACCGCTTTCTGGCACAAGTACGTGGGCCTGGAAGGCGCCGTGGTCGGCATCGACCGCTACGGCGAGTCCGCACCGGCCGGCGCACTGTTCAAGTTCTTCGGGCTGACCGCCGACAAGGTGGCCGAGACCGTCAAGCAAGTTTTGTAAAAAAGGAGCTTAGTCATGACCATTCGCGTCGCCATCAACGGTTACGGTCGCATCGGCCGCAACATCCTGCGTGCCCACTACGAAGGTGGCAAGAAGCACGATATCGAAATCGTCGCCATCAACGATCTGGGCGATCCCAAGACGAACGCGCACCTGACGCGCTACGACACCGCCCACGGCAAGTTCCCGGGCACCGTCGAAGTCGACGGCGAGTTCATGGTCGTCAACGGCGACAAGATCCGCGTGCTGGCCAACCGCAACCCGGCTGAACTGCCGTGGGGCGACCTGAAGGTCGACGTCGTGCTGGAATGCACGGGCTTTTTCACCACCAAGGAAAAGGCCGGCGCGCACATCAAGGGCGGCGCCAAGAAAGTCATCATCTCGGCTCCCGGCGGCAAGGATGTCGACGCCACCATCGTCTACGGCGTCAACCATGGCGTGCTGAAGTCGACGGACACCGTCATCTCCAACGCCTCGTGCACCACCAACTGCCTGGCCCCGCTGGTCAAGCCGCTGAACGACAAGCTGGGTCTGGAAAACGGCCTGATGACCACCGTTCACGCCTACACCAACGACCAGGTCCTGACCGACGTCTATCACGAAGACCTGCGCCGCGCCCGTTCGGCCACGATGAGCATGATCCCCACGAAGACCGGCGCTGCCGCCGCCGTGGGCCTGGTCCTGCCGGAACTGAACGGCAAGCTGGACGGCTACGCCATCCGCGTCCCGACCATCAACGTGTCGCTGGTCGACCTGTCGTTCGTGGCCAGCCGCGACACGACCGCCGAAGAAGTGAACAGCATCCTGAAGGCCGCCTCGGAAGGCGAACTGAAGGGCATCCTGGACTACAACACCGAACCCCTGGTCTCGGTCGACTACAACCACAACCCGGCCTCCAGCACCGTTGACGCGTCGCTGACCAAGGTCTCGGGCCGTCTGGTCAAGGTCTCGTCCTGGTACGACAACGAGTGGGGCTTCTCGAACCGCATGCTCGACACCACCGTCGCGCTGATGTCGGCCAAGTAAGCACACCGCCAGTCCATAAGGGGACGGATTTATTTTCCGCCATTGCGGAAAATGGGTTCGTCCCCTTTGTTCGCCTACCGAAGGAATCCAAATATGTCCAAGGTCAAAACTTTGTCCGCGCTGGCCAAGGCCGGCGCCCTGTCCGGCAAGCGTGTGTTCATCCGCGCCGACCTCAATGTTCCGTTCGATGACGCCGGCCGCATCAGCGAAGACACCCGTATCCGCGCCTCGGTGCCTGGCATCCGTCTGGCGCTGGACGCCGGCGCCGCCGTGATGGTCACGTCGCACCTAGGCCGTCCGAAAGAGGGCGTCCTGACCGACGCCGATTCGCTCGCCAAGGTCGGCCAGCGCCTGTCCGAGCTGCTGGGCATGCCCGTGCAGCTGGTGCGCGACTGGGTTGACGGCGTGAAGGTCGATCACGGCCAGGTCGTGCTGCTGGAAAACTGCCGCGTCAATGTCGGCGAAAAGAAGGACGACGAGGCGCTGGCCAAGAAGATGGCTGCACTTTGCGACGTCTACGTCAACGACGCCTTCGGCACCGCCCACCGCGCCGAAGCCACCACCCACGGCATCGCCCGCTTCGCGTCTGTGGCCTGCGCCGGCCCGCTGCTGGAAGCCGAACTCGACGCCCTGGGCCGTGCGCTGCACGAACCCAAGCGCCCGCTGGTCGCCATCGTGGGCGGCTCCAAGGTGTCGACCAAGCTGTCCATCCTGCAATCGCTGGCCGACAAGGTCGATCAGCTGGTGGTGGGCGGCGGCATCGCCAACACGTTCATGCTGGCCGCCGGCCTGTCCATCGGCAAGTCGCTGGCGGAACCCGATCAGGTCGATCAGGCACGCGCCGTGATCGACATCATGAAAAAGCGCGGCGCGGCCGTGCCGATTCCCGTTGACGTGGTGTGCGCCAAGTCGTTCGGCGCCGACGCCGAAGCTACCGTCAAGGCGGCCACCGACGTGGCCGACGACGACATGATCCTGGACATCGGCCCCAAGACCGCCGAGCAACTGGCCGGTATCCTGAAGCAGGCGGGCACGATCGTCTGGAATGGCCCGGTGGGCGTGTTCGAATTCGATCAATTCGCCAACGGCACCGAAGTGGTGGCCCGCGCGATTGCCGACTCCGACGGCTTCTCGATCGCCGGCGGCGGCGATACCCTGGCCGCCATCGCCAAGTACAAGATCGGCGAGCAGGTCGGCTACATCTCGACGGGCGGCGGCGCATTCCTGGAATTCCTGGAAGGCAAGACCCTGCCGGCCGTGGCCGTGCTGGAAGCCCGCGCGGCGGGTTAAGTCCGGCTGTGTACGCCCCTTGCGAAGGGGCGGCGTGCGGCGGGCGTCAGACGCCCGCCCGCACCAGGCGTGCGGCACCCAAAGCCGCCGCCTTGATTCGCCGCGCGCCGCGCGGCTTGGGGTTGGTGTAGGCTTGGGCGGTCATCCCGCTGCTGGCGGGAATTCACTTGTGATCCGTCTCGCTGCACCATGAATCTCCGCTTTATTCCTGGCCTGGCCAACTTCCAGGGCATTACCCGCGAATCGGCGCGGCGTGACGTGACCGCAGGGCTGAGCGTCGCCGCCGTGGCCCTGCCGGTCGGTCTGGCTTATTCCGCCATGATGGGCGTGCCGCCCGTCGCTGGCCTGTGGGCGGCCATTGCCGGCATGCTGGCGTATGCGTTCTTCGGTTCGTCGCGCACCCTCATCGTGGGTCCCGACACCGCCACCTGCACCCTGATTGCCGCCACGCTGACCGGCATGGCGCTGACCACGCCGGAAGCGCGTCTGCTCGGCGCCACCAGCATTGCGCTGACCGTGGGCGTGGGCTGCCTCATCGCGCGCGTCCTGCGGTTGGGCGTGCTGGCCAATCTGCTGTCGCGGCCCGTGCTCATCGGGTATATGGCAGGCGTCGCGATCACGCTGGCGATGTCGCAGCTCAGCGGCCTGACCGGCGTGGGACTGCGCAACAGCGGCCTCATTCATCCGTTCATGGAACTGTCGCACCGCCTGTCCGAGATCCGGCTGCCGACACTGTTCCTCGGCCTGGCCTCTTGCATCTTCCTGATCGTCGTCAAGCGCGTGCGGCCGTCGTGGCCCGGTCCCATCCTGCTGGTGGTGGCGACCTGCGTGCTGTCCTGGCTGTTCAATTTTCCGGCGCTGGGCATCGCGGTGGTCGGCGACGTGCCGGCCGGGCTGCCGTCCTTCAATCTGCCGGTCAGCCTGGAAGGCGTGGACGGCATCCTGCTGGGCGCGGCGGGCGTTCTGGTCGTCAGTTTTTCCAGCGGCATCGTGACCGCGCGCAGCTTTGCGGCGCGCACGGGCGAACACGTGGATCCCAATCGCGAACTCGTGGGCTTCGGCGCGGCCAACGTGGCGGCCGGGCTGTTCCAGGGCTATGTCGTGACGGGCGCGGACTCGCGCACGGCGGTCGGCCTGGTGGCCGGTGGCTCGTCGCCGCTGGTCAGCATCAGCGCCGCGGCCGCGCTGGCCGTCGTGGTGGGTCTGTTGAGTGCGCCGCTGTACTGGCTGCCGCAGTTTGCGCTGTCGGCCATCCTGCTGCTGGCTGCGGCCAGCCTCTTCGATTGGCAGGCCTTCAAGCGGCTGGCGCGCATTTCGCGGATCGAGCTTGCATTCGGCGTGTTGGCCGCCGTGGGCGTCGTGGGATTCGGCGTGTTGCAAGGCGTGGCCGTCTCGGTGGGCGCGACGCTGCTCTACGCCATGTACGTGTCAGGCAATCCGCGGGATGCATTGCTGGGCCGGCTGCCCGGTGAAACCGTGCTGGGCAAGCTGCACCTGAATCCGCAAGCCAAGCCCGTCCCCGGCGCCGTGATCTGGCTGTTCGAATCCTCGGTCTGGTTCTTCAACGCGGACGCCTTCCGCCGCCGCGCCCGCGAAATCATCGAGCAGGCGGGCGACGTGCACTGGTTCGTGTTGGATGCCGAGGCCATGACGCAGGCCGACGCGGACGCGGTCGAGGCGCTGTATGAACTGAAGCGCAATCTGGACGAGCGCGGCATCACGCTGCTGGTGGCCGGCGGCCACGGCAAGTTCCGCGAGGCGCTACAGCGTTCGGGGCTGGTCAAGAAGATCGGGCCGGACAGGATCTTCGGCAGCCCGGAACAGGCGGTCGACGCCATCGAGCGCTGGCGCCAGGGCGGGCCGGCGACGCTGGCCTGACCTTCACATGACCGGGGTGTCAGACACCCCGCGAGTGTCTGACACGCCGCGTCAATCGATGATGTGATACCCACCGTCGATATACAGCGTCTGCCCCGTCATCAGCCGCGCCGCATCCGTGGCCAGCCAGGCAGTCGCTTCGCCCACGTCGTCAATCGACACAAGGCTGCGCGCCGGCGCCTTCGCCTGCGCGCGGTCCAGCATCGTGTCGAACTCCGCGATGCCGGACGCGGCGCGCGTCTTCAGCGGACCCGGCGAGATCGCATGCACGCGGATGCCTTGCGGACCCAGCTCGGCCGCCAGGTAACGCGTGGCGGATTCCAGGGCGGCTTTCACCGGTCCCATCATGTTGTAGTGCTCGACGACCATCTGCGAGCCGTAGTAACTCATGCAGAAGAGGGCGCCGCCATTGCGCATCAGGGGCTCGGCCAGCTTGGCCATACGGATGAAGGACCAGCACGACACGTCCATCGCCTGAAGAAATCCCGCGCGCGAGCAGTCCGTGACTCGCCCGTGCAGATCGTCGCGCGGCGCGAACGCGACCGAATGCAGCACGAAATCCAGCTCGCCCCATTCGTCCGTGATGCGGCTGAAGACGGCTTCCAGCTCGCCGTCGTTCAGCAGGTTCATGGGCATCAGCAAGGGTGCTTGAACCTGCTGCGCCAACGGCGCCACGTGCGGCAGGGCCTTGTCGTTCAGATAGGTGACCGCCAGTTCGGCCCCCATGGCACGAAACGCCTTGGCGCATCCCCACGCGATGGAGTCGGCGTTGGCGATGCCTGTCACCAGCCCGCGCTTGCCGGCCAGCGGCAGCTGCGCGCTC
The DNA here is from genome assembly GCF_019218915.1 of Achromobacter sp. ACM05. Lineage (NCBI taxonomy): Bacteria > Pseudomonadati > Pseudomonadota > Betaproteobacteria > Burkholderiales > Alcaligenaceae > Achromobacter > Achromobacter sp. ACM05. The sequence continues at coordinate 2,197,304 of NZ_JAHUWQ010000001.1, forward strand.
ATCGCTGCCTCACGAGCGCGAGCGTGTGCTGCGCGATGACCAGCTCTTCGTTCGTGCGCACCACGTAGACGCCTATGCGGCTGTCGTCGGCCGAGATGCGCGGCCCGTGGCGGGCGTTGCGCTCGGGGTCCAGCTTGATGCCCAGCCAGCCCCAATGCTCGCTGATCGCCTGACGGATCTCGGCCGAGTTTTCGCCGACGCCCGCCGTGAAGACGATGCCGTCGATGCCGTTCGTCGCGCAGCCCAGGCCGATCATGCCTTCGGCCACGCGCCACGCGAAATACTTCAGGGCCAGCTTGGCCGACGGCGCATTGCTCGCCAGCAGTTCGCGCATGTCGTTGCTGATGCCCGACAGGCCCTTCATGCCGCAATCGTGATACAGCATGTGCTCGATCTCGTCGTGGCTCATGCCCTGTTCCATCATCCACAGCACCACGCCGGGATCCAGGCGGCCAGGGCGCGTGCCCATCGGCAGACCTTCCAGCGCGGTGAAGCCCATGGTGCTGTCCACGCTCTTGCCCTGGTGCATGACGCAAGCCGATACGCCAGAGCCCAGGTGGGCGACGACGATCTTGCCCATCGCGATGTCGGGCAGCGTCTGCTTCAGGCGCTGTGCGATGTATTCGTAGGACAGCCCATGAAAGCCGTAGCGGCGCACGCCTTCCAGGTACAGGCGCTCGGGCAGCGCATAGCGGTCGGCCACGTCGGAATGACTGCGATGGAACGCCGTGTCGAAGCAGGCGACCTGCGGAATCCACGGCCGTCGCTCGCGAATGACGCGGATCGGCGCCAGGTTGTTGGGCTGATGCAGCGGCGCGAGCGGCGTGAAGGTTTCAAGCCGGGCCAGGATGTCGTCGTCGATCAGCACCGGCTCGGACAGATCCGGCCCGCCGTGGACCACGCGATGCCCCACTGCGAGCGGCGCGCCGCCCAGGTGGCCGCTCAGCCACGTGCCGACGACTTCCTGCGCGTTGGGCACGTCGGGAGCGTGGCTGGGCGCGATGTCGCGTTCGACCAGCGTCTCGCCCACCGCGTCGCGCACGCGCAGGCGCGGATGCGTGGTGCCGATGCCTTCAAGCTGGCCGCCCAGCCGGGGCGCCAGTTCATGCTTGTCGTCGATGTCGTACAGGTAGAACTTGATGCTGGAACTGCCGGCGTTGATGACGAGGATGGTGTCGCTCATGGCGGTGTGCTTCCACGTTGAGACAAGTCGCTCGGCGGCCCGCGGGGGCAGGCCGGGGCTGGGAATGTTCAGGCCAGCGGTCTGGCCTGCTGCTGGGCAAGGTGATTGGCGTAGATCGCCGCCACCGCGCACGACGCCAGGCGCGAACGCGGGCTGTCTGCGCGGCTGGTCAGGATGATCGGCACGCGTGCGCCCAGCACGATGCCGGCCGCCTCGGCGTTGGCGAGGAAGGTCAGATTCTTGGCCAGCATGTTGCCGGCTTCCAGATCGGGCACCACCAGCACCTGGGCCACGCCGGCCACCGGCGAGCGGATGCCCTTGATGCGCGCGGCGTCGGGGCTGATCGCGTTGTCCAGCGCCAGCGGGCCGTCCAGCACGCCGCCCGCGATCTGGCCGCGGTCGGCCATCTTGCACAGGGCGGCCGCCTCGATGGTGCTGGGGATGCTGGGGGTGACCTGTTCGACCGCCGACAGGATCGCCACGCGCGGTTCGCCCAGACCCAATCCCAGATGCAGGTCGATCACGTTGCGGATGATGTCGGCCTTGGTTTCCAGATCCGGAAAGATGTTGATGGCCGCGTCGGTGATGAAGAGCGGCTCGGCGTAGGTCGGCACTTCCATGATGAACACATGGCTGATGCGCCGGCCGCTGCGCAGGCCCGTCGTGCGCGCTACGACCTCGTGCATCAGCTCGTCGGTGTGCAGGCTGCCTTTCATCAACAGGGAGGCCTCGCCGCTGCGCACCAGCGCCACGGCGGACTCCGCGGCGGCATGGCTGTGCGGCGCATCGACGATGCGGGCGTCGCCCAGGTTCAGCTTGAACTGCGCGGCCGTGTCGCGGATCTTGCCTTCGGGACCGACCAGGATGGGCCGCAGCAGGCCCAGATCGCGCGCTTCCAGGGCGGCCGACAGCGACGGTTCATCGCAGGGATGGGCGATCGCGCAGGGCGCCGCCTCCAGCGTTTGCGCGCGCGCGATGAGTTTGTCGTAGTGCGTGGAGGTCGGGAGGCTCATGGGTCTCAGGCCTTGGCAGGTTGACGGGCGGCGGTCGCGCGCTTGGCGGGCGCCTTGGCCGGGGTCGCGTCCGCGCCAGACTTGGATGCGGACTTGGCTGCGGACTTCGGTGCGGACTTGGACGCTGTCTTGGCGGCGCCATTGGCCGCAGTCTTGGCTGCAGTCTTGGATGCTTTAGCTGCCGGCTTTGCCGGGGACTTCGATGCCGTTTTGGACGCGCCGTTGGACGTACCGTTGGACGCACCCTTCGATGCAACCTTCTTCGATGCGGACGGCGCGGCCTTCCTGGCCGGCTCCGCCTCATTCACGGCCTTACCCGCCGCATCAGGGTGCGGCCGGGCGGTCTTGGCGGGCACCTCGGCTGCCAGGTCGACCAGGTCCTGGACCGGATAGGGGGACTTCGTGGCGGCGGCGCCGCGCGACGCGGCAGGCGCCTGACCCTGTCCGCGCCGCTGCGCGCGGCGTTCGGCCGCTTCGAAGATGCGCTCCATTTCGTTCAGGCTTTCGCGCGCGGCGTCGCTCAGCGGCTCGGCGGCTTCCAGGACGCCCTTCATCGCGATCAGGCTGGCGCGGATTTCCGCGGCCGATGAGTCCTCCAGAAGACGGGGCATCGCTTGAATGGCGGCGTCCGAATCCAGCGTCATCATCAAGGCCTGTTCCCGGATCACGTCCTTGAACGCCTCCAGCGTCAGCGCGTTGTCGGCTTCGGCGCGCATCTTGCGGATGAGCGCGAAGCTGCGCTCGTCCAGGCCGCCTTCGGCGCCGGACACATACAACAGCATCCGGATCGCGGCCACGCGCAGACCGCCTTCCTGCAGCATCGAGCGCAGTTCCGCGGCGCGGTCTTCCATGAAGCGGCGATGCTCCGGCGAGACGCCCGGGTGCCGGCGCGGCGGGCCGGACTTGGCGCCCAGGCCGGCCAGATCCTGCACGACCGGCGATCCATACACGCTCATGAAGGTGCGCTCGTCGGCGGAATCGCGCAGTTCCTGCCAGATGTTCAGGCTGGTCTCGATCCAGTTCGAGAACATTTCCTGCGCCACCACGAACGGATTGGTGGGCGCGGCCTGCTGCCGGTTCTCGCGCACCTGTTCGGCCACCTTGGCGATGGGCGCGATGACCGGGTTGCGGTCGGAAATCAGTTCGTAGGGCAGGCGCAGCGGGTGCATGCGCTGCATCCACTCGGCCGATTGCGGCGTCACCATGGCGCGCAGCCAGGGCTGCACGAAGCTGCGGTACATGCCCAGGTTGATGTCCGAGATGCGGGCCACCGCGGCAAAGCGCTGGTCGTCTTCTTCCTTGCGGTCGACGATGGCGCGCACGTCGTCCAGCTTGCGCTGTTCGAAGGACAGCACGTAGTTGCCAAAAGCCAGATCGGCGTTGGGCGTGTCGGGCGTCTTGTCGGCGATTTCGGCCTGGTAGATGCCCGGCGGCAGCACATCGATCATGTCGATGTTGGAGGTGAATTCCTGGTGTTCCTTGCGCGCCACGCTGCCGGACACGAAGATGCCCAGGTGGCCGATGCTTTCGTGAATGGCGTAGACGATGGTCTGGCCGTGGGCCAGGACTTCGGCTTCGTTCTGGTAAAGCTCGGGAATCCAGCCCAGCGCCTGCGGCGGCGGGGTGATGTTGTCGCCCTTGGAGCAGAACACCACGATGGGCGAGCGGATGTTGCGCAGGTCGATGCGGATGCCGTCGGAGGTCACCAGGCCGGCGGTCGCCAGGCGGTTGCCGACGAACAGGTTGTCGACGATGTACTGGATTTCGGGGCCATTCAGGAAGACGTGGCCGCCCCACCATTTTTCAAAGCTGAGGTAACGGTCGGCTTCGGTGTCGACCTTGGAATACAGGTTGTACTGCTTGGACCACAGGGTGTTGGCCGGATTGAGGTTCTCGAAGTTCTGCACCAGCCAGGCGCCGTCGAACTTGCCGTTGCCCAGGTCGCTGGTCATGGCCGTGAGCCAGCTTCCGCCCAGCAGGCCGCCCGCGTAGCGCATGGGATTCATGCCGCGCCAGCCCGCCCAGTACGAGAGCGGTGCGCCCGCGACGATGATCGGCCCGAACAGTTCAGGACGCACCGCCGCGGTCATCATGATCTGCCAGCCCGCCTGGCAATTGGCCACGACGACGGGCTTGCCCTCGGCATCCGGGTGCAGCGCAATGATTTCTTCCAGGAACCGCGCCTCGGCCATCATCACGTCTTCGACGGTCTGGGTGGGCATGGGCTGCGGCAGGAACGTCGCAAAGTAGCAGGGATGCCCCGCGCGCACGGCCACGCCGATTTCGCTTTCCGGCTTGAAGCCGCCAATGCCCGGCCCGTGGCCCGCGCGCGGATCGACCACCAGGAAGGGGCGCTTGATCGGGTCCGTTTCCACGCCGGCCGGCGGCTTGATCCGCAAGAGACCGTAGTTGACGGGACGGGGCAGCTCGCGGCCATCCAGCACCAGCTCGAATTCCATGCTCAGCACGTTCGGCGCGCGCTTGGCCATGTGTTCGTGATACTGGTTGCCGCGCTGGCGCATCACGTCTGCGTAAAGCACGCCGCGCTGCCAGGCGTCCACGGCGTATTCGTAGGCGGCCGTCCAGGGGTTGAGGGACGGGGCGAGCGTGTGATCGGTGCCGGATGCGGCCATGGCGATCTCCTGTAATGAGCTGCCGGCGACAGATGGCCGCCGAGCCGGTCCCCAGTGGAACCGGCGAAATTGACCTCCCCATTACACCGCAACGGATGGTGCGGTGCAACATCAGAACGATTTGCGGGGCGTCAAATGGCCGATCAGCCCAGCTCAATCGGACTGATGGCAGACCGCTTCGACGCGGTTGCCGTCCGGGTCCAGCAGAAAGGCAGCGTAATACAGGGGATGGTAATGCGCGCGCACGCCGGGTGCGCCGTCGTCTCGGCCGCCGTGCGCCAGGCCGGCGGCATGGAAAGCGTCGACGGCCGCCCGGGTGGGCGCCTTGAAGCACCAGTGGCGCCGGGCGGCGGATGCGGGATCGGGAGAAGCGTCGGGGGTGGCGAACACCGACAGATAGGTATGGCCGCTGTCGCCGGGACCGCAGCGCTCGCCGTATCCCAGCGCGTCTGGACGGTCGTAGACCTTGTCCGCGCCCAGCGCCCGCATGATGGCGTCGTAGAACGGCCGGGCGGCGTCCAGGCGGGCGACGGTGATGGAGACGTGATCCAGCAGCTGCATCGCGGCGCCTTGGATGAGGGTCAGGTCACCGCGCGGCGGCGTTGTGTTCCAGCCATTTCTGGACGGCGGGCCGTTGCCATTGGGCGTCGGCGTAGGCGCGCAGCGTGTCGGGCAGGTCGTCGTTCGACAGGCGCTTGAGCATGACCGCCAGATCGGTGTCGGCGATGCACCATTTGTCGAACAGGGTCGTCTGGCCGACGCCGACCAGATAGCTGGCCACGCGGATCAGTTTGGCGGCGGCTGCATGGGCGTCGTCGGACAGCGGCGAGCCGGCTTCGCCGTAGAACACGGTTTCCGTGGGACGTTCCTGGCGCAGGGCGCCCAGGTCGCTGCGCAGCCAGGCTTGCAACTGGCGCGCGCGGGCGCGTTCCTGCAGGGCGGACGGAAACAGGGCGGTGTGTTCGGGCGGGGGAAAGGCTTCTTCCAAATATTCGGCGATGACGCTGGATTCGGTCAGGTTGAAGTCCGCGTGGGTCAGCGCCGGCACCCGCGAGGTGAGCGCGCGGCATTGGAACGGCTGCATGCGCTGTTCGCCGGCACTCAGGTCGATGGGACGCACTTCGAAAGGCAGTTGCTTTTCGGTCAGCGCCACATAGACCGACATGGCGTACGGGCTGAGAAACAGGGAATCGACGTATAGCGTAATCGGGGCGCCCAAAGCTTGTCTCCGGTCAGGCGAAGTAACGTATGGTCAGGCCGCGCGGGGCGGCTGGTTTGCAAAGCGTAACGCAAGTGCAATGCGGACGTGTCGCGCGGGCGCGTCAGTCCGCAAAGGTCAGCCTGCAAAGGTCAGTCCACAATAAATAGCTTGGCGCCGGTCTGCGTGGACGAGCGGTGCGGTTCGGCCTGATCGGCCACCTGATAGCTCATGCCGGGGGTCAGCACGAACTGGCGGCCGTCTTCCAGTTCGGTGTGCAGTTCGCCTTCCAGACAGAACAGGATGTGGCCCTTGGTGCACCAGTGGTCAGCCAGGTAACCGGCCGTGTATTCCACCATGCGCACGCGCAGGTCGCCGAATTGGCGGGTACGCCAGTACGCCGTGCCGGTTTCGCCGGCGTGTTCGGTGCGTTCCACTTCGGACCAGTCGGTGGTGCCGAAGGGGATGTTGCTCATCTTCATCGTGGATCCTGCAATGTGGGTCCGCCCCCAGAATGCCGGGCGAAAAAACACATACTACGCCAATCGGGCTACCGGCTTTCCGCGGCCGGCCCCTGGCGCGCGGCCGCACATTGAAAAATCGGTCCATAACCCCTATCTTCTGGCTATTCAAGGCCGGATCCGGCTGTGCCGGACGCGGCCTCAACCCTCTACGTGAGCTGGAACATGGAGTTCAAGGACTACTACAGCATTCTCGGGGTGGAGCAGGGCGCATCCGACGACGATATCCGCAAGGCATACCGCAAGCTCGCCCGCAAATATCACCCAGACGTCAGCAAGGAAAGCGACGCCGAAACCCGCATGCGCGACGTCAACGAAGCCTACGACGTGCTGCGTGACGCCGAAAAGCGCCAGGCCTACGACAATCTGGCCGCGGGCGTCTCGCCCGAGGGCGGCTTCCAACCGCCGCCCGGATGGGACGAAGGCTTCGAATTCCACCGCGGCGCCGCGGCCGGCGACGAAGCCCAATTCAGCGAGTTCTTTTCGTCACTCTTTGGTGGCCGGGGCGCCAGGCACGGCGGACGCCAGCAGGAATTCCGCACGCGCGGCGAAGACCATCACGCCGCCATCGAAGTCGACCTGGAAGACGCCATCAAGGGCGCGACGCGCGACATCAGCCTGCGGTCCATGCAGATGGACGACCAGGGCCGGCCGCACATGCAGAGCCGCACGCTCAGCGTCAAGATCCCGGCCGGCGTGCGCGAAGGCCAGTACATCCGGCTGGCCGGACAGGGCATGCCCGGCTATGGCGGCGGCGAAAGCGGCGATCTGTATCTGGAAGTGCGCTTCAAGCCGCATCCGCGCTACCGCGCCGAAGGGCGAGATCTCTACATGACCTTGCCGGTTGCCCCGTGGGAAGCCGCGCTGGGCGCCAGCGTCAAGGCGCCCACGCCCGGCGGCACGGTCGAAGTGTCCGTGCCGCCCGGGTCCAGCAACGGCCGCAAGCTGCGGCTGCGCGGGCGCGGCATCCCCGGCGATCCGCCGGGTGATCTGTACCTGGTCCTGGATCTGGTGCTGCCGCCGGCGGACAGCGAAGCCGCCAAGGCCGCTTACCGCAAGCTGCAGCAGGATCTGCCCTTCAACCCGCGCCGCAATCTCGGGGTCTGAGCATGAAGAAGATAGTGATCACCAGCGCCACCGTCGTCGGCAAGTCGCAGCCGCTCAACGCAGACGACCTGGCGCGCGCCTGCGGCGCGGAAGTGGAATGGGTGGCCCGGCTGGTCGAAGTCGGCATCGTCAATGCCAGCGGCAGCGGCCCGGCGGAATGGCGTTTCTACAGCGTGGACCTGCAACGCGCCTTGCACGCGCGGCGGCTCGAGCATGACTTTGGCGCCGGCCTGGACGCCGTCGCGCTCATCCTGGACCTGAGCCAGGAGGTGCGCCGTCTGAAGTCGCAGTTGCGGGCGCTGGGCGCGACGCCTTGACGGCGCGGGGCGTCTGATCGAGCCGCGTTCCGCTGGGCTGAGTTGGCGGCGATTCGCGCTGAACCGCGCCAAGCCGGTTCGACCCAATCCAAGCCTCCCCAATCCAAGCCTCCCCAATCCAAGCCGCCCACACCGCTGAGTAAAATGGGCGCCCGCCGCAACAAGTCAAAGCGATGAGCGCCTTGGAGACTCCCCCCGCCGCCGCGCGCGCCCCGTCCGGCGGCGCGCATATCGATGGCCTGAAATCCTGCCTGCCGGTCATGATCGGCTACTTTCCGGTTGCCGTGACGTTCGGCATCGCCGGTATCGCGGCTGGCCTGACGCCGTTGCAGGTCATCCTGATTTCCGTGCTGGTGTACGCGGGCGCCAGCCAGTTCCTGCTGCTGGCCTCCATCAAGGCCGGCACGCCGTGGCTGTGGGTGGTGGCGCTGTGTTCGCTGCTAAATGCGCGGCACCTGCTCTATGGCCCGCTGCTGTCGCGCTTTTTGCCGGCGGCGCTGCGCGATCGCCTGAAGGTTGCTTTTCTTTTGACCGATGAAGTCTTCGCCACCGCCTTCAACCGGTTGCAGGGCGTGGAACCCGCCCGGCGCCAGGGCTGGATGGTCGCGCTGGGCTTGGGCGCCTGGCTGACGTGGATCGCCGGCACCGCCGTGGGCGTGTACGCCGGCGACGGCCTCGAGCGGCACTATCCGATGCTGTCGCAAGTCATGCGCTTTGCGCTGCCCGCGCTGTTCATGGCGCTGGTGTGCCAGAGCGCCCGGCGCGGCATGGGACTGCCCATCCTGGCCGCCGTCATCGGCGCCGGACTGGTGGCTGCGCTGGGATACACCAGCCTCGCCATCCTGGCAGGCGCCGTCATCGGCTGCGCCGCCTATCGATTCAGGAGGCCCGCATGAACGCCAGCGGATTGGAATTCTGGGGCGCCGTCATTGCGATGGCGGTCATTACCTACCTCACGCGCGCCCTGCCGTTCATGCTGTCCGAGCGCAGCCGGCTGTTGCGGCACCTGTCCCGCGAGGGCTCGGCGCTGTCGGCGCTGGGTCCGTCGCTGCTGGCGGGCATCGCCGCCGCCGTCATCGTGCCGGATCTGCTGGGCGCGGCCGACGAGGCCGCTCACATGGCGCCGTACGTGGGCGGGCTTGTCGTCACGGGCGTGGCGGCGCGCCTGGTCAGCAACACGGGCGTGGCCGTGCTGCTCGGCATGGGCGGATACGGGATATTGCTGGCCTTGGCGGCGTAGCGGCCCGCAGGGCAAAATGGTCCGATCCCCCAAGGAGACCGACCATGCTTACGCTCTACCACGCACCGCGTTCGCGGTCGTTCCGGATACTGTGGCTGCTCGAGGAACTGGGCGTGCCCTACGACACCGAGATGGTGTCGATCCGCGGCCACGACAGCACGGGGCACATGCCTGCCGATTACATCGACATCCATCCGCACCGCAAGGTGCCGGCGCTGGTGCATGACGGCGTGCCCGTGTTTGAAACGCCCGCCATCGCGGTGTACCTGACCGACCTGTTTCCGCAGGCGGGGTTGGGACCGGTCGTGGGCGACCCGCAACGCGGTCCCTATCTGACGTGGCTGGCGTATTCCACGGGCGTGTTCGAGCCTGCGATGGTCGAGCGGGCGTTCAAGACGCCGCATCAGGCCGCGCTGGGATGGGGGTCGGCCGACGAGGTCGAAGAGGTGCTGACGCGGGTGCTGCAGGCGCGGCCGTTTTTCCTGGGCGACAGGTTCTCCGCTGTGGACATCGTGCTGGGCGGCTCGCTGCAGTACATGATGCGGATGAAGATCGTGCCCGAAACGCCCGTGTTCAATGCGTACGCCGAACGCCTGGGTGAGCGTCCGGCGATGCACCGCGCTCTGCAGCGCGACGGCGATATCGAAGAGTCCTGAGCCGCGACGTCAGACGCCGCCCTGGATGCGCGCCGTCAGGTGGTCGCGCCATTGCTCGGGACGGCCGAGGTACCGGCTGGGTTCCAGCAGCGTGAAAGCGCCGTTGCGCTCCAGCGCCAGCGTCGGAAAGCCCGTGCCCCCGACTTGCGCCAGCAGCCGGCGGCTGGCGGCAATGTGGGCGGCAGTCTCGGCGCCCTGTGCCTGTTCGTAGGCAGCGTCGAAGGCCTCGGCGTCCAGGCCGATTTCAACGGCCAGCGCGCGCAGCACGGCGGGATCGGCGATGCGCCGGCCTTCCACGTAATGCGCACGCTGCAGCCGATGCAGCAGGTCCAGGCCGCGGCCCGCCAGCGTTTGCGCGGCCAGGATGGCGGTGGTGGGCGGTTCGGAATCGAACACGGCGCCGCTGTCGCGCAGCAGGCCGTCGAAGTAATCGGCGCCGAACGGCTGGCCGGTGAGGCCCGCAATGCGCTCGTCGTGCGGCATGACGTAGCGGCGCAGGGCGTCGGTGACCGGCTGGCGGTTGCTGCCGGTCATCATGCCGCCGCCATGCGGCTCGATGTTCAGGCCCGGAACGGCGCGGGCGGCCTCCACCAGCGGCGCGGCGCCGTAGCACCAGCCGCAAAGCGGATCGAAGATGTAATGCAGGGTAGGGGATGCGGGTGTCATGGCGCCATCGTAGACGGCGCCGGGCGCGGGCGCATAGGCCGGCGCGCTACCCAGAGTGTTGCAGCGGCCGTGCAGATTGCCTGCACGGCCGAATCGGTCAGGCTGCGATCAGCCCGCGATCTGTACGCCGATCCAGAACAGGCCGGCGGCCAGCAGCATCGAGGCGGGCAGCGTCAGCACCCAGGCCAGCAGGATGTTGCGCACCGTGTTGCCCTGCAGCCCCGTCTTGTTGGCGATCATGGTGCCCGCCACGCCCGAGGACAGCACGTGGGTGGTGGACACCGGCAGGCTGAAGACGTTGGCAAGACCGATGGCGCCCACGGCGGTCAGCTGCGCCGACATGCCCTGCGCGTAGGTCATGCCCTGCTTGCCGATTTTTTCGCCGACGGTCAGAACCACGCGGCGCCAGCCGACCATGGTGCCGGCGCCCAGCGCCAGCGCCACGGCCACGATCACCCAGAAGGGCGCGTATTCGGTGGTGGCGGTCAGGTCCGCGCGCAAGCGTTGCAGGTCGGCGGCCTCGCGGGCGGGCAGCCCTTCCAGGCGCGCCACCTTCTTGGCGGTGTCGTCCAGGCACAGCAGGTAGCGGCGCACGTCGATGCGCTTTTGCGCGGACAGGTCGGCGTAGTTGGAAACCCCGTGCAGGTCCTTTTGCAGCGCCATGATGGTCGGTACGGTCAGGGCGGGGTCGCAGCGGAAATTGGCGGGCAGGTCTTCCTGGATGTCGACGCGGCGCAGCGCCAGGAAATCGCCCAGCAGCGCTTCGTTGCGCTGGTAGAACACCATCAGGTGGTTGGCGGCGTCGCGGGTGCGTTCGATCTGGTAGGTGGTGCTGTGGGTGTCCAGCACGAAGTTGGCCGGCACGATGCCGATCAGCACCAGCATGATGAGGCCGATGCCCTTCTGGCCGTCGTTCGAGCCGTGCACGAAGCTCACGCCCATGGCCGACAGCACCAGCACCAGGCGGTTCCAGAACGGCGGGTGCTTCTTGTTGTCGATGGCGCGGCGCTGTTCGGGGGTCTTGTGCATCTTGGACAGCGGCAGCCAGCGCTTGAGCGCCAGCAGCAGCAGGCCTGCCACCGCGAACCCGGCGATGGGCGAGGCCACCAGCGACAGGCCGATGTCGATGGCCTTGCCCCAGTTCACGCCTTCGCCCAGCGGCAGGTCGGTGATCAGCGCATTGGCCAGGCCCACGCCCAGGATCGAGCCGATCAGCGTGTGCGAGCTGGACGCCGGAATGCCGAAGTACCAGGTGCCCAGGTTCCAGGCGATGGCCGCCGCCAGCATGGCAAAGACCATTGCCAGCCCGCGGCCGGTGTCCACGTTGATCAGCAGTTCGACGGGCAGCAGATGGACGATGGCATAGGCGACGCCCACGCCGCCCAGCAGGACGCCCAGGAAGTTGAAGATGCCGGACAGGACGACCGCCAGATGCGGCGGCATGGCCTTGGTGTAGATGACCGTTGCCACGGCGTTTGCCGTGTCGTGAAAGCCGTTGATGAATTCGAAGGCCAGGACGAATGTCAGGGCCAGCACAAGACTGAGGCCAACCCAAAGGTCTAGGCCGTGGAAGAGGTCGAACATGGGGGAGGGGGCGAGGTTCCGGCGAGAATGCCCCGATTATTGCAGATTTATGACCTGTCCCTGAATGAAGCGGCCCCCAAATCTTAGAACTTCGAATACTGGAATTCGATCTCCATGGGCTTGCCCAGATTGGCGGACGTATCCGCCTGGATGACCATCACGGCCAGGATTCCCAGGTACAGCATGCAGAGCCACAGCGTTCTTTTCATGGGCGGAATACCTCGGCGATCTTCTGGTTGACGCGCAGCCAGCCCAGCTCGCCCAGATGCTGCACGTCGCGCAGCGTGCCGACCTCGAAGGGCGCGTCGTACATGTCCATGCAGGTCATCGCATAACGCTGGCACAGGCCGGCGACCTGCTGCTGTATCGGGTCGAACCGGGCCAGGTCGTTGAAGACCATCGGGTGCAGCGGCTGCATGACGAACAGCGCGTTGACGTGATGCTGGTGCAGCAGCGCCATCAGGGCGTCGAGTTCGCGCAATTCGTCGCGGCCGGTCAGGGGCTGGGGCTGGTAGGCGGTCTTGCCGCCCTCCGGGATGCTGCGCAGATACTTGTTGAAGAAGTCGTCACGCACGGCGTAGCGGTTGTCCGTCATGAGCGCCTGCTCGGCGGCCTGCGCCTGACCGGCCAAAGCGTCCCAGTCCACCACGCGCGCCGCCGCCGCGGGGCCTTCGCGTTCCCGTTCGGGAATGGGGGCGGCGTAAGCCGGCGCCCACAGGCTGGCCAGCCGTTGACGGAACACGTATGCCTGCTCGGCCGCCATCGACCAGTACACGCCCGCGTCGCCCTTGGCGTCCAGCCACCTCAAGACTTCGGACCTGCCATCGGGTTGGCGCAGCAGCCGGGGCAGCAGCGGGTTGGCGTGCTCCTTGAACTCGTCGGGCCCCAATCCGCCCTCTCCGTCGAACCAACCCGGCGACAGCATCACGACCACGCGCGAGGCCGGCGACAGATCATCGGCCAGCGCCGCCAGCACGAACTGCATGCCCAGCGACTGGAACCCGGAATGGCCGTACGCCAGGACGGGCATCTGCAGTTCGTCGGCCAGGAAGCGGTAGGGCACGAAGCGCAGGTCGTTGCTGGTGAGCTCCGACGACCCCAGGATCACCAGGCGGTCGCCCGTGCGCAGCGCCTGGCTGAGCCGCGACAGATTGCGTGTCTGTTCGTCCAGCGTATTGCCCAGGTTGGGGATGTAGATGCCGGGTGCGGCCGCGGGCACCGGTTCGGTCTTCAGGGCCAGCGTGTGCAGGGCCGCCCAGCCGGCCACGGCCGCGGCGGACAGGGCCAGCGCCGCGGCAAGCGCGTGCTGCCGAAGGGTGCGTTTGAACATGGGAAACCCGAAAATGCGTCGCGCCGGGACAAAGGGGCGGTATTGTTAGCGGATGTTATCCAGCGGCCATGACGCAAACAAGCGCGGGAAACCCTGGGCGGCGCGCCGATTCCCCTTTTTGCGACACTTGGTCCCGGCCACCCCGGCCCACCCAGCCACCCTAGCCACTCCGTCCACTCCGGCCCGCCCCAGCCTCCCCAGCCACCCCGGCCACTCCGGCCCCTCCGGACCGCCCCGGTCGCACTCCGCTCAGACGCCGCCCGCGCCCGCCGCATGCCGGCCAGCAGAATGCGATAGCATCGATGTCGCGCCGCCGTCCGGGACCCCTGGCCCGCCGCACCGCCTGCCGCCGCCGCCGCGGCGCTTCACCGCCGGATTTCCCCTTTCGCCATGACCGACCTTGCCCGTATCGCCCGCAGCCACCCCGACGAACTCATCGTGGGGCTGGTGTCCGTTTCCGACCGCGCCTCCACCGGCGCCTATCAGGATCAGGGGCTGCCCGCGCTGCGCGAATGGCTGGGCGGCGCGCTGGTGTCGCCGTGGCAGGCGGTTGAGCGGCTGATTCCCGACGAGCCCGCCCGCATCTCCGAGACCCTGATCGAACTGGTCGACGGCTGCGGCTGCGACCTCGTCCTGACGACCGGCGGCACCGGCCCCGCGCGGCGCGACGTCACGCCCGAGGCCACGCTGGCGGTCGGCACCAAGGAAATGCCGGGCTTTGGCGAGCAGATGCGCCAGATCAGCCTGCGTTTCGTGCCCACGGCCATCCTGTCGCGGCAGGTGGCAGTCATCCGCGAAACGGACGGCCATGCCGCCCTGATCGTGAACCTGCCGGGCCAGCCCAAGTCCATCCGCGAGACGCTGGAAGGACTCAAGGGCGACGACGGGGCCGTGCTGGTGCCCGGCATCTTCGCTGCCATTCCGTATTGCATCGACCTCATCGGCGGCCCGTACGCCGAAACGCGCCCCGAGGTCATCGCGGCCTTCCGCCCTAAGTCCGCCCGGCGGCCCGCGCAAGCGTAGCGCGGGCGACAACGCCGCATCGCCTTGCGCGGTGGCTGGCCGTCGCGGCACACCATGGCGGGGCCTCGCCCCGCCAAGACCGTGCGGTATAGTTGGCCGCCCCGATCAACCCCTGCTGACCGAGAGTTTTCATCGTCATGAAGGTTCGTACCATCCTGTCCCTTACCGCCCTGGCTGCCCTGACGGCCTGCGCCAATGTCAAAGACGTCCGCGACCGCGATCCCGTGTTCTACGGATCCACGCAGCGCACCGCCCAGGACTACACGCAATGCGTAGCGGAAGCCTGGAAGGGACTGGACGTCAACTTCGAACAGAAGCCGGTGCGCAACGGGTACGAGCTCGTCCTGCACGGCAGCCTGGGCGTCGAGGCCGTCCTGACGACCACCCACTGGAAGGGCAAGACCGAGGCGCGGCTGTCGACGCGCATTGCCCGCCGCGACCAGACCATCATTGAACCGGCCAACCTGTGCCTGTAAACGTCATGGTTGACCGCCGCGACGTCCTGCGCGCCGGGCTGGCCGCCGCTGCCGTGTGCCTGGCCTGGCCCGCGCGGGCGCAGCAGGCCAGTTACATCACCCGCAAGCTCGACGCCCGCGTGCCGGGCGGCGTGGCCGTGCTGAGCCTGGGCGACGGCGCGGCCGCGCCCCAGGTCACCTACCTGGACCGGCCCGTGCTGGTGGTGCGGGAAGCGGGCAAGCAGTGGATCGCCGTGGTCGGCATTCCGCTTACCGTCAAGCCTGGCCAGGAACAGGTGCAGGTCAAGGACGGCGGCGGCACGCGTCAGGTGGCGTTCACGGTCGGCGCCAAGGATTACGTGGCGCAGCACATCTCGCTCAAGAACCGGCGTCAGGTGGATCCGAATCCGGACGACCTCAAGCGCATTGAGCGGGAACTGGCCGAACAGGTCGAGGCCTACCGCGGCTTTCGCGCGGGCATCACGCCCAGCAACCTGATCCTGGATCGTCCGGTCGACGGCGGTCGCCTGTCCAGCCCCTTTGGCCTGCGCCGCTTCTTCAACGGCCAGGAACGCAATCCGCATTCGGGCCTGGATTTCGCCGTACCGGCCGGTACGCCCATCAAGGCGCCGGCGGCCGGGGTGGTGGTGCTGGTGGGGGATTATTTCTTCAATGGCAAGACGGTGTTCCTGGACCATGGCCAGGGTTTCGTCAGCATGTTCTGCCACATGTCGGCGATCTCGGTGAAGGTCGGCGACGAGGTGCCGCGCGGCGGCGTGGTGGGCAAGGTGGGGGCGACCGGGCGGGCGACGGGCCCGCACCTGCACTGGAACGTCAGCCTGAACGATGCGCGCATCGATCCGGCGATCTTCATCGGGGCGTTCAAGCCCTGACGCGTATGGGCTTTGACGCGCTCAAGGGTTGACGGGCTCAAGCTCTGACGAGTGCCGCTCTGACGGGGCGGCGGCGCTCAGGCCTTCTCGGCCTCGAGCGCGATGCGCTTGAGCACATACTGGTGCATGCGCTCGGCGTATTCCATCTGCTGTTGCACGTTGCGCTGACCGGCTTCCTGGTCGTCCAGGCAGTTGTCGTACTTGGTCTTGGCTTCGGCGTAGGTCAGGCCGGTATTGCGCAGGCTGTTGATGAACGCCTCGCGCGACTGGCGCAGCAGGCGCAGGCCTTCCTCGCCCTTTGCGAAACGTCTTCGCGAGAGGGCAAGCTGGTCTGCGGCGGCTTGCAATTCTTCTTTCAGGTCCATCGTGCTTCGTGCGTATCCGGCCTGGCGTTGCGCCAGGCGAGGAGCGCCATTCTTTCATGAACAGGCGATCCACGCATTACGGCAGTGCGCGAATCCTGCTTAAGGATCCGCGAAAAGAGGGAGCCGGGCGCCGGCAAGAAGCCGGCCCGGGCGGCCGGCTTAGCGGCGGTGGTGCTGGGGACGCTGCATCGTGGGGGCGCGCTCGTCCTTGTGGCGGAAATTGATACGGCCCTTGGTCAGGTCGTACGGTGACATTTCCAGGGTGACGCGATCGCCCGCGAGGATGCGGATGCGGTGCTTGCGGATACGGCCCGACGCGTAGGCGCCGACTTCGATGCCGTTGTCCAGTTTGACGCGGTAGCGGCTATCGGGCAGCACTTCGTCAACAATGCCATCCAATTCGATGAGTTCTTCTTTAGCCATCTTCTACTCCTTGATCAAAACGCGCAGGCATGCCTGCGGCATGTCGCGCCGCGCAAGGCGGCAAGCGCGTCGGACTCGGATAAACCGGTCCAGCGGTTTGAACGCAAAAAAACGTTCGGGCAAGCGTGGGTATGGGCCACGGCATCCGGGCGGATGTCTGAAATGGCGGATACTCGCGCCCTGAGGTAAGTGCGCGCGATGCGCGCTGTGGTCGCGGCGGGGGTGCTGCGGGCACCTTGCCGGATGAAGCGGGGTTGCCGAGTCTGCGGCAACGCCGGGTGCCACGGGGACTGCAGCGGCGTTCTGGGCAGTGACGGGGTGCACCCAACAGGGGCGGCCCCAATAAAAAACCGGATCTCGTTCGCGTCGCTGACGTTCATTCAGTAGCGCCCTTTCTCGGGCGCTACAGGTTGGCACGCAGGATGACCGAAGTCCGGTTTTTGTGGAAAAATCACGGGTTTATGTTACTGCAAAGCCGGCGGTTTAGCCAGCTTTTATCCCGGATTCGGCCGCGATAGTTGCGCTTGAACGACTCTATCGGCGCGGGATGCGGCGCTGGTATTCGGCTTCCCAGGCGGCGTTGGCCGACCAGAAGGGGCCCGGATCGCGTCCGGCCAGACGGGCTGCCAGCACGTTCAAGTGCGTGTGCCAACCGCCCGCCACGTCCACCATGTCATTCCGCGTGGCGAGCTTGCGATGCGTAAGCACCAGCCGCGCGCCGTCGTCTTCAGGGGACACCTCGAAGGTCACTTCGGACGGGGCGCCCGCCGAGCCGCCCCAGGTGTAACTGAGGACGTGCGGCGGTTCACACCGGGTGATCAGGCCCTGCGTGGTCAGGCCTTCCTCGTAGGGCTTGTAGGCCTCGGGCGTCGGTTCGCGCACGGAGGACAGGTCGGCATGCAGGAACCGCAGGGTGACGCCGCCGCCCTCCATCAGGTCCATGTCGCCGAATGCCAGCCACTGGCCGCGCTTGTCGGATTCCGTCAGCCAGGCCCACACCTCCTGCACGCTCGCAGGCAGCCTGCGCGTGAATTGCAAGGTGGTCGGGTCCAGTACGACGCCGTAGTCGCTCATATCAGTCTCCTGTGAAGTCCGGAGCCGGACGTGGGTTCATCTTCCGTGCGAAAAGGTCAGCGGCGATACCTGCGGCTCGTGCTCCGGGGCTTCGTCCATGGCGCCGGGGTGCTGGGGCAGCGCGTCCGTGATGTCGTACCACGGCGCCTTGCTGGCGACGTGGTAATGCGCCTGGGGCTTGACGCCCGGATCGTCGTCCAGCGCGCCGAGCGGCAGGCCGTAGACGTCGGGCGTCTGGTCAAAGCGGCTGAGCAGCGGTGTGCCGCAAGCCTCGCAGAATCCCCGGTAATTGCCGGGCGACGACGCGTACCAAGTCACGTGGTCCTCGCCCTGCGTCCAGGCGAAATCCTTCGACTGGACCGTCGCTCGGCTGCGGAAGGCCGCGCCGTGCGTCTTGCGGCACATCACGCAATGGCAGTTGAGGGCATCGGTGAGCGGACCGTTGATCTCGTAGGCAACGCGGCCGCAGAGGCAGGAACCTTTGATCATGATGAGCGCCAGGCAATGGGGGAAATAGGTCCAATATAACTGCGGCGCCGTCCCGCGACTTCGGCATTTGTGACAGATGTCTTTCAGATCGTTGCCGGGGCGGGCCTTTCCCGGGGCGGGCGTTTCCCGGGGCGGGCGTTTCCCGGGGCGGGCCTTTCCCGGGGCGGGCCTTTCCCGGGGCGGGCCTTTCCCGGGGCGGGCCTTTCCCGCGGCGGGCGATTGCCGTGGCGGGCGTTCCCGCGGCGGGCGTTCCCGCGGCGGGAGTTGCCGACGGCGGAAGTTCCCGACGGCGGGCGTCGGCGGCAGATACCGTAACCCTCACGGCATCCGCGCCACCCCCTTCACGCCGCCCGCAGCAGCGCCTGGAACGCCGGCAGCGCCAGCAGACCCGCCACGCGCGCCGCGTGAATGTCGTCGTCCGACACCGCCGGGCGCGGCATCAGGAAGTTGACCGTGCCCAGGCACACGCCGTCATACGCGACCGGCACGTTGATGACCGATTGCAGTCCCAGACTGCGGATCGCATCGTGGTCGTTGAAGAATTCGCGGATGGCCGCCTCTCCCTCGCCCACGAACACCCGCTGTTCCAGCAACACGTGCCGGCCCCATGCCGTGCCGGTCTTGTCCTTGCTGCCGCCCGGCGGGTACGCCTGCGGGTTCGAACTGTACAGGCGCACCACGCGCATGGCGTCGGCATCGTAGCGATTCACGGTGCACAACGCGTGCGCCAGGTGCAGGCGCGCATAGTCGTCGATTGCCTGGAAGGCGGCGGCCGGCTGGCCGTCCGCGTAGGCGCGGGCGATGGCCTGCACGCCGGCCAGCGCCGGGCTGGGAGATGCGTCCGTCATTCCGCCGTGATTCCCAGTTCTTTGATCAGCTTGCCGTACTTGTCGGCATCGCGCGCCAGGATCTGGCCGAACTGCTCGGGCGTGGTTTCGGTCAGCAGCACGCCCATGTCGCCCATTTTCTTGATGACGTCGGGCCGCTTGAGGATCACGTTGATCTCGCGGTTCAGCCTGGCAGCCAGTTCTGGCGGCATGCCGGCCGGACCGAACGCCCCGTACCAGACCGCCAGCTCATACCCCGGCAGCGTTTCGGCCACGGTGGGCACGTCGGTCAGCAGCGGCGAGCGTTGTTCCTCGGTGACGGCCAGCAGCTTGAGCTTGCCCGACTGCACGTGCGGCAGCGTCTGCGTGCCGGCGCTGAACAGCACCTGCGTGCGGCCTGCCACCGTATCCAGAACCGCAGGCGCACCGCCGCGATAGGGGATGTGCATCATTTTCACGCCGGCGGCCTTTTCGAAGAGCACCGCGCTCAGGTGGTTGGTCGAGCCCTGGCCCGCCGAGGCATACGCCACGGTGTCGGGGTTGGCCTTCGCGTACGCGATGAATTCCTTCAGGTTGGATGCCGGCACCGACGGATGCACCACCATCGTGTTGGTCACAAGGGCCAGCTCGGCGATGGGCGTGAAGTCCTTCACGCCGTCGAACGGCATGTTGGAATAGAGCGCCTGGTTCATCGTGTGCGTGCTCATCGAGCCCACCAGCAGCGTGTAGCCGTCCGGCTTGGCGCGTGCGACGAAGGCCGTGCCGATGTTGCCCGATGCGCCCGAGCGGTTCTCGACAATGACCGGCTGGCCCAGCGATTGCGTCAGGCCTTCGGACAGCACGCGCGCCAGGATGTCGGTGGATCCGCCGGCGGCCCACGGCACGACCAGCGTGATGGGCTTTTCGGGCCAGGCGGCGTGCGATAGGGCGGGCGCGGCCATCGCCAGGCCCAGCGCGAACGTGCGCAGCAGTCGTTTGAAGTGCAGTGTCATGGTGTTTACCCCTTGCGTTGTGTCCGGCTTCTGAGAGCCGGTCGTATGAAAATCGATTCAGCGGCCGACGGCGTAGCCCTGCATTCCGCGGGGATTGGCCGCCGCGCGCAGCAGCATCTGTCCGCCCGCGGCCGGCTCGCGCGTGCAGGCGCTGATGCGGCCTTCGGACCAGTCCGGCCCGACCTTGACGTCGTGGCCGGCGGCGCGCAGCGCGTCCAGCGTGGCGGCGGGCATGCGCGATTCCACCGTCAGCCGGTTCAGCGTCTGCGAACGCGGCCAGAACGAGCCGGGAAAGTGATCAATGTGCCAGGACGGCGCGTCGATGGCCGCCTGCAGGTTCATGCCCATGGCATGCCGCAGAAAGAATGCGACGGTCCATTGGTCCTGCTGGTCGCCGCCGGGCGTGCCGAATGCCATGTACGGCAGCCCGTCGCGCAGCGCCAGGCCGGGCGACAGTGTGGTGCAGGGACGCTTGCCCGGCTGCAACTGGCCCGGCACGCCGTCGTCCAGCCAGGTCATCTGCAGACGGGTCGTCAGCGAAAAGCCCAGCTCGGGCACGACGGGGCTGGACGACAGCCAGCCGCCCGATGGTGTGGCGGCCACCATGTTGCCGTCGCGGTCGATGACGTCGATCTGGCAGGTGTCGCCCACGAACAGCTCGCGCGTCGCCCACTCCGAGACGGGCGGCAACGCGGCAAAGGTCGGTTCGCCCACGCCGTAGCGCGTGTCCGACGCGGCCAGCGTGCGGATCGCGGCATCCAGGTCGGGCAGGCGCGGCGCAAGTCCGCCGGGACTGCCGGGCTGCAGCGTGGCCGAGGCGCGTTCGCCGATGCCGGCGGCGCGCGCTCGCGCATAGTCGTCGCTGAGCAGGGCCGCGAGCGGCACCTGGACGTGATCGGGATCGCCATACCAGGCGGTGCGGTCGGCGAATGCCAGCTTGGCGGCCTCGGCGATGCGGTGCACGAACTGCGGCGACAGCGGGTCCAGTTTGTCGACGTCCAGATGGCGCAGCAGCGCGAGCTGTTGCAGGTGCACCGGCCCTTGCGACCACACACCGCATTTGGCCACCGTGTAGCGGCCATATTGCGTGGTCAGCGGTTCGTCGTACGTGGCGCGCCAGTCGGCCAGGTCCGATTTGCGCAGCAGCCCGGGGTTGCGCTGCCCCGTGGTGTCGAGCACGGCCTCGTTCGTATAGAAGCTGTCGATGGCGTCGGCCACGAAACCGCGATACCAGAGGTCCAGCGCGGCGTCGATGCGGCCGCGCCGGTCGGTGCTGGCGGCGTGCGCTTCATCCAGGATGCGGGTGTAGGTGGTTGCGATGGCGGGCGTGCGGAACAGCGCGTCGGGGGCGGGCACGCGGCCGCCCGGCAGCCAGACGTCGCCCGAACTCTTCCATTCGTCCCGGAACAGCGCCTGCACCGCCAGAATCGCCTGCGAGATCCGCGGCACCAGCGGAAATCCGTCGCGCGCATAGCCGATGGCCGGCTGCAGCACGTCGGCCAGCTCCCACGTGCCGTAGTCGCGCAGCAGCGTCAGCCAGGCGCCGAACGCGCCGGGCACCGTCGCGGGCAGCAGGCCGATTCCCGGCACCAGGTCCAGCCCCATCTTGCGAAAGTACGCCGGCGTCGCCAGCGCGGGCGCCGGACCCTGTCCGCACAGTGCGCGCATGCGTTGCTCGCGCTCGCTCCAGAACAGGATGGGGACTTCGCCGCCCGGCCCGTTCAGGTGCGGTTCGACAATCTGCAGCACAAAACCGCCGGCCACGGCGGCGTCGTAGGCATTGCCGCCCCGTTCCAGCACGCTCATGGCCACTTGCGACGCCAGCCAGTGCGTGGACGACACCACGCCGAATGTGCCGCGTATTTCAGGTCGGGTGGTGAAGGACGGATTCATCGGGCGGGTCCGCAAGGCAGAAAAGGATGCAAGCAGTATAGGGTCCTGAAATAACTGGTTTTATCTTTGTGGGCATAATTGCATAACCAAGTGGTTATAGAGAAAACTGCCATGAGCCCGGATGCCGTCCGTCTTGCCAACCGACTCAAGCACCGTCATCTGACGCTGCTGGTCAACATCGACCGCCATAAATCGCTGACGCGCGTCGCCGCGCAGACCGGCATCAGCCAACCTGCGGTGACCAAGGCGCTGGCCGAAATGGAGGACATTTTTGGCGCGCCGCTGTTCCTGCGTACGGGCAGCGGGTTGCAGCCGACCGCCCTGGGCAATCTGGCGCTGGTGCGCGCGCGGCACATGCTCAGTGACCTGGATCTGTGGGAGCGGGAGGTCGAGGCGCTGCATGCCGGACGGTCGGCGCATCTGCACGTGGGGGTGGTGCCGTACGTGTCCAGCGCCTTGCTGACCGCCGCCATCAGCCGCCTGCATCAGCGCCACGGCGTGACGCTGAGCCTGCACCGCGCCACGACGGATCACCTGGTGCCGATGCTGCGCCAGCACGAACTGGATTGCATCATCAGCCGCGCCACGTCCACGGTGATGCACGAAGACCTGATGCATCGCGTGCTGTATCGCCAGCGGCCCCGTCTTATAGCGCATGGCAGGCTGGCCCAGCGGCTGGCGCGGCGCAAGCCGGACTGGGCTGCCGTCGCGGCCTTGGACTGGGTGCTGCCGGCGGCCAACACGCCGACGCGGCAATTGATCGTGGAGCATTTCATCCGCGCCGGGCTGCAGCCGCCGTCGCCGGTGCTGGAGGCCTACTCCACGGACGTGATCGAGGGCATCCTGTCGCTGAACGAGTCGTCGATCTCGGTGGTGCCCGAGGACATCGCACGCGAACTGTGCCAGCGCGGCAGGCTGGGCATGGTGCCATGGGATTTCGGCTGGGAGCTGCCGCCGATCAACCTGATCCGGCGGAAGCGGGAACAGGCGCTGACGGCGGAATCGCAGTTTTCCGACATTCTGCTGGACTTGTGCGCGAATGCGGCGGCGCCTGCGCAGGCGGGAGTCGAGGGCAGATAACGCCAGGGGCGGTCCGCGCCTTGCCCCGCGCCGGTCTGGCAAGACGTGCGCATGTCCTAGGCGCAAAAACGTCGCTTCCCGCCACAGACGCAGGAGCCGGCATCTGGTTAAATGGCTGAAAGGTCTCACGGCCTAGGGCAAGCCGCTGCCTTTTCCGGCTTGCCGTTTCAATTTACGGAGCCCCCGATGGCACGATTCAATTTCACCCAGGACCTCGAAGAACCCGATCTGTGGGCGGCGGAAAACGTCCCCGCCGGAGAGGGTCGGCCCCCCATTCACGTCATGATCCAGACGGACGGCGAAGAGCCCCTTGCCGGCGCCTCCAAGGTGGTCAAGGCCATCATTGACAACCTGGACGAACAGATTCTTGCCGCTGCCGAGTTCCTCCTCGACAACTATTCGTACGAGCACTACAAAAAGCTGGGCATCGAAGACGACCAGCTCCTGGCCGAAGAAACCGCCGAAGCCATGGCCGAAAAAGCCGTGCTGCGCGCGCTGTGGCTGTTCGACGAAGACGGCGATGGCTACGAACTGTGGTTCACGCTGCCCTGGGATCCTGTGCACACCTACGACGTGGAATTCGAAGACGGCGCGCCCGTGTCCTGCTCGGTCAATGACTGATACCGCGCGACTGATACCGCGGTCAGGACACCGGGGGCAGGCTCAGCGCGCCAGTTCATATTTGGTCGCCAGCGTCTGCCCCAGCGATTCGTCGTACTTGTAGCGCACCTTCAAGGGCTTGCCGCGCATAATGTTGCGCGCGGCCACGTTCTCCAGCACCACGTCGACGTCCTTGTTCACGAATTCGGCGCAGTCGGTGTCGGCTCGTTCGCCGTCCGGTATGTCGGCAGCCTTCACCTTCAGCTTGAACAGCACCTGTGTCAGTTCCGTGCCGTCGGTGCGGAATTGGCGGAAGGTGGTGGGAAACGTGGCAACGGTGCCGGCAAGGTCGCACGAAATGCGGGTCCAGCCATGCGCGGCGGGTACTGCCGCAAAAAGGCCGGCGGCAAGCGCGGCGGCCGCGGCCGCCCGGGTAGACAGAAGATTCATGGTGTGCGGGCCAGACGCGGCGCCCATGCGCGCCGCGCCGGTACGTGGTCGAAATGGGCCTTTATGTTGCGCCCGGCCGCCCGCGCCGGTCAAGCGGGCGCCTCCCATGTAAAACGGGCCTTAGCGGCCCGTTTCACTTATGCGTTCTGGCTGGCGGGCCGGCTGGGCGGCGCCTCGTTCGAAGCCTGCGCGGACGCGGCATCATCGGTGCCTTCTTCGCTGCCTTCTTCCTTGCCTTCCAGCTTGGCGATCACGGCCGTGGCCAGGCTATTGCCGACCACGTTCGTGGCGGTGCGGCCCATGTCGAAGAACTGGTCGATGCCCATGATGAGCAGCAGGCCGGCTTCCGGCAGATGGAACATCGGCAGCGTCGCGGCCACCACGACCAGCGAGGCGCGCGCCACGCCAGCCATGCCCTTGCTGGTCACCATCAGCACCAGCAGCAGGGTCAGTTGCTGCGTGAAGCTCATGTCGATGTTGTAGGCCTGCGCGATGAACAGCACCGCGAACGACTGATACATCATCGAGCCGTCCAGGTTGAACGAATAGCCCAGCGGCAGCACGAAGCCCGAGATGCGCTTGGACACGCCAAACCGCGACAGCGCCTCGATCGTCTTCGGATAGGCCGATTCGCTGCTCGCGGTCGAGAACGCCAGCAAGGTCGGTTCCTTGATGAGCCCGCCCAGGCGGAACGTGGACTTGCCCAGGAACAGGTAGCCGACGCCGAACAGAATGGCCCACAGCAGCGCCAGACCCAGGTAGAACTCGCCGATGAGCTTGCCGTAACTGACCAGCACGCCCAGGCCTTCGGTCGTGATGGCGGCGGCCATGGCGGCGAACACGCCCAGCGGCGCAAAGCGCATCACATAGTCGGTCACTCGGAACATGATCTTGGCCAGTTCATCGATCATGTTGTAGATCGTGTTGTGGCCCTTGCCGCGGATGAACGACAGCGCCGCGCCGAAGAACAGCGAGAACACCAGGATCTGCAGGATCTCGTTGTTGGCCATCGCTTCGGCAATGCTCTTGGGGAACACGTGCGCGATGAACGCCTTCAGCGTGAAATCGCCCGTCTTCAGGCCCGAAGTCACGCCCGCGTCCGGGATCGCCAGGTTCATGTGCGCGCCGGGCTGGAAGATGTTGACCAGCGCCAGGCCCAGCAGCAGGGAAATCGCCGAGGCGGCGATAAACCAGATCATGGCGCGCATGCCGATGCGGCCCACCGCGCTGGCGTCGCTCATGCTGGCCAGGCCGGTCACCAGGGTGGCGAACACGAGCGGCGCGATGATCATCTTGATCATGCGCAGGAAGATGTCGGTGATCAGGCTGAAGTACGAGGCGATCTGCTTCGCCTCTTCCGGGGTCTGCGCGAACTTGTTGCAGACATAGCCCACCACGATGCCCAGCACCATGGCGATGCCGATATAACGCGTCAGCTTCTTAGTGTTCATTTGAAAACGGGATAACGGGGAGCCGCCGCTTGGCCCAGAGGGCCAGGCCCGCCGGCATGAGGCGGGGCAGACGGTCCGGTGACGGACATGCCAGGGTCCAGGTGCTGCTCGGGTTAACCCTTGGGGCGCGATGTTAACGCCGTGAACCTGACAGCGAGTTGTCGGTTCGGGGACAGATCAGCCGTGCCAGAATGCCCCTTCCGGCCTCGTCAGGAAGGCCGGGCGCCACCTGGGAACCAGCCCCGCGCGGGGCGACAAAGGAGACAAAGCAATGCCGAATCGCGAATTGTCCGTACTGGCTTCCGGCTACACCTATCTGGAAGGGCTGCGCTGGCACGAAAACCGCCTGTGGGCCTCGGACTTCTATACGGGGCAGGTCATTACCGTGACGCTCCAGGGGGCGGTGGACCGCGTCTGTCTGGTCCCGCAGCAACCGTCGGGGCTGGGTTGGCTGCCCGACGGCCGCCTGCTGATCTCGTCCATGAAAGACCGCAAGGTGCTGCGGCGCGAGGCGGACGGCACGCTGTCGGTGCATGCCGACCTGTCCGCGCTGACCGGCGGCCATATCAATGACATGGTGGTGGACGCGCAGGGCCGCGCCTACGTGGGCAATTTCGGATTCGACATCATGGCGGGCGAACCCGTGCGCACGACGACGCTGGTGCGCGTGGATCCGGACGGTGTGGCGCAGGTGGTGGCGGACGGCCTGTGCTTTCCCAACGGCTCGTTCATCACGCCCGACGGCAAGACCCTGATCGTCAACGAGACCTTCGCCAACCGCATTTCCGAGTTCGACATCGAGCCCAACGGCGTGCTGGGGCCGCGCCGCGACTGGGCCAATTTCGGCGAGCTGCCTGAAACCGACGACCTGACCGCCGTGATCGCGGCGTCCAAGATTGCGCCGGACGGGGGCGCGCTGGACGAAGAGGGCGCGTTGTGGGTGGGCGACGCCATCGGCAAGCGCATCGTGCGCGTGGAACGTGGTGGACGGATTCTCGAGCAGATCGACACCGGCGAATTCGGCATCTTCGCGGCCGCGCTGGGCGGACCGGACGGCAAAACGCTTTTCATGGCGGCCGCGCCGGATTTCGTGGAAGCCAACCGGCGCGCCAAGCCGCAGGCCCGCATCCTGATGACCCGGGTGGATGTGCCGCACGCGGGCAGGCCCTAGGCCACAAGCGGGGGAAAGCAGGGCAAGGGCGCCGCGGCCGTGGGCCGCATGGGCTGGGCCGCAAGGCGGATATCAGCCGGGCTAGGGCGTCCGGTTTCACCTGAATGGATAGGATACCGGCCGTTGCAAGACCTTTCTTCGATTCCCCCGTAAAATCACGCCATTCAGCAAGGCTTCAACCATCTCTCAATAGACAGTACCTAAGGAGGACCACTCATGGCCCTAGTCTCCATGCGCCAGTTGCTCGACCACGCCGCCGAGCACGGCTACGGCATTCCGGCTTTCAACGTCAACAACCTGGAACAGGTCCAGGCCATCATGGAAGCCGCGGCGGAGACCGACAGCCCGGTGATCATGCAGGCCTCGGCCGGCGCGCGCAAATACGCGGGCGAAGGCTTCCTGAAGTATCTGATCCAGGCCGCCGTTGAGTCCTACCCGCACATCCCCGTGGTCATGCACCAGGATCACGGCCAATCGCCCAAGATCTGCCAGGGCGCCATCGACCTGGGCTTCTCCAGCGTCATGATGGACGGCTCGCTGAAAGAAGACGGCAAGACCATCGCCGACTACGACTACAACGTCGAAGTCACCAAGAAGGTCGTGGACATCGCGCACAAGCTGGGCGTGACCGTCGAAGGCGAACTCGGCTGCCTGGGTTCCCTGGAAACCATGGAAGGCGACAAGGAAGACGGCCACGGCGCCGACGGCAAGCTGACCATGGATCAGCTGCTGACCGACCCGGAACAAGCCGCAGACTTCGTGCGCCGCACGCAACTGGACGCCCTGGCAATCGCCATCGGCACCAGCCACGGCGCCTACAAGTTCACGCGCAAGCCCACCGGCGACATCCTGTCGATCTCCCGCATCAAGGAAATCCACGCCCGCCTGCCCAACACCCACCTGGTGATGCACGGCAGCTCCAGCGTGCCGCAGGAACTGCTGGCCGAGATCCGTGAATTCGGCGGCAACATGAAGGAAACCTACGGCGTGCCCGTCGAGGAAATCCAGGAAGCCATCAAGTACGGCGTGCGCAAGATCAATATCGACACCGATATCCGTCTGGCCATGACCGGCGCGATCCGCCGCTTCTTTGCCGAGAACCCCGAGAAATTCGACCCGCGCGAATACCTCAAGCCCGCCCGCGCCGCCGCCAAGGCGATCTGTGTCGCTCGCTACACGGAATTCGGCACCGCCGGCAACGCCAGCAAGATCAAGCCGCTGCCGCTGACCGAAATCGCCGCGCAGTACGCGTCGGGCAAGCTGTCGCAAGTGGTGCAATAAGGTCCTCGCCCATGCCGCCTTCTTGCGAAGGCGGCGCAGGCAGAAAAAGAGCTGGTCCTCGCGGGCCAGCTCTTTTTGTTTTTGCGGCCATGACGGACGCGCGCGCTACGCCGGCGAATTCTTCCCGAAGCTCGGCACCGACCGGTCTACGTGATGCCATGACGGCGCCGAGTCCGTCCACAGGCTTGCCTTGGAATGAAACGCTTCGGGGTCATCCAGCGACCCTGCGCGCACGACTTCGTAGCCCATGCCTTCCGAATTGCCGAACAGCGGCGTGCCACACGCCGCACAGAAGCTGCGCATGACGGTGTGGCCGGAGTCGCCCTGGTAGCGGTGTTCCTTGGGTTGTCCGCGCAGCAGCGTGACGGCGCCCGCGGGAAAGATCAGGGCGTGGGCCGGCGCGCCGCCGCTGGAGTACTGGCAGTCGCGGCAGTGACAGGTGGCGGCGGTGAGGGGCTCGTCGGTGAGGGCGTAGCGGATGGCGCCGCACTGGCAGCCGCCTGTCATGTGGACCTGCGCGTCGGCGTGGGGCATGCGTTTGGGGGAAGCATCCTGCATACGGCTTTGTCTCCGGGCGGTGTTGCGCCGTGACGCTCGGGGCGGCCGGCGCGAATCATGGATGGGAAAGAAAGCCTACCCCGCGCCCGGAGCGGCGGCAAGACGAACTTATTTGCAGTAATCTATGCGCTTTGCGGAAGCTGCCGTCCGGCGCCGCCTCCGCCTGGTGCCCGATTTCGTTTCCCTTCCCGCCCTGGCGTCCGCCCGCGGCGGGAATGTTCATTTTTGCCATAGGCCATTCCCGTGACTTCTGCTTTGCATGAATCCAGCATCAAGTCCCTGCCGCTGCTGGGACGCGGCAAGGTGCGCGATATGTACGCGGTCGGCGACGACAAGTTGCTGATCGTCGCGTCGGATCGCATCTCCGCATTTGACGTGATCCTTGACGACCCCATTCCCGGCAAGGGACAGGTGCTGACCGAACTGACCGAATTCTGGTTGCAGAAGCTGTCGCACATCCTGCCCAACCACTCGACCGGCGTGAAGCCCGAAGACGTGGTGGCGCCCGACGAAGTGGACCAGGTGCGCGGCCGCGCCGTGGTGGTCAAGCGTCTGAAGCCCATCCTGGTGGAAGCGGTTGCCCGCGGCTACCTGATCGGTTCGGGCTGGAAGGACTATCAGGCGACCGGCGCGGTTTGCGGCATCAAGCTGCCGGCCGGCCTGCAACAGGCCAGCAAGCTGCCCGAGCCCATCTTCACGCCCGCCGCCAAGGCCGAGTTCGGCATGCACGACGAGAACGTGGACTTCGCGCACGTGGTCAAGGAAGTCGGCCAGGAAATGGCCGAGCGCATCCGCGACGTGACGCTCAAGCTGTACGCCGAAGCCGCCGCCTTTGCCGCCACCAAGGGCATCATCATCGCCGACACCAAGTTCGAGTTCGGCCTGGACGACAACGGCACGCTGCACCTGATGGACGAAGTGCTGACGCCCGATTCGTCGCGCTTCTGGCCCGCCGACGGCTACCGCGTCGGCATCAGCCCCCCGTCGTTCGACAAGCAGTTCGTGCGCGACTGGCTCGAGACGCAAACGTGGGACAAGACCCCGCCCGCGCCGCGCCTGCCGCAGGAAGTGCTGGAAAAGACGGCCGCGAAGTACCGCGAAGCCCTGGACCGCCTGATCGCCTGATCGCGTCCACACCAAGAAAGCCGCTCGTCGTTCGAGCGGTTTTTTTTCGCCGACGGGTCTTGACGTGGCGCCGCAGGCTGACGCACCCCTCGGGCAAACCCGCATTTTCAGTGCGAAATTATTTCGGATTGTTACGCTATACTCGTCCGCTGCTTGATACGGGATTTCCGAGAAAAGGAGCGCCGCATGGTGATGATGCTGCCCTTTGTGACTGGGACGCTGGCAGTGTGGTTTGGACTCGTGGGCCGGCGCCGTCCGTGCGTGACCTTCTGGCTGCTGACCCTGGCCATCTTTGCCGCCTGGTGCAAATACCATATGACCAGCCCGCTGGCGATGTCCCTGTGAAGCGGCAGCGATGATCTTTTCCAGCAATCCGGCGCGCGGCTCGCGCATCCTCAATGCCCTGGCGCTGCTCGGGGTCACCGGCATCCTCTGCATGGCCTTCGCCTGGCAATTCGCCTACGACGAACTGCCGTGTCCGCTGTGCCTGCTGCAGCGCGTGGCGCTGATCCTTGCGGGTGTGGGTTTCCTCTTGAACCTGCGACTCGGACCGTCGCCGATGCACTATGCAATGAGCATTGCCGGCGCGCTGGCCGGCATGCTGGCCGCGGGACGCCAGGTGCTGCTGCACATTGCCCCGGGCGACGCGGGCTACGGCACGCCCTTTCTGGGCGTGCACTTTTATACCTGGGCGTTCGTCGCCTTCACGGCGATCATCGTGTTCTGCGTCGTCATGCTGTGCGTGGACCGCAAGTGGGGCGACAGCATGCTCAAAAAGCCCGTCTCGATGCTGGGCATGGTGGTCATGGCCCTGTTTTTCATCGTCGCCCTGGCCAACGCCGGCAGCACCACGCTGCAGTGCGGTTTCGGACCGTGCCCCGACGATCCGGTCAGCTACCTTTGGCTGAAAAGCGCCGCGTCGCCGTAACGGTCTCCGGCGCCGGGTAAAATACCGGGTTTCGCGGGCTGGTCCCGCGGTCCCCCGACATTTCGCGGCGCGTGCGCCGTGTCTCAACTACTAGACACCGGTTATGACAGACCAGACTTCCGCAGCGGCGCAAGCCTCCTCCGTGGTGGGCGTGATTATGGGATCTTCCAGCGATTGGGAGGTCATGAAGCACGCGGTGACGATGCTGGAGGATTTCGGCGTGGCCTACGAGGCGCGCGTCATCTCCGCGCACCGCATGCCGCAGGACATGGCCGAATACGGCGCCGCAGCACACCAGCGCGGCCTGCGCGGCATCATCGCCGGCGCCGGCGGCGCGGCGCACCTGCCGGGCATGATGGCTGCCCTGACCGAAGTGCCGGTGTTCGGCGTGCCGGTCCCCTCCAAATACCTGCGCGGCGAAGACTCGCTGCTGTCCATCGTGCAGATGCCCAAGGGCGTGCCGGTGGCCACCTTTGCCATCGGCGAAGCCGGCGCCGCCAACGCCGCGTTGCACGTGATCGCCACGCTGGCGGGCACCGATGCCGGCCTGCACGCAAAGCTGGTGGCGTTCCGCGCCCGCCAGACGCAGGTCGCGCGCGACATGAAGGTTCCGCCCGAGGCCTGATCCGAATGACTCAATCGACTCCTTTCCTGATCGCGCCCGGCGGCTGGCTGGGCATGCTGGGCGGCGGCCAACTGGGCCGCATGTTCTGTCACGCGGCGCAAAGCCTGGGCTACAAGGTCGCGGTGCTGGACCCGGCCGCAGAATGCCCGGCCGGCATGGTGGCCGACCTGCACATCCAGGCCGCCTATGACGACGAGGCCGGTCTGGTCCGCCTGGCGCAGACGTGCCAGGCCGTCACCACTGAATTCGAAAACGTGCCCGCCGACAGCCTGCGCGCGTTGGCGACCCAGTGCCGCGTCAGCCCGGCTGGTGACGCCGTGGCCATCGTGCAGGACCGCATCGCTGAAAAGACCTTCATCGCCGCGCAAGGCATCCCGGTCGCGCCGCACGCTGCCATCCGCAGCGAAGCCGATCTGAACGCCGCATCGGACGCGCTGTTCCCCGGCATCCTCAAGGTGGCGCGCCTGGGATACGACGGCAAGGGCCAGGCCCGCATCAACACCCGCGAAGAAGCCATCGCCGCCTTCGCCGAATTCGGCGGTGTCGCTTGCGTGCTGGAAGCGCTGATGCCGCTGGACTACGAAATCTCGGTCGTGCTGGCGCGCGGCTTTGACGGTGCCAGCGTGGTGTTTCCCGTGGCGCGCAACGTGCATGTCGACGGCATCCTTGCCGTATCCACCGCGGCGCCCGTGCAGCAGGACGCGGCCCACGCCGAACGCCAGGCCCGCGCCACCGAAGCCGCGCAGGCCATCGCGCAGGGGCTGGGCTATCACGGCGTGCTGTGCGTGGAATTCTTCGTGCTCCAGGACGGCAGTCTGATCGTCAACGAGATCGCGCCGCGTCCGCACAACAGCGGCCACTACACGATCGACGCCTGCGTCACCAGCCAGTTCGAGCAGCAGGCGCGCGCCATGGCCGGCCTGCCGCTGGGCGGCACCGACCTGCTGGCGCCCGCCGTCATGCTGAACATCCTGGGCGACATCTGGTACGCCGACGCCACGGGTGACGCTCAACGCGAGCCCGATTGGGCGGCCGCGCTGGCCGTGCCCTCGGCCAAGCTGCACCTGTACGGCAAGCGCGAGGCGCGCCGTGGCCGCAAGATGGGCCACATCACGATCGTGGCGGCCACCTTGCAGCAGGCCCGCGACGACGCCGCCCGCGTGGCCGCCGCGTTGGGCATGCAGGCGCCCGAGTAAGCGGCAAACCGATGTCCTCATCTCCGTCCGTCTCCGCCAGCGCCGCGGAAATCGCCCACGCCGCCCAGCGCATGCTGGACGGCGAACTGGCCGCCTTTCCGACCGAGACCGTCTACGGCCTGGGCGCGGACGCCGAAAACCCGCAGGCCGTCGCCAAGATCTACGCGGCCAAGGGCCGGCCCTCGAACCATCCCGTCATCGTGCATATCGCGCCGCAGGGCGACGTGGCGTATTGGGCGGCGCACGTGCCGCCCGAAGCGCAATTGCTGATCGACGCGTTCTGGCCGGGTCCGCTGACCTTGATCCTGAAGCGCGCGCCGCACATCGTCGACACGGTGAGCGGCGGGCAGGACAGCATCGGCATCCGTTGTCCGTCGCATCCGGTGGCGCAGGCGCTGCTGGCGGCGTTTGCGGCCGGCAAGCCGAACGGGCAGGGCGGTGTGGCGGCGCCATCGGCCAACAAGTTCGGCCAGGTGTCGCCCACCCGCGCCGAGCACGTCCGTAACGAGTTCCCCGACGAAGTCGCGGCCGGCATGCCCGTGCTGGAAGGCGGCGCGTCGGACGTTGGCATCGAATCCACCATTCTCGACCTGTCGCGCCTGGATCGCGGCGCGGGGCCCGTGCTGCTGCGGCCCGGCCACATCAGCGCCGCGCAGATCGAAGCCGTGCTGGGCGTGCAGGTCTTTGCGCCCGACGCCGCGGCGCCGCGCGCGTCCGGCACGTTGAAGGCGCATTACGCGCCGCGCACGCCGCTCGAACTGGCCAGCGAGGCCCGCATGAACGATGTGCTGGCCGGACGCAATCTGCCCGAAGGCCGCGTGGTGCTAGTGGCCTACGGCCCGCAACCCGCCGCAGCCGATCCCCGCGTGCAGTGGCAACCGGTATCCGCGGACCCGGCGCGCTATGCGCAGGCGCTGTACGGCCTGCTGCGCGATCTGGATGGTCAGGGCTATGCGCGCATCATCGTGCAGGCGCCGCCCGCCACCGATGACTGGCACGCGGTCAACGACCGCATCGGCCGCGCCGCCGCGGCCTTCACGCTGGACACCACCGGCCTGTAACCTGCTGGCCGCTCACACCTGACCGCTCACGCGGCCAGGAATTCCCCGATCCGTTCCACGGCCTGCCGCAAGGGCGGCAGGAAGTCGTCTTGCAGGCGGCTGAGCGGCACGCGCGCCGCCTTCACGCTGACATTCACCGCCCCGCAGGCCTTGCCGCTGGCCGATCGCACGGCCACCGAGATCGCGCGCACGTTCAATTCCAGTTCCTGGTCGACGACCGCATAGCCCTGCTCGCGGATGCGCGCCAGCTCCGCGCGCAACTTTGCCTCGGTGGTCAGCGTGAACTCGGTATAGGGCTGCAGGTCGGTCGCCGCGAAATACCGCGCCAGGGCAGGCTCCGGCAGTTCCGCCAGCAGCACGCGCCCGATCGACGTGCAATACGCGGGCAGGCGGCTTCCCAACCCCATCGACGTGGCCAGCAGGCGGTTCACCTCGGACCGCGCGAGGTAAAGCATTTCATGGCCTTCCATGATGGCGAGCGCGCAGGTCTCGTTCACGGTCGCGCTCAATTCTTCCAGCACGGGCTGCGCCAGCGAAACGAACGGCGTGGACGAAAAGTACGCGTAGCCCAGCCCCAGGATGCGCGGCGTCAGCACGTAGAGCCTGCCGTGCTGCTCGGCCATGCCCAAGAGGATCAGCGTGTGCAGGCAGCGTTGCACGACGGCGCGCGGCAGGCCGGCGCGCCGGCTCAGTTCGGCCGCGGTCTGCGGATGGCGGCGCGTGCCGAAGGCGCGGATGACGTGCAGGCCGCGCGCCAGCGTCAGCATATAGTCCGGATCGCCGCGCAACTGGTCCGGATGGTCTTCGGCCGTGGGCGGCGCGGCGTAGCCGGGAGCGGGCAGGTTGGGCAGCATCAGGCTGCGCGCAGGGGCGCGCCGGTGCGCGTCTGCAGTTCGGTCAGCGTCATGCCGTCGATCATATCCCGGACCACCAGGCCGTCCGGCGTGACGTCGATAACCGCGAGGTCCGTGTAGATGCGGTCCACCACGCCCGCGCCGGTCAGCGGATAGGTGCAGCGTTCGACGATCTTGGGATCACCGTTCTTGCTGTTGTGCTCCATCATGATGAACACGCTGCGCGCGCCCACGGCCAGATCCATCGCGCCGCCGACGGCCGGCGCTTCGCCGGGCTTGTTCAGCGACCAGTTCGCCAGATCGCCGTTGGCCGCAACCTGCATGCCGCCCATCACGCAGATGTCCAGATGGCCGCCGCGCATCATCGCGAACGAGTCCGCGTGATGGAAATACGAGCCGCCGGTCAGCAGGGTCACCGGTTGCTTGCCGGCGTTGATCAGGTCCAGGTTGATGTCGGCCTCGGCCGGGGGCGGACCCATGCCGAGGATGCCATTTTCGCTGTGCAGCACGATCTCGCGGCCCTCGGGCAGATGGGCGGCCACCAGCACCGGCATGCCGATGCCCAGGTTCACGTAGCTGCCGTCGGGAATGTCCAGGGCCAGGCGGCGTGCCATGGCTTCGCGGGTCAGGGGATGAAACATGCGGACTCCTTCAAGCGCAATGGCGTCAACTGGAAAAGGCGGCGTTGGGCATTTCGGTCACGCGCTTGACGAAGATGCCCGGCGTCACCACGGCCTCGGGCGGCAGTTCGCCCAATTCAGCCTTGGCGCGCACCTGCACGATGGTCGTCTTGGCGGCCATGCACATGATGGGGCCGAAGTTGCGCGCGCTCATGTTGTAGGTCAGGTTGCCCCAGCGGTCGCCGCGGTCGGCCTTGACCAGCGCAAAGTCGCCATGCAGCGGCTCCTCGAACACGTGGCCGCGGCCGTTGATGATGCGGGTCTCCTTGCCGCGCGCAAGCTCGGTGCCGTAGGCGGTGGGCGTGAAGAAGCCGCCCAGTCCCGCGCCGGCCGCGCGCAAGCGTTCGGCGATCGTGCCTTGCGGCACGCATTCGAGCTCGATGCGGCCTTGCCGGTAGAGTTCGTCGAAGACCCAGGAGTGCGAGGCCTTCGGAAACGAGCAGATCACCTTGCGTACGCGTCCGGCCTTAACCAGCGCGGCCAGGCCCGTCTCGCGATTGCCGGCGTTGTTGCTGACCACGGTGAGTTCGCGCGCGCCCTGGTCGATGAGGGCGTGGATCAGTTCGGTGGGCATGCCGGCGCCGCCGAACCCGCTGATGAGCACGATGGCGCCGTCATGCACATCCGCAACGGCGGCTTCCGGCGTGTCGATGAACTTGTCGATCATGGGAGGGCTCCGATGGGGCGGACGCCGCGGCGCCCGGCCCCGCTCAGTTCACGGTGATGTTGGCCTGCTTGATGATCTCGGCGTAGCGTGCCGAGTCCTTCTTCATCAATTCGGCAAACTCCGCCGGCGTGCCGCCCACCGGCAGAAAGCCCGCATCCACGAACTTCTGGCGCACGTCCGGCTCCTTGACGATCTCGCTGATCTCGCGCGCCATGCGTTCGATGATCGGCTTGGGCGTGTTGGCCGGCGCCATCAGGCCGGCCCATGAGCCGGTGACAAAGCCCGGCATGCCGGCTTCTTCCATGGTGGGAATGTCCGGTTCCGTGGGCCAGCGTTCCTTGCCCGTGAACGCCAGCGCCTTCAGGCGGTTCTGCTTCACGTATTGCATCGGCACCAGCACGGGATCGAACACCATGCTTACGCGGTTGCCGAGGATGTCGGTCAGGATCGGCGCGCTGCCCTTGTACGCCACGTGCGTCATCGTGATCTTGTTCTGCAGCGCAAAGTCGGCGCCGGTCAGGTGCGCGCTGGAGCCGTTGCCGCTGGACGCGTAGGTGAGCTTGTCCGGATTCTTGCGGGCATACGCGACCAGCTCCGCCACGGTCTTGACGGGAAGCTCGTTCGCCACGAACAGGAACAGCGGCAGGTCCGCCATCTGCACAACGGGCGTCAGGTCCGCGGGCGTGTAACCCAGCTTGTAGAGATGGAAGTTGATGATGTAGGCCGGCAGCATCGACAGGAACGTGTAGCCGTCGGGTTCCGCCTTGGCGGCTAGCGCCGACCCCAGGCTGCTGTTTGCGCCGGGGCGATTCTCGACGACGATGGTCTGGTTCAGCCGCGGTCCCAGCTTTTCCATCACGATGCGCGTCACGATGTCGGTGGAACCGCCCGGCGTGTACGGCACGATGATCTTGATCGGCTTGCTGGGCCAGTTATCGGCCGCGTGGGCGGTGCCGGTGACCACGCCGGCCGCCGCCAGCGCGGCGAACAGCACGTGTTTGATGACGCGGCGGCGGTCAGTGGCCGCCGGGTGATGAGGCTGCGACTTGCATGCATGTGCCATGGACTTGTCTCCTCCATGAATCGGCCGATTTGCCGCTGCGCGTCCGGGTTTTTATGTGACGCGACGGCTTTTAAGGGTCTGCGGATTTGCCGGCTATCGGACAAAGACGCAAAAAAAGTATGGCACGGGGAAATCGGCACGACGGCGCATGTCTCCGTCAAAAAAGTTCGATCACCGGACAAGGGGTTCGCGTTCACCGGTGCGCCATTTTTACGGGTTTTCACTAGGGATCGGCGCGTTGTTCACGCTGTGGACATGCCTTAATCTGGCGGCCGGTCCGGTAAGGCAGGACCTGGTTTCAACTGCCCCCGGCTACGAGCCCAGGGCGGTCATCTATCTCAGGAGAAGCAGAACATGAAGCGGAAATTGAAGGTTGCGGCCGGCGCGATTGCCCTGGCCTGCGCGTCCCAGGCGGCGATGGCCGGTCCCACGCTGGACGCGGTGAAAAAGAAGGGATTCGTGCAATGCGGCCTGACGGACGGCGTCTCCGGATTCTCCGCGACGAACAGCAAGGGCGAATGGGAAGGCATGGACGTGGACATCTGCCGCGCGGTGGCGGCGGCGGTGTTTGGCGATGCCTCGAAATTCAAGGGCACCGCGCTGTCCACCCAGCAACGCTTCACCGCGCTGCAATCGGGCGAGGTCGACGTGCTGCTGCGCACCGTGACGCTGACCCAGACGCGCGACACGTCGCTGGGCCTGTCTGCAGTTGCCGCCAGTTTCTATGACGGCCAGGGCATCCTGGTGAGCAAGAAGCTGGGCGTCAAGAGCGCCAAGGAACTGAACGGCGCCACGGTCTGCGTGCAGCCGGGCACCACCACCGAACTGAACCTGGCCGACTGGTTCCGCGCCAACAACATCGAGTTCAAGCCGGTCGTGATCGACAAGGTGACCGAAGTCGTGCGCGCCTTTGAATCCGGCCGCTGCGACGCCTTTACCGACGACGCCTCGCAGCTGGCCGCCGTGCGCGCCACGCAGGTCGCCAACCCGAACGACTACGAGATCCTGCCGGAGCGTTTCTCCAAGGAGCCGCTGGGTCCCATGGTGCGCCAGGGCGACGAGAACTGGCTGGGCATCGTGCGCTGGACGCTGTTTGCGCTGCTGGAAGCCGAGGAATACGGCATCACGCAGAAGAACGTCGACGAAATGCTCAAGAGCAAGAACCCCAACGTGCTGCGCATCCTGGGCGTGACGCCGGGCGCCGGCAAGAACATGGGCCTGGATGAGAAGTGGGCCTACAACGCCATCAAGGCGGTCGGCAACTACAGCGAGGTGTTCGAGCGCAATGTGGGCAAGGACAGCAAGCTGGGCCTGCAACGCGGCACGAACGCGCTGTGGAACCAGGGCGGCGCGATGTATCCGTGGCCGATTCGTTGATGGGCAATCACCCATAGCGGACGGACAAACCCGTCCGATGTGATCGCGCAAGGCCTCCTTCGGGAGGCCTTGCCGTTTCCGGGCGCGGCCCGCATGCGGACAACGCGCCCCTCCGCAAAGAGGACGCCTTGGAACGTCTGCGATAGAATGCGAGCGATTCCCATTTGCAGATAACCGCCCGCCGCGCCATGCTTCCGCCTTCCACGCTTACCTCGGACCATCCTCTGCTGGCCCGGATCTACACCGAAGACAGGCCATGGCTGCTGGGCAGGCTCTACACCCGCCTGCGTAACCTTGAAGACGCCGAAGACGTCGCGGGCGACACGTTCGTGCAGCTCATCCAGACGCCGCGGCTCGCCTCCGTGCGCGAGCCGCGCGCCCTCATCATCACCATCGCGAAACGTCTGGTCTGGAAACTGTGGCGCCGCCGCGAGCTGGAAGCCGCGTGGCTGGAAAGCCTATTCCATCAGGGCGAGCAGTTTGCGCCGTCGCCGCAGGAACAGCTTGCCATCCTGCAGACGCTGCAGCAGGTGGACCAGATGCTCGATGGCCTGTCGGCGAAGGCGCGCGCGGCATTCCTGTACAGCCAGCTCGACGGCCTGACGCACAAGGAAATCGCCGCCGCGCTGGGCGTGTCGGTCAGCATGGTGCGCCAGTACATCGCGCAGGCGCTGCAGCGCTGCTACGCGCTGGCGGACGCGCCATGAGCCGCGAGCAAAGCGCGGCCGAGGCCGGGGACCGCGCGATCGGCTTCTGGGTCAAGCTGACCTCGGGCGAGGCGACCGACGCCGATCACGCCGCCTGTGCCGCCTGGCGCGCGGCCGACCCGGTCCATGAACATGCCTGGGCGCGGCTGCAGCAGGGCCTGAGCCAGTCGGTGGGGCGGCTGGAAACGGTCATGAAGAACGAGCATCACGCGTTGCGGCGCACGCTGGTGCGCCCGGCGCGTCGCCGCGTGCTGCTCAACGCGGCCGCCTTGGCCGGCGCCGCAGCGGCCGGCGGCTGGGTGGCCAACCGCATCACGCCGTTGGGCAATCTGACGGCCGATCTGGGTACGGCCACGGGTGAACGCCGGACCTTCACGCTGCCGGACGGCAGCCTGCTGACCCTGGACGCGCGCAGCCGCGTGGATCTGGATTTCACGGCGGACGCGCGCAACGTGCGGCTGCTGGAGGGGGCGCTGGTGGTGCAACCGCGCACCGGTCTTTCGTCGATGTTCGCGGTGCATACGGCGCACGGGCAGGTCCGCAGCGCGGGCGCGGGCTGCATGGTGCGGCTGGTACAAGAGGCCAGCCTGGCCGTGGCCTTGCAGAACAGCATCGAGGTCCTGCCGCGCGAATCTGCGCCCCTGACGCTGGCGATGGGGCAGGGCGCGCGCTTCGGCGAGGGCTGGGCGGACCGTCCGCAACCGATGGACGACGCCGCCGCGTGGCGCGAGGGGTGGCTGAAGGCGCGCGACCAGCCGCTGGGCGAAATTGCCGCGGCGCTGGCCAGCTACCGCACGGGCGTGCTGCGCGTCAGCCCGCAGGCCGCCCGCCTGGCCGTGTCCGGCCTCTATCCGCTGGACGACACCGACCGCGCGCTGAGCGCGTTGGAGCATACGTTGCCGATCACCATCAGCCGCTACACGCGCTGGCTGACCGTGATCGACGTCCGCGCCGCCTGAACGGCCTTTTTCATTTTTTTTCGCACGAGGACTGTCACTTTTCCGATCTCGCGGCACATACCCACATATCACTGTGCGCAACGTATCGGAGACCCTCATGCGCGTTTTGCCTGTTCCCCACGTCCTTAGCCTTGCCGTGGTCCTGGCGGCATCCAGCCTGGGCCAGCCGGCCCACGCCCAGCCGCGGGCGCCCATCGCGTTCGACCTGCCCGCCGGCAGCCTGGACGCCACGCTGACCGAAATCGCGCGGTTGACCCGGACCGTGGTGTCCTACGATCCGCAGCTCGTGCGCGGCCTGAATGCCCCGGCCGTGCAGGGCGTCTACACGATGGATGCGGCGCTGCGCGTCGCACTGGCCGGCAGCGGCCTGGAATCCACCCGGGCCGCCGACGGCACGCTGACCTTGCGGCGCGCGCCGGCCGCGCAGACCATGACGCTGGCGCCGGTCACCGTATCCGGCATGCTGCCGCCGGTGGACACCAGCGGCACGTACGTGGTGCAGGTCACCAACAGCGCCACGCGCCTGAACCTGTCGCCGCGCGAAACGCCGCAGTCCGTGACGGTGGTGACGCGCCAGCGCATGGACGATCAGTCCATGCAGAACCTGGACGACGTGCTGCAGGCAACCACCGGCATTTCGGTGGTGCAGAACGGCTCCGAACGTTCGGTGTACCAGGCGCGCGGCCAGTTGATCGACAACCTGCAGATCGACGGCGTGCCGGCCAACATCAGCAACGCGTATTCGTTTGACGCCATCAACAAACCCACCACCGAGATCTATGACCGTGTGGAGGTCGTGCGCGGCGCCA
Organism: Achromobacter sp. ACM05; assembly: GCF_019218915.1. Taxonomy (NCBI): domain Bacteria; kingdom Pseudomonadati; phylum Pseudomonadota; class Betaproteobacteria; order Burkholderiales; family Alcaligenaceae; genus Achromobacter; species Achromobacter sp. ACM05. The sequence goes on from NZ_JAHUWQ010000001.1 coordinate 2,237,828, forward strand.
CGGGCCTGTTGGAAGGGGCGGGCAATCCGGCTGCCGCCATCAACCTGGTGCGCAAGCGGCCCGGCTACGAGACCACGGGCGTCATGACGCTGTCGGCGGGGTCGTGGGACGACTATCGCACCATGCTGGACGTGTCCTCGCCCTTGAACGAGGCCAAGACGCTGCGCGGCCGTGCGGTGGTGGCCTACACCAACGCGGGCGACTTCCAGCAACGGGCGGGCAAGGAGAACACGCTCTTCTACGGCATCCTGGAGGCCGACATCACGCCCGCCACCACGGTGACGGCGGGCCTGACCTACCAGAAGGACCGCAATCAGGGCTACGACTGGTCCGGACTGCCGACACGGGCTGATGGTTCGTTCTACCCGATGTCGCGCAAGACCGCCCTGGTCGGCGACTGGAATTACCTGAACAAGCGCAACACCAATCTGTTCGCCGACATCAAGCACGAGTTCGGCAATGGCTGGAAGCTGACCGTAGCCGGCAACTGGCTGTCCGCCAAGTCGGACTTCCTGGGCAACTACACGCAGCGCACGACGGGCGATATCTTCACGCTGAATCCGCGCCTGTTCCAGTACGACGACACGCAGTGGGGCGTGGACGCCTACGCGTCCGGCCCGTTCCAGCTGCTGGGCCGCCAGCATGAGCTGGTGGTGGGCGCCACCACCCGCAAGGACGATTTCAGCTATCACGGCGGGCGCGACGCCGGCTATCGCTATCTGGTCGACATGAATGACCTGGGCGCCTTCAATCCGCCCGCGCCGACCGGGCTGGACGCGCATATGTGGCAGTACAACATCACGCAGAAGCAGCAGGGCATCTACACCGCGGGCCGCTTCAGCCTGACCGACAGCACGACCTTCATCCTGGGCGCGCGCATGAGCTGGTTCGAATTCGACCGCTTTGCGCAGACCACCGTGCGCACCGAAAGCCGGTACGAGCAGCGCGGCAAGGTCACGCCGTATGCGGGCGTGGTGCAGGACCTGAACGAAAACCTGTCGGCCTACGCCAGCTATACCGAAATCTTCAAGCCGCAGGAAAACATCGGCGTCGATGGCGGCGTGCTGCCGCCGATGACGGGGCAGAACTACGAAATTGGGTTGAAGGGCGAGTTCATGGACCGCCGGGTGAACGCCGCGCTGGCGCTGTTCCAGACGGACCAGAAGGGCCGGGCCGACCTGATCCAGGACAGCGACCTGTGCCCGCCGGGCATCTTCTCCTGCTATCGCGCTGCCGAGAAGGTACGCAACCGCGGGGTGGACTTCGAGGTCAACGGCGCCATCACGCCAGCCTGGAACGTCAGCCTGGGCTATACGTACACGCAGTCGAAGTACGCGCAGGGGCCGCAGTCGGGCCAGACGTTCGCCAGCACCTACCCCCGCCATCTGCTGAAGCTGTCCACCGACTACCGTCTGCCGGACCAGTGGAACAAGCTGCGCGTAGGCGGCTCGGTCTACGCGCAGAGCGGCATCTTCAACGCCAGCGGTCCGGACGAAGACGAGTACAAGATCTCGCAGGGCGCGTACACGCTGGTCGGCCTGCATGCGGTCTACGACGTCAACAAGAACCTGGCGGTGCAGTTCAACGTGGACAACCTGTTCGACCGGAATTATTACCAGTCCGTGGGCAACACCAACTACTGGAACTACTTCGGCCAGCCGCGCACCTTCCGCCTCGCGCTGCGCGCCACGTTCTGACGGCACCCGAACCTGGCGCGGCCGTCCGCTCCCCGGACGCCGCCCGGGTTTGTTCCGCCAGGCGGAACCCTGCCGGGAATGGTTCCATGCGCGCAAGCGGAAATGGCACTATCGCGAATCCGCCAGGCTCCCTATGATGTCCGTTGCGCGGGTGGCCTTGCCACCCGCCTGCCATTGATAACTACCAGGGAAACAACGATGAACGGCGCCGACAGCCTCTGCGACACCTTGCTTGCCAATGATGTGGACGTTTGCTTTGCAAATCCGGGCACATCCGAGATGCACTTTGTGGCGGCCCTGGATCGCAAGCCCAAGATGCGCTGCGTGCTGGGCCTGTTCGAAGGCGTGGTGACGGGCGCGGCCGACGGCTATGCGCGGATGGCCGACAAGCCGGCAGCCACGCTGCTGCACCTGGGCCCGGGCCTGGGCAATGGCCTTGCCAACCTGCACAACGCCAAGCGTGCGCGCACGCCGATGGTCAACATCGTGGGCGACCACGCCACCTATCACGTGCAGTACGACGCCCCACTGACCAGCGACGTGGAAGGCGTGGCGCGGCCGATGTCGCACTGGGTCAAGCGCACGATGACGGCGTCGGCCCTGTCCGCGGACGCCGCCGAAGCCGTTGCTGTGGCGCGCCGCGCGCCGGGCAACATCGCCACGCTGATCCTGCCGGCCGACACGGCCTGGACCGAACTGCCCGACAACGCGCCCGCGCCCATCGTGGCCAAGGACGAGCCGCTGGCGCAGACCACGGCTGAGGCCGTTCGCGCCGCCGCCGCCGCCATCCGTTCGGGGGAAGTCACCGTGCTGATGCTGGGCGGCGCCGCGCTGCGCGAGCGCGCCCTGAATGCCGCCGGCCGGATCGCGCGGGCCACGGGCGTGCGCCTGGTGTCGGAGACGTCGAACCGCCGTATCGAGCGTGGCGGTGCGCGCACCCCGGTGGACCGTCTGCCGTATCCGATCGACCTGGCCGTGGCCAAGCTGAAGGATGTGAAGCATCTGGTGCTGGCGGGCGCAAAGTCGCCGGTCGGTTTTTTTGCCTACCCCGGCAAGCCCAGCCTGCTGGCCCCGCAGGACAGCAACCAGCTCGTGCTGGCCACCGCCGACCAGGACCTGCCGCACGCGCTGGAATGGCTGGCCGACGAACTGGGCATCGCCGCCGACGCGCCGCGGCTGGTGGCGCCCGCGCCCAGCTACGAAGTGCCTGCGTCCGGCAAGCTGACCGGCGCCGCGGTCAACATCCTGGTCGCGCACCACCTGCCCGAACAGGCCATCGTCTGCGACGAGTCCATCACGCAGGGCCGCGAATTTCCGCTCTACAGCGTCAACAGCGCGCCGCACGACTGGCTGATGCTGACCGGCGGCGCCATCGGCATCGGCCTGCCGATGGCGACGGGCGCGGCAGTGGCGTGCCCCGATCGCAAGGTTGTGACCCTGCAGGCGGACGGCAGCGGCATGTACACCTTGCAGGCCTTGTGGACGCAGGCGCGCGAGAATCTGGATTGCCTGACCATCATCCTGGCCAACCGTTCCTACGCCACGCTGCACGGCGAGATGAAGAACGTGGGCGTGCAGGAACCGGGCCGCAACGCGCGCCGCATGCTGGACCTGCAGGATCCGCATCTGGAATGGACGCACCTGGCGCGCGGCATGGGCGTTGAAGCGGTCAGCGTGGATACGGTCGAAGGCTTTGCGCGTGCGCTGGCCGAAGGCTTGAAGCGCCGCGGCCCCTTCCTGATCGAAGCGGTGATCTGACGATTGCCGCATTGGCGCGTGCGCTTGGCGAACAGTCTTCGCACGCGCCCCGCTGCTACACCCCCAGATAGCGCGTCAACTGCTCCGGCTGCCGGGCCAGCGACGCGCTATCGCCATCCTGCACGATCAATCCCTTCTCCATGACCAGACACCGATCGGTGTGTTCCAGCACCGCGCGGTAGTTGCGGTCCACGATCAGCGTGGACATGCCGGTCGCGCGGATGTCGCGGATGATGCGCCAGATCTCTGCCACGATCAGCGGCGCAAGGCCTTCGGTGGCCTCGTCCAGGATCAAGAGGTCGGGATTGGTCATCAACGCCCGGCCGATGGCCAGCATCTGCTGCTCGCCGCCCGACAACTGCTGACCGCCGTGGCCCAGGCGCTCGCGCAGGCGCGGAAACGTGTCCAGCACGCGCGCATACGTCCAGTCCTGGCCGGCGCGCTTGCCCGGCCTTGCGGCGACCTGCAGGTTCTCGCGCACGTTCAGGTTGGGAAAGATGCCGCGCCCCTCGGGCACGTAGGCCACACCCATACGCGCAATCGCGTGCGGCTGCGCATGCGTGCAGTCGCTGCCCCGCACCCGCACGTTGCCCTGCGCGCTTTTCACGTGGCCCATCAGGCTGCGGATGAGCGTGGTCTTGCCCATGCCATTGCGACCCACCAGACCCACGGATTCGCCCGGTGCGATGTGCATGTCCACGCCCCGCAGCACATGGCTGGCGCCGTAGTACACGTGCAGGCCGCCGGCTTCGATCAGCGTGTGCATCAATGCGCTCCTTGTCCGTCTTCGCCCAGGTAGGCGGTGCGCACCTCGGGATTGGCGCGGATCTGAGCCGGCGCGCCGCTCGCGATCGCACTGCCGTTGACCATGACGGTGATGGTTTCGGCGATGCGGAACACCGCGTCCATGTCGTGTTCGACCAGCAGGATCGCGTGGCCGGCCTTCAGCGTTTGCAGCAGGTCGAGGATGCGGTCGGTTTCCTCGGGGCCCATGCCCGCCAGCGGTTCGTCCAGCAGCAGCACCTGCGGTTCGCCCGCCAGGCACATCGCGATCTCCAGCTGGCGCTTGCGGCCGTGGGCCAGCAGACCGGCGGGTTGCATCGCGTCGCCCGTCAGGCCCGTGCGGTCCAGCGCCTCGCCGGCCAGGTCGGCGCTGCGGCGGCAGCTCGCGGCGTCGCGCCACCAGTGCCAGAAGCGCTGCCGGCTGGCCTGCGCCGCAAGCCTGCAGTTCTCGAACACGCTGAGTTCCGGAAAGATCGTGGATCGCTGGTAGCTGCGGCCCAGCCCGGCGCGTGCACGCTCGGGCTGCGGCCAGGCGGTGATGTCGCGGCCCGCCAGCGTGACCTGCCCGCTGCTGGCCGCCAGTTCGCCCGACAGGATGTTGATGAGCGTGGACTTGCCCGCCCCATTGGTGCCGATGACGGCGTGCACCTGGCCGCGCTGCAATTGCAGCGACACGCCGTTGACCGCCGTGAGACCGCCGAATCGCCGCGTGACCGCGGTGGCGGCGAGCAGGACATCAGACATGGCGTTCTCCCTGAATCGGCAGGCGGGGGGCGGGTGTCTTGGAGGGCGCGCGTGACGGCGTGATGGCGTCTCGGCTGGGGTCGCTTCGGGTGTCGCTTCGGGAGTCGATTCGGGTGTCCTTGCCTGCGCCCTTTCCAGCATCCGCCAAGCGCGCCTGCCGGCGCTCGCGCCATTGCGCCGGCAATCCTGCCAACCCGTTCGGCAGCAACGCCACCAGCGCAATGATCGCGATGCCCAGCGGCAGATGCCAGTGGCGCGCGTAGTCGCCAAACAACTCCTGCGACTGGAACAGTTCCTGCAGCAGCACCATCGTCACCGTGCCCAGCACCGCGCCGCCCAGACTGCCCATGCCGCCCAGGATGACCATCAGCAGCACCAAGCCGGACTGTTCCCACGCCAGCAGTTCGGGCGTGACGAAGCCGTCCTTCAACGCAAACAGAAAGCCCGCCAGCGCTGCGAGCGTGGCGCCGATGACGTACGCGGCCAGCTTGTACGGATAGGTCGAATAGCCCGCCGCGCGCATGCGCTGTTCGTTGATGCGAATGCCGGCCAGCGCCGCGCCGAAGGGCGAGCGCCGCAACAGCGCCAGAAACCCCCACGCCAGCGCCAGGCACGCCAGGACGAAGAAGTAGAACGTGCTGCCATTGCTTAAATCGAACGGCATCCAGCCGCCCACCGAGAGTTCGGGCCGGAAGTACAGATAGATGCCGTCGCTGCCGCCGCCGATCTTGGTGTCGTGAAAGACGTAGTAGGCCATCTGCGAGAAGGCCAGCGTGACCATGATGAAGTACACGCCGCGCGTGCGCAGCGCGAGCGCGCCGGTGACCAGCGCATAGGCGGCGGCTGCGAGCAGGGCGGCTGGCAGCAGCCACCACAGCCCGGCCGCTTCAGACTCCGGCGACAGCAGCGCCGCCACGTACGCGCCGATGCCGAAGAACGCGGCGTGTCCCAGGCTGACCAGCCCGGCGCCGCCGACCAGCAGTTGCAGGCTCAGCGCGAAGATCGCGTAGATCATGATCTTCACCGCGAGGCCGGTGTAGTAATCACTGCCGCTGAACGAAAAGGCGGCCAGCGCCAGCAGCGCGGCGAAGGGTAGAAGTCGGTTGGGCAGAGGCGTGCGCATGCGAGAGGGTCCTTTTGATGTCGACAGGACCTAGCCCTGTTTGAACAGCCCTTCGGGCTTGCATAGCAGGATGAAGGCCATCAGCAGATAGACCAGCACGCCCGCCGCGGAAGGGAACAGCACCTGGCCGAAGGTCTCGGCAAAGCCCACCAGCATCGCGGCCAGGAAGGCGCCGCGGATCGACCCGATGCCGCCGATCACCACCACCACGAAGCAGATGATGAGCACCCCGTTGCCCATGCCGGGATACACCGACGACACGGGCGCCGCGATGCTGCCGGCCAGCGCCGCCAGCGCCACGCCGGCCGCGAACACCACGCGGTACAGCTTGTTGATGTCGATGCCCAGCGAGCTGATCATCTCGCGGTTGCTGGCGCCGGCACGCAGCATCATGCCTAGCCGCGTGCGCGAGATGACCCAGTACAGCAGCAGCGCCACCGCAATGCCCACGGCCGAGATGAAGAGCCGGTAGACGGGATAGGTCATCACGTCACCCAGCGCAATGCTGCCCTGCAGCCACGACGGCAACGGCACGCCGTGCACGTCGTTGCCCACAAGAATGCTGCGCAGCTCCTCGAACACCAGGATCAGGCCGTAGGTCATCAGCACCTGCTGCAAGTGGTTGCGCTTGTACAGATAGCTGAAGAACGCGGCTTCCAGCAGGTAGCCCAGTACGGCGGCGGCCAGCACGCAGACCGCCAGCGTCGTGAGAAAGCCGCCGCCCAGCCAGCGGTCCACCACCGGACCCAGCGCAAACGCCATGTACGCGCCGATCATGTAGAAACTGCCGTGAGCCAGATTGATGATGCCCATGATCCCGAAGATCAGCGTGAGTCCGCTGGCCACCAGGAACAGCAGCAAGCCGTACTGGAATGCGTTCAGGCTCTGAATGAGCAGGATGCTGATGTCCATGGGGCCTCCCTGTGGCGGACGCGGTGCGTGGCGTTACAGCTTGCAGCCGCGCGCGGGGTCGGCCAGCTTCTGAACCGCGACTTCGACGACCTTGTTCTCCAGGCCGTCGACGCGGCGCAGGTAGATGTCCTGCACCGGGTTGCCCGCCTTGGACAGCGTGAACGAGCCGCGCGGGCTGTCGACGGTTGCCGTGCGCATGGCGCTGCGAAAGGCTTCCTTCTTCGAGAAATCGCCCTTCACGGCCGTGAGGCCCGACTGCATGAGCTGCGCGGCGTCATAGCCCTGCACCGCATAGACGTCCGGCTGCATCTTGTACGCCTTGGAATAGTCGGCGCGGAACGCGTTGTCGCGCGGCGTGTTCAGCCCGTCGGCGTAGTGCAGGGTGGTCAGCAGCCCCTGCGCGGACGCGCCCTGCGCCTGCAGCGTGCCGTCCGTCAGGAAGCCCGAGCCGTACAGCGGAATCGTCTTGTCCAGGCCGGCGGCGTGATAGTCCTGCACGAACTTCACCGCGCCGCCGCCCGCAAAGAAGGTGAAGACCATGTCCGGCTTGAGCGCGGCAATCTCCGTCAGCAGGGACTGGAATTCCACGTTGGGAAACGGCAGGCTCAGTTCGCGCACGACCTTGCCGCCGGCCTTCTCGAAGCCTTCCTTGAAGCCGCCGATGGCTTCGTCGCCCGCCGCGTATTTCCACGTGATGGTCACGGCGGTCTTGTGGCCCTTGGCATACGCCACCGGTCCCATCGCATAGGCCGGTTGCCAGTTGGTGAACGAGGTGCGGAAGATGCCGGGGCCGCACAGCGGGCCGGTGATCGCATTCGCCCCGGCGTTGGTCACGATGAGTGTGGTGTCGGCGTCCTTGGCCGCCTTGGCCAGCGCCATCGCCACGCCCGAATGCACCGTGCCGATCAGCACGTCCACCTGGTCGCGCTTGATGAGGCGGTTGGCGTTCTCCGCAGCCTTGGCCGGATTGGACTCGTCGTCCACCTTGAAGTATTCGATCTCGCGCCCGCCCAGCTTGCCGCCTTGCTCGGCGACGTAGAGCTTGAAGCCGTTCTCGATGGCGTTGCCCAGCGCGGCGAAGGTGCCGCTGTAGGGCAGCATGAAGCCGACCTTGAGCTTGTCGTCGGCATGCGCGCCGCTTGCGGCGATCGTCAGGGCGGCGGCCAGCGCAGCCCGGGTCAGGACGTGGTTCATGGTTTGTCTCCGTGCTTGTTATGGGCTAACGCCGGGCCGATCGCGCGGCCTGGGTCAACCGGGTTTTTCCAGCGCGCCCACAAAGCGTGCGACGGCCTGGACAACGGTGGCGGGTTGATCCCGGTGCGGCGAATGCCCGCACGCCGGTATCTCCAGCAATTCGGTCTGCGGCGCGCGCCGGCGGATGCCGCGCACCTGCTCCAGCGTGCCGTACTCGTCGTCCATGCCCTGGATGGCAAGCACGGGACAGGTGATACGGTTCAAGTCGTCTTCGATGTTCCACGCGCGGAATTCGGGCTTCAGCCAGATGTCGTTCCAGCCCCAGAATGCCGAGTCGACATCCTCGTGATGACGCCCCAGCCGCGCACGCAGGTCCGATTCCAGATAGGCCTGCCGCGCCTGCGCGATGCTGGCCACCGAGATGTCCTCGACGAAGATGTGGGGCGCGGCCGCGACCACGCCGGCGACCTTATCCGGATACCGCGCGGCGTACAGCAATGCGATCGAGCCGCCGTCGCTGTGGCCGAACAACACGGGCTTGTCGTGGTGCGCGTTCACGCCCAAAACTTCAAGCAGGGCGGGCAGCACCTCGTGCGCCTCGCGATGCATGAAGTCCACAGGCCAGGCTTCGCGCAGCGGGCGCGCGGTGGACTGGCCGTAGCCGTAGCGCGAATACACCAGGCCACGGCAGCCGGCCGCTTCGCAGACGCGTTGCGGAAAGTCCTTCCACATCGACACCGATCCCAGCCCCTCGTGCAGGAACACGATAAGCGGCGCATCGGCGCGTTCCGGCGCGATCCACGCGCATTCCAGCCGCATGTCGCGGCCGCGCGCGTGGAGGGTGGCAAAGACCGGGGCAGCCCCGGTGGCGGTGGTCATAGCGCGGCCTCTTCCAGCGCGCGCAAGCGGAACCGCTGGATCTTGCCGGTGGCGGTCTTGGGCAGTTCTTCCAGGAAATCGATCTGGCGCGGGTACTTGAACGGCGCCAGATGTTGCTTCACATAGTGCTGCAAGGCGGCGCCCGTCTGCGCGTCGGGTTCGAAGCCGGCGCGCAGCACCACATAGGCCTTCGTCTTGACCAGGCCGTCGTGATCCGGCACGCCGATCACTGCGGCTTCCAGCACCGCCTCGTGCTGGATCAGGATGTTCTCGACCTCCACCGGCGACACGTACTGGCCGCTGACCTTGATCATGTCGTCGCTGCGGCCGGCATAGGTGTAGTAGCCGTCGGGATCGCACACGTACTTGTCGCCGCTTTTCAGCCAGTCGCCCAGAAAGCACTGGCGCGTCTTGTCGCGGTTGTTCCAGTACATCAGCGCGGCGCTCGGGCCCTTGATGTAGAGATCGCCGATGGCGCCCGGCGCGACCGGCGCGCCATTGTCGTCGCGCAATTGCACCTCGTAGCCGGGCACGGGCTTGCCCGTGGTGCCGTAGCGCAACTGGCCCGCGCGGTTCGAAATGAAGATGTGCAGCATCTCGGTCGAACCGATGCCGTCCAGGATTTCACAGCCGAAATGGCGCGTGAAGCGCTCGCCGATGTCGCGCGGCAGGGCTTCGCCCGCGGATGTGCAGACGCGCATGGCCACCTGCTCGCGGGCGGGCAGGTCGGGCGAGGCCAGCATGCTGGCGTACAGCGTCGGCACGCCATAGAACACCGTGGGGCGGTGCCGGACCAGACGCTGGAACACGGCCTGCGGCGTGGGGCGCTCGGCCATCAGCACGACGGTGGCGCCCACCGACAGCGGAAACGTCAGGCCATTGCCCAGGCCGTACGCAAAGAACAGCTTCGCAGCCGAGAACACCACGTCGTCTTCGCGGATGCCGAGCACGGGCTTGGCATAGAGTTCGGCCGTGTGCCAGAGATTGCCGTGCGTGTGCACCACGCCCTTGGGCTTGCCCGTGGACCCGGACGAGTACAGCCAGAACGCAATCTCGTCGGACAGCGTCCGCGCGGCGGGCGCGAGCGGGGCGGCCGCCAGCAGGGATTCGAATTCGTGGGCGCCGTCCGGCAGGTTTGCGCCCGGCTGCGAAACGACCAGGTGTTCGATATCCGCCGGGGCCTGGGCCAGCGCCGATTGCAGAACCGGCAGCAATGCGCCCGACACGAACACGGCCCGAACGCGGCTGTGCGCAATGATGTAGGCGTAGTCGTCGGCGGTGAGCAGCGTGTTCACGGCCACCGGCACCACGCCGGCGTGCAGCGCGCCCAGAAACACCACCGGCCAGTCGGCCGTGTCCTGCATCAGCAACAGGATGCGTTCCTCGCGGCGCAGGCCCAGATTGCGCAGTGCACCGGCCATGCGGGCCACGCGCTCGGCCAGATCTCCGTACGTGAGCTGGCGGGTGTCGTCGATGTAGGCCAGCTTGTTGGCGCGCGGCGCGTTCAGCGCGGCAAGGTGGCTGGCGAAATTCAGTTCGGCGGGGCAGGTGTTCACGGTTGTCTCCTGATGTCCTGGTGGGCGGACGCCGTGCCTGTGGTTGTTGTTGGCGGCAGGGCGGGTATCCGGACCGGCTGTCAGCCGGGGCGCGTGAATTCGATGGCCCCGCCGGGCAGCAGATACAGCACCAGGGCGCGGCCCTGCGTCACGGTGGGACGGTGCGCCGACCCCGGGCCGTAGACCAGCCAGCCGGCGCCGTGGCCATCAAAGCGGGCGTCTTCGGTGAGCGGCATGATCATGTCGATCTCGCCATTGGGATGCGCGTGGTGCGGGCCGGCAAGATCGTTCATGTCGACGACGTCCACCGAGCAGCCGCCCAGGTCATCGGCGGGCTTGATGACCCGGCCGTACTTGATGCCGCCGCCTTCGCGGTTGCACATCCAGCCGTCGGCCACGCCCTGCCTACAGGTGGCAAAGATGTCCTGGAACAGCGCGCTGTCCGGACCGGCCGCGTCATTGAGCCGGGCCTGCAGCGCTGCATCCAGCGGCTGGCCGGCCGTCAAACGCGTCACGTCGCGCATCAGGGCATGGAATTGGTCAGGCGTACTCACCAGGCGGCTCCTTTACACTGTCGGCGCTCGGCAGTCCTGTTGGACTGCTGTTTTTTTGCACCGGATCGGCTGTGGACTCGTTGGATGGAAAAATAGTGCTTCCGTTGATGTGGGTCAAGCACTATAGTGCATAAAAGAGCGGTAATCAGGGTTTTTGCGGAGTCAGTCGAACCATGAATCAAGCGCTAGACACGGCGCCCATCGAACCCCGGCGCGAGCCTTTTCTGATCGCCCTGGGCGAGCGCGTGCGCCGCCTGCGAGCCATCCGCGGCATGACGCGCAAGGGGCTGTCCCAGGCGACCGGCGTCTCCGAACGCCACCTGGCCAATCTGGAGCACGGCGTCGGCAACGCGTCGATCCTGGTGTTGCTGCAGATTGCGCGCGCCTTCAATTGCGCGCTGGCCGAACTGGTCGGCGACGTGACCACGGAATCGCCCGATTGGCTGCTGATCCGGGAGTTGCTCAGCGGGCGCACCGAATCCGATCTGCAGCGTGCGCGCGAGGCGCTGACGCAATTGTTTGGCGTGGGCGCGGGGGCGCAGCGCCCAAACCGTACGCAGCGCGTGGCGCTCATCGGCCTGCGCGGTGCGGGCAAGTCGACGCTGGGCCAGATGTTGGCCGACGATCTTGGCTACCCCTTTGTGGAACTGAACCGCGAGATCGAGCGGGTGGCCGGCTGCGGCATCCTGGAGATCCACAACCTTTACGGTCCCAATGCCTATCGCCGCTACGAACGGCGCGCGCTGGAAGAGGCCGTGCAGATCTACCCGGAAATGGTGCTGGCGACGCCTGGCGGTCTGGTGTCCGAACCCGCAACCTTGAACCTGCTGCTGACGCATTGCTATACGGTCTGGCTGCGCGCCACGCCCGAAGAGCACATGAGCCGCGTCATGGCGCAGGGCGACTTCCGCCCGATGTCGGGCAACAACGAAGCGATGGCTGACTTGAAGCGCATCCTGGCCGGACGCGAAGCGTTCTATGCCAAGGCCGATCTGACCTGGGTGACCAGCAATCTGGAAGTGCCCGAAAGCTTTGCCGGTCTGCGTACGCAGGTGCGCAAAGCTTGCGGGCTGCCGCTATAGGGCTGCACCGCCCGCTCGCCCGGTTGATGTGCGATAAGGCCGCCCCTTCGAGGGCGGCTTTTTGCTTTCCGCCTCCCGTCCTTCGGGACCTGCACTTTTCTGCATATTCCGCTTGACGCTCCAAATCGCCTGCACTAATCTGCATAATAATTCATGTAGTGCAGTATTTTTCCTGTCCGAGCACAGGGCGTATGAGGAGACACACTATGAGCAGCCCCATCAGCCGGGTCGACTTTCGAACCGATCCCGCCCAGTACCGGCATTGGCGCCTGTCCTTCGACGGTGCGGTCGCGACACTGGCCATGGATGTCGCCGAAGACGGCGGCCTGCGCCCGGGCTACAAGCTCAAGCTCAATTCGTACGACCTGGGCGTCGACATCGAACTGCACGACGCCCTGCAGCGCATCCGCTTCGAACATCCGGAAGTGCGCAGCGTGGTCGTCACCAGCATGAAGGACCGGATCTTCTGTTCCGGCGCCAACATCTTCATGCTGGGGTTGTCCACCCACGCCTGGAAGGTGAACTTCTGCAAGTTCACCAACGAAACCCGTAACGGCATCGAAGACTCCAGCCGCCACGGCGGCTTGAAGTTCATCGCCGCGCTGAACGGCGCGTGCGCGGGCGGCGGGTACGAACTGGCGCTGGCCTGCGACGAAATCCTGCTGATCGACGACCGTTCGTCGTCCGTGGCCCTGCCCGAAGTGCCGCTGCTGGGCGTGCTGCCCGGCACGGGCGGCCTGACCCGCGTCACGGACAAGCGCCGCGTGCGGCACGATCATGCTGACATCTTCTGCACGCTGGTCGAGGGCGTGCGCGGGCAACGCGCCAAGGACTGGCGGCTGGTGGACGACGTGGTCAAGCCAGCCCGCTTCGAGGAAGAAGTCCGTGCCCGCGCCCTGGCGCTGGCGCAGGACAGCCACCGCCCGGCCGGCGAGCAGGGCGTGTCGCTGACGCCGCTGCAACGCACCGAGACCGAGACCAGCCTGTCCTATCGCTACGTCGACGTGCAGCTCGATCGCGAAAAGCGTCAGGCGACGTGGACGGTTCGCGCGCCGCAAGGCCGCGTCGAAACGGAATTGCAGGACATCGTTGCCGCAGGCGCCGCCTGGTGGCCGCTGCAGATGGCGCGCGAACTGGATGACGCCATCCTGTCGATGCGCACCAACGAGCTGGACATTGGCACCTGGATCCTGAAGACCGAGGGCGACGCCGAGGCGGTGCTTGCGGCCGACGCGGCGCTGGAACGGCACGCCGACCACTGGTTCGTGCGCGAGACCGCCGGCATGCTGCGCCGCACGCTGGCGCGGCTGGACGTGACGTCGCGCAGCCTGTTCGCGCTGATCGAACCGGGCTCGTGCTTTGCCGGCACGCTGCTGGAACTGGCGCTGGCTGCGGACCGCACCTACATGCTGGACGTGGAGGACGACGAAGCCATCGACGCCCCGCCGCCGCAGATCGTGGTGGGCGAGCGCAATTTCGGCGCGTACCCCATGGTGAACGGCCAGAGCCGCTTGCAACGGCGCTTTTACGGCGAGGCGCAGCCGCTGGAAGCGGTGCGCGCGCAGGCCGGCCGCAGCCTGCCGGCATCCGCCGCGCTGGAGCTGGGCCTCATCACCTACGCGCCCGACAGCATCGACTGGGACGACGAAGTGCGGCTGGCGCTGGAAGAGCGCCGCGCGCTGTCGCCCGATGCGTTGACCGGCCTGGAAGCCAACTTGCGCTTCGGCGGGCAGGAAACCATGGAAACCCGCATCTTCGGCCGGCTGACCGCCTGGCAGAACTGGATCTTCAACCGCCCCAATGCGGCGGGCGACAAGGGTGCGCTCAAGCTGTACGGCAAGGGCGAGCAGGCGGCATTCGACTGGAACCGCGTCTAGGCGGCAAGCGTTCGGCCAACGGGCGGCCAGGCGTCATGCGCGCCGGCCCGGTGGTCCTGAGACCCAAGCGCCGCGCGGCTGGCGCCCCATTCCAAGAATCAGGAGAGAGACATGTCCGGCATCAACTACACCGACAAGATTCCCAACAACGTCAACCTGTCCGGCGACCGTACGTTGCAGCGTGCGCTGGAGCACTGGCAGCCCAATTACCTGCAATGGTGGCAGGACATGGGGCCTGATGGCTCGCATGGTTTCGACGTCTATCTGCGCACGGCGGTCAGCGTCGAGCCCGACGGCTGGGCGCACTTCAACCATGTGCGCATGCCGGATTACCGCTGGGGCATCTTCCTGGCGCCGCAGGACGGCCAGCGCAAGATCCATTTCGGCGAGAACATCGGCCGCGACGTGTGGCAGGACGTGCCGGGCGAACACCGCGCCAACCTGCGCCGCATCATCGTCACGCAGGGCGACACGGAACCGGCGTCGATCGAGCAGCAGCGCCATCTGGGCCTGACCGCGCCGTCGCAGTACGACCTGCGCAACCTGTTCCAGATCAACGTCGAAGAAGGGCGGCATCTGTGGGCGATGGTTTACCTGCTGCACCGTTACTTTGGACGCGACGGACGCGAGGAAGCCGATGCGCTGCTGCAGCGCAGCTCGGGCGATTCCGACAACCCGCGCATCCTGGGCGCCTTCAACGAGAAGACGCCCGACTGGCTGGCGTTCTACATGTTCACGTACTTCACCGACCGCGACGGCAAGTTCCAGTTGTGCGCGCTGGCCGAATCCAGCTTCGATCCGCTGGCCCGCACGACCAAGTTCATGCTGACCGAGGAAGCGCACCACATGTTCGTCGGCGAGTCCGGCATCTCGCGCGTCATCCAGCGCACCTGCGAAGTGATGAAGGAACTGAAGACCGACGATCCGCAAGCCGTGCGCGCGGCCGGCGTGATCGACCTGCCCACCATCCAGCGCTACCTGAACTTCCACTACAGCGTCACCATCGACCTCTTCGGCGCGGACCAGTCGTCCAATGCCGCCATCTTCTACGGCTCGGGCCTGAAGGGCCGCTACGAAGAGACCAAGCGCAACGACGACCATCAGCTCAAGAACGACACTTATCGCGTGCTGAACGTCAGCAACGGCAAGCTGACGGAGATCGAGGTGCCGATGCTCAACGCGCTGAACGAAGTGCTGCGCGACGACTTCATCCGCGACTCGGTGGCCGGCATCGGCCGCTGGAACAAGGTCATCGAAAAGAGCGGCCTGGCCTTTCGCCTGCAGGTGCCGCACAAGGCGTTCAACCGCCAGATCGGCACGCTGGCCGGCATCCGCATGTCGCCCGAAGGCGAGATCGTGTCCGAATCGCAATGGCAGGCCAACCAGCGCAAGTGGCTGCCCACGCCGGAAGATCGCGCGTTCGTCGCATCGCTGATGGGCCGGGTCACGGAACCGGGCAAATTCGCCAACTGGATCGCGCCGCCCGTCATGGGCGTCAACCGCCAGCCGGTGAATTTCGAGTACGTGCGTTTCAACTGATGGCCGCGCGGGCCGCGCGCCCGCGCGTTTGGGAGGACGGCGATGAACGCCCCATTACCGGTGGAAGTCCTGAAGCAGCATCTGATCGATCCCGAGATCTGCATCCGCTGCAATACCTGCGAAGAGACCTGTCCAGTCGATGCGATCACGCACGATTCGAACAACTACGTGGTGGATCCGGAGATCTGCAACGGCTGCATGGCCTGCGTGCCGCCGTGCCCGACGGGTTCCATCGACAACTGGCGGCTGGTGGTGCGCGCCGAGGCCTATTCCGTGCAGGACCAGTTAGGCTGGGAAGAGCTGCCGCAGGAAAAGTCGTTGCCGCTGGATGCTGCTGGTGCGGACGATGCCGCGCAGCAGGCCGCCGCGGATCCGCAGGCTGAACCGGCAGCGCCGCCGGCGACGCTTGTGACGCCCGGCGCGGCCGTCCCCCCGTGGTCTGCCGCGCACCCCTATGTGAATCTCTACACGCACAAGACGCCGATTACCGCAACGGTGGTGGGCAACTACCGCGTCACCGGCGCCGACACGGAAAGCGACATCCACCACATCGTGCTGGACTTCGGCGAGCAGCCGTTTCCGGTGCTGGAAGGGCAGTCGATCGGCATCCTGCCGCCGGGCGTGGACGCGATGGGCCGGCCGCATCACGCGCGCCAGTATTCGCTGGCCAGCCCGCGCGATGGCGAACGCGCGGGCTACAACAACCTGTCGCTGACGGTAAAGCGCGTCACGCAGGATCACGGCGGAGAGGCCGCGCACGGTGTCTGCTCAAACTATCTGTGCGACCTGGCGAAGAACGACACGGTGCAGGTGATTGGCCCGTTCGGCCACACCTTCCTGATGCCGAATCATCCGAAGGCCAACCTCATCATGATCTGCACGGGCACAGGTTCTGCGCCGATGCGCGCCATGACGGAGCGCAGCCGCCGCCTGATCGGCACGGCAGACATCGGCAAGCTCATGCTTTTCTTCGGCGCGCGCACCGAACGCGAGCTGCCTTACTTCGGGCCGTTGATGAAGCTGCCGCGTGATTTCATCGACATCAACCTGGCGCTATCGCGCGAACCCGGCCAGCCCAAGCGCTATGTGCAGGATCTGATCCGCGAGCGCGCCGCGCAAGTCCGAGGATTGCTGGCCGACCGCAACACCTGCATCTACGTCTGCGGCCTGAAGGGCATGGAGGTCGGCGTGCTGGACGCGTTGCGCGAAGTGGTGGTGCAGTCGGGCGAGGATTGGTCTATCCTGCATGAAGCGCTGCGCCGTGAAGGCCGGCTGCACTTCGAGACTTACTGACCACAACAACAGTTGCGTGACGATCGGCGCGCCTGGGCGCGCCGGTTTCGTTTGCACGGGGAAAAACAACATGAAGTTCGCGGAATTCAAGGACGGCATGGTGATCAAGGGCGGGCCGGTCACCGTGACGGAAGCGGAGATCCTGGCGTTTGCCCGCCAATTCGATCCCCAGTGGTTTCACACCGATCCGCAGCGCGCCGCGGAAGGCCGGTGGGGCGGCCTCATCGCCAGCGGTTGGCACACCTGCGCGCTGGCCATGCGCATGGCGGTCGACGCCGCCCTGCATGATTCCGAATCCTTCGGTTCGCCCGGCCTGGGCGAAGTCCGCTGGCGCACGCCGGTCCGCCCTGGCGACACCCTGCACCTGCACGCGCGCGTGCAAGGCGCGCGCCACTCGTCCTCGCGCCCGGATCTGGGCATCATCAACTGGGCGTGGACGGTCGTGAACCAGCACGACGAAAGCGTGCTGGAAATGGACGCGACCAGCCTGTTCGACCTGTCCGGCAACAACTAGGCGCGGCTTTCGTCTACCGCTTGCCCGCCTGCTTGAGAATGGAGGCCCCTTCCGGGCCGGCCGCCGCTTTCCAGGCGTTGATCGATTCCTTGGATGCGTCCTGCAACGCCTTGCGCACCGCGGGCGGCACGGCAGTGTTGATGGCCACGCCATTCTTGCGCATGTTCGCGTAGTTCTGCTGCAGCCGGCCTTCGATGCGTTTCCACTGCTCGGTCTCGGTCTGCGCGGCCGCCTGGTCAATGGCCTTGCTCGACCGCGCATCCAGCGCTTCGTACGCCTTCAGATTCATCGTCGCCACCGAGATCGGCATGGCGTAGTTGATCTCCGCGAAGTGGGGCAGATACTCCCACAACTTGCGGCCCGCGCCACCGTCGCCGGAGGACAGCACCGCATTGACCTCGCCCGACGCGATGCGCGGCATGGCGTCCGCAAACGAGATGTTCTCCGCGCGCGCGCCGGCACGCTGCATGACGTCCTGCGACGTGGCGTCATAGGTGCGGATGGTCAGGCGCTTCAGCGCCGCCACGCTGTCCACCTTCTGCTTGGACCAGATGCCCGACGCCGGCCACGGCGTGGTGTAGAGCAGCTTCTGGCCATGCGCAGCCAGCAGCTTCTCGTACGCCGGACGGGCGGCCTTGTTGAGGTTGCGCGCCTTGGACAGCGAGTCCGCCAGGAAGGGCAGGGACGACACGCCGAACAGCGGATACTTCGTGGCCAACGCGCCGGCGAAGGCGTCGCCCGCATCCACCTTGCGCGTTTGAACCGCGTCGATCATGTCGCCGGACTTGATGCCCTTGGCCGCGTCGAAACTCGTGTCGATGATGACGTTGCCCGCCGACTTGGCGCGCACCAGCTCGGCAAACGTGGACACGCCTTGGCCCGGCATGGAGGTGGCCGGGTACTCGGTGGTCATGGTGAGCGTCGTGGCGGCCTGAGCGCCGTGGGCAACGAAAGCCATGGCGATGACTGCCGCCAGGCGCAGGGGGGTGATGCCTTGCATGCGCGACTCCTCGTAAAGGGACCCGTGAAGCGTAAGAGGTATACAGGCGTACGCCTAGTCGGGCTTACGGCAATGCGCAGGCGGGACGGGATCGGGCGTATGGCTTATTGCATTCGGACATAAAAAAGCCGCCTACGCAGGCGGCTTCCTTCGCTACATGAGGCAGGCGATCAATAAAACGCCTGGATGCCCGTCTGCGCACGGCCCAGGATCAGGGCGTGCACGTCGTGCGTGCCTTCGTAGGTGTTGACCACTTCCAGGTTCACCAGGTGGCGGGCGACGCCGAACTCGTCGGAGATGCCGTTACCGCCGAGCATGTCGCGCGCCAGGCGGGCGATGTCCAGCGCCTTGCCGCACGAGTTGCGCTTCATGATCGAGGTGATTTCGACGGCGGCGGTGCCTTCGTCCTTCATGCGGCCCAGGCGCAGGCAGCCTTGCAGGGCCAGCGTGATTTCGGTTTGCATGTCAGCCAGCTTCTTCTGGATGAGCTGGTTGGCGGCCAGGGGGCGGCCGAACTGCTTGCGGTCCAGGGTGTACTGGCGGGCGGTGTGCCAGCAGGCCTCGGCGGCGCCGACAGCGCCCCAGGCGATGCCGTAGCGGGCGGAGTTCAGGCAGGTGAACGGGCCCTTCAGGCCGGACACGCCGGGCATCATCTGGTCGGCGGACACTTCCACTTCGTCCATGACGATTTCGCCGGTGATCGACGCGCGCAGGCCGACCTTGCCGTGGATGGCGGGTGCCGACAGGCCCTTCATGCCCTTTTCAAGGATGAAGCCGCGGATCTTGCCGTCGAAGTCGCCGCCGACGCACTTGGCCCACACCACGAACACGTCCGCGATGGGCGAGTTGGTGATCCACATCTTGTTGCCGCTGACCTTGTAGCCGTCGGCCGTTTTGACGGCGCGGGTTTCCATGCCGTTGGGGTCGGAGCCGTGGTTGGGTTCGGTCAGGCCGAAGCAGCCGATCCATTCACCGCGCGCCAGCTTGGGCAGGTACTTCTTCTTTTGTTCTTCGGAGCCGAATTCGTTGATCGGCACCATCACCAGCGAGGACTGCACGCTCATCATCGAGCGGTAGCCGGAGTCGACGCGTTCGACTTCACGGGCGATCAGGCCGTAGCTGACGTAGTTCAGGCCGGCGCCGCCGTATTCGACGGGGATCGTGGCGCCCAGGAGGCCCAGTTCGCCCATTTCGGAGAAGATCTCGGGATCGGTCTTCTCGTTGCGGAAGGCGTTGAGCACGCGGGGAGCCAGCTTGTCCTGCGAGTAGGCGTAGGCGGCATCGCGCACCATACGCTCTTCGTCGGTCAGTTGCTGGTCCAGCAACAGAGGATCTTGCCAGTGGAATGAGGGGTTCGAGGACATGCTGGGTCTCCGCTATGGATTTCCGTGATCGGAATCTGGAAAGTTTAAACTTAAAATAATTCGGGCGGCAAGTTGGGGTTTGCACGGCGGCGCGCCAGGGCGCGCCGCCGGTGGGGTTGCCGGCTATTCCGCCCGTGCAGGGTTCAGTGTTGGGCCTTCAGCGCCGCCTCGCGGATCTTCTCGAGGGTCGTGGACGGGCTGATGGTTTCCGGGTCGATGAAGCAGTGCAGGATTGCGGGCTTGCCGCTGGCCAATGCCCGTTCAAAGGCCGGACCAAACTGTTCGGTGGTTTCCACGCGTTCGCCGTGGCCGCCAAAGGCGCGCGCGTAGTCGGCGAAATTGGGGTTCTTGAGCTCGGTCGCGGAAATGCGGCCCGGGTAGTGCTTTTCCTGGTGCATGCGGATCGTGCCGTACATGCCGTTGTCCACCAGGATCACGACGATGGGCAGGTCATACTGCACCGCCGTCGCGAATTCCTGGCCGTGCATCAGGAAGCAGCCGTCGCCCGCAAAGCACACCACGGTCTTGTCGGGCCAGACGCGCTTGGCGCCAACGGCCGCCGGCAGGCCGTAGCCCATGGATCCGGACGTGGGGGCCAGTTGAGTGCCAAAGCGCGTGAAGCGGTGGAAGCGATGCAGCCAGGTGGCGTAGTTGCCCGCGCCGTTGGTCATGATGGCATCGGCCGGCAACGTCTTTTCCAGGTACGCCATCACTTGGCCCAACTGCAGCGCGCCGGGCGTGGTGACGGTTTCGGGGTCGCTCCATTTCAGGTACGACTCGCGCATGGCCTTGGTGCCGTCGACCCAGACCGGAGTGGCGGGCGCCTTCAGGTCCGCCAGCGACGCGGCAAAGGCGGACGGCGAGGTGTTGATGGCCAGGGTAGGGCGGTACACACGGCCCAGCTCGGCGGCATCGGGATGCACGTGCACCAGCTTTTGCTTGGGCACCGGAATATCCAGCAGCGTGTACGCCTGGCTGGGGTTTTCCGACATGCGGCCGCCCACCAGCAGGATCAGATCGGCGTCGGCCACGCGCTTGAGCAGGGCGGGATTGATGCCCAGGCCCACGTCGCCGATGAAGCACGGATGATCGGCCGGGAACAGCATCTGGCGGCGGAACGACACGGCGGTCGGCAGCGCGTGGCGTTGTGCGAAGTCGGCAAATTCCTGCACGGCGCGCGCGTCCCAGCGCGTGCCGCCCAGAATGGCGACCGGGTTCTTCGCATCGGCCAGCAGTTTTTCCAAGTCGGCCAGCTGGCCGGCGGTGGGGGCGGATTCAATCACTTCGTAGCGCGGCGCGTCGGCCACCTTGGCGGCCTCGACCAGCATGTCTTCCGGCAGCGCGATCACCACCGGGCCGGGGCGGCCGGACGTGGCGATGTGGAAAGCGCGCGAGATCAGTTCGGGAATGCGTTCGACCTGGTCGATCTCGGTCACCCACTTGGCCTGCGTGCCGAACACGGCGCGGTAGTCCATTTCCTGGAAGGCTTCGCGCTCGCGCATGCCGCGCTCGATCTGGCCCACGAACAGGATCATCGGCGACGAGTCCTGCTTGGAAATGTGCACGCCGGCCAGCGCATTGGAGGCGCCCGGACCGCGCGTCACCATGCAGATGCCGGGCTCGCCGGTCAGCTTGCCGTGCGCGTCGGCCATCATGGCCGCGCCGCCTTCCTGACGGCACACCGTGACCTTGATGTCGGCATCGTGCAGGCCGTCCAGCACCGCCAGATAGCTTTCGCCGGGGACACAAAAGACATGTTTGACGCCATGGGCGACCAGTTGGTCGACCAGAATGTGACCGCCAAGGCGGGAATCTTGCTGGGGCATGGTGGTGTCGTGGTTAGCCTAGGGTAGAACTCCCGAGCATATGTTCCCTGGGCGCACAACGCAATTGATAAAATTGCACATTCTGTTGATCCCCCGGCACGTGGCGGCTGGTGCGCCGCAGCATGCGGGCGCACGGCGGCGGGCCGGACTTCCGGCGGTATTTCCATGAGAAACGGCATCCCCAATCTGACGGCCCTGCAGGCGTTCGAGGCCTCGGCCCGGCTGGGCAGCTTTTCGCGCGCCGCCGAAGAACTGTCGCTGACGCACAGCGCCGTCTACCGTCAGGTGGCCAGCCTGGAAGCGCGGCTGGGCGTGCAACTGTTCACGCGGGTGCGCCGCCGCATCGTGCTGACCGATCACGGCGCCGAATACGCCGGCCGGATCCGTCACCATCTTGATCAGATCGAAAAGGACACCTTTGGTCTCGTCAGCCGGACCGGCATGGGGCGCAGCATCCACATCGCCGTCGTGCCCACGCTGGCCACCACCTGGCTGATCCCGCGTCTGGCCGATTTCCAACGCGAGCACGGCGACATCACCGTCAGCTTGTCTGTGCGCACCCTGCCGTTTCAATTCAAGGACCAGCCATTCGACGGCGCGCTGTATCACGGGGACGGACTCTGGCCCGGCACGCAGGGTGGGCTGCTGTTTCCGGAACGCGAACTGGTGCCGGTCTGCGCGCCCGAATTGGCGGCGCGCGTGGCGGAACAGGGCGGCGGCGCGCTGACCGGGATGACGCATCTGCATCTGGCCTCGCGGCCCGACGCCTGGCGCCAGTGGTATACGGCCAATGGATATCTGTATGGACCGCAGGCGGCTGGCGGCCCGCGCTACGAGCTCTTCACCATGGTGATGGCGGCGGTGCAGGCCGGGCTTGGCGTCGGGCTGATGCCGCGCTTTCTGGCGCAGCCCGCGCTGGACCAGGGCGCGCTTGCCATGCCGGTGGCGCAGTCGCTGGCGGTCAGCCAGGGGTATTACTTCGGCTATCCGCAACGCAGCGAACGGTCCGATGCGCTGAAGGTATTCGAGGCCTGGCTCAAGTCCGCCGCGGCAGGCGTGGGCGAGCGCCTGCCCGGCCGCGCCGCGCCGTAGAATCCCGCCATGTCCACCGCCCGCCAGCCGCTTGCCTCCCAGGCCGATATCGACGCCTTCATCGACGCCGTGTGGCTCGAAGACGGCCTGTCCGCCAACACTCTGGCCGCCTACCGGCGCGACCTGACCGGTTTTGCCCGCTGGCTTGAAGACCCCGACGCCTACGCCCGGGAACTGGCCGACCGGCACGGCGAGCCGGCGCGTGCCCAGATCCTGCCCGCCGGCCCGGCCAAGCCGATCCGCGATGCGCAGAAGGCCGATATCGAGGCCTGGTTTGCCTTCCGTCACGAAGAAACCCGCGCCACCACCGCCAACCGCCGGCTGGCCGCGCTGCGCCGCTTCTACGCCTGGGCGCTGCGCGAACACCGCGCCGAGCGCGATCCCTGCCTGACGCTGGTCGCCGCCAAGCAGCCGCCGCGCATGCCCAAGACGCTGTCCGAGCAACAGGTGGACGCGCTGCTGCGCGCGCCCGACGTCAGCCAGCCGCGCGGGCTGCGCGACCGCGCCATGCTCGAGACCCTGTACGCCACGGGCCTGCGTGTGTCCGAGCTGGTCGGCGTGCGAGCTTTGGACGTCAGCCTGAACGAAGGCGTGGTGCGCGTGGTCCTGGGCAAGGGCGGCAAGGACCGCCTCGTGCCGCTGGGCGCCGAAGCCGCGCACTGGATTTCGCAGTACCTGGCCACGGCACGCCCCGAATTGGCCGCCGGCCGCGTCAGCGATGCGCTCTTCATCACCAGCCGCGCCGAGGCGATGTCGCGGCAGGCGTTCTGGCAACTCGTCAAGAAGTACGCTGTGCTCGCCGGCGTCAATGCGCCCTTGTCGCCCCATGTGCTGCGCCACGCCTTCGCCACGCATCTGCTGAACCATGGCGCCGACCTGCGTGTCGTGCAGATGCTGCTGGGCCACGCGGACATTTCCACCACGCAGATCTACACCCATGTGGCGCGCGAACGCCTGAAGGCGCTGCACGCGGCCCATCATCCACGCGGCTGACCGCCGCCATCTCCCTACCCACCGGCACAAAAATGAGCAAAGCCCGCCACGTCTCCGAAACGCCCGCCACTCAATTCCTCAAGCAGCACAAGGTGGCCTATTCCGAACACACGTATGACTACGTCGATCACGGCGGCGCCGGCGAAGCCGCGCGCCAGCTCGGTCTGGACCCGCACGCCGTCGTGAAGACGCTGGTGATGGAGGACGAATCGGCCAAGCCGCTGATCGTGGTCATGCACGGCGACCGCGAAGTCTCCACCAAGAACCTGGCGCGCCAGGCGGGCCTGAAAAAGGTCGAGCCCTGCAAGCCCGAGGTTGCGCAGCGCCATTCCGGCTATCAGGTGGGCGGCACGTCGCCGTTCGGCACGCGCAAGAAGATGCCGGTGTGGGTGGAAGCCGACGTGCTGGAGTATCCCGTGGTCTACATCAACGGCGGGCGGCGCGGCTATCTGGTGGGCATCGATCCGAAGGTGCTGGTGGACCTGCTGGGCGCGAAACCGGTGACGGTGGCGCTGGAGTAGAGAGGGAACCCGGTGGTATCCCGCTACCACCTGGTCCGCTGGCGCGGCGGGCACAATGGGACAAGAACACCAAGAACCGGAGCCCGATCCGCGGGCAAGCAACCGGACGCCACCCTCATCCCACGGAGACAATCATGAGCAAACGACTGTTGATGCTGGTCGGCGACTACGCCGAAGACTACGAAACCATGGTGCCGTTCCAGACGCTGCTGACCGTCGGCCACACGGTGCATGCGGTCTGCCCGGACAAGAAGGCGGGCGACACGGTGGCCACGTCGATCCATGATTTCGAAGGCGCGCAGACCTACACCGAAAAGCGCGGCCACAACTTCACGCTGAACTACGACTTCGATCGCGTCGAGCCCTCGTCCTACGACGGCCTGGTGATCCCCGGCGGGCGCGCGCCCGAGTACCTTCGCCTGAATGAAAAGGTGCTGGAGATCGTGCGGCATTTCGACAAGGCCAACAAGCCCATCGCCGCCGTCTGCCACGGCGCGCAGATCCTGGCTGCGGCCGACGTGCTGAAGGGCAGGACCTGCTCGGCGTACCCCGCCTGCGCACCCGAGGTCCGGCTGGCGGGCGGCACCTACGCCGAGATCGCCGTCGACCAGGCCTACACGGATGGCAACCTGGTATCGGCGCCCGCCTGGCCCGCGCATCCGGCCTGGATGGCGCAGTTCCTGGCGGTGCTGGGCACCAAGATCACGCACTGACTGGGATCACGCACTGAGCGCGGCGCGCGGGCGCCGCGCTCAGCTGTCGACGATCATGTTCCTTACGTCGCCGCCTCCGAGAAGCGCAGTCCAACGATTCCGATGAACGCCAGGCCAAGGAAGCAGGCCCGGGTCCAGTTCATCTCATCCTGAAACACCAGCACGCCGACAAGCACCAGCCCGATCGTTCCAATGCCGGTCCAGATGGCATAAGCCATCCCCATGGGCAATGCGCGCAAGGCCAGCGCCAGCAGGTAGATGCTGCCCAACCCCGCCATCACGGCGATGATGCTTGGCCCAGGCTTGGTCCAACCCGCATTCAGTTTGAGCGAAAGACCCATCACTATCTCCAAGGCTGCGGCAAGGAACAGATAAGTCCACGCCATGGCTCAGCCCTTGGTGGAAGCAGACCGGTTGGGGGCAGCACGGGAAGCCGGCTTGTTCGCCAGAAGCCCCGCCTGTACCGCAGGCCGCGCAGCGATCACATCCAGCCAGCGCTGGACACGCGGATAAGGCTTGATGTCCAGGTCCAACTCGTCCCAGGTTCTCAGCCAGGTGAATGCGGCGATATCGGCGATGCTGTAGTTTTCCGAGGCGATGAAGGCGGATTCGCTCAGGCGGGTATCCACGACCTGATAAAGCCGAAGCGATTGCTTCCGGTATCGCTGTATCGCCTCGGCATTGCCCGTTCTCGAGGCATGCAGAAACCACCACAGCTGCCCCAGCATCGGGCCTATGCCGTCAATCTGGAAATGCAGCCACTGCTGCACAGCAACGCTTTCGGCCTGCGTTTCGGGCTGCAGACATCCCGTTTGCGACGACAGATAGGAAAGGATGGCGCCCGACTCGAAGACGGCCAGGCCGGCTTTTCGATCAACGATGGCGGGAATCTTGCCGTTGGGGTTGATCTTGAGGAACTCCGGTTGATGCTGGTCGCCCTTTTCAAGATCAAGATCGAACTGCTCATAGGTCAGTCCGGCTTCTTTGAGAAAGATGCTGACCTTCTGCCCGTTGGGGGTGTCTGCGGTGTAGAACGCGAGATCGGCCTGTGTCATGTCTATCCTTGTCGATGAATAGCGTTGCATTTGCAATCGTTGCAAATGCAATCGTAGGACACGATGCCGCGTCGTGCAAGACGTTCATCAACAGAGGTCAGCCATGCGATCGCAGCGTCTTCGCTCGCCCGCGTTCACGCCGCAAAGACGGCAGGCGGCGTCTGCATGTCTTGAACAACTTGCCTGCCAGCTTCAGTTGCCTTGCGCGCGGGCAACGGCAGCGGCCTGGTCCAGCGCCGCGGCAAACTTGCTTTGCTCTTCGGCACTGAACTGGCTCAGAAACACTTCGGCAACGGTTCCTTCGTAGACCTTCCACATCTTCTTGCGCAGCGCGCGGCCTTCCTTCGTGATGGTGGCGAACGCGGCGCGGCCATCTTCAGCCGAGCGCGCGCGCTGGACCAGGCCCTCTTGCTCCAGGCGGTCGACCAGCCGCGTGAGGTTGTAGCGTTCGATCGCCAGCGCGTCGGCCAGTTCGTGCATCCGTCGTGTGCCGCCTGGCCCGCTTTCCAGTCCCCAAAGAACGTCGTACCAGGCATAGACGGGCAGCTTGGCCGCTGCCAGGCGGCTTTCGACCTCGCGGATCATCAAACGATGGGCGCGCACAAACGAGAACCAAAGATCCGCTCCGTCTTTCGCCATGGCAAGGCTCCTTTCGAGTTTTAGTTGCATTTGCAATTCTAGCTGAACTAGAATTGCGACCCGTACGATTGCATTTGCAATTCATGGATTGAACGTTGGTGACTGCGCCACGCCCGTCTGGCTGGTCAGCCGCAGCCCCGCTTCAACCCGTCATTTTCCCTGGAGGACCGCCATGAATCACCCCCTCGCCCTGGTCGACGTCGACCCGCTGGAAACTCGAGAGTGGCTGGAAGCGCTGGAGGCTGTCACGACGGTCGAAGGCCGTTCGCGCGCCCACTACCTGATCGACCGGCTTACCGACTTCGACGCCAGCCGGCACGGTGATATGCATGGCCGCGTCACCAGCGCCTACGTCAACACCATCGGCAAAGACCGGCAGCCCGCCTACCCGGGCGACATCGGCATCGAACAGCGCCTGAATGCCTACATTCGCTGGAATGCGATGGTCATGGTGTTGCGCGCCGGCAAGCATTCCAACGTCGGCGGACACATTGCCACCTACCAGTCCGCCGCCGTGCTCTATGACGTGGGTTTCAACCACTTCTTCCGGGGACGTACCGAGACATTCGGCGGCGACATGGTCTACATCCAGGGCCATTCCGCACCGGGCATTTACGGACGCGCCTATCTGGAGGGGCGCATCACCGAAGCGCAGCTGGACAACTTCCGCCGCGAGGCGGGACGCAATGGCCTGTCCTCCTACCCCCACCCGCGCCTGATGCCCGACTTCTGGCAGTTCCCCACCGTGTCGATGGGTCTGGGTCCGCTGACCGCCGCCTATCAGGCGCGGTTCATGCGCTATCTCGAATACCGCGGGTTGCTGGAGCACCAGGGCCGCAAGGTGTGGGCTTTCCTGGGTGACGGCGAGATGGACCAGCCGGAATCGCTGGCCGCCATCTCGGTCGCGGGGCGCGAACGCCTCGACAACCTGATCTTCGTCGTCAACTGCAATCTGCAACGTCTGGACGGCCCGGTGCGGGGCAACAGCAAGATCGTGCAGGAACTCGAAGGCACCTTCCGGGCCGCAGGCTGGAACGTCATCAAGGTGCTGTGGGGCAGCGGTTGGGACGATCTGCTCAAGCACGACACGAGCGGGCTGCTGCGCCAACGCATGATGGAATGCGTGGACGGCGAATATCAGACCTTCAAGTCGCAAAGCGGCGCCTATGTGCGCGAACACTTCTTCGGCAAGTATCCCGAGCTGCTGGCGTTGGTGGCGCACCTGTCGGACGACGAGATCTGGGCGCTGACACGCGGCGGCCATGACCCGGAGAAGGTGCATGCGGCCTACGCACAAGCCGTCAGCACGGAAGGCCGGCCCACGGTCGTCCTGGTCAAGACCGTCAAGGGATTCGGCATGGGCGAGGCTGGCGAAGGCCAGAACATCAACCACCAGTTAAAGAAGATGAGCGCAGACGCCGTGCGTGCGTTCCGTGATCGCTTTTCGCTGCCGGTGCCCGATGACGAGCTCGAAGCCATGCCCTACCTGAAACCCGCGCCCGCCAGCGAAGAAGCCCGCTACTTCGCACAACGCCGGGCTGCGCTGGGCGGCTATGTTCCGTCGCGCTCCGGCAAGGTTGCGCCGCTGGCGGTGCCGCCGCTCAGCGCCTTCGCCACGCAATTGAAAGACAGTGGCGAGCGCGGGGTTTCGACCACCATGTCTTTCGTGCGCATCCTGACCACGCTGCTCAAGGACCCCAACCTGGGCAAGCTGGTGATTCCTATCGTGCCGGATGAATCGCGCACTTTCGGCATGGAAGGCCTGTTCCGCCAGATCGGCATCCATTCATACCTGGGGCAGCTCTATACCCCGCAGGATGCGGGCCAGTTGAGCTACTACAAGGAGGCCAAGGACGGTCAGATCCTGCAGGAGGGCATCAATGAGTCCGGGGCGATTTCATCTTGGATCGCGGCGGGCACGGCCTATAGCAATCATGGACTGCCAGCCATCCCGTTCTACATCTTCTATTCCATGTTCGGCCTGCAGCGTGTCGGCGATCTGGCCTGGGCCGCCGCCGATGCGCGCACACGCGGCTTCCTGCTGGGCGCCACGTCGGGCCGTACGACGCTGATGGGAGAAGGCCTGCAGCACGACGACGGCCATAGCCATGTGCTGTCGTCGGTCATCCCGAACTGCGTTTCGTATGACCCGACCTATGCGTACGAACTGGCGGTCATCATCCAGGACGGCTTGCGGCGCATGTACGCGGAACAGGAAGATATCTACTACTACATCACCCTGCTCAACGAGAACTATCCGAATCCTGCGCTGCCCGAAGGCAGTGAAGCCGGCATTCTCAAGGGACTCTACCTGCTGCGGGACGGTCAACAACAGGACGCCGTGTCGAAGCCGGCCAGCAAGCCGCATGTGCAACTGATGGGCAGCGGCTCGATCCTGCGCGAAGTCATTGCCGCAAGTGAACTGCTGGAACAGGACTTCGGCATCTCCAGTGACGTATGGAGCGCCACCAGCCTGACCGAATTGCGCCGTGACGGGCTGGCCGCCGAGCGTTGGAACCTGCTGCATTCCGAAGACGAGCCGCGTATTCCGTACGTCCAGCAATGCTTGCAGGGCCGGGCCGGCCCCGTCGTCGTGGCGACCGACTACATGAAGATCATCGGCGACCAGATCCGTCCCTTCGTCACTGGCCGCCGGTTCGTCACCCTTGGCACGGACGGGTTCGGCCGCTCGGACACCCGCGAATCACTGCGCACTTTCTTCGAGGTGGATCGTCATTTCATCGTGCTGGCAGCCGTCAAGGCGCTGGCTGACGAGGGCGTCGTCCCGCGGCAGAAGATCGGTGAGGTCATCAGCCGTTATGACATCGACGTGGATAAAGTGGACCCGGCCTCGGTCTAGGCCAAGGCGAAGGCGACACCACAGGGGCGCGCTTCAATGATCGTCGACGTCAGTCCGCGTCGATCACCCGCCCCGGGTTGAACAACCCCAGCGGATCGAACAGGCGCTTGATGCTTGCCATCATCGCCATCTCGTTGGCCGGCTTGTACCGGCCGATCGAACCCACCCGCAGCTGTCCCACGCCATGCTCGGCGGAGATCGACCCGTTCATGCGCGCCACCACGTCGTACACCGCGCCCGAAACCGCCTTCTCCGAATTGCGCATGGCCTGGTAAGCCGACGCATCCGCGCCGGGCGGCGTCGACACGTTGTAGTGCAAGTTGCCGTCGCCCACATGGCCGAACACGAAGATGCGGGCATTGGGCAACACGCGATGCACCGCCGTCTGCGCGGCGTCGATGAATTCCCCGATGCGCGAGATCGGCAGCGAAATGTCGTGCTTGATGTTCTCGCCGTCGATGGATTGCGCTTCGGGCAGGTGATGCCGGATCTGCCAGAACGAGGCCGACTGCGCCAGGGTCGACGCAATGGCCGCATCCGTGACGATGCCCGCCTCGAAGGCCGCTTCCATCAGCGCTTCGAACCGCTCCGTGGCATGGGCCGCGCTTTCGGCGTCGCTGGATTCCAGCAACACGTAGTACGGCGCCTTGGCAGGCACGGGGCTGCGGGCGCCGGGCGTATGTTGCAGCACCAGCTCTACGGCCGGACCGCTGATCAGTTCAAAGGCCGTCAGGCTGGCCGACAGATACGACTGCGCCAGCGACAGCAGTTGCACCGCGCTCTGCGGGTCCGGTACGGCGGCAAAGGCCGTCATCTGCGCGGCGGGGCGCGGATACAGCTTGACGGTGGCGGCCGTGATGATGCCCAGTGTGCCCTCCGCGCCGATGAAAAGCTGCTTCAGGTCGTACCCGGTGTTGTCCTTGCGCAGCCCGCGCAGTCCGTTCCAGATCTGCCCGTCGGGCGTCACCACTTCCAGGCCCAGGCACAGGTCCCGCGCATTGCCATAGCGCAGCACCTGAATCCCGCCGGCGTTGGTGGCCAGGTTGCCGCCCAGCGTGCAGCTCCCTTCCGCGCCCAGGCTCAACGGAAACAGCCGGTCCGCCTGCGCAGCAGCCTCCTGCACGTTGGCCAGCACGGCGCCCGCTTGCGCGGTCAACGTGTTGTTGTAGCGGTCCACGTCCAGGATGGCGCTCATGCGGGCCAGCGACAGCACGATGCTGTGTCCGCCGCCGTCCGGCACGCTGCCGCCGACCAGGCCTGTGTTGCCCCCTTGCGGATAGATGGCGACGCGGCGCTCCCGGCACCAATTCACCAGCTTGGCCACGTCCTCGGTGCTGTCGGGCTGCGCCAGCGCCAAGGTGCGGCCCGTCCACCGCTTGCGGTAGTCGGTCAGGTGCGGCGCCAGGGCGTCGGCGTCGTCCAGCACGCGCCCCTGAAAAGCGGCGCGTAAAGAGGCTTTGATGTCTTCGTCAGGCATGGCCGGCTCGTTCGTCGCGTCAGTTGGCGGAAGCGCCGGCGGCTTGCACCACGGCTTTCCATTTCTCGATCTCGGTGCCGATGAAGGCGTTGAATTCCGCCGGACCCTTGACGGTAGGCACCGCGCCCAGCTCGATCACGCGCTTCTGCATATCGGGGTCGGCCATGGCCTTCTCGATGGCCTGATCGATGCGGTTTACGATGGGCGCCGGCGTGCCTGCCGGGGCCAGCACGCCAAACCACGAGCCCGCCTCGAAATCGGGCACGCCGGCCTCGGCCATGGTGGGCACGTCGGGCAGATTGGTGCTGCGTTCCGCGCTGGTCACGGCCAACGCGCGCAGCGTGCCGTTCTTGATGAAAGGCAGCGAGGTCGGCAGGTTGTCGAACATCAGATGCACCTGTCCGCCGACCAGATCCGTCACCGCCGCGGCGCTGCCCTTGTACGGCACGTGCACCATGTCGACACCCGTGCGGCTCTTGAACATTTCGCCCGACAGATGGATCGAGCTGCCCGCGCCGCTGGACGCAAAGCTCAGCTTGCCCGGATTCTTCTTGCCGTACTCGATCAGTTCCTGCACGGACTTCACGGGCAGGCTGGCCGTCACGGCCAGCACGTTCGGCACGGACGCCACCAGCGTGATCGGCGCAAAATCCGCCGGCTTGAACCGGATGTCCTTGTAGATGGCGTAGTTGATGGCCTGCGTGCCCACCGTGCCCATCAACAGCGTGTAGCCGTCGGCATCGGCGCGCGCCACGAAGTCCGCGGCAATGTTGCCCGCCGCGCCCGGACGGTTTTCCACCACGACGGGTTGACCTACCGCTTTCTCGATGTGCGGCGCAATCAGCCGGGCCACCACGTCGGTGTTTCCGCCCGCCGAAAACGGGATGACCATGCGGATGGGTTTGGTCGGCCAGTTATCCGCCGCGCTCGCGCCCGCCGACGCCGCCAGTGCGACCAGACCCGCGCACGCGTAGGCAATGCTCTGCTTGGTGCTCTTGAACATGTTGTCTCCTTGCTTATGGTTTTTGATGTTCGGTACTGCAGTGCATCCCGAAACGCCGCGGGAACACGGCGCTCGGGAAATTCGGTCAACCCGCTTCGGCGAGCGTGCGCTTCAGGCGTTCAAGCAGCAGATCGATCTCGGCGTGGTCGGTCGCGTCCAGCTTCGGACCCGGCCGGCGCATGCCCGCATGCTTGATCGCGCCGCGGCGCTTCATGATCTCCTTGCGGACGGCGACGCCCCACTGGCTCTGGTTCTCGTAGCTCAGCAACGGCAGGTAGCGGTCGAATACCGCGTGGGCTTCGTCGACACGGCCCGCCGTGTATAGCGCATAGACCTGCGACAGCATCTCGGGATGCGAGAACCCGGCCATCGGCCCATCGATGCCGCGGCCCATTTCCAGCGGCAGGAACATCGCGTTGTTGCCGGTCAGGATGGCGACGCGGCGGCCGGGCAGGGCGCGCAGCTTGGTGATCTTGGTGATGCTGGGCAGGTCCTCTTCCTTGACCGCCTGGATTTGCGGGTGACGCTCGATCAACTGGCCAATCACCGGCACCGACATCCAGGTGCCTGTCGAAAACGGAAAGTCCTGCAGCACCGTCGGCACATTCCCGATACGGTCGAACACGGCCTCGAAGTAGGACAACACTTCCTGCTCGGTGCGCAACCCGCCTGGCGGCGCGATCATGACGCCCGCGGCGCCCGCGTCCATCACCTGACCGGTGAGCTCGGCCATCTGGGCCACGCTGCTGTTGCTGACGCCCACCACGATCGGCTTGTTCCTGGCGCGCGCGATGAATCGCGACGCCACCGCCAGCGATTCCGCCGGCGTGAGCTTGTTGGCCTCGCCGGCAACGCCCAGCACGGTCAGGCCATTGGCGCCGTGCGAAAAATAGAAGTCGGTCAGCGAGTCGACGCTCTCCAGGTCGATAGCGCCGTTCTCCTGAAAGGGCGTCTGCGCAACGATGTAAACGCCACGGGCTTGGTCAAGCATGTTGTCTCCTGATCTTGGTATGAATATCTGAAAATATTAGCGCTAATATTTTATTAGCGCTAATATTTTTGATAGGGAGATTCCCCAGGAAATGCGATGTTTCCGCTCAGATCAAGGCGCGGTTGAGCGTGTTCATGACAGGGAAAGCGTCAGGCGCTCTGACGCCGCATCAACGTGAATCCCACATCGACCCGCAACCCCGCATTGGCTTGACCCTCCAGGCGGTCGATGATGGCGCGCGCGGCCTGCTCGCCGATCAGCGAGCCGTCGATGCGCACGGTCGTCAGCGGCGGGGTGGTTGCCGCCGCATAAGCCTGATCGCCGAATCCCACGACGGCCAGGTCACCCGGCACCTGCCTGCCCAGCGCTGCGGCTTCCAGCAATACGCCCATGGCAATCATGTCGGTGCTGCACACCACGGCATCGGCATCGGGCTCGCGCGCCAGCAGTTCGGCCAGCCCGCTGCGGCCCGCGCCCATCGTGGCGGGGGCGGGGATCAGCACATGCGGCGTGTCTGCGTCCGCGTCGATCAAACGCAACTTGCGCGCCGCCGCCGTGAAGCCCTGCAACCGGCGTCCCGCACGCGGATCATTCCCAATGACGGCCACGGGCCGCCGCCTTCCGGTTTCAGATAGAAACTGCGCCACGCATGCGCCCGCCGCCTCGTGCGAAAAGCCGATCAGCATATCGACCGGATCGTCATTCCAATCCCAGGCTTCCACAACGGGAATGCGCGCCGCGCGCAACTGCGTCCTGCCGGTCGGGGTCAGCACCGTGCGCATCATGACCACGCCGTCGGGCCGCCGGCCCAGGATCGCTTGCAGGGCGGACACTTCCAGTTCGGGGTCGTATCCGCTTTCGGTCAGCATCATCTGATAGCCGTGGCGGCTGAGGTGCAGGCTGAGCGTCTGCAGCGCCTCCAGAAACACAGGGCTGCCCAGCGTGGGCACCGTCACCGCCACCAGACGGCTTCGGCCGCTGGCTAGACCGCCGGCAACCAGGTCCTGCACGTACCCGGTCTGGGCGATGGCGTCGTGGATGAGCTTGACGGTGCGTTCAGGTACGTTCTCGGGGGCGTTCAGCACCCGCGACACCGTGTGCATCGACATGCCCGCCACGCGCGCGACGTCCGCAATGGTCACCCGGCCAGACCCGCGCCGAGGCGCGCGGCTGGTGGCAGGCTTGCTGCGACGCTCAGTGGGAGGAGGGGACATGCGGCCTCTCTGGGATCAGGGTAGGCCGGATTGTACCGAGCCGCCGCCACGAAAAAGCGCCCGCTGCGGCACATGCCGCAGCGGGCGCTTTTGGGGCGCGCGCAGGTATCAGGCGAAGTCGAGCACGATGCGGCCTTCGATCTGGCCCTGCTTCATGCGGTCGAACACGCTATTGATGTTGTCCAGGCTTTCGGTGGCGACGGTGGCGTGGACCTTGCCCTCTTCGGCAAACTGCAGGGACTCCTGCAGATCCAGCCGCGAACCCACGATGGAGCCGCGCACGGTGACGCCGTTAAGCACCATGTCGAAGATCGACAGCGGGAAATCCCCCGGCGGCAACCCGTTCAGCGAAATCGTGCCGCCCCGGCGCACCATGCCCAGCGCCTGCTCGAACGCCTTGGGCGACACCGCGGTGATCAGCGCGCCATGCGCACCGCCGATCTCCCGCTTCAGGTAAGCAGCCGGATCCGTGGTCAGCGCATTGACGGTGACTTCCGCGCCCAGGCGGCGCGCGAAATCCAACTTGGCGTCGTCGATGTCCACCGCGGCCACGTTCAGGCCCATTGCCTTGGCGTACTGCACCGCCATGTGGCCCAAGCCGCCAATCCCCGAAATGACCACCCAATTGCCAGGCCGGGTGTCCGTCATTTTCAGGCCCTTGTACACGGTGACGCCGGCACACAGCACCGGGGCCACATCGACGAAGCCGACGCTCTTGGGCAGCAGGCCCACGTAATCGGCTGCCGCCAGCGCGTACTCGGCGAAACCGCCGTTGACGGAGTAGCCCGTGTTCTGCTGCGATTCGCACAGGGTTTCCCAGCCGCCCAGGCAGTGCTCGCAATGGCCGCAAGCGGAATACAGCCACGGGATCCCGACGCGGTCGCCTTCCTTGACGTGCGTGACACCGGCGCCCGCGGCGACGACGTAGCCGACGCCCTCGTGGCCGGGAATGAAAGGGGGATTGGGTTTGACGGGCCAGTCGCCTTCGACGGCGTGCAGGTCCGTGTGACAGACACCGCAGGCTTCGATCTTTACCAGGAGTTCGCCCGGACCCGGGCGCGGCACGGCGACTTCCTCGATTACCAGCGGTTGGCCAAACGCGCGTGCGACTGCTGCCTTCATGGTCTTGTTCATCACTACCTCCGAAGTCTGATCAGTTTCACTATGCTCGGCCGCTTGCGCGGCTAAAACCATGATGTACATCAATCAGCGCGGGAAGGTACAACTCGTCACCGAGTCGGGGGCCGTATTGCGGCCGGCGCGGCAATCGTCGTACAGTCGTTCGCAGGCGCGCCGTTCCCGGCAGCGTGTCGCCGATGCCCAGGAGCCGTCCATGTGTGAAATCTTCATCCGCGCCACCGAGCACTCCTACGCCTGCGAAACCCGATCGCTGCGCCTGCACGGCGTGGCGACCAGCCTTCGGCTCGAGCACCTGTTCTGGCAGGTGCTGGAAGAAATCGCCGGCCGCGACGGCATGCGGGTCACGCAACTGATCGAACGCCTGTACGACGAACTGGTCGAGTACCGCGGCGAGGCCGCCAACTTCACCTCGTTCCTGCGCGTATGCTGCCTGCGGTATCAGTTGCTGCAGGCCGAAGGCCGCATCCCCCGGGATGCCCGCGTGCCTATCCAATCGCTCAATGCCCAAGCCGTCCTGGAAGGACTGCCGCCGTCGCTGTGCGATGCCCAACCCGTTCCCGCGAAGCGCCGCGCGGCATGACGACATAGCGCGCGCTGACTTGGCGAGCAGGCGTCGCGCCATGCCCGCCCGCGGCAGCAACAGGTCCCGCGTTCGTGCTGCCTACCGTGTCGCCAACAGTCCGCGCAGCAATAGGTCCAACGCCGCGCTGCCCCGCGCCAGCCGCGCACTGCCATCTTCGCCGTCGGCAATCCAGAACGCGGCTTCGGCAAGACTGCCGTAAATCAGCGAAGCGAGCGCCTGCGCATCCGCGTCGGCCACAATCCCCTGCTGGATGAGGTTGTCGATCAGGCGCTGCATAGACGCCACGCAATGGCGTTGTGATTCCGGGGATGCGCCACCCAGCACCGCCGTGGCGTCGCGCAGCACGATGCGCTGGATCTCGGGCTCCAGCGCCATTTCCAGGTAGGCATGGCAGCGTTTGCGAAAGCCTTCCCATGCGTCGTCGGAGCGGTCCGAGATCGTCTGAAGGCGTGCATCCATCTCGGCGTCGATCTGCGCCACGACCGCCGACAGCAATCCCTTCTTGTCGCCGAAGTGGTGGTATAGCGCGCCACGGGTCAGTCCCGCCTGCGCAGTGAGGTCGTCCATCGAAGTGGCGGCATAGCCGTGCGCCGCAAAGCACTGTCTGGCCGTTGCGAGCAGCGTGGCGCGGGTTTCTTCCATCTCGGCGCGCGTGCGGCGAACCATTCCTCTCTCCTTACATACGACGCGTATGATTATTTACAAACAGTCCGTATGAATATACGATCTTATTCATACGGACTGTTTGTATTGTCGCTGGCCGGCCGTGCAGCGGCAAGCCGATACCTGCTGGAGAGATGAATGACCAACCCTTATGGCGACCTTTTCGCCGCCCGCGGCACGCGGGGCTTTGCCTTGGCGGGCCTCGTGGCGCGGATCCCGCTGCCGATGACCGGCATCGGCATCATCACCATGCTGTCGCAACTGCGCGGCGGCTATGCCTTGGCGGGAGCTGTTTCCGCCACTTTTGTGCTGACCTATGCGCTGCTGTCGCCGCAGATTTCCCGCCTGGTGGACCGGCATGGGCAAATGCGCGTGCTACCCGTCGCCACGGCCGTTAGCGTCATCGGATTCTTGATCCTGCTTGGCGGTTCGTGGTGGCAGGCGGCCAACTGGACGCTGTTTGCCGGCGCCTTGCTGGCGGGATTCATGCCAAGCATGTCCGCAATGGTGCGGGCGCGCTGGGCCATGCTTTACCGGGGCCAGCCGCGT
The DNA here is from genome assembly GCF_019218915.1 of Achromobacter sp. ACM05. Lineage (NCBI taxonomy): Bacteria > Pseudomonadati > Pseudomonadota > Betaproteobacteria > Burkholderiales > Alcaligenaceae > Achromobacter > Achromobacter sp. ACM05. Next base: position 2,275,016 of record NZ_JAHUWQ010000001.1, read on the forward strand.
TTGCAGACGGCTTACTCCCTGGAAACGGTGCTCGACGAAGTCACGTTCATCGCCGGTCCGCCATTGTCGGTCGGACTGTCGGTCGCGGTGTTTCCCCAGGCCGGTCCGCTGGCCGCGGCACTGTTGCTGATGGTTGGTGTGTTCGCGCTGGTTGTGCAGCGGGACACCGAACCGCCCGTCCAGGCGCAAGACGCCGCCACCACGGACGCCGGATCGGTGATCCGATCGGCGCACGTTTGTGTGCTGGCGCTGCTGATGGTGGCGATGGGCGTCATCGTGGGCACGGTGGACATCGTGAGCGTGGCCTTCGCCGAACAGACGGGCCAGCCGGCCGCGGCCAGTCTGGTGCTATCGGCCTATGCCGTGGGTTCCTGCGCAGCCGGACTGTTGTACGGCGCGTTCAAGGTAAAGACGCCGCCGCATCGCCTCTTGCTGCTGTGCGGTCTGGCAATCGCAGCCACCACCTTGCCATTCCTGCTCGTCGGCAGCATCGCCGCGCTGGCGGGGGCCGTGCTGGTTGCTGGAGTGTTCTTCGCGCCGACCATGATCGTGGCCATGTCGCTGGTCGAGCGCCTGGTGCCCGAGCAACGCCTGACCGAAGGCATGACTTGGCTGCTGGCAGGATTGAATGTCGGCGTTGCGCTGGGCGCTGCGTTTTCCGGCCACGTGGTGGATGGCGGTGGCGCACGGGCGGGCTTCGCCGTCGCGGTCGGTGCAGGTGGGGTAGTGCTGTTGGTGGCGATGTGGGGGCATCGGCGCCTGAGCGCCCATGACTCGCCGGCATGGCGGGCCGCGTGATGGCGGCCCGGTCATTATGGCTGGCCGTCGGGGCGGCCAGTCTTGCCACTTTCTCCGTCGTGACCACTGAAATGCTGCCGGTAGGTCTGCTGACGCCCATTGCCGACACGATGCGCGTCTCCACGGGATCCGCCGGGCTGACGATCTCGCTGCCCGCGTTGCTGGCTGCGCTGTTCGCGCCGTTGGTGGTGATCGCATCGGGCGGCATGGATCGGCGCAAGATCCTGAGCGGCCTGCTGGGTCTGCTGGTGATCGCCAACGTGGGTTCGGCATTCGCGCCTGGCCTGGGTTGGCTACTCGCGGCGCGCGTCCTCGTCGGATTCTGCATGGGAGGCATATGGGCCATCGCCGGCGGCCTGGCTGCACGGCTTGTGCCGCACGGCGCTGTTGGCTTGGCGACATCCATCATCTTTGGCGGCGTCGCCGCCGCATCCGTGATGGGCGTGCCGCTCGGCTCGCTGATTGGAGAACTCGCCGGGTGGCGCTGGGCCTTCGCAAGCATGGCCGTCTTTAGCGCGCTGGTGCTGGCGCTTCATCTTGCTGTCATGCCGGCGTTGCCCGTGGCCAGTTCGGCCTCCGCGCGCCAGTTCGGCGCGCAACTGGCCAATCGCGGATTGCGGACGGGACTGCTGCTGACGTTGTTGCTGGTGACCGGGCACTTCACGGCTTTCACCTTCGTGCGTCCGCTATTGCTGTCGGTGTCGGGGTTCGACGCGCAATGGATCGGCGCGTTGCTGTTTGCCTATGGACTCGCGGGCATCGCCGGCAACTTCCTCGCTGGCATCGCCGCGGCGCAGCGCACCGTGCCGACCTTGACGGCAATTGCGCTGGGGTTGCTGCTGACACCGGCCCTGTTCCTGGCCGTGGGCGGTTTTCCTATCGGCGGTAGTGTGGCGCTCGTGGCATGGGGCCTGGCCTATGGCGGCGTGTCTGTCGGCCTCATGACCTGGATGATGAAGGCCGCGCCGGGGCATGTGGAAGTCGCCACCGCGCTGTATGTAGCCGTGTTCAATATCGGCATTTCACTCGGGTCATGGGCAGGCGGCCAGATCGTCGATGGCTTCGGCTTGACCGGCAATCTGTTTGCGGCGGGAGGGTTGGCTGCCGCGGCGCTGCTGGTGCGGACGCTGTATGCCAGCCTGGGGAAGCAGGGCGCGAAAGCCGGCTCTGATGGAAAGCCCGCGAAGTGCAGTGCGCAAGTGCGCGCCAAATAAGGAAAGGGCCCGATGCAATCGGGCCCTTCATTTTTGCCACACGCAGCGGTCAGCCGGCCATCAGCCGCCGGCGCCTATCGACGCCATCGCCACTTCGCTCTGCACGATGCGGCGGATGCGCACGGCATCGCCGATACGCGAGAGTTTGCCCTGCGAATCCAGCAGCACGATCGCCAGGTCGCGGCCGTTGATACGCGCCAGCATCACCAGGCATTCGCCCGCTTCGTTGATGTAGCCGGTCTTGGACACCTTGATGTCCCAGTCGGGCTTGCGCACCAGCAGGTTGGTGTTGCGGAAGGTCTGCGTGCGGTTGTTGATCTCGACCTCGTACTCCGTGTCGGTGGAGTAGCGGTGGATCAGCGGACGCTGCGACGCCGCGCGCAACAGGCGCGCCAGATCATGCGGCGACGACACGTTGTTGCTGGACAGGCCGGTGGGTTCGATGAACCGCGTGCTGGTCATGCCCAGCGATTGCGCCTTGGCATTCATGGCGGCCACGAAGGCCCGCAGGCCGCCCGGGTAGTGGCGGCCCAGCGCGTTCGCGGCGCGGTTTTCGGAAGACATCAGCGCCAGGTGCAGCATGTCGCCGCGCGACAGCTTGGTGCCCACGCGCAGCCGCGACGTGGTGTGCTTGAGCTCGTCGACGTCCTCGTCGGTGATCTCCAGCATTTCGTCCATCGGCAGGTTGGCGTCCACCACGACCACGGCGGTCATCAGCTTCGAGATCGAAGCAATGGGGCGCACGACGTTTTCGTTCTTGGCGAAGATGACCGTGGAAGTTTCCAGGTCTTGCACATAGGCGGTGCTGGAGCGCAGCGCGGCCGCTTCGGCGCGGGCCGAGGCGGCGGGCGGCGGCATCGCGGCGCTGGCAGCGCCGGCTGCGGCAACGCGCCGGCCGCGAGCGGCCTTGTCCGCCTTGCCACCCTTGCCGCTCTTACCCGACGCGCCCGCCTTCTTGGGCGGCGTGCCTTTCGCGGCAACCTGCTTGCCGCTCTTGGGCGGGGCCTTCTTGGCCGAAGAGGATTTGGGTGGCGCCTTCTTGGCGGACGGCGCGGCCTGCTTGGCAGCGGCGCTCTTGCCCGAGCCCGCCTTGGGCGCGGGGGCCTTCTTTGCTTGTTGCGCCTTGCAGGCCGCCGATTTGGCGTTTGTCTTGCAAGGATCGGAATTTTTGGCTGCTTGTGCCGCAGGGGGCAGGAGCGCGCACACCGCCAGCGCGGCAGGCGCTAGGGCTTTCGCAATTGCACGTTTCCAGGAAAAGGCCATGGTTGAGCAGGCTTGTCGGTCTGTGAACAAATATTTCTTAAGCCGGCGTTTCGTCGGATCAGGAAAAGTCCAGATGAATTATGGGCTTACGCGTCGAATTTAAACAGCAATTTCAAGTGCCACGCAAGGCGATTTGCGACGTTTACCGAAAAAAATATCAGTGACATATTGACGCAGCAGCAATTGGTCACATGTCAGAAGTCGCAAAGCTAACCGCGCAGCGCGCAAGAGCGTAGCCCGGATTAACCCTCATCTGGCTGAATGGGTGGACTTTTTTGAGGAGGAACGGCGCGCAAGGCCGAGGCTTGAGTGGCCTCGCCGGGTGGAATCGAACCACCAATTGACCCTTAGGAGGGGCCGGTTATATCCATTTAACTACGGCGAGCGGGGCGGGGTGCGCGAGACGCTTGCAGCACTGAGGGCGGCAAACGGGCGCCAGCATGGGCGCGCTACTGCACTAAGGCCTTGAAATTGCTGCGGAACTTGCGAGCCGAAGTTTAGCACTGCGGACGCGGGCCTCGAAGCAGGACGCAAGTCTATCAGCAGGCGGGGCAACGCCCAAATCATTGGGCTTTGACTTGCGCCTCGCAAACGCCTCGTCCGCGAAGCTTGTCGTGCCAACGCGGGTATTCGCGGGCCCGCCTGCCGACTTGTATATGATGTTTGAGTCCCGCCGCCGCGTGGGGCCGCCCCGAGGAGGGGGCGAAAACCCAAAAACAACCAGACACGGGTTTCATGTCTAGCCAAACCGATACGATTTCCGCACGCACCATTGCCTTGGGCACCCTGGTCGTGCTGCTTGCCATGGGGGTGCGCGCCACCTTTGGCCTTTTCATGCAGCCGATGGGCCTGACGCACGGCTGGAGCCGCGAAGTGTTCTCCATGGCCTTCGCCCTGCAGAACCTGGTGTGGGGCGTGGCCTGTATCTTCATGGGCATGCTGGCCGACCGCTACGGTTCGGGCCGCACGATTGCCCTGGGCGCGCTGCTGTACATGCTGGGCCTCATCGGCACGCGCTTTGCCACCGACGAGGCCACGCTTTATCTGACGGCCGGCGTGCTGGTCGGGCTGGGCCAGGCGGGCACGACGTTCCCCGTCATCCTGCCCGTCGTCGCGCGCTCCGTGCCGCCCGCCTATCGCAGCACGGCGATGGGCATTGCCAGCGCGGGCGGCTCGCTGGGGCAGTTTGCCGTGGTGCCTACCGGACAACTGCTCATCAGCGGTCTGGACTGGACCGGCGCGCTGTGGGTGCTGTCGCTCTTCGTGGCTTGTGCCGCACCGCTTGCGTATTTCCTGCGCGGCCGGCCGCAAGCGCACACGGGTCCCCAGCAATCGCTGGCCACCGCCATCAAGCAGGCCGTGCGGCATCCGTCGTTCCACTTCCTGTTCTGGAGCTACTTCGTCTGCGGCTTTCACACCGCGTTCATCACCTTGCATTTGCCTGCCTATGTGACCGACGGCGGGCTGACGGCCGGGCAGGGCGCCACCGCAATCGCGCTCATCGGCCTCTTCAACGTCCTGGGGTCGTTCTACGCCGGCAAACTCGGCGGCAAGTACAGCAAGAAGCGGCTGCTGGCGGTGGTGTACTTCATGCGGGCCTTCGGCATCCTGTTGCTGCTTTCGGTGCCGCTGACGCCATGGGTGTTGTACGTATTTGCCGCATGGATGGGTTTGTTCTGGCTGGGCACCGTGCCGTTGACGCAGGGGCTCATCGGTCAGATCTATGGCCTGCGCTATGCGGCCACGCTCTCGGGCATCGTGTTCCTCGGCCATCAGTTGGGCAGCTTCATCGGCGTGTGGCTGGGCGGCTACGCCTACGCCAAGACCGGCAGCTATGACCTGGTCTGGTGGCTGGGCGTTGCACTGGCGGTCATCGCCGCGCTGCTGTGCCTGCCCGTGCGTGAACAGCCGGTGACGCCGGCTCAGCCCGCAACGGCGTGATCACGACCTCCCGGAACCGCGCCATGAACGCCAGCCCGAACCCCGAAGCCCCGCGCCGCAAAGGCTGGCGCGCCGTGGGCGTGCTGGCGTTGGTTGCCGTGTTGGGGCTTGCATTCTGGGGGTACACCACGCCAGAGATGCAGATTCACTGGGAAAACCTGGCCGCACTCTGCGGGTTTTGACAGGGCTCGGCTTACCGCAACCGGCGCATTTTGCCGGCCGGCTCGCGGTATCCTACGGCGGAGATTTTTCTCCGCCTTTTTCATCTCTTTTTCTTCGCGTGGCGCCTGCCGCGCGCGCCCTTGGATGACCATGCAGGACGCAGCGCCCACCTACTCCGATCTCTCGTTGCCAGACATCGCTGGTCTGCCTGCGGCGGACACGCTTGTGCTGACGGTGAACAATCGCCTGTCGCGCCGCCTTACGCTCGAGCTCGCCGGATTGCTGCGCCAGGAACGTCAGGTCAGCGAATTGCCTCGCATCCTGCCGCTGTCCGCCTGGCTTGCGGAATCCGCCAACGAGCTCGCGTTCGAATCCGACGAAGACGTGCCTGCCTACCGGCTCGACAGTTTCGCCACACAGCTCGTCTGGACCGAAGCCATCCGCATCGAAGAAGCCGAACGCGTCCTGCTGGACGCCAGCCAGGCTGCCCGGCTGTCGATGGATGCCGACCTGCTCATGGACGAATGGGCGTTGCAGGTGCCTTCCGGCGCGGATACCGACGAATACCGCGGCTTTGCGCGATGGCGCGAACGCTACCGCCAGACCCTCGCCGGCATTGACGCCGAAGACGCGAACCAGGGCTATGCGCGCGTGCTGCGCGCGCTTGAAGCCGGCCGCCTCGCCACGCCGCGGCAACTGGTGCTTGCCGGATTCACGGACATCTCACCGCGCTTTCAGCGCCTGCTGCTCGCGTTCGAGGCGCAGGGCACGGATGTTGCGCAATGGCGCGACACGCAGCGCGTGCAAGCGGTGGCGCATCGCTTCGAAGCCGCAGACCAAGGCGCTGAATGGCGCGCCGCCGCGGCCTGGGCGGCCAGCCAATTGAAGGCCAACCCCGCCGGCCGTTATGCCATCGTCTCGCCGCAACTTGAAGCCGAATCCCCATTTGCACGCCGCGTGCTCAGCCAGGCGCTGGCCGGGCGAGACGGCGCGCCGGCGCTTGCGTTCAACGTGGCGGTGGGCCGCCCGCTCGACGAATGGCCCATGGCGCGCGCGGCGTTGGCGTGGCTGCGGGCGTTGGCCGAATGCGCGCCCGGCAAGGGATGTGGCGTCGACGTGCTGGGCGCCGCGCTGCTTGCAGGGCATTGCGCCGGCGACGTGCGCGACCGCGCGCGTCTTGCGGCCATTGACGCGCGCTGGCGGCGCCAGGGCAAGCTGCACGTAGCCTTGCCGGAATGGCGCAAACTGCTCGCGGACATACCGTTGTTGGCGCAGGCATGGAACCACGCCACAGAGATCTGGACGCAAGGCGGCAACAAGGCTACGTGCGATGTCTGGATGCTGCGCATGAAGGCCGCATTGACGGCCCTGGGCTTCCCCGGCGAAGCGCCGCTGGACAGTGTGGGTTATCAGGTCATGGGTGCGCTTGGCGATGCGCTCGGCAGCTTTTCGGCGCTGGCGCCGGCCGCGGGCCGTCTGGGCGGCTTGGCGGCGGTGAACCTGCTGGAAAGCGTGGCGCGTTCATCCTCGTTCCAGCCGCAGCGCGACCCGCTCGCGCGGTTGGACGTATTGGGTTTGCTGGAAGCCGAAGGCGGCTACTGGGATGGTGTCTGGCTCTTGGGCCTGACGGACGACGTATTGCCGGCATCGCCGAAGCCAAACCCGCTGCTGCCCCTGGCCGTATTGCGTCAGGCCAGGGCGCCACGCGCCACGCCCGAGCGCGAACGCGAATGGGCGGAAGGCATGTACGCCGCGCTCTGCCGCTGTGCGCCCAGCATCATCGTCAGCCACGCGCACATGGATGGCGAACGCGAATTGCGCCCGTCGCCGCTGATCGCCGCGCTTCCCCTCACCGATTGGGCGCCGGTCATGGCCGAATCGCAGGCCGCCTTGCCGCAGGAATCGCTCGACGATTCGCAAGGGCCGCCGCTGGCCGCCGGCAATCGTGGCGGGGGCGGGCTGGATGTGCTGGACACGCAGGCGCGCAATCCGCTGTGGGCCTTCGTGCGCCACCGTCTCGGCGGGCGCGAGCTCGCGCCGTATGCCGACGCCGCCACCGTGAACGTGCGCGGCCAGTTCCTGCACAAGGCGCTCGAAATCGTGTGGGGCATGATGCCCGACCAGGATGCGCTGCACGAACAGCTTGCGGCAGGCCGCCTGCCGGCGCTGCTGGAGCAGGCCGTGGCGCAGGCCGCTGACGAAGAACTCAAGGAATACGCACCGGCCCTGCGGGCGCTGGAATGCCAGCGTGCCCAGGCCGTACTGGCGTCGTGGCTCGACCTCGAAGCGCAGCGCATGCCGTTCGCGGTCGCACAGGTCGAAAAGAACCATCAGTGGCAGCGTGGCGCGCTCAACCTGAAGCTGCGGCTGGACCGCATCGACAGCCTGCCCGATGGCCGCAACGTCATCGTCGACTACAAGACCGGCGTGGCCGCGGCCAAGCCCGAGCCCGACTGGTCGCGCAGCCGTCCCGTGAACGTGCAGTTGCCGTTCTACGCGTCCGTGCTGGCCGACGCCGCCGGCGGGGAAGCGGCGGGCCTGGTGCTTGCGCAGATCCACGCGCGGCAAGTCGCCGCACAAGGCTTGGCCGACGAAGACCTGGGCATGCCGGGCGTTACGCTGGCCAGCGAAAGCAAATTCTTCGAAGGCCTGTCCTGGCCCGAAATCCGCCAACGCTGGCGCGTGGCTATCGAGTCGCTGGCCGACGAATACGTCGCCGGCTATGCGGCCAATGTCGCGTACCGGCGCGACGATCTGAAATACTGTGATGCCTTGCCGTTCCTGCGCTTGCATCTGGACGACGAGGACGCATGACCATGGCCGAACAAGATCGCCTTCCGCATGACCACGCCGCGCGCGCCGCAGCGCTCGATCCCGCGCGCTCCTTTCTGGTCCAGGCGCCTGCGGGGTCGGGCAAGACCGAACTCCTGACCGACCGCATCCTGGCCCTGCTGGCTACGGTGAACCGGCCCGAAGAAATCGTCGCCATCACGTTCACGCGCAAGGCAGCCTCCGAGATGCATGCCCGCGTGCTGAGCAAGCTTCGCCGTGGCCTGGACGCGCCGCCCGCAGCCGCCCACGAACGCCGCAGCTGGGACCTCGCTCGCGCGGCGCTCGATCGCAATGCCGAACAAGGCTGGCATCTGCTCGAGCATCCCGCGCGTCTTGCCATTCGCACCATCGACTCGTTCTGCGCGGGGCTGGTGCGCAGCATGCCGTGGCTGTCCGAGCTGGGCGGCATGCCGGACATCACGGACGATGCGCGTTCGCACTACGAGGCCGCGGCGCGCGCCACGCTGGATCTCGCCGACGACTACGAGGCCGTGCGCATCCTGCTGCGCCACCTCGATGTCGACGTGCAGGCGGCCAAGGACGCCATCGCCGACATGCTGGGCCAGCGCGATCAATGGCTGCCGCTCTTGCGCCACGGCTCCGACCGCGAGGCCATGGAGGCCACGTTGGCCGAAGCCATCGGCGAAGACCTCGATGCCCTGTGCGCCGCCATGCCCTACGGCTGGTGCGATTCGCTCAGCGGCCCCGCGCGGCTTGCCGCGGCCAACCTGCAGGACGGCGAAGACGAAAACAAGCTGGCCGCATTGCTGGATTGGACTGACGAACTGCAGCCCGATGCAGAACTGCTGGACGCCTGGCGCGCCGTCGCGCATCTGCTGCTGACCGGCACCGGCTCCTTGCGCAAGACGGTCAACAAGAATCTGGGGTTCCCGGCCAAATGCGCGCACAAGGAACCTTTCGTCGCCTGGCTTGAAGGCGCCGACGCGCAAGGCGCGTGGGTGCGCCGCCTGCACGCCGTCCGCGATATCCCCGCGCCGCATTTCACCGATGCGCAATGGGAAGTGCTGGGCGCGCAGCTCATGACGCTCGCGCTCGCCGTCGCGCAGTTGCGACTGCGCTTCGCCGACAAGGGCGAGGTGGACTTCATCGAAATTGCCCAGCGCGCCGCCGCCGCATTGGGCAGCGCCGACGATCCCGGCGAACTGCTGCTCAAGCTGGACGCCTCGATCCGCCATCTGCTCATCGACGAATTCCAGGACACCAGCCAGACGCAACTCGACCTGCTGCGCACGCTCACGGCAGGCTGGCAGTCCGGCGACGGCCGCAGCCTGTTCCTGGTGGGCGACCCCATGCAGTCGATCTACCGCTTCCGCAAGGCAGAGGTCGGCCTGTTCCTGGAAGTGGCCGACGTCGGCGTGGGAGAGGTCAAACCAGACTTCCTGAACCTCACGGACAACTTCCGGTCGCAAGCCGGCATCGTGGACTGGGTGAACCAGTCGTTCGTCGACCTGCTGCCCCGTCGCAGCGACGCCGCCGCAGGCGCCATCGCCTACAGCCCGTCCACGGCCTTTCATCCGGCCTTGCCCGACCCCGCCGTGCGCTTTCATCCGGCCTGGTCACGCGAGGGCGCGCCGCCCGCCGAAGAGCAGGCCGAAGACATCGCGGTGGGACTGGTGCGCCAGGCCCTCACCGACCACAAGGGCGCCAAGCACCCCGTCGCCATCCTGGTGCGCGCCCGCAGCCACCTCGGCAATCTCACGCGCCGGCTGGCGCAGGAAGGCATCCGTTCCCGCGCGGTCGACCTCGTGCCGCTGGCGCTGCGCCCTGTCGTGGCCGACCTGGTCCAGCTCGTGCGCGCGCTGTCGCATCCCGCCGACCGCCTCGCCTGGCTGTCCGTGCTGCGCGCGCCCTATTGCGGCCTGACGCTAACGTCGCTGCAGCGCCTGTTTGGCGACGACCACATCACGCCGATACCTGTGCTGCTGGAACGCGCCTTGCGCATTGTGCCGCAACCCGCCGCCACGGCCGCTGCGTCGGCAGACCCGCAAGCTTCGCTCTTTGATGCGCCGGCATCCGAACCCGAAGCGCCGTCGGCGCAAAGCGTGCTTAGCGCCGACGAGTTCGCACGCCTGCGCCAAGTCGCATCCGTGCTGCTGGACAAGCGCAACGCCTCCGGTGCAATGCCGTTCGCAGCATGGGTGGAGTCGCTATGGCGCCGGCTGGGCGGACCGGGCCTGTACGCCGGCCTGTCCGTCGCCAACGACGCAGAAAGCCTGTTCCAACTGGTCGAACGCCTTGCCCCCCACGGCAGCATTGACGTGGCTGCACTGGACGCCGGCATCTCCCGCCTCTTCGCGGCCCCCGACGCCGCCGACGAAGACGAAGGCGCGGTCGAAATCATGACCATGCACAAGTCCAAGGGCCTGCAGTTCGAAACCGTGATCCTGTACGGCCTGCACCGCGCGCCGCGCGGCGACCAGGCGCCTTTGGTGCGCTTCGAACAAAGCGGCGGCCGCGTCCTCTTCGGCCCGGTCAAACCCCGTGCCGAAACCGAGGCAGACCCCGTCTCCCGCTATCTGGGCGCCCGCGAAGCCCGCCGCGCCTCCTACGAAATCGACCGCCTCCTCTACGTCGCCGCCACAAGAGCCCGCAAGCGCCTGCACCTGGTCGGTCACGTATCGATCGACGAAGCCACCGGCCAGACCAAGACCCCACCCGCAGCCAGCCTGCTAGGCCGCCTGTGGCCCTGCCTGACCCCACCCGTCCCGCCATCGCTCAACGGCGAGCCGATCCAAGAGGAGGGCGACGCCCCCGAATGGCAAGGCGAACCCCTGCGCCGCATCGACAGCGCGGGCCTCGCGCAGCTGCAACGCCAATCGAACATCACAATGAGCGCCGGCTTTGCCACGGCCACCCGAGGCGCATGGGGCGAAGCCGCCGAACATCCCGCGTGGCAACTGGAAGCCGGCTACGACGCCGCCATCGGCACCTTGGCCCACGCATGGCTGGCCCGCATCGGCCAGGACGGCATACACGCGTGGCCCCCCGAAGCGCTAACCCCCCGCCTACCGGCCATGCGCCGTCAGTTGACCCGAGCAGGCATCCCCGCCAGCCAAGCCGACGCAGCCGCCGAAGCCGTCCTGGAAACCCTGCAAGCCACCCTGGCAGACGAACGCGGCCTATGGCTCTTATCCCAGTCAGGCGCCCGTCGAGAGTGGCCCCTCATCGATGCAGCGGGCAAAGTGTCGGTCATCGACCTGGCCCTAAGCACCGAAGACGGCTGGCTGATCGTCGATTACAAGACGGGCAGACCTCACCCCGGCGAGTCCGCACCCGCTTTCGCCACCCGAATGCGCCAACGCCACGGTGAACAGTTGCAGCGCTACTGCACCCAGGTCACAGCCCTAGATGGCCGCAGCGCCCGAGCCGCCCTGTACTTCCCCCGCGCAAAGGCGTGGATAGATTTGATGGAATAAAGCGAAGCGAAAACCCAAGCAAGCAAAGCAAGGCAAAGCGAAGCGAGCCGAAGGGGGGGCAAGCGAAGCAACGCCCCCCAACAAAGAAAGCGCAGCACCCAAAGCAAGGCAAGGCAAAGCGAAGCGAGCCGAAGGGGGGCAAGCGAAGCAAGACCCCCACCCCCTCCCCCTCGGGGGGAGGGCCGGGGAGGGGGCCCACATATTGCCCCCCGGGGCCCGCCAGCCGAGAGGCTAGCGAGCGCGCGAAGCGCAGCTCTGCTAGAATCTCGGCTGGCGGGCCCCTTCGCATGGTTCGACGGTGAACCTGGTCAGGTCGGGAACGAAGCAGCCATAGTCGTTTAGGGTCAGTGCCGGAGTAAGGCTCGCCAACCGGATTCTTCAAAGCTGTAGCGTTTGCTACTTCGCTTTCACAGGGGACGGGGTTATTTTCCAAGGATTCGTTCCACGGGAATAAGCCCGTCCCCTTTGCATTCCAGCCCGCTCGATCAACGGGTTCAACAATCAGGCTCTACAATCCAGCCATGACTTATCTGGTATTGGCCCGCAAGTGGCGGCCGCGATCGTTCGATACCCTGGTGGGACAGGATCACGTGGTGCGCGCGCTCACGCATGCGCTCGACACGCAACGCCTGCATCACGCTTGGCTGTTCACCGGCACCCGGGGCGTCGGCAAGACCACGCTCTCGCGCATCCTGGCCAAATCGCTCAACTGCGAAACCGGCATCACCTCAAAGCCCTGTGGCGTCTGCCGCGCCTGCACCGAGATCGATGCGGGCCGCTTTGTCGACTACCTTGAGCTGGACGCCGCGTCCAACCGCGGCGTCGAGGAAATGACGCAGCTTCTGGAGCAGGCGGTTTACGCACCGGGCGCGGGACGCTTCAAGGTCTACATGATCGACGAAGTCCACATGCTGACCGGGCACGCGTTCAACGCCATGCTCAAGACGCTGGAAGAGCCGCCGCCGCACGTCAAATTCATCCTGGCCACCACCGATCCGCAAAAGATCCCGGTGACGGTTTTGTCGCGCTGCCTGCAATTCAATTTGAAGCAGATGCCGGCCGACTCTATCGTTGGCCATCTGCAGGCCGTGCTCGGCCAGGAAGACGTCGGCTTTGAAATCCCGGCCCTGCGGCTGATCGGGCAGGCGGCGTCGGGCTCGATGCGCGACGCCCTGTCGCTCACCGACCAGGCCATCGCCTACAGCGCGGGCAACCTTACCGAAGATGCCGTGCGCGGCATGCTCGGCACCATCGACCAACGCCATCTCGTGCGCCTGCTGGATGCCCTGTCTTCGGGCGATGCCAAGGGCGTGCTGGCCGTGGCCGACGAACTTGCGATTCGCGGACTGTCGTATGCCGGTGCGCTGGCCGACCTGGCCGTGCTGCTCTCGCGCGTGGCGATCGAGCAGCGTGTGACCGGCGTGACCGCCGCCGAAGATCCGCTGGCCGGCGACATCGCCCGGCTTGCACAGGCGCTGCATCCGGATGCCGTGCAACTGTTCTACTCCGTCGCCGTGCACAGCCGCGGCGAACTGACGCTGGCGCCCGACGAATACGCGGGCTTCATCATGGCGTGCCTGCGCATGCTGGCGCTCAATGGCGACGCCGGTCCGCAGACCGCGCTGGAAGCGCCCGCCGCGCCCGCGCGTCAGACCGCGGAACCCGCTGCTGTCATCGCCGCCGCAGCGCCTTCGGGCGCGGGTCAGCCTGCCGCGTCTGCGCCCGACGCCGGCGCAGTCGCTCCGCCAGTGTCCGGCGCAGCGGTCAACCATCCCGAGGCAGTTAATGCCTCGGCGAGCAACGCCGCCGACGACAATGCGTCGCGCAACGAGGCGCCGGCATCCGCATCAGAGTCCGCGTCCGCAGCAGCGTCCGCATCTGTTGACGCGCCGTCGGAATCTCCCGCCGCCGTCGCTGCCGCGCGCGCGCAGCCCGCCGCCGTCGCATCGCCGCAATCGCCAGCCGCGCCCGTCCCGCAATCCGCAGACAGCAGCAGCGTCCCCCCCTGGGAAGACCTGCCGCCGGACGCCGCGAATGCAGACGCGGGCGCAGCGGCGTCCGATGCCCCGAAGAGCAACGCAGCAGGGCCCGCCGTAACGGCCGCCGACGCATCGACGCCTGACACATCGACCGCCGACGCCCCGACCGCCGACACCTCGCCTCCCGACGCCGCAGCGCCTCACGCCCCGTCCGCCAAATCGCAAGGCGCCGCTGCCCTGGCCGTGACACCGGCCGCCGCCGCGATCGCTCCGGCATCCGCGTCCGCCCCGGCAATGGGCGACACCGACGGCCCGCCGTCCTGGGTCGACGAAGAAATTCCCTTTGAAGCCGAAGGCGGGTTCATGCCCGACAGCGGCTTCACGTCCGACCCGGATGACGATTTCGAAACGCTGGCCACGTCGCCGTCGCCCGCACCCGCGCCGTCCGCCGCTCGCCGCGATGCCCCCGCGCCCGCGCGCAAGCGCCAGTCGCGTGCGCCTCGCCTGACGGACATGGACTCGGCGTCCTGGCCCGAGCTGGCCGCGCGCCTGCCCGTGACGGGCCTGGCATCGGAACTGGCTCGCCAGAGCGAATGGGCCGGCGTGCAGGGCGATGCCATCATCCTGCGCGTGGCCGTCAAGACCCTGGCCGAAAGCGAAAGCCGCGTGCGCCTGCAGACCGTCCTGTGCGAACATTTCGGGCAGGGCATCCGGCTGGACGTGCAGGTTGGCGTCACCGGCGACGCCACGGCGTATGCCGTGGCCCAGGCCGAGAGCGCGGCGCGCCAGCTCGCGGCCGAAAACGCCGTCGCCGACGATCCCTTCGTGCAAGCGCTGCTGTCGGATTTCGGCGGCCACGTCGTTGCTGGCTCGATCCGCCACGTTGATTCAGCGGCCGCCGCCTGACGCGGCGGCCAACCTCATTCCCCTCGTTCAAGGAAGCTCCCATCATGATGAAAGGACAACTCGCCGGCCTGATGCGCCAAGCGCAGCAGATGCAGGAAAACATGAAGAAGGCGCAGGACGCGCTGGCCGACATCCAGGTCGAAGGCGCCTCGGGCGGTGGCTTGGTGAAGGTCACCATGACCTGCCGCCACGACGTCAAGCGCGTCGAGATCGACCCGTCGCTGCTCGCCGACGACAAGGACATGCTGGAAGACCTGGTCGCCGCCGCGTTCAACGACGCGCTGCGCAAGGCCGAAGCCACCTCGCAGGAAAAGATGGCGTCCGTCACTGCCGGCATGCCGCTGCCCCCGGGCATGAAGCTGCCGTTCTGATTGCCGCTGCCGTAGGTTGCAATGGATCCCTTACTGCCCGAACCCGAGCCGCTGGTCTCGCTGATCGAAGCGCTGCGGCGCCTGCCCGGCGTGGGCGTGCGATCGGCCCGACGCATGGCGTATCACCTGTTGCAGCATGATCCGCAGGGTGCGGATCTGCTGGGGCGGGCGCTTGCCGGCGCGGTGCGGGATCTGAAGCACTGCGCGCGCTGCAATAGCTTCTCTGAAGACGAGGTCTGCGCCACCTGCTCCAATGTCAAGCGCGATCCCTCGCTGCTGTGCATCGTCGAAACGCCGGCCGACCAGAACATGATCGAGTCCAGCCACGGTTACCGTGGCCTGTATTACGTGCTCATGGGCCGGGTCGCGCCGCTGGAAGGCATCGGTCCGCGTGAACTGGATTTCGAGCGCGTGATCAAGCGCGCGACGGATGGGGTGGTGCAGGAAGTCATCCTGGCCACCAACTTCACGGCCGAAGGCGAGACCACCGCGCATTTCCTGGGCGAGGCCCTGGGCGAGCGCGGCCTGCGGGTCACGCGCCTGGCGCGTGGCGTGCCCGCCGGCAGCGAGCTCGAATACGTCGACGCCGGCACCATCGCCTGGGCGCTGATGGAGCGCAAGACCACCTGACGCTCGCGGTACCAGAACGCCCGCCGGCAACGTATCGGCCGGGCAATCAATGTGAGGAAGACAATCCATGTCAGCGCTGACCGGACTGAAAGTCCTGGAACTCGGCACGCTTATCGCCGGCCCATTCGCCGCGCGCATCTTCGGCGAATTCGGCGCCGACGTCATCAAGGTGGAGACCCCGCACGGGCCGGACGGCACGGGCGGCGGCGATCCCATCCGCAGTTGGCGCCATCTGCACGAGGGCAATTCCCTGTGGTGGACGGTGCAGGCCCGCAACAAGCAATCCATCGCGCTCAATTTGAAGGACCCGCGTGCGCAAGAGATCGCCCGCAAGCTGGCGCTGGACGCCGATGTGGTGGTCGAGAACTACCGCCCCGGCGTCCTGGAAAAGTGGGGGCTCGGCTTTGAGCAGCTGCGCGCCATCAATCCCGCGCTCATCATGGTCCGCCTGTCCGGCTACGGCCAGACGGGCCCCATGAAGGATCAGCCCGGCTTTGGCGCCATCGGTGAATCCATGGGCGGCCTGCGTTACGTGTCGGGCCACCCCGACCGCCCGCCGCTGCGGGTCGGCATCTCCATCGGTGACTCCATCGCGGCGCTGCACGGCGTGATCGGCGCGATGATGGCGCTGCGCCATCGCGACGCCACCGGCGGCCGCTGGAACGGCAAGACGGGCGACGAATGCCAGGCAGGGCAGGGCCAGATGGTTGACGTGGCGCTGTACGAAGCCGTCTTCAACATGATGGAGAGCCTGGTCCCCGAGTACGACGTGGCGGGCGTGGTGCGCGAGCGCACCGGCGGCGCGCTGCCGGGCATCGTGCCCTCGAATACCTACACCACGCGCGACGGCCAGAACATCGTCATCGCCGGCAACGGCGACGCGATTTTTCATCGCCTGATGCGGGCCATCGGCCGCGACGACTTGGCCGAGGATCCGGATCTGGTGCGCAACGACGGCCGCGCGCGGCGCGTTCAAGAGATCGACGGCGCCATCCAGCAATGGTGCGACGGACGCGGTATCGAAGCGGCGCTCGAAGCCCTGAAGCGCGCCGACGTGCCGGTCGGCAAGATCTACAGCGTGGCCGACATGTTCAGCGATCCGCAGTTCCTTGCGCGCCGCATGATCGAACAGCATCGCCTGGCAGACGGCAGTCCCGTCAAGCTGCCGGGCGTGGTTCCCAAGCTATCCGAAACACCTGGCCAGACGCGCTGGGTGGGCCCGAAATTAGGGGAACATACCGAGGAAGTCCTGAAATCGCTGGGGTATGATTCAGCGGCTATCGACAAGCTGGCGAAGACCGGCGCTATCGGAATATCCGACAACCAGGAGACAAAGCAATGACAGTCACCCGCCGTGAACTGCTCAAGATCGCCGGCGCTGCCGGCGTCATGAGCATGGCCCCTGCCATCGTGCGCGCGCAGAAGCTTGAAAAGACCAAGGTCCAGATCGCAGTCGGCGGCAAGCCGCTGATCTATTACCTCCCGCTGACGATCGCCGAGGTGCGCGGTTACTTCAAGGACGAAGGGCTGGACGTCAGCATCGCGGACTTTGCCGGTGGCTCCAAGGCCCTGCAGGCCGTGGTGGGCGGCAGCGCCGACGTGGTCTCGGGCGCCTTCGAGCACACGCTGTCCATGCACTCCAAGGGTCAGGCCTATCGCGCCTTCGTGCTGCAAGGCCGCGCGCCGATGATCGGCGTGGGCGTCTCCAAGAAAAACATCCCGGGCTACAAGGGCGCGGCTGACCTGAAAGGCAAGAAGATCGGCGTGACCGCGCCGGGCTCGTCCACCAACATGGTGGTCAGCTTCTTCCTTGCCAAGCACGGCCTGAAGGCCTCTGACGTGTCCTTCATCGGCGTGGGCGCTGGCGCGGGCGCGGTGACTGCCGTGCGCAGCGGCCAGATCGACGCCATCTCCAACACGGACCCGGTGGTCTCGATGCTGGAAATGCCCGGCGACATCCAGATCATCGTCGACACGCGCACGCTCAAGGACACGCAGGAAATCTTCGGCGGCAACATGCCCGCCGGCTGCCTGTATGCGCCGCAGACGTTCATCGACGCCAATCCCAACACCGTCCAGGCGCTGACCAACGCCATCGTGCGCGCCGACAAGTGGATTCAGAAGGCTGGCCCCGAGGAAATCGCCAAGGTCGTGCCCGAAACCTACCTGCTGGGCGATCCGGCCATCTACAAGGCCGCGCTCGGCAAGAGCATGGAAGGCCTGTCGCCGGACGGCATGATCCCCGAAGACGGCGCGGCCACCGCGCTCAAGGCGCTGGCCGCCTACCAGGCTGACTTCAACGGCTCGAAGGTCGATCCGTCGAAGGTGTGGACCAACGATTTCGCGCGCCGCGCCAACGAGAAGTATGCCAATGGCTGAAGCCGCGCTGTCGCTGGAAAACATAAGTTGCACCTTTGTCTCGCGTGACGACCGGTCGCAGCGCTACACCGCGGTCAGCGACACGACCCTGGCCATCGCGCCGGGCGAGTTCGTGTCCGTGGTGGGCCCGACCGGTTGCGGCAAGTCCACGTTGCTCAACGTCAGCGCCGGCCTGTTGGCGCCGTCGTCGGGGCAGGTGAAGGTCTTTGGCCAGCCGCTGGTTGGCATCAACGAACGTGCGGGCTACATGTTCCAGGGCGAGGCGCTTCTCCCCTGGCGCAGCGCGCTGGACAACGTCATTGCCGGCCTGGAGTTCGCCAACGTGCCCCGCGCCGAGGCGTTGGACCGCGGACGTGAATGGATGCGCCGCGTTGGTCTGGGCGGTTTCGAGGGCCGCTATCCGCACCAGATGTCGGGCGGCATGCGCAAACGCGCCATGCTGGCGCAGACGCTGATCCGCGACCCCGACATCATCCTCATGGACGAACCGTTCTCGGCGTTGGACATCCAGACGCGCCAGCTCATGGAGAACGAGGTCCTGGACCTGTGGATGGCCAAGCGCAAGGCGGTGCTGTTCATCACCCATGACCTGGACGAAGCCATCGCCATGAGCGACCGCGTGATCGTCCTGTCCGCCGGTCCGGGCACCCATCCCATCGGAGAATTTGCCATCGATCTGCCGCGTCCGCGTGACGTGGCCGAAGTGCGCATCGACCCGCGTTTCGTCGAGCTGCATGCCGCCATCTGGGGCGTGCTGCGCGAGGAAGTGCTCAAGGGCTATGCCCAACAGAAGCGAGCCTGAGCCATGCCCAAACTGAACAAATCCGGTTCCGGCAGCCTGCGCGTCTGGCAATTGCTGCTGCTCGTCGTCATCCTGGCCGTCTGGCATTTTGCGTCGCGCGATCCGAAGGTCGCCTTCTTCTTTGGCGAACCGCTGAAGGTGTGGGGGCGCATCTGGGCGTGGTTCGTCACCAACGCCGACATCTACAACCACTTGGCCGTGACGCTGACCGAGACCGTGCTGGCGTTCTTCATCGGCACGATCGCGGGCCTGGCCTTCGGCTTGTGGCTCGGGCTGTCGCCGCGCGCCAGCGCAATCCTGGACCCCTACATCAAGGCAGCCAACTCGATGCCGCGCGTCATCCTGGCGCCCATCTTCGGCATGTGGTTCGGCCTGGGCATCTGGTCCAAGGTGGCGCTGGCCGTGACGCTGGTGTTCTTCATCGTGTTCTTCAACGTCTATCAAGGCGTGCGGGAAGTCAGCCCCACCTTGCTGGACAACGCCCGCATGCTGGGCGCACGCAAGCGCCAGCTGCTGCGCCATGTGTACTTGCCGTCGGCGACAAGCTGGGTGTTTTCCAGCCTGCACACGTCGGTGGGTCTGGCGTTCGTGGGCGCGGTCGTCGGCGAATACCTGGGCTCGGCCAGCGGCGTCGGCTACCTGATCCTGCAGGCCGAAGGCACGTTCGACGTGAACACCGTGTTTGCCGGCATCATCGTGCTGACGGCGTTTGCGTTGATCCTGGATACGATCGTCGGGGTCGGCGAGAAGCGCCTGATGAAGTGGCAGCCCAAGTCGGGCGAAACCGAAAAGCTGTAATCCGACGTGCGTCGCGCTGCCGGGCTCAGGCCCGCAGCGCGCCCTGGCTGCGCAGCCAGTTGGTCAGGCTGTCGAAGGCGTCGCGGGCGCCTTGCAGCGCCTGTTCCTCGCGGCCCCGCGCGCCGGCCTCGCTGTCCAGGTGCAGCAGAAACTCCTTCCACAACGGTCCCACCTGTTCGCCATACCCGCGCAAGTAGCGCTGGGGCAGGTCGGGCGCCACCGCCTGCAGACGCTTGACCAGGAACCGGCCGCCCAACTGAGACCCTTCGACCACGTACGCGACGCCCAGTGCGTAGGCGTCGGGCGCGGCCACCTGCGGCGGCTGTGCGCAATGCACGACGGGCGCGGGGTCGCCCGCCGCCTTCAGGTCTTCATGCAGCCAGGCGGTCTTGCCGGCCCGCTCAGCGGCGCGCAGCGACGCCGGCCAGTCCAGTTGCCAGAGCTGTTGCTCCAACGGTTCCAGCCATCCCAGCAGCGCGCGCAGATAGGCCAGATAATGACCGCGGTCAACGTGGTCTTCGGCCAGCGCCAAACCTTGGTCCAGCGTTTCGTGACGTTCGCGGGTGCCATCGCGCAGCACTTGGTGGACGGGAGAAATCATGGGGTTCGTGACGTGAAGAGTTGGTGGAACGGTTAAACCGGCGACATCAAGCCGGTGATATTACGGCGGCGGGTTACGCCGGCAGATGCAGCGACCAGCAGCGATCCTGACGCTCCAGCCGCCAGCCCGAAGCGGACGCAAGCAGCTCGATTTCCTGCGGATCAAAAGCCGGCGGCTTGTCCGAGGCCGGTGCGCCTTCGGGCACGCGGGCACGCCACACGCCGGGCTCGGACGCGTCCACTTCGAGCTGCGCATCCGCGGGCACCAGCGGCAACAGGCACAACAGCCATGCCAGGACCAGATATCGTGTGCTGAACAATGGCACGTCCGCGTGCGCCACCTGCTCGGGCCAGCGGATGCCGTGGCTCGCCAGCAGCAGGTGCGAGAACATCAGCTTGCGGCAGTCATGCAGCAGGTCGCCGCTGGACGTCATGGCGCCGCCATCGCTCAGCCAACCATCCAGCTCGCGCACCACGCCCACGCTTTCGTCGAGCATGTCGGAAAGGTCACCGGCAAGCCGCTCGCAGCGTTGCTGGACGGCTTCGCCGGTGGTGCCTTCAGGCGCCTGGCGCAGCATGGCGGCCGCGAGCGAGGCGCTGGACAGCGGGCCCAGCACTTCATGGCGCAGCACGGGGAAGATCTGGCTGAGCACCTTGAGCTGCACGCCCTTTGCGGCCAGCAGGCCAAGGGTGTCGGATTGCATCATGAAAGAACCGTCAGTTGGCCTCGTGCAGAATGGCCAGGAGCGCGTCGGGGTCCGCCGGCTTTTCGATCCATCCAGTGAAGATGCCGTTGATGGCATCGCGTCGTTCGTGCCGCGCCAGGCCGCTCAGCGCATAGATGCGCGGCGGGTTGGCGCGTTCGCGCAGGCGCTTGGCCAGCTCGTAGCCGTCCATGTCGGGCAGCAGGATGTCCAGCAGCACGGCATCCGGCGCGAACGTGTTGACCAGCTCCAGGGCTTCGGCCCCGGTGGCGGCGCACCGCGTCTCCAGGTTTGAAAGCGCCAGGAACTCGGCCAGCAGTTCCGATCCCATTTCGTTGTCGTCCACCAGCAGGACCCGCATGGCGCGCACTTCGTTCAAGTTATGTCTCCCAGGTTCAAGAGGGGGTTGCTTCAGGCATGGCGCGGGGCAGCGTGACCGTGAAGATGACGAGCCCGTCGCGGCATTGGACGGCAATGTCGCCGCCGTGGTCGCGAACGACCTGCTCGGCAATGTACAGGCCCAGCCCCAGGCCGGAGCGGTTGCGCGACTGGCCCACCGATTCCGGCTTGAAGGGCGAGAACAGGTGCGCGAGCACGTCTTCGGCAATCGGGCCGCCATGGTTGATGACGCTGAGCGTAATGCCGTCATCGGTTTTTGCGGCGGTCACCATGATGGGCTGACGGGGCGCGCCGTGCTGACGCGCGTTGCCCATCAGATTGGTCACCACCTGCGCGATACGGTCGGTATCGGCCATGAGCGTCAGGCCGTCCGGCACGTCGGGTTCGATGCGCAGGCCGGGGTAGGCCTGGCGCTTTTCCTCGATCAGGCCGTTCACCAGTGCCGACAGGTCGCACAGCCGCTTTTCAATGCCCAGCCCCAGGCCGCCTTGCAGGCGCGACAGGTCCAGCACCTGCGATATCAGGCGCTGCATCCGGCCGCTGGAATAACGGATGCGCTCGCCCATGCGCGCGCCGGTATCGGTGCGGGACAGCAGGGTCGCGGCCATGGAAATGGATTGCAGCGGGTCGCGCAGGTCGTGGCCCAGCATGGCCAGCAGCGCGGTGCGGGCGCGGTCGACGTCGGCGGCGCGGCTGGTCGAAATGTGCGAGAGCTCGTCACGCAGGTTGTCCACGGCCTCAAGCTCCCCAGGCAGCCAGGGTAGACAGACCCCGCGTACGACCTCGCGCCAGGCTTCGAACGAGCCGCGCGGGGTCAGCCGCGGGCCGAGACTGCCGACCGCGTACTGCTTTTCCGGCTTGCCGCCCCACACGAGGGTCTCGATCTGCTCCTTGCGCAACCAGACCAGCCAGCCATTGTTCATGGGGTCAAACTTGCACGCGAGCAGGCCCGCATACGGGACGATTTCGGTCTGCAATTCGGGGTAGTCGCGCGCGATGTTGGTGGTGTGCACCACGCGCTGTCCGCTCTGGTCCAGCGCGTTCAGGATGCCCGCCAGTTCGCCGCGCGGCGCAATGCCGCCAAACACCGTGACGCTGTTGCTCCAGAGGCACAGCGCGGCATCGTTCGGGACCAGCGAGGCCGGCGTATCGCCGCCCTGCGACAGCGCCTGATGCACGTTTTCAGAGGCTGAAACGCGCTCGACAAGCTTGCTGACCAGCGCGGCGTTCTGGCGGGATTGCTCGGCCCGCTCATTGGCTTCGATGCCGGACACCGTGGCCGCAACGACCTGCGCCATCGCCTCGCACGCCAGGCGGGCGGGGTAGGGCACGGCCCGCGGCGTGTGATGGTGGCAGGCGATCATGCCCCACAGGCGGCCGCCGATCACCAGCGACAGGCTCATAGACGCCCGTACCCCCATGTTCGCCATGTATTCCAGGTGGACGGGCGACACGCTGCGCAAGACCGAGAAGCTCAAGTCGAGCGGTTGGGGATCCGGCGAAGGGGCGCTCAGCACGCGCACCGGGTGGTAGGTCGCATCGGCGATCAGGCGCAGGGTGTTTACCGTATAGAGCCGGCGCGCCTGCGCCGGAATGTCGCCGGCGGGATAGCGGCGGCCCACCCAGTCGTCCAGGTCGGCGCGTCGCTGTTCAGCCACGATCTCGCCGCTGTCGTCGGGATGGAAGCGATACGCCATCACCCGGTCAAAGCCCGTGGCGCGCTGCACTTCGCGCACCATGCTGTCCAGGAGCGCGGGAATGTCACGCTGCCGGCGCACGCGCTCGATGCTGCGGTAGATGCGCTCGGGCGCGGCAATGCCGACGCCGTCGGCCCGGCGCTCGAGTTCGACAATCGTCAGCCCATCGACATTGCGATGGCCGATCACGTCATAGGTGGCGCGATCCAGCGTGATGGTCAGCGGATCGAAAATGGGGTCGGGGTTGCCGAGCCAAGTGGACAGGCAGTACGCAAGGCCCGGCGGCAACGCCTCAGGCGCGCAAGGCTGGTCCAGCGTCAGGCAGGTGTCGAGCAACTGGGCGGCATTCTCGCTGGCGTAACGCAGCGTGCCGTCGGGATCGAACGCGAGCAGGGCCCCGAGCGGCTGGATGGCGCCCGGTATGTGTATCGGTTCGCTGTCGCAATTGGCGAGAGTGAGTTGGGGGTAGGATTCGGTGGGCGCATTCATGCGAGTGAGATACCGTGGACGCGCAAGTGTGTTGCCATTATGTCAAAGATATTGTGAGAATGTGTGCATTTGCTGCCCTCTACCTTCCGGAGTTCGCATGGCCCGTTTGCCCTACGCTGATCTGACTCATCCCGAAGCACGGCCCCTGGTGGAAAGCATTGTCGCGCAGCGGGGCAGTGTGTTGCATCTGTATCAGATGCTGCTGCACAGTCCCGCGGTGGCCGGCGGCTGGCTGAATTACCTGACGTCGATCCGGCAGCTCAGCACGTTGCCGGGCGATCTGCGCGAGCTCGTCATCATGCGGGTGGCGGCCATCAACGGTGCGCCCTACGAGGCCGACCAGCATGCGCCGATCGCGTTGAAGGAAGGCGTATCCCAGGCGCAGCTGGACGCGCTGGATGCTTGGGAAACCTCGGGTCTGTTCAGCGAACGCGAACGGGCGGTGCTGGCCTACACGGACGCCATGACGCGTCACGTGCAGGTTCCCGAGGCGGTGTTCGACGCCGTCCGGGCGGCCATGGGGTCGGAAAAGCTGGTGGTAGAGCTGACGGCGACAGTCGCCGCGTACAACATGGTATCGCGGTTCCTGGAAGCGCTGCAGGTGCACTCTCACGATCACCGCTAGGCAAGGGCGCGCGGACAGCAACCGCGCGCCGCACTGGCTCAGCCTCGCTGCGCGTCGATCAGGGCATCCAGCTTGATGGCGTCGGCCACGAACAGGCGGATCCCCTCGGACAGCTTTTCGCTGGCCATCGCATCGTCATTGAGCAGCGTGCGGAACGTCACTTCGTCCGCGCCGATGCGCGCAATGTCGCCGCGCGCGTCGTCAGCGCGAAGCTGGGCGGGCGCGTCGCCTTCGGTGGCGGCCAGCTTGTTCAGCAGGTCCGGACTGATCGTCAGCAGGTCGCAGCCGGACAACGCAAGGATCTGACCCACGTTGCGGAAGCTCGCGCCCATGATCTCGGTCGGGATTTCAAAGTGCTTGTAGTAGCGGTAGATATTGGTGACGGACTGAACCCCCGGGTCACGCGCGCCCGTGTTGTCGTCTTCGACCCAGTTCGCGCCGGCCGATTTCTTGTGCCAGTCGTAGATGCGGCCGACGAAAGGCGAAATGAGCTGCACGTGCGCATCGGCGCAGGCGACCGCCTGGGGCAGCGAGAAGAGCAGGGTCAGGTTGCAGCGGACGCCCTCGGACTGCAAAACCCGGGCGGCCTGGATGCCTTCCCAGGTGGACGCAATCTTGATGAGCACGCGCTCGCGCGGGATGCCGGCGGCTTCGTACAGGGCGATCAGGCCGCGGGCGCGTTCGATGGTGGCGCGGGTGTCAAAGGACAGGCGGGCGTCCACTTCGGTGGACACGCGGCCCGGCACGATGTCCAGAATCGCGCGGCCGAAGGCGACCAGCAGGCGATCCATGAGTTCGGCGGTGGAGGCGCCGCGGTGCTCGCGCGCGGTCTTTTCCAGCAGCGGGCGGTAGGCGTCCTGCTGGACGGCCTTCAGAATCAGGGACGGGTTGGTGGTCGCGTCCGTGGGACGCAACGCCTTCATGGCTTCGAAATCGCCGGTGTCGGCAACAACGGTGGTGTGGTCACGCAGGGCGTCAAGTTGGCTGGGCATGGACTTATACGACTCGCAGCTGGCTAGGGTTGAAGGTGCTGCTAGCGTATCACCGACGCTGCCGGCCCGCAGTCCGCCGCAAGGGCGAGGGGCGCTGATTGCAGGCCGCGCAACGGCGCGGCAAAACGGCCGAAAAACCCGGTTTCGGCCTTATTTGGCGCGGTTCTCCGGGAAAAACGGCCGCTCGAGGTATAATCCGAAGGTTTGATTATCGATTCTAAAACCGGGGTTTACTGTGCTGCCGCAACTCTTTCCCGAGGGGATCAACCGCTTCCCTCCTGCAATTCTGGCTCTGGCGGACGGTACCATTTTTCGAGGCGTGTCGATCGGTGCGCCTGGCCATACCGTTGCCGAAGTGGTGTTCAACACCGCGATGACCGGGTACCAGGAAATTCTCACCGATCCCAGCTATAGCGGTCAGATTGTCACGCTGACCTATCCGCACATCGGCAACACCGGCGTCAACGCCGAAGACGTGGAATCCAATCGCGTCTATGCCGCCGGCCTGGTGGTACGCGACTGCCCCGCCCGCGTGTCGAACTTCCGTTCCACGCAATCTTTGCCCGACTACCTGACCGAGCAGGGCATCGTTGCCATTTCCGGCATCGACACCCGCAAGCTCACGCGCATCCTGCGCGAAAAGGGCGCCCAGGGCGCGTGCATCCTCGTGGGTTCCGACGCCGAGCGCGCCGTTGAACTCGCCCGCGGCTTTCCCGGCATGGCCGGCCAGGATCTGGCCAAGGTCGTGTCCATCAAGGAAAGCACCGGCTGGACCGAAGGCACCTGGCAGCTCGAAGGCGGGTTCACGTCGCCCGACCAGTCCAAGTTCCACGTGGTCGCCTATGACTACGGCGTAAAGAGCAACATCCTGCGTCTCCTGGCCGACCGTGGCTGCCGCATCACGCTGGTGCCGGCCCAGACCTCCGCCGAAGACGTCTTCAAGCTCAATCCCGACGGCGTGTTCCTGTCCAACGGCCCCGGCGACCCCGAGCCCTGCGACTACGCCATCGACGCCACCCGCGCTTTCCTGGACAAGAAGCTGCCGGTGTTCGGCATCTGCCTGGGCCACCAGATCATGGGCCTGGCGGTGGGCGGCAAGACCGTCAAGATGAAGACCGGCCATCACGGCGCCAACCATCCGGTGCAGGACCTCGCGTCCAAGCGCGTGTTCATCACCAGCCAGAACCACGGTTTCGGTGTCGACGCAGCCAGCTTGCCCGCCAATGCGCGCGTGACGCACGTCTCGCTGTTCGACGGCACGCTGCAAGGCTTCGAGCTCACCGACCGCCCGGCCTTCTGCTTCCAGGGTCACCCCGAAGCCAGCCCGGGTCCGCACGACATCCTCGAGCTGTTCGACAAGTTCATCAGCCTGATGTCCGGCCAAAAGTAAAGACTGCATCATGCCCAAGCGTACAGACCTAAAAAGCATTCTCATCATCGGCGCCGGCCCCATCATCATCGGGCAGGCCTGCGAATTCGACTACTCCGGCGCGCAAGCTTGCAAGGCGCTCAAGGCCGAGGGCTACCGCACCATCCTGGTGAACAGCAACCCGGCCACGATCATGACGGACCCGGAAACGGCCGACGTCACCTACATCGAGCCCATCACCTGGCAAGCCGTCGAAAAAATCATCGAGCGTGAAAAGCCCGATGCGCTGCTGCCCACGATGGGCGGCCAGACCGCGCTGAATTGCGCGCTGGACCTGGCCCACCATGGCGTGCTCAAGAAGCACAACGTGGAACTCATCGGCGCCAACGAGCACGCCATCGAAAAGGCCGAAGACCGCCAGAAGTTCAAGCAGGCCATGACCGACATCGGCCTGGAATCGGCCAAGTCGGGCGTCGCCCACAGCATGGACGAAGCCTGGGAAGTGCAGCGCCGCATCGCGGCCGAAGTCGGCACCTCCGGTTTCCCCGCCGTTATCCGCCCCAGCTTCACGATGGGCGGTTCGGGCGGCGGCATCGCCTACAACGCCGAAGAATTCGAAACCATCTGCCGCCGCGGCCTGGAAGCCTCGCCCACCAGCGAACTCCTGATCGAAGAGTCGCTGCTCGGCTGGAAGGAATTCGAGATGGAAGTGGTCCGCGACAAGGCGGACAACTGCATCATCGTCTGCTCCATCGAAAACCTGGATCCGATGGGCGTCCACACGGGCGACTCCATCACCGTCGCGCCGGCCCAGACGCTGACCGACAAGGAATACCAGATCATGCGTAACGCATCGATCGCGGTATTGCGCGAGATCGGCGTGGATACGGGCGGCTCGAACGTGCAGTTCGCCGTCAATCCCAAGAACGGCCGCATGATCGTCATCGAGATGAACCCGCGCGTGTCGCGTTCGTCGGCGCTGGCCTCCAAGGCCACCGGTTTCCCCATCGCCAAGGTCGCCGCGCGCCTGGCCGTCGGCTACACGCTCGACGAGCTGCGCAACGAGATCACCGGCGGCGCCACGCCGGCTTCGTTCGAACCCACGATCGACTACGTGGTCACCAAGGTGCCGCGTTTCGCATTTGAAAAATTCCCCACCGCCGACGCGCGCCTGACCACCCAGATGAAGTCCGTGGGTGAAGTCATGGCCATCGGCCGCACCTTCCAGGAATCGTTCCAGAAGGCGCTGCGTGGCCTGGAAGTGGGCGTCGACGGCCTGAACCAGAAGACCACCGACCGCGAAAAGCTGCAGGTCGAACTGGGCGAGCCCGGTCCGGAACGCATCTGGTACGTGGGCGACGCCTTCGCGCAAGGCTTCACGCTGGACGAAGTGCACAACATCACGCACATCGACCCGTGGTTCCTTTCGCAGATCAAGGAAATCGTCGACATCGAGCTGGCGCTCGAGCAAAAGACGCTGGCCGACCTGGACTACGCCACGCTGTTTGAACTGAAGCGCCGCGGTTTCTCCGACCGCCGCCTCGCGTTCCTGCTGGATTCCTCGGAATCCGAAGTGCGCAAGCTGCGCCACCAGCTCAACGTGCGTCCGGTCTACAAGCGCGTCGACACCTGCGCCGCCGAATTCGCCACCCGCACCGCCTACATGTACTCCACGTACGAGGAAGAGTGCGAATCCGCCCCCACCGATCGCAAGAAGATCGTGGTGCTGGGCGGCGGCCCGAACCGGATCGGCCAGGGCATTGAATTCGACTACTGCTGCGTGCATGCCGCGCTGGCGCTGCGCGACGACGGGTACGAGACCATCATGGTCAACTGCAACCCGGAAACCGTGTCCACCGACTACGACACCTCCGACCGTCTGTACTTCGAGCCGCTGACGCTCGAGGACGTGCTGGAAATCGTCCACAAGGAAAACCCGGTCGGCATGATCGTCCAGTACGGCGGCCAGACCCCGCTGAAGCTGGCGCGCGCCCTGGAAGCCAACGGCGTGCCCATCATCGGCACCAGCCCCGAATCCATCGACGTCGCCGAAGACCGCGAGCGCTTCCAGAAGCTGCTCAACAAGCTCGGCCTGCGTCAGCCGCCCAACCGCACCGCGCGCACCGAAGGCGAGGCCCTGGCCCACGCCACCGAAATCGGTTATCCGCTGGTCGTGCGTCCCAGCTACGTGCTCGGCGGCCGCGCGATGGAAATCGTGCACGAGCAGCAGGACCTCGAGCGCTACATGCGCGAAGCCGTGAAGGTCAGCAATGACTCGCCCGTGCTGCTCGACCGCTTCCTGAACAACGCCACCGAAGTCGACGTGGACTGCCTGGCCGACGGCGAAACCGTCTTCATCGGCGGCGTCATGGAACACATCGAGCAGGCCGGCGTGCACTCGGGCGACTCGGCGTGCAGCCTGCCGCCGTACTCGCTGTCGGCGGAAGTCATCGCCGAGATCAAGCGCCAGACCACGATGATGGCCAAGGCCCTGAACGTCAGCGGCCTGATGAACGTGCAGTTCGCCATCCAGGGCGGTGACGTCTACGTGCTGGAAGTGAACCCGCGCGCCTCGCGCACGGTGCCTTACGTCTCCAAGGCCACCGGTTTGCAGCTTGCCAAGATCGCCGCGCGCGCCATGGCCGGCCAGACCCTCGCCGCGCAAGGCATCACGAAGGAAGTCGTGCCGCCTTACTTCTCGGTCAAGGAAGCCGTGTTCCCGTTCGTGAAGTTCCCGGGCGTGGACACCATCCTCGGTCCGGAAATGAAGTCGACCGGCGAAGTGATGGGCGTGGGCATGAGCTTCGGCGAAGCCTTCGTGAAGTCGCAGCTTGCCGCCAGCGTGCGCCTGCCGGAGTCCGGCACGGTGTTCATCAGCGTCAAGAACCAGGACAAGGCCCGCGCCGTTGAAGTGGCTCGCGGCCTTCACACCCTGGGCTTCAAGCTGGTCGCCACGCGCGGCACGGCCGCCGAGATCGAAGCGGCCGGCATCCCGGTGCAGGTGGTCAACAAGGTCAACGAAGGCCGCCCGCACATCGTCGACATGGTCAAGAACGGCGAAATCTCGCTGGTCATCAACACCGTCGAAGAGCGCCGCAACGCCATCGCCGACTCGCGCACCATCCGCACCCAGGCGCTGGCCGCCCGCGTGACCTTCTTCACGACCATCGCGGGCGCCCGCGCCGCGGTCGAAGGCATGCAGTATCTGCGCCAGGGCCTCGGCCTGCAGGTCTACCCGCTGCAAGAGCTTCACGCTTCCCTGCAGAAGTAAGCCGGCAGATCACAATTAGGGCACGCGAAAGCGTGCCCTAATTTTTTTGCAACGCGACAACAGGCAGGTCAGGACATGGACAAAGTCTTCATCACCGGCGCCAGCAGCGGCCTGGGGCGCGCGCTGGCGCAGCAATATGCAGCCAAGGGCGCCACGCTGGGCTTGCTGGGCCGCCGCGAGGAAGCGCTGCGCGAACTCGCCGCCAGCCTGCCGGGCGAGCATCGCTGCTATGCCGTGGACGTGCGCGACCGCACGGCGCTGCACGCCGCGGCGCAGGACTTCATCGCGTTCTGCGAGGGCAGGGTGGATGTGGTTATCGCCAGCGCCGGCATCAGCGCCGGCACGCTGACCGACCACGGCGAGGATTTCGACGTCTTCAAGGCCATCGTCGACACCAATCTTCTGGCCACCGTGTCCACGTTCGAACCCTTCATCGCGCCGATGCGGGCGGCGGGGGCAGGGCGCCTGGTCGGGATCGCCAGCGTGGCGGGCATACGCGGCCTGCCCGGTGCCGGCGCTTACAGCGCGTCCAAATCGGCGGTGGTGACCTATTGCGAAAGCCTGCGGCTGGAACTGGCCGCGCAGGGGATCAGCGTCGTGACGATCGCGCCCGGCTATATCAAGACGGCCATGACGGCGCATAACCCGTACTCGATGCCCTTCCTGATGGAAGCCGACGCCTTCGCCACCCGCGCGCACGCGGCAATCAGCCGGGGGACTAGCTACACAGTGATTCCGTGGCAAATGGGCGTGGTGGCCAAGCTGATGCGGCTGCTGCCCAATGCCGTCTACGATAGGCTGGCCCGCAACGCCCCGCGCAAGCCGCGCAAGACGGTGTGAGGCCAGCCGTCCGGCATTCGCCGGACGGGGGCAGACATGTCCCTCAAGGCACCACGTCGTCGCCCACTTCGGCGGCGATGTGCGTCACGTCACCCCAATCCAGCACTTCCCATTTCCGGCCTTCAACGCCGACGCGGTTGATGCTGACATTGAGCAGCGCCGCGTCGCGCGGCGCGTTCAGCGGTACGCCCGAGGCATGGCGCCAAATGATGTCCAGCACGCCGCCATGGGTAAACATCAGGATGCGCTCGCCCTCATGGCGGCTGGCGATATCGTCCACGGTGCTGATGACGCGCGATTGAAACTGCCCGAGCGATTCGCCGCCGTCCAGCGGGCGCAACGGATCGCGGCTCTTCCACGCCGCCGCGGCTTCCGGCGCCAGCACGTCGATGCGCTCATGGTCCAGGCCTTCCAGCACCCCAAAGCCCCGCTCGCGGATGCCGGGTTCCACGCGTACGCGCAGGCCAAGCTGCTCCGACACAGGCACGGCCGTCGCGTGCGCGCGTTGCAGGTCGCTGCTGTAGATCGCGTGGATTGGCGTGTGCTTGGCCTCTTCGTGCAGGCGCGCGGCCAGCAGGCTGGCCTGGTTGACGCCGAATTCGTTCAGGGGGATGTCTTGCCAGCCTTGCAGGCGCCGTTGGCGATTCCAGTCGGTTTCGCCGTGGCGGATGAACCAGATTTCAGTCATTGCAGTCTTGTTGCGGGGATTGAGCCTTATGCCTGGACCGGCGCGATGGGCGCGCGCGGCTTCCAGATGGCTTGAATGATCGAGCTTAACGCGACCAGCGCGGGCTCGCTAGCGCGTTCGTAAGGCAGCATGAAGCCCAGCACCGCGTCGACGCGCGCCTGGCCCCACACGATGAAGTCGCTGGACGCGGCACCCGCCAGCGCGGTTTCCTCGCGCAGCAGCGCGCAGCCCGCGCCGGCCCGCACCAGCGCGTCCATGTTGGCCTGATCGTCGTTCTGCATGACGATGCGCGGCGACAGCCCGTGGCGCTCGAACATATCGCGCAGCAACAGATGCGTGTGGCTGCCGGACGGACCGTCCAGCCACGGCAGTTGCGCCACCTCGCGCCAGCCGCCGCGTTTGAGCACCGCCGCGTGCTCGGCGGGCATCGCAATCCGATACCGCACGCTGCGCAGCGGCTGCCACAACACGCCGCGCGGCGCGTTGGCCGCGATGGTCAGCGCGGCGGGCAGGCGGCCGGTACTGACCTGTTCGGCCAGCGCCGCAGCGGGCTGGGTCTGGGTCTTCAGTTCAACCAGCGGCAGGCGCTGCGTGACTGCCGAGGCCAGCTCCCCCAAGCGCAGGAAATCGGGCTTTTCGCTGGGAACACCCAGTTCGACAACGCCATGCAGATTGCCCTGCAACTGCTGGGCTTCGGACTTGAATTGCGCGCCCAGCACCAGCAGCGATTCCGCCGTCGGCAGCAGCACTTCGCCCGCCTTGGCCAAGGCTAGCCGGCCGCCGCTGCGGTCGAACAGCGCGACGCCCAGGCTCTGCTCCAGCGCCTTGATCTGCGCGGTCACGGCGGGCTGTGTCAGCGACAGCGCCTCGGCCGCCTTCGTCAGGTTGCCCAATCGGGCAACCGTGACGAAGGCGCGGATCTGGTAGATTTCCATGGCCGCGAGTGTAGGTCAGGCGGCCAGCAGCCGCACCTGTGTCGGCTCCAGTCCCACCGACACCGGCGCGCCCGCCGGAAACGGCGACAGGCCGGCCAGATGCGCCTGGTCGGCCGTCAGCCGCTGCTCGCCAACCTGCACCTGATAGCGCGTGAATTCGCCCAGAAACTCGCTGCTTTCCACGATGCCCGGCAGCCAGACATAACGCGCATCGCCCAGGCCATCCGCCATCTCGATCTGCACCGTGTGGGGCCGAAAGCTCGCTGCCAGCCGAGTGGCTGCGGGGGCCTCGCCCGTCAGCGGCAGGTGCAGGTCGCCCACGCCGTCCACCGCCAGCGTTACGCTGCTGCTGGTGCGCTCGCGCACATTGCCTTCCAGCACATTCATCGTGCCCACGAAATTCGCCACGAAGCGGTTCACGGGGTAGTCGAACAGCGTGCTCGGCGCGCCGATCTGCTGCACCACGCCGTGATCCAGCACCGCCATCCGGTCGGCGGTGGTCATCGCTTCTTCCTGGTCGTGCGTGACGAAGATCGTCGTGATGCCCAGGCGGCGCTGCAGGCTCAGAAGGTCTTGGCGCATCTGCACGCGCAGCTTCTTGTCCAGGTTGGACAGCGGCTCGTCCAGCAGCAGCACCTGCGGTTCGATCACGATGGTGCGCGCCAACGCCACGCGCTGCTGTTGTCCGCCCGAAAGCTGGTTGGGACGCCGCTTGGCATATTGCGACAGCCCCACCAGATCGAGCGCGGCTTCCACCTTGGTGCGGATCTCGGCGCGCGGCAGCTTGCGCTCGACCAGGCCGAACGCCACGTTGTCCCATACCGTCATGTGCGGCCACAGCGCATAGTTCTGGAACACCATGCCGATGTTCCGATGCCAGGGCGGGGTCCCGCTGATGTCCTTGCCGTCCACCAGCAACTGGCCTGCGCTGTGACGATTGAAACCCGCGATCAACCGCAGCAGGGTGGACTTGCCCGAGCCCGACGGCCCGAGCAGCGCGAAGAACTCGCCCGGCTCGATGCTGATGCTGACGTCCTTCAGCACTTCGGTCTTGCCGTACGAGAGCTGGATGTTGCGGCATTCGACGCTGACTTTCTTCATGCGGATTCCCCTTCATTGCGCGCCGGTTGCTGGCGCTTCGATGCGCGGTCCACCAGCAGGTGCGATACGTAAGTGCCGATACCCACGGCGACCACCGCCAGGACGCCAAGCGCGGCGCCCGGTCCGCGGCCCGCCGCGCTCTGCATGTACAGATAGATGCCGTAGCTCATGGGCGCCTGGCTGTCCTTGGTCACCAGCATGATGGTGGCCGACAGTTCCACGGCGGCCGTCACAAAGCTGGTCACGAACCCGGCCAGCATGCCGCCCGCCATCAGCGGCACCACGACGCGTCGGATCGTGCTCATGCGCGTGGCGCCCAGCGACTGGGCCGCCTCTTCTAGCGACACGTGGATCTGCTGCAACGCCGCTACGCACGAACGCAGCGCGTACGGCAAACGCCGCACGGAGTAGGCGAGCATGATGATGATCCAGGAGGACGTCAGCATCGTGCCCGTGCCAGGCAGCTCGATGCCGCGGAAGGTGCGCAGAAAGCCGATGGCCAGCACAATTCCCGGAATCGCCAGCGCTGCGGACGCCAGAAAATCCAGCCACTGCCGTGCCGGCAGCCGGGTGCGCAGCATCAGGTAGGCGATCGCGGTGCCCAGGATCACGTCGATGCCCGCGGCAAGGCCGCAATACAACAGCGTGTTGGCGATCATGCCCTGCGATTCCGAGAACACGGCTGAGTAGTGGGCCAGCGTGTACCCGTCCGGCAGCGGCGCATAGCTCCAGACGCTGGCCAGCGACAGCAGCAGCACGCCGATGTGCGGCGACAACACCAGCAGCAGCACCAGGATGATCCAGCCATACGCCAGCACGCTTTCCATCGGACCCAGCTTGCGCTTCTGGATGGAATTGCCGCCCTTTTGCAGCGTGGAGTAGTCGCGTCCCTTGAGCACGCGCGCCGACAGCCACAGCGCCAGGATCGAAAATCCCACCATGATCACGCTGATCACATAGCCCAGCGGATCTTCCAGCCCCACCTGCGTGATGCGCAGGTACGCTTGCGGCGCCAGCATGTTGGTCGTGCCCAGCACCAGGGGCGTGCCCAGGTCGTCGAACACCTTCACGAACACCAGCGACGCGCCCGCCACATAGCCGGGCAGGGCGAGCGGAAAGATCACGCGGCGGAACAGCCGGAACCCGCGCGAACCCAGGTTGAAGGCCGCTTCTTCCATGGCCCCGTCGATGTTGCGCAGCGCCACCACGAGGTTCATCAGGATGAACGGGAAATAGTGGATGGCTTCCACGAAAATGACGCCATTCAGCCCTTCCATGAACGGAATCGTGAAGCCGAACCAGTCATTGAGCAGCAGGTTCACACTGCCGGATCGGCCAAAGATCAGCTGCATGGCCACCGCGCCCACGAAGGGCGGCATGATGAGCGGCAGCACGCCCAACGTCTGGATCAGCAGGGCGCCACGAAAATCGAAGCGCACCGTGAAGTACGCCAGCGGCACCGCGATCAGGGACGCAATCAGCGCCGACCAGCCCGCCACGTACAGGCTGTTGAAGAACGCTTCCCGCATCAACGGCTGGTTGAAGAAGGCGCCGAAGTGACCGGTGGTGAAGCTGCCGTCGGCATTGACGAAGGCGCTGTGAAAGACCGTACCCACGGGCACGGCCAGGAAAAGCAGCAGAAAGCCGAACACCAGCAGCGCCGCCAGGACGGGGCCGGCGGGCAGGCGCGAATGGCTCGAATGATTCATCGAGATTCCCGAAAATCGTTGCCAGAAGACAGGCGCGATCCACGGCGGGCGGGGCAAGCCCGCCTGCCGTGTTCAGCGCATTCAGACGATCAGAGCGCGGCGGCCTGCCGTGCCAGCTTCACGGCTTCTTCGTAGTTGGCGCGCGCGCGGCCATTCCACTCGCCTTCAAGCTGCGTGATCTGCTGGTTGACGGCCGCGTCCTTCTTGTTGCCGGCGAAGATCGCCAGGAACGCGGGGTCGGCCGCCTTCTTGCTGTCGATCAGCGGCGCCCAGGCCAGCTTGCGTGCCTCTCCCAGCAATTCGGCTGCCTTGCCGCTCTTGGCCTTGTCACCCAGCTTGGCCTCGGCGTCGTAGATCGCCTTGGTGGCCGCCTGCAATTCCTTCAGACGGAACGTGACGGTCTGGTCGTACAGCGATTGCACGACGTAGTAGCGCGACTGCGAGAGGTCCGCGTCGAAATGAACCTTGCTGCGCTTGGCGATTTCCGCCGGGTCGGGATAGCCGGGCGGAATCTTGCCGGCCAGCGCGGAGTAGGGCAGCACCGGCAACCGCGAGATCTTCGGCTCCAGCAGCAGCTCCTGGCCCGCCTGGCTCAGCGTGAAGGCGATGAATTTCTTGCCTTCCTCGCTGTTCTTGGCGCCCTCGATCAGCGCGATATTCGCCGGGACGATGGCGGTCTCGGACGGATAGACGAACTCAACGGGGAACTTGGAATACTTGCTCGACAGCCCGAAGAAGTCGATGACCGGTCCGGCGCCGAACTGGCCGTTGTTCACGCCGTCGGGCACGCCGAACGAGCGCTCGGTGACGGCGCTGCTGTTGCCCGACATGCGCAAAAGTGTGTTCCAGCCGTCATCCCAGCCTTCGCCTTGCAGGATGGTTTCCACGGTCAGGTGCATCGTGCCCGAACGCGAGGGCGACGTGATGCCCACGTGGCCGAACCACTTGGGCGACAACAGATCCTTCCACTCAACGGGCGCCGGGATCTTGTGCGCCGCGATGTACCGGGTGTTGTAGATAATGCCGTAGCCCGCCAGCGCCTGGCCCAGATACATGCCGCCCGGATCATTGATGGGATAGCTGCCGATCTTGTCCGGCACATCCTTGTTCGCGATGTCGGCCGACTTGGCCAGCAGCTTGTCGCGTCCCAACACCTCGAACGCATCGGGCGCGCTGGCCCAGAAGACCTCGGGGCGCTGACCCGCTGGCGTCTCCCGCACGAAGGCGATCCCCGACACCGTGTTCTTGTTCAGGATTTCCAGCGTGATGCCGGGATTGGCTTTCTCGAAAGCGGTCTTGTAGGCCTGGGTCAGGTCCTTGGGGAACGACGTGATCACCGTGACGGTGCCGGCCAGGGCCGGCGCCGCGCAAACGGCCAGCAGCGCCCCGGCAAGGGCTGTGCGCATTGCGTGCATGGTTTGTCTCCGTGGTTTTAGATTTGTCTGGAGACAGTACTGGCACGCCCGATGAGCGTCCAATCAGAAATTTTGATGCGCGCCATCAGCGACGGCGCCACATCGCTTGCGCCGAATCAGGCCTGGGCCGACACGCCGGCCTGTTTGGCAGCCTGCGCCTGTTTTGCCAGGAGTTGGGAAATCTGGCCTTGGATCTGCACAGCCTGGGCATTGAGCGCCATGATCTGCTGCGCCTTCATTTCGGCCGACATGCCGCTCGCCTTCACTTTGGCGATCTGATCCATGATGCGCTTGAGCTGCTTTTGCAACTCCTTGATCTGGCGGGTGTATTCGTCGTCGTTGTCGGTTTCTTCGGTGGCCTGCGCGTTGCCGACCTTGGTGGCGCCCGGATTGTTGACGCGGATCTTGCCTTCCGCGGTCACCGACACCGCATCCTGCCCCGCAGCGTTCTTCGCTTCCTTGTTGGCCTGGATCTTCTCGGCCCAAAGATCTGCAAGGCTGCTGATCCGGGAGGTGCCGCTGATGCTATTGATCGCCATGACTATTCCTTTGCCTGGGATTTCGGGGTTTCCACTAATACGGCAATCGGCCGGCAAAACTTAAACGTTGCCCCCGCTTGATGGCCCCCTTTACACTGGCGCCCGCTCGCAGTTTGAAACCCTCTCGTACCACCCCGGGGAATCCATGTCCAACTCCTACTTTCCGCGCTGGCGCCTGGCGGACGACGCCGAGCCCGGCGTCATCATCGCGCCCGACGAACGGCTGTCCTGGCCCAAGAACGTCGCCATGGGCGCACAGCACGTCGTCGCGATGTTCGGCTCGACCGTCCTGGCGCCGTTGCTCATGGGGTTCGATCCCAACGTCGCCATCCTGATGTCGGGCATCGGCACGCTGATCTTCTTTCTGTTCGTGGGCGGCCGGGTGCCCAGCTACCTGGGTTCCAGCTTCGCGTTCATCGGCGGCGTCATCGCGGTGACCGGCTATGCCGGCGGCGGGGCCAACGCCAACATCGGCGTCGCGCTGGGCGCCATCATTGCCTGCGGTCTGGCTTACACGCTGATCGGCGTCATCGTCTGGATCGTCAATGCCCGGGCAGGCGGCGGCGCCAACTGGATCGATACCCTCATGCCGCCCGTCGTCACAGGCGCGGTGGTGGCCGTGATCGGCCTGAATCTCGCGCCCATCGCCGCCAAGGGCGCGATGGGGGCGTCGGGCTTCGATAGCGCCATGGCCATCGTCACGATCGTCTGCGTGGGCGGCATCGCCGTCTACACGCGCGGCATGGTGCAGCGCCTGCTCATCCTGGTCGGCCTGATCCTTGCCTGCGTGGTGTACGCGGTGCTGGCCAACGGCCTGGGCCTGGGCAAGCCCATCGATTTCTCTGCGGTGTCCGCCGCCGCGTGGTTCGGCCTGCCGCAGTTCTCCGCGCCGGTCTTCAAGGGCGAGGCCATGGGGCTGATCGTTCCGGTCGCCATCATCCTGGTGGCCGAAAACCTGGGGCACGTGAAGGCCGTCAGCGCCATGACGGGGCGCGACCTCGACCGCTACCTTGGCCGGGCATTCGTGGGCGACGGCGTGGCGACGATGGTGTCGGGCGCCGTCGGCGGCACGGGCGTCACGACCTACGCCGAAAACATCGGCGTGATGGCGGTCACCCGCATCTATTCCACGCTGGTGTTCGTGATCGCTGCCCTGATCGCCATCGTCCTGGGCTTCTCGCCCAAGTTCGGCGCGCTCATCCAGACGATCCCGGGACCTGTGCTGGGTGGCATGTCGGTGGTGGTCTTCGGCCTGATCGCCATTGCCGGCGCCCGTATCTGGGTCGTCAACCAGGTCGATTTCACTGACAACCGCAACCTCATCGTGGCTGCGGTCACGCTGGTGCTGGGCGCGGGCGACTTCACCATCAAGCTGGGCAACTTCACGCTGGGCGGCATCGGTACCGCCACGTTCGGCGCGATCATCCTGTACGCGCTCTTGCGGCGCACGAAGTAACGGCGACATCCGGGACGCCGAGGCGTGCCGGATCGTGGCGCAAAGCCTATCGTCCAGTAGTATCTTGGCTCGGGAGGCTCCCGGAAAACCCTCGGTTCGCGCGGGAGTCCATCGGGCCCGGCAAGGCCGCAAAGCCTTTTCGGTGCGAAATCGCCGGTTTTAGCGCGTTACAGCGCCGAAATGCGCCGAAAAGGCCGTTTTCTCCGGCGGCTTGCAATTCCCGCCGAGATTGACCACAATATGACTTTGATTGCCCCGGTTCCGACCCGAGCCGGGGTTTTGTTTTGGTCGCCCGCGCCGCTCGCCAGATTTTTCCAAGCATCAAATGGCAAACAAAAGGCAAGCGCGCCGGTCCTGCGGCCTTCACCGAGAACGCTCCTTCGGGGCGTTTTTCTACTTTTTGTTTGGGAAACGACATGTCTGCCATTCCTTTGACCGTGCGCGGGGCCGAGCGCTTGCAAGAAGAGCTCCAACGGCTGAAAACCGTCGAACGTCCTGCCGTGATCAACGCAATCGCCGAGGCGCGCGCACAGGGTGATCTGTCGGAAAACGCCGAGTACGATGCCGCTCGCGAGCGCCAAGGTTTCATCGAGGGCCGGATTGCCGAGCTTGAAGGCACGCTTTCCAATGCCCACCTCATCGACCCGACCTCGCTCGAGGCCGAAGGCCGCGCCGTGTTTGGCGCTACCGTCGACATCGAAGACCTGGATTCGGGCGATCGCGTTACGTATCAGATCGTCGGCGACGTTGAAGCCGATATCAAGTCCAACCTGATTTCCGTGTCCAGCCCCGTGGCTCGCGCGCTGATCGGCAAGAGTGAAGGCGATGTGGTCGAGGTCGTTGCCCCGGCTGGCGTTCGCGAATACGAAGTCCTGGGCGTGCGTTACATCTGACGCTAGCGCCACAAGCAGTAAAAATGTCAAACCACCCTGGCCCGGACGCTACGTTCGTCTGAATTCCGCGGTACATTGCGGATCGCTATGGTGGACCGGGCGCGTAAAGCGCCCGTTTTTGTGCCTGGACTTACCTTTTTGCGGTCTTGCGGCTGGTGCCGCTGCGGGCTCCGGCGCGCAGGCTCAGCGCGCTGCCGGCGCGGCGCGGAATGCCGTGGCCGCCAGCTGTGGCGCGCTTGTTGGAAGGCCGCATGGGCTTGCCGTTCTTGTTGAGTTCGTCCTGGGGGATGTAACGCTTCTTGGCGGGTGCGGGCTCTTCGGATTCGCTGCGGCGCGGGCGCTTGGCAAGGGTCCTGCCTTCGGCGGCCAGCTTCTTGGGCGTGTAAGGTTCCGAGGCGCGGCGTTTGGCAGGCGCTTCGGGTTCCTGGGCGGCCAGCGCGGCGGGCTTGATGTTGCCGGGCAGCGGGCGGAACAGGATCAGGGTCTTGCCCAAGTGATGCACGGGCGCGCAGGATAGCGTCTCGCAGATCGTGGCGAGCATGGCGTCCCGGGCTTCACGGTCGTCGCCGCCCGCGCGAACCTTGATGAGGCCATGCGAAGTCAGCGCCCGATCGATTTCCTTCAGCACGGCGTCGGTCAAACCGTTGTCGCCAATCAGGACGACGGGGCGCAGAGGGTGAGCGGCGGACCGCAGGTCGCTGCGCTCACGAGAGGTAAGTTCTAATATAGGCATGCGTGGAATTGTACGGTAATGGCCAAGAATAAATTCTCTAAAGACTGGATTCACCAGCACATCAACGATCCCTATGTGAAGCTGGCGCAACAGAAGGGCTATCGCGCCCGAGCCGCTTTCAAGCTGATCGAGATCCTCGACACCGAAAAGCTGATGCGCCGGGGCGACCTGGTCATCGATCTGGGCTCCGCGCCGGGCAGCTGGTCACAGGTGGCGCGCGAGCGGCTCGCCGGGCCGGGCGGCGTCGTGGACGGGCGCATCATCGCGCTGGACATCCTGCCCATGGAGCCCGTGGCGGGCGTGGAATTCATCCAGGGCGACTTCCGCGAAGACGAAGTCTTGAAACAATTGGAAGACATGGTCGGATCGCGTGCGGTGGACCTTGTTATTTCAGACATGGCCCCCAACTTGTCCGGGGTGGGTATTGCCGACTCCGCGCGCATCCAGCATGTTTGCGAATTGGCGATGGAATTTTCCTGCGCCCACCTCAAGCCCAACGGGGCGCTGATCGTCAAGGCTTTCCACGGCACGGGCTTCTCGCAGATCGTGGAATCCTTCAAAAAGCGCTTCCGCCGGGTGGTCGAACGCAAACCGAAGGCCTCTCGGGACAAGTCCTCAGAAACCTTTCTGGTGGCGCGCGATCTGAAGTAACCCTTCCGTAATCATCCGGGGCAAACCGTCCCGGCCAAGAAAACCCCCGTCCCGCCGAGACAACGACCAGAAAACTCAAGAATCAAATGTAATTAAATGGGCCCCACGGCTGCCAGGACGCAACTCCGTCCTACAGGTTAGAATGGGCTATTGACATACTTGTGACTGTGCCATACGCGGGTGCGCAGTCGCCGGTCGGAATCGAAAGCAGGAGATCGACCTTGAACAATTCATTTTCCAAAGTCGCTGTCTGGATGGTGATAGCCCTGGTGCTGTTCACCGTCTTCAAACAGTTCGACGGACGCGCTCAGACCCAGGACGGTGTGACTTACACGCAGTTCATGGACGACGCCAAGGCGGGACGTATCCGCAAGGTCGACGTTCAAGGCGACGTGCTCTACGTCACCCCGGACGCGGGCCGCGCCTATACGCTGACTTCCCCCGGCGATCTCTGGATGGTCTCCGATCTGCTGAAGTACGGCGTGCAGGTTTCGGGCAAGCCGCGCGAAGAGCAGTCGCTCCTGATGAGCATCTTCGTCTCGTGGTTCCCGATGCTGCTTCTGATCGGCGTATGGGTGTTCTTCATGCGACAGATGCAAGGCGGTGGCAAGGGCGGCGCATTCAGCTTCGGCAAATCGCGCGCCCGGATGCTCGACGAGAACACCAACCAGATCACCTTCGCTGACGTCGCCGGTTGCGACGAAGCGAAAGAAGACGTGCAGGAATTGGTCGACTTTCTGCGTGACCCCAGCAAGTTCCAGAAGCTGGGCGGCCGTATCCCGCGCGGCGTGCTGATGGTGGGTTCGCCCGGTACCGGCAAGACGCTGCTGGCCAAGGCCATCGCCGGCGAAGCCAAGGTCCCGTTCTTCAGCATCTCCGGTTCGGACTTCGTTGAAATGTTCGTCGGCGTGGGCGCGGCCCGTGTCCGCGACATGTTCGAAAACGCCAAGAAGCACGCTCCCTGCATCATCTTCATCGACGAAATCGATGCGGTGGGCCGCCAGCGTGGCGCCGGCCTGGGTGGCGGCAACGACGAGCGCGAACAGACCCTGAACCAGATGCTGGTTGAAATGGACGGCTTCGAATCCGGCCAGGGCGTCATCGTGATCGCCGCAACCAACCGTCCCGACGTGCTGGATCCGGCGCTGCTGCGTCCGGGCCGTTTCGACCGCCAGGTCGTGGTGCCGCTGCCCGATATCCGTGGCCGCGAGCAGATCCTGAAGGTTCACATGCGCAAGGTTCCGCTGTCGCCCAACGTCGACGCGACCATCCTGGCGCGCGGTTGCCCGGGCTTCTCCGGCGCCGACCTGGCCAACCTGGTCAACGAAGCCGCACTGTTCGCCGCCCGCCGCAATGGCCGCACGGTCGATATGTCCGACTTTGAAAAGGCCAAGGACAAGATCATCATGGGCGCCGAGCGCCGCTCCATCGTGATGCCCGAAGAGGAACGCAAGAACACCGCGTACCACGAATCCGGCCACGCGATCGTCGCGCGCATGCTGCCCAAGACCGACCCGGTCCACAAGGTCACCATCATCCCGCGCGGCCGTGCGCTGGGCGTGACGATGCAGTTGCCGGAAACCGACCGCTACAGCATGGACAAGGGCCGTCTGCTGTCCACCATCGCCGTGCTGTTCGGCGGCCGTATCGCCGAAGAAATCTTCATGGACCAGATGACGACGGGCGCCTCGAACGACTTCGAACGTGCCACCGCCATCGCCCGCGACATCGTCACGCGCTACGGCATGACCGACGAACTGGGTCCCATGGTCTACGCCGAGAACGAAGGCGAAGTCTTCCTGGGCCGCAGCGTCACCAAGACCACGCACATGTCCGAAGCCACCATGCAGAAGGTGGACACCGAGATCCGCCGCATCATCGACGAGCAGTACGGCGTTGCGCGCAAGATCCTGGAAGACAACCGCGATAAGGTCGAAGTCATGACGTCCGCGCTGCTCGAATGGGAAACCATCGACGCCGACCAGATCAACGACATCATGGAGGGCCGCCCCCCGCGTCCCCCGAAGACGCCGCAAGGCCCGTCGGACACGTCCGATACGCCGCCGACCGGCCTGGCTGCAGGCGGTAGCACGGCAGCTGCGGTCTGAGGTTCTTCGTTCTGGTTTATGGCAAATAACTTCCTTTGCGGGCGCTTCGAGTTTGATCTCGAGCGCCCGCTTGTCATGGGCATCGTCAACGTCACGCCGGACTCGTTTTCCGATGGCGGCCAACACGACGATACCGATTCCGCCGTGGCGCATGCGCGCCAGTTGATCGAGGAAGGCGCCCAGATTCTGGACCTGGGCGGCGAATCCACGCGCCCGGGGGCCGACCCCGTTTCCGTGGCCGACGAGCTGAACCGGCTGCTCCCGGTGGTCGAGGCGCTGCGCGACTGCGGCGTGCCGCTCTCCATCGACACGTTCAAGCCGGAAGTCATGCGCGCCACGCTGGACGCCGGCGCGGACATGATCAACGACATCTACGGTTTCAGGCAGCCGGGCGCGATCGAAGCCGTCTCGCAATCGCGCTGTGGCCTGTGCGTCATGCACATGAAAGGCGAGCCTCGCACCATGCAGGCAGCGCCGCCCGAGTACACCGACCTGATCGGTGAAATCGGCCTGTTTCTGGGGGCTCGCGCGCAAAAGCTGCGCGCGGCCTGGATCGATCCTCGCCGCATCGTGCTGGACCCGGGTTTCGGGTTTGGCAAGACGGCCGACCAGAACTTTCAACTGCTGCGCCGGCTGTCCAGCCTGCGCAGTACCGGTTATCCATTGCTGATCGGCCTGTCGCGCAAAAACATGATCGGCCAGGCCACCGGCCGGTCGGTTGGCGACCGGCTGCCCGGCAGCATTGCCGCCGCGCTTGCCTGCGTCGCGCGTGGCGCCTCCATCGTGCGCGTGCACGATGTTGCGGCCACGGTGGATGCGCTTAAGGTATGGCAGGCGGCTGAACAAGGAGCAATCAGTTCATGATTCGACGCAAATATTTCGGTACCGATGGCGTACGCGGTGAAGTCGGCGGTCCGGTGATCAATGCCGAATTCGCCTTGCGCCTGGGTTACGCCGCTGGCCGCGTGCTGGCCCGCGAGCACGCCGTGCGCGGCGCAAGTCGCCCGCAGGTCGTCATCGGCAAGGACACCCGGATTTCCGGCTACATGCTGGAGTCCGCGCTGGAAGCGGGGCTGTCCGCCGCCGGTATTGACGTGCTGCTGGCCGGCCCGATCCCCACGCCTGCGGTCGCCTACCTGACCCGCGCGCTGCGCCTGGTCGCCGGCATCGTCATCAGCGCCTCGCACAATCCCTACCAGGACAACGGCATCAAGTTCTTCTCGGCGCAGGGCATGAAGCTGCCCGACGAAATCGAAGCCGACATCGAGGCCGCGCTGGACGAGCCCCTGGGTTGCGTCAGTTCGGAAGCGCTGGGACGCGCGCGCCGCATGGGCGACGCTCAGGGCCGCTACATCGAGTTCTGCAAGAGCACGTTCCCGAACGACCTGGATTTGAACGGCATGACGATCGTGGTGGACGCCGCGCACGGCGCCGCCTACAACATCGCGCCGCACGTCTTCCGTGAGCTGGGCGCCGAAGTCCACGCCATCGGCGTGCACCCCGACGGCTTCAACATCAACAAGGGCGTGGGCGCGCTGCATCCCGAGTTGCTGGCCAAGGAAGTCAAGGCGCGCGGCGCCCAGCTTGGCATTGCGCTGGACGGCGACGCCGACCGCCTGCAGATGGTGGACGGCGAGGGCCGCATCTACAAC
Source organism: Achromobacter sp. ACM05 (assembly GCF_019218915.1). Lineage (NCBI taxonomy): Bacteria > Pseudomonadati > Pseudomonadota > Betaproteobacteria > Burkholderiales > Alcaligenaceae > Achromobacter > Achromobacter sp. ACM05. The sequence continues at coordinate 2,319,394 of NZ_JAHUWQ010000001.1, forward strand.
GGCGACGAACTCATGTACGCCATCGTGCGCGAGCGCATGCAGCGCGGCAAGGTCGAGGGCGTGGTCGGCACGCTGATGACCAACTTTGGCTTCGAGCGCGAAATGAAGCGTCTGGGCGTGGGCTTTGACCGCGCCAACGTCGGCGACCGCTATGTGCTGGAACAGATGCAATCGCGCGGCTGGCTGTACGGCGGCGAAAGCTCCGGCCATCTGCTGTGCCTGGATTGCCACTCCACCGGCGACGGCATCGTGGCCGCGCTGCAGGTCTTGACCGCGCTGCGTCGCAATTCCACCACGCTTGGCGACTGGGTCAGCGACCTGCGCATGTATCCGCAAAAGATGATCAACGTGCCGCTGACGCCGGGCCTGGACTGGAAGACGCATCCCGGTCTGACCGCCGCGCGCCAGGCCGTCGAGGCAGAGCTGGACGGCCGGGGGCGCATCCTGATCCGCGCTTCGGGGACGGAACCCAAGCTGCGCCTGATGGTTGAGGCCGAAGATGAGGCGCTGGCGACCAATTCTGCAGAGAAGCTTGCGGCAAGCCTGGGGTAAACCCTGAGTTTCGATTTAATATGTGGGCCACGCGTCGAAATCGTCGCGTGGCCTTTTGTTTGTTTGCGTTTTCGATGCCGGTTTAAGCGTCATAGTCACGTAACATATTGGTCAAGTCATTGACATACAGGGCGTCCACACTGGCTGGACTCTCTAGGAGCTTCGCGCAATGCTGGAATTAGCACGCATCAATCCGAGCCGCAGTACCGCAGAACCCTGGACGGGCTCCGCCCCGAAGGTCCTGGCTGTCGGCCTGGCGCGTACCGCCGAAGAAATAGAGCAGATCCAACGCCTGCGCTATGAGGTCTTCACCGAAGACATGGGTGTCGTCTTCCCCGATGCGCAAGATGGCATCGAGCAAGACCGCTTCGATCCGTTCTGTGAACACCTGATGGTCCGCGAACTCGACACGGATCGAGTCGTTGGCACGTATCGGATCCTGACCCCCCAAAAAGCGCGCGAAGCCGGCGGCTATTACTCGCAGTCGGAATTCGACCTGTCGGGCCTGGGCGCCATCCGCGACGAAGTCGTTGAAGTCGGACGCTCCTGCACCCACGCCGATTACCGTGGCGGCGCGGTCATCATGCTGCTGTGGTCCGGCCTGGCGGAATACCTGCGCCGCGGCGGTTACGAATACGTGCTCGGTTGCGCCAGCGTCAGCCTGCGCGATGACGGCGTCACCGCAGCGGAAGTGTGGCGTACGGTGGCCAAGCAGATGCCCCAGGGCAACGAGCCGCGCGTCACGCCGCTGCACCGCTACCCGGTCGAAAAGCTCAACAGCACCTTGCCGGCGCGCGTGCCGCCGCTGATCAAGGGCTATCTGAAGCTGGGCGCCAAGGTATGCGGCGAACCGGCATGGGATCCGGATTTCAACGCCGCCGACTTCCCCGTGCTCTTGAAGATGGAGCGCATGGACGAGCGCTACCGTCGCCACTTCGGCCTGGACCAGCCGGCCATCATCGCTACCCAGCGCTAGACCCCATCCATCATGCGCCGCCTGTTCCGCCGAATGACAATCAGACTGATCCGGCGGGCCACCCGGCCGCTGCGCATGGAACTCAGGCGGCTGGATCGGGAAACCGATCTCTCGCCATTCTGATCAGCCGGGGCGGCCGCGCCGCCCCGTTCTTGATTTTCAGAACTCCAGCAGTTCGAACGAAAACCCGACCTTGTTCCACTCGGCTTCTTCCGCGCGCAGCGTGAAGTCGCTGAGCGGGTGTTCGGCCAGCCATTCGCGGTTGACGCGCACCACGATGGAATTGTCTCGGACCGACGCGGTGAGGGGCAGGGGTTCGATCTCGCCGCGGCGGCGGAACAGCAACACCGCCAGACGCAGCGCCAGGATGGCCTTCCATTGCGGGCGCGTGCGCACCAGCGGTTCCACCTTGGCCAGCTTGCCCTGGTGTCCCAGCGCCAGCAAGGCCAGCAGTTGCTGGTCGGCGCGTGAAAAGCCCGGCATGTCGGCGTTTTCCAGCACGTAGGCGGTGTGCTTGTGATACGCGTTGTGGGCAATCGACAGACCCACTTCGTGCAGATCGGCCGCCCAGCCCAGTGCGGGACGCAGCTCGGCGCGCTCCTGGCCTTCGGGGAACATGGCGTCGAACAGGCTGAGGGCGGCGTGGCGAACGCGGCGCGCCTGGTTTACGTCCACGTGATAGCGCTTGACGAACTGGCGTACCGATTCGTCGCGCTTGTCGTGCTCGTCGTCACGGCCCAGCAGGTCGTACAACACGCCCAGGCGCAGTGCGCCGTCGCCGGTGTGCATGACATCGATGCCCAGCTCGTCGAACAGCGCGCTCATGATGGCCAGCCCGCCGGGCAGCACGTCGGCGCGTTCGATCTTAATGCCGGGAAGCTCGGACGGAATGACGCGACCCGAGCGGATGAGACGGTCCTTCAGCTTGGTCAGGCCCGAGCGCGTGATGCCGCGGTCGGAATAGCCGCCTTCGGTCAGGATCGCGAAGAGCGCCTTGGCGGTGCCGGAGGAGCCATAGGCTTCCTTCCAGCCCATCTTGCGGTATTGCTTGGCGATGACTTCGATTTCGCGGCGCGCGGCCAGCTCGGCCTGCTTCATCTGGTGCGCATCCACCACGCCGTCCGAGAAGAACTGGCGGCTGTAGCTGACGCAGCCCATGTACAGCGAGGACATCAGGCCCGGTTCGTGGCCCTTGCCGATGATGACTTCGGTGGAACCGCCGCCGATGTCGATGACCAGGCGCTTGTTGGGCGAGGGGGGCAGGGTGTGGGCCACGCCCGTGAAGATCAGGCGGGCCTCTTCGCGGCCGGCGATGACTTCAATGGGAAAGCCCAATGCGGCTTCGGCGCGGGGCAGGAAATCTTTGGTATTGCGGGCGACGCGGAACGTGTTGGTGGCAACCGCACGGACCCGGTTGGGGTGGAAACTGCGCAGGCGTTCGCCGAAGCGTTCCAGGACGGCAATGGCGCGGTCGATGGCGGCGTCGCCAAGCCGTTTTTCGGCGTCCAGACCGGCGGCGAGCCGGACGGTTTCCTTGAGGCGGTCGATCTGGTAGATCTGGGGCGTACCGTCCTGCTGAACGATGCGTCCGATGGAGAGGCGAAAGCTGTTGGACCCGAGGTCCACCGCGGCCAGAAGTTGATCCATGCGGCTCGTAATATTGGCTGTGAGGTGGACCGATTATAAGGACCCCATGTGACAACGCCGCCGGATACGGGTTTTTGCTTACGGAACAGAGGCTTGGAAGCCATTGTCCAGTGCGCCATATGTCCCGCATTTGACGTACCCTTAGCGATTGGGCGCTGTCATAGAACCGTCACCTGTTTGCAGTAAAACTTCACGCTCTCTTTTCGTATGGAATCCGGTATGCCCACACGTCCGCCAGGCGAGCCTCTGCTCATGAATCGCGAATTGTCGCTGCTCAAGTTCAATGAACGCGTGCTGGCGATGGCGGAAAACCCCAAGACGCCGCTGCTGGAAAGGCTGCGCTACGTGTGCATCGTCAGTTCCAACCTGGACGAGTTCTTCGAGATCCGGATCTCCAGCCTGAAAGAGCAGCAGCGCCAGTCGCCCAATCTGGTCGGCCCGGACGGCATGACGCCCGACGAGGCATTCGAATGCGTCCAGCAGGCGGTGCACGAACTGGTGAACCGCCAGTACAACCTGCTCAACGATCAGATCCTGCCCGCCATGCACAAGGAGGGCATCGCGCTGCATCACGCTTCCGAATGGAATCCGGAGCAGCAGGAATGGGCGCGCGACGTGTTCCACCGTGACGTGATGCCGCTGTTGACCCCCATCGGGCTGGACCCGGCGCACCCGTTTCCGCGCGTCTACAACAAGAGCCTGAATTTCATCGTGTCGCTGGCCGGCGCTGACGCGTTCGGCCGTCAGGCGTCCATCGCCATCGTTCAGGCGCCCCGCGCGCTGCCGCGCCTGATCAAGATGCCGCAGGAGCTCTCTGGGCAGCCGGAGGGCTACATCCTCCTGACCTCCCTCCTGCGCGCCTTCGTGGGCGAGCTGTTCCCGGGCCTGGAGATGCTGGGTTGCTACCAGTGGCGCGTCACGCGCAACAGCGACCTGTTCGTGGACGAGGAAGAAGTCACCAACCTGCGCCACGCGCTGCAGGGCGAGCTGTCGCAGCGCAACTTCGGCGCCGCCGTCCGCCTTGAGATCGACAAGCTGACGCCCGTCGAACTGGAAACCTTCCTGCAGCGCGAGTTTTCGCTCAAGGCCGACGACACCTATCGCGTGCCCGGCCCGGTGAACCTGTCGCGGCTCATGCAGCTGTGCAATTCCGCGGCGCGGCCGGACCTGCTGTTTCCCGACTACCGCGCGCCCGTGCCCGCGCCGTTTGACCGCGTCGGCGACAAGCCCGCGGAACTCTTTGAGGCAGTGGCCGAGTGCGACCGCCTGCTGCACCATCCCTATCAGTCGTTCCAGCCCGTCATCGACTTCCTGACCGCCGCCGCGCTGGATCCGGACGTAATGGCCATCAAGCAGACCATCTACCGCACCGGCGAGGACTCCGAGCTGATGAAGATCCTGCTGGCGGCCGCGCGCGCCGGCAAGGAAGTGACGGTGGTGGTGGAGCTGATGGCGCGCTTTGACGAGCAGACCAACATCAACTGGGCCTCCAAGCTGGAAGAGGTGGGGGCGCACGTCGTCTATGGCGTAGTGGCGCACAAGACGCACGCCAAGATGGCGGTGGTGCTGCGCCGGGAAAAGGGTCGTCTGCGCCGCTATGCCCACTTGGGCACCGGCAATTACCACCCGCGCACGGCGCGCCTGTACACCGATTTCGGGCTGCTGACGGCGGACCCGAAGCTGTGCGAGGACATGGACAAGGTGTTCGCGCAGTTGACCGGCCTGGGTGCGCGCCGCGCGCTCAAATCGCTGATGCAGTCGCCGTTCACCCTGCACGAAGGCATGGTGTCGCTGATCCGCGCCGAGGCGCGCGCCGCCAAGGCGGGCAAACGGTCGCGCATTATGGCCAAGATGAATTCGCTTCTGGAAGAGCAGATCATCGCCGAGCTTTACAAGGCCAGCCAGGCGGGCGTGAAGATCGACCTGATCGTGCGGGGCGTCTGCGCCTTGCGCGCCGGGGTGCCGGGGCTGTCCGAAAACATCCGTGTGCGCTCCATCGTGGGCCGCTTCCTGGAGCATTCCCGCGTCTTCTATTTCTACGCCGACGGCGAAGAGACCGTGTACCTGTCGTCCGCCGACTGGATGGACCGCAACTTCTTCCGCCGCGTCGAGATCGCGTTCCCGATCTATGACAAGACGCTCAAAAAGCGCGTCATCGACGAAGCCTTCACGTACGCGCTGCGCGACAACCAGCTTGCCTGGCAGCAGCAACCCAGTGGCGACTATGCGCGCGTCAAGAGCCGCCGCGAGCCGTATAACCTGCACCAGTTCCTGATGCAGAAGCTGGGCGTGTAGCAGGTTAGTGTTCTGTCCCCAAATGAGTAAGGGGGGGGCGAACGCCACTTTACGCCTGGCCTGTGTCACCGGCGCGACGAGCCCATTCCCTCAGCGGGAATGGGCTTTTCTTCGAGCTTCGGCCTCCCGAGCGCGGCCGCGCGGATCCGGCTTCGCCGGTCCGCCACCGGCGCCCCCTGGGGGGAGGCGCGAAGCGCGTCGGGGGGGGGATCATGACTGTCATGGTCTTGTCACGTTGGGTACCTAAGATGCGAAGGTCGCTGAAAGACAGGCAGCTAAAAAGCCTGCCAAGACTCCTTTAACGAGCACAGAAGGAACCCAGATGTTCAAACGTGTCTTCAAGCAAGTTTCCGTGGGCGTCGCGCTGAGCGCCGCCGTTTTTGCCGTCCAGGCCGCCAACGTCACCGGCGCCGGCGCATCGTTCCCGTACCCGATCTACGCCAAGTGGGCGTCCGACTACAAGGCTGCGACCAACAACGCGGTCAACTACCAGTCCATCGGTTCGGGCGGTGGTCAACAGCAGATCATTGCAAAGACGGTCGACTTTGGCGCTTCGGATGACCCGATGAAGGCTGCCGACCTGGAAAAGCATGGCCTGCTGCAGTTCCCCGCCGTGATCGGCGGCACCGTGGCCGTCGTGAACGTCGACGGCGTCGAGCCGGGCAAGCTGAAGCTGTCGGGCAAGGTCCTGGCCGACATCTTCCTGGGCAAGATCAAGAAGTGGGACGACGCTGCGCTGAAGGCGCTGAACCCCGACGTCAAGCTGCCCTCGGCCGACATCATCGTCGTGCACCGTTCGGACGGCTCGGGCACCACCTTCGGCTGGACGAACTACCTGTCCAAGGTGTCGCCGGAGTGGAAGTCGCAAGTCGGTGAAGGCAAGGCCGTCAAGTGGCCCACCGGTCAGGGCGGCAAGGGCAACGAAGGCGTCGCCGCCTACGTCGGCCAACTGAAGAACTCGATCGGCTACGTCGAATACGCCTACGCCAAGCAGAACAAGCTGGCCTGGACGCAACTGCAGAACAAGGACGGCAAGTTCGTCCAGCCCGAGCAAAAGGCTTTCGCTGCCGCGGCCGCCAACGCCGACTGGAAGAGCGCGCCGGGCATGGGCGTGGTCCTGACCGACGAGCCGGGCGCCGATTCGTGGCCCGTCACCGCCGCCACCTTCATCCTGATCCACAAGTCGCAAGACAAGCCGGTTCAGGGCAAGGCTGTGCTGGACTTCTTCGACTGGGCCTTCAAGAACGGCGCCAAGTCGGCTGAAGCCATGGACTACGTGCCGCTGCCGGAAGCCGTGACCAAGGAAATCCGCGCCGCCTGGGGCGAAGTGAAGTCCGCTGACGGCCAGGCTGTCTGGAAGTAAATCAGTACCGAGCGGCCCCGACGCCTGATGGCGGGCGGGGCCGCCGCTTGTAAATCGACCTCTCTGCTGTTCCCCCAGGTTTCCTAAGGAAAGTCCATCCATGAGCGCGGTAATGGATAATAGTGTGCCGCTTCCGCCCAGCGTGGCGGATTCCGTGACTACCGGCACGCCTTCGCCTATGAAGCAAACAAAAAACGCGCTGATGGATGCGCTGTTCAAGAATCTGACCCGCCTGTTCGCCTTCCTGGTGTTCATTCTTCTGGCGGCGATTCTCATCTCCCTCATCTACGGCAGCCGCGAATCGCTGGCCAAATATGGCCTGTCGTTCCTGTGGCTCAATGACTGGGACCCGGTCAACTCCAATTACGGCGCCGTCGTGCCGATCATCGGCACGTTGCTGACGTCCGCGATCGCACTGATCATCGCCGTGCCGGTGTCCTTCGGCATCGCCATCTTCCTGACCGAACTCTCCCCGACCTGGCTGCGCCGCCCGCTGGGCACCGCTATCGAAATGCTGGCGGCCATCCCGTCCATCATTTACGGCATGTGGGGCCTGTTCGTCTTCGTGCCGGTGTTCCAGCAGTACGTGCAGCCGTTCCTGATCGCGACGTTGGGCAATCTTCCCATCATCGGCGGTCTGTTTGCAGGCCCACCGTTCGGTATCGGCATCTTCACCGCCGGCCTGATCCTCTCGATCATGATCATCCCGTTCATCGCCGCGGTGATGCGCGACGTGTTCGAACTGGTCCCCGCGATGCTCAAGGAATCGGCCTACGGCCTGGGCAGCACGACCTGGGAAGTGATGTGGCGCGTGGTGCTGCCCTTCACCAAGTCGGGCGTCATCGGCGGCATCATGCTCGGCCTGGGCCGTGCCCTGGGCGAGACCATGGCCGTGACCTTCGTCATCGGCAACGCCTTCAAGTGGTCCGGTTCCCTGTTCTCGCCCGGCAACTCCATCGCCTCGGCGCTCGCCAACGAATTCAACGAGGCGGGCGGCATCCAGAAGGCGGCGTTGCTGGAACTGGGCCTGATCCTGTTCCTCATCACGACCATCGTGCTGGCCCTGGCCAAGACGCTGCTGGTCCGCCTGTCCGCCGGCGAAGGCAAGAAGACCTGACGCCCGGAGCACAAGGAAAAAATCATGGCTGAATCCGTACTCAACATGCAGAACGGCATCTACCGCCGGCGCCGCGTGGTCAATCGCATCATGCTCGCCGTGTCGATGACGACGCTGGTCTTCGGCCTGTTCTGGCTGTTCTGGATCATTCTCACGTTGCTGATGAAGGGCGCGCCCGCGCTGTCGTACACGCTCTTCACCGAAATCACGCCGCCGCCGGGCCAGGCGGGGGGCTTGCTCAACGCCATTCTCGGCAGTGTGATGATGGCGGGCGTCGGCACGCTGATCGGCACGCCGGTCGGCATCCTGGCCGGCACCTACCTGGCTGAATACGGCCAGCGCGGCTGGCTGGCCCCGGCCACGCGCTTCCTGAACGACGTGCTGCTGTCGGCGCCATCCATCATCATCGGCCTGTTCATCTATGCCGTATATGTGGCGCAGGTCGGGCATTACTCGGGTTGGGCCGGCGCCATTGCGCTGTCCATCCTGGTGATCCCGGTCGTGGTCCGCACCACCGACAACATGCTGCTGCTGGTGCCCAACAGCCTGCGCGAGGCGACCGCCGCGCTGGGCTGCCCGAAGTGGCGCATGATCACGCTGGTCTGCTATCGCGCCGCCAAGTCCGGCATCATTACCGGCGTGCTGCTCGCCATCGCCCGCATCTCCGGCGAAACCGCGCCGCTGCTGTTCACCGCGCTGTCGAATCAGTTCATGTCGCTGAACATGAACGGCCCGATGGCCAACCTGCCGGTCGTCATCTACCAATACGCCGCCAGCCCCTTCAAGGACTGGAACAACCTGGCCTGGGCCGGCGCCACGCTGATCACGCTGCTGGTGTTGGGCATCAACATCATCGCCCGCAACCTGTTCCGCAAATAAAGATCGCTTTGCCGGCGCGCTGGCCGCGCCGACATCCAAGGGAAACCCAATGGAAAACACCGCTACCGCAGTCAAGAACAAGCTCGAGGTCAAGAACCTGAACTTCTACTACGGCAAGTTCCACGCGATTCGTAACGTGAACATGTCGATCCAGGAGAAGAAGGTCACCGCCTTCATCGGTCCGTCGGGCTGCGGCAAATCGACGCTGCTGCGCACGTTCAACCGCATGTTCGAGCTGTACCCCGGCCAGCGCGCCGAGGGCGAAATTCTGCTGGACGGCGAAAACCTGCTGACGGCCAAGACCGACATCTCGCTGATCCGCGCCAAGGTCGGCATGGTCTTTCAAAAGCCCACGCCGTTCCCCATGAGCATCTACGACAACATCGCCTTCGGCGTGCGTCTGTTCGAGCGCCTGTCGAAGGGTGAGATGGACGAGCGCGTGGAATGGGCGCTGAGCAAGGCTGCGCTGTGGAACGAAGTGAAGGACAAGCTGCATCAAAGCGGCAACAGCCTGTCCGGCGGCCAGCAACAGCGTCTGTGCATCGCGCGCGGCGTGGCGATCAAACCCGAAGTGCTCCTGCTGGATGAGCCGTGCTCGGCGCTGGATCCCATTTCCACGGCCAAGATCGAAGAACTGATCGCTGAGCTGAAGAACGACTACACCGTCGTTATCGTGACGCACAACATGCAGCAAGCTGCGCGTTGCTCGGACTACACGGCGTATATGTACCTGGGCGAGCTGATGGAGTTTGGTCAGACCGACCAGATCTTCGTGAAGCCTTCGCGCAAGGAAACCGAGGACTACATCACGGGCCGTTTTGGCTGATCGCGATTCGTCCTGCAGTGCTGGAAGCGGCGCGCCTGGGTGGCGCGCCGTTTTTCATTTCGTGGGATGCAGGGCAGGTATTTTGTTACGTCGCCGAATGGCTGAACCTCGGCCGCGAATGATCGCTTTCTGGTATAGTTGCCACCCTTCGGGGCGTAGCGCAGCCTGGTAGCGCATCTGCTTTGGGAGCAGAGGGTCGTGAGTTCGAATCCCACCGCCCCGACCAATATCCATGCGGGTCTCCGGATTTCCGCAGTGCAAGCAAAGACGACAGGTGGTCCAAGAAAATTGGGACCACCAACAAAATGGCCCCAAACTCACCGAGGTTGGGGCCATTTTGTTGGTCCGCCCGACTCGCGATCGGGCTTCGAGCGTGTGAGCTTAGGCGTGTAAGCGCATGCTCCGCCCCTTCCTCCTACTGACGCGGGATCTTCGCGTCTTCGATCAGCTTTTGCCATTGCGCATCGCTGCTTGCCACAAACTGCCCAAACGCTGACGGCGAGGTGGCCGGGCTGACCTTGACACCCAATTCCTTGAACCGTGCCTGGATCTCCGGCTTGGCCATGACACGGCTGAACGCGGCGTTCAACGTCTGGACGATGGGGTCCGGCGTATTCGACGGTGCGAAAATTCCGGTCCAGAAGTAATAGTCCATCCCTTTGAGTTCCGGTGTTTCACCCGCCGACGCCAAGTCCGGGTTGCCGATGTCGCGGTCGCGGCTCATGACGCCCACGCCCGTCACACGGCCGCTTTTAATTAGTTCGAGCAGGGCTGGCAGCCCGGACACCGCGATATCCACATTGCCGCCGATGACATCGGTCGCGATTTTCGACGCGCTGGCGTAGGGAATGAACGTGATGTCCGTACCCGTGGTGAGCTTGAAGCTCTCCATGGCGATGGCGGGCAGCGAGCCGACGCCCGTGGCGCCGTACGTCAGCTTGCCCGGGTTTGCTTTGGCCCGTGCAATCAGGTCGCCGAACGATTTCACGCCCAGATTCGGATTCGCCACGACGCCAACGCCGCTTGTGCCCAGCGGCGCGACGGCGGCCAGGTCGCGGTAGGTGTATTTGGCCGACGATTGCAGAATGGGCGCGATCACGACATCGGACACGATGCCCATCAGCACCGTGTACCCGTCGGGCTTGGCGTTGACCGCGCGCGTGACGCCGATGATGCCGCCGGCTCCCGCGACGTTCTCGATGACGATGGTCTGGCCCAGCTCGCGGCCCAGTTCGGGGGCGATGATGCGAGCGAACGTGTCCACCGATCCTGCCGGTGCGTAGCCCACGATGAGCTTGATGGGATGGGCGGGGTAGGCCTGCGCATGCGCCGCGCTGGTTCCTCCCAACACAAGGGCTCCCAGCAGCGCTGCGCTGGAAAGGGGTCGAATGGTCATGGTTGTCTCCTGTTGTTTTCGTTCGTGTTGCTTCAGCTTTGCAGCCACTTCAAGACGCGTTGGAACACCTCGTCGCTATTGCGGTCCATCATCGGCAGGTGGGAATTGCCCGCGACGCCGCTGGCGGGCAGGTCCAGCACCGACACGTCGGCGCACCCCCGGATGGAATCCAGATAACGCTCGGCTTGTTGGCGGTAGCCGACCCAGTGCGAGCCCGACGCTTCGATGTAGTCGCCCCACACAACAAGATGCGGCGGCAGCGCTTCAATCGGGGCCGCTTGCGGCATACCGCCAGGCTCCACGCCCACCACCCGGCGCACTGCTTGAGGACGGCGGCGCGCAATTTCGGCGGCAAAGCCCGCGCCCTGGCTGTGGGCGACGATATGGCAATGCCCCACCCGGTCGATCAACGCTTCGTACGCCGCCAGAATCATGGATTCATGGCCCGGCCAGCGCGGCACCCATTGATTGGCGAACGCGTCAAACGCCTCGGTGGGAAACTGTTGCCCTGGATAGGCCTTTCGCTGCGGCGGGTCGGGGTCGTAGACGGGTCCGATTCGAAACGTCGTCCAGGCCTCGCGCTTGGTGCGAAAGACGGGCGACTCGCGATACACCTGCGGGAAGCGTGCCCACGACGAACGGCCGCGTTCCACTGCGTCGCTGACCAGGACGTCGTAACCGGCATCCAGGAATTTCCACAGCCAGCCGTTGCGGCCATCTGGGGTCGTTTCCCATGTGCAGCCGGTCATGCCCCCGCCATGCCAAAGCAGCACCGGATCCGGATGCCGGGGCTGTGCCAGGCGGTATTCCTGGACATACATCTGCCCATAGACCTGCTCTCCGTTCGGGTTGACCTCGCGCGGGGAACCGTTCAGGACCATGCTGCGATATTCGACGGGCAGGCCTTCAAGCACGGCGGTCGCGCCGCCCACGAAGAAGCTGTTCATCGATTTCAGAAAAATGCCCTTGCCTTGTGGATTCATGATGGCTCGTTGAAGTGATGCCCGCATGTTCAGGCCGCGCGTATAGTTACGTCTATCGAAAAAATTTCAACGATTCTTGATCCATGCGAATCAATTACGATCTGGAAGATATCCGCTCGTTCTGCTGCGTGGCGCGCATGGGCCAATACACGTCCGCCGCCGCGCTGCTGTGCGTCACGACGTCGGCTTTGAGCCGGCGTATCGCAAAGCTGGAATCGGAAATCGGCGGACGCTTGTTTGAACGTACGACGCGCAGCGTGGTGCTGACGTCGATAGGCCGCGCGCTGTATGAGCGCGTGCTGCCCATCGTTACCCAGATGGATGCCAGCCTGACCGAGGCCGCCCGCCGCGCGCGGGGGCACGAAGGCACGCTGATGGTGAGCACGGTGGCTTCGGTAGGCTATTCGGTGCTGCCGAATGTGCTGCCCGAATTCTATGCACGGCATCCGCAGGTGTATCTGTCCATCCGCGACGGCAACGCGACCGTCACGACGGGACTGGTCGAAGAGCGCGAGGTGGAATTCGGCATCACCACGCCGGTGTCATTCGGTCCCACCCTGGAGGCCGAGCGCGTCGCCACCTATGGCTACAACCTGGTGTTTGCCGAGGGTTCTGCCCTGGCGCCACGCAGCCGCAAGCTGTCTTGGAAAAAGCTGCCGGGCCTGCCGGTAGTGGGGCTGAATCCGGTCAGTTCCACCCGTTTGCAGATCGACAGTGTCCTGAACGCTCGCGGGCTGGAGTTGCCCTGGACCATCGAAGTCGATCAGCTGGCCACCATGATCGGGCTGGTGCAATCGGGCAATTTCGTGACCATCATGCCCGCGTTGTTCGAAGCGCATGGGTATGGCCTGAAGTCGATCCCAGTGCTGGATCCCGACATCGCGCGGGATGTGTATATCGTGCGCCGCCGTGACAGCACGCCGACGCCGCAAGGTCAGTATCTGATGGAACTCGTACGCGCCTACCTTGCGCGTTGAAACACGCCTATCGAACGCGGCGGTTGACACATCGCGTTACTTCGTTCGCTGCTACTTCTGAACCCCGCGTGGTAGATATATCGCCGGGAGATTCCGTTCGGCGTGTCGCCGGGCGCATGTCCCTATTTTGAGGAGCTGACCATGAATACTGTTCACAAGATGAATGCTGTTCAAGTGCCCCTGAAAAGAGTTTCCGCGATTCTTTGCGTGGCGGGTATGACGTGGGCCACGGGCGCGGCTTACGCCGCTGACACCAGCGCTACCTCGCAAGCGCAGCATCAGCAGGATGTCGCCACCTGCAAGAGCGGCGCCTCCGGCCAACCGCTGGAAACTTGCCTGCGCGAAGCGGCAGCGGCACGGCAAGAGCGTGATCGTCAGAATCTGAGTGCGGAGAGCCCCGAGCAACTTCGGCAGAATGAGCTGGCTCGCTGCAACCGTCTGCCCGAATCGCAGCGTGCAACCTGCGTGGCCAAGATGACCTCGCCCACGAATGTGCAGGGTAGCGTGCAGGGCGGTGGCGTATTGCGCAAGAAAGAGATTCAGGTGCCCGCCACCCCGGCGAACCCGGCTACGCCAGCCAGCACCGCACCGGCGCCGGCCCGCTGAACGGCCTGTCGTAGAACGCACAAACGTAGCGAATTGCAGCCACGCGAGAAACGTTCGCGTGGCTGCGTTTGTCTGTTTGCGCGCGACTGCCTAAAACCGCTGGTCCTTGTCGAACGGCACCTCGGCATCGCTCGGACGTTCGAACGTCGGCGCTTCACCGTTCAGGTCGGCAACATGAATCTGCGCGAGGCGGGTCGCCTCGGCAATTGCGCCATGCGCGGAATGAAACCGCTCGTCGATGGCAATGCGTTCGGACGGCACGCCGGCGATCGGTGAGATCAGCGTGTAGCCGATGCGCCATTCATCGCCCTCCTGCTCTGGCTGCGCGATCTGAAAGTCCCACTTGGCTGTTTGCATAATTCCTCCAGTCGGTCGGTTCATCCTACTGCACTCGATGCGCGCTTGAAAGGTGTGACGCGCCCGCGCAGTCATCAGCCGAATGCAAGCCATGCGGCAAGCTGGCAGGCATGAGAGTTGCTGCCTGGCAGGGTTCATCTTCGCGGAACCACTGCAATGGCCAATCCGAAGCTCGACGTCCGAACAGGACAATATTCCGGCAAGCTGCCCCGCGACACATTCCGCCTGCGTTTCATGCGCCGCTTCTATGACCCGGCGTTCAAGTCTGAAACCGAAGCCTTGGAAAGGCTTGAAGCCATCGCCTGGGATGCCTACGAGAATGGACGCAAGGCGCCCGATACCGTCAAGGCGGGGTCAGGTTACGCAGATCCCGATTACGACTTATCTGTGGAATGGAAAGATGCCCGTGACCGCCTCGCGCGCGCGGCGTTGGTGCAGCGCGATCCGGAAACGCGCTCCCGCGTCCTGGTGGTCAACGGCGCGGCGCGCAATGACGGGACCTGTCCTGGCGAGGTCTCAAAGACCTGGCGGCTGTCGGAAATCGTGCGCGACGAACTGGAGTCGGCCAGTGTGCAGGCGGACATGCTGGATCTGAGCCGCCTCACGTCGGAATACCAGTACCTCATCCACCCCTGCAAAGGCTGCGTGTCCACCGCGATGCCGCTCTGCCATTGGCCCTGTAGCTGTTATCCCAACCATTCGCTCGCGCAGGACAACGATGCGATGAACGACATCTACGAGCAGTGGATGGCGGCGCATGGCGTGATCCTGCTCGCGCCGACCTATTGGTATCAGTCGCCCAGCGTCCTGAAGCTGATGATCGACCGGCTGGTCTGTGCGGATGGCGGCAACCCCGATCCGACGACGACGTCAGGCAAAGACGCGAGGAAGGCCAAGCAGATCGAAATGGACGGATGGCCGTTTCCGAAGCATTTGGCTGGCCGCGCCTACGGCGTGGTGGTGCACGGCGACGTGGCGGGCATTGAGGGGCAGCGGCGCGCGCTCTGCGACTGGCTCGAATGGATGGGGTTGGTGGATGCCGGGGCGTCGTCGAAGCTGGATCGCTACATTGGCTACTACAAGCCGTATGCCACGAGTCATGCCGAGCTGGACGAGGACTCGGCGTTGCAGGAAGAGGTGCGCAATGTGGCGAAGGCGATGGTGCTGTGCCTGCCGCGCCTGCGGGCCGGAGAGTGGCCCGCCGTGGATCAGGGGTTGCCATCGCCGCGGCCGAAGTAGGCGCCGCGGGCGATATGCGGTCGACACCTAAACCAAAATCGGGCAGTCAACGCCGACGAGACGTTCAATTCCCCGTCGGCAGCAACTGCATCCCCGTGCGGCGCGCGAACTCTTCATAACTGATCGGCGCGCCCGCCTTGGTGCTCGCGCTGTTCCCCTGCCAATGCACCCACGAGCGCCCCGTGGACGCATCAAACACAACCTTGAACAGATGGCTTGGCACCGCCACGCCGGAGCCAATCTCCTTGGGCTTGTCGCCGTAGTACGGCCCGGTGAACACATACACGTCGCCCGATGCCCGCATTACGTATTTGCGTGTGTCCTGTTCAATCTGGCTCCACGGCCCACCATTGTGGCGCTGGTCCTGCGGCACCATGTTCGCCAGCGAAAAGCTCTGCGCCATGGCCTCGTGCGTGGACATGTCACCCGCCGGCGCCATGTGACCGCGCGAGTAGCCCGACCCCTTGTAGTCCGTCAGTTCAGCGCGTTCGGCGCGCGGCACGCGTGCCTCGGCATAGAACTTGTCGGACCGTTCCATGCCCTGTGCCTGCGTCAGGATCTTGCGGTTCAGACGCTCGGCCACGAACACCGGCGTCTTGGTCTGTCCGTTGTGCAGGATGGCGAAGTTTGAAAAGCACAGCTCGCGCAGCGCCTGGCTGGCGGGCACGACGGGCGGGCGCTGCTGCGGGAAGAATTGCGGGCAGTCGGCAAAGCGCGTGTGCGCCATGCCGCCGGCGGGCACCGCGGCGGGGGCGAACTTTTCCTGGGTCGGCCAACCGACGCGCGCAAGGATGTTGTCGATGGAGAAGTGGGCGCGCCATTGCGGGTTCAGCGCGTACGTGGCCGCGCCGAAAGCGGCCAGCGACGTGAGCGAGAACGTTCGCAGGAATCGGTAGATGCGGCCGGGGCTGGCGGCCCGGCTTT
Organism: Achromobacter sp. ACM05; assembly: GCF_019218915.1. Lineage (NCBI taxonomy): Bacteria > Pseudomonadati > Pseudomonadota > Betaproteobacteria > Burkholderiales > Alcaligenaceae > Achromobacter > Achromobacter sp. ACM05. Next base: position 2,335,531 of record NZ_JAHUWQ010000001.1, read on the forward strand.
TGCTGGCCGGTGCTCTCTTTCTGGGTGCTGATTTCTTCGCGCGGGTCATGCTGCCTGTTTGTTGCGGGCCGGCGCCATTTCGCGCTCGGCAACTGGCGGCATTGTAGATGACCGCAACGTGACAGACGTTAACCGGCCATTGCGGCGCACGCCCACGCTGCGCGCGGCAGCGGGCAGAGTATTCTTATGCTCGTTCGGAATTCACAAACACAACGGCCGCGTTTGCCGGCTGACACAGGACTGGGGAAGTTCAATGAGATCGTCCGTGCTTTTCGTCGCCGCCATCGTGGCGGGCTGCGCTGCTCCCGCGCCGGGAGACATGATCACGCAAGATAAGGTGCAAGCCATCCAGATCAACGTCACGACGTTCGATGAGATGGTCCGCGACTTTGGTCCCCCTCGCACGCAGCAGGTCAACCCGCAAGGCCTGCGCACCGCGTCATGGTTCTACTTCAACAACAGCGAGTACGGCGCCATGCAGGACCAGCGCACGCTGACGGTGACCTACAACAAGGACGGCACGGTCAAGGACTACATGAACGCGTCCGCGGGCGAAAGGGACGGCGCGCAAAAGAAGCGATAGGGCGCTCGTCGCAAAGACGCGTGGCTTAGGCCGCCGAACCCTGTCGGCGCGCCATCACGGACGGCGACACGTTTCAAGAACGAGGGGTCACTGCGTCGGCGCCGCCTTCAACGCATTGGCCCGAATCTGCTCCGATCGCTGGCGCTGCTCGTTGCGGATCGGAATGCAGTCCACCACCAGCACCTCTTCGCCGGTCCGCAGGTCGATGACCTTGGCGGCGCGGTACAGGTTGCTGGGCGGGCCGCGATCCAGGCAGGCACGCTTGGCGCCCGAGCTTGCCCGGAACAGCTCGGGCACGCCTTCGTACTGCGGGTTGGGCACGCTCCATTTGCCGCTCATGTCCTGGGTCCGCACCACATACTGGCCAAAGGCCGGGCCGCTGCACAGCAGGATGGCCAATGCGCCGGCGGCGCCAGCTGCGATTCTCATGGCGGACGATCCTTCAAGGACGACGGGTAGGGCAGCGTAGCAGCGCGCCGCCGCCTTCGCCGTCCGTCAGAAGGATGAGGATTACCTCACCAGCTGTATGCCGATCACGATCATCAGGATGCCGACGCAGGCATCCAGCACACGCCACGCGGTGGCATTGGCGAAGACGGGTCGCAGGAGCCGCGCGCCATATCCCAACGCAAAGAAAAAGCAGAACGACGCGCAGATCGCGCCGGCAGCAAAGGCCAGCTTGCGCCCTTCGTACTGGCTGGAGATGGAGCCCAGCAGGACGACGGTGTCCAGGTAGACATGCGGGTTTAGCCAGGTGAGCGCCAGACACGTGGCCAGCGCCGCTAACGGGCTATTTGCCTGACGGGACGAGGGTGATAGATGGTCGTGCTGCTTGCGAAACGCCGAGTGCAGGCTGCGCGCCGCGTAGACAAAGAGAAACAAGGCGCCGCCGTAGCGCATTGCGGGCTCCAGCCACGGCAGCAGACCGACCGCCATGCCAAAGCCCGCCACGCCCGCCGCGATTAGGACGGCGTCGGACAGCGCGCAAGTCAGGCAGATCAGGAAGACATGCTCCTTGCGCAAGCCTTGCCGCAGCACAAAGGCGTTTTGTGCGCCGATGGCGACGATGAGGCTGAGGCCGAGGAGAAATCCGGGGATGAAGGCGGTGGACATACTGCAAGGTCTGGCAAGGTCATTAGGGGGCGCTCAGACTAGCGCTGGCTGGGAAATTAGAAAAACTAAATATCCTAATCTTTGATTAGCGTGGCTAATCATTCCTGACTTGCCTGCTCCCGGTCGATGCGCACACCGAAGCCCCGTCCATGCCCACGCCATTTCACGACTCGCTGCTCGCGCCCGCCGCCACCAGATGATCCAGCAACAATGCCGCCGCCGCAGGCAGCGCCGCTTCGCTACGCATGCAGATCGCAAAGCGCCGCCGGCTCCAGGCGTCCTTCAGCGGCAGCACCCGCAGCCCGTGCGCCATCGCATAGGGCGTGGCGACTTCAATGGGCGCCACGCTGATGGCCAGTCCCGCCAGCACGACGCGAAACGCAGAATCGAAGTTGCTGACCGTGACGCGGTGCCGCAGCGCCTTGCCGCTGTCGTTGGCTGCCGTTTGCAGCATGCGCAGTACGGCGCCGGCGGCCGGCATGCTGACATGCTCGTACTCCAGCGCGTCCTCAAAGAAAACGGCCTCCCGGTCAGCGAGCGGATGGCCCGGCGCGGTGACGATGGCCAGGCGGTCGCCCCGGTAGGGACGCTGTTCCAGCCCATGAAAATCGGCCGCATCCCAGCAGATGCCCAGGCTGGCGATGCCCTCGCAGACGCCGCGCACGACCTCCTGGCTGACGCGTTCTTCCATGTCCACCCGGATGTTGCGGTGGGGAGCGCCTTGAAGAAAGGCCGCGATGTCCTCGGCCAGGGATTCGGCCAGGACCGACGCGGTGGCCAGGATGCGCACTTGCCCCTTTACGCCGCTGGCGTAGGCGGACATGTCGCGTTCGATGCGTTCGGAACTGGCAAGGATGGCGCGCGCGTGCTCCAGCAGCGTTTCGCCGGCTTCGGTGGGCTCGACGCCCCGGCGCTTGCGCGTCAGCAGTTTGGCGCCCACGGTGTCCTCAAGTTGCGCGAGCCGCTTGCTGATGGCCGACCCCACGATGTTGGCGCGCTGGCCGGCGCGGGCAATGTTGCCGGTCTCGCAGACGGAGACGAAGAGCCGCAGGGTGGTGATGTCGAGGTCGCGCATGGCGATCATCCTGTTTGATGTTCCGAAACGGAATTTTAAGCGTTCCAAAATACCGCTTGTGGCTGGTTTGAGAATATCTACACTGGGATTTCTCTTTTTCGACGCCTTGTTGCCATGCCCATTCAAGAACCCGCCTGTCGCCCATCGGCCGCCACGGTCCGTGAAGTGGGCCTGCGCGATGGCCTGCAGAGCCTTTCTGTCGTGATGCCCACGCAGACCAAACTCGACTGGATCGACGCGGCCTACGCGGCGGGCCAGCGCGAGATCGAAGTGGGCTCCTTTGTGCCCGCCCGGCTGCTGCCGCAGTTGGCGGATACGGTGGAACTGATCGCGCATGCCACGCAGCTTGCCGGCCTGATGGTGTCCGTGCTGGTTCCCAATCTGAAGGGCGCTGAGTTGGCGCTGGCCAGCGGCGCCCACCTGATGCTGGTGCCGCTGTCGGCCAGCCACGCGCACAGCCTGGCGAACCTGCGCAAGACGCCGGACGAGGTGGTGGCAATGGTCGGCCAGATGCGCGCGGCGCGCGACGCGGCGGGTTCGTCCATGCTGATCGAGGGGGGCGTCGGAACAGCCTTTGGCTGCACGTTGCAGGGCGAAGTGCAGCAGGAGGAAGTGCTGCGGCTCATGCAGGCGCTGCTGGATGCCGGCGCCGACCGCGTCAGTCTGGCCGATACGGTGGGATATGCCGATCCGGCCTCGGTGGGACGCCTGTTTGAAGCGGCAAGGCGCATCGCGGGCGATCGCCTGTGCTGCGCGCACTTTCACGACACACGGGGGCTGGGGCTGGCGAACGTGCTGGCCGCGCTGGACACCGGGGTGGCCCGCTTTGACGCCTGCCTGGCCGGCATCGGCGGCTGCCCGCACGCGCCAGGCGCCAGCGGCAACGTCAGCACCGAGGACCTCGTGTTCATGCTGCAGAGCATGGGCATCGAGACCGGCGTCGATCTGCCCCGTCTGCTCGCCTTGCGCGAAGCCGCCGCCGGGTGGCTGCCCGATCAGCCCCTGCACGGCGCGCTGTGGCGCGCCGGCCTGCCCAAGACCTATCCTGCACGCATCGGCCAGCCGGCCTGAGCGCGCGCATCACGCATCGACATCGAGCCTTACCATGCAAAACGCCGCCGTTCCCCCATCCTCCCGTCCGTTGCCGCTGGCCGGCCTGCGCGTCGTGGAGTTCACCCACATGGTCATGGGCCCCACCTGCGGAATGGTCCTGGCCGATCTGGGCGCCGAAGTCATCAAGGTCGAACCTGTGCGCGGTGACCGCACGCGTCATCTGCTGGGCGTCGGCGCGGGCTTTTTTCCGATGTTCAACCGCAACAAGAAGAGCATCGCGCTGGACATACAAAGCCCGGCGGGCGCGGAAGTGGCGCGCAAGCTGGCCGCCAGCGCCGACGTGGTGGCGGAAAACTTCCGGCCCGGCACGATGGCGAAATTCGGCCTGGACTACGCCTCGCTGTCCAAAGCGAATCCGCGCCTCATCTACGTCAGCCACAAAGGCTTTTTGCCGGGCCCTTACGCCATGCGCACGGCCCTGGACGAGGTCGTGCAGATGATGGGCGGGCTGGCCTACATGACCGGGCGGCCGGGCGATCCGGTGCGCGCCGGCACCAGCGTGAACGACATCATGGGCGGCATGTTCGGCGCCATCGGGGCGATGGCGGCGCTGATCCAGCGCGGCATCACCGGGCGGGGCCAGGAAGTGCAGTCGGCGCTGTTCGAGAACAATGTGTTCCTCGTGGGCCAGCACATGCTGCAGTACGCGATCACGGGCCAGCCGTCTGCGCCGATGCCGCAGCGCGTGTCCGCCTGGGCGCTCTACGACGTGTTCACAGTCAAAGATGGCGAGCAGATATTCCTGGCGGCAGTGAGCGACGCGCAGTGGGTGACGTTCTGCGATGCCTTCGGATTCGACGACCTGAAGAACGATCCCGCAATGGCCACGAACAATGACCGGGTCCTGTTGCGGCCCACGCTGCTGGCGGATCTGCGCAAGCGGCTGGCACATTACCGCGCCGCCGAACTGGCAGCCGTATTCGAACGCATCGGTCTGCCGTTCGCCCCCATCGTCAAGCCCGAGGAGCTGTACGACGATCCGCACCTGCGCGCCACCGGCGGGCTGGCCGAGATCCGTCTGCCCGACGGCGAGCGTGCCGGGCAGACCGCCGGCGCCGCGCTGTTTCCGCTGATGATGGACGGGCAGCGGCTTGGCGTGAGGCGCGATCCGCCTGTGCTGGGAGCGGACACCAACGAACTCCTGCAAGCGCTGGGCTACGACGCCGGACAGATCGAAGCGTTGCGCGAGCAGGGCGCCGCGGCATGAGGTAAGGGCGCGCGCAAGGCGGGCAGCATGCCGCGCCGCGCCAGAGCAATGATTGAAGCCCTTTGCAGTAAACGGCCGCGCAAGTCGGCCGATACAAAAACCATCAGGAGACAGACATGAGCAATCAACGTGCGGGCGGGCGCTGGAGCCGCCGCCAGGTTCTGGGTGCGCTGGGCGCCGCCATGCTGGGCGTGCCCGGCGTGACGTGGGCGCAGTCGGACCGGCCGGTGAAATTCATTTTGCCGGTGGGCGTGGGGTCCGGCGTGGACACGATCACGCGGGCGGCGGGGCCAGCGCTGTCCACCGCGCTGGGCCATACCGTCGTGGTGGAAAACCAGCCGGGCGCGGGCGGCATCGTGGGCACGTCGGCGCTGGTGCGATCGGCGCCCGATGGGTACACGCTCAGCATGGTGTCGAACAACCATGTCATCTTCCCGAGCGTCTACAAGAGCCTGCCGTTCGATCCGCTGGCCGACATCACGCCGATCAGCATGGTGGGCATGACGCCGTTCCTGCTGGTCGCCAATCCGCAAAAGATTGCCGCCAACGACATCAAGGCGCTGACCGCGCTCTTGAAGAGCCAACCCGGCCGCTATAACTACGCGTCCTCGGGTAACGGCACGATCCTGCACCTGGCCGCGGAAATGTACGTGCAGCAAGCGGGCGTGAAGGCGCGGCACATTCCCTACAAGGGCGTGGGTCCGATGATGGCCGATCTGATCGGCGGGCAGGTCGACTTTGGCGTGCTGTCGCTGCCGTCCGTGCTGCCGCAGATCAAGAGCGGTGCGCTCAAGGCGCTGGGCGCCTGTGGCGCGGAGCGCATGGCGGCGCTGCCCGACCTGCCGACGCTGCGCGAACAGGGGATGGCGGACTACGAGATCGGCGGATGGTTTGCGGCGGTCGGGCCGGCAAAGTTGCCGCAAGCGGACGTGCGCCGCATCTACGACGCGCTGGGGCGCGCGTTCAACTCGCCGGAGGTGAAGCAGGCGATGGCGACCCAGAACAACCGTATCGTCCTGATGCCGCCGGAACAGACGGTGGCGTACTTCCGTTCGGAAATGACGAAGTACGCCTCCGTCGTCAAGGGCGCGGGCCTGGAACTGATGTAGCCCGCGCCGAGGGGCAGGTCAGCTGCCGTTGCTCTTGCCGTGGCCGTTCTGGTCGGCCGCGCGGAGCAGGCCGTACAGCTTGTCTTTCAGGTGCAGTTTTTCTTTTTTAAGCACCTCGATCGCGGCGCCCGAGGACGGCTTGATGCCGTCCTCCATGTTCTGGATTTCCTGGTCCAGATCGTTATGCCGCTGGAACAGCGCCGAAAAGTGAGCGTTTTCGGACTTCAGTTGGGTAATGAGCTCGCGGTATTCAGGGAACATAAAGGCCTCTTGAGGAACCGGTTGACGGGACCGACGATGCGCCTGTCACGACGCGATCATCAGCGTCAAAGGCCATGACACGCCAATGACAACGCCTTGTCAACCTTACGGGTCGAACCACGGCTGTGCACCGTTGACGCTGCGCAAGGGTGTCAAGAAATGAGCCTTTCTGTCGTGAGCGTTCACGTTTCTTTACAGAAGGGTCCGTCCCCGGCGATACACTCGCTTCCCCTTGGACTGTCCCAGATCCCCAATGAAACAGCACGCCCCCGTCTATCGCAGAGTGATGGATCTTTTCAAGCAGGACGGCCGGATTCATCCCGGCACCGGAATGATGAGCGGCGTGATCGCGCTGTTTTTGGCGATTCTTTCTGTGCTGGGCGTGCTGGCGTTTCATTTTCCCGCCTACCTGACCACGCCCGAGCTGCGCAGCTTCTATTCGGTGGAAGCCATGCGCACGCTGCTGTTCGGCGCACTGCTGGTGTCCGGTTCGATCGCGCTGGCCAACACTGTGTTGGGACGGCAACGCTGGCTCAATATTTCCGCATTCGTGCTGGTGTGCTGCGCGGTGGCTGCTGGCGGCAGCCAGGTAGCGGTCAATGCCACCAACACCGGCGGCCATCCGTATCTGGGTCTTGATTGGTTCATCCTGGATCTGCTGGCGTCCAGCACCGTCTTCATCATCTTTGAAAAGCTGACGCCGCTGTACCCCGGCCAGCCCGTGTTCCGCGGCGAGTGGCAGGTGGACATGAAGCACTTTCTGTTCAATCACCTGTCGGTGGGCGCGGTGCTGCTGTGCATCAACTTCTTCATCCACCGTCTGTTTTCCTGGGCGGCGTACGAACCGCTGCAACAGGCGATCCAGTCGATGCCATATCTGCTGGAACTGTTCGTGGCCGTGCTGGTGGCGGACCTGGCGCAATACGCCGCGCATCGCATCTATCACGAGGTGCCTTTCATGTGGCGCTTCCATGCCGTGCATCACAGCACGCGCACGCTGGATTGGCTGGCCGGCTCGCGCCTGCACATCGTTGAACTGCTGATCACGCGCGTGGCTGTGTTGGGCGTGCTGTTCGTGCTGGGCTTTTCGAAGGCGGTGCTCGATGCCTACATCATCATCGTGGGATTCCAGGCGGTGCTGATCCATTCCAACGTGAAGCTGCCGTGGGGCTGGCTGCGCTACATCATCGTGACGCCGGACTTCCATCACTGGCATCACTCTTCCGACACCGAAGCGATCGACAAGAACTACGCGGCGCACTTTTCCTTCATCGACTATCTGTTCGGCACCGCGGTCCGCGGGGCGGGCAACCGGCTGCCGCAGAACTACGGGATCCTGGACAACGACATGCCCGGGACATTCCTGGCGCAGCAGGCGTATCCCTTCGCCCGCAAGCGGAAATGACAAAGGCCCAGGCGATTTGCCTGGGCCTTTTTTTCATCGCTGTCTCAGCGTGGTCTGGCCGGCAAGCCGGCCGCGCGGCAACCTTACTTGGCCGCCTTGAAGGCCGAGTACGAGGCCATCAGGTTGCGGTAGTCGGGGATGTGGTTGGCGAACAGGGTGCCCAGGCCTTCCACGTCGTTGCGCCAGTCGCGGTGCAGTTCGCATGCCACGCCAAACCACGACATCAGTTGCGCGCCAGCCTGTTCCATGCGGCGCCATGCGGCGTCACGGGTCACTTCGTTGAAGGTGCCCGAAGCATCGGTCACCACGAACACGTCAAAACCTTCTTCGATGGCCGACAGCACGGGGAAGGCGACGCAGACTTCGGTGACCACGCCGGCGATGATCAGTTGCTTCTTGCCGGTGGCCTTGACGGCCTTGACGAAGTCTTCGTTGTCCCAGGCGTTGATGTTGCCGGGGCGGGCGATGTAGGGAGCGTCGGGGAACTTGTCCTTCAGTTCCTGGACCAGCGGGCCGTTGGGGCCGTCTTCGAAACTGGTGGTCAGGATGGTGGGGAGCTTGAAGTATTCGGCCAGATCAGCCAGGGCCAGCACATTGTTCTTGAATTGATCGGGTTGGAAGTCGCGCACCAGGGACAGGAGGCCGGCTTGGTGATCCACCAGCAGAACGGCGGCTTGGGACTTGTCGAGCTTAACGTAGGGGCGGGTCATGGCTGATTCCTTGGTCTATTCAGGTTGTGCGCGGTGTTGCGCGGTGTTTTGTGCAACGCTGAGTGCGTAGGAAGGATATTAATTTCAGGACAACCGCGCCGGTAGACGGGAATTTCGACCCTCAGCGTTCTATTTATCGGACAACGATTGGACCGGTTGCAGTGTCGGGATGCCGTGGCGCGTCTGGGTTGCGGCTTCGCAGCGCGCGTTTTCACGATACGCCTCTCCCATGAAATCCAACAGCTCCCGCACGGCGGGCAGCAGGCCCCGGCGCGACGGGAACACGGCATGCACGCTGCCGGGCTCGGGTTGCCAGGGGGCGCCCACGGGCACCAGCGTGCCCACATCCAGTTCCTCGCGGATCATCAGGAGCGGCAGGGCGACGACCCCCACGCCCCGCAGCGCGGCTTGCTTGAGCGCCAGCATGTCGTCCGTGACGAGCCGGGGCATGAACGGCACAGCGAGGCGCGCGTTGTCGGGACCCAGCAGGCGCCATTGGCATTCGCGCTGCTCGGTGCCGAGCGCCATGGTCGGCTGCCGGCTGATGTGCTGCAGATCGGCGGAATCCGGAAGGGTGCGAGCCAGCGCGGGGCTGGCGACCAGGCTCTGGCAGCTCAGGCCCAGGTTCTTCATGACAAGGTCGCTGCTTTCGATGGCGCCAAAGCGCACCCGCACCGCCAGGTCGAAGCCTTCGCGCAGCACGTCCACCGGCCGGCTGAAGCTCTTCAGGTAGACGTTCACCTTGGGGCACTTTTCCATGAAGCGCGCCACCACGTCCCCGAGGAAGTAATAGATGAGCGCGGGCGGTGCGGCGATGCGGATGGTGCCTTGCGGTTCGGCGTGTGTGCGGTCGATGACATCCTGCGCCGCTTCGGCGCCCGCCAGCATCGCCAGGCATTGGTCGTAGTACTCCTGGCCCAGTTCGGTCACCGCGAACGTTCGGGTGGAGCGCTGGATCAGGCGCACGCCAAGGCGTTCTTCCAGCAGGGCGATGCGGCGGCTCAGGCGCGACTTCGGGATGTCCAGCGCCCGGCCGGCCGGCGCGAATCCGCCGTGTTTGACGACCTCGACGAAGTAATAAAGGTCATTCAGGTCGTGCATGCAAATTCCTCGAGAGTCGTCGGTGCCCGCATGATACGGCGCGCGGCCCTGTTCCCGGCGGGATCAGGCGCACCCGGCTGGATCGGCTGAGGCCGGGCGGGACTACGGATCGTATTCGAGGATTTGCGGCAATTGCCCGGAAACCGGCAGATTGCGCGTGGTGGCTAGGCGGCCAGTGCCGTCTCGTCCTTCCAACGCTGTTTGTCGCGCAGCGGCGGCGTGCCGAACAGGCGGCTGTACTCGCGGCTGAACTGCGATGAACTCTCGTAGCCGACGGCATGCGCGGCCAGCGCCACGCCGGCATCGTCCGTCAGCATGAGCCGGCGCGCCTCCTGCAGCCGCAGGTGCTTCTGATACTGCAGTGGGCTCATGGCCGTGGCTTGCTTGAAATGATGGTGCAGCGACGACACGCTCATGTGGACGTCGCGCGCAATCTCTTCGACGCGCAGGGGTTGCGCGAAATTGTCCCGCAGAATGCGGATCGCCTTGGCCACGCGGTTCAGTTGGCTGTCCTGCAGCACCGTCTGGCGCAGCACGACGCCCTGGCCGTTCATCAGCAGGCGGTAAAGCAGTTCACGCTTGATCATCGGCGCCAGGATCGGAATGTCCCGCGGCGTGTCCAGCAACCGCAACAGGCGCAGCACCACGTCCAGCAGCGTGCTGCCCAGCGGATTGACGCAAAGCGCGCGCGAGGCTTCGGCCGGCACCAGCGGCGGCAGGTTCTCGTCGCTGATCAGCGCGGTGATCTCCTCGGGGTTCAGGTCCAGCCGCAAGCCCAGATAAGGCAGGGTCGGGCTGGCCACCGACACCTTGGCCACGAGGGGCAGATCCACCGAAGAGATCAGGAAATGGAAGGGATCGTATTCATAGGTCTCGTCACCGATGAAAAGCCGCTTCGATCCTTGCGCGATCACAGCCAGAGCCGCTTTCTGCACGACCGGTTTGGCCCCCGACGGCTGCGACAGCCGATGCAGGTACAGGCCTTCGACCGGCGTATCCAGCGCCCCTTCAAGGTTGCCGGTCATGCGCTCGAGCGTGCAGAGCAGCTCGGACCGCGCCAGTTCGCAGGCGGCGTCCTGGGCGGCAATGCCGGGCGCGAGGGATCGGGCAGAATTCAGGGACATCGAGGGGCTCCCGGGGGCGCGCCGCCCGCAAACAAGAGGGGCGGCGGCGGCAGAGGATTGGGTGTCCGCCAGTGTATTGCCATCTTGCGCGGTCCGCGCCGGCCGGCATAGGGGAACGGAGGATTAGGCAGGAATTCCGGAGAAAACGACGGGTCGCGTTGAATTGGCTGCCGGGCCGGAGAATCAGGCAAAAAAAGGGCAGGATCATGCAGCGTGCGCGTGGCTCGCCGGACGCATACTGTCCGCACCCCGGCAGGCTGCCGCAGCGGTGTCCCACTCCGGGGCCCGGCGCGCTCGCCCGCCCCTGAAGGAGCACACATGCGATACAAGAAATTCGGCAGCACGGGCCTGTTCGTCTCGGAGCTTTGCCTGGGCACGATGACCTTCGGCGGCGAAGGCGAACTCTGGAGCAAGATCGGCAGCCTGCAACAGGAAGACGCCAACCGGCTGGTGGGCCGCGCGCTGGACGCGGGCGTCAATTTCATCGACACGGCGGACGTGTACTCTGAAGGCCGCTCGGAAATCATCACGGGCCAGGCGCTGCGCGATCTGAAGATCCCGCGTGAGGACGTCGTGATCGCGACCAAGGTCTTCGGGCAGACGGGCGCGGGCGTCAATGCCCGCGGCAATTCGCGCGTACACATCCTGGATGGCGTCAAGAAGAGCCTGTCCCGCCTGCAGCTGGACCATATCGACCTGTATCAGATCCACGGCTTTGACCCCGCCACGCCGGTCGAGGAAACCATGCGCGCGCTGGACACGCTGGTGCAGCATGGCCACGTGCGCTACATCGGCGTGTCGAACTGGGCCGCGTGGCAGATCATGAAAGCGCTTGGCATCGCGCAGCGCCTGGGGCTGGCGCGCTTCGAGTCGCTGCAGGCGTACTACACGATTGCCGGCCGCGATCTGGAGCGGGAACTGGTTCCCATGCTGCAGAGCGAGGGCGTCGGGTTGATGGTGTGGAGTCCGCTGGCCGGCGGGCTGCTCAGCGGCAAGTACAGCCGTGATGGCGAGGCCGAGGCGGGCAGCCGCCGTGTCGCGTTCGATTTCCCGCCCGTGAACCGGGAGCGCGCCTACGACAGCATTGATGCGCTGCGGCAGATCGCAGACGCGCGCGGCGTGTCGGTGGCGCAGGTGGCGCTGGCCTGGCTGCTGCACCAGCAGGTCGTCACCAGCGTCATCATCGGCGCCAAGCGCGTGGATCAGCTGGAAGACAATCTGGCCGCCACGGATATCCGGTTGACGCAGGACGAACTGGCCGCGCTGGACAAGGTCAGCGCGCTGCCGCCGGAGTATCCGGGCTGGATGCATGTGCGGCAGGGCGAATACCGGCGCCAGCAATTGCGCGAGGCCGGCGCCGCCTGACGCGAACCGCGTTCATGGATGGACCGGCGCGCCGGCGCCGGTCCGCACCAGCCAGGCGTCATGCATTCTCGTGTTGAAGGCCAAGGGCAAACTCCGTACACCAACGGCGGTCGGCCATCTTAGTGCGGGGATTCTTCACCCCCCGCTAGTAAAATCGCACCGGTCTCCAACCTTGAAGTTTCAACATGAGCGAGTTTTTCACGTCTGGCGAACTGCTGGCGTTGCGTGAGCACGGCATCGCGGTGTTTGCCGGCCGCCTGCTGATCGATGTGCAACCCCCGATGTCCGACGCCCGCATCGCCGAGATCGAGGCGCTGTGCGAGGGCCCGCTGCCGCCGGCGTTGCTCGACCTGTGGCGGCTGACCGCCGGCGGCGAGCTGGCCTACGATCTGCGCGCGCAGATGGACGGCAACGAAGAGGCCTTGAGCTGGTCCGAGCTGTTCTACGACGGCAGCGACCAGTACCGCGACCTGCAAGGGTGGATCGAGCACGAGCAGGAGTGCGCCGAGGAAGCCGCCGCCGAGGATGGCGCGACGTGGAATGGGAAGCTGCGCTATCTGCCGATAGGCGGTTTCGAATACTGCGACCGCATCTACGTCGCCGTGGAACCGGGGCCGCGAGCAGGCAGCGTGGTCGCGTGGAAGCAGGGCCTGCCGGGCTGGACGCACGCCTTGCAGCAGGACGGCATCGCGACCATCGCGCCGGACCTGCATGCCGCGTTTGCCGCGCTGTGCCTGGAAACCGACCCCGAGGAAGACGAAGACAGCCCCGGCCTGCGCGTTCTGGAGTATCTGGATGAGCGCGTGTCGGGTCACGGCATGCCGCAGTCGCTGGCCGACCGCGTGGCGGTCTTCTACCGGCAGGCGCTGGTCGACTGGCGCGGCCCGCTCGAGGACGGAACGCTGGCCGCCAAGCCTGGCCTGGCCGCGCTGGCCTTGCAGCACGCGTTGTCGCAGGATGACGCGGCCCTTGTGCGCCGTCTGTCGGCGCAGGGCGTGCGCCTGGATGCGCCGCTGCGCGGTAGCGCCCAGGCGCTGGACGTCGCGCTGATGCAGCATGCGTATGCGGCGGCGCAGGCGCTGCTGGACGCGGGCGCGCCGGTCAGCCCCACGGCCATTCACCGCTTCGATCGTGAGCCGCCTGCCGAGCTGGTCGCCGCACTGCTGGCGCGGGGCGCCGACGCCGACGCGCTGGGTGTCGCGCGCTGCGTCGCGTGCGGATCGCCCGATGCCGCGCGTATCGTTGCCCAGGCCTGCGGCGAGGGCATTGCCGAGGCGTACGCGCAGGTCCGCGATTCGATGGCCACCCGCTATCAGGAAGACCTCAAGCGCGTGCGCGCCGGCAAGCTGGGCCACTATCTGGGCGCGGACGGCCTGGCGGCGCGGGTCGAGAATCTGCGGGAGTTTGCCCTGTGAATCGTCTTGCCGCCGGGTTCGCGCTGTCGATCGTGCTGTGCAGTCCGGCGGCCTGGGCCACCGGCAAGCCATCATTCGATTGCGCAAGGGCCCGGACGGCGGTCGAGAAGGCGATCTGCGCCGATAGCGGGTTGGCCGAACAGGATGCCAGCATCGCAAAACACTTCGGCAAGGCCAGAATGACCTTCGATCCGGCGACGGGCAAGGCGCTGACGGAAGACCAGCGGTGGTTCGTCAAGGTGCGGGACGAGGCCTACGCGTCGCCGCCCGGCAACGACCCGCCCCAAAAGGAATTGGCAGACCGGTTGAAGTATCGCGACGCCTTTCTGTCGTCGCTGGTGCTCAAGCGCCGTCAAGGCTTTGAAGGCGATTGGGAAAACCTCGCCGGTGGCATTTCGATCAAACGGCAGCCGGATGGCAGCCTGGGATTCGACGGCTCCGCGGCGCATCCGGAAAATGGCCGCTGGGTATGCGACGTGCGCGGCGCGGGCGCGGTCAAGAACAATGCGGTGGTCATCGAGACGGTCGACGCCGAGGGCTGGACGCTGACGTTGTCGCGCAAGGGATACGGTCTCGTGCTGTCCGAAAACCCGCCGGCCCAGGCCGCCGACGCAGCCAGCCGGCCGTATTGCGGCCTGAACGGCGCGCTCGGCGGCGTTTACTATCCGGTTTCAAGGCCTTGATTGGCGCGCCGCCGCCGCGACTAGAATGTCATTCCGAATTGCAGTGAACACGTTCTTGTTTTGAAAGGACAGGCGTGACCATCCCGTATTTGCGCCGGCTGACCGCTGTCAGCCGTAGCCCGCAAGCCAATCGCCATCTTGCCTATCTGCTGACCTTCACCGCCGGCGCCGTCAACGCGGGCGGGTTCCTGGCGGTCCAGCAGTACACCTCCCACATGTCCGGCATCGTGTCCATGATGGCCGACCACATGGCGCTTGGCGGGGTGATCGTGGTGCTGCAAGGGCTGGCGGCCCTGGTGTCGTTCATGGCGGGGGCGGCCAGCTCCGCCTTTCTGATCAACTTCGGGCGCAGGTCCCGGCTGGCCAGCGAGTACGCGCTGCCGTTGCTGCTCGAGGCCGTGCTGCTGCTGATCTTCGGCCTGCTGGGCGCCAACCTTGAGACGCTGCGCTGGTTCTACGTGCCGGGCACGGTGATGCTGCTCTGCTACATCATGGGTCTGCAGAACGCGATGATCACCAAGGTGTCCCGGTCCGAAATCCGCACCACGCACGTGACGGGCATGGTGACCGACATCGGCATCGAGCTTGGCAAGCTGTTCTACTGGAACGTCGCGAAGGGCGACCCGCAGTCAATGCCGCGGGTGCTGGCCGACCGCGGCAAGCTCATCGTGCTGAGCCTGATGGTGACCTTGTTCTTCGTCGGCGGCGTGACGGGCGCGTATTCGTTTTTCAACTTCGGCTTCGGGTCGACCTGGCCGCTGGCATTGCTGCTGATGCTGCTGGCCGCGGTGCCGATCCTGGACGATATCCGTAGCTTCATGCACCGCGCCTAACCGGCCGCGCGGAGCCCGCCGCCATTACCGCTTGGATTTGACCGCGGCGGAATGGCTCAGGAAAACCTGCAGCGCCGCCAGCGTTTCATAGTGCAGACGTTCGAAGCGGGCGTCCTTGACCGGGTCGGTGATGGCGTGCCCCTTGGCGTCCAGCGCGTAGGGTTCGCCCAGCAGCCGGCCAATGTCGACCTGGTAGTAACTGGAATTTCCATACGGACGCTTGCCGTCGATATAGGGCATGGGCCAGAAGCGGTCCCCTTCGCGCAAAACCGCGCCCAGCGCCTGATCGTCCACTTCGCGCCAGACCGCGGCTCGCAGCAGGACAAGATGCTCCTTGCGTAGATTGAACATGCCCTGCGCATCCACGCCGCTTTCCGGAAAGTCGAAGGCCTCGCGCATTTCGGCTGGCACGGCGTAACGGCCGGGTTGCAACCTGCCGATGGATTGCACATAGCGCGGGACCAGGCGGCAGACTTCGGCCAGCCGCCGGATGGCCAGCGCATCGTCGGTTGTCTTCAGCGCACCGCGGGCAGTGGCAAGCGTATCGGCGCCGCCAAGCAGCGGTTGCTCGAAATCGATGCCGGGCGCGCCGGATTCGACCGGCATCCATTGCACCCGCAGCAGGCGCACCAAGGCCGCGTGCTGAGGGGTGTAGGACAGGCTGGCGTCCGGCGCCGCATAGACCTTGCGGACGATGGCATCGCGGGCGGGTGAGGCCAGGGCGCGCAGCGGCGCGGCAATCAGGCTGCCCAGCATCAGCAGCAGGGGACGACGGTTCATGGGGTCTCCGGGCGCATCGGCCTTATTGGGTCAGGGTTGCCAACTGGATTTCGGTGAAGGCGTAGCCGGGCTGCAGGCGTAGCGCGGCCTCGTAGGAGTTGCGGGCGTCCGCCAGACGCCCAAGCCTGCGTTGCAGGTTGCCCAGATTCGTCAGGATCAGTGCGCTGGCCGGCTTGGCGCGCACGGCCTTTTCAAAGGCGCTCAGAGCTTCCTCCGGGCGGTTCAACGCATCCAGCACCGACGCCTGCAGGTTGTAGCCGATGCTCCAGCCAGGAAACTTTGCAGTCAGCACCTGCGTTGTCGCCAGCGCGTTGGGCAGGTCCGCGCGCTCGGCCTGCGCGCCCGCCTTGTTGACGTACGCCCATCTGTTGTCGGGATTCAATGCGATGGACTGCTCGAATAACGCAAGCGCCGCCGCCATGTTGCCTTGCTGACCGTGCAGCTTTCCCAGGAACAGCCTGATGTCTGCGTCGGCGGGCGCCTGCCGCGCCATGTCTTCGGCGATGCGCTGCGCCTCCGGGCGATTGCCGGCTCGCAGCGCCGCGGAGACCTGCGCGTTCTGCGCCTGCAGGGCAGGGGGCCACTGCTGGATACGCGCACGCAACGCGTCGTTCTCCGCTCGCAGCTCTGCAAGATAGGCGTCGTCCAGTTGCGACGCGTCCTGGGCATGGCTTGGCTGGCCCGTCAGAACGCTGACGAGAAGCAACGGAGAGAAAAGACGGATGCGAAGCGCTGCAAGCATGAGAAGGGCCGCCGGGCGTCATGTCGGGCCCATACGATACCGGAACCATCGCGGACGAAGCGGCGGCGAGGCGGCCGCGCCCGACATTTCAGACCAGCACTACAATGGCCGAGCGCGTATTGCGTACGATCAGGCGCTCGGGCGATGGCCGCGGGCACGCTGTTCCCGGCGCGCCACCCGGCGTGATCGGGCGTCGCCCGGTGCCGACCGGGGGCCAAACATCGCTGTGCAGTTGCGACACGTATTCATAGGAGGAGCAGACAAGTCATGGACGCGGAATTCTGGCTGGAACGGTGGCGCGAAGGGCGCACGCATTTTCATCAGGCTCGGATCACGCCGCTTTTGCAGAAGTACTGGCCGACGCTTGACGTCCCCAAGGGCGGCAAGGTGCTGGTCCCGCTTTGCGGCAAGTCGCTGGACATGGTGTGGCTGGCCGCGCAGGGCCATCAGGTGCTGGGCGCAGAGCTCTCGCAGCTTGCGGTGGAGCAGTTCTTCACCGAAAACGAATTGCGGCCGGTCAAGCACGAGTCCGCATACGGCACGCACTACGTGGCCGGCAACATCGAGATCGTCTGCGGAGACATCTTCAAGATGGATGCGCAGGTGCTGTCGCATTGCGTGGGCGTGTTTGACCGCGCGGCGCTCGTCGCGCTGCCGGACGCGATGCGGGCAAGCTACGTGCGTCACGTCTACGGGCAGTTGTCGCCGTCCTATCGCGGCCTGCTCATCACCTTGGACTATCCGCAGGAAGAGATGGCAGGCCCGCCGTTTTCCGTGGTCGACAGCGAGGTGCAGGCAATCTTCTCGGACGTTTCGCCCGCCGTCATCATCGACCGCCGCGACATTCTCGACAAGGAACCCAAGTTCCAGTCTGCGGGCGTCAGCCGCCTGGACACGGTGGTTTACCGGCTGGGCGTGCAGGACTGAGCGTTTAGCGGGCTAGGTCATCAGCCAGCCGCCCGCCACGTCCAGCACCTGTCCAGTCACGAACCTGGCCTGATCGGACGCGAAGAACAGGCAGGCATCCGCCACTTCCTCGGGCGTGCCCAGGCGCCGCAGCGCAGTCATCGCCGCCACCGCGTCGTTGATTTCCTGCGGCACGCTTTTCAGCAGCGGTGTGCTGATCCGGCCGGGCGCCAGCGCATTCACGGTCACCTGATGTTCGCCGAGCTCGGCTGCCCAGTGCCGCGTCAGCCCGATCAGCCCGGCTTTGGTGGCCGCGTAATGCGCCGCCACGATATCGCAGTACGCCTTGCCGGCCACCGACGACATGTTGATGACGCGTCCCTGCCGCGCCTGCACCATGTGCGGCGTGACCAGATGCGTCATGTAGAACACGCTGTTCAAGTTCACCGAGACGACGTTGTTCCACTCCGCCGGCGGCATTTCCCACACCTTCAGCGCGCGGCCGTTCGTCTTGGGCGAGATGCCGACGTTGTTGACCAGGACAGTGGCGGCGCCCAGTTCGCGCGTGATGCGGTCATAGGCGGCCTGGCACTGGTCGAAATGCGCGACGTCGGTGGGCACGAAACACACGTCATGGCCACGCTTCTGGAGTTCCTTCTCGTAGGCCTGCCCGGCCTGCGCATTGAAGTCGACGAGACCCACGCGGCCGCCTTCGGCCAGAAACGCCTCGACGATGGCCGAGCCGATGCCGCCGACCGCGCCCGTGACGATGATGGTCTGGCCGGTAAAGCGCGCGTTCATGGCCGCACCTGCAGCATGATCTTGCCGATGTGCTTGCTGCTTTCCATCAACGCGTGCGCGCGCGCGGCCTCGGCCAGCGGGAAGACCTCATGGATCAGGGGCAGGCACTTTCCCTGCTCCATGAGTGGCAGCACCTTCTGCACAAGCGATTGCGCGATGGCGCCCTTGTCCTCGTCGGACCTCGGGCGCAGCGTGGACCCGGTAAATTGCAGCCGCTTGGTCATGATGGGCAGGGCGTCGATCTCGGCCTTGCTGCCCTCCAGGAACGCAATCTGCACCAGCCGTCCGTTCAGGGCCAGCAACCGCAGATTCTTGTTGATGTAGGCGCCGCCCACCATGTCCAGGATCACGTCGACGCCCACGTTGCCCGTGCCCTCGCGCACGGCGGTCTCGAAGTCTGCGTCGCGGTACTGCACGGCATGGTGCGCGCCGGCTTTCAGGCAGGCATCCGCTTTTTCTGCGTTGCCGACGGTGGTCCAGACTTCCGCGCCGAATGCGCGTGCGAGCTGGATTGCCGTCAGGCCGATGCCGCTCGAGCCGCCGTGGACCAGAAACTTTTCGCCTGCGGTGAGGCGTGCTCGGTCAAACACGTTGGTCCAGACGGTGAAGTAGTTTTCGGGAATGGCCGCGGCCGTCAGCAGATCCAGACCGCGCGGCACCGGCAGGCAATGGCGCTCGTCGGCCAAGCAGTACTGGGCATAGCCGCCGCCCGGCGTCAGCGCGCAGACCTGGTCGCCGGCCTTCAAGCTTTGCACCTCGGGACCGGCCGCCACGACGGTGCCCGACACTTCCAGACCCAGATAGGGCGAGGCGCCCGGGGGCGGAGGATAGGAACCCGAGCGTTGCAGCACGTCCGGGCGGTTGACGCCCGCGTAGGCTACTTCGATCAGCACCTGGCGGCCCGTCGGCGCTTCCATGTCGCGTTCGGTGATGCGCATGCAGTCGGGCGCGCCGCCCTTGCCATGGTCGATGAATGTGCAGCGTAAAGACATGAGACGTTCGTCCTTGGATTTCAGTGGCCCAGATAGGCCTTCTTGACGTGAGGGTCGCTGAGCAGTTCCGCGCCCGTGCCCGTGCGCACGATCGCGCCGTTTTCCAGCACATAACCGCGATCCGCCAGCCGCAGCGTGCGGAACACGTTCTGCTCCACCAGCAGCACAGTCACGCCGTGCGAGGTGACGTCGCGGATGATGTCGAACATCTGCTGCACCAGCAGCGGCGACAGCCCCAGCGACGGTTCGTCGAACACCAGCAGCTTCGGGTCCGCCATCATGCCGCGCGCAATCGCCACCATCTGCTGCTCGCCGCCTGACAGCGATCCGGCGTACTGGTTCAACCGCTCCTTCACGCGCGGGAAGATGCGCAGCACCTCGTCGAGCTTGCGCTCGACGATCGGCCGCGCGGCGCGCTTGTACGAGCCCATGAGCAGGTTGTCCCGCACGGTGAAGTGCGGAAACAGCTGGCGCCCTTCGGGAATCATGGTGATCCCGGCGTCCACGATGTCGTAGGGTTCGCGGTTCGTCAGGTCCTGGCCTTCGAACTCCACCTTGCCCTGCGTGGCGGCAATCACGCCGCACAGCGTCTTGAGCGTGGTTGTCTTGCCCGCGCCGTTGGCGCCGATCAGCGTGACGATCTCGCCCGCGTTCACCTCGAAATTCAGGCCGTTGAGCACCTGGCTCTTGCCATAGCCCGACGTCAGATTCGACACCTTAAGCATCCTGATACTCCTTGCCCAGATAGGCTTCGATGACGGCCGGGTTCTCGACCACGTCCTTGGGGGCGCCGCTGACCAGCACGCCCCCTTCGTTCAGGACGATGATGCGGTCGGACAGCGCCATCGTGGCCTGCATCATGTGTTCGATCAGCAGCACCGAAACACCGGAATCGCGGATGCGGCGGATCATCTGGATGGATTTCTCGATGTCTGTGGGGTTCAAGCCCGCCATCACTTCATCCAGCAGCAGGATGCGCGGCTTGATCGCCAGCGCACGCGCCACTTCCAGACGCTTCATGCCGCCCACCGTGAGGCTGCGCGCTTCGGTGTTCAGGTACTTCACCAGGTCGGTCTGCTCGGCCACCTTCAGGGCTATCTGCTCGGCCTCGTCGCGGTCCGACGTGTGGATGAACGCGCCCAGCATGATGTTTTCCAACACCGTCAGCCCCGTGAACGGCTTGGCGATCTGGAACGTGCGGCCCAGGCCCTTGTGCGCGAAGGCGTCGGGCGTCTTGCAGGTGACCCAGTTGCCTTGCTCGTCGCGCATCGTGATGTCGCCCTTGTCCGGCGACAGAAAGCCCGACAGCAGGTTGAACACCGTGGTCTTGCCCGCGCCATTGGGCCCGATCATGCCCAGGATTTCGTGCTGGTTGAGCGTCAGCGATACGTCGTTCGTGGCGCGCAGGCCGCCGAAGCTCTTGAACAGTCCCTCCGCCTTCAGGACCGGCTGCTCGCTGCGGGTGGCGTTACGGATGCGGATCTCGTCGGCCAGCTTGAGCTTGGCCGGCGGCGTGCCAAGGTAGGGCAGGCGCGCCAGCATGCGCTCGATGAACGGCCCGAACGCACCTGCCAGCCCACGCGGAATGGTCAGCACCACCGCGACAAGGATCAGGCCGTAGATCAACCCGTGCATGCCGTTGCCGACGCTGCTGAGCCAGCCGCGCGCCAGTTCCGCGATGGGCAGCACCAGGAAGGTGCCCGCGATCGGGCCGGAAACGGTGCCCAACCCGCCGATCAGCGCAAACATCGCGACCTGAATGGACAGCTCCAGCGAGAACGCGGAGCTGGGATCGACGAAGGTCAGGTAGGTGATGTGGAACGTGCCGATGATGCTGGTCAGCACGGCGGACACCACGGCGGCGATGATCTTCACGCGCACGGTGTGGATGCCCACGGCCAGCGCGGCATCCTCGCGTTCGCGGATCGCGATCAGGTAGTGTCCGATGCGCGACTTGCGGATGTACCACGAGACCCACGTCACCAGCACGAACAGGCCGAACGCGATGATGACGTAGTTGATCTTCTCGCGGAACACGATCCACGCCCAACCGATGTTCAAGGGCAGGCTGATGCCGCTGGAGCCGCCGGTCCAGCTTTCCTCGTGGATGACCAGAAGGCGAACCACTTCCAGGATGGCGATGGTCGCCAGCGCAAAGAAGGGCCCGCGCAGGCGCAGCGTGGGATAGCTGATCAGGATGGCGACGGCCGCGGAAATGGCGGCTCCCGCGAACATGCCGATCCACGGCGAGATGCCGAAGTTCTGCGTCAACAGCGTGGCTGTGTAGCCGCCGATGCCATAGAACACCGCATGGCCGAGGGACAACTGGCCGGCATAGCCGCCCACGATGTTCCAGGCGACCGACAGCGCGGAAAACACGAACAGCAGGACGAAGAGGTTGGTCCAGAAGGGCGTGCCCATGACGACGGGCACGAGGAACATCGTGATCAGCAGGATGAGGCTGACGTAGGCTTTGGGATGTCGAAAGTCGGGAAACACGTCTTGCTCCTTGTTGTTCTGGTCACTCTGTACCGACACCGAACAGACCGTTCGGCTTCAGGACAAGGATCAAGAGGAAGATCCCGAAATAGACGACCTCTTTCAGGTCGGGCGCGATGTAGAAACCCGCCAGCGTGTCGACGATGCCGATGATCATGGACCCTGCGACGGCGCCATACAGGCTGCCCAGCCCGCCCAGCACCACGATCACGAACGCGGTCAGCACGAAGTAGGTGCCCACCGTGGGGAACACCGGGTACTGTGGCGCAAGCAACCCCGCGGCGATGCCGACAAAGGCGGTGCCCAGCCCGAAGGCAATGGCGTAGACGTTATTGACGTTCACGCCCATCAGCGTGGCGGCGTAGCGGTGCTGTGCCACAGCCCGCAACGCGCGGCCCAGATAGGTGCGGTGCATGAACAGGTGCAGCAGCACAGCCAGCGTCAGGCCGATGATGAACGTGACGACTTGTCCCGTGACCATCGAGAACGGACCGAACTCGATGGCGTTGGTGCCTAATTCGACCGGCGCGCGATAGACGTTTGCGCCAAAGATCACCAGCGCCAGGTTCAAGAGGATGGTGGACACGCCCACCGTGGCGAAGATCTGGATGTGTTGATCCGCATGAAGCAGCGGCTGGATGATGCCCTTCTGCGTCAGCGCGCCCAGCGCGAACAGAATGACGGCCACCGGAATCAGACCCGCGTAGGGGTGGACGCCGAACTGCGCCGCGATCAGATAGACCATGTACATGCCGATCATCAGGAACTCGCCATGCGCGAAGTTCACGACGCGCACGACACCGAAAATGAGCGTCAGCCCCAGGCTGATGATCGTGTATGCGCCGCCCAGCAACAGGCCGTTGATGACCAGTTGAATGAATAATTCCATTGTGCAACCTCTAAGTGCGGGAAGCGCCCCGTCCCTGTCCCGCAGCGTCCAGGGGCGGGGCGCTCAGGCCCCGGGTAAGACCGGGCGCGCATCGGGGGCGCAAGGCCCCGGCGCCCGGCCGCTGGCATCGCGCTTTATTTCTTGAAGATGGGCTTGCCGAGAGCGAGGTTGTCCGGACCGATGGTGACGAGCTTGCCGTCCTGCCACTGCATCACGTAGAAGGTCGAGGCATTGTTCTGCCCGTCTTCGCCGAAGTCGAAGCCCCAGCCGTTGGCCGTCTGGCCGGCGGGCTTCTTGTAGGCCAGCACCGCGGCGCGGATCTTGTCCTTGTCCGTGGACTTGGCGTTGCCGATGGCTTCAAAGAAGGCCTTGGCGCCGACGTAGTTGGTCAGGCTGTGGCCGGATTGCGGATCGCTCTTGTAGGTTGCCTTGTAGGCTTCGAGGAACTTGTCCAGGCCCGGCGCGCCGGCCGGATTGATGGACGCTTGCGGGAAGTCCAGGTCGAACACGCCGTTCATGTCGGCGCCCACGGCCTTGGCGGTGTCGGCCAGCGAATAGCCGCCGCCCGCGCCGATCACGACCTTGGGCTTGAAGCCCGCCGCGCGCGCCTGGCTGAAGAACAGGATGGCGTCGTTCTGGTAGGCCGTCTGCAGCACCACGTCGGCCTTCGCGCCCTTCAGGCGCAGGATCAGCGACGACAGGTCGACGGTCTTGGCCGAGTAGGGCAGGACCTCCACCACGTTGTAGCCAAGCTCCTGCGCGCGCTTCTTTTCGGTGGCCGCCACGTCGGTCCCATACGGGCCGTCTTCGTGGATGATGCCGATCTTGATGTCCTTCGGGTTCAAGCCCATGCCCGGCGCGATGGTGTCATGCAACGCGTTCACCACCGACACGCCATACAGCGCGGTGTTCGGGTTGCTGCGGAACAGGTACTTGTAGTTGCGCGTGGTGATCTTGTGCGCGGTGGCGCCCAGTTCGAAGTAAGGCACGCCCGCCAGCTCCGTCACGGGCGAAGCCGCGTACGAAATGCCCGATGCGTAGCTGCCGAACACCCCGACCACGTTGGCCGAGATCAGACGCTTGGTCTCGGACACCGCCTGGGTCGGGTCGACGGCGTCGGCCTTGATGATTTCGATCTTCTCGCCGTTGATCCCCCCGGCCGCGTTTATCTCGTTAACGGCCAGTTCCAGACCGCGATAGCTTTCCTGTCCAAGCAGCGCAAGCGCGCCGCTGAACGGGAATAGCGCGCCCACCTTCATGTCGGCCGCTGCGGTGCCGCTTGCCAGCGCGCCGCATACACCCAGCGCCAAAACAATTTTGTTGAACTTGAACACTGTCTACGCTCCTTTGTTGGTATGGAATGCGGACTGGATACTGCGTTCCGTCCGTCTTTTGCTATATATGATATATGCGCCGGCGGGGCGAGGAACCCTCGCCTTGGATTCTAGTGGCGGTCGCTTCGTGCCGAATCAGGGAATTCCCTGAAACCGCATGTATAAAGCCTCAGCGGCCGATATACGAGAAAAATGCGCAGCTGATTCCGTCAGACGAACGACGCTTTTTGGATGAAGCGGCACACGCAAGACGGATCACCGGATAGCTGGTTTTATCATATATCGTATATGATGATCCGCACTTATAAGAACGATCCTAGGAGACAAACGCATGTTCGAGGAAGTGGATTTCACCGGCAAGAAAGTGCTCATCACCGCCGGCGCCGATGGGCTGGGCCTGGAAATGGCCAAGGTCTTTCACCACGCAGGCGCTACCGTGTTCGTGTGCGACGTCAACGAGGAACGGCTGGCCGCGTTGCCTTCGGAACTGCCCGGCGTGCAGGTGGCGCGGGCCGACGTATCCGACGAAGCCGGTGTTGAACAGCTGTTCGCCGCCGTTCGCCAAACACTCGGCGGCCTGGACATTCTGATCAACAACGCGGGTGTGGCCGGTCCCACGGGTTTCGTCGAAACGCTTTCCAAGGCGGATTGGGACCGAACGCTCGCCGTCAACATCACCGGCCAGTTCCTCTGCGCGCGTCAGGCCATTCCCCTGCTCAAGGAATCGAAGGCCGGCGTGATGATCAATCTCTCTTCGGCGGCAGGGCATCTTGGCTTTGCCGGCCGGTCGGTGTATTCCGCCTCCAAATGGGCGGTCATCGGGTTCACCAAGTCGCTCGCGATCGAACTGGGCGGCCATGGCATTCGCGTCAACGCCATCCTGCCCGGCGCGGTTGAAGGCCCGCGAATTCGCGCCGTCATCGCCGCCAAGGCCGATACGCTGGGCCGGCCGGTCGAAGAGATCGCGGCGCAGTACGAAAACCAGGCCGTGCTCGGCCGCATGGTCACAGCCCGCGACATCGCCAACATGGTCCTGTTCAACGCCAGCGAAGCGGCGCGCAGCGTGACAGGCCAGGCCATCGTCGTGGACGGCTTCACGCAGAAGCTCTACTGATGGCCGCGGACCACATGCCGCGGCGCGCGGCCATCATTGGAACGGGGCTGATCGGGCAGGGGTGGGCCATCGTCTTTGCGCGCATGGGCTGGGAAGTGCGGCTTCATGATGTGAACGCTGCGATGCTTGCCGAAGCGCGTGCGCTCATCCTGCAACAGCTTCGCGTGCTGGAAACACAGGGCCTGCTCGACAACGCGGAAGCCATCGTCGACCGCGTGCAGGTGTCGGCCAGCCTGCAAGAGGCATTGCACGGCGCCAGCTACATCCAGGAGAATTCCCCGGAAAACGTCGAGATCAAGCGCGCGCTGTTTTCCGAACTGGACGCGCTGGCCGAACCGCACGCCATCATCGGCAGCTCGACGTCCAGCATCCCGGCCAGCCAGTTCACCGAGCATCTTGCCGGCAGGCACCGGTGCCTCGTGGCGCATCCGGTCAATCCGCCATACCTGATTCCGGTCGTCGAACTGTGCCCGGCGCCGTGGACCAGCCCCGAAGCGCTGTCCGGCGCGCGCGACGTGATGATCGGCATCGGCCAGAAGCCCGTGCTGGTGCGGCGCGAAATCGAAGGCTTCATCTTGAACCGCCTGCAAGGCGCGTTGCTGCAGGAAGCGTTCCGGCTGGCAAGCCAGGGCATCGCCAGCGCCGAAGACATCGACACCACGGTCAAGGACGGCCTGGGTCTGCGCTGGTCCTTCATGGGACCGTTTGAAACCATCGACCTGAACGCGCCGGGCGGCCTTGCGGATTACTGCCGCCGTTACGGCGGACTCTATCAGTCCATTGGCGCAAGCCAGGGCGACTGCGTGGCCTGGGAAGGCGCGCTGGTCGACGCACTATCCGAAGAGCGGCGCGCCCTGCTGCCCGAGGAAGACCTTGCCGCACGCCGCTTCTGGCGCGACGAAAAGCTGATGCGCCTCATGCGTCATAAACAACACGGAGACAACAATGGCTAAGCCCAAACAGAAAGTCGTCATCACTTGCGCCGTGACGGGCGCCATCCACACGCCCAGCATGTCGTCGCACCTGCCGGTCACGGCCGACGAGATCGCCGAGGCGGCGATCGGCGCGGCCAAGGCCGGCGCCGCCGTCCTGCACCTGCATGCGCGGGATCCACAGACGGGCAAGCCTTCGCAGGATCCGGCGCTGTTCAAGCCTTTCCTTGAGCGCATCAAGCGCGAGACCGACGCCATCATCAACATCACCACCGGCGGCAGTCCGCACATGACGGTGGAAGAGCGCATGCGGCCGGCCACTACGTTCCAGCCGGAGCTGGCGTCGCTGAACATGGGCTCCATGAACTTCGGTCTCTTTCCGATGCTGGACCGCTTCTCCGAGTTCAAGCACGACTGGGAGCGGGAGCATCTGGAGAACAGCCGCTCGCTCATCTTCCGCAACACGTATCAAGACATCGAGTCCATTCTGACGCTTGGCAACGCCAACGGCACGCGCTTTGAGTTCGAGTGCTATGACATCAGCCACCTCTACAACCTGGCGCATTTCGTGGACCGCGGCCTGGTCAAGTCGCCGCCCTTCATCCAATCGGTGTTCGGCATCCTGGGCGGCATCGGCCCGCACCCGGAAGACCTGATGCACATGAAGCGCACGGCGGACCGCCTCTTTGGCAACGACTACGAATGGTCGATTCTGGGCGCCGGCCGCAACCAGATGCCGTTGGCAACCATCGGCGCAGCGATGGGGTCGAACGTGCGGGTGGGTCTTGAAGATTCGTTGTGGATCGGACCGGGACAACTGGCCGAATCCAATCGCGTGCAGGTGGAGCGCATCCGCGGCATCCTCGAGGCGCTGAACCTGGAGGTCGCCACGCCGGACGAAGCGCGGGCCAAGCTGGGATTGAAAGGCAAGGACAACGTCGCGTTCTGATGCCGCGGGCGGGCAGGGCGGCCGGCGGGCATCAAACCCGCCAGCCCTTGCTCTGCAGTGGGGTCAGGCGTGACGGCGCAGCGCGGCGGCCAGCGTGGCCAAATCCAGCGTACGGTCGAAGTTGGCGGCATGGCGCGCTTTCAGGCTGAGGTCCGCCGCCAGCGACAGTTCCGCATCGGATGGCTCGCCGGCCGCGCCTAGTTCGCGCAGCGTGACCGGCAGGCCGACCTGGGCATACCACTGCTTCAGATCGGCCAACATGCCGTCGTTGCGGTTCTCCAGGTCAAGCTGCACCAGCAAGCCCACCGCCACCTGCAGGCCGTGCAGCGCGGTGGCGACGCCGTTGATCTTTGGTAGCCCGCGCGTCAGAGCGTGGGCAATAGACAGGCCACCGCTTTCAAATCCAAGACCGCTCATGAGGATCATCGCTTCCACCACGCGCTCGAAGGCGGGCGTGGGCTGGCCGGTTCCGGCAACGGCCACGGCATCCGCGCCGTCCGCCAGCAGCGTGCGCAGGCAGCCGTCGGCGATGAGCTGGGCCGTGAGCAGCGGCGCCGCGTCGTACATGTTCTTGCCGCCGTTGCGCTGGCACTGTTCGGCTTCAAACTTCTTGGAGATTGCATCGCCCAGCCCGGCCCGGAAGAAGTGCACCGGCGCGGTCGCGATGATGGCGGTGTCGACCAGCACGATGGTCGGATTGAACAGCATGTGCTCGACGGCCAGGAGGTTGTGATGTGCGTCGTAAAGCACGTAATTCTTGCTGGTGGGCGCGTCGTTGGACGCCACGGTGGGCACGGTGATCAGGTGGCAGTGCGACGACTTGGCCACGGCTTTGCCGGCATCCAGCGACTTGCCGCCGCCCACCGCAATGACCATGTCGATGTTCGCCGGCGACGCCTGCGCCCGCAATCCGTCGATGACTTCAGGCGTCAGGTCGCCTTCGACGATCAGCGGCGCAAGCACCACGCCATGCTGGGCGCACAGCGCCTCGATTCTCGGACCCAACACGCCATGCACATAGCTGTCGATGACCAGGGCGGCGCGCTTTCCGAACAGCGCCGCGTATTGCCCCAGCGCGTCCAGGGCGCCCGATCCCTGGATGTAGCGGCTTGGCGCTCCGAAAATCTTCAGCATGGCGTCTCCCTATTTGCGAGCCCCTGGGGGGCGGTAGTCGAGTTCTTTTTCCCGTTCGACCAGCCAGTCGATCATGATTTTTCCGCCCCAGACCAGATCGGCCTGGATGGCGTTGCGCGCCGCTTCCGAATCACGCGCTTCCAGGGCCTCGATGACGGCCTCATGGCGATGCTCGTTTTCGGAATAGTCCAGGCCAGCGGTCTTGACGTGAAACACCTTGAGGATGGGGCCGGTGATGACCCAGAACGACTCAACGGTGTTGCGCAGGATGGGCTTGTTGCTGGCTTCGAGGATGGCGAAGTGGAATTTGCGGTTCAGGTAGCTGGCGCGCTTGGGGTCGGTGGACGTGCACGAGATGAAATCCCGTTGCAACGCGATCAGGTTGTCGAGCTGTTTGCGCGTGATGTTTTGCGCGGCCTCGGCGGCGCCCATGCCTTCAAGGTGGAAGCGGATCTGCTGGATCTCCCGCAGCTTTTCCGAGTTGACGTACGGCACGTAGACCGCGGTGGCTGCCTGCATCTCGAGCCCTTGCTCGCTGATCAGCCGGAAGATGGCCTCGCGCACCGGCGTGATGGACACGCCCATTTCCTGCGCCAGCTCGCCGATGATCAGGCGCTCGCCAGGTTCGTATTGCCCGTTGATCAGGGCATTACGGATTTCGTTGTAGACCCTGACGGAAAGGTTCTCTTTTTTGACCGGTTTGAGGCTGGGCATGGCGTTTCTGGCTTGCTGTATGGAGGGTGCAGGTGAATCCAGGAGCGATTCTAGCCCGGCGTAGCCAATTCGAGCGCAATGGGTATATTATATATCATATATCCATACAACAGGAGGAGGCGCGATGCGCAAGGATCAGGAGGCCCCTACCGCAGGGGAAATCGCGATGCTGCGGGATAAGGCCCGCCATATCAGGCTGGAGACCATCCGCCTCATCGAAATCGCCAAGGTCGGACACTACAGTTCCGTCTTTTCGTGCGCCGAGATCTTCGCGGCGCTTTATTTTGATGTGATGCGTCTGCGCCCGGGCGAACCGCAGTGGCCGGATCGTGACCGCTTCCTCATGGGCAAGGGCCACGCCGCCGTCGGCCTGTTCCCCGTGCTGGCCGATCTGGGCTTCATCGATCACGCGCTGCTGGACGGCTACACGCGGTTGGGCAGCCCCCTGGGCGATCACCCCGATATGAGCAAGGTGCCGGGCGTCGACTTCAGCTCGGGCTCCATCGGTCATGCGCTGTCCAACGGCGTTGGCATGGCCGTCGGCGGCCGCATGAACCAGCGGGACTTCAACGTGTTCGTGATGCTGGGCGACGGCGAAATGCAGGAAGGGCAGGTGTGGGAAGCCGCGTTGTTCGCCGCGCACAACCGCTTGTCCCGCCTCATCGCCATCATCGACCGCAACGGCTATCAGCTCGACGGCAAGGTCGACGACGTCATGGGGGTGGAGTCGCTGAAAGAAAAGTGGCAGGCGTTCGGCTGGGAGGTCCACGAAGTCGATGGCCACAATCTTGCCGAACTGACTGCGCTGCTGCGCCGCCTGCGCGCCGATGATGCGCGCGCCAAGCCCGCATGCGTGATCGCCCGGACCATCAAGGGCAAGGGTGTCTCCTATATGGAAACCGAACCGGGCTGGCACCTGGGCTACCTGGCCCCGCAAGATGCGCAAAGCGCTGTCGAAGAAATCCTCTCCAGCGAGATCTGAATGGCACAGGCACAAGTACTCTCTCCCGATTCCTGGCAGTACCGCGCCCTGAATGCGGTGAACCCCGGGCTGTCCTACCTTTCCGACGGATTGATCGAGCTGGTGAAGGCCGGGCATCCCGTCGTGGCCGGATCGGCCGACCTGCAGTATTCGAACGGGCTGAACCGCTTCGCCGAGGCCTATCCCGACCGCTACGTGCAGTTCGGCATCTCTGAGCAGAACATGGTGTCGGCGGCCGCCGGGCTGGCAACGACCGGCATGATGCCGTTCGTCGCCACGTTCGCGTCGTTCCTCGGGTTGCTGTGCTGCGAACAGATCCGGATGGACGTCGCCTACACGCGCCTTCCGGTCCGCCTGATCGGCCATCACACGGGTATCAGTCTGGGCTTCTACGGCACCTCGCACCACGCCACCGAAGACATCTCCACCATGCGCGCACTGGCGGGCCTGACGGTGGTGTCTCCCGCCGACGGGCCGCAACTGGCGGCGGCCATCAAGGCGTCCGCGGACTGGCCCGAGCCCATCTATTTCCGTATCGGCCGCGGGCGTGATCCGCAGGTTTACAAAGACAACACGCCGTTCGAATTCGGCCGTGCCATCGTCCACGAAGCCGGTAGCGACCTGACGCTGATCGCCTGCGGCATCACGCTGCACGGTGCGCTGGCCGCGGCTCGCCAGTTGCGCGAAGAGGGCCTGTCGGTTGGCGTGATCGACATGCCGACGATCAAGCCGCTGGACCGCGACGCCATCCTGAAGGCTGCGGGGCAGTCGCGCCTGATGATGACGGTCGAAGAGCACAATGTGCTGGGCGGCCTGGGTTCGGCAGTTGCCGAGGTGCTGGCCGACGCGGGCACCGGCACGCGGTTGCGCCGCCATGGCATCTATGACGAATACAGCCTCATTGCGCCGCCCACCACGCTGTACGCCCATTACAAGCTAGACGCCGAAGGCATTGCCGGCGTCGCGCGAGAATTCATCCAGCATTGATCCGGAGACATCCATGAAGGAAATCAGCGGCAACACGCGCCTGTTCGGCATCCTGGCCGACCCGATTCACCATGTGAAGACGCCGCAGCGCATGAACGAACACTTCGCCAAGATCGGTTTCGATGGCGTCTGCGTGCCATTTCACGCGCGGCCCGACAACCTGGCGGCCGTGGTCGACGGCCTGCGCCGCCTGGAAAACCTGGGCGGCGTGATTGTCACGGTGCCGCACAAGACCGCCATCCTGGAACTGGCCGACGACGCCACGCCCGTCGCACGCAAGATCGGCGCGGCCAATGTGTTGCGGCGTGAGGCCGATGGGCGCCTCGTGGCGCACATGCTGGACGGCGAGGGCTTCGTGCGTGGCCTGCGCAGTTGCGGCGTCGCCCCCGAGGGCAAGAGCGTCTACCTGGCGGGCGCGGGCGGCGCAGCCAATGCGATTGGCTTCGCGCTGGTGCAGGCTGGCGTCTCACGCCTGACCATCGCCAACCGCACGCCCGCCAAGGCCGAGGACCTGAAGGCCCGCATCCTGTCGCTGCATCCAGACGCGCAGATCGCTGTGGGCAATGCCGACCCTGCCGGCCATGACCTCGTCGTCAACGGCACGTCGCTGGGCATGAAAGAGGGCGATCCGCTACCGCTAGACGTCAGCCGCCTGACGCCGGACCAACTGGTCTGCGAGGTCATCATGCAGCCCAAGGACACGGCGCTGCTCGTGGCGGCGCAGGCGCGCGGCTGCAAGATTCATTACGGCGCGCCGATGCTGGCCTGCCAGATCGAACTGATGGTGGAAACGCTGGGCGTGACGTCCGCCCGTTAGGCGGCGCTGCACACATTCGGTAGACAACGATGGGCGACTACGACTTCATCATCGCGGGTGGCGGAACGGCCGGCTGCATCCTGGCCAACCGCCTCAGCGCGGACGGAAAGTATCGCGTGCTGCTGCTGGAGGCCGGCCACGAGGCGCGCAGCATGTGGATTCCCATTCCGGCGGGCTTTTCCAAGCTGCTGGTCGATCCGCAATACAACTGGCGCTTTGCCACCGAACCCGAGGACAACGTCCACGGACGCGTCATCGCCGTGCCCCGCGGCAAGGGATTGGGCGGGTCCACGCTGATCAACGGCATGATCTACGTGCGCGGCCAGCCCGAGGATTACGACGGCTGGGTGGCCGCGGGCGCTGCCGGTTGGGGACGCGACGTGGCCGAGCGCATCTACCGCAAGATAGAGAACTACGCGCCGGGCGGCGAGACCCGCGGCAAGGACGGCCCGATGCACCTTGAAGAGGTGGCCGAGCGCTTTCCGGTGTCGGACGCCTTCCTGGAGGCTGCGCGCGAAGACGGCCAACCCTTCAATCCGGACTACAACAGCGGCGATCAGGAAGGCGTGGGCTACTACCAGGTGCTCCAGCACCACGGCCGGCGCTGGAGTGTCGTGGACGGCTACCTGAAACCGGCGGCGGGACGGCGCAACCTCAGTGTCGAATGCGGCGCCCATGTCACGCGTCTGGTGTTCGAAGGTAAGCGCTGCGTGGGCGTGGTCTACCGCAAGAACGGGCAGGAACACGTCGTGCGCGCACGCCGCGAAACGCTGGTCTGCATGGGTGCGGTGCAATCCCCGCAATTGCTCGAACTGTCCGGAGTGGGCAATGCAGCTTTGCTGGCCTCGCACGGTATCGGCGTGGTGCACGCGCAGCCGGCGGTGGGCGAAAACTACATCGACCACTTCGCCACGCGCATGAACTGGCGCGTCAAGAACACGGTCACCTTGAACGAAATGTCGCGCGGCTGGCGGCTGGCGCAGCAGGTGGCGCGTTACTACATAAGCCGCAGAGGCATCCTGACGCTGGGCACAGGGTTGGTGCACGGCTTCGTGAAAAGCGCGCCCGGATTGCCCACCCCCGACGTGCAGTTTTTCTTCGTGCACGCCAGCTACGCCAACGCCGCCGAACGCATCCTGGACCGGCATCCTGGCATGACGATCGGGGTGGCGCAGTTGCGTCCCGAGTCCGTCGGGTCCATTCACATCAAGTCGGCCGATCCGCTGGCCGGTCCTGCCATCCGGCCCAACTTCCTGTCCGCGCAGGTCGACCGCGACAGCCTGGTAGGCGGGATGCAGGTGGCGCGCCGCATCGTCAGCCAGCCCGCCCTCAAACGCTACGTGGAGGCCGAGGTCAGCCCCGGCGTGCAGGTGGACAGCGACGACGAATGGCTGGACTTTGCGCGGCGCAACGGACAGACCATCTACCACCCCATCGGCACCTGCCGCATGGGCACGGACGCCGCGGCCGTCACGGACGTGCGGCTGCGTGTCAACGGGCTGACGGGCCTGCGCGTGGTGGATGCCTCGGTCATGCCGAAGATGGTTTCCGGCAACACGCAGGCCGCCGTCATGATGGTGGCCGAGCGCGGCGCGGAGATGATCCTCGAAGACGCGGCGCAGGCGTAGGGAACTTCCGGTCAGTAAAAATGGCGCGCTTGCTTACGGCTGGCGCGCCATTTTTCTTGAAGGCTCCCGGCATGCGCCTTGCTAACGCGCTGTTCCGACTGCAGACTGCAGGTTAGGCTGCACCAACTGAAAGGAGACCGTATGACCTACGACCTTTGGTATTGGGATGGCATTCCCGGGCGGGGAGAATTCGTGCGCCTGGCGCTGGAAGCGGGCGGTATTCCGTATCGGGAACGCGCCCGCGATCCGGGCGCCGACGAAAGCGCGTTGATCGACGACATGCGATCGGCCCGCAAGCATCCGCCTTTCGCGCCGCCTTATCTGGTGGCCGGAAAAATGACGTTGGGGCAGACCGCCAATATTCTGCTTTTCCTCGGCGAAAAGCATGGCCTTGCGCCCGAATCGCTTGAAGGCCGGTTGTGGGTAAACCAGTTGCAACTCACCATTGCCGACATGGTGGCCGAAGCGCACGACACCCATCACCCCATTTCCGCCAGCGATTATTACGAAGACCAGAAAGAAGAGGCCGCCCGCCGCGCCAAGGTATTTCGGGAAGCGCGTATTCCGAAGTTCCTGGGGTATTTCGAACGGCTGCTGGACGGGCCGCAGGCGTGGTTGGCGGGCGGCGCCAAATGGACCTACGTGGACTTGTCCCTTTATCACCTGGTCGATGGCTTGCTGTTCGCGTTTCCCAAACGCATGGCCACCGTTGCCGCGCATTATCCAAATGTGTTCGCCCTGCACGAGCGCGTGACCGCTTTGCCTGAACTGCAGGCCTATTTTTCAAGCGGCCGGCGCTTGCCGTTTGGCGAGGGCATTTTCCGCCAATATCGCGAGCTGGACGCGGCTTGAATCCGGGATTTCCCGAGTGTGCGTCGTGACGACGCTTTGAATTCTTTTTAAAAGGGACATTCAGAATTACATCGGGCCATGATAATTTCTGGGATTAAGTAGTTTCCATTAGATACATAAGAATTACGTGTACCAGGCACGCCGGCAAACACACCCTGGAGGTTTCCATGCTTTGGCATACTCTTGGCCGCTTTATCCGTGGATATCGCAGTACCGATAAAAACGACCTGCTGGGACAGATCGACGCCATTCACAAATCCCAGGCGGTCATTGAGTTTGATCTGAACGGCCACATCCTGATGGCCAATCAGAACTTCCTGGACACCACGGGCTATTCGCTCGAAGAAATCCAGGGGCGTCACCACCGCATGTTCATCGATCCCGATGAACGCGGGTCGCCGCAATATGCATCCTTTTGGGAAAGGCTGGGACAGGGCGCACATGATTCCGGCCGTTATCGGCGGATTCGTAAAGATGGCTCGGACGTCTGGCTGCAGGCGTCGTACAACCCTATCTTTGACAAGCGCGGACGGCCCGTGAAGGTGATCAAGTACGCCACCGACATCACCGATCAGCAAAATCGCCAGGCAGATTCCGAAGGGCAGCTCGCGGCAATTTCCAAGGTCCAGGCGATCATCGAGTTCAATCTCGACGGCACCATCCTGCGTGCCAACGACCTGTTTCTTGGTGCGGTGGGGTATCGCGCCGACGAGGTGCTGGGCCGGCATCACAGCCTCTTTGTCCCGCCCGAAGAAGCCCGAAGCACGGCGTACAAGGATTTCTGGCGCCGGCTGCGCAATGGCGAGCACGACACCGGGCAGTACATGCGGTTGGGCAAAGGCGGACGCCAAGTCTGGATCGAAGCCAGCTATAACCCCATTCTCGACGCGCAGGGCCGGCCATTCAAGGTGGTGAAGTTCGCTACCGACATCACCAAGCGCTTTACCGCCGCGCAGACGCTGCAAGTGGCCGTGCAGGGCCTGACCGAAAACGCCGAACGCGCGCGACAGGCCAACAGCCTCGCCCTGGATGCCAGCCGCATCGCAGAAACGGGCGGCGATACGATGCGTGACGTGGTGACGACCATGGAAGCCATCACGGGCAGTTCGCGCCGCATTTCCGAGATCATCGGGGTCATGGACGGCATTGCATTCCAGACCAACATCCTTGCGCTGAACGCGGCCGTCGAGGCCGCGCGCGCCGGCGAGCACGGCAGGGGCTTCGCGGTCGTGGCATCAGAGGTCCGCAATCTTGCACAAAGCAGCGCGGCGGCCGCGAAGGAAATCAAGGCGCTCATCACGACCTCCGTGGCGCAGGTCGAAGGCGGCGCGGTGCAGGTCCAGTCCGCCGGCGGCACGATGGAGGGGATCGTCGCGTCGTCTCGCCGCGTGACCGAAATCATGGCGCAGGTCGTTGAAGTTTCGCTGGCGCAATCGGACAAGCTGGCCGGCGTGACCGAAGATCTCACCGATACCCACGCCGAACCCACGAGACGATTGCGCGCCGCCTAGCGGGCAGGGCATCTGCGCGCGAGTGCGCTATAAAGACGGCATTGCCGATCATCTGTGGCCCGCGCGGGCAATTTCCGCCGCGGGCCACGCCTTTTGCCCGATGTCCATGACTGAATCCGAAGCCCTCGCGCTTGCCACGCACCGCCACTACAAGGGTGGCCTTTACCGCTACATAGGCACTGCCCGCCATTCCGAAACCGAAGAGTCCATGGTGGTGTACGAACACCTCTGGCCGCACACGCGCGGCCTGTGGGTGCGCCCGGCCGATCTGTTCTTCGGGCAGCTTGCCGACGGTTCGGCCCGGTTCGCCGCCCTGCATCCGGCGGAGTAAGCGCGTGACGTATTTCTATCGGCGCACGCGAGCGGCCAGCGCATCGCCGGCCCGTCCCACGGCGCGTGCGCAAGCGGCCTTGACGCACGCGCTTGAAGCGTTGGGCCGCCCCTTCATCGTGGCCGACCTGGAAACGACCGGCCTGTCCACCGCAAGCTGCGAAATTCTTGAATTTGCGGCAGTCAGAGTGGGTGAGGGCGGGGCGGTCGTCAACGAATACACGCAGGTCGTTCGCACTTGCGGCCGTGTCCCTTCCTTCATATCCCGTCTCACCGGCATTACGCAGGCCGAAGTCGATCGCGACGGCATTCCGGTCGCGCAGGCCTTCTCGTCGTTCCTGGATTTCGTCGAGGATCTGCCGGTGTTCTTCCATAACGCCTCGTTCGACCGGCGCTTCCTGAGCGCGGCCGCTGACCAGACGGGGCTGCCTTTTTCGAACGCCACGCACTGCACGTTGGCGTTGGCGCGCCGCGCGTGGCCGGAGTTGCCGTCGCACAAGCTCGACATCCTGGCGCGGCACGTCGGCGCCTCGCAGCCGACCCACCGGGCGTTGGCGGACGTGCGGACGACGGTCGCGGTCGCGCTTGCAGCCAGCGCTCGGCTGGCCTGCGCGTAACGAGGCGCCATTTCTTTGGGAGTTCCCATGTCAGACCTGGAAGCAATCCGCCTCGCCGTGCGCCAGTTCACGGCTGAACGCGAATGGCAGCAATTCCATTCGCCCAAGAATCTGGGGATGGCGCTGGCGGGGGAAACGGGCGAACTCGTCTCGTTGTTCCAGTGGCTGGATGAAGACGAGTCGCGCAATCTGCCGGCCGCCCGGCTTGCGGACGCTGCGGACGAGATCGCCGACGTGCAGATGTATCTGGTGGCCCTGGCGGATCAGCTTGGCATTGATATCCCGCAGGCGGTTGCCGGCAAGATGGTGAAGAACGCCAACAAGTATCCCGCCGATGCGTTCCGGCGCAGCGCTCGCAAATACAACGAGCCCCCGGAAGAATAAGCGCCGGTCCGCGCAGCCGCTGGACCGGCGCCGAACGTTCAAATCACTTTTTGCTCGTGGTGCACTTGGGGCGGCTCAACGAAAAAGCCTCCGACCAGCTTGCGCCATTCCTGGAAGTCGGCCGATTCCCGGAAATCCACCATGTGGTTTTCGACCGTTTCCCAATCCACCACCAGCGTGTAGCGCTGCGGCTGCTCGATGCTGCGGTACAGTTCCATGCCATGGCAGCCCTTGGCGCGCAGAAAAAGCGGCTTCGCCTGGGTAACACCGGCTTCAAACAGCGCTTCCTGTCCTTCGCGGACGTGGATGCTGGCAATCTCCTGAATCATGGCTTGTTCTCCGATTGATGGGGGTAAGCAAGGCGGGAGTAGTATGGCCGAAAACCTCGATTCCAGCCCGCTTCATGAATCACCGAGCCGTCACATTGACTCGTCTCATTTCCGTCCGCCTGCTCTGGTATGTCGCCGTCGGCATCATTGCCCTGATGTCCCTGTACCTGCATACGCAATTCGGCGTTGTGGTCCTGCTGTCTGCCATCGCCATCTACATTCCCCTGTCGATGCTTGGATTGCCGCTCGTTGCGTGGCTATGCCTGTCGCGCCGCACAAGCGGCGTTGCGTCCGGGCTGCCGCCCGCCTGGCCCGCGTATCTTGCGGGCGTGACCGGCATTGTCCTGCTGGGCAGCTATCAGGTGCTTGGCAATCTGTACGTGGCGGAATGCGGCTTCCTGCTTGTGCTGGTGGCCGTGGACCTGATGCTGGCGCGACGCGAGACCGGCTGGCTGCTACGCCTGGCGCGTTAGATATCACGCGTGAGCCTCACGCGCGCGGCCCCATCCTTTGAGTTGAAACCCACCCGCAAGCGGAGCTTGACGGACGCATTGCGTCATCCATACGCATGGCCGTGCGAAGCCGGTATCTCCGCTTTCAGGTTTGTGTAATTCGCGAGTCCATCCTCCAGAAAGACCCGGTCGTTCGTTTAACCGATACCGACCTGCCTAGGACGGCGCAATCATTCCGTACCAATACGAAAGTCCCACGCCCTGCGAATGCAAGGGCGCAGTTCCTGGGTAGTAACGGTCCGCGCCGGTCGGTCTCCGGCACCTGTGCATCCGTGCAGACGGATCAGGAGGAGCTCAAATGAAAAAGCTCGCAGCAGTCGCCGCGTTGTCATTGTTTGCCGCATCGGCTTACGCCACTGGCCCGGGCCAGGTCGGCGGTTCGGTGACCGGTCACGCCGGCGCCATCAACGGTACCGCTTCGTCCATCTCCACAGGCAGTTCGGTGGTGGCCACCCAGGTGAACGGCTACGGCTCGTCGAGCCAGACGTCGTTCGGCAGCACGGGCGGCATCGCGGAAGTCGGCGGATCGTTCAGCCGCGACGGCACGCAAGTCGTCACCAGCACGCGGCAGTACGCCAATAGCGAGTCGTACGGGCATGTGTCGGGCAACGCGCCGATCATGGTCGGCGACAGCATCGCCAACGGCGGCGCAACGTTCGGCAAGACGGATACGAGCGCCTCGGCGACGGGCTCGTTCCACGCGGCAAATATCGGCGCGTTCGGGTCGATACACGGCGTCGGCCCGGTGGGCCATGTCGTTGGGTTCAATCGCTGACCCAATTATCCGGACGGCTTCGGCCGTCCGGGCGAGGGGACATCATGAAGAGCATCGTTCTAGCCATCTCCCTGTCGCTCGCCGCCATGTCGGCGGGGGCGCAGACCAGCACGTCCAGTTCCACGACGTCGGCATCGTCCGGGTCGACCAACGCGGGCAACAACCAGGGCATCACACTCAACTCAAGCAACAGCGGGACCAGCACGTTGCGCAGCGCACCGCCGGTTGGCGGCCAGAGCTTCTACGGCTCGTTCTCGTCGGACAGCTGCATGGTGTCAGCGGGCGGCGGCGGGTCCGTGGTGGGTTTCGGGATGAACGTCGCGATTCCGATCGAGGACCAGAAATGCAGTCTGCGCCGCAACTTCGAGCGCACGATGCAGGCGGCGGCATCGACCAAGGACGCGGATCGCTCCCGGCGTCTGGAAACCGCGGCCATCGACATCCTGTGCCAGACCGACGATCGCACCAAGGCGGCACTGGTGGCGCAGGGGCTCTGCACCAATCCTGCGCTGACGACGGCGGACCACCGGTTCGACAGCGGCGCCGTGGCGCAGGTCGCGCCGCAGACGCCCGTCCAGACTGCAGGCACGGCGCCGGCGCTGCCGCAGGCGGCGGCAACGCCGGCAGTGCAGGGCTATCCGGTGCTGTCAGCCCGCAGCGCCGCGTTCACCGCGCCGCCACTGCGCAACCCTCGCGTTGAGCGGCAACAGTTTGCCGACCTGTACTCTCCCGGTTGAAGCGGCCTGTGCATGACGGCAATCAGGGCGTGGCGGGCGGCGGGACCGCGACGGGCGCGGGCGCCTGCGCGGGTTCCGGCGCCGACGCGAGCAGCATGGTCGGCGGGGACGACACTTCAAGCTTGGCCTCGTCCAGGCGCTTGAGCACCGTGAACAGCAGCGCGCTGCGCACGCCGTACGCGGCACGCGGCGACGACACATAGCCCCTTGCATTGAAGATCAGGTGGCCTGCGTCGATACCGTCCAGGAAGACGTTGGGCGCCGGCGACTCCAGCACGTCTTCGTGATCCGCCAACGCCTGCAGCATCAGTTCACGCACCTGCTCGGCATCCGTCGACAACGGCATGGGCAGCTTGATCTGCACCAGGCCAAGCGGATTGGACCGCGTCACGTTGCGCACCGTTTTCGTCACGAATTCGGAGTTGGGCACGATCACCGTCGACCGGTCTCCCATCTGGATCTCGGTGGCGCGCACATTGATGCGCAGGATGTCGCCTTCGACGCCGCCCAGCGAAACCCAGTCGCCCACCTTCACCGGCCGCTCGGCCAGCAGAATCAGGCCCGACACGAAGTTCTGCACCACCGCCTGAAGGCCAAAACCGATACCCACCGACAGCGCGCTCGCGATCCACGCGACCCGTTCCAGTCCGATTCCCGCGGCCGACAGCGACAACGCCACGGCCAGCACGAAGCCGCCATACCCAAACAGCGTCGCGGCCGACAACTGCATCCCCGGGTCCAGCTCCGTGGTGGGCAGATAGCGGTTGGATAGCCAGCGCTTGAGCATCTTCACGCCCAGCAGCGACAACGCCAGCACGATCAACGCCTGCAGCACCGCGCCGGGCCGGATCTGCGCCTCGCCGATAGCCAGGCCCTTGCGAAGCTGGTCAAAGCGCTGCACCAGGTCCATCGGCGCTTCGCCGAACGGCGCCAACACCAGAATGATGGCAAGCAGCGCGATCGCCACGCGACCCAACCCGGACAGCAGCACCGCGGCCTGATCGCGCATGCTGGGCCCTTCGCCTTCACCGCCTTCGCGGTGCGCCGTGCCCAACAAGGTGCTGAAACCGTCCTCGACCAGCGTCGAGGCCAGGTAGGCCGACGCCAGCACGATCAGCACCCACAACACCTGCTTGACCAGGAAGCTGCCGAACGCCACGTAGCCGAGCAGCAGGCTGGCGAAGCTGACGATCAGCACCGTCCAGATGGCGGCCAGCATCAGCGAGACCCACAGCGGAATCGGCGCTTCGCTGTCCTGCAGGACCTGGCGGCGCAGGCGGCGGCCGATGAACAGCACGGCGGCAAGCAACGCCATGCTCAGGACGCCCACGATGCCGGTCAGGGTGATGGTCGTGGTCAGGCTGGCGTCCAGCAGGACGGGCAACCGTTCCGCGAGCCAGATCAGGACCACCAGCACGCCCAGCGTGCCGGGAAGCCAGCGCAGCCGGTTCGCCACGATGTCGCTGACCGGCGGCAGGCGCCAGGACGGACGATTGGTGGACAGCAAGGCGTAGCCCATCCCCGACACGAAGCCGCCGAAGCAGACCGTGGCTACCAGGTTGGTCAGGAGCGAATCGGTGCTGTCCGACAGTTGCGATCTCCAGTCCAGGCCGGTCTGGATGAGCAAGGCGATCACGCCAGGCGTGGCGACCGAAAGCGCCACGAGGGCCACTGCCAGAAACGATCGGCGCAGCCGTCCGGGCGGAACTCGGGTTGCCGTGAGCCGCAGCAGATACCGTCCAACCCAGACGCGCAGTGCAATTGCCAGACCGGCAACGACCGTCAGCAGCAGCCAACCCCATTTCGGCGTCTGTCCCACGGCGGTGGACAGGTCGTCGCGTAACGCTTCAAGCCGTTCCAGATCCCGGGGAAACTCCTGGCGGAATTCGGCCCAGAACTGGCCCGACAGGAAGGAGTCGCGACGCTCGCCCAAGCGTGCCTGAAACTGCTTGCGCCGCTGGGCTGAAATCTGTTCAGCCGTCTGGCCGGCATCCACTGACAGCAGCCGCGCCAACTTGATCTGCGCGTCCAGCGCGCGGCTGTTCTTTTCCAGCTGGGCGCGTTGCGCCGCCACATCCGGCGCTTCCTTCGCGCCGTCCGGGGGCGTCCCCAGTTCGCTCAGGCGTGCGGTCACGCTAGCCAGTTGCGGCGTCAGCGCTTCAGTTGCGGCGTCCGCCTTGGACTGGATGTCCAGCGCCTCGCCCCGCTGCTTGAGCAGCACGGCGTCGTCCGTTTCGTCGGGGACCCGCTTGCGGATCTCGTCAATCTGCTTGCGGGCCGCACCCAGAACGGCTTCGGTGTCGGCGGGGGCGGCGGGCGGCGCCGCAAAGGCGGGCAGGAAGCAGAAGACCAGCAGCAGCGCAGCAAGCAGCGCCGCCAGGTTGGGCGCGCGGACGAGGCCGGCGCGAAAGGGCTGAGTGAGCGTGGTCGGGATCATGTTTTTGGGGCGAGTTGCTCGCGTGGAGGCGGCAGCATAACAAGCCGCCGCCTCACCCGTTGCAACAAAAACTGGTGTTGCGTCCCTGTATTTTTAGAGGTGCTAGTTCGTGGGCTTGACCTCGCTAGCGGGCCGGGAAATTGGGGCCGGATTTGGCCGGCCAGATCAGCATGCCGACCGGCCATGACGGCTGTCGCAACGCCTGTTTACCAGCCGAACGTTTGGATTCACTTCAACTGGCGTCCAGACGCCAGTGCCGCCCGCGTGCGAGGCTTGCCCAGCACCGCGTCGCAGACCTGCAACCATGCACGCGCGGCAAACGACAGATAGCCGGACTGCAGCCAGATATGGCCAACCTCCCACTGGATGCCCGACTTCGCAAGCTTCGCGGTACTCAGGCCGCGGGTCTTCATCCGCTGCATCAGCGGTTCGGGCAAGAGGGCCACGCCAAGTCCTGCCGAGGCCATTGCCACCAGAAAATCCCAATGCGCGCTTTGCGCCGCGATGCTGGGCTGCAGGCCCGCATCGGCGAACGCCTGCCGCAACCGCCGGGTGATTGCGAAGTCGTCGGTGGGGATCAGCAGCCGCGCCTCGCGCAGCGCGCTCAGCGGCAGCGACGTCTTTCCGGCCCACGGCGCGTCTGGCGGCCCGATCACCCAGATCGGATAGCTGCCAAACGCCTGCGCGGCCAGACCGCCGTCGGGGGCGACAGGCAGGATGGTGGCGCCAACCTCCAGTTCGCCGCTGGCCACCAGGTTTTCCACCGCCTGGCCCGTGCCTTCGCGCAGGGTCAGGTGGATGCCGGGATGCAATTCGCGGAAGCGCTTCACAACTGGCGTGAACAGCAGATTGATCATGGGCGGGATACCGACCTCGAGAGACCCGCGTCCCAGCTCCGCGGTCTGGCGCATTTCTTCCGACAGTTGGCGCATCGTCTCCAGCACTTGCAGGCCACGCTGATACATGACCCGGCCGGTATCGGTAGGGCGGGCGGTGTGCCCGTCGCGGATCAGAAGCGGCGTGCCGGCTTCCTCTTCCAGTTGCCGGATCATCTTGCTGACTGTGGACTGCGTGACGAACAGCGCCTTGGCCGCCTGCGTGAAGCTGGCATGCCTGACGGTTTCCACGAAATACCGCAATGCGCGCACGTCCATGGGAAAGCTGACCCTCCGCGCCGTGCGCGAGAAAAACTCAAATGATGAAAAAAACGACTGGAACGGATGATTTTAAGTCATTACGAGATTTTCCCTCGGCTTCCTATACTGCCGAAAAATCGTCCCGGCGCCCGTATCCACGGCCTTCGGGACTTCGGGAAACGCCGCGTCAGACGGTGCCCGGGCGCTGCAGACCCCAGCCGCTACGCCCGGCCCTAAGCCGCCAGCCTTTGAATTTGGAGACACCATGCCTTTCGACCGGATCCGTAACGCCGACCTGCACGCCAGGATCACTTCAGCCGAACAGGCCGCCTTACTGGTTCAGGACGGAATGACCGTCGGAATGAGCGGATTCACTCGGGCAGGCGACTGTAAGTCGGTGCCGGCCGCGCTGGCAGCGCGCGCAGAACGCGAACCGCTCGCCATCACGTTGATCACGGGCGCATCACTCGGCCACGACACCGACAAAATGCTGGCGCAGGCCAATGCGCTGGCACGGCGTCTGCCGTTCCAGGTCGACACGACCCTTCGCCGCAAGATCAATCAGGGTGAAATCGCCTTCATCGACCAGCACTTGTCCGAAACCGTGGAGCAGTTGCGGGCGGGCCATCTGGGTCCCATCAACGTGGCCATCATCGAAGCCGCCGCCATCACGGAATCCGGCGCGATCGTGCCGACCATGTCCGTGGGCAACTCCGCGTCGTTCGTGCAGCAGGCCGACAAGATCATTGTGGAACTGAACATGAGCGTGCCTGCCGCCATCGAAGGCCTGCACGATATCTACGTTCCCGGCGACCGTCCCGCCCGCCAGCCCATCGGCCTGGTGTCTGCGGACCAGCGCATCGGTCAGACCTGCATCGAGGTCGATCCTGCCCGGATCGCCGCCATCGTCATCACGCAAGAGCCCGACAGCCCCTCCAACGCGCTGCCGCCCGATACCGAGACCAACGCCATTGCAGGTCATATCAACCAATTCCTGCGCGGCGAGGTGGATGCTGGTCGCCTGACCAACGCGCTGCTGCCGTTGCAGGCAGGCATCGGCACCATCGCCAACGCGGTGCTGCACGGGTTCGAATCGTCTGATTTTGAGAACCTGGTCATGTACTCCGAAGTGCTGCAGGACAGCGCGATCGAGCTGCTCGACCAGGGCAAGCTGGCATTCGCCTCGGCGTCGTCCATCACCGTATCCAAACCCGTGTACGAGAAGATCCTCGCCAACATGGAGCACTACCGCCAGCGCATCGTGCTGCGTCCGCAAGAAATCAGCAACGCACCCGAGATCGTGCGGCGCCTGGGCATCATCGCCATCAACACGGCGCTGGAATTCGACATCTACGGCAACGTGAACTCCACACACGTTGGCGGCACGCACATGATGAACGGCATCGGCGGCTCAGGCGACTTCGCCCGCAACGCCCATCTTGCGATCTTCGTGTCCAAGTCGATGGCCAAGAACGGCGACATCTCCAGCGTGGTGCCAATGGTGTCCCACGTCGACCACACGGAGCACGACGTTGACGTGCTCGTCACGGAATGCGGTCTGGCGGATCTGCGCGGCCTTGCGCCACGTGAGCGCGCCCGCGCCATCATTCAGAACTGCGTGCATCCGTCGTACCGCGACGCGCTACAAGACTATTTCGATCGGGCTT
This sequence comes from Achromobacter sp. ACM05, assembly GCF_019218915.1. Lineage (NCBI taxonomy): Bacteria > Pseudomonadati > Pseudomonadota > Betaproteobacteria > Burkholderiales > Alcaligenaceae > Achromobacter > Achromobacter sp. ACM05. The sequence continues at coordinate 2,380,115 of NZ_JAHUWQ010000001.1, forward strand.
GCGCCCGTGGCGGCCAGACGCCGCATCTGCTGGAAGAAGCGTTCTCCTGGCACCAGCGGTTCAATGAAACCGACTCGATGCAGCCCGTCGTGGCATCGGCGCGCAAAGCGGCCTGAAGCGGGATTGAAGATTGACTGCCGCCGTCGCGGCGTCCGCCTGGGATTTCGAGCGAAGCGAAACCAGGCTGTTCCAGGCAACGTCCTGCGGGGCGCCGCGTTTTGGTCAAGGTAAAGCAGCTGTACGCCGCTTTACCTTTTTTTTCGCCTGAGACCTAGCTTTCGTCCTCGGGCTTCGATGTCACAAGCGTCTGGCGCGACATCTCCAACTCGTCGCGCAGCCATTGCTTGAACGCATTCAGCGGCGCCCAATCCCGCAAGCTCGGCCGGTACACCAGGTGGTAGGTCTGCCCCAGTTCGTAATGCACGCGCACGGGCGACACCTGTACTAGCCGCCCCGCACAAAGCGCGTCGGCCGCCAGCAGTTCACGGCCAAGCGTGATGCCCAAACCCTGCTCGGCAGCCTGCAGCATCATCCCCGCATCATTGAAGGAAGCCACGGGCGTGACCGGCGTCGGAAAACCGGCCGCCGTGAACCAATGCTGCCAAAGCTCGCGCTCACCGAGCAAAGGCTGCCGCGCCAGCGTTTCGGGCGAAATGTCGGGCAGGGCCGCCAACGTCTCAGGCGACGCCAACACGATGAGCGGCAGCGGCACATCAAACAGCGGCTCTGACTCCACCCCGGCCCACGGCCCTTGCCCGATCCGAAGCGCGGCATGGAATCCGTCCCGCGCCAGATCGACCACCTGCTGGGAAGTCTCGATCTCCAATGCCAGTTCCGGATGCCGGGCGCGCCATCGCGCCATGCGCGGCAACAGCCAGCGCTGCGCAAACGATGGCAATACCGACACGCGCAACCGTTGTTCGCGCCCGCTCGCGGCCGCGTTCGCCGCCATCAGCCCTTCGTCGAGCAACGCCATGGCGCCCTGCACGCTGCACAGCAACGCCGCACCGGCCGAGTTCAGCACGATGCCACGGCCGCTACGCTCGAAAAGCGGAAAGCCAATTTGCTCTTCAAGCACCTTGATTTGCTGGCTCACGGCGCTGTGCGTCAAGTGCAGCCGCTCAGCGGCGGCGCGCAGATTCTGCAGTTCCGCAACAACGCGAAAAGCGGGAAGGGTATTCAGCGGCAACCGCATGGCAGGCCTGTTCAAGAATATTGGTCATCGTAGCTTACCGAAAGGACCAAAACAATTCGATTTTCAGCGGGTCTTTGGGCGCTTACGCTTACCAAAACGGAACAAAAGGAGCCCGTTATGACCGCGCAACCTCTTATACCCACGTCTTCCTTGGTCGGCACGCCCCGCGGACCCCTGCCCACGGCTGGACCTGTCACGTCCGTAACGGTCGCGTCCATACCCGTCGCGCCCATACCTTCGCGTTCTGCACCCCTCGGGCTATCGCCCGCACTCCCTGCAACGCCTGCCGTGTTGGAGGCCGCGCAAGCGTCGGACCGCAGCTTCCTCACGCGCATTTGGCACGCCTATCGCGCTTGGCGCAACACGGCGCGGATGCGCAACATGGCCCAGGACATGGAGCCGCACCTGCTCAGCGACGTGGGCGCACCCCCATGGCTGATCAACGAAGCCAGCGTGAGGCGCGAACTTTCCCGCCTTCGCCACATCGATTACATCCGTTGGTAGTCCGGGATGGACCAGCCGCGAGGCGCGGAAATCCTGCCCGAGGGCTCGGGGATACGTCCACTTGCGGCGCGTATATATATAGAGCGTCTATATATACAGCGCTAAGATCGCCTCTCCAGAGAGAGCAACATAATTTGCGACGCCCACATGACAGCGCAAAATTCTGTGCTATAGTCTCGCTCCTTCGCAGCTCACACAGTTTTTGAGACGCGAAGCCAAGCAAGTGCAACAGGCGAGGCGGGGCATCCCGGCATCACCTGCCGCAACGGCAATCAGAAATGAGCGCTCTGCGGTTATTGCAAAGATCGATGCAAATTAGGCAGAAGCCAGTTGCAAGATCTGCAAAAATTGTGCTATAGTCTTGGGCTTGGCAGTTGCCGAAAAATTAGGGTTTACCCTGATGTTTCGGCAGCTGCTAGGCAGGGCGAAAGTCTTGGCGAGACCTGAAGAGGTCGCAGCAAGAAAGCAAGGCAAAATGCGCAGCTGACTTGACAAGCGATAAAAACTTCTTCATAATCTCGTTTCTCTGCTGCAACGACAGCGACGACGCGAAAGCGAAGTTGGCCGAAGTTGAAGGCAGAAACCAGTAGTACAGAATTTAGCAGTACCGCTCTTTAACAATTAAACAACCGATAAGTGTGGGCGCTTGATGCGAGTGCAGCGGTTTGGGTTTCGGCCTGGATCGCAAGCACAAGAAATCAAGTGCTCACTAGAAGTGAAGTACCTTAGACGTCAAGTTTAAGAACATACCTCACTTCCTTTGAGTAGCGACGTATGACCTGGTTTGGATTTATTCAGACCAAGAATACGAAACAAATACAGAGATTAAACTGAAGAGTTTGATCCTGGCTCAGATTGAACGCTAGCGGGATGCCTTACACATGCAAGTCGAACGGCAGCACGGACTTCGGTCTGGTGGCGAGT